>NZ_QEKU01000001.1:1672500-3855000 GCF_003096455.1 Acidovorax sp. 99
CGGCGTGCGCCTCGGGGCCCATGCACATTGCAGCGGTGATGGCACTGAAGTTGAGCGCGAACGCGCCAAAAGGCGCCAGCACCAGGGTGGCCAGACCCGTGAGCGTGATGAGCCGCGAAATGGGCAGGTCGTAGCCCGACGCACGGATGACCGCCACACCGGGCAGGTTTTGCGAGGCCATAGTCACCACAAACAAAGGAATCGCCAGGCTGATGGCGGCAGCCACGCTGAACTGGGGCGCGGTGAAAACCGGCAGGGCCAACTCCAGCTGCACCGCCGACCAGGCCATCTGCCCCCGGGAGGCCACAAACACCACGGCCGCTGCGAGGGTGATGACCACCGCATACCGCGCAGCCAGACGGCGGCTCACCAGATAGACCATCAACATCAGCAGCACCAAGGGCAACGCCGTCTGGGCAGCCGCAAACGCCTGCAGGCCAAAGCGGGCCAGCACGACGGCCAGCAGGGCAGCGGCGATTTCCATGGGGATGCGGTTCATCACACGCTCGAACCAGCCGGTGACGCCCGCCAGGGTGATGAGCAACGCGCTGATCATGAAGGCGCCGATGGCCTCGCCCATGCTGAAACCGCCCGCCAACCCCGCAGTGGCCAGCACGGCGGCGCCCGGTGTGGACCAAGCCACCATGACGGGCTGGCGCAAGATCAGCGAGGGCACCAGCGAACACAGGCCCATGCCCAGACCCAGCGCCCACATCCAGGACGTGATCTGCGCGGGTGTGGCCCCAAATGCCAGGGCGGCCTGGAAGACGATGGCCACCGAGCTGGTAAAGCCCACCAGCACCGCCACGAAGCCCGCCACCGCTGTGGAAAGGCTCAGGTCTTTGAAAAATTGCATGGGCGCGATTCTGGCACCGCGCGCCCATGGAGCTCAGGCAGGCCGTCAGCCCGCCCCAACAGCTACAGTATTGATAGCATCTTAGACAATAAGCACTGGCGCTACAAGGCAAAAACAGTGCAAAACCAGCCCAAGGCACCCGTCCCAGGCCAGGGGGAGCCCTCTCAGCCCGTCAGATCTCGATCTTGGAGCCCAGCTCGACCACCGCGTTATTGGGCAGGTGCAAGAAGTCAGCCGCGCCACTGGCGTTGTGGTGCATTTGGGCAAACAGCTTTTCGCGCCAAGGCGCCATGCCGCTGCCGATGGTGGGGATGACGGTGTCCCGCGACAGGAAATAGCTGGTGGTCATGGACTCCAGCTCGCAGCCACGCCCACGCAGCAGCTCCAGCGCGCGGGGCAGGTCGGGGTCGTTCTTGAAGCCGTAATGCACCACCACCTGCCAGCAGTCGTGCCCCAGCGATTCGACTTGCAGCCGCTTGTCCAAACCAATCCAGGGCGTCTCGTGGTTGTGCACGGTGACAAACAGGTTTTGCTGGTGCAGCACCTTGTTGTGCTTGAGGTTGTGCAGCAGGGCATTGGGCACCGCGCCGGTTTCGGCCGTCAGGAAGACGGCTGTGCCATCCACCCGCGTGGGCGGACTGATGAAGATCGACTCCAGAAAGTCCTTGAGGTCGATGGCGTCGGCACGCAGCTTGTCATTGAGCAGGCGGCGCCCTTCCTTCCAGGTCATCATGAGCGAGAACACGATGCCGCCGATCATCAGCGGGAACCAGCCACCCTGGAACAGCTTGAGCAGGTTGGAGGCGAAGAACGCCAGGTCCACCACAAAGAAGCAGCCAGTGGCCGCAATGCACAGCGCCAGCGGATACCGCCAGCCGTAGCGGATCACGAAGAAGGTCAACGTGGTGGTGATCAGCATGTCCAGCGTCACCGCAATGCCATACGCCGCAGCCAGATTGCTCGACGAGCGGAACATCACCACCGCCAGCACGATGGCCACGAACAGCCCCCAGTTGACCAGCGGCATATAGATCTGGCCCGTGTCGCGCACGCTGGTGTGCTGGATGTTCAAGCGCGGCAGGTAGCCCAGCTGGATGACCTGCTTGGTCACGCTGAATGCGCCGGTGATCAACGCCTGCGAGGCAATCACGGTGGCCATGGTGGCCAGAATCACCAAAGGCACCAGCGCCCAGTCGGGGGCCATCAGATAGAACGGGTTCTTGACGGCCTCGGGCTCGGCCAGCAGCAGCGCGCCCTGGCCGAAATAATTGAGGGTGAGCGCGGGCATGGCCACACCAAACCAGGCCATGCGGATCGGGCGCTTGCCGAAGTGGCCCAGGTCGGCATACAAGGCCTCGGCGCCCGTCACGCACAGCACCACCGCGCCCAGAATGATGAAACTGGTGCCCGGGTTGGCCCACATGAAGCCCAACGCGTGGTGCGGACTCAGCGCCCACAAGATCTCCGGGTGCCCCACGATGTGCGACACGCCCAGCAGCGCGATGGTGACAAACCACACCAGCGTGATAGGACCAAAAAACTTGCCAATGCCGCCCGTGCCGCGCTTTTGCACGGCAAACAGGCAAAACAGCACCACCAGCGTGATCGGGATCACGTAGTGCTTGAAGTGCTCGGACACCACTTCCAGCCCCTCCACCGCCGACAGCACCGAGATGGCCGGGGTGATGACGCCATCGCCGTAAAACAGCGAGGTGCCAAAAATGCCCACGGCCAGCAACACGCTGCGCAACTGGGGCTTGTCTTTGACGGCCTGGGAGGCCAAGGCCAGCATGGCGATGAGGCCCCCCTCACCGTGGTTGTCGGCACGCAGCACCAGCACCACGTACTTCAGGGAGACGATGACCGTGAGGGTCCAGAAAAAGATGGAGAGGATGCCGTAGATGTTTGCGGGCGTGAACGGCACATGACCGGACCCGAACACCTCCTTGACGGCATACAGCACGCTGGTGCCGATATCGCCATACACAACACCGATGGCGCCCAGCGTGAGCGCTGCGAGCGATGACTTGGAGCTTTGCACTGACCACCCCCGCGCACTGGGCCTGACGGGGTTCCGTTACTTTTGGGAACGCTATTGTGCGCCTGAGCCAGATCAAGCGTTTGGAGGCGAAACCCCATGTTGCAACGCAGCAACTTGCCCTTGGCAACCGGGCGCGGGCGTGGCATGCGGGGCCACTGCCCTGCCCCGCAGGCCCGCTGCGCAGGTTCGCCGGGAGGGTGCTGGCGCTGAAACCCGGTGTCCCCAAGACCCGCATGGGGCCCCAAAGACTCTGGTTTTCAGTCGTACACCTCGGCGTCGGGGTTGGTGGCCTCCAGCTCATAGCTGGCCGCCAGCATCGCCAGCCGGGCCACCACGCCGTACATATAGAAGCGGTTGGGTGCGCTCACGCCCGGACGCACGCCAGGCTGGGGCATGTGGGTGCTGTGCTCAAAGGCCAGGGGCACAAAGCTCGCGCCGGGGGCGTTGAGGTTTTCGTCCACACCGCGCTCGGCGTGCATGCGGTAGAAGCCGCCCACCACGTAGCGGTCCATCATGTAGACCACGGGCTCGGCCACGGCGTCGTTGACGCGCTCCTGAGTCAGCACGCCTTCCTGGATGATGACCTCGCTCACCGGCTGGCCGTCCTTGATCACGGCCATCTTGTTGCGCGTCTTGCGGTTGACGGCGTCCAGCTCCTTGGCGTCGCGCACGGTCATGATGCCCATGCCGTAGGTGCCGTTGTTGGCCTTGACGATCACGAAGGGCTTTTCGTTGATGCCGTATTCCTTGTACTTGCGGCGCACCTTGGTCAGCAGCGCATCCACACTGGTCTGCAGCTGGTCCATGCCCGTGCCCTCGGCAAAGTCCACCTCGCCGCACTGGCTGTACATGGGGTTGACCAGCCAGGGGTCGATGCCCAGCATCTTGCCAAAACGCTTGGCCACCTCTTCGTAGTTCTTGAAGTGGGTGCTCTTCTTGCGCACGCTCCAGCCGGCGTGCAGCGGGGGCAGCAGGTACTGCTCGTGGATGTCTTCCAGAATGCCGGGGGCGCCTGCGGTCAGGTCGTTGTTCAGCAGGATGGTGCAGGGATCAAAGTCCTTGAGCCCCAGCCGGCGCTTGGTGCGCACCACGGGCTCCAGGGTCACGGTGTCGCCGTTGGGCAGCTCGATCAGCGTGGACTTCTTGATCTCGGGGCTGATGGAGCCCACCCGCACGTTCAGGCCCGCCATATTGAAGATGCGCTGCAGCTGCACCACGTTGGACAGGTAGAACGTGTTGCGCGTGTGGTTCTCCGGGATGATCAGCAGGTTGCGCGCTTCGGGGCAGATCTTCTCGATGGCGGCCATCGCAGCCTGCACGGCCAGGGGCAGCATCTCCTTGGTCAGGTTGTTCCAGCCGCCCGGGAACAGGTTGGTGTCAACCGGCGCCAGCTTGAAGCCTGCATTGCGGATGTCTACCGACGTGTAGAACGGCGGGGTGTGTTCCATCCACTCCAGCCGGAACCAGCGTTCGATGGCGGGCATCGAGTCGAGAATGCGCTGTTCGAGTTCGTTGATCGGCCCCGTGAGGGCCGTGATGAGATGCGGAACCATGGAAAGCCCTCGGGAAGCGATTGCGTGAATTGTAGGATGTGGGGTCAGGCCAGGTTTTCGCAAGTCACCCCCGGCGCAGCCACGGCCCTGCCCCCTACCGGCGCCAGAACGCCGGGGTGAGCAAGGCCATGAAGCTCAGAATCTCCAGCCGCCCCAGCAGCATGGCCAGGGTGCATACCCAGATCTGGAAATCGGTGAGCACCGCGTAGTTGGACGCGGGCCCCACGCTGCCCAGGCCCGGGCCCGCGCAGTTGACGCTGGCCAGCACCACCGAGAACGCCGTCACCGGGTCCAGGTCCGTCAGCAGCATGACCATACTCAGACCAAAGACCGTGCCGCCATAGACCAGCATGAAGGCCAGCACCGAGAAGATCACCCGGTTGTCCACTGCAGCGCCACCCAGTTGCACCGGCTGCACGGCGCGCGGGTGCACCAGACGGTTCATCTCGCGGCGCGCCTGCTTGACCAGAATGAGCATACGGACCATCTTGATGCCCCCGCCCGTCGAGCCCGCACTGGTGGCCACGCCCGACAGCAGCAGCATGAACACCGGCGCAAACACGGGCCATGCCAGGTAGTCCACCGTGGCGTAGCCGGTGGTGGTGGCCAGCGACACCAGGTTGAACATGCCATGGCGCAGCGCGTCCAGCGGCCCATACACGCCCTTGGCCCACAACAGCAGAGCCACCAGCAGACCGCCGCCAATCAACGTCACCAGCGTGGCCCGCAGCTCCGGGTCGCGCCAGAAGCCGCCCCACTGGCCCTTGCGAATGGCGACGAAGTACAGCGCAAAATTGCAGCTGGCCACCAGCATGAAGAAGATGCAGATCGCCTCCAGTAGCGGCGACTGGAAGTACCCAAAGCTCAGGTCGTGAGACGACAGCCCGCCCAGGCTCACGGTGGTGAACATGTGCATTAACGCATCCAGCGGCGCCATGCCCCCGGCCCAGTAGGCCAGGCCACACAGCACGGAGAACAGCGCATACACCCCCCAGAGCCCCTTGGCCGTGCCGGTCATGCGTGGCGTGAGCTTGGTGTCCTTCAGAGGCCCCGCCGCCTCGGCCTTGAACAGCTGGCTGCCCCCCACGCCCAGCAGCGGCAGCACGGCCACGGCCAAAATCAGGATGCCCATGCCACCCATCCACTGCAAAAAGGTGCGCCACACATTCACCGACACCGGCAACGCATCCAAGCCCGCAAGCACGGTGGAGCCCGTGGTCGTCAGCCCCGACACCGCCTCGAAGTAGGCGTGCGTGAACGACAGCGGGTGCCCGGTGTAGTGCCCGGCCAGCATCAGCGGCAGCGCGGCCGACAGGGGCAGCAGCATCCACACCAGCGACACCAGCATCACGCCGTGGCGCGGCTGCAGCTCTTGCCGGAACAGCCGCAACCGCCACCACAGCCACGCGCCCGCCAGCATCGTGGCGCCCATGGACAGCGGGTACACAAACCAGACGCCGTCGCGCGTCCACAGCGAGACTACCAGCGGCAGGCCCATGGACAGCGAGAAGATCATCACCAGAATGCCCAGCACGCGCAGAACGGGAAACATGTCCGTCATGGGGGTCTCGCGCAGCTCGGTGCCAGGTCAGAAAAAAGTCGCGCTCACGCGGAAGAGCTTTTCCACATCGCGCACCAGCCGCTTGTTGGGCAGGAAGAACACCACGTGGTCATTGCTCTCGATCACCGTGGCGCTGCGCGGGATGATGACCTCGGGCTCGCGCAGATCGGCAGCGGGTGCACCCGTGGTTTCCGACGCGTCAGGCAGACCGCGCACGATCAGGCCGATGTGCACATCGCGCGGCAGTTGCAGATCGCTGACCTTGCGGCCGACCACGCGCGAGCTCTTGCGGTCGCCGCGCGCCACGATCTCCAGCGCCTCGGCCACCCCACGGCGCAGGCTGTGCACGGCCTGCACGTCGCCCTGGCGCACATAGGCCAGCAGCTCGCCCAGCATGGCCTGCGCGGGCGACAGCGCGATATCGATCTGCGTGCCGTGCATCAGGTCGGCATAGCTGCGCCGGTTGATGAGGGCCAGCACGCGGCTCGCGCCCATGCGCTTGGCCAGCAGGCACGACATGATGTTGTCCTCGTCGTCGTCGGTGAGCGCGAGGAACAGGTCCACCTCCTCGATGCCTTCGTCACCCAGCAGGTCTTCGTCGGTGGTGTCGCCCTGCAGCACCAGCACCTCAGGCGGCAGGGCAGATGCCAGCTCCACGCAGCGGTCCGCATGGTCCTCGATGATCTTGATGTGAAAACGCCCGCCCGCCTGGCTGAGCTGCCGCGCCAGCCGCAGACCCAGCCGGCCGCCGCCCGCAATCATGATGCGGCGCACAGGCTGGAGCTGCTGGGATGCCGGGCGGTGCAGAGCGGCCAGCACGTTGGCGATGTGCTCGTGCGCGGCCAGCACGAACACCTCGTCCCCCGGCTCGACGCGCGTGCGGCCGTCGCAGGCGATGAATCGGTCAGGCTCGTCGGGGAAGCGCCGGTAGATGGCCACCATGCGCATCGCCAGCTCCGGCGCACTCTCGCGCAGCGCGCCGATGGAGTGCCCCACCATCGGAGCCCCCGCACGCGCCCGCACCGACACCAGGCATGCGCGGCCTCCGGCAAATTCGCGCACCTGCATGGCCTCGGGGTACTCGATGAGCTTGCCGATATAGCGGGTCAGCGATTCTTCGGGGCAGATGATGCGGTCCACCGCAAACCCCTCGGGACCCACCAGCCGCTCATGGGCCTCGAAGCCTGTGGACCGCACCCGCGCAATGCGCTTGGGGATGTTGAACAGCAGCTGCGCGATCTTGCAGCACACCAGGTTGGTCTCGTCCTGCGCGGCGCAGGCAATCAGCAGGTCGGTGTCCTCGGCCCCCGCCTCGGCCAGCACGGCAGGCTCGATGCCGTTGCCCACCACCCCGCGCAGATCAAACCGCGACTCCAGGTCGCGCAGGCGCGCGGCGTCGGTGTCGATGACGGTGATGTCGTTGCGCTCGGACACCAGGCTGTCTGCCACGCTCTGGCCCACGCGGCCGGCGCCGAGGATGATGATTTTCATATGAAATAGGCCGCAAGCGCTAGTCGAACATGCGCCAGCAGCTATCGTTTCAGGAGCAAATCAGGCCCGCACCTCACCTTCGCCCAACACCACGTACTTGAGCGAAGTGAGGCCTTCGATGCCCACCGGGCCCCGCGCATGGAACTTGTCGGTGCTGATGCCGATTTCGGCGCCCAGGCCGTACTCGAAACCGTCAGCAAACCGCGTGCTCGCGTTCACCATCACGCTGGCCGAATCCACCTCGCGCAGGAACTGCTGGGCGTGCATGTGGTCGCGCGTCAGGATGGCATCGGTGTGGTGGCTGCTGTAGCGGTTGATGTGGGCAATGGCTTCATCCACCCCCGCCACGATCTTCACGCTGATGATCGGGGCCAGGTATTCCTCGCTCCAGTCCTGCTCGGTGGCGGGCACCAGGTGGGCACCTGGCACCGACTGCAGGATGGCCAGCGACTCGGGGCAACCGCGCATCTCCACGCCCTTGGCGGCATACACCGCGCCGATCTGGGGCAAAAATGCTGCCGCCACGCCACGCGCCACCAGCAGGCCTTCGCTCGCGTTGCAGGGGCTGTACTTGTTGGTCTTGGCGTTGTCAGCCACCTTGACGGCCATGGCGATGTCGCAGGGGTCGTCCACATAGGTGTGGCAGTTGCCGTCCAGGTGCTTGATCACGGGCACCTTGGCATCGCGGCTGATGCGCTCAATCAGGCCCTTGCCGCCGCGCGGGATGATCACGTCCACAAACTGCGGCATGGCGATCAGCTGACCCACGGCCTCGCGGTCGGTGGTCTGCACCAGTTGCACCGCGTCTTGCGGCAAGCCGGCCTCGGCCAGCGCCTGCTGCACCAGCTTGGCCAGCGCCTTGTTCGAATCAATCGCCTCGGAGCCGCCACGCAAGATGCAGGCGTTGCCGCTCTTGATCGACAACGACGCGGCTTCGATGGTGACGTTGGGACGGCTCTCGTAAATCATGCCGAATACGCCAATCGGTACCCGCATCTGACCCACGCGAATGCCGCTGGGCTGCTGCTTCATGCCGAGGATCTCGCCAATGATGTCGGGCATGGCGGCCAGCTGTTCACAGCCCTCGGCGCAAGTCTCCAGCACCTTGGGGGTGAGCTTGAGCCGGTCCACCATCGGGCCCGCCAGCCCATTGGCCACGGCGCGCTCCAGGTCTTTAGCGTTGTCGATCTGGAGCTGGGCCACGTTCTCGCGCAGCAACCGGGCCAGCGCTTTGAGCGCTTTGTTTTTGATAGCTGCTGGCGCTTTGGCCATCAGCGCAGAGGCCGTTTTTGCCTGGAGACCGAGAGAGTGCGTGTATTCAGCGACGTTGAGGGCGTTCATCCGGCGATTTTGCCGCACTTGGTATCGGCCCGGTGGGCGCGGGCCCATGGCTGCTTTACCCTCGGGCCTATCTCCCACCATCGATCCGCCCGGCTACGCCATGACCGACACCGCCCACGCCCAGCTCACCACCTTCACCCAGGCCCTGCAAGCCTTTGAACGCGGCGACCACACCGCCGCCACCCTGAGCACCCTGGCCCGCCAGCAAACCACCCTGCTGGCCGCCCTGCCCCCGCGCTACAGCGATGTGCTGCTGAACCTGCTGGACCGGCTGGAATCGAGCGCGCTGTTTTCGGAAGAAAGCTGCTCGTTCAGCCAGAAGGATCTGGTGGCGAACCTGGCGATGTGGGCAGAAAAAGCACAGGGCACATTGAACGCCCGCTGACACGCCCAAGGGCCGAGCGCAGCGACGGCCCGAATGGCTGTTCGGCTCCCCCCTCCCCTCTGAATGCGCCGAGGAGCGCAGCGGCCAGCGGATCAGGGCTCGCGACTGTTTGAGCGCAGCGAGTTTGAGCGAGACCCCGCTGGACGCGAGCACCGCAGGTTGCCCGAAGCGAAGCGCAGGGACGCAGACAGTGGGGTCGCCTTTCTTTTGGGTACTTTTCTTTGGCGAAGCAAAGAAAAGTACCTCGCCCGCCGGGGCGACAACCCGGCTCCCGCATTGCGCACAGGCATGCCACCAAATCAGCGAGCAAGCCCCGACAACCACTCCTAATTTAATAGCTTCCAGTGCTTATCTCACAGGCACTAGAAGCCAAAAATAATCAAACCTCCGCCCGCCCCAACCACTTCTCCCGCGCTATATAAGCCCGCACCCCCAGCCCCATGAGCGGCTGCGGCGGCATCCGCGTCGGCCCACCCAAGGCCAAGGCATGCGCCAGCAACGGGTGGTCCTGCCCCAGCGCCAAATCCGCTGCCAGAGCCCCCAGGGCCGTGAACTTCACCACCCCCGCCCCATTGCACCCAGCCACCCCATGCACCTGCGGGGCCAGCCGCCCCCAGCGCGGTGCGCCATTGCGGGTGATGGCGATCGAGCCTTCCCAGAAATGCTCCAGCGCCACATCACCCAGTTGCGGAAAACGCGCCGCAAACACGGCCGCGTGCTCACGCCGCACCCGCTCGCGCACCGAAGGGCTGACGCGGAACTGCGGCGCATATTCAAAGCCCTGGCGCACCAGAATGCGGTGATCGTCCGTGTAGCGCAGCGTGGCCCCCGTGACGGCGCTGGCGGGCGTCACGCCCCAGCCCTCAGGCGCACCCAGGCGGCTGCGCTGCTCGGGCGTGAGCGGCGCGGTAAGCGAACCAAAGGTGACCAACGGAAACGTCTCCGCTCCCCAGGCGCTGCCGAACAGCCCCAGCTGCTGCGCAAAACCATTGGCCGCCAGCAACAGTTGCGGCGCACGCACACGGCCCTGCGGGGTATGCGCCACCACCTTGCTGCCTGACAGGTCCAGCCGCTGCACCGGCGTTTGCTCGTACAGGGTGACGTTGGCAGGCAGCGCATCGGCCAGGCCCCGGCACAGCGCGGCGGGGTTGAGCAACACGGTGCCCGGCGTGTAGAGCCCGGCGGCAAAGTAGCGGGTGCCCAGGCGTGCGGCCAGGGCGTTGCGGTCCAGCAGCTCGTGCGGCGCACCCAGGGCGCGCAGCTCATCCACATGGTGCTGCAGCGTGCGCTCGGCGGCGGGCGAGACGGCGCAGTGGTACTTGCCTGCGCGGCGCCATTGGCACTCGATGCGGTGCTGCGCCACCAGCAGCTCCAAGTCGTTCATGCCTGCCGTGAGCAGCGCCTGGTAGTGCGCGGCCTGGCGCAGTTCTTCGAGCGAGCTGCCGATGTTGTGCGGCACATCAATAGCAAAGCCCGAGTTGCGGCCCGATGCGTTGTTGCCCACGGTGCCTGCGTCCACCACCACGATGTGGGCGTGGGGGCGCAGCTCGGCCAGGCGGCGCGCGGCGGCCAGGCCCGCAAAGCCCGCGCCCAGCACCAGCCAATCGGCCTGCACATCGCCCTGCAGCGCAGGGCGCGGCGTGCGCGGGGGCAGGATGGCGGACCAGCCGTTGGTGGCGTCGTCGTTGGGCAGGCGCAAAGGCGGGGAGGCAGCAGCGGCCGCCATCACCGTGCCGCGCTGGTCAGGCGGCACAGCTGCAAGGCCAGGCGCTGCAGGGCCTGCCAGCCGTCTTGCGGCCAGTCGGGCTGCTTGAGGCCTTTGACAATGCCATCCACCGTGTGGGCCGACTGCAGCAGGCGCGCCAGGGCGGCGTCGCTGGCCTTGGGCAGGATGCGTTCAAACAGCCGCTCCTTGGGGCCCCAGATGCGGTTCTCGCGAAGCGCCATGGGCAAGGGGCGGCCGGCGTTCATCGCGTCTTTCACGCGCTTGAGGGCGCGGATGTCTTCGGCCAGCGCCCAGTGCACCAGCACTTCGGCCTCGCCCTCGGCCTGCAGGCCATCGAGCATGCGTTGCACGCGGGCCGTCTGCCCGGCGAGCACCGATTCGGACAACTTGAACACGTCGTAGCGCGCCACGTTGAGCACGGCGGCTTCGACCTGGGATTGCGTCAATTCACCCGCCGGGTGCAGCAGCGCGAGCTTTTGAATTTCCTGGTGCGCGGCCAGCAGGTTGCCCTCCACGCGGTCAGCAAAGAACTGCAGGGTGCGCTGGCCTTCTTCGCCCGCCACCACGCGCTGGCCTTGCTGGGCCAGTCGCTGGGCAATCCACTGCGGCAGCTGGCCGCGCTCGATGGGGTCGATCTGGATCGAGGTGCCATTGCCCTCCAGTGCAGCAAACCAAGCGCCGGTCTTGGTGGCTTTATCGAGGCGCGGCAGCATGACCATGGTGAGGGTGCTGTCGTTGCCCCGGGCCGATTCGGCGATCTGCTGCAGCGCCACGCTGCCATCCTTGCCGGGCTTGCCCGAGGGGATGCGGATCTCGACGATCTGCTTGTCGGCAAACAGGCTGAGTGACCCGCCGGCCGCCAGCACCGCACTCCAGTCAAAGTGGGCGCCCGCCACGGTGTAGCTGCTGCGTTCGGTGTAGCCCTGGGCGCGGGCCGTGGCGCGGATGGCGTCGGCCGCCTCCTGCTGCAGCAAGGGCTCGTCGCCATGCAGGACGTACAGCGGCGACAGGCCCCGTTGAAGATGCTGAGAGAGTTGGGCCAAGGCGACTTGCATGCGGCAAAGTTTATCGCCTGGGCAGACCCGGCATTGCGCAAATTGCCAGCGGATGCCCTCACAGTGCACAAGGGAGGCCACGAACCGATCAGCTGCAGCGCTGTTCATTGGCGCCCAAAGCCCGGAGAATTCCCCCGGGCGCCCGCGCCCTTCCCCCTCACTGCCATATCCCAGAAAGTCAGATTGCCATGCCCCCCACCGCCCTGCGCAGCGCCCAGCCCACCAGCCTGATCGGCGCCCCTACCGACATCGGCGCAGGTGCACGTGGCGCCTCCATGGGGCCCGAGGCCTTGCGTGTGGCCGGCCTGCAGGCGGCGCTGGAGTCCCACGGGCTGCAGGTGTTTGACCGGGGCAACCTGAGTGGCCCCGCCAACCCGTGGCAGCCACCCGTAGACGGCTACCGCCACCTGCCCGAGGTGGTGGAATGGAACCAGCGCGTGTTCGACGCCGTGTATGCAGAACTGCAGCTGGGCCACCTGCCCATCCTGCTGGGTGGCGACCACTGCCTGGGCCTGGGCAGCATCAGCGCCGTGGCCCGCCATTGCGCGGAGGTGGGCAAAAAACTGCGGGTGCTGTGGCTCGATGCCCATGCCGACTTCAACACCAGTGCACTGACCCCCAGCGGCAATGTGCATGGCATGCCCGTGGCCTGCCTGTGCGGGTTTGGCCCCGAGGCGCTGACCGGGCTGGCCCGCACGCCGGGTGGTGGCCCGGCTCTGCACCCGTCGCAGATCCGGCAGATCGGCATCCGCAGCGTGGACGCGGGCGAAAAGCGCTTTGTGCACGAGCAGGGCCTGGAGGTGTTCGACATGCGCTACATCGACGAGGTGGGCATGCGCCAGACGATGCAGCAGGCGCTGGCCGGATTGGATGCACACACCCACCTGCATGTGAGCTTTGATGTGGACTTTCTGGACCCCGACATTGCCCCCGGGGTGGGCACCACGGTTCCCGGTGGCCCCACTTACCGCGAGGCGCAGTTGTGCATGGAGATGATTGCCGACAGCGGGCGCCTGGCATCTCTGGACATTGTGGAACTGAACCCCGCGCTGGATGTACGCAACCGCACGGCCGTGCTGGCGGTGGACCTGGTGGAGTCGCTGTTTGGCAAGAGCACGCTCATGCGCGTGCCCTCGCACGGCCAGGGGCCGACGCTGAGCGCCTGAGCGCCTGAGCGCCTGAGCGCGCACATTCTTAGAGCAGCTCCCAAACCTCAGCGAAGCGGCCATGGCTGGGCGTTTCGCCGCAGGCAGCACGACTAGTAAGACTAGTACGACTAGGCGAGACAACAACGCCAGGGGAGTTCTGTGAACTGCTCTTAGCGCTTGGCTGCTGCGAGCCGGCGCATGAGCTGCTGCACCAGGTCGGTCCGCATGTCGCGGTAGAGCAGCGCCTCTTCGGCCTCCTTGGCCAGCGCAATGGTTTCGTTGTAGCTGATGTCGCGCTGCTGCAGCAGCTCGGTGTCCGGAATCAGCTCCACGCCGGTGGGCGTGCGCAGGCGGAACTTGATACGCAAGCGCAGCTGCAGCTCGCGCACCTGTCCCGACGCATTGAGGCCCACCACCACACGCTCCTGCTGCTCCTGCAGCAGATCGAAGATGGCCTCTGCCGTCGGCATGCTGGCCGGGTCGCGCAGCAGCTTGAGCTGGCTGCCCGATCCGTCGAGTGTGCGCTGCAGCTCACGCGCCAGCGGCGAGCTGGCAGGGGCCGCGATGTAGAGCGAGCCAAACCCGAACTCCGGCACGCCACGCAGCCGGAATCCGCAGGCAGACAACAGGGCCACCGGGGCCAGACTGAGCAGTGTGCGTTTGTTCATGGGGTCAGACCACCACGTTCACCAGACGACCTGGCACCACAATCACGCGTTTCGGATGAGCGCCTGCGGCCTGGGCCACAAAGGCCTCGCTGGCCAGCGCAATGCGCTCGATCTCGGCCTTGTCGGCCTGGGCGGGCACATGGATGGATCCGCGCAGCTTGCCGTTGACCTGCAGCATGAGTTCGATCTCGTCCTGCACCAGGGCGCCGGCATCCACCTGCGGCCAGGGCGCATCGAGCAGGTCGCCCAACGCACCGGCGTAGCCCAGGCCCGTCCACAGGCTGTGGGCGATGTGGGGCGTGGCGGGGTAGAGGCAGCGCAGCAGGATGCCAAAGCCTTCGATCAGCGCCACCTGGGCACCGGCCGAGTCCATGGCCTTGAAATCTTCGAGCGCGTTGATCATCTTCATCGCGCCGGAGACCACGGTGTTGTACTGCATGCGCTGGTAGTCGTAGTCCACCTGCTTGAGCACGTTGTGAATCTCCAGGCGCAGGGCCTTGGCCTCCTTGCCAAACTGCACGTCCTGCAGGCTGCTGGCACCGGCCACGCTGGCCATGGCAGCGTCCCGGTCGATGGCCGAGAGCTTGAGGCCGAAGTTCCACACGCGGCGCAGGAAGCGGTAGCTGCCTTCCACCGCAGCGTCGTTCCACTCCAGAGTGGCTTCGGGCGGCGCGGTGAACATGGTGTACAGGCGGGCCGTGTCGGCGCCGTACTTCTCGATCAGGTCCTGCGGATCCACGCCGTTGTTCTTGGACTTGGACATGGTGCCCACGCCCTCGTAGTCGATGGGCGTGCCCACGGGCAACATGCCGTCGCCGCTGGTGGCTTCGTTCTTGAGCTTCGCACCGATGATCTTGCCGCCTTCATCGAGCACATGCTCCACGTCGTGCGGCCAGAAGTAGTCCTTGCCGCCCTTGGCGGTGCGGCGGCTGTAGATGTGGTTGAGCACCATGCCTTGTGTGAGCAGCTTGGTAAAAGGCTCATCGACCTTGACCAGGCCCAGGTCGCGCATGACCTTGGTCCAGAAGCGGGCGTACAGCAGGTGCAGGATGGCGTGTTCGATACCACCGATGTACTGGTCCATCGGCATCCAGTAGTCGGCACCACCGGCCACCATGGCGTCCGCATTCTTGGGGTCGCAGTACCGCATGAAGTACCACGAGCTGTCCACGAACGTGTCCATGGTGTCCGTCTCGCGGCGGGCAGCCTTGCCACACACGGGGCAGGTCACGCCCGCGTGGAAGCCTTCGTGCCTGTGCAGCGGGTTGCCCGAGCCGTCGGGGATGCAGTCTTGCGGCAGCACCACGGGCAGGTCTTTTTCGGGCACGGGCACGGCACCGTGCTCGTCGCAGTGGATGATCGGGATCGGCGTGCCCCAGTAGCGCTGGCGGCTCACGCCCCAGTCGCGCAGGCGCCAGGTGGTCTTCTTCTCGCCCAGGCCCTTTTGCTCCAGCGCATGGGCCACGGCGTTCACGGCTTCCTTGTACGACAGGCCGCTGAAGCTGTCGGAGTTGATGGTGACGCCGCGCTGCTTGTCGCCATACCAGTCGTTCCACTGGTGGTAGTCAAAGTGCTCGCCATCGACCAGCACAACCTGCTTGATCTCGATGCCGTACTTCAGGGCGAACGCGAAGTCGCGCTCATCATGGGCAGGCACGCCCATCACGGCGCCGTCGCCATAGCCCATCAGCACGTAGTTGCCGACCCAGACCTCGACCTTTTCGTCGGTGAGCGGGTGCGTGACGAACAGGCCCGTGGGCACGCCCTTTTTCTCTTGCGTGGCCAGCTCGGCCTCGGTGGTGCCGCCGCTCTTGCACTCTTCGATGAAGGCTTGGAGCGCAGGGTTGGTTTTGGCGGCATGTGCGGCCAGCGGGTGCTCGGGCGCCACGGCGCAGAAGGTCACGCCCATGATGGTGTCGGCGCGCGTGGTGAACACGTACATCTTGCCGTCGCCGATCAGCGCACCGTCGTCGCCCGCGATGTCGTGCGTGAACGCAAAGCGCACGCCCTCGCTCTTGCCGATCCAGTTCTCCTGCATCAGCTTCACGCGCTCGGGCCAGCCGGGCAGCTTGTCGCCCGTCACAAAACCCAGCAGCTCTTCAGCGTAGTCGGTGATCTTGAGGTAGTAGCCAGGGATCTCACGCTTCTCGACCGTGGCACCGGTTCGCCAGCCCTTGCCGTCGATCACCTGCTCGTTGGCCAGCACGGTCTGGTCCACCGGGTCCCAGTTCACGACCTGGGTCTTGCGGTAGGCAATGCCCTTTTCGAGCATTTTCAGGAACAACCACTGGTTCCACTTGTAGTATTCGGGGTCGCAGGTGGCCACCTCGCGGCTCCAGTCGATGGCCAGGCCCATGGCCTGCATCTGCTTTTTCATGTACGCGATGTTTTCGTACGTCCACTTGGCCGGTGGCACGCCGTTCTTCAGCGCCGCGTTTTCGGCGGGCAGGCCGAACGCGTCCCAGCCCATGGGCATCAAGACGTTGTGGCCGTTCATGCGCAGGTAGCGCGTGAGCATGTCGTTGATGGTGTAGTTGCGCACGTGGCCCATGTGCAGCTTGCCGCTAGGGTAGGGCAGCATGGAGCAGGCGTAGAACTTCTTCTTGCTCGTGTCTTCCGTCACGCGGTAGGCGTCGGTAGCGGTCCAGTGGTCGTGCGCCGCGCGTTCGACGTCTTGGGGAGAGTATTTGTCTTGCATGGGGGCTCGGGGGTGAGAGAAGAGTGCAGCCGCAGGGCCGCGCTGCAGGGATTTTAGGCGGTCAGGGGCTGGCGCTGGCGGCCCAGCCGTCCAGGTGCGTCAGCGGGACGGAGCGGGGGACGCAGGCGACACCGCGTTCGCCGCAGGTTCGGCCACAAATCCGATGCGCTGCAGCCCGGCCAGGTGGGCCGCGCCCATGACTTCGACCACGCGGCCGTAGGGCACGGCAGCGTCGGCGCGCAGTTGCACCTCGGTGTCGGGGCGCTCGGCGCCAATGCGGCGCAGGCGCTCGGCCAGCGCAGTCTGCGAAAGGGGTTGGTCATCCAAAAACGCCTGGCCCGAAGCGTCGACCACCAGCGTGACGAATTGCGGGGCCGCGCCGGGCGTGGCGCCTTCGGTGCGCGGCAGGTCCAGCCGGATGGAGCTGGCCAGCAGCGGCGCCGTGAGGATGAAGATCACCACCAGCACCAGCATCACGTCCACCAGCGGCGTCATGTTGATGTCGCTCATGGGCTGCGGCCCGGTGGTGCGTTCGAGTCTTCCGAAGGCCATGGCGCGGTCAAGCTTTCTGGAGCTCAGGGCCGAGGATCGGCGGGGGCAGAGGTGTCGATGACCAGCTCTCGCAGATCGCGCGCAAACCCTTCCAGGTCCGCCTCAATGCGCCCGAGCAGGCGGCCAAACACGTTGTAAGCCAGCACGGCAGGGATCGCCACGGCCAGCCCGGCCGCCGTCATGACCAGGGCCTCGCCCACGGGACCGGAGACGCGGTCAATGGTGATCTGCCCCGCGCCTGCCATGGCCGTGAGCGCATGGTAGATGCCCCAAACCGTGCCCAGCAACCCTACGAAGGGCGCCGTGGAACCCACCGTGGCCAGCAGCACCTGGCCAAACTGCAGGCGCCCCAGCACATCGTGCAGGGCATCGCGCAGCACCCGCGTGAGCCGCTGTGACAGGCTGCCGGCTGTAGCTAGCGTGGGCGGGGAAACGTTGTCGTGATTTGCTATTGAATTTGCAGCAACCACCAAAGGAAGCACTAGCGCATCCCGGTCAAAAGACTGCAAACGCTGCTGCGCCAGGGCCAGCGAGGGCGCCTGCCAGAACGCGGCCGTGCAGCGGGCCACGTCGGCACTGGCGCGGCGCATGAGCCGCAGCTTCCACACAATGACCACCCAGCTTGCCACCGACATGGCCAGCAAGACCAGTGCCGCACTTTGCGTCACGGCATCGCCCTGGCGCCACCAGTGGAGCGCGTCCATGGGAGTCGGCGGATCAGTGCAAGCCCAGCACGTCGAACATGTCGAACATGCCAGTCTTGTGGGCCGCCAGGAAACGCACGGCGCGCAAGGCGCCCTGCGCATACGTGGCGCGGCTGGAGGACTTGTGCGTGATCTCGATGCGCTCGCCGATGCCGGCAAACAGCACGGTGTGGTCACCCACGATGTCGCCGCCCCGGATGGCCGCAAAGCCGATGCTGGAAGGGTCGCGCTCGCCCGTCACACCCTCGCGGGCGTACACGGCGCAGTCCTTGAGGTCGCGGCCCAGGGCCTCGGCAATCACCTCGCCCATCTTGAGCGCGGTGCCCGAGGGCGCATCGACCTTGTGGCGGTGGTGGGCTTCGATGATTTCGATGTCGTACCCCGTGGCCATGGCCTTGGCAGCCATTTGCAGCAGCTTGAGCGTGACGTTCACGCCCACGCTCATGTTGGGCGAGAACATGATGGCGGTGCGCTGTGCGTAGGCGTCGAGTTCGGCCTTTTGCGCATCGGTGAAGCCGGTGGTGCCGATGACGGCCTTCACGCCCAGCCGGCTGCACACGGCCAGGTGGGCCAGCGTGCCTTCGGGGCGGGTGAAGTCGATGAGCACCTCGGCGTTCTTGAGGCCTGCCGCCACATCGGCCGTGATGGCCACGCCGCTGGCGTAGCCCAGAAAGGCGGTGGCGTCCGAGCCAACGGCGGGGCTGGCTGCCACGTCCAGCGCACCAGCCAGCACGCAGTCGTCGCTGGCGCGGATGGCCTCGATCAGCATGCGGCCCATGCGGCCCGAAGCCCCGGCGACGGCTACACGGAGGGGGGATGCCGCGGGAGCCGCAGGCGAAGAAGTCGCGGTCATGAAAAGGTCCTGTTCATTGATAGGGCAGCCAGCGCACCGGGCTCACTGCCAGGGCCGCAAGGTTCAGCGCGCGGGCGCTTCGAGCGGCGGGTAACTGGTGGCGGCAGGCAACGCCGGCGGTGTGGCCGCTGCTGGCGCGGGGCGCTCCTTGACCGGGTACTTGGCCAGTTGCTCCGGCGTGGCTTCCAACGCCGGCACCTTGCCCTTGGCACCATCGCGCGCACCCAGCGTGGCGACGAACTCGGTCTCGGTTGGCATTTCATCGCCTTCGGAGCGCTCCAGGGCATCGCCCTTGAAGAACACGGTCAGCTTGCGGGTCTGAATCTCTTCGCCAGGGCGTTTGAGCGTGAACACGTACTCCCAGCGGTCCGCATGGAACAGGCTGGTGACCAGCGGCGTCCCGAGAATCTCACGCACCTGCTGGCGGCTCATGCCAGGCTGCAGGGCTTCGACCTGCTCGCGGGACACGAAATTGCCCTGCACCACGTCCACCCGGTAGGGCTTGACGATGTTGGCGATGCGGCTGCTGGCGCCATCCAGACTGCCGCAACCGGTCAGGGCGGCCATGCTGGCACCGATCAACACAACCAGGCCCAGACGGGCGCTGTAACGGGCTTGGACGGGCATGGGTAAAAGGCCAAAGGATATGATCGTCCCATTGTAGCGGCAGCCCCTCCGGACCCTGAGCCGGTTGCCCGCCCCCGAAAGAGCCAGCCATGACCAATATCGACGAACTCAAAAGCACGGGACTCAAGGCCACACTGCCCCGACTGAAGATTCTGGAGATTTTCCAGAAGGGTGCGCAGCGCCACATGACGGCCGAAGACGTGTTCCGCGTGCTGCTGGAAGAGCGCTCGGACATCGGCCTGGCCACCGTGTACCGGGTGCTCACACAATTCGAGCAGGCCGGCATCCTGATCCGCAGCAATTTCGAGAGCGGCAAGGCGGTGTACGAGCTCAACGAAGGGCAACACCACGACCACTTCATCTGCACTTCGTGTGGCAAGGTGGAAGAGTTTTACGACCCCGAGATCGAAAAGCGGCAGCATGCGGTGGCCAAGGCCAAGGGCTGGCTGGTGCAGGACCACACCATGGCGCTGTACGGGCAGTGCGCCGACTGCGCTAAGAAATGACTCCCCCCTGAGCCACCTTCGGCGTCTTCCCCCAAGGCGGACGCTTCCGGCGCGGCGGCCCTTGCGCGGGAGCCCTGGTATGGGCCGCGCCAGTTTCGATGGCCTGAGCGCGACTAGCCGCCCGTATCGCGCTCCATGGCGCGGCGATGGCGTTCGACAAACTCTTGGTAGGTGTCGATGCCGCGCAGTTGCAGGATGGTGTTGCGCACGGCGGCCTCGACCAGCACGGCGATGTTGCGGCCGGCGACCACCTGGATCACGACCTTGAGCACCGGCACGCCCAACACGTCCTGCGTGAGCGGCTCGTAGGGCAGACGCTCGTAGTCACGCTCCAGCGTCTCCTTGCGCACCAGGTGCACGATGAGCTTGAGGCGCATCTTGCGGCGCACCGCCGTCTCGCCAAAGATGGCGCGGATATCGAGCAGGCCGATGCCGCGCACTTCCAGCAGGTTTTGCAGCAGCTCGGGGCACTTGCCTTCGATGGTGGTCTGGTTGATTCGGAACAAATCCACGGCATCGTCGGCCACCAGGCCGTTGCCGCGCGAGATCAGCTCCAGACCCAGCTCGCTCTTGCCCAGGCCAGACTCGCCGGTAATCATCACGCCCAGGCCCAGAATATCCATGAACACGCCATGCATGGTGGTGCGATCGGCGAAGTGCTTGGACAGGTAGGCGCGCAGCACGTCGATGACAAACGCCGACGACTCGTGCGTGGAAAACATCGGAATCTGCGCGCGCTCGCACATCGACACCAGCGCGTCGGGTGCGGTCTGGTTGTCGGCCAGCACCAGCACGGGAGGTTCCAGCGTCACTATACGGGCGATGCGGCGCTTGCAATCGTCAGGGGAGGCGTTGCTCAGGTACGCAATCTCGCGCTCGCCGAGGATCTGGACCCGGTACGGATGGATGTAGTTGAGATAGCCGACCAAATCGGCGCCAGAACGTGCGGAGCGCACGGCCACTTCGTCAAAACGGCGCTCGGACGCTCCGAGACCTGCCACCCACTCCCACTTCAGGGGGCCGCGAAATTCCTCGAAAAGAACGTCGGCGCTGACAACATTGGGCTTCACGGCAGGTCAGTCAGGGTGATCAGCGCAGGCGGCGGCGAAAGCACTCAGGCCGTTTGGGTGGATTGCCAGCCCGCGATCATGCCGTGCAGTTCGGCAGCATCAGCGCAGGCCTTGAGCTTTTCGCGCAAGGCAGAGTCGCTGAGCAACTCGGCAATCTCGGAGAGGATTTCCAGGTGTTTTTGCGTGGCCGCCTCGGGCACCAGCAAAAAGATCAGCAGACCCACCGGCAACTCGTCCGGCGCATCGAACCCAATGGGATTGAGCAACTGAAACACGGCCGCCATCGGGGCCTTGAGGCCTTTGATGCGCCCATGGGGAATGGCAACGCCATGACCGAGCCCGGTGGAGCCCAGGCGTTCGCGGGCAAACAGACTGTCGGTGATCAGCGCCCGGGAGAGGCCGTGCTGGCTCTCGAACAGCAGACCCGCTTCTTCAAAAGCACGCTTCTTGCTGGTGGCGTCCACGCTCACAAGCACTTGAGCGGAGGGCAGGATGGAGGCGAGTCGGTTCATGGTCAAGGGTAACAATTATGCACATATTGGCGAAAACCCTGAGCGCGGCGCGTCAGGCAACAAAAAAACCGCCCGAGAGGGGCGGCTGCTGTGCCAGGCTCAGGGCTGGCGCATCAAGCGTGCAGTTCGCGCTTGGCGGCTTCGTGGTGGTGATCTTGCAAACGGTCCTTGTGGCGGACCACCTGACGGTCCATCTTATCGACCAGTTCGTCCACAGCCGCATACAGGTCGGCGTGGGAGCTTTCGGCAAACAGGTCGCTACCCTTGACGTGGATGTTGCATTCCGCTCGCTGTCTCTTTTCCTTTTCCTTTTGCTTCTCTACCGTCAGCAGTACCTTGACATCGACAACTTGGTCAAAATGGCGGGTGATCCGGTCCAGCTTGGTGGTGACGTAGTTGCGCAAGGCGGGAGTAACTTCGAGGTGGTGACCGCTGATCGTCAAGTTCATAAATAAGTCTCCTGTGGCTCTCGGTGGAAAAACGCCGTCCTGGATCAGAGGAGCGGCTCGGCGAACTTGGATGCATCTGTTGTTGACGTCGTGGGTTCACTATGCCCCTGCCCTCCCTGAAATGCAATCCCATACCGCCGCAGGCCGCTGGGTTATGCCCGGCAAGGTGCCAAGCACCCGAAAAGCGCGCACAATAGGCGGATTGAAGGGACTGGCCAAAGTGCAGCGCAAGCTCCTCCCTTGTCACCGTGCCGACGGCGTCGCGCCATGCAGCGTGAGGCGCCCCACCACCAGCATCGACAGCATGCTGGCGCCGATGCCCACCAGCGCAGCCACCCAGTAGTTCTGTACCAGCCCCTGCGCATCACGGCTGATCAGCACCCCTCCCACAAAAGACGCAACACCCATCGCCGCCGATTGCACGGAGGCGTTCAGCGTCATGAAGGTCCCCCGCAAAGGCGCATGCGCCGCAGAGGCAATGATGGCCATGCCGGGAATCATGCGGCCACTGACAAAAGTGAACATCAGCGTGGACACCATCAACACGCCCCACAGCGGCAACCCCTGCACCAGCGTGATACCCAGGATGCAGGGAAGGCCTGCGAGGGCCAGCCACCGGAAGGTGGGCACCTTGCCATGCCGGTCTGTCATGCGCCCGAACAGGCGTGCCGTGAACAAGGTCACCACCCCGCCACACAAGTACACCAGCGGCACCTGATCGGCGCGCACACCCGCATTGGTCTGCATGTAAATGGTGATGTAGGGAATCACCGTAAAACCTGTAAACATCAGCAACGCCGAGAACAGAAATGCCCACCGGTGGTTGCCATCCGCCAGCACCTGGGTGATACCGCTCAGCACAGACCGCCCGTTGGCAGCCTGGACGTGGCCCGCCATGGTCGGTAGCGTGCGGGCCGCCTGCACGGCCAGCACTCCCACCATGGCGGCAATGCCAATGAACGGCAGGTTCCAGCCCCCGTACTGCGCGAGGATCAGCCCCAGGGGCACGCCAGCCACCGTGGACACGGAAAACGACGTCATCACGATGCCCATGGCACGCCCGCGCCGCTCAAAGGGCACCACGTCCGCCACGATGGTCTGCGACAAGGCCGACAGCACGCCGCCAAAAGTCCCCGCGAGAATGCGTGCCACCATCAGCGTGCCGTACGTGGGCGCGAGGCCACACGCCAGCGTCGCCAGCCCAAACAGGCCATAGAGCACCAGCAGAAGCCGCTTGCGACCGAAGCGATCGATGTAAGTCGAAGCCAGCAGGCCTGACGCCCCCGCCGACAGCGTGTAGGCAGACACCAGCAAACCAAACTGCGCGTCGGTGATCGCAAACAGCTGCGTGAGCTGCGGGCCCAGCGGCATCATGATCATGAAATCCAGGATGTGGGTGAACTGGATGCCTGCCAGCGTCAGCAGCAGCCACAGTTCGCGGCGGGGGGAAAGCTCAGGCGTAGAGGAAGACACAGCAGACGGCCGCAGGGGCCCAGGCAGGTTCAGGGCCGCCCAGTGTGCCGCATGCCTGCCCGGAACACACCCTTCTCGGCGCATTCCCCGCGGAAACCGCCGCCCTTCAGAGCGGCGCGTAAAATCCACTGGTTGCGCCCAGGCCTCCCCTGCCGCGCCCCCTTTCCCCCACGTTCTTCGGACTGCCCGCAGCGGACACCCACCGCCCACACCGACACCATGACCCAGCCCAGCTCCACCGCCCTGCACACTTCGGCCCTGACTTCGCTGCCCCTGCTGGCACGCGGCAAGGTGCGTGACAACTACGCCGTGGGCGACGACCGCATCCTGATGGTGGCCAGCGACCGCCTGTCGGCCTTCGACGTCATCATGGGCGAGCCTATCCCCGGCAAGGGCGAGCTGCTCACCCAAATGGCCCTGTTCTGGTTCGACAAGCTCGGCCACATCTGCCCCAACCACCTCACAGGCGACGCACCCGAGAGCGTGGTGAGCCCCGAGGAAGCCCCTCAAATCCGTGGCCGCTCGATGCTGGTGAAGCGCCTCAAGCCCATCCCGGTCGAAGCCGTGGTGCGCGGCTACCTGGCTGGCAGCGGCTGGAAGGAATACCAGGAATCGCGCTCGGTCTGCGGCGTGCCCCTGCCCGACGGCCTGACCAACGCCGCCAAGCTGCCCGAACCCATCTACACGCCCGCCGCCAAGGCCGCCATGGGCGAGCACGATGAGAACATCACCTTCAAGCGCACGGTGGAGATGATTGGCCTGGACCTGGCCACCCGCATCCGCGATCTGAGCATTGCCATCTACAAGGCCGCGGCCGACATCGCGCTCACCAAGGGCATGATCATTGCCGACACGAAATTCGAGTTTGGCCTGGCCCCTGACGGCACGCTGGTGCTGATGGACGAGGTGCTGACCCCCGACAGCTCCCGCTACTGGCCAGTGGAGGGCTACGCTGAAGCCCTGGCCAAGGGCGAGAACCCCCCCAGCTACGACAAGCAGTTTGTGCGTGACTGGCTGGAGCAGGCCCAGGTCAACGGCAAGCCCTGGGACAAGACCCCCCCATCGCCCCGCCTGCCCCAGGCGGTGATTGAAAAGACGGCGGCAAAGTACCGTGAGGCCCTGGAGCGGCTGACATCGGCATAAATCTGCTGTGGGAGTGGCACCCGCCAAAAGCCCCTTTGAAGCCTAGCTCGGCGGCGTTTCGACGGCTTCAAAACGCAGCAATTGCTCGCCTTCGGCCCCCCGTAGCAAGAGCTGCGTGCCGACCTGGCGAAAGCCCCGCACCGCCAGCAGCGCCTCAAAATACTGGGTCTCTAGCCCACTGCTTTGCAGGCACAAGCTGATGTTGGACACGAGCTGCCCCATACGTAGGTGTCCGCTCTGAGGTTGCCACTCATAGTCAGCGAGAAAGCGGTTGCAGCCGCCCGAGCCTGCCACCCGCGGCTCATCTGCCTGGAAAACCAGATGGGGCACCGTCACACCATCGGCAGGGCGGGATAGGGCCTCCCCAGCCATTTCGACGAGCCGCCAATGGGTCAGCAGCAGGGGCACGGACGCCTCCACAGTGGCAGCTAGCGGCAGCAGCCGCTGCATTTGAACATCAACATGGCGGTAGGCCGCGTCCTGCGGCACGGGGTAGCGCCTGTCGCTGGCCAGAAGCAATCGCCCCTCCAAGGTGACGGTGGTTCGCACCTCATAACGCCCCTTGGGCACAAACCCCGCAGAGGGGTAGGGAATCCACAGCGCGTAAGGGGGCTGACCTGCAGGTTGGCGGCGCTGGCGCCCCAAAACGACGGGCGGCTGGTCTGGCTGGGTCACATCCAGCAAAGTGGCCTCAAAAACAGCCTCGGGCGGCAGCATGACACGCTCTCGCGAAAGCGCCACCCCCGTAACCACGGCGTCTGGAGCAGGGGGACGCGTCACGCAACCAGTCACCCCCAGTATCCACACCACAACGCCGCCATAGAGCCCGCGGCGTAGGCAGCCTAGACGTGACCCATTGCACCAGGGTGGCAATTGGATGGAGAGCGCCTGCGTCGCGCCGTTCAACACTGCAACCTCTTGAGCCCTCAGCTCAGCACCACACTCGACAACCGCCGGCGGTAGGTTGCCACCACCGGGTCTTCGGGCGGGATCTGGCCCTCGGCGACCTTGGGCTTGGGTGCCTCGATCAGTTCGAGGATGGCAACGTAGGTCTTGCGGGCGATCTCTTCGCTCCACGCCTTGTCGCGCATGAGGATTTCGAGCAGCTCGTCCATGGCGTCGGTCCAGCGCTGCTGGGTGATGAGCCAGCGGGCGCGGGCATAGCGGGTGTCAAAATCCCGCTTGTTCGCGGCGATTTTTTCCTCAAATCCGGCCTCAGCGCTAGTGTCATATGCGCCAGACGCTACAAAATCCAGAGCATCCATCCAGGTCTTGAGGGCCCCCAGCTTGCGCGACATAGCAGCCTTGGCAATCACGGGCGCAAAAGCCACCTTGGCATCGTCCTCGCGCCCCAGTTGCAGCAGCAGCTTGACGTAGTCAAAGCGCGCGTCATCGTTGGCGGGGTCGGTCACGACGGCATGCTGCAGCTTCTCCAATGCGGTGCCGGTATCACCTTCGGCCAGAGCTTCCTGCGCCTCTTCTTCCTCGGCCTCGGCCACCATCTCTTCAGCGGTGGGGACGTGCTTGTCGAGGAAGGCGCGCACCTGGCCTTCGGGCAAGGCGCCCATGAAACCATCGACAGGTTGACCGTTCATCAGCAGCACGCAGGTAGGAATGCTGCGGATTCCGAACATGCCCGCCAGCTGCTGTTCCTGGTCGGAGTCGATCTTGGCGAGCTTGAAGCGGCCCGCGTATTCCGTCTCCAGCTTCTCCAGCACCGGCCCCAGGGACTTGCAGGGGCCACACCAGGGCGCCCAGAAGTCCACCAGCACGGGCACGTTCATCGAGGCGGCAACCACCTCGGCTTCAAAGTTCTCTACGGTGACGTCAATCATGATGGTGTGGGGCCCGAGGCCTATGGAGCGGTTTGCGCGCTATTTTGGCCCATCGAAACAGCCCCACACCCGCCAGGGAGGCGCAAAAAGTAAAATCGCGGGTTCTACCTACAGCGGCTGGGCAGGCAAGGCCTGCCGGCCAGCACCTTCCACACCATGAAACCCATCCAGATCGGCGTGGTCATGGGTTCCAGCAGCGACTGGGACACCATGCAGCATGCAGTGCAAATCCTTGAACAGTTCGGCATCGCGCACGAGGCCCGCGTGGTGTCGGCCCACCGCATGCCCGACGACATGTTTGCCTACGCCGAGGCCGCCGCCGGCCGGGGGCTGAAGGCCATCATCGCCGGTGCCGGCGGTGCTGCCCACCTGCCCGGCATGATCGCCGCCAAGACCACCGTGCCCGTGCTGGGCGTGCCCGTGGCCAGCCGCCACCTGCAGGGTGTGGATTCGCTGCACTCCATCGTACAAATGCCCAAAGGCATCCCCGTGGCGACGTTTGCCATCGGCACCGCCGGTGCGGCCAACGCCGCCCTGTTTGCCGTGGCCCTGCTGGCCAATGAGAGCCCCGAGCTGCGCCAGCGCCTGGAAGCCTTCCGCGCCGAGCAGACGGAAGTGGCCCGCAACATGACCCTGCCGCCCGCCGCATGAGCGCCGCCATGCAACCCTTGCTCCCCGGATCGACGTTGGGTGTTCTGGGTGGCGGCCAGCTGGGCCGCATGTTCGTCCACCAGGCCCAGGCCATGGGCTACTTCACGGCCGTGCTCGATGCCGACCCCACCAGCCCTGCCGGGCTGGTGAGCCACCACCACATCCAGACAGGTTACGAAGACCCGCAGGGCCTGGCCGAGCTGGCCCGTCTGTCGGATGCGGTGACCACCGAGTTCGAGAACGTACCCGCCGCTGCACTGGCCACCCTGGCCGCGCAACGCCCCGTGTCGCCCGCCGCCAGCGCTGTGTCGGTGGCGCAGGACCGCGCACGGGAGAAGGCGCACTTTGTGGCCTGCGGCGTGCCCTGCGCGCCGTATGCGGTGATCGAAACGGCAGAACAACTGACCGCTGTATCGACCGACCTGCTGCCAGGCATTCTGAAAACGGCCCGCATGGGCTACGACGGCAAGGGCCAGGTGCGCGTGAAGACGCCCGCCGATCTGGCCGCCGCCTGGGATTCGGTCGGCCAAGTGGCCTGCGTGCTGGAGAAGATGCTGCCGCTGCAGCTGGAATGCTCCGTCATCGTGGCGCGTGGTGCCGATGGGACGATGGTGCACCTGCCGGTGCAGCGCAACCTGCACCGCGACGGCATCCTGGCCGTGACCGAGGTTTATGAAGGAAATCTGCCGCAAGCGCTAGTGGATCAAGCGGTAGCCGCTGCAAAATCTGTAGCAGAAGGCCTGCAGTATGTGGGCGTGCTGTGCGTGGAGTTCTTCGTGCTGCAGGACGGCAGCCTGGTGGTCAACGAGATCGCACCGCGCCCGCACAACAGCGGTCACTACAGCCAGAACGCCTGCGATGTGTCGCAGTTCGAGCTGCAGGTGCGCACCATGGCCCGCCTGCCGCTGACGCAGCCGCGCCAGCACAGTGCCGCCGTCATGCTGAACCTGCTCGGCGACCTGTGGTTTGCCCACGGCGACGCGGCGCAGACCCCGCCCTGGGCCCAGGTACTGGCCCTGCCCGGCACCCAACTGCACCTGTATGGCAAGCGCGACGCCAAGCGCGGCCGCAAGATGGGGCACCTGAACATCACCGCCGCCACCCCCGAGGCTGCGCGCGCCACGGCCCTGCAGGCCGCAGCGCTGCTGGGCATCGAGCCCTTCTGAGCCAGGCTGTTTCCATGATTCTCGACGGCAACGACCCCCAGGCCATCGCCACCGCTGCACGCGCAGTGCGCAGCGGCGCCCTGCTGGGTCTCCCCACCGAAACGGTATATGGCCTCGCAGCCGATGCCAGCAGCGATACCGCCGTGGCGCAGATCTTTGCCGCCAAGGGGCGGCCCAGCGACCACCCGCTGATCGTGCACGTGGCCAATGCCGAGGGCATTGCGCATTTCGCCAGTGAAGTGCCCGGCTTTGCACAAAAGCTCGTGGATGCCTTCTGGCCCGGCCCGCTCACGCTCATCCTGCCGCGCTTGCCCGGCGTAGCCACCGCCGCCACCGGCGGGCAGGACAGCGTGGGATTGCGCTGCCCCGCACACCCCGTGGCCCACGCCCTGCTGGTGGCCTGCGCAGCCGCTGGCGACAGCAATGAGGCCGGCGGCCCTCCCGTGTGGGGCGTTGCAGCCCCCAGTGCCAACCGTTTTGGCCGCGTGAGCCCCACCACCGCCCAGCATGTGCAGGACGAGCTGGGCGCCGACCTGCTGGTGCTGGACGGCGGGCCCTGCGATGTGGGCATTGAAAGCACCATCGTGGACTGCACGCGCGGTGTGCCGGTGCTGCTGCGGCCCGGCGCCATCACCCGGGCGCAGATTGCGGCCGCTTGCGGCATGGCCCCGCTGTCCAAGGAAGACCTCCCCACGGCCACACCCCGCGCCTCGGGCACGCTGGAGGCCCACTATGCCCCCAGCGCCAAGGTGCGGCTGATGGACGCGAAGGCACTGCAGACCAGCCTGGACCTGCTGGGTACCGATGCCGCCCACATTGCGATCTATGCCCGCGCTGCGTTGCGCAGTCGGTCCTCCAAGCTGGTCATGCGGCGCATGCCCGATGACGCGGCTGCCACGGCGCAGCAGCTGTTCGCCGTGCTGCGCGGTTTTGACGACGAGGGCGTGAAACTGATCTGGATCGAGACCCCGCCGGCGAGCCCCGACTGGGAGGGCGTGCGCGACCGCCTGCAGCGCGCCTCCGCCGCCTGACACGACACGATGGCGCCGCTTTACATCCGTTGACTTTGCGTCGTTAAACTACCCCCCACTTTTCTGGAGAAATACATGGCAGCAAATTGGATGCGCCGCACCATCATGGTCGCCGCATGTGCGTCGGCCGCGTTGCTCGCGGCCTGCGGTTCCAGCACCACCGAATCGGCCATCTCGCCCCAGCGCTTTATTGCGTTCGGCGACGCCATGAACGATGTGGGGCAAAACGGCTCGCGTTACACCGTCAATGACGGCAGCGTCAACAACTGGACCCTGCAACTGGTGGCCAACTACGGCAAGTCGCTTACCCCGGTCTCCGCAGGCGGCCTGAGCTACGCCACTGGCAACGCCCGCGTCAGCGCCAAGCCCGACGCCGCAGGCAATGCCAGCACCCGGACCGTCACCGAACAAATCGATACCTTTCTGGCCAGCGGCAGCTTTGCGGCCACCGACGTGGTGATCGTGAGTGGCGGTATCAGCGACGTGATCGCCGGTATGGCCGCTGTGAACGCAGGCACCCAGACCCAGGACGCCATGGTGGCCGCCGCCCGCAAGGCCGGGGAGGACCTGGCTGCACAGGTGCGCCGCTTGGTGACGGCGGGCGCCAAGTATGTGGTGGTGACCGGTACCTACGACCTGAGCAAGACCCCCTGGGCCAAGACCATTGGCCGCGAAGCCCTGCTGAGCAACGCCAGCAGCCGCTTCAACGAAGGCCTGCTGGTGGGCATCGTGGACCTGGGCGCCAACGTGCTGTACGTGGACTCGGCCTACTACGTGAACCTGTACACCAGCGTGCCTGGCAACTACGGTTTCAACAACTCCACGGCGGCAGTGTGCACGTCGGTGGATGCGACCAACGGCATCGGCATTGGCGCAGGCCAGGTCAACTCGGCCCTGTGCACGTCCTCCACGCTGCTGTCGGGTGCCAATGCCACCTCGTTCGTGTTTGCTGACACTGTGTACCTCACGCCGTCGGCCCAGCGCCAGTTTGGCACCTACGCCTACGACCGCCTGCGCGCACGCTGGTAAGCCGGCGCGCTCCGCGCTCCACCCAGCAAAAAAGCCGCCCACTGGGCGGCTTTTTTGTGGGCCATGACCCGTCCTACCCGGCGTTGACACATGGACCTTTCAAAAAGGGCATGTGTCATGGAATCAAGTGTCAAACGCACGCAGCGCGACTACACACTGGCCTTTAAGTTGGCGGTGGTGGAGCAGGTGGAAAAAGGCGAGCTCACGTACAAACAGGCGCAGCAGCGCTACGGTATCCAGGGCCGCTCGACGGTTCTGGTCTGGCTGCGCAAGCACGGTCGCCTGGGCTGGAGTCCTGCGGCATCATCTGCAGCCATGCCGATAGACAAGAAGAACACTGGGGCTCTCACGCCCGAGCAGCAGATCAAGGCCCTGCAGGTGCAGCTCGCACAGGCGCAGGAGAAGGCCAGGCTATTCGAAGCCGTCATCGACGTGCTGCGCAAGGACTACGGGGTGCGCGTCGTAAAAAAGCCTTTGGGCAAGTCCTCGCGCAAAACCTTGTCACAGGGTTGAGCGTGAAGAGGGCTTGCCAGCACATGGGCCATAGCCGGCAGGCGTATTACCAGGGCAGGCGCCGCCAGGCCGATCGCCTCGCGAACGCGCAGGCGGTGGTGGAGTTGGTGCGCGAGCAGCGCATGCGTCGGCCACGCATCGGCACGCGTAAGCTGCACTACCTGCTGCAGGAGCCGCTGCAGCGCTGAGGCATCGACTTGGGCCGCGATGCAATGTTCGACGTCCTGCGCAACGCCAGGCTGCTGGTGGCGCCCCGGCGGGCGTACCACAAGACAACAGACAGTCACCACCGCTTCCGGCGCCATCCGAACCTGCTCAAAGCCGGGCCACAGCAGGTTCGCGCCAGCGCCAGCGAACAGGTCTGGGTGGCTGACATCACCTACCTGCCCACACACGGCAAGTTTGTTTACCTGAGCCTGGTCACGGATGCTTATTCCAGAAAGATCGTCGGCTGGCACGTGCATGAGAGCCTGCAGACCGAGGAGGTGGCGCAGGCCATGAAGATGGCGCTATCGGGGCGACAGAGCAGTCGGCAGCTGGTGCACCACTCCGACAGGGGTATCCAGTACTGCTCGACGTATTACCAGGCCCTGCACAAGCGCCATGGCGTGATCTGCTCGATGACGGACGGCTACGACTGCTACCAGAACGCGCTGGCCGAGCGGGTCAACGGCATTCTGAAGACCGAGCTCTTGTTGCAGCGCCCTGCGGATCTCGCCCAGGCCAGACGCATGGTCGAGCAGTCGGTGCGCATTTACAACTGCGAGCGGCCACACCTATCGCTGAAAATGCAAACGCCCGATGCGGTGCATCGGGCGTCGTTGGCCGGATAGTCCGGCTGGAGTTTTAAACCGTCCTGGGTGTCAACGCTATTCAGGACGGGTCACCATCGATCTGCCCCGGATGAAGGTCAGAACCGATACACCACGCCCAGCGCCACCACATTGGGGTTGAGCTTGACGTCGATGGTCTGGCCCGTGGACAGGGTGTTGCGGGTCTTCACGAAGGTCTTGTAGTACGCCACGTCCAGCGACCACTGGTCGTTGAGCGCAATGCTCACCCCCACCTGAGGCGTGAGGCCAAACCGCGATTCAGCGCTCAGCGTGGTGGGACGGGAGGGGCTGCCGCCGGTGAGCCCTGTCAGCGCTGCGGTGCCGCGCTCCTTGAAGAACTTGGCGTAGGTCACGCCCAGGCCCACGTAGGGGCGCACCCGCGCATTGGCCTCCAGAAAGCGGTACTGCGCGAACACGGTCATGGGCAGCACCTTGACCTCGCCGATCTTGCCCACGCCGCCGATGGCTCCGGCGCCCATGATGTCGTGCTTGAAAGGCAGCGCCAGAGGCACGTCCACCGCCCAGTGGTCGGTGAGCATGTAGGTGATGCCGCCAGCCAGCTGCGTGTCGGCATGCACGTCCACCTTGGTGCCCGTGAAGCTGGGCGCGGACAGGTCGCCACTGGTGACCTGGGGCGCGATTTGCGTGGCGCCCGCGCGCACCAGCCAGCTGCCTGCGGTTTGCGCCTGGGCACCGCCGGACAGGGTGAGCGCCAGTGCGGCCACAACGCCAGCCAGGGAAGGGGTGATGGTTTTGTTTTGCATGGTGTTTGAACCCTTCAACAGCCGATTACAGCCAACCCGCACGGGCCAGCGAACGCGATACCAACTGGCTGACCAGCTGGTGGCCATACGGCGTGGGGTGGAAGCTGTCGGAGAACGCGTAGGTCTTCCACCAGTCCGCGCCCCCCGTGGCGCCTGCGGGTGGTGTCTGCGCCGACAAGGCAGCGGCCGTGCAAGTGGGGAAGGTATAGCTGGGCAGGCCGTCAGCACCTTGGCCGGTGATGGGGCACGCGGTGTTCTTGGCATTGGTCAGCCCGAACTGCGCGGGGTTGGCCACCTGGTCGTTGAACGAGGTGTAGAAGTCCACCACCACCACCTTGCTGTTGCCCGCAAAACGTTTGGCCAGTTGGGCGTTGAAGGCTTCAAGCCAGGCCTTGAGCAGCCCCTGCACTTGCGCGCTGGCGGCGGCGCCGGCCGACGCCGTGATGCCACCGAGCACCTGTTGCAGACGCGGCGTCTTGTCGATGGCGGGCATGTTGAGCACCGCCACACGCTGCGCGCCCTTGCTCAAGGCATTGGCTTCGATCGCGTCGTGGAACTTGTCGGCCAGCGCCACCATGTAGGCGCCGCCCACCTGGGCCTGGCCCGTAGCACCGCCCGCCAGGCCGGCGTTCACCGTGGCCGCTGGCAGCAAGGTGGACAGCAGTGCGCCGAAAGCCTTGCCGCCATCCTTGGAGGCCAACAGGTAGGCACCGATGAGGTCCGCAGCGTCGTTGCCACCGCCGTCGATCAGCAACAGGTCCCCCGCGCTGAAGCCGTCGGCCCCTGCATCGGTCAGTTGCTTGACGATGGAGACAGGCGACGCGGGGGCCGTGAAGTTGTTGATGCGCCCGCCGCCAATGGCGTAGTTGGTACAACCCGCCGCTGTGTTGAACGCGCTGCCAGTGGACACATAGCGGGGGCAGAGCGTGTTTGCGTAGCTGCTGGCCACCAGCTCGGGCCAGATGGGTGTGGACGCTGGGCCTGTGGGCGCACTGCCCTGCACCGTGAACTTGAAGCCAAACGTGCCGCTGTCGGCAATGCTGTCACCCATGACCTTGACCGTCTTGATGGGCGCCACTGGCGAGGTGTCGGCACCGCCGCCCCCACACGCCACCAGCAGCGATGCTGCCGCCAGAGAAACCCACAAAGCCTTGCGCTGAAAAACCATCGGTATCACTCCTGTTATCGTAAAAATAGAACGACCGTGCTATTCCTCGCAAATCATATTCGCCAACAAAAAAAAGCCCCACCGGGTAAACACCGGTGGGGCTTAGGTGGCGGGTTCTAAAAGCCTGTGGGGCCCGTTCAGCGCTTAACACAGGCATCACGGCTGTCATTTGACGGTGTCGAACACGGCCTTGGCCTGCGCATGGCAGAACGGCGGCTCGTAGGTGCCGTGGTAGCTGCCGTAGTAGGTGGCAAAGGCTGCCGAGTTAGGGTCGGTGGGCGCCTTGCCGCCAGGGCCGTAGGTGGCCTGGATGGCAGCGTCCACATCGACTGTGTTGACGTTCGTCACACCCCGGCTGTCAAAGTCGGCTTTCATGACGACCATGTGAACGGCCGGCGGCACGGTGGGGTCGCCAGCACCGCCACACAGCATCACACGCGCCTTGGGGGTCCAGCCCAGCAGGTCGTTCTTTTTGGCGGCCAGGTACAGCGGGTGGGTGGTGCTGGTCTGGGAGCCGGTGATGAACGCCGACTGGAACAGCGCGTCGCGCGCCTGGTTCGGTGTGCCCGACGGCAGCGTGCCCGTGGTCACCAGGGTGGTGTAGTTGAGCGTGGGGTTGGGCAGCAGGTTCTCGATGTAGCCGGAGTACGGCGCCTTGAACACATCCTTCACGTCGGTATAGACGTTGCCATAGACCTTCTGCCAGGACGTCACGAGGTAGGGCACAAAGAACTGCACGCCCGCGATCGCGTCCGGAAGGCGCAGCGAGCCCGACAGGTTGTAGGGGCCTGCCAGGTGCGCGCCTGCGACCACATTGAATTCGTTGCCGTAGTCCCGCTCGGCTGCGCGCTGCGCTGCCATGGACGAGTGGCCGCCCTGCGAGTACCCGGTGAACATCACCTTGCCAGACAGCGTGGCCCCCACAGTGCCCGCCGCATTGCGTGCAGCACGCACCGAGTCGATGACCGATGTGGCTTCCGAGTCGGCATGCAGGTAGGGGTGATAGCTGTAGCCCGACTTGGCAAAGCCCAGGTAGTCGGTGGCCACCACGGCATAACCCTGCGCGGCGTACATGGCCGCCAGCAGGAAGGTTTCGTTGTCCTGCGGGTTGGCCAGGGTGCGGGGCTTTTGCACATCGGTGCCCTTGGCATAGGCCACCAGGGGCGCTGCGGTGGTGCAGGCGCCGGCAGGCACCAGCATCACGCCCGAGGCGTTGGTGTTTTCGCCGCTCTTGGCACCCACGGTCGCATAGTTCAGCGACACCACCTTCACATCGCACTTGGCCTTGCCGCTGATCGCCTGCAGGCCGCTGCTGGCCGTGGCCGCGTCGATCTGCGCCACGGTGAGCGTCGTGAGCGTGGCGGGGGGGTCGATCAGTGCGCCGCGCGCCGGGTCGTCAGAGCCACCGCAGGCGACAAGCAGGACCGCTGCAGCGGCCACACAGGTAAGGCGGAAATAGGTCATGGATGGATACCTCGGTCAGTGAAGAACGACGCATCGTGCGCGCACCTGCGCTGCAGCATCCATAGGGGATAACGCGGGAGGACGGGCGCCGCCAGACACCTAGGCGACAGCGCGCGCAGGCCTGTTAGACCAGTCAGTCGGGACGGCGCACGCCGTACAAAACCTTCATGCCCAGGATGGTGCCCGCGAGGGCCAGGGTGATGGCATTGGCCACCACGATGGGCCAGGCCGCCAGCGCCAGGCCGTAGGCCAGCCACAGCGCGACCCCCACGGTAAAGACGCTGTACATGCCCAGCGAGATACCGCTCACGTCCCGCGTGCGAAAGGTGTGCAGGGCCTGCGGCACGAAGCTGCAGGTGGTCAGGCAGGCGGCCAGGTAGCCGATCAGTTCATGGAGTTGCATGGTGGGGAAAACGCAGGGCAGCAGCGATTATTCACTGCTCGCGCGCCGTCCAGTCGATGAGGCTGTCGAGCACGGGCCGCGCTGCCCCTGCATTGGCGTGGTTGACCACCGCCACCAGCACATAGCGGCGCCCGCTGGCGGCATGCACATAGCCTGCCACAGCCATCACGTCGCGCAGGCCGCCCGTCTTGAGGTGGGCGGTGCCAGCACGGCTCTGGCTGCGGCGCAGCGTGCCGTCCACGCCCGTGATCGGCAGCGACGCCACCAGCTCGGGCATCACGGGCGATACCCAGGCCACCTGCAGCATGCGGGCCAGGGCCTGTGCGGTCAGGCGTGCGTCGCGGCTGAGCCCGGCGCCGTTGTCCACCTGCGGCAGGTCGGCATCGCCCATGCGGGCCTGCCACCACTGACGCAGCACCTCGCGCGCGCCGTCGAATGTGGCCACGCCATTTTTTTGCAGCGCCAGGGTCAGAAACACCTGCTGCGCCATCACGTTGTTGCTGTACTTGTTCACGTCGCGCACCACCTCGGCCAGTGCAGGGGATGGGACCACAAACGCGGGCTTGAGGCCCGGGGGCACCTTGCCGTCACGCACGCTGCCCGTGAGCTTGCCACCCAGTTCGCGCCACATGCCCTCCACCGCCCTCGCCGCAAAGCCACGCGGGTCGGCCGCCGCCACCGGCCACACCCGCTCGCCACACGCAGCGGGGTACACGCCCTGGAAAGACACCTTGGAGGGGTCCGACAGCTCCGCTCGCAACGCAGTGCGCCAGTCGCCACAGTCGGCGCCCGGCGCCGCCAGCGCCACGGTGGGCTGGCGCTGCATCCCGGCCAGAGGCGGGTCGTACTGCACGCGCGCCAGGCCGGCGGCCGCATCGGGCACAAAGGTCATCACCGACGATTTGTAGTTGAGCAGCAGGGCGTCGGGTGAGGCGTTGTAGGGCCGCAGCGGCTCGCCATCAAACCGTGCCGGGTCCTGGTCGGGCACGTCGAACGCCGTGCGGTCCAGCACGATGTCGCCCACGATGACCTGGATGCCCTGGCCCTGCAGCCGCCGCATCAGCAGCCACAACCGCTCCATGACCAGCTTGGGGTCGCCCTGGCCCTGGATGTAGACATTGCCCCGCAGGCTGCCGTCCTGCACCGTGCCTTGCACATACACCGGCGTGTTCCAGACATAGGCAGGGCCCAGCTGCTCCAGCGCCGCATAGGTGGTCACCAGCTTCATCACCGACGCGGGGTTCACAGGCACCTGGGCACGGTGTGCAAGGCGCGGGCTGGCCTTGCCGGCAGCTTGCGCGTCCACCACCACCACCGACAGGGACTCGCGCGGCAGCTTGGCGCGTGCCAGGGTGGCCTCCACCTCGGGCGGCAGCGAGCCAGCTGGCGGCCCGCCCGTCTGCGCCCCCGCCAGGCCCGCCCCGCCTGCAGCCACTAGCCACGCAGCCCCACAACCCACCACACCACGCAGCACACGGCGGCGCCAAAGAGCAGAAACAGACAACATGGCGGGGAGTCTATCGCCCGCGCACCCGCACCAGGCCCCGCACCAGGCCCCGCGCCAGCACGGCATGCGGCGGGCGCCGATAATCGCGCGATGCGTTTTTCTCCCCGCACCATCGGCCTGCTGGCGGCCGTGGTTACCGTCACCATCTGGACGGGCTTCATCATCATCGCCCGCGCCTCGGCCCAGCGCACGCTCACCCCGTTCGACATCGCACTGCTGCGCATTGTGGGCGCCAGCCTGGTGCTGCTGCCCTGGGGCTGGTGGATGGTGCGACGGCGCCAGACAGCATTGGAGGCCTCGGCACCGCCGTCCAGCCTGGCAGGCATCTCCCCCTTGCCCTTGCGCACCACGGCGCTGCTGGGCAGCTTTGGCGGGCTGCTGTACGCACTGCTGGCCTATTCAGGGTTCTTCCATGCACCGGCCACCCATGCGGCGGTGCTCATGCCGGGCAGCTTGCCGCTGTGGACGGCGCTGCTGGCCGCCTGGTTGCTGCGCGACCACATCACGCCGCTGCGCGCTGCAGGCCTGGCGCTGATCGTGGCGGGCGACCTGCTGGTGGGCGGGCGCAGTCTGCTGGCGGCGTTTTCGGGCGGGGACGTCTGGAAGGGCGACCTGCTGTTCATGCTGGCCGCGTCGTCCTGGGCCACCTACAGCGTGCTGGCGCGGCGCCACGCGGTCGATGCGGTGCAGGCCACCATCGCCATCACCGCGTTTGCCTGCATGGTGTACCTGCCCAGCTATGCGCTGCTGGTCTGGCTGGGTGCAGTCACCAGCCATCTGGCCCAGGCGCCGTGGAGCGAGATCGCGTTCCAGATGCTGTTCCAGGGCGGGGGCTCCGTGGTGGTCTCGGGCATTGGCTTCACGCGCATGATCCAGCACTATGGCCCCGTGCGCTCCACCATGATCACAGCCCTGGTGCCCGGCCTGTCGGCCATCGGCGCAGTAGTGTTTCTGGATGAGCCGATGCACTGGAACCTGGTGGCCGGCCTGCTGCTGGTCACCGCCGGTATCCTCGTGGGGGTGCTGCGCAAAAGCCAGGCCCCCGCAGCCGCTGCCAAAGCGGCGTCCTGAGCGCCTTTGTCCCGGCCGCGCCACCCCCTACCTCCTAACCCTGCCCATGAATCTGCTTGCCTTTGACACCAGTACCGACACCCTCTCCATCGCTGTGCAGCATGGCGATGGGGTCTGGCAGCACCAGGGGCCCGGGGGCGCGCAGGCCTCGGCGGCGCTGATCCCTGCGGTGCGCGCGCTGATGGCGCAGGCGGGCCTGACGTTCGACACCTTGGACGCGGTGGTGTTCGGTCGCGGCCCCGGCTCGTTCACCGGGCTGCGCACCGCCTGCGCCGTGGCCCAGGGCCTGGCCTTTGGTGCCAAGGGCGGGCAAGGAGTGCCCGTGCTGCCGGTGGACACCCTGCTGGCCGTTGCCGAGGAGGCCCGCCTGCAAAACGGCTGCACCCAGGTGGTGGCGGTGCTGGATGCGCGCATGGACGAGGTTTACCACGCACGCTGCGAATGGTTGCCGGGAGAAGCCCGCTGGCAGGCGGACGAGGACTTCGGCCTGGGCGCCCCCGAGTCGGTGCAGCCCCCCACAGGCTGGACGGTGGCAGGCAATGCCCGCACGCCCTATGGCGACCGGCTGGCGCCAGCCGCCTCACACGTCACGGCCTTACCCACCGCCACGGCCCTGCTGCGCCTGGCACCCGCCCTGATCGCTGCGGGCCAAGCCGTGGCGGCGGGCGATGCCCTGCCGCGCTACATCCGCGATAAAGTGGCGCAAACCACCGCCGAACGGGCCGCGCTGCGCGCCGCCCAGGCGGCGGCCACTCCCTGAGATGTGGTGAATGAATCCCCCATGAGCGCACTGCCTACTTCTTCTGCATTGCCGCCCGGCGCCAGCACCGCCCGCCCCGAGGCGCGCTTCGAGACGCTGACCTTGGCCCGGCTGGATGCCGTGCTGGCGGTGGAACAGCGCGCCTATTCGCACCCCTGGACCCGTGGCAACTTCACCGACGCGCTGGCGTCTGGCTACGAGGCGCAGCTGCTGATGGCGGACGACCACCTGCTGGGCTACTTTGTGGCCATGATGGGGGTGGACGAAGTGCACCTGCTCAACATCACCGTCACCCCCGAATACCAGCGCCAGGGCTGGGCCCGCGTGCTGCTGGACGCCCTGGCCCTGTGGTCACGCGGGCGCGGGGCACAATGGCTGTGGCTGGAGGTGCGGGCGAGCAACCTGCGCGCCCAGCAGATCTACCAGACCCACGGATTCCGCCGCGTGGGCGACCGCAAGCGTTACTACCCCGCAGCACACGGACAGCGCGAAGATGCCGTGGTCATGAGCCTGGCGCTCTGACCCCGCACCGCACCCCGTACCTGCTGAACCACCGATGGCCTGTTTTCTTTCCGTATGAGCCTCCACCTCGATGCGCGACAGCGCGCCATGCTGCAAGAAATGGGCGTCACCGTGTGGGGCCCCTCCCCCGCCCAGGAGGCCACGGCGCAGCCTCCGGCAAGCGCTCCCTCAGCCCTTGCGGCCGTGGCGGCATCTGCCGTCGCGCCGCCGCGCGCACAACCCCAGGCGCCGTCTCCTGCGCCTGCCGAGCGCCCCCCAGCGCCCCCAGCCCACACCACCAGCCGCAGCACATCGCCGGCTCCTGCACCGGCCACCACAGGCCCTGCCGCGCCCGCCCTGCGGCTGCACCCACCCCAGGCGCTGTACCCCACCGCCGACCCGGCGCAAACGCCCTCCGGGCTGGGCCGGGGCTGGCTGATCGTGGCCGAGAGCATGACGCCCGCCGAGCCCCTGGGTGGCGATGCGGGCCGCCTGCTCGACAACATGCTGCGGGCCATGCAATTGCACCGGCACCCGCGCGTGTTCCTGGCGGCACTGGAACGGTCTGCGCCCGGCACGGAAGCCAGCGCCGACATCCCGGCCACCCTGGCCGAAGCTGTGGCCCAGCTGCAGCCCGCCATGGTGCTGGTGCTGGGCCATGTGGCGGCACGCGCGGCGCTGGGCCGGACCGAGCCCCTGGGCCGCCTGCGCGCGGGCCCGCATGTGCTGGCCGGTTGCCCGGCGGTGGTGACCTACGACCCCGCCTTTTTGCTGCGCTCGCAAGACAACAAGGCCGCCGCCTGGGCCGACCTGTGCCGGGCGCTGGCCATGGTGCGCAGTGCCGAGGCCGGGGGCTGAGAGCCTGTTGGCAGGGCCCCAGCCCCCTTCCATGCCCCCCGCCGGACCGGCGAGATCATCGCCCGGTGCCATAATCCGCCGCTTGCCTAATTTTTACGGAGACAGCTCCTTGGAAACCTACCCGAGTTGGTAGCTTTCAGCTCCCGGCGCATTGGACTGCTGTGGGGTTGAAAGCACCCCTACCCCCACACCGCAGACGCCAAAAAACAAGGGAGTGAGCCCATGCTCAACATCTTTACGCTCGCCAATGGTCGGCTGTTCCAGGAAGAAATCGAGTCCCTGGAAGAGCTGACCAAGTTCCAGCCGATCTGGGTGGACCTGGAAGCCCCCACGCTCGAAGAGAAGCGCTGGATCAAGCAGCACTACGGCCTGTCCATCCCCGAGGATGCGATGGACGAGGACATCGAGGAATCCGCCCGCTTCTACGAGGAAGACAACGGCGAGCTGCACATCCGCAGCGACTTCTTGATCGATGACGACGAAGACCCCCGTTCGGTGCGCGTGGCCTTCATCCTGAACCAGCACAACACCAACCTGAAAAGCCGGGGCGTGCTGTTCTCCATCCACGATGAAGACGTGCCCGTGTTCCGCCTGCTGCGCATGCGCGCACGCCGCGCGCCCGGCCTCATCGAAGATGCCAAGGAAGTGCTGCTCAAGCTGTTCGACGCCGACGCCGAGTATTCGGCCGACACGCTGGAGAACATCTATGACGAGCTGGAGGCCGTGAGCAAGCAGGTGCTGGCGGGCGATGTGACCGACACCCGCGCCGGCGAGGTGCTGGCCGCCATCGCGCGCCAGGAAGACTTGAACGGCCGCATCCGCCGCAACGTGATGGACACGCGCCGCGCCGTGAGCTTCATGATGCGCTCCAAGATGCTCAACTCCGAGCAGTTCGAGGAAGCGCGCCAGATCCTGCGCGACATCGAGTCGCTGGACAACCACACGGCGTTCCTGTTCGACAAGATCAACTTCTTGATGGACGCCACGGTCGGTTTCATCAACATCAACCAGAACAAGATCATCAAGATCTTCTCGGTGGCCAGCGTCGCCTTGCTGCCGCCCACGCTGATCGCCAGCGTGTACGGCATGAACTTCAAGTTCATGCCCGAGCTGGACTGGTCGCTGGGCTACCCGTATGCGCTGGGCCTGATGCTGGCGAGCGCGCTCGGGCCCATGTGGTACTTCCGCAAGCGGGGCTGGCTGAAGTAGCCCCCCCCTGTGGCGCTGCGCGCCTTCCCCCCGAGGGGGGACGCCTCCAGCGGCCCGGCAAAGCCGGTTCCGCGGTGGCGCTGGTAGAGCGTCGCACCGGCTTTAGAGCATTGTGGCCAATGGGATGCGCCGGAGTCCTCTTTAGAGGGAAAATCTGCCGCAAGCGCTAGTGCAACATGCCTTAGCCGCTATCAATTTCATAGTTTTTGTAAAAACGACAGCACCATGTGCTCGGCGTACCGGCTGGCCACGGTCTGCACGAATTGGGCGAAGTCGCCGTGTGCGTCGTCGTCGGCGCGGTCGGAGATGGTGCGCACCGCGGCAAAGGGCAGGCTGTAGTCATGGCACACCTGGGCGACGGCGGCACCCTCCATCTCCACGGCCAGCACATCGTGCCCGGCCGCGCGCAGGGCGGTGCACAGGCGCTCGGACTCTTGGGCGGTGGCCACAAAACGATCGCCGCTGGCCACCAGGCCCTGGTGCGCCTGGTGGGCACCCCCATGGATATTTTTCAAGCCCCAGAGGCTGCTTGCGCTAGTGACGCATAGGTTGGCAGCTTCCAAAAGCATAGCAGTCAGTACCGGATCGCACGCCAGGCGGGTGCGTGCGTAGCCCGGCAGCTCCCACCGAGGGAACAGCGGCGAGGCATCCACGTCGTGCTGCACATAGTCTTGCGCCACCACCACATCGCCCCGGTGCACCCCATCGCCGACACCACCCGCGACGCCCGTGAAGACGATGCGCGCTACCCCAAAATGTTCGATCAAGGCCGTGGCCGTGGTGGCAGCGGCCACCTTGCCGATGCCCGACAGCGCCAGCACCACCGGGCGGTCGTGCAGCTCTCCGCGCCAGAACGCGCGGCCGGCGTGCATCAGCCGCTGCGGGTGCGCCAGCTGTTGCACCAGCGAGCTCTGTTCTTCGGGCAGCGCACTCAGGATGGCAGTGCTCATGCAAAGGTCCTCGGGGTCATGTCACGGGGCCACAAAACACCCGCGCCACCCTGGGCAGCGCGGTCGCAAAAAAGGCGGCCGAAGCCGCCTGGGGATTGTGACGTGCCAGCAGGCCGCGTCACTTCTTGTCGCGCAGTTCGCGGCGCAGGATTTTGCCCACCGGGGTCTTGGGCAGCTCGGTGCGAAACTCGATCACCTTGGGCTGCTTGTAACCCGTGAGCTCGTGGCGGCAGAACTCCTTGACCTGCGCTTCGGTGAGCGCCGGGTCCTTCTTCACGATCACGAGCTTCACAGCCTCGCCGGTCTTTTCGTCGGGCACGCCAACCACGGCGCATTCGAGCACGCCAGGGCAGTTGGCCACCACTTCTTCGACCTCGTTGGGGTACACGTTGAAGCCGCTGACCAGCACCATGTCCTTCTTGCGGTCCACGATCTTGAAGAAGCCGCGCGCATCCATCACGCCGATGTCGCCCGACTTGAAGTAGCCGTCTTCGGTCATGACCTTGGCGGTTTCATCGGGGCGCTGCCAGTAGCCGGCCATCACCTGAGGGCCCTTGATGGCGATTTCGCCCGGCTCGCCCAGCGTGGTGACCTCACGGCCTTCATCGTCCAGCAGCTTCATGGAGGTGCTGGGCAGCGGCACGCCGATGGTGCCGGTGTATTCGGTGCTGGTGGTGGGGTTGCAGCTGGCCGAAGGGCTGGTCTCCGACAGGCCATAGCCCTCGCAGATGGGGCAACCCGTCTTTTCGAGCCAGAGCTTGGCCACAGCGCCCTGCACCGCCATGCCGCCGCCCACCGAGACCTTGAGGTTCTTCCAGTTGACAGTGTTGAAATCGGGGTGGTTGGCCAGGCCGTTGAACAGCGTGTTGACCGCCGGGAAGCTGTGGAAGGTGTGCTTGGACAGCTCCTTGAGCACCGCAGGCAGGTCGCGCGGGTTGGGGATCAGGATGGTCTTGCCGCCCGTGCGCATGCTCAGCATCATGTTCACGGTGAACGCGAAGATGTGGTACAGCGGCAGCGCGCAGATGCTGGTGGGCTGCTCACCTGCGGGCACCTTCTTCATCACGGGCTCGTTCCAGGCCTCGGACTGCAGCACGTTGGCGATCACGTTGCGGTGCAGCAGCACCGCGCCCTTGCTCACCCCCGTGGTGCCGCCGGTGTACTGCAGCAGCGCGATGTCGTCCGGCTTGATGTCGGGCTTCTTGAGGGTGCCGCGCGTGCCCTGGGCCACGGCGTCATTGAAGCGCACCGCACCCGGCAGGTTGTAGGCGGGCACCATCTTCTTGACGTTGCGCACCACGTAGTTGACCAAGGTCCCTTTGAGCAGACCGAGCTGGTCGCCCATGGCGCACAGCACCACGTGCTTGACGGGCGTGTGCGCGATGCACTGCTCCAGCGTGGTGGCAAAGTTCTCGATGATGACGATGGCCTTGGCGCCCGAGTCCTTGAGCTGGTGCTCCAGCTCGCGCGGCGTGTACAGCGGGTTCACGTTGACGACCACGAAGCCCGCGCGCAGCACGGCCGCCACGGTCACGGGGTACTGGGGCACGTTGGGCATCATGATGGCCACGCGGTCGCCCTTGACCAGCCCCAGGCCCTGCAGATAGGCCGCAAACGCGCTGGAGAGCGAATCGGTCTGGGCGTAGGTCACGTCCTTGCCCATGAAGCTGTAGGCCACGCGGTTGGCGTACTTCTTGAACGCCTCGTCCATCAGCGCCACAAGGGAGCTGTACTGCGTGGTGTCGATGTCTGCGGGAACACCTTGTGGATAGGCGGCCAGCCACGGGCGGTCGGTCATTGGGATTGTCTCCTGGTAGGTTTTATGGGGGTCCTGCAAGCACGTCGATGTTTTTCAGCACGATCGTGCTTTTATTGTGGAGGAATTATGCCCGTCAGCTCTTGAGCGCGGTCAGTACCTCATCCAGCATTTTCTTGGCATCGCCAAACAGCATGCGGTTGTTGTCCTTGTAGAACAAGGGGTTGTCCACTCCGGCATAGCCCGAGGCCATCGAGCGCTTCATCACGATGGAGGTCTTGGCCTTCCACACTTCGAGCACCGGCATGCCAGCGATGGGGCTGGACGGATCGTCCAGCGCGCTGGGGTTCACGATGTCGTTGGCGCCAATGACCATGGCCACGTCGGCATCGGGGAAGTCCTCGTTGATCTCGTCCATCTCCATCACGATGTCGTAGGGCACCTTGGCCTCGGCCAGCAGCACGTTCATGTGGCCGGGCATGCGGCCTGCCACGGGGTGGATGGCAAAGCGCACATCCACGCCCTTCTCGCGCAGGGTCTTGGTGATCTCGTACACCGTGTGCTGCGCCTGGGCTACGGCCATGCCGTAACCGGGCACGATGATGACGCTCTTGGCGTCGCGCAGCAGCTCGGCCGTCTCAGCGGAGCTGACGGGTACGGCCTCGCCCTGCGGCTCGGCAGCTTCGCCCTTTTTGGCGGGCGTGCCCGCGCCCGAACCAAAGCCCCCCGCAATCACGCTGATGAAATTGCGGTTCATCGCATTGCACATGATGTAGGACAGGATGGCGCCCGAAGAACCCACGAGCGCGCCGGTCACGATGAGCAGGTCGTTGGACAGCATGAAGCCCGTGGCCGCCGCCGCCCAGCCCGAGTAGCTGTTGAGCATGGACACCACCACCGGCATGTCGGCACCACCAATGGCCATGACCATGTGGATGCCGAACAGCAGCGCGATCACCGTCATCACCATGAGCGGCACCATGCCTTGCTCGACGGTCTCGGCGCGCAGGAACTCACGGCCAAACCAGATCACGATCAGCAGCGCGGCCAGGTTGAGCCAGTGGCGGCCAGGCAGCAGCAGCGGCTTGCCGCCGATCTTGCCGTTGAGCTTGCCAAAGGCGATCAGCGAGCCACTGAAGGTGACCGCGCCGATCAGGATGCCGACATAGATCTCTACCTCGTGGATGATCTTTTCCGCGCCCTGCAGCTGGATGGAGGTATCGACATAGCTGGCAAACCCCACCAGGCAGGCGGCCAGACCTACCAGGCTGTGCATGAGCGCAACCAGCTCGGGCATCTGCGTCATCTTGACGACCTTGGCCGCATAGAGGCCAATGCCGCCGCCAATGACCAGCGCACCGATGATCCAGGCCACGCCCGCCGGGCTGACACGGGGGCCAAACACGGTGGCCAGCACGGCCAGCGCCATGCCGACCATGCCGAACAGGTTGCCCCGGCGGGAGGTTTCAGGATTGGAAAGCCCACCCAGGCTCAGGATGAACAAAATGGCCGCGCCCAGGTAGGCGACGGTAGCGAGACTTTGGGACATGCTTTGTGCTCCTCGTTGTTCTTGTCGTTATCGGATTACTTGCGGAACATCGCCAGCATGCGGCGCGTGACCGCAAAGCCGCCGAACATGTTGATGGCCGTGAGCACCAGGGCCGCAAAGGCGAGCCACAGGATGAGGCCGTCAGGTCGACCGTTCACCCCCGCATCGGGCGGCGCAATCTGCACCAGCGCACCGATGGCGATGATGCTGGAGATGGCGTTGGTCACGCTCATCAGCGGCGTGTGCAGTGCGGGCGTGACGTTCCATACCACCATGTAGCCGATGAAGCAGGCCAGCACGAACACCGTGAAGTGCCCCAGGAAGGCCACGGGCGCGTAGGCACCGATGGCCCAGAACAGCACAGCCAGCACGGCAAAAACGATGGTCAGCGTCTTGGCGGACATGGGTGCGCCTGTGCCGTGGCTCGATTTCTTCTCGGCCACCGGGGCTGCCGCCTTGGGCGCGGGTGCCGGCGCCTGCTTGAGCGGCGGCGCAGGCCAGGTGATCGAGCCTTCCTTGACCACAGCGAGGCCGCGGATCGCGTCGTCCTCCATGTTGACCACGGCCACGCCGTCCTTGGCCTTGCACAGCTCCTCCGTCAGGCGCAGCAGGTTGGTGGCATACAGCGTGGACGACTGCTTGGCCAGGCGCGAAGCCAGGTCGGTGTAGCCCACAATGGTCACGCCGTGGCGCACCACGGCCTCGCCGGGCACGGTCAGTTCGCAGTTGCCGCCCTGCTCGGCCGCCATGTCCACGATCACGCTGCCGGGCTTCATGCTCTGCACCATTTCAGCGGTGATGAGCTTGGGGGCGGGTTTGCCGGGGATCAGCGCGGTGGTGATGATGATGTCCGCGTCCTTGGCCTGCTCCGCATACATCTTGCGCTGCGCAGCCTGAAAGCCTTCGCTCATGACCTTGGCATAGCCGCCGCCGCCCGAGCCTTCTTCTTCGTAGTCCACCTTGACGAACTCGCCACCCAGCGACTTGACCTGGTCGGCCACTTCGGCGCGCGTGTCGTTGGCGCGCACGATGGCGCCCAGGTTGGCGGCCGTGCCGATGGCCGCCAGGCCCGCCACGCCAGCGCCTGCGATGAACACCTTGGCCGGTGGCACCTTGCCTGCGGCCGTGATCTGGCCGTTGAAGAACCGGCCAAAGGCGTTGGCCGCCTCGATGACGGCGCGGTAACCGCTGACCCCTGCGGTGGAAGTGAGCGCGTCCATCTTCTGGGCGCGCGAGAGCGTGCGCGGCAGGCAGTCGATGGCCAGCACCGTCGCCTTGCGGGCCGCCAGCTGCTGCATCAGTTCGGGGTTCTGGGCGGGCCAGATGAAGTCGATGAGCGTCGTGCCCTCGCGCATCAGCGCCACTTCATCGCTGCTGGGCGGGCGGACCTTGAAGACGATATCGGATGCAGCCCACAGCGCGGCAGCGTCGCCCACGATCTCGGCGCCCGCAGCGCGGTAGGCGTCGTCACTGAAGTTGGCGGCATCCCCTGCCCCCGACTCCACCGTGACAGTGAAGCCCAGCTTGATCAGCTTCTCCACCACATCGGGCACGGTGGCCACGCGCTTTTCACCGGGAAAGGTTTCCCTTGGCACGCCGATACGCTGCGGCTGCGGGACGGGGCTTGTCTGCATCAGAGGTCTCCTCGAGTTTCGTAATCGTTATGCAAGGCCGCCAGGCAGGGGAGGACTGGCGCGCTAGGGTTTGGATGTGGGCGCAGGGAACGGGAAGGGCGGAACGGCCAGGTGGCCGTCCACCATGCCGGAGCTCAGGCGCACGGCCTGGGCCAGGTCACGCCCCCATTGCAGCGCGGGTCTTCCCGCCACAAGGAACTCCTCGTTATTGCGCGTAGCCGGACGCAACAGCCGCTGGTCCACCAAGGCATCGACCTTCACCCAGGCACCCGCCTCCGTCACATAGCGATAGCTCAGATAGGTATAGGGCTGGGTCAGAGTGATCTGGCGGGTGCTGAGCCACTCGACAAGGTCCGGCCGGTTCTTGTCCAGCCACTGGGAACTGCTTCCCCATCGCTTGAGGCGCAGACAGTCTGCGCGCACAGGACTGCCTGCAGCGCCGTCCTCCACGGTGACGTCCTGCTGGGTGGGGCAATAACCGATGCCTTGCGGAGAACCACTCAGGTCTCCTGCGCGGTTGGTCTGCACGCGCAACACGGCCAGCCAGTCTCCCTGCGCATTCCGCAAGCCCACATCGCGGGTCTGGAGCGCAATACGTCCTCCGGAGCCTGCAATGGCTTCCTCGGAGGTACCCAGGTCCTGCCAGGCCCCCGGCGGCAGTACAAGGCGGGCACGCCCGACTGGATATTCGGACTTGGGAGGAACGGTCAGGGGCGCGCACGCCACCGTGAACACCGTCACAGCCAACACAGGCAACAGCCGCCGGAACTTTGAAATGGTCAGAGTCATAGAGAAAGGTTCATACGAATTCGCCTTCAATCATCCCACGGCACCCAAGTCCGTCCCTCGACGGCTTCTGCCATGCAACAACCAGCGCGGTGTAGCTGGTGAAAAATGTGTTGAAAGCGCCCTGGTATCGGACACTTCTTGCGGCGCTGCCGGTGGGCAAGCTGACCGCGAGCTTACATGAAGAAAATCTTGTCGCTGTCGCCTTTGTCTGCAGTAGAGGGAACTCCCCAGTCTCCCTCCGCAAACAGGCAAAAAAAAGCCTGGCAGCACAAAGCAGCCAGGCTGGGCAGCGGCCCCGCAGGGCCTGGTGCCAACGATCAGTTCACCACTTGGGCCAGCGCACCCGAGGCGTACTGGGCGGCCACGGCCTGCAGGCTCAGGCCCTTGATCTTGCTGCCCTGGCCTTCGCAGCCGAACTCCAGGTAACGCTGCTTGCACACCTGCTTGGCCGCTTCGCGGGCGGGCTTGAGCCATTCGCGGGCGTCGAACTTTTCGGGGTTTTCAAACAGGAACTTGCGCACTGCGCCCGTCATGGCCAGGCGAATGTCGGTGTCGATGTTGATCTTGCGCACGCCGTGCTTGATGGCTTCCTGGATTTCCTCGACCGGCACGCCATAGGTTTCCTTCATCTTGCCGCCGTACTGGTTGATGATGGCCAGCAACTCGGCGGGCACCGACGAGGAGCCATGCATCACCAGGTGGGTGTTGGGAATGCGCTGGTGGATTTCCTTCACGCGGCTGATGGCCAGGATGTCGCCCGTGGGCTTGCGGCTGAACTTGTAGGCGCCATGGCTGGTGCCGATGGCAATGGCCAGGGCGTCCAGCTGGGTGGCCTTCACAAACACGGCGGCTTCTTCGGGGTCGGTCAGCATCTGGCTGTGGTCGAGCTTGCCGACCGCACCAATGCCGTCTTCTTCGCCCGCATCCCCGGTTTCGAGATTGCCCAGGCAGCCCAGTTCGCCTTCGACCGTGACGCCCACCTTGTGCGCCATGTCCACCACCTTGCGCGTCACTTCAACGTTGTAGTCGAAGGACGAAGGGGTCTTGCCGTCTTCCATCAGCGAGCCGTCCATCATCACCGAGCCAAAGCCCAGGTCGATGGCACCCTGGCAAATCTTGGGCGAGGTGCCGTGGTCCTGGTGCATCACCAGCGGGATGTGGGGGAAGGCCTCGACCGCCGCCTGGATCAGGTGCTTGATGAAGGGTTCGCCCGCGTACTTGCGTGCGCCAGCGCTGGCCTGCAGGATGACAGGAGCGCCCACTTCGTCCGCAGCAGCCATCACGGCCTGCACCTGCTCCAGGTTGTTGACGTTGAAGGCAGGGATGCCATAGCTGTTGGCAGCGGCATGGTCGAGCAGTTCGCGCATCGAAACGAGGGGCATGGTCGTGGGGTCCGTGGTGGGTTGAAGAAGGAGGGTGCGAGGCGCTGTAGCACCTGGCAACGCGGCGGTAACCGCTTGGTAACTCGCAATTTTAACCGGGGGCCGACACGGAGGGCGATGGCAAATCCAACCGGTAGCAGGTGGTAAAGGGCGCCGGTGCTGGGGCTGCGCCAAAGTGCCCCCCGTGAATGTCCGCCACGCGGCGCAGGATTTCGTGCCCCAGATGCAGGCTGTCCACCGGCACCGCCGCCGCACGGCCCGGTGCGCCGCCGGCCTGCGGGCGCGCCCCGTCATCACACACCTGCAGCCACACGCCACCAGCGTCCGCCATGCCCAGCTGGACGGCGATCTGGGTGCCTTCGGGCGTGTGCTTGAGCGCGTTTTCCACCAGATTGCGCACCGCGATGTCCAGCAACACGGCATGGCCGGGCACGGTGAGCGCGGGCGGGGCCGACAGGGCCAGGTCGTCGCCGCGTTTCCACGCCGCCTGGGCATAGTCGGCGCACACCGACCGCGCCAGTGCGCTCAGGTCCACGGGCGCCTTGGCTTCGTGCAGCTCGGCCCGGCTGGCGCGGGCCAGGGCCAGCAGCTGGTTGAGAACGTGACCCGCACGCAGAGCATCCTGACCGATGCGCGCCAGCGACTGGGCCCGGGCCTCTTCCGTCAGCTCCCCCGCCAGGGCGCTGGCCTGCAGCGCGATGGAGGACAGCGGCGTGCGCAGCTCGTGCGCCACCTCGTTGGCCAGCCGGCGCTCGCGCACCATGGCGACCTGCTGGCGGTCCAGCAAAGTGTTGATCGACGCCACCACTGACTCGAACTCGCTCCAGGCATGGCGCGATGCCAGGCGCTGTGCGCTAGCCGGGTCCAACGCCGCCACATCGGCCGACAGCGCGTACAAGGGCCGCAAGCCCCGCCACAGCGCGAGCCCCAGGGCCAAAGACACCACAGGCAGCAACCACAGACCGGGCTCGATCAGCTGCCCCGCGATGTCATCCGCCAGCTCGTCCCGCTCGCGCAGCTCCAGCATCACCATGATCTTGCGGGTGCGCCCCGCATCCCATTGCGAAAAGCTGCGCCAGGCCACCTTGTCGGGGCCCAGCGTGAGGTCGGCAAACCCCTCGGCATCGCTGAAAGGTGGCTCGGGCACCGAGCCTGTGATGGACAGCACCCGCCCCTGCGCATCCCACTGCACCACGCTGATGGTCTGCTGGTAGTCGTGCGACTTGAGCCAGGGCGTGGGGGTGCGCTCGGTCCGTTGCGGGCCCTCCATGGCCTCGGTGGCCCGCAGGTTGAGCAGCAGCGCGGCCACACTGGCCAGGTGCCCGTCGGTCAGCTCGTCGGCCTCATGCACACCGGTCTGGTAGCCAATGAAGACGAAGCTGCCCCAGACAATGGCCAGCGCCCCCAGGGACCAGAGCAACAGCTGCCGGGTGAGCGAGGGGCGGCGCCCCGATGCGGGACGAGAAACAGGGGGCGCGATCATGCAGGCTTTTCCTGCGGCATGAAATAGCCCACTCCGCGCATGGTCTGGATCGAGGCACTGCCCAGCTTGCGGCGCAGGTGGTGGATGTGCACCTCGACGGCATTGCTCTCCACGGCAGCATCCCAGCTGTACAGGCGCTCCTCGATCTGCTGGCGCGACAGGACCCGGCCGCGCGCCTCCAGCAGCACCAGCAGCACCGAAAACTCGCGCGGAGACATTTCCACCGGCTTGCCTTGCTGGCGCACCGTGCGGGTCGCAGGGTCCAGCTCGATGTCGCCCAGGCGGATGGTGGGCGACGCCCGCCCCGCCGCGCGCCGCAACAGGGCGCGCAGGCGCGCGTCCAGCTCATCCACATCAAACGGCTTGGTCAGATAGTCGTCAGCCCCCTGGTCCAGCCCCGCAATGCGCTGGTGCACCTGGTCGCGCGCGGTGACGATGAGGACGGGCGTGGCGGGGTCCGGCAAGGTTGCTGATGCGGCGCCGGTGGCGGGAGGGCTCAGGCGCAGGCGCCTGAGCAGTTCGCTGCCGTCTCCGTCTACCAGCCCCAGATCCAGCAGCACCGCGTCAAAACGCTCGGCGCGCAAGGCGCTCCAGGCGCTGGCGACGCCATCACTGACATCCACCGCATAGCCGCGCTGTTGCAGGTTGCTGCGCAGGCCACTGGCTATGCCCGCATCGTCTTCGACCACGAGTATTCGCATGCGGGCATTGTCGCAGCCCATCAGACAGGGGAGTGACAGTGACGATGCCTGCTTTAAGACGGCGTTAAGTACGGCCGCCTATCTTCCGGCCCATGCAGCCTTCGTCCGTCCCGCCGTCCACCGCGCCCCACGCCCCCTTACACCGCCACACACTGCTTTTCTGGACCCTGGGGGCCTTGGCCTGTGTCTTGGCCTGGGATGCGGCAGGCCAGGACCTGGCCTTTGCGCAGGTGTTCGGGTCCTCCAACGGATTTCCGATGCGGGACCAGTGGTTTTTTGTGCAGGTGCTGCATGAAGGCGCCCGCCGCCTGGGATGGCTGCTGGTGCTGCTGCTGGCGTTGAGCGTGTGGTGGCCGCGCGGCTTTTTGCGCAAGCTGGACGCCAGCGAGCGCCTGCAAATGGCCGTGAGCGCCCTGCTCTCGCTGGCCGTGGTCAGCATCACCAAGAACCTCAGCGCCACCAGTTGCCCCTGGGACCTGGCGCAGTTTGGCGGCGTGGCGCGCCATGTGTCGCACTGGGCGCTGGGCGTGCTCGATGGCGGCAGCGGCCGCTGCTTTCCGGCGGGCCATGCATCGGCGGGATTCGCCTTTCTGGGCGGCTACTTCGCGCTGCGCCACAAGGCGCCGACGGCCGCGCGCTGGTGGCTGGCTGGCGCATTGCTGGCCGGGTTTGTATTGGGTGCCGCCCAGCAGGTGCGCGGCGCCCATTTCATGAGCCATACGCTGTGGACAGGCTGGCTGTGCTGGACCACCGGCTGGCTCTGCGACCTGGCCGCCACCGCATTGCGGCCCCGCTTTCCGCATTTCGCCAACACCAGCACGCCAGCGGACGGCTCCCATGCTTGAAATCGATCTGGTCCTGTTTCAGGCCCTCAATGCCGACGCCGCCACCTTGCCTGCCGTGGTAACGGTGGCACGGTGGGTGTCGCAGCAACTGCCCACCGCCATGGGCGGCCTGCTGCTCGGCAGCTTGGTGCTGGGCAACGCAGCGCAGCGGCGCGCCCTGGCCCTGGCGCTCGCGTCGATGGCCCTGGCCTGGCTAGGGGTGCAATTGCTGCGGCTGGCCGTACCGGCGCCGCGACCTGCGCAACTGGGCATTGGCGTGCAATGGATCGAGCACGCGGCGCGCGCAGGCTTTCCCAGCATGCATGTAGCAGGCGCCGCCGCACTGGCGGCCAGCCTCGCACTGCGGCCGGTCCGCGGGCTGACCTGGCTGGCCGCTGCTGTCACGGCCGCGATGGTTTGGAGCCGCGTCTGCCTGGGCGTGCACTTTCCGTCCGATGTGCTGGCGGGCCTGCTCACCGGGGGGCTGGCCGCAGCGGCCATCCATGCCCTGGCCGCGCGGGCGCCCCGCTGGCAGGCAGCGCTGCTGCACAAGTCGCCACAGGGCAACGCACACTGACCGCCGTCCGGCGTAATCGCCTCGAGGGCGTAGCGCAGGAGCGGTGAGGGAGCGCCCCTCTGCCAGTCAGCTGGCCACGCAGATCTTCAGCATGTTCGTGCCACCGGGTGCCCCCATGGGCTCGCCGCAGGTGATGGCGTACACGTCGCCCTTTTGCACGATGTTGCGGCTCTTGAGGTGGCGCTCGGCCTGGTCCAGCGCGGTGTCACGGTCGGCGCTGGTGTCCATGAGCAAGGGGCGCACGTTGCGGTACATGGCCATCTTGCGTTGCGTGGCCACCTTGGGGGTGAGCGCGTAGATAGGGATGCGGATGCTGTGGCGGCTCATCCACAGGGCCGTAGCGCCGCTGTCGGTCATGGCCACGATGGCCTTGGCGCCCAGGTGGTGGGCTGTGAACAGCGCGCCCATGGCGATGGACTGGTCGATGCGGCCAAAGGTCTGGCCGGTGAAGTCGGCATCCAGCTGGTGGTCTTCCGCCGCTTCGGCCGCAGCGCAGATGGTGGCCATCTCTTCCACGGTTTCGAGCGGGTAGCGGCCAGCGGCCGTTTCGGCACTCAGCATCACGGCGTCGGTGCCGTCCAGCACGGCATTGGCCACGTCACTCACCTCGGCGCGCGTGGGCACGGGGTTGGTGATCATGCTTTCCATCATCTGCGTGGCGGTGATGACGACCTTGTCCAGATCACGCGCCATGCGGATCATCTTCTTTTGCAGGGCAGGCACTGCCGCGTTGCCGACTTCCACCGCCAGGTCGCCACGCGCCACCATGATGCCGTCGGAGACACGCAGGATGGCCTCCAGGTGCGGGATGGCCTCGGCGCGTTCGATCTTGGCGATCAGGCCGGGCTTGTGGCGGAACTCGGAGGCTGCCACGTTGCACAGCTGGCGGGCCATTTCCATGTCGGTCGCGTTCTTGGGGAAGCTCACGGCCACATAGTCGGCCTGGAAGCTCATCGCCGTGCGGATGTCTTCCATGTCCTTGGCCGTAAGGGCTGGCGCCGTGAGGCCGCCGCCCTTCTTGTTGATGCCCTTGTTGTTGGACAGCTCGCCACCCACCTTGACGGTGGTGTGCACTTCTTCGCCGCGCACCGCATCCACGGTGAGCACGATCAGGCCATCGTTGAGCAGCAACAGGTCGCCCGCCTTCACGTCTCGCGGCAGCTCCTTGTAGTCCAGCCCCACGCCATCGATGTCGCCCAGCTCGGAGCGCGAGGCATCGAGCACGAACTTGGCGCCCGGCTCCAGTTGTACCTTGCCCTCGGCAAACTTGCCTACGCGGATCTTGGGGCCCTGCAGGTCGGCCATGATGGCCACTTCGCGGCCCGCACGCTGGGCTGCAGCACGCACGGTGGCGGCGCGATCGATGTGGTCCTGGGCCTTGCCGTGGCTGAAGTTCAGCCGCACCACGTTCACCCCCGCTCGGATCATCGCCTCCAGCAGCGCCGGGTCGCTCGACGCAGGACCCAGGGTGGCAACAATCTTGGTGGCGCGGCGGGTAGGCATGGACATGTCTCTTTTCTCTCGGTCGTTGGGGATGTAATCGAGTTTCAATTCTCACACGAAGCGGTTACATGCGAGTTACCCGTTCCGCAGCAACAGGGCTCAGCGCGTCAGAGCAGCGGGGATGACAACCAATGCGCCAGCACGTGCGCAATGATCGAGGCTTCCAGGCCCTGGCGCGCAAAGAGCCAGCCGGCCACCAAGCCAAAAACCGTGTTGCCCACCAAGACGAACGCCACCACCGGCACGGTCAACACGCCGGCCACCGCCTGCGCGGCAGGCAGGTGCCCCACGGCAAACAACACGGCACTGAGCAGCACCGCCAAAGCCACCAATCCCTTGCCCGGCCGCCCCTGCCCGCGCTGCAACAGGCGCCAGCCCAGCCACAGCAGCAGGGTCATCACACCCCAGCGCACCATCAGCTCTTCGGTAATGCCGCCGTAGAGCAGCTTGACCACCAACGGCATCGCACTGGCAGGATCGGAGGGCTGGAGCGCCGTGGGCGCCAGCCGGGACAGCACCCACAGCCACGCAGCGCCTGCCACACCGCCCACGATGCCGGGCAGCAATTGGGCTCTCAGCCCAGGCCAGGCAGGTTGCCCGCCCAGCCAGGCAGACACTGCAGGCGCCTGCAGCCCCACGCGGGGCGCCAGCCACACCCCCAGCGCCACGGCCAGCGCCAGGAGCGCCGAAGTCTGCAACCCGCTGAGCAACAGCACAACCTCTGGCGCCAGCGGCAGCAGGGCTTCGTTGGCCTTCAGGGTGGGAAGCAGCGTCCAGACCACCGCCACCACGCCGGGCATGCCCAGCAGCCACAGCGCGCCGCCCAGCCGCCACTTGCCGGGCTGAGCCGGAGCATGCGCCGCATCGGCTCCGGCAGCGGTGTCCACGGCCATGGTTTTGCCCACGCTCAGGCGCGCATCAGCGCTTCGATCTCGTCGGCCTTCACCGGCACGCCGCGCGTGATCAGCTCACAACCCGTCTCGGTGACGATGGCATCGTCTTCGATACGGATGCCGATGTTGTGAAACTGCTCGGGCACCCCTTCGGCGGGGCGCACGTAGATGCCGGGCTCGATGGTCAGCACCATGCCGGGCCGCAGGATGCGGCTGGGGCGATTGGTGATCGTTTCGCCCGACAGCGGGTCTTTGCGTTCGCTGGTCTGCCCCACCTCGCCGGGCTCCACATAGCTGCCGCAGTCATGCACGTCCATGCCCAGCCAGTGGCTGGTGCGGTGCATGTAGAACTGGAAGTAGGCACGCTTGTCGATCACGTCCTGCGCCGACCCCACCTTGTTCTTGTCGAGCAGGCCCAGGTCCAGCATGCCTTGCGCCAGCACGGCCACCGTGGCGTCGTGCGGGTCGTTGAAGCGTGCGCCTGCCTTGGTGGCCGCCACAGCCGCATCCTGGCTGGCCAACACCAGGTCATACAGCGCGCGCCGCGGGCCGGTGAACTTGCCGTTGGCCGGGAAAGTGCGGGTGATGTCGCTGGCGTAGCTGTCCAGCTCGCAGCCTGCGTCGATCAGCACCAGCTCGCCGTCGCGCACAGGCGCTGCATCGGCGCGGTAGTGCAGCACGCAGGCGTTGGCCCCCGCGGCCACGATGGAACTGTAGGCCGGGTACTGCGAGCCCGCGTCGCGGAACGCGTGCAGCAGCTCGGCATCCAGGTGGTATTCGCGCACATCCTCCCCGGCGCGCAGCATGCGGGCCGAGCGCTGCATGGCGCGGATGTGGGCCTGCGCGCTGATGGCGCTGGCGCGGCGCATGATGTCCTGCTCATACGCGTCCTTGAACAGGCGCATCTCGTCGAGCAAGGTGCACAGGTCGTTCTGCTCGGCAGGGCAGATGGCGCCATAGCGCACCCGCCCGCGCACCACGTTGAGCCAGCCCTCCACGCGGGCAGCCAGACCGCTGTGCGTGGCAAACGGGTACCAGACGCAGGCCGTGTTTTCCAGCAGGCGCGGCAGCTTGCTGTCCAGCTCCGCCATCGAATGCGCGGCGTCCACGCCCAATGCTGCGGGCGCAGCAGCCGGGCCCAGGCGGTAGCCATCCCAGATCTCGCGTTCCAGGTCCTTGGGCTGGCAGAACAGCGTGCTGCGGTCGTCGTGCGCCAGCACCAGGCAGGCGCCGGGCTCGGTGAAGCCGGTCAGGTAATAGAAGTAGCTGTCGTGGCGGAACAGAAAGTCGCTGTCCCGGTTGCGTGGGCGCTCCAGCGCCGTAGGAATGATGGCAATGCCCCCGGGGCCCAGCTGGGCAGCAAGGTGCGCGCGGCGCTGGGCATAGACGGAGGCAGGCACGGTGGTGTTCATGGCGCGTCGAGAGAAAGAGTGTTGAGTTCGGCCAGCCGCTCGGGCGTGCCCACATCGGTCCAGCGGCCGGTGTAGAGCTGCGCACTGACGCGGCCATTGTCCATGGCCCGGCGAAGCAGTGGCGCCAGCGGGGCTTTGATGCCGCCGGGGTTGCCCGGCGGAATGTCGCACCAGGGCAGCGCAAACAGCTCGGCGCGCAGCAGGGCGATAGTGCTGTAGGTGTAACGCGGTGCGGGGTCGTCGGCGGGCAGGTTCAGCGCCAGGCCGTCGGCCGACAGGCCGAAGTCGCCCCGCGGGTTGTGGGCGGGGTTGGGCACCAGCCACAGGTGGGCCAGATGGTTGCTGGCCTCGAAGGCAGCCACCGCCGCGCGGTCGAACACAAAGTCGGGCGCAAACACATCGCCCGCCGCCAGCCAGAACACCGGGCCGAGCTGGGGCAACGCACGGGCAATGCCACCCGCAGTTTCCAGCGCGCCACCAAAGTCCACTCCTTCGTGGGAGTATGAAATTGATAGCTGCTCAGGCATATTCTTCCTGCGCTTGGAGGTAAAAACGCTGGAAAAATACCCGCTGATCTGCCCGCCCAGCCATGCGGTGTTGATCACCGCCCTCTCGACACCCGCATCCAGCAAGGCCTGCAGGTGCCACTGCAGCAGCGGCTGGCCCTGCACCAGAAGCAGGGGCTTGGGCGTGGTGTCGGTCAGGGGGCGCATGCGTTCGCCCCGGCCGGCGGCCAGCAGCAGGGCTGGCACCTGGTGGTGAACAGGACTCATGCAGCCACCCCGCTCAACACACCCCGGTGCAGCGCGTGGCGATCCACGGCCGTGGGCTGGAACAAGGCCAGCAGCGCGTCCATCAGCGCATGTGCCTTGGCCGAATGGTCGGCGCCGAAATTGCACACATACACATCCAGCGTCACCGCGCGCTGCTCAGGCCAGGTGTGCACACACAGGTGGGACTCTGCTATCAAAACAGTAGCAGTCACCCCACCAGGGCCGTGCGCCGTGGCCGGAAACTCATGAAACAACTGCCCCACGGCCTGCAGCCCGGCGGCGCGCACCGCATCGGTACAGGCCCGGCCCAGGGCGGTGGCGTCCAGCAGCCAGGCACTGGCGCAGCGGCAGCCCTGGAGATCGGCAGTGAGGTGCAGTCCTTGCATGGCCCGCACTGTAGTGCATTGCCGCCCTGCGCCCAGCGCACGGCTGGCCTATTCAGGCGGGTGAAAGCCGCGCCGGTAAAATGCCGGGTTTCCCCTGAACCTCCCACCCTGAACCACTCCCCCATGGCCAACACCCAGCAATCCCAACAGATGGCAAATGCGATCCGCGCATTGGCCATGGACGCCGTTCAACAAGCCAACTCCGGCCACCCCGGCGCCCCCATGGGCATGGCCGATATGGCCGTGGGCCTGTGGGCTCGCCACCTCAAGCACAACCCCACCAACCCCCAGTGGTTTGACCGCGACCGTTTTGTGCTGAGCAACGGCCACGGTTCGATGCTGATCTATTCGCTGCTGCACCTCACGGGCTACGACCTGCCCATGAGCGAGCTGAAGAACTTCCGCCAGCTGCACAGCAAGACCGCCGGCCACCCCGAAGTGGGCATCACCCCCGGCGTGGAAACCACCACAGGCCCGCTGGGCCAGGGCATCACCAACGCCGTGGGCTTTGCGCTGGCCGAGAAGCTGCTGGCCGCCGAGTTCAACCGCGAAGGCCATGCCGTGGTGGACCACAACACCTACGTGTTCCTGGGCGACGGCTGCCTGATGGAAGGCATCAGCCAGGAAGCGATTTCGCTGGCAGGCGCCTGGAAGCTGAACAAGCTGATCGCCCTGTACGACGACAACGGCATCTCCATCGACGGCCAGGTGACGCCCTGGTTTGCCGACAACACCGCCCTGCGTTTTGTGTCCGCCGGCTGGAACGTGATCGGTCCCATCGACGGCCACGATGCCGACAAGGTGGCGGACGCGATTGCCGAAGCCAAGAAGCAGACCGAGCGCCCCACGCTGGTCATCTGCAAGACGCACATCGGCAAGGGCAGCCCCAACCGCGCCAACACCTCCAAGGCCCACGGCGAGCCCCTGGGCGCTGAAGAAATCAAGCTCACCCGCGAAGCCCTGGGCTGGACGGCAGAGCCCTTCGCCATCCCCGAAGACGTTTACGCCGGCTGGGACGCCAAGGCCAGCGGCCAACAAGCCGAAGCAGCCTGGAATGACCGCTTTGCCGCCTACAGCAAGGCCTTCCCCGAGCTGGCTGCCGAATACACCCGCCGCATGCAGGGCGACCTGCCCGCCAACTTTGCGCAAGTGGCCGTGGACACCGTGGTGGCAGCGCACACCAAGGGCGAGACTGTGGCCAGCCGCAAGGCCAGCCAGCTGGCGCTGGAAGCCTTCACCGCCGCGCTGCCCGAACTGCTGGGCGGCAGCGCCGACTTGACAGGCTCCAACCTCACCAACACCAAGAGCACACCCAATCTGCGCTTTGACATGCAGGGCAACGTGGTGCAGACCGCGCTCGAAAACGGCCAAAAAATCGGTGGCCGCCACATCAACTACGGCGTGCGCGAATTCGGCATGGCCGCCATCATGAACGGCGTGGCGCTGCACGGTGGCTTCATCCCCTACGGCGGCACCTTCCTGACCTTCAGCGACTACAGCCGCAACGCCATCCGCATGGCCGCGCTGATGAAGCAGCGCGTGATCCACGTGTTCACGCACGACTCCATCGGCCTGGGCGAAGACGGCCCCACGCACCAGTCCATCGAGCATGTGGCCAGCCTGCGCCTGATCCCGAACCTGGATGTGTGGCGCCCTGCCGACACGGCCGAAACCGCCGTGGCCTGGAGCGTGGCCCTGTCCAACCGCAACAAGCCCACCGTGCTGGCCCTGTCGCGCCAGAACCTGCCCTATGCGCCCAAGCGCGACCTGGGCGACATCTCGCGCGGCGCCTACGTGCTGAGCGAGCCTGCCGATGTGGGCCTCAAGAAGAAGCCCGTGGCCGTGATCATCGCCACCGGCTCCGAAGTGCAGCTGGCCCTGAAGGCCCAGCGCCTGCTGGCCGACAAGAAGGTGCCGGTGCGCGTGGTCTCCATGCCCAGCACCACCACCTTCGACCGCGAAGACGCCAAGTACAAGAGCAGCGTGCTGCCCGCCGGCGTGCCGCGCGTGGCCGTGGAAATGGGCGTGACCGACGGCTGGTGGAAGTACGGCTGCGCCGCCGTGGTGGGTATCGACACCTACGGCGAATCTGCCCCTGCGCCTGTGCTGTTCAAGCATTTCGGATTCACCGAAGAGAACGTGGCCGACGCAGTGCTGGTGGCCATCGGCGCGGCCCGCCTGAAGCCCGCCAAGAAGGCCCGTTAAAACGCCCTTTGCCCGCTGCGCACCGCTGCCAGCGGGCGCGCGGCGGCCAATTCATGATTTCGACTTTGCAACTTTGAAGAGGCTCCCTATGACGATCAAGATTGGTATCAACGGCTTCGGCCGCATCGGCCGCAACGTGCTGCGCTCGGCCATCCAGAACTTCAGCGACATCGAAGTCGTAGGCATCAACGACCTGCTGGAGCCTGAGTACCTGGCGTACATGCTTCAGTACGACTCGGTGCACGGCCGCTTCAAGGGCACCGTGGCGGTCGAGGGCAACACCCTGATCGTCAATGGCAAGAAGATCCGCCTCACGCAAGAGCGCGACCCCGCCAACCTGAAGTGGAACGAAGTCGGCGCCGACGTGGTGATCGAATCCACCGGCCTGTTCCTGGACAAGGTCACCGCGCAGAAGCACCTGGACGCTGGCGCCAAAAAGGTCATCCTGTCGGCTCCGTCGAAAGACGACACCCCCATGTTCGTGTTCGGCGTGAACCACGACACCTACGCAGGCCAGGCCATCATCTCCAACGCATCGTGCACCACCAACTGCCTGGCCCCCGTGGCCAAGGTGCTGAACGACAAGTGGGGCATCAAGCGCGGCCTCATGACCACCGTGCACGCCGCCACCGCCACGCAAAAGACCGTGGACGGCCCGTCGAACAAGGACTGGCGCGGTGGCCGTGGCATTCTGGAAAACATCATCCCCTCCAGCACTGGCGCTGCCAAGGCCGTGGGCGTGGTGATCCCAGCCCTCAACAAGAAGCTGACCGGCATGTCCTTCCGCGTGCCCACCTCCGACGTGTCGGTGGTGGACCTGACAGTGGAGCTGGAAAAGGCCGCCACCTACGAAGAAATCAAGGCCGAGATGAAGGCCCAGTCCGAAGGCACGCTGAAGGGCGTGCTGGGCTACACCGAAGACAAGGTGGTGGCCACCGACTTCCGTGGCGACACCCGTACTTCGATCTTTGACGCGGACGCCGGCATCGCGCTGGACGGCACCTTCGTGAAGGTCGTGAGCTGGTACGACAACGAATGGGGCTACTCGAACAAGTGCCTGGAAATGGTGCGCGTGGTCGCCAAGTAAGCTTTCTTTGAGAAGTTGAAAAAGCGCTAGAGGCAACTACCCTGTTCAAGTCGGCGGCCTGCAAAGGCTGCCGGCTTTTTTTTGCCTACGCAGTACCCGCCTGCGCAATCAGGACACCGCAGCAGCAGGTGCCTGCGGCGGTGCGCTGGCAATGTGCACCGTGCGGGTGGGGAATGCGAACTCCACCCCCATGGCCTTGAACTCGCGCAGCAACCCCAGGTTGATGGACTGCTGCAAGTCCATGTAGAGGTTGTAGGCCGGGTCTTCGACGATGTAGGCCACCTCGTAGTCCAGCGAGTTGGAGCCCAGTGCCTTGAAATGCGCACGGTCAAAGCGCAGCTCCGGGTGCGACTCGATGAGCTTGCGCACCACGCCTGGAATCGCCTCGGCCTGCTCGGGGGTGGTGCCATAGGCCACGCCAAAGGTGAACACGATGCGCCGCCGCTCCAGCATGCGGAAGTTGCTGATGGTCTGCTTGAGCAGGTCGGTGTTGGACATCACGATCTGCTCGCCCTGCAGGCTGCGGATGCGCGTGGTCTTGAGGCCGATCACCTGGACCGTGCCCGACACGTTGCCCACCACGATGAAGTCGCCCACCTCAAAAGGCTTGTCCACCGCAATCGCCAGCGAGGCAAACAAGTCGCCCAGGATGTTCTGCACCGCCAGCGCCACGGCAATACCACCCACCCCCAGGCTGGCGATGAAGGCCGTGATGTTCACCCCCACGTTGGACAAGATGGCCAGCAGCACCACGCTCCACAGCAGCGTGCGCAGCCCCCACGACATCAGCGTGGCCGAGGCGCTGACCTGCGTCATGCCGCTGGACGAGTGCCGCTCCACATAGCGGCGCACGCCGATACCGATCGCGCGCATGCCCCACAGCCCCATCTGCAGCGCCACGGCCACAAACCACAGCTGGCTCAGACGGCTCTCCCAGCGGCCAGGCAGGTCCAGCAGACTTGCGCCCACCAGCAGCGCCACTACCAGCACCAGCGTGCGGCTCGTGCCTTCCAGCACATCCACCAGGGTCAGTGCCATGCCACTGTGTGACTGCGTGGCCCACACCTTGGCGCGGCGGGTCAGCAGGTGCAACACCACCAGGATGGCGGCATAGGTAGCGACAGCCGCTGCCAGGGCCACACACAGGCTCCATAGCGGCACGCCCGCAAAGGTGGTCTCCTGGACCCAGGTAAAAAAGGTGGATGGCGGCATGCAGTGACTCTCCTCTTCGTTGTGTTGCGGTGATGGAGCAGGCGTGCGCAGCGCCCGCGCAGGTGCCCGGCCATGGGACGTGGCGTACGGGTGAAGGGCACCCGCAACAACACGCTGCGTGCGCGCGCTGTCATTGATCGAGACCCGGGGGAGATGAGAGTTCCCGAACGCAACAAGCCACTCTCCTTCAAGCAAATGGAGAGCGCCTTGTTTGCAAGTGTTCGTAAGACATGCCCCACAGCAATACAGAGGCAGGGCCTACGCCTGCTTGCCGGGCGTGCCCCAACAATGCATCAACACCAGAACCCCCTGGTGGCCCGCCCGATACGTCGGCACGGCCTACCCAACCACCTCCAGAGGAGTCCACCACACCATGCATTCATCCGCATTGATTCGTACCGCCACAGCGGCACTCGCACTGGGCGCACTGGCCGCCTGTTCTTCCACCCCGGCGCCCAACGAACAGATGGCGGTCACCCGCACCACCGTCAACCGCGTGGCGGCTGCCCCGGCTGTGGCCACCAGCGCCCCCGTGCAGCTGCAGCAAGCACGCGAGAAGCTGATGCAGGCCGAAAAAGCGATGGCAGAGAAGGACTATGTGGCAGCACGCCGCCTGGCCGCTGAGGCCGAGGTAGATGCCCGTGTCGCTGAAACCCGCGCAGACGCGGCCAGCAATGCCGCCAACTTCGCCCAAGTGCAAGACGGTATCCGCGCACTGCAAGAAGAAATCAACCGCCGATCGCCCCGCTGAGCCAGCGCCAACCATGGGGCCACCGCGCCCCCTGGCTTCGCCTCAGGCACCACACCGTTGAGGCCCCGCGATTGCCCCACCCCATTTCAAGGAACACCTGACCATGCACCGCTTTTTTCATCGCACCACCGCCCTGTGCACCAGCCTGATTGCCGTTGGCCTGCTGGCCGCGTGCGCAAGCACCACCCCATCGCCCGCGCTGGAAGAGGCCCGTACCGCAGTGAGCACCGCTGCAGGAGACCCGGCCGTCAACCAGTACGCGCAGCTCGAACTGAAGCAAGCCACCGACGCACTGGCCAAGGCCGACCGCGTGTGGGCCGATGACCGCGACACGTCCGAGACCAACCACCTGGCGTACATCGCCCGCCAACGCGCTGAGATCGCCACCAACGCAGCCCGCGCACGCCAGCTCGATGCCAACATCCAACAGGCAGGCAGCGAAGCCGACCGCATCCGTCTGCAGGCCCGCACCCAAGAGGCTGACGCGGCCCGCCTGCGCGCCCAGCAAGCCCAGCAGCAGGCGATGAGCGCCGAGCAACGCGCCGCACAACAGCAGGCGCAAGCCACCGCTGCCATGGCCCAGGCCAATGCGGCACAAGACCGCGTGCGCGCACTCGAAGCGCAATTGCGCGAACTCGAAGCCCAGCAGACCGAACGCGGCCTGCTGGTGACCTTGGGCGATGTGCTGTTTGCCTTCAACAAGGCCGAGCTGTCGGCCCAAGCGGCCCCACGTCTGGACAAGCTGTCCAACTTCCTCAAGCAGTTCCCCGACCGCAAGCTGCTGATCGAGGGCTACACCGACAGCGTGGGTGGCGACAGCTACAACCAGGACCTGTCAGACCGCCGAGCGCAGGCCGTGCGCGATGCGCTGGTGCAGCGCGGTGTGGACAGCAGCCGCATCACCGCACGCGGCTACGGCAAGGCCCACCCGGTGGCCGACAACGCATCGCCCGAAGGCCGCGCCATGAACCGCCGCGTGGAGATCGTGATTGCAGATGACAAGGGAAACCTGCGCGGGCGTTGACACCTGGCACACGCCCTCTCAGGCCGCAGTGAAGCTGCGGTGCTGATGTCCCCCCAGACCGCGCCGCTCACGCTGCGCGGTCTTCAAACGTCTCGGTATCGACTTCACTCGCGCTCTGCGCGTTGTAGCGGCTGCCCACCACCGTTCGCTCGTTGATCAGCGCGTCCAGCCGCGCCATGGTGGCGGCATCCAGCCGCACATCGACGGCGCCCAAGTCGTCCTGCAAATGCGCCACGCTGGTGGTGCCGGGGATGGGGATGATGTGCTCGGCCTTGTGCAGTAGCCATGCCAGCGCCAGCTGGGCGGGGGTGCAACCCACATCGTGCGCAATGGCTTGGTAGCCATCGAGCAGCTTCAGATTGGCGGCATAGGCGTCGGGCGCAAAACGGGGCATGGCGCGGCGGATATCCTTGGCATCCAGCGTGCTCACATCGCGCAGATCGCCACACAGAAAGCCACGGGCCACGGGGCTGAACGCCACAAAGGAGGCGCCCAGTTCTCGGCAGGCGTCCAGCACAGCAATCTCGGGGTTGCGCGTCCAGAGCGAATACTCGGTCTGCACCGCAGCAATGGGGTGCACCGCGTGCGCCTTGCGCAGCGTGGCGGCCGACACCTCCGACAGGCCGATGCTGCGGATCTTGCCCGCGCGCACCAGGTCGGCCAGTGCGCCCATGCTGTCTTCAATGGGCACCGTCTTGTCCCAGCGGTGCAGGTAGTACAGGTCGATCACGTCGGTCTGCAGGCGGCGCAGGCTGTCTTCGCTGGTCTGGCGCAGCGTGGTGGGGCGGCCGTCGATCACGCGCACCAGCTTGCCGTCGCCATTCACATCCACGCCCTGCATGCCGCATTTGCTGGCCAGGGTGAAACGGCTGCGGTGCTGCTTCAGCACACGGCCCACCAGGGTTTCGTTGGCGCCAAAGCCGTACAGCGTGGCGGTGTCAAACAGCGTCACGCCCGCATCCAGCGCGGCCAGCAGCACGCGTTCGCCCTGCTCGGCAGACACCGGGGCGCCGTAGGCGTGCGAAAGGTTCATGCAGCCCAGGCCGATGGCCGAGACGGAGAAAGGTCCAAGGTTTCTTTGTTGCATGCCGCGAGCTTACGGCAAGCGCGGCAACCTACCGGGTGGCTCGGGCTTGGGGCTGGGCTGGGAGCGGCTAAGTCTTGGTACTGGGCGTCCGCTTCGCCCACAACTCGATGCGCTCACCCGCTGCGCAGGCGGCCATCAGCTGCGCAAACCGGGCCTCCCGGGTCGCATCGCGTTTGGCGGATGTGACCCAGTGCAGCATCACCTTGCGGTAGCTGGGCGGTGTGGATTCCTGAAAGTACCGCCACGCGGCTTTGTTGCGCTGGAATGCACGCTGCAGCGCCACCGGCAGCTCGGCCACCCCCGCCTGCTCGTGCGAGTAGATGGCCGACTTGTCGGCCTTGCGGTGCGCGAAAGCGGCCAGCCCCGCAGGCGTCATGCGGCCTGCCGCCTGCAACTGCTCCACCTTGGCGATGTTGACCGCACTCCAGATCGACGACGGCTTGCGCGGCGTGAAGCGGATCGAATACGTGTGCTCGTCAATACGCCGCCGAATGCCATCGATCCACCCAAAGCACAGCGCTTCGTCCACCGACTCCGGCCAGCCCATGCTGGGGCGGCCCGAGCCCACCTTGTGAAAACCCACCAGCAGCTCCGTCGCGCTGGCGGCGTGGCGCTCCAGCCAATCGCGGAACGCCTGCGGGGTGGCAAAGAAGGTGGGCGCGGGCTGCTGGATCATGGTGCTGCAAACGTCCTTCCGTCTTGCCTTCTTCCTACCAGTGGCAGCTGCAGGTGCGCGGGTCAGGCCACCACGGCGTCATGCACTTGCTCGGCGTGTGGCCCCAGCGGCACCACGCACAGCGTCACACCATCGAGCGTGAGCACCAGCCCCAACTGCCCGCCTACCTGCACCACCCCACCCACAGTGGCGCTTGCGTGCTGGGCACGCGGTGGCACAAGCTGCATCGCCTGGGCTGCGGCATGCACCGCCCCCGCGCTGACGGGCGGCTGGCGCAGCAGCGCCCACAGTGTCTGTGGGTCTCGCGATTGCAGCGACTGCAGATACAGGCGCAGCGCTGCTGCGGTGGCGCCCTTGGGTTCATGGCTGGATTCGTCGCCCTCCTGCGCCTGCCGCAGCCGCTGCAAGGCGCGGCGCAGTTGCTGGCGGCTGGCTGCTTCAGACCGACCGCTGGCCTGCGCCAGCTCGGCATGGCTGGCGTCGAACACCGCATGCAACAGCAACGCAGCGCCCTCCGCAGGCGTCACATACTCGGCAAGTCGCCGCAGCGCCAGCGTGGCCTGCTGCGCAAGAGCCGCATCGGCCTCCGCAGAAGGTGCGACCGCGCCAGCGACATCGGCGTGCGCGCTCTGCACGGCTTCAGCCAGCCATTGCGCCATCCACTGGCGCCGCCGCAAACGGTCGATGGCCAGATTGCGCACCACTGTCAGCAGCCAAGCCTGGGCAGCATTGAGCGCAGGGGCATTGGCCTCCAGCGCGCGCACATAGGCGTCCTGCACCGCGTCTTCAGCATCGGCCGGGCCTAGAAGGCGCGTGGCGGCGCGCACCAAGGCACTGCGGCTGGCGCCTACGAGCGCCACGGTGTGTTCGTCTTTTCGCATCGGAGCATGGTGCCACAGGCTGACTGGACGCGCACCAGGGCAGAAGATGGAGACCCAATGCAGAGCGAGCACGCCTCGACCTCGCCACGGGATGCAGAGCTCGCGAAAAGCCGCCTCGTCCCAAACGAACTCTTCGGTCTGCAAACGATTGGCATCGGTTCCATGGACGCCACGCCATGAGGGACATCAACACTTTCTTCAGGCATAGCGCGGGCTATAGTGCACCTCGCTGCGGCTCCGTCGGGTGCGCTCTCCGTGCCGGAACCATAGCCGTTACCACCTCCACCGCTCCAGTTGTCGCCGGGGCAAACAACGCCCCTTCTACCCGTTGACTGCCACGATGACGAACGTTCTTAGCGAAAAGAAACGGGCCTCACTGGCTGCGCTGTACCACGACATGCCCATCGAGGAGCTGGAACGCCGAATCGCCGAAGGTCAACTTGCGGCACCAACGATGGCCATCGCACGGGAGGTTTTGCACAGCAGGCTGGAGCATGGTGACTCGATGCCAGAGTCGGCCAGCGCCACACAGCGCGGTGGCAACCAGGGCTCGGTTGTGGGAACGGCGATGGTGCAGGTGCTAGTGGCGTGTTTGAGCTGGGTGGTCCTCCCTGGACACTTGGCCGCACTGGTCACGATGGTGGCAGTTTGCTGGGTAGTGGTCGGTCTGGGCAAGGCGTTACCTCGTGTGGGGCTGGCCGTTGGAGTTGCCTTTGCCCTGGCGCCCCTGGGTCTGTTGCTATGGGCCTGGCGTACCGGGGCGCTGGTGATGCGGGGCGGTGACTACAAACCCCTGGAGGCCTTACTGACATGGGTGGGGTTAGTGATTGCGTTCGGGCTGTTTTGGTCACTCGCCAGCTTGCTCATCTTCGGCTCTCGCCACAAGGGCTCGTGGCGTGACTTGCACGACAAGCTTGAGCAGATGAGCGATGAACAGAGAGAAGCCATCACCAGGCGACGCTGAGGTGCTTGGAAACGCCGCTGGGTACGTCCGATCCTGCGGCAGGAGACCTTACGTGGAGCGGCATTTTGCGCCCGAGTGAATGTATTGCGGTTCTTTGAAGCAGGCGGCTGCTCAGGGCCCATAGCGGCCTCTGGGTTACTACGGACCATTCCTTGGGCCAGTTGTGTACGGAAACAACTCTTGCAGTGCAATTTCCACGTCAGGGCTGGGCCAATACAACTTGCCACCCTCTTCGACAAAGTATCCAAGTAGTTTCCGGATGAATTGCGCTGCCAACTGAAGCGCCTGCCAGGAATCTGCCGCATGTATGTCGTGCAGATTCTCGTGCAGTCCACTGAGGCCAACAGCGCATGCCCATTCGTCTTGCGACATCTGATACGGAGCGCCGATGGACAGACAAACCATTCTCGATCCCCCGTCCTGCGAGACAGCGTAGATTGAGCGATAGGCAATGAAGCTAGAAGTGGCCATTACTGAACTCTAACAATCCATGCTGAGTCGCCAAACAACAGCGCCTGGCCGGTAGTACTCACTCCAATGCCCCCAAGCAGTTGCAATGCAGCCTAACCCTTTGGTCTGGGAGCTACATAGGTAGCTACGCCTGACAAGGCTGGCTGAACGGGCACAACCCGCAGCAAAAAGCCACCCGCTATTCCCCCGATTCGCCTGCGGCGTCCGCGACAAGCTCCACCCGCCGTTGCATGGACAATCTCGGCATGTCTGGCGCACCTACTCCTACTTCACACCCCTCCTCGCCCCGCCCCGTGCTGATCGCCGGCGGCGGTATCGGTGGCATGGCCACTGCCCTCACCCTGCACCAGATCGGCGTGCCCTGCATCGTCTTTGAATCGGTGCCCGAGCTGCAGCCGCTGGGCGTGGGCATCAACCTGCAGCCCAACGCCGTGCGAGAACTGCATGACCTGGGGTTTGGCAACGAGGTGCTGGACACGATCGGCCTGCAGGCGCGCGAATGGGCGCTGGTGGGTCGCAACGGCAACGAGGTGTACGCCGAGCCACGCGGGCTGGAGGCGGGCTACCACTGGCCGCAGTATTCGGTGCACCGGGGGCAGCTGCAGATGATGCTGTTCAACGCCGTGCGAGAGCGCCTGGGAACCGACGCAGTGCAGCTGGGGCAGCGGGTGGTGGGCTACCGGCAGGATGCGAACGGCGTCACCGCCATTGTCGAGACACGCGACGGAGAGAAGCGTGAAGTAGCCGGATCGCTGCTGATTGCCGCCGATGGCCTGCACTCGGCCGTGCGGGCGCAGATGCACCCCACGCAGCCGCCCATCCAGTGGGGCGGTGCCATCATGTGGCGCGGCACCACGCCCGGGGTGCCGGTGCGCACGGGCGCGTCGTTTGTGGGCGTGGGCTCGCTGCGGCACCGTGTGGTGTTCTACCCCATCACCCCGCCCGACCCGGCCACGGGCCTGGCCACCATCAACTGGATCGCCGAGATCACGGTAGACAACCAGGGCGGCTGGCAGCAGGGCGACTGGAACCGGCGCGTGGCACTGGAGGAGTTCATCCACCATTTCGAGGGCTGGAACTACAGCTGGCTGGACGTGCCCGCCATGCTGCGCGGCGCCAAGGACATTTTTGAGTACCCCATGATCGACCGCGACCCTGTGCCCACCTGGGTAGACGGCCGCGTGGCGCTGCTGGGCGACGCGGCGCATGTGATGTACCCCGTGGGCTCCAACGGTGCCAGCCAGGCCATCGTGGATGCGCGCGTGCTGGGGGCGCAGCTCATCGCGCACGGTGTGGGTCCGCAGGCGCTGCGTGCCTATGACGACAAGCTGTGCAAGGACATCTCTGCGCTGGTGCTGCGCAACCGGGGCTCCGGCCCGTTTGGTCTGCTGGGGCTGGTGGACGAGCGCTGCGGCGGGGTGTTCGACCATATTGACGACGTGCTGCCACGTGAGGAACGCGAGGGCTTCATGGCCCGCTACAAGGCGGCGGCGGGCTTTGCGATCGAGACGCTGAATGCGGCGCCCCCCACCATCGCGCCGGGGCAACGCGTGACCGCAGGCTGAACAGTCCGAGGGGCGCAGTGCGGGCCAGTGGGTCCGCCATGCAGCGCTGGCCTGAATATGCAAGCGCAGAGAAATGTCACGCCCGGCGTCTCTCGTTCGTCAAGGCAGTCCTATCACTCGCAAGGACTTGCCCCATGGACACGCCAGACACCACCACACCCGCTCCAGCCCCCACCCAAGGCGCCGAGCCGCGCACCTCGTACCTGGAAGAAAAGGCCTTCAAGGCGCGCACCCTGCTGGTCTTCGGCACCATCACCGACACCGTGGCCGCCGATGTGGCGCGGCGGCTGATTGCGCTGGACGCAGAGAGCGCCGAGCCCATCGACATGCTGGTGAGCTCGCCCGGCGGGCACCTGGAGTCGGGCGACACGATCCACGACCTGGTGCGCTTCATCTCTGCGCCGGTGAACATGATCGGCACCGGCTGGGTGGGCAGCGCGGCCACGCACCTGTACCTGGCGGCACCCCGCGAGCGGCGGTTCTGCCTGCCCAACACACGCTTTCTGATCCACCAGCCCAGCGGCGGCGCGGGTGGCCCGGCCAGCGACATCGCCATCCAGGCGCGCGAGATGGTGAAAGCGCGTGAGCGAATTGCGGGCACCATTGCCCGGCAGACGGGCAAGCCACTGGAGGTGGTGCTGGCAGACATCGAGCGGGACCGCTGGATGTCGGCCGAGGAGGCGGTGGACTACGGCCTGGTCTCGCGCGTCATTGAGCACAAGACGGCATTGAAGGGATGAGGCCGCACACCCCATCCCTATCAAATGAATAGCTGCTGGCGCTTATTGGATAAGCGCCAGCAGCCAATTTGGCTTGCAATCAGCCTGCGTTGAGCTGCTGCTCCAGGTTGTGCAGCACCTGGTAGCACGGCAACACCTGCGCCACGCTGGCATTGGGCTCGCGGCCTTCGCGGATGGCGGCGAAGAACTCGCGGTCCTGCAGCTCGATGCCGTTCATCGACACATCCACCTTGCTCACGTCGATCTTCTCTTCCTTGCCGTTCACCAGATCGTCGTAGCGGGCAATATAGGTGGCGGTGTCGCCGATGTAGCGGAAGAAGGTGCCCAGGGGGCCGTCGTTGTTGAAGCTCAGGCTCAGCGTGCAAATCGCTCCGTTGGCCGCCTTGAGCTGGATGCTCATGTCCATGGCAATGCCCAGGTCCTTGTGGATGGGGCCCTGGATGGCGTTGGCTTTGACGATGGGGCTGCCCGCCTGGTAGGCGAACAGGTCCACCGTGTGGGCAGCGTGGTGCCACAGCAGGTGGTCCGTCCAGCTGCGGGGCTGGCCCAGCGCGTTCATGTTGGTGCGGCGGAAGAAGTAGGTCTGCACATCCATCTGCTGGATGTTGAACTCGCCGGCCGTGATTTTCTTGTGAACGTACTGGTGGCTGGGGTTGAAGCGGCGGGTGTGGCCGCACATGGCGACCAGGCCGGTCTGCTTTTGCAGGGCGACGACCTTCTCGCCATCGGCCAGCACGTCGCACAGCGGGATCTCGACCTGCACGTGCTTGCCCGCTTCCATGCAGGCGAGGGTCTGGCTGGCGTGCATCTGCGTGGGCGTGCACAGGATCACGGCGTCCACTTCCTTGATGGCCAGGCTGTCGGCCAGGTCGGTGGTGACGTGCTTGATGCCGTACTTGTCGGCCACTTCCTGGGTCTTGGCCAGGTCGCGGCTGATGAGGGAGACGACTTCGACGCCGTCGATGTTCTTGATGCCGTCCAGGTGCTTGATGCCGAAGGCGCCAGCGCCTGCGAGTGCGACTTTGATGGTCATGGTGTGTGTCCTTTGGCGTGTTTTTTAGGTGTTCTCAAGAATCAGGTGGCCCACGGCGGTGTTGGACGCGGGCACATGGTAGAAGCGGTGCGCCACCTTCGGCGGCTTGCCACCGGCCACATCGGCCATGGCGCCGCGCGCGATGAGCCACATCACCAGCTCGATGCCTTCGCTGCCCGCCTCGCGCACGTAGTCGATGTGCGGGATGCTGGCGGCGGCCTCGGGATCGCTGATGAGCTTGTCGAGGAAGGCGTTGTCGAACTCCTTGTTGATGAGGCCGGCACGCGGGCCCTGCAGCTGGTGGCTCATGCCACCCGTGCCCCAGATGTGCACGTTGAGGTCTTCGTCGTAGCTCTCCACGGCCTTGCGGATCGCCTGGCCCAGGTTGTAGCAACGGCGGCCGCTGGGCACGGGGTACTGCACCACGTTGACGGCGAACGGGATCACCGGGCAGGGCCAGGCTCCCGTCTTGGGGTCTTGCTCGCCGCACATCAGCGACAGCGGCACGGTGAGGCCGTGGTCCACATCCATCTTGTTGACGATAGTGAGGTCAAAGTCCTGCTGGATGACCGACTGCGCAATGTGCGCCGCCAGGTCTGGGTGGCCCTGCACCACGGGCACGGGGCGGGGGCCCCAGCCCTCGTCGGCGGGCTGGAACTGCGCGGCCGTGCCGATGGCGAACGTGGGGATCATCTCCAGGCTGAAAGCCGTGGCGTGGTCGTTGTAGACCAGGAAGATCACGTCGGGCTTGTTGTCCTTCATCCACTGCTTGGAGAAGTCGTAGCCCGCGAACAGCGGCTTCCAGTAGTCTTCCTGCGTCTTGCCCAGGTCCAGCGCAGCGCCGATGGCAGGCACGTGCGACGTGAACACGGAGGCGGTGATCTTGGCCATGGTCAATTTCCTTTCTTGCCCGCCGCACCTTGCGGCTGCCGGTGCGCCTGTGCGTCGCCGTCTTCACCGATCACGCGGTTGCCATTGGCCGAGCGGCCGCCGCTGATCATCATGTTGCGGTATTCCTCTTCCGTCATGCCGGTCATGCTGCCCGCCATCTGCTGGAAGCTCTTGCCGTCGGTGGCACCGATCTTGGCCAGAAAGTAGATGTTGCCACCCAGGCGGATGCACCAGTTCAGGTCGCGCGCCAGCACGGCCTGCTTCTGCTCTTCGGTCATCGCCCACTCGTCCAGATAGGCGCGTTCGTTGGCCTTGAAGCGCGCGCGGTTCTCGGCCTTCATCAGGCTCATGCAGAACTGGTTGAGCCAGTAGCCTTTGCGGCTTTGCTCCGCATCAAAGATGGTCGTGCCGGGCACGTCCAGGTAGGGTTTGTCGAGCGGCATCTCAGACCTCCTCTGGCCAATAAAGCTTCATGGGGTTAGTGACCAGCAGCTTTTGCTGCAGCTCTGCCGTGGGGGCGATGTGCGGAATGAAGTCCACCAGCAGGCCGTCGTCGGGCATGTGGTCCTTGAGGTTGGGGTGCGGCCAGTCGGTGCCCCAGAGCACGCGGTCGGGGAACTCTGCGACCACCTTGCGGGCGAACGGGATCACATCGGTGTAGGCATTTTGCTCGCCGTTCAGGGCCTTGGGGCCAGTCACGGAAAGGCGCTCGGGGCAGCTCACCTTGCTCCACACATTGGGGTGCTGGCGCATGAACTTCAGGAACAGCTCAAACTCCGGTCCGTCCACCGGCTTGTTCACATCGGGGCGGCCCATGTGGTCCACCACCACGGTGGTGGGCAGCGCAGTGAAGAAGTCCCACAGCTCGGGAAGGTCCACGGCCTCGAAGTAGATCACCACGTGCCAGCCGAGCTTGGCGATGCGCGCGGCAATCTCCATCAGCTCGTCCTTGGGCGTGAAGTCCACCAGGCGCTTGACGAAGTTGAAGCGCACGCCGCGCACGCCGGCGTCGTGCATGGCCTGCAGTTCCTCGTCGGTCACCGAACGGCGCACGGTGGCGACGCCGCGCGCCTTGCCGCCCGAGTGCACCAGCGCATCGACCATGGCGCGGTTGTCCGCGCCGTGGCAGGTGGCCTGCACCACCACGTTGCGCGCAAAGCCCAGGTGGTCGCGCAGTGCATAGAGCTGCGCCTTGCTCGCATCGCAGGGCGTGTACTTGCGCTCGGGTGCGTAGGGGAACTCGGCACCGGGGCCGAACACGTGACAGTGCGCGTCCACGGCGCCCGCAGGCACCTGGAAGCGGGGTTTGCTGGGGCCGGCGTACCAGTCCAGCCAGCCGGGGGTCTTGGTGAATTCGCTCATGGGCGTGGGTCCTTGGTTGCTGGGTGGGGCAGGTCAGTCGAGGGACACGTTGGCCTTCTTGATCACGTCGCCAAAGCGCTGGCTCTCGTCCTTGACGAACTGGCCGAACTGCGCGCGCGTTGTGGGGAAGGGCTCGTAGCCAAAGCTCTTGAACTTCTCCTGCACATCGGCGCCGGACAGGGCCTGCTCGATGTCCTTGCGGATCTTGTCGGTCACGGCAGGGGGCAGGCCGGGCGGCACCGCGATGGCGTTCCAGCCCGTCACCTCAAAGCCCTTGGGGCCACCCGATTCGCCCACAGTGGGCACATCCGGAAAGCTGGCCAGGCGCTGCGGCGCGGTGACGGCCAGAAAGCGCAGCTTGCCCGCACGTTGCAGCGGCCCGGCTGTGGCGGCGCTGCCCAGCGCAAACGACAGCTCGCCGGTGGAGACCGAGGTGTAGAGCTGCGTGGTTTCTTTGTAGAGCACGTGCTCCATCTGCGTGCCGGTGGCGCTTTCAAACAGCTCGGAGCCCAGGTGCACCGGGTTGCCGATGGACCAGGAGCCGTAGTTGAGCTTGCCAGGGTTGGCCTTGGCATCGGCCACGATGTCGCTCACGGCCTTGTACTTGCTGTTGGCGGCCACCGTAAAGAAGAAATAGGTCTTGAATAGCGGCAGCAGCGTGTCGAAGTCCTTGGCCGTGTCGTAGGGCAGCTTCTTGAACAGGCTGGGGTAGGCGGCCAGGTGCACGTTGTCGAGCACGATCAGGTCATGCCCGTCCTTGGCGCCGCGCTTGAACGCGTCGATGGCGATGAAGCCATTGCCACCGGGGCGGTTCTCGACGACCACAGGCTGGCCCCAGCTCTTGGACAACTTGTCGGCCACCAGGCGGGCCACGCCGTCAGGGCCACCGCCCACGGGGAAGGGCGTGATGATGCGCACGGGCTTGGACGGAAACGCCTGCGCCGAGGCGAACTGGGGCACACAGCCCAGGGCTGTGGCCAGGCCCACGGCCAGGCCCACACGGCGGGAGAGAGAAACGGGAGACACGGAACAACGCATGGAAAGAAGAAGCTGCTTGCTATTAATTACATAGCTGCAAGCGCATGATTGACTAGCGCCTGCAGCCCAAAAGACTGAAAAACTGCTCAATCGATGTACTTGAGGCCCGCCTTCTCCAGGCCGGGGCGCATGTTGTACATGTCCAGGCCCAGCACGCCGCTGGCGAGCTTGGCGCGCTTCTCGCCCTCAAAGCTCTCGCGCTTTTGCGCGGCGGCCAGGGTCTCGGCCGCGCGGGCGGCGGGCACACACACCACACCGTCGTCGTCGGCCACGATCACGTCGCCCGGCGTGACCAGTGCACCGGCGCACACCACGGGGATGTTGACCGAGCCCAGCGTGGCCTTGATGGTGCCCTTGCTGCTGATGGCCTTGCTCCACACGGGGAAGTTCATCTCCTGCAGCGTCTTCACGTCGCGCACACCGGCGTCGATGATGAGCGCGCGCGCGCCCCGGGCCTGGAAGCTGGTGGCCAGCAGGTCGCCAAAGTAGCCGTCGGTGCACTCCGAGGTGACAGCCGCCACCACGATGTCGCCGGGCTGGATCTGCTCGGCCGCCACATGCATCATCCAGTTGTCGCCAGGCTGCAGCAGCACGGTGACGGCCGTGCCGCTGACCTGTTGGCCACTGTAGATGGGGCGCATATAGGGCTTGAGCAAGCCCACGCGGCCCATGGCCTCGTGCACGGTGGCCGAGCCGAGGGCGGCCAGGCCGTCAGCGGCTGCGCGGTCAGCGCGGGTGATGTTGCGATAGACAACGCCAAGTTCAAACATATCAGAGCCCCTTTGCCTTCAGGCGTGAATCGAGTCGGGAGAACACGCGGCGCGTGTTGGCTTCGTAGATCTGGTGCTTGTCGTCGGCACTCAGGATCGTGGACGCCTCGATGTAGCGCTTGGTGTCGTCGTAGTAGTTGCCGGTGGTGGGGTCAATGCCCCGCACCGCGCCGATCATTTCGCTGGCAAACAGCACGTTCTTCACCGGGATCACGGTGTTGAGCAGGTCGATGCCGGGCTGGTGGTACACGCAGGTGTCGAAGTACACGTTGTTCATCAGGTGCTCGTCGAGCAGCGGCTTCTTCATCTCTTGCGCCAGGCCTCGGAAGCGGCCCCAGTGGTAAGGCACCGCGCCGCCGCCGTGCGGGATCAGGAACTTGAGCGTGGGGAAGTCCTTGAACAGGTCGCCCTGGATGAGCTGCATGAAGGCCGTGGTGTCGGCGTTCAGGTAGTGCGCGCCGGTGGTGTGAAAGCACGCGTTGCAGCTGGTGCTCACGTGGATCATGGCGGGCAGGTCGTACTCCACCATCTTTTCGTAGATGGGGTACCAGTGCTTGTCGGTCAACGGGGGGCTGGTCCAGTGGCCACCCGAGGGGTCGGGGTTCAGGTTGATGCCCACGGCGCCGTATTCGTGCACGCACTTTTCCAGCTCGGGGATGCAGGTGGCGGGGTCAACACCGGGGCTTTGCGGCAGCATGGCCACGGGCACAAAGTGGTCGGGGAACAGCGTGGAGACCCGATAGCACAGCTCGTTGCAGATGGCGGCCCAGGTGCTGGACACATTGAAGTCGCCGATGTGGTGGGCCATGAAGCTGGCGCGTGGGCTGAACAGCGTGATGTCGCTGCCGCGCTCTTTCATCAGCCTGAGCTGGTTGGTCTCGATGGACTCGCGCAGCTCGTCGTCGCTGATGTGCAGGTCTGCCACTTTGGGCATGGCGGCTGGGTCTTTGATGCCGGCGATCTGCGCATTGCGCCAGTTCTCCAGCGCCTTGGGGGCCGTGGTGTAGTGGCCGTGGCAGTCGATGATGAGGCTCATGTTTGGGTGCTCCTGGAAGGTGTTCTTGTGATCGGTCAGGCGGGGGTCATGCCCTGCTTTTGCTTGGCGTCCGCCGCAGCGGGAGAAGCCAGGTAAGCCAGCAACGCACGTGCTGCATCCGCCTGTTGCGAATGCACGCCAACGCCTGCGGAAAACGTGGTGGTGATCTGGATGGCCGGTGGCAGCGGGCCCACGGTCTGGATGCCCTGCACATGCAGCAGCTCACTCAGTTGCTGAAAGCCCAGCGCCACCTCGCCCTTGGCCACCAGCGAGCCCACGGGCACGCCGGGGGGCGCCTGCACCATGCGCGGGGCGATCTGATCGGCAATGCCCCAGCGCTCGAACAGCTTGGCCAGTGCCACGCCGCTGGGGCCCGTGGACAGGCTGATGCTGGGCGCTGCCAACACGGCCTGGCGCACCGCGTCTTCGCTGGACAGATCGGGCAGCGGCGCGCCGGCAGGCACGGCCACGGCCACGCCGGAGTGCACCCAGTCCACCTTGCTGCCGGGCAGCAGGTGGCCCGCAGCCAAAAGCTTGTCGATGGCGTCGGAGGCGAGGATCACCACGTCAAAGGCCTCACCAGCCACCACGCGTTTGGCAGCGTCGACACCGCCCACCGATTCGATGGCGGCCTGCGTGCCCGACTGCTGCGCAAAACCGGCCACTAGGTCTGCCAGCACCTGGCGCGTGGCCATGGAAGAAATGCCTCGGATCACTGGCGCCGTCATGCGTTGTCTCCTGCCGGGCTGCGGGTGGCCCAGGCGGTGCGTGCAGTTGTATACATGCCGCCGATTGTGGGCAGCGGCGGCCCAAACATGAAGGCGGCACCGGCACTACCAGATATATCATTCCGTGATCGTTGACCCACAGCTATTGCAAATAGCAGAGAGCCTTGCGTATGGACCTCAAGCAGATCGAATACTTTGTGCGCGTGGCCGAGTTGGGCAGCTTTACCCGCGCCTCGGTGGTGCTGGACATTGCCCAGCCCGCACTGAGCCGCCAGGTGCGCCTGCTGGAGGTGGAGCTGCGCCAGAACCTGCTGGTGCGCAACGGCCGGGGCGCCACGCCCACTGAGGCGGGCAAGCTGCTGCTGGAGCACGGGCGCGGCATCCTGCACCAGGTCGAGCGCGCGCGCGAGGAGCTGGGCCGCGTGCGCGGCGCCCTGGCCGGGCGCGTGGCCATCGGCCTGCCGCCCAGCATTGCCAAGGTGCTGACGGTGCCGCTGACCCGCGCCTTCCGCGTGAAGATGCCGGACGCGGCGCTGGCCATCAGCGAGGGCCTGTCGGTGGCCATGCGCGAATCGCTGACCACCGGGCTGCTCGACATCGCACTGCTTTACAACACCACGCCCGCGCCGGGCATCGAGACCACGGCGCTGCTGGAGGAAGACCTGTTTCTGGTGCAGCGCCGCGCCCCCGGTCAGAGCGAGGCGGAGGCCGATGCCCCGGCCCGCACGCCCCTGCCGCTGGACGAGCTGCCGCGTTTTCCGCTGGTCATCCCCACGCGCCCCAACTCCATCCGCATGCTGGTGGAATCCGAACTGGCAGCACGCGGCAAGCGCCCACAGATCAGCCTGGAAATCGACGGCGTGGCCGCCATCCTGGACCTGGTGGCCGATGGCGCGGGCTGTGCGGTGCTGCCCATGAATGCGGTCACCACGTCGGGCAAATCGGAAGTGTTCAGTACCCGGCCCATCCACGGCGCGAGCAGCGATGGGGACGGCGAGGAGGAAGGCGGCAGCACCCGCCTGCGCAGCAAGCTGTTCATGGCCGTCAGCTCGCAACGCCCGGCCACACTCACACAGCAGGCGATGGCGGAGCTGATTCGGACGACGCTGCAGGCGTTGTATAGAAGCCCCCCCTGAGGCGCTGCGCACCTTCCCCCCGAGGGGGAACGACGCCCTCGCTGCGGGGCGGCCCTTGCTCGGCGTCCCTCGCTTTTTGAGCCGCGCCAGTTTCAATAGGCTGCAGTGGTAGCAGCGACCGCAGAAGCGCGTTGTCAGTTCCCGCCGGACAGGGATGACTCACTGCCCAACACCCGGTCAGCATAGTCCTGCCAGCGCGCGTCCTTGGGCAGGCCGTGAAAGACGCCTTCGCGCGCCAGGTCGGCCACCCACTGCTGCTTGGCAGCGATGGCCGAGGTCATCAATGGTTCCATGCCGGCCTCGTGCACCGTGTGGGCCGATTCGCGCATCTCTTCGGCGCGGCGCTGGCCGTGCTGCACGACGCGGCTGAAGAAGTAGCGACCCTGTTCGTGCCAGTCGATGGAGGGAAAGGTCTCGGCCAAGGTGGGCAGCACATGATCTTCCACGCCGTAGTGGCGGGCGGTGGCGTAGCTCTCAATCACCAGGGCTTCAAGGCCCTTGATCATGATGCTGCGGCACATCTTGATGGCACTGGCCACGCCCAGTTGCTCGCTCACGGGTTTGGCATCCATGCCCCAGCTGGTCAGCACGGTGGCCAGTGCGGCGGCCTGCGCGCCGCCCAGCAGCATGGGCACGCGGATGCCGTAGGGGGGCACCGAGGTCATCACGCCCGCCTCGACATAGTGTGCACCCCGCGCCTCGATGAGCGCAGCGGCCTGCTGCTTGGTGCCGGGCGATGCCGAGTTGAGGTCCAGGAACACGGTGCCGGGGCGGATGTGCTGCGCGGTCTCCTGCGCCACGGCCAGCGTGTTCGATGCGGTGACGGCCGAGATGATGCAGTCACAGCGCGCGCACAGTGCCTGCATCCCATCCACGGCCACCACGCCCGCTTGCGCGGCGTGCTTCTGCAGGGCGTCGCGGTGCGCGGGGTCGGCCAGCTTCAGGTCCCAGGCAGCGACCGAGGCCACGCCGGGCTGGACACGCAAGCCCGCACTGAAGATCTTGCCCACCTCGCCATAGCCCACGAGGCCGATGTGTGTGATGTTCATCCGATTTGCCTTTCGGTCACAAAAGCCGAAGCGCAGCAACCGTCACTGCCGCGCGATCTTGGCCCGGGCGATCACGTCGCTCCAGCGGCGCACATCGGCCGCCAGGTGCTCGCCCAGTTGCGCGGGGGTGCTGCCCTGGGCATTGAGGTTCAGTTCCAGCAGGCGCTTTTTCACATCGGGCTGGGCGAGTGCGGTCTGCACTTCGCGCGACAGACGCTCCACCACGGCAGCAGGTGTCTTGGCGGGCACGGCCAGGCCGTTCCACGACGTGACGTTGAAGCCCGCCAGTGGCCCGCCGCTTTCGCGCACCGTGGGCACGTCGGGCAACTGCGGCGCCCGCTGCGCGCCCATCACAGCCAGCGGCCGCAGGGCCTTGGCGCCGATCTGTGGCATGAGACCACCCAGGATGTCGATCATCACGTCGATCTCGCCACCCCGCAGCGCCGTGATGACCGGCGGCGTGCCGTTGAAAGGCACCACCTGCGCGTCGATGCCCGCCGTCACCTTGAACAGCTCGGCCGCCAGGTTCTGTGTGGTGCCGATCTGTGGCGTGCCGATATTGAGCTTGCCCGGGTGGGCACGCGCATAAGCCAGCAGCTCGGCCAGGGTGGCAAAACGCCCGCCTTCTTTCACCACCACGGCCAGATCAAACGTGGCCAGCAACGAGACAGGCGCAAAGTCCTTGAGTGTGTCGAACGGCAGCGACTGGAACAGCGCGGCGCTGACCGCCGTGCCACTGCTCACCAGCAGCAGCGTGTGACCGTCGGGCTCAGCCCGCGCCACCAGGTCTCCCGCTACCACGCCGCCAGCGCTGGGCTTGTTCTCAATGACCACGCTTTGCCCCAGCGGGCCGGCGATCTTCTGGCCCACCGTGCGCGCCGTGATGTCGGCCGCACCGCCCGCCGCATTGGGCACGACGATGCGCAGCGGGCGTGAGGGGAAAGCGGCCTGCGCGCTGGCCGCACCGCCGAACGACGCTGCCAGCCAGGCCAGAAGGGTTCTGCGATGCACGGCTTGCATGGCGCGCGCTACCGTGCCACGCCCAGCAGGCGGTCCAGCAGCTCGGGTTGGGCGCTCAGCTCGGCGGCACTGCCGGTGTGCACCACAGTGCCACGGTCCAGCACGGCGGCGTGGTCCGAGATGGCCAGGATGGCCTGCGGATGCTGCTCCACGATAATGGCCGACAGGCCCTCTTCGCGCGTGATGCGGCGGATGGCGCGCAGCAGCTCTTCCACGATGATGGGCGCCAGGCCTTCGAGCGGCTCATCCAGCAGCAGCAGGCGCGGGTTGAGCACCAGCGCGCGGCCCACGGCCAGCATCTGCTGCTCGCCGCCCGAGAGCTGCGTGCCCAGGTTGGTCTTGCGCTCGGCCAGGCGCGGGAACATTTCGTACACGCGCTCGGGCGTCCACGGCCGTGCGGTCGATCCTTTGCGGCCCGGGCGCACCACGGCCGTGAGGTTCTCGTGCACCGTGAGCGACTTGAAGATGTTGCGCTCTTGCGGCACCCAGCCGATGCCGGCCGCTGCGCGTTCGTGCGGGGGCAGCTTGTGCAGCGCCACGCCGGCCAGGCTCACCGTGCCGGCATGCTGGCGCGTGGCTCCGGCCAGCGTGTTGATGAGCGTGGTCTTGCCCGTGCCGTTGCGCCCCAGCAGGGCCAGCGTGTCGCCTTCGGGCAGGGCCAGCGAAATGCCTTGCAGCACCACGGCCTCGCCGTAGCCCGCGCTCAGGCCCTCGATGCGCAGGAGTTCTGTCTTAGACATGCGCATCCTCCCCATGGCCGAGGTACACCGCCTTCACCTGCGGGTCATTGGCAATCGTGTCCGGGTCGCCCTCGGTGAGCACGGTGCCGTTGACCAGCACCGTCATGCGGTTGGCAAAGCTGAAAACCAGGTCCATATCGTGTTCGATCAACAGCACCGAGACATCGGCGGGCAGGGCCGCCACAGTCTGCAGCAGCTCCTCGCGCTCGCCGGCGGGCACACCGGCCACGGGTTCGTCGAGCAGCAGCACGCGCGGCTCGCAGGCCAGCGCAATCGCAATCTCCAGCAGGCGGCGCTTGCCGTAGGCCAGCACGCGCGTTTCCTCGGCCATCACTGAGGTGAGGTGGAACTGCTCCAGCAGTTGCTCGCAGCGCTCGGTGACCGCCTTGCGCGCGCCCAGCGGTTGCCACCACTTGCCGCCCAGGCCCTGGTGCTGCGACACGGTGAGCGCCAGTGTCTCCAGCGGCGTGAGGGTGTCGAACAGCTGGTTGATCTGGAAGGTGCGCACCATGCCGCGCTGCACACGCTGGTGCGGCGCCAGGCGCGTGATGTCCTGGCCTTCGAGGGTGATGGAGCCTTCGGTGGGCTCCAGCACGCCAGTCAGCAGATTGATGAGCGTGGTCTTGCCCGCGCCATTGGGGCCAATGAGCGCATGGCGCGCGCCCTTTTGCAGGTTCAGCGTGACGTTGTTGGTGGCCGTGATGCCGCCAAAACGCTTGACCAAGCCCTTGGCCGACAGCACGGTGGTGGAAGTTGTCGTGTTCATATCAATGGCCTCCCGCTTTGGAGGCAGCCCCGGCCTTGCGACCGGCGCCAAACCAGGTCCAGGGGCGGAACAGACGGTCACGCCCGACCAGTACCAGCACCACCAGGAACAAGCCCACCCAGAAGGTCCAGTACTGCGGTGTAATGGACGAGATCACGTCCTGCAGCAGCTTGAAGCCAATGGCGCCCAGGATGCCGCCATACAGCCAGCCCACGCCGCCGATCACCAGGATCAGCATCACGTCGGCCGAGCGGTGGAACTCGAACAGGTCGAGCGAGGCAAAGCCTGTGGTCTGCGTGAGCAGTGCGCCCGCGGCACCGGCCAGCGCAGCGGCCAGCGTGTACACCTGCGCCAGCTTGGCCGTCACCGGGATACCGATGGCCATGGCGCGCAGCCGGTTGTCGCGGATGGCCTTGAGCGTGGCACCAAAAGGCGACTGCACGATGCGGCGCGCGATGAGGAAGAACACCAGCAGCACGGTGAGCGAATACCACGCGGCCGTGCGGCCGTACAGGTCAAACTCGAACTGGCCAAGCACCGGCCCCATCATCACGCCCTGCAGGCCGTCGGCGCCACCGGTCAGCCAGTCGAGCTTGTTGGCCAGCTCCAGCATCACCAGTCCCACGCCCAGCGTGACCATGAGGCGGGTGAGATCGGTGCCGCGCATGATGGTGAGCGACGCCACGGCGCCCAGCACGGTGGCCGCGCCAATGCCCACGGCCAGGCCCACCAGCGGGTCGGGCATCACATGCTTGGCAAACAGCGCGGCCGCGTAGCCGCCCAGCCCGAAGAAAGCCGCATGGCCCAGCGAGACGATGCCCGTGTACCCCAGGATGAGGTCCAGCGAAATCGCGAACAGCGCCACGATGGCGATCTCGTTGATGATGAGGGCGTGGCTCGGCAGCGCCAACGGTGCGGCAAAGGCCAGCAGCCACAGCACGGGCTCCCACCAGCGAAAGCGCCGGGCCTGCAGCAAGGTGTTTTGCAGGTTCGACATCACTTGCCCCCCTTGCGCACAAAGAGGCCCTGGGGGCGCCAGATGAGGATCAGGATCATGAGGCTGTACACAATGAAGGCGCCCAGCTTGGGGATGTAGTACTTGCCTGCCACGTCGGCAATGCCGAGCAGCAGCGCGGCCAGCAGCGGGCCGGTGATGGACGAGGTGCCGCCGACCGCCACCACGATCAAAAAGTAGATCATGAACTTGAGCGGGAAGCTCGGGTCGAGACCCAGCACCTCCGCGCCCAGCGCACCGCCCAGGCCCGCCAGGCCGGACCCGAAAGCGAAGGTGGACAAAAACACGATGTTCACGTTGATGCCCATGCCCGCCGCCACGCGCTGGTCGTCCACACTGGCGCGCAGGCGGCTGCCGAAGCGGGTCTTGGTGAGCACATATTGGAGGCCCACGGTGAGCGCAGCGCACACCGCGATGATGAACAGGCGGTAGTGCCCCATGCCCAGCATGAGGGCACCGCTGCCGATCTCGGTACGGCCCTTGAGCCATTCAGGCAGCTGCATGATCTGCTGCGTGGAGCCCACAAAGTAGTCCACGCTGGCCACGGCCATGAACACCAGGCCAATGGAGAACAGCACCTGGTCCAGGTGGGCCTTGTGGTACAGCGGGCGGTACAGCGTGCGCTCCAGCACGCCGCCCAGCAAGGCCGTACCGACAAAGGCGATGGGCAGGCAGACGAGGAAAGGCACATCCAGCCGCTGCATGAGCAGCACGGTGATGTAGCCCCCCGCCATGGCAAAGGCCCCGTGCGCGAGGTTGATGAAGTTCATCAGCCCCATGGTCACGGCCAGGCCGACTGCCAGGATGAACAGCAGCATGCCGTAGGCAACGCCGTCGAAAAGAATGGTCAGCATGAAATCACTTCATTGAAGACAAAAGTGCACCACCCTGCTCAGGGCTGTGGAAGTGCGACGAATCACCAAAGCCGGACGTTCAACCTGCGGCCCCCGGTTTCGACAGGCTCAGTCCGAACGGATCGAGAGGGAGCCTGCCCGTAAATACTGGCGCGGCCAGACCAGCGGCCGCCGTGCAAGGGCCGCCCCGCCGCGCTGGCGGCGTCCCCCTGGGGGCTGAGTGCCGCGGCTCCGAGCCTGCCTGCGCAGGCTTGGACGGCAACGAAGAGTGGCCGCATCTGGCGGACACACCGAGCGGGTCGCGGCTCAGGGGGCTTATTTAGTCTTGCCGGGGTCCTTGACGTCCTTGATCACGTCGAACTCCACGTTGTACAGCTGGCCACTCACACGCTCCACCTTGCGCAGGTACACGTCCTGCACGATGTCGCGGGTCTGCGCATCGATGAACACCTTGCCGCGCGGGCTTTCGAAGATCTGCCCCTTCATGGCGGCCAGCAGGGCGTCACCGCCGCCGGCACCCTTGGTGGTCTTGAGCGCTTCATAGATCACGCGCATGCCGTCATAGCCGCCCACGGCCATGAAGTTGGGACGCAGGCCCTTGTTGGCCTTCTCGAAGGCTTCCACGAACTTCTTGTTCATGGGCGAGGGGTGCGCAGCCGAGTAGTGGTGCGAGGTGACCACGCCCAGGGCGCCATCGCCCATGTCGTTGAGTTGATCGTCGTCCGTCACGTCGCCGGTGCCGATAAGCTTGATGCCGGCCTTGTCCATGCCGCGCTCCAGGAACTGCTTCATCACGGCAGCGCCCGCGCCCGACGGCACAAAGACAAACAGCGCGTCGGGCTTGGCGTCGCGCACCTTCTGCAGGAAGGGAGCGAAGTCGGGGTTGCGCAGCGGCACGCGCAGGGCTTCGGTCACCTGGCCGCCGTTGAACGTGAGGCGCTGGTTGAAGAACTTTTCGGCATCGATGCCGGGGCCATAGTCGCTCACCAGGGTCACGACCTTCTTGATGCCGTTCTTGGGTGCCCAGTCGGCCAGGGCCACCGACACTTGCGGCAGCGTGAAGCTGGTACGCACCACATAGGGCGAGGCCTCGGTGATGCTGGACGTGGCGGCAGCCATCACCACCAGGGGGGTCTTGGACTGCGTGGCCAGCGGGGCTGTGGCCATGGCCGAGGGCGTGATGCCCATGCCGGCGAGCACGTTGACCTTTTCGTTGACAACCAGCTCCTGGGCCAGGCGGCGGGTCACATCAGGAAGACTGGTGTCGTCCTTGATGATGAGCTGCACCTTCTTGCCACCCACCATGTCGCCGTTCTGGGCCATGTACAGGCGCGCCGCGGCTTCGATCTGCCGGCCGGTGGTGGCTTGCTGGCCGGTCATGGGCAGAACCAGGCCGATCTTGAACACGTTGTCCTGCGCCACGGCGGGCAGCACGGCCAGGCCGGTGGACAGCGCGATGGCGGCGGCAGCCGAGGCACGAAGAAGGTGGCGTTTTTGCATCGTTGTCTCCTGTGGAAAGTCGTTGTATACAGAAAATGCTGGCGGGAGTTTGGCGTGGGCTGGGTTATTTCACAAGCGCAAATTCAAGCATTCAGGTATCGCCAAATGCAATAACCCAAGGAGCCCCGGACGCCTGCACCGGCCGTTATGCCCGCTCGCGGATCAGCTGTACACCGGGCAAGCCCTGCACCTGCGACGCCTGCACCGCCGCCAGCAGGTTGCGCCGGGTGATGCGCGAGTGCTCTCGCAGGATGGCCTCGGCCCGTGCACCCTCGCGCCGCTCGATGGCATCGAGCGCCTGGCGGTGCTGGTCTTGCGCCACCACCAGCATGTCGCGCGCCTGGGCCGAATGCGTCTGCACCACCACAAACGCAGAGGGCGACGCAAACGGCAGGCCCTTGACGCGGTCCAGCTCCCGCGCCACCACATCGCTGCCCACCATGCGGCTGAGCAGCAGGTGAAACCTTGCATTCAGCTCCACATAGCGCGAAAAACCTTCGTCATCCAGCGTGGGCGGTGCCAGGGCACTGTCGATGACGTCCAGGCAGGCGTGGGCCTCGGCCAGCAGGGCGGGGGCCACGCCCCGCTCGGCCGCCAGGCGCGCGGCCAGCCCTTCCATGGTGCCGCGCAGTTCAATGGCGTCGGCCACATCGGTTTCAGAGAACGTGCGCACGGCGTAGCCGCCACCGGGCAGTCGGTGCAGCAGGCCCTCCTGCTCCAACCGCATCAGCGCGGCGCGAATGGGCGTGCGCGACACCCCCAGCTTCTCGACGAGGGTCAGCTCGGCAATGCGGGCGCCGCCGGGCAGCTCGCCCGCCAGGATCATCTCGCGCAGGCGCAATTGCGCCTTGACGGCCTGCGAGGTACCTGCCTCGGCGGCCTCGGCGGGTAGGGCAATGGTCAGGGGTTCGGGAGGGTTCATGGCGATAGGGAGCGATACGACCAGCGAGAGGGAGAGAGTCAGTCAGCACAATGTATACACAAACCAAAACAACATCCACTCAAAAACACTTCAACACATTACAAAACAACAAGTTAGAAGATATGCCAGAGTGCAATAGCTGCTTTACGCCTTTACTATGTATACATGAACTCGCCTTTTTCGCACAATCGCCCCACCTAGCCTGCGATCTGCGAGCGGGCTGTATACCAAGCCTGCAACGACACCATCCACCCACGGAGAGAGACAACCATGTATCCCAAGAACGCCTGGTACGTAGCCTGCACGCCCGACGAGATCGCGGACAAGCCCCTGGGCCGCACCATCTGCGGCGAGAAGATCGTGTTCTACCGCCCCGCGCCCGACCAGGTCGCCGCGCTGGACGACTTCTGCCCCCACCGGGGCGCCCCGCTGTCGCTGGGCACGGTGTGCGAAGGCCACCTGCAGTGCGGCTACCACGGCCTGCGGGTGGAATGCACGGGCAAGTCGGTGTCCATGCCCGGCCAGCGCGTGCAGGGGTTCCCCAAGGCGCGCAGCTTTCCGGTGGTGGAGCGCTATGGCTTCATCTGGGTGTGGCCCGGCGACGCCGACAAGGCCGACCCCGCCACCATCCACCACCTGCCCTGGGCCAACAACCCTGAATGGGCTTACGGCGGCGGGCTGTACCACATCGCCTGCGACTACCGCCTGATGATCGACAACCTGATGGACCTGACGCACGAGACCTATGTGCACTCCACCAGCATCGGCCAGAAGGAAATCGACGAGGTGCCCTGCAAGACCCGCGTGGAGGGCGACGAGGTGATCACCAGCCGCTTCATGGAAGGCATTGAAGCCCCCCCGTTCTGGAAGATGGCGCTGCGCATGAACGGCCTGCCCGACGACCAGCTGGTGGACCGCTGGCAGATCTGCCACTTCACGCCCCCCAGCCATGTGCTGATCGAGGTGGGCGTGGCCCTGGCCGGCAACGGCGGCTACAACGCCCCGGCCGACAAGAAGGCATCGAGCATCGTGGTGGACTTCATCACGCCCGAGACCGAAACGTCGATCCACTACTTCTGGGGCATGGCGCGCAACTTCAAGCCACAAGACCCGTCGCTCACCACCCAGATCCGCGACGGCCAGGGCAAGATCTTTGCGGAGGACCAGCAGATGCTGGAGCTGCAGCAGGAGAACCTGCTGCGTTACCCCGACCGCAAGCTGCTCATGCTCAACATCGATGCGGGTGGCGTGCAGTCGCGCAAGATTCTGGACCGCCTGCTGGCGGCAGAACACGCGCCTGCCACAGCACAGGCGGTGGCCGCATGACCGCGCAGGAGACCCTGCAGGTCCGCGTCGTCAAGAAGCAGGCCGAAGCCGAGGGCATCGCCAGCTATGAGCTGGCGCGGCTGGACGGCGCCGCACTGCCGCCGTTCAGCGCGGGCTCGCACATCGATGTGCACCTGCCGGGCGGGCTGACTCGGCAGTACTCGCTGTGCAATGCCTCGCACGAGTCGCACCGCTACCGCATCGCCGTGTTGCGTGACCCGGCATCGCGCGGCGGCTCGGTCGCCATGCACGACAGCGTGCACGAGGGCGACGTGATCACCATCAGCACGCCGCGCAACCACTTTGCGCTGCACCCTGCACAGCGCACGCTGCTGCTGGCGGGCGGCATTGGTGTGACGCCACTGCTGTGCATGGCCGACCGGCTGGCGCGCACGGGCGCTGACTTTGCGCTGCACTACTGCACCCGCTCTGCCGAACGCACGGCGTTTGCTGCTGAAATTGCTACATCGGCCATTGCGCCCCACGCCCACTTCCACTTCGATGCAGGCGCCCCCGAGCAGAAGCTGGACACCGCCGCCGTGCTGGCAGCCCCCGGCCCCGACAAGCGGCTGTACGTGTGTGGCCCGGCAGGCTTCATCGACCATGTGGTGACCACCGCCAAGGCCCTGGGCTGGGCGCAGGACCACATCCACCTGGAATACTTTGGCGCCCCGGCGCAGGACACCTCGGGCGACCAGGGGTTTGAGGTGCGCATTGCCAGCACGGGCAAGGTCTACCCCATTGCGCCCGATGTGTCGGTGGTGGAAGCGCTGCGCAAGGAGGGCATCGACATCCTGACCTCGTGCGAGCAGGGCGTGTGTGGCACCTGCCTCACGCGCGTGCTGGAAGGCGAGGTGGACCACCGCGACATGTACCTGACCGACGAAGAAAAGGCGGCCAACGAGCAGTTCATGCCCTGCTGCTCCCGCGCGCGCAGCAAACTGCTGGTGCTCGACCTGTAGGCGACCCCAACAAAAAGGCGCTGCAACCTTTGGGCTGCAGCGCCTTTTTCATTACTATCGAATTGATAGCTGCCAGCACATGAAAATCATGCGCTAGAAGCCTATTTCACCTCGAATTCACTTCAATCCCGTTCGTCGGCGGCCACACGGATGGTGTCACGGCCATTGCGGTCCTTCACACGGCCCAGGTCAGTGTCGAGGGCGCGGGCCAGCTTGTCGGCCGCGCCGATGAAGGCGTTGGCCATCTTGTCGGCCTCATCAGTCACGGTGATGGGCTGGCGGCCCGTGACGCGCGCTTCGATGCGGCAGCGCTTGTCATTGGCACCGGACTTGCCCGCATCCAGGTCGGTGAGGAACACCTCCAGCCGCGTCACATGGTCCTGAAAGCGGGACAGCCGGCTCTTGCACTCGTCCGTGATCCAGCGCGCCAGCGAATCGCCGCCGTGGATGTGGTCGTCGGTGTTGACTTGTACTTGCATGGGGAGGGTCCTTCCTGATGAAGTTGCGAAGTCCCCATCATGGCACCTGCATCCATATCCCCGGTGAATACATGTCAAAGGATGTAGAGAGCCTGGTGACGATGTCGCGGGGGATGGTCCACAGGCTCTTACAGTTTGTCGAGCGCCACGGCGGCCTGCCAGGGCGCATCGGCAGGCAACGCCCGCGCTTCATTTACACGCGCCAGCAGGCGGGTAGCGGCCGGGTCTCCGGGCAGCCGCTCCAGCACCGTTGCCAGCTGTGCCTCGGCCCCGGGCCAGTCGCGCGCATGGAAGGCGTTCAACGCGGCCAGGCTGGCATCACGCACCGCCGCATCCTCGCACGGCGTGAATACGCGCACGGGCTCGGTCTTGCCCTTGACGATCACATCGTCCAGCGCGCGCAACGCCACCGTGGGCGGCAGCTGCGCTGCGGTGGCGGCCGACAGCAGGATGCCGGTGCCAAACGCCTTGTTGGCGCCCTCCAGCCGCGCGGCCAGGTTCACCGCGTCGCCAATGGCCGTGTATGAAAAGCGCTGGTCCGAGCCCACATTGCCCACCACCACACGCCCCGTGTGCAGCCCGATCCGCATGTGGATGGGCGGCAGTCCGCGCGCGCGCAGATCGGCCACCAGCGCCTGCATGGCCTGCTGCATGGCGATGGCGGCGGCCACGGCGTGTTCGGCATGCCGCGGGTCGTCCAGCGGCGCACCCCAGAAGGCCATCACCGCGTCGCCAATGAACTTGTCCACGGTGCCGCCCGTGGCGTGCACGATCGGCGTCATGGCGTTGAAGTAGCCGGTGAGCACCTCCACCGTCTGCTCGGCACTGAGCTGCTCGGACAGTGTGGTGAAGTTGGCCAGGTCGGTGAACATGAGCGTGACCTCGCGCGCCTCGCCACCCAGGCGCATCAGCTCGGGCTGCGCAATGAGGCGCGAGACCACGGCAGGCGGCACGTACTGCGCAAACATCGCCCGCGTCTGGCGCGCGCGCTGGCGCACCACGGCATAGCCCACCAGCGCAGCCGCCCCATAAATGGCGACTGCCGCCGCCACAGGCAACAGCGGCGGCCACCACAGGCGCGGGCCGGCAAACAGCCCCCACGACACGGCTCCCATGGCCACCACCAGCGCCGCCGTCAGCGCCGCCGCGCCCGCCGGGTGCAGCCGCCGGCTCGCCCCCAACAGCACAGGCAGCAGCAGCACGGTGATCGCCAAAGTCCAAGCGTCCGACACGCTGCGCAGCCCGCCGCCGGTGAGGTAGTTGTCCAGCAGCGTGGCCTGCAGCTCCACCCCCGGGAAAAGCCGCTCACCGCCCGCCGTGCCAAACGGCGAGTTGAACAGGTCGGCCTGCGAGTGCGCCAGCTCGGTGGCGGTGCGCGCCGAGCGCCCCACCAGCACGATCTTGCCCTTGAAGAAACCTGCAGGCAGCAGCCCCGGCTCCAGCGCCTGGTAGTACGAGCGCGTGTCAAACGTGCCGCGCGGGCCCCGGTAGCCGATCCAGTCGAAATGGTGCAGCGCCGGGGTCTGGCCGCGCGCCTCTGTCACGCGCTGGGCCAGCCGCAGCGCAAAGCCTTCGCGCGCGACGGGGGCGCGGCGCACCACGAAGTCGTCGTCCGGCTCGACCCCGGCATCGCCCGCGTCGGCGCCAGCGTCCAGAAACCGCTGCAGCGGCTGGATGTCCATCCACAGCGCGGCATTGGCGCTGTCGATCTTCTCGCGGGTGGAGGCCAGCACCACGGGCAAGCCCTGCCCCACCTGGGCCATCGTGCGGTCCAGAGCGGCGTCTTCGGCCTCGGTGGTGGGGTCGGCAAAAACAATGTCCAGCCCCACGGCCAGGGCACCGTCTGCGCGCAGCCGCTCCAGCAGGGCCGCATGCACGCTGCGCGGAAATGGCCAGGTCTGTTGCAGCTCCTGAAACGTCGGCTCGTCGATCGCAAGAATCACCACCGGCACGGTCGTGCCGTGGGGGGCCGCCAGCGCCGTCAGCACGTCAAAGGTCTTGAACTCCAGCGCATGCCATGTGCGGCTGAGCGTGGCTGCCCCTACCAGCAGCAACGCCAGCACCCCCGCCGCGAGCGAGAGCCACCGCTGGCGCTGCCGGGCGTGCGGCACCGCCGCCCGATCAGAAGCGATAGCGCGCATCCAGGACATAGCGGGTCTTTTGCCGGTCGGACTTGGGCGCCCACAGGTTCATGGCCGCAACGCCCACCACCCAGCGTTTGTCCTGCGTTTCCCAGAAACCCATCAGGTCCACGCCCCAGCCCGGCGCACGGCGCGTGAGGTTCTCCTTGTCCTCAAACCGCTCCGAGCGGTACACCGCGCGCGCGCTCAGGTACAGGCGCTGCGCGCTGGCCCAGGTGGCACCCAGCGCCACGGTATGGCGCGGAATGTAGGGAATGCGCCCCACCACCTCGGCACCACCATCGAGCATGCGACTTTCGCTGTGCTGGTACAGGTACTTGGCGTAGCCCGACCAGCGGCGGCTGAACATGTGGTTGACCGTGCCACCCAAGGTCTGCAGCGTGCCGCGCTCAAAACTCGGCGTGTCCTCCAACAGATCACTGGTGGACAGGTTGACCAGCTGCGCGTTGCGCATCTCTTCGAGGAACGGCAGGCTGGGCGTGCGCAGGTCCACGCCAATCGTGCCAGGGTTGTTCACCCGCAGATGGTCGGCCCGCAGGCCCACAAAGGTGTTGGCACCCACCTCCATGCCCAGCTGTGCCACTGTGCGTTTGTGGCGCCCTCCAGCCTCCACCAGTCGGTCCTCGACAGGGATGCCTGCGGTCTCCACGCTGGCGAGGGTGGAGACGCTGAGAGGCCGCAGCCAGTCCTGATAGGCCACGCGCAGCGTGGTGCCCGCAGCAGGCTGCCACACCGCCCCCAGGCGCGGCGTGACCACGCGCTCGGTGTCCGCGCGGCGGGCCTGGTCTTCGCTCAGGGCATCCAGCCCCACCAGGTAGCTCTGCGTGAGGCCGTCCACGCGGTGGCGGATTTGCTGCAGCCCCAGGGCTGCGTCCAGGCTCAGCGCCGGGTCCAGGCGTTGCGTGGTGGCCAGGGTGAGGCCGGTGTAACGACGGTCAATGCGGTTGTAGCCTGCCAGGACGAGGTAGTCGCGGTACAGGCCCACGTTTGGAATGTCAGCCACCACGGCGGCCTCGCCCGCCAGCAGGTTGTTCTGGCGCTCGCGCACATGCTCCAGCGTCACGCTCCAGCGGCTGCCGGGGGTGGTGTCCACGGTGTGGCGCAGCTGAATGTCGCTGAAGTCCTTGCGCGGGGCACTGCTCACGCCCATGACGGTGAGGAACGGTGGCTCGATGTAGGCCGTGGGGTAGCGCAGCAATTGCAGGTTGTCCACGCTGCGGCCCAGCTTGATCCAGGTTTGCTCCGTCGGCCCCCACCGGTAGGCCATGCCCAGGGCGCCCTGGGTGACGGTGTCGTCCAGCGAAGTCTCCTGCGCGTTCTGGCCGCGCAGGCGCATGCTGAACTGGTTGGCGTAGGCAAACAGGTTGATGCGCTCGGTGGGCTGCATGCCCACCCCAGCGGTGATGGCATGGGCACGCAGGTCTCCCTCGCCCGCGCGCATGGCAGGAAGGCGGTTGACCTGCAGGTCGAACGGATAGGCACTCACATCCGCCGTCTGCGCCTTGAAGAACCAGGACACCGGCACATGGCTGTTGTCCAGGCCATTGAGCGTGACCGCTGGCGCACGCATCCGGTAGAACTCGCGGTCCAGCGTCACACCCACCGATCCGTGGCTGCCGGGCTGCTGCAGCAGCGGCGAATAACGCTGGCTGCCCCCAAACGCCATGGGGTCGGTCAGAAAGCCCTGGAACAGCGCCGAGTTCTTGTTGAATTCGCCCGCATAGCGGTCTGCCATGAACAGGTGGCTGCCGCCCCAGTAGGGGTAGAAGCTCTGCTGCGCCATCTCCAGCGCCCAGTCTTCCATGCCAAAGAATGCCAGCGATGAACCCAGGTTCGCACTGCCCTTCTGGTCGTTGGCCACCTGGTTGAGCGACTTGAGATATGGCATGCGCCCCACGGCGGCGCGCGCAGCCTCCACCGCTTCGCCGGGCCGGAACAGATCGGTGTGGATCTGCGCCAGCAGCATGTAGGGCACAGGGTCCTTGTCGTCCAGTACGGTCGCCTGCTGCAAGGTGGTCAGCGCATCCTGATGGCGGCCCAGCTGGTAGTAGGCCACGGCAGTCCAGGTCTTGGCGCGGGCATAGCGCGGCTCCATCACGCCCGCCCGCAAGAACGCATCCAGCGCGGCATCCGGCTGCCCTTGCTTGAGGTGCAGCAGCCCCTGGCCGGTGAGCGCGACGTAGTCCGCCGGGTTGTCGCCCAGCGCAGTGGCAAACGCCTGACCCGCTTCGGTGAACTGGTTCACAAAGGTTTCCAGAGTCCCTAACTCGCCCCAGGCACCGGGCGATTGCGGCGACAGCTGCAACGCGCGGTGCAGGTTCTCGCGGGCGGGGCGCGGGTCTTCGCGCTCGGCATGCGCACTGCCCAGGCCTTGCCAGGCGCGTGCATCGCCTGGCGCCAAAGTCTGGGCCTCGGCATAGGCGGCCAGCGTGCCGGGCGCATCGCCCCGGCGCCGGGCCAGCTCAGCGCGCACCAGCGCCAGGTCGGCGTGGGCTGTGCCTTGCACGGGGGCCAGGGTGGCAGCCGCTTCGTCCACCCGGTCGCTCAGGATCTGCACCCGCGCCAGTTGCGCCACCAGCGCCGGGTGGGCGGGCCAGCGCTGGAGCGCCGTGCGCAGCGTCCCGGCCGCTGCTGCCCCTTCCCCCTCCATCAGCTGTACGTCGGACTGCATGAGCCACGCGGGCAGCGGCGCGGCGTCCACCGCAGCCACCTGCCGCGCCAGCGACCCGCGTGCGGCCAGCAGGTCGCCCGCCTGCAGGGCCACGGCCGCATCGAACACATCCACCCATGCGGGTGCGGCCGTGGTGCGCGCCTGCACCAGCGCCGCACGGGCTGCGGCGATGTCGCGCGCTGCCAGGGCATCCCGCACGGGCACCAGTGCTGCAGGCACGGCCTCGGCCGACAGGTGGGGCACTGGATCGGCCCGCAACGCGTTGACCCACTGGATGCGGTCGCGTGGCTGGCTCAGCACCAGCTTGACGGGGGCCTTGCCCACTTCGGCCAACGCCGCTTCGTTGGCCCCTACCGACACCGAGCCCTGCGCGTTGGAAAACTCCACCGTGCCCGAGAGCACGGTGATCAGCGTGCGGCCATCGTCCTCCACACTGATGTCCCAGTCGGTGCCACGGATCGCAGCGGTCGCGGCCGGTGTCTCCAGGTTCAGGCGGCTGCCGTCGGCGCGTTTGGTCTGCGTCCACGCACGGCCGGCGTTGAGCAGCAAGGTGGTCACGGGCTGTGCCGGGGTGGCCACGCCCTTGACCTGCAGCACCGTGTTCTGGTGCAGGCGCAGCTGGGTGTCGTCCGCGAACAGCAGCGCCATCTTGGCGGCCTGGCGTGTGCGCACAAAGTCGCCCTGGGCCAGCGCCTGGGCCAGTCGGGCAGGGCCCCAGTCGGCTGCGGAGGCGGCACGCTGGTCACCTGTGCCTTGCAGGCTGATGATCTCGGCTGCCGCACCGGCGGGCACGGTGGCCTGTGCCACCAGCGGGCAGGCGGCAGCTGTCGCGGCCACCAACGCAGCCAGGGCGGACAAACGGAATTTTGGATGGGACATTTTTTCTGCTTTCGGGGAAGGCGTGCATCGCGCCACCGGGCGCCCCTCCCTGGCACCGGGTGAGCTGAAATTATGGCGATCAGCCCCCCAGATTTCGCCCGCGCCCCATCGACATGCGGACACATTTCATGAAGAAAGCCACATTTCGTTGCAGGTTGTGACGCTTGAGGCACCCCATCAACCCGTGGCCGCAGCGCGCGGCGCTGCACGGCCCTTTCCTACAGACGCCACAGGGGGTGCGGTGCTACAACTGCAGGAATCACGCGCACAAGCGCTGCCCGGAGCTTTCCCCCATGCCTGCTGCCCCCCGCCTCAAGATTGGCCTGTCCGCCTGCTTTCAACACGCCGACCCTGCACGCCCGCTGTTCACGGGCAAGACGCTGCAGTACGTCGAACAGTCCATCGCCCACTGGCTCATGTCGGCGGGTGCCATGGTGGTGATGGTGCCCTGCCCCACGGGCGAGACCGCGCGCGGCGACGTCACGCTGGACCACTACGCCGAATGGCTGGACGGCATCGTGATGCACGGTGGCGCCGATGTGTGGCCGGGCAACTATGGCGAAGAGCCTTTGCGCGACGAGTGGGTGGGTGACCGCGTGCGCGACCTGTACGACCTGGCCGTGGTCAAAGCCTTTGCCCAGGTCGGCAAGCCCATCTTTGGAGTGTGCAGGGGCCTGCAGCTCATCAACGTGGCCTTTGGCGGCGCGCTGTACCAGGACATCGAGACCCAGCACCCCGGCGCGCAGCAGCACCGCAACGCCACCACCTACGACCAGCACTTCCACGACATCCAGATCCTGCCGGACTCGCACCTGGCCAAGCTGTACCCCAACATGCCACGTGCCCGGGTCAACAGCATCCACCACCAGGGCATCAAGCGGGTGGCGCCGGAATTTGTGGTCGAGGCACTGAGCGAACCCGATGGCGTGCCCGAGGCGATTCGCCTCAAGCCTGCGCCAGGGCGCGGCTACATCGCCGCCACGCAATGGCATCCGGAGTTCCACAAGCAGGGTTCAGACACGCTGGATGACACGGCCATCCTGAATGACTTTCTGGCGGCCTGCGAACAGGCCAAGGCCCACCCACGGCCGGTGCTGCGCCCCGTGCCTTCGTTGCGGGAACGGGCGGCGCGGCGGCTGCGCAAGGTGCTGTCACGGGAGCGCGACTGACCCTACGGGTCAGGCTCCTTCCACAGGCAACACAGCGGCCAAGACCTCTTGCAGCTGCGCCCGCAGCCAGCGGTGTGCCGCGTCTTGCTGGTAGCGCACATGCCAGATCAGGTACATGGGCAGGCTGGGGCAAGCCACGGGCACCGGCACGCCCGCCAGCGCGGCCAACGCGGTGCGCCCCATCAGCGACGGCGCTGTAGTGAGCAGCGAGGTGCCCCGCACAAACGCGGGCAGCGCGGCAAAGCCCGGCACGCGCACCACCAGGCGGCGGCGCACGCCACGTGCTTCCAGTTGCCGGTCCAGGTCCAGCCCCCGGTGCGCCTCATAGGCCACGGTGGCGTGGTCGGCAGCCAGGTAGTCGGCCTCGGAGGCAGGGGCGCTGCGCACGCTGGCGTCGTAGAACACGCGGTACTGGTCTTCAAACAGGCGCTTTTGCACGATGTCGGTGCCCTCGGGTGGGCGAGGGCTGATGACGAGCTGGCACGCGTCCGAGCGCAGCAGCTCGGCGCTGGGCGCGCCGCTGGGCACGATGCGCAGCGTGACGCCCGGTGCGGCGCTGCGCAGGCGCGCGGCCAGCGCGGGCAGCAGCAAATCGCGCTGGAAGTCGTTGGCGGCGATGGTCAGCTCGGTCTGCCACGCTGCTGGATCAAACTCTGCCCCTTGGGCAAACAACTGCATCTGGTGCAGCATGTCGCGCGCGGGCTGGGCCAGGGCCTCGGCGCGTGCGGTAGGCACGATGCCGCGCCCGCGCTTCACAAACAGCGGGTCGCCGGTGATGGCGCGCAGCTTGTCGAGCAAGTGGCTCACCGCCGACTGGGTGACGCCCAGGCGCTCGGCCGCCGCCGTGATGCTGCCCGTCTCCAGCACCGCCAGCAGCAGCTTCAGCAGGTGCCCGTCCAGCTGTGATCCATCGAATTTGCTCATGCATTCGATGATCTTGGGCCCCTTCATCTTTGGCAATGCCGTCGCGACACTGCGGGCTGACTTACATCAAGACCCGGAGACTTCCATGCCTTCCCGCAACCCCCCGATCCCCGGCACCACGCCGTTCGATGGCGACCAGGCCCGCAAGGGCTATGCGCTGAACAAGATGTGCTTTTCGTTCAACGACGAGGCCAACCGCAAGGCCTTTCTGGCCGACGAAGAGGCGTACATGCGCAAGTACGGCCTGAACGAACAGCAGGCCGCCGCCATCCGCGCCAAGAACGTGCTGCAGCTGATTGCTGCGGGCGGCAACGCCTACTACCTGGCCAAGTTCGCGGGCATCTTCAAGCTGGACATGCAGGACATCGGCGCGCAGCAGACGGGCATGACCAAAGACGAATTCAAGGCCATGCTGGTCGCAGCAGGCAAAGACTGAGCCCCCACGCTCCCCACTGCGTGTGGTTCGCTGCCCCCCAAGGGGGCCGCAGGCGGCTTGGGGCGGCCTGGCGCCGCCTGAGCAACACACGCCACAACAACCTTCATCAGGAAAACGACATGGCACAACTCATCGGCGGCCTCGGCACCTCACACATTCCGGCCATTGGCAACGCCATCCACAAGGGCCTGCAAAACGAGCCTTACTGGAAGCCCTTCTTCGACGGCTTTCCGCCCCTTCGCCAGTGGCTGGGCGAGAAGAAGCCGGACGTGGTGGTGATGTTCTACAACGACCACGGCCTGAATTTCTTCCTCGACAAGATGCCCACCTTTGCCGTGGGTGCGGCGGCGCAATACCACAACGCCGACGAAGGCTGGGGCATCCCCACGCTGCCACCCTTCCCGGGTGAGGTGGACCTGTCCTGGCACCTCATCAACACGCTGATCGATCAGGAGTTTGACGTCACCACCTGCCAGGAGATGCTGGTGGACCACGCCTGCACGCTGCCGCTCAAGCTCTTCTGGCCCGAGGGCGATTGCCCCGTGACGGTGGTACCGGTCTGCATCAACACCGTGCAGTTCCCGCTGCCCTCAGCCAAGCGCTGCTACGCGCTGGGCAAGGCCGTGGGCCAGGCGATCCAGAGCTGGGACCGCAGCAAGAAGGTGGCGGTGATTGCCTCGGGCGGGCTGAGTCACCAGCTCGACGGCGAGCGCGCAGGCTTTATCAACAAGGCGTTTGACCTGCAGTTCATCGAGAGCCTGACCACCAACCCCGAATGGGCCACGCAGTTCAGCGTGCACGAACTGGTGGAAAAGACCGGCACCCAGGGCGTGGAACTGCTGATGTGGCTGGCGATGCGCGGGGCGCTGTCCACCGCCAGCGCGGGCGTGCGGCGGGTGCACAGCAACTATCACATCCCCATTTCGAACACGGCCACGGCGGTGATGGCCCTCGAAACGGTGTAATCCAGCAATTTTCAGGTGATTTTGGCTTCAAGCGCATGATTTTCATGCGCTTGCAGCTATTAAATCAGGAGCATATTGCCGCTATCGCTTGACCCCAGGCTGGCGTCAGACAATCAAAATACTGTAAATTCATCCAGTGAATTTACAGTCCAAACTCGCCATCCTGGCCGACGCCGCCAAGTACGACGCCTCGTGTGCATCGAGCGGTGCTGCGCCGCGCAACTCCGTGGGCGGGCGCGGCATGGGGTCCACCGAGGGCATGGGCATCTGCCACAGCTATGCGCCGGACGGGCGCTGCATCTCGCTGCTCAAGATTCTGCTCACCAACTTCTGCCAGTACGACTGCCTGTACTGCGTGAACCGTGTCACCAGCAACGTGTCCCGCGCGCGCTTCACGGTCGATGAGGTGGTGCAGCTCACGCTCGATTTCTACCGCCGCAATTGCATCGAGGGGCTGTTCCTGTCCAGCGGCATCATCCAGAGCCCCGACTACACCATGGAGCAGGTGGTGGAGGTGGCCCGCGTGCTGCGCGAGGAGCACGACTTTCGCGGCTACATCCACTTGAAAACCATTCCCGACGCGTCGCCCGAGCTGATGGAACGCGCCGGCCGCTATGCCGACCGCCTCTCCATCAACATCGAGCTGCCCACGGCCGAAGGCCTGAAGGCGCTGGCCCCTGAGAAAAACAGCGCCGCCATCGACCGGTCCATGGCCCGCATGGCGGTGCACATTGGCGAATCCCGCGCCGCGCGCAAGGAGCAGGCTGCACAGCCCATCGTGTCCATGCCGCAGTCGCGCACCACACGCCGCGCCAGCGTTCCGCACTTCGCGCCAGGCGGGCAAAGCACGCAGATGATCGTGGGAGCCGATGCCACCAGCGACCGCATCATCCTCGCCACCAGCGCGCGGCTGTATGGCGCGCACCAGCTGCGGCGCGTGTACTACTCAGCCTTCAGCCCCATCCCCGACGCCGCCCACGCCCTGCCGCTGGCCGCGCCACCCACGGTGCGCGAGCACCGGCTGTACCAGGCCGACTGGCTGATGCGCTTTTATGGCTTCACCCACGACGAGATCGTGCCGACATCTCAGCAGGGCATGCTGGCGCTGGACATGGACCCCAAGCTGGCCTGGGCCCTGGCGCACCGCGAGCGTTTTCCGGTCAACCTCAACACCGCGCCGCGCGAACTGCTGCTGCGCGTGCCCGGGTTTGGTGTGCAGACGGTGGACCGCCTGCTGGCCGCGCGCCGCGTGCGCTGCCTGCGGCATGCGGACCTGGCGCGGCTGCATGTGCCGCTCAGGAAAGTGCTGCCCTTTGTGGAGGCGGCCGACTACCGCCCCGGCCGTGCGCTGGACGCCGCTGACCTCGCCGCGCAGTTGACGCCGCCGCCGGTGCAGCGCAGCCTGTTCTGAGCTGGAACGGCACGGATGCAGCGCCACACCATCACGCTGGACCACGCCACCGACTGGCCCGGTTTTCGCCAAGCGGCACGCGCCCTGGTGCAAGCCAACGTGCCTCCGCAGACTGTGGACTGGCGCTGCCAGGCGGATGCCGCTGAAGACCTGTTCGCGCCCGAGCCTGCAGCCAGCGACACCTGGCCCAGCCCAGCCTCCGATGCGCCGCCGCTGCGCGTACCGCCCGACTTTGTGCACCTGTGCGAGCAGCTCATCCTGCACCGCGACCCGGGCCGCTTTGCGCTGATGTACCGCCTGCTGTGGCGCATGGCGCAGGGCGGCCATGAAGCCGACAGCGCGCGACACGACCCGCTGGACGCCGACCGCATGTTGGCCCACCACATGGTCCGCAGCGTGCGGCGGGACATCCACAAGATGCACGCCTTTCTGCGCTTCCGGCCCGTGGTGGAACCCGACGGCCAGACCCTGCACATGGCTTGGTTCGAGCCCGACCACTACATCACCGTGGCCAACGCGGGCTTCTTCATCCGCCGCTTCACGCAAATGCGCTGGGCCATCCTCACCCCCGACGCCAGCGTGCGCTGGGACGGCCAGCAGCTGCACACCGGCCCCGGCGCGCAGCGCAGCGATGCGCCGCCGCCCGACGCAGGCGAGGCGCTGTGGCTCACCTACTACCGCCACATCTTCAACCCCGCGCGGCTCAAGCTGGCCATGATGAAAAAGGAGATGCCCACGCGCTACTGGCACAACCTGCCCGAGGCCGCGCTCATCACAGAGCTGGCGCAGACAGCACACGAGCGCAGCGCCAAGATGGTGGAGGCTGAGGCCACCGTGCCGCGCAGGCGCATCGCGGGGACAACGGCACCCCGTGCGCGGCCCGCTGGTGGTGCCCCACTCAGTCCAGCGCTGCCTCGCGCATCACCCGGAACTGAGGGGCCGACACCGGCGGTGTCCAGCGCCACGGCAGCACCTGCGGCCGCCACAGGGCGCGCAGCACCGTGAGCCGCAGCACACGCTGTGCGCCGGGCCAGGCATTACGCGCTGCGCGGTCCCACAGCACCTCGGCCTGTGCGGCAATGTGCAGCAAACCGCCCTCTTCATAGTCCACCACCAGCAAGCCTGCCAGCGGGTGCAGCGCAAGGTTGCCCAGGGTGTTGAAGAACTGGTTGCCAGGGTAGTCCGGCAGGCTCAGCACCACGCCGGCCTCCGTGTGCGCCACCTGCACAAAGCCCGGCTCACCGCCCCGGTGCGATACATCTACGCCTTCGCTGTGCCCGGCACCAGGGCGTGGCGCCGAGGCGCTGGCAATGAACAGGGTGTCGGCACGCTGCACGCGCGCGATGGCGTCGGCGTCCAGTCCGGCCCCCAGCCACTGCACCGGGCCCGGAGCGACCAGCGCAGCGCGCAGGCCTGGCTGCCGCGCCTGGATGTATTTGGGGCAGTTGCCAAAGCTCTGCACCACCTGCACGCCCAGGCCGGTATCGCCAAACGCTGCCACCCGCCCGTTCATGCGGTTGCGCCGCCGCGTGTGCGGCTCCAGCCCCAGCACGCCCACGGCCGCACCTGGCGCCAGGCGTGCGAGCACCGGGTCCTTGGAATCCGGCGCGGTCGCGATCTGCATGCGCTGCGCATCGGGGGTGTGCACAAACCCGGGCGGTCCGGCAAGCATCGTGGCCCACGGCTGGCCTTGTTCATCCAACGTCCCCAGCAGCAAGGTGGGCAGCTTTTCAAACAGCTCGCGGTGCTGGTCGGGCATGTGGTCGCGCAACACCATGGCCCCCACGGCCGCCATGCGCTCGCGCACGCCCACGCGCGCCTGCAGGGCCTGCTCACCGGGGTGGAATGCCTCGGGCGGCACCGGCACCCCAACCGATGCAGCGGGCACGGGGGCTGTCATGCCGCCACCTGCTCGGCAGTGGGCAGCTGGTCGGCCAGCACCGGGTAGCCCGGCAAGGCCTGCATGCGCGCCACCCAGGCCGCAATGCGCGGGTAGGCATCCAGCGACAGCCCCGCCAGGTGGGCTTGCGAGGTGTAGCTGACCATGGCCACATCGGCCAGGCTGGGCGCAGTGCCCCCGAGCAACCAGGCCCGCCCCTGCAGTTCGTCCTCCATGAAGGTGAGCAGGCGCTTGCCGGTGGCCTGCGCCACCTCGTTCACGGCACGGCCCGTCAACGTCGCAAAGCGCGGCCCCCCAATGCCCGGCGCCAGAAAGCCCGCCGCCAGGCTGAACCAGCGCTGCAGCTGCGCCTGCCCCACGGCGTCTTGTGGCAGCCAGGCACTGCCGGGGGCGTAGCGCTGCACCAGATACACCAGGATGCCATTGCTGTCGCTCAGCACCTGGCCCGCGTCCACCAGCACGGGCACCTGGCCCAGCGGGTTGAGTGCCAGAAACTCCGCGCGCTGGTGTTCGCCGCGCAGCAGATTCACATCAATCAGTTCATAGGGCAAGCCGAGCAGGGACAGCATCAGCTCCACGCGATGGCAATGGCCCGAGATGGGCATGCGGTACAGCTGGAGCGGGGTGGTGGGGAACATCGTGAAGCCTCGTCGGGTGTGAGTGAAAAGATGGCTCGACGATATCTATTGCAAGCCGCGATGTGAATAATCAATCACCGCTTTTCATAATTGCGGTATCCGCAATAATGGGTCGCATGGACTATCTCGACACCCTGCGCTGTTTTGTGGCCGTGGCGGACGCTGGCGGCTTTGCCGTGGCGGGGCGGCGGCTGGGCTGCTCGGCCACGGCCGTCACGCGCGCCATTGCGGCGCTGGAGGCGCGGCTGGGTGTGCTGCTGTTCCAGCGCAGCACGCGCATGGTGCGCTTGACCGAGGCGGGCGAGCGCTTCTTGCACGACTGCCGTCCCCTCTTGAACGACCTGCACGAGGCCGAGCAGGCCGCCAGCGGTGCACAGGCCGAGGCCCAGGGGCTGCTGTCCATCACGGCACCGCAGATGTTCGGCATCCAGCATGTGGCGCCCATCGTGCAGGGCTTTTTGCAGGCCCAGCCGCGCGTGCAGGTGCGCACGCTGTTCGTCAACCGGCTGGTGCATTTGCTCGATGAAGGCATGGACGTGGCCATCCGCATCGCGCCCCTGCCCGACTCGGGCCTCACTGCGGTGCAGGTGGGCGCGCTGCGCCGCCTGGTGGTGGCGTCACCCGCCTACCTGGCGCAATACGGCAGGCCACGCCACCCTGCAGACCTGAGCAACCACCGCGCCATCGGCTTCGCGTTTGACGCACGCACGCCAGCGCCCTGGAAGTTTCGCGATGGCGCCACCGGCCAGCCGCAGTTCACCTGGATCAGCAACAGCAACGAGGTGGACATTGCCGCCGCAGAGGCAGGCATCGGCCTGACCCGTTGCCTCGCTTACCAGGCCGCAGCCAGCCTGCGCGCCGGGCGGCTGCGCATCGTGCTCGCCGAGCACGAACTGCCCCCTGTGCCCGTGCACATCGTGTACCCCGCAGGGCGGCGGGCCCCGGCGAAAGTGCGCGCGTTTGTGGAATGGGCGCGCGAGCGCCTGGGCAAGGAGCCGGTGCTGAACGGACGTGGCCTGGGGCGCGGTAACGCCTTGTTGCCAATGACTTCGTAACCTGTCATCGCGCCACCGGCGAGGCCCGTTGCATAGCTAAGTCCGACGCTGTGTCGGGCGGTTATCCGATCTGAAAGGATTTCTCATGAACAAGCTCCTCGCTGCCCTGCTCGCTGGTTTCTTTGTGACCGCATCGTTTGCCCAAGCCCCTGCGGCCCCCGCAACGCCAGCAACCCCCGCGAAGGCCGCGGCGCCTGCGACCCCTGCCACATCGGCCATGCCTGCCACCCCAGCGACTCCAGCCACGCCCGCCACACCAGCGGTCAAAGCCGAAGCCAAGCCCGCAGTAACGCCAACCGCCACCGCGTCGGCCCCTGCAGAAAAGAAGGCAGAGAAGAAGGCGAAGGCCAAGAAGACCAAGGCAACGGCAGAGAAAAAAGCCGACGCTGCCAAGCCTGAAGCAGCCAAGTAATTCACGACGCTTCACCGAACAAAAAAGCCCGCAATGCGGGCTTTTTTGTGCCTGGGTATCCGCTACCGGGCGCCGGCGCAGATGACTGGTTCAGCAGGGTCTGAGGGCGTCACCAGCCCCATGCTGGCGAGCAACCATCAATGGTGGTGGCCATGCGCACCGTGCACATGGCGGTGCGCAATTTCTTCAGGGCTGGCGGCGCGCACTTCGGTGACCTTGCAGCTGAAGGTCAACGCCTGGCCTGCCAGCGGGTGGTTGCCGTCCAGGTGCACTTCGGGGCCCTTGATCTTGACCACGTTGAACACAGCGGGCTGGCCGTCGTTGCCCACGCCTTGCAGCTGGCCGCCGACCTTCACGCCGGGCGGGAACTCGCTTTTGGGAATGGTGCGCACCAGGCTTTCATCGCGCGCGCCAAAGGCGTCTTCCACCGCTAGTTGCAGCGTGGTGCTGAAGCCCACGGCCTGGCCCTCGAGTGCGGCCTCGACCTTGGGGAAGATGTTTTCGTAGCCACCGTGCAGGTACGACAGGTGCCCCGCATCCAGCGGCTTGCCCTGGGGGGTGGTGACCTTGTAGGTGATGGTGACGGCGGAGTCTTTGGTGATGGTGGTGGCCATGGTGGTGCTTGCGCTTTCAGGCGGTGAAGAATCGACGCGGGGCTGGCAGGGGTATGCCACCAGCCGCCGCGCGGGTCAGAACGAAACCCCGGATTGTCCACGAGGCGCCGCACGGCTGCCGTAGCGCCCCGTGAAAGCTTGGCAGGGCCTGGTGAACAACCCTATGCGCCCGCCGGGGCCTCGGCTGGGCGCTCTTCCTCGGTCTGGCCGGGGTAGCGCGCAAAACGCCGCGCCTCGGTGCCGTGCACCGGGTCCTGGTCGGGCCAGGGCCAGCCGCCGAACTGGGTACGGCGGTAGTCGTTCATGGCCTGCATGATCTCGGCCTGTGTGTTCATCACAAACGGGCCGTACTGCGCCACGGGCTCGGCGATGGGCTGGCCCTGCAGCAGCAGGCATTCCAGCGGCGTGGCGCCGGTGTTGGTCAGCTGCCAGTCCTGCCCGGCCACCAGCTCCAGCGCGGCGTGCTGGCCCACGTCCTGCGGGCCCACGCGCAGGCTGTCGCCCACAAAGAAGTACAGCATGCGGCGCGTGCCCTGGCCGCGCGCGGCGGGCAGCGTCCACTGCGCGCCAGGGTCCATGCGCAGCGTCCAGATGGCCACATCGCCCTCGGGCTGCGAAGCCCAGGACTCGGGTGGCGGCGACAGGGGCGCGGGCGCGCCGGGCAGGGCGCCCGCCACCACGGTCACCGTGGTGGCACGGCCCGCGTCGTCGTGGTGCACCAGGCGCGGAATGCGCTCGTTCCACAGCATGGTGAAGTGCGGCTCCACCATCTTGTTCTTCGCGGGCAGGTTCAGCCAGATCTGGAAAAGCTCCAGCGGGTTGGGCTCGGTGGCGTTGAGCAGGGGGAACATCTCTGAATGGACAATGCCCTTGCCCGCCGTGACCCACTGCACATCACCCCCGCCGAAGCGCGCGGCGGCGCCCAGCGAGTCGGAATGGTCGATGAGGCCCTTGCGCACCAGGGTGACGGTTTCAAAGCCCCGGTGCGGGTGGCCCGGAAAGCCGGGCACGGTGTCGCCGTGGTACATGCTCCAGCCGTCCTTGCGGCTGAAGTCGCTGCCGATCTGGCGGCCCTCCAGCGACACGGCGGGCGCAAACGCGCCGTTGCCGGCGGGGTAGGCGTCGTCATGGTGGGCGCAGAACAGGAACGGGTCCATCGTGGGCCACAGCGGACCCAGCGCCTGGGCCTGCACGACGGGCAGGCTGGCGGCCGACGAAGACACGGTGGGGGAGGACGACATCAAGGGCTCCTTGGGTTTGCGCCACCGGCTATCGGGCAGCACGCCTGCCAAAGATAAGGCCAGAGGCCGCTTTCAGAAGTGCGCTGGGTGGAACAGTGCGGTGCGGCGTACAGGACAGTGCCGCACGACGTGCGCACACAGCTTGCGCCACCATTTCAAGCCAAATCGGCCGCATGCGCTAGTGCAACATGCCTGAGCAGCTATCAACTAGATAGCAAACCTTCTTCTCACACGGCACCCGGATGGGAAGGCGCAGCGGCTGAGGGCGGCGATGCCGGGCGCAACACGAAGCCGCCCAGCCCGGCCGCCACCAGCGCACACAGCGCCGACACCCAGAACGCCAGCTGGTAGCCCGCATTGAGCGCCTGCTGCACACTGGCCCCGGCCTGGCGCAGTTGGTCGGTGCGGGCATCTGCGAGGCTGGCCAGAATGGCGAGCCCCAACGCACCGCCCATCATGAACGCGGTGTTCACCACCCCTGAGGCCAGCCCCGAGTCTTCGGGCTTCACATCGCCCATGGCGGCCAGCAGCAGCGGGTTGAGCGCAATGCCGGCGCCCACGCCCAGCAGCAGCATGCCGGGCAGCACGTGGATCACAAACCGCCCCTCGGTGGGCGCGAGTGCAAACAGGGCCAGACCCACCGCCGCCAGCAGCAGCCCCCAGCCCAGCGTGCGGCAAATGCCAAAACGCATCACCACCCAGGCCGACAGCCCCAGCGAGCAGCCCGCCATGATGAGGTTGGACGGCAGGAACGCCAGGCCCACCTGCATGGCGTCGTAGCCCAGCACCAGCTGCATGTACAGCGCCGACAGAAAGAACCACGCAAACATCGACGCCGCCCACAGCACGCCCACCACGTTGGAGATGGCCAGGTTGCGCAGCCGCAGCAGCGGCAGGGGCACCAGCGGCGCAGCCACATGCGACTCGATGAACAAAAACGCCGCCAGCAGTGCCACCGCCGCCCCCAGCAGCCCCAGCGACTGCAGCGAGGTCCACCCGGCCGCGTTGCCGTTGACGATGGCGTACACCGCGAGCATCAGCGACGCGGTGATGGTGACGGCGCCCGCCACGTCCAGCCGCTGCCCGTGGGCCTGCCCCTTGCCGCCCGGCAGCAGCGCCAGGCAGGCCAGGTAGATGGCCACGCCCACGGGGATGTTGACCAGAAAGATCCAGTGCCAGCTCAACGCGCTGGTGAGCACCCCGCCCAACAGCACCCCAATGCTGCCGCCCCCGGCACACACAAAGCCGTAGACACCCATGGCGCGCGCACGCTCGCCGGGCTCGGTGAACAGATTCATGATGAGCGACAACGCCACGGCCGACACCACCGCGCCGCCCACGCCCTGCACCGCGCGCGCCGCCACCAGCAGCCCCTGCGTATTGGCCAGCCCGCAGGCCAGCGATGCGATGGTGAACAGCGTGATGCCCGCCAGGAACAGCCGCCGGTGGCCGTACAGATCGCCCAGCCGCCCACCCAGCAGCAGGCAGCCGCCAAAGGTAAGCATGTAGGCGTTGACCACCCACACCAACGAGGTTTCGGTAAAGCCCAGGTCGGCCTTGATGCTGGGCAGCGCGACATTCACGATGGTGGTGTCGAGCACGATCATCAGCTCGCCCAGGCACAGCAGGATGAGTGCGGGCCAGCGTGCGCGGCCTTCGATGCGGAGGGTCATGGGACAGCGGAAATCAGAAGAGATGGACAGCGCAGTGTGTCACGCGCGTTGCGCCTACGCTTGGCGGAGTGCCATGCCAGTGCGCCTGTGGAGCTGGCTCCGCCAGTCCAGCGGTTGCGTCCCCCTCCAGGGGGAAGCCGCGCAGCGGCTCAGGGGGTTCGCGTGTACTTGGCTTGCATGAACTGCTTCCAGCTGCCGTCCGGCTGCTGGCCGAATGAGGTGAGCGTGCGCTCGTTGGCGCTGACCAGGGTGATCACGTCCCGGTAGCGCATGGTGGCGCCGTCGGCCTTGAAGCTGGGGCCTTCGGTCTCCAGCGTCAGCACCTTCTGGTCGGCATCCAGCGTGCCACGGTACACCCACATATGCGTCATCATCGAGCCCACCCAGGTGCCGACAAACGCCTGCTGGTCCGGGTCGTAGCCCAGTGTCATCAGCATGCGGGCCTCGCCGCCCCCGCCGGGCATGGAGCCCGTCCCTTCGCACAGCACCCACAGGCTGCCCAGTGCGCGCACATGTTCAGTGCCCCGGCTGTGCGCGGGGGGTTCGCCCGGGCCCATGTCGGCCAGCGACTCGCAGGTCCAGTCACCCAGCAGCTGCTGCAGCCAGCGGTGCATGGCGTGGGGTTCGGGGTTCATCATGGGGGTCTCCTGGTGATGTGGTGGGCGAGCGCTCAGTCGCGGTCGGGCGCCCCGAGCGGAAAGTAGTGGCGGTAGGGGCGCCCGCCTTCCACCGCGCGTGCAAACGAGGGGCGTGCCAGCAGCCGGGCACGGTAGGCGCGCAGCTGCGGGTAGGTGGCTGCGATGGGGTGCGTCCAGTCGGCATAGAACAGCGAGGGCGCCGCCTCGCAGTCGGCCAGCGAGAACGGCTCGCCCGCCGCCCAGGTGCGCCCTGCCCACATGCCCTCCAGCCAGGCGTAGGCTTTCTCCAGCTTCTCCGCAGCCCAGGCCACGCCTTCTGCCTTGCGCTCGGCGTTGCCGGTCAGCGCGGCATTCACCGCGTGCTGCACCGGGGCCATCACGTGCAGGTCAAAGAAGCGGTCCATGAACCGCACGTCCAGTGCCGCCCGGGGGTCGGCGGGAATCAGCGGCACGGGCCCCGGGTGCGCGAGCTGCAGGTGCTCGATCACGATGCTGCTTTCCACCACTGTGCGGCCTCCGTCCACCAGCACCGGAAACTTGGCCAGCGGCCAGTGGCGCAACCAGTCGGCGGAATGGCTGACGGGCTCTGCGGGGTCAAGATTGAGCAGTTCGAACGGTGTCCTGTTCTCGTACAGCGCGGTCAGCACCTTCTGGGTGTAGGACGAAAAAGGGTGGCCATAGAGAGCGAGCATGCGGGTTCCTGTGGGGGAGTCGGTGGTAGTGATGGCGGTTGCACTCATTCAGGGGCCACCACCATCCAGGGCACGCCAAAGCGGTCAGCCACCATGCCAAACGCCTGCGAGAAAAAGGTCTTGGTGAGCGGCATCTGCACCTTGCCGCCTTCGGCCAGCGCATCGAAATAGCGTTTGGCATCGGTCGCATTGGCGGGGCTCAGCGCCAGCGAGATGCCCTGGAAGTTCGCGTGGCCCGAGCCCATGCCGTCCGACGCCATGATCTGCGTGTCGCCCACGGTGAACGAGGCGTGCATGACCATCTCGGGCGTGGGGCCCGGGCCGCTGCCATCGGCGCAGCCCTCGCCAGCGGCAGGCTCGGGGTTGTCCTTGTAGCGCATGAGCATGGTGACTTGGGCGTCTAGGGCGCGGCGGTAGAACTCCAGCGCTTCATCGCAGCGGCCTTCGAACATCAGGTAGGACTCGACTTTCATGGGATCTCCTCGGGAGGGTTGGCGGGCCAGTGAACACCTCGGCGTGCAATTGTGAACACCGTCCACAAACAATAGCAAAGATAATGGACAGTGTCCACATCCGAACGATCCATGACCGTAAGCACCCGCAACAAGGCCGCCACCTCCCGCACACCTGTCGCACGCAGCACCTATCGCCACGGGGATTTGCACCGCGCGCTGCTGGACGCGGGCATTGAACTGGCGCGCCAGGGCGGGCCCGATGCCGTGGTGCTGCGCGAGGCCACGCGCCGTGCAGGGGTGGCGCCCAATGCGGCCTACCGCCATTTCGCCAACCGCGACGACCTGCTGGGTGCCGTGCGTGCCGCAGCTGTGGCGGCCGCCGCGCGGTCGATGGAGGCCGAGCTGGCCCTGGTGCCCGCCACCGGCACGCCCACCGAGCGGGCCCACGCCAAGGTGCGCGCCGTGGGTGCGGGCTATCTGCGGTTCGCGCACGCCGAGACGGGGCTCTTTCGCACCGCGTTCGGCGGCCGCTTCACGGTGCAGCAAACGCCCGACCCGGCCATGGGCGGCGCCACAGGGCTCAACCCCTTCCAGCACCTGAGCGCTGCACTGGACGACCTGGTGACCGCTGGCGCCCTGCCGCCCGCGCGCCGCCCGGGCGCCGAATACCTGGCCTGGTCCACCGTGCACGGCATGGCGCTGCTCGCCATCGACGGGCCGCTGCGCGGCACGCCCCAGCAGATGCTGGACCTGCTGGGCCAGCGCCTGCTGGATATGGTGGAACGGGGGCTGTAAGCGCGCGGCCTCACCAGGCCCCACCCACAGCCTCTGCATGGCCCTGGCTCGCGGCTCCGTTGCCAGCGGTATCGGTCGCCCCACTCCGGCGCGCATACGCGTGGGCGGGCCGGGGCGGCCCACCTTTCGTTCCCTAGCACGGATACCCATTCGCTGATTTGTAACAAGGACGGATTCCCTGTGGCGGCGCAGGTTGTCGAACTGGGCCTACACGGCCGTGGCGCTTTGTGACCGACAATTCACAAATTGATACGCGCGGTTACAAAGCACTGCGCGCATCACCCATCCTCTGGCTGGCACCCGTTTGCCAGCCGGTCAGACGGCACCTCGGCCGTGCATGACACCCACCCGGACTTTCCATGGCTTTTCACCAAAGAACCGTCACCCAAAAGCTGGCGTTTGCCTTTTCTGTATTGATCGCGATATTGATCGCCGTTGCCCTCCTGTCGCTGCGCAGCCTGGGCGACGCGCGCGAAGACTTCCAGCGCTTCGTGGGCAATGAATTCCACCGGGGTGGCCTGGCGCGCGACATCCAGGCGGCCGCCAATGCACGCGCCATTGCGGCCCGCAACCTGATCCTGCTGACCAGCGCGGCAGACCTGCAGGCAGAGACCTTGGCCGTGACGGCCGCGCACGAGCGCGTGCAGACCAAGATGGCAGAACTGCGCCAGGCCGTGGCCAACGCCGCACAGGTGCCCGCAAGGGAGCGCGAGCTGTTCGAGCAACTGCAAACCATCGAGCGCAGCTACGGGCCCGTGGCGCTGGCCATTGTGGGCCTGGCACGGGACGGCAAGAAGGACGAGGCGATCGCCAAGATGAATGCCGAATGCCAGCCACTGCTCAAGCAGCTGATCAGCACCACGTCCGCCTACACGCAAGCCGTGGCGGCCTCCGCAGACCAGGAAATCAGCCACGCGGCCGAAAAGTTCGGCAACAAGCGCCTCCTGCTCATCCTGGCCACCGTGGTGTCGATCCTGGCGGCCACGGTGCTGGCTGCGCTCATCAACCGCAGCCTCATGCGGTCTCTGGGCGCAGACCCGGTGCAGCTCAGCGCCGCAGCACGGCGCGTTGCGTCGGGCGACCTGGGCACCGTGTCCGGCAGCGCCACGGCGCCCGCCGACAGTGTGCTTGCGTCGCTGGGGGACATGCAGGTCGCGCTGGCCAGTATCGTGGGGCGCGTGCGCGCATCGGCCACGACCATTGAGGCGGGCTCTCAGGAGATTGCGACGGGCAATGCAGACCTGTCGCACCGCACCGAGCAGCAGTCCGGCAACCTGCAACAAAGCGCAGCCTCCATGGAAGAAATGACCGCCACGGTGCAGCAGAACGCCGACACCGCGCAACAAGCGGCCCAGCTTGCATCGGCCGCGCGCGCGGCCGCAGAACACGGCGGCACGGTGGTGGCGCGGGTGGTCAGCACCATGGACGACATCACAACCAGCTCGCGCCGCATTGGCGACATCATCGGCGTGATCGACAGCATTGCGTTCCAGACCAACATCCTGGCGCTGAACGCTGCCGTGGAAGCCGCCCGTGCCGGAGAGCAGGGCCGGGGCTTTGCGGTGGTGGCGAGCGAAGTGCGCACGCTGGCCCAGCGCAGCGCGCAAGCGGCCAAGGAAATCAAGTCGCTCATCGAGGCCAGCGTGGAGAAGGTGGAGACAGGGTCGGCACTGGCGCACACCGCAGGCTCCGCCATGACCGAGATCGTGGGCGAGGTGAACCGCGTGGCCGACCTGATCGGTGAAATCAGCGCCGCCACGCGCGAACAGAGCGCAGGCATCGGGCAGATCGGCAACGCAGTGGCCGAGCTCGACCAGTCCACCCAGCAAAACGCAGCGCTGGTGGAACAGATGGCCGCCGCCGCCCACACACTGAACCAGCAGGCCCATGGCCTGGTGGAATCGGTGGCGGTGTTCCGCGTGGAAGAGCCCGTGCGCACCGTGGCAGATGTGCAGCGCCCGCCCCAGCAGCGGCCAGGCGCCGTGAAGATGCAGCCCCTGGGCGTTCGGGCTCCGTTCCCCAAGGCGCTGACCGCCGCTTAGTCAGGGCACCGCTACAGCGCGCCGTACAGCCGCGCTGTGGCCTGCACCCGCGCCACCAGCGCGCGACGCAACGCCACGGGCCGCAACACTTCCACCTGCGGCGACAGCCGCATCAGCTGCCCGCAGGCATGCTCCACCGACTCGATGGGGATCGTCACGGACGTGCGGCCATCCTTGCGGCGCGACGGTGGAGCGGCAGCCACCGCACGCGCCACCGCGCTGCTGAGCGCGCGCAGGCCCCGCAGCCCTTCGGGTGTGGCCAGCAGTGTGGCCTCGCCCGTGTACAGGCCTGACTCAAAACGCCGGATCGACGCAGCCCAGTAGCCGGGCAGGTCAAAGCGTGCGGGGCGCTTGGCCGGTTGGTCGAGCGTCGTGGCCGCGAGGATGTTCGACACCCGGTAGGTGCGTGGCCCGCGCGCGTCGGCTCCCATAGGCAAAGCCACCAGGTACCACACGCCCGCTTTCAGCACCAGGCCCAGCGGGCTCACGGTGCGCTCTGCCGTGCGCGCCCAGCCCTCGTAGCGCAGGGTGATCTGGTGGCCGCTCCACACGGCGGCCGCCACGGTGGGCAGGTGCGGTGTGGGGTCGCTCTCGCGGTACCAGTCCACCGGGTCCAGGTGCAGGCGGGTGCTGACACGCTGCGCGTCGTCGCGCCAGGCGGCGGGCAGTGCGGCCAGCAGCTTCAGACGCGCGCCCGCGACATCGCCGCCCAGACCCAGGTCCTGCGCAGGGCCGGGCAGGCCACTCAAGAACACGGCCTGCGCCTCCGACGGCGTGAGGCCCGTGAGCGTGGTCTTCCAGCCCGGCAGCAGCGCAAAACCCCCGTTGCGCCCGCGCTCGGCATAAATGGGCACGCCTGCAGCGCTGAGCTGGTCCACGTCGCGGTACAGCGTGCGCACCGACACCTCCAGCGCCTCGGCCAATGCCTGCGCGCTCATGCGGCCGCGCGTTTCCAGCAGCATCTGGAGTGACAACAAACGGCTGGCGCGCATGGGCTTTGGCAGGGGCGGTGCAAAAAGGCAGAAGGCCAAAGATAGCGCAAATACCTGCCATGGGTTGGCAGGTATAGCAGCACACACTGCCGCTCTGTCTTTGCCTTCTTGCCCCATCTTTCAGGAGCCCCCATGCCAACCACCGATCCCCACGCCATCGTCGAACTGCGCCAATACACCTTGCACCCCCAGCAGCGCGAAGTGCTCATCGACCTGTTCGACCGGGAGTTTGTGGAAACCCAGGAGGCGCAGGGCATGCGCGTGCTGGGCCAGTTCCGCGACCTGGACCGGCCCGACCAGTTCGTCTGGCTGCGTGGCTTTGCCGACATGCCGGCGCGCCACCGCGCGCTGGAGGGCTTTTATGGCGGCCCCGTGTGGGCGGCACACCGCCACGCCGCCAATGCAACCATGATCGATTCGGACAACGTGCACCTGCTCCGCCCGGCCTGGCCCGGCGCCACGGCCGGCCTGCCGCAGCACGCGCGGCCGGAGCCCGGTACCCAGGGTGCAGCCGCCGGCGTCCTGCAGCTCACCACGTTCCCTTTGCGGGAGCCCGCCACACCACCGCTACTGGACTTCTGCCGCCACCGCATGGCACCCACCCTGCTGCGTGGCGGCGCGCGCCAGCTCGCCTGGTTCTGCACCGAGCACAGCCCCAACACCTTTGCCCGCCTGCCGGTGCGCGAAGGCGAACCCGTGCTGGTGGGCCTGGCCCTGTTTGGCGACGAGGCTGCGTTGCAGTCGTTTGCCGACAGCGGCGCTTGGGCGCGCGACGTGGGGCCCGGTCTCGCCCCCTGGCTGGCGGCAGCGCCCGAGGTGCTGCGCCTGCAGCCGACCGCGCGCTCGGCACTGCATGCGTGACGCACCCGCACACCTCTCCCCTGACGCACCAACCACCCCGGAGCCCCACCATGTCCACCCCAGCCCGCCTCATTCCCATCCCGTCGCCCACCGTGGCGCCCAGCGCCGCGCGCGACTTCGACTTTCTCATGGGCCCCTGGCGCATTCGCAACACGCGCCTGGTGCGCAGGCTCGCGGGCTGCCACGACTGGGAGGTTTTTGACGCCACGGGCACCGCCCACCCATTGCCCGGTGGCATCGGCAACTTCGACACCTTCACACCGCTGGCCTGGAATCCCGGCTACGTGGGCATGGCACTGCGTGTGTTCAACCCCGTGACGCAGCGCTGGAGCATCTACTGGCTGGACAACCTCACGGGCGGCCTGGACCCGGCCAATGGCCTGCTGCTGCCGCCAGTGGTGGGTGGTTTCCAGGGCGGTGTGGGCCTGTTTGAAGGCGAGGAGCTGTTCGAGGGCCGCCCGGTGCGCGTGCGCTTCGAGTGGTCGCAGATGCACACCGGCGCCCCGCGCTGGCAGCAGGCGTTTTCGAACGATGGCGGCGCGACCTGGGAGGTGAACTGGGTGATGGAGTTTGCACGGCCTGTGTGAGCGTGGTCAGCCCCCAGCACCGGCCCAAAAATGGGAGACCCAACAGCCCCTGCCGCCTGATGGCAGGGTGCTGCCAGCTACCCCAAGAGGAGCAGGGACTCACGCCGCCTGAAGCGCGGCTTCCTGCACCGGGAAGTCTGTGGACGCCGCCACCGCACGCCACTGCGCCGTCTCTTTTGCCACAAAGGCATGTTTGTCGGCGATGGTTTGGAGCGTGTCCGTGCCCAGCGGCAGGCGCAGCGGCGGCGTGGGGCTGGCCACCAGCTGCATCACGGCCTGGGCCAGGCGCACCGGGTCGCCGGGCTGGTTCAGGTTGATGCGGCGGGCGGCTTCGCGCACGGCACCGGCGCTCTCGGTGTAGTCGTCCAGCACCCGGGGCGACACGGCCAGTGAGGCGCTGTCCAGAAACTCGGTGCGGAAGTACCCCGGCTCCACCACCGTGGCGTGGATGCCCAGCGGCGCCAGTTCGGCATGCAGCGCCTCGGTGATGCCCTCGACCGCAAACTTGGTGGAGCAGTACAGACCAAACCCGGCGGCCGACTGCACACCGCCCAGCGACGAGATGTTGACCACATGCCCGGCGCGGCGCGCGCGCATGGCGGGCAGCGCGGCGCGGGTCACATGCAGCAGGCCGAACACGTTGGTGTCGTACAGGCGCCGCACCTCGTCGGCGGTGGCCTCTTCCACCGCGCCGAGCAAGCCGTAGCCTGCGTTGTTGACCAGCACGTCGATGTGGCCAAAGCGGTCGAGCGCCGCGCCTACGGCATGGCGGGCCTGGGCGTCATCGGTCACGTCCAGCGCCAGGGGCAGCAGGGCATCGTGTGCGCCCAAGCGCTTTTCGACCGATGCGGCATCGCGTGATGTGGCGACCACGGCATCGCCCTGGGCCAGCGCAGCCTCGGCAATGCGCGCGCCGATGCCACGCGAGGCGCCGGTGATCAGCCAGACGCGGGGGTACGAAGAACGGGTGGTGGGAATGGCTGTGGTGGGGGTGGTGTGTGCGGCATTCATGGTTGGTCCTTGAGGTGGTGTTGAGCAATGGGCGGTGCCCATGGCGATGAACTTTAGGCAAGCCATTGCCATGCGACTAGCCCATAATCTATGGATTCATTCGCAAGCAATGCTTGCCAATCCACCACGCAGCCGCCCCGCACAATGCCTGTCCACCATGGCCATCAATGAACTGCGCGCCATCGCCAACTTCGTCAAGGCCGCCGAGCTGGGCAGCCTGCGCCAGGCGGCGGCCGCACAGGGCATCACGCCGCAGGCGTCCAGCCAGCTGCTGGTGCAGCTCGAATCGCACCTGGGCGTGCGACTGTTCCACCGCACCACGCGCAGCCTGAGCCTGACCGAAGAAGGGCGCCAGTTCCTGGCGTCGGCGCAGCCGGGCCTGGCCACGCTGCAGCAGGCGGTGCAGGGCGCGCAGCGCGGGCGCGAGGCAATGGCGGGGCCGCTGCGCATCGTGGCGCCGCGCTCCATCCTGCTGGAGGTGATCTGGCCGGTGCTGCACGAGTTCTGCCGCCGCCACCCGCTGGTGGAGCCCGATGTGCAGCTGGACGACCGCATCGGCAACTGGGTGGAAGACCGCGTGGACGTGGGCTTCCGCTCGGGCTACCCGCCCGAGGGTGGCGTGGTGGCGCGGCGGCTGCTCACGCTGCAGCTCATCGTGTGCGCTGCGCCCGCCTACATCGCACGCCACGGTGCGCCGGCCAGCATCGATGACCTGGCGCAGCACCGCTGCAGCGGCTTTCGCCATGCGTCCACCGGCAAGCCCATGCCCTGGGAGTTCCAGGTGGGCGACGACATCGTGGCGCGCACCATCCACCCCACCTTCTGCACCAACGACATCGAGGTGGAGGCCCGTGCGGTGCTGGGCGGCCACGCGGTGGGCCAGCTGGTGGGCGTGACGGCCGCGCCGCTGGTGCGCAACGGCCAGTTGGTGCCGCTGCTGCCCCAGCATGTGGCGCAGCACCTGGCGCTCTACGTGTACTACGGCAGCCGCACGGCGCTGCCTGCGCGCGCGCGGGCCTTCATCGACCTGGCGGTGGAGATGGTGGCCAACAACCCCGCCTACCTGCTCACACCCAAAGAGCTGGCGACCCACGGCCCGGCTGTACAGAAAAAACCCCGGACGCGAAAGCCCACGCAGTGAGTGCCGTGCTGACCGTTCAGGCCGCAAACCCGCCGTCGATCAGCAAGCTCGCCCCCGTCACCATGCCCGACTCCGGGCCGGCCAGATACGCCACCATGCCCGCGATCTCGTCGGGGTGGGCATGGCGGTTCAGGGCCATCAGGCCGTGCATGTCGCCCGCCATGGGGCCGTCAGCGGGGTTCATGTCGGTGTTCACGGGGCCGGGCTGCACGTTGTTCACCGTGATGCCACGCGGGCCCAGGTCGCGCGCCAGGCCCTTGGTCAGGCCCACGATGGCGGCCTTGCTCATGCCGTACACGCTGAATCCGGCCCATGGCACGCGGTCGGAGTTGGTGCTGCCGATGGTGATCACGCGGCCATAGGCACCGCCCTGGCCCATGTGGCGCACGGCGGCCTGGGTGGCTACGAACACGGCGCGCACGTTGACGTTGAGCGTGTGGTCAAAGTCGGCCAGCGCAAAGCTGCTGAGCTCACCCGCGATGGCGACGCCCGCGTTGTTGACGAGGATGTCCAGGCGGCCCAGCTCGCGCGCGGCGCGGTCCACCGCCTGCGTGAGGGCGACGGCATCGGCGCTGTCGGCCTGCAGGGCCAGGGCCTTGCCGCCGCTCGCAGCAATGTCCGCCACCAGCGTCTGCGCAGGCGCTGCGGAGCTGCTGTAGGTGAAGACCACGGCCGCCCCGTCGCGCGCCAGACGCCGCACGATGGCCGCGCCAATGCCGCGCGCGCCGCCGGTGACGAGCGCGACCTTGCCCGCCAGCGGGCGACCAGGCGATGAAGGGGCGGAGACCAGGGATGTTTCAGACACAGAAGACATGGTGTTGTTTCTCCAACGAGATGTATGCAGAAAATGGTTCGCAACCGAACCAGGAAGACCTGCAGTGTCAGAAAAACACTCATGCTCCGGTAGCCATGAATGGGCTGTATATCTTTCAACCCTTGGTTGAAAATACACCGCATGCAGCCCCTCAGCCACCTTGAATCCTTCGTACAGTCCGCCCAGGCGGGCAGCTTTTCGGCCGCCGCACGGCTCATGGGCCTGACGCCCGCCGCCGTGAGCAAGAACGTGGCGAGGCTGGAGGCCAGCCTGGGCGTGCGGCTGTTCCAGCGCAGCACGCGCAGCCTCACGCTGACCGAGGGCGGGCAGCGCCTCCTGGCGCAAGTGAGCCCGCCACTCACCGCACTGGCCGATGCGGTGGACCACGCGGCCGAGGCCGAGCAGCAGCCAGCGGGCACGCTCAAGGTCAGCATGGGCCAGGCCTTTGGCCGCGCGTACCTGGTGCCGTTGCTCACCGAGTTCCTGCAGCGCTACCCGGCCATCCAGCCCGACTGGCGCTTTGAGAACCGGCAGGTGGACTTGATCGGCGAGGGCTTTGACGCCGGCATTGGCGGCGGCCTGAACCTGAACCCCGACATGGTGGCGCGCACGCTGGGCCCCATCCACCTGGTGGTTGTGGCCGCGCCTGCGCTGCTGCAGGGCCGCAAGCGGGCACCGCGCCACCCGGCGGACCTGGCGCAATGGGATGGCATTGCCCGGCGCAACATCCGCACCGGGCGCATCAACCTCACCACGCTGCGCAACAAGGCGGGCGATGCGGCTCCCGTGGAGCTGCGCCCGCGCATCGTGTTCGACGACCCCGAAGCCATGTGCCAGGCCGCGCTGATGGGCCTGGGCCTGGCCGTGCTGCCCATGCCGTTTGCGCAGCCCTGGCTGGCGCGGGGCGACCTGGTGCGGGTGCTACCCGGCTGGTGGGCCGATGCAGGGCCGACCTCGCTGTACTACCCCAGCAAGAAGCTGCTGCCCGCACGCACCCGGGTGTTTGTGGACTTTGTGGTGGAGCAGTTCAGCACGCGCGGGTTTGCGCAGCGGGTGCGCGGGGACTGACGGGCAGAGCTTGGGGCCCGAGCCACGGCAGCGCGGTGGCAATAATGGGCCTTTGCAACCGCTCTGGACCACATCCATGCCCCAACACATCGGCATCGTGGGCTGCTCCGCCGAAGGGGCCGCCCTGTGCTACCGCACCCTGTGCGCCGAAGGCGCTGCGCTGCTGGGCCGCCCGCATGCCCACCCCGAGGTGACGCTGCACACACCGTCGCTGGCCGACTATGTGGACTGCCTGGACCGGAATGACCTGCAAGGCGTGGCCGACCTGATGCTGGCCTCCGCCCACAAACTGGCACGAGCAGGCGCCGATTTTCTGATCTGCCCCGACAACACCATCCACCAGGCGATGGACCGCGTGCTGCCCCACTCGCCGCTGCCCTGGCTGCACATTGCCGAGGTGGTGGCGGCCGAGGCGGCAGCGCGCGGCCACCGGCGCCTGGCCCTGACCGGCACACGCTGGCTGGTGGACAGCAGCGTGTACCCCGATGCGCTGCAGGCCCAGGGCCTGCAATGGGAGCGCCCCACCGAGGCCGAGCGCAGCGAGATCAACCGCATCATCATGGACGAGCTCGTGCCCGGCGTCATTCGCCCCGAGGGCGTGGCCATGTTCCAGCAGATCATCGCCCGCATGCAGCGCGAGGACGGCTGCGATGCCGTGGTGCTGGGCTGCACCGAGATCCCGCTGATCCTGAGCGACGCCAACTCCCCGCTGCCCACGCTGGACTCCACCCGCCTGCTGGCGCGTGCCGCGCTGCGGCGGGCCGTGCAAGCGGACTGAACGCAACTACTTGAGCCGCTGCGCCACCACGGCGTCCAGCGAGGCCATGAAGGTCTCCACGGCCCGCGTGTAGGCGCTCTCCAGGCCCAGCTGCGCGTTGATCTCGCCGTGGGTCAGCTCCTGCGGCAGCACCTCGGCACGGCCGCCCAGGTCGCGCACGCGGCGGGCCATGCCCTGGGCCTGCAGGCAGGGGTGGTCGGGGCGCTCGGTGGAACAGACCAACTGGAACGGCGGCACCGGCCCCGACAGTGCGTGGTACGGCGACACTGCGGCCCAGAACAACGGGTTGGCACCCATCACCTCGTCATAGAACGGGTAGTGCGGCGCGGTCATCACCACCGGCACATTGAGCGCCGCGCTGTCCAGCGACACCGTGCCCAGCCAGGGCCAGGCCCCCTCGCGCTGGGCCAGGGTGGGCGACGCATTGATGAGCGACACCAGGTGCGCGCCCGCTGAATGCCCCATCAGGATGAACCGCGATGCATCGGCGCCCCAGCTGGCGGCGCGGCTTTGGGCGGCGGCCAGTGCGATGGCCACGTCCTGCGCCTCCTGCAGCACGTTCACGGCGGGGTACAGGCGGTAGTTCACCGAGATGAACACAAAGCCCTTGGGCACCCAGCGCGCCACCTTCTCCTGCACCACGCGGGACATGGCCTTGTCGCCCGTGCGCCAGGCGCCGCCATGCACCATGAAGATCACCGGCGCGCGCGTACCGCTGGCCACCGCAGCACTGCTGGCGGCGCCGCCAGCAGCGGGCAGGTAGACATCCATGCGCTGCAGCGGGTCCGCACCATAGGGCACATCGACCACGCGCTGCACACCGACGGGCAAGGCCGCAGCGGTGTCGCGCACCTGCGCGAAAGGCCCCAGCCCCCGCAGCTGGGCGTGGGCGGGTGGGGTCAACACGGCGGCCAGCGCGCACAGCGCTGCGCCGAGGCCTGTGCGCAGTGAGGCGAACTCGAAGAGTGGGGTGGAAGGACGGGACATGCGGGATCTCCTGGCTCAATGAAGTAGAGATGAAAAATCAGGGCCGCGCAGGGCAGGCCATGGGGGCGCCGCTGGCGTCAAAGCAGCTGGCGCTGCGGGTGCGGCCGGTGTCTGTGGTGGTAGAGCCTGTTGACGGACTCCTAGGGGATCGCGTTGGAGCGCAATCGGGATGAGTGGATGCTTCGGATGCGCCGCATGGGCTCATGCCCATGCAAGCAGCCGGGGCGTCCAATCGCCCGATTTCGCTCCAACCCTTCGGGCAGTGGTCTTTGCGGGCGGTCTGCGGCGTTGCGGCACTTGTGGATAGCCGGGCTATCCACTGCGCACCGCGCCTTGCATCCCATCCCGCAAAAACCACTGCGCGACCCCTGGGAGTCCGTCAATAGGCTCTAAAGCTGCTGGTCTGCACGCTGTTGCCGGTGGCTGCGCTGGTGGCCGTGGTGGTGCGGCCCTGGGTCACGCTGCCGTCAGCGCTGCGCGTGGCGGCGCCCGTGCTCTGCAGCGTGCCCCGGTCGCCCCGGGCGGCCAAGGTGCTGCTGTGGCTGGCCGTGCCATCGGCATTCCTTGCGCTCTGGCCCTGGCGCACCGCCATGGCGCCGTTGGGGCCCACCACGGCAGCGCCACTGCGCACACTGCCGTGGCCCTGGCCGTCGGTGGACACGCTGCGGCCGCGCAGCACGCCCCCACCGCCCGGCGCTGCGCGGACCACGCCGGTGCGGGCGGTGGTGCTGCCGTCGGCGTTGTGCTCCACCGTGTGGCGGCTGCGTGCGTTGGCATCGTTCGCTGCCAGATGCAACAGTGCCGCCACGGCCAAGGCGGCCAGCAGCATGGCGCGGTAAGTGGCAACGGGGGCGGTCGGTGTCGGGACGGAAGGGAACATGGCGGTCGGCTCCTTGCAACAGAACAGGGGGTGCGGAGCAGCGGGGTGCTGCGCTGGCCTGAACTATGGCCGCCAGGTATGAGCCAGTTGTGGCGCCCGATGCACGATGTATGACAAAGCATGACAAACCACCGGCACGTGTCACGCGTTGTCATGCACCGGAGCACCTGCCCGCGCTGGCACCCGGTGTTTTCGGCCCTACCATTGGCACGCAGCCTTGGCTGCATCCACCCACTGCCATCCACCTCCACCGCCCCATGACGGAAGCCCTGGCCAAGATCCTGGTCGCCGATGACGAACCCGACCTGCGTGCGCTGCTGCAGCGCTACCTGAGCGACCAGGGCTACAGCGTACGCACGGTGGAGGGCGCCGGGCCGCTGGATGTGCTGCTGCAGCGCGAACGCTTTGATGTGCTGGTGCTCGACGTGATGATGCCGGGCGAGGATGGCCTGTCGATCTGCCGCCGCCTGCGCGCGCAGGGCGAGACCATCCCCATCCTGATGCTCACGGCCAGGGGCGACCCCGTGGACCGCATCGTGGGCCTGGAGATGGGCGCCGACGACTACCTGCCCAAACCCTTCAACCCGCGCGAGCTGCTGGCCCGCATCCAGGCCATGGTGCGCCGCCAGCGCCTGCTGGGTGCACACACCGGGCCGCGCCAGACGGGCGGCCGCATCGCGTTTGGCGCATTCACACTGTGGCTGGACGAGCGCCGGCTGGAGCGCAACGGTGCCGAGGACGGCCAAGGTGCGCAAGACGTGCCCCTGACCACGGGCGAATTCGCGCTGCTGCAGGCGCTGGCACAGCAACCGCACCGGCCCCTGGGCCGCGACCGGCTCATCGCACTGGCCTATGGCCCCGACCACACGGCCACCGACCGCAGCATCGATGTGCAGGTGATGCGCCTGCGCAAACTCATCGAGGCCGACCCTGCCCAGCCGCGCCACATCCGCACCGTGTGGGGCGTGGGCTATGTGTTTGTGCCGGATGGCGCAGCGCCGGGCGGCGGAGGCAAGCCATGACGCCCTCCGCCACACCCCAAGCCACCGGGGGCTGGTGGCCGCGCAGTCTGCTGGGCCGCAACCTGCTGCTGATGGCGGTGCTCATCGTGCTGGGCCAGCTGGTGGCGGCCGTGCTGGTGCGGCAGATGATCTTTCAGCCCCGCGTGGCACAGGTGGCCGATGGCGTGGCGCGCAATGTGGGCGCGCTGCGCGCAGGGCTGCAGGCGCTGCCCCCGGCACAGCGGGCCGCATTTGTCGAGGCCTTCAACCAGCAGGCCGTGCGGTCGGCCCCGCCCGTGGCGGCGGAAAGCGCTGCGCGGCGCGCACTGCTGTCGCCCATGGAGCGGCAGTTTGTGCAGGCGGTGTCGCGCCGCCTGGGGGCGGACGATGCGGCAACGAACACTTCGCAACCCGTATGGCGCCGAGACAGCACGGGCGTGCTGGCCCTGCGTGTGGTGCACCAGGGGCCGGAGGGGGCGGAGACCTATTGGCTGAACCTGCCCAGCGTGTTCCCCACGCGCGAGTTCACCGGCGCCTGGCTGGCCGCCACGCTGGCCAGCATGCTGCTGGCGCTGCTGGGGGCCTGGTGGCTGCAGCGGCACATCAACCGCCCGCTGGCGCAGGTGGTGGCTGCGGCCCGGCAGCTGGCGCAGGGCCAGCCCCCAGCACCGCTGCCCGAAGACGGACCCGAAGAAATCGCCACCGTGGGCCGCAGCTTCAACCACATGGCGCACAGCCTGGCGGCTGCCGAGCAGGAGCGCGCGCTGATGCTGGCCGGGGTGTCGCACGACCTGCGCACCCCGCTGACCAAGCTGCGCCTGGGCGTGGAGATTGCCGGTGCACAGGTGGATGCGCCCCTGGCCGCGAGCATGGCCCGCAGCATCGACGAGATGGACGGCATCGTGGGCCAGTTCCTGCAGTTTGCGCGGGTCGGTTCCAACGCAGGCGAGGCCGAGGCGCCCACCCCCGCATCGCTCAACGACCTGGCCCAGGCCGTGGCCGAGGCGCAGGCCGACCATGGGCGCACCGTGCGGCTGGCGCTGGGCACGCTGCCCGACCTGCCGGTGCGCCCCCAGGCCCTGCGCCGCGCGCTGGACAACCTGGTGGAAAACGCCTGGCGCCACGGCACGCCGCCGGTGCTGCTGCGCACGGGGGCGGATGCCGACGGCGTGTGGCTGGAGGTGCAGGACCAGGGCCCCGGCATCCCCCCGGCAGAGCTGGACCGCATCCGCCAGCCCTTTGCGCGCGGCGATGGCGCGGCACGCTCGGGCGCGCCGGGCGCGGGTCTGGGCCTGGCCATCGTGGAACGCGTGGTGCGCAGCCACGGCGGGCGGCTGGAGCTGTTCAGCGCGCCGGGCACGGGGCTGCGCGCACGGCTGGTGTTGCCACGGGGCGGGCAGGCCTGAGAGGTTGATGCCACCGGACGCGCCCTGCGCACGCCCTGGGCATGCTGCGCACTGAAAATTCAGCCAAAAGTGCCGCAAGTGCTAGTGCGATATGCGGCGACAGCTCTCAAATCAATAGCAACTCAGCAAGCCCGGCATGCCCTCAGGCCACCGGCATCTTCAGCTTGCGGTACAGCGTCTGGCGGCTGATGCCCAGCTGGCGCGCCGCCTGCGACATGTTGCCGCGCGCGGCCTGCAGCGCCTGGTCGATGGCGGCCTGCGACAGCTGCTGCAGGCTCAGGCTGGCAGGCAGGCCGTCCGCACCGGCGCCCGCTGCGGCATCGCTGCGCGGGCTGACGGGCACCGCCGTGAGCGCCTGCACCAGGTCGTCGGGCATGTGCTCCCAGCCCAGGGTATCTTCGCCCTCGGCCAGCATGGCGCAGGCCGTGCGCAGCACGTTGGCCAGCTGGCGCAAGTTGCCGGGCCAGGGGTAGGCGGCCAGGCGGGCCAGCAGGTCGGGCGCCACCTGCACCTCAAAACCCAGGCCCTGCTCCGTGGCTAGGTTGGCCAGCAGGCGCTGCAGCAGCGCCACAAAGTCGCTGCGCTCGCGCAGTGCGGGCAGCTGCACGGTGAGGCCGTTGATGCGGTAGTACAGATCTTGCCGAAAGCGCCCCTGTTCCGCCGCCTGCATGAGCTGGTTGTGCGTGGCGCAGACCAGTGCAAAGTCCACCGGCACGGCCTTGCTGGCGCCCACGGGCGTCACGCTGCGCTCTTGCAGCACACGCAGCAGGCGGGTCTGCAGGGCCAGCGGCATGTCGCCGATTTCGTCGAGAAACAGCGTGCCGCCATGGGCCTCCCGCAGGCGGCCCAGGTGGCCCTCCTTGCGCGCGCCGGTGAAGGCACCGGCCACATGGCCGAAGAGTTCGGATTCGATCAGGTGCTCGGGGATGGCTGCGCAGTTGATGGCCACAAACGGCGCATCGCGGCGCGGGCCGCTGGCGTGCAGCGCGCGCGCAAACACCTCCTTGCCCACGCCCGACTCGCCCTGCACCAGCACTGCAATCGGTTTGCCCACAACGCGGCGGGCCTTGTCGGCGGCGGCGCGCCAGCGCGCGTCGCCGGTGTCCAGCTGGGCCAGGGCGTCTTGCTGGGGCGCAGCAGTCGCCGCAGCGGTGGGCCGTGTGGGGGTGGGGACCCAGGCGGCGTCCATCTGCACCTGGGCAAACAGCAAGGCGCCTTGCAGTGTGCGCAAAGCCTGCGGCTGTTGGGGGCGGCGCTTGTGGTGCGAGAGCAGGTCATCCAGCCGCACGTCCAGCACCCGCTCCAGCAAGGTGGCGCCCACGTCCCCCGCATGCAGGCCCAGCTGCGCCAGGGCCACGCGGTTGGCACCCACGATCCAGCCGTCGGCCGACACGGCCACGATGCCCTCGGCCACGCTGCCAATGCCCTCGGGCGCGCTGTGCAGATGCAGCCGGATGTTGCGTTTGCAGGCGGCCGCCAGCAGGCGGTTTTCGATCATGCGGGCGGCCGTGCTCACAAGGCCCAGCGTGTGGGCGTGGCCGTGGCGGTAGTCGCCCGAAATGTCGAGGATGCCCAGCAACTCGCCCGTGGCCGATAGGATGGGCGAAGCCGCGCAGGTGAGAAAGTTGTTGCGCTCCAGAAAATGCTCGCCGCCGTGCACCTCCACCGCGCAGGCCTCGGCCAGCGCCGTGCCGATGGCATTGGTGCCCCGGTGGGCCTCGTGCCAGGAGGCACCGCTGGTCAGCGCCACGCGCTCGGCCTTGTCCACAAAGTACGGATCGCCCAGCGTGTGCATGAGCATGCCGCGCCGGTCGGCCAGCACCACCACGCTCTGGCTGTGGCGCACTTGCTCGAACAGGTATTCCATCACCGGCCGCGAATGCGCGAGCAGCTCGGGGTTGCTGGCCAGCACCTGGCGCAGCGTGCCGCTGCTGGGGTGGTCGATGGCCTGCGGCCGCCCGGTGGGCAGCAGGCCGGCCGCCATGCTGCGCGACCAGGAGCGCGCCAGGCGCTCGTCCACCAGGCCACTGGGGCACTGGCCAGAGTCCAGCAGGTGCTGGCGGGCCTGTCGCAGGGCGACGGGGGAAGTGTTGGGGCGCACGCTTTGTCTCCGTGCGGGCTCAGGGCGGCCCGCTTGTGGTGTGTGGGCCAGTATGGCGGGCTCGACGGCGTGGGGCAAGGGTGTGGGCGCAAGCGGTGTGCCAACTGTTCCATTTCGTGACAGGTGTCGCGGCCCGGCACACCGCGATGCGGGCGGCTGCAACAGTTGTCCGCCCTGGGCGGGCGAAAAAATCCAATGAAATCAACACTTCATGCGCCGTGGCCTGCTGGCATGTGTTTTGAGTAAGGGGTTGGCATCGGACAGGCTCCACCGAGTCCGCCCGATGCACACAACCATCGCAGGAGACAACACCATGACCGTTTACGCAGCCCCCGGCGCCGCTGGCGCCAAGATCACCTACAAGCCCCGTTACGACAACTTCATCGGCGGCAAATTCGTGCCGCCCGTCAAGGGCCAGTACTTTGATGTCATCACGCCCGTGAGCGGCAAGGTCTACACCCAGGCTGCGCGTTCCACGGCCGAAGACATCGAGCTGGCCCTGGACGCCGCCCACGCTGCGGCCGACGCCTGGGGCAAGACCGATGCCGCCACGCGCGCCAACATTCTGCTCAAGATCGCCAACCGCATCGAAGAAAACCTGGAGCGCCTGGCCTACGCCGAGACCGTGGACAACGGCAAAGCCATCCGCGAAACGCTGAACGCCGACATCCCGCTCACCGTGGACCACTTCCGCTACTTTGCGGGCTGCGTGCGTGCGCAAGAAGGTGCCTTGAGCAACATCGACGAGAACACGGTGGCGTACCACATCCAGGAACCGCTGGGCGTGGTGGGACAGATCATCCCGTGGAACTTCCCCATCCTGATGGCGGCCTGGAAGCTGGCCCCTGCCCTGGGCGCAGGCAACTGTGTGGTGCTCAAGCCCGCAGAAAGCACCCCCATCTCCATCCTCATCCTGGTCGAGCTGATCGCCGACCTGCTGCCGCCCGGCGTGCTCAATATCGTCAACGGCTACGGCCGCGAGGCGGGCATGCCGCTGGCACAGAGCAAGCGCATCGCCAAGATCGCGTTCACCGGTTCCACCAGCACCGGCCGCGTGATTGCGCAGGCCGCTGCCAACAACCTGATCCCCGCCACGCTGGAGCTGGGCGGCAAGAGCCCCAACATCTTCTTTGCCGACGTGATGGACAAGGACGATGCATTCTTGGACAAGGCGATTGAAGGCCTGGTGCTGTTTGCGTTCAACCAGGGCGAGGTCTGCACCTGCCCGAGCCGCGCGCTGATCCAGGAAAGCATCTACGACCAATTCATGGAGCGTGTGCTCAAGCGCGTGGCCGCCATCAAGCACCAGAACCCGCTGGACACCGACAGCATGATGGGCGCGCAGGCCAGCAAAGAGCAGCTCACCAAGATCCTGAGTTACCTGGACCTGGGCAAGCAGGAAGGCGCCGAAGTGCTGGCCGGTGGCGGCCAAGCCCACCTGGGCGGCGACCTGGAAGGCGGCTACTACGTGCAGCCCACGCTGTTCAAGGGCCACAACAAGATGCGCATCTTCCAGGAAGAGATCTTCGGCCCCGTGCTGGCCGTGACCACCTTCAAGGACGAGGCCGAAGCCCTGGCCATTGCCAACGACACGCTGTATGGCCTGGGCGCCGGTGTGTGGAGCCGCAACGGCAATGTGGCCTACCGCATGGGCCGCGCCATCAAGGCCGGGCGGGTGTGGACCAACTGCTACCACGCGTACCCGGCGCATGCGGCGTTTGGCGGCTACAAGGAATCGGGCATTGGGCGTGAGACGCACAAAATGATGTTGGACCACTATCAACAGACCAAGAACCTGCTCGTCAGCTACAGCGAGAACAAGCTCGGCTTCTTCTGATCTGGGGTGGCGGTCCAAAAACCGCCCCTGGCGTCGTTGCTCCGTCTGGCCGTGGCGCTGCCACTGTCTGCGACGGAGACGCCTAGCCAGGGGCGGCTTGTGAACCGCTGGATACGTTTCTACTGACGCGGCTCGTTGTTCCAACTGGCCGCGTTTTTGCATCGCACGCTGGAGACAACCATGGTCGAAAAAGTCATCGCCACCCCTGCCGCGCTGGAGTTGGTGGCCTTTCTGCAAGCAAAGCATGGCCCTGCGCTCATGTTTCACCAGAGTGGCGGCTGCTGCGACAACAGCGCGGCCAACTGCTATCTGCCGGGTGAGATCACGATGGGTGCGGGAGACGTGTACCTGGGCGACATAGGAGGATGCCCCTTCTACATCGGGCGCGCGCAGTACGAGACCTGGAAGCACACGCAGCTCATCATCGATGTGATCGAAGGCACGGGCGGCACGTTTTCGCTGGAGGGGCCGGAGGGCAAGGCCTTTCACACGCGCTCGCGGGTGTTCACCGACGCGGAACTGGCCGAACTGGGCATTGCGCGCGGGCCTGCGGCGTGAACCCCCGGGGGCTGTACGGCCCTCCATGACGCCCCTTCATGCCCGCTCCAGCACAATTCGGGTCATTCAGACCGGTAGCGCTGGTGCAATATGCCGCTACAGCTATTGAATTCGTAGCACGCCTGCGGCCGTGCGGCCGCCGCCATCGTCGCCCAGGCGGAACACCGACACCACGTGCACCAGGTCTTCGGCCTGGTTCTTGAGGCTGCTGGCGGCGGCGGCCATCTCTTCGACCAGTGCAGCGTTCTGCTGGGTCACCTGGTCCATCTGCGTCACGGCCTCGCCCACCTGGGCCACGCCCAGGGACTGTTCGTGGCTGGCGGCGCTGATCTCGCCCACGATGTCGGTCACGCGGCGGATGGCGCCCACCACCTCGCTCATCGTGGCGCCGGCGCGGTCCACCAGGGCGCTGCCCTGGGCCACGCGCTCCACGCTGGCACTGATGAGCGTCTTGATCTCGCGCGCGGCCTCGGCACTGCGCCCGGCCAGGCTGCGCACCTCGCTCGCCACCACCGCAAAGCCCCGGCCTTGCTCGCCCGCGCGGGCTGCCTCCACCGCGGCGTTCAGCGCGAGGATGTTGGTCTGGAACGCGATGGAGTCGATCACGCCGATGATGTCGGAGATCTTCTGCGACGAGGCATTGATGCCGTGCATGGTGTCCACCACCTGCGCCACCACTTCACCGCCCTGCACGGCCACGGTGCTGGCATTGGCGGCCAGTTGGCTGGCCTGCTGGGCACTGTCGGCGTTCTGGCGCACGGTGGCGTTGAGCTGCTCCATGGACGCGGCGGTTTCTTCCAGCGCGCTGGCCTGGCTTTCGGTGCGGGCCGACAGGTCGGTGTTGCCCTGGGCAATCTGCACGCTGGCGGTGGCCACGCTTTCTGACCCGCTGCGCACGTTGCGCACCACCTGCGTGAGTTGTGTGCGCATCTGCTGCAACGCCTCCAGCAACTGACCCACCTCGTTGGTGCCATGGGCAATGGGGGCGCCGCTCAGGTCCCCCTGTGCCACGGCGCGCGACAGCGCCACGGCCTGCGACAGCGGCCCGGTCATGGAGCGCACGAACACCAGCGCCATTGCACTGGTGGCCGACAGCGTGATGACCAGGGCCAGCGCCACCCACAGCAGGTTGCGCTGCAGCCCTGCCACGCGCGCCTGCAGCGCCTGGTCGAGGCTGGCCATCGACAGGTTGTTGAGTGCGTTCAGCGCCTCGATGGTGCGGGTGAACGCGTCGAAGTAATCCTTGGACGGCAGCTGCAGCTCCGTGGCGTTGAGGATGTTGCGCTCCACCATCTGTAGCGACTGCTGGATCTGCCCTTGCACAGCCTGCGCGCTGCTGCCCAGCGCGCGCTGCAGCTCGGCATTGCCCTGCAAGGCGCGGTCCAGCCCGCGGAAGGTGTCGCCCTGCAGCTCGGCCACGCGCTGCTGCAGCACCAGCAGCTGGCCCTTGCCCTGGGGCGTCAACTCGCGCTTGCCCAAGGCGCTGGCGCCCTGGGCGCGCAGCATGCCCAGCTTTTCGCCCAGCATGGGGGCCTGCGCCAGCGAGGCCTGCACCAGCGCGTGGGTGTCGGCCTCGGGGTCGATCTGCAGGCCATAGGCATGCACCAGCGACTCATTGAGCTGCAGCAGCGTTGCGATGAGCTGGGTGTGCTGCGCGGTGCTTTGCGCCTGTTCGATGCTGCGCGCGGCCACGGCCTGCTCCAGGGTGCGCCAGGTCTGCTGCGCCTGGGTCCAGGCCGCCATCTGCGCGGCGGGCACCTTGGCGGCGGCAAAGCGGGCGCTCACGTCGTCCAGGGCGGTGTTGACCGCATCGCGCGCGGCGGGGCGGCGCGCGGCCAGCGCCTCGTCACCGCCCAGCATGCCCACCGACAGGCCCCGGTGCACCTGCATGCGCTGCACCAGCAGCGTGAGCGCCTGGGCGGGGGCTACGCCCTGCGCCTCCAGGCGCGCATGGTCGATGGCGTGGAGGGAGTCGCGCACCACCAGGTAGGTGGGCAAGGCGCTCATCAAGAGCCCGATGGTCCCCAGGATGAGGAATTTTTCGAGCAGGTTCAACCGGTGAAGCAATGACATGGCAATAGACGCAGGCCACACGGCGTGCGCTTTAGAGTAGGCCCCAGGGGCGGGTGTCGGCACCGCCGACTGGAGGGCGGCCCCTGTGAACCTGAGGACGATCGCATGGGGAAATCGTCCACCGGCACCGAGGGCCAAACGGAATGGTTCTCAATGTAGGGACGCGTTTGCAGTAGGGTTTTGACTCAGGTCAAGTGACGCAGCGCTTCGCCCACGCGGCCGCATCGCGAGCGCTGGGCTGCGTTCGGAGGCGGGTGGCGGCAGCGGCAGCTGGGGCGCTGGAGAATAATGAACGCCTCCCCATCCTTTGGAGCCCCGGCATGCACTCAACCACCCTGCGCTTCCTGGCGTCCCAGACCACGCTGCCCCAGGCAGGCCGCATCCCCGGCGGCACGGTGCTGCGCTGGGTGGACGAAGCCGGGTTTGCCTGCGCCAGCGCCTGGGCCAAGGGCGCCTGCGTCACCGAGTTTGTGGGCGGCGCCCACTTTGTGCGCGCCATCCGCCCAGGGGACCTGGTGGAGGTGCACGCGCGCCTGGCCTACACCACCGACACCAGTATGTGCCTGGCCGTGGAAGTGCGCAGCGGCGCCGTGCACGGCGCACCGCTGGAGGACGTGGTGCACTGCGTGGCCGTGTACACCGCCGTGGATGCCAGCGACCAGCCGCGCACGGTGGACAAATGGAGCCCCGAGACCCCCGGCGACATTGCGCTGGCCCAGCGCGTGAAGGCGCACATCGACGCAGCGCGCGCGGCGCAATGAGCGGCGCTGCACAGGCCGCATCCGCCACCAGCCCGCTGCGTGCGCGCGACCTGCTCGCAGCGCTGGTAGTGGTGATCCTCTGGGGCGTGAACTTTGTGGCGATGAAGTGGGGGCTGCGCAGCTTCAGCCCGTTCCAGCTGGGCGCCGCGCGCTACCTGTGTGCAGCGCTGCCGCTGGTGCTGCTGGTGCGCCCGCCGCGCATGCACTGGCGCTGGGTGCTGCTGTTCGGACTGTTCCAGGGCGTGGGGCAGTTCGGCTTTTTGTTCATGGGGCTCAAGGTGGGCATGACGGCCGGGCTGGCCAGCGTGCTGCTGCAGACCCAGGTGTTCTTCACGGCGCTGCTGGGCTTTGCGCTGTTGCGCGAGCGGCCGGGGCTGCCGTTGCGCGTGGGCATGGGGCTGGCCGCGCTGGGGCTGGTGTGTTTTGCGATGAACTATGTGGGCCCGGGCTCCGGCGTGGGGGTGGCGGCGGCCACCACGCTGGCGGGCCTGCTGCTCACGCTGTGTGGCGCGGCCATGTGGGCGTCGTCCAACATCGTGGCGCGGCTGGCACAGCAGCACAGCCCGGGGTTTGACCCGTTGGCCTTTGTGATCTGGAGCAGCCTGGTGCCGGTGCTGCCGTTCATGGCGCTGTCCGCCCTGTTCGACCCTGACGCCGCGCGCTGGCTGCAGTGGCAGACGCTGGCCAGCGTGCCGCTGCTGTCATGGGCCGCCGTGGCCTACCTGGGCTGGGCCGCCACCATCGTGGGCTACGCGCTGTGGACCAACCTGCTGCAGCGCTACCCCGCCAACCGCGTGGCGCCGTTCAGCCTGGCGGTGCCAGTGGTGGGCCTCACCGCAGGCTGGCTGCTGCTGGACGAGGGCGTGGCGCCCTGGCAGTGGGCGGGCATTGCGCTGGTGGTGGCGGCGCTGGCCTGTGTGGTGCTGGGGCCCCGACTACAAGCCAAAATGGCCGGTAGCGCTAGTTGAATATGCTGCAACAGCTATCAATTGGATAGCATTCAGCCACCGCACCGGCTACAGCAACCTGCGCCGCGCAAAGCGCACCACGGTCACCCCGGCACGTGCCTGGCGCACCGAGGGCATGACCAGCACGCAGTCGTCGTACGGCGTCACCACCGGCACGCCGTCGTTGTCGCCAATCACCGTCCCCGCCTTCTCGAACACTTCAAGGCCCGTGTACGGCGCTACGAAGCGGAAGGCGCTGCTGGTGGCGACCACGGGGCCGGTCACTTCCAGTGCCCACTGGCGCGGTGCGTCGGGCAGGCGCCAGCCGGGCAGCTGCTGCGCCAGCGCGTCGGCGCTCAGGGCGCCGGACTGTTCGATGAAGCGCACGCACTGGTCCTGCGCCACGGCGCGGCTGGCCGGGTCGCCATGGAAGCCACATTCGATGAGCAACGAGCGGGTGCCGTTGTCGTCCAGGTCGCCAAACCGGCCGTAGTCGCGCATGCGCACGCCGTCCTTGTGGCCGGAGTCCACCACGATGTGCTCGGGCGAGCGCATGGCACGCGCCAGCGCCAGGTTGCGCGGCTGGATGCCGGTGAGCAGCAGCGGCGCCGAGGGCTCGTGCATGGAATGGATGTCGAGCAGCCAGTCGGCCTGTGCCACCCACGGGCGCAGCGCGGCGGCGCGGCGGCGCTCGTTGGTGTCGGCCGCGTCGATGCGCTCGTCCAGCCACTGGCGGTTGAGGTCTTCGTCGGTGAAGCGCGAGGCGTCGTGGTTGCCGGGGTCAAACCGGTCGAAGGCGTCGAGGTTGCAGAACGCAAGCGTGAGCGTGCCCTGCTGCGGGCGCACACCGGCGTCGAGCAGGCCTTTGAGCGCCCAGGCGCCGCACAGCTCGTTGCCATGCACCAGGGCGCTGATCATCACGTGGCGGCCGGGCCGGCCCGAGTCGAAGTGCCACACGCCTTCGGTGCCGGTGTTGCCGGCGCGCCAAGCGCCGATGTCGGGGGCGGGCAGCGCAAACACCAGGGGCTGCAGGGATGTGGGGGGGAAAGTGCTGGTGCTCATTCTTCGATCTTGGCGAATTCAACAATCTTTTTGTATTTGGCCACTTCCGTGACCAGGAACTGGTCGATGTTCACGGTGGGCGAGGCCACGGTGGACCCGCTGGCTTCCATCTTCTTGCGGAAGTCCGGCGATTGCAGGCTGTCGGCCAGTGCCTTCTTGAGCTTGTCGGTCACCGGCTTGGGCAGGTTGGCCGGTGCCATGAGCGCAAACCACACGCTGATGTCCACGTTCTTGTACTGCGGCGACTCGGCCAGCGCGGGGATGTCGGGTGTGGTGGCAGAGCGCTTGGCCTCGGTGGTGCCCAATGCAATCACCTTGCCGCTCTTGATGTGCGGCAGGCCGCTGGAGAGCACGAACACGCCGTACTCCAGGTTGTTGCCCATGAGGTCGCTAGTGAGCGGCGCCACGCCCCGGTAGGGGATGTGCGTCATGAACAGCTTGCCCTGCTCCTTCACGGCCTCGCCCGCCAGGTGCAGCGCCGTGCCCACGCCCGAGCTGCCGTAGCTGAACTTGCCGGGGTTCTTGGACACCTTCTGCGTGAACTCCGCCATGTTCTTGACGCCCGCGCCGGTGGAGGCCACCAGCACCAGCGGCTGGGAAGCAATGAGGCCGATGGCCGTGAAGTCCTTGATGTCGTACTTGACCTTCTTGGTCACGAGCTTGTTGATGGCGATCTCGTTGTTGGCGCCCACCAGCAGGGTGTAGCCGTCAGGTGCGGCGTTGGCCACCTTCTGCGCACTGATCGCGCCACCGGCACCGCCCAGGTTCTCGATCACGACTGGCACGCCAAGCTTGTTGCCCAGCTCGGTGGCCACCGTGCGTGCGGTCAGGTCGGTGCTGCCGCCGGGCGGATAGCCCACCACGATGGTGATGGGCTTGCTGGGGTAGGCGTCTTGCGCGATGGCAGGGGCAGCGAGAACGGCCAGGCCGCACAGCAGTGCAGCACGGCGCAAGGGACGGACGGTGGTCATGGTGAAACTCCTTGGCAAAGGCGTGGGGCTGAATGGGGCGGGTGAGGTATGGATTGGATTGTGAAAAACCGGCCCTTGGCTGTTGGTGCCAAAACGGCACCAGGTCGTGCTGATTCGCGATGCCTGCCACGGGGAAACCCGCAGGTCTCTCACCGTGGACACGCGCTCATCAGCGCTGCGCCAGGGCCTTCCACAGCGCCTCGGCCAGCGGCCCCAGGCGGCGCTTGGGGCGGTACAGGCGCACGTCAAAACGCACCTCCATGCGGGCGTCACCCGCCAGCGCGAGGCGCTGGGCCTTGCAGTCGGCAAACACCATGGACCAGGGCAGCCACGCAACACCCAGGCCTTTTTGCACGTATTCGTAGTGGGCGTCGGCCGAGTCGCACTCCACCACGCGCTGCAGCCGGGGCGCATGGGGGTTGTGCGCCAGGTGGTCTTCCACCAGCCGCCCCAAGGCCAGCTGGGGGGCGTAGGCCAGGTAGGGCACCCGCGTGGCGTCGGGCCCGAACCGGTGCAACGCCTGTCCCTGCGCCGTGGCGCGCGAGACGGGCACCAGCCGGTCGGAGGCCACCGTCAGGTGCGTGAACTGCCGCGCATCGAGCCGGATGGCCAGAGCCGGGTGGTGGTACACGAGCGAAAAATCAGCCTCGTTGCGCTCCAGCATGCCCACGGTGTCGGCCAGCGCCCGGGTGCGAATGCACAGCTCGCCGCCTTGCAAAATGGGCTGCAGGCGCACCAGCCAGTCGGCCACCACGGTGCGCGCCAAGGTGCGGCCCGTGGCCAGGGTCACGGTGCGGGCCTGCCGCCCGGCCAGGCTTTGCAGCTCCTCGTGCGACTGGGTGAGGTTGCGCACCATTTGCCCGGCGGTGTCCAGAAAACTTTGCCCGGCGGGCGTGAGGGTGACGGGGCCGCCGCTACCGCGCTCCACCAGCGGCGTGCCTGCCCAGGCCTCCAGCGCGCGGATGCGCCGGCCAAACGCGGGGTGGGTGACATGCCGCAGCTCCGCCGCGCGGGTGAAGCTGCGCTCCTGCGCCAGCACGATGAAGTCTTCCAGCCATTTCAACTGCATCGTCGGCTCCTGAAGGGGCGGCTGTCCGGTCGGTGGGCTGGTGCCTGGGCTGTGCCAGCCCCGTTAGAGGACCAGACACCGCGGTCGGAGTGAGAGCGCTCAGCCCCGGGCAGCTTCCAGAACGCCTCGGGTGCGCATGGCTTCTGCACGCGCGGCCGCAGCAAAGTCCTCGCCTTTGGACGCGTAAAGAATGGCCCGCGACGAGTTCACGATGATCGGCCCGTCACTGCGCAGCCCGGCGCGCACGGTGGCGGCGGCATCACCACCCTGGGCACCCACGCCCGGAATCAGCAGCGGCAGCGTGGGCGCGATGGCACGTACGCGCTCGATCTCCTGCGGGTAGGTGGCGCCCACCACCAGGCCGAGCTGGCCGTTCTTGTTCCAGGGGCCTTGCGCCAGACGCGCCACATGCTCGTACATGAGCGGCTGGCCCTCGACGCTGGCCAGGCGCTGGGTCTGCAGGTCGTCGCCGCCGGGGTTGGAGGTGCGGCAGAGCAAAAACGCGCCCTTGCCGTGGTAGGCCAGATAGGGCTCGATGGAGTCGAAGCCCATGAAGGGCGACAGCGTGACGGCATCGGCACCGTAGCGCTCGAAGGCCTCCTTGGCGTACTGCTCGGCCGTGGAGCCGATGTCGCCGCGCTTGGCGTCCAGGATCACCGGCACCTGCGGTGCGTTGGCCCGCATGTGCTGCATCAGGCGTTCGAGCTGGTCCTCGGCACCATGCGCGGCAAAGTAGGCGATCTGCGGCTTGAAGGCACACACCAGGTCGGCGGTGGCGTCCACGATGGCCGCGCAAAAGTCATAGATCTTGCGGGGGTCGCCCTGCATCGCGGCGGGAAACCGCGTGGGTTCAGGGTCCAGGCCCACGCACAGCAGGGAGTTGTTCTGTGCCGTGGCGTCGCGCAGCATGTCGGTGAAGTTCATGGGGCGTGATTTTAGGTGGGTGGGCACGGGATGCCCCCGCCGAGGACCGTGATCGTCAAGGAGAGGCGCTGTGCAGTGGAGATTTCAGGCACCCCGGGGTGTGCCGACGGGCAACAAAAAAGGCCGTCGAGACGGCCTTTTTGCGGTAGCACAGGGAGCAACAAGTCCCTGGTGAGAACGAAAGATCAGCGGGGCACAGCCAACAGGCGTTGCACGTCGCGGTCGTTGGGCAGCGCGTAGTCGTAGCCACGCACGATGCGGCTGTCTTCGGTGCGCACGAGCTTCAGGCTCACGTAGGTGTAGTTGGCGGCCGCAGAGTAGGTACCCACCAGCACCAGGGAGGCATTGTGGTTGCGGGCAATGTCCTTGATCTCACGCGACAGCAGCAGCTCGCCCTGGCCTTCGCGCACGAACACGTCACCGCGCAGCTTGATTTCCTTCACGTTGAAGCCGCTGGCAGCCATGCTGGTGGCGTACTGCTCGGACAACGTGCGGCCCAGCGGGGCGGCGCGGCTGAGGTCGTTGACGTTGACCACGGTGGCCACGAGCACGGGCCCGCCACCCAGCGAGTTCATGTCGAAACCGGTGGTCAGCTTGGTCACCGCGTCGCGGCTGCTCTGGATGAACTGGCTGCTGGCGGCTTCCTGGTAGGTGGGCTCGACGCGCACCGGCGCGGCATTGTTGGCGCAACCGGCCAGCACGGCACCGGCCAGCACCGTCAAAAGAAGTGCAGGGGTTTTCATTGCGAGACAACCTTCATGTTGACGTTCTTGTACGAGGGGCGCGTGAACAATGGAGTGTCAGCGTTTTCCAGGTAGTACACGTCGGTCTTGCGAGCCAGGTACTGGCCGCCGCGCGTGACGGTGGTGGTCAGGATCAGCTCGGTGTTGGTCGGGCCACCGGAGTTGATGCTGTTGGCATAGTCGGCGGCGATCGACAGACCCAGGCCTGCGGCCAGCTGGGCGTCGATGTGCTCATGGCGCAGACCGTACGCGGCAAACAGGCCTGCAGCCAGCATGGTGAACTGACCAGGGATGAAATGCGGGCGGTCGCTGTTGTGACGCACGACCTGGATACCGTAGGAGACTTCCAGGGCCTGGCCCAGGTTCTGCTGCACCACGGCGCCGTTCTGGACCAGTTTGGTGATCAGGAACTCGCGGAAGGCGGTTTCAAACTGCGTGGCATTGGCGGGCAATGACACATGCAGGGGGGTGTTGGGGGCCACGCCGGCCTTGTCCAGGGTGCCCAGCGTCTGATTGACCACATCGCGCGAGACCAGGTCCCAATGTCCGGCGGAGCGAACCTTGGGCTGCGAGGTGTACTCGAAATTTTCCGCGACGGGAATAGGCGCCCTCTGTGCGCACCCCACCAAAGTTGCCACAGCGCCAGCCAGCACGGCCAAGCTGATTGCCTTTGAAAACGACATGATTCCCTCCTACGGACTGAATTTGCGAGGATCCGAACAGATGCGACCCGCACGATTGAAAAATAATTCTGGGCGGTATCCTCAACAAAAACAAGAAAAAATTACGCTAACTACGCTCCGGCGTACACAGTTCGTTGTTTTTGGTCACAGTTGTGTGCCGATGCAAGGCGTGTAAGCAGGCAGAGTCACCTTTGCGGTGGCCCGCCTTGCATTTGCTTACACGGAAGCGGCTGCGCGCTGCTCCAGGATGTCAAAAGCGGGCAGCTTTTTGCCTTCCAGCACTTCCAGGAAAGCGCCGCCACCGGTGGAGATGTAACCCACTTGCTTATCGATGCCGTACTTGGCAATGGCGGCCAGCGTGTCGCCACCGCCCGCGATACTGAAGGCCGAGGATTCGGCAATCGCCTTGGCGAGTTGCTTGGTACCGTTCTCAAAGGCAGCAAACTCGAACACGCCCACGGGGCCATTCCAGACGATGGTGCCAGCAGACTTGAGCTGGGCTGCGAGGCGGGCAGCCGTCTCGGGGCCAATGTCCAGGATCATGTCGTCGGGCGCCACGTCCGTGGCGGCCTTCACCGTGGCGGGGGCATCCGCAGCAAAGGTCTTGGCCACGACCACGTCGGTGGGAATCGGCACCTCGGCGCCACGCGCCTTCATGGCAGCCATCACGGACTTGGCGGCGTCCAGCAGATCGGGCTCAGCCAGGCTCTTGCCGATGGGCAGGCCTGCCGCCAACATGAAAGTATTGGCAATGCCGCCGCCCACGATGAGCTGGTCCACCTTGTCGGCCAGGCTTTGCAGGATGGTGAGCTTGGTGGACACCTTGGAGCCCGCCACGATGGCCGCCAGCGGGCGCTGGGGATGCGCCAGGGCCTTGGTCAGGGCATCGATCTCGGCCGACAGCAGCGGGCCGGCGCAGGCAATGGGGGCGTACTGCGCGATGCCGTAGGTGGTGCCCTCGGCGCGGTGGGCGGTGCCAAATGCGTCGTTCACGAAGATGTCGCACAGCGCGGCCATCTTGCGGGCCAGCTCTTCCTTGTTTTTCTTCTCGCCCACGTTCAGGCGGCAGTTTTCCAGCAGCACGATCTGGCCGGGGGCCACTTGCACGCCGTCCACCCAGTTGGCAACCAGCGGCACATCACGGCCCAGCAGCTCGGCCATGCGCTTTGCAACAGGGGCCAACGAATCTTCGGGCTTGAACTCGCCTTCGGTCGGGCGGCCCAGGTGGCTGGTCACCATAACTGCGGCACCGGCGTCCAGGGCCATGCGGATGGCGGGAATGGAGGCGCGGATGCGGGTGTCTTCGGTGATGTTGCCGGCATCGTCTTGCGGCACGTTCAGGTCGGCGCGGATGAAAACGCGCTGGTTGCTGGCCTTGCCCTGGGCGCACAGATCGGAAAAGCGAAGGATGTTCATGGAGGGAGGTTTCCTGGAGGGGCCGGTGGATCAGGGGCGCCATTTTAGGCGGCCATGCTGACGCGGCCCGGCGCCACCAGCACCTACCAGCCCCATCCGATGTGCAGTGGCAGGTATACCGCCATACCCACCAAAATGGTGCCCAGAATGCCCCGGCGCCAGAAGTAATACGCGCTGGCGAACAGCACGGCCGGCAGGCGGGCGTCCATGAAGGTGTCGATCAACTCACCCTGCACCATGAGGATCTCGGGCGCGATGACGGCGGTGAGCGCGGCCAGCGGGGCATATTTGAGGCCCCGCTTGAGCCAGTCGGGCAGGGGGAGCTCACGCTCCGGGATCATGAAGAAAGAGCGCGACACCACCGTGATCACTGCCAGCCCCACAGTGGCCAGCACGGGATAGATCCAGGACCAGCTCATGGATGGCGCTCCTCGCGCAGCGGCACCACGTCGCCCGCCTCGACATGCTCGCGCTCTTCCGGCGGGATGACGCTGTCGGCGGGCACCAGCAACAGCTCAGGCTGGCGACGGCGGCGGTCCACCGCCTCCATCAGCAGTCCCGCCGCCACGGCGGCCGCCAGCGCCACCAGGATGTTGAGCTTGAGCGGCAAGGCAAACGCGGCAATCGCGGCCGTGGCCGCAACGCCCGTAGCGAGCCAGGTGGCCCGGTCGAACAACAGGGACAGCAGCACGCCCAGCAACGCCAGCACCCCCGCAAAACCCAGTCCCCAGGACAAGGGCACGGCGTTGGCCAGCAGGATGCCGGCGATGGACGGTACCTGCCATGCCAGCCAGTTGGTGGAGGCAGCGCCCCAGAAGTACGGCACTTGTTCTGGCGCAGGTCGGGGTTCCGGGAAGCGCGTCATGAACGCCACATAGATCACGTCCCCGCTGAAATACCCCACGGCCAGGCGTTGGCGCAGCGGCAGGTGCGCAAAGTAGCTGCGCCACATGCTGCTGAAGATCACAAACCGCAGGTTAACGCAGGCCGCCGTGAGCCACACCACCCACAGCGGCGCGCCCACGGACAGCAGCGGAATCACGGCAAGCTGGGCGCTGCCGGCATACACCAGCAGCGACATGAACACCGCCATGCCGACGGACATGCCACTCTTGACCATGGCCACCCCGGTGACCAACCCCCAGGCGGCGATGCCCAGCGACGTGCCCGCCATATCGATGGCAGCCATACGGAAAGAGGGGTGGCGCAGTGTCCGGCCCAAGGCAGCAGACACGCTCATGCAGGGTTGGCGCCCAGCACCATGCCCGGCTGCAGGTCAAAGCCGCGCAAGAAATCAGCGGCCACCAGCCGCTTGCCGCCCGCCCGCTGCAACGTGGTCAGTCGCAAGGCCGTGCCGCTACCGCACGCGACAGTCACTCCGGCGCCATCTGCAGCCAAAATCTGCCCGGGGCGCTGGTTGGATATGCCTTGAACGCTATCAATTGCATAGCTCCAGATTTTGATCGTCTCGCCGTTGCACTCGGTGCTGGCCCCCGGGAAGGGATCGAACGCGCGAATGCGCTGGCCAATGACTGCGGCAGGCAGTGTCCAGTCGATCGTGCTCTCGGCCTTTTCGATCTTGTGGGCGTAGGTGATGCCGTCTGCCGGTTGCGGCACAGCAGTGAGGCCACCGCAGGCGGCCAGCTCCAGCGCCTCGACGATCATGCGACCGCCCAGCGCGGCGAGGCGGTCGTGCAGGGTGGCTGTCGTATCGCCCGGGGCAATAGGCAGGCGCTCGGTCAGCAGCATGTCGCCCGTGTCCAGCCCTGCATCCATCTGCATGATAGTGACGCCGGTTTCGGCATCACCTGCCTCGATGGCGCGGTGAATGGGGGCGGCGCCGCGCCAGCGCGGCAGCAGGCTCGCGTGGATGTTCAGGCAACCCAGGCGCGGTAGATCCAGGGTCCACTGCGGCAGGATCAGCCCGTAGGCGGCCACCACCATCACATCGGCCTGGGCTGCGAGCAGGGCTTCGCGCGCCGCAGCGGCATCCTCGGGGTATTTGCCATCCAGGCGCAGGCTGCGGGGCTGTGCGACAGCAATGCCGTGCTCCAGTGCGCATTGCTTCACAGGCGAAGCCTGCAGCTTCATGCCACGGCCAGCGGGGCGATCCGGTTGGGTCAGAACCAGTGGAACGGTGAAGCCTGCAGACAACAGCCGCTCCAGGGCCACACGGGCGAATTCGGGGGTACCAGCAAAAATGACTCTCATGAAAGCAGATAGCGGCTCAGGTGGGCACGGGACTCAGTGGCCCAGCAGGACCACCCAACCAGTCAATCGCGCGCGTTGTCAAAATTCGGCAGTTCGTCGGTGAACAACACCTGGCGCACCACCCCTTGGCGATCCAGGTGCACATGGGCCTGTCGCAGGTCCGAGTTCTGCCGGAAGCGGTAGGTCCAGATATCACCATCAAAGCGCGCCACCTGCTCAACACGCAAGGGCATTCCGAAGGTGTTTTGCAGGTCGGCACGGGTCCAGGTGCCCACGGGCAGGTTCTCGAATCGCTGCTGCGTGAGCACCTGCTCGTTGCGCACCAGGCGGCCGCTGGCATCAAAGTCGAGGTTGTAGGCGGCAAACCCGGCGGGTAATTCCGAGTACAGCAGCCGCTCGCCAGAGGGCAGCGCTACCGTGGCGGTTGGCGGGCCCAGGCGAGCAATCACTTCGGCCCGCAACGCGCCGGGCCGTTCGCGGGCCGGCAGCACACAGCCCGCCAACTGGCAAGCCAGCGCAACCAGCGCCAGCACTCTGACGCCCCAGCGGACGCAGAGCGCTGCGCGCATCACCCGCGCGCCTCCCGCTGCTGCTTGACCATCTTGGTCTTGATGCGGTTGCGCTTGAGGGGGGAGAGGTATTCCACAAACACCTTGCCCATCAGGTGGTCCATCTCGTGCTGGATGCAAACCGCCAGCAGTCCGTCGGCCTCGATGACGCGGGACTGGCCCTGGGCGTCCAGCGCCCGCACATGCACCGCGTCAAAACGCTCCACGCCGTCATAAACGCCAGGCACCGACAGGCAGCCTTCTTCGTTCAGGTGCTTTTCGGCGCTGGTCCAGACCAGTTCGGGGTTGATCAGCACCAGGGGCTGATCGCGCTCCTCCGACACGTCGATGACCACCAGCCGCTCATGCACATCCACCTGGGTGGCCGCGAGGCCAATGCCGTGCGCATCGTACATCGTGGCCAGCATGTCGGCCACCAGCGTGCGGATACGGTCGTCCACCGCCTGGACGGGGCGGGCGACCTTGTGAAGCCGGGGGTCCGGGTAACAGAGAATGGGAAGGATTGCCATGGCTGCAGGTAAGAGATGTCGCTATTTTCGCCACTTTTGCGGCCTACTGCCGCCCTGCGAGCCAATAATCGTTGCCGAATCAAGGGCTTGAGCAGAGAATCTAAGAAGCTTTGTAACGTATTTGCCCGGCCGCACGCCTGCTTTGTGCGCCGAGGTGCCAGCGAGGGGGCGTTTCCCAATGCATGAGAAAAGGAACAACATGACGGCATTCACCAGCGTGCGGCGGACCGCCCTGGGCGCGCTCACGATCATTGCTGGCGCCCTGCTGGTCATGCCGGCCCAGGCGCAGAATTACCCCATCTCCAGCGGCCAGCGCGCCACGGCACAGCAAGTGTCCGAGCGGGGAGTGCCCCTGGAAGAGCTGGCCCCCAACGCCCCCGACACCTACACCGTCAAGCGGGGCGACACGCTGTGGGGCATTTCGGGCATGTACCTCAAGCGCCCCTGGCGCTGGCCCGAGCTCTGGGGCATGAACCTCAAGGCCATCCCCAACCCGCACCTGATCTTCCCTGGCCAGACGCTGTACCTCATCAAGGAAGGTGGCTACGCCCGCCTGAGCACCAGCCGCTCGAACGAACCCGAAACCGTGCGTATCTCGCCCCGCACGCGCAGCGACAGTCTGGCCGATTCCGCGCTGCCCACACTTAAGCAGCACCTCATTGAGCCGTTCCTGGTCGAGCCGCTCGTGGTGGACGAACAAGTGCTGCTGAGCGCCCCACGCGTGATCGCGACCACGGAAGAGCGCGTGCTGATGGCGGCAGGTGACCGCGTTTATGTGCGCGGAGACGCCGCGTCGCCAATGCTGGCAGAGGCGGGCGAACCCCGGTACTACCGTGTGTTCCGCAATGCCGTGGCGCTCAAGGATCCCGTCACGGCCGAAGTGCTGGGATACGAAGCCCAGTACCTGGGCAAGGCGGAGCTGGTGCGTGGCGAGTCGTTCGAAGAAATTCCAAACGGCAAGGGTGGATACACGGCGGAGTACATCCCCGCCACTGTGGATCTGTCGGCCACCAAGGAGGAAGTCCGCGCGGGCGACCGCCTGCTGCCCGCACCCGCCCGCCCGTTCCTGAGCTACACCCCCCGCGCCCCCGAGATGGAAGTGGATGCCCGAGTGGTGTCCATCTATGGCAGCTCGGCGGTGGCCTACGCGGCCCAGAATCAGGTAGTGGCCATCAACATGGGTTCGCAGGACGGACTGGAGCCCGGCCATGTGCTCAGCTTGCTCACCAAAGGCGACCGCATCAAGGACATGACCGACAGCAACAAGGCGATGGTTAAGCTGCCCAGTGAAGTCAACGGCACCGCCATGGTGTTCCGCACCTTCGAGCGCGTGTCCTATGCGCTGCTGCTGGAAATCCGCAACGGCGTGCGCGTCGGCGACCGATTGGTCAACCCCAAGTAACGCGGAGGGCCGGCAGCAAGTATCGCCGCGCGGGGTTCCTGCGCTGCGGTAGTCACGTTGCTGCGCCGTACTGGCATCCATGGACCACGACGAGCTCGGCGCCTGGCTGCGGCTGACCTTGACGCCAGGCATTGGCAACGGTGCCGCGCGGCGTCTGCTGGCACGCTTTGGCTTGCCGCAATCCATCTTTCAGCAGACCGAAGCCGCCCTGCAACTCTGTGTGCCCGCCGCGCAGGCCAAGGCGTTGCGCGAGATTCCGCAGGGGTGGGAAGCCCTGTGGCAGACCACCGCCCAATGGCTTGCCAACACTACGCCACAAGCCCCCGCGCGCGCCATCGTGAGCCTGGGCGACCTGCGCTATCCGCGGGCCTTGCTGGACACGGAAGACCCACCGCTGCTGCTCTACCTCATGGGCCCGGCATCACTGCTGGAGCACCAGCCTTTTCCCAGTGATCGGTGTCTCGCTGTGGTCGGGAGCCGCAACCCCACCGCCCAGGGCGCCGAGAACGCTCGCCTGTTTGCCCGGGCGCTGCACAGCGCAGGCTTGACCATCGTGTCGGGGCTTGCGCTGGGGGTAGACGCTGCCGCCCACGAAGGCGCGCTGGACTCGGCGACGCCCCCTTGCGCAAGGGCCGCCACCATCGCCGTGGTAGGCACCGGGCTCGACCGCGTGTATCCGCGCAAGAACCTGGGCCTGGCCCATCGCATTGCCGCACACGGACTGATCGTCAGCGAGTACCCCCTGGGTACTCCACCGCTGCCAGGCAACTTTCCCAAACGCAACCGCATCATTTCGGGCCTCTCGCAGGGCACGCTGGTGGTGGAAGCCGCACTGGCATCGGGCTCGCTGATCACAGCCCGCATGGCGGCCGAGCAGGGGCGTGAAGTGTTTGCCATTCCAGGTTCCATTCATGCACCGCAGTCACGCGGCTGCCATGCGCTGATCCGTCAAGGCGCCAAGCTGGTGGAGTCTGCCCAGGATGTACTGGAAGAACTCAAGATCCCCGCCACCACCATGTCCGGCATGCCCCACGAAGGCGCGAACGCCGCAGGAGTCGCTGTATCGGACGGCAGCGAAGACCCCGTGCTCGCCGCCTTGGGCTACGACCCCATGGGGCTGGATGCTCTGGTCGCCCGCACGGGCATGGGCGCATCGGCCTTGCAGGTGGCCCTGCTGGAACTGGAACTCGATGGCAGCATTGCGCGGTTGCCGGGGGGATTGTTTCAGCGGGTCGGCAGGGGCTAGCTGATCGCTCCGTGATCGCCCGGGGCCAGAGGGGCGCAACGGATGCCAACACGCATCCCGGATAAGCGCCTGTTGACGATCTCACAGGAGATCTCACACAGGCTCTGAGCAACGCCTGCGGGGACTCAGTCCAGCAATCGTTCCGGGTTGGCGTCCAGCTTGGCCAGGGCATCGCGCGTGGCGCGCAACGTGAGTCCTTCCTCGTCCTGGGCCACCAGCAAGCCAGCCTGCAGGTACGCCGCCAGGCGGCGCAACTGGATCAGGTAACTGCTACCATCCACCGCAGCAAACAGGTGCAACTGCTTGCGCTGGCTTTGCCAGGCGTACTGCACCTGGGCCGATGCGCCGTTGTGGTCCAGCGTGTACCAGGTGCCAGGCTGCAGATCCTGCGCCCAGGCTACCATGGCATCGTCCACCGGAGCACCGTTGTCAGCAATCACGTGGATGGACGAGGCGTCGATGCCCAGCATCATCTCGATGTTGTCCGCATTGAGCGGCATGTCGCCCAGCGTGGCATCACTGATGAAGTCTTCGAGGTTGGCCAGGCGTTTGGCCATGGCATCGATGTGCGCCTGGGGAATGGACGCCGTCTTGGACAAAAAGGCGTCGGCCAGGGTGTCTGTCAACACTTTGACCTGCGCATCCTGCGCCGCGCCGTTCACGCCCAGCAGGGTCAGCCCTTGGCGCAGGCGTTGCAGCAGCGCGGGCAGGTTCTGGATGACCTGGGCCCGGTCGCTGCGATTGGGTTTGGCGCTGGCGGCCCAGACGAGGTCTGCTGCCGTGCGCTTGAAGGCCACCGTGTCGGCATGTTGAGGGCCATCACGCACGGCCGACAGCGCCAGCACCTCGGCCCACGTCTTGAACAGGAACTCGCGGATCTCGTCGCGCACCGGCATGTCGCGCAACATGGTGCGCAGCTCGATGGTGTACTGGATCGCCAGCGTTTCCCGTTGCTCGACCTGCTGGGCGACGCTCACCAGGCGCGAGGTGACCTGCTTTTCGGTCAGGAACTTGGCCAGGAATTTCTCGAACTCGTCATAGACGAGCTGGAAGACGCGGCGTCCGGTCTCGGGGTACTGCTCGATCACCTGCACCACACGGCGAATCTCGGCTTCCAACGCGCTGCCATTGATGCTGGTTGCGTCAAAACCGAGTACGCAGGCCCCCATGCGATCGATCAGCTTGCGGGCGGGATGGTCGAGATTGCTGAAAAATTCGGGCTCAGCCAAGGCCACACGCAGCACCGGCACCTGCAGCCGGGCAAACCACACCCGCACGGCGGGCGGTATCCGATCCTCTGCGAGGATGCTCTGGAACATCAACGCCACCACCTCGATGATGGCCTTCTCGCCCGAGGTGGTCGCTTTCTTCTTGAGTTCGGTGGAGCGCTCCCGCACGGCGCCCACCAACTGGACCACGGCTGCAGGGCTGTAGTCCTCCATCAGCGTGGCCACGCCGCTGTAGTAGGTGTCCGCATGCACGCGGTGCGCCGTGAGTGCATGGGCCAGCGCGGCCGAAGCGGGGGGCGCATTCACCATGTCAAAGCCGGTGGCGGGCTGCGTGAGCAGCCGCCGCAACTGCCCCATCACACCCTGCGCACGCTGGCGTGCCCGGGCCAAGGGCGTCATGCCCGTGGCAAAGGCCGTGGGCATTCCGTGTGGTGGCCGGGGGTAGCCGCCATGTCCGGGGGGCGGCATCTGCGTGCCCGGTGGCCCCATCGGCCGAGCCCCAGCGGGCATGCCGGGAGGCGGCTGCATTCCTGCGCGCGCGGCCATCATGGCCTGGCGGGTCTGCGCCAGGGCTTGCGAAGCCAGGCCCCCGGAACCCGAATCGCCCCCGCCACTGCCCGTGGCGGTGCCACCCTGCGTGCGGCGCACCTTGGATTTGAGATCGACCTGCGGCGTGATGCCCTGCTCTACGTAGAACACGTTGACTGCCTGGTAGTGCTTCTGAAGCAGGTTGGCCAGCTCGCGCTGCAGGGGGTCCACCACGGTTTGCAGGTCCGTGCGGGGTAGCCCTGCCTCCACCCATTGTTCCACCAGCAACAGACATACCGTGTCGGGTCGCAGGATGTCGCTACTGTCCAGCTCCTGCCCCTCCAGCGACTGGGTGCGCTGGCGCAAGGTGTCGAACTGATGGCTGACCTGCTCGTTCACCGTCAACGCCATGCGCGAGGCGAGGATCTTGTTCTCGACCACATCGTCGCTGAGCAGCTCGAACTGACTGAGCCCACCACCACCAGCCGCCAGCTGGCCACGTGTAGAGCTGACGTGGGGAGCCAGCGCCTCTTGCCAGGCCTTGCCGGCGCGCTCCGTCCATGCGGAATGTTTTTGCTGGTACAGAAGCCACGCATCCCGGCGCGACTGCATCTCGCGGGCTGTGCCCGTCTGGTTCATCAACGCGGTGAGGAAGTCCTGGACGGTCTTGTCCAGATCCACCAACCCTCCACAGATCCCCTCTACAAACCGCTGGCGCGCCTGGCGGGCCAGGCGGCGTTGCGGAACAGAAGGGGGCGTGGTGTGCATGAACAGATATTAGCGGGTCAGACGGTAGCTCCGGCATGGGGATCGTTGGGATCCCCCTCCTTTTTGGCGGGCTTGACGAGGTCCTCGCGCTTGACGCCCAGCCACATGGCAATAGCCGCCGCCACGAACACCGAGGAATAGATACCGAACAGGATACCGATGGTCAGCGCCAATGCAAAGTAGTGCAAGCTCGGGCCGCCAAAGAAGAACATCGACAGCACCATCGCCTCGGTGGAGGCGTGGGTGATGATGGTTCGACTCATCGTGCTGGTGATGGCGTGGTCGATCACTTCGTGCGTGGTCATCTTGCGGTACTTGCGGAAGGCCTCGCGGATCCGGTCGAAGATCACGACCGATTCGTTCACCGAGTAACCCAGCACGGCGAGCACGCCGGCGAGCACCGACAGCGAGAACTCCCACTGGAAGAATGCAAAGAAACCCAGGATGATCACCACGTCGTGCAGGTTGGCAATGATTGCGGCGACGCCGAATTTCCACTCAAAGCGGAAGGCCAGGTAGATCACGATGCCCACGACCACCATGGCCAGCGCCATCAGGCCGCCGTGCACCAGTTCCTCGCCCACCTGCGGACCTACAAATTCGGTGCGACGCAAGGTCACTGCGGGGTCTGCAGCCTTCAAGGCGCCCAGGACCTGCTCGCTCTGCTGTGCGGATGTCACGCCCTTTTGCACGGGCAGGCGGATCATCACGTCACGCGAGGTGCCGAAATTCTGCACCTGCACGTCGGGGTAGCCCAGTGCGGCTACGGTGTCGCGGACCTTAGCCAGTTCGGCGGGCTGGCTATAGGCCACTTCCATCACGGTGCCGCCCGTGAACTCCACCGACAGGTGCAGCCCACGCGTAAGCAGGAAGAACACCGCCAGAGCGAAAGTGATGAAGGAGATCGCGTTGAAGACCAACGCGTGCTTCATGAAAGGGATGTCTTTGCGGATACGGAAGAATTCCATGGTCTTCCTCCTTTAGTTCGTCTTGGCCACAGCACTATCGGACTCAGGCTTCCACACCTGACCGATGGCCACGCTCTTGAGCTTCTTCTTGCGGCCGTACCACAGGTTCACCAAGCCACGCGAGAAGAACACGGCCGAGAACATGCTGGTCAGGATGCCGATGCAGTGCACCACAGCAAAGCCACGCACCGGGCCGGAGCCAAACGCCAGCAGCGCCAAGCCCGCGATCAAGGTGGTCACGTTCGAGTCCAGGATGGTGGCCCAGGCACGCTCATACCCTGCGTGGATGGCCGCCTGGGGCGACACACCCTCGCGCAGCTCTTCGCGGATGCGCTCGTTGATCAGCACGTTGGAGTCAATCGCCACACCCAGCGCCAGCGCCATGGCCGCAATGCCGGGCAAGGTCAGCGTGGCCTGCAGCATGGACAAGATGGCCAGCAGCAGCAGCACGTTCACCGCCAGCGAGACGGTGGAGAAAATGCCGAACAGTGCGTAGTAGATGCACATGAACACTGCAATGGCCACCATGCCCCAGACCACGCTGTGGATGCCGCGCTCGATGTTGTCGGCGCCCAGGCTCGGGCCGATGGTGTATTCCTCGATGATTTCCATGGGCGCGGCCAGCGAGCCGGCGCGCAGCAGCAGGGCGGTGTCATTGGCCTCGGCCGTGGTCATGCGGCCCGAGATCTGCACGCGGCCGCCACCGATTTCGGAGCGGATCACAGGTGCCGTAACCACCTCGCCCTTGCCCTTTTCGAACAGCACGATGGCCATGCGCTTGCCCACGTTTTCGCGCGTGATGTCCTTGAAGATGCGGGAGCCCTTGGCGTCCAGCGTCAGATTGACGGTGGGCTCTTGGGTCTGGCCGTCAAAGCCCGGCTGCGCATCGGTCAGGTTTTCGCCGGTCAGGATGACCTGCTTCTTGACGATGACGGGCTGGCCGTTGCGTTCCAGGTAGCGCTCGGAGCCGAAGGGCACGGGGCCACGGCCTGTCTCTGCCGAGCGGGCTTCGGTGCCTTCGTCCACCATGCGCACTTCCAGCGTGGCCGTGCGGCCCAGGATGTCCTTGGCCTTGGCGGTGTCCTGCACGCCGGGCAGCTGCACCACGATGCGGTCTAGGCCCTGCTGCTGGATCACGGGCTCGGCCACGCCCAGCTCGTTAATGCGATTGTGCAGCGTGACCATGTTCTGCTTGAGCGCCTGCTCCTGCACCCGGCGCGTGGCTTCGGGCTTGATCGATGCACGCAGCTTGAATTCGGTGCCTTCGGGCGTGGTAGTGACCTGCAGATCGGCGAACTGGTCGGCGATCAGGTTGCGCGCGGCCGTGGCCGTGGCTTCATCGCGCACCTTGATGTCGATGGATTGGCCGTCGCGGCTGATGCCGCCATGGCGGATATTCTTGTCGCGCAGTGCGGTGCGGATGTCACCCGCATAGGACTCCGCCTTCTTGGTCAGCGCCGCCTGCATGTCCACCTGCAGCATGAAGTGCACGCCGCCGCGCAGGTCCAGCCCCAGGTACATCGGATTGGCGTGCAGGGCCTTGAGCCACAACGGCGAGCGCGACACGAGGTTGAGGGCCACGATGTAGGAAGGGTCGTTGGCGTCAGGCACCAGCGCCTTCTGGATGGCGTCCTTGGCCTTGAGCTGGGTGTCGGGCGTGTCGAAGCGCGCGCGCACCGAGTTGCCCTCCAGCGCCACAAAGTCAGGTGTCACACCGGCGGCCTTGAGGGCTTCTTCCACCCGCTGCTGCACGGCGGTATCCACCTTGATGGTGGCCTTGGCCGACGACACCTGCACAGCAGGCGCCTCGCCAAAGAAATTGGGCAGGGTGTACAAGGCCCCCACCAGCAGCACGATCACCAGGATCGCGTACTTCCAGACCGGATAACGGTTCATGATCGCGCTCTCACCTCAGTTGTGCAGGCGCCCTACGCGCCCGCGCCCCCTGACCCCGCGCCCGGACGGGCCGGGGCGCGCAGCGCCTCAGGGGGATGTTCATGGATTACTTGACGGAGCCCTTGGGCAGCACCTGCACCACAGCGCTGCGCTGCATTTGCACTTCCACGCCACTGGCGATCTCGATGTGCAGAAACCCTTCGGACAGGCGCGTCACCTTGCCCACGATGCCACCGGCGGTAGCCACTTCATCGCCCTTGGCGATGGCGTCGATCATGGCGCGGTGTTCTTTCTGGCGCTTCATCTGGGGGCGGATCATGACGAAGTACAGCACCACAAACATGAGCACCAGGGGCAGCATGCCGGTCAGAGAGGACATGATGTCACCGCCGCCAGCGGCTGCGGCAGGTGCGGTTTGGGCGAAAGCGGAAGAAATAAACACGGACTGGACTCCACAACGGATGGTCAAAATTCACACAACCCGCCCACACCACGCGCCAAGCGCCTGCGGGGGCAGAACAGGGCATTGTATGCGGCGCCTTGAGCGCCGCCCAAGGGGGAAGACCCAAGCGCGCAGCGGGTGTTTGCCACCTGCGGGCCCCACAAGGGCCTGCCAGCGGAAATACAGGCCAAAAACGGGTGATGCGCTAGGGATTCATGCCTCGATAGCTACACTATTAATAGCAAAAGCCCGCACAGAGGCGGGCTTTTGTGGGAGACACTGACGGCAGAAGGACCTATCAGGCGACCTGACGCTGGACCGGGGCGCTCGTGCGCCACTGGGCCATCAGGCCGTCCCACTTGGGACGCGCCGCCTTCAGGTGCCGTTCCTTCACGTGGCCGTAACCACGGATCTCTTCGGGAATGCGGGCAATTTCCACCGCCAAGGCCAGGTTGTCAGCGTTCAGGCGGGCCAGCAGCTCGTCGACGCAGGCGCGGTATTCGACGATCAGTGCACGCTCCATGCGGCGCTCCTCAGTCTTGCCGAAGATGTCCAGTGCCGTGCCGCGCAGACCTTTCATCTTGGCCAGCACGCCGAAGGCGCTGCGCATCCAAGGGCCAAACGGCTGCTTCACCAGCTCGCCCTTGTCGTTCTTCTTGGCGGTCAGGGGCGGTGCCAGGTGGTGCACCAGCTTGTAATCGCCTTCGAACATGTTCGCGATCTTGTCCGTGAAGGCCTTGTCGGTGTGCAGGCGCGCCACTTCGTACTCGTCCTTGTAGGCCATGAGCTTGAACAGGTAGCGGGCCACAGCCTCAGACAGGCGGGTGCCGCTGCCCAGTTTTGCTTCCGCCGCCTTCACTTTCTCGACGAAGGCCTGGTACTCGGAAGCGTAAGCGGCGTTCTGATAACCCGTCAGGAACTCCACGCGCTTGGCCACCATCTCGGCCAGCGACGGTTTCTTGACGAACTGGATCACTTGCGCGGCCTGGAACAGCGCCTGCACCGCCGCCAGGTCGTGCGCGCAGCGGCGGCCCCATTCAAACGCTGCCTTGTTGTTGTCCACCTGCACGCCGTTCAATTCCATGGCGCGCATCAGGGATGCGTGGGTAAGTGGCACGCGGCCCTTTTGCCAGGCGTAGCCCAGCATCAGCGGGTTGGTGTAGATGCTGTCGCCCAGCAGCTGGGTGGCCACTTGCTCAGCGTCAAAGCTGCCCACACCTGCCGCGCCTACGGCGGTGGCAATGGCGGCGTCGCAGTTGCCCCCAGGGAACTGCCAGTCCGGGTTGTTCACAAACGCCGCCGTGGGCGTGCTATGGGTGTTGAGCGCCACAAAGGTGCGGCCGGGCTGCATGACAGCCAGGGTGTACTTGTGCGCGGCCACGATGGAGTCGCAGCCGATCACCAGGTCGGCCTTGGCGGTATCAACCTTGGTGGTGTAGATGGCGTCGGGGCGATTGGCAATCTGGATGTGGCTCCAGGTAGCGCCGCCCTTTTGCGCCAGGCCCCCGGCGTCCTGCGTGATCACGCCCTTGCCGTCCAGGTGCGCGGCCATGCCCAGCAGCGAGCCGATGGTGATCACGCCCGTGCCGCCCACACCGCCCACCACAATGCCCCAGGCGCTTTCAGCCACGGGTAGCACGGGCTCAGGAATGGAGGGCAGCGCCGACAGGTCGCCCTTCTTCTCCTTCTTGGGCTTCTTGAGCTGGCCACCTTCCACCGTGACGAAGCTCGGGCAGAAGCCGTTGACGCAGGAGTAGTCCTTGTTGCAGGTGCTCTGGTTGATGCGGCGCTTGCGGCCGAACTCGGTCTCCACGGGCTCCACGCTCAGGCAGTTGGATTTGGTCGAGCAGTCGCCGCAGCCCTCGCACACCAGGTCGTTGATGACCACGGTCTTGTCAGGGGTGGCCAGCTTGCCGCGCTTGCGACGGCGGCGCTTTTCGGTGGCGCAGGTCTGGTCGTAAATGATGGCCGTGCAGCCCTTGATCTCGCGGAACTGGCGCTGGATGGTGTCCAGCTCGTCGCGGTGGTGCACCGTCACGCCATCGGCCAGGGCCACACCGTCGTATTTGTGCGGCTCGTCCGTCACGATCACGAGCTTTGCCACACCTTCGGCCTTGAGGCTGTTCATGATCTGCAGCACCGAGTGGCCCTCGGGCCGCTCGCCCACCTGCTGGCCGCCGGTCATGGCCACGGCGTCGTTGTAGAGCACCTTGTAGGTGATGTTCACACCCGCCGCAATGCTCTGGCGAATGGCCAACAGGCCGCTGTGGAAGTAGGTGCCGTCGCCCAGGTTGGCAAAGATGTGCGCGTCCGTGGTGAAGGGCTGCTGGCCCACCCAGGTCACGCCCTCGCCGCCCATTTGCGTGAAGGTGCTGGTGCGGCGGTCGGGCATCCAGTTGACCATGTAGTGGCAGCCAATGCCGGCGACGGCGCGGGAGCCCTCGGGCACACGGGTGCTGGTGTTGTGCGGGCAGCCGCTGCAGAACCACGGAGCGCGTTCGCCCGTGTCCACCTTCAGCTCCGTCATGGCGCGCTCGCTGGCGTCGATGATGGCCAGGCGCGCCTCCATGCGGGCCACGATGTCAGAGGGCACACCCAGCTTCTTGAGGCGCTTGGCAATTGCCTTGGCGATGATGGCGGGCGTGAGGTCGGCCTTGGCGCGCAGCAACCAGTTCTGGCTGGGGTTGGGCATACTCCATTCGCCGCCGGTGGCGTCGCCCTCGGGCTCGTCGAACTTGCCCAGCACGTTGGGACGCACATCGGGGCGCCAGTTGTACAGCTCCTCCTTGAGCTGGTATTCGATGACCTGGCGCTTTTCCTCGACCACCAGAATCTCTTGCAGGCCTTGCGCAAAGTCGCGGGTGATGGTGGCTTCGAGCGGCCACACCACATTGACCTTGTGCACGCGGATGCCCAGCTGGCGGCAGGTGTCGTCATCCAAGCCCAGGTCCACCAGCGCCTGCCGGGTGTCGTTATAGGCCTTGCCGCTGGCGATGATGCCGAAGCGGTCCTGTTTGCCTTCGATGACGTTGTAGTTGAGCTTGTTGGCGCGGATGTACGCCAGGGCTGCGTACCACTTGTAGTCCATGAGGCGTGCTTCCTGCTCCAGCGGCGCGTCGGGCCAGCGGATGTGCAGGCCGCCGGGCGGCATCACGAAGTCCTCGGGCAGGATGATCTTCACGCGGTCCGGGTCGATGTTGATGCTGCTGGACGACTCCACCACCTCCTGGATGGTCTTCATGCCCGACCACACACCCGAGAAGCGGCTCATGGCAAACGCATGCAGGCCCATGTCCAGAATCTCTTGCACGCTGCTCGGGAAGAACACCGGCGTGCCGCAGGCCTTGAAGATGTGGTCGCTCTGGTGCGCGGCCGTGCTGCTCTTGCTGATGTGGTCGTCGCCGGCAATGGCAATCACGCCGCCGTGCTTGGCGGTGCCCGCCATGTTGGCGTGCTTGAACACGTCCGAGCAGCGGTCCACGCCCGGGCCCTTGCCGTACCAGATGCCGAACACGCCATCGAATTTCTTGCTTTGGGGGTACAGGTCCAGCTGCTGCGTGCCCCACACCGCGGTGGCGCCCAGCTCTTCGTTCACACCGGGCTGAAAGACGATGTTGTTGGCCGCCAGGTGCTTCTTGGCGGCCCACAGCGCCTGGTCGTACGTGCCCAGGGGCGAGCCCCGGTAGCCACTGATGAAGCCCGCTGTATTGAGCCCCGCCGCCGCATCGCGCTGGCGCTGCAGCATGGGCAGCCGCACGAGGGCCTGCACGCCGCTCATGAAGGCGCGGCCCTCGCCCAAGGTGTATTTGTCATCCAGAGTGACCGTCTCTAGCGCTTTGCGGATGGACTCGGGCAGGGGGGCGTTCATGGCTATGTCTCCAATGGCTTTTGTGGGGTCCGCGCCTTGTGGGCACGCTGGGGCAGCACATGCGGCCCGTTTAGGGCCACGGCACTAATGTGCAGGTAAGTGTATGTCTGCGCCGCTGATATGTCTTTGCGTTCTGTGCCGTGTTTAGGCTATTCTGAGAAAGGATCTTTCTCATTTCGGCCACTTTGTGAACACTCTCGACAAATTCGATATCGCCATCCTCAACGAGCTGCAGGCTGACGCCCGACTGACAAATGCCGAGCTGGCCCAGCGGGTGGGCCTGTCGGCCGCACCCTGCTGGCGCCGCGTGCGGGCGCTGGAGGAGCAAGGCTTCATCAAGGGCTACCGCGCAGAAATCGACCGGCACAAGATCGGCCTCGGGGTACTGGCCTTCGTGCGGCTGGATGCGGACCGCAGCACGGGCAACCTCACGCGCAAGATGGAGGAAGCCATCCGACAGATTCCGGAAGTGGTGTCGTGCCACTACATCAGCGGCACCGGCACCTTCGAGCTGCAGGTGGTGGCACGGGATCTGGACAGCTTCTCGCAGTTTGCGCGCGACGTGCTGCTGAACCTGCCCAACGTGAAAGACATGCACACCAGCTTCTCACTGGGTGAGGTGAAGGCCAGCGGGGCGCTGCCGCTGACACACCTCACACGCACACGGGCTTGAAGGCGCGCCGCTCTGGCTCTGCTGGCTCCAAAAGGCAGGGCAGATTGGGGCCACGCCTCATTTCATGAGCGCCTCAGCGCGGCCACAGCGCCCAAAGGCGCAAGTTCTGCTTGAGCCGGCCCGCGATGTCACCCGCCTCTGGCCCCCAACCCGTGAAATAGTCCGCACGCACTGCACCGAGGATGGCGCTGCCCGTGTCCTGTGCGAGCACCAGGCGGTTGAGCTGCACCTGCGGGCCGGACGAGGCCAGCCACACGGGGGTGCCGTAGGGAATGCTCTGCCGGTCCACCGCAATCGATCGGCCCGGCGTCAGGGGCACGCCCTGCGCACCACGCGGGCCAAACCCGGCGTCCAGCGGGCTCAAAGGCTCTTCGCGGAAGAACACATAGCGCGGGTTGCTCCACAACAGCTCATTGGTGCGCTGGGGGTTCGCGGCCACCCAGGCGCGGATGCCCGGCCAGGTCGCATCGCGCGTCAGGCCCTGGTCCAGCAGCCAGCGGCCCACGCTCTGGTAGGGCTGGTCATTGGTGCCTGCGTAGGCCACCCGCACCAGCGAGACCGAGCCATCGGGCTCGGTGATGCGCAGACGGCCCGACCCCTGGATGTGCAGCACCATGGACTCGATGGGATCACGCAGCCACGCAATGGCCCGGCCCGCGAGCGCGGCCTGGGCCTCCGGCAGGGTGTCAATCTGCTGGCGGGTGTACCAGGGCTTGCGCGCCCCCAGGCTGGCGGGTACCCGGTAGATCGGCACCGTGAACCCATTGCCGGGCTGGCGGGCCGCATCCATCATGGGTTCGTAGTAGGCCGTCAGCAAACCATCGGCGTTGCCGTCAGTGGCCTCAACGCGATAGGGCTGCAGGCGTGCGATGAGCCAAGCACGCTGCTCATCGGCCGTGGCAATGCTCAGCTGCCGGACCTCGCTGCACAACGCAGTGAAGGGCGGCTGGGGCCGCTCGCAGCTCTTGATCCACGCGTTCCAGGCTTCGTGCAGCGCGTCTTCGGTAAAGCCCGGCAGCTCGGCCCAGCGCACGGGAATCCAGCGACTTTTGGGCTGCGCCATGGGCGATGGCAGCGGGCCGGTGTCGCCCGGCAGCACCACCGCACTGGGCGGCAGCGGCGCAGGAGTGCCCCCAGGGCGTGCGGGGACTGGGGCAGGGGGCGTGGAGCAGGCGGCCAGCGTTCCTACAATCAGCGCGGTCAACGCAACGCGCAGGAGTGTCAATTTCATGGGGCTGATTTTGCTTGAAGCGCTGCTGGCGCTGGTGGTACTGGTGGCTATCGTGTGGTGGACCATGTTCTCGGGTCGCAAGGGAGGGGAACTGAAGTCCCCACCGCCCGCCGACAGCGACAAGCATCCGCCAGCGCCTTGAACGGGCAGTGAGTTGCGCCCCAGGGACGGCCCTGTCCTACAACCGATGGGCCAGCGCGCCGATGGCACAGCTTCATCGCGGGCCCCACGATGGCGTGAGCTGGGTGATGCCACTGCACGGGACGCGATAACGCTCCGACAGCGCGGCGGGTGCAAGGCCCACCCACCCAGCGCCACCGCTTTTTCAAGGAGCACACACATGCGCACACACATTCAAATTCTCGGCGCTGCCGCCGCCATCGTTCTGGTCACCGGATGCGCCAACATGGACGACACCCAACGCCGTACGGCCACCGGAGCTGGCATTGGGGCGCTGGCAGGCGCGGTCATAGGCTCCGCGACCGGCGGCAGCGCCGGGACCGGCGCCGTGGTGGGGGCCGGTGTCGGGGCACTGGGCACCTACATCTGGTCGCAAAACATGGAGCGCCAAAAGCGCGAGATGGAACAGGCCACCCAGGGCACCGGTATCGCCGTGACCCAGACGGCTGACAACCAGCTCAAGCTCAATATCCCCAGCGACATCTCGTTTGCCGTGGGCCGCTCGGACATCCAGCCCAACTTCGCGCCGGTCCTGGACCAGTTTGCCGCAGGCCTGCGCAACAACTCGAACAGTGACGTACGCATCGTGGGGCACACCGACAGCACAGGCAGCGATGCCACCAACAACCCCCTGTCGATGGACCGCGCCGCAAGCACCCGCAGCTACCTGACAGCGCGCGGTGTGGATGGCCGCCGCATCGTGATCGAAGGCATGGGCGAGCGTTACCCCATCGCTACCAACGATACCGCCGAGGGCCGTGCGCGCAACCGGCGGGTCGAGATTTTTGTGGGCGAACGACCGCGGGGCTGATCGCCCGGACTGCGAACTCCCCGCCAGAAGGTGGGCTCAGTTACCCGTGCGCAGCAGGTTGGCCAACTCCACAGCGGACTTGACCTGCATCTTGTCGAACACCCGTGAGCGGTGAACCTCGACCGTGCGCACGCTGATGTCGAGCTGGTCAGCGATGAGCTTGTTGGGAAGACCGGCGACCACTAGGTCCATCACATCGCGCTCCCGCTCGGTCAACTCGCTCAGCCGCACCTGCAAGTCACTGCGTTCGCGCACCTGGGCCAGCCGCTCGGCCGATTGGGCTAGTGCCTGCTCGATGCGGTCCACCAGCGCGTTGTCGGAAAACGGCTTCTCGCAAAAATCAAAGGCCCCCCGCTTGACGGTGTCCACAGCGGTGGGCACGTCCGCATGGCCGGTGAGAAAGATCACCGGCATGGTGGCCAAGTCGCCGCGCGCGGCCAGCACGTCAAAAAGTGCCAGCCCACTCATGCCAGGCATGCGCACATCCAGCAGCAGGCAACAGGGCTGGCGCTGGGGCGGCCGCTTTTGCAGCATGGCATCGAAGGCCTCGGCCGAATCAAAAGACTCGCTGGGCAACCTGCGCGAGCGCAGCAGCCAGGCCAGCGCCTCGCGCACGCTGGCGTCATCGTCCACGATGTACACGGTGGCGTTGGTGATGGGCTCCATAAATCAGTTCAGTGGTCCATTGCAATATCTGTCACGCGCACACGATGAAACCGCCAGGGCTCGGCAAAGGCTCATGCCATATGCCTCAGGACGTGGCGCCATTGTTCACAGGCAGCGTGAAGGTAAATACCGTACCACGGGGTTCATTCGGCGCAAATCCGAGGAAACCGCCGTGTTGTTCGATGACGGTGCGGCACATGCTCAGCCCCAGGCCCATGCCCTCGGGGCGGGTGGTGAAGAACGGGGTGAACAGCTTTTCCGCGACTTCGGGAGGAATCCCGGTTCCCACATCGGTGACGGCAAATTCAATCCAGCCATTGTGCGGGTTGGAGGCTGCACGCCGCACCCGGATATCCAGCACACGATTGCGCACACCAGGGTCATCCATGGCCTGCATGGCATTGCGCGCGAGGTTCAGAAGCACCTGCTCCACCATGGTGCGGTCGCACAGCGCGGGCGCCAGGCCGGGCTCGATGGAGGTGTTCACGCGCACCCCCAGCTTGCGGGCCTGCAGACTCACCAATGGCAGGATGGCATCGAGCAATTGCTGCGCATGCACGGCCTCGCGGGCCTGGTCGCGGCGCCGCACAAAGTCGTGCACGCTCTTGATCACGCGGCCCGCGCGCTCGGCCTGGCGGGCGATCTGGCGCATGGCCATGCGCACATCCTCCAGGGCATCCTGCTCGGGGGAGGAAGCACCGGCAACAGCGCTGACACTGGCGGGCGCGGCATGTTCCAGCAGGTTGATGGAGCCGTTGGCGTAACTGGAGATGGCGGCCAGCGGCTGGTTGAGTTCGTGGCTGAGCAACGAGGCCATCTCGCCGACCGTGGCCAGCCGTGCCGTGGCCTGCAGACGTTCCTGCGAGGCGCGGGACAGCTCCTCGACCCGGCGCTGCTCGCTGATGTCCAGGAACGCGCTCATCCAGCCTGTGTGCTGGCCCTGGGCATTGATGAGCGGGGCCTCGATGATCAGCACGGGAAACCGGGTGCCGTCCTTGCGCATAAACTCGGACTCAAACCCCTCGCGCGGTGGCATGGTGCCTGCAAAACGGATGGCCTGGCGCTGGCGGTATTCCTCCACACGCTCGGGTGGCCAGTAGGGGGCCGACATGCTCAGGCCCAGCAGCTCCTGCGGGCTGAAGCCCACCATCTCGCAGAAGGCCGGGTTGACGTAGGTGATGCGCCCCTCCAGGTCGCGCGCGCGAAGCCCGGTCACCAGCGAGTCCTCCATCGCCTTGCGAAAGGCCAGCGCATCGGCCAGGTCACGCTCGGCGCGCAGGCGGCGGCGGTTGTCGCGCACCAGCACCACCATCACCGTCACCAGCGCAATCGACATGGCCGTGACCAGGGCCGTCAACACATTGGGGAACAGGCTGGGTGCACTGTGCCAGCTGTCCATGCGCAGCACCAATGTACTGCCTGGCAAGTCCAGCAGATGCTGCGCCGAGAACATGCGCGACCCCCGTCGCGCGGCACCCAGCACCGCCAGCCGGGTGCCGTCGGCCTCTGTGAAGGAGGCTTCCTGGCTGCGCGTGAGGTTGTGCCCCACAAGATTGGCCAGGATGTCCTGCAGCGCATACGTCGCGACCAGATACCCCATGGTGCGTCCGCTGGCAGACAACGGAACACACAGCTCCATCATCTCCGAGCCCAGGCCGTCACCATGGGGCTGAAAGTAGCTGCTGGAATACGCTGGCCCCCCCAGGCGACGCGCGTTGGCACAGGCGATAGTGAGGTCCGACTGGCCACTGTCGCGCAGCCGCATGTCCCAGGCCACCGGGCGGTAGGGCGACTGCACGTGGGTGCGCATGCGCAGATTCGCATCGCGCAGCTCAATGCGCACGAGCTCGCGCCGGTTACGCAGCAGGTCAGACGCCTCGACCTCCCAGGCCAGATGGCTCGGGTTGTCGCTGGGGAGTGCCTGCAGGCTTTGCAGGTTGTGCGTCAGCGCGGTGCGGATGTCCGAGACTGCATCGGCGGTGTCCCGCTCCAGGCGGGTCTGCACCTGGCTGGCTTCGTAGCGCCCGGCCAGCCACACCATGGTGGCAAGCATGGACACCACGAGCAGCACCAGCGCCGTCCACAACGACCAGCGCCGCCAAGCTCCGCGCCAGCGCTGCAGCAGGGTGCGTTTGACGGGCGTTGGCTTCACAGCACGCGGTGGGTCAATGCGGGCAGCTGAGCGCGCACGGCACTCAGGCGCTGCGCGTCCAGCTCGCCGGCTACCACGCCAGCGCCTTGATCGCGCTGCGCGATGATGCTGCCCCAGGGGTCCACCAGCATGCTGTGGCCCCAGGTATGGCGGCCGTTGGCGTGCACACCGCCTTGGGCAGGGGCCAGCACATAGGCCAGGTTTTCCACCGCGCGGGCACGCAGCAACACTTCCCAGTGCGCCTGACCCGTGGTGTGCGTGAAGGCGCTCGGCACCAGCAGCAGGTCCGCACCTGCGCGGGCATGCGAGCGGTATAACTCCGGAAAGCGCAGGTCGTAACACACGGACAACCCCACCCGCCAGCGCTGACCGCTGCGCGCTTGCAGATCAAACTGCACCGGGGTGTCACCGGCGTCGATGACACGGCCTTCGTCGTACTGTTCAGCGCCGTTGCTGAAGCGAAAGAGATGGATCTTGTCGTAGCGCGCCACACAGGCACCCGTCGGGTCGAAGACCAGCGTCGTGTTGCGCACCCGGTCCGGCGTACCCGTGGCCATCGGCAGCGTGCCGCCCACGATCCACATCTCAAGCGCGCGCGCGGTATCGGCCAGAAACTGCTGGATCACTCCGGAACCAGCGGTCTCGCGCAAGGCGAGCTTGTCAGTGTCCTTGTGCCCCATCAGGCAAAAATACTCCGGCAGCGCCGCCAACTCAGCGCCGCCCTGCGCAGCCTGTTCCAGCAGCTGGCGTGCAACACGCAGGTTATCGTCCAGCGCGATGCCAGACACCATCTGGATGGCGGCGACTTTCATGAAGGTTCTCCAGTCTTGGGGGGTGGGTTGGCCCGGGGCGTCGCCTCGGTGGCAGGGCTCGATTCGCGCCCGCGGCGGGCCACGCGCACCACCCGCGGGTCGGCCCAGGTGCCATCGATGCGGAATTCCTGCGTGGCAGCCTCGATGAGCGGACCGCGCAAAAACACCTGTGCCAAAAAGCTGCCCAGGCCAATCACCGGGTTGATGGCCGTGGCCACAAGCGACGCCGTCATGGCGTTGATCTCTGGCACCACCACCACACGCAGGTCCTGCGTCTCCTGGTCGATGCTGGCGCTGCCTTCCATCAGTACGGCCGCATTGACGCCCTTCATCTGCAGGTTGTTGGTGGTGGCCACGCCGCGCTCAATGCGTAGATCACCGCGCACAAAATCAAACGCAAAACCTTCACTGAACACATCGCGAAAATCCAGTGTCAAGCGGCGCGGCAATGATTGCAGGCTGAGCACGCCCAGCAGCTTGGCCAGACCAGGATCAGCCTTCAGAAACTGGCCGGATTCGACATTCAGGTTGATCTGCCCGGTCATGCTGCGGTAATCGGGGCTGAAGGGAGCGCCAATCCAGCCCACCTGCCCTTCCATGCGGCCCTTGCCGCGCCGCACCACGTTGGCCATGCCCAGGCGGGCCAGCAGATCGCCCGAGTCGCGGATATCGAGCTTGAAGCTGAGTACGGTGCGCCGCTCGGCCGAACGGGGGCCTGCAGAGGCTGCATTGAGCACCGCCCAGTTGCCGTTGGCAGTGAAAGCGGCCTCGGGCGCCGTGATGTTGAACTTGGACAGGCGCCACTCGCGCTGCACCCCCTCACCGCCCCGGTTCTGGGCCTCCATCTCCACCCGTCCCAGCCGCTTGCCACGCAGCTCGAAATCTTCGACGACGATGTCCAGCGCAGGCAGGTTGCCCGGTTGCTCGTTGAGCAGTTCTTCGACCTGGGTCACGTCGCTTTGCGGCATGTTCACACGCGACAGCCGGGCAAACAAACGGCCGTTGCTGAAGTCGGGCGATCCGGGCTGGCGGTACTCCAGGTAGCCATTGAGTTCGGTGGCATCGAGGTTGGCACGCCAGGTGGAGCCGTCGCGCAGCGCACCTGCCACCACGTTGTGCAGCGTGCGGCCTTGCAACGTGAGCTCGCGCGCGCGCAACGCCAGGGTGGTGGGCAGATAGTCCTGTGCCACGGCCTGCCCGGCAGGCGTGGTCGCCACTGCGGCACCCCGGAGGGCGGGCTCGGCGGCAGTGGCCCGGGTGAGCACCTCGTCCCAGGCGTCCACATCCAGCTTGCCCTGGTTGATGTTGGCAGCCACGCCTTGCGCAGGCATCGGGGCGGACTCGCCGTTGCTCAGACCCACACCGATGGTGCCGCGCAGCACGCGCGGCTGGGGGCCGCTCAGGTCGCGCAGGTAGGTGGCGGAGCCAAGTGATCCCAGGTCCAGCACGATCTGGTCCCGCAACGGGGGGGCACTGCTCCCGCTGCCGTTGCTGCTCGCCAAGCCCACCAGTGATTCGCGCGCCACCTGGTTGTCAAAGCGCAGGGGCAGGCTGCTGTCCGCCGTCTTGCCCAGCGGGGGCGGCAAGGCCAAGGCCAGGCCCTGCAGGCTGGTGTTGACCTGCAGCTCGGGCACCCCGCGGCGAAACGACAGGGCCAGCGTGTACGGTGCGCTGCCGGTGGCACGCCGCGCCAGTTGTGACAACATGCCCAGCTGCGGGGTTTGCTGCAGGCCTTCGGCCGTGGCGGTGCCCTGCGCGCGGATCTGCACCGCCGACTCGGTGGCCGGGGCATTGGCTGCCAGCGCACGCATGCCGCCTTCCAGCCGCACGGGGCCGCCCAGCGCCTGGGCCTGCAGATTGGACAGTGAAAACCCGGTCTCGCTGAACTGCACGGCGCCCCGAACGCGGGTGAGCGCCGGGGTGTCGGGGGTGATGCGCAGCTCATTGCCAGCCAACGTGACGCTGCCCTGCACCTTGGATTTGTTGATGTCGCTGATGGGCAGGCTCAGTCGCAACTGGAAGTCGGCATTGCCCGTGCCGCTGGCCTGCTCCAGCGCATTGCCTGTCATACGGCCCAGCGGTGATGTGGTCATGAGCGTGAGCAGCTCTGCCAGCGGGCCGCGTGCATCGGCGCTCACGCCCACCACGGTGTGCGCCAGGTCTGGAATGCGGGCATCGACCTTGGACAGCCGCAGGCCCTTGCTGCCTGCAAAACCGCCGCTGGCGCCGCGCACCTGCATGGACGAACGCTCAAAAATCAGCTCGCCGCCGAGGTCAGTCAACGCAGGCCAGGGCAGGGTGCCCGCAGGCTGCAGCGCAGTAGGAACGTAGGCATAGGTCACGTCCTTGACGCGCGCCGCAATGCGGAACTCGCCCTGCTTGGGATCGTTGAAGGGCAGGTCGTGCAGATCGCCCTTGACGCGGAACTGCACATTGCTGGCGCTGCCGGCGACCACCGCATCGCGCACATAGTGACGCGAATCGGCAGGAATGGACAGGGGCAGGTAGCGGTGCACCCGGGTGCCGTCGGCGCGGTGCAGCGTGCCGGTGAGGTCCAGCACCCCCGGAAAGCGCGACCGGTGGGGCGCCTTGGATGCGTCGCTGGTGTGCCAGGTGGCACGGGCATCGCCCTGCGCATCGGCGTTGGCGAACTGCACATCATTGGCCTGCACGGCAATACGGCTGCCGTCCAGCTGCCAGCGCACGTCGGCACTGAGCCGGTCCAGCGGCAGGACGGGTTCCTCGAACACCCCTGGCAGCACCAGCGCACCTGACGCCATGGTCAGTGCCGCCTTGCCCCCTGACTGGTTCATGTCGATGTCCACGTTGGCGCCACGCAGACCCAGGTGGGCGGGTGCCGAGCCATCCGTGGCACCCGCCAGTGCCAGCCCCCGGATACGCCCTTTGACCTGGTACTGCTGCAACGCATCCAGAGGCCCCTTCCAGGTGGCCTGGATCTCGTCCACCAGTCCCTGGGGCGTGTAGGTGCGCAAGGCGTCGTGGGCGGCCGTCCCCAGCGGCAGGCGGCTGGCTACCTGCGCCAGGGCCGCCAGGTCCAGCCGGTCGGCCCGCAACTCGCCTTGCGCCGGGGCCTTGCCGTTGGCATCGGTGTGCACCAGCCGCAAGTTGCCACCGGGCCAGGTCAGGCCATCATCGGTCTGGAACTGCAGCGCCTGCGTCGAGAACTCAAAGCCGCCGGTGAGCCTCCGCCCCCCCAGCCGGCCCTGGATGGAAGGAAGAACCAGCGGGCGCAGATCGGCGGCCAGCGTGGTGTTCACATCGGCCAGCGCCAGGTCGGCCGTGCCCCCCACCACCTGGCCGCTGCGCACATCGGCCCAGGCCCGCAACGCGCCCCGGCCCTGCGCCACCTCGATGCCCACATCGGCGTGGTGCCGCAGATGCGACACATCGACCCGCGTGAAGTGCGCAAACACCTGACCGTTCCAGTGCTTCCAGTTGCCATCGCGGGCGCGCAGCAGCGGCGCGCGAAACAATCCCACCAGGCTGAAACGGTCCCCCCATTCCGGCGGCGGCGTGGCATCCACCCGGAGGTTGTGGCGCCAGTTGCCGTTGCGCAAAACCAGGTCCACCTTTTCCAGCGCCAGCTCGGGGGCGCCGCGCTGCTCATCGGTCCAGCGCACCGTGCCGTCCTTGATGTAGACCTCGCCCTGCGAGAACAACCAGTCGGCCGCCGCGCTGCTGTCGCCCTGGTTCTGGGCAAACTCCAAACCCGCCACATAGATGCGTCCGTCACTCGCCCGTCGCACATCCAGGTCGGGGCCTTCGATGTAAAGCTGCTCGAACCCCCACTGCAGCAGCGAACGGGGTGACAGCGCCACCACCACCCGATGCAGGCGCAACGCAGTGCGGCCCGAGGCATCCAGCAGCGCGACATCAGACAGCTCGATGGACGGGATCAGCCCCTCGGTGCGGGCCACGATGGCGCCGATCTGCACGGGAACCCCCAATACCCGTGCGGCCTGCGCCTGCAACTGTGGGCGGAAATCACCGATTCGCGGCACAATCCAGCCATGAAGAGCCCCCCATGCGATGGTCAGCAACAGCCAGAAGGCGAGCAACAAGCCCAGCGACCACCGTGCAAAACCTGCGACTATTTTCAGCAGGCGTGAGGGGTGCGAGGTGGGATCGATCATGGTGAGATGGAAAGTGGCAGGAATTATGACCCGCAGCCCTGGCGTGGGTTCACTCGTGACCCGAGTGCCCAGTGAGCTTTTGTATGCCGTCGGGCCCGCAGACCAGCACCCCGCTTCCCGTCCAACATCCGGCTGTGGCTGCCATGCATCCTTCTCTGTCTGACCCCCGCTGCCATCAGCCTCTGCCGGAGGGACCTCTGGCCGGGCATTCCCGCTTCTACCAGCGCCTGCACCGCCGCTACGCCAACGACCTGCCGCTGCTGCCACCAGGTGTTCCGGTGCTTGCGACCATGGAGCAGGCCTACGACGCCCTGTGCGCGCGTGGCTGCGACACTGGGACCGCGCTGCGGGTGCTGCGCCAGCTGGTCATGGAACGACTGATCCAGCTGGACTGCGAAGCGCAGACACCGCTGGCCGACATCACCCGGGCTGTGACCGAACTGGCCGAGCTGGCCCTGGACCGCGCCTGCCAGCAGGCGCGCCGCGAGCTGGACGAACGCCATGGTGCCCCGCGCGGCCCACAGGGCCAGCCCGTGCAGCTGTGGATCATCGGCATGGGCAAACTGGGCGCCCGCGAGCTCAATGTCTCGAGCGACATCGACCTCATCTATGTGTATGAGCACGATGGCGAAACCGCCGGCATGCCCGATGGCCGGGGCCGCATCTCCAACCACGAATACTTTGCGCGCGCCGTCAAGGCCATCTACAGCCTGGTGGGCGATACCACCGAGCATGGCTTTGTCTTCCGGGTGGACCTGGCCCTGCGGCCCAACGGCAACTCGGGCCCCGCATCGGTGTCCCTGGCCGCGCTGGAGGAATACCTGCAGGTGCAGGGCCGCGAATGGGAGCGTTTTGCCTGGCTCAAAAGCCGCGTGGTGGCCCCCCGCGAGTGCATCGGCCGCCCCGAGGTGCAGGCCCTGCGCGGCGTGGTGCTGCCGTTTGTGTTTCGCCGTTACCTGGACTACAGCGTGTTCGATGCGCTGCGCTCGCTGCACAGCCAGATCCGGGACCATGCGTCCAAACGCAGCGCCGGGCACCCCGAGCGTGCCAACGACGTCAAGCTCTCGCGCGGCGGCATCCGCGAGATCGAATTCACCGTGCAGCTGCTGCAGGTGGTGCGCGGCGGGCAGTTCCCCGAGCTGCGCCGCCGCCCCACGCTGGATGCGCTGCAGCGCCTGGCCCATGCGGGCCTGATGCCGCAGGAAACCGCCGACGCGCTGGCCCGGGCCTATGTGTTCCTGCGACGGGTGGAGCACCGCATCCAGTACCTGGACGACCAGCAGACCCACGTGCTGCCCACCCGCGACGACGACCTGGCCTGGATCGCCAGCACCCTGGGCTACAAGGACTGCTGCGCCTTCCTGCACGAGCTGGACGCACACCGCGAGCTGGTGGCCCAGGAGTTCGACACCCTGCTGGGTGGCAACGGCAAAAAACAATGCAGTGGTGGTGGCTGTGGTGGCCCCCGGGCGGCGGCACCGCCGCCTCCGGAGCTGGAAGGCCTGCTGGAGCAACTGCCACCGGGCTTTCGCGAGCGTGTGGCCGAGTGGCGCAACCACCCACGCGTGGCCGGGCTCCGTGACGAGGCGCGGGCCCGCCTGTTCCGCCTGGTGCAGCGCACGGCCCAGTGGCTCAAGGAAGGACGCGTCACCGAAGAGGCCACCGTGCGCCTGGCCAACTGGCTGGAGCCGCTGCTGCGGCGCGAAAGCTACCTGGCGCTGCTGCTGGAGCGGCCCTCGGTGCACGAGCAGCTGCTGCACCTGCTGGGCGCAGCCAAGTGGCCCGCGCGTTACCTGCTGCAGCACCCCGGTGTGATCGACGAGCTGGTGGGCGATGCACTGTTGTCCGAACGTTTTGTGGTGGCCGACTTTGAACGCGAGCTGGGCATGCGCCTGGCGTCGCTGCGCTCTACCGGCGAGGACGACGACGAAACCCTGCTCAACCTGCTGCGCCGTGCGCAACATGCCGAAACCTTCCGCACCCTGGCGCGCGATGTGGAGCGCCGCATCACCGTCGAGCAGGTGGCCGACGACCTGAGCGCGCTGGCCGACAGCGTGCTGCGCATCACCAGCCAGTGGTGCTGGAGCCGCCTCAAGAACCGCCACCGCGACGAGCCCCAGTTCGCCATCATTGGCTACGGCAAGCTGGGCGGCAAGGAGCTGGGCTACGGCAGCGACCTGGACATCGTCTTTGTGTTTGATGACGACGACGAACGCGCGCCTGAGGTCTACGCGGCCTTTGTGCGCAAGCTCATCAACTGGCTCACCGTCAAGACCGGCGAGGGCGACCTGTACGAGATCGATACGGCCCTGCGGCCCAATGGCAACTCGGGCCTGCTGGTGACGAGCTTCGAGGCCTACGCCAACTACCAGCAGCAACGCGGCAGCAACACCGCCTGGACCTGGGAGCACCAGGCCATGACACGCGCGCGGTTCGTGATGGGCAGCGAGGCCTTGCGCGAGCGCTTTGACGCTGTGCGCGAGGCCGTCATCACCTCTGCCCGCGACCCGCTGGCGTTGAGGGGCGAGATCGTGACCATGCGCGAGCGGGTGCGCTCAGCCCACCCCACGCCCGCCGGTCGCTTCGACGTGAAGCACAGCCCGGGCGGCATGGTGGACGCCGAATTTGCCGTGCAGTACCTGGTGCTCTCGCAGTCTGCCGCCCACCCCGAATTGCGGGGCAACCTGGGCAACATTGCACTGCTGCAGCGGGCCGAGCAAGTGGGCCTGCTGCCCCCAGGCGTGGGCCACGCAGCCGCCGACGCCTACCGCGAACTGCGCCGTGTACAGCACGTGGCGCGGCTGGACGAGGCGCCCACCCAGGTCACGCCACCCGCACTGCAGACCGAGCGCGATGCCGTGCTGGCGCTGTGGTCGGCGGTCTTCGGCTCCGGCGCCCCATCGGCCTGATCGGCCGGGCGCACTCCGCAAGGGATGGCCGACTTCTGGAGGGGTCGCCTTTCCCCTCCCCGCCATATATTGGGACGGTGCAAAACCTCCATCCCATCTGCCCGTCCCTTGCTGCAAACAACAGGTCAGCCCTGGCAGAAACACGGCCGAAACACCCGCGATATTTTTTGAAACAAAAATTTAATCAATCGTTTGATTAAACAGTGCTGTAATCCGGCTCCATGCCAGATTCAGCCCCCAAGCCAGCCCGGCCTTCCATGCCCCCCCCGCCGCCCACGGAAGGCGCACAGGCCCGCGCGCGGCTGCTACACGCCGCCTTACGCCTCTTTGCCGAAAACGGCTTTGCCAAGGCGTCCATCCGCGACATTGCCCAGGCGGCGGGTGTCAACCCGGCGTCCATCAGCTACTACTTTGGCGACAAGAACGGGCTGTACCGCGCAGCGTTCACCGAGCCCATGGGCAGCCCCATCGCCGTGGATGCCTGGCCGGACACCTTGCCTGCGTTCATCGAGCTGCTGATCCAGAGCTTCATGCAACCCCTGCACGAAGGTGATCTGGTCGAGCTGTGCATGCGCCTGCACTTTCGCGAAATGCTGGACCCCACCGGGCTGTGGCAGCAGGAGCTGGAGTGCGAGATCAAGCCTGCCCACGCCGCGCTCGTCGGCCTGCTGTGCAAGGAGTTCGGCCTGAAAACTGCCGATGACGATGTGCACCGCCTGGCCATGGCCATCACCGCCCTGGCGCTGCAGTACTACGTGGGCCGCGACGTGGTGCAGGCGGTGCGCCCCGGCCTCACCGCCACGCCGCGGGGGCTGGCCGCCACCACATCCCGGCTGGTGGACTTTGCCCAGTTCATGGTGGACGGGGAACGCCAGCGCCGCGCTATGGCCCGCGCGGCCGCCCCCGCCAAAAAAACCTCCTCTCCCCGTACCCCAGAGTGACTTGCACATGCGACTGATCTCACACAAACCCTTGTGGCTGGCGCTGGTCCTGCCACTGGTGGCCTGCTCCACCACCGCACCACCTGCGCAGGTATCGGCACCCGCACCTGCGGCCTGGAACGCACCCCTGCCGCACCAGGGCTCCCTCACGGGCATGGCCCGCTGGTGGACCCAGCTGCAAGACCCGCTGCTGGTCGAGCTAATCGACGCCGCCCAGGCCGTGAGCCCGGGCATCGCGCAGGCCCAGTCGCGCATTGCGCAGGCCCGCACCACGCAGGTGGGCAGCCGGGCGACGTTGCTGCCTTCACTCGACGCACAGGCCAGCGCCAGCCGGGGCTTCAATGACCAGCTGGCGCGTGTGGCGACCACCTCGCAGGCGGGGCTGCAGGCAAGCTGGGAGCTCGACCTGTTTGGCGCCAACCGCGCCGCCAAAACCGCTGCCGATGAGCGGCTGGCCGGCGCGCAGGCCCTGTGGCACGAGGCGCGCGTGAGCGTGGCAGCCGAGGTGGCGCAGCAGACCAGCAGCATCCGCACCTGCCTGGCCCAACAACAGGTGGCCGAGCGCGACGCGCAGTCCCGTAGCGAAACGTCCCGCCTGTCCCAGCTCAGCGAACGTGCGGGCTTTACTGCGCCCGCCACGGCCGCACTGGCACGCGCCAGCGCCGCCGAGGCCCAGGCCCGTGCCTCGCAGCAACGCATGCAATGCGATGTGGAGGTCAAGGCCCTGGTGGCGCTCACCGGCTGGGAAGAACCCACGCTGCGCACCCGGCTGGCCCAGCCGGTGGCTGCGGCCCCGGACGCTTTGTTCACCATTGACGCACTGCCCGCCCAGGTGCTGACCCAGCGCCCCGACGTGTACAACGCCGAGCGCGAAGTGGCTGCCGCCAGTGCGGACGTCGCCAGCGCCCAGGCCCAGCGCTACCCACGTCTGACCCTCAGCGGCAGTGTGGGTGCGGCCCAGGTGCGCACGGGGGGCGTGACCACCGACCTGAACACCTGGACCATCGGCCCGCTGGCGCTCAGCGTGCCGATCTTTGATGGGGGCCGCCGCGCCGCGCAGACCGATGCGGCGCAGGCCCGCTACGATGAGGCCGCGTCGCAGTACCGCGCCAAGGTGCGCCAGGCCGTGAGCGAGGTTGAGCAAGCCCTGGTGCGCCTGCAAAGCACGGCCGAGCGCAGCGCCAGCGCGCGCACTGCCACCGAGGGCTACCGCGCATCGTTCGACGCGACCGAGGCGCGCTGGCGTGGTGGCCTGGCCAGTCTGGTGGAGCTGGAAGATGCCCGGCGCACAGCACTGGCCGCCGAGAACGCGCTGGTCGCGCTGCAGCACGAACGCCAGACCGCCTGGATTGCGCTGTACCGCGCCGCCGGTGGTGGATGGAAGCTATGAGACACCCCCCTGAGGCACTTTGCGCCTCGGTGCGTCCGCCGGAGGCGGCCGCTCTTCACCGCCGTCCAAGCCTGCGCAGGCAGGCTCGGAGCCGCGGCGCTCAGCCCCCGCTCTCGCATTGCTGCGCAATCCGGGCAGGGGGACGCAGCCCTCGCTGCGGGGCGGCCCTTGCTGGGTTGCCCTCGTCTGCGCATCGCCAGTTTCGAGCGCAGTGGGCCACGCCCAACACCATGCACAGCTGATATGAACTCCCCAGGACAGATGCACATGCAACACTCCTCTTTCTCCTTCAAGTTTTCCCCCTCCGCCTTCGCCGTGATCGCCGCCTGCGTGCTGGCCACGGGCGGTGCGCTGGTTTTCTCGGGCGCATCGCGTGCCGCCGATGAACCCAAGGCGGGCCAGCCCCGGCCTGCGCTCACAGTCAGCACGGCGCAGCCACAGCGCATGCCAGTGCCGCTACGCCTGGCGGCCAACGGCAACATCGCCGCCTGGCAAGAGGCGAGCATTGGGGCCGAGAGCAACGGCCTGCGCCTGACTGACGTGCGTGTGAACGTGGGCGATGTGGTCAAGGCAGGGCAGGTGCTGGCCACCTTCTCGGCCGACACGGTGCTGGCCGATGTGGCCCAGAGCCGCGCCAGCCTGCTCGAAGCCCAGGCCAATGCGGCCGAGGCCGCCGCCAATGCCGACCGCGCCCGCTCGTTGCAAGCCACGGGCGCACTCAGCCAGCAGCAGATCCAGCAGTTCACCACGGCTGAGCAAACCGCCAAGGCCCGCGTGGAAGCGGCCAAGGCCGCGCTGAACGCGCAGCAGCTGCGCCTCAAATACACGCAGGTGGTGGCGCCTGACAGCGGCGTGATCTCGGCCCGCACGGCCACCGTGGGCGCGGTGGTGGGTGCCGGCACGGAGCTGTTCCGCATGGTGCGCAAGGGCCGCCTGGAGTGGCGCGCCGAGGTCACGTCCACCGAGCTGCGGCGCATCCAGCCCGGGGCCAAGGTCAGCGTCACCGCTGCCAGCGGCGCAGCGGCCGAGGGCACCGTGCGCATGGTCGCACCCACGGTGGACCCGCAAACGCGCAATGCGCTGGTCTATGTGGACCTGCCCGCCAACACCGACTTCCGTGCCGGGATGTTTGCGCGGGGCGAGTTCGCACTGGGCAGCAGCGACGCACTCACCGTGCCACAAGAGGCGCTGGTGGTGCGCGACGGGTTCTCGTACGTGTTTGTGGTGGGCGGCGACCAGCGCGTGCAGATGCGCAAGGTCCAGACCGGCCGCCGCGTGGCCGACCGAGTCGAGGTGCTGTCGGGCCTGGATGCTGGAGCCTCCGTTGCCGTGCGCGGTGCGGGCTTTTTGAACGATGGCGACCTGGTGCGCGTGGCGGCCCCTGCGGCGGCGCCAGCGGCTGGCAAGCAGTCCTCCAGCCAGCATTTCATGCAAAAAGTGCCTGTAGCGCTAGTGAATCATGCGCAAGCAGCTATTAATTAAGGAGCATTCCACATGAATGTGTCCACCTGGTCCATCAAGAACCCCATACCGGCACTGATGCTGTTTGTGCTGCTGACCTTCGGCGGCCTGCTGTCCTTCAACGCCATGAAGGTGCAGAACTTTCCCGACATCGACCTGCCCACGATCTCCGTGACCGTGGCGCTGCCGGGCGCCTCGCCCGCGCAGCTGGAGAACGACGTGGCGCGCAAGATCGAGAACAGCATCGCCACGCTGCAGGGCCTCAAGCACATCTACACCAAGGTGCAGGACGGCGGCGCCACCATCACCGCCGAGTTCCGGCTGGAGAAGCCCACGCAAGAGGCGCTGGACGACGTGCGCTCCGCCGTGGCCCGTGTGCGCGGCGACCTGCCGGGTGACGTGCGCGACCCCATCGTCACCAAGATGGACCTGGCCGCGCAGCCCGTGCTGGCCTTCACCATCGCGTCGGCCCGCATGGACGACGAGGCGCTGTCCTGGTTTGTGGACGACGCCGTGGCCAAGAAGCTGCTCACCGTGCGCGGCGTGGGCGCCGTCAACCGCGTGGGCGGTGTGCAGCGCGAGGTGCATGTGGCACTCGACCCGGTCAAGCTGCAGTCCCTGGGCGCCACGGCGGCCGATGTGTCACGCCAGCTGCGGCTGGTGCAGACGGAGAGTGCCGGCGGCCGCACCGATCTGGGCGGCAGCGAGCAGCCGGTGCGCACGCTGGCCACCGTGCAGTCGGCGCAGGAGCTGGCGGGCCTCACGCTCGCACTGTCGGACGGCCGCCACGTGCGGCTGGACCAGGTGGCCACGGTGACAGACACCATCGCCGAGCCCCGCGCGCTGGCCCTGCTCAACGGCAAGCCGGTGGTGGGCTTCGAGGTCGCACGCAGCAAGGGCGCGAGCGAAGTGGAAGTGGGCGCTGCCGTGCAGGCGGCCCTGCAAGAGATGCGCGCGCAGCACCCGGACCTGGAAATCACCGAGGCCTTCAACTTCGTGCAGCCCGTGCAGGAGGAATACGACGGCTCCATGCACCTGCTGTACGAAGGCGCGCTGCTGGCCGTGCTGGTGGTGTGGCTCTTCCTGCGCGACTGGCGCGCCACCTTCGTGTCGGCCGTGGCGCTGCCGCTGTCGGTGATCCCGGCGTTCATCGGCATGTACTGGCTGGGCTTCTCGATCAACGTGATCACGCTGCTGGCGCTGTCGCTGGTGGTGGGCATCCTGGTGGACGACGCCATCGTGGAAGTCGAGAACATCGTGCGCCACCTGCGCATGGGCAAGACGCCCTACCAGGCGGCCATGGAGGCGGCCGACGAGATCGGCCTGGCCGTGATCGCCACCACTTTCACGCTGATCGCGGTGTTTCTGCCCACGGCGTTCATGAGCGGCATTGCGGGCAAGTTCTTCAAGCAGTTTGGCTGGACGGCGTCGCTCGCGGTGTTTGCCAGCCTGGTGGTGGCACGCCTGCTCACGCCCATGATGGCGGCCTACATCCTCAAGCCCATCGTGGGCGACCACAAGGACCCGCGCTGGATGACGGTGTACCTGCGCTGGGCCGCGTGGTGCATCAAGCACCGGTGGATGACCTTCATTGCCACGGCGGCCTTTTTCATCGGCTCGCTGGCGCTGATCCCGCTGCTGCCCACCGGCTTCATCCCGCCGGACGACAACTCGCAGACCCAGGTGTACCTGGAGCTGCCGCCCGGCGCCACGCTGGCGCAGACGCGTGCCGTGGCCGAAGACGCGCGGCAGCGCATCGCCAAGGTGGAGCATGTGCAAAGTGTGTACACCACCATCGGCGGCGGCTCGGCCGGCACTGACCCCTTCATGGGCGGCGCCAGCACCGAAACGCGCAAAGCCACGCTGACCATCTTGCTGTCCGAGCGCGGCGACCGTCCGCGCAAGCAGGGCATCGAGAACCAGATCCGCGCCGCGCTGGAGACGCTGCCTGGCGTGCGCAGCAAGGTGGGCCTGGGCGGCTCGGGCGAGAAGTACGTGCTGGTGCTCACGGGCGACGACCCGCAGGCGCTGACCACGGCCGCATTGGCGGTCGAGAAAGACCTGCGCACCATCCCCGGCCTGGGCAGCATCTCGTCCACCGCCAGCCTCGTGCGCTCCGAAATTGCCGTGCGCCCCGACTTTGCCCGCGCCGCCGACCTGGGCGTGACCAGCAGCGCGATTGCCGAAACGCTGCGCATTGCCACGGTGGGTGACTACGACGTATCGCTGCCCAAGCTCAACCTGGCCGCGCGCCAGGTGCCCATCGTCGTCAAGCTGCAGGACGATGCGCGCAAGGACCTGTCGCTGCTGGAACGCCTGCCGGTGCCCGGCGCCAAAGGCCCGGTGATGCTGGGCCAGGTGGCCACGCTGGAGTTCAGCGGCGGCCCGGCCGTGGTGGACCGCTACGACCGCGCGCGCAACGTGAACTTCGAGATCGAGCTGTCGGGCCAGCCGCTGGGCGACGTGACCAAGGCGGTGGAGGCGCTGCCCTCCATCCAGAACCTGCCAGCCGGTGTGCGCCAGATCACCATTGGCGATGCCGAGATGATGGGCGAGCTGTTTGCCAGCTTTGGCCTGGCCATGCTCACCGGCGTGCTGTGCATCTACATCGTGCTGGTGCTGCTGTTCAAGGACTTCCTGCACCCGGTGACCATCCTGGCGGCGCTGCCGCTGTCGCTGGGTGGCGCGTTTGTGGGGCTACTGATTGCGCAGAAGAGCTTCTCGATGCCCTCGCTCATCGGGCTGATCATGCTCATGGGCATTGCCACCAAGAACTCCATCCTGCTGGTGGAATACGCGATTCTGGCGCGGCGCGAGCATGGCATGACGCGCTTTGAGGCGCTGATCGACGCCTGCCACAAGCGCGCCCGCCCCATCATCATGACCACGCTGGCCATGGGTGCGGGCATGCTGCCCATCGCCATCGGCCTGGGTGCTGCGGACGCGAGCTTTCGCTCGCCCATGGCGGTGGCGGTGATTGGTGGACTCATCACCTCCACGCTGCTGAGCCTCCTGGTGATTCCGGCGGTGTTTACTGGGGTGGACGACCTGGGCCAAGGGTTCGGCCGGCTGGCCCGCCGCCTGCGCGGGGGGCGCCATGCGCCGGGCGCACCGGCGGCCCCCACAGCCACAGCCGCCGCCACGGCGCAACCAGCACCTCCTTCCGCCCCCTGACGCCAAGTCTTGGCGCCCCCCCCGGCGTGAGCCCAAAAAGCAGGGCAATCACGGGGGTCGCGCGGGCTTTGGCGGGAGGTAGCCGTCGGATAATGCAACGCGCACCATGAACCTCGTCAGCCTCAACATCGAATCCATCCAGCTGGGCCATCCCCTGCCTTTTGTGCTGCGGGGGGCCGACGGCGTGTTGCTGGCGCAAAAGGGCTATGTAATCCGCACCCGCGACGAACTGGCCAAGCTGGTCGAACGCGGGCGCGAGCTGTGTGTGGACACCGACGAATCCGGCGGCAGCCACCGCGCCTACCTGGCGCAGCTGCAGCGCATGCTGATCGCCGACACCAACCTGGGCGAGATCGCCGCCATGAAGATGACGGCCGGCGAGCAGGCCGCCGCAGCGGCCGCTGCGCGTGCGGGCAAAACCCTGCCCGACTGGCCCGAGCTGCAGTTGCGCGCCACGCAGCTGCTGCGCGCCCCGTCGCCCAGCGACTTTGGCGGGCGGTTTCAGGCGCTGCACGACGAGCTGGTGCGCCATTGCGAACAGACGCCCGACGCCACGCTGCTGGCACTGATCTATCTCTCGGCCCAGGAAACGCGCATGTACAGCGCCACGCATTCCATGCTGGTCAGCTGCGTGTGCATGGTGGTGGCCCGCGAGATGCTGCGCTGGCCCAGCGGCCGGGTGCAGCAATTGGGCCACGCAGCGCTGAGCATGAACATCGCCATGACCGAGCTGCAGGACCAGTTGGTGCTGCAGACCCAGCCCCTCACCGCGACCCAGATTGCCGCCGTGGAAGACCACGCGGCGCGGTCCGAGGCGCTGCTGCGCCACCTGGGTGTGGCCGACCCGGTGTGGCTGGAGGCCGTGCGCTGCCACCACCACCGCACGCCCGGGCCCCTGGCCAAAAAGACCGAAGCCCAACAAATGGCCCGCCTACTGCAGCGCGCCGACATTTTTGGTGCCCGCCTGGCCCCCCGCGCCGCGCGGCTGCCCATGCCTGTCACTGCCGCCATGCAGGCCAGCTACTACGACGAAGAGCACCAGGTGGACGAGGCCGGCGCCGCCCTCGTCAAGACCCTGGGCGTTTACCCCCCCGGTGCCTTTGTGCGCCTGGCCAGCCGTGAAGTGGGCGTGGTCATCCGCCGGGGCACCACCGCCACCACCCCCCGCGTGGCCGTGGTGACCAACCGCGACGGCATGGCCACGGGCGAGCCCATTCCCCGCGATACGGGCATGCCGCCCTGGAAGGTCACCGGGGTGGTGGCTTTCAAGGACGTGCGGGTCAACCTGTCGCTGGACCGCCTGCTGCAGATGGTCTGACGCCTGGGAGGGCGCTGCGAGCCCCCCCGGTTCTGCGTGCCGCCGCTGTCTGCGGCGGGCCACAGCTCCCCCTCATACCTGCATGAGCCGTTGCCCATGCGTGGCTCCTGCCGCCCGTCACTGGGGCTGAAGCTGTATCCACTCCTTTCCCTACCGCGCCATGGGCCAGCGCCGGTGGTACTGCGCGGCCGCTTTTTGGCCCCCGCGTCCCGCTTCCTTCCGAAATCTGAATCCAAACGCGTGCGCGCCACGTAAACCATTCAGTACAAATAAAAACTCATGTGGACAAAAAATGATGAAATGGTTAAATTGGCTGCACTCACTGCCCAAAGTCCTATGAACCGCCTGACAAGACTCCTCTCGACAGCCACCGCGCTGGCGGCCTGGCTGCTGCTGGCGCCCGCCGCCCAAGCGGCCGATGCGCCTGCAGCGTGCCCGGCCACGCTGCAGCACACCTTCCCGCGCCTGCAGGACGAAAAGCCCCAGTCGCTGTGCCAGTACAGCGGAAAAGTGGTTCTGGTGGTCAACACGGCCAGCTTCTGTGGCTTTACCGGCCAGTACAAGGGGCTGGAAGAGCTGTATGCCCGCTACAAGGACAAGGGGCTGGTGGTGCTGGGCTTCCCGTCCAACGACTTTGCCCAAGAAAAAGGCAGCAACAAGGAAATCGCCGACTTCTGCGAAAACACTTTCGGCGTGAAATTTCCGATGTTTGCCAAGAGCAGCGTGAAAGGACCGGAGGCCTCGCCGCTGTACCAGCAGCTGGCCCAGCTGTCGGGCACGGCGCCCCGCTGGAACTTCCACAAGTATCTGCTGGGCCGCGACGGCAAGCTGGTGGACAACTACTCCAGCCTGACCGGGCCGGACAACAAGGGCCTTGTGCGTGCCATCGAACAGCAGCTCGCCCTGCCTACTCCCCGGTGAGCGCCATGACTTCTTTACATTTCTTGAAAAAAAATACAGGCGCCCTCTGGAACTTCGCCGCAGCGGCCCCACTCTATCCATTGCGCAAGACGATTGCGCGGCGTACAGTTTTAACGTTGCGAAGCCTTTCGGGCCCCTGGGTTCCGACTGACCTCCTGGAGCGCTTCTCCTCCCTCCCTCTCTTATTCGTTTCGGGACGCTTCGCAACCTTTTTATTCCAGGCGCCGGCCAGAGGGAGCCGGTCATGAAAATCGCCATCATCGGCTCCGGCATCTCCGGGCTTTCCGTCGCGCACCAGCTGCGCGGCCAGGCGGACATCACGCTGTTTGAGGCGGGCGACTACTTCGGCGGTCACACCCACACCGTCGATGTCACTCTGCCCGATGCGTCAGGCACCCCGGTCACCCACGGCGTGGACACCGGCTTTCTGGTGTTCAACGAGCGCACCTACCCCCACCTGATCCGCCTGCTGGCCAAGCTGGGCGTGGAGACCGCCAAGTCGGACATGTCGTTCTCAGTGCAGGTGCCCGCAGCACTGGGCGGCGGCCGCGCGCTGGAATGGAGCGGCACCAACCTCAGCACCGTGTTTGCCCAGCGTTCCAACCTGGTCAACCCGCGCTTTCTGGGCATGCTGCGCGACCTGCTGCGCTTCAACCAACTGTGCACGCGCATTGCCGACAAGCAGGCCGAGGCAGCGCTGATGCAGCCCCTGGGCGACTTCTTGCGCGAGCACCGCTTTGGCGACGCCTTCCGCGACTGGTACTTCCTGCCCATGCTGGGCTGCATCTGGAGCTGCCCCACCGACCAGATGCTGAAGTTCCCCGTGGCCACCATGATCCGGTTCTGCCACAACCATGGCCTGATCCAGGTGAGCAACCGCCCCCAGTGGTGGACGGTGTCTGGCGGTGCGCGCCACTATGTGGACAAGATCGTGGCGGGCATTGCCGACAAGCGCCTGAACACCCCCGTGCGCCGCATTGAGCGCGACGCCGCCGGTGTGCGCGTGGTGACTGCAGACCGCGCCGAACACTTCGACAAGGTGGTGCTGGCCACGCACTCCGACCAGTCCCTCGCGCTGTTGGCCCAGCCCACGACGCAGGAGCGCGCCGTGCTCGGCGCCATCCGCTACCAGGCCAACCGCGCCGTGTTGCACACCGATACGTCCGTGCTGCCCGAACGCCGCGCCGCCTGGGCCGCGTGGAACTACGAACGTGCGCCGCAACGCAGCCGCGAGTCGGCCCGCGTGTGCCTGCACTACCTCATCAACCAGCTGCAGCCCGTGCCCTTTGCGCAGCCCGTGGTGGTGTCACTGAACCCGGTGCGCGACATAGCGCCCGAACACGTGATCGGCAGCTACGACTACGCCCACCCCGTGTTTGACATGGCCGCCATCCGCGCGCAGCAGCAGGTGGGCAAGCTGCAAGGGCAGCAGCACACCTGGTTCTGCGGCGCCTGGACGGGCTACGGCTTCCACGAAGACGGCCTCAAATCGGGCCTGGCCGTGGCCGAGCAATTGCTGGCAGCCCTGCCAGCCCCACTGGCGGAGGCTGCGTGAGCCACGCGCCGGCCCCCACCGCAGCGCCCCTGATCGGCTTCGGCCAGGTGCGCCACACGCGGCTGCGGCCCCGGCGGCATGCGTTCGCCTACCCCACGTTTTTCCTGATGCTGCCGATGCGCGGCCTGCCCGGCATGCGTGGAGAGCTGGCTGTGAACCGGCGTGGCGCCATCAGCTTCCATGACGTGGACCACGGCGACGGCCGCAGCGCCGCGCAGGGCGGGGCACTGGCCTGGCTGGACGAGTTGCTGCGCACCGAAGGCATCACCGACGCCACGGGTGAGGTGTGGCTGCACTGCTACCCCCGTGTGCTGGGCTACACCTTCAAACCCGTGAGCTTCTGGTACTGCCACCGTGCCGATGGCCGCCTGCGCACCATCGTGGTGGAAGTGAACAACACCTTTGGCGAGCGCCACTGCTACCTGCTGGATGCGCCGCAGTACGGCGTGGAACAGCAGGCGCGCAAGGTGTTCCACGTGTCGCCGTTCTGCGAGGTGAGCGGCAGTTACCGCTTTCGTTTCATGCGCACCGAAGCCGGTGCACAGGACGCAGGCCGGACCGTGGTGCGCATCGACCACGACGACGACACCGGCCCGCTCATCCAGACCAGCGTGAGCGGCACCCTGCAGGCCATCACCGCACAGACCCTGCGCCAGGCGCTCTGGGGCTACCCCGCCATGACGCTGGCCATCATTGCCCGCATCCACTGGCACGCGCTGCAGCTGTGGCTCAAGCGCGTGCGTTTCCATCGCAAGCCCGAGGCGCCTGCCTCCATCGTGACCCGTTGATCTCCATGTCGTTCCAGCCCCGCGAGACCGCCGCCATGAACTCCACCACCGCCACCCGCTCCGACCGCAACGCGCAGGCCCTGCCCGCAGGCACTCCGGCAGCCGCCCGCACCGCGCTCAGGCTGCTGCAGCGCCTGCAGCACGGCCACCTCACGGTGCAGTTGCCTGACGGCACCCTGCAGCACTTCGGGCACGGCGATGGCCCCTCGGCGGCGATCACGCTCAAGAACTGGAATGTCTGCAGCGCAGCGCTCAAGTCGGGCGACATCGGCTTTGCCGAGAGCTACATCGCGGGCGACTGGACCACCCCGCACCTGACCGATCTGCTCAAGCTCTTCATCGCCAACCGCCAGCAGGTGGAAGGCGTGATCTACGGCACCTGGGCCGGCCGCCTGCTGTACCGCATCAAGCACCTGCTCAACCGCAACACCCGCGCCAACAGCCAGAAGAACATCCACGCCCACTACGACCTGGGCAACGCGTTCTACGAACTCTGGCTGGACGACACGATGAACTACTCGTCCGCCTGGTTCGAAGGCGATGCAGGCGGCGACATGCGCGTGGCCCAGCACGCCAAGGTGCGGCGCGCGTTGCGCATGGCCGGTGTGCAGCCAAATTCCCGGGTGCTGGAGATCGGCTGTGGCTGGGGCGCGCTGGCCGAGATGGCGACCGTCGAATTCGGCGCCCACCTGACGGGCGTGACGCTCTCCACCGAGCAGCTCGCCTTCGCGCAAAAGCGCATGGCGCAGCAGGGGGTGGCCGAGCACGCCGACCTGCGCCTGCAGGACTACCGCGACATCCAGGACGGCCCGTACGACGCCATCTGCTCCATCGAGATGGTCGAGGCCGTGGGCCGCGAATACTGGCCCACCTACTTCCAGTCGGTGAACCGCTTGCTCAAGCCCGGCGGCCGGGCCTGCATCCAGAGCATCGTCATCGACGACAGCCTGTTCGAGCGCTACATCAGCTCCACGGATTTCATCCAGCAGTACATCTTCCCGGGTGGCTGCCTGCCGTGTCCGCGCGAGTTCCGCCGCGAAGCCGAGGCGGCAGGCCTGCGCGTGGTCGACGAGTTTGCGTTTGGCCAGGACTACGCCGAAACCCTCAAGCGGTGGCGCGAGCGCTTCCTCGCGCAGCGCACGCAGATCCTGCAGCTGGGGTTTGACGAGCGCTTCATGCACATCTGGGAGTTCTACCTGGCGTATTGCGAGGCGGCGTTTGCGATGAGCAACATCGACCTGGTGCAGTACACCCTGGCCAAGGACTGATGATTGCTATGAAAAATATAGCTGCTACCGCAATATTCACTAGCGCATTGATGGCTTTTGGCCCTCAAACCGCGCTGGCGCAGGTTGCAGAGGCCAGCGCAGCCGCCGCAGCCCCGCTGTCGGGGGCCCGCCTGGTCGGCCAGGGCGTGCTGCGGTTTCTGGGGTTTGAGATCTACCGTGCGCGGCTGTGGGTGCAGCCCGGTTTTGATGCCGACAACTACGCCGCCCACCCCCTGGCGCTGGAGCTGACCTACCACCGCGATTTTTCGGCCGAGGCCATTGCCAAGCGCTCCATCGAAGAGATGCGCCGCGTGGGCAGCTTCACGCCGCAGCAGGCCGCGCGCTGGCAGCAGGCACTGACCGCCGCGCTGCCGGATGTGAAGGCCGGCGACCGGCTGCTGGGCCTGTACCAGCCTGGCACGGGCGCCGTGTTCAAGATGGGCGGGCGTGTGGTGGGCGAAGTGCCTGACGCCGAGTTCTCGCGCCTGTTCTTCGGCATCTGGCTGTCGCCGCAGACCTCCGAACCCGGACTGCGGCAAGAGCTGATCGCGGCCACCCGCACTGCGGGACAAGGGCAGCAATGACCTCCACCACGCCCATGCGCGCCGGCCAAGGCCTGGCCTATGGGCTGCTGGGCCTGCCGCTGGCTTTTGTGGCGCTGCCGCTGTATGTGCTGTTGCCCAACCACTACGCCCGCGAGTTCGGCATGCCACTGGCCACGCTGGGCTCGGTGCTGCTGGCGGCGCGGCTGTTTGACGCGGTGTCCGACCCGCTGCTGGGGCGTCTGTCCGACTACTTGTTCGGCCGCTCGGTGCGCGCCGTGCTGGCGGTGGGCGCGGTGTCGGCCGTGGTGCTGGCACTGGGGCTGAGCAGCCTGTTCTTTCCATGGGTGCGTGGGGCGGATGCACTGATTGCCTGGGCGCTGGTGGCACTGCTTATCACCTACACGGCCTATAGCCAGCTGGGCATTGCGCACCAGTCCTGGGGCGCACGGCTGGGCGGCGACGAGTTGCAGCGCGGCCGCATCGTGGCCTGGCGTGAGGGCGCCGCGCTGGTGGGCGTGGTGCTGGCTTCGGTGCTGCCCGCGCTGCTGGGCCTGCCGGTGATGCTCAGTGTGTTTGCCCTCACCCTGCTGCTGGGCTGGTGGGCGTGGACCAGAGCCCCACGCCCCGCAGACCATGCTGAGGCCGTGGCAGGCGTGTACCGCCCGGCACAGCGCGCCAGCCTGTGGCGGCCCTGGGGACGGGCTGCCTTTCGCCGCCTGCTGGCCGTGTTCATGCTCAACGGCATCGCCAGTGCCATCCCGGCCACGCTGGTGCTGTTCTTCATCCAGGACCGTCTGCAGGCCCCGCCGGCGCAGGAGCCCATGTTCCTCGCGGCCTATTTTGTCTGTGCGGCGCTGTCCATTCCGCTGTGGCTGCGTGCCGTGGCGCGCTGGGGCCTGGCGCGCACCTGGCTGGCGGGCATGCTGCTGGCGATTGCCGTGTTCGTGTGGACGGCGTTTCTGGGCGCGGGTGATGTGTTGCCGTTCATGGTGGTCTGCGCGCTGTCGGGTGTGGCCCTGGGCACAGACCTGGCCCTGCCCAGCGCCCTGCTGGCGGGCGTGATCGCGGCCGAGGGCGACAGCGGCCGGCACGAGGGCGCGTACTTCGGCTGGTGGAACTTTGCCACCAAGCTCAACCTGGCCCTGGCCGCAGGCCTGGCGCTGCCCCTGCTGGGCTGGCTGGGCTACACGCCGGGCACGCGCAGCGAAGACGGCTTGCAGACACTGGGCCTGGCCTACGCCGTGCTGCCCTGCGCGCTCAAGCTGGCGGCAGCGGCAGCGCTGTACGTCCTTTTTCTGCGGCACCCACGCGGTGCGGCGATGGCTGGAACCTGACACCCATACCCCCAAGGCACAACCCATGATGCAAAGACGCCTCCTCATTTCCGCCGCTGTGGCTGCGCCCGTGGTGCTGTCCGGCTGCGCCAGCCAGAACCTGGATAGCTACGCCACCGAGAAACCGGTGCTGGACCTGGCCCAGTATTTCAACGGCAAGATCGACGCCTACGGCATCTTCCAGGACCGCAGCGGCCAGATCGTCAAACGCTTCACCGTGGTGATGGACTGCAGCTGGAAAGACAACGAGGGCGTGCTCGACGAAGCCTTCACCTACTCCGACGGCACCACGCAGCGCCGCATCTGGCGGCTGACGAAGCACGCGGACGGCCGTTACGCCGGCACCGCCGACGATGTGGTGGGCACGGCCAACGGCCAGACGCGCGGCAACGCCTTCCGCTGGAACTACACGCTGGCCCTGCCGGTGGATGGCAAGGTCTACAACGTGGACCTGGACGACTGGATGTACCTCATCGACGACCGGGTGATGCTCAACCGCGCCACCATGACCAAGTTCGGCGTGCGCCTGGGCGAGATCACGCTGTCCTTCACCAAACGCGCACCATGAGCCTCAACCCTCCCTTGCGCGACTGGCAGGGCCGCCGGGCCTGGCTCATCGGGGCCAGCAGTGGCATTGGCCGGGCCACCGCAGCCGCGCTGCATGCGCGCGGTGCGCAGGTCATCGTGTCGGCGCGCAGCGGTGATGCACTGAACGCCTTTGTCGTGCAGCACCCCGGCAGCATGGCGCTGGTTTTTGACACCGCCGAACCGGCACAGGTGCAGGCCGCCGCAGCGCAGGTGCTCGCGGGAGGGACGCCCGACCTGGTGTGCTACTGCGCGGGCTACTACCGCGACATGCGCGCCACCGACTTCGATCTGGCCGTGATGCTGCGCCACGAGCAGATCAACTACAACGGCGTGCTGCACGTGCTGGCCGCCGTGTTGCCCGCCATGCTGGCCGCAGCGGAGGCCGGGCGCCCAGGCCACGTGAGCCTGATCAGCAGCGTGGCAGGCTTTCGCGGCCTGCCCAAGAGCCTGGCCTATGGGCCCACCAAGGCGGCCCTCATCAACCTGGCCGAGGCGCTGTACCTGGACCTGCACGACCTGGGCATGGGCGTGAGCGTGATCAACCCTGGTTTTGTGGCCACGCCACTCACGGCGGGCAACGACTTCACCATGCCGGCCCTCATCTCACCCGAGGCAGCGGCGGCGGCCATCGTGCAGGGCTGGGAGCGGGGGCATTTCGACATCCACTTCCCCAAGCGTTTCACACGCGTGATGAAGCTGCTGCGGCTGTTGCCGTACCGTTGGTACTTCCCCGCCGTTCGCCGCTTCACAGGCCTTTGACTTTTGCGATGCAGCCCCCGAACACATCCCCATCCACCGAAGAAGCCGTCACGCGCGTTGTCGCATTCTTTGAAAACCTCTCGCCTGCCGACATAGCGGCCATTGGCCATTTCTACGCACCACAGGCGCGCTTCAAGGACCCCTTCAACGAGGTGCAGGGCGTGCCTGCCATCCAGGCCATTTTTGCCCACATGTTTGAGGCGCTGGAGCAGCCGCGTTTTGTGGTCACCGGCCGGGTGGTGCAGGGCACGCAGTGCTTCTTGACCTGGGACTTCCTGTTCGCGTTCAAGGACTTTCACAAGGGCGTGACGCAGACCGTGCGTGGTGCCTCGCACCTGGTGCTGGACGAACAGGGTCTGGTGACGCTGCACCGCGACTACTGGGATGCGGCCGAAGAGCTGTACGAAAAGCTGCCCGTGGTGGGCGCACTGATGCGCTGGCTCAAGAAACGCGCCAATAGCTAACAGCGCAGGCCTTCATACGGCAGCACGGATGCGTGGGTGCCCCGGCAGCGGCACGGCACGCTGCAACACGCCTTCGGCCAGCCACAGCGCACTGTTCCACGCCCGTTGCGCCACATAGGGCAGAGGCAGCTGCTGGTAGTCGTCGTTGAAGACCTCGAAGCTGTAATCGCCCTGGTAGCCCATGCCGTCCAGCGTGCGTACCAGTTCGGCCAGCGCCTTGCTGTGCACGCCTTCGCCAGGGAACACGCGAAAGTGCCGTGCGGTCTCGATGCGCTCTTGCACTGTGCGCGTTTCCTGCCACATGAAGTCGGACAGCTGCACGAGGTAGATCTTGGCGGGGTCCACGTCCTCCAGCGCCGCGAGCGGCGTGCTGGTGGCGAACTGGTGGTACGAATCAATGGCCAGCCCGAGGTTGGGGCAATCGGCCTGCTCCACGGCGGCCCAAGCCTGGTGCACCTCGTTGATGTGGCGGCCCCAGGAGAGGCCCTCAAACGCCACGCGGATGCCATGGGGCAGCGCCAGCAGGGCCAGCTTGCGCAGGTCGCGCGCAATGGTATCGGCGTCAGACGTGGCGTGCGAAGACGTGGAGCTACAGGCCAGCAGCACGGGCGCGCCCAGGTCGCGCGCCATCAGGATCATCTGCTTGGCGATGTCCACCTTGTAGCTGTGCAGGTGGCCGGACAGACCCTCGAAGTCGCGCAGCACCTGGAAGCCCGTCACCCGCAGGCCGCTGCTGCGCACGGCATGCACGGCGGCCTCGATGCCTTCGGGGTGGCCCACGATGTCGCGTGCGGCCAGCATGATCTGGCCAAATCCGGCGGCCTTGACGGCGGCGAGCTTGGCCTCCAGCGGGCCGGCCAGGCTGATGGTGTCCATGCCAAAGTCGGCGACGTTACGTTGCATGGTGGATGTGCGCATGGGGCAGTCTCCAGGCTCAGCGTGCGTCCAGCACCAGTTCGAAGCTGGGAGCTCCGGCATCTGCGCGGGTGAGGGCGCCGCGCGTGCCCGTGTGCACGCCGGTGGGGGACTCGACGAAGTCCACGCCGCGCTCGCGCAGCGCTTGCACCGTGGCCAGCACGTCGGGGGCGCCAAAGGCCACGCGTTGCAGCAACTCTTCGGGGTCGGCTTCCAGCGCATCGACCAGCGGTTCGATGAGCTGCCAGTGCAGCGTGCCACAGGGACTGGCCAGGATGCGGCCGTGGGTGAGCACGCCAAACGACTGGTCCGGTGCCAGCTCGGCGAAGCCAAACAGTTCCCTGTAGAAGTGGATCCAGTCCTCCGCACGGCCCAGGCCGATGTACTGCACCACGCCAAACAGGTGCAGGCCCTGCAGCGCAGGCGGGCGCTGGTTGACGGTGGGGATGGGCACAAAGTCCACGTCGTAGATGGAGAACTCCTTCCAGCGGTCGACAAAGTAGATGCGGCTGGCACCCACCCCGTGGATGGCGGGGATGTTCAGCTCCATCACCTCGACCTCGGTGTGCACGGCCCAGGCGCCCAGTTCCAGCACCCGGCGGTAGGCCGCGGCCGCATTGCCCACGCGAAAAGCAATGGCGGCGAGTACCGGCGCTTCGGTGAGCGCGGGCGGGGCGTGCACGCCGGTGAGCTCGTTGTCCTGGTGGGCGTTGACAATGATGTTCATGTCGCCCTGGCGGTACAGCAGCACCTCGCGCGAGCGGTGGCGCGCCACGGGCCGAAAGCCCATGCGCTCCAGCGCCTGGCCCAGGGCCTGCGGACGGCTGGTGGCGTATTCGATGAACTCCACGCCCTGCAGACCCAGGGGGTTGGGCAGTTCGCCCAGCGTTTCGCGGGCGGCCATCATCGGGGTGCTCATGGTGTCGGCTCCTTGGGGGTTGCGGCGGGCAGTGGCATCAGCGCGTGCTGACCAGGCAGCGGAAATGCGCATCCATGCGCGCCGCGTCGGGCGCCTCGCCGGTGAACAGCTCGAAAGCGCCTACAGCCTGGCCCACAGCCATTCCGCCGCCGTCGGATACCCGGCAGCCCAGCGCGCGTGCGGCCTGCACCAGGGCGGTGTCGAGCGGGAAATACACCACCTCGGACACCCACATCGGGGGCCGCAGCAGCGCCACATCGAGTGGCAGGCCGGGCAGTTTGTCCATGCCCGTGGGCGTGGCGTGGATCAGGCCTGTGGCCTGCGCCATGGCCGATTGGATGTCGGAGGCTTCGGCCCGGGCGCCGTACAGCGCATTCACATCGGCCGCCAACTGCGCCGCACGCTCGGGTTGCGCATCGACGATGCTCAGGTGCTCGGCGCCCAGCCGCAGCACGGCGTGTGCAATCGCAGCGCCTGCACCGCCCGCGCCGAGCAGCACCACACGGCGCAGATCAGCGCCAGGCAGTGCGCGGGTAAAGCCCCAAGCCCAGCCCGATCCGTCGGTGTTGTGGCCCACGAGTTTTCCGCCCTGGATGACCACGGTGTTCACGGCGCCCATGGCGCGCGCTTCTTCGGACAGGCTGTCGAGGTGCGGAATCACCGCCTGCTTGCAGGGGTAGGTCACGTTGCAGCCCGCGTAGCCCATGATGCGCGCCGCCGACAACAGCGTGGGCAGATGCTCCGCCGAGGAAGCAGAGCGGTCCAGGTCGATGAGCTGGTAGTGCAGGCGCATGCCGTGGTGGCGCGCTTCTTCTTCGTGCAGCGCGGGCGACAGCGATTTCTGAATACCGGCACCGATCAGCCCGATCAGCACCTTGCGGGGGCTTGTGGAATACATGGTGGGCGTGGATGTGGTGACCAGGGGATCAAGCAGCTGGGTGCTCATGGGCAGGCGGGATACGGGGTGAATGCACGGCCGGACTTGGCGAGGCCACTGGCGGCCGTGCGGGGTTGGCAGCGTTGTGGTTATTTGCCGCCGCGCAGCTTGGCCAGCGTGGCGTAGACCTCTTTCACCGTCTCGGCGCCCACCTTTTCGCTGTGCTTTTCAACCACGGGCTTGACTTTGGCGCGCAGCTTGTCGAGTTCGGCTGGGGGGAACTCGGTCACCTGCATGCCGGCCTTCTTGAGGTCTTCGAGCGCCACATTGGCCTGTACACGCGAGATGCCGCGCTGGAACGTGGTGGCCTCGGCCATGGCGTCGGTCAGGGCCTTTTGGTCGGCGGGGCTCAGGCTATCCCAGAACTTCTTGCTCACGATGACTGCCTGGGGGTTGTACATGTGACGCGTCAGGGTCAGGTACTTCTGCACCTCGGCGAACTTGGACGACAGGATGGTAGAGACGGGGTTCTCTTGGCCGTCCACGGCGTTCTGCTCCATGGCGGTGTACAGCTCGGGGAACGGCATCGGCACGGCGTTGGCGCCCAGCGCGTTGAACATGTCGATGTAGATCGGCGACTGGATCACGCGGATCTTCAGGCCCGCAATGTCCTCGGCCTTCGTGATGGGGCGCTTGCTGTTGGTGAGGTTGCGAAAGCCCAGTTCCCAGTAGCCCAGGCCCACAAGGTTCTTGGCCTGCAGCTTGTCGAGCAGCTTCTTGCCGAAGGGACCATCGGTCACGGCATCGGCCTCTTGTGGCGACGCGAACAGGAACGGGAAGTCGTAGATGCCGAATTCCTTGGCCTGTGCCGACAGGATGCCTGCGTTGAGCACGGTCATCTCCACGGTGCCACCCTGCAGCGCCGACACGGTCTGCAGGTCACCGCCCAGCGTTCCGCCCGGGAAGAGCTTGACGGCAATGCGCCCCTTGGTCTTGGTGCTCACCAGCTCGGCAAACTTTTGCGCGCCCTGGGCTTGCGGATGGTCCTTCTGGTTTTGGAAGGCGAACTTGATGGTGCGTTCCTGCGCCTGCGCGGCAGGCAGCAGCGATGCAGCGACGAGGGCCGTGGCGAGCAGGGTTTTGAGCAGCTTCATGGGATGGTCTCCTTGGGTTTTGGGCAGGCAGAAACGGTACGTGCTGGAGGGCTGGTCAGCCACCCAACAGGCGCAGGGGCACGGTGACGATGGACGGGAAGAGCACCAGTAGGAACATGACGATGAACTGCGCCACCATGAACGGCATGACGCCCCGGGTGACCTGCGACATGGAAATGCGCCCCACCCCGGCCACCACATTGAGCACGGTGCCCACCGGTGGTGTGATGAGGCCAATGGCGTTGTTGATGATGAACAGCACGCCAAAGTAGACCGGGTCGATGCCCGCAGCCTTCACCACCGGCATCAACACGGGAGTGAGGATGAGGATGGTGGGTGTCATGTCCATCGCTGTACCCACCACCATCACCAGCACCATGATGGCGATCAGCAGCAGCGTCTGGTTGCCCATGAAAGGCTCCAGCATGCCGATGACAGCGGACGGAAGATCGGCCACGGTGATGAGCCAGGCCGACACCATGGCAGCTGCGACCAGGAACATGACCACGGCACTGGTGCGTGCGGAGGTCTGGAAGATATCCACCAGCTGGCGCAAGGTCAGCTCGCGGTACACGACCATCGCGACAAACAACGAGTACACGGCGGCCACCACAGCAGCCTCGGTGGGTGTGAACACCCCCATGCGCAGACCCACCAGGATGATGATGGGCAGGCCCAGGGCCCACACGGCTTCACGCAACGCCAGCAGCAGCTCGGCGCGCGTTGCGCGCTTCGGCGGCGCCACGTTCTCGCGCCGCACCAGCCACCACCACGTCACAGCCAGCGAGAGCCCCAGCAGCACGCCAGGAACAATGCCCGCCAGGAACAGCTTGCTGATGGACACGTTGGCGGCCACGCCAAAGATCACAAAGCCGATCGAGGGCGGTATCACTGGCGCGATGATCCCGGCGGAGGCAATCAAGCCCGCCGAACGCTCCTTGTTGTGCCCCGCAGCCACCATCATGGGCAGAAGCAGCGACGCGAGTGCCGCCGCATCCGCCACGGCCGAGCCCGACACGGCCGCCAGGATCACGGCCGCCATGATGGCCACGTAGCCCAGCCCGCCGGGGACATGGCCCACCACGGTAAGCGCCAGCTTCACGATGCGCTTGGACAACCCCCCCACATTCATGATCTCGCCCGCCAACATGAAGAAGGGCACGGCCAGCAGCGGGAAGCTGTCCGCGCCATTGATCACGTTCTGCGCGAGGATTTGCGCATCGAACAGGTCGAGATGCCACATCAGCGCCACACCGCAGAGGAGCAGAGCGAAAGCGATGGGGACGCCGATCGCCATGGCGAGCAGCAGGGAACCGAGGAAGATGGTGACGGTCATGGTGCGCGTTCCAGTGCAAATGGGGGGTCAGCGACGGGGGCCTGCAGGGGGAGTGCTGGCACTGGCGTCTTCCGTGCGGTGTTGCAGTGCCGCGAGTTCTTCGCTTTCCTGCACCATGACCAGCTCATGCTCGCCCAGTGGCACAAAGAGCGTGCGCAGCAGATCGCGCACCAGAATGGCAATGGCTGATGCGCCCATGAGCACACCGCTGGCGTAGAAGATGCCCACGGACGCCCCGGTCACCGGCGCCTCGGTGTCGGCATTGATCAGCATCTGGGCCCAGCTGCCTTTGAGCAGGAGCCAGGAGACATACAGCATCGAGATCTGTGCGAGAACCAGGCAGACCTTCTTGCCCGCAGCGGGCAGGCGGGACACCAAGACATCGGTGCCCAGGTGCCCATGCTCTCGCAAAGCCACCACGGCCCCCATGAAGGTCAGCCACACAAACAGCCATCGCGACAGCTCTTCGGACACCGTGATGCCCGAGTTCACCGTGTAGCGCAGCACCACGTTGCCGAACACCAGCACCACCATGATGGCCAGACACAGGCCGGAAAGCATGTCGAGTGCGCGGGTGTATCGTCCGAGCCAGCGGTCGGCCAGTGCAAGCATGGTGTCTCCAGTCGTTATCAGATAGTGGATTTAATTTTGTACGAACTGGTTAGTATTTGATCTAGGTGCAAACCCTGCTCGCGAACAGCGATAGGGCAGCACCGAGTGGCGCGGGGTGGGGCCGCGATGGATGGGTCAACCACGCCCGGCGAAGAGCGTCCTCCGGCTCATGGCCCTAAAGAACAGCAGGGTGCCAGGCGCGCAGCGCGCCGGCGGGATTCGATTCAGGGCCGCAGAAAGCGCACGATCATTTCAATGATCGATTCACGGCGTTGCGCCGTGGCGGCAGGCGTATCCAGCGAGCGCTTGAAGATCGCGCCAAAGGTGTGGCGGTTGGCCACGTTGAAAAAGCACAGCGCCGAAATCGACATGTGCAGATCGACAGGGTCCACATCCGGACGAAAAACCCCCGCCGCCACGCCACGCTGGTACACGTCGCGCACGGCATGGATGACCGGGATATTCAGTTCCTGGATCGTGGCGGATTGGGTGATGTACTCGCCCCGGTGCATGTTCTCGTTCATGACCAGGCGGATGAAGTCGGGATTGGCAAGCTGGTAGTCCACCGTGAAACCGACCAGCGTGCGCAGTGCCTGCTCGGGCGCCAGGTCTTCGAGGTGCAGCTCTGACTCAATGCGCCGGATGCGGCGGTAGGCGTCTTCCAGCACCGCCACATACAGACCTTCCTTGCTACCAAAGTAGTAGTAGATCATGCGCTTGCTGGTGCTGGTCAGTGCCGCGATCTCGTCGATGCGGGCCCCAGCCAGGCCCTTGTCGGCAAACTCTGCCGTGGCCACCTGCAGGATGTTGGCCATGGTGCGGTCTGGGTCGTTCACGCGCACCCGGTCGGCGCCCGGCGTGGCAGCGGCCTCGCGCGCGGCGCGCTGGCGGGTTGCCCTGGTACCAGCGGTGGGGGGTGGGTTTTGAACCATTTCGTTCATACGCCCGGGAGCATACGGCAAGCAGGGGACCGGACTGCACAAAGACCCGCGGCACTCCGCGGGAGGACGGGCTTGCCGGAGCCTTTCAGCAGCCGAGCGACGGGGTCAGGCGGGCTTGGTGTCCGCGAAACTCGGGCGCTGCATCAGCTTGTCGAGCAGCTTGCCCAGGTTGGGGTACTCGCTGCGCCAGGCGATCTCGGGAAAGCGGAACTCCAGCCAACCCAGAGCGCAACCCACGGCGATGTCCGACAGGCTCAGGTGGATGCCACTGCAATAGGGCTTGTCGCCCAGCCCCTGGCTCATGGACTTGAGGCCATCGTTCACCTTGAGCAGTTGGCGGTCGATCCAGGCCTGGCTGCGTTCGCTGTCCTTGCGGTGAACCCAGGTGGCTTCCAGGCGGGCCAGGATGCCGGCATCCATCACGCCGTCGGCCAAGGCCTCCCAGGTTTTGACTTCAGCGCGCTCGCGGCCCTGGGAAGGGATGAGCTTGCCCACGGGCGACAAGGTGTCGAGGTATTCGACGATGACGCGCGAATCAAACACAGCCTCGCCGCCTTCCATCACCAGACAGGGCACCTTGCCCAGGGGGTTGGATGCGGAGATATGGGTGTCGTCTGCCCAGACGTTTTCTTGCACGAACTGGTAGTCGAGCTTTTTCTCAGCCATCACGATACGTACCTTGCGCACGTAGGGGCTGGCGGTGGCTCCGATCAATTTCATGGTGTGTCTTCCAGTGCGCGGGGAATGCTGAACAATTCGGGTTTGATTCTATCGACAGCGACCCGGCATGAGGCTGACTGATGCGCCGCCCCCACAAACCCCGCCGACCCGCCCCGCCTACAATCGTGCGCCATGAGCCTGTCCACCATCACCGCCCTGTCGCCGCTTGACGGCCGTTACGCCCCCAAACTTGCAGCCCTTCGCCCGATCATGAGCGAGCACGGCTACATGCACCGCCGCGTGCAAGTGGAAGTGGCGTGGTTCATTGCCTTGTCGGATGCAGGGTTTGCAGAATTCAAGCCCCTCACCACCGGAGCGCGCGCTTACTTGCTGGGCCTGGTCAAGAACTTCTCTGAGGCCGATGCTGCAGCCATCAAGGAGATCGAGAAGACCACCAACCACGACGTGAAGGCGGTCGAATACTGGATCAAGAGCAAGTTCGAGGCACGCCCCGAGCTGGAAAAGGCCTCCGAATTCGTGCACTTTGCCTGCACCAGCGAAGATATCAACAACACCAGCCACGCACTGCAGCTGCGCTCGGGTCGCGACCAGGTGGTGCTGCCAGGGCTGGACCGCATCGTGCTCAAGCTGCGCGAAATGGCCCACGCCTTTGCCGACGTGCCCATGCTCAGCCGCACCCACGGCCAGACGGCCAGCCCCACCACCGTGGGCAAGGAAATGGCCAATGTGGTGATGCGCCTGCAAACCGCCTGCGACCGCATCGCCAGCGTCAAGATCATGGGCAAGATGAACGGTGCCGTGGGCAACTACAACGCCCACCTGTCCGCCTGGCCCGACTTTGACTGGGAAGCCTTCAGCAAGAAGGTCATCGAGACACCCGAGCCTCTGGGCCTGGGCCTGACTTTCCAGCCGTACAGCATCCAGATCGAGCCCCATGACTACATGGCCGAACTGTTTGATGCCGTCGCCCGTGCCAACACTATCCTGATCGACCTCTCGCGCGACATCTGGGGTTACGTGAGCCTGGGCTACTTCAAGCAGCGCCTCAAGGCGGGCGAAATCGGCTCGTCCACCATGCCGCACAAAGTCAACCCCATCGACTTCGAGAACGCCGAAGGCAATCTGGGCCTGGCCAACGCGCTGCTCAAGCACCTGTCCGAAAAGCTGCCCATCAGCCGCTGGCAGCGTGACCTGACCGACAGCACCGTGCTGCGCAACATGGGCGTGGCCCTGGGCTACGCCACGCTGGCCTATGCCTCGTTGCTCACGGGCCTGAACAAGCTCGAAATCAACGAAGAAGCCCTGGCCGAAGACCTGAACGCGTCCTGGGAAGTGCTGGCTGAACCCATCCAGACGGTGATGCGCCGCTTTGGTGTGCAAGGCGCCTACGAAAAGCTCAAGGAAGTGACCCGGGGCAAGACCGTGACAGCCGAAGCGCTGCACGGATTGATCCAGTCGCTGGAGATTCCTCAGACCGAAAAGGACCGACTGCTGGCGATGACGCCCGGCAGCTATGTGGGCAAGGCGGCCGAGCTGGCGCGCCGGGTTTAACTTCGTTGTGCATTCACCAGGCCCGAGATCCTCGCATCTCCCGGAGCTCCCGCTGCCCCAAAGAGCGCACCATCGCACCAACAACTTTGACGCTCTGCGAATGATGGCAGCGCTGCTGGTAATTTGGAGCCACCAGTTTGCGCTAATGGGGCAATCAACCCCACTATTTTTCGGCAACGAGCCAGGCGCGGCTGGGGTGGTGATGTTCTTCGCGATCAGCGGATACCTAGTCAGCAAGTCCTGGGTCGCTGATCCCAATGTACGGCGCTTTGCGATGCGCCGTGCCCTGCGAATCTGGCCGGGCCTGACGGTGGTTGTACTGCTCGCCGTGCTCGTGCTAGGTCCATTGCTCACCGAGCTACCGTTCGCTGCGTATTTGGACCATCACGAGACGCGCCAGCACCTGGGTAACCTAATTCTCAGCACCCACACCAGCCTGCCAGGCGTTTTTGTTAGCAATCCTCATCCGGGCTCGGTCAATGGGCCTCTGTGGACAATTCCCCTGGAGGTGGGCTGCTATGCGGGGCTAGCCGTTCTAGGAGCAATGGGAGTAATGCGCTGGCGCTGGGCACCGTTGGGAGTTTTCTTGTTACTTACCGCCTGGCTACAGTGGCGTTATCGTGGACCTACGTTTCCCCAGTGGTCATTCGCACTGCAATATGCGATTGTTTTTTCCCTAGGTGCGGCCCTCGCGCAGGGGGAACACTTTTGGCGACCTCGTCCGTGGACCTCCGCATTAATTTTCCTCGTAGCTTGCGGCGTATTGCTGCAGTGGGGCACACCGATTCTTGGCGGGCAGGCGCCTTTGTGGGCGTTGGGGGCACTCGCTGTCATCTGGGGCAGTTGCAGTACACCAGGGTTCGCGAGTGCGGGGCGCTTTGGCGATTTCTCATACGGGCTCTACATTTATGGTTTCCCTGTACAGCAGTTAGTTATCTGGAGCTTTGCTAATCAGCTCAGTTTTTCTAACGCTTTCACGCTGAGCGTGCTAGGGGCGCTCAGCCTTGCAGTTATGTCTTGGCATTGGGTAGAAAAACCTGCTCTCCGGTGGAAGCCACGTAAGCCTACTGCACCCTAGCCACTTGGCGGAGCGACTACGCACGGAAACCAGCGACGCGATTCATCGCCTTAGTCTCCATACACTACCTATCCCCTCTACAGCTTACATGGCAATCAAATCCACCATCTTCAAAGCGAACCTTGCGATCGCCGACATCGACCACGGCTACTACGCCGACCATGCGCTCACCCTGGCACGCCACCCCAGCGAAACCGACGAGCGCATGATGGTGCGGCTGGCGGCCCTGGCCGTTCAGGCGCACCAGCTCAATGACCTGTGCAATGGCGACGCCACACTCGCGTTCGGCGCAGGGCTGTCGGACCCGGATGACCCAGATGCATCGCTGACGGACTTTACCGGCCGCAAACGCGTGTGGATCGAAGTAGGGCAGCCGGAAGACAAGCCCCTGACCAAAGCCTGCAGCAAGGCTGACTCGGTGATCGTGTATTGCTTCAACCACGCGGCCGAGACCTGGTGGAAGGGCATTGAAACCAAGCTTTCGCGACTGGACAAGCTGCAGGTCTGGCGCATTCCGACCGAGGCGTCGCAAGCGCTGGCACAGCTGGCCGAGCGCAGCATGCAGCTGCAGGCCACAGTGCAGGAAGGATCCATCACCCTCAGCAGCACACAAGGCAGCGTGCATGTGGAGCCTGTACGCTGGAAGTGAGGACGTTTTTGGGCAAAATCCCTGGTAGCGCTAGAGGAATATGCCGCAATAGCTATTAAATATATAGCAAACCACCCAATGCCGTCAGTCGCGCGGCATGAACGCTCCGCAATTCCAGCACTGCTCAAAACCGCCTTCCACCAACTCGCCACAGAGACAGGCCCAGTGGCGCTGCGGCAGGTTGTGTAACTCTTGCAGCAAGGCTTGTGCACGCGCAGCGTGCTCTTCGTGGTCCAGCCAGATCTCGGGCAGGCACTGATCGGGTGGCAGGTGTCCGGCGGCAGCGCCCAGGTACTGGCGCTGCACTGAGGCCGTCATGCCCGCTTCGCACAGCAGATCCGCCCACAGGGTGGCGATGGCGATGTTCGGAGCTTGGGTCAGGCGCAGCATGGCGCCACCTTAGCGGTTTGCCGGGCGAGCGTACAGCCCATCGCCCATCAACCTACCCCGCCGTTGGCGCCCCTGGCGCGGTCACGCCCTCTGCAGCGCGCTCGGCATATCGGTTGAAACGCCAGGCCGAGTGCTCCAGCGTGATACGGCGCCACACCCCCCGCTTTTCCGCCGGAGTGAACGAGGGCCAGAATTGCACCTCGTCGAAGGTGCGCCCGCAGCCCTTGCACAGGTCGTCGCCTTGGCTGGTGGAGCAAATCGCGATGCAAGGTGTGTCGGGCGTCGTGTCGTACCAGGCCTGCCATGCGGCCATGGCTGCAGAAGGCAGGCTGTCCTCGTCGATCTCTGTGGTGTGCCCGTAGACCATCAGCGCATAGACCTCCCCCAGGGCCTGGACCTCAGGCGCCAGACCCAACCCATCGGGTGATGCGGGCGCACGGTGCCGCCAGTGATTGATGGCAGCTTCGATGTCGGTGATGTGGATGGCAGCCATGAAAGGGGGGACAAGGGACGCGCAAGCGCAGGGGCACAAGAGGGGCTGGATGATAGCGGCCCACCACAAGGGATGCTGGCAGTGGTGGTATCCGTCGTATTTCCCCGGGCGAGGCAGCACGCCCAGCCCCAGCGTGTACGCAGTAACCACAACACCCCGGCCCTTGCGCTGCCTCGCCGGTAATGTTCCAATCGCGGTCTCGAAGGGGAGTAGCTCCCGCCTTGCCAGCCAGCCCACCGCCATCCGGGCTTGAGCGGCACAAGGCATCGGATTTGTCGTCAATACGAAGCTTTGCTTCCGGCAATCCGGGTTCACGCGCAACCAGCTTGTGTAGAACTGAGCAAGACCTTTGATGGGCCCACCGTGGGCTGATCAAGGCCGTCCCTTCGCTTGCCATGTCTCCCCTGTCTGGGGCAAGCCTTCCTTGACCAGGTCACCGTAAGCCCCCTATCCCTGCGGGGGACTCGGCGCTACAGTGGCGCCAGGATCCTCGTTTCGCGCCACTGACATTGAGGAATTTATGGACTTTTTGGCTTCGCCCGAATTCTGGCTCGCACTCGGCCAGATCATCATCATCGACATCCTGCTGGGTGGTGACAACGCCGTGGTCATTGCCCTGGCCTGCCGCAAACTGCCCCCTGCACAGCGCACCAAGGGCATCATCTGGGGCACTGCGGGCGCCATCGTGCTGCGCGTGATCCTGATCGCCTTTGCGATGACCTTGCTGGCGCTGCCCTTCCTCAAGTTCGTGGGCGCGCTGCTTCTGGTGTGGATCGGTGTGAAGCTGCTGGCTCCCGATGAAGAGGGCCATGGCGACGTGCAAGGCAGCGACAAGCTGCTGGCTGCCATCAAGACCATCATCGTGGCCGACCTGGTCATGAGCGTGGACAACGTGATCGCTATTGCCGGTGCGGCCCAGAATGCGGGCGACCATTCGTTCCTGCTGGTGGTGCTGGGTCTGCTGATCTCTATCCCGATCATCGTCTGGGGGAGTCAGCTGGTCATCAAGCTCATGGAGCGGTTTCCCCTCATCATCACGCTGGGCGGCATGCTGCTGGGCTGGATTGCCGGCGGCATGCTCGTCACAGACCCAGCCCTCGCCAACCCTGACAAGTGGCAGTGGATGCTCAAGATGCCCGTCGATAGCGTGAGCGGCGAAGTCACCGATGTCGTGAAGTACGGGGCCAGTGTGGCCGGTGCGCTGCTGGTTTTGCTGGCTGGCAAGATCATCATGGCTCGCCGTGCCAGTGCCGGCTCGGCACCGGCCGGGCACTGACCGCTTCACGCGAATTGCATTGCATCTGAGGCGGCGCAGGGGGCCATACCGCTCCCCTGTGGCCAGCCTCACACCTGGAGGTGGGTATGGACAGAGTCATCGTGTATGTGGACGACGCAGCGTACGCACAGCAAGTGCTGGCACCCCTGTGTGGGCGCCCAGCCAGCGCACATACCCATTGGGTGCTGGTGGCGTGTGCGCCACGCATGACCCACCGTGTCAGCAAATGGGTGAGCCACAGCACCCGCGAGAACTGGCGTACCAAGTGGGCGGATAAGCTGTTCGCACAAATTGTTCCGACACTGCATACCCCCTCGGGAGCTGTAACCACCGTGGTGGCCAAGGGCCCGTTGGCCGAGCTCACAGCGCAACTTCAGGCAGATGCCGGCGGCATGGCGAAAGCACCCGTGGTGGACGCACGCCGGCCCAAGTCCGAGCCTGTGCAGCCCGCTGGCCGCGTGGACGGGCGCTGGTCGTCACTGTCGGGCACGCTAGGCAGCGTGCTCACCGGCTTTGGTGTGTTGTGGGTGCTGGCGCTCGAATAGGCCGGTAGGTGTGTGTGGCCAGGCAAGCCACATCCAGCGATTGCAGTACAGCAGGCCAGTGCTATTCTCCGGCCATGCGACTTCTTCTGAAATGGCTGCTCAGCGCTGCATCGCTGCTGTTTGTGGCTTACATCTACAGCGGTGTGGAGGTGAAAAGCTTCACCTCGGCGCTGATCGCGGCCTTCGTGATCAGCCTGTTCAATGTGGTGTTGCGACCGGTGCTGGTCGTACTCACGTTACCCGTCACCATCGTTACGGTTGGGCTGTTTCTCTTCGTCATCAACGCACTCATGTTCTGGGCAGCGGCCAGCGTTTTGGACGGCTTCCACGTCGCCGGTTTTGGGGCTGCGCTGCTGGGCTCGCTGATCTACTCGGTGCTGGGCCTGGTCATCGAATCAGCGCTCGGCGGCCTGTTCGCGAAGAAGTGACTCCATCGAGCGCAGACGTGTGTCGATGATGGAGGCCTCGATATGGTCCACTGCCGCACCGCCTCGGCGAGCCATATCCTGGCCGGCCTTGAACCGGTCTACAGCGGCGGCATAGTCATAGCGCGCAGCCTGCGCTTCTGCCTCCGCACGAATCGCCCTGAGCGCCTGGCCTTGTGCTTGCCAGGTGGACGCCAGTAGTTGCCACACAGTCGCATCCTTGGGGTGGGTTGCCAACCAGGTTTGCAAAGCTTGCGTGGCGTCCGCGGGTCGGTTGGCGCGCAACAGGGCTTGGGTACGCAGCACAAGTTCTGGCCTGCGCGCGTTGTTGCCATCTGGAATGGACGGCAGGGCCGCAGATGCATCGCCAGCTGCCAATTCGGTCTCTGCCACCAACAGGCGTGCGAGGCGATGCGCAGCGGCGTCCTGCCGCACCAAGTCGTCCAGTTGGCGCGCGATCAGACGCGCATTTGCCGCATCACGCAACTGGCTGCTTGCCAACGCCGCCGCATACAGCGCGCCGGCCCGTCGCGGCAGCGGCTGCGACTGAAACCCCGAGCCCTTGGGCTCCGCGATCCACTGGCGCAACGTATCCACTCCGGGGTTAGACAGCACACGCGCCCGCGCAGCCACCATGGCGTGTTCGCTGGAAACCTGCATTGCGGCGCCCGGCGCAGATGCTGCACTCGGAGGGATGCGCGACTGCATGTCTGCCATACGCTCCGTGGTCAGCGGGTGGCTGCGCAAATAAGGCCAGGACCCATTGTCATTGAGTCGATTGGCTTGCTGCAGCTTTTCAAACATGCTCACAAACCCTTGGGGCGCAAAACCTGCGGGGGCCATCAGCCCGTAGCCAATGCGGTCCGCCTCACGCTCCATGTCCCGCGAGAAATTGAGCTGATTCTGAATGGCCAAGGCTTGGCCTCCCACGACCAGGGCCTGCGTGGCGCCTGGGTTCTTGCTGGCGGCAAGTGCACCCAGCACCATGGCCCCCAGCAGCAAGGGCGTCTGCTTGCTCTGCTGCGTGATCAGTCGCGAGATGTGACGCTGGGTCACATGGCTCAGCTCGTGCGCCAGTACCGAGGCCAGTTCATCGCGCGTGGCCACCACACCGATCAACCCCAGATGCACCCCCAGGTACCCACCGGGCAAAGCGAAGGCATTCACCGTGCGATCGCGTCCCAGCAGGATCTCCCAGGCAAAGCGTTCGTCCAGCTCGGCACTGAGTTCTCCCCGAGCCTTGGCTGCTGCCAGGAGAGGGTGCCATATGCCTTGCACATAGTCGGCCACCACTGGGTCATCGACGTAGTCCGGGTCACGGTACAGCTCACGAATGATGCGATCACCGAGACGGCGCTCGGCGCTGGTAGTAAGGTCGCTGGTATCGCCGAGGGTAGGGAGCGCAGGCTGAGCAGTGAGCGCTGCAGGGTTTGCAAGCAACCCTACTCCCAACAAGAGTGCCGACAATACTTTGAACGTAATTTCACAGCACTTGTAGTGCATTGCTGCCCGCTCTCAGAAGGAGTCCAAGGGTAAAAAGCCTACCGGCTCCGCCGTCGCTGAATCTAATAACACGGTCCATGCATTATCTCGCCCCACCATCGGCAAGGAGCGCAACTGACTCAAGGGTCTACCTGCTTTGTGAACAGCGGCATCGATCAAAGCAGATTGATCAGCAAATCGCAAACGCAAGTCGGCTGCAGGTTTCGACGCTTCTAGGACCTTCGCCCGACTTTCGCTGTAAGGTTGCCAAAGGTCACCGCGTGCCGCTAGGGGAACTCCCCCCACCGCGGCCATCGTGGCGTCAAACTGCTCGGTGGCATCTCTGAAGGGGCGCAATGCAATCAGCGTCGGCCCCCTCACCGGCAGCACTTGTAAGGCAGTCGGTGCTTTGGCCAATTGGTCTGGCTCGATATCAATCGCATGGACAACGCTCATCCGCGTGTACTCAAATACCAAATGCACAGGCCGCGCCACAAACACTGTCCAAAGGCCATAAATTAAGGCGGCCAGCTGCAGTGCGCCAACCACCGCCAGGTCCATCACCAACTCTTTCTGACGCTTGGTTTTGTTAAAAATAACGAGCGTGATCATTGGCCCAATGATCACGTCAATACAGACCACCAGCAGAAATAGAGTGCGGCCACCAGAGACCTCTCTGTAAGGGAACGGATACCACAGCCCAAACACCAGCATAGCCGCCAGCAGCGCGACACACAAACTGGCTCCCAAATGAATGCCACAGGCGCGAAGGCGTTCTCTTAAGTTCTGCATGGCCGTATGATGCCTTTTGTTGGTCAAGTTTCACGATTGGTGCGTCGCACCATCTTATTTTTACCGCATGCCCGCTTTCACACACTTTGATTCCCAAGGCCAAGCCCACATGGTCGATGTAGCGGCCAAGCCCGCCACTCACCGTATTGCCATAGCCTGTGGACGTATTACGATGCAGCCAGAGACTCTTGCCTTGATCGAAACTGGGACCGCAAAAAAAGGCGACGTTCTAGGCATTGCTCGCATTGCGGGTATTCAGGCCGCAAAAAAAACCAGCGACCTGATTCCTCTATGCCATCCGCTGGCCTTGACTCGTGTTGCTATGGAATTTAAAGCAAATAGCGCCCATCAGGCGGTCGGTGGCTGTATTTTGTGCACTGCAACTGTGGAAAGCGTCGGCCCCACAGGTGTCGAGATGGAGGCGCTCACGGCCGTGCAAATAGCCTTGCTGACGATCTACGATATGTGCAAAGCCGTAGACCGCGGGATGTCGATCCACGACGTACGCCTTCTGGAGAAGCATGGGGGCAAGTCGGGGAGTTTTTTCGGTCGTTGATCGACAATCAAAAAGCCTCAGGGTACTGGCTGCTTGACAGACGAAGCCGACTCGGCAGGACTAGCCCACTCGTCAATCAGTCCCATGCAAACTGCTTGAGGTAGCAGCCAGCAGGCGCGGTTAGCCCACGCCTGGGCTTGAGCTTCTTTGCCGTTAAGGCGATTTGCGCCTATCACCTTGCGCAAGGCAAGAGGTGACGTGTTGTACATCAATAAAGCTTCCCAGTGGCGTATCTCCTCCTCTGACATACCGGGGCGGGGAGTTTTGCGCGCAAGCGCGATCGCTTCAGGCCAATCCCTCAAGATCATGGTTTCTGGCAAAGCCTCGTTGTGATCTCTACCAATTCTTGCTATCTGAAAGCGTAACTCGCTAAACGATTCCTCCACTTTTAAGTAATCGATAACGATAATAATCAAAGCAATTAGCAAACCCATGATAAAAAGAGCGGCGGCGCCTCTCGGAATTTCCATTCCGGTGCTTGCATCTTTATCCCCAACAACCGAAACCGATCCTGCAAGCACAAAAAAGGGCCACAGAAAATAACCATAATGCAGCGGAAACTCAAGCATTGCATGAATAATCAAAACAGCTATCGCCATTAATAAAATAGCCGCCTCAATAGTTTTGGCTCCTCGTACACGACGAAAAATCCACAAACACCCCAAACCAACAAAAAATATAGCGAAAGGCCAGCCTACCCACAGGGCAAGATCCAATATCAAATTGTGACTTTGTTCAAAATATGTTCCACCGAATGTAGTGCGGTATTTTTCGTAAACCAAAAAATATCCGGCATTAGATCGCCCCCACCCAAAACCACCCCAAGGACTCTGAAGACTCGCGTCCAGCGACATCTTCCAGAGAGATATGCGCAGCTCTCCAGCAGACCGCTCAACAATTGAAAGGGGTAGGTCCAGGCCAACCAATTTGGCCAAATAGGATTTCCCGAACAAACAAAAAATATAAAAGCAGAATAGGAGCGTAAGGGTTGTTATTTCAGATTTCCGCAAATATCTCTTTCCGAAGAGAAAGAGAGTAATCATCCCCAATGCCAGAGTCAACATGGCCGTGCGGGACTCAGTTAGAGCTACGCCCCACAGGATCCATGCCGCCAAGCAAACTGCCATAGCCCCACTCAGCTGGCGCTTGTTCCATGCCCACGCCACACCAAGCAATCCACACAGGAAAAGGGACGCGAGTTGATTTGGCTGTCCCATGTTTGCATAAGGTCGCGTACCTTCGGCAAAAGGCAGCACCCAAATGTCCATCAGTCCCATATCTTTGGCAAATCCCAGCCATTGATAGGTCGCCAACCCCACCGACAGTGCAGCAGCAATAGCCATCGCCGAAAAAACGTGGTTGGCAGCACCAAGATACTCATGCCTATTCCAATGGCGGGCAAGAATGTAGGCAGCTGCGGCTCCAAACAAATACAGCGAGCGCAAAACAACGTCACTAAGCAGGGGCAGCAGTCCGATTGAATACTGAGCCAAAGGAATCAATGCAAGGATGAGCAAAACCCAGCCGCCAGAATCCAACCGAATGGATTCCTTAGAAATATAGAGACCACGTAAGACAATCAGCATGAGCGCGAGAGCGACCCAAGCGTTCACATGGAATGCCAGCCATGGTGGGTAATGGTTGGGTAACAGCCATCCTGCCGCAAGACCAATAGTAAGCAACCATGCAAACAGGGGAATCTGGCGGATAGCAAAGCGCGTATTCATAACCAAGTACGGGATTTGAAACAAAAAAGAGGCCGCGGAGCGGCCTCTTTTGGCTATAAAACGGGCCTAAGTCTGATCTATCGGATCAGCCAGCGTTCTTGCAAGAACCAGGCAGGTACTTGGCAGGCATGGGGTTGTTCGTGGCAGGACCGCAACGCCATTCTTGGATGGTCTTGCCGCCATCTGTGGAGCCATTCACAGCCAGATTATTGATATACGGAACCAGCATAATGGAGTTTGCCGTAGTAGTGGTGTCCCCCTTCAGGGCGCCGTTGCTGCCGATCACGGTGATCACGCCGTTAACGTCAGACGAACCAGACTGGACCATCTTGGTGTTGGAGATGGAACAGCCGGAGATAGCCGATTGTGCGTCTTGATTCGGCGCGCTTTGCAGCGATTCAGTCACCGACGTACGGCATGCCGATGCAGCCAGGATCACTTCCGAGACGCGGGCGCGTACGGTGTAGTCTTGGTAAGCGGGCAACGCCACGGCAGCCAAGATACCGATGATCGCAACTACGATCATCAGTTCGATCAAGGTAAAACCCTTTTGAATAGAGCGCTTCATGAAAAACTCCTAGGAAAAGTTGCAAATGCATAACTTCTATGCAATCGCCGTGCCTGCTTAGAAATACCCGCAAGGACGGGGCCGTGGAGCGAAACGACATAGACTCAGCAAGCAATCCCCGCGAATCAAAGGCACCATAGACGTGGGGCATCTCTTCGGTCTTCCTCAGATACATCTAGTGTGTTCAGAACGCTGGCGAAGCTCAAACAAAGGTAAGCCCACGGCCAAGTTGCTTGCCAACAAACGATTGCCATTCTCTCAACCTTACATTTTTGTCTCTCAGTATTGTCACAACCGTGCGCATGCCGCTCACACCTGTATCGTATGTCCCGCACTCAACCAACGAATGTCGTGCGGGCTGTGAAAGGCGCTTGCGGTGTGGTCAAGCCGTTCTATCTCATCCATGATGAGTGAGGTCTCCGACGGCTTGGTGTGCGTTATGTAGATGGGGTAACGGTCGCCTGCCGGGATGTGAGCCAGTTCCTGCGCCAGGGCCTCGGGCGAGAGGTGTAGGCTGCGACGGGCCAGATCACGTTCACGATTGCTGAAGGCTGTTTCGATCACTAAACAAATCACCTTCAATGCATTGATGCGATTCCAGAATGGCAGATTGCGCTCGGTATCACCACTGAAAACCCACCAGCCGGTATCACCTTGCACCGCAAACCCCACGGCCGGGACGGTATGGTTGGCTGGTAGCACTTCTATCTGAACCCCTGCGATACTCAGTAAATCACCAGACCCAAAAGCTCTATACCGCAGAAATGGGGACGCAGCAGAAGGTATCGCGCTGAAATCTGGCCAGATAACGTTGTTGAACACATGCGTCTGTAGCGCAGCGATAGTGGCAGCCAAGGCGTGCACCTGCACCGGGCGACTGCGCAGCGATGACACGGCGTCGAGCATCAGGGGCAGTGCGGCGATGTGATCCAGGTGGGAATGGGTCAGCAGCACATGGTCAATCTTGGCCATCTCTTCCAGCGTGAGGTCGCCCACACCAGTTCCCGCATCGAGCAAGATGCTGTCACCAATCAAGAACGATGTCGTGCGACAGTCCTTGGCGATAGCGCCGGAACACCCCAGCACGCGAACCTTCATGTCGAGCCTTCTACTTGGTGTCGAAATTGGTGGCGCTATCCCAATCTGGGTTGAAAGGCAAATTACGCAGGCCTTCGACCCGTGCCGCGTACAACTCGTACAGGATGCTGTGGGGTCTAAGACCTCGCAACTGCCCCATCAGTTTGTCGCATTGTGCCCAATCTTGTGCAGCGTAGGCACGCAGAAAACCCTCCCACAAAGCCAGTTCTTCAGCGAGATCGGTGGGTAGCTGCCCCCGGGGTGCGAGGGGCTGGTAAATCGGCACGGCCTGGGCCTTGCCTTTGACACGTACGCGGTCCATGGCCTGCCATACAAACTGAGGGGCGAGCTGCATGGCAGATTCGCTCACCACGATCGAAGTACCGTAGTGCTTGGACAGCCCCTCCAGGCGGGAGCCAAGGTTGACCGCATCGCCGATGACCGTATAGCTGCGCCGGATGTCCGAGCCCATGTCACCCACGCACATGACCCCGGTGTTGAGCCCAATGCCCACCCCGATCTCGGGCAAACCGCGCTGGCGATGATTGGCGTTGATTTGCCCAATGGCCTGCGACATTTCCAGGGCCGCAGTCACTGCCAGTTTCGCATGATCAGGCGTGGCCACCGGAGCCCCCCAAAAAGCCATAACGCAGTCGCCCATGTATTTGTCAATCGTTCCCCGGTGGCTGCGGATGATGTGGGTGAGCTTGCTGAACACCTCATTCAACAAGCCTTGCAATTGCAGCGGTTCCATCCGTTCAGACATTGCGGTGAAGCCGCGCATGTCGCAGAACATCACCGTCAGCTCCCGGTTGGTGGCCTGCATGCTGTAGTGCTCAGGCTGCTTGACCATCTCGGCCACCAGCTCTGGCGGCACATAGGCGCTAAACAGCGCTGCGAGCTCGCGCTTGGACCGGCTCTCCACAAAGTAGCCATACGCCATGTTGAGGGCAAAGGCCAGCATAGCCATCACCACCGCAGTGGCGAGCGGCAACGCCAGCCCCTGCGCGATGTACATCCACAGATTGAGTCCTACCAGCGCACAAAGCACACCACCACTGAGCAAGACCGCAGACGATGCTGACAAGAGCGGCAAGGCAACTGCCAATAGCAAACCCGCGCACAGCAGCTGCAGCACATCAAACCCAGCGGCATAGTCAGGCCGAACGATGCTCTTGCCATCCAGGAATGCCGACAACACGTTGGCATGGGTCTCCACGCCTGGGTACGTCCTGCCCACCGGCGTCACACGCAAATCCAGCAAGCCAGGTGCTGTCGAACCTACCAGCACCAATTGATCCTTGAGTTGACCAGCCGGCAGCAAGCCATCCAGAACGTCCGACGCCGAGATGTACCGAAAGGAACCACCCTTGGCATCGCCCGGCCCACGGTAGGGGATGAGCGTGGCCAACTGCTGGTCCACGGGGAGCGCCAGCGTGCGACCATCTTGGCGCAGCACGATGCTTTGGAGCACATCATGCGTCCCGGACGGCTTGGAATTCACAAAGCCCGGGTGAATCTCTGGCAGACCGATGGCGGTGCGGAACATGGCCAATGCCAGCGATTCGTAATACTGCCCCTGGTACTCTGCCAACAGGGGAAGGGAACGAACAACTCCGTCCTCGTCCGTGATCGAGTTGAAGAAGCCTGCAGCAGGTGCCGCCTGGGTCAGGGACTCAATGTTGCTGCTGTACCCACGCCACGTAGTCGCCCCCAGAGGCAAGCCCCGCAAGCGCTCCACGGGCAGGGCGGGTTCTGGCAACATGCCTTTCGTGATGCCGTCGCGGTCTTCGCCCGAAAGGTAGTAACCCAGCACCACTGGCTGCCCGTGCAGAGACTGCGCAAAAAGAGCGTCATGGTCCAGCGAGGGCGCCAGACGTTCCAGTTGCTCTTTGAATGCCGACTGACTGCGTAAAGGGCCCTGCGCCAGTTGTTGCAGCGTAGAGAGGCCCGAACTTTCATCGGACTCGGCAAACAGAACGTCAAACCCCACCACGGCCACTTGCTGGCGCTCAAACAGCTCATGCACCAGTGCAGCCATCTTGTCCCTGCGCCAGGGCCATTGCCCCACGCGCCCCAGGCTCTTCTCGTCGATATCGACGATGACGATCCGTTCGTCCAGCGTTCGTGGCATGGTCACCCGCAAGCGGGTGTCGTAGATGATGTTATCCAGTCGCTCCAACACCTGCAGGTGGAGCACATCGGCCACGTGCAGCAACGCAAAAACCAGCGGTATCAGCGTGACTGCGATGCGTTGCCAACGTCGGAGGAACAGCTGCGACAAGGACTGCAACATAGGTCCACGCGCAGGAATGGGAGTGTCCAGTCAGCAAGGACCCGCAGCGAAGATGCGAGCCTTTTGCAGAGTATCAGCTTTGCTCGAACTGCATCTCGGTGCCCGCCAGCTCCAGGCGATCCCCGTGCTTCAGAGGAACCGGCGATGCACCAATGGCAGCGCCGTTGAGCAGCGGCATGTCCGGTCCTTCGACATGGGCCAAGACAAAACCCTGGTGCCGCTTGGTGATGGAAGCCACAGCCACACCCGGCTTGCCAATCGTGGTGACCACCTTTTGCAGCGACACTTCACGCCCCGCAGCGGCACCGGACATGACCCGAATCACGGCCGAAATCGGGGCTGGCGCGGGCGCGGCCGGAGCGGGCCTGGCAGCGGCGACCGCAGGCGGCACCATTCCGGGCTTGAAGATCATGGTCTTCTCAAAGTTCTGCCCTTCGGCGTCCTGGAGGAACCGAATCTTGTACTTGCCCACCTCCACCGTATCGCCATTGCGCAACTCCTGGCGCTTGACGGCCTTGGCGTTCACATAAGTGCCGTTGGTGCTGCCCAGGTCTTCAATCTCCACATCCTGTCCCACCATGTGGAGCACGGCATGCTCACCGCTCACCGCAAGGTTGTCGATCACGATGTCGTTGTAGGGGCGCCGGCCCAGCGTGGTCCGCTCCTTGGTCAGCTGCACTTCCTTGATGACAACGCCGTCGATTGAAACGATCATTCTCGGCATGATCCACTCCTGATGTGATGAATTGTTGTAGTTCGGGCCGTTCAAGAGGCCCCTAGCAATCGGGACATGAGGCCACGCTTCTTGCCCCCAGCGGCAGCCTGCACCAGCAGCACGCTCACGTTATCACGACCGCCGTTGGCGTTGGCGGTGTCAATGAGCAGTGTCGCTTTTTCCTCCAAAGGCATGGGCGCCCGCACGAGCTCCGCCAGATCCGAATCGGACACCATGTCGGTGAGCCCATCGGAACAGAGTAGAAACAGATCATTCGGCGCCACCTGAAACTCGTTGACTTCCATCAGCACATTGGGCTCCACACCCAAGGCCCGAGTCACCAGATTGCGATTGGAAGACATGGCCGCCTGCTGCGCCGTCAGCAGCCCCGCATCGACCTGTTCCTGCAACCAGGAATGGTCGCGCGTGATTTGCTGCAAAGCACCATCACGCAGACGGTAACAGCGCGAATCGCCAATATGCCCCAGGATCAGGCGGCTGCCGTGGAACACGGCAACCACCAGCGTCGTACCCATGCCCGCGTACTGCGGATTGGAGAGAGATGCCCCCAGAATGGCGTGATTGGCGTTTTCCACGCAGATTTCCAGCGCCCGGCGCACGTCCGTGGACTGAGGACTCGCGCCGGCTTGGGCCAACCAGCGGGCCATTTCGGTACGGATAAAGGTGGTGGCCATGCCACTGGCCACTTCGCCCGCGTTGTAGCCGCCCATGCCATCGGCCAATATCGCGACCTGCGCATCGCGGTCAACGGCTACCGCGTCTTCGTTGTTGGAACGCACGCGGCCCTTGTCGGTCCGCGCAGTGAATTCGTAGGTCATGGATGTGGAGGCGTGCGTCATGGGGCGCCCGAAATCGGCGGGGCTGCCGCACCCCGCACAGCGGGGGGCTCCATCACGGTTTCCTGAAAATCCGCCATTTCTTGCCCTGTTGCATCGCGGTCCGCATCATAGACGACTGGTTCAGGGCTGAATCGAGCATCGCCGGCCATGGCCTGCCGCAGATCCGCCGCGAACTGCCGCCCGGTCTGATAACGCGCCTCTGGCCGCTTTTGCAACGACAGCGCCACCACCCTGGCCACCGCGGCTGAGAGTTCGGGGCGCAGTTGGCGCACATCGGGCGCCTCCACGCTCGCGATCTTGTGCATCAGCTCGGTCATGGACGCGCCCCGCAGCGGCAGCGTGCCCGTCAACAACTGGAAGAGGGTGATGCCCAGCGAATAAAGGTCGGAGCGCCCATCGACTTTCTTTCCCGCCAGTTGCTCCGGAGACATGAAGCTGGGTGTTCCCAGAACCAGCCCCGTACGGGTCTTGCTCGAATCCGTGATGCGGGCAATACCGAAGTCCGTCACCTTCACCGCGTCGGTACCGCTGTCAAACATGATGTTGGCGGGCTTGATATCGCGGTGCACCACATTGTGGGCATGGGCATAGTCCAGCGCATCGGCCACCCTGGCTGCAATGGAGAGCACGGAGGGGACCGGCAGCAGCCGGTCCTGGCCACAGACATGGGTCAGGTCCTGACCCTTGAGGAACTCCATGGCGATATAGGCCAAGTCATGCTCCTCACCGGCATCAAAAATGGTGACGATGTTCGGATGCTGTAATCGGCCAGCAGTTTCGGCCTCGCGGAAAAACCGTGCGCGCGCATCGATCAGGGCGTCACCTTCGAACTCCTGCCCCAAGGCCAGTGTCTTGATGGCTACGACGCGGCCGATCTTCGGATCGCGCCCCAGATACACCACTCCCATGGCGCCTTTGCCAATTTCGCGATCAATCTGGTAGCGCCCCAACATGGGCACGCCGACACTCGCATCGCCTGGCAGGCGGGGCGCTGCAGCGCCGGCACCCGGCAAAGAGTCTGTGGCGCCCTGCGGAGCTTGCGCGCCACCTTGTGCCTGAGCCTTGGCACGCTTGTAGCGGCTGCGGGCGTCCTTGTAGTGCCGGTCATGGCGCAGGATATGTTCGTAGACCGTCTGCGCCTTGCCGAAGTGGCGCTTGCGCTCGAAATCCTCCGCCAGATGGTAGAGATTGTCCAGAAGCGCGTCGCTGGCAGGTACCTTGCGCAGGCGCTCAAAGGCCATATCCAGTTGTCCCTGGCCCTGCAGGGCCAAGCCCATCATGCGGTCCGTCTCGGCGGCTTCTGCGGAACGTCCAGAGGCGTCACTCAGTCGACCACGGTGCAAAAGCACCACCACGGCAGTACCCGCCAACACAGCCAGCACTGGCAGCAACAACGGAACCCACAACCCCCCATAGCGCAGAAGGGTCCATTCGGCGATGACAACGGTGAGCACGAGCGCCGTACCGACCCCCATCCCGACGGGGCGCGCCAAACGCGGCGCCAACAGCACCAGATACACCGCCCCCAGCGCCAACACCAGCCAAGCGACCGGAGTAGCCCAGCCTGGCTCTATCACGCCCAGCCCGAGGCGAATGGATGACAAGGTTTGCGCCACAACCTCCACCGGATAGACAGCACGCCCCCCCAGCTGCGCCGCTGGGGCGCCCAGCTTCTCCGTCATTTCGCCCACCAACACGGTCTTGCCCTGCAGGCTACCGGCGGCGGTTCCATCGAGCACGCTGGCAGCCGACAGGATAGGGAAGGTACCCGCTCCATCGCCAGCCACCTGCCAGCGGGGACGCAGCACGGCGACTGCATTGGTGGCAATGTTCAACCCTCCTAGCCGCAGCCCCGCAGGCGCATCCACCACGCGGATATCACCCAATCCCAGATGCAGGCTGTGTTGCGCCGCCAGCAACGCCAGAGACGGCACCCCCACGCTGTCGTAGCGAAGAAGCAGTGGAACCTGGCGTACACGCCCATCCAGGTCAGCCTCTGCATACAAGTGCCCCACCCCAGCCGCCACCGCGCCCAACGACGGGATGGGGTGCTGCGCCGACTGCATCGGCGTTACAGCAGCACCTGGGTCGGGTAGCGTGCTGCGACGCACGTACGATGGCAGGGGCGCAGCAGCCCCGCCACTTTCATAATACGAAGCCAGGAGCACGTTGCCCGCCCGCTGTATGGAGGCTGCCAGAAGCGCATCGCCGTCGAGTACAGCTTCGGCCTCACCCACCACACGGCCGAGCTCGGCCGTCAGTGCGGTTCCCTCAGGCGCAGCGGCAAGGGTTTCGCGGATTTTTCTCAGGTAGCCCAAGCCCCTGTCGTTTTGGGGCTGCGTGAGTGGGGGGGTGTAAACAACGGTTTGTGCGCCAGCCGCTGACAGGCGGTCAACCAAGCGCGCATGGATGTCACGCGACCAGGGCCACGGCCCCAGAGCGGCCAAGCTGGCATCGTCGATGCCCACAATCACCACGTCGGCCAGCGGGGCGGGGGACGAGGTGCGGATGGCTGCGTCGTAGAGCTTGTGTTCGAGCGACAACGATGCGCCCGTGACCGCGCACAGGCCCGCTACGGCCAGTGCCACCAATCCACCCCAAAAGCCATCGGTACGCCATCCATCCATCCGCCGCGCCGAGGTTTTTCGTCCCACTTGCTGTTATTCCACTCTGTATTGGGTGGGTTTGAAGCAATAACTGCGCCCATGCAATCCAAGGGCCTCCGGACCGTTGAAAAGAGGAGATTTGGAGCGAATGGGCAGCAGGGGTGGCGTTGCGTGTCGTTCTTGTCACGCAACCCCAAGACGGGACGCCAGCGCGATGCCATTTTTGTCACTCGCTGGCCTCAAAGAGGGGTTGCACCTTCGTGCGAGCCCCTTGGGCTGCAACCCTCAGGTTGCGGATGCGCTGTTGGATCCCTTGCGCCAGAACTTGCCCACGCCCACCACCAGCGCGGCGCCCAGTGCGGCCGCTACATAGTGCAACGCTGGGTGCGCCACTGCGTAGTCATGCAAGATGGCATCGCTGGCGATGGTTTCTCCACCCACCCAGCCGATCAGCGCGGCGCCGAGCACCACGATGACAGGGAAACGCTCCATGAGCTTGATCATGAGGGTGCTGCCGAAAATCACCAGCGGGATACTGATGGCCAAGCCCAACACCAGCAGCACCACGTTGCCCTGGGCCGCAGCCGCCACAGCGATCACGTTGTCCAGGCTCATCACCAGGTCGGCAATGAGGATGGTGCGGACGGCGGCCATCAGGCTGCCATAGGTTTTGGACTCGCCCTCGTCCTCCTCGTCGTCGCTGAGCAGCTGAAAGCCGATCCACAGCAGCAGACAACCGCCCACGATCTGCAAGAACGACAGCTCTAGCAGCTTGGCAGCCACAACGGTCAGCAAAATCCGCAAGACCACGGCAGCGCCAGAGCCCCAGAACACGGCTTTCTTTTGCTGATGTGGGGGAAGGGACCGGGCTGCCAGCGCAATGACCACCGCGTTGTCACCCGACAAGATGATGTTGATCCAGACGATCTTCACCAGGCCGATCCAAAAATCGGCGCTTTGCAGAAACTCCATGACTGACTCCACTGTTATGAATGCAAGAAGCGCCCGGAACCGGGGTTCCGAGCGCTTCTCTTTTTGTAGGAGCCACTAGTCTAGCGGTCTGTGCCGCGCCCCGCGTCCGTAATTGTGCTTACGGACGGGACGGCAACAGCCCGCTTACTTCAGCTGGGCCTTGAGCAGCTTGCCCAGTTCCGAAGGGTTGCGGGTGATGATGAAGCCCGACTCTTCCATGATGGCGAGCTTGGCATCGGCCGTGTCGGCGCCGCCGGAGATCAGCGCGCCAGCGTGGCCCATGCGCTTGCCGGGAGGGGCGGTCACGCCAGCGATGAAACCGACGATAGGCTTCTTCATGTTGGCCTTGCACCACTGGGCGGCTTCGGCTTCGTCAGGACCGCCGATTTCGCCGATCATGATCACGGCATCGGTGTCTGGATCGTCGTTGAAAGCCTTCATCACGTCGATGTGCTTGAGGCCGTTGATGGGGTCGCCACCAATACCCACGGCGCTCGATTGACCCAGACCGACTTCGGTCAACATGGCCACGGCTTCGTACGTCAGCGTGCCCGAGCGGGACACCACACCGATACGGCCCTTGCGGTGGATGTGACCGGGCATGATGCCGATCTTGATTTCGTCAGGCGTGATCAGGCCAGGGCAGTTGGGGCCCAGCAGCAGCGTCTTCTTGCCACCAGCGGCTTCCTTGGCCTTCATCTTGTTGCGCACCATCAGCATGTCCTTGACCGGAATGCCTTCGGTGATGCAGATGGCCATGTCCAGATCGGCTTCGACAGCTTCCCAGATCGCGTCAGCGGCGCCTGCGGGCGGCACATAGATCACCGACACGGTGGCACCGGTCTGCTGGGCGGCTTCCTTGACGGAGGCGTAGATCGGGATATTGAAGATCGACTCGCCCGCCTTCTTGGGGTTCACGCCCGCCACGAAGCAGTTCTTGCCGTTCGCGTATTCCTGGCACTTTTCGGTGTGGAACTGGCCAGTCTTGCCCGTGATGCCCTGGGTGATGACCTTGGTGTCTTTGTTGATGTAGATCGACATGTGTGTTCTCCGGGCTTACTTGACGGCAGCAACGATCTTGGTCGCAGCTTCGGCCATGGTGTCTGCGGCAATGATGGGCAGGCCAGACTCGGCCAGCATCTTCTTGCCCAGCTCTTCGTTCGTGCCCTTCATGCGCACGACCAGCGGCACGTTCAGGTTCACGGCCTTGCAAGCGGTGATCACGCCGGTGGCGATGGTGTCGCACTTCATGATGCCGCCGAAGATGTTGACCAGAATGCCTTCGACCTTGGGGTTCTTCAGCATGATCTTGAAGGCTTCAGTCACCTTCTCGGGGGTGGCACCGCCGCCCACGTCCAAGAAGTTGGCTGGCTCGCCGCCGAACAGCTTGATGGTGTCCATGGTGGCCATGGCCAGGCCGGCGCCGTTCACCAGGCAGCCGATGTTGCCATCGAGGCTGATGTAGGCCAGGTCGAATTTGGAGGCTTCCACTTCGGCCGGATCTTCTTCGTCCAGATCGCGGAAGGCCACGATTTCTGGGTGACGGAACAGGGCGTTGGCGTCAAAGTTGAACTTTGCGTCCAGGGCCATCAGGTTGCCCTTGGAGTCGCAGTTCAGGGGGTTGATTTCCACCAGCGACGCGTCGGTTTCCATGTAGCACTTGTAGATCTTGGCGAAGATGTCTACGGCTTGGTCGATGGAAGCGCCGGTCAGGCCGATGGCAGCTGCCACCTTGCGGCTCTGCGCCTCAGTGATGCCGGTCAACGGGTCGATCATCTCGGTGACGATCTTCTCGGGTGTGGAGTGGGCCACTTCCTCGATGTCCATGCCGCCTTCGCTCGAAGCGATCAGGGCGACCTTCTGCGTGGCGCGGTCGGTGACCAGCGAGACGTACAGTTCGTTCTTGATGTCGGCGCCGTCTTCGATGTACAGGCGGCGGACCTTCTGGCCCTCAGCACCGGTCTGGTGGGTGACCAGCTGCATGCCCAGGATGTCGCTGGCGCGTGCTTTCACGTCGTCGATGGTCTTGGCAACCTTCACGCCGCCGCCCTTGCCACGGCCACCGGCGTGGATCTGGGCCTTGACAACCCACACGGGGCCGCCGAGCTTCTGGGCTGCTTCCACGGCTTCTTGCACCGTGAATGCGGGAATGCCACGCGGAACGGGCACACCAAAATTGCGCAAGATTTCCTTGCCTTGGTATTCGTGAATCTTCATGAGGTCTCTCTCAGGGAAGGGTGGTAGTTACCCGTTTACCATGAACAGATGTCTGGCCGCGGGCTTGGGACATGGCAACCCGCGACTGTATCATGCTGCAACGCACCATCCTTGTGCCTGACTTACACCCTGGGTGGGCCTGGCGGCCTTCCCGCCCCCACTTCTATCCGGCAGACGCTGCCATCTTTTTGCAGGAGCACCCTATGTCCAAAGTCTTTATTGATGGCGAAGCCGGCACCACGGGCCTGCAGATCCGCGAGCGCCTGCAGGCCATGCCGCAGATCGAACTGGTCAGCATCGCGCCCGAGCTGCGCAAGGACCCGGCCGCCAAGCGCGACCTGATCGCGGGGGTGGATCTGGTGGTGCTGTGCCTGCACGACGACGCTGCGCGCGACACGGTGGCGATGGTGGACGAGATCGAGCGCAGCTCGGGCCGCAAGGTCAAGGTGATCGATGCCAGCACGGCGCACCGCACGGCCGATGGTTGGGTGTACGGGTTTCCGGAACTCGCGGCAGCACAGACACAAGCGGTGCGCGACGCCGCCCGCGTCTCCAACCCCGGCTGCTACGCCACGGGCGCGATTGCCATGCTGCGCCCGCTGGTCGATGCGGGCCTGATCCCGGCGGACTACCCTTTGAGCCTGCCCTCGGTCTCGGGCTACTCCGGCGGCGGCCGCACCATGATCGAAGCCTACGAGGCGGGCACCGCAGCGCCGTATGAGGCCTATGCGCTGGGCCTGTCGCACAAGCACATCCCCGAAATCTTGCGCTACACCGGGCTCACACGCCGCCCGGTGTTCATCCCTGCGGTGGGCAACTTCCGCCAGGGCATGCTGGTGCAGTTGCCGCTGCACCTGGACCTGCTGCCCGGAGCCCCCAAGGCCAGCGATCTGCACGACGTGCTGGCCAGCCACTACAGCCGCACCAACACGCCGGAACAATGGGTCAGCGTGCTGCCCCCCACCGACGATTTGAAGCTGGCCGCCGACACGCTGACCGACACCAACAAGCTGGAGCTGCGCGTGTTTGCCAACGAGCAGTACCGGCAGGCCGTGGTCATCGCGCGCCTGGACAACCTGGGCAAGGGCGCCAGTGGCGCTGCAGTGCAGAACCTGCAATTGATGCTGGGCGTGTAAACACCTCAGAGCGCATCAGGAAGCGGGACCGATGCCCCGCTTGTTGGCGTGGCGGTCAGCCCTCGTCAGACGCATCGGCACCCAGCACCGCGCGCCGCGCCACATCGCCCGAGAACCCCCGCACCAGCAAAAACCGCATCTGCTTGGCGCGGGTTTGCGGATCTGCGGCGGGTTCGCCAAACTTGCGGCGCCACACCTCGCGGGCACGCTCCAGTTCGCTGCCCTGCAGCTGGGCCACCGCCTGCTGCACGGCCTCTGCGCCCAGCCCCTTGGATTGCAGCTCCTGCCGGATGCGCGATGCACCCAGACGCCCTGCGCGCCGGTGCAACACCGACTCCACCACCCTGGCCTCGCTGATGAAGTCCTTGGCCTGCAGGTCGTCCAGCACAGCCTCCAGGTCTTCGCCCTCCTGCACATGGGGCGCGAGCTTGCGCTGCAGCTCGGCGCGCGAATGCTCCCGCTGGCTCAGTAGCCGCAGTGCACGGCCTTTGAGCGAGAGCGCAGTGAATCCCATGATTGACCAAATGCTATATTTTCAATAGCTACAGACGCATATGATATGAGCGCCTGCAGGCTATTTAGCTTCAAAAACCGGAAATCACTCGTCTGCAGCCGCTGCTGGGGCCTGCAGTGCGCCAGGCAGCAGCGCAATGCCCAGGCCTTCGCGCACCTTGTTCTCGATCTCGCGGGCCAGGTCGGGGTTTTCGCGCAAAAACTCACGCGCGTTGTCACGGCCCTGGCCGATTTTTTCGCCGTTGTAGGCGTACCAGGCACCGCTCTTTTCCACGATCTTGGCCGTCACGCCCATGTCGATGATCTCGCCCTCGCGGCTGATGCCTTCACCGAACAGGATGTCGAACTCGGCCGTCTTGAAGGGCGGGCTCACCTTGTTCTTGACCACCTTGACCTTGGTCTCGTTGCCGATGGCTTCGTCGCCCTTCTTGATCGTGCCGGTGCGGCGGATGTCGAGGCGCACCGAGGCATAGAACTTGAGCGCATTGCCGCCGGTCGTCGTTTCGGGCGAGCCGAACATCACGCCGATCTTCATGCGGATCTGGTTGATGAAGATGACCATGCAGTTGGTCTTCTTGATCGTGGCGGTGAGCTTGCGCAGCGCCTGGCTCATCAGGCGGGCTTGCAGGCCGGGCAGGGCGTCGCCCATCTCGCCTTCGATTTCGGCCTTGGGCGTGAGCGCAGCCACCGAGTCCACCACGATCAGGTCCACGGCGCCGGAGCGCACCAGGCTGTCCACGATTTCCAGCGCCTGCTCGCCGGTGTCAGGCTGGCTGATCAGCAGGTCGGACAGCTGCACACCCAGCTTCTGGGCGTACTGCACATCCAGAGCGTGCTCTGCGTCGACAAACGCGCAGGTGCCGCCCTGTTTTTGCATCTCGGCAATCACCTGCAGCGTGAGCGTGGTCTTGCCCGACGATTCCGGGCCATAGATTTCGACCACACGGCCACGGGGCAGGCCACCCACGCCCAGCGCAATGTCCAGGCCCAGCGAGCCGGTGGAGACGACCTGGATGTCCTCGATCACCTCGCCTTCACCCAGGCGCATGATCGTGCCCTTGCCGAATTGCTTCTCGATCTGGGCGAGCGCGGCGGCCAGGGCCTTGGCCTTTTCCGTGTTCACGGGCAATGCGGGGTTGGTGCCTTTGACTGCGACGTCCATGAGAAACTCCTTGAAAAACAACAGGTTGGATGCTTGCACCGCTCTGCGGTTAATCACAGGCTGGATGCTTGAACAGTAGTTTATGCGAGCAATGAAATCCAGATAAAGCGATTTTTAGTCAGTTTGCCTGACAATATCGCATGGCCGATTTTTCTCCAGCCGCCCCCCTTGCCACGCCCGCCCCGGGGCCTGATGACCGCTGGCGCCAGACCCACCTGGGCCGCCTGATGGGCAGCGCCCTGCGCCGCTTCGACGCGCGGGTGCTACAGCTCATGGCGCGCAATGTGGAGGTGCCGCTGGCGCTGTCCAACCTGGCGGCACGCGACCAGGTGACGGCTGCACACGTGCACATCACCCGACACCTGGCCTTGCAGGGCGACCGGCTGACCGACCTGGCCCAGCGCGCGGGCATGACCAAGCAGGCCATGGCCAACCTGGTGGACCAGTGCGAGGCTTGGGGGCTGGTCACGCGCGAGGCCGACCCGCTGGATGCGCGGGCGCGCCGCGTGTGCTTCACGCCCACCGGCCTGGCGTGGCTGCAAGCGTTCCGGGACGCCGTGGCGCAGGCCGAGGCGGAGTTCCGCGCCGAGGTGGGCCATGACGTGGCCACCGTGGTGGCAATCGGGCTGGAGGCCTATGCGGGCGGCGAAACGGGCGTCTAAGAACTGGTTCTAAGCCCCCACCGGCTCGGCGCACGCCAGCAACCATTCCTTGAAGCACTGCAGCGCGTGCAGCTGCGTGCGGCCCTCGGGGTAGCAGAACCAGTAGCCCACATCACTCCGGTAACCGCCGCGCAGGTCGGCGTCGGGCAGGGGCTCGCGCACCAGGCCTGCCGTGATTTCATCCTGCACCAGGCAGCGCGGCACCAGCGCCAGGCCCATGCCCGCCATCACGGCACGGATCATGGTCTGGAACTGGTCGAACTGTGGCCCGGCCAGCGGATCGATGAGGCCCTCCACCCCGTGCGTCCCGCTCCAGCGCAACCACGCCTCGGGCACGGTCACGTGGCGCAGCAGCGTGTAGCGGGCCACATCGCGCGGTGTGTGGATGGCCCAGTCGGCCACCTTGGTGCGGGGGGCGATCAGCGCCACCTCGTTGCCCGTGATGTGGTGGGCGTGCGCGCCGGGCCAGTGGCCGTCGCCGAACAGGATGGCGCAGTCCAGCTCGGGGCGGGTGAAGTCGTAGCTGTGCACATAGGGCACAAAGTGCAGCGTGATTTGCGGGTGCTGCTGCTGGAACTGCGGCAGGCGTGGGATGAGCCATTTGGCCGCAAACGTGGGCAGGCTGGACAGGTGCAGCGCCCCCCCACCGTCATCGCTGGTGATCAGCTCCAGCGTGGCGGCCTCCAGCTGCGCCAGCACGCCACGCACCGCCTTTTCGTAGCGCTCGCCGGCGGGGGTGAGCGCCAGGCGCTTGCGGCTGCGCTCGAACAGCGGCACGCCCACCCAGGTCTCCAGTTCCTTGACCTGTTTGCTGACCGCACTTTGGGTGAGGTGCAGGGCCTCGGCCGCGCGGGACACCCCGCCGAACCGCGTCACCGTGGAAAAAGCCCGCAGCAGGTGAACGGGTGGCGAGAGGCGGCGAAGAGATGACATAGTAAGTAATCAAATCATTCCAAACAGGAATGTTATCAGGCATATCCATTGCTTGGTAGAGCGCATTGAATCCTTTAACCTCAATGCAACTCACAGGAGAAATGCCCATGCAACGCCGTCACTTGCTCTCAGCACTGGCCGCCGTATCTTTCGCTCCCGGAATGTCTTTGGCGCAAGAGGGCAAGCCCCTGCGCATCATCGTTCCGTTCCCGCCCGGGGGCGCCACGGACATCACGGCCCGCAGCCTGCAAGAGTCGCTGGCGCGCATCCTCAAGCAGCCCGTGGTGCTGGAAAACCGGGGCGGCGCAGGCGGCTCCATCGGCATGGCCGAAGTCGCCCGCGCGCCCGCAGACGGCCTCACCCTGGGCGTGGCCACGCTGTCCACCCATGGCGTGAACCCCGCCGTGTACACCAAGCTGCCCTACCACCCGACCAAGGACTTCATCGGCGTGACCGAGATCGTCAAGGCCCCGGGCGTCATCGTGATCAACCCGGCCGTGGTGCCTGTCAAGGACTTTGCGGAGCTGGTGAAGTACCTCAAGGCCAACCCCGGCAAGGTGTCTTACGCCACCCCCGGCAACGGCACCATCGGCCACATGTGGGGCGAGCTGTTCAAGAGCAGCACCGGCACCTCCATGGTGCACATCCCCTACCGTGGTGCAGGCCCGGCCATCAACGACGTGCTGGCGGGCCAGGTGGCGGTGTACTTTGACCAGGTGGCTTCGTCGCTCCCGCACGTCAAATCGGGCAAGCTCAAGGCGCTGGCGGTGTCGTGGCCCGAGCGGCTGGATGTGTTGCCCGATGTGCCCACCTACGCCGAACTGGGCTACAAGCAGGCCAACGAGCCTTCATGGTTTGGTCTGGTGGCCCCTGCGGGCACGCCCCCAGCGGCGGCAGAGCGCATCCAGCAAGCCGTCGCCCAGGCCCTGAAGGAGCCCGCCGTGCGCGAGCGCCTGGCAGGCCAGGGCCTCTACCCCTCGGGCACCACACCCAAGGAATTCACGGCCCAGATCGCCAGCGAGATCGACAAGATGAAGCGCGTGGCGGCCTACGCCAAGGTGGTGCTCGACTGACCTGATTTCCCCGGGCCCTGGGCCCGGGGACGGCCACAGCTGGGATGGTGAGACAACGCAGGCAAGCCTGCTTCCCGGGCCTGCTCAAGGTCTCAGGGATAACCATAGTCACATCCCGGTCTGGGCGGCTAGGCCAGCCGCCCTCCTTTGCGCACACTCTGCCTATGCATGCAGCCTTGAAACTGATCCACCACCGCTTCCAGCAAGCCCAGCCCGGCGTCACCGGCTCGCCGGGGCTTGCCACACAACCCTCCAGGACCGCCACCGTCACTGTGGTGCCCGGCAGCACACCGCTGGTCCTCGACTCCCCCCACAGCGGCACCCGGTACCCCGACGACTTTGGTTCCGCACTCGACCTGGCCACGCTACGCCGGGCCGAAGACACCCACGTCGAAAAGATCTACGCCTTTGCCCCCGCGCTCGGCGTGGCCTGGGTCGAGGCCCACTTCCCTCGCATCTACCTGGACGCCAACCGCGATACGACCGAGCTGGACACCAGCCTGCTCGATGGCGACTGGCCCGACCCCATCTCCACCGACCCCAAGGTGCTCAGCAAGGTGCGCCTGGGCAAGGGACTGATCTGGAAGTTCACCGACCAGGGCGAACCCATCTACCAGCGCCAGCTCACTGTGGCCGAGGTGCGTGCGCGCATCGACCGCTGCTGGCGCCCGTACCACGCCGCCGTGGCCCAGGCCATCGATGCTGCCCATGCGCGCCACGGCTACAGCATCCACCTCAACTGCCACTCCATGCCCGCCGTGGCCGGGCGCTTTGCCACCGAGTTTCCGGGGCTGGAGCATGCCGACTTTGTGGTGGGCGACCGCGATGGCACCACCGCCAGCCCTGCGCTGTCGGCACTGATCTGCGAGCACCTGCGCGCGTGCGGCTACAGCGTCGAATACAACCACCCCTACAAGGGCGTGGAGCTGGTGCGCCGCTACGGCAACCCCGCGCAGCGCCGCCACAGCATCCAGGTCGAGATCAACCGCAAGCTCTACATGGACGAGCAGACGCTCGCGCAGATGCCCGAGGGCATGGCGCGGCTGCAGGCCGACCTGAAAGCCCTGGTGCAAAGGCTGCTGGCACACGATCCGCGCTGAACACCCGGCGCAGGCCCGGCAGATTCAGGCCACCAGCGTGGAGACCCCTTCGTAGAGCAGGCCCATGCTCTCTGCCGTGGCGATGTTGCTGTGGGCCAGGCCCGCGCGCGAACCATCGAGTGCGACCACCGACAGCGCCTGAAAGCCCGCATCCTGGCCGTTGTGCAGCAGCCAGCCCGTGCCGTGCGCCGCATGCACCAGCCAACCCAGGCCATAGCGGCCTGCGGAGGCGTGCCCCAGGTCCTGCAGGCCCTTCACATAGCTGCGGGGCAAGGGGGTGGCTTCGCCGCGCAATGCCCGCAGATGCCACTGCAGCCACCGTGCGTCCTCCTCCACCGTCAGGCTCACGGCGCCTGCCGGGTCCAGGACCTCCAGCCACACACGTTCCGGCGCCTCGGCCAGCGGCAGGGGCTGCAGCCGCCCGTCCAGGATTTCATGCCCGGCGGGCTGCTGGCTGCCCGCACGCATCGGCTCTCCCACAAAGAGCGAAAGACCCAGGGGCTGGGCCACGCGCTGGCGCAGCAGATCCGCCCACCCCAGGCCCGTGGCCGCGCGCAGCATGCGGGCCGCCAGCGCATAGCCTGCATTGGAGTAGGCAAAGCCCGGGTCTGCGCCCGTGCCGCGAACGGGCGGCTGGCGCAGCAGCCACTGCAGGAAGAACGCCTCCGCCTCCGCAGGTTGCTGCCAGCGCGCCAGCACCTCGGGGCCCACTGCATTCACGAACAGGTCCACGTCTTCGATGGCTGAAAAACCCATCACCCCGGCGCGGTGGTCCAGCAGGTCGCGCAGCGTGATCTGCTGGTAGGCGAGCAGGGCGCTCCGTGCCAGCTCGGGCAAGGTCTGGGCCAGCGTGCTGTCCCAGCGCAGCAGGCCCTGGTCCACCACACTCGCGGCCGCGCAGGCCGTCATGGCCTTGGTGTTGGAGCCGATGGCCATCAGGTCGCCCGTGGCCAGGGGCGTATTGCCCCCCAGGCGGCGCAGCCCCGCGACGGCTGTGCGGATCTGGCGCAGGTCCGCCCACCCGGCTGCTGCGCCCACCACGCCCTGCTTCACCAGCCCTTGGGCCAGAGTCTGCACCCGCTTGTGGGCTTCCCGGGGGCCGTCGTCGTCGCCACCGCCGCAGGCGGTGAGCACGCCGCCCAGCGTGGACAGGCCTGCAGCGGCCAGCCAGTGGCGGCGCGAGAGGAGGAGGGCGCTGCGCACCGTGGACGGGGTAACAGGGCGGGTACGGTTCATGGCATCTCGTGAAGTGAAGAAGATGCCGGGATTGTTGAAACGCCAACCTTGGGCGAACCCAAAGATCTGCGCTGGGCGTGGAGCTGCCGGGTGCGGATTGTCAGCCCGCCACCGGCCAGCGCAGCGTGAAGCCCACGCCCCGCCCGTGAAGCCCCGGCCCCAGGCGGACCTGCCCGCCCAGGTGGCCGATGGCCTGCTGTGCAATGGTGAGCCCCAGGCCCGATCCGCTGCTGCGCGCGCGTGGCGAGCGCCAGAAGCGCTCGAACACCCGGTCTTGCTCGCCGGCCGCTATGCCCGGACCGTCGTCGGCAATCCACACCACCACGTCGCCGCCCTCCTGCCGCACCCGCAACTGCACCTCGCGCCCCGCACCGGGGCCGCAGCCGTGCTTGAGCGCGTTGTCCAGCACATTGCCCAGGGCGGACCAGAGCAGCTGGCGGTCCAACGGCAGCTTCAGGGTGTCCGGCCCGTCGAGCGACAGCTCCACGCCCAGGCCCTCAGCCCAGCCCGCGCGCTCGGCCAGGCAGTCCTGCAGCAGCGCCATCAGGTCCTGGGGCGCGGTGGGGTGCTGCGCGGGGGCCTCCTCCAGTGCCGCCAGCGTGAGCAGCTGTTCGCTCAGGTGCGCGGCGCGCTGCACGGCGCGCGTCAGCGCCTCGCTGGCTTGCGCGCGTGCGGGGCCTTCGGGGGCTTGCGCCAGCACATGGGCCTGGGTGGCGATGACGGCCATGGGCGTGCGCAGTTCGTGGGCCGCGTCGTGCACCAGGGCCTTTTCGCGCGCCAGGTGGGCCCGCAGGCGGGCCAGCAACTGGTCGAACGACTGGGCCAGGCCGTGCAGCTCGCGCTGGGGCGGAAGGTGCTGCAGCGGCCGCAGGTCGTTGGCCGAGCGCGCGGCGATCTGGGCATCCAGCCGCGCCAGCGGGCGCAGCCCGGTGCGCACGGCCAGCCACAGCGGCAGGCCCACCAGCGGCAGCGCCAGCAGCACCGAGGCCGCCAGGTCTTCGCCCATGAAGCCCAGCAGCCGCGCATCGGCCAGGCGGGGCTCGGCCACCACCACGCGCCAGGGGCCCGTGCTTTCCCAGGCCACCCAATGGGTTGTGCCGGCCACGTCCATCGCGGCATGGCCCGCGTCGCCTGCCAGCACCACCGCGCGCACACCGGCCGTGCTGCTATGCAGAAGCTGGCCTGTGCGGTCCTGCAGCTGCAGCAGCACCGAGGTGCCCTGCAGCAGGTCCACATCGGCGCGCATGGCGTTGAGGGTGTGGGCCATGCCGTGCACCAGCGCGCGGGCCTCGGCGGGTTGCTCCAGCGTGGCCAGCGCCCCTGCCAGCCCCTGCGCGAGCTGGCGCACGCCGGGGTTGGTGTCCATGGCGCGGTAGTGGGTGATGGCCGCCTGGCCCAGCAGCACCAGCCACACCAACGCCATGGCCGCGAGCAGCGCCAGCAGGGTGCGGCGCATGAGGCTCGGGCCCCACCAGCCGCGTGGGGGCGCGGGGGTTTCGGTAGGTGGTGTCATGGCTGCAGCCGGTAGCCCACGCCACGCACCGTGACCACGCGCTCTGCGCCGATCTTCTTGCGCAGGTTGGAGATATGCACCTCCAGTGTGGCGGCGTCCAGCGCGTCGCCCAGGGGTTCGAGCCGCTGGGCAAGCACGTTCTTGGCCACCACCTTGCCGGGTTCGCGCGCCAGCTCCACCAGCAGCCGGAACTCGCGCGGTGACAGCGCCAGGGGCTCGTCGCCCACCCAGGCCTCGTGCCGCCGGGGCGCCACGCGCAGCGCGCCCAGCGTCCACTCCTCGCTGGCCTGGCGGGCACTGCGCCGCAGCACGGTGTGCAAGCGCGACAGCAGCTCGGGCACATCGAAGGGCTTGAGCACGTAGTCGTCGGCACCGCCGTCCAGGCCGTCAAGCCGGTCCTGCAAGGCGGTGCGGGCCGTGATCACGATCACCGGCAGGCTGAGGCCCGCGCGGCGCCAGCGACGCAGCAACGCCATGCCCTGGCCGTCGGGCAGGGTCAGGTCCAGCAGCACGGCGGCGACCTCGTTGGCGTCGGGCAGGGGCGGCGTGGCGGCCACGCTGCGCAGCCATTGCACCGTGAAGCCGCCCTGCTGCAGGGCTTGCAGCAGGGCCTGGCCCAGGTCCAGGTCGTCTTCGATGAGCAGGATGTGCATGGCCGCCATTTTCCGTGCCCCCAGCTTGCAGCCAGCCAAAGGCGCCGGACCGGGAGCTGGCGTCTTTGGGCACCCTAAAATCCTCGCACAGGCAGACAATGACGACACAGGCCCGCCCACGGGCCGCACCACCCAAGGAGACAGTCCGCATGCGTATCCTCATTGCCGAAGACGACCAGGTGCTGGCCGATGGCCTGCTGCGCACGCTGCGTGCCTCGGGCGCCGTGGTGGACCATGTCGCCAGCGGCAGCGAGGCCGACGCGGCGCTCATGACCAACAACGAGTTCGACCTGCTCATCCTGGACCTGGGCCTGCCCAAGATGCATGGGCTGGAGGTGCTCAAAAAGCTGCGCGGCCGGGGCTCCGCCCTGCCGGTGCTCATCCTCACCGCTGCCGACAGCGTGGAAGAGCGCGTGAAGGGCCTGGACTTTGGCGCCGACGACTACATGGCCAAGCCCTTCAGCCTGCAAGAGCTGGAAGCCCGCGTGCGTGCCCTCACGCGCCGGGGCATGGGCGGCACCAGCAGCGCCATCAAACACGGCCCGCTGGTGTACGACCAGGCCGGCCGCGTGGCCACCATTGACGGCAAGATGATCGAGCTGTCGGCCCGCGAGCTGGGCCTGCTGGAGGTGCTGCTGCAACGCGCCGGCCGCCTGGTGAGCAAGGAGCAGCTGGTGGAGCGCCTGTGCGAGTGGGGCGAAGAGGTGAGCAACAACGCCATCGAGGTCTACATCCACCGCCTGCGCAAGAAGATCGAGGGCGGGCCCATCCGCATCGCCACCGTGCGCGGCCTGGGCTACTGCCTTGAGAAGATCCCCAGTTAACTATCAAAACGATAGCTGCTCGTGCATATGAATCCAGCGCTATCGGGTGTTTTGGCTTCTAAACTGCCACGGCGGGCGCTGTGAAGATCTTCCAGCGCGAGCAGCGCTCCCTGTTCGGCGAAATCCTCGATTGGATGCTCACGCCGCTGCTGCTGCTGTGGCCCGTGAGCCTCGCGCTGACCTGGCTGGTCGCGCAGGGCCTGGCCAACAAACCGTTTGACCGCGCGCTGGAGTACAACGCCCACGCCCTCGCCCAGCTCGTGAGCGTGGTGGGCGACAAGGCCCAGTTCAACCTGCCCCAGCCCGCCAGCGAGATCCTGCGGGCTGACGACTCCGACATCGTGTACTACCAGGTCATCGGCCCGGGCGGCGAGTTCCTTTCGGGCGAGCGCGAACTGCCCGAGCCCCCAAGCGACGAGGTGCCCCTGTCGGGCGAGGTGCGGCTGCGCGATGCCGAGATGCGCGGCATCGACATCCGCGTGGCCTACATCTGGGTGCGCCTGCCGCTGAAAGACACGCCGGTGGCGCTGGTCCAGGTGGCCGAGACGCGTGAAAAACGCAGCGTGCTGGCCACCGAAATCATCAAGGGCGTGATGCTGCCGCAGTTCGTCATCCTGCCGCTGGCGGTGCTGCTGGTGTGGCTGGCGCTGGCACGGGGCATCCAGCCGCTCAACCAGCTGGAGCAGCGCATCCGCGCGCGCAACCCTGACGACCTCTCTCCGCTGGACGATCGCACCGTGCCGCTCGAAGTGGCGCCACTGGTGTCGTCCGTCAACGACCTGCTCACGCGGCTGAACGATTCGCTGGCCACGCAAAAGCGCTTTCTGGCCGATGCAGCCCACCAGCTCAAGACCCCGCTGGCGGGCCTGCGCATGCAAGCCGACCTGGCCCAGCGCGAAGGCACCAGCACCGAAGAGCTCAAGCGCTCGCTGCAGCAGATCGGGCGCTCCAGCATCCGCGCCACACACACCGTCAACCAGCTGCTGGCGCTGGCGCGGGCCGAGGGCAGCGGCGTGGGCATTGCCCGCCAGCCCTGCGACCTGGCGCGCCTGGTGATCGAGGTGGTGCGCGACTCGGTGCCCCGTGCGCTCGACAAGCACATCGACCTGGGCTACGACGGCGCCGAGCCTGGATCGCCGGGCGTGCTGATCGACGGCAACCCCACGCTGCTCAAGGAGCTGGTGCGCAACCTGGTAGACAACGCCATCAACTACACCCCCTCCACGCCCGACAAGCCCGGCGTGGTCACCGCCCGCGTTCTGGCCGACACCTTCGGCCATGTGCTGCTGCTGCAGGTCGAGGACTCCGGCCCCGGCGTGCCCGAGGCCGAGCGCGAGTTGGTGTTCCAGCCGTTCTACCGCGCCCTGGGCAGCGAGGCCGACGGCTCCGGCCTGGGCCTGCCCATCGTGCTCGAGATTGCCAGCAAGCACGATGCCGAGGTCACCCTTGAAGACGCACGGCCTGGCCAGACCCCGCCCGGCGCGCGCTTCAGCGTGCGGTTTGCGGCGCGGGACGTGGTGGCGGGCAGCTGACCCTGTGGCGGGCCCTGCCGCTGGCGTGGCAGAGAACAAGGCCACCACGCCGCAGGGTTGATGCGCCGGCAACCCGCCACAGCGCCGGGCATCCGGCATCATGCGGCCTCGTCGCTTGGCCCGATCTTTTTTGCACGGACGCAGCCCCCCATGACCTCACCACCCCGCCGCTTTGCCAATACGCACCCTGACGTGGTGATCGGCAACTTCCCCTGGTACGAAATGGTCTGGCGCTCGCTGCGCGGCGATTTCAAGCCGCGCAGCGAACCGGCGGGTGGCTACGAGGCCTTTGCCCGGCAATGGACGCAGCCCGTGGACCCTGCCTGCCTGGCGCAGCGCCAGCAGGCCCCCGTGATCACCTGGCTGGGCCATGTCTCCATGCTGCTGCAGGTGGCGGGCCTCAACGTGCTGATCGAACCCACGCTGTGCGATTTTGCGGGTCCCCTGGGCCGCTTCGGCGCCCCGCGCCGTGTGCCCGCGCCCCTGGCGCCCGAGGACCTGCCGCCCATCGATGTGGTGCTGATCTCGCACAACCACTACGACCACTTGTGCTACGGCACCTTGCGCCGGCTGCGCGACGCGGGCCAGTCACCCCGCTTTGTGGTGCCGCTGGGGCTGGCCGACTGGTTCACCCAGCGGGGCATGGGCCCGGTCACCGCGCTGAACTGGTGGGAGCACACCGACATCGCCCCCGGCGTGCGCGTGGTGTTCACACCGTCGCAGCACTGGAGCCGCCGCACCCCGTGGGATACCAATGCCTCGCTGTGGGGCGGGTACCTGCTGGAATGGGCGCGCCCGCAGGCGGCGGCGCCCTGGCGCTTTCTGTTCCCGGGCGACACGGGCTACAGCGAAGACTTCAAGGCCATCCGCCAACGCCTGGGGCCGGTGGACTTTCTGGCCCTGCCCATCGGCGCCTACCTGCCCCGCGACTTCATGAAGCCCATGCACGTGAACCCGGAAGACGCCGTGCAGCTCATGCTGGATGTAGAGGCAAAGCAAGCCATGGGTGTGCACTGGGGCACGTTCATGCTGACGCAGGAGGCCTTCGACCACCCGCCGCGCGACCTGGCCGCCGCGCTCGCGCAGCGTGGCCTGCCGCTGGACCGCGTCTGGCTCCTGCGGCAGGGCGAGACGCGCGCCATACCGCTGCCATAGCGCTGCACCGGGGTTGGCGCAGCAACCGTGCTCACGCCACGCGCTGCACCGACATCAGGGCCATGTACAAAAAGCCCCGGCCCGTGGGCACGCGGTACACGCCCTGGGCGCCCAGCACCTGCGCGGCCACGCCCGACAGCTCCCAGCCATCGGTAGCATCGCCCTTCCACAGCGGCACCGTGAGGTGCAGGAAGCCTTGGGTTTCGCCCCACTCCCGCACCGCAGCGATGCGCGACACCACCGGGGCCTCGTTGTGGAAATTGGCCCAGGCCCACAGCCAGGTGCCGCTGGCCTCCGACACGGAGCCGATGAACTCGATGTCGGCCACCAGACGGGGCACACCGCCGTCTGAAAAGGTCAAGGTGCCTGCCGCCTGGTCGTAGTCCCAGCGTTCAAAGTGCGAGATGCCGTGGTCCTGCTCCAGTGCGCGCTGCTTGTCCCGCAGCGCATGGTGCCCCTGTGTCACCGCATCGATCCAGGCGGCTTCGGCATCACCGTCCAGGGCCCCCACGCTGCGTGCCATGGCGTCCTGGTAGCAGTGGTGGCACAGGATCTGGAGGTCCAGGCAGTCCGCGTTGTGTTCGTTCCACTCGCCGCCTGTCTTGAGCAGCTCGGTATGGCAGCTCGCACACCAGGCGTCCGGGTAAGGGGTGTCTGGCGACGGCGCATCGCAAAACCAGCGCTGCACCGGGTGGCGGCACAGATGACCACACACGTAGGTGGGTGCGGCCTCTCCGTGCTCGCCGCACTGGATGGATGTCGGCTCTTCGTTCATGGTGAAGGTGCTCAGCCGCAGGTGCGCAGCGTCTTGCCCGCCATGGCCGTGCGCAGCACATCCAGCTGTGCCCGCAGCGCGTCGTTCACAGAGGACAGGCGCAGCGTGAAGCCGGGGGATTCGGCGCGCTCCTGGATCACGCGCGCCGTGCGCACGCCTTTGTTGCCAAGGTTGGCCAGCTCGCGCTCGGCCGCCTCTTTCGATGCGAAGCGGCCCAGCGACAAGCCCAGTTCGAGCGTGCCCCCGGCGCGGTCGTGGTCCACCTTGCGGGCGCGCAGCTCGGCGCGTTTGCGGTCCAGTGTTTCCACGTCGTCAAAGCGCCCCATGTAGACCATCCAGCGGCCCGGCACGGGCGTGGGCTCCAGCGTCCAGCTACCGGCGGGCAACCCGGCAGCCGCCGTGCGCAGCACTTCGGCCTGGCGCTCGTCGAAGACGCCGGCCTGCAGGCACTCGGCAGAGTCTGCGGGGGCCGGGGCAGCCGGTGTGGAGGCGGGAGTGGGGGAGTCGTTGGCGGCGGTGGCCTGGGAGGGGGAAGTGGGGGTGGGGGGCGCAGCGGAGGAGGTCTTGCTGGGGTTGACCTTCAGGATCTGCAGCGTCTCGGGCCGGATCTGCTGGTTCATGCGCTGGGGCTCGGACTGCTCTTGCGGCGCATAGCCAAACTGGCGCAGCAGCCCCTGCGACCACGCGTAGTAGCCCGCGTTGGCCAGCAGCAGCACGATCACGGCAAGACGGAGCATGGGGCGCGGCCTTTCAAGAACACTCGCATCGGAAGGAAAAGCGGGCTCACACCGGTGGCACCGCCGCCGGCCGGACGCTGATTTCAGAACTGGTGATGGCCTGCATGCCACCGGCCGTGTGCACCAGCAGCGCGCCATCATCGCCCACGCCATGCGCGGTGCCGGTGTGGCCGTCGCTCAGCGTCACCGCGCGGCCCTGCAGCACATCACGTGCCGCAAAGCGGGGCTGCATGGGCGCAAAGCCATAGCCCGCAAACGACTGCAGCATGGCCACCAGCGGCGGCACGATGCGCAGCAGGGCGGTAGGTGCGTCCAGGCCCGGCTCCACCTCCTGCAGGCTGCCGGGGGGCATGCTCATGCCCTCGGGGCTGCGCGGCAGCACGTTGATGCCAATGCCCACCACCACATAGCGCGCGGTGCTGGTGCTGGCCTGCGAAGCCACAGTCTGGGGCGCCACAAAACTCGCGGTCTCCACCAGAATGCCGCCCAGCTTGCGGTCGCCCGCCGCACCGCCCAGCCAGAGGTCGTTGGGCCACTTGAGTCCCACGCGAGCGGGCTGGTTCGCACCCAGCGGCGGCAGCACGGGCTGCAGGCTCTCGGCCACGCTCACCCCCACGGCGAGCGACAGGCCCGACCAATCCTTGGGTGCCAGCGGCAAGCCCAAGGACATCATGAGAGAAGCCCCCACATCGCTTTGCCATACCCGCCCCAGCCGCCCGCGCCCGGCGGTCTGCTGCTCGGCCACCAGCAGGGTGGGCTCGCACTGGCCGTTGCGCGCACGGCGCATCAATTCGGTGTTGGTGGAGTCGATGGTGGGCAGCACCTCGACGGTAAAGCCCGGTAACAGCGGTGACACCGCTTCCCAGACGGCCTCGGCAGGCCAGCGGATGGGGGCATTCATCGCCGGGCCTTTTTGGCGGCCTTGGCGGACGGTTTGGACGGCGGCAGCGGCACGGGAGGTGCCCAGCCGCGCTTGGGCGCCAGCAGCGTGCCCCGGCAGTTGGGGCTGCCACACCAGCAGGGGTATTCGGCCTTGAGCTTCGGGGTGTAGCGCTCTTCAATGATCAGGCCGTAGTCGTAGTTCAGCTCTTCGCCCGCCTTGATGTTGCGCAGCGCGGTGATGAAAATGCGGCCGTCCCGCTCGTCGGCATAACAGTTGGGGTTGCAGCTGTGGTTGATCCAGCGCGACGAATTGCCACCGAACTTTGCATCGATCACGTGGTCTTCATCCACATGGAAGTAGAACGTGTGGTTGGGCTGCAAGGGGTCGTGCGGGTGCCGGTCCTGCGCCTCCTGCCAGCCGATCACTTCACCCGTGTATTCGACAAGGACTTCGCCCTCTGCAATATCCTGCACGGCAAAAACGCCCTTGCCGTGCACGCCCGAACGCCGGGTCTGGATGCGACGGCCCTGCGCGGGGGTCGGGGTTGCAGGCGGTGCGGTGCGGGGCATGGCAAAAACTCTGTTAACTTGAATATGCACACATGCGCGTGCGCGTGTACGCGTGAGGCAACGAATTGTAGAAGCGACCGGCCGGATGCCGGACAGCCAGACTGGCGAGAAACCAAAAAATGACCAAGACCCTGGTAATTGCAGAGAAACCCTCGGTGGCGCAAGACATCGTGCGCGCGCTGACCCCCGTGGCGGGCAAGTTCGAGAAGCACGAAGACCACTTCGAGAACGACCGCTATGTAGTCACCAGCGCCGTGGGCCACCTGGTGGAGATCCAGGCCCCCGAGCAGTTTGACGTGAAGCGCGGCAAGTGGAGCTTTGCGCACCTGCCTGTGATCCCGCCGTACTTTGACCTGAAGCCCGTGGACAAGACCAAGAGCCGCCTGAACGCGGTGGTCAAGCAGGCCAAGCGCAAGGACGTGACACAGCTCATCAACGCCTGCGACGCGGGCCGCGAGGGGGAGCTGATCTTCCGCCTGATCGAGCAGTACGCCGGTGGCGCCAAGCCGCTGGGCAAGCCCGTCAAGCGCCTGTGGCTGCAGTCCATGACGCCCCAGGCCATCCGTGACGGCTTTGATGCGCTGCGCACCGAGCAGCAGATGGCGGGCCTGGCCAGTGCTGCACGCAGCCGGTCCGAGGCCGACTGGCTGGTGGGCATCAACGGCACCCGCGCCATGACGGCGTTCAACTCGCGCGATGGTGGGTTCTTCCTGACCACCGTGGGCCGGGTGCAGACGCCCACGCTGTCGCTGGTGGTGGAGCGCGAGGAGAAGATCCGCAAGTTCATCAGCCGCGACTATTGGGAAATCCACGCCACCTTTGGCGCGGAAGCCGGCGAGTACCCCGCCAAGTGGTTCGACCCCAAGTGGAAGAAGGGCGAGGATGTGGAAATGCGCGCGGACCGCGTGTGGTCCGCCGCCGAGGCACAGTCAATAGCCAACGCTGTGCGCGGCAAGCAGGCCACGGTCACCGAAGAGAGCAAGCCCACCACCCAGGCGTCGCCCCTGCTGTTCGACCTGACCAGCCTGCAGCGCGAGGCCAACGGCAAGTTCGGCTTCTCGGCCAAGACCACGCTGGCCCTGGCGCAAAGCCTGTACGAACGCCACAAAGCCCTGACCTACCCCCGTACCGACTCGCGCGCGCTGCCCGAAGACTATTTGCCCGTGGCCAAGCAAACGTTTGAGATGCTGGCCGACAGCGGCATGCGCCACCTGGCGCCCCACGCGCTCACCGCGCTGAACAACAACTACATCCGCCCGTCCAAACGCATCTTCGACAACAGCAAGGTCAGCGATCACTTTGCCATCATCCCCACCACGCAAGCCCCGTCGGGCCTGAGCGAGGCCGAGCAAAAGCTGTACGACCTGGTCGTGCGCCGCTTCATGGCCGTGTTCTTCCCGAGTGCCGAATACACCGTCACTACGCGCATCAGCACCGTGGCCCCGCACAGCTTCAAGACCGAAGGCAAGGTGCTGGTCAAGCCGGGCTGGCTGGCCATCTATGGCAAGGAAGCGGCTGACGAAGTCGAAGGCGGCAAGGACGGCGACAAAGGCCAGAACCTGGTGCCGGTGAAGCCCGGCGAGAGCGTCAACACCCTGGCCGCCGACCCCAAGGGCCTCAAGACCAAGCCCCCCGCCCGCTACTCCGAAGCCACGCTGCTGGGCGCCATGGAAAGCGCGGGCAAGCAGATCGACGACGACGAACTGCGCGAAGCCATGCAGGAAAAAGGCCTCGGCACGCCTGCCACGCGCGCGGCCATCATCGAAGGCCTGCTGACCGAAAAGTACATGCTGCGCGAAGGCCGCGAAATCATCCCCACGGCCAAGGCCTTCCAGCTCATGACGCTGCTGCGCGGTCTGGAAGTGGAAGAACTCTGCCGTGCCGACCTGACCGGCGAGTGGGAGTACAAGCTCTCGCAAATGGAAAAGGGCCAACTGAGCCGCGAAGCCTTCATGGCCGAGATCGCCGCCATGACCGAGCGCATGGTCAAGAAGGCCAAGGAATACGACCGCGACACCATCCCCGGCGACTACGCCACGCTTGAATCGCCCTGCCCCAACTGCGGCGGTGTGGTGAAGGAAAACTACCGCCGCTTTGCTTGCGTGGGCAAGGCGGGCGCGGAGCCTTGTGGATTCAGCTTCGGCAAATCACCCGCAGGCCGCACGTTCGAGACGGCAGAGGCCAATGCCCTGCTGCGGGACAAGAAGATCGGGCCGCTGGAGGGCTTCCGCTCCAAGGCGGGCTGGCCCTTCACGTCCGAGATCGTCATCAAGTACGACGACGAGGCGCACAACTACAAGCTCGAATTCGACTTTGGCGACGACAAGAAGGGCGAAGAGTCTGGCGAGATCGTGGAGTTTGAAGACGCCGCGCTCGGCCCTTGCCCCATCTGCGGATCGGAAGTGCACGAACACGGCAGCAACTATGTGTGCAGCAAGGCCGTGCCCACCGCGGCGCAGCCCACGCCCAGCTGCACCTTCAAGAGCGGCAAGATCATCCTGCAGCAGCCCGTGGAGCGCGAGCAGATGCACAAACTGCTGGAGACCGGCAAGACCGACCTGCTCGACAAGTTCGTGAGCATGCGCACGCGCCGCAACTTCAAGGCCCACCTGGCGTGGGACAAGGAGGCGGGCAAAGTCAACTTTGAATTCGCGCCCAGCAAGTTCCCACCCCGTCCGGGCGCCGCTTCAAAAACAATAGCAACCAAGGCAAAAGCCACTAGCGCTGCCGCCAAAAAAGCTCCTGCAAAGAAGGCCGCAGCCAAAACGACGGCTGTCAAAGCCCCGCGCAAGGCCGCCGCGGGCAAGGCCCCCAGCGCAGCCCTGGCCGCCGTGATTGGCAACGAGCCGGTGGCGCGCCCCGAGGCCGTGAAGAAGATGTGGGAATACATCAAGGCCCACAACCTGCAAGACCCCAAGGACAAGCGCACCATCGTGGCCGATGACAAGCTGCGCGCCGTGTTCGGCAAGGACAGCGCGGGCATGTTTGAGCTGGCGGGCATTCTGGGCAACCACCTGGGCGGCGAATGATGAAGCCGCTGAACGTGGTGCCTATCGCGTCGATGGCGGGCAGCGTCTGCCGCACCGCGCTGGTGGCACTCGCGGTTGCCGCTGCGCTGGGGGGTTGCACCACCACAGGCTCCGCGCGCTCCAGCGACCCGGCCAGCCAGCAGCAGCCCCAGGGCGCGAGCGGCGTGACCGTGTTTGGCGATATCGACGTGAACGTGACGCGGGAGCGCACCCGCTGACTGCAAGCTGCCACCGCGCGCAGCCCGTCTTCAACCAGCACGGGGCCGGACGGATGATGGAACGTGAGCCGCAAGGGAGAAATGGATGGTCGAACCCGCACTGTCGTTGCAGATTGCCACCACGGTGCACCACCGCATCCACACTGTGACGGTGCGCATGGATTCGGTGGGCTGGGTGGTCTCTGGCACCAAGCACCTGGTCACACCGGGCGGGGCGCACCGCTATCCCAGCGGGCGGGTGTTTGTGCTGCCGCGTGGCGCGCAGTGGGAGGTGGTCAACGACCCCGCCCCGCAAGGCCGCTATGTGGCGCGACTGCTGTGTTTTGCACCCGAACTGGTGGAGCAGTTTCACCGCCAGTTCGGCCAGTTTGCGGCCGTGCCTGCGGTGCAGGGCTGTGCGGGCCTGGCGGCCGATGCGGCATTTGAAGACAGTTACCGGCGTGCCCTGGCCGCGCTGGAGAGCGATGCCAGCTCGCAGGCGCTGCGCGAACACCGCGCGCTCGAGGTGCTGCTGATGCTGGCCGAGGCAGGCATCGTCTTCGCCCCGCCCGGCGAGCTGGGCTGGGCCGACCGGGTGCGCCGTCTGGTGGGCCCCAGCCCGCAGGCTGACTGGACGGTGGAGCGTATCGCCGCTGCCTTTGCCACCAGCGCCAGCACCCTGCAGCGCCGCCTGGCACAAGAGGGCGAAACCGTGAGCCAGTGCCTGCGCGATGTGCGGCTGGAGACGGGGCTGGTTCTGCTGCAAAGCTCCACGCTACAAGTGTCCGAAATCGCCGCACGCTGCGGCTACGAGTCGCACAGCCGCTTCAGCGCCGCGTTCCGCGAGCGTTTTGGTTTTCCGCCCTCGCAACTGAGGCCCTGATTACTGCGGCTGACGCACAGCGCACAGCCTTTGATGCCGCAGGGCCAGTGCGAAGGCGTGGCACACCGCACCATCAAGTCCTTGTTTCACACCGCTACTGCAAGGAGCTTTTTGGATGAGCCACCCACTTTCACGCCCCCGTCGCGCTTTTACCTCCATCGCGGCGCTTGCCACCATCGGCCTGGCATTGGCTGCCCATGCCCAGGCGTTCACGCTCAGCAGCCCCGACTTTGCGGCGGACGGCACCTTGCCCCAGCGTTTCGAGTTCAAGGGATTCGGCTGCGCAGGTGAGAACCAGTCGCCCGCGCTGCGCTGGAACGGTGTGCCTGCAGGCACGCAGAGCTTTGCCGTCACCGCGTATGACCCTGACGCCCCCACAGGCTCGGGCTGGTGGCACTGGTCGGTGGTGAACATCCCCGCCAGCGTCACCGAGCTGCAGCCCGACGCCGGTGCTGCTGGCGGCGCCAAGCTGCCCGCAGGCGCCAGCCATGTGCGCATCGACTACGGCGCCGCCGCCTGGGGCGGGGCGTGCCCGCCCGAGGGGGAAGCGCCGCACCGCTACATCTTCACCGTGCATGCACTCAAGGTGCCACGCCTGGACCTGCCTGCCGACGCCACCGCTGCGCTGGCGGGCTACGTGATCAACGCCAACAGCCTGGGCAAGGCCACACTCACCGCGCGCTACGGGCGCCCTGCGGCCCAAGGCAAGCAGCAGTGACCGTGTGGGGTGGGGCACTGTGATGTTTTAAGCTCGGCAGTCACCCACCCCATCACAGGCCCACCCCATGCGCAGCCCCCGCGAACGAGCCTTCTGGTCCCTTCTGGCCGCACTGCTGCTGGCCGCCGCAGCAGCGGCGTGGTGGACCGCCGACCAGTGGCTGCCCCAGGCCGGACCCTGGACCGAACAGGCCTGGAAAAAGATCACCCGCCCCGGGCCCGAGTCCCTGCCGCCCGACAAGCGCCCCGCTGCTGCGCAGGTCCGCCCCGCGCAGGCGGGCGCATCCCAGCCCGTGGCGCCGCAGCCGCGCAAATGCGTGCGGGACGGCCGCACCACCTACACCGACCGGCCCTGCCCCCAGGGCAGCCAGGAGCTGCCGGTGGATGGCGCAGTCACGTCGCTACCGCCTGCGCAGTAAGCGGCTGGCGGCCAGCTGTGGTTGGCGTGCAGGCCTGTGGTGGGCATGTCGTTTTTTTCCTAGCCCGCGAGGGGGCCGCGCGGATTCAATCGGTGCATTGATTCACTACCCCAGGCCTCTCTCTTTCTTTGGGGGCCGCATGCACCGATGCACCACCACCAACCCCTGCGCGTTTTTCTTGTTCTGCTGGCCGCCCTCGGTCTGGCCATCCCCTGGTACTTCAACACCCTGTACTTTCTGGGCGGCGGCAGCGTGATGCCCGATGTTTTCTGGCGCGATGCCTTTGCCAACGCGCTCACCACCGGCATCACCTGCGATGTGTACCTGGCCGCCGTGGCGTTCTCAGCCTGGGTGGCGGCCGACCGCCGCCTGGGCGCGTGGCGCTGGACCTGCATCGCGGCCTGCTTTGGTATCGGGCTCGCGTTTGTGATGCCGCTGTACCTGGCTCAACGCCTGCGCAGGGACGCGGATCCCTCCGGCGGCTGACCCAGCTGCGCCTGCGCGCCCACTTGCAGGGGCCAGTGTTCGCTGACCGCGCTGCGGCTGCCCTGCACCAGGGCCTGTAGCGGCTGGCCCGCCAGCCTGCGCACATCACGCGCCATGTGCGACTGGTCGTAGTAGCCCTGGTCCACCGCCAGTTCCACCAGCGGGTTGTCGGGCGCGGCCAGGGCGTTGCCCAGCGTGCTGTTCAGCCGTGCAATGACCTGAAACTGCTTGGGCGCCATGCCCCAGTGCGCCACAAAGCGGCGTTCAAACTGCCGCTGGCTCAGGCCCAGACGCTGGCCCGCGTCTGTTGCATCGTCGTTGGCCGCGTGTAGCAAAGCCAGCGCCTGTTGCCGCCGCGCCTCGCAGGGCGATGGCGGCGCAACCCACTGGCGGATGAAGTCGCACAGCACCTGCAGCCGCGCACCATCGTCCGCGGCTGCCCGCAACGCGTGTTCCACCTCCGCCCACCCAGGGCCCACCAGGTCTGCCAGCGGCCGCAGTGTGTTCACCAGCCCGCGCGCGGTGGCAAACAGCGCCGCTGCGGCCTCAGGCTGCAGTACCAGTCCCACGGCCCGCACCGGCCCGCTGTGTTCGTACACCGTGGCCGTGGTGCTGGCGCTCATCCAGGCCGATGGCGGCACGGGCGCGCCCCGGCACACCACCTGCCCGGCCAGCCGCACCACCAGCATGCTCGCCACCATGGCCGGGAAATGCGATTGCGCCAGCGCCGCCGGGGCGTCCACCACCACGGCGGCCATCAGCCAGGGCTGCAAATCGGAGGGGACGGGCACCAAGCGCTGCATACCCGCATTCTGCATATCGACGTGGCGCAGGCGGCGGCTTTCGGGGTGGGTGGTCAGCCAGTCAGCCGTCGTACTCGACTTCCTCCAGCCACCCGTGCGACATGCAGCTGCCGCAGTGCCCGACTATCCTTGTTGCTTTCGTATCCCACTCACCACCCACCACTCAACCGTGCCAAGCACCATGCAGCAAGAGCAATCCCCCACCCGGTCCGTCCCCCTCGCAGGCGCCACCAACTTCCGCGACCTCGGCGGCTACACCGGCCATGATGGCCGCCCGGTGAAATGGCGCCGCATCTTCCGCTCTGACCACCTGGCGGCGGGCCTGACGCCCGAGGACCAGGCCCTGCTGGCAGACCTGGGCGTGGCCCGCGCGGTGGACTTTCGCGGCCAGGCCGAAAGCGCCGCGTATGCCTACGCACTGCCCGGCGTGGCCTACCACCCACTGCACATCGAACCCACCGTGGTGCAGCGCGCGCTGGAGCTGCAACGCACCGGCCGCCAGCTCACGGCGCAAGACGCCGTGGGCCTGATGCAGGACACCTACCGGGGTTTTGTGCACGACAACGCCCCACGTTTTGCCGAGCTGTTCCGCCTGCTGCTGGCCAGCGACGCGCCCACCGTGTTCCACTGCACCGCAGGCAAAGACCGCACCGGCTTTGCCGCCGCCCTCATCCTGCTGACCCTGGGCGTGCCGCGCGATGTGGTCATGCACGACTACCTGCTCACCAACACGCTCTACCAGCCCCCACCGGGCATGGGCAGCCACGCGCCGGAAGAAGTGCTGCGCGTGCTCTGGCGCGTGCAAGAGGAGTTTCTGGATGCCGCTCTGCACATGGTGGACAACGACTATGGCGGTCTGCAGCCCTATCTGGTGGACGTGCTGGACGTGGACGCCGCCGCGCAGAAAGAATTGGCAGGGCGCTACCTGCAGACGGCCTAAATCGCTGATGGTGCCGGCTGGCGGCGCCTGCCCGGCTTACCCCGGGCTGTGCTGCGGCCGCGCTGTCACAGCGCGCTGTTGGCGCACGCGCCAGAACAGCCAGCCCACGATCGACAGATTCAGCAGATTCCACCCCATGCCGTTCAAAAACGCCGCGCGGTAGCTGCCCGTCAGGTCAAAAATCCAGCCCGACATCCAGCCCCCCAGCGCCATGCCGATCAGCGTGGCCATGATCACCGCACCCACCCGCGCACCGGCCTCCTGTGGGGCGAAATACTCGCGGATGATGATGGCGTAGGCGGGCACGATGCCGCCCTGGAACAGCCCGAACATCGCCGAGATGACATACAGCGGCACCAGCCCGTCAAACGGCAAAAACAGCGCCAGCCCCACCCCCTGCAAAGCCGACCCCAGCAGCAGCGTGCGCACGCCGCCAATGCGGTCGCAGATCACGCCCGACACCAGGCGGCTGACGATGCCGCAGGCCAGCATCAGCGACAGCATCTCGGCCCCGCGCGCCGCGCCAAAACCCAGGTCGGTGCAATAGGCCACGATGTGCACCTGCGGCATCGCCATGGCCACGCAGCACGCAACGCCCGCCACACACAGCAATAGCTGTGCATGCAGCGGGCGCAGACCGAACGGGCGGCTGCGGTCGAGCGGCAACGGCGAGGGCGCTGCACCCGACGCGGCCGGTGCCACCGCTGCTGGTGCTGCATCCATCTGCGCCACCGGCGCGCGCTGGCGCATGCGCAGTGCCAGCAGCAGCATGCCCACCCCACACACAATGCCCAGCAGCACATAGGTGTGGCGCCAGCCGATCAGCTCAATGCCGTGCTGCACGATGGGCGGCCACAGCGCGCCCGCAATGTAGTTGCCGCTGGCGCAGATCGCCACCGCAATGCCGCGCCGCTTGTTCCACCACAGCGCGGTGTCGGCCATCAGCGGCGCAAATGTGGCCGAGCTGCCAATCAGCCCCATCAGTCCGTGCGCCAGCCCAAACCCCCAGATGCTGCCCGACAGCCCAGCCCACACAAACCCGCCACACACGGCCACCGCGCCCACGCACAGCACCGGCATCAGCCCATGCCGGTCGGCCATGCGCCCGGTCCAGATGCCGCCCAGCCCCAGGCACACCATCATCAGCGTGTAAGGCAGCGACGCATCCGCACGGCCCACGCCAAACTCGGCCTGCACGGCGGGCAGCACCACCGACACGACATACATGCTGCTGTTGCCCAGCACGACGAGGCCCAGCGTGGTCAGCAGGCGCCACGCGGCCTGGCGGGAGTCGATGAGGGATGCGGGGGCGGCGGCAGAGGGGGGCGAAGAGGTGTTCGGCATGCGGGGCAATTTACCTGACGGCACTGCAGGGACTTGCAGGGCGGCGCCAGTGCACGCCCTGTGCCGGAGGGGCGTTAGTTGATTGATATGGAATTGATAGCTGCCAGCGCTTATTGGATAAGCGCTACAGGCCAATATGGTTTGAATGGTCTTGGCTACCTAAGTCCTTCTGCAGCGGCCCACTCAACCAGCGCCCGCCAACACGCTTGGCATCGAAAAGTTGCGCCCCACTGCCCCACACCACCTAAAGTGCCTTAACAACTGCATACAAAGATATGCAGTGCACAACATAGGGAGGCAACTGGCGGCATGGCGACATTGATACCGGCACTGGGTGCGTGCTTGCGGCGCATGACCTCTGGAGAAAAGCGCTTGGCCGAGAGGCTGGAAGACAAACTCGACGACGACTACCTGCTTTGGTACGACGTACCCGTAGGCCCGCAGCAACTGCACCCCGACTTCATCGTGCTGCACCCCAGTCGGGGTTTGTTGATTCTGGAAGTGAAAGACTTTCGCCTGGGCACCATCGTGCAGGCCGACAAGGAAGACTGGACGATTCTGGACGCCGCCAGCGGCGAGCCCAAAGCCATCAAAGCCCCCTTCGCCCAGGCTCGCCACTACGCCCATGCCGTGCTGGATGCACTGCGCGCCGACAAGCGCCTTGTGCACCCCGAAGGCCGCCGCCAGGGCGAAGTAGTGTTTGCCTGGAGCTACGGCGTGGTGCTGCCCAACATCACGCGCAAACAGTTCACCGAAGCGCAGCTAGGCCAGGCCATTGCGCCCCACCGTGTCATCTGCAGTGACGAGATGACCGACAGCGTGGAGCCCGAGACTTTTCAGAGTCGCCTGTGGGAGATGTTCCCCTACGAGCGCTACCACACGCTTACCCTGCCGCAGATCGACCGCGTGCGCTGGATCCTCTTCCCGCAGGTGCGCATCCCCGAGCAGGCCAGCCTGTTCGACGAGGCCGACATGCAGGCCGAGGTGCCCGACATGCTGCGGGTGATGGACCTGCAGCAAGAGCAACTGGCCCGCAGCCTGGGCGACGGCCACCGCGTCATCCACGGCGTGGCGGGCTCTGGCAAAACCATGATCCTGGGCTACCGCGCCGAATACCTGGCCCGCGCCCATGCCGCAGGCAAGCCTGTGCTGGTGCTTTGCTACAACGAGCCGCTAGCCGTAAAGCTCGCCGCCACCATGGCCGCCAAGGGCCTGAGCGAACGCGTGCACTGCGTCCACTTCCACAAATGGGCCCGCGCCCAACTGGTAGCCTACGGGCAGACCTTACCGGCCAACAACCAGTCGCAAGATGCCTTCTTTGCCGACATGGTCCAGCGCGTCATCAACGGCGTAGACCGGGGCCACATCCCCACCGGCCAATACCTGGCCGTGCTCATCGACGAAGGCCACGACTTTGCGCCCGAATGGCTCAAGCTCGTCACCCAAATGGTGGACCCCACAACCAACAGCCTGCTGGTGCTGTACGACGACGCGCAAAGCATCTACGAGCGCGGCCGCAAAAAGAACTTCAGCTTCAAAAGCGTGGGCATCCAGGCGCAGGGCCGCACCACCATCCTCAAGATCAACTACCGCAACACGCGGCAAATTTTGCAAACCGCCAACGCCATCGCGGGCGACCTGCTCACCGCCGAAGACCGCGACGACGACGGCATCCCCCTCGTCAAACCCGTGAGCTGCGGCCGCGACGGCCCAGAGCCCATCGTCATTAACTTGCCCACCCTGCCCGAACAAGCCGCCAGGATCGCCGAACTGCTGCAAGGCGCACATGCCGATGGCTTTGCCTGGGGCGACATGGCCGTGCTGTGCCGCACCGAAAAAATCCGCGACCTGTGCGCCAGCACCCTCTACAAGCGCGGCATACCCGTGCAAAACCGCCGGGGCCCAGGCGACTATGACCCGCTGGCCAACAGCGTGAAGGTGATGACCATGAAGGTCAGCAAGGGGCTGGAATTCCCCGTGGTGGCAATACCGGGGGTGGAGCGGCTGGAGCACATGGGGGCTGAGGCTACCGAGCCTGGAGAGGGCGCATCGGCGCAGTCGGAGGCCGAGGCGCAGGCGCGCAGGGAGGCGGCGCGGGTGTTGTATGTGGCGGCGACGCGGGCTACTCAGCGCTTACTCATCGGAGCCAATGACCACAGCCAATTCGGAAAGTCTTTATATGCGTGGTTTCAATAGCCGGCTTTTCAGGGCAAACCCGTAACCTACTGGCATCAACAATCGAATTTTTCATCAGCAATAAGGGGAAGAAAAATTGGCAAGACAGTTTCAGTTTGAGCTCTTTAGATTGAACATAGAGGATGCAAGTGATCTCTTTATCGATGTGTTGCCAAAAAGACTTCGAGGGGATGGCCCCATCGCATCTGTGTTGGAACATGCGACGGATCCAATGCACGATCAAATTCAGAGAACTAGAACTGCTATCTTCAAGTGGAGCGTTAGGGAGTACCAAGACTTAAGCACTGTCTCACCCAATCGGAACTTAATCCATTTAATTCTTGCTCGCAGTGTTATTGAACGAGACGGTTCAATCGTGACAGATGAGGGTATGGCTACAGGGACGTCTTCCCTAAATCCACCGCTTGCAAGTACTGCTGTTTGCATTTTTGATCTTTCGCGGCATTTGGTTGCAATCGAGCACACAGCAGAGCTGTCCCAAACAGCATGGTTGGAATTCTTCCAGCGTATCCTTTCAAGTTCTGCCAGTAGTCATGAGTATTGGTCCTCGATTGCACTGGAACCAGTACCTGAGAAGAATGGAATCATTGGTCTCTTTCGCTCTTTCGATCGCTTGACCAGAATGCGTGTGACGTTGCGGATTCCCAACCCTGAATTGAATAGATACACGAAGCTCTTATATGAAGACCTCTCTCGGAGTGGAATCCGCGAAATTACCCAAGACATGAAAAATCCAAGTGGATTGGCAAAAGACGAGGACACTCGTCCATTTGCTTCCGCGGTGCTGGCTGAGCAGGGATACAAGAAAGGAGAAGTACAGTTTGAGGGTCTGAGAAACGGCGCGCTGGAAAGAGCGAGTTCCGGCTCTGCAGCAGCCAGGGGAAATGTTCGTGGCCTTAGAGATTTCGTAAGAGGCTTACATGCGAACGCCAAGACAAAAGAAGCTCAAAGGGCATTGATAGCAATTACCGCAGAGATAGACAGGCTACATCCGGTCTATGCGCAAGATGAATAGAAAGCTTGTTTGGTGGGCATATGTAGTCGAAATCATTGCTGCAGGGAGCACTCTCCTCTTGATATGTCTGTTGTGCCCCATGGCTGGAATTGAGGACTTTTTTAAGAATGCAGCTCTGGATATTGCGACGCTTTTTGGTGCAGTGATGCTTGCTGCCGCGCTAGCTTACTTTTGGACCTTTTTTTCTAAAGCCGACACACCGTTCTACCGCTGGCTAGATGAGAAAAACGCATTTAACACCTATCTTTACGCAACTGCTTATTCGGTTGGCGTGAGCTTCGTTTCGACAGCGAGTCTCTTGATTGCGAAACACATTCCAGATACATATATAACCTTGATCGCTCTCTTTTTTCTCCTTCTGGCAATCATCAATTTGTACACATTGGTTTGAAATGTCATAGGCCTGATGAAGCTAAACACTCTCTTTCTTCAAATAGAAAGCAAAGGTAGGTGATCCTATTAATCTCAAGCAGCAGCATGGCGCTTTGCTTTGAGAACGCAGTGGACTTCGCCGTGGCTGCTGGGGCTAAGCCCATGCGGGCTTTGAAGGTGATGCCCTGGGGGTAGACGATTGCCTTTGTGGCTGGCATCGACGGTTTTTTTTGAAGAGTTGTGCACGCCAATGGGCTGAACTGGCGCTGCATTTGCTACGGTTTTTATAGCTGATTGCGCACATTGCACAATAGCTACAGCCCTATTTAATTAGAAAATAGCTGCATTCCACTTCCTGCATCGGCTGCAGCAAGCTGGCCCAAAACCAGTCCAACCAACACGAAGAGTCCCATCCCCCATGCACGAGATCATCTGCCCCCACTGCCACAAAGCCTTCAAGGTGGACGAATCCGGCTACGCCGACATCCTCAAGCAGGTGCGAGATGCGGACTTCCATGCGCAGTTGCATGAGCGGCTGGAGCTTGCGGAGCAGGACAAGCGCAATGCGGTGGCGCTGGCGCAGGCCCAGGTAGCCAATGAGTTGCAGAAGGCGGCTGCGGCCAAAGATGCCGAGATTCAGGCCCTGAAGGCGCAACTGGATGCAGGCGCGGTGGAGCGTGACCTGGCCGTGGCGCAGGCGCTGAACGCGGTGGAAAAACAGCGCGATGCCCTGGCGAATGAGCTGGAGCGTGCGCGGCTGGCGCAGCAGGCCGCGGACCAGTTGGCACAAGCGCGGCTTGCGCAGGAGCTGCAGGGCGTGGCCGCCAAGAAAGATGCGGAGATCCAGCAGCTCAAATCGCAACTGGAGGCGGCCGAGGTGGCGCGCAGGCTGGCGGTGACCGAGGCAGTGACGGTGGTGGCCCGCGAGCGTGATGAACTCCAGAACAACCTGAACCTGGTGGTGGTGAAAAAGCAGCTCGAAGAGACCGCCATCAAGGAGCAGTACGCCTTGCAGCTGCGTGACCGCGATGGCGAGATTGCGCGGCTGCGGGACATGAAGGCGCGGCTGTCGACCAAGATGGTGGGCGAGACGCTGGAGCAGCACTGCGAGACAGAGTTCAACCGCATCCGCGCCACGGCGTTTCCGCGTGCGTACTTTGAGAAGGATAACGACGCGCGCAGCGGCAGCAAGGGCGACTACATCTTTCGCGATGTGGACGAGGCGGGCAACGAGATTGTCTCGATCATGTTCGAGATGAAGAACGAGAGCGACGAGACGGCCACCAAGAAGCGCAACGAAGACTTCCTGAAAGAGCTGGACAAGGACCGGAATGAAAAGGGTTGCGAGTACGCGGTGCTGGTGTCGCTGCTGGAGCCCGAGAGCGAGCTGTACAACACCGGCATCGTGGACATGTTCTACCGCTACCCCAAGATGTACGTGGTGCGGCCACAGTTCTTCATCCCCATCATCACGCTGCTGCGCAACGCTGCAATGAAGTCGCTGCAATACAAATCAGAGCTGGCGCTGGTGAAGGCGCAGAACCTGGACATCACCAAGTTTGAATCGCAGCTGGAGGAGTTCAAGGGCGCGTTTGGGCGCAACTGGCGGCTGGCGTCGGACGGGTTTGAAGAGGCCGTCAAGCGCATTGACGAGGCCATCAAGGACCTGGAGAAGACCAAGGAAGCGCTGCACAAGTCGGCCAACAACCTGCGCCTGGCCAATGACAAGGCCGAAGACCTCACGATCAAGAAGCTGACCCGCGGCAACCCGACGATGGCGGCCAAGTTTGCAGAGCTGAAGCAGGTGGGGATGTTGGACGGGGAGTGAGACAGGGCGGCGCGGCGGACGTTGCGCGGCCGAGCGTTGCGCCCCCATCGCTGCAGGCGGTGATCAGGAGCCCGCACTGCCTGCCACAGCGGCGACGCGCCCCCTGCACCCGGGCTCACACCCTGATGGAAGCCCCCGTCGCATAAAACTGCCCGCCCGCCACATAGTGCAGCGTGCGCAGGTCATCCGGCGCGGTGTCGAACTCCCAGTGCCCGTTGCGGAACACACGGTCGTCAGCCCAGGCGGCCACCACTTCGCCGATGAACAGGTCATAGGCCTGCTGGTTGTGCGGCTCGGGGATCACGCGGCACAGCAGCCAGGCGGCGCAGCCTTGCACCAGCGGGGGCGTGGCCTGCGGCGGGTGGCCGGGCGCTTCAAACAACGGCACGCCATGGCGCTGCAGCTTGTCGGGCGTGGTCTTGGCGCTGTCGGTACCCAGCGCCACAGTCAGCGCGGCCAGGGGCACGGTGGGCAGTTGCAGGGCAAAGAAGCCACTGGCCTCCACCAGCTCGCGCGTGCGGGTGGCCTTGTCGAGCACCACCGTGACCTTGGGCGGCGCAAAGTCCAGTGCGCAGGCCCACGATGCCGCCATGACGTTGTGCTGGCCCGCGTGGGCGGCCGACACCAGCACGACGGGGCCGTGGTTGAGCAGGCGGTAGGCCTTGCCGAGGGGCACCGGGGTGAAGTGGGGGTGGGAGGCAGTGGGCAGCATGGGGGGTGAGGGTGTGTTCAAAGGGCAATACCAGGGGATGGGGCAGTGCGTGGAGCCTGTGGGCGCTGCCGACATTTGCTATTAATTAGATAGCTATTCAGGCATATTGCACTAGCGCCATGGCGCATTTTTGCCTCAAAACGGCCTCCATGAAGCCTGTGGGGGCGCTCTGGGGCCAGCGGCACGGCCCGCCCAATGCCCCTGCCTCTGAGTGCCGCACAGGGGCTTGTGGCCCGCGCCGGCGATGGCGATAGCCACCCGCTAACATGCCAACGCCAACCGTTGGCCACAACCCGCCCCCTGAGGGGCCTACAGGAGACGATGAATGTTCAGTCATGTGATGGTCGGTGTGAACGATCTGGAGCGGTCCAAGAAGTTTTATGACGCGCTGCTGGGGGCGCTGGGCGTACCGCCCGGGGTGGCCAACAAGAACCGCTACTTCTATCGCGGCCCCACCGGTACCTTTGGCATCACCACCCCCATCAACGGCGAGCCCGCCACCTTTGCCAATGGCGGCACCATCGGTTTTGCCATGCAGTCGCCCGAGCAGGCCGATGCCTTCCACGCCGCCGGTGTAGCGAACGGTGGCATCACCTGCGAAGACCCCCCCGGCTGGCGCGAAGGCCCCGGCGGCAAGCTGTACCTGGCGTACCTGCGCGACCCGGACGGCAACAAGATCTGCGCCCTGCACCGCCCGGCCAAGGCCTGATCAACGGGCAGGCCCCCCGCTGCAACCCCGGTAGCGTTGCAGCCAGCGCTGGACGCCCTGCACACTGTGGCAGGCCGCAGCGGCCATGGCCCCGGTGACGGCCAGCATGGCCAGGGTGTGAACCCCCAGCGCGGCCAGCGCGAACAGCAAGGGGGTGGAGAGCCGGTCGCCCCCAGAGGCCACTCCACCTGCAGCGCCACCGCCCCCGCACAGCGGCGCCAGTGCAGGCACCAGCGCCAGCCCGGCACCGTGCACCGTGGCCACCCCAAAGGACCAGAGCGCCATGCCCACAGGCCGGGCGGGCTTGCGCTGGCGATGCCACGCCGCCCCCGTCAGACGCACGCGAGCGACTATCACCACCCCGCCCAGGCCGCCCGCCACCGCCAGCAGGGCAGGTGGCGACAACGACAGCCCCCACACCACCTGGCCGCCGTCAGTGCCACGGCGGCCAGGTGCCCAACGGCCATGGGCAGCAGTGCGCGCAGCGGCATGCTGTGGTCACGCGCACAGAGGCTCCAGGTGGTGGCCAGCCCCCAGCCCGTGAGGGGGTTGAGCCCGTGCAGTGCCCCCATGGCCGCAGCGGCCAGCCAGGGCCAGAGGGTGGCGTCCATGGTCGCGGTCTCAACCGTGTGTGGTTCAGCCCCGTGTGGAGCAGCACCCGCCCGGCGCCGTGTGGGCCGGTGAAGGCTGTGGCGCCTGTGCAGCTGGCCCAACCGCAGACCCAGCCGCTGGCTGGGAAGGTGCATACCGGTCGTGGTGGCGCACCCAGTCCATGGGGTAGGCGGGGTTGGTCTCGTGGCGGCCTCGGGGCGTGAGGTCCAGCAGCTGGTAGGTGCCCATCATGGCCTCCACGCCGCGCCCGAAGGTGGAGTAGGCGTGGAACACCTCGCCCGCATCGCTGCGCACAAACACGCTGATGCCCGGCGCCTCATCGGCGGGGAACGGCTGCATGCCGTAGTTGTAGAACACCTCGCCGTGGCCGCGTGCGCGCTGTTCGGGCGTGAAGCTCACGGCAAAGTCGTGGTTGAAGTCGCTGCCGTGCGACGACGCCCAGCGAAACTGCCAGCCCATGCGCTGGCGAAAGCGCTCGATCTCGGCCAGCGACGCGCGCGAGACGGCGAGCACCGACACGTCCCGGTGCTGCAGGTGCAGCTCCATGCCGCCCATGTGGTCGGCCATGAAGGAGCAGCTGGGGCAGCCCTGCTCCCACCCGGGGCCAAACATGAAGTGCTGCACGAGCAGCTGGCTGCGGCCATCGAACAGGTCGGCCAAGGCGCGCGGGCCCTGCAGGGTGTCCAGCGTGTAGCGCTTGTCCACGCGGGTCCAGGGCAGCGCGCGGCGCTGCGCGGCGACCTCGTCATGCAGGCGGGTCAGGGCCTTTTCGCGGGCCAGCAGCGCGTGGCACTGGGCCAGCCATTCGTCGGTAGAAACCACGGGGTGGGGGGTGGGTGCGTTCATGGGGGTGCTCCTGGTGGATGGTGGATGACGTTGCGGGACGGAGAATTGCGTGGGGAGGGAGGCGCTGGCAGGCGCACCTGTCCCCGGCCTGCGACATCGCGTGATGCGCGCAGGGCCTGTGGTGGCAAGGGGTGGTGGGTGCGGCGGGGCGCCGCGTCGCTCAAGGGCTGAAGGTGTCAGGGGCTCAGGGGCGGGCCGCCTTGGGCCGGCGCACAGCGCGGACCTTGCCGCTGCCGCCGCCCCCGCAGTAGAAGAGGTCGGCACCGTCCGATTCGAGGCCGCTCACGCCCACGCCTTGAGGCATGTCGAGCTGCTGCAGCACGGCGCCGGTGGCAGGGTCGATGTGGCGCAGCGTGCTCTCGTCACCCTCCCAGGTGCCGTGCCACATTTCGCCGTCCACCCAGGTCACGCCGGTCACAAAGCGGTCGGACTCGATGGTGCGCCGGATGGCGCCGGTGGCGGGGTCGATCTGGTGGATCTTGCGGTCGCGGTACTGGCCCACCCACAGGCTGCCTTCGGCCCAGGTGAGGCCCGAGTCGTTGCCGTTGCCGGGTGCAGGAATGGAGGCCACCACCTGGCCGGTGGCGGGGTCGATCTTGTCGATGCGCGCCTCGGTGATCTGGTACAGGTGCCTGCCGTCAAACGCAGTGCCGGCATCGCTGGCCACCGCCAGCGTGCGCCGGGTATCGCCCGTGGCGGCATCGAAGGCCACCAGGTGCGCCCCCGTGGCCGCCCAGACATGCTGGCCGTCGTGGGTCACGCCGTGCACGCTGTCCGCGCCCGCAAAGGGGCCGTATTCGCGCACGATCTCGGCGGGTTGTGAAGGGTGGCGGCGGAGGGTGGCGGGTGTCGGGTCGCTGTGGGTGCATGCGGTCATGGTTGGCTCCTGTGGGGTGGCCCGGTGGGGGCTTGGCGTCCACTTTATGCAATCGGCAGCGCAGCAGGGAGTAACAAGATCGTCGTGAATCCGGACAGCGGCGGCGCCAGCCAGCGCTGCGCACGCGCGCGGCCGATGGAGCGCACACGGCCTTGTGCTTCCAGCTCGGCCAACGCGCGCTGCACGGTGCGCTGGCTGGCATCCGTGGCCAACGCGAGCGCCGAGGTGGACCAGGCCGCACCGTCCGACAGCAGAGCCAGCAGCGCCGCCTGCTCGCCATCAATGGGCGGCGCCAGCACCACCACCGGCCGTGCGTCCAAGGGCTGCAGCGCAAAGCCGCGCGCTGTGGCCTCGATACGCGCCAGCGGCCGCAGGAGCGCGCGCAGGCGCCCCACCTCCACCCGCAGCCGCGCACGGTGGGTGTCGTCGGGGTGGCGGGTGCGAAAGGCCTGCGCAATCAGCGCCTCGCGCCCTGCATCGCCGGGCCAGGCTTGCGCCAGCGCACACACCAGCGTGAACAGGATGGGCCGGCGTGCCAGCGGTTGCCACACGGCGGCGTCTGTGGAGGAGGGGCCACCGCCCACCCCCACGCAGCGCCGACATGCATCCACCACCAGCGCGCCCGATGCCAGCAGGTCTGCCACATCGGAAAGGCGCAGCGGCTGGTCCACCCCCGCCCCCACGCGCCGCGCTGCGGGCTGGTCCAGCAGGGCGCGCGCCTGGGCCACCTCAGCCAGCAGGGCGGGTACATGGGCTTGCTCGGCGGCCTCCTGCGCACGGTCCAGCGCCGCGCTGGCGGAGGCGATGTGCAGCGAGCGCAGCGCCAGCTCGGCCAGGGTCAGGTCGGCCATGGCCCGCAGGGCGGGGGGCAGGTCGCCCGCTGTGGGGGCGGTCGCCATGGCGTCCATGGCCGCTGCGGCTTCGTCCAGGCGGCCGATGCGCAGCAGCCGCCGCGCCGCAATCAGCCGCGCCTGTGTGGCGTTGGCGGTGTCGCCGTGGGCTTGCAGCGTGTCGGCCGCCTCCAGCAGCGGGCGGGGTAACCCGCCCAGGTCGCGCATGGCCAGCGCCACCTCGGCCTCGGCCACCACACAACGGGCGCGCGCCTGGGCTTCGTGGGCGCCAAAGGCACGCGCAGCCTGCCGCAGCAGGTCGCGCGCACGGGGGTGTTCGCCCAGCTGCGCCATGGCAATGCCGCGCAAGGCCAGGGCGGGTGGGTCGTCGCGCAGGGCCACGCGCTTGAGGGCGCCCAGCGGGTCCCCGGCGGCCAGTGCGCGGGCGGATGCGGAGATCAGCGAATCCATGGCCGCAGACTACACCGCCAGAGGCCCACACTCCCGTGGGCGATACTCGCCGCCTCGAACAGCCACCTCGAATCGCCATCGTGCGGCTGCCCCGCAGGCGGTTCGGGGCAAAAGGAAGCAGCAGTGAAACCAGTGACCGGCAGCGCAGACGCGGCCATTTTTGACGAGGCGTACTACCAGCGCTTTTACTTCGACAAGAAGACCAGCGTGGTGGACCCGGCGCACACCGAGCGCCTGGGCGCGTTCGTGTGCAGCTACCTGCAGTACCTGCGCGTGCCCGTGCGGCGGGTGCTGGATGTGGGCTGCGGCATTGGCCTGTGGCGCGATGTGATCGCACGGCATTTTCCGCAGGCGCAGTTCCACGGCGTGGAGTTCAGCGAATACCTGTGCCAGCGGTTTGGGTGGGAGCGCGGCTCGGTGGTGGACTACAAGGCCCGCACGCCGTACGACCTGGTCATCTGCCAGGGCGTGCTGCCCTACCTGAGCGAGGCGGACGTGCAAAAGGCCATGCGCAACCTGGCGCGCCTGAGCCGGGGCGCCCTGTATGTGGAGGCCGTCGCGCGCGAGGACTGGGAGCAGGATGTGGTGGACGAGCAGGTGACCGACCCGCGCATGTTCCGCCACCCCGCACAGCTGTACCGCCGCACGCTGGGCGAGGGCTTTACCGAGCTGGGTGGTGGCGTGTGGCTGAGCCCGCTGGCAGAGCTGCCGCTGTTTGCGCTGGAACGTGCGGGCGGCCGGTGACACAGCCCGCAGCCCCCTTGGCGACTGACGTGGCCACCACCGACACACCATCCGTCACACCACCTGTCCCACCGCATGCGGTGGCACGCCTGCGCGCCGAGCGGCTGGCCCGCAGTGCCAAGCCCTTTCTGGCCCGGGGCGGCCCCAAGGGCGAACGCTGTGCGGGCTGCCGCCTGGTGCCCAGCCACTGCATCTGCGCGCTGCGGCCCGTGCGGCCCACGCGCGCGGGCATGTGCCTGCTGATGGCGGACATCGAGCCCCTCAAGCCCAGCAACACCGGCTGGCTGATCGCCGACGTGGTGGCCGACACCTATGCGTTTGGCTGGGCGCGCACCGAAGTGCACCCCGACCTGCTGACGCTGCTGGCCGACCCGCAGTGGCAGCCGTATGTGGTGTTCCCCGGCGAGTTCGTGGCGCCCGAGCGCGTGGTCACGCAGGTGGCCCAGGCCGAGGGCAAACGCCCGCTGTTCGTGCTGCTCGACGCCACCTGGCCCGAGGCGCGCAAGATGTTCCGCAAGAGCCCCTACCTCAACCACCTGCCCGTGCTGAGCCTGCAGCCCGAGCAGCTCTCGCGCTACCACCTGCGCCGATCCACACGCATGGACCACTTCTGTACGTCCGAGGTCGGCGCGCTGTGCCTGGAGCTGGCGGGCGAGCTGCAGGCCGCACAGGCGCTGGAGGCATACCTGGACGTGTTCACCCACCACTACCTGCAGGCCAAGCACCAGTTGCCGGTGGCTGCGGACGATGCCACGCACCTGCGGCTGCGCGCGGTGTGCAGCACGGGCTGAGCAAAACGCACTTTGGCACACGGTCCGCCGGGGGATTGCGCGACACGGGCAAAATGCACCGATGAAAGCTCCCCCCCGCCTGCAGTCCCTCATCGAGGAAGGCCTGATCGACACCGTGGTCCGGCAGCTCATGAGCGGCAAGGAGGCCATGGTCTACGTGGTGCGCTGCGGTGACGAAACGCGCTGCGCCAAGATCTACAAAGAAGCGAACAACCGCAGCTTTCGCCAAGCCGTGGATTACACCGAGAACCGCAAGGTCAAGAACTCGCGCTCGGCCCGTGCCATGGCCAAGGGCAGCAAGTTTGGCCGGCAAGAGCAAGAGGCCGCCTGGCAAAGCGCCGAGGTCGATGCGCTCTACCGCCTGGCCGCCGCCGGCGTGCGCGTGCCGCAGCCCTACAACTTTCATGACGGCGTGTTGCTGATGGAGCTGGTGACCGATGCCCACGGCGATGCCGCCCCGCGCCTGAACGATGTGAGCTTCACGCCCGAAGACGCGCGCACCCACCACGCCACGCTGGTGGCCGAGGTGGTGCGCATGCTGTGTGCGGGGGTGGTGCATGGGGACTTGTCGGAGTTCAACATCCTGCTGGCCCACCTGCCTGGCACAGAAGGTGAAGAGGCGGGCCACGACGGCCCCGTCATCATCGACCTGCCCCAGGCCGTGGACGCTGCGGGCAACAACCACGCCCAGCGCATGCTGCTGCGCGACGTGGCCAACCTGCGCGACTTCTTCGGCCAGTTTGCCCCCGAGCTGCGCACCACCCAATACGGCCCCGAAATCTGGAGCCTGTACCAGAGCGGGCTGCTGAGCAACGAGACGCCGCTCACCGGCATCTATGCGCCCACGCATGCCGATGTGGACATGCAGGCCGTGCTGCGCGAGATTGACGACGCGCGCGACGAAGATGCAGCGCGCAGGCTGCGCATGGCGGCGGGCTGACGTCTTCCCCATCCGCGCAGGGCTGTGGCACCATCGCGGCCTTTTTTCTGTGCCGCTTGCCCGCCATGCCATCCATCCCCATCCGCAACTTCTGCCCCGGCGACGAACCTGCATTGCGCGCAGTTTTCCATGCCTCGGTGCATGGCTTGGCTTGCAAGAACTACACCGCCGAACAACTCGCCGCCTGGGCTCCACTGCACCATGACGCCCCACAGTGGGCAGAGCGCATGCGTGCCAACCAGCCCTTCATCGCGCAAGCGCAGAGCAGGGGCGCCATCGCCGGGTTTGCCGACCTGCAGGCCAACGGCTATATCGACATGTTCTTCGTGGCCCCGGCGTTCGCACGACAGGGCGTGGCCCGGGCGCTGATGGCGCACATTCACGCGCAAGCGGCGCAGCGCGCCATCACGCAGTTGTACGCGCATGTCAGCCTGACCGCCGAGCCTTTTTTTGCAGCCCAGGGCTTCGTAGTGGAAGCGCGCCAGCAGGTGGAGCGTGCGGGCGTGGTGCTGCACAACGCGCGCATGGCCAAGGCCTTGGCGGCCCGCCTGAGGGATCAGTCCTGATTTGATAGCTGCTTGCGCTTATCAATCAAGCGCCAGAGGCCAATTTGGCTTGAAATGAAACCACAGCGCTGTGCCCCTGCACCTGCAGGTGCCTTACAGTAGCCGCCCCGCACACACAAACCCACCCACATACCAGCCACGACGGCTGCCACCCCATGACCAAAGACCTGGCCCGACAGAACGAACTCAAACCCATGGCCCTGTGCGAGCCCTGCCAGGGCATCCAGCGCAACTGGCGCAAGGCGCCGGGCCATGCCGAGCTGGTGCAGCGCGGCAACCGCAAGGAAGACCGTGAGGACGGCACCGTCACCATCACCCGCTATGTGTGCGACCGCTGCGGCACCGCGTGGGAGTACGAGAACGACAAGAACAACCAGCGGGCGGGCTGGTCGGTCGTGGGGCGCTGAGCGCGGCGCTGGTCGCACCGGTGGCGGGCGAGCCCCGCCACCGCCATCCCGCATCCCGCGTGTAAATGCAACTATTTTGATAGCACCCAAGGCATATAGCACTGGCGCTATCGCCACAAAATCCACAAACTTCTGGTAACAACGCCTGCAGCAAGCCTTGGGCACCTTTTTGCTACCGCGGTGTCACAACGGTTTTGACGGAAAGCACCCATGCTGCATCGCCGACGATTCCTGACCCACGCCACCCGGGGCATCGCCCTGGGCGGCGCGGTGCTGCTGGTGGCGCGGGGCGCGCTGGCGCAGCCCAGCTACACCGTGCCCCTGGCCCAACTGCAGGCCATGGTGGACCCCAAGTTTCCGCGCAACGTGCCGGTACAAGGCCTGTTCAACCTGAGCGTGCAGGCGCCCCACCTGCGCCTGCTGCCCGAAGTGAACCGGCTGGGCGCAGTCATGGCGCTGGATGTGGCCGGCCCGGCGCTGCGGCGCAGCCACCAGGGCAGCCTGGAGGTGGAGTTTGCGCTGCGCTACGAGGCCAGCGACCGCACGCTGCGCGCCCACCAGATCCAGCTGGGGCGCATGGAGTTTCCCAGCCTGCGCCCGGCGGTGACCGAGCTGCTCAACGCCTACGGCCCGCAGCTGGCCGAGCAGTCGCTGCGCGAGGTCACGCTGCACCAGCTGCGCCCGCAAGACACGGCGGTGTTCGACGGTCTGGGCCTGCAGCCAGGGCCAATCACTGTGACGGCCAAAGGGCTGACCGTGGCGTTTGTGAGCAAGGCACCCTGAGAACCTGCCCTGTCAGCCCGCGCGCTCAGGCGGGCGATTTGAATTTGTTCAGATACGGAGCCAGATAACGTCCTGTATGGCTGGCAGGGTTGGCAGCCAGCTCTTCTGGGGTACCCACACCCACCACGGTGCCACCACCCGCGCCGCCCTCGGGGCCCATGTCGATGAGCCAGTCGGCGGTTTTGATCACATCGAGGTTGTGCTCGATGATCACGATGGTGTTGCCCGCATCGCGCAGCTGGTGCAGTACCTTGAGCAGCAGGTCGATGTCGGCAAAGTGCAGGCCGGTGGTGGGCTCGTCCAGGATGTAGAGCGTGCGGCCGGTGTCGCGCTTGCTCAGCTCCTGCGCCAGCTTCACACGCTGCGCCTCGCCGCCCGACAGGGTTGTGGCCGCCTGGCCCAGGCGGATATAGCTCAAGCCCACATCCAGCAGCGTCTGCAGCTTGCGGGCGATGGTCGGCACGTCCTTAAAGAAGGCCGCAGCGTCCTCCACCGTCAGCTCCAGAATCTGCGCAATGTTCTTGCCCTTCCACAGCACTTCCAGCGTCTCACGGTTGTAGCGCTGGCCGTGGCAGATGTCGCAGGGCACGTACACGTCGGGCAAGAAGTGCATCTCCACCTTCACCACGCCGTCGCCCTGGCAGGCCTCGCAACGGCCACCGCCCGAAGACTGCGACACGTTGAAGCTGAAGCGCCCCGGGCCGTAGCCACGTTCCTTGGCAGTGTTGGTCTCGGCCATCAACTCGCGGATGGGGGTGAACAGGCCGGTGTAGGTGGCGGGGTTGCTGCGCGGCGTGCGGCCAATGGGGCTTTGGTCCACATTGATGACCTTGTCGAAATACTCGATGCCTACGATCTCTTCGTGCTCGGCCGGTTCTTCATGCGCACGGTGCACCTGCCGCGCCACGGCGGCATAGAGCGTGTCATTCACCAGCGTGCTCTTGCCGGAGCCCGACACGCCCGTCACGCAGGTGAGCAGCCCCACCGGGAAGTCCACCGTCACCCCCTTGAGGTTGTTGCCCGTGGCACCCACCACCCGCAGCGCCTGCACGGCGCCCTGGCGCGCGTGGTGTTCGGCCATGCGTTCGGCGCGGCGCTTGCTGGCTTCGGTTTGCGGAAAGCGCGACTTGGGCTTGGCCTCCACCACGGGTGCAGGCTGGTCCAGCACCGGCAGCCACGGCGTGCGGCGCTTTGGCACGGCGATGGTGCGTGCACCTGAAAGGTACTGGCCCGTGAGCGACTGCGCATTGGCGCGCACTTCGTCGTACGTGCCCTGCGCCATCACCCGCCCGCCATGCACGCCCGCACCGGGGCCCATGTCGATCACATGGTCGGCGGCGCGCATCATGTCCTCGTCGTGCTCGACCACGATCACGCTGTTGCCGATGTCGCGCAGGTGCTGCAGCGTGGCGATCAGCCGGTCGTTGTCGCGCTGGTGCAGGCCAATGCTGGGCTCGTCGAGCACGTACATCACGCCCGTCAGGCCCGATCCAATTTGGGAGGCCAGGCGAATGCGCTGCGCCTCTCCACCGCTGAGCGTTTCAGCGCTGCGGTCCAGGCTCAGGTAGCTCAGGCCCACGTCGTTCAAAAACTGCAGGCGCGTGGCGATCTCGCGCACCACCTTGTCGGCAATCTCGGCCTTGGCGCCAGTGAGCTGCAAAGAGTGGAACCATGCGTGCGCGTCGCTCAGCGTGGCGTGGCTCACTTCGTAGATGGCACGGGCCTGCGTGCCTTCGCCCACCTTCACATGGCGGGCCTCGCGGCGCAGGCGCACGCCGTGGCATTCGGGGCAGGGCTGGGTGCTGCGAAAGCGTGCCAGGTCTTCGCGCACCACCACCGAATCCGTCTCGCGGTAACGGCGCGCCATGTTGGGGATGATGCCTTCGAAGGGGTGCTTCTTGGTGTGCACCTTGCCCTTGGAGGCCCCGCTGTCCATGATGTAGCTGAAGGCGATTTCTTCATCACCAGAGCCGTGCAGGATGGCGTGCTGCACCGGCGCGGGAAGTGACTCAAACGGCGCCTCGATATCGAAGGTGTAGTGCCGCGCCAGGCTCTCCAGCATCGCAAAGTAGTAGCCATTGCGCCGGTCCCAGCCCTTGATGGCCCCGCTGGCCAGGCTGAGGGACGGGAAGGCCACCACACGCGCCGGGTCGAACACCTCGCGCTGGCCAATGCCGTCGCACGCCGGGCAGGCGCCCATCGGCGAGTTGAACGAGAACAGGCGCGGCTCCAGCTCGGCCAACGAGTAGCTGCACACCGGGCACGCAAACTTGCTGCTGAACAGGTGCTCCTGGCCCGTGTCCATCTCCAGCGCCAGCACGCGGCCATTGCCCTCGTTGCCGCCCACGCGCAGGGCCGCCTCAATGCTCTCGGCCAGGCGCTGCTGCAGGTCAGCGCGCACCTTCACCCGGTCGATCACCACGTCAATGTCGTGCTTCTCGGTCTTCTTGAGCGGCGGCAGGTTCTCGTGCTCGTAGATCTGCCCATCGACCCGAAAGCGGATGTAGCCCAGCGCCTGCATCTGCGCAAACAGCTCGGTGAACTCGCCCTTTTTCTCGCGTGCCACGGGGGCCATCACCATGAGTTTGGTGTCCTCTGGCAAGGCCAGCACGGCGTCCACCATCTGGCTCACCGTCTGCGCCGCCAGCGGCAGGCCGTGGTCGGGGCAGAACGGCGTGCCCGCGCGGGCGTAGAGCAGACGCAGGTAGTCGTGGATCTCGGTCACCGTGCCCACGGTGGAGCGCGGGTTGTGGCTGGTCGCCTTCTGCTCGATGCTGATGGCGGGCGACAGGCCCTCGATCAGGTCCACATCCGGCTTGTCCAGCCGCCCCAGGAACTGCCGTGCATAGGCCGACAGGCTCTCCACATAGCGCCGCTGGCCCTCGGCATACAGCGTGTCGAACGCCAGGCTGGATTTGCCCGAGCCCGACAGCCCCGTGATGACCACCAGCTGGTTGCGCGGAATGTCCAAGTCGATGTTCTTGAGGTTGTGCGTGCGCGCCCCCCGGATGCTGATGCGCTGCTCGCGGAGGGCGCGGGCGAGGTAGACACCATCGGCGGATCGGTCATCGGCAACAGGGGGAGGGGTCACGGGCGGGCTCGGTGCAGGAAAACCCACCATGATAGGTCACCCACGCTTTCTGGCGTAGCACTCCAGCATTACCCGCCAGGCCTGCACCGCGTCCCTGCGCACCACGCTTTGGAGGCCTTCGAGCAGCCACCCAGCCAATCGGCGAAAATCCCGGTTTTGCTTCTTCGGGCCTTAGCGCACCACCGTGCCGGATTCTCCTTCCCTGTCAGCCACCGCCGCCTCCCGGCAACCCACCCCCAGTACCCAGATGACCCCGCTGGAGCGCCGCTCCAGCATCAGCCTGGCGCTGATCTTTGCGCTGCGCATGCTGGGCCTGTTCCTGGTGCTGCCCGTGTTTGCCCTGGAGGCACGCAAGTACCCCGGTGGCGACGATCCTGCCCTGGTAGGTCTGGCCATGGGCATCTATGGCCTGACGCAGGCAGTCCTGCAGCTGCCGCTGGGCATCGCTTCCGACCGCTTCGGGCGCAAGCGGGTGATCGTGCTCGGCCTGCTCGTCTTCGCAGGCGGCAGTCTGATGGCTGCGCTGGCGGATTCTCTGACCGGACTGCTGCTGGGCCGGGCGCTGCAGGGCGCGGGAGCCGTATCTGCAGCCGTGACCGCGCTGCTGGCCGACCAGACACGCGACAGTGTGCGCACCAAGGCGATGGCGCTCGTGGGCGGCAGCATCGGGCTGATGTTTGCCGTGGCGCTGGTGGCGGCACCGATGTTGGCTGCCCATATCGGCCTGGCGGGGCTGTTTGGCCTGACCTGTGCGCTGGCTCTGGCCGGTGTGGCCGTGGTGGTGTGGTGGGTGCCGCCCGAGCCTGCGCTGCATCGGAACGCCCCCCGGGGCCGCCTGGCCGATGTGTGGGGACACCCTGACCTGCTGCGCCTGAACCTCGGCGTGTTTGTGCTGCACACCGTGCAGCTGTCCATGTGGGTGGCCGTGCCCGCGATGCTGGTACAGGCAGGACTCACCAAAGACCACCACTGGCAGGTGTACCTGCCCGCCGTGGTGCTGTCGTTTGCCGCCATGGGCGGGCTGTTTGCGCTGGAGCGTGCGGGCCGACTGCGCGCAGCCCTGCTCGGAGCCATTGCCCTGGTACTGGTGGTGCAGGCGGGGCTGGGCCTGCTGGCGGCCAGCGGTGTGCCTGCCACGCTGTGGGTGCTGGGGCCTTTGCTGTTCGTCTTTTTCTGCGGATTCAATGCGCTGGAGGCCAGCCAGCCCAGCCTGGTGTCGCGCATGGCGCCAGCCCAGCTGCGCGGCGCCGCGCTGGGCAGCTACAACACCCTGCAGTCTCTGGGCCTGTTTGCGGGCGGTGCGATGGGTGGCGCGCTGGTGAAATGGGCTGGGGCTCCAGGTCTGTTTGCCGTGACCACGGCGCTCACGGCTCTGTGGCTGGTGCTGACCTGGCCGCTGCGGCCCGTGGGGCGTGGCGGGCACTGAACCGCCAAGCCGTGCCACGCCGTCAGGGCTTCCATTGCCCCCCGGTTGCGGCACAATGGAGCGTTTGGCGCCTGGAATCTCTCTCCAAATCCGGCGCTTTTATCCCTTAAAGGCAAAGACAGCACCATGGCATCCGTAAACAAAGTCATCATCGTCGGCAACCTGGGCCGCGATCCTGAAATGCGCACCTTCCCCAGTGGCGATCAGGTGGCCAACGTGACGATTGCCACCACCGACAAGTGGAAAGACAAGCAGTCTGGCGAAATGAAGGAAGCCACCGAGTGGCACCGCGTGGTCTTCAACGGCCGCCTCGCCGAAATCGCCGGCCAGTACCTGCGCAAAGGCTCGCAGGTGTATGTAGAAGGCAGCCTGCGCACCCGCAAGTGGACCGACCAGAGCGGCGTTGAAAAGTACAGCACCGAAATCCGCGCCGACCAGATGCAGATGCTGGGCAGCCGCCAGGGCATGGGCGGTGGCGGACAGGGCGGCGGACAGCAAGGCGGTGGATACGACGACGGTTACGGTGGCGACCAGGGTGGCTACGACCAGGCCCCGCGCCGTGCCGCGCCAGCGCCGCGCCCCATGGCCGCCCCCGCACAGCGCCCAGCACCCGCCCCTGTGGCACAGGCACCGCGCGCGGCCTCCGGCTTCGACGACATGGATGACGACATCCCGTTCTGACAGCCTCCGGCACCGGATTCAATCCAAAGCCCGCATCCGCAAGGTGCGGGCTTTTTTTTTCCTGTGCGCCACGCACCGGCAATCCCCTAGAAACCGTCGCCTGTGGGCGTCAAAACGTAGCAACTCGCAACAAGAGGTGCTGGAGTCAACCCAACTTACCAAGGCTAACCAGCGCCTGGAGGTGATGACTTTTACAACGGCGCTGGTGCGCGCCGCTTCTCCGTTTTGTCCAGTTCGGTGCAGGCGCCACACACCAACAATTCCTTACATCCGATACGGAAATATCAAAGATCATCGCTGCCTGGCGCGCCAAAGAGGTGCAAAGCCCGGCGGCCAGCAATTACCAAAAACCAATATTCCAAAGAGAGAGAGGGTCGTGATGCCTGGGTTCGTGCGCAAGATTTTGATATTTGTCACTGGCTATGCGTGGCTGCTGCTACTGGCTGGCCCCGGGCTGATCGCACTGTCGGTGTACAGTGGCTGGAAGGCGGAAGACGGCCACGCCTATGTGGCACGCGAAAGCCTGCAAACCGTGTCCGGCACGGTGACGCAGGCCTCTGAAGTCACCGTCAAGCGCAAGCGCCGCGCGACCAAGAAATACTACGAAATCACGGTCCAGCCCGACACCGCAGGCGCCGAGGCACGCAAGCTGCGCATCGACCACAGCACGCCGCAGCAGCTGGTGGGCAACCTGATCGATGAAAAAGTCACCGCCTTGGTCGACGGCAGCGACAGCGACCTGGTCTATGAAGTCTCGGCCGGCGGTGCGACCGTCATCAGCTACGACACCACCAAGCAGCGTCTGCAGGCCGAAGCCGCCTCCTCCGCGCAATCCTTCAGCGGCGCAGGCACCTGGATCTTCGCCATCCTGCTGACCCTGGTAGGGGCTGCCGGCGTGTGGTCCAACCGCAAGCTGCGCGCCGCCGATAACGCACAGCAGCTGGCCGCAGCCTGACGGCCATACCCCATAAAAAAGAGAGAGGGAGGGAGGGGCAGCGCCCGGGGCGCGCTCCTCCCATTGTTTGCGCAGACCTGCGCTCACTACGGAGGACCACACACCATGAACCCCAACGCACTGTCACCACAAACCCCAGCAGGCGCTCCGATGGAGCGGCGCGATTTCATCGTCTCCACCTACAAGCACCTGGGCGTGGCCATTCTGGCCTTTGTCGTGCTGTCGGCGGTGCTGATGGTGAGCGGACTTTCCACCGCCGCGGCCAAGATGCTCATGGCCAGCGGTAGCAAATTCCTGTGGCTGGGGGTCATGGGCGCTTTCATGCTCGTGGGCTGGCTGGCATCGCACCTGGCCGACAACTCGGACAACCCTCAGACACAGCTGATGGGCCTGGGCCTCTACGTGCTGGCGGAAGGGCTCATCTTTGCCCCGATGTTCGGCATTGCCCAGCTTTTGGTGCCCGGCGCCATCGGCGCTGCCGCCTTCATCACGCTGCTGCTGGTGGCGGCGCTCACCTGGACGGCGTTCAGCAGCAAGACCGATTTTTCGTTCCTGGGCGGCATCATGAAGGTGGCGGGCCTGGTGGCACTGGGCACCATCATCGCGGGCGCCATCTTCGGCTTCAAGCTGGGCATCTGGTTCTCAGGGCTCATGGTGCTGTTTGCGGGCGCCTGCGTGCTGTACGACACCTCGCGCATCATCCACGACTACCCTGCAGACCGCCCCGCCGGCGCAGCGCTGCACCTGTTCGCATCGATTGCGCTCATGCTCTGGTACGTGCTGCGCATCCTGATCAGCCTGGCCACGAACGACGACTGACACACCAGGGCACAGCCCCACAAAAAAGCCGGAGCGATCACCGCCCCGGCTTTTTTGCATCTGGAAAGATGCGTTTCAAGAAAAATCAGGCGCAAGCGCTAGATTCCATTGCCCTGACAGCTATCAATTTTGAAGTATCAACGGGCCATGGCCGGCTGCACAGCAGGCGCATTGCCGGTGGGCTGCGGCAGCCCTTCCACGGCAGCAATCACGCCACCGCCCAGGCAGACATCACCGTCGTACAGCACCGCGCTCTGCCCGGGCGTCACGGCCCACTGGGCGTCCGGGAACTGCAGCGCAAAGCCGTCGGGCACAGCTTCCAGCACGCACCCGGCGTCCTGCTGGCGGTAGCGCGTCTTGGCGGCATAGGCGCCGGGCGCCGGGGCCTGGCCGGCGCACCAACTCACGTCCTGCGCCATCAGGCGGTGCGATAGCAGCCAGGGGTGGTCATGCCCCTGCACCACACGCAGCGTGTTCTTCTCCAGGTCCTTGCGGGCCACGAACCAGGGCTCATGCGCGCCGCCACCGCGCTGGGCGCCTTTTTCCTTCACGCCGCCAATGCCCAGGCCCTGGCGTTGGCCCAGGGTGTAGAAACTCAGGCCCACATGCTGGCCCAGCTTGCGTCCCCGGTCGTCCAGGATGGGGCCGGGCGCGTGGCTGATGTAGCGGTTCAAAAACTCGCGGAACGGCCGCTCACCAATGAAGCAGATGCCCGTGGAGTCCTTCTTCTTGGCATTGGGCAAGCCGATTTCCTCGGCGATGCGGCGCACCTCGGTCTTGTGCAGCTCGCCCACAGGAAATAGCGTCTTGGACAGCTGCGCCTGGTTCAGGCGGTGCAGAAAGTAGCTCTGGTCCTTGCTCGGGTCCAGCCCCTTGAGCAGCTCGTGCAGGCCCGTGGCCGGGTTGTGGCGCACGCGCGCATAGTGGCCCGTGGCGATCTTCTCGGCCCCCAGGCGCATGGCGTGGTCCAGGAAGGCCTTGAACTTGATCTCGGCATTGCACAGCACGTCGGGGTTGGGCGTGCGGCCGGCCTGGTACTCGCGCAGGAACTCGGCGAACACGCGGTCCTTGTAGTCGGCCGCGAAGTTGACGTGCTCAATCTCGATGCCGATGACATCGGCCACAGCGGCTGCGTCCACAAAGTCGATGTTGGACGAGCAGTACTCGCTGTCGTCATCGTCTTCCCAGTTTTTCATGAAGATGCCGACCACCTCATGGCCCTGCTTTTTGAGCAGGTAGGCGGTCACGGCCGAGTCCACGCCGCCGGAAAGGCCGACGACAACGCGCTGTTTGGTAGGGGAAGTCATTGCCCCGATTGTATTTTTGATGCCGACGGGGCACTGCGCGGGCGCGCAGAACGCGTAGCCACCAGCAGGTCATACAGCTGCTGCGCGGCGGGCGAAAGGGTTTTGCCCCGGCGCTTGATCAGCCCCATCTGCCGCGTGACGATGGGCTCCACGAGCGGGATGCTGACCAGCGTGGGGTGGTCCTTGCCCGGCATGGCCAGGCTGGGCACGGCCGCCACGCCCAGGCCCGCCTCCACCAGACCGAGCAGCGTGGTCACGTGCTTGGCCTCGTACAGGCACTGGGGCCGGTCGGGCACATTGGCCAGTGCCAGGTCCATCAGCAGGCGGTTGCCTGACGTCTTGCCCACCGACATGAAGTCGTGCTGGCCCAGCTCGGCCCAGCTCACCTTCTTGCGGCGCGCCAGCACATGGTCGCGCCGGCAGGCAGCCACAAATCGCTCGGCCAGCACGGGCTTGAACTCGATCTCGGCCTCCTGGCTGCCGATGAAGTTCAGGCCAAAGTCCGCATCGCCCTGCGCCACGGCCACCAGCACCTCGTTGGCGCTGGCGTCGTGCACCTTGACGCGGATTTTCGGAAACCGCTCGTGGTAGCGCTTGACCACCTGCGGCAGGAAGTAATACACGGCCGACGGCACGCAGGCAATCGTGACCTCGCCCATGCGCCGCGCGGCCACATCGCCCAGGCCCATGAGCATGCCGTCCAGATCGTCCAGCCACACGCGGGTCTTGCGCGCAAAGTCGCGGCCCACAGCCGTGAGCGTGACGCGTCGCGTGGTGCGGTCAAGCAGGCGCACACCCAGGGCTTCTTCGAGCTTGTCGATGCGGCGGCTGAACGCGGGCTGCGACAGGTGGATGGCCTCGGCCGCCGCACGAAAGCTCTGCAGCTCGGCCACCGCCGCAAAGGCCTGGATGTCGGCAAGGTCGAATTTGTTGTTCATCGCGGCGTCCCTCCAGTGCGCTTCGGGGTGTTTTCAGCGTTGCAAGCCGTGCATCAAACGATCAGAACATTGCAATTCACGGCCGTGATTGGAGCATGTACAAGCCACTACAGCCTATTGCACAGCATGCATCAATCGTTGCCAACAATGCAATTCACAGATCAGCGAAGGCGTCGCACCATGCCGACCCATGAGCACCAACATTCCTTGCGTTCTGATGCGTGGCGGCACTTCCCGGGGGCCGTTCTTCCTGGCCGACTGGCTGCCGCGCGACCCCGAAGCCCGCGACCGCACGCTGATTGCGGCCCTGGGATCGCCGCACGAGCTGCAGATCGACGGCCTGGGCGGGGGCAACTCGCTGACCAGCAAGGTCGCCATCGTCTCGCGCTCCACGCAGCCCGACTGCGATGTGGACTACCTGTTTGCCCAGGTCAGCGTGCAGGAGGCCCGCGTGGACACCCGCCCCAACTGCGGCAACATGCTGGCCGGTGTGGGGCCCTTCGCCATCGAGCAGGGGCTGGTCCCCGCAGACCGCGAAGGCCAGACCACCACGGTGCGGGTCTACAACGTGAACACCCGCTCCCGCATCGATGTGCAGGTGTGCACAGCGGGCGGCCAGGTGCACTACGACGGTGATGTGCGCATCGACGGCGTGCAGGGCACGGCCGCCCCGGTGCTGATGAATTTCCTGGACGCCTGGGGCGCCGTCACCGGGCAGATCTTTCCCACCGGCCAGCGCATCGACAGCATCCAGGGCCTGCAGGTCACCTGCATCGACGCCGCGCAGGTGATGGTGCTGGTGCGCGCCGCCGACCTGGGCCTGCGCGGCGACGAGACACCCGCCGAGCTGGACGCCAGCACCGCCTTGCTCGCCCGCCTGGAGGCCCTGCGCCTCGACGCAGGCCAGCGCATGGGCATGGGCGATGTGACCCACAGCGTGCTGCCCAAGCCGGTGATCGTGTCGCCGGGCACATCGCCGGGCAGCGTGGTGTCGCGCTACTTCACCCCCCACCAGTGCCACCGCTCGCATGCGGTGACGGGCGCGATTGGCGTGGCGGCGGCCTCGGTACTGCCGGGCACCGTGGCCACCGACGAACGGCATGCACCCGCCGCCGGGCTGCGCCGCGTGGAAGTGCAGCACCCGGCAGGCCGCATCCAGGTGGAGGTGGAGCTCAGCGAGATGGACGGCCAGTTCAAGCTGGTGCAGGCCGCGCTGGTGCGCACCGCCCGAAAGATTCTGGAAGGCACGCTGTTCGTGCCCGAAAGCGCCCCCGCGCACTGAGCGCTCTTCAGGGCACCGCTTGCGCTGCGCCCTTCTCACTACTTCAACGATTCCAACCATTACGACAGGAGACAAACCATGACCCGTTCCATTCACTCCACCACGCGCCGCACGGCACTGGCCACGGCGGCGCTGGCGCTCGCGTCCAGCGCCTTCTGGGCCGCCGGTGCCGCCCATGCGGCCTACCCCGACAAGCCCATCACGCTCGTCGTGCCCACCGCCGCAGGAGGCGGCAACGACGGCATGGCACGCGTGGTGGCCATCAAGCTCTCCACCCTGCTGGGCCAGCAGGTCATCGTGGAGAACAAGGCCGGGGCCAACGGCGCCATTGCGGCCGAATACGTGGCCCGTGCGGCACCCGACGGGCACACCATCTTGTTCGGCTACATCGGCACTCACGGCATGAGTCCCGCGCTGCAGAAGCTGCGCTACGACCCCATCACGCAGTTCGAGCCCATCGGCATGGTGAGCTACTCGCCCACGCTGATGGTGGTGAACCCCAAGGTGCCCGTCAAGACGGTGAGCGAGCTGGTGGCGCTGAGCAAGGCCAAGCCCCACGACTTCAACTACGCATCGGCCGGCAACGGCACGGCCCCCCACTTTTCGGCCGAGATCTTCAAGCTGGAAAGCGGCGCCCAGATGGCCCATGTGCCCTACCGGGGCGCGGCGCCCGCGATGAACGACACCATGGCCGGGCAGACGCAGGTGATGTTTCCCAGCCTGTTCTCGGCCTACCCGCACGTGAAGGGCGGCAAGCTGCGCGCCCTGGCGCTGGCCGGGCCCAAGCGCTCATCCCTGCTGCCCGATGTGCCCACGCTGGAGGAGGCAGGCATCAAGGGTGTGGAGATCACCCAGTGGTACGCCTTGTTCGCACCCGGCAAGACGCCCCGCCCGGTGATCGACCTGCTCAACAAGACCTTGAACACCGCACTGGCCGACAAGGACGTGGTGCGCCGCATCGAGGAACAAGGCGCGGTGGTGGACACCAGCACGCCCGAGCAACTGGCCCTGACGGTGAAGCAGGAACTCGCCAAGTGGAAGGGTGTGGTGGTCAAGGCCCAGCTCACACCCGATTGAGCCCCTGCGAAGAAGGCTCTGGGAAATAGAGGGAGAGGGGCGCCACCGCCCCTCAGCGGCACACATGCCCGCATTTCAACAAGAGGAGACACCCATGAAAACAAGGATGGCAGCGGCCTGCGCTGCATTGGTCGGCCACTGCGCGATGGCACAAGGCACCGACGTGACGCTGTACGGCGTGGTGGACCTGGGCCTGCGCAACGGCAGCGGTCTCACCGCATCCAACGCGCCCACGGCCGGCTCCAGCCGCAGCCTGGGCAGCGGCATCCACACCACCAGCCGCTGGGGCCTGCGGGGCAGTGAAGACCTGGGCGGCGGCGCCAAGGCGCTGTTCAACCTGGAGAGCGGCCTCAACGCCGACACGGGTGCCCCGGCCAACGCCACCAAATACTTCGACCGCGCATCCTGGGTGGGCCTGCAGGGCGGCTGGGGCACGCTGGCCCTGGGCCGCCAGACCACGACGCTGGCCGACGCCATCTCGCCCGTGGACCCGCTGGCCATGCGCTTTGCCAGCTTCAACCCCAACATCGGCGTGACGGCACTGAGCCAGCATGGCCTGGGCATCGAGTACGGCAGCGCAGGCGCCAACTCGGGCTCGTACCGGCTGGACAATTCACTGAAGTACACGGGCCGCTTCGGCGGCTTCACGGCGCGTGCCATGTGGGGCGTTGGCGAGGTCGCATCGCAGGCCTCGGCCTTGTCGTCACGCGGCGTGGGCCTGGCCTGGGCTGCGGATGGCTTCGTGGTATCCGGCGCCTACCAGAGCTTCAACGACACCAACAAACGCGCACTGGACGCCACCACGCTGGGCGCCGCGTACCAGTGGGGCAACGTGCGCTTGGCCGCCAATGCCGGCCGCAACAAGGCCGAAACGGCGGCAGGCCGCTTCACTGTGCAGCGCGTGTTGTCCGCCGGCGGCACCTGGGCGGCCACCCCGTGGGTGGACCTCACAGCGGCCTACTACAAGGTGGACCGCTCGCGCACCGGCGCCGCCGACGACGGCTACGGCCGCCTGGTGGCGTTTGCCGAATACAAGCTCTCGCGCCGCACCAAGGTGTATGCCGAGCTGGACAACACCCGCTGGCGCAACGGCTTCCAGGGCACGGCCAACAAGGCCACGGCCACCGGCATCTCCGCCGGTGTGGTGCATACGTTCTGAGTGCGGCACCACAACGCAGCGGGTGCTGGGCACAGGGTTGGCAGAGGCTTGGCCCCCAAAGCCAGCCTGCGGCACGAAGAACACCCGCCGAAGGGTGGCGGGTGGGGCAACCTACCCGCTACCGCACCACCATCGAGGTGAAGGGCCACACGTAGGCCTGCAGGCTTACCAGCAGCCCCACCAGACAGGCCAGCGCAATCGAGTGGAAGAAGACGAAGCGCAGGATGTCCCCTTCATGGTTGAACCAGCGGGTGGCGGTGGAGGCCACGACGATCGACTGCGCATCGATCATCTTGCCCATCACGCCGCCCGAGCTGTTGGCGGCGCCCATGAGATTGGGCGAAAGGCCCAGCTGCTCGGCCGCCACCTTTTGCATGCCACCGAACAGCACGTTGGAGGCCGTGTCCGACCCCGTCAGCGCCACCCCCAGCCAGCCCATGAGGGTGCCAAAGAAGGGATACAACACGCCGGTGTTCGCGAACGCCAGACCCAGGGTGGTGTCCGTGCCCGAGTAGCGGGTGAGCGTGCCCAGCGCCAGCATGAGCACGATGGTCAGCAGCGAATAGCGCACGAGCCAGATGGTGCGGAAGAACGTACCGACGATGGCCACGGGGCTGTAGCGCATGAGCAGGGCGCTGACCAGCGCAGACAGCAAGATGCCCGTGCCAGTGGCCGACAGCAGGTTCAGCGTGTAGACCGCGCCTTCCTTGGTGGGCTTGGGCACCACAGGCGGCATCTTCTCGATGAGGTTGTGCAGCCCGTCCATCGGGAAGGCTGGCGAGAAAATGCCATTGAGCCATGCCTTGACCGATGGCAGCCCCCAGACAAACACACACACCGACAGGATCACCCAGGGCATCCAGGCATTGATCAGCTGGGCGCGTGAATAGCGCACCGGGGCCTGGGCGGGCTTGGTTTCGCCGGCACTGGGGTCGTGGCCGCGCATCGAGGGCGAGGTCCAGATCTTCTTGGGCTGCCACACGCGCAGGAACGCGATCAGGCTCGCCATGGAGACGATGGCCGCAATGATGTCCACCAGCTCAGGGCCGATGTAGTTGGAGACCAGGAACTGCGGAATGGCAAACGACACACCGGCGACCAGAATGGCGGGCCAGATTTCCCACATCGCCTTGCGCCCGGCAAACGCCCAGATCAGCCAGAACGGCACCAGCACCGAGAAGAAGGGCAGCTGGCGGCCGATCATGGCCGTCACCTCCATCAGGTCGTAGCCGTGCACCTTGGCCAGCGTGATCACTGGCGTGCCCAGTGCACCAAACGCCACGGGGGCGGTATTGGCGATCAACGACAGCCCCGAGGCAGCGAGTGGCGAGAAGCCCAGCCCGATCAGGATCGCGGCAGTGACTGCCACGGGCGTGCCAAAACCGGCGGCCCCTTCAAAGAATGCGCCAAAGCAAAATGCGATCAGCAGCAGCTGGATGCGGCGGTCTTCCGTGATGTTGGACAGCGAGTCCTGCAGCACCTTGAAGCTACCGTTCTGCTCGGTCAGCTGGTGCAGAAAAATGATGTTCAGCACGATCCAGCCAATTGGCAGCAGCCCCACAAAACCGCCATACAAGGCAGCGCGACCCGCCATCTCGGCGGGCATGCCATAAGCGAATATGGCCACCACCAGCGCTGCGATGAGCCCCATGCCGGCAGCGATGTGGGCCTTGATGTGAAAGAACCCCAGGGCGGCCAGCATGATGATCACCGGGATCGCGGCCAGCGCGGTGGACGCAACCATATTGCCCGCCGGGTTGTAGATTTGTTGCCAGATCATGGCCTGTCTCCGTTCGGAAAGGGTTGAAGTGAAAAAATGCTGGCGCAGCAGTCGCCGGTGCCAGGTTCGCCAGCGGATTCTTCGGGAAAGCGCCGGTGTCTCTCTTGAAATGCGGTCCACTGGCGGTGTAATTAATTTCAAGTCCCCAGCCTCCATAGGGAATTGACGGGTCACCGGGGCTCGGACTGCGCGTTTACCCGGAGCAACGGCGTCAGCCTGTTGCAAGTGGCGCGTTGCGCGCTCCGCACGCAGTCGCCAACGAGTCAAGGCGGCGCGGCAGCACCGGTGTATTCGCGCCCCCGGGAAGGGCAACGGACGCTCCGGGGTACAGTTCCGCATGGCAAAAAGGGCGCTATGGAACTGAGACAACTGCGCTATTTCGTGCGCGTGGTGGAGCAAGGCTCCATGAGCCGCGCTGCGCTGGACCTGGACGTGGTGCAGTCCGCGCTCAGCCAGCAGATCACCCGGCTGGAGAGCGAGCTGGCCACACGCCTGCTGCAGCGCACGCCGCGCGGCGTCACGCCCACCGAGGCGGGGCTGGCGTTCTTTCGCGAGGCGCAGCTCACCCTGCGCCATGCCGACCAGGCCGTGCGCGCGGCCCAGCAGGCGCGGCTGTCGGGCACCGTCACCGTGGGGCTGGCGCCCACCACCTCGGGCGTGCTGGGCCTGCCGCTGATGCAGGCCATGCGCACACGCTACCCGGACGTGCGGCTGCACATGGTGGAGAGCATGTCGGGCCACCTCACAGCCATGCTGCATGCGCGCGAGCTGGACCTGGCCGTGCTGTTCGACACCCGCCTGCACCAGGCGCAGCAGGCCACCGGCGCGCGCCGCTGGGACATGGCGCCGCTGCTGGAGGAGGACCTGTTCCTCATCTGCGCCCGTGACCGAGGGGAGGGCCCTGGCAACCCCCGTGGCCGGCAGCTGCCGGAAACCATCACCGTCGCCGAGCTGGTGCAAGAGCCGCTGATCCTGCCCACCGGCCCACACGGCCTGCGCAGCACGCTGGACACGGCCTTTGCCCGCGACCGCGTGGCACCGCACGTGGTGCTGGAGGTGGACTCGCTCGCCATGGTGATGGCCGCCGTCGATGCGGGCCTGGGCTCCACCGTGCAGCCCTGGGCCGCCATGGGCCGCTACCCGGATGCGGCCGAGCGTTTTCAGTGCGCGCGCCTCACCGACGCGCCCGCGCGCCGCGTCAACCTGCTGTGCAGCCTGCCCGACGAAGAACTCTCGCCCGCCGCGTTGGCAGCACGCGTGGTGCTGACGGATTGCGTACGCGAATTGGTGACGACCGGCCAGTGGTTTGGCACGACATGGATCGGCGGACAAGACACCAGCGCCTGAGCGGCCACCCCGCAGCCATCACGATCCGTGATACCCCCATGACCTGAACCCGCTGCACAGCGGGCCTGCGTCTCCCTACAGTCGCCATCACCCCGATGAACGACACGGCGACCGCGCCAGGAGACACCCCATGGGCCCCACACCCCCTTCTTCATTCCCCCGCGCGCGGCGCACCGCCGGGAGCCACCAGCCATGAGCGGCGATGCTGTGGTCGATGTGCTGGTGATCGGCGGCGGCAATGCCGCCCTGTGCGCCGCACTGATGGCGCGCGAGGCGGGCGCCAGCGTGCTGTTGCTCGAATCCGCCCCGCGCGCCTGGCGCGGCGGCAATTCGGCCCATACGCGCAACCTGCGCTGCATGCACGATGCGCCGCAGGACGTGCTGGTCGATGCCTACCCCGAGGAAGAGTTCTGGCAGGACCTGCTCAAGGTGACAGGCGGCCTGACCAACGAACACCTGGCGCGCCTGGTGATCCGCGAGTCGAGCACCTGCCGGCCCTGGATGCGCCGCCACGGCGTGCACTTTCAGCCCGCGCTGGCGGGCACGCTGCATGTGGCACGCACCAACGCGTTCTTCATGGGTGGCGGCAAGGCGCTGGTCAATGCCTACTACCGCAGCGCGGAGCAGCTGGGCGTGCAGATCCGCTACGAGGCGCCCGTGGACCGCATCGAGATGGACGGCCGCCGCTTCATCGCTGCCCACCTGGCCAACGGCGAGCGCATTGCCGCCAAGGCCTGCGTGCTGGCCGCTGGCGGCTTTGAATCGAACCGCGAATGGCTGCGCGAGGCCTGGGGCCAGAACGAGCGCGGCGAGTGGCCGGCCGACAACTTCCTGATCCGCGGCACGGCCTACAACAAGGGCGTGCTGCTAAAGCACCTGCTGGATGACCACGGCGCCGACCGCATCGGCGATCCCACGCAGGCACACATGGTGGCCATCGACGCGCGCGCGCCGCTGTACGACGGCGGCATCTGCACGCGCATCGACTGCGTGTCGCTGGGCGTGGTGGTCAACCGCAACGGCGAGCGTTTTTACGACGAGGGCGAGGACTTCTGGCCCAAGCGCTATGCCATCTGGGGCCGCCTGGTGGCGCAGCAGCCGGGGCAGATTGGCTATTCGATCATCGACAGCAAGGCCATTGGCCGCTTCATGCCGCCCGTGTTCCCCGGCGTCAAGGCCGACACGCTGCCCGAGCTGGCGCAAAAGCTGGGCCTGCCCGTGGACACCTTCACCCGCACGCTCGATGCCTACAACGCCGCCTGCCGCGTGGGCCAGTTTGACCACACCACGCTGGACGACTGCCATACCGAAGGTGTGGCACCCGCCAAGACGCACTGGGCCCGGCCCATCGACACCGGCCCGTTCTATGGGTACGCGCTCAAGCCCGGAGTGACCTTCACCTACCTGGGCCTGCACACCGACGACACCGCCGCCGTGCGCTTCAACAACCAGCCCAGCCCCAACCTGTTTGTGGCGGGCGAAATGATGGCGGGCAACGTGCTGGGCAAGGGCTACACCGCCGGGGTGGGCATGAGCATTGGCACCGCGTTTGGGCGCATTGCCGGTACACAGGCGGCGCAAGCGGCTTTGAAGCAAAAACAGGCTCCAGCGCACACCCAACAAGCGCAAGCAGCTACAAAAACAGGAGTAAACCATGCAAGCGCTTGAAGCCCTGACGCGCGACGCCAAGGCTCTGGCCAATGGCGAGATCGTGCTCTCTGCCCCCGAGGCCGAAGTGGCCCGCCAGCTCCAGATCTGCAACGCCTGCCGCTACTGCGAGGGCTTTTGCGCCGTGTTCCCGGCCATGACGCGGCGGCTGGAGTTTGGCAAGGCCGACATCCATTTCATCGCCAACCTGTGCCACAACTGCGGCGCCTGCCTGCACGCCTGCCAGTACGCGCCGCCGCACGAGTTTGCGGTGAACATTCCCCAGGCCATGGCCCAGGTGCGCGGCCAGACCTATGCCGACTATGCCTGGCCACCCGCGCTGGGCCAGCTCTACCAGCGCAATGGCCTGACCCTGGCGCTGGCGCTGGTGGCAGGGCTCACGCTGTTCCTGCTGCTGGCCGTGGTGCTGCACGGGCAAGGGCTGGCGGCGCTGTGGCAGGCCCCGGTGGGCGGCTTCTACGGCATCTTCCCGCACAACCTGCTGGTGGGCTTGTTTGCCCCCGTGTTCGTGTTTGCCGTGCTGGCGCTGGGCCTGGGCGTGCGCCGCTTCTGGCGCGACGTGACGCCCGCCACCAGCGGCGCGCCGCTGAGCGCCCCCGCCACGGCCGAAGCCACCGATGCCGTGCTGCGCCTCAAGTACCTGGACGGCGGTCATGGCGACGGCTGCCACAACGAGGACGATGCCTACACCCTGTCGCGCAGGCGGTTTCACCACCTCACGTTCTACGGCTTCATGCTGTGTTTTGCCGCCACCAGCGTGGCGACGCTGTACCACTACCTGCTGGGCGCACCCGCACCGTACGACCTGCCCAGCCTGCCCAAACTGCTGGGCGGTGTGGGCGGCGTCAGCCTGGCGCTGGGCACCGCAGGCCTGTGGCGGCTGAACCTGCGCCGCCACCCGCAACACGGCGATGCCGCGCAAAAGCCCATGGACCGCGCCTTCATCGCCCTGCTGTTCCTCACCGCCACCAGCGGCCTGCTGCTCTGGGCCGCGCGCGGCACGGCCGCTCTGCCGCTGCTGCTGTGCCTGCACCTGGGCGCCGTGATGGCACTGTTTGCCACCATGCCCTACGGCAAGTTTGCGCACGGCATCTTCCGCACCGCCTCGCTGCTGCGCCATGCGGTGGAGAAGCGCCAGCCCAACCCCATCGGCCTCGGCGCCGACTGATCCCCGCACCCACCATCCACGATGAAGGAGACCTCCATGAAAAAACGCACCCTCTTGATGAGCGCGCTGGCGCTCGCCACCGCTGCCGCGACACTGTCTGGCGCAGCCCATGCGCAGGATTTCCCGCCCAAGAAGCCCGTCACGCTCGTCGTGGGCTTTGCCGCAGGCGGCGCGGCCGATGCGGCGGCGCGGCTCATCGCCAAGAAGCTGGGCGAGAACATCGGCCAGTCGGTGGTGGTGGACAACAAGGGCGGCGCGGGCGGCAACATCGCGCACCAGTTTGTGGCCAATGCGCCCGCCGATGGCTCGGTGCTGCTGCTCGGATCGGTGGGGCCGCTGACCATTGCGCCGCACCTGATGAAGGTGAACTACGACCCCTTCAAGGATCTCGCCGCCGTGTCGGGCGGCGTGAACTTTCCGAACGTGCTGGTGGTGCACAAAGGCGCGGGCGTGAAGACGCTGGCCGAGTTTGTGCAGCTGTCCAAAAAGAAGCCCGGCAGCGTGGACTTTGCCTCCACCGGCGCGGGCTCGGCATCGCACCTGGCGGGTGAACTGTTCAACCAGCGCGCGGGCATCGACATGACCCACGTGCCCTATAAAGGCGGCGCTCCCGCGCTGCAGGACCTGCTGGGCGAGCGCGTGACATCGTACTTCGCCGCACCGCCCACCGCGCTGCCGCACATCGAGGCCGGCAAGCTCATCCCCCTGGCCACCACCGGGCTCACGCGGCCGTCCTACATGCCCAACATCCCCACCGTGGCCGAGGCGGGCTACCCGGGGTTTGAAGCGCTCAACTGGTACGCTTTTGTGGCCCCCGGCAAGACGCCTGCGCCGCTGCTGGACCGCTGGAACCAGGAGATCGTGAAGGTGCTGAACGACCCAAGCGTGAAGGAGGCACTGAACAAGCACGGCCTCACGCCGCAGCCCACCACACGCGCCGAGCTGACGGCCTTCATGAAGAAGGAATCGACCCAGTGGGCCACCATCATCAAGGAACGCAAGCTGACGGCGGACTGAGGCCACAAGATCTCGCGTCGCCCAGCCCGCGCAGAGCTATTGCGCAGCGGGCTCGGTGACCGAAATGTCGGTGTGCACCAGCGTCAGCGGAAAACGCTGGCCCGCCAGGTAGTCCTCCAGGCAGCGCAGCAGCAGCGGGCTGCGGTGGCGCTCGGGGCAGGCGCGGATCTCGTCGGGCGTGAGCCACAGCGTGCGCACGATGCCGGTGTCGAGCGTGCGCCAGTCGTGGTGTGTGCCCAGCGTGCCTGCAAATGCAAAACGCAGATAGGTGGTGTCGTCGCCCGTGCGCGTCTTGGTGAAGCGGTTGAGGTACACGCCGATCAGCGCCGTGGGCTCGAAGTCGTGGGCGGTTTCTTCCAGCACCTCGCGCGCGCAGGCCTGGATGGGCGACTCGCCCGGGTCCAGGTGGCCGGCAGGGTTGTTGAGCTTGAGGCCGTCGGTGGTTTCTTCCTCGACCAGCAGAAAGCGGCCATCGCGCTCGATGAGGGCGGCCACGGTGACGTTGGGTTTCCAGCGGTGGGGCATGGCGGGCATTATGACGAGGGCCGGTGACAGCGCGCCTACAAGGTCTACAGCGCTCGCGCCATGTACACGGCGCCGTCGCCGTAGCTGGCCAGGCGGGCCTGCTGGGCGGCGTCCTGCAAGGGGTGCAGTGCATAGCCCTGCCGCTGCCAGTAGGCCTGCGAGCCCTGCACCGAGACCAGCGCGCTGTGCCGCAGCCCTTCTGCGCGGGCCTGCGCCCACAGGGGCTGCAGCAATGCGTGGGCCAGGCCTTGCCCTGCATGGGCGGGCAGCACGGCCATGTCGTGCAGGTACAGCGTGTCGGGCTCAGCGGCGGCTTCAAAGTCGCCGTGCAGCGGTGTGACCTTGCCGCGCACGCTGCGGTAGGCCGCCAGGTAGGCGCACACCGTACCGCCATGCTCCAGCACCAGCGAGCAATTGGCGGGGCTGGCGAGACGGCGGGCAAACACCTCGCCGCTCTCCACAAACCCCTCGCCATAACAGGCCAGTTGTACGGCCAGCAGGTCGGCCAGATCGCTCAGCGCCAGCGGGCGCGCCACCACGGACATGGGAGAGCTTCGCTGGGTCAGTGTGGCAGCACGGGCGCCTGCACAAAGTCGTCCAGCGACAGGCCCTTTTCTTTCAGCAGCGCCTCCAGCACGGGCTGCAGGCGGCCCAGGCTCTCCTGCACCGCCTCGCGCACGGTGTCCACCACCACCTGGGTGCTGCGCTCGATCTCGATGTTCAGGCGGTCGCCCACCTTCTTGTGCTCAAACACGGTGGCACGGCGGGTCTCGGGGATCATCCAGATCTCGAACCAGCCCTCTTGCCGGTTCACCTCGGCCACCGTGAGGCTGGCGCCGTGGATGGCGATGTAGCCCTTGGCAAAGATGTAGCGGCGAAACGCCTCGGGCACGGCCACGCGCCACACCAGGTTGTTGTCGAACTCGCGGCGCTCGATGAGCGTGCCGGTGAAGTCCACATGGCCCGACAGCGGGTGGCCGCCGATCTCGGCGCCGTCCTTGGCCGCGCGCTCCACGTTCACACGGTCGCCCTGCGCGTAGCTGCCCAGCGTGGTGATGTTCAGGCTCTGCAGCATCACGTCGAAGTTGGCCTGCGTGGGCGACAGGATCTCGGTGACCGTGAGGCACACGCCGTCGGTGGCCACGCTGGCGCCAATGGCAAGGTCCTGGCAGAAGCCCTCGGGGAAATCGAGTGTGAACGTGCGCAGCCCTGCGCGGTCGTGAATGGCGGCAATGCCTGCCGTGGCTTGGACGATGCCTGTGAACATGGTGGCGCGGCTTGTGGGTACGTTGGAACGGGAACCGGGAATTTTGCCACCCGGCCCCCACCGCGCGCTGGTGCCGGGTTACTTGGCCCGGAGCAACTCGCCCACTTCCAGCAGCACCAGCTCGTTGTCATCCGCCTTGTTCGGGTCGCGGCTGCTGCTGAAGGGCAGGTTGTTGTCATTGCCCACCACGATGTGTGTGCTGTCCACGATGTCCACGTTTTCGATGGTGAAGAACGGGAAGGTGAGCACGCCGTTGTTCAGCGGCTTCTTGGCCAGGCGCTGCGGGTCCTGGATGTTCATGAGGTCGATGTAGCCTACCTTGCGGATCTCGCCGCCCACGTTGGCGTCGCTCAGCTCGACCTTGTAGACGCGCTTGAACTTGGCGAGGTCGTGGAAGCAGTCCGTGCGCTTCTGGCCTTCAGGGCAGGCCTTGTCGGCCGTGCCTTCGCCATTGTCGCGCTCGATGATGAGGCCCGTGGTGGCATCGATCATGTTGAAGTCGCCAATGGCGTGGTGGTTGGCTTCCAGCACGTACTTCCAGTGGCGGCCGGTCCATTGCTCGGTCTTCACATCAAATTCGAGCACGCGCAGGTGCTGCTTGCCGCCCACGTTTTCGTACGCCTTGGCGCTGTCGTTCCACAGCGCGCCTTCGAGCAGTGCATAGAGCTTGCTGCCGTCCTTGCTGGAGGCCATGCCTTCATAGCCCTTGGAGCGCTTGACTTCAAACGGCGTGGGCTTGGCGTCGGGTGCGCCGGGCATGAGCACGCCGGGCGCATCGGGCGAGCGCACGACCTTGCCGTCCACCTGCGTCTCGAACACGGCCAGCACCTTGCCGTTCAGGTCGGCCTTGATGAGGAAGGGGCCAAACTCTTCGCCGATCCACAGCGCGCCACCGGCGAACTGGAAGCTCTCGGGGTCGAAGTCGGCGCCGGTCAGGTAGCGCTTGTCAGTGCCTTCATGGGTGATGCGGAAGGGGATCTTCTTGTCGGGGTCGTGCAGGAAGATGGTCTTGAGGCGGTTGAACTGGCCCGACTTGAAGTCCACGGTGTAGTGGCTCAGGTGCAGCATGAAGTCGGGCGAGTTGGCCTTGGAGCCGGCGCCGTTGTCGGTCAGGATCCAGAACGAGCCGTCGGCCATGCGCTTGATGCCCGAGTGGCCCTGGAGGGGCTGGCCCTGGAACGGCAACGACACACCCGTGTCGCGGCCGCCCGACTGGCCCATCACGCTGCCCACGGCGTCCACACGGCGGGGGGTGGTGAACTTGCCGGCCACCTGCAGGTCTTGCGGCGCGTCCTTGGGCGCGGCAATCACCGTGAGGGCGGGCAGCACGGCGTGGCCGGCCAGCGTGGCGGGGTAGGCCTGCTGGGCGATGGCGGGGGTGGCGGCAGCGCACAGCAGCGCTGCGCAGGCGGCAATTTGGGACAGTCGGGACATGGTGGTCAAGGGGAAGAGAGCCAAAACCGTGAACGATGCCGCCGCCCTGTGACACCGCCATGAAAAGCGGTTCTCCGACGCCCCCCACCAGGCAACGCCGAATCGGGCACACACCAGGGACCTTGCCACGGACCTTTTGCCGCTGGCATGAGTCACACCCGCCTCACCCCACCCGCACGGCCTGCGCACCCGCCATGGAAACCCTCTCTGCACTGCAATCCCTCGGCCTGGAGCTGCCCAGCCCGGCCTACATCGTGGGCGCCATCCTGTTTGGTCTGATCGGCATGGCGGCGTACTGGCACGGCAAGCGTGCGCAGCAGCCGCGCACCCGCTGGTGGGGCGTGGCGTTGATGTTCTATCCCTACGTGGTCTCGGCCACCTGGCTGCTGTACGCCGTGGGCGTCGCGCTGTGCCTGGGGCTGTGGTGGGACGGGCAGCGCGGCTAGGGATCCTCTGCACTAAGGAATCAACTGGCGGCGGCCACCAGCCCCGCGCCGTGCCCGCGCGTGAAGGCTTCTTCAAACACCGAATACCCCGACCAGTCGGCATGCGCAAACGCCAGCCGTGCGGTGGTGGGCGTGGGCAGCCAGGCGGCACGCTCACCATTTGATAGCACCTTGGGCATGAAAGACCTGCGCCCCAGGCCGATTTGACTCAAAAACTGCTGCAAACCCGGTGTGGGGATGGACATGGCGTGCCCGTAGCGGGTGATGTCCACGCGCGTGGCGCGCTGGCGCAGGTCAGGATGCGGCACCGCCAGGGCGGCCAGGGCGGCGTCGGCCCAGTGCTGCCAGGGCTGGGTGGCCAGCTGCTGGCGGCCGTCCGCCCGGTCGCCCAGCGCCTGGTAGTAGGTGAGCACGGTGGGGCCGGCCAGCGTCGCACGGGTGTCCAGGCGCTGGTGGCCGGCGTTCACATAGCCCAGGCCCCCCGCCGTGGGGTCGGCATACAGGACGTTGTCCCAGGCCGGCGCGGCGCCGGGGCGGTCGGTGAGCGGACTTTGGATGTGGATGTTGGCCACCAGCCAGGGCGCCCACGACAGACGCTGGGCCGCCCCGGTGAGGAAGGCGGGCGGGTTCTGCACCACGCGCGCCGCCACGAAGACGGGCAGCGCCACGATGCAGCGTGGCGCCTGCCAGCGCTCCACGCTGTCGGTGGCGTGATTGAACGCATCCACCTCCACGCCGTGGCGGCCTTCGGTAATGCGCAGCACGCTGGTGCCGGTGCGCAGCTGGCCGCCGCCGTGGGACGTGTTGGCCAGCGGCTCGGCCAGACGCCGGGTGATCCAGCCATTGCCCTCGGGCCAGGTGAGCACGCTTTCGCGGGCTTCGTCCACGGCCTCGCCGGGCGCATGAAAGCCATGGCGGCTGGCAAAGTAGTGGATGCCCGCCCAGGCCGAGACGCGGTCGGCCCCGGCGCCGTAGTCGTCGCGGCAGCAGTAGTCCAGGTACCAGCGCAGGTGGGCATCGTCCAACCCTTCCTGCGCCAGCCAGGCGGCAAACGTCATCGCGTCCAGCGCCTGGTGGCTGGGCGCCAGTGGGCGCTTGGCGGTCCACAGCTTGAGTGCGGGCATGGCAAACCGGGCGGCGCGGGCTTGCGCGTCCACGGCCTGGGCAAAGCGGCGGTACTGCGCCAGCGTGGCCTCGCCCACGCCCTGCACGGGCAGCAGGCCGTCCTGCCACTCGCCATCGAAGTACAGGCGCTCCTGCGGGCTGTGGCACAGGTGGCGTTCGTCGTACTGCCAGCGCCCGGCCACGCGCTGGCGCAGGCCCAGCTCCTCCAGCAGGTCCTGCACCTCGTGCGCGTCGTCGCCGGGCACGGGCAGGTAGTGCGCGCCCTGCGGGCAGGTGATGCCGTTGACGGCGGTGCCCCGGCTGTTGCCGCCTGCGGTGTCTTCCAGCTCCAGCAGCGCAAAGTCCTGCACGCCTGCCAGGCGCAGCGCACGCGCTGCGGCCAGCCCCGCCACGCCACCACCGGCAATGATGACCTGCGCGCGGCGCACCACGGCGGGCTCGGGCCAGGTGCCGCGCGCCAGCCACTCACGCAGCTGGTGGCCGCGCGCCATGTCGATGCCGGTGAAGCAGCCTTCCAGCGGCGGCACGGCGTGGTCGCACCCGCCCAGCGCAGCCGTGGCCAGGGCGGCGGCGCCCGCCACGAACTGGCGGCGCTGCAGGGTCCAGGGGGTCATGCGGTCACGCCTCAATCGGCCCAGCGGGCGCGGATCTCGAGCAGCTGCGGCACCAGCGGGGCAAACAGCGCCACCAGGGCGGGGTCGAAGTGTTTGCCGGCCTGCGCTGCAATGTGGTCCAGCGCATCCTGCACGGGCCAGGGTTCCTTGTAGGGGCGGCGGGTGGTGAGCGCATCGAACACATCGGCCACGGCCACGATGCGCGCCGACACCGGAATGGCCTCGCCCGCCAGGCCGCGCGGGTAGCCGCTGCCGTCCCACTTTTCGTGGTGGGCCAGCGCAATCTCGCGGGCCAGCTGCAGCACGCCGGACGGGTGCTCGCCAATGATCTCGGCGCCAATCTCTGGGTGGCGGCGCATGGTGTCCCACTCAGCGGCGTCCAGCGGGCCCGGCTTGCGCAGCACGGCGTCGGGGATGCCGATCTTGCCCACGTCGTGCATGGGCGCGGCGTTGAGCAGGTCTTCAGCCCAGGCCGGGCTGTGGCCGGCAGCCAGGGCCAGCAGCTGGGCAAAGTGGCTCATGCGGATCACATGCATGCCGGTTTCGTTGTCCTTGTACTCGGCCGCGCGGCCCAGGCGCTGCACGATCTGCAGGCGGGTTTCGCGCAGCTCGTCCATGCGCACCAGCGACAGGTGGGTGCGCACCCGCGCGCGCACCACGGGCGGGCTGACGGGCTTGGTGATGTAGTCCACCGCACCCGCGTCAAACCCGGCAGTTTCGTCCTGGCTGTCGGTCAGGGCGGTGATGAAGATCACCGGGATGGAGGCGGTGGCGGCATCGGCCTTGAGCGCGCGGCACACGGCATAGCCGTCCAGGTTCGGCATCATGATGTCGAGCAGCACCAGGTCGGGCCGCTGCTCGCGCGCCACCTGCAGCGCACGTTCACCGTCGGTGGCAAACAGCAGGCGGTAGTCGGACTGCAGGATGTGGCGCAGCACCTGCAGGTTGGTGGGCTCATCGTCCACCAGCAACAGGCGGGGCCGCTGGTCAGGGGCCGGTGTCATGCGGGGTTCTCCAGGGGTTCGTCCAGCCAGTGCGTGCGCAGCTGCTGCAACTGCACCCCGGCCTGGTCAAAGTCAAAGCGGTCGATGGCCTCTTGCAGGCGCTCGGTGGCATCTGCAGGCAGCAGCTGCACCAGCAGATCCAACGGCGGCTGGGCCAACTCGGACTGTGCCAGGGCCTGCTGCAGCGCCTGCGCGGCGTCCCGGGCCTGCTGGCGTTGGTCTGCGGTCAGCGGTGCATGCTGTCCCACGCCGGGGGCGGACGCTGCGGCGGCCTCGGCCTCGTGGGCCAGGGCCTGATCCACGGCCTGCAACGCAGCGGGCAGGGCGGCCACCAGCGGCTGCAAAGCCGTGCGGTCCAGGCTGTGGGCGGCTTCCTCGATGCGCTGCGCCAGCGTTTGCAGCGGGCCCAGCGCCAGGTTGCCTGCCGCACCACGCAGGCGGTGGGCCAGCGCACGGGCAGCGTCCATGTCGGGCTGCGCCACCAGGGCCTGCAAGGTGGCGGGGGTGGCGGCATGGTCGGTCAGCAGGCGCGCCACGGCATCGCGCAGCAGCGCACGCTGGCCCCAGAGGCGGGTGCCACGCTCCCAGTCCACCGCGGCGATGGTGGCGTGGGGGACCGGTGGCAAGTCGGTGGCGCGCGTCAAGGTCTGCAGACTGCTCCACCCCGATGTGGAGGTGTCGGGCTGCAGGTGCAGCACGCGGGCGATCTCGCGGAACAGGCGGGCGGGCTCCAGCGGCTTGCTTGCAAAACCGTCCATGCCCGCAGCGCGTGCGTTGCGCCGGTCCTGCTCCAGCACGCTGGCCGACAGGGCGATCACCGGCACCGGCTTGCGCCGTTGCGCCTGCTCGAACGCGCGGATGCGGCGCGTGGCCTCCAGGCCGTCCATGCCGGGCATCTGCAAGTCCATCAGCACCACATCGAAGCGCCCGGCCTCGTAGGCGGCGACAGCGCTTTCGCCATCCCGCGCCACGGTCACCTGGTGGCGCCCCCGGTCCAGGTGGATCTGCAGCAGCTCGATGTTGGCCGGCACATCGTCCACCACCAGCATGCGCAGCGGAGGCAGCTGGACCGCATGGCTCACGGTGGCCACTGCCGCCGTCGCCTGGCCCACCGGCAAAGGTACGCACACGGTGAACGTGGTGCCCACGCCCAGGGTGCTGCGCACGCTGATGCTGCCGCCCATCAGCTCCACCAGCTGGCGCGAGATGGTGGTGCCCAGGCCGGTGCCACCGAACTGCCGGGTGGTGGATGCGTCGGCCTGCGCAAAGGGGTCGAAGATGCGCTCCAGGTGCTGCGCCGCGATGCCGATGCCCGTGTCCTCCACCTCCATCACCAGCGTGCCGTCGTGGTAGTCCAGCCGCAGCAGCACATGGCCGCGCTCGGTGAACTTGAGCGCGTTGCCCAGCAGGTTGAGCAGCACCTGCTGCAGGCGCAGTGCATCGCCCCGCAGATAGGGCGGCACCCGGTCGTCCGTCACGCATTGCAACGCCAGCCCCTTCTTGCCCGCATGGATGCGCAGCGAGGCGAGGATCTGGTCGCACACCTCTTGCAGCGAGAAGTCCGCAATCTCCAGCTCGACCGCGCCTTTTTCCAGTTTGGCGGTGTCCAGGATGTCATTGAGCAGCCTCAGCATGGACCGCGCCGCATGCTGCACCGTGCCCAGGTGGCGGCGCTGCTGCGCGTCCATGGGGGTGTCGAGCAGTGCCTCGGTGAAGCCGATGATGGCGTTCATGGGCGTGCGGATCTCGTGGCTCATGTTGGCCAGGAAGGTGCTGCGCGCGGCTGCGGCCTGCTCGGCACGCTCCTTGGCGGCGCGCAGCTCTTGCTCCATGGCACGGCGCTGGGTGAGGTCGGTCGCAAACTTGACGACCTTGAACGGCTGGCCTTGCGCGTCGAAGATGGGGTTGTAGGTGGCCTGGATCCAGATGCGCCGCCCGTCCTTGCCCAGTCGCAGGTATTCACCGCCATCGAGCTGGCCAGCTCGCAGTTGCTCCCAGAACTGCGCGTACGCCTCGGTCTGCGCGTAGGCGGGCTCGCAGAACATGCGGTGGTGCTGGCCCACGATCTCTTCGAGCCGGTAGCCCATGAGCTCGCGGAAGTTGGCGTTGGCATTGAGCACACGGCCCTGCATGTCGAACTCCACCACCGCCAGTGCGCGGTTGATGGCATGCACCGTGCTCTCGAACTCGGCGTTGCGCTCGCGAAAGACGGTCATGTCCATGATGACGCCGTCGATCCACAACACCTGGCCATCATCGCCGACCACGGGGCGGCCGCTTTCCGACACCCAGCGCAGGCGCCCGTCACGGTCCCGCAGGCCAAACTCCACATGGTAGGGCCGGTGCTCCTGGATGGCCATGGAGACTTCCGCCCACAGGCGGTCCACCTCTTCGGGCAGCGTGAGCTGGGTGAAGTTGATACGGCCTTCCAGAAAATCCTGCGGCAACCAGCCCGTGAGTGCGGTCACCGCATCGCTGATGAACAGCATGGTCCATTCGGCATCGTGGCGGCATCGGAAAGTGACGCCCGGAATGTTGGCCATGAGCGAGCGCAGGCGCTGTTCGCTGGCCTGCAGCTCCTGCTCCATGGCGCGGCGCTGTGTCAGGTCGCTGATGAAGCCTACGAACACCGGCGCGCCATCCAGCGGCACGCGGCCTATGGAAATGCGAATGGGCACGGTACTGCCGTCGGGCCGCAGGGCCAGCACCTCGCGGCTGTTGGCGCCGACCACGCCACCGCCCTGGCCTTGCAGGTAGCGCTGCAGGTAGGTGTCGTGGCGCGAGCGGTCGGGCTCGGGTATGAGCATGGACACGTTCTGGCCCACCACTTCGTCGGGACGCCAGCCCAGGATGCGCTCGGCCGCTGCATTGAAGGACTGCACACGGCCCTGCGCATCGATCATCACCATGCCGTCCACGGCCGTGTCGGCAATGGCGCGCAAGCGGGACTCGCTCTGGCGCATCTGCAGGAACATCTGCCGGTAACGCAAGCCAGCGTTGATGGCGATCACCAGCAGTCCGATACCCGACGCCACTGCAGCGACGGCCAGTGCCAGGGGCGCGCCATCGGCCGCAGTCAGCAGTTCCAGCTCGTTGGGGGCGTCAATGAAACGCAAGGCCGCCATGCCGGTGTAGTGCATGCCCGCAATCGCCAGCCCCATGACCACACCGGCCACCGCATTGAGCCACCGGGCGCGCCAACGCACCACGCGCTCCAGCCCAAACCGCACCCACAGGGCCACGATGGCCAGCAACACGGCCACCAGCACCGAGGCGGCAAACCCCCAGGGGTCGTACCGCATGACCGGCGCCCACTGCGACGCTGCCATGCCGATGTAGTGCATGGCGCCAATGCCAGCGCCCACCAGCACCCCACCCACCACCAGGGCGGAGCGGCTGATCTCGCGGCGCATCAGCAAGCCCAGCGCCACCCACGACGCGCCCACGCTGGGCAGCAGGGACAGCACGGTGGTCCACGCATCAAACTGGCCCCGCGCGCACACCGTAAAGGCCAGCATGCCGATGAAGTGCATGGACCAGATGCCCCCGCCCAGCGCCATCGCCCCGGACCCCCGCGCCATCTGGCGCATGAACCGGGTGTCGGCGCGGCGGGCCAGACCCGCCATCTGCAGCGCCAGCACGGAGGCCAGCACCGCCATGCCCACCGACAGCGTCACCAGCCAGGGATCGTGCTGCGCCCACAGCAGCGGATAGGGCTGTGCGTCAGAAAGAAAAAAAAGGTCCAGCATCGGGGGCGCCCACGGCGATCAGGTCTTGGCTGCTTTGTAGCCGATTGTGCTGCCCATGCCAGCGGGCAGAACCCCTGCAAATTGCTCGGCGAATGGCTGTTGGAGCCCAGTCCAACGGCGGCTCAATGCGCCACCACCTTGCCCCATTCGCGCTCGTAGCTGTGCACCAGCGCCTGGTTGGACAGGCGGTTCACGTCGGCCGGCACCCGCGCCATGTCGAGCGGAAAGTCGAACAGCAGGGGCAGCGACGGGGCGCTCAGGAACCGGAGCCCGGGTGGCAGGGCGTCGGGCAGGCGCCACGGCCTGCGGCTGGCGATGACGTAGCCCCATTCCCCAAAGCTGGGCACATGGGCGTGGTACGGCGCTGTCGAGAGGCCCACGGATTCGATGGTCTGCACCACCGTCCAGAAGCTCTGGCGCGCCACCAGCGGCGAGGTGGTCTGCACCACGGCGTAGCCACTGGCCGCCAGCCGCTTGTCCAGCAACGCATAAAAGCTGTTGGTGTAAAGCTTGCCGATGGAGAAGTTGGTGGGATCGGGGAAGTCCACCACGATCACGTCAAAAAGGTCCGTCCCCTGCTGCAGCCACCCAAAGGCATCGGTGTTGACGATGGTCACCTTGGGGTTTTGCAGCGCGTGGCCGTTGAGCTTTGCCAGCGTGGGGTTCTCGCTGAAGATGCGCGTCATGGCCGGGTCCAGCTCGACCAGGGTGACGGACTCGACCGAGGGGTACTTGAGGATCTCGCGCACCGCCATGCCGTCGCCGCCGCCCAGCACCGCCACCCGCTTGGGCGCCCCATGCGCGGCCATGGCGGGGTGCACCAGGGCCTCGTGGTAGCGGTATTCGTCGGACTCGGAGAACTGCAGGTTGCCGTTGAGGTACAGCCGGTGGCCATAGCGGCCCTGCGTGACCACAATGCGCTGGTAGGGCGTGGCCGTGGTGAAGATGATGCGGTCCTGGTAGAACTTGTCTTCGGCAAAGCTCGTGATCTGCTCAGACCCCGCCAGTCCCGCCAGCAACAGGCCCACCACCATCAGGCAGGCGAACAAATGGGCTTGGAGGCGCCGCAGCTCATGCCGGAACAGCCACACCGCCCACAGCGCCACGGCGGCATTCATCAGCCCGAACAGCAGCCCGGTGCGGATGAGCCCCAGGTGCGGCACCAGCAGCAGCGGAAACGCCAGCGACACCGCCAGCGCGCCCAGGTAGTCGAACGTGAGCACCTGCGAGACCAGATCCTTGAGCACCACGTTGCGTTTGAGGATGCGCATGACCAGCGGAATCTCCAACCCCACCAGCGTGCCCACCATCAGCACCATGCCATACAGCAGGAACCGGAACGCGCCCGGTGCATACGCATTGGCGAGGAACAGCGTGGCGGGCAGCGCGCCGCCGATCAGCGCCACCAGCAGCTCGATGCGCAGGAAGTGCGCGGGCAGCTGCCGCTCGAAGTAGCGCGACAGCCACGAGCCCAGGCCCATGGCAAACAGGTAGGTGCCGATGATGGTGCTGAACTGCAGCACCGAGTCGCCCAGGACATAGGACGCCAGCGCCCCCGCCGCCAGCTCGTACAAAAGGCCGCAGGCAGCCACGACGAACACGCTGATGAGCAGCGCGATGTCGATGGGGCGTGGGCCGGGGGATCGGGGCAGCGCCGCGGGCGCTGGCTCGGTAGGGGACAAGGTGGGAGGCGACAAGGCGGCTGTCAGCGCACCCTGCGGGGTGCGCTGCTACGTTCATTCAGGCAATGGAGGCAAACAGGCGCGTCAATGAATGGCGGCCGCCACGATGATGCTGATGCCCAGGCACATCGCCGCCACCACCATGCCGAGGGCCTTGTTTTGCTTTTCCACAATTTCGCGCCACAGGTCGTAGGGCGTGATCTTGTCGATGATGATGAAGGCCGCCCAGAAGATGATGATGCCCATCAGGGCATACAGCAGCGTGCCGCCGATGGACAGGGGGTGAAGCCATTCGAATTTGGTCATGCTGTTCTCCGGTGAAATTCGGGTTGTTGCGAGGTTACTTGTGGCTGCCGCCCGACGAATATCCGCCGTACGAGCCCCCCGAGCTTCGGTAGCTGGAGGACGAGGAACAGTTTTCGACCCGGGGATCGCAGCTGGAGCAACGGCTCAGCAAGATGAGCAGGATCAGGATCACCACGGCGATGATGATGATGGTGCCGCAGCCCAGGCCGGATTTGGCCACGAACGGGCCAGGGTCGTCGCGCTGGAGCACATCTTTCTTGTCGTCCAGCTTGAACGCCTTGGCCACCGTGTCGCTGGACAGCTTGTCGCCCGCAGACCAGGTGATCTCGTTCGGGCTCTGCTCCATCGACAGCAGGCCCTTGGCGCTTGCAAAGTCACGGTTGGTGGTCTTCTGGCCGCGCGTGACCTGCCAGTAGAACTCGCCCAGCACATAGGTGGTCTCGGCCTCGTAGGTGTACTTGAGGTCGTACTTGGTGCCCATGTACGTGGCGGAGCGGCCCGTGGCCGCCATCTGCGGCGCGCCGGTGGTGGGGCGCACCATGCTCCAGCCGTCTTCGGAATCGACCAGGAACGCAAAACCGCGCTTCTGGTTGTAGAGCAGGTATTCGCTCCAGCCAAAGTGCTCGTCATCGCCGGGCTCCACGCCCATGCGGTGCTGAAAGCCCACCACCTGCCAGTGCACGCCCTGCAGCTGCCCCTTGCTGCCCAGCGGGATCAGGGGCTGCACGGGTTCGTCCTGCTCCGCCGAGCGCAACTCTCCGCCCACGCCACTGTCCAGGCTGATGATGCTGGCGCACGACCCGCAGGTGATGCTTTTGGAGGTGGACAGCTGTACCTGCACCGGTGCACCGCAGTGCGGGCAGTTGAACTGGCGGCCTTTTTCGTCCTTGGCGGATTCGTCTTTGAGACCTTGCAACTGCAGGTCTTCGAGCAGCACGGCCTTGCCGCGCTCTACATTGGGCGGGGTGTGGCCGTAGTCGATGCTGACCACTTCGCCGTCGGCGCTGCGCAACTCGACCATGCCAAAGGGCTGGCCCAGCGGCGGCAGCTTGGGCAGCTCGCCCTGGGCCGAGATCAGCTGCGCCTGGCCGGTGTAGGCCACGCTGTAGGGCTTGCCGTTGATGGCCGTGGTGGTGCCGATGCGAAAGCGCTCGGGCGCAGGCATCTCGCGGCCGGGGTCGATGGGCCGGGTGAAGACATAGGCACCGTTGTCTTCGCCCAGCGTGGCCAGCGTGCCGTCATTCAGGAAGGCCGCCCATTCGGTCCACACGCCCGCGTCGCCCTTGTATTGCAGGCGGCCGATGAGGGTGAAAGGAACGTCCTTGCCGTCGAGCTGGATGCGCCCGCTGGCCATGAGCTGCAGCGGGCTGTGGTCGTCGAACAGCTCGGCCATCTTGCCCAGGCGCGTGAGCACATCGCCACTGCGCACGACGGTGCTCTGGCAGTAGCCGCAGACGGCATGGGTGGACTGCGCGCTCTTGAACTCCACCGGCGCGCCACAGCCGGGGCAGGGCGCGCGGTAATAGCGCTGGGTGGGGTCGGTGGCCATCGTGTGGAGTGTTCTGCCCGCGCCGCGCTAAACGGCTTTGAAGCCCTATTGGCCTCTAGCGCCTATCCCTCCAGCGCAAGCAGCTATTTTTATGATAGCAATCGATCCGATCGATCAGACGAGCTTCTTGAGCAGTTCGGCCTTCTTGGCGTCGAACTCTTCCTGCGTGAGGATGCCCTTGGACTTGAGCTCGCCCAGCTTCTCCAGCGTGGCCATCACGTCTTCGGGCTTGACGCCCACTGCAGCGGCCGCCGCTGCGGGCGCTGCCTGGGCTGCTGCGCCGCCGCCTTGCAGGCCCTGCTGCAGGTTCTGCGCCAGCACCTGGCCCAGCGCCACACCCGCACCCAGACTCATGGCGTCCCCCGCCACTCCGCCACCGTTGCCCGCGCCCTCGGCAAATTTGGGGATGGCCTGCGCCGTCTGGTACTGCATGAATTTGGCCATGTCGTTGCCAACCATGCCCATGCCGATCTTCTGGTCGAGGATCTTCTGCAGCTCTTCGGGCAGCGAGACGTTCTGCACCGTGAGGGACTCGATCAGGATGCCCAGCTTGGCGAAGATGGGCGCCAGCTCCTTGGTCAGCGCATCGGCAAACATGACCTGGTTGGCCGCCAGGTCCAGGAAGGGCAGGCCGCTGCCCGCAATGGCGTTGCTGATGTTCTGCAGCACCAGGCCACGCAGCTGGCCTTCGAGGTCGGCCACGGGGTACGACTCGCGCGTGCCCGAGATTTCGGTGTGGAACAGCTTGGGGTCGGCGATGCGGAACGCATAGTTGCCGAACGCGCGCAGGCGCACGGCGCCAAAGTCCTTGTCGCGGATCGTGATGGGCTGGGGCGTGCCCCACTTCTGGTCGATCTGCTGGCGCGTGCTGAAGAAGTAGACGTCGCTCTTGAAGGGGGACTCGAAGAGCTTGTCCCAGTTCTTGAGGTATGTGAGGACCGGCAGCGTCTGCGTGGTGAGCTTGTAGGTGCCGGGGCCGAACACGTCGGCCACCTGGCCTTCGTTCACGAAGATGGCCATCTGCGACTCGCGCACCACCAGCGTGCCGCCGTTCTGGATTTCCATGTCGCGCATGGGGAAGCGCCAGGCCAGCGTGCCGTCCCCCTCTTCGGTCCACTGAATGATGTCAATGAACTGTTTCTTGATGAAGTCCATGAGGGCCATGTGTGCTCCCAAAGCAAAAGAGGGGGTTGAAAAGAGCGGCCATCATAGCAACGGGGGCTTTGGTGGCAGCGGCTTTTTTCAGTGGCGGAACGTGAACTAGTTCACGCGCAGAACCAGTCTGTTTGGGATAGGCGCTGTGGCGCTTCTCAAGGCGTCATTGGATAGCGGCTATCTGCGCCTTAGCGATGATCAATTGGCTTTCGCTATTGCGAATCACTACCATTCAACCATCCCTGCTGCACCGCTGCAGGCTCTGTTGAACCAAGGAGTCCGCCATGTCCCTCATCCGCCGCGTTGCCCGCCAGAACCAAACCATGCTGATGAAGACGGGCAGCTACTACCTCATCCACATCTGCGTGGCCGCCCTGGTGGCCTATGCCGTCACCGGCAACCTGTGGGCCTCGCTCACCCTGAGCCTGCTGGAGCCCACCGTGCAGGCGGTGGCCTTCTTCTTCCATGAAAAGGCGTGGGACCGGGCGGGCCGGCGCGCTGTACGCCAAAACGCTACGGCATCACCCAGCAGCGGTCCAGCCATCCAGGGCGCCTGAACAAACTCACGACAAGGAGCACCACCATGTACGCCATTCCACTGCGCAGCCGCACCGCCACGGGCTTGGCCTTTCAACGCTGGCTGGTCCAGCGCCTGGCGGGGCTGGCCGATACCAACTGATAACGGGCAGTCCTCTCAATCTGCGCCAGAAACGAACATGCCCCGACCAGCGGGGCATGGGTGTGGGAACACAAACAGGCGCTGAACGGGCAGCGCTCAGGCTTTCACATCCAGCAAGGAGCCCATCATTTCGTCCTGCGTCTTGATGGTCTGCAGATTGGCCTTGAACGCGTAGGTGGCCGACATCTGCTCCACCGCCTCTTGCTCCAGCGCCACGCCCTTGGCGTCCTGTTCGCGCTGCACGGTGGCTCGCACGCCGGCGCTTTCGGCCACTTCTTCTTGTGCAACCACCTCGCGGCGGTAGCCGGGGGTGTTCATGTTGGCCACGTTGTTGGCCGACGCGTCCAGCCGCAACTGGGCGGCCTGGAGGCCTGAACTGCCGATGGAGGAAATGCTGGCCATGGGCGTTGCTCCCGATGTCACACAATGTTGCAAAGAAGGCGAATTGTCCGCCGCGCCACGGCCGCTGGCAAGCCGCAGCCCCGCAATACCCCTGTCAGCGAGCGGGCCGGTGCGCATCCTCCAGGCACTGCGCAAACGCTTGGGCCGCCCGGGAGGGCGCGGGCGAGCGGCGCATGAGGCTCACGAACTGACAGTGGTAGTGGAACAGCGCCGGGTTCACCGCCTGCATGCGGCCCTGGCGCTCGAACGCCTCGGCGTAGTGGTCGGGCAAAAACCCGAGAAAGCGGCCCGACAGGATCAGCGTGGCGATGGACTCCTGGTCAAACCCCGTGGCCGCACGCTGCAGCCGGGCCTGGTGGCTCAACTCCATATTGGGCGAGTGGTAGCCCAGCCCCGCAAACTGGTAGCCGCGCACAGCATGCCAGTCGGCCGGAGGCGATGACGCCCCAAACAGCGGGTGGCCCGCACCGCAGTACAGCAGCATGGTCTCGCCAAACAGGTCGGCGTAGGCCAGGCTTTGCGAGCTGCGGTGCGCGGGGATAATGCCCACCTGGTAGCTGCCGTCGATCACACCGCGCTCGATGGCGTTGATGGAGCCCACATGCAGTTGCAGTTGCACATCGGGGGCCTGGGCGGTGAAGGCGGCAATCGCCTCGCCAATGCGGGCGGCCGGGTTGCTGGCGGTTTTGTCGAACACCGCCACGGCCAGCTGCCCGCCCATGCGCGAGTGGATGTCGTCCACGCTATCGCGAAAGCTGCGCACCGAGGCCAGCAAACGCAGGGTTTCGTCATACACCCGCTGCCCCTCGGCCGTCAGCGCAAACCCCGCCCGCCCCCGGCGGCACAGCGTGAGGCCCAGGCGGGCTTCCAGGTCCTTGATGTGGCGGCTGACGGTGCTGGTGCCGATGTTCAGCTCCAGCTCGGCGGCCGACATGCCGCCGCACTCCACCACGCTCTTGAACACCTGCAGCAGGCGCAGGTCCATGTCGCTGAGCTGGCCCAGCACAGCGCGGTGTTTGCCCGGTACTGCGGGCACTGTAGCTTGGGGGGATGGAACCGGGTCTTTTACTTGCATAAATCGTCAAGTAAACATTGATATTGGATTATTTGAGAGATTAACAGGCGGCGCAACAATGCCCTACGTCAAGCCCCAGGCCGCTGGGGCTGTCCGCTTTTTGTCGCCGCCTTTGCACTGGAGAACCCCATGAGCTTCGTCAACATCGAAAAACCCGCCGCTGGCGCCGAAGGCCCCCGCATGGACGCCGAGTGGCTGGACGCGCACTGGATGCCCTATACGGCCAACCGCCAGTTCAAGGCCAACCCGCGCATGATCGTGGAGGGCAGCGGTGCCTACTACACCGACTCCGAAGGCCGCAAAATTTTTGACGGCCTCTCGGGCCTCTGGTGCGCGGGCCTGGGCCATGGCCGCCGCGAGATCGCCGAAGCCATCGGCAAGCAGGCGATGAAGCTCGATTACGCGCCCGCCTTCCAGTTTGGCCACCCGCTGTCGTTCGAGCTGGCCAACCGCGTCAAAGAGCTGACACCCGCAGGGCTGGACTATGTGTTCTTCACCGGCTCGGGCTCCGAGTCGGCCGATACGTCTCTGAAGATGGCCCGCGCTTACTGGCGTGCCAAGGGCCAGGGCACCAAGACGCGCCTGATCGGCCGCGAAAAGGGCTACCACGGCGTGAACTTTGGCGGCATTTCGGTGGGCGGCATCGTGGCCAACCGCAAGCTGTTTGGCCAGGGCGTGGAGGCCGACCACCTGCCCCACACCCAGCCCCCTGCAGGCTCGTTCCACAAGGGCATGCCGCCCACGGGCAAGGAGCTGGCCGACCGCCTGCTGGAAGTGATTGCGCTGCACGATGCATCGAACATCGCGGCAGTCATCGTCGAGCCCTTCTCGGGCTCCGCCGGTGTGGTGATCCCGCCCGTGGGCTACCTGCAGCGCCTGCGCGAGATCTGCACACAAAACAACATCTTGCTGATTTTTGACGAGGTGATCAGCGGTTTTGGCCGCAGCGGTGCCTGGACGGGGGCCGAAGCCTTTGGCGTGACGCCCGACATCCTGAACTTTGCCAAGCAAGTCACCAACGGTGCGCAGCCGCTGGGCGGCGTGGTGGCCACCAAGGAAATCTACGACACCTTCATGGCCGCAGGCGGGCCGGAGTACATGCTCGAATTCCCGCACGGCTACACCTACTCGGCCCACCCCGTGGCCTGCGCAGCGGGCATTGCGGCACTCGACATCCTGCAAAAGGAAGACATGATCGGCCGCGTGAAGGCGCTGGCCCCGTACTTCGAGCAGGCTGTGCACAGCCTCAAGGGCGCCAAGCATGTGGCCGACATCCGCAACTTTGGCCTGGCGGCCGGCTTCACCATTGCGGCGCTGCCCGGCGAGCCTGCCAAGCGCCCCTATGAGATCGCCATGAACTGCTGGAAGAAGGGCTTTTACGTGCGCTACGGTGGCGACACCATCCAGCTGGCACCGCCCTTCATCAGCACCCAGGCCGAAATCGACCGCCTGATCAGCGCCCTGGGCGACGCCCTGCAAGAAACCGCCTGAGCTTCCTTCGCCAGCCAGCCTGCCCCTCCATGCGCATTTCCATCCTCACCTTCGATGCCTTCAACGACCTGGATTCGCTGGTGGCATTTGGCATGCTCAATCGCATCGCGCTGCTGGGCGACAAGGACTGGCAGGTGCGCATTGCGAGCCCCACGCCCCGCATCACGTCCATGAACGGGCTGACCATCGACGCGCACGAAGACCTGAGCCAGTTGGCTGAGGCCGACGCGGTGCTGGTGGGCAGCGGCATGAAGACGCGTGAGGTGGCCAACACCCCCGCGCTGATGGAACAGCTAAGGGTGCTGAACCCCGCCCGCCAGTTGCTGGCGGCGCAGTGCTCTGGCACCTTCCTGCTCAGCCGCTTGGGCCTGCTGAGCGGCACGCCCGCCTGTACGGACCTGACCAGCAAGCCGTGGGTGGTTGAGTCGGGCGTGGACGTGGTGCCGCGCGCGTTTGCGGCCCACGGCAACGTGGCCACGGCGGGCGGGTGCCTGGCCTCGCAGTACCTGGTGGCGTGGCTGATCGCCCGTCTCAAGGGGCTGGACGCCGCGCGCGAAGTGCTGCACTACTTTGCCCCGGTGGGCGAGAAGCAGGAGTTCATCGACCGCGCCTTGGGGCATGTGCTGCCCGCGCTGGAGCCCCAGGCTGCTGCGGCTTGAATACTATAAATTTGATAGCTATCAGCGCATGTTTCACTAGCGCTTGTGGCACTTTTTACTTGAAATCACCATGAACCACGACAAAAACGTCACCACCACCATCGGCCACCTGATTGACGGCCAGATCGTCGCTGACACCGCCCGTACGCAGCCCGTGTTTGACCCCGCCACCGGCCTGTCCACCACCAGCGTGGCCCTGGCAAGCCAGGCCACGGTCGAGGCGGCCATTGCCTCGGCCGAGGCCGCGTTTCCGGCCTGGCGCAACACGCCGCCGCTCAAGCGTGCGCGCGTGATGAGCAAGCTCAAAGTGCTGCTGGAAGAAAACGCCGACAAGATCGCCGCCCTGATCACCGCCGAACACGGCAAGGTGCTGGCCGACGCGCACGGCGAGCTGCAGCGCGGCATTGAGAACGTGGAATACGCGAGCTACGCGCCCGAACTGCTCAAGGGCGAGCACAGCCGCAACGTGGGCCCCAACATCGACTCATGGAGTGAGTTCCAGGCGCTGGGCGTCACTGCAGGCATCACGCCCTTCAACTTCCCGGCCATGGTGCCGCTGTGGATGTGGCCCATGGCCGTGGCCTGCGGCAACACCTTTGTGCTCAAGCCTTCGGAGCGCGATCCCTCCTCCACGCTGTTCATCGCCCAGCTCGCGTTGGAAGCGGGCCTGCCGCCCGGCGTGCTCAACGTGGTCAACGGCGACAAGCTGGCCGTGGACACGCTGCTGCGCGACCCCCGCGTCAAGGCCGTGAGCTTTGTGGGCTCCACCCCCATTGCCGAATACATCTACGCCGAAGGCTGCAAACACGGCAAGCGCGTGCAGGCCCTGGGCGGTGCCAAGAACCACGCCGTGCTGATGCCCGACGCCGACGTAGGCAACGCCGTGAGCGCGCTGATGGGCGCGGCCTACGGCTCGTGTGGCGAGCGCTGCATGGCCATCCCTCTGCTGGTCGCCGTGGGCGACGAAGTGGGTGACGCCGTGATCGCAGGCCTCAAGACCGAGATCGCCAAGATGAAGGTCGGCCCCGGCACCGACAACAGCAACGACATGGGCCCGCTGGTCACCAAGCCCCACTTCGAGAAGGTGAAGGCCTATGTGGACAGCGGCGTGGCAGAAGGCGCCACGCTGGTGGTGGATGGCCGTGGCGTGAAGGTGGCGGCAGGCCACGAGAACGGCTATTTCCTGGGCGCCTGTCTGTTTGACAACGTCAAGCCCGGCATGAAGATCTACCAGGAAGAAATCTTCGGCCCCGTGCTGGGCGTGGTACGCGTGAAGACGCTGCAGGAAGCCATGCAGCTCATCAACGACCATGAATATGGCAACGGCACCTGCATCTTCACCCGCGACGGCGAGGCCGCCCGCTACTTCACCGACCACATCCAGGTCGGCATGGTGGGCGTGAACGTGCCCCTGCCCGTGCCGGTTGCCTACCACTCGTTCGGCGGCTGGAAGCGCAGCCTGTTCGGCGACCTGCACGCCTACGGTCCCGACGCCGTGCGCTTCTACACCAAGCGCAAGACCATCACGCAGCGCTGGCCCTCGGCGGGCGTGCGTGAGGGGGCGGTGTTCAGCTTCCCGAGCAGCCGCTGAAGCACTAGCGTCCACTTTTCGACGAAAAGGCCCCACGTGGGGCCTTTTTTCGTTCCGTGCCGTGCCAGGGGGTTTGAAGGCGAGCCATGCAAATGCGCATGGCTGGCGTGGCATGCCGTCTTTTGGCGCAAGAAGAGCCCATGAAGCGACCCGTTTTCGGATGCCGAGGTCTTACCCCTCAAAAAGCAAAACACTTCATAGCTTTTGTGCATGGATACGGAGGTCTCAAAACCCTGCCCGCACGACACAATCAATGGGCAAACAGCCCCTCTGTAAGCAGATTCGCTTACTAGGGTTTTTACGCACATCCCCCTACAATCGCAGACCCTTACAAAGCTGACAGCCTGCTGCAGACCCGCTGGAGTACGGTTTTGGCCCCTCACCCCTGAGTTGGAGACACTGAATGCCCGAGAACACCACGGCCCAGAACAACAACGATTCCGACAAGCGTGCCCAGTTGCGCCGTGCCGCTCTCGAGTACCACGAGTTTCCCAAGCCCGGCAAGCTGGCGATTGCCGCGACCAAGCAGATGATCAACCAGCACGATCTCGCGCTGGCGTACTCGCCCGGCGTGGCCGCGCCCTGCGAAGAGATCGTCAAGGACCCGGCCAACGCCTTCCGCTACACCTCTCGCGGCAACTTGGTCGCCGTGATCAGCAACGGCACGGCCGTTCTGGGCCTGGGCGACATTGGTGCGCTGGCCTCCAAGCCGGTGATGGAAGGCAAGGCCGTCCTGTTCAAGAAGTTCGCGGGCGTGGACGTGTTCGACATCGAGATCGACGAGAAGGACCCCGCCAAGCTGGTGGAGGTGATTGCTGCACTGGAGCCGACCTTTGGCGCCGTGAACCTCGAAGACATCAAGGCCCCCGACTGCTTCTATGTGGAGCGCGAGCTGCGCAAGCGCATGAAGATCCCGGTCTTCCACGACGACCAGCACGGCACGGCGATCACGGTGGCGGCTGCCGTCGTGAATGCTCTCAAGGTCGCCAACAAGAAGATCGAAGACGTGAAGCTGGTCACCAGCGGCGCGGGTGCTGCGGCCCTGGCCTGCCTGAACCTGCTGCTCAAGGTGGGCGTGCAGCGCAAGAACGTGTTTGTCACCGACCTGGCTGGTGTGGTGTATGAAGGCCGCGAAGAGCTGATGGACGACGACAAGCGCCAGTTCATGCAGAAGACCGACGCGCGCAAGCTGGCCGAGGTGATGGTGGGGGCGGACGTGTTCCTGGGCCTGTCGGCCGGCAACGTGCTCAAGCCCGAGATGGTGGCCACCATGGCCGAACGCCCGGTGATCTTCGCGCTGGCCAACCCCAACCCCGAGATCACGCCCGAGCTGGCGCACAGTGTGCGCAACGACATCATCATGGCCACGGGCCGCTCGGACTATCCGAACCAGGTGAACAACGTCCTGTGCTTCCCGTACATCTTCCGTGGGGCACTGGACTGCGGTGCCACCACCATCACCGATGAGATGGAGATTGCCGCGGTGCACGCGATTGCCGAGCTGGCACAGGCCGAACAAAGCGAGGTGGTGGCCGCCGCCTACGTGGGCGAGAAGCTGACCTTCGGGCCCGAGTACCTGATTCCCAAGCCGTTCGACCCGCGCCTGATGATGAAGATCGCGCCCGCCGTGGCCCAGGCCGCCATGGACAGCGGCGTGGCACAGCGCCCCATCGCCGACATGGACGCGTACCGCGACCGGCTGCAGACCTTTGTGTATGCCTCGGGCACGACGATGAAGCCCATCTTCGACGCGGCCCGCAATGCCGCCAAGAAGCGGGTGGCCTATGCCGAGGGCGAAGAAGAACGCGTGCTGCGTGCTGCGCAGATCGTGGTGGACGAAAAGGTGGCGCGCCCCACGCTGATCGGCCGCCCCGCCATCATCGCCCAGCGCATCGAAAAGTTTGGCCTGCGCCTGAAGGAAGGCGTGGACTACGACGTGGTCAACACCGACTTCGACCACCGCTACCGCGACTTCTGGCAGACCTACCACCGCATGACCGAGCGCAAAGGCATCACCCAGCAGGTTGCCAAGATCGAGATGCGCCGCCGCCTCACGCTCATCGGTTCGATGATGCTGCACAAGGGCGAAGTGGACGGCCTGATCTGCGGTACTTGGGGCACCACCGCCAACCACCTGATGTACATCGACCAGGTCATCGGCAAGCACGCGGGCGGGGCCGACAGCACGGCCCAGGACGTTCCGGTGTACGCCTGCATGAACGGCCTGATGCTGCCCGGCCGCCAGGTGTTCCTGGTGGACACGCACGTCAACTACGACCCGACGCCGCAGGAGCTCGCTGAGATCACCGCCCTGGCCGCCGAAGAAATGATGCGCTTTGGCATCAAGCCCAAGGCCGCGCTGCTGTCGCACTCCAACTTCGGCACCAGCAACAGCCCCAGCGCGGTAAAGATGCGCCAGACCCTGGAGCTGCTGCGCCAGCAGGCGCCCTGGCTGGAAGTGGACGGTGAAATGCATGGCGACGTGGCGCTGGACGGCAAGGCCCGTTCGGCACTCATGCCCAGCAGCGAGCTGACTGGCGACGCCAACCTGCTGGTGTTCCCCAACATCGACGCCGCCAACATTGCCTACAACCTGCTCAAGACCGCGGCGGGTGGCGGCATTGCCATCGGCCCCGTGCTGCTGGGGGCGGCCAAGCCGGTTCATATCCTGACACCCAGTGCCACCGTGCGTCGTATCGTGAACATGACAGCCCTCACCGTGGCCGATGCCAACGCCCTGCGGTAAGCCCTAAAAGAATAGCAAGCGCTAACTTAAAACCCCTGCAAAGCCCTTCAGCGTCTGCCCAATCTTTGTGCAGACGCTTGCTTTTTGGGGACCGTTGAGCGACACTAGCGGGTCGAAATTTCGGGTTAACCCGTAGTTTCTGAAAGGTTCGTTGATGCTGAAGGCTGTAGCCACCCGGGCGCGCAAGGCAGGGTTATTGTGTGTTTTGGGTGTTGCTTTCGTGCTGTCTCCGGTCGCGGGACATGCCCGGAAATCCCCGTCCACCGACGGGTCCATCACCCCCATCGCACTGGCCGAGTTGCCGCCCCAAGGGCGGACAACGTATGCGCTGATCCGTGAGGGCGGGCCCTTTCCGTACGACAAGGACGGATCGGTTTTTGGCAATCGCGAGCGGCTGTTGCCCGCCCAAAAGCGGGGCTACTACCGTGAATACACCGTCAGAACACCAGGATCGCGCGACCGGGGAGCCCGGCGCATCGTGTGTGGCGGCAAGCCCCGGATGCCGGATGCCTGCTACTACACCAGCGACCACTACGCCAGTTTTCGCGAGATCGTCGAGTAACCCCAATGCGTCGTACGCCAGCCCATCCCTGAAAGCGTACGCCGCGCCCCATTGAATTCCCCATTCACAGGCCGCATCCTGCAGCCTGTGAGATGCCAGAAGTTTGTGGACTTTATAAAGAAAGAGTAGCGGAGATGCAGACGCCACTTCGTAAAGACCTGGAAACGCCACTGCGTGGCGTGCGCACCAACATCGTGCAGTCCATTCGCGCCTTCCGCGTGCAGGACCTGCAGGATGCAGCCACCTCCATGGGTCACCATTTCTTGTACGCCAATCTGGCCCACGCGCAGTCCAAGCAGGATGTGCTGGACCTGATTGCCGCCCAATTCACGTTCCCGTCGCACTTCGGCAAGAACTTCGATGCGTTGTACGACTGCATGACAGACCCCTTGCACAAATCAGGCCCGCAGCCTGGTTTCATCGTGGTGCTTGAGCAGATTCCTGCCACGGGCAAGTTCGACAAGGAAGCGCGCGAGCAGCTGCTCGACATCTTCCGTGACGCGGCCGACTACTGGGGTGATCGCAAGATCCCCTTCCGGTGTTTCTATTCTTTTCTGTAGCCCGTTCTGCATCCACCAGCCAAGCAGAACGGGCGAACGAGGCTAGCGACACCCAGGCCGTGGAAGGCATCGAGATCAACGGCGAACCCGCTGAAAAGATGCCCACCGACAAGCTTGTGGACGTGTCGCCCATGGCGCTGCGCATGAGCAGCCCTTTCAATGCCGGGTATTGGCTCAGCGCCGCCTGAATTCGGTACATCCCCCTGAGCGGCTTATGCCGCTTCCCCCTTCTCTCGGCTTCGCCGGGAAGGGGGACGACACCAGCGCGGCGGGGCGGCCCTTGCGCGGTGTCTCTGGTCTGGGCAGCGACAGTTGCCATGGCTGTTACGAGGTCCAGCGTTGTAGCTGCAGGAACGGCATTGATTGCAGTGCGCCGGCTAGCTCAGTGCAACCCAACGCACCTTACTGGATAGAAAAAGCTGCCTAGCGCCCATCGAACAAGCGCTGTCAGCTATCAATTCAAGAGCAATTCTGCGCCAGGGCCACGTATTCGGCCACGGGCACTTCCTCGGCGCGGCGCTGGGTGTCGAATTCACCAGCAAACTGGCGGGCTTCGAGCCAGCGGCCCAGCGTGTGGCGCAGCAGCTTGCGGCGCTGGCTGAAGGCGACCTGCACCAGCTCTTCCAGCAGCGGCACAGACAAGGCCGCAGGCTCTGCATGCGGCACCATGCGCACCACGGCGCTGTCCACGCGGGGCGGCGGGTCAAAGCTCTCGGGCGGCACGAACAGCACGTTTTCCATGGCGTAGCGCCATTGCAGCATCACCGACAGGCGTCCGTAATCGCCCGTGGCGGGGCTGGCCACCATGCGGTCGATCACTTCCTTTTGCAGCATGAAATGCTGGTCTTCGATGACCTGCACATGGCCCAGCAGATGGAACAGGATGGGTGTGGAGATGTTGTAGGGCAGGTTGCCCACCACGCGCAACCGCAAACCGGGCTGTCCTGCCTTGTCACGCAGGGTCTGCGCCAATGCGGTGAAGTCCACTTTGAGCACGTCCGACTCAATCACGTCGAGCTGGCCATGCAGGCGCAGGCGCAGCGCCAGGTCGCGGTCCAGTTCGATGACCGTGAGGCGCCCCAGGCGTTCCACCAAGGGCTGCGTCAGCGCGGCCAGACCGGGCCCGATCTCGACCATGGGTTGGCCGGGCAGCGGCGCAATGGCTTGCACGATGCCGTCGATGATGCCCTGGTCGGACAGGAAATGCTGTCCGAAGCGCTTGCGGGGAATGTGTTTCATGCCATTGGCTCGCTGATGTCTTCGATATGCCGAGCCACGGCATGCGAGCTATGCAAGGGGCGCGATCCAGACCAGCAGCAGCCGCGCAAGGGCCGCCCCGCCGCGCTGGCGGCGTCCCCCTTCCCGAATCGCGCAGCGATTTGAGAGAAGGGGGAAGGCGCGCAGCGCCTCAGGGGGATGCACTTATTCATCACTGGGGTGGCTCGCGGTACTCGACATACGCGCGCCCGCGCAACTCCTGCGCCCAGGTGGCATAGGCCTCGTCGAGCTTCTTCTCGCGCACCACGTTGCGTGCCATGTCGCGCTGCTCGCGCTGGGTGAGCTTGGCCTCGCGGCGTTCGAGCAGCTGGATCAGGTGCACGCCAAAACGCGAAACCAGGGGTTCGCTGATGTCACCGGGCTTGAGGGCGTCCAGCGCTTGCTCGAACTCGGGGACATACCGGCCTGGGTTGGCCCAGCCGAGGTCGCCGCCCTCCTTGGAACTGCCGTCCTTTGAATGCTCGCGCGCCAGGGCTGCAAAGTCGGCCTGCCCCGCCAGCACGCGGCGGCGGTAGTCGGCCAGGCGCGCGGCGGCGGCGGCTTCGGACAACTGGGGGCCCGTGCGCAGCAAAATGTGGCGCGCATGGTTTTGCACTACCGTGGTCGGCATACCCGCCGTCACACGTTCCACCACCTTGAGCACGTGAAAGCCCGCTGGCGAGCGCACCGGGCCCACGATGGAGCCCACCGGCAGGCCGAGGGTGGAGTTCACAAACAGTTCCGGATAACGGTCTGCAGGCCGCAGGCCCAGCAACCCGCCAGCCCGCTGGCCTTCAGGCGCATCGGAGAACTCGCGGGCCACCGCTGCAAAGTCTTCGCCCGCACGCACCTTGTCGGCCGCTCGCTGTGCGCGTGCCTGCCGCTCGGCCACCTGCGTGGGGGTGGCGTTTTCAGGCACCAGCACCAGCACATGGCCCAGGTTGATCTCCATGGCGGCGACATCCGTGCCCTTTTGCTCTTCACGCAGGAACTGGTCCACGTCCAGATCGCTCACCTTCACCCGCGCTTCGACTTCGCGCTCGCGCAGGCGCTGCTGCAGCAACTGGTTGCGCAGCTCTTCGCGAAAACGGTCCTTGCTCATTCCATCGCGGGCCAGGCGCGCATACAGCTCGTCCACTGTCATGTCGTTCTGGCGGGCCACGCCCTGCTCGGCCTGCGACACGGCGTAGTCATCGACCTTGATGCCCGATTCGCGGGCCTGCTGCAGCTGCACCTTCTCCAGGATGATGCGTTCGAGGACTTCGCGCGCCAGCGCATCGCGCGGTGGCATGGCACCGCCCTGCTTGGCGATCTGCGCCTCGGCACGTGCCAGGCGCGAGCGCACCTCGTAGTTGGTCACGGGCTCGGAGTTGACCACCGCCACGATGAAATCGGCCGAGCGCGGGGCCGTGCTGGTGGAGGGCGCGGGCAGCGTGATGGAGGGCACGGCAGCAGGGCGCGCATTCAGCGAAGACGGCGAGGAAGACAACCCTGTCTTGCCCGAGGACGAGGTCCCCGAGGGGCGCAGGCCCTGGGCCGCAGCGCCTTGCGCCACGAGGGATGCCAACGCGGCCGTCAAGGCCAGTGCGAATACACGGTGGTTCATGGTCTAGTCGTAGTTGCTGAAGCGGCTGGGCGTGGAGACCTGCTCGCGCAGGTTCTGGTAACGCGGCACATTTTGCTTGAAAGAGTCGAGCGGGCTGGAGCCCAGGCTCAGGCGGGAGAAGCCCACGAATTCGATCTGGAACAGCAGCCGCGTGTTGGAGCTGGTCACGCTGCTTTGCAGGCGCTCCAGCACCACGCGGCCAATCCAGCAGCAGCTGTCGTACTCGAAGCCCACCACGGTGTCCACGAGTTTGCGGTCCTTCATGCTGTAGTTCAGGCGGCCCACGCTGTACCAGCGCCCGCCGCCCTGGCCGCGACCGGGGCCCAGGTCTTTGCCCTTGTCGCCCCACAGGTCGTTCAGCGGCCACTGCCAGCCGATGTCGATCTGCTCGCTGGTGCCACGTTGCAGGCGGTAGGCCGCGCTCACCGTGCGGTAGTTGCTGGGGCTATAGCGCGCACCGATGGTCGAACGGATGGACTGCCCGGTCTTGGGGTTGTACTGCACGGTGGAGTCAAAGCCCCACTGCGGTGTCCAGTAGATGCCCGCGCCCAGCAGCAGGTCCGACAGGCGCTCGCTGACCGGCGTGCCCCCTGGCAGGGTGACCTTCTGGTCCGAAAAACGCACCCGCTGGGCAATGCCGAAGCGCGCTGCCTGGGCACCAGTGTCGGGGTCCAGCAGGCGTGTGGTCACGCCCAGGGTCAGCAGGTTGTTGTCGGCCAGCCGGTCGTTGCCGCCAAACGCGTTCTCTGTGTAGATGGTGGCGAAGTTGAAGTCATTGGCCGCTGTGTCATACACCGGCAGCATGCTCTGGTCGCGGTAGGGCGTGTAGGTGTAGAACGCCCGGGGCTCCAGTGTCTGCAGGAAGGCGCGACCAAAGTAGGCGGTGTCGCGCTCAAACACCAGGCCGCTGTCCAGGCTGAAGGTAGGCAGCGTGCGGCTGGCCGAGCGCTGGCCGTTGGACAGAGCCGAGTCAAACTGGTACTGCGTGGCGTGCAGCTGCAGGCGCGGGGTGATGAAGCCGCCCGGCGACAGGAAGGGGCGGCTGATCTGCGCCATGGCGTAGCTGCGATCGGCATTGGGCTGGCCCGTGAGCGCTCGGGCCGCTTCAAAGCGCGTGGTGTCCAGCTCCACGCTGGCATCGAATCCACCGCCCAGCTGCGAGGGGTTGTAGCGCCATTGCACCTGCGGCATGCGGTCATACGGGGGCACGATGGGCGAGCTCACGTCTTGCAGCGTCTGCCACTTGAGCGTGCGCACCGTGGCCGACATGTCGTTGCGGCCCCAGGACAGGATCGCATCGTTGGGCAGCAGGCGCTGGCGCAGTTGATCCGTAGCACGGCTGAAGTCGCGCCAGTAGTTGTCATCACTCACGCGGTTGAGGTTGAGGTTCAGCCCCAGCCCGCCGATGCCGGTGTCGAACGCGCCTTCGTGTTTGCCGCTAAAGCTCCAGCGCACACGGTCGCGCAGACGGTCGGTGGGCATCACGTCGGCACTGATCTGGCCTTTGTAGGTTGGCTCCAGGTAGCGGAACTCGCCGCCCACGTTGGCGCCTCGTTTGGTCATTAGCGCGGCGCGCAAGGTGGCATCCCGGTTGGGCGCGATGTTCCAGTAGTACGGCTGCATGTAGGTCACGCCATCCCGACTGTCGAGCCCGACGGTGGGCGGCAGCAGGCCTGACTTGCGCTTTTCCGACAGCGGGAAGCTGATGTACGGAATGGGCAGCACCGAGATGCCCTTGAACTCCAGCACCGCATCTTCGGCGGTGCCCACCTCTTCCTCGTTGTCAATGCGGATGGTGGCGGCGCGCAGCACCCAGTCGGGCTGCCAGCTTTCCTCGTTGCCACGCTCGCAGGTGGTGTAGGTGCCGTTGTGCACCACGGCGCGGTAGCGGTCCACAAAGTCCACCCGCGTCGCATCTCCATGCGCCTGCGTGGCCAGGAAGCGGTAGCGCGCGTCGCTGAAAAAGCCCTCGAAGGCCTCCACCCGCAGCTCCAGCGCCGTGCCTTCGTAGACGTTGCCTGCGCGGTTGATGCGCACCTTGCCGTTGGCCTTGGCCAGGTCCTCGGGCACGTTGTAGTCGAGCCGGTCGGCGCGGATGACCGTGTCGCCGCGGCGCAGCTCGGCGTTGCCTTCAATCAGTGCGTTCAGGTCGGTCTGGCCGCTGATGTGGTCGCCCTTCACAAAGACGGGCAATTGCGAGCGCACGGCGTCGGGAATCTTTTCCTGCAGCAGGGGTGACGTGCGCAGCACCGGCGGCGCATCCCAGGCGCTGGGCGCGGCTCCGTCCTGGGCCAGAGCCGCCAGCGGCAGGCCACACCAGGCCAGCGCAACGCCCAGGGCCAGCACGCGGGGCACGGGGGGCCGCAGCCGCGCAGACTTCGCCATGGCGGGCCGGGCGCGAAGGGAGGTGAGGTTCTGCACGGTGAGGGGCTGGCAGCGTGGCACGTGGGGTGTTGAGGGGCGGTAGCGGACAAAGGGACCGGTCGTGGCCAGCGCGCACGGCGCCAGCCACGACCGGTTTGTAAAATCGGATTATCCATGAGCCACCCCATCCCCCCATCGCCCGCCGGCCAGCCCCTGGGCGCCACCGTGGCCGCACCTGCTGCGCCCGCCGCCTCCACCCCTGTCAGCTGGCCTGATGCAGCCCGCCGCGCGGCCTTCGAAGCCTGGTTGGCGCCTCTCGTGGGCCCCCACCAGCTGCTGCCTGCCACGCTGCGCCCCGCCTCGGCCGATGCCAGCTTCCGCCGCTACCTGCGCATCGACACAGCCACGGGCGCCAGCCGCATCGTCATGGACGCACCGCCCGACAAGGAAAACTGCCAGCCGTTTGTGCAGGTGCAGGGCCTGATGGCCGCCGCGGGGCTGAATGTGCCGCAGATCCTGGCGTTTGATGCGCCCACAGGCTTCATGCTGCTGTCCGACCTGGGCCACCAGACGGTGATCGAGCGGCTGAACCCCGAAAATCCCCGGGACGCCTACGCCTGGTACCAGCAGGCCACCGATGTGCTGCTGCAGTGGCAAAAGGCGTCCACCCCCGGTGTGCTGCCCGCCTACGACGAGGCGTTGCTGCGCCGCGAGCTGGCGCTGTTCCCCGACTGGTACCTCGCCCAGCACCGCAGCGTCACGCTGGATGACAAGCAACAGGCCACCTTGAGCAGCGCCTTTGACGCCATCGTGGCGCACAACCTGGCCGCCCCGCAGGTGTATGTGCACCGCGACTTCATGACCCGCAACCTGATGGCACCTGCCGCACAGGGCGCCCCCTTGGGCGTGCTGGACTTCCAGGACGCGGTCTACGGCCCCATCACCTACGACATTGCCAGCCTGCTGCGCGATGCGTTCATCAGCTGGGAAGAAGAATTCGTCATCGACATTACCGTGCGTTACTGGGAAAAGGCGCGCAAGGCCGGACTGCTGGGCGCCACCAGCGCCAGCGGCTGGGGCGATGACTTTGGCGAGTTCTACCGCGCGGTGGAGTGGATGGGCCTGCAGCGGCACCTCAAGGTCGCGGGCATTTTTGCGCGCCTGACCTTGCGCGACGGCAAGCCCAAGTACCTGACCGATGCGCCCCGCTTCATCGCCTACATCCGCGCCACCGCCAACCGCTACCGCCAGCTGGGCCCGCTGCTCAAGATGCTGGACCAGATCGAAGGCACCGAGCCCGTGGTGGGCTTTGCGTACGGCCGGATGTAGCCCTGGCCGCCTGCACGCACGGCACACCCCCATAAATCAAGCAAAAACCGGCTCAAGCGCACACAAATCATGCGCTAGCAGCTATTACAAAGATAGCAAATGCCCCGTTTCCATTGCCCAGCCCCCCTGGCCACCGGCGCCGAGCTGGACCTGCCCCCGGGCGCTGCACGCCATGTGCAGGTGCTGCGCCTGCAACCTGGTGACGGCATCACGCTGTTCCACGGCGGCCAGAGCGCGGCCGACCCGGGCGGCGAGTTCGATGCCACCGTGGTCAAGATGGGCCGCAGCGATGTGCGCGTGCTGGTGGGGGCGCACCACGCCATCGAGCGCGAGGCGCCCCGCGCCGTGCACCTGCTGGCGGGTATCACCGCCAACGAGCGCATGGACTGGCTGGTCGAGAAAGCCACCGAACTGGGCGTGGCCAGCATCACCCCACTGGTGGCCGAGCGCAGCGTGCTCAAGCTCAAGGGCGAGCGCGCCGACAAGAAGATCGGCCACTGGCAGGCCGTGGCCGTGGCCGCCTGCGAGCAGTGCGGCCGCAACCGCGTGCCGGTGGTGCACGCCGCCATCGACCTGGCTGGCTGGCTGCGTTCACCAGGGCAGGGCCTGACATCTCCCGAGACACGGGACACCCCCCAGCGCCTGCTGCTGTCGCTGCGGGCCGGTACCGTGCCGCTGCGCGAGGCCAGGGGCAGCGCGGATGGCCAGCGCCCCGTGCTGTTCCTCTCGGGCCCAGAGGGCGGCCTGAGCGCTGCGGAAGAGGAGCTGGCGCTGCAACACGGCTTCGCCCCCGTCACGCTGGGTCCGCGTGTGCTGCGTGCCGAGACGGCCCCGCTGGCCGCCTTGGCCGCGCTCACGCTGTAGCGCGACACCCCGCGCGCAGGTCGGGCTCGCCACGCGGGCCCCAGGCCCGGTCAAGGCCCGGACAAGCCCTGGGGGGGCTATACGCACGGCACTACCTCACCGTAAAATCTCCGACCAGCCGGTAACCCAGGATCACACGGGTTTCGGGCCACCCCGCCCGCGCGCCGCGCGGCCCTCTCTCCTGGCCGGAACCCCCCACCTTGCGCCCACCCGCCCGCTGGCAGCGCCTCAAGGATGTGATCCTCTCCACCGACCCCCGGCGGCGCACGCTGGTGGGCATGGCCTTGCTGGCGCTCACGCTGATGGCAGGCAGCGCCGGCGTGATGCTGCTGGTGGCACATTCCAGCACCTCCGTGGACCAGACTGCCGTGCAATGGTGGGCCGCCCTGTCGGTGGGCGGCCTGGTGGTCATGACGGCCTTCATCCGCTCCGGCGAAACCGCCCGCCTGCGCGACCCCTCGCTCACCATCCCGCAAATGGTCTGGACCATCACCAGCGGCGCCGTGGCCTATGTGCTGGCAGGCGATGCGCGCGGGCTGGTGCCCAGCGTGCTGGCAATGATCCTGTTCTTTGGCACCTTCGGCCTCACGGTGGCCGAGGTGATCGGCATTGGCGTGTATGCGCTGCTGGCCTTTGCCAGCGCCATCGGCGTCAGTTCGCGCTTCAACGCCAACGCCTCGGGCTACCTCGACACCGCCTACGCGCTGATGGTGCTCATCGTGCTCAGCGGCTGCATTGCGCTGAACCTGCGCATCCAGCGCATCCGCGCCAAGCTGCAGCAGCAGCGCGAGGCACTGGCCCAGGCGCTCGAAGTCAACCGCGAACTGGCCACCCGCGACGAGCTGACAGGCCTCATCAACCGCCGCGCCATGCTCGACCTGATGGCGCTGGAGCACCGCCGCAGCCTGCGCAGCGGCCGCCCGCTGCTGCTGGCGCAGCTGGACATCGACCACTTCAAACCCATCAACGACCAGCACGGCCACGCCACCGGCGACCGCGCGCTGCAGGCGTTTGCGGGCACCGTGCGCGCCAGCGTGCGCGACACCGATGTGCTGGCCCGCTGGGGTGGCGAGGAGTTTGTGCTGATGCTCACCGACACCTCGGCAGACCACGCGCGCGAGTTGCTCGAACGCATCCGCCAGGCCGTGCAGGCGCTGGAGATTGCCCACAGCGCAGGCTCACTGCACCTCACGGTGTCCATCGGCCTGGCGCAGCACCTGCCCGGAGACACCGTGGAGCACACGCTGGAACGCGCCGACCAGGCGCTTTACCGCGCCAAGGCCCTGGGCCGCAACCGCGTGGTGGTGGCGCCTGCCGCCCACCGTACCGTGGCGGCAGGGTCTAACGCACGGGCTTGATCGTGCCGCAGTCAGCGGCGAGCCACTTGCCGTTTTGCACCATGTCGATCTGCTCGGGCTTGCCGTTGGACGTGGTCTTGACCTTGAAATTGCCCGTGTAGGCCGTGGGCCCCTGGAAGGTCATCGTGCCCTCGCCCGTGGTGGGCGGCTGGCCTTGGGTGCCCTTGCAGCTGAACGTCATCGCCACCGCGTTGGGGCCCGTGCGTTGCACGTTCTGTGTGCAGCCCTCCTGCGCCGGAATGCGGTCCAGGTCGGCCTGCTCGGGGCTGATGCAGACCTTCACGGTGTTACCGCTGGGGCCCATGCTCACGCCCTGCTGGGCCATGGCTTGCTCCATCTGCTTGCGCTGCGCGGGCGTCAGGCTGGCCATGGACTTCTGCATCTGCGCCATTGCAGCCTCCAGCTGGCCGCTCTGGCTTCTCATGGTCACGCTGTTCTCCCACAGGCCGGGCCGCAGCTTCTGGGGCTGGGCGTGGGCAGTGCAGAGCACAGCGAAGGAAACGGCAAACACGAAAGCGCGGGGGATGGTGGTGTGCATGGTGTGGGGGCCTCAGTGCCAGCGGCTGGGACCACAGTATCGGCAAGCACGCCCCGGCTGCCAAGTGGAGACGGAGCACTTCAGGGGCCACGATCGACGGCACGCTCTCTCCGAAAGACGCCGGACCGCTCAAGCACTCAGGTGCGGCGGCGCGCGCAGCTGCTCGGGGGTGGTGAAGTAGGCCGCCGACGCCCCCAGGGCCGCACGCGCCTGCGCCAGCTCGTGGCGCGCCACGGTGCGCAGGTGCACCTCGTCGGGCCCATCCATCAGCCGCAGCGCGCGGCCCCAGGTCCAGAAGGCGGCCAGCGGCGTGTCGGGCGACAGGCCCATGGCGCCAAAGATCTGCATGGCGCGGTCCACCACGCGCTGCTGCAGGCGCGCAGCCACCACCTTGATGGCAGCGACCTGCGCACGCACGGCGCGCGGGTCCGCCGCATCGGCTGATTCGCCCTGGTCCAGCAGCCACGCAGCGTGCAGCACCAGCAGGCGCGCTTGGTCGATCTCGATGCGCGACTCGGCCAGCCACTCCTGCACGTTGGCCTGATCGGCCAGCGGCTTGCCAAACGCCGTGCGCTCCAGCGCGCGCTCGGTGGCCAGGCGCAGCGCCAGCTCGCACTGGCCGATGGTGCGCATGCAGTGGTGCACACGGCCCGGGCCCAGGCGCGCCTGCGCCATCGCAAACCCCGCCCCCCAGTCGCCCAGCAGGTGGTCCGCAGGCACACGCACGCCCTGCAGCAGAATCTCGCAATGCCCCTCGGGCGCATGGTGGTGCAGCACGGGGATGTTGCGCACGATCTGCACACCCGGCGTGTCCACGGGCACCAGCACCATGCTGTGGCGGCGGTGGCTGTCTGCACCATCGGCATCCGCATTGCGGCACAGCACGATGAGCAGTTGGCAGTGCGGATGCGCCGCGCCGGTGATGAACCACTTGCGGCCGCTGAGCACCAGGCCATCCCCCTCGCGTCGCACCGTGGTCTGCAGGTTCGTGGGGTCGGAAGAGGCCACATCGGGCTCGCTCATCGCAAAGGCCGAACGCATCTGGCCGTCCAGCAACGGTACCAGCCAGCGGGCGCGCTGCGCGGGTGTGGCAAAGCGGTGCAGCAGCTCGATGTTGCCGGTGTCCGGCGCCTGGCAGTTGAACACCTCGGCCGCCCAGGGCAGGCGGCCCATGGCCTCGGCCAGTGGTGCGTAGTCGAGGTTGGACAGGCGGGTGCCCGGCTCGTCCTCGCGCAGCGTGGGCAAGAAAAGGTTCCACAGCCCTTCTTCACGGGCCAGGGCCTTGAGGTCTTCCAGGAACGGCGGCGGGTAGTCGCGCGCGGCCACGGCCGCATGCCAGGCGGCGTTGTAGGGCAGCAGATAACGGTCGATGAACGCCAGCAGGCGATCACGCAGTTGCAGAGCCAGGGGGGAAGGTGCGAAGTCCATGCGGACATTGTGAAAACAGCGCCAGCACACGTCACAACGCAAGCGACAACGGGCTTGACGCACATCACGGCCTGCCCGGAGCGCCCTCAGGGAGGCAAACACAGCGCTATTCTATTGATAGCTATCAAGGCATATTGCACTAGCGCTACCAGCCTCTTTTGCTTGAAATTTCGCTGAGCGCCCCCCTGCACACGGGTACCATGGCCCCATGAGTACCCACTACGAAACCCTGCAACACGCCGACACCTACCGCGAGGCGTTTGCGGTCGAGCCCCCTGCGGCGCTGGGTGAACGCCACCTGTGGCCCCGCAAGCCAGGTTTGTTTATCGTGCATGCCGCGACGGCCGCCGCCCTGGCACAAGGGCCCACCAGCCCGGCCGAGGAGACCGCTCCACCAACAACTGCATCAGACCCCCCCAGCAACGCCGCCCCCCACCGGGTACTGGTGCCTGCGCAATGGGGCCTGGTGCCGCACTGGGTCAAGTCGGCGTCCGACGCGAAACTGCGCGCACCCAAGCTGGTCAACGCCAAGTCCGACACCGCCTCCACCGGCACGGCGTTTCGCGACGCATGGCTGAACGGCCAGCGCTGCATCGTGCCCATGGCTGCGTTTTATGAAGACGACCTGCGCAGCGGCAAGGCCGTGCCCACCCGCGTGGCGCGCGTGGACGGCAAACCCATGGGCGTGGCAGGCCTGTGGGCGCGCTGGCAGGGCGCTGACGGCGAGGTGATCATCAGCTACTGCCTGCTCACGGTGAACGCCAACAACCACGCGCTGCTGCACCGCTACGGCCAGCCCGGCAGCGAAAAAAGCATGCCCGCCATCCTGAACGAAGGCGCGTACGACGCGTGGCTCACGGCCCGGCCGGAAAAGGCCAAGGAGTTCATGCGCCAGTACGCGGCGCAGTGGCTCACGGCCAACCCGGTGGAAAAAAAGGCGGACAATGTGCCCAAGGGATTTCTGGACTGAACCAGGCCCCTGTAGCGCACCCGCGCCGTGCGATGGCCTCTCCACCTACCCACCGACCTGCAGCTGCGGCTCCCCCAGCGACAGCATCAACCGGTTGGCCCAGTTGAAGAAGGCGGCGCCTTGCAGCGCGTCGGCAATGGCGTAGTCATCCAGCCCCACGGCACGCAAGCCGTCGATATGCTCCGGGCCAAAGTCCGACGGTGTGGCCGACAGTGCTGCGGATGCGGCCACGATGGCGTTCCAGCGGGGGCCCAGGTCGGCAGACACCCCTTCATCGAGCAAGCGCTGCACATCGCCCTCGCGGTGCGAAAAATGTGACGCAAACCGGGCGTGCACCGACGCGCAATAGATGCAGCCATTGAAACGCGACGTGGCCGTGGCCGACAGCTCGCGCTCTGCGCGCGGCAGGCCTGCATCGGGGTTGTAGAAGATGTCCTTGTCGGTGCGCGTGCGGGCGCCCAGGGTGTCCGGGTCGCGCGCCAACAGGCGAAAGTAGGGCGACTTGGCGCGCGCGGCGTCCACCAGGCCTGCATAGTGGCGATCGGTCAGTTCGTCCTCGGGCAGCGGCGCCAGCCAGGGCAGCCATTCAAGCTGGGCCTGCGTGAAAGCGGTCGGCTCCTGGTTGTCGGGGTGTGTCAGTGGGGTGTCGCTCATGGCTGGACCTCGGTGGTTTGGGGCAACGCAGGGTGTGCCGCCAGTGCCCGCAGGCCGACCACCACACGGATCTGGAACGACAAGAACGCCACCAGCTGCGACAGGATCACGATGTCGGTGGCCGACCAGCCCGCGTTCAGCAGCTCTTGCAGCGCTTGTGGGCTGGCATCGCGCGGGCGAAACACCAGCAGGTTCGCGTGCTCCAGCGCGGCAGACAGCCGGGCGCCCAGCACCGCACGCGCGGTGGGCGCCACGCGGTACACCGGCCCCTCGGCATCTTCTGCACTCAACGGCCCTGCGGGATAGCGGCCATACGGGCCACGCGCCGCGCCATGCGCGATCTCTGCCGCAATGGCCGGGGTCAGCCCGGGCGGTGCATCGTGGGCCACCAAGGCGGCGGCATAAAAGCCCGCAGCCTCGGGCTGCTGGTGCAGGCCCGCCACAAACGCGGCCACCGCATGCCGCTCTGCCAGCGTCACGCTGCCGGGCACCGGCGCTGTGGGCGCAAACAGCGCCAGGTAGCTTGTGTGGGCATGGGTGCGCGCCTGCAAGCGATGGCGGCGCACGGTGTCGAGGGCATCGCCCGGCCGGATGCCGACCAGCAGGTCGATCACGTCAGGGACTGTGCCTTGGAGAGCAAGGGTGTTTGTCATGCGGGTTCCGGAGTACGTTCAGCAGGCGATGGGGCCAGGGTGGAGGGCACAGATACAGGCTTGCGCACCCAGCCCAATGCCGGAGCCACCTGGGTCGCAGTCAATTCGATGGAACGCAGGATGTGCTCGTGCGGCGGGTCCACCGAATGCACCTGGAACACGATGTCAGTGGTGCGCGCCAGTGCTGTGTCGGCCTGCAGCGAGGCGATCACATCATCCGGTGTGCCCACGTGCACGTCGTAGGCGGCAATCAGCTCGGCCAGTGGGGCTTGTGGCCCAGGGCGCGGCGCTTGTCCTGGCAACACAGCGGCGGCAAAGCGGGCGGCGGCGCGGCGCAGGCCCACATCGGCTAGGTGCAATGCCTCCTCGCGATCATCGGCAACGAACAGGCTGCGCGAGCCCACGATGCGTGGGGTGATGCCGGGCGGCAGCGCAGCCAGGTACGCATCAATGATCGGGTGCTGCAGGTCTGACAGCGAGGCCGCGGGCGCCTCTACCGAGCGCGGCTGGGTGCGCGACAGCATCAGCCCGTCGCCCGCCTGCCCCGCACGCACACCACCCAACACCGAAAACGTGGCCTGCCAGATGCGTGCCAGCAAATGTTCGGCGGCAGGGTACAGCCGGTCACCGCCCGCCAAGGGCCGCCCGGCCCAGGCTTCACGCACCAGCGCGAGGTGCCTGGCATAGACGCTGGCGCGGTCGTCGCTGGTGATGCCAAAGGCGGCGAACGACTCGGGCGTGCCGCCCGTGCCCACGCCCACCTCCAGCCGCCCACCCGAGAGCAGGTCCAGCACGATCGCGTCCTCGGCGACACGCACGGCGTTCTCCATGGGCAGGGTCACGATGCCAGTGCCCAGGCGGATGCGCCGCGTGCGCGCCGCCACATGGGCCAGAAAGACAAACGGTGAGGGCAGGCCGCCCTCGTGTTCGTGGAAGTGGTGTTGGGCCACCCAGGCGGAGTCGAAGCCAAAGGCCTCGGCGTGGGCGATCTGCTCGGTCACCAGCCGGTAGCGTTCACCGGCTGGCACGTCGTCAAGCAGCCTGCTGAAAAACCCCAGGCGCTTGGCGGAGGTGAGTGGTGTGGGTGTCGATAGGGTCATGGTGATGGTTCTTCTTTCCGGGGATGGCTGCAATGAGTTCACGCGTGTAGTCGCTGCCGGGTCGCAGGAACACGTCTTCCACGCGGCCCGCGTCCACCTGGCGGCCGGCCTGCAGTACCGAGACGGTGTCTGCGATCTGGCGCACCACGGCGAGGTCGTGCGAGATAAAGAGGTAGGTCAGGCCCAGGTCGCGCTGCAGCGTCTCCAGCAGCGCCAGGATCTGCGCCTGCACCGTCACGTCCAGGGCCGACACCGCCTCGTCGAGCACCAGCACGCGGGGCTGCAGCACCAGGGCGCGCGCAATGGCCACGCGCTGGCGCTGGCCGCCGGACAGGGCGCGCGGGCGGCGCTCCAGCACGGCGGGCGGCAGGCCGACGCGGGCCAGGATGTCGTGCACGCGGCGCGCGCGCTCGGCGGCGGGCAGCGGCTCGAAGTTGAGCAGCGGCTCTTCGATGATCTGGAAGATGGTCTGGCGCGGGTCCAGCGAGCTGAACGGGTTCTGGTAGACCAGCTGTACCGTGCGGCGAAACTGCCGCAGGGCCTCGCCGCGCAGGGTGGTGAGGTCCGTGCCCTCGATGACGATGCGGCCCGCCGTGGGCTGGCGAAAGCCCACCACGTCGCGGATGGTGGTGGTCTTGCCCGAACCGGACTCGCCCACGATGGCATGCGTGGTGCCGCGCCGCACGCGGAAGGACACGCCGTCCACCGCGCGGAAAGGCTCTTTGCGGCCGGCTACGTCGAAGTCGTGTACCAGGCCGTCCACCACGATGGCGAAGTCCTCGGGGCGCTCAGGCGTGTCGTTGGCGGCGGCGGCACGGGCCGGGCGAAACGCCCCCTGCGAACGCGAAGGCGCATCGGCCAGCAGCTTGCGCGTGTAGGCGCTGTGCGGGTTGCGCAGCACGCTGGCGGTGTCGCCCTGCTCCTGGATGCGCCCGCCCTGCAGCACCACCAGCCGGTTGGCCCGGTCGGCCGCCACGCCCAGGTCGTGCGTGACCAGCAGCACGGCGGTGCCGAACTCGCTGCGCAGTTCGTCGATGAGGTCAAGGATGCGCCGCTGTACCGTCACGTCGAGCGCGCTGGTGGGCTCGTCGGCAATGATGAGCGCGGGCTGCAGCGCAATGGCAATGGCGATCAGCACGCGCTGCTTCATGCCGCCCGACAGCTCGTGCGGGTACTGCCGCGCACGCAGCTCGGGCTGCGACAGGCCCACCTTGGCCAGCAGGTCAACCACGCGCCGCGCGATGGCCTGGCGATCGCCGTAGCGGTGGATCTTCAAAATCTCGCCCACCTGCTCGCCCACCGTGCGCACGGGGTTGAGCGAGCTGGTCGGATCCTGCGGAATGAGGCTCACCACGCGGCCGCGCACGCTGTCGAAGCGGTCGGGCGACCAGCCAGCGACGTCCGTACCGTTCAGGCGAATCGCGCCATGCTCCACCCGGCCGTTGTCGGCCAGCAGCCCGATGAGGGCTTGCGCGGTGGTGGTCTTGCCCGAGCCAGACTCGCCCACCAGCGCCACGACCTCGCCGGGGGCAATGGCGAACGACACACCGTGCACGACGCGCTGCTCGTGGTCCTTGTCGCGGTAGGTGATGGAGAGGTTCTCCACCTCCAGCACCGGCGGCGGCGCCACGGCCTGGGCGATGGTGGTCATGCGCGCCCCTTCGTCAACGCTGCGCTGATGCGGTTGGCCGCCAGCACCACGGCCACCACCACCAGCCCGGGCACGGTGGTGAGCCACCAGGCCGTCGAGATGTAGTTGCGCCCTTCGGCGATGAGCAGGCCCCATTCGGGGGTGGGCGGCGGCGCGCCGTAGCCCAAAAACCCCAGCGTCGAGATCGACAGGATGGCCGAGCCGAACTGCAGCGCCGCCATGGCGATCACCGAGGTCAGCGAGTTGGGCAGCACGTGGCGCCACAGCACGGCACCAAAGCGCCCGCCGCTGCCAAAGGCCGCCTCCACATAGTCGGAACGGCGCACGCGCACCACCTCGGACCGTGTAAGCCGCGCAAAGCTGGCCACCGACGCCACGCCCACCGCCACCGCGGCATTCAGCGTGCCGAAGCCCAGGATGATGATGATGGAGAGCGACAGCAGCAGCGACGGCACCGACAGCAGCACATCGACGGTGCGCATGATCACGTCCTCCACCCAGCCGCCGATGGACCCGGCCAGCACGCCCAGCAGCGTGCCCAGCACCAGCCCCACTGCCACCGCCAGGAATGCGCCTGACAGCGAATGCACCGCACCGAACACCAGCCGCGCATAGCCGTCGCGCCCCAGCGCATCCGTGCCCAGCCAGTGCGCAGCCGACGGCGCCTGCAGTTGCTGGCCGGCCACGCCCACCGTGGCGCTGTAGCTGGTGAAGGCACCGGGCGCGACGGCCCACAGCGCCACCAGCGCAAGAACGCCCCAGGCCAGCCACAGGCTGATGGGTGCCCTGCGCGCGCGCTGCACCAGGCGGCGGCCCCATGTGCCACTGTGCGCGCGCGGCGGCGGGGCGGCAGGGATAGGCACCGTGGGCACCACGACAGCAGCAGGCGCCGCCACGGCACGTTCAAAGCGGTGTGGGGTCGGCTGTGCGGTACCCGTGAAAGCGCCCAGGCTGGCGGTCGAAGACGTGGTGGTCATGCGGGATCTCCTCAGGTGCCCAGGCGCGAACGCAGGCGGGGGTCGAACACGGGGTAGAGCAGGTCCACCACCAGGTTGATGAACACGAAGGCCGTGGCCGAGACCACCACCACCGCCTGCAGCACAGCGGTGTCCTGGTTGCCCACGGCCTGCTGCGTGAGACTGCCCAGGCCGTTGAGGCCGAACACTGCCTCGGTCACCACGGCCCCAGCCAGCAGCTCGCCAAACAGCACGCCCGCAATCGTCAGCGTGGGCAGCACCGCGTTGCGCGCCACGTGTTTCCACAACACCCACTGGCGTGTGGCGCCCTTGGCGCGCGCCACGGCCACGAAAGGCTGGGTGAGTACCTCGTCGATGTTGCGGATCAATATCTGCGCCAGCGGCGCGGCGATGGGGATGGCCAGCGTGAGGGTGGGCAGCACCAGGCCCTGCCACTTGCCGGGGTTAATCACCGGAATCCAACCCAGGCGGAACGACACCACTTGGATCAGCATGATCCCCAGCCAGAACACCGGCACCGAGATGAACAGCGAAGGCAGCGACTGCAGCGCCGAGCGCAGCCAGCCCCAGCGCGTGAGCTGCGAGGCAAAGGCCAGCAACACCGCCAGCAACAACGCCGCCGCAGAACCCAGCCCCGCCAGGCGCAGCGTGGGCGGCAGGTTGGTGGCCAGCCCCTGGCTCACCGGCACGCCCGCCTGTACCGAGTAACCGAAGTTGCCACTGAGGAAGCCCAGCAGCGTGTGTTGGTACTGCTGCCACACCGACGTGTCGGCCCCATAGGCCGCGCGGATGTCGGCGATCTCCTGCGGGCCCAGGCCCAGCTCGGGGTTCAGGAACTTGATCAAGATCGCATCACCCGGCAACAGCTGGAGCAGCACGAACGACGCCGTGAAGGCGGCCCACAGCACCAGCAGGGCCTGCCCGGTGCGGTTGGCGAGGTACTTGATGAACATATCGATCATTCCTTGTGCTGCAAAGGGCGCTGGGCCTGCGAAACTGGCGCCGTCAAAAGGTCAGTGTTTTGCAGCGACCCAAGTGCCGTAGAAGCTGGGGCGGCCCACTGCCTCAAACTCCACACCCTTCACCGAAGGCGCACCCGCAAAGGCCTGCGGCTCTTCGAACACCGGGATCACATAGGCCTGGTCGATCAGGTAGTTCTGCACGTCGGCCGTGAACGCGAGCCGCTTGGCCGGATCGGTCTCGGCAGCAATGGCTTCGAGCAAGCCGTTGAGCTTCGTGTCTTCGAACGACTTGACCTTGCTGCTCACCCCACCCTTTTGCAGCAGCACGTTGCGGTTGGTGGGGTAGTAGTTGCTCTTGATCACGTCGGGGTCGGCGCGGCCCACCATGCCGGGGGCGACAGGGGTCTTTTCAGGATCGAGGCTGTCCACGGTGCGGCTGCCAGAGTCGCCCGCCAGCACGTTGAGCTTGACGCCCACCTTGGCCCACTGCTGGGCCACGAGCTGCAGGGTTTCTTTGTTCTGTGGCTGCGGCAGCGACTCGTACGCGGCCAGCACCAGCTCCTTGCCGTCCTTCTCGCGCAGGCCGTTGGCATTGAGTTTCCAGCCGGCGTCATCCAGCAATTGTTTGGCCTTGGCCTCGTCGTAACCCAGCTTGGCCGACAGGTTCACATAGCCCAGGGCCGTGGACGCGATGACCGATGTGGCCTGCGGGTAGTTGGCCGAGAACAGGGTGTGCACGATCTCCTTCGTGTTGGTGGCATGCAGCAGCGCCTGGCGCACCTTCACATCAGCCACCAGCGCGTTGTCCGGGCGAAAGACCACGCTGTTGTTCACGCCGCGCGTGGAGGGCGCGTAGATGGCGAACTTCTGGTCGAGCACGCGCTTTTCGTCATAGGCCTGCACCTGGCGGATGAAGCCCGCCTGGCCCGACAGCAGCGCACCGATGCGCACGCTGTCCTCGGGCGTGACGATGAGCTTGATCTCGTCGAGGCGCGCACGGCCCTGGTGGGCGTGCTTGGCGGGGCCCCATGCGTAGTCCTTGCGGGCGGTGAGCGTGAGCTCCTTGCCCAGCGTCTCGGCCGTCACTACAAAGGGGCCGGAGCCGATGATCTTGGTCGCATCGCCCAGCTCTTCAAACGGCCGTGCCAGCGTGGCCAGCGACACCAGGCCCGAGCCGATGACGGACGTGCCCTGCAGGAAGCCGGGCGATGGCTTCTTGAAGTAGAACTTGACGGTGAGCGGGTCCACCACCTCACTGCGCTCGTAGTTGTTGATGACTTCGGACACGGGCAGCTTGAGCTCCTTGTTGCCCAGACCGTAGGTGTCGTAGTTCCTGGCCACGGCGACGGCATCCAGCGGGGTGCCGTCCGAGAAGGTCACGCCTTTCTTCAGCTTGAAGGTGTACTCGGTGGCGGTAGGGTTGACCTCCCACGACTCGGCGATCCAGGGCTGGATCTCCAGCGTCTTGGGGTCCTGGTAGGTGAGCTTGTCGGTGATCTGGTTGAGGATGCCGCCGTTCGGATAGAAGCCACCCGCCGGTGGGTAAAGGTTGGTGTGCGCCTGCTGCTCCAGGTACACCAGCGTGCCGCCCTGCACGGGTTGGTCGGTGGCGGCACCGGTGGAAGCGGCTGGCTCGCTGGCCTGCTTGGAGCAGCCCGCCACCAGCACGCCCAGCGCCAGCGCAGACGCACCCCACACCCTCCATCCCATTGATTTCTTCAGAGAAAACACGTTCGTACCTCGTCGCCGGACCGGCATTGACAGACCATGAAACACCAGCCCCAAAGTGGACCGATTCATGTGTATGCATGCTATCGACGCACCATCCAAACGTGCACCTATTACGTAGCATGCATATTCGGAAAACGACGAAGCAGGCCGCAGAACGCAGCCCCGCCAGGCATATCTGAAACCCGCATATGCGAGCGCAGTTTTGTTTGTTTCCAGCGCGGGTGTGGCCCCGAACAATGCATGTGCGACGCCGCTTTACTCACGCCCGATGTCCGGGCGCGGAAGGCGTTGGAAAGAACATCCATGCCCCATTCGAATAGCCACCTCAACGACTACCTGGCTGAAAAGCGTGCCGCCGTGCTCGCGCGCAATGCCGCCATCGACGCAGGCACTGCACAACCGGCCGCCCTGCAGGCGCGCGTGAGCGCCGAGGGCCGCAGCGGCGTGCGCCGCATCCGCATCCGCGACCACCAGGTCATCAGCGACAGCCCGCCCGACTTCGCGGGCTACAACCTGGGACCCAGCTCGCCCGAGTTGCAACTGGGCGTGCTGGGCAGCTGCGTGACACACATCTTCCTGATCCAGGCGGCCTTGCGCCAGGTGCCTTTGACGAGCCTGGAGGTGGAGGTCAGCGGTGTGATCGACCCGCGCGGCGGCAAGCCTGGGCACGAGGCCACGCCCATCTGGCCGCACCACATTGCCTACACGGTGCATATCGAATCGCCCGCCAGCCGGGCCGACATCGACGCGCTGTTTCTGGCGGTCGAGCAGACCTGCCCCATCCTCAACCTGCTGCGCAACCCGCAGAACATTCGCGCCGAAGTGAAGCTGGTGAACTCCGTTGCCTCCGCACCCCTACGCGCCAGCACAGAGGCCGTGGCGGCCTGAACTCGACGAAAGCAACAAGAAACCCCATGGCATTGACACTCGACCACATCGTGATCGCGGTGAAGGATCTGGAGCAGACCATCACCGACTACCGCGCCCTTGGCTTTAACGTGCTGCAGGGTGGCGAGCACCCGGGCCGGCCCACCTACAACGCGCTGGTCGTGTTGGCCGATGGCGCGTACTTTGAACTCATCGCCTGGCGTTCCCCTTCGCCCGGCGACCGCTGGTGGGAACTGCTGAACCAGCTTGGGGACGGCATCGTGGACTTTGCGCTGCTGCCGCCTGGGACTGCGGCCACCGTGAGCAACGCACAGGCCCGGGGCCTGGCCTACAGCGGCCCGCACGACGGAGGCCGCCTGCGACCCGATGGCGAGCGCCTGCAATGGCAAACAGCCCGCCCGCCGTCGGCCGATCTGCCGTTTCTGTGCGGAGACCTCACGCCTCGCGCGCTGCGTGTGCCCGAGGGCGACGCCCGCGTGCACCCCAACGGCGTACGCGGCGTGCTCAGCCTGTCGATTGCGGTGGAAGACCTCGATGCCAGCCTGGCCCGCTACCGCGCCTTGCTGGGCGAGACACAGGCGGCACACATTGGCACGCCGTTGGTGCTGCCTGGCGCCGGCGCGCGGGTAGCCACCATAGCCCTGGGCACCACCACGCTGGTACTGACGCAGCCAACCCAAAGTGCTGCGCCGCACGCAGCCGGAGCGCAGCAGCTTGCCACGCGTGGCCCCGGGCCGTTTTCCGTGGTACTGGGCACCAGCTCGCCTGCAGCACAGACTGCCCCGGCATGGGGACTGGACCAGACCCACGGAGCAGCCATTGAGTTGGCGGTGGCCTGATAGCGGCTGATCCACGCACTGCCACGACATAAAAAAGGGGAAGTGGGCACAACACCCACTTCCCCTTTTTTGATCGCCACCCGGCTGACAGTGCAGCCGGTGTGCGCTGGCTATCGCCGTTGCGCCGCCAGCCTGCGTACCACGGTCGTGAGGCAGTCGATTTCGTCAAACGTGTTGTAGAACGCCAGCGACGGCCGCACCGTGGTCTCCACGCCAAAGCGGCGCAGGATGGGCTGCGCGCAGTGGTGGCCCGTGCGCACCGCAATGCCCTCCTGGTTGAGCGCCTTGCCGACCTCTTCCGTGGTGTAGCCCGCGAGAACGAAGGACATCACGCTGGCCTTGTGCGCCGCCGTGCCGATCAGGCGGACACCTGGAATGGCGCCCAGCTGCTGCATGCCATACACCAGCAGATCATGCTCGTACTGCGCAATGTTCTCGATGCCCACGCGGTTCACGTAGTCGATGGCGGCCCCCAGGCCCACGGCGTCGGCGATGTTGCCGGTGCCGGCCTCGAACTTGTTGGGGATGGGCTGGAACACCGTCTTCTCGAAGGTCACGTCGGCAATCATGTTGCCGCCGCCCTGCCAGGGTGGCATGTCTTCCAGCACCTCGCGCTTGCCCCAGACCACGCCAATGCCGGTGGGCCCGAACACCTTGTGGCCCGAGAACACGAAGAAGTCGGCACCGATGTCCTGCACGTCCACCCGCATGTGCGAGATGGACTGCGCGCCATCGACCAGCGCCTTGGCCCCTGCGCGGTGCGCCAGGGCCACGATCTCTTTCACGGGCACCACTGTGCCGAGCGCGTTCGACACCTGCGTGACGGACACGATCTTGGTGCGGTCGTTCAGGAGCTTCTGGTATTCATCCAGCAGCACCTGGCCCGAGTCGTCCACCGGGATCACGCGCAGCGTGGCGCCCTTGGCCGCCGCAAGCTGCTGCCAGGGCACGATGTTGGCGTGGTGCTCCAGGTGGCTGACGATGATCTCGTCGCCCTCGCCAATGTGTTGCGCGCCCCAGCTCTTGGCCACGAGGTTGATGGCCTCGGTGGTGCCACGCACAAAAATCACCTCGTTCACATCGGGCGCGTTGATGAAGTTCTTCACGCGCTGGCGGGCGCCTTCGTAGGCGTCCGTGGCACGTGCAGCCAGCTCATGGGCGGCGCGGTGGATGTTCGAGTTTTCGTGCTCGTAAAAGTAGCTGATGCGGTCGATGACCGCCCGGGGCTTGTGCGTGGTGGCCGCGTTGTCGAACCACACCAGCTGCCGGCCATTCACGCGCTCGGAGAGGACGGGAAAGTCGCGGCGGATGGCATGCACGTCGAACGGCGGATGCTGCCCCTGCCCCGCCAGCGGCACCGTGGCGTGCGGCGCGGGCTTGGCCGGGGTGACATAGCCGCTGGGCAACACCACCGCATCGGCAAAGTAGAACTGCGGGGCAGTGCCAGGAGACGCCTGCGCCAAAGATGCGGACGAGGGCGCTGGTGTGCCGCGCAGGTCCACCCCTTGCAGGTTGGCAAACGGCTGGCGGGCCAGCTCGTCGTTGACACGCGTGGGGCCCAGCGCATTGCCTGGCGTGCCGCTGTGGCCACCCGGCGATGGCTGCCCGTGCTGCGGTGACAGGAAGTAGAACGGCGATACACCCGCTGCAGGGTGGTTGCCAGCAGATGCACCGCTGGCACCCGCCGCCTCGGGCACACCCAGCAAGCCACTGCCAAAGCGGGGCTCATAGCCCGGCACGGCAGTGACCACGGTGTCGGGCACGCCGTTGGCGGCGGTGGCGTGGGGCAGCAGGGCGGGTGCGCGGTTCGCCAGCGACAACACGGGCGTGGGCGAGCCCGGCACCACGTTGGCGCCCGGCACCTGCCCTTGCGGGAACGGTGTGCCCGGCACGCTGGGCCCAAAGCCCGCCGGGCTGGCCAGCGGCGAGCCCGCAGGCGCGATATTGACCGGCGCCTGCACACCGGCCGGGCCGGGCGATGCCTGGGCAAAGCTCGGGACTGTGGCCGGTGATGTGGAGGGGGTGCTGGAGGGCAGCTGCGGCGTCTCGCCCGGCCGGGCCGAGAAAAACGCCGTGGCCATCTGTGCCAGCAGCGCCGGGCTGATCGGCGCCTCGGGTGCGTCGGGCACGCCCGCTGAGGTGGAAGGGATGTTGCTCACCGCAGATTACTTGTAGGTGTCGGGGTAGTCGTGGTACTTGTTGACCTCGACGTCATCCAGCACCGCCAGCGCGTCGCTGGTCAGCACCGCCAGCGAGCAGTACAGCGAGATCAGGTAAGACGCGATCGCGTGGTTGTTGATGCCCATGAAACGCACCGACAGGCCGGGGCCCTGCTCGCCCGGCAGGCCCGGCTGAAACAGGCCCACCACACCCTGGCGCTTGTCGCCCACGCGCAGCAGCAGGATCTTGCTCTTGCCATCGGCCACGGGCACCTTGTCCGAAGGGATCAGCGGAATGCCGCGCCAGGTGATGAACTGCGAGCCGAACAGGCTCACTGTGGGTGGTGGTGTGCCACGGCGGGTGGCTTCGCGCCCGAAAGCGGCAATGGCCAGCGGGTGCGCCAGGAAAAACGCGGGCTCTTTCCAGACCTTGGTCAGCAGCTCGTCCAGGTCGTCCGGCGTGGGGGCACCGGTAAGCGGGAAGATGCGCTGCTCTTCCGTCACCTGCGCCAGCAGGCCGTAGTCGGGGTGGTTGATGAGTTCGCTTTCCTGGTTTTCCTTGATCGTCTCGATCGTCAGGCGCAGCTGTTCCTTGATCTGGTCGTGCGGGCTGCTGTACAGGTCCGACACGCGGGTGTGCACGTCAAGCACGGTGCTCACGGCATTCAGGTGGTACTCGCGGGGGTTTTCTTCATAGTCCACAAAGGTGCGTGGGAGCTGGTTCTCCGACTCCTTGGCGGTGCACGCCACCTTGATGGCTTCAGGGTTCTTGACCTTGTTGAGGCGGTAGATGCCCGCCTCCACCGGCACCCACTGCAGCAGGTGGGTCAGCCAGCGGGGACTGATGGTCTCCAGCTGAGGAACGGTCTTGGTTGCATTGGCTAGTTGCCGTGCGGCGCTATCGCCGAGTGCGGTCGTGCCGCCCACTGTTGCCGACATAGTGAAACTCCCTGGGGTAAAAATCAGTGATGGAAAATGGAATGGGCGCAGTGTCCCGTGGCAGGGTGGGCCGCCTCAACAGGCTATAGCCGCCAACTCGATGCCACGCACCAGCTGGGCACGCTGAACAGCCTCGCCCCGCACCACCAGGCCCGAAGCCGCCACGCCCAGCGCACCGGCCAGCTTCTCGACGGTGGCCAGCGAGGCAATCACGCTGCCCCGCTCGATCTCGCCCACATAGGAGCGGTTGAGGTCGGAGTGTTCGGCCAGGCGCTCCTGCGACCAGCCCCGGGCCTCGCGCGACTGGCGCACTGCGATCCCAAAACCCTGGACCAGCGTGCTCATAGCGCAGCCCCCGCCAGCACGGAGGCAAAACGGCCCGACTCCAGTGAGCTGGCCTGGGTGACATTGCCGCCGGCCGGCACGTCGTGCGTGAGCCAGACGTTGCCGCCGATGACGGCGCCCCGGCCCAGCGTGACGCGGCCCAGGATGGTGGCCCCTGCATAGATCACCACGTCGTCTTCCACCACCGGGTGGCGCGGCAAGCCCTTTTGCAGGTGGCCTTCGGCATCGGTGGGAAAACGCTTGGCGCCCAGCGTGACCGCCTGGTAGACCCGCACGCGCTGGCCGATGACGGCGGTCTCGCCAATCACCACACCCGTGCCGTGGTCGATGAAAAATCCCGCTCCAATCTGCGCGCCGGGGTGGATGTCAATGCCGGTTTCGCTGTGCGCCAGCTCGGCCACGATGCGCGCCAGCAGAGGCAAGCCCAGCTGGTACAGCCGATGTGCCAGGCGGTGGTGGATCATGGCCAGGATGCCGGGGTAGCACAGCAGCACTTCGTCCACACTGCGGGCCGCCGGGTCGCCCTGGTAGGCCGCCAGCACATCGCTGTCGAGCAGGCGGCGGATGGCGGGCAGCGACTGCGCAAACGCCTGGGCCGACTGGCGTGCCTGGGCTTCCGCATCCGATCCGTCCAGCGCCTGGCGGCGGGCGCTGTAGCGCAGCTCCAGACCGATCTGTACATGCAGTGCATGCAAGGCGCTGTCCAGCGTGTGGGCGACGTAGAAGTCTTCGCTCTCCTGGCGCAGGTCGTAAGGGCCCAGCCGCATGGGAAAAAGCGCGCCCTTGAGCTGGTGCACCACCTGGGCCAGCGCGTCGCGTGAGGGAAACTCGCGCTCGCCTGCATCCTGCAAGCGGTTGTGCGCATCGCGCCACTCGCGCCGGGCCGCGCTCAACGACTGCGCGATCTGTTCAATGTCAAAAAGGGCCATGGGTTTCACACCGGTCGAACCGGTTCATCCAGTCTGCAAAGTTCGGGAGGTCCGCGCGCCGCTCTTCAGTCCTGCACCCATGGCAGGTTGTGAAAGCGCCATCCATCGCCACCGCCGCGGTGCTGTTGGGCATCGAGCTCGCCTTCGAAGCCTTCGAGCACGTTGAACACATGGCGGAACCCCGCTGCTGCGGCTGCCTCGGCCGCCAGCACCGAACGCTTGCCGCTGCGGCACAGCAGCAGCGCCACGGCGTCTTTGCCACCGTCCTTGGCCAGCCGGGCCTCCAGCTCGCGCACAAAACGCGGGTTGCGCGTGAGCGCCGTGCCCGTCGCCCAGGCCACATGCTGGCTGCCGGGCACATGGCCCACAAACTTGCGCTCTTCGGCCGAACGCACGTCCACCAGCACGGCCTGGCCCGATTGCACCAGCGCCCACGCTACGGGCGGGCGCACGCCACCGGCGTAGTTCAGCCCCTGGGCAGCGGCATCTGCGCGGGCAGCCTCCAGGGCTTCGGGCAAGGTGATCTCAAGGGCATCGGCGGACATGGACAGGGTCTCCTGGAACGTGCGGGTAAAGCGGTTTTGGATGGGGATAGCCACCAATCTATGCCGTGGTCAGCCAAAACCAAACGAATAAAAATCGTTTTCTTTACAACCAAATCATCTGACGGGAGATGCAAAGACCAAAAGAAGGAGACCAGGCGTGCCGCGCGCCCTGCGGAGCAAGGGCTCGCCTGCATGGGGCTTGCGCCTCCCGCACGGAGCCAGGGGAGCCAACGCGCCGAGGCGGCGCACGCCCCACCAGGGCGTGCAGGGCAAGGGGTGTTGGAGGTGTGGGGTGCCCGTCAATGAGAGCTGCGGACTGGGGGCCTGGGCTGGCGCGTGGATGCGATCACGCACAGAACCCGCGAGCGTGGGTCGTGCGCACGCCCCGCTCACAAGCGAGAAAGAGCGGGGCCGATGCCGGCCACGCCAGTCAAAGAATCACCGGCTTGCGCCAGCAGTTAAAGGTGGCTTATCCAGATGCACGGCCGTTTGCGCTGCGGACCGATGCCGCGCCGATGGCAAGGCTCCGCAACGAGCGTGCCCTTGAGGAAAGCGTTTGCGCCTGCAGCAGCCACGCACAGTGCGTGGCGTGCAGGCGCAGAGATGGCAGGGCGCTCAGGACGGCCGCTTCATCTGGCAGGACGTCGGCTGGGCGCTGATGTAGTTGTCCCAGGCCACTTCGGAGCGGAAGCCGTAGCCGGTTTTCTCCGCGTCGTACTTCACGCCCTTGCTGCCCTGCTTGGCCCAGATGCCCAGGTACAGCGGGGCTTCAAGCTGGTGGTCGGTCTTGCGCATGCGTACCTCGCCCATGGGGCTCTTGTAGGTCATGCCTTCCAGGGCCAGGGCCACCTTCTTGGCGTCGGTGGACTGGGCCTTGCGCATGGCTTCGCGCAGCATGTGCACGCTGTTCCAGTGGGCGGCAAACACAAAGTCTTCACCGGTCTTCTTCTTGTAGTCCACGTAGATCTTTTCGAGCTCGGGGGTGGGGGCGTTGTGCACCCAGTTCCAGATCACCCCGACCTTGCCTTCGCCCCAGGGCCCGATCTGCGCGGGCGTGCCGGGGTTGTTGGCATTGAGCGTGAAGTAGTTGATGTTCAGGCCATAGTCGCGCGAGGACTTGAACAGCAGTGTGAGGTCGCTGCCCCAGTTGGAGGTGATGACAGTGTCGGCCTTGGTGGCGGCAATCTTGGCCACGTACGAGGCGAAGTCGCGCGTCTGGGCGATGGGGATGAAGTCATCGCCCACAACCTCGATGTCAGGCCGCTTGCGCGCCAGGTATTCCTTGGCAGCCTTGGAGACCTGGCGGCCGTGGGTGTAGTCCTGGTTGAGCAGGTACACGCGCTTCACGTCCTTGCGGCCTTGCAGGTAGGTGGTCAGCGCTTCCATCTTCATCTCGCTCGACGGATAGAAGCGAAAGTGCCAGAAGCTGCAGCGCTCGTTGGTAAGCTGCGGGTCCATGGCGGCGTAGTTGAGGTACACGGTCGCGCGCTCGGGGTCGCGCTCGGCGAGCTTGTTGAGCGCATCCACCAGCGCCAGCGCCACGCCCGAGCCACCACCCTGGGTGATGTAGCGCACGCCCCGGTCAGTGGCAGCCTTGAGCGCGTTCAGGCTCTCCTGCGGCGTGCCCTTGTTGTCAAAGTCCATCACCTCGAACTTGGGCTCGTTGGGCCCGGCCTTGGCGTTGACCTGCGCCACCACCTCGCGCAGCTGGTTGAGCGAGCTTTGGCCGGTGAGCGCGAACGGGCCGGACAGCAGGTCGATGAAGCCGATCTTCACCGTCTCGGCCGCCCCGGCGTGCGCAGCCATCACCAGCGCTGCGGCGCATGCGCCGGCCTTGAGCCATTGATGAGGCCATTTCCTGGGAACCATGTTCATGTGTGTCTCCGTGGGGTGGGTGGGTAGGAACTGCGTCAATGCGGGGCGATGTCAATCGCCGCCGAACACCGAGCCATGGCGTTGCCGCAGCTCGTTTTTCTGGACCTTGCCGGTGCCGCCCAGCGGCAGGCTTTCGACAAACAGCACTTCGTCGGGCAGCCACCACTTGGCAACACGCTCTGCGAGGAAGTCCAGGATCTGCGCCTTGTCGAGCGACTGGCCGGGCTTGCGCACGATGAAGAGCAGCGGGCGTTCGTCCCACTTGGGGTGCTTGACGCCGATGACAGCGGCCATGGCCACCGCCGGGTGGGCCACGGCGGCGTTCTCCAGATCGATGGAGCTGATCCACTCGCCGCCCGACTTGATCACGTCCTTGGTGCGGTCGCGAATCTGCACCACGCCCTGGGGGCTGATGGTGGCGATGTCGCCGGTGGGGAACCAGCCATCGGCCAGCGCCGAACGCTCGGCCTTGTGGTACCGGTCCACGATCCACTGGCCGCGCACCATCAGCTCGCCCTGCGCCACGCCGTCGCGCGGCAGGCTGGCGCCGTTTTCGTCCACCAGCTTGAGCTCGATGCCGAACACCGACTTGCCCTGCTTGGCGACCAGCGCGTGGCGCTCCTCGGGCGGCAGTTCGGCATCGGCCGCGCCCAGCACGCTCATGGTGGCAATCGCCGTGGTCTCGGTCATGCCCCAGCCGTGGCGCACCTCCACGTCGTACAGGTCGTTGAACTTGGCGATCAGCGCCTTGGGCATGGCCGATCCGCCCACGCCCGTGCGGCGCATGGTGGTGAACCGCAGCTGGTGCTGCTCCACATGCTGGATCAGGCCCATCCAGATGGTGGGAACACCCGCGCTGACGGTGACGCGCTCGGTCTCCATCAGCTCGTACAGGCTGGCGGCGTCCAGGCGCGGGCCGGGCAGCACCAGCTTGGCCCCGCCAATCAGGGCCGCATAGGGCAGGCACCAGGCGTTGATGTGGAACATGGGCACCACGGGCAGGATGGTCTCCCGCGCGCTGATGCTCAGCACGCCCGGCATGCAGGCCGACAGGGCACTGAGCGCCAGCGCCCGGTGCGAATACAGCACGCCCTTGGGGTTGCCGGTGGTGCCCGAGGTGTAGCACAGCGCTGCGCCGGTCTTTTCATCACATTCGGGCCACTCAAAGCGGTCATGCTGGCCGGCCACCAGTGTCTCGTAGGCCTCGACCCCGGGCACCCCTTGCAGGTCGATGGTGCCCAGCGTGTCCGCATCACACAGCGCCACCCAGTGCCGTACGCGGGGGCACGACGCCGCAATGGCGCGCACCAGCGGTGCGAAGGTAGTGTCAAACAGCACCACCTCGTCGTCGGCGTGGTTGACGATGTAGGCCAGCTGCTCGGGGTGCAGGCGCGGGTTGCAGGTGTGTATGACCATGCCGCTGCCGGACACGGCGTAGTACGCCTCCAGGTGGCGGTGGTTGTTCCAGGCCAGCGACCCCACCACGCTGCCAGGGCGCAGGCCCAGCGCCTGCAGAGCGTTGGCCAGCTGCCGGGCGCGCCGGGCCATGTCGGCAAAGCGGTAGCGGTGCAGGCTGCCATTGGTGTCGCGCGAGACGATCTGCTGGTCGCCGTACTGGTTCTCACCGTGCTCGAGGATGGCCGAGACCAGTAACGGCCGATCCATCATGCTGCCGGGCTGCTGCATTGCTGTCGTCTCCTTGAGGTGTGCGCGGTGCTGCATCGCGGCATCCGTGGGATGCCGGTGCAGAGCCCTCTTTGCCGGGGCTGGCGCATCGTCGCAAACAACGCGGGGCGTGCTTGTCTTCTACGTGACTGGAGCGCACAGCACCGCCGTGGTGCACGGACGGGTCACAGGCCCAGCGCTGTGAAAAGCCCGTCCACGCGCGCCTGCACGGCGGCGTCCATGGCCATGGGGCGGCCCCATTCGCGCTGGGTCTCCCCCGGCCACTTGTTCGTGGCATCCATCCCCATCTTGCTGCCCAGGCCGCTGACAGGTGAGGCAAAGTCCAGGTAGTCAATGGGGGTGTGCTCCACCAGCAGCGTGTCGCGCGCTGGGTCCATGCGGGTGGTGATGGCCCAGATCACTTCCTTCCAATCGCGCACGTCCACATCCGCATCCACCACCACGATGAACTTGGTGTACATGAACTGGCGCAGGTGGCTCCACACGCCCATCATCACGCGCCGCGCGTGGCCCGCGTAGGCCTTGCGGATGCTGACCACGGCCATGCGGTAGCTACACCCCTCGGGCGGCAGGTAGAAGTCCACGATCTCGGGGAACTGCTTTTGCAACAGCGGGATGAACAGCTCGTTCATCGCCAGGCCCAGCACGGCGGGTTCGTCGGGCGGCTTGCCGGTGTAGGTGCTGTGGTAGATCGCGTCCTTGCGCAGCGTGATGCGGTCCACGGTGAGCACGGGGAACTCGGCGCATTCGTTGTAGTAGCCGGTGTGGTCGCCATACGGACCCTCCAGCGCGTGCTGCCAGCCGCTCGCGTGGTTGGCATCGGGCTGGATGTGGCCTTCGAGCACGATCTCGGCGGTGGCGGGCACTTGCAACGGCACGCCCAGCGCGGGCGTGACCTCGGTGCGCGCACCGCGCAGCAGGCCCGCAAACTGGTACTCGCTCAAGCTGTCGGGCACGGGCGTGACGGCGCCCAGCAGCGTGGCCGGGTCAGCCCCCAGCGCCACGGCCACGGGGTAGGGCTGGCCGGGGTGCTGGGCGCAGTGGTCGGCAAAGTCGAGCGCGCCGCCCCGGTGGGCCAGCCAGCGCACGATGACCTGGTTGCGCGAGAGCACCTGCTGGCGGTAGATGCCCAGGTTCTGCCGGGCCTTGCGCGGGCCGCGCGTGATGGTCAGACCCCAGGTGATGAGCGGGGCCACGTCGCCGGGCCAGCAGTGCTGCACGGGCAGGCGGGCCAGGTCGACATCGGGCCCTTCCCACACCTCCTGCTGGCTGGGTGCGCCGCGCGCCACGGTGTGCGGCGCCATGTTCCACAGGGTCTTGAGCAGCTGGCCCATGCCCAGCATGTCCTTGAAGCCCTTGGGCGCCTCGGGCTCCTTGAGGGTGGCCAGCAGTTCGCCCAGGGCGCGCACGCCGTGCAGGTCGGGCACGCCCATGGCGCGGGTCACGCGCTCGGGTGTGCCGAACAGGTTGGTCAGCACCGGCATGCGGTGCCCCGTGGGCTGGGTGAACAGCAGCGCCGGGCCGCCTGCGCGCAGCACGCGGTCGCTGAGCGCAGTCATCTCCAGGTGGGGCGAGACGGGCTCCGCCACACGGCGCAGGTCGCCCGTCGCTTCGAGCTGGGCCATGAAGTCGCGCAGGTCGCTGTAGGCCATGTCAGGTTCAGGATTTGAATGAAATCGGCTGGTAGCGCAGGTATTGATTGCCCTAGCAGCTATAAATTAAGGAGCATTCAGCTCCAGACCCTGCCACCGGGGCGCCAGGGCGTGCGGCACATCCATGAGGTCGAGCACGCGCGCCACGCTGTAGTCCACCACCTCGCCCACGGTCTGCGGGCGCAGGTAGAAGGCGGGCAGCGGCGGACAGATGATGCCGCCCATCTCGGTCACGGACACCATGTTGCGCAGGTGCGTGAGGTGCAGGGGCGACTCGCGCACCATCAGCACCAGTCGGCGGCGCTCCTTGAGGGCCACGTCGGCCGCGCGCGTGAGCAGGTTGTCAGCCAGCCCATGCGCTATGGCAGCCAGCGTGCGCATGGAGCAGGGCGCGACCACCATGGCATGGCACTGGAACGAGCCGCTGGCGATGGCCGCGCCCACGTTGGCCACGTCGTGCACGCGGTGGGCCAGGGCCTCGACGGCAGGGCGGTCCATGTCCAGCTCGTGCTGCAGGTTGCGCCAGCCGGCGTCGGAGACGACCAGGTGGGTCTCGATGCCGCTTTGGCCTTGCAGCACCTGCAGCAGGCGCGCGCCGTACACGGCGCCGCTGGCGCCCGAGATCGCGACGATGATGCGGCGGGTGTGGGCAGCATCAGCCATGCGAGGGCTCCACCACAGAAGGGCGCCGCAGGGGCTGGGCCCGCTGGTCGGCCTCCACCTGCTCCAACACCAGCGTGGCCTGCACGGGGTCAAAGTCTTCGTGCGCGCGTTTTTTCACGCCGTATTGCTGCAGCTGGTAATGCCGGTCGGCTGCGATGCCGTGGCGCGCGAGCGTGCTTTTGACGCAGACCAGCGGGCAGCCGTCGAGCGCGATGATGGGCCGGCCCGAGCGCACGGTCTTCATCAGGTGCGGCACGTCGCCGCCCACCCCCGCGATGCACGACATCTCGGCCACGCCGCGCCGGTCGAGCTGCAGCGCCACGTGGTTGGCCAGCTGCGCGGCGCTGGAGCAGCCGGAGCAGGAATAGACCAAGGGGTGGTTCTGGGGATGGGTGTCGGTGGTCATGCTCACCCTCCGTTGCGTGGTGTCGGGTCCAGGCGGCGGCGCAGGTGGCCCAGCACCTGGCGCGGCGCCAGCTTGTGGACCCACTGGCGCGGGTCCAGCACGGGCAGCTCGATCGCATCGAGCGCGTTCTTCACCACCAGGCCCAGCTCGGTGTCGCCCTCCATCGACAGACGGCGGCTGAAGAACAGCGTGTCGGGGTCTTGCTGGCGCTGGGCCAGCAGCAAAAAATCATGGGCCGTAGCGCTCAGCGTGACATCGGCCACCTGCGGCGGCACCAGCGGTGCATGGGGGGCGAAGCGCTGGCCTGTCCAGGCAAAGTCGAACGCCACGCGCGCATCGCGCACCTGCACCCGCATCTTCTTGTGCAGCAGCACCTGGCCCACGTCCGCAGGCAGGTGCCGCGCCAGCGCCAGGTTGAGCGCGGTTACCAGCAGCTGCGAGCCAGGGTAGGCGGGCAGGCGCGCCAGCACAGCGCCCACGGGCGCAGGAACGACCAGGGGGAAAGGAAGGGGAGAAGCCGCCATGAGACAGAAGGGCCCTCAGGCCACGTAGAAAAACACGGTGAAAAAGTGGCAGACGCTGCCGCCCAGCACAAACAGGTGCCACAGCCCGTGGCCGTGGCGCACGCGGTGGTCCAGCGCATAAAAGACGATGCCCAGCGTGTAGCAGGCACCGCCCGCCAGCAGCCAGGCAAACCCGGCTGGCGTGAGCGCCTGCCACAGCGGCACCACGGCCACCAGCGCCAGCCAGCCCATGAGCACATAGATGACCAGCGACAGCACGCGTGCACCCCGTGCCCACCAGATCTCTTGCGCAATGCCCAGCAGGGCCAGCCCCCACACCACGCCCAGCAGCGACCAACCCCAGGCGCCGCGCAGCGACACCAGCGCAAACGGCGTGTAGCTGCCCGCAATCAGCAGATAGATGCTGCAGTGGTCCAGCTTTTGAAGCACGGCCTTGATGGTGCGCCGGCGCACGCTGTGGTACGCGGTGGAGGCCGCGTACAGCGCCACCAGCATGGCGCCGTAGATGCTGAACGCCACCACCTTCCACGGGTCGCCCAGGCGTGCCGCGAGGGTGATGAGCACGGCCGTGCCTGCCGTGGCGAGCAGGGCACCCACCAGGTGGCTGATGCTGTTGAAACGTTCTCCGGGGTACATGGTGATCTGCCTTGTGGTTACGGGTGCATGGAGGGCTGAGCGGCTGCACCGCCCGCCGCGCCGTGCATCCCCTGCTCCAGCCCCGGGCGCCCGAACCAGTAGCCATTGCAGGGCAGATCGGGCATGAAGGGCTGCATGCGCTCCACAAAGTCGGGGGTCTTTTCAGCAGTCTCTTGCGCAAGCACTGCGCGGCGGGCTTCGTCAAACGCGGCGATCACCTGCGCCATGTGCTGCGCCTGCGGGCTCAGCCGCACCACGTCCACGCCCTGGGCCTGCATCGCCGCCAGCTCGTTGGCCAGGTTGTAGACGCGCGCCGATTGCGTTTGTGTGCCGTTGAGCACCAGAAAGCCCTCGCCCTCGCGCGTGCGCAGCGGCAGGCCGTCGGCGTGTTGCAGGCAGCTGAACTGGCAGTCGTCCTTGGGCAGGTTGCGGTGGCGGGCGGTGAAGCAGCGCGCCGAATAGGCCAGGGGCATGCGGCCGTAGGCAAACACCTCGGTCTCGATGCCTGCGGGCCGCTGCGCCAGCACAGCAGCGAGCGCGTCCTGCGACATCTCCAGCGGCATCACCCAGCGCGTGGCGCCCCGTTGCGCCATCCATTGCAACGAGGGCGCGTTGTACAGGTTCAGGTGCGGTCCGGCCACAAAGGCCTGCGGCCCGGCGGGTGCACGCGCAAGGCAGCTCACGGCCCCCATGTCATTGGCCTCGACCAGAAACTCGCCATTGCCCGTGATCTTGTGCATCACGCCCACGTCGGCGCTGGACTCGATGAGCACCTGGCTGGACAAGACCGCCTCCTTGCCCGCGTCCCGCAGCATGCGCGCCAGCGCCAGCCAATCGGCCAGGCGCAGCTCATGGCGGCGCGAGCACACCGTCTCTCCCAGGTACACCACATCCACGGGCGTGGCGGCCATGGCCTCGTAGAACGCGAACACGGTGTCGCGGGGCCAGTAGTACAGCAGCGGGCCGAGAGAGAGTTTCATGGGGCGGTCTCCGGGGGTTTGATCGTGGGATCCAGACGCTAGTAGCGGCTCACAAACCTCAGCGAAGCGGTTCTGGCTAGGCGCTGCGTCGCAGGCAGTACGGCCAGTACGACAAGACGCGGCAACGACGCCAGAAGAGGTTTGTGAGTCGCTCATCATTTCCAGGGGCGGTGGTAGGCGCCTAGCGTGTGCTGCTGGCCTTCTGCCACCTGGTCCAGGCTGGCCATCCAGCGCGTCTTGGGCGCATAGCGGTGCGGGTAGGCCAGGCACTGGTCCATGGCCTCGCGCCAGACCTGGGTGACCTGCGCCACATAGGCGGGGCTGCGCTGCCGGCCTTCGATCTTGATCGCGCGCACACCCATCTTGAGCAGCTGGGGCAGCAACTCCAGCGTGTTGAGGCTGGTGGGCTCTTCGATGGCGTAGTAGTTCTCGTCATCCCCCACGTCGAAGCGGCCTTTGCACAGCGTGGGGTAGCCCGCGTTCTCGCCGGGCGCGTAGCGGTCGATGAGCACGCCGTTCAGGCGCGACTCGCGGCCCTGCGGGGTCTCCACCCAGCGCACGGCCTTCGGGGGCGAACACACGCCGTGCGTGTTGGGCGATTCGCCCGTCGCGTACGACGACAGCGCACAGCGCCCCTCGACCATCACGCACAGGCTGCCAAAACCGAAGACTTCGATCTCGACCGGCGTGCGGTCGATGACCTGGCGCACCTGCTCCATCGACAGCACACGCGGGAGCACGGCGCGCACGATGCCGAACTGCTCGCGGTAGAAGTTGATGGCCTCGTAGTTGGTGGCCGAGCCCTGCACCGACAGGTGCAACCGCAGCCGGGGGTGGTGCTGCACCGCGTATTGCATGAGGCCGGGGTCGGCCAGGATGACGGCGTCCACGCCCAGGTCCACCGCCTTGTCCAGGGCGCTGCGCCAGGGCCCCGGGTTGGCGGCCTGCGGGTAGGTGTTGAGTGCCATGAAGACCTTGCAGCCGCGCGCATGCGCATGGCCAATGCCCTGGGCAATGGCCGCCTCGTCGAAGTTGAGGCCCGCAAAGTTGCGCGCGTTGGTGGCGTCGCGCAAGCCCAGGTAGACACAGTTGGCGCCGTGGTCCACAGCGGCCTTCAGGGCGGGCAGGCTGCCCGCGGGGCAAACCAGTTCCATGGCAGGGCCAGCCGCCCCGGGCAAGGCGGCGGCCGTCGATTTCAAGGGATCCATCACAAACATTCAAACGCTGGCCCCGGTGGGGAGCCACAGCACTGGGCGCCACCATACGGGGGGCTCTCGGCGCATCCGCTGATCTTCATCAACGGCAGTGCACAATGCCGGAGCAAAGCAGTCGGGTTTTGATGTGCTCCAGCCTTCCCGGCGTTCCACACCGCCCACCGGCCTTGACTTGCATCCAGTGCCCTGCGTGGGACATCCATTTCATAAAGACGCCAAAAGGCGCCCTCTGCCGTGAACAAGAACCTGTGGTTGCTGGCCCTGTGCCAAGGCCTTTTCCTGACCAACAACGTCGTCTTCATCGCCATCAACGGGCTGGTGGGGCTGCAGCTCGCGCCCTTTGGCTGGATGGCCACGCTGCCGGTGATGGGCTATGTGGTGGGCGGTGCGCTGTCCACGCCCCTGGTGGCCAGGACGCAAATGCGCTGGGGCCGCAAGGTGTCGTTCCAGATCGGGCTGGCCGTGGCCGTCGTGTCGGCCGCGCTGTGTGCCTGGGCCGCGTTCAGCGCCAGCTTCTGGCTGCTGTGCACGGCCACGGTGGTGGCGGGCTACTACAGCGCCAACGGTGGCCTGTACCGTTTTGCGGCCGCCGAACTGGCCAAGCCGGACTACCGCGAAAAGGCCGTGTCGCTGGTGCTGGCCGGTGGCCTGCTGGGCGCCGTGGCAGGTCCCAACCTGGCCAGCGCCACGCGCACGCTGTTCCCGGTGCCGTTTGCGGGCGCCTATATCGCGCTCATCGGCGTGGCACTGTTGTCCATGCTGTGCATGACAGCCATCCGGTTCGAAATGCAACCCGTGGTGCTCAACGCTGCGGGCCAACGCGAGCCAGGGCGCCCCCTTTCTGTACTGATGCGCCAGCCTGCCTTCATCGTGGCCATTGTGGGTGCCGCGTTGGGCTATGGGGTGATGAACCTGCTGATGGCGGCCACGCCGCTGGCCATGCAGGTGTGTGGCTTTGACTTTGATGCCTCGGCACTGGTGCTGGAATGGCATGTGATCGGCATGTTCGCGCCCGGCTTTGTCACCGGCCACCTGATCAAGCGGTTTGGTGTGTTGCCCATCATGGGCACGGGGGTGTTGCTCAACCTAGCGTGTGTGGCGGTGGCGCTGATGGGCGTGGAGCTGCACCACTTTGGCATTGCGCTGTTCTTCCTGGGCGTGGGCTGGAACTTCCTGTTCACCGGCTCCACCACGCTGGCCATGACGGCCTACCGACCGGAGGAGAAGGACCGCGCACAGGCGGCCATCAACTTCTGTGTGTACGCCACGCTGGCGCTGAGCGCGTTCTCGTCGGGCGTGCTGGTCACCACACAGGGCTGGACGCTGCTGAACGCCGGTTCGCTGGTGCCCATTGTGGTGACGGGGCTGGCGCTGGCCTGGCTGGGTCTGCAGCGCCAGCGTGTTTCAAGCGGCGCCTGAAGACCGGCCTACCGCAGCGCCTTCTGCCCGCGCCGTGGTGCGCAGCCACTGTGCAAAGGCCGCCACCGCAGGGTATTCCAGGCGCCCCGGCGCCACAAAGAGGCTGTAGCCCCGCGCACCGCTGTCGTGGTGCGGGTGGGCCAGCACCAACTCGCCCGATTGCAGTTCGCGCTCCACAAAATACCGGGGCACCAGGCCAATACCCAGATCGGCGCGCACCGCCTCCACCAGCATCGAAAACAGATCAAAGCGGTGGCCTCCCAACGTGTGGCCGGGGATGCGCGTGATGCCCGCATGGGCCAGCCAGTCGTCCCACGCCCCTAGGCGGGAGCTGAGCTGCAACAGCGGCACGGCCCGGAAGTCGCCGCGCTCTGTCGCACGCCGGTGGCGCGACTGCGGTGCACACACGGCCACGCAAACCTCGGGCATCAGGGGCGCGGGGACCACGCCGGGCCAGGCCGCGTCGTCGTACTGCACGGCCACGTCGAACGGTATCTCCGCCATGTAGATCTGCGTGGGGTACACCTGCAGGTGCAGGCTGCAGCCTTTGTGCTGTGCAAGGAAGGCCGGCAGACGGGGCAGCAGCCAGCGCTCGGCAAACACCGGCACGCAACCCACCAGCAGACGCGCGCCATCGGGCCGCTGGGCCATGGCTTCGAGCGTGTGGTTCTGCAGCCGCAGCAGGTCGCCCACGATCTGCGCGTGGTAGCGGCGGCCCACGTCGGTGAGGGTGGAGCCGCGCGCGCCACGCTGCACCAGCTGCAGGCCCAGCTGGCCCTCCAGCAGACGCAGCTGCTGGCTCACGGCGCTGTGGGTGAGGCAGAGTTCTTCGGCGGCCTTGCTCACGCCGTGGTGGCGCGCCACAGCATCAAAAACAAGCAGGGCACGGGTGCTGGGGATGTGTTTGCGCATGTAAGAAAAACTGTCGGCTGGGCAGATTAAAGCAGAGCCCGGGGGCCGAGTTCGGTCCAACAATTGCATGGCACTGCATGCCGGACCGCGGCTCCATCCACGATGGCTGGACAGGCCGGTCACTCCTTCCGTTTGTGTTCGTGTTTCGCTGGATCACCATGACTCTCCCTCTCCATACCTTCCGTGCCACAGCCCTTGCGGGTGCCATGGCCCTCGCCTGCGCCGGCTTGCTGCCCGGTGCCGCCCATGCGCAGTTCGGCGCCGTGGCGCCCACGCCCACCACGCTGCGTCCCGCCGTGGACAAGGCCTACGGCCAGCTCATGGCCGCGCCCCAGATCCTGCAGCTGCTCGACGCCGTGAAGGCCGACCACGACCGCGCCACCGAAGACCTGCGCATGCTCACCGAGATCGAGGCGCCGCCGTTCAAGGAACAAAAGCGTGCCGAAGCCTTCCTGGCCCGGCTCCAGGCCCTGGGCCTGACCAATGCCGCCATCGATGCCGAAGGCAATGTGGTGGGGGTGCGCAAGGGCACGGGCAACGGGCCCAAGCTGGTCATCTCGGCCCACCTGGACACCGTGTTCCCCTCCGGCACCGACGTGAAGGTGAAGGAGCGCGACGGCAAGCTGTATGCGCCCGGCATCTCCGACAACACGCGCGGCCTGGCCGTGCTGTTGTCGTGGCTCAAGGTGCTGAACGACCAGAAGATCGCCACCGTGGGCGACCTGGTGTTTGTGGGCAATGTGGGCGAGGAAGAGCTGGGCAACCTGCGCGGCATGAAGCATTTGTTCAAGGAGCACCTGGACATCGACGGCATGGTGGCGCTGGAGCCCGCGCCCGACGGCACGGTGCTGGTGCTGGGCACGGGCAGCCACCGCCACGAGGTGACCTTCAAAGGCCCGGGCGGCCACAGCTTCGCCGCGTTCGGCGAGGTGCCCAGCGCCATCCACGGCATGGGCCGCGCCATTGCCAAGATCGCCGAGATCCGCACGCCCAAGAGCCCCAAGACCACCTTCACCGTGGGCACGGTGGGCGGCGGCACGTCCGTCAACACCATCGCGCCCGATGCGCGCATGGCGGTGGACATCCGCTCCGACGAAATGGCCCCGCTGCTGGCCACCGAAAAGCAGGTGTTGGCCGCCGTGGACAGCGCCGTGACCGAAGAGAACGCACGCTGGGGCGTAAACACCCTGAGCGCGTCGACCAAGCTCATCGGCGACCGGCCCGGTGGCCGCACCGCCGCCGACGCGTTGATCGTGGAGGCCGCCGTGCGCGCCAACACCGCCTTTGGCCGCAGGACGGTGCTGGCCGGTGCCAGCACCGATGCCAACGTGCCCATGGCGCTGGGCATCCCCGCCATCGTGATCGGGGGCGGCGGCAAGACGGGCGGGTTCCACGCGCTGTCCGAATGGATCGACCTGACGGATGCCTGGAAGGGCGCCCAGACCTCGCTGGTCACGGTGCTGGGGCTGGTGGGGGTACAAGGTGTGAGTGCGCCGCTGCTCGACAAGCGCCCACCCCGCACCAAGTAGTGGCGCGGCACCCCAGCGGCGTCACCCCGTTCACGATTGTTGACACGAAGGCGCCGCCAAGGCGCGTACCATGGGTGGCTCCGTCCGGGCTGGTGCACTGCCGCCCTTCATTCCTCTACAGGAGAACACCATGGGTTTGCTCGATTCCGTTCTGGGTGCCGTCATCAACAACGCGTCGCAAGGTGGCAGTGGCGCCGCTGCGGCGGGTGGGGCCGGTGGTGGCCTGGGAGGGCTGATCAGCCTGGCCGCACAAAACCCGCAGCTGGTGCAGGCCGTGATGTCCCTGATCAGCAACGATGGCCCGGTGGGCGGCCTGCCGGGTTTGATGGCCAAGTTCCAGCAAGCCGGGCTGGGCAACGTGATTGCGTCGTGGCTGAGCGCCGGGCCCAACCAGGCGATCTCGGGCGAGCAGCTGTCGCAGGTGTTGGGCAGTGGCCCCCTGTCGCAGATGGCCGCGCAACTGGGTGTGGCCCCCGGTGCAGCCGCCGGGCAGCTGGCCCAGGTGTTGCCGGGCCTGGTCGACCACCTGAGCCCCCAGGGACAGGCGCCCCATGGCGGGTTTGGCAATGCCAACGATCTGCTGGGGATGCTCGGCGGCCTACTTCAAAAATAATAGCAACCGGGTCATATTGCACTAGCGCAACCAGCCGTTTTCTCTGAAATCAGGCCACCCGGCGCCTGCCTACGGCCTTGCAGGCACCGCGCAGCGCCGCACCAGCCATTCCCTCAGCAGGTCGAACACCGGCTCCGCCAGTTCCGGGCTTTCGTTGAAGAGCTCATGGAACAAGGGCTCAAAGCAGTGGGACTGCACCACAGCCTTGGCTGCAGCGGCCGCAAAGGCACGGCTGCCCGCCGGGTTGACCAGCTTGTCGCTGCCCGCCCACATCAACAGCGTGGGCACGCTCCAGTGCGCAGCGCGGGCGACGGTGGCGGGGCCACCCTCGGCAATGAAGCGGGCCAGGCGCGCGCTGATGCGGTCGTGGCACAGCGGATCGGCCAGGTAGGCCGCCACCACGGCGCTGTCATGCGAAAGGTACTGCGCGTCCAGCCCATTGCCCACGCGCAGGTTGGGCGCGATGCGCGGCAGCGTGGCCAGCAGCAGCTTTTGCACGGCGCCCAGGCCGGCATCGAGTGCGGGGGAGGACAGCACCAGCGCATCCACCGGCCGCAGGTGCAGGGACACAAACCGCGAGGCCACCAAGCCGCCCATGCTGTGACCCAGTAGCACCAGGGGCTGGCCCGCAGGCATGCGGGCGCGGGTGGCGTCCACCAGGTCCGCCAGATCGTCCAGCAGGCGCATGTCCGACGTGAGCCCGCCGCGCGGCCCGGCCGATTCGCCATGGCCGTATTGGTCATAGCCCCGCACCGCAAACCCCCAGTCGTTGAGGCGGCGGGCCAGCGCGTCATAGCGGCCCACATGCTCGCCCAGGCCGTGCACCAGCAGCACCGTCCCCCGGCAGGGCTCGCCCTGCGGCAGGGGCCAGTCCTGCACAGCCAGGTTCTCGCCATCGCTCGCGGTGAAGGTGGTCAGGGTCGAAGGAAGCAGTTCGTCAGAAGTCATGGAAAGCAGGGCATTCGAGACGCGATGGGACAGCATACCCGGCGCACCCAAATACCCGATGCACTAAATGGTCAGGCTTGTACTGCCGCCAAGACCCAGAGAGCGTGACCCCTGATCGGGCGAAGCTGCTCCGGGGTTTTCAAGCCAGAGATACCCAGAGGTCATCCCAGTCGGTGGGCAGGAAATTGCCCTCGCGCCGCAGCACTTGCTGGTGCTTGCGGTTGAGCACGAAGTGCGTGGGACGTCGCGAAATGGCGCCAAAACTGTCCTTGTGCCCCGGAGCATTGCGCCAGGCAATGGGAAAACGCTGCTCGGCGGGCACTGATACCTTGAGCAGCTCGATGTACTGCATGAAGTCAGCCGCCTTCTCATCCATGTTCACGCCCAGCAGCACAAAGTCGCGCTGGCGATTGGCGGTGTAAAACTCGCGCATGAGGCGCAACTCGTTGGTGCACAGAGCGCAGCCAGCGGTGAAAAAGCTCACCAGACACACCTTGCCCGCATAGTCCGTCAGCATGACCGGTTTGCCTTCGCTGTTGGTGCCGGTCAGCGTGTGAAGCGGGCCCGGTGTGCTGCTGCCAGCCGGGGTCTGGGCCGTACCGGACGCCGGCGCGAGAGTGGCAAGGGCAGCTGCAGAGCAGGCGTGGAGAAAGGCGCGTTTTTCCATGGTGTGACCCGGTGATGGAAGGCGTGAGGAAGAGCACCCAGGGCGCCCGGTGTGGCGCCCTCTGGTGTCAGGGGGCCGTGGCCGCAGCGGCTGCCTGCTGGGCCATGGCCGCCATCACGTGTGCCACGGAGGCGGTGAGGCGCTTGGCATAGGGCACGTGCAAAAACTCGTTGGGGCCGTGCGCGTTGCTCTTGGGGCCCAGCACGCCGCACACCATCATCTGTGCGGTGGGAAAGCCTTCGCTGAGCATGTTCATGAGCGGGATGGTGCCGCCCTGGCCGATGTAGCCGCAGGGTGCGCCAAAGTGCGCCTGTGAGGCCTCGTTGAGCGCCTGCTCGAACCAGGGTGTGGTGGCCGGGGCATTCCAGCCCGTGGCACCGCCGCCGCTCTGGAAGGTGACCTTGGCCTGGTAGGGCGCGTTGTCTTCCAGCAGCGCCTTCAGGTCCTGCACGGCTTGCGCGGCGTCCACCAGCGGGGGCAGGCGCAGGCTCAGCTTGAAGGCGGTGTAAGGGCGCAGCACGTTGCCGGCGTCCTGCAGCGCCGGGAAGCCCTCGGCACCGGTGACGCTGAGCGTGGGCTCCCAGGTGCGCTTGAGCAATGCCTGCACCGGGTCGGTGGTGGTGGGCAGGGCAAACACGGTGGAGCCGCCGCAGTCGTAGTGCGCCCAGGGGAAGCGGCGGTACACCTCTTCGCCCAGGATGGCCGCCGTGGCGCGGGCCTGGGCCAGCCGGTCGGCGGGCACTTCGCAATGGAAGCTCTGGGGCAGCAGGCGGCCGGTGGCGCTGTCTTCGAGCCGGTCGAGCACCTGCCGCATGATGCGGAACGACGAGGGCACCAGGCCCGAGGCGTCGCCCGAGTGGATGCCCTCGGTCAGGATCTCGACCTTGAGCGTGCCGCTGGCCATGCCGCGCAGGCTGGTGGTGAGCCACAGCTGGTCGTAGTTGCCGGCGCCCGAGTCCAGGCACACGACCAGCGCCACGTTGCCCATGCGGTGCTTCAGTGCATCGATGTAGGGCAGCAGGTCGCGCGAGCCGCTTTCTTCGCAGGTTTCTATGAGGCCCACGATGCGCGGGTGCGGCACGTTCTGGCGCTTGAGTTCCTGCACCGCAGCGATGCTGGCGTACACCGCATAGCCGTCGTCGGCGCCGCCCCGGCCGTAGAGCTTGCCGTCTTCGTACTTGGGCGTCCAGGGGCCCAAGTCGCTGCGCCAGCCGGAGAACTCGGGTTGCTTGTCCAGGTGGCCGTACATGAGCACGGTGTCGGTGGCGCCGGGCTGGGTGGCGGCGATCTCGAAGAACAGCACCGGGGTGCGGCCTTCCAGGCGCACGATTTCGAGCGTCAGGCCCTCGACCTTTTGCGACTCCACCCAGGCGGCGGCGTTGCGCACCACGGTGTCGAGCAAGCCCAACTCGGCCCAGTCAGCAGCGAACGTGGGGGACTTGGCGGGGATGGCGATGTAGTCGGTGAGCTGGCGAACAATGTCACTGTCCCAGGCCTGGCTGACACGCTGCAGGGCAAGCTCAGGCTGAAGGACTTGGGAGGGCACGCGGGCGTTCATGGTGGGGCTCCTGAAGGCAGAAGGTGATCAATCCGCCATTCCAACACAACCCCCCGCCGGGCGCCATCGATCAATACAGAGACTCGGGCAGGGTCTCGGGATTGGCCTGGGCCGCCAGCTGGGCGCTGGGGCGGCGCAGGCCCGTGGCCACCTCGACGCGGTTGCGGCCGTTGTTCTTGGCCTGGTACAGCGCGCGGTCGGCGGCAGCAATCAGCATGTCCCAGCTGTCACCCGACTCCAGCCGCCCGCCAAACACGCCAATGCTCACCGTGACCGCAATGCCGGGGCCGGGCACGCCATCGGCGGGGCAGCGGGACTCCTCAACCGCCTTGCACAGCTCGCGCGCCAGTTGCTCGGCCCCAGTGAGGCCGGTGTCGGGCAGCAGCACCATGAACTCCTCGCCCCCGTAGCGGCCCACCAGGTCCTGCGCACGCACGCGCTGGCGCAGGACGTTGACCACGCTGCACAGCACGCGGTCACCCGCCGGATGGCCGTACTGGTCGTTCACATCCTTGAAGTGGTCGATGTCCACCATCATCAGCGCCATGGGCTCGCGCATGCGCTGGGCACGGGCCACGTCGCGGTCCAGCGCGGCGATCAGCGAGCGGCGGTTGGCCACGCCGGTGAGCGGGTCCAGCGCGGCCAGCACGCGGTTGTTTTCGTCGGCCCGGTCGCGCGACATGAACACAAAACCCACCGAGCTGACGAGCACCACCGAGAACGTGGCCAGAAAGGTCAGCGTTTGCAGCGCGCTGCTTTGCAGGATGTTGGTGGCATCGGAGTGCGTACTCAGGGCCACAACAGCGCGCCCGCCCAGCACCAGGGCCTCCAGCGCCAGTCCTGCCACCAGCAGCCATTGCCCGCGTCCTACGGTCACGTTCCGCTGCGACAACGCCTCCAACAGCGCCCACACCGCCTGCAGCCCGATGGCCAGGCCCACAAAGCTCACCCGCGCCGGAAAGTTGTCGATGAACACCGAGACAAAAACTAGCACCAGCGCCGGTGGGGCCAGCAGCAGCGGCCAGCGCACCGGCCGCCCCTGGAACTGGTAGACCGCCGCAATCAGGCCCACGAACACGCTGGACAGCATCAGGTTGCCGACCACGATGGACAACACATCGGGGATCAGGCCGCGCAGCATGATCAGCAGGTGCCCGATGGCGTTGACCAGCAGGGCCGCCGCCCAGCGACCCAGGCCATCGCGCCGCCGCCCCCAGCCCACCACGGCCATGGAGGCCGCCATCATGAGGGAACTGGCAATGATCATTGCCAGCATGGTGGGGACGTGGGCAGCCATGGATGCGGGTGGACAGGGAGATGGGTGGGGGAATCAAGCCAGCATAAACCAAGCTTTGCAGACCGCAAACCGCCAGATGACCGCCCGGCCCGTTGTCAGGCCCTATTGCAGCTGGGCGGGCGCCCGGGCGCCGCTGCCGGGCGCGTGCTGTCCCTCTCCGTCGCCGGTCTGCGCCATGGGCGCAGCCAGGGCCGCGCGCGCCGGGTAACCCAGGCCACCGTGGGTCGCCATGCCGTCGCCGCGCGAGAGTTTGAACACCTGTACCGCCCCGGCCAGCCGCGTGGCCTGCTCGCGCAGGCTTTGCGCAGCGGCGGCCGACTGCTCCACCAGCGCGGCGTTCTGCTGCGTCATCTGGTCGAGCTGGTTGACGGCGGTGTTGACCTGGCCGATGCCGTCGGACTGTTCGGTCGATGCGGCCGTGATCTCGCCAATGATGTCGCCCACCCGTTTGACCGAGCCCACGATCTCGTCCATGGTGCTGCCCGCGTTCTGCACCAGGCGCGCGCCCGACTCCACCCGCTCCACCGACGCACCAATCAGCGCCTTGATCTCGCGCGCCGCCTCGGCGCTGCGCCCGGCGAGGTTGCGCACCTCGCTGGCCACCACGGCAAAACCCCGGCCCTGCTCACCCGCACGGGCGGCTTCCACCGCAGCGTTGAGCGCGAGGATGTTGGTCTGGAACGCGATCGAATCGATCACGCCGATGATGTCGGCGATCTTGCGCGAGCTCTGGTTGATGTCGCCCATGGTGGTGACAACCTCGCCCACCACCTGGCCGCCGCGCGCAGCCACTTCGGCGGCGGTGCTGGCCAGCTGGTTGGCCTGGCGCGCGGCGTCGGCCGACTGGCGCACGGTGGAGGTCAGGTGCTCCATGCTTTGTGCGGTCTGCGCCAGGCTGCTGGCCGTGGCCTCGGTGCGGGCCGACAGGTCCTGGTTGCCGCTGGCAATCTCGGCGCTGGCGGTGGTGATGCTGTCCACGGCATTGCGCACCTGCTGCAGCATTTGCGTATAGCGCTGGCGCATGCCCTCCACCTCCTGCACCAGCGCGCCGATCTCGTCGCGCCGCGTGGTGTGAAAGGCCTCGGTCAGGTCGCCCTGCGCGACCAGCGTGATGGCCTGGGTCAGGTCCTGCAGCGGGCGGCTCACGCCCCGGCGCAGCATGACAAACAGGCCGATGGCCAGCAGCACCACGGCCACGGCCATCAGGCCCCAGACTGCCAGCGTGACGCGCCGCTGGCTGGCCATGGCCTCGCCATCGGCCACCTCGGCCACCACCCACCAGCCGCCACCGGTCTTGCGCACCAGCGCCCAGGGGTTTTCGGCGCCGGTACCCAGCACGTCTGCGGCCTCGCGCACAAAGCCGTCCTGCGATGCGGCCAGCGCTTCAAAAAACGGGCGTGCCTGCGGATAGGCCTCCAGCACGCGCTTGCCGCGCGCTGTGGGGTGGTACACAAACACGGCCTGGTCCAGCGAGGTGCCAGGGTTGATCACATAGGTGCCGCCGTGTTCGAAGAACTTCGTCTGCGCCACCTGTTTTTGCAGCATGGCGTGGAACACGCTGATGTCGTTGCCGATGAACAGCAGCGCAATGACCTTGCCCGAGGCGTCCTTGGCGGGCAGGTAGTGGCCCATGAAGGGCTTGCCGTTCACCAACGTGACGCCAGTAAAGGGCTCGCCCTTGGACACCGTGGCGTAGGCCGGGTCGGTGCGGCCAAGCGGCGTGCCCATCTGGCGCTCGCCCTTGTCGTTCTTGACCGAGGTGGTGATGCGGATGAAATCGTCGCCCTTCTTGGCGAACACGGTGGCAATGCCGCCCGTCTCGCTGGCGAATTTGTCGACCGAGCCATAGTCCTCGTTGACCAGCGCGCCGTAGCTGCGCAGCTCGCCCGAGGCTTCGTCGAGCTGCATGGCGGCCTCGAAGTAGCGCTGAAAGCCCTTCATGGTCAGCTGCACCAGCTCGCGGTTGGTGTTGTCGGCCGCGTCCAGCGACTGCGCCACGCTCTGTGCCGTGTCGCCCACGCTGGCCACCACCTGCGCGCGGGTGCTGCGCTCGGTCAGCACGGCAATCGCCAGCCCCACCAGCACCAGCACCAAGGCCACCAGCGCAATGGCGGTCAACGTGACCTGGCGCGCGACGGATCGGTTGTTGGCAAGGGATGCGGGCATGCGGGGTGTCTCCTGGAATGGAATGCGAAAAGCCGGCTGGGCCGGTCTGCATTCACTCTAAGCGCAGCACCTTGTTACATTTATTCACGCATTCCCTTACGCATTCGCGCGTATTGGTGCCGACCGCCGAAACGATCTATGCGGGGTGCGGGGCGCGGCTGCGCAGGGCCCAGTCCCGCCAGCCGAGCCCCTGTGACGTGCCTGCCGCCGGGGTGTATTCGCACCCCACCCAGCCCGCGTAGCCCAGGGCGTCGATGGTGTCGAGCAGGAACGGGTAGTGCAGCTCGCCCCGGTCGGGCTCATTGCGTGTGGGCACGCCCGCCACCTGGATGTGGGCCACGCGGCCCGTGGGCAGGTAGCGCTGCAGCTTGCCGTGCAGGTCCCCCTCCACCAGCTGGCAGTGGTACAGGTCCATCAGCACCTTCAGGTGGGGCACCTGGGCCGCGTCGAGCAGCTCGTGCGCATGGTCCTGCCGGTTCAGAAAATAACGCGGCACGTCGCGCAGGTTGGTGGGCTCGATGAGGATGTCACACCCCACACGCGCGGCCTGCTCTGCCGCCCAGCGCAGGTTGCCCACGCACAGGGCCTTGAGCGACTCGCGCTCCACCCCCGGCGGCACGGTGCCGCACAGCAGGTTGATGAACGGGCAGCGCAGTTGCTCGGCATACCGCAGGGCCTCCAGCACCCCGGCGCGAAACTCCGCCTCCCGCCCGGGCTGCGCGGCAAGGCCCCGTGCGCCCTGGTCCCAGGCGTGGGCCATGTCGGTGGGCGCGAACCCGCCCGCCGGGGCGTTGAACAGCACCAGCTGCAGGCCGTTGTCCTGCAGCCGGGCAGCGATCTCACGGGGGTCGAAAGCGTAGGGGAAGTGCAGTTCCACCGCCCGAAAGCCGTCGTGCGCCGCAGCCGCAAAACGATCGAGCAAGGGCAGCTCGGGGTACATCAGGCTCAGGTGGGCGGCAAACTGGGGCATGGGGGCAGTGCGAAGAGGCAACTTCAAAGCGCCGCAGCTTATCGTGTAGCCAACGAGCCCATTGCCCGCCCAGAGCGCCGTGGAGCCTGAATTTGTGCCAAATTCGCCTCTAGCGCCAGTTTCATATGCCTTTACAGCTATACATTTTATAGCAATCTCAGGATCACCCATGCGCATCGGAGAACTCGCCCAACGCACCGGCACCACGCCCAAGGCCATCCGGCTGTATGAGTCACGGGGCCTGCTGGGCACGGTGGCGCGCGCGGGCAGCTACCGCCACTATGGCGAGGCCGATGTGGCGCGCGTGTTGCTGATTCGCAGGGCCCAGGCGCTGGGCTTTCGGCTGTCAGAGCTGGACGGACTGCCCCACATCGACACCGCTGCTGGCTGGGACCGCATGGCCCAACTGGTGGCCGGGCGGCGGGCCGCCGTGGCGCAAGAGCTGGCGCGCCTGGCCGCGCTGGACGCACAACTGGCCGCACTGGAAGCCGAGCTGCACACCTGCGACACGCTGGCCGTGCCCGTGGCACCCGAAGCCTGCGCTGCACTCTCCACACTGGCGGTGGCACCTCCAGCGCACAACCCCGCGCAATTTGGTGCAGCGACCACAGCGGGCGCTGCGAGATCCACCGCGACTTGACCTGACCGCTTGACTCTGCCCCGTGGGGCAAGGTGACCATGGCGCCATCAACAACACCGAGATGGAGCGTCTGTGGCAGAGCAACACAACATTCTGGTCATCCTGGGCCATCCCGCCGCCGGGAGCCTGTGCGCGGGCATGGCACGTGCCTATGCCGAGGGCGCCCGGCACGCCGGGGCGCAGGTGCGCTTTCTGGACGTGGGTCAGCTGGCCTTCAACCCCCTGTTCCAGGGCTATGGCGCTGCCCAGCCGCTGGAACCCGACCTGCTGGCCGCACAGGCCGACATCAGCTGGGCGCACCACCTGGTGTGGGTGTACCCCATCTGGTGGGGCGCCATGCCCGCGCTGCTCAAGGGTTTTATCGACCGCGTGCTGCTGCCCGGCTATGCCTTCAAGTACCGCAAAGGCTCATCGCTGTGGGACAAGCTGCTGACCGGCCGATCGGCCGAGCTGCTGGTGACCATGGACTCGCCGCCCTGGTACTTCCGCTGGGTCACGCGCATGCCGGGGCACCACCAGATGAAGAAGGCCATCCTGGAGTTCTGCGGCATCCGGCCCGTGCAGGTGCACAGCTTTGGCCCGGTGCGCAGCGCCAGCGCCGACCGGCTGGCACTGTGGGTGGAGAAGGCGCGGCAACTGGGGTTGCGCCGGGGGGCGCGTTCCGCACCAGGCAAGCCGCGCCCGGCACCTGTTACTTCGTCGCCTTCGCCGTGAAGGCCTGCACTGCAGCACGGCCCACCGCCGAGTCGTCGGTGAAGAAGCCGTCGATGCCTGCGCGCAGGTAGGCCGTGATCTCGGCCACGCTGTCGCCGCGCATGATGCCATCAGTGATCGGAGCCTTCTTCAGACCGGCGGGCAGGAAAGCGTTTTCGGGCCGCAGCGTCCAGATATGCACTGCCAGCCCGGCGGCATGGGCCTGCGCGACCAGCGGCGTGGGCTCGCCGGGCACACCGTCCTTCACCGGCACCACCAGGGTCTTGAACGGGCCGATGGCGTTGGCGTAGGTGGCTACCTGCTGCAGGCCCTCGGGCGTGATCAGGTCGGCATAAGCGCGCGTGTTCGCCGCGCCCTGCGCCACAAAGTCATACGGCCGGCCCGAAGGGGCGACCAGCTGCACCAGGCGCACGCTGCTGAGCTTGCGGATCGCCTGCAGGTTGCTGACCTCGAACGACTGCACGAACACGGGCGCGTCCTTGTGGTTCCAGCCGTTCTTCTCCAGCACGGCCAGCAGCGGCGCCTCCAGCGGCAGGCCGATGGACTGGAAGTAGGTGGGGTGTTTGGTCTCGGGGTAGATGCCGATGGTGCGACCGGTCTTGGCCGTGGCCGCCTTGGCCAGGTCGATCACCTCCTGCAAGGTGGGCACCTCGAACTGGCCGTTATAGGCCACGTTGGCCGGGCGCTGTGCAGGGATGCGTTCGCGGGCGCGCAGGGTTTTGAGCTCGGCCAGCGTGAAGTCTTCGGTGAACCAGCCGGTGATGGCCTGGCCGTCGATGGTCTTGGTGGTTTTACGGCCCGCGAACTCGGGGCGGTCCACCACGTCGGTGGTGGCTTCCTTCACAGAGCCATCGGCGCCCAGGATGGCGATGGCGTTCTCGTGCCGCGCCACCAGCACGCCGTCCTTGGTGATGACCAGGTCGGGCTCGATGATGTCGGCGCCGTCGTCAATGGCCTTCTGGTACGCGGCGAGCGTGTGCTCCGGCCGCAGGGCCGATGCGCCCCGGTGGGCAATGACGGTGGGGGTGGGCGGCCAGGCCTGGGCGACGGCGCCCAGCGCCCAGGTGGTCAACAGCGCGGCGGCGGTCACGGCGCGCAGTGCAATGCGTTTCATGCGGGTCTCCTACAAACGGAGCCCGCACCTTAGCCGATGCGGTTGACAGCGGCGTGTCGCCGGGGCGTACACCCCGGTAAGCGCTACGCGTGTTCGAAGTGGAAGACGGCCGTGCCCGCGCGTGCGTTGGGGAGCCAGCGCACCTCTTGCCCATCCTGCAGCCCAAAGGAGTCGAGGATGCGCAAGCTGTTCTTGGTGGCCAGCACTTCGAAGTCCTTGTAGGTGCCCACGCGGATGTTGGGCGTGTCGTACCACTGGTAGGGCAGGCGCCGCGTCACGGGCATGCGCCCGCGCAGGATGGACAGGCGGTTGGGCCAGTGCGCAAAGTTGGGAAACGCCACCACACCCGTGCGGCCTACGCGCGCCGTCTCGCGCAGCATGGTCTCGGCATTGCGCAGGTGCTGCAGCGTGTCGATCTGCAGCACCACGTCAAAGCTGTTGTCGTCGAACATGGCCAGCCCCTCGTCGAGGTTGAGCTGGATCACATCCACCCCGCGCTGCACGCAGGCCAGCACGTTGGCGTCGTCGATCTCCACGCCATAGCCACTGCAGCCGCGCTCGCGCTGCAGGTAGTCGAGCATGGCGCCGTTGCCGCAACCGAGGTCGAGCACGCGCGAGCCGGGGGGCACCAGGCGCGCCAGGGCTTGCATCGCCGCTTTTTCGGTCATGGTTGCAACTCCTTGGCAATGCTATCGAAATAAGAGCGCATGACGCCCATGTACCGGGCGTCATCGAGCAAAAAGGCATCGTGCCCGTGGGGCGCATCGATCTCGGCGTAGCTCACGCTGCGGCGGTTGTCGAGCAGGGCCTTGACGATCTCGCGGCTGCGCTTGGGCGAAAAGCGCCAGTCGGTGGTGAAACTCACCAGCAGGAACCTGGCCTGCGCCCGGGCCAGGGCCCGCGTGAGGTTGCCGGCATGGGTGCGCGCGGGGTCGAAGTAGTCGAGCGCGCGGGTGATGAGCAAGTAGGTGTTGGCGTCGAAGTAGTCGCTGAACTTGTCGCCCTGGTAGCGCAGGTAGCTCTCGATCTGGAACTCGATGTCCTGGGTGCTGTATTTGAGCTCCAGGCCCTCCCGCAGTTGACGGCCGAACTTCTCGTTCATCACATCGTCGCTGAGGTACGTGATGTGGCCGATCATGCGGGCGATGCGCAGGCCACGCTTGGGGATCGCACCATGGCGATAGAAATGGCCGCCGTGGAAGTCCGGGTCGGTCACGATGGCGCGGCGGGCGACTTCGTTGAAGGCGATGTTCTCGGCCGTGAGGTTGGGCGCACTGGCCACGACCACCGCGTGGCGCATGCGCTCGGGGTACTGCAGCGTCCAGCTGAGCGCCTGCATGCCGCCCAGGCTGCCGCCCAGCACGGCCGCCAGTTGCGTGATGCCCAGGCGGTCGAGCAGGCGGGCCTGGGCGTTGACCCAGTCTTCCACCGTGACCACGGGGAAGTCCGCGCCATAAACCTCGCCGGTGTCCGGGTGGTGGTGCATGGGCCCGGTGGAGCCAAAACACGAGCCCAGGTTGTTCACGCCGATGACGAAGAAGCGGTCGGTGTCCACGGGCTTGCCGGGGCCGATCATGTTGTCCCACCAGCCTTCGCTCTTGTCCTGCCCGGCGTACACGCCCGCCACATGGTGCGAGGCGTTGAGGGCGTGGCACACGAGCACGGCGTTCGAGCAGTCGGCATTGAGCGTGCCGTAGGTCTCAAAGGCCAGGTGGTAGTCGCGGATGGACGCGCCGCTTTGCAGCGGCAGCGCATCCGGGAAATGCATGGACTGGGGTGTGGCGATGAACGACATAGTTGGAACTGGTAAGCCCTCACGTTCCACCGCTTGCACACGCCGCAAGCCCCTTGAGGAGCCGCTGTCACCGAGGGCAAAACCTCGGCAAAAAAATACCCGGCGTCGCTAAAAACGAGGCCGGGCAGGTGTGTCGGACGGGTCTTTAGCAGAATTTATAAAGCGCCCGCAAGCTGTGGCAAATCGGCGCGTCTGGCAAATATACCAAAGCAGCGCCGCGTCGCCCAGCCCGTCGCACCGATCAGGTCAGCCTGCGGACGAAAAAATCGCCAGCAGCCCCAACACCAGAAAGATGGCAGCAGACACCAGATGCACCGCGCGGATGGGCACCTTGCGCGTGATGCGCTCGCCCAGCCAGACCACGGGCGCATTGGCCAGCATCATGCCCAACGTGGTGCCCGCCACCACCCAGAGGTAAGCGTTGTATTTGGCAGCCAGCATGACAGTGGCAATCTGGGTCTTGTCGCCCATCTCAGCCAGGAAGAATGCGACCACGGTGGTGCCAAACACCCCCCAGCGTGGCGATCCGTCGGCTTCGCCTTCGTCCAGCTTGTCGGGGATCAGCATCCAGACCGCCATGGCGATGAACGAGGCGCCCAAAATCCAGCGCAGCACCTGGGGGCCCAGGAAGGTGGTCACCCAAGCACCGACAGCGCCGGCCAGGCCGTGGTTGACCAGCGTGGCCACCAGGATACCCAGCACGATGGGCCAGGGTTTGCGAAAGCGTGCTGCCAGCACCAGAGCGAGCAGCTGCGTCTTGTCGCCCATCTCGGCGAGCGCGACGATGGCGGTGGAAATAAAGAAGGCTTCCATGGGGGAGGGGGTCCTATCCGGCCGGATGGGTGGAAAACGCATTGACTGCACCCCGACTCCGGCCATGTGGATCGGTTTGCAGTCAATGGTCTCGCCCAGCTCAAAAGCCGCATACGCCATAGGTCTCAAAGAACCCAAGTGTGTTGACGCATGCCCCCGGCGCATTGCGCGGCCGGGCGGGCTACTCCCCAAAGACCCACGGATTTTACCCTATGGTTTGCCCTGAAATTCCCCGAAAAACCACGCTGCCCCGGGGTTTTGAGCCCATCTGCCCAGAAATAAAACCCCACGGGCCCCATAAAGTGATTAATAATGGATTCGCTTTTCTGCTTGCAGAAGGGCAGTTAGCTTAGCGGTGAATGGTCAGTTTCGCGTCTTTGAAGTCGTCACAGGTTTGTTGATTGCGTCGGGCTCCATCGCGTTTTTGTGTTTTTTCAGGAGTCCTTCATGGGCAACAAACTTTACGTGGGCAACCTGCCCTACTCTTTCCGCGACGAAGATCTGCAGCAGACCTTCAGCCAGTACGGCTCGGTTGGCAGCGCCAAGGTCATGATGGAACGTGACACCGGCCGCTCCAAGGGTTTCGGCTTTGTCGAAATGGGCAGCGATGCTGAAGCCCAAGCCGCCATCCAAGGCGTGCATGGTCAAAACTTCGGTGGCCGTGACCTCGTGGTCAACGAAGCCCGTCCTATGGAGCCCCGCGCTCCCCGTAGCGGTGGCTTCGGTGGCGGCAATGGCGGCGGCGGTTACGGCGGTGGCCGTAGCGGTGGCGGCGGCTACGGCGGTGGCGGCGGTGGTGGTTACGGCGGTGGCCGTAGCAGCTACTAAAAAGTCCTTATCGGCAGTCCTCAGGGTCTGCCGACGGCAAAAAAAGGAGCCTTCGGGCTCCTTTTTGCGTTCTGGCGCGGCACGGACACCACAGCGCGCAAAGCCCCTTGCTTTTTCCCCAAAAGTGTGGCGCATAATGGTCTGGCGGGTTTGGCCCGCATTTCAAGTTTGCGGTGATCCGTCAGTTTCGCGCTGAGAGCGTCATTGAGATTAGCTGGCTGCGTTTTGGGGACTCCATCGCTTTATCCATGTGTTTTTGAGGAGTCCCTCGATGGGCAACAAACTGTACGTCGGCAACCTGCCTTACTCGGTGCGCGACGGTGATCTGGAACAGGCCTTTGGCCAGTTCGGTGCCGTGACCAGCGCCAAGGTCATGATGGAGCGCGACACGGGTCGCTCCAAAGGCTTCGGCTTTGTGGAGATGGGCAGCGACGCAGAAGCCCAGGCCGCCATCAACGGCATGAACGGCCAACCCCTCGGCGGCCGCAGCATTGTGGTGAACGAAGCCCGCCCCATGGAACCACGCCCACCCCGCAGTGGTGGTTTCGGCGGTGGTGGTGGTGGTGGCGGCGGCTACGGCGGCGGCCGCAGCGGTGGTGGCGGATATGGCGGCGGCCGTGAAGGCGGCGGTGGCTATGGTGGTGGCCGCGAGGGCGGCGGCGGTGGATACGGCGGCGGCCGCGAAGGTGGTGGCGGGGGCTATGGCGGCGGTGGCCGCAGCGAAGGCGGCTTCCGCAGCCCGTACGGCTCGGGTTCGCGCAACGGTGGTGGCGGCGGCCGCAATGGCGGCGGTGGTGGCTACGGTGGCGGCGGCAACGGCGGCTACTGAACCACACCCGTTTTTGTGTCACAAGGGCCCTTCAGGGCCCTTTTTCATGGCAGCTGCACGTCGAGATAGCAATCTCCATCGCCCCCGGCGCCTTGGGGCGCCTTGTGCAATCCCGCCCCTACTGCATTTCGCTCTGGCGGCGCTTGCGCGGGCGGCCCGCCAGCACCTTGTCAAACAGTGGGTTCGGCAGCATGCGCAGCAGCTTGGCGACCACGCCCATTTGCCAGGGGATGACCCGGTAGCTCACGCCCGCCTGAATGGTACGAAACGCCTGGTCGGCAAAATCGGCGGGCTGCATCAAAAACGGCATGCTGTAGCGGTTCTGTTGCGTGAGGGGGGTATCGATGTAGCCCGGCGACACCGTCACCACGCGCACGCCGTGGGGGCGCAATTCACCCCGCAGGCTTTCGCAGTAGCTGATGACAGCCGCCTTGCTGGCGCAGTAGGCGCCATGGCCGGGCAGCCCCCGGATGCCGGCCACGCTGCCGATGCCCACCAGGGTGCCGCTGCCGCGCTGCACCATGGCGTCTACAAACGGCTGGAAGGTGGCCGCCATGCCGATGTTGTTGGTGGCAAAGGTGCGGGCCATGACGTCGATATCGTCCCGCACCGCTGTGTCCATGCCCACGCTGATGCCGGCATTGGCGATCACCACATCCGGCACACCCTGGCGTGCAATGCAATCGCGCCCTGCAGCCACGATGCTGTCAGTCACCGACACATCAGCACTATAAATTTCATAGCTTTCAGGGCTTATTCCTTGAGCACTTGCCCATGTTTTGACTTCGGAAGTGCGCCGCGCCACCAGAGCCAGGCGAAACCCCGCTTGGTGGTAGCGCTGGGCCAGCGCTTGGCCGATGCCACTGGATGCGCCGGTGATGAAGACAAGGGGAGTGGTCATGTGCATTCCGACAGTGGGCGGCTAGGCAGGATAGGTGGAGGCTACCGCGTGGTGCCCGGCAGGATCATGCCGCGCACGCGCCCGCGCAGTTGCAGCACCTGGTCGAGGTTGTCGTAATCCATGCTGTCGGCGGTGAAGCGGTCGTTGCCACGGGTGAGCGTGACCGGCTGATCAGAACGCACCCGCTCGGTGTTGGTGAAGGCATGCAGAAACTCACCACGGAACTCCATGGGGGGCTGCGCTGCCGCCCCGGGCTTGGCGGGCAACGGTTCACGCTTGACGATGGCGTTGCCGAACAACTGCACTTCGGAGCCATCGGCGTTGCTCAGGGCCCGGTTGGCCGTGGCCACGGTGACCCGGCCATCGAGGCTGACCGAACGCATGCGGACCTGATCGATCTCCAGCGTGTCGGTGTCGGGGTAATGGCGCGCCTCGTCACCCTGCACCTCGCTCTGCAGGCGGCCCGTGGCATCGAATGTCTTCACCGAAAAGGACCTCATGAAATAGTCCGGCTGGTGCTGCACGGGCCGGTCAATCGCAGGCAACTGGGGCATGGGCGCGTTGCGCACCAGCCACCAGGTGCCCAGGGCCAGCAGGCCCATCAGCACCACGGGCAGGTAGATCGAGAGCTGGTCCCAGCCCTGGCGGATCACGCGGATCATGCGGTGTAGTCCGCCAGCAGCGCCGCGTAGCGGCCCGTGGCCACGAGCAGCAGGTCGCACAGCTCGCGCGCTGCACCCTCGCCCCCGCGCGCCTGGGTGACGAAGTGGGCCGCGTGGCGCACCTCGGTCTGGGCGTTGGCAGGCGCACACGCGAAGGCGCTGCGGCGCATCACAGGCAGGTCGGGCCAGTCGTCGCCCATGGCTGCGGCCTGCGCCCAGGTCAGGCCCAGGGTGGCCAGCATCTGCTCGGCGGCGGGGCGCTTGTCTTCGGTGCCGAACACGGCGTGCTCCACGCCCAAGGCCTTGAGGCGCACGCGCAATGGGGCAGAGTCGCGACCGGTGATGACAGCGGGGGTGATGCCTGCCTTTTGCAGCAGCTTGAGGCCGTGGCCGTCCAGGGTGTTGAACCGTTTGATGGTCTCGCCCGTTTCGCTGAAGTAAAGGCCGCCGTCGGTGAGCACACCGTCCACGTCGAAAAAGGCCACGCGCACGCCCTGGGCGCGCAGCAGCAGCTCAGGGTCAATCTGCAGGGCAGGAGAGGGAGAGGTCTGAGGAACCAGCGCCATCGTCAGATCACCTTCGCCCGCATCAGATCGCCGATGTGCACCACGCCCACCAGGGCGCCCGCTGCGTCCACCACCAGCACGCTGGTGATGGCGTGGGCTTCCATCATTTCGGCGGCGTCCACGGCCAGGGCGTCGGGGGCAATGCGGCGCGGGTTGGCGTGCATGACCTGGGCTGCGGTGGTGGACCGCAGGTCGGCCCCGGCCTCGATGCGGCGGCGCAGGTCGCCGTCGGTGAAGATGCCCAACAGCTGCCCGTCGGCATCGACGATGGCCGAGGCGCCCAGACCCTTGGCGCTCATCTCGCGCATGAGGTCGCTGAACGAGGCATCGGGGGCCACGCGCGGCACCTCGGTGCCCGAGCGCATGACGTCGCTCACATGGGTGAGCAGCTTGCGACCCAGCGCGCCGCCGGGGTGGGAGCGGGCAAAGTCTTCGGGGCGGAAGCCCCGGGCGTCCAGCAGGGCCACAGCCAGCGCATCGCCCATGGCCAGCTGGGCCGTGGTGCTGGCGGTGGGGGCCAGGTTCAGCGGGCAGGCTTCGCGCGCCACGCTGCAGTCGAGCACCAGGTCGGCATAACGCGCCAGGGTGGACTGCAGGCCGCCCGTCATGGCGATCATGGGCGCGCCCAGGCGCCGCAGCACGGGCAGGATGGCCGTGAGTTCGCCACTTTCGCCGCTGTTGGAGATGGCCAGCACCAGATCGTCGCCGGTGACCATGCCCAGGTCGCCGTGGCTGGCCTCGGCAGGGTGCACAAAAAAAGCGGGGGTGCCGGTGGAGGCCAGTGTGGCGGCGATCTTGCGCCCCACGTGGCCACTTTTGCCCATGCCCATCACCACCACGCGGCCCCGGGCCTGCAGCACCAGCAACACCGCCTGGGCAAACACACCATCCACGCGGGCCGCCAGGCCATTCAGGGCCTCCACCTCGATGTGGAAGGTCTCGCGGGCCAGGCGCAGGGCCTGGTCGGCATCAAAAGGGGGCAGCGCGGCGGGGGCGGGAGTCATGCAAGGATTCTATCGACCGGGCATGCCTGCCGGGCCGTCGCATGGGCCAAGTCCACTGGCACGGTCCGTGCATCCGGGTAGAAAAGCCCTTGCCCAGCCCACAAGGCTTGCCAGACTCGCACAAACAGGGAGGCAGCAGCGGCCTGCAGCCCCGGCCAATGGCTTGCTTGAATCCTGTGTTACACAACGCAAGCCTCGGATAGCATCGAACCCATGTCTTCACTCGCCCTCACACTGCTTTATCTGCTGGCCGCGGTGCTGGGCGTGGTGACCTGCCGCAGCCTCAAGCTGCCGCCCATGCTGGGCTACCTGGCCGCTGGGGTGCTCATTGGCCCGCACGCGCTGGCACTGGCGCAAAACTCCGAAGGCGTGCGCCACCTGGGCGAGTTTGGCGTGGTGTTCCTAATGTTTGCCATCGGGCTGGAGTTCAGCCTGCCCAAGCTGCGTGCCATGCGCAAGCAGGTGTTTGGCCTGGGGCTGATGCAGGTGGTGCTGACGATGGCGGTCGTGTCCGGCATGGCACTGGCGCTGTCGCGCTGGGCGGGTGGGGTGTGGGACATGGGCTGGCAGACGGCGCTGGCGCTGTCAGGCGTGATGGCCATGAGCAGCACGGCGATTGTGGTCAAGCTGATGGCCGAGCGGGCCGAGCTGGAGAGTGAACATGGCCGGCGGGTGATGGGCATCTTGCTGTTCCAGGACCTGGCGGTGGTGCCGCTGCTGGTGCTGATCCCGGCGCTGGGGTCGTCGCCCGACCAGCTGCTGACCTCGCTGGGCTGGGCGCTGATCAAGGCCACGGTGTTGGTGGGCCTGCTGCTCACGGGCGGCCAGCGGCTGATGCGCTGGTGGCTCACGCTGGTCGCGCGGCGCAAGAGCGACGAGCTTTTCATGCTGAACCTGCTGCTGATCACGCTGGGCTTGGCCTGGCTGACCGAGCTGGCGGGCCTGAGCCTGGCTCTGGGCGCCTTCATTGCGGGCGTGCTGGTGTCCGAGACCGAGTATCGCCACCAGGTGGGCACGGACATCCGGCCCTTTCACGATGTGCTGCTGGGCCTGTTCTTCATCACCATCGGCATGATGCTGGATTGGCACATCCTGGTGGACCGCTGGGCGCTGGTGTTGATGCTGCTCACGGTGCCCCTGGTGCTCAAGCTGGGGATCATCCTGGTGCTGGCGCGGGGCATGGGCGCGACCACCGGTGTGGCGCTGCGCACCGGGCTGTACCTGGCGCAGGCCGGCGAGTTCGGCTTTGTGCTGCTGTCGCTCACGCAGAACAACGGGCTGGTGCAGCCAGCGCTGATGAACCCCATCCTCGCGGCCATGGTGCTGTCGATGCTGGCCACGCCGTTCCTCATCATGTACAGCAACCGCATCGTGATGAAGCTGGTGGCCAGCGACTGGCTGCAGCAGTCGCTGCAGATGACATCGATTGCGCGCAAGTCCATCAACACCAGCAGGCACGTGATCATCTGCGGCTACGGCCGCTGCGGACAGAACCTGGCGCGCATGCTGGAGCACGAGGGCATCCCCTACATGGCGCTGGACCTGGACCCGGACCGCGTGCGCCAGGCCGCTGCGGCCGGCGACTCGGTGGTGTATGGCGACGCCACCCGTCTGCAGGCGCTGATGGCGGCGGGCCTGGTGCGCGCCAGCGCCGTGGCCGTGACCTACATCGACGTGCCCGCCGCGCTGAAGGTGCTGGCCAATGCCCGGTCGCACGCGCCGCAGGTGCCGGTGGTGGTGCGCACGCAGGACGACCTGTACCTGGACAAGCTGCAGGAGGCCGGTGCGACCGAGGTGGTGCCCGAGGCCATCGAAGGCTCGCTCATGCTCGCCAGCCACGCCCTGGCCCTGGTGGGCGTGCCCATGCGCCGCGTGCTGCGGCTGGTGCAGGACCAGCGCGATGCGCGCTACAACCTGCTGCGCGGCTACTTCCATGGCGCGGACGACGACACGGTGAACGAACGCGACCAGGAGCGCCTGTCCACCATCAACCTGCCCCCGGGCTCCACCGCCCTGGGCCGCAGCCTGGGCCAGCTGGCCCTGCCCGCCATGGGTGTGCGCGTGGTCAACCTGCGGCGCGGCAATGGCCATGTGAGCGCGGCAGTGGACGAGGCCCTGCTGGCCGAAGGCGACACGCTGGTGCTGTCGGGCCATCCGGCCGCGCTGGCGCTGGCGGAAGACAAGCTGCTGAAAGGCTGACCGGCTGACCAGCCTGGGACACGCCGCTGGCAACTCAGCGGGTGGCTGGACACCCCATTTGAATGAAATCGGCCTGTAGCGCTAGTGCAATATGCGCCAACAGCTACATATTTGATAGCAATCTACAACAACTCCGCAGGCCCAGGCCGCCCGAACAGGTAGCCCTGGAACTGGCGGCAGCCGTTGCGCAGCAAGAATGCGCGCTGCCCTTCGGTCTCCACTCCCTCAGCCACCACGTCCAGGCCCAGGCTGCGGGCCAGCGTGATGATGGTGCAGGCGATGGTGGCGTCGTTGGGGTCGGTGAGCACGTCGCGCACAAAGCTCTGGTCGATCTTGAGCTGGTCCAGCGGCAGGCGTTTGAGGTAGCTGAGCGATGAGTACCCGGTGCCAAAGTCGTCGAGCGAAAAGCCCACCCCCAGCGTGCGCAGCGCCTGCATCTTGAGGATGCTGTCCTCCACATCGTGCAGCAGCAGGCTTTCGGTGAGTTCGAGCTTGAGCAGGCGCGGGTTGGCGGCCGCATCGCGCAGCGCTGCCAGCACCTGCTCCACAAAATCGGGCTGGCGGAACTCCTGGGCACTCACGTTCACGGCCAGCGTCCACGCGGCTTTCGCCGGGGCGGTGGCCCACAGGGCCAGCTGGCGGCAGGCCAGGGCCAGCACCTGGCGCCCCAGGGGCAGGATGAGCCCCGTCTGCTCGGCCAGCGGGATGAAATCGGCGGGCGAGACCATGCCGCGCTGCGGGTGTTGCCAGCGCACCAGCGCCTCGGCCCCCAGCAGGTGGCCGCTGGCGTCCACCACCGGCTGGTAGTGCAGCAGGAACTCGTTGCGCGCCAGGCCCTGGCGGATGTCGCCCTCCAGCGCCGAACGCGCCGACGCGGCAGCCTGCATGGCGGGGTCGAAAAAGCACAGGGTGTTGCGCCCCTGCGCCTTGGCCTGGTACATGGCCAGGTCGGCGCGCTTGAGCAGCTCTTGCACGGGCTGCTGCGCGTCCTGGAACAGCGCAATGCCGATGCTGGGGGTGCTGTGCATGTCGCAGCCATCCACGACATAGGGCTGGTTCAGCGCCAGCAACACCTTCTGGGCCACGGCCTCGGCCTCGGCCGCGGCTTCGACCTCATGGCCGTGCAGGCCCTGCACCACGACCACAAACTCATCGCCACCCAGCCGCGCCACGGTGTCGGTGGCCCGCACGCTGGCCCCGATGCGCGCGGCCACCTGCACCAGCAGCCGGTCGCCCCACTCATGGCCCATGGTGTCGTTGATGCCCTTGAAGTTGTCCAGGTCGAGGAACAGCAGGGCGCCATGGCGGCCGTCGCGCTGGGTGGTGGCCACCGCGCGCTCCAGCCGGTCCATCAGCAGCCGGCGGTTGGGCAGGCCGGTGAGTTCGTCGTAGAACGCCAGGCGCTGGATCTCGGCCTCGGCCAGTTTGCGCTCGGTGATGTCGCGCGCCACGCCCCGGTAGCCGGTAAAGCGGCCCTCTTCGTCAAAGATGGGCTCGCCACTGATCGACACCCACACGGGCTTGCCGTCCTGGGACAGGCGCTGCATCTCAAAGTCGTGAAAGACCTGGTGCGCCTCCAGCTGCTCGCGGTGCTCGCGCCATTGCCCTTCGTTGACGAAGGTGTCGGGCAACTCCCAGCGGGTCAGGCCGTAGTGCATCTCATCGGGCACGCCCTCCGTGTGGTACGGGTTGCCGTCCAGCCGCACAAAACGAAACTGGTCGTCCTGCTCCCAGTACCAATCGGACGACAGGTCCGTCAGGCTGCGCCAGCGCGCCTCGCTCTGGCGCAGGGCCTCCAGCGTGCTCAGGTAGTCGGTGACATCGGTGAACGTGCGCACGCGCCCGCCGGGCTCCAGGGCACGGGTGCGCACCTCGATGTAGCGGCCCTGCCGGGTGCGCCGCACGTAGCTCTGCGGCATGTTCATGCGGCCGCCATGCGCCGCGTATTCCGACGCCACGTAGTTGCGGGCCATGGGCTCGATGAGCTGGAACTCGGGCCCGAAGTCGCCCCGCTCGGTCTGAAAACGCACCACCTCTTCCACCAGCGGCTGCGTGGCCAGCAGGGACTCGGGCAGGTCCAGCAGCTCCAGGTAGCGCTGGTTGTAGACGCGGATGCGGCCCTCGGCGTCGACGTTGGTGATGCCCTGCGAGATGTTGTCCAGGGTGCCTTCGAGGGCCCGGGTCTTCTCGGCCAGCAGGGCGCTGGTGCGGGCCAGTTCGGCCTCCACATGGCTGCGGGCCAGCTCGGCGCGGCGGGCGGTCTCCAGTTGGCCAATGGTGTTCAGCAAGGGCTGCAGAAACTGCACATCGGCGTTGGTGTAACCGCCGCTGCGGTTGGCCAGCCCCACCATGGCCACCAGCTCTCCCGCCGCATGGATGGGCAGGCCCAGGTAGGTGCGCAGCGTGGGGTGGCCGGACGGCGTGCCCGCGCTGCGGGCATCGTGGTTGGCATCGTTGCTGAGGACCGGCTCGCCCGTCACCAGCGCAGCGCCCACCAGCGAGTACAGATTGTCGAACACCATGCCATCCTCGGCATGCTGGGCATAGCGCTGGCGCGAGGCCTCGTCCCAGCTGATGTCGGTCATCGCGTGCACGCGCAGGTAAGGGTGCCCGTCATCGGCCAGCTGCACCTGGCCCACGAGGCCGAACGCGCTCTGGGTCAGCGTCATCAACTCGCCCAGCAGCGCCTCGAACGCCGCCCGGGGGCCCGAGCTGGCAATGAACATGCCCTGGGCCCGCGAGATGGCCTGCAGCAGCCGGTGCTGGCGCGCCAGCATGGCCTCGGCCGCGCGGCGGGCACGGGCGCTGGAGGTGCGCTCCAGCACGGCTTCGATCTGCGCGGGCAGGGTGAGCAGGTAGTCCAGCGCCGGGTCCTGCACGGTGAAATCGTCAAACCCGTGGCGCATGGCCTGCGCCGCGTGGGTCTCCGCCCCCATGCGCACGATGATGATGGCCGGAACGCCGTCGAGCAGCTGCAGCAGGTCAAAGGCCGAGCCGTCCATGGTGCGCTGGGCCGCCAGCACGATGTCGGGCCGGTGGCGAAGCAGATATTCGCGCGCCTCGGTGATGGACTCCACCACGTCCACGCGCCAGCCCGACCAGGGGTCGGCCAGCGCCCCCGCCACGGCCTGTGCGTGGGGGTGATCACTCTCGATCAGCAGGACGGAGATGGGCATGGGCCGAGCGTCGTGGGGGTTGGGGCACCGCCCGCCACAGGCGGCGCGCAGTTTGTAACGCCAGTGAAACACATTATGGCGTCTGGTGCAGGCGCGCGCGGGGACGGCCGGGCTGTTTACACTCTCGCACTTTCCGAGCCCCGCGCCACCGGCCAGCACCTGGCGCACACCCAGGCATTGGCCCTGCCCGGGCCTCCCCCGCGTCATTACTCCCCACCCGCCCATGCAGCCCCTCAGCGTCAACCAGTACCTTCGCCAGCACATCCGCACCGTCCCCGACTGGCCCGCGCCCGGCGTGCAGTTCCGCGACATCACGCCGCTGCTGCAGGACCCGAAAGTGTTCCGTGTGCTGATCGATGCGTTTGTGCACCGCTACATGGACAAGGCGCTGCGCCCCGACGTGGTGGCGGGCCTGGATGCGCGGGGCTTCATCCTGGGCGCCGTGGTGGCCTACGAGCTGAACATGGGCTTCGTGCCCATCCGCAAGAAAGGCAAGTTGCCCTTCACCACGGTGGAGGAAACCTACGAACTCGAATACGGCAGCGCCACCGTGGAGCTGCACACCGACGCCGTGAAGGCCGGCGACCGCGTGCTGCTGATCGACGACCTGATCGCCACCGGCGGCACCATGATGGCCGGCAAGAAGCTGTTGGAAAAACTGGGGGCCACCGTCACCGAAGGCGCCGCCATTGTCGATTTGCCCGAGCTGGGCGGATCGCAGCGCCTGCGCGATGCGGGCCTGCCGCTGTACACCCTGGTGGACTTTGCAGGGCACTGACCCGAGGGCCGTGGCCTGGGTGCACAGCCCCCTGTGGGCGTGCACCACATGACCCCTGGATCAGTTGAGTTCGCCGTACTGCGTGCTGCTGAGGTCGGGAGCGGGACCGTCGGCACCGGGCATTTCGGTGTCCTCAAACCCAGTGGGCTGGGACGGTGGCAGCAGCGGACCGGAGCGTACCGGCACGCCTGGCTTGGCGGCCGCAGCCGTGGCCGCCGATGACCCTGCCGCATTGGCCAGCGCGCGCTTGAACGCGGCCACCTCGTCGGCCTCGATGGGTTCGAAGCGGGCAGAAGAGGCAGGCCGCGCGGCAGCCAGCGGTGCGGGTGCAGACACGAGGGGCGCGGGGGCCGACACCGCACCGAGCGGGCGGCGCGCAGCCAGCGGGGCCGCAGCGGGCGCCAAGGGAGCAGGGGAAACAGGTGCCGCAACAGCTGCGGCGGGGCGTGCGCCCGCCAGCGGTGCAGGCGACGGGGCCAGGGGTACCGGGGCAGTGGCCGCTGCTGCTGGCGGACGGCGCACTGCCGTAGAAGCCGCCTGCAACGGCAGCGCAGCGCCCTGGGGCGCCACGCCCTTTTGTGGAATACCCACCGCCACATGGTCGTTGATGCGCCAGTACACGGCCGTCACCAGGATGTCGTAACGGGTTTTGGCGGTCTGGGCGATGAGCGCCTCGATCTCGCTCAGGCGCACCGTCTCGCCGCCGTATTCGCGGGCCAGGTCCATCATCACCAGGAACTGGCGGCCGCGCTGGTCGAGCGACAGTACCTTGAACTTGTAGCTGGCCGACAGCACGCCCGCGCGCACCATGGCATCGCGCACCACCGTGTAGAGCAGCTCGCGGCGCTCCATGCGCTCGTTCTTGCGGTTGGCGGCGTGCTCGGGCGGCTGGGGCTCCACGAGTGGCTTGCCCTGGCGCCCCGGTTGAAGGGGCACGGTGGCGTCGGCGTTGAACAGGCCGGAGGGCTCGGCCGCTGCGCGGGGCTTGGCGGGAGCGGGTTTGCGGCTGAACCAACTGAACAGGGACATGGCTTGCTTTCTTCGGATGGTGCCTGGACAAAATCCAAATCGAGTGTAACGCGCCATCCCCCCGCAGAAGGCGAGAGAAGCCCGAGGTCCCCCCCGACAGGGCCTGCCTGTCAGGTGGCCGCAACGCGGCGGCGGCGGTTGCCCAGGCGCTTGGCCAGCACAGCCCCTGCAGCCATGGCCAGACCCAGGGCAATGGCAGGCTGGCGGTTGGTCAGCTCGGTGAAGCGGATGGCCGTGAGGCTCCACAGCTTGCAGGGTGCGCTGGCCTGCACGGTGGCGCTGCGTGCGCGGTGTGAGAAGAAAGCGCCTTCGCCGACCACCGAGCCAGCGCCCACAATCGCCAGGCGCAGGCGTTCTTTTTCGTCCTGGTAGTGCACGCTCAGGCTGCCGCTTTCGACGAGATAGAGGGTGCGGTCCGTGGCGCCTTGGCTGAATAGCACCTGGCCGGCGGGCAGCACCACCGGCAGCAGATAGGACGACAGCACCTCCCACTGGGCGGCCGTCAGCGGGTTGGTCATGCTGTCCTCCGCCGTGGTCTGGGCGATGGCGTCGATCAGACCTTTGAGGTCCACCTTGGAGGCAACGGGCATGGGAACATTCATGGTCCGCCGAAAGTAACCCTGTTACAGATCGGACACAAGCGCTGTTTACGTCCGTTTACAAGATAGGGCGACCAACGGTCGCTATTTACCGATGCAGAAGCTGGAGAAGATCACGCCGAGCAGGTCGTCGGAGGTGAACTCGCCGGTGATGGCGCTCAGGGCGTTCTGCGCCAGCCGCAGCTCCTCGGCCAGCAGGTCCAGCGCCGGGCCCTGGGCCTGCAGTTGGTCGGCAGCTTCCTGCAGGTGCAACGACACGGCCTGCAGCGCCTGCACATGCCGCGCCCGGGCAATGTAGATGCCCTCAGGTGCCGACTGCCAGCCCGCCACGTCCAACAGCAGCCGTCGCAAGCCGTCCAGCCCCTGACCGGTGCGGGCCGACAGATGCACCGCAGGGCGCCCGGGGTTGGCTGTTGGGGCAACACCGGCCGCGCAGTCCAGCTTGTTCCAGACATCGATCACGGGGATGTTTTTTGGCAATTTTTGCCCCAAGGCGCTTTCGATATCTGCGTCGGCAGCTACATATTCAGGAGCGCTTTGCCGCGACAGGTCGTGCAGGAACAGCACGGCGTCTGCCCCGGCAATCTCGTCCCAGGCGCGGGCGATGCCGATGCGCTCGACCTCGTCGCTGCTGTCGCGCAGGCCGGCGGTGTCGATGATGTGCAGGGGCACCCCCTCGATCTGGATGGTCTGCTGCACCTTGTCGCGCGTGGTGCCCGCGATGGGCGTGACGATGGCGAGCTCGGCCCCCGCCAGCGCATTGAGCAGCGAGCTTTTGCCTGCATTCGGCTGCCCAGCAATCACCACTTTGATGCCCTCGCGCAGCAGGGCGCCCTGGCGCGCGCGCTGCATCACCGAGGCCAGGGTTTGCTGCAAATTTGATAGCTGTCCATGCGCATCGGCCTTGCGCAAGAAGTCGATTTCTTCTTCAGGAAAATCGAGCGTGGCCTCCACCAGCATGCGCAGATGGATAAGCGCGTCGCGCAGGCTGTGGATTTCTGCAGAAAACGCGCCGGTCAGCGAGCGGCTGGCGCTGCGGGCTGCGGCTTCCGTGCTGGCGTCGATCAGGTCGGCAATCGCCTCGGCCTGGGCCAGGTCGACCTTGTCGTTCAGGAAAGCCCGTTCGGTGAACTCCCCGGGTTGGGCCACGCGCAGGCCCGGCAGGCAGGGCTGGCCGGTCGCCGGTTGGGTGGCAGCCCCCGCCTCCAGACAGCGCGCCAGCAGCAGCTGCAGCACCACCGGGCCCCCATGCGCCTGCAGCTCCAGCACGTCCTCGCCGGTGTAGCTGTGCGGTCCGGGGAAGTACAGCGCCAGCCCCTGGTCGATGGCCTGGCCCTGTGCATCCCGAAAGGGCAAGTACGTCGCCTCGCGCGGCTTGAGGGTGCGGCCGCACAGCGCCTGCACCAGGGCCTCCAGCCCTTTGCCCGACACCCGCACGATACCGACGGCCCCGCGCCCGGGGGCAGTGGCGATGGCAACGATGGGGTCGTGGTGGCGGGCGAGCATGGGCAGGGACTTTACAAGGTGGACAGAAAAAAGGCCGCTTGCGCGGCCTTTGAGGGGTCAGTTCGTGGATGTCAGCGTTGCCGCTGCCGCATCACTTGAACTTGGGCAGATTGAACTGCGGTGGCACGCCCATGCGGGTGTTGATGATCCACTGCTGCGCAATCGACAGGATGTTGTTCGTCAGCCAGTACAGCACCAGGCCGGCTGGGAAGAAGAAGAACATCACGCTGAAGATCAGCGGCATGAACCACATCATCTTGGCCTGCATCGGGTCTGGTGGCGCGGGGTTCAGGGCGGTCTGCAGCAGCGAGCTGGCCGTCATCAGCAAGGGCAGGATGAAGAATGGGTCAGGCGCGGAGAGGTCGTGGATCCAGCCGATCCAGGGCGCATTGCGCATCTCGACGCTGGACAGCAGCACCCAGTACAGCGCAATGAACACCGGGATCTGGATCATGATAGGGAAGCAGCCGCCCATCGGGTTGACCTTTTCCTCGCGGTAGATGCGCATCATCTCCTGCTGCATCTGCTGCGGCTTGTCCTTCAGGCGTTCGCGCATCTCCATGATCTTGGGGTTGATGGCCTTCATCTTGGCCATGCTGGCGTAGGCCTTGGCATTGAGCCAGTAGAACGCGATCTTGAGCAGCAGCACCAGCGCAACGATGGACCAGCCCCAGTTGTTCAGGAGCTTGTGCAGGTTGTCGAGCAGCCAGTACAGCGGCTTGGACAGGATGGTGAGCCAGCCGTAGTCCTTGACCAGTTCCAGGCCGGGGTACAGCTTTTCCATCATGGTCTCGACCTGCGGGCCGGCGAACAGGCGCGCGTCGATGGTCTTGGTGGCGCCCGGCTCGATGGTGCCGAGGGAGGTCAGCATGCCCACGGAGTACAGGTTGGTGTCCACCTTGCGGGTGAAGGGCTCGCGCTGCACGCCGTCGGCCAGCAGCCATGCGGTGGCGAAATAGTGCTGCACCATGGCGACATAGCCATTGGCCGAGTCCTTGGGAATGTCGACTTTGCCGCTTTCGATGTCCTTGAACTCGATCTTCTGGTACTTCTTAGCTTCGGTGTAAACCGCTGGGCCGGTGAAGGTGGAGTAGAACGACGACTCGCCTGGCGGCTTGTTGCCGTCGCGCACCAGTTGCAGATACAGCTGGGGCGATACAGCGGCGCTGCCGGTGTTGACGATGTCGTGCTTGACGGCGATGTCGTAAGCGCCGCGTTTGATGGTCCAGGTCTTGACCAGCTTCACGCCGCCCTGGTCGGGCGACTCGAAGCGGATGCTCATGGAGTCTTCACCGTCCTTGAGTTCGCGCGGGCCGGGAACGGCCGTCATCACCGTCTTGTGCGTGGGGAAAGTGCCGCCCACCAGGCCGGTCTGCGCCACGTAGACGCGCTGCGCGCTTTCATCCAGCAACAGGAAGTTGCGGGCCTTGTCGGTCATGTCGGCGTGTTTGAGCAGCTCGGCCTGCGTGAGCGAGCCGCCTTCGCTGTCGAACACCAGGCGATACAGGTCGGTCTTGACCTCAATGCGTTCGCGTTTGGCAGGCGCAGCCGCTGCTGCGGGCTGACCGGGCACCGCTGCTGCGCCCTGCGCGGCCGCAGTAGCAGCGGGCACGCTGGTGGCTGGCACGCTGGCGGCCCCGGTCGCACCGGAGGCCGCGCCTGCGGCAGCAGCAGGCGCTGTCACAGCGGGCGTGGTCGGGAAAAAGGTGGCCTTGTTACCGTTGTGCAGCTGCCACTTGTCCCACAGCAGAACCATGGAAAAGCCAAAAATCACCCACAGGATGGTGCGGCGAATGTCGTTCATGAAGACTTCTTTGGTGAGGATGGGGGAGTGGTGGAAGGGGTGAGCCTGGAGAAAAGCCGCAGGCTGCGCGGCAGATCTTGCGGAACCGGATCATGGCCCCCGTCACACCAGGGGTGGCAGCGTACCAGCCTGCGCACCGTCAGATAACTGCCTGCTGCAGCGCCGTGCTGCTCCAGCGCCTGCAGCGAATAGACCGAGCAGGTCGGCTCAAAGCGGCAGGCCGAACCCAGCCATGGGCTGAGAAACAGCCGATAGCCTTTGACCACGCCGATCAGTAGGCGCTGCATCATGGGGCAGTCACCGGCTCTGCCACCGGCGGCACAGGCGCAGCAACCGCTGCGCCCGAATGCCGGGTGGCATATCCGAACAGCTGCAGCAGCTCCGCGCGTACCGCCTGTTTGAGCTGGTCGGACGTGGCGCTCACGAACTGCTTGCGATCAAACGCCGAGCGCAGGCGCACCACATGGGCGGCCTGCGGCAAACGCGCCTCAAACGTGGCGCCCACGGTGTAGATCTGCCGCTTGATGGTGTTGCGCGTCACGGCGCGGCGCGCCCAGCGCTTGGGCACCATGGCACCCATCCAGACGCCCTGAACGACAAACAGGGCCTGCGGCCCTTGCGTGTGCGGCAAGGAGCCGGGCCCTGTAGGTGCAACAGTGGCGGCTTGGCTGGCAACTGCGGTGCTGTTGGCATCCAGTGCCAAACGGTGCAACGCAAAATGCGCCGTGCGGGAGACAGTGCCCCCCGCCATTGCAGCCTGGAACTGCGGCCGGGTTTTTAGCCTGTGCATGCAAGCGCCCCGTTTGGAACCTGGCGGTACAAACCGGGAACAGGCGGGGAGCAGGCCGTAGACCGTATCGGCCTTAGACGGCCAGGCGCTTGCGGCCCTTGGCGCGGCGTGCGTTGATAACGGCACGGCCGCCGCGGGTCTTCATGCGGACGAGGAAACCGTGGGTGCGCGCGCGGCGCGTCTTGGAGGGCTGGTAAGTACGTTTCATGGTGCTATTCCTTGAGGTTCAGTTCCGGACTGCTGCTCTTGAACCCCCTGCAATCTGCACACCCACACAATGTATGAAACATCGCCTGGAGGCAGACCCACGGGGCAGAAATAACGGCGCGCCGGGTCAAATCACCCTGAACACATTCAGGGAAACCCAAAATTATCGCAGGCTTGTGGCCGACTGGCAATGCCTTTCGATGGACAGGCCTTTACCAGCGCGTCGCAGAGGCTGCAGCGCCCGACCCTTTCAGGCCACTTCTTCCCCGCATGGCAACCCCGGATTCCCCCGGATGACAGCCGCCTTCAAATTGTGGATAACTCCTTGACAAGCTACAATCCACCGCCTTACCCCGTTCCTCCTATCCACAATAAGAATTCCCCAGAAATGACCGAGGAACCCACCCGCAGCCCTATCAATTCGCCCGGCTCAGATGCCGGTCAGGGCCTGTGGCAAGCCTGCGTTGAGCAACTGGCACAAGACCTGCCAGAACAACAATTCAACACCTGGATCAAGCCCCTGGTGGCCCAAGTGGCTGAAGACTTCTCCAAAGTCACGCTGCTCGTGGGCAACCGCTTCAAGCTCGACTGGATCCGTGCCCAATACGCAGGCCGCATTGCCGCGCTGCTCGAAGGCCTGTACGGCCAGCCGGTCACGCTGGAGTTAGCGCTCGCTCAGCGCGAATCCGTTGCCCGTACTTATGTGCGGCCCACTGCGCAAGAACCCGCCAGCCCCGCAGCACCGGCCGAAGCCCCGTCCAGCAGCAGTGACGACGCCACGGCGGGCGCGTTCCGCAATCGGCTGAACGCCGCCCTCACGTTCGAGACGCTGGTGGAAGGCACGGCCAACCGCATGGCACGCTCGGCGGCCATGCACGTGGCGGGCATGCCCGGCCACCTGTACAACCCGCTGTTCATCTACGGCGGCGTGGGCCTGGGCAAGACCCACCTGGTGCACGCTGTGGGTAACCGCCTGCTGCAGGACAAGCCCGACGCCAAAGTTCTCTACATCCACGCCGAGCAGTTTGTGTCGGATGTGGTTAAGGCCTACCAGCGCCGCACCTTCGACGAGTTCAAGGAGCGCTACCACTCGCTCGACCTGCTGCTCATCGACGATGTGCAGTTCTTCGCCAACAAGGACCGCACGCAGGAAGAATTCTTCAACGCGTTCGAGGCCCTGCTGGCCAAGAAGTCGCACATCGTGATGACGTCGGACACGTATCCGAAGGGTCTGGCCAACATCCACGAGCGGCTGGTGTCGCGCTTCGACTCGGGCCTGACGGTGGCCATCGAGCCGCCCGAGCTGGAAATGCGCGTGGCCATTCTGATCAACAAGGCGCGCGTCGAAGGCACTGAGATGCCCGAGGAAGTCGCCTTTTTCGTGGCCAAAAACGTGCGCTCCAACGTGCGCGAGCTCGAAGGCGCGCTGCGCAAGATCCTGGCGTACTCGCGTTTCAACCAGAAAGAGATTTCGATCCAGCTCGCCCGCGAGGCGCTGCGTGATCTGCTGTCCATCCAGAACCGGCAGATTTCTGTGGAAAACATCCAGAAGACGGTGGCCGACTACTACAAGATCAAGGTCGCCGACATGTACAGCAAGAAGCGCCCGGCCAGCATTGCCCGCCCGCGCCAGATTGCGATGTACCTGGCCAAGGAGCTGACGCAAAAGAGCCTTCCCGAGATCGGAGAATTGTTTGGCGGGCGCGACCACACCACGGTTTTGCATGCTGTGCGCAAGATTGCGGGCGAACGCCAGCAGCTGACCGAGTTGAACCAGCAGCTGCACGTGCTGGAGCAGACGCTCAAAGGGTAGCGCCAAGGGTAGATAACCAGCGGGAAACGCCCGTCGGGCAGCCCCACGAAGAAGCGACCCCGTTAAGGGGCAAAATGGCGGGTTATAGATAGCAGGGGGAGGCATGACCTGTGCCGCTGTCCACGCACCGTCCCAAAACCACAAGAGGTTGATGACATGATCGTCCTGAAGGCAACACAAGACAAGGTTCTCGCGGTTCTGCAGTCCGTGGCTGGCATCGTGGAGCGCCGCCACACGCTGCCCATCCTGGCCAATGTGCTGATCCGCAAGACGGGCAATGCCCTGCAGCTGACGACCAGCGACCTCGAAATCCAGATCCGCACCACAGCCGAACTGGGTGGCGACACCGGCGACTTCACCACCACCGTGGGGGCGCGCAAGCTCATCGACATCCTGCGCACCATGCCCGGTGATCAGACGGTCAGCCTCGAATCGGCCCAGTCCAAGCTCATCCTCAAGGGCGGCAAGAGCCGCTTCACGCTGCAAAGCCTGCCGGCCGAAGACTTCCCGCTGGTGCAGGAATCCGCCGCCTTTGGCCCCGTGTTCGCCGTGCCCCAAAAGACGCTGAAGGACCTGCTCGGCCAGGTGTCGTTCGCAATGGCGGTGCAGGACATCCGCTACTACCTCAACGGCATCCTGTTCGTGGCCGAGGGCAAGACCCTGAGCCTGGTCGCCACCGACGGCCACCGCCTGGCCTTTGCCAGCGCCACGCTGGACGTTGAAGTGCCCAAGCAGGAAGTCATCCTGCCGCGCAAGACCGTGATCGAGCTGCAGCGCCTGTTGTCTGATGCGGGTGGCGAGAACCAGCCCCACATCGAGATGCAGTTCGCCAACAACCAAGCCAAGTTCACCTTTGGCGGCATGGAGTTCGTGACCAAGCTGGTCGAGGGCAAGTTCCCCGACTACAACCGCGTGATCCCCAAGAACCACAAGAACAGCATCACCCTGGGTCGCGCCCCGCTGCTGGCCAGCCTGCAGCGCACGGCCATCATGACCAGCGACAAGTTCAAGGGCGTGCGCCTGAACCTGGAGCCCGGCACCCTGCGCGTGGCGTCCAACAACGCCGAGCAGGAAGAGGCCGTGGACGAGCTCGACATCGACTACGGTGGCGACACCATCGAGATCGGCTTCAACGTGACCTACCTCATCGACGCCCTGGCCAACATGGGCCAGGACATGGTGAAGGTGGAGCTTTCGGATGGCAACAGCTCTGCGCTGCTGACCATCCCCGACAACGACAGCTTCAAGTACGTCGTGATGCCCATGCGCATCTGAGGCTGCGTGACACCCGCCGTGCACCACAGTCGCAGCGCCACACCGCGAACGCTACTTTATTGATAGCTGCAAGCGCATATTCAATATGCGCTTGCGCCCAATTAGACCATTGAACATATTGGAAACCCCGGTTTCCACGGATCCCAAGGCCCACCATGACCGTTGACAACAACATTCCCTCCGAGCCCGAATCCTCCGGCGTCTCCGGCCATGTGGAGCCCACCGTCAACAAGATCGACACCAACCAGGCCGGCGCCAGCGAAAGCTATGGCGAAGGCGCCATCACCATCCTCGAAGGCCTGGAAGCCGTGCGCAAGCGCCCCGGCATGTACATCGGCGACACCAGTGACGGCACCGGCCTGCACCACTTGGTGTTCGAAGTGGTCGACAACTCCATCGACGAGGCCCTGGCCGGGCACTGCGACGACATCGTCGTCACCATCCACACCGACAACTCCATCAGCGTGACCGACAACGGCCGTGGCATTCCCACCGGCGTGAAGATGGACGACAAGCACGAGCCCAAGCGCAGTGCCGCAGAAATCGCCCTGACCGAACTGCACGCAGGCGGCAAGTTCAACCAGAACAGCTACAAGGTCTCGGGCGGCCTGCACGGCGTGGGCGTGAGCTGCGTGAACGCATTGAGCAAATGGCTGCGCCTGACCGTTCGGCGCGAAGGCAAGGTGCACCAGATCGAATTTGCACGCGGCTTTGTGCAAGACCGCCTGCTGTCCACCGTGGACGGCTTTGAAGTCAGCCCCATGAAGGTGACCGGCGAGACCGAAAAGCGCGGCACCGAAGTGCACTTCTTGCCCGACACCGAGATCTTCAAAGAGAACAACGACTTTCACTACGAGATCCTGGCCAAGCGCCTGCGCGAACTCTCGTTTTTGAACAATGGCGTGCGCATTCGCCTCAAGGACGAACGCAGCGGCAAGGAAGACGACTTCTCGGGCGCCGGTGGCGTGCGCGGCTTTGTCGAGTTCATCAACAAGGGCAAGACGGTGTTGCACCCCACGTCTTTCTACGCCGCAGGCGAGCGCCCGGCAGAAACGTATGGTGGCATCCCCGGCACGCACATTGGCGTGGAAGTGGCCATGCAGTGGAACAGCGCGTACACCGAGCAAGTGCTGTGCTTCACCAACAACATCCCCCAGCGTGACGGCGGCACCCACCTGACCGGCCTGCGCGCCGCGATGACCCGCGTCATCAACAAGTACATCGAAGAAAACGAGCTGGCCAAGAAGGCCAAGGTCGAAGTCACCGGCGACGACATGCGCGAAGGCCTGTGCTGCGTGCTCAGCGTGAAGGTGCCCGAGCCCAAGTTCAGCAGCCAGACCAAGGACAAGCTGGTGTCGAGCGAAGTGCGCGCGCCGGTGGAAGACATCGTGGGCAAGCTGCTCACCGACTACCTGCAAGAAAAGCCCAACGACGCCAAGATCATCTGCGGCAAGATCGTGGAGGCCGCCCGTGCCCGCGAAGCCGCCCGCAAGGCCCGCGAAATGACCCGCCGCAAGGGCGTGCTGGACGGCATGGGCCTGCCCGGCAAGCTGGCCGACTGCCAGGAAAAAGACCCTGCCCTGTGCGAGATCTACATCGTGGAGGGTGACTCCGCCGGCGGCTCTGCCAAGCAGGGCCGCGACCGCAAGTTCCAGGCCATCCTGCCCCTGCGCGGCAAGATCCTGAACGTGGAAAAAGCCCGCTACGAAAAGCTGCTGACCAGCAACGAAATCCTGACGCTGATCACGGCCCTGGGCACCGGCATCGGCAAGGCCGGCGGCACCACGGGTGGCGACGACTTTGACGTGGCCAAGCTGCGCTACCACCGCATCATCATCATGACCGACGCCGACGTGGACGGCGCCCACATCCGCACCCTGCTGCTCACCTTCTTCTACCGTCAGATGCCCGAACTGGTCGAGCGCGGCCACATCTACATCGCGCAGCCACCGCTGTACAAGGTCAAGGCTGGCAAGGAAGAGCTGTACCTGAAGGATGCCCCCGCGCTCGACGGCTTCCTGCTGCGCATTGCGCTGAACCACGCCAGCGTGACCACCGGCGGCGCCAACCCGCAAACCCTGACGGGCGAGACCCTGGCCGAACTGGCGCGCAAGCACCAGATCGCTGAAAGCGTCATCGCCCGCCTGGGCAACTTCATGGACGCCGAAGCCCTGCGCGCCATTGCCGATGGCGTGAGCCTCAAGCTCGACTCCGTGGCCGATGCCGAAGCCAGCGCCGTGGCCCTGCAAGCCAAATTGCGCGAGCTGAACACCACCGGCGCCCCCGCCGAAGTGGCCGGCGAATTCGATGCCCGCACCGACAAGCCCCTGCTGCGCATCAGCCGCCGCCACCACGGCAACATCAAGAGCAGCGTCATCACGCAAGACTTTGTGCACGGCGCCGACTACGCCGCCCTGGCCGAAGCCGCCGAAACCTTCCGCGGCCTGCTGGCCGAAGGCGCCAAAGCGATGCGTGGCGAAGGCGACAAGCAGAAGGAAGAAAAGGTCGGCGACTTCCGCCAGGCCATGAAGTGGCTGATTGCCGAAGCCGAACGCACCACCAGCCGCCAGCGCTACAAGGGCCTGGGCGAAATGAACCCAGAGCAGCTTTGGGAAACGACGATGGACCCGAACGTGCGCCGCCTGCTGCGCGTGCAGATCGACGACGCGATTGAGGCGGACCGCGTGTTCACGATGCTGATGGGCGATGAGGTCGAGCCGCGCCGGGATTTCATTGAAACCAATGCGCTGCGGGCGGGGAATATTGACGTCTGATCGATCGCTTGATCGTCGCCACCGCGCCCTGCCGCCGCTCGCGCATTCAGGAAGGCCACCCTCGGGTGGCCTTTGTGCCCTTTGCCCGACCTTCTTCGCATGACCCATCTTGCCATCCGTCCCGCAACCATCGATGACACCGACCTGATCCTGCACTTCGTGCGGGAACTGGCGATCTATGAGAAGGCTGAGCAGGAGGCGCTGGCCACACCCGCACATGTGCACCGCACGCTGTTCTGCACCAATCCCAAGGTGCATGGCCTGATCTGCCAGGACGGCGATACCCCCGTGGGCTTCGCGGTGTACTTCTTTAACTTTTCGACCTGGCAGGGCCGCCACGGTCTGTATCTGGAAGACCTGTACGTGTCGCCAGAGCACCGCGGCAAGGGCGCGGGCATGGCGCTGCTGAGGCAACTCGCACGCATCGCCGTGGACCACGACTGCGGGCGCTTCGAGTGGAGTGTGCTGGACTGGAATACACCTTCCATCGCGCTGTATGACAGCCTGGGTGCCCGCCCGCAGAGCGAGTGGATCCGTTACCGACTCACAGGAGACGAGTTGCACGCGCTGGCGGCGCAGTCGCAGCCGCTCCTGCAGCCGTCCAACACTGCGCCATGAGATCCCCCATCGCCATCGTTGACGTAGACCGCCTCGACACCTGGTCCCGCTACCGCGCTGGCCTGTGCGACACCTGCGCGGCCAACTGCTGCACCATGCCGCTGGAGGTGCAGCTGTCGGACCTGGTGCGGCTTGAACTGGTGGACCCGTTCGAGGCCGAGCATGAGGAAATCCGCCACATTGCTAAGCGGCTGCAAAAGGCGCGGCTGATCGACCACTTCAACCACAAGAACGCGGTCTTCACGATGGCGCGGCGGGCCAGTGGGGACTGCAATTTTCTTGACCCCAAGACGCGGCTGTGCACGGTGTATGACAAGCGGCCCGAGACCTGCCGCCTGCACCCGCAGAAGAAGAGCCCCAAGCCGGGCTACTGCGCTTACGGGGCGCGGGATCTGCAGCGACGGGGCTGAAAAGCGCAGAGGCGTCTGCGCGCCATGTCTGCGCAAGCCCGCCGTCTTCTGAAACCGCCACCCCGCACACTCACGCCATGTCGCGCAGCTCGCGGCGCAGGATCTTGCCAACGCTGGACTTGGGCAGGGCCTCCACAAACACGATCTGCCGGGGCACCTTGTAGGCAGTGAGCGCTGCGCGGCAATGGGCGGCGATGTGGTCTGCATCCACCTGCGGCGCAGTGCCCGCCGCGCGCACCACATACAGCCGCAGCGCCTCGCCCGTCTTCTCGTCCGGCACGCCGATGCAGGCGCACTCCAGCACGCCGGGGCAGGCGGTGGCCACGGCTTCGACTTCGTTGGGAAAGACGTTGAAGCCTGAGACGATGACCATGTCCTTCTTGCGGTCCACGATCTTGAGAAAACCACGCTCGTCCAGCTGGCCGATGTCGCCGGTGCGGAAGTAGCCGTCGGGGGTGAAGGCGGCAGCGTTGGCCTCGGGCTGCTGCCAGTAGCCGCCCATGACCTGGGGGCCTTTCACGCAGACCTCGCCGGGCTGGCCCAGGGGCGCGGGGTGGCCTTGGTCGTCCAGCAGCAGCACGTCGGTGGAAGGCAGGGGCAGGCCGGTGCTGCCGCTGAAAGCCGTGACCGATGCGGGGTTGAAGGCCACCACAGGGCTGGTCTCGCTCAGGCCGTAGCCTTCGCGGATGAACTGGCCGGTGATGGCCTGCCAGCGGGCAGAGACCGAGGGCAGGATGGCAGCGCCGCCGCCGCCCGCCAGCCGCAGGTTGGAGAAATCCACGCCTTGCGTACCGGGGTGCGCCGCCAGCCCGGCGTACAGCGTGTTGACCCCCATGAACACGCTGGGGCGCGCGGCATTCAACACGTCGATCAACCCGTCCAGGTCGCGCGGGTTGGGCACCAGCCAGTTGCGCGCACCCACCGCAAAGTAGCTGATCAGGTTCACCATGAGCGCGAAGATGTGATACAGCGGAATGGCCGTGACAACGACCTCCTGTGCGGGGCGCAGGGCATCGGGCACGAAGGCCTTGAACTGCTCCACGTTGGCCACCAGGTTGCGGTGCGTGAGCATGGCGCCCTTGGACAGGCCCGTGGTGCCCCCGGTGTATTGCAGGAACAGCAGGTCGCCCCCCTCCAGCACAGGTGGCGCAAAAGGCAGGGTGGCGCCCTCTGCCAGGGCGCGCGCAAACGAGGTGGTGGTGTGCAGGTGGGCATCCACCGGCGGCCCAGGCAGGTCGGCTGCGGTGCCGTCGCCAGGCGCCACGGTGATGATGCTGTGCAGTTCCACACGATCCTGGATGGCGGCCAGGGTGGCGGTAGACCCTGCATAGATCACCATCACCCTCGCTCCTGCGTCCTGTAGCTGGTGCTCCAGCTCCCGCGGGGTGTAGAGCGGGTTGACGTTCACCTGCACACAGCCCGCGCGCGCAATGCCGAGCATGGCGATGGGAAACGCCATCAGGTTCGGGCACATCACGGCGATGCGATCGCCCTTGCGCACGCGCAGCACGTTCTGCAGGTAGGCCGCAAACGCGCGGGATTGCTGGTCCACATGTGCATAGGTCAGCGTCTGGCCCAGGCAGGTGAATGCGGGCCGGTGCGCATACCGCTGCATGGCGGCACACAGCAGGTGCACGATGCTGGGATGGCTGTCAGGATCGATGTGGGCAGGGATGGCGCCATAGCTGGCCAGCCAGGGTTGGGGGGACATGGTGAATCGGTCCTCGTGGGGGGGTGAAGCAGCAACGTGCGGGCAGGCTCAGCGCACGGCCTTGGCCAATGCGGCAAAGGCTTGCCGGTCCAGCGCGTGGGTGAAGGCGGTGTTGGGCACGGGGTGCGTGGAGAACTTCACCACCACCAGCTCGGCCGCCGGGTTGATGTGGATGTGCTGGCCCATCAGTCCCTTGGCTTCAAAGGTGCCATCGGCATCGTGGGGTATCCACCACTGGTTGTGGTACGAGTAGCCCGCGCGCATGGCCGTGCCCGGGGCCTTGCTGAACTGGGCGGGGTCGGCCCCTTTGCGCAGCTCGGCAATAGTGGCGGGCGAGACGATCTGCTGGCCGTTGAAGCGGCCGTTGGATCGCAGCATCTCGCCCAGACGGCCCAGGTCACGCAAGGTGGCGTTCACGCCCACGCTGGTGGCCTGGCCGCCGTTGGCGTCGGCAAACACATACGCGTCCTCCTGCGTTCCCAGCTTGGACCAGATGCGCTCGGACAGCAGCGTGGCGTAGCTCTTGCCAGTCACGCGCTGCAGCAGCCAGCCCAGCACTTCCGTGTCCACCGACTTGTAGGCAAACGCGGTGCCGTGCTCACCGTCCTTCTGCACGGTGGGCAGGTGCTCGGCCATGCTCTTGGCCCCGTTGCTGCCGGGGCGCGCAGGCTGCAGGCCCGCAGCGGACAGATACTGAAAGACACCGGAGGTGGGGTCCGCAAAGTCTTCGGCGTATTTGACGCCGGTGGTCATGTCCAGGGTCTGCTGCACGGTGGCATCGGCCCAGGCGCTGTTGGCCAGCTCGGGCAGGTAACGCACGATGCGCGCACTGGGGTCGATGGCGCCTTCCTGGATGAGTTCGGTCACCAGCAGCCCCACCAGCGATTTGCTCATGGACCACAGCACATGTGGCTGCTGCGGCTGCATGCCGATGTGATAACGCTCATACACCACACGGCCCCGGTGCAGCACCAGCAGGGCGTCGGTGTAGGTGGCTTTCTGCCAGTCGGCCAGCGTGGTGGGCGCGCCCTTGTCGTCGGCAAACGCCAGCGTGTCGGGCAAGGCACGCGGCGCGGCGGGCAGTGCGCTGGGCGCTGCTGCACCGCGCCAGATGGTGGCCGTGGGCCCCAGTTCGCGCAGGTGCTGCGCGGCCCAGCGCACGTTGGGGTACTTGAGGATGTTGGCCAGGCGCACGACCTTGTCGGGCGCCGGGGGGAAGCCCTGCATCAACTGCAGGGTCACAGGGTTGGTGGCGTCCGGCGGTGGCAGCTGCGGAGCCTGGGCCTGGCTGGCAGGCGCAATCCCCAGCAGGGCGCAAGCCAAGGCGACGGCGGTGAAGGAAGGGGTGAGGTGGCGATGAAAAGAGCGCATGGTGAGAAGGCCTCGGTCAAGAAACGTGGGATGGGGAAGAACAAAAAAGGACACGGAATCGGTCGGGCCGATCAGCCCCGCGCGGCCAGCAGCGTGCGAATCACGCCTTCGGTGCGCTCGTATTCGCCTTCGCCAAAGTGCTTGTAGCGAATGCGGCCTTGCGCATCGATGAGGTAGGTGGCGGGCCAGTACTGGTTGCCGTAGGCCTTCCAGGTGCCGTAGCGGTTGTCCTGTGCCACGGGGTGCTTGACGCCGTGGCGGCGCATGGCAGCTTCCACATTGGCGGTCGGGCGCTCGAACGGAAACTCTGGCGTATGCACGCCCACCACGGTGAGCCCCTGGGGCGTGTATTGCTCGGCCCAGCGGTTCACATGGGGCAGGGTGCGGATGCAGTTGATGCAGGCGTACGTCCAGAAGTCCACAAGCACCACGCGGCCACGCAACTGCGCCAGGCTCAGCGGTTCGGAGTTGAGCCAGCGCTCGATGCCGGTGAACTCGGGCGCAGCGCCCAAGTCGGGCAACGCTGCGGCGGGGCTGGCGGGGCCCGCTGCATACGCCAAGCCAGGGGCCGCCAGTGCAGCGGCCATCGACGCCAGGAAAGCGCGGCGCTCGGAAAAGCGCGGGGAAGAGGGGTGCAATGTCATGGTGAAAGCTCCTTGCAATCGGTGGGGTGTCGCCCCTTACAGGCCGCCCCAGCCCGAGGGATAAAACTGCGTAAGCCAGACGGTGATCTGCCCATCCACCTCCCACAGCATGGCCAGCGCGATGGCAATGACCACCACGCCAAACACCTGCTGCACGCGGTGTGCGTGGCGTGCAATGCGGCGCACATGGGTGGCCGCGGCCTGGCCGCCATAGGCAATGACCAGCATGGGCAGCGCTGCGCCGGTGGAATACGCCAGCAGCAGTACGGCGGTGCCCACCCCCGGTGGCTCGGTAGCGATGAGGGTGAGGATGGAGGCGAGCACCGGCCCGGCGCAGGGTGTCCAGACCGCGCCCAGGCTCAGACCCAGCAGCAGTCCGCCCCAGTTGCCACCCCCGCTGCCCATCCCCAGGCTGGCCATGCGGTTGAGCACGCCGCCTGCATGTTGGCTGAGCCACTGGAACGGCCGGGGCCACACCGTGAGCACGCCAAACACCAGCAGCATCACGGCGGCAAACCGGCGCAGGCCTTCCTGAGACACACCCAGCACCTGCGTGAAGCTGCTGAACAGCAGTGCCACGGCCGCGAACGACAGCGCAAAGCCCAGGGCAATGAACAGGGGGCGTGTGCGCCGCGCTGAGTCGGCGCCGCTCACCGAGGCCCCCAGCACCACGGGCAGCATGGGCAACACGCAGGGCGCCCCCACTGTGAGCATGCCGGCGGCCACGGCCAGCCAGGGCGAGGTGGTGGCCATGGTCATTGCCCGCTCCCCTGCTCGGCCGCCGGACGGCGCCACACCTGGGTTTTGCCGAACAGCGGAATGCCCACGTACGCGTGCACCAGCAGTTGTTCCTGCTCGGCCGGCGTCAGATTGACGCGGTACGTCTTGGCGTTCTCGCGGTTGTAGATTTCGCCCTGGTACTCGCTGCTGCTGCCCTCCGCCGGGCGCAGGCCCGACAGCAGGGTCATACCCAGCGCAGGCCGCGCGTCGGCCGCCGCCATGTCGGCGCCCGGCGCGCTCATGGAGCGGTTGGCCAGCACGCGCACCACCTTGCCACACAGGGCGTTGCCGCCAGCGGGATTGCAAGGAGCGATGTTCACTTCCAGATTGCCGCTCTCGGTGATCCAGCGACCCAGGGGGGCTTTGGGGTGAGCGGTGCCCGGCGCTGGTGCCACAGCGGCTGGCGGCGCTGCCGCAGCCTCTTGGGCGCTGACTGCCTGCGCCAGGCCCAGGGTCAGCAGGGCGGTCACGGCGATGGATGGTTTCATGGCAAGGTCCTCGTGAAGTTCAGGAAGACCTCATTGAAGCCAGCGCAGGTATCGGCGATTTGTCTGGCCAGGGGCTTTTGGTATGCGCGCTTGTCGATGCATCGGGCAGACAAGTTGAGATACATATCTGCCCACCCAGCCCATACCGCTGCACCATCAAAGCCCGGACAATGGCCGCCATGACGACGCCCGCTCCCGACCACATCCTGATCGTCGATGACGACGCCGGCATCCGCGAACTGGCTGCCGAGTACCTGCAGCGCCAGGGCCTGCAGGTGAGCGTGGCCGCCGACGGGCGGCAAATGCGCGAGGTGCTGGCCACGCAGCGCATAGACCTGCTGGTGCTGGACCTGATGCTGCCAGGCACCGACGGCATCGCGCTGTGCCGCGAGCTGCGCAGCCCGGGCGCCCCACCGCTGCCCATCATCATGCTCACCGCACGCAGCGACGAAGCGGACCGCATCCTGGGCCTGGAGCTGGGTGCGGACGACTACCTGACCAAACCCTTCGCCGCGCGCGAGCTGCTGGCACGCATCCACGCGGTGCTGCGGCGCACGCGCATGCTGCCGCCCAACCTGGCCAAGGCCGAGCCCGCGCGCCACCTCACGTTTGGGGACTGGCGGCTGGACACCACCGCACGCCACCTGCTCGATGCCACGGGCGCAGTGGTGGCGCTGTCGGGCGCCGAATACCGCCTGCTGCGTGTGCTGCTGGACCACCCGCAGCGCATCCTCACACGCGACCAGCTGCTGCAGCTCACACAGGGGCGCGATGCCGACGTGTTCGACCGCTCCATCGACCTGCTGGTGAGCCGTGTGCGCCAGCGGCTGGGCGATGGCGCGCGGGGCTCGCGCTACATCAAGACCGTGCGCAACGAGGGCTATGTGTTCTGCGCCGATGTGCAAACTGCGGCAGCAGTCGCAGGAGCTGCGCCATGACGTCGCGCTGGTGGCCGCGCTCTTTGTTCGGGCGCATTCTGCTGGTGATGGCACTGGGCCTGGCGTTGGCGCATGCGCTGACGTTTGTGCTGGCGTTCACCGAGCGCAGCATGACCATGCGGCGGGCCATGGTGTCGTATTTCGCCAGCGACGTGGCCAGCTCGGTCGCCATGCTGGAACGCCTGCCTGCCACCGAGCGCGCACAGTGGGTGGACCGGCTGGCGCGCCGCAACTACCGCTTTGCACTGGCCGAACCCCTGGACGCACCTGCCGACCCGTCCCAGCTGGCCCGCCTCGTTGGCAGCGCTGTGGCGTCTACGCTGCCCGCTGACCGCCCGGTGCAGGTGATCGACCCCCATGTGCCGGGCATCGAGCTGCGGCTGCAACTGCGCCTGGCCGACGGTACGCCCCTGGCCGTGGACATGGACGAGCCCCGGCTGCAGATATCGCCCTGGGTGCTGGGCGCGCTGGCACTGCAGCTGGCGCTGCTGGTGGGCCTGTGCGCGTGGGCCGTGCGTGCAGCCACGCGGCCCCTGAGCACGCTGGCCGATGCGGCCGATGCGGCCGATGCGCTGGGCGCCGACCGCCCCACCGTGCCGCTGGCTGAAGACGGCCCGCGCGAAGTGGTGCGCGCCGCCGTTGCCTTCAACCATATGCAGCAGCGCATCCAGGCGCATCTTCAGGAACGCATGCAGATCCTGGCCGCCGTCTCGCACGACCTGCAAACACCCATCACCCGGCTGCGCCTGCGCGCGGATCTGCTGGACGACACCACGCTGCGCGACAAGCTGCACGCCGACCTGGCCGAAATGCAGTCTCTGGTGGAAGAGGGCATTGCCTACGCGCGCTCATCGCAGGCCGTGCGCGAGCCCCCGCAGCGCGTGGACCTGCGCGCGCTGGTGGAGAGCATTGCGCGCGACTACGCCGATGCCGGCCTGCCGGTACAAGTGCTGCAGGCAGTGGATGTGACCTGCGACACCCGCCCCCAGGCCCTGCGCCGCCTGCTGTGCAATCTGGTGGACAACGCGCTCAAGTTTGCAGGCGCCGCCGAGCTGACGCTGGAGGCAGAAAGGCCAGGCCAGTGCCTGGTGCGCGTCATCGATCATGGGCCTGGCATCCCTCCGGCGGACCTGGCCGCCGTGCTGCAGCCCTATGTGCGGCTGGAAGATTCGCGCAACCGGGGCACCGGTGGCACCGGTCTGGGCCTGGCCATTGCCAGCGAGCTGGCCAAGGCCCTGGGCGGGCGGCTGGTGCTGGGGCCGCGTGCAGATGGCGCCCAGGGACTGGAGGCGCGGGTGGAGCTGCCAGAAGCGCTCCCGGCATAGGCATGCGCACCAGCGCCGCTGCTACAGTGGCCGCTCCGTGGACTCTCAAAAGGGCAACGCCGTGGACACACCTGTCAGCACCCCGCAGAGCGAGATCAGCGCCAGCAACCCACGCATCCGCGTCGGCATCGGCGGCTGGACCTTCGAGCCCTGGCGCGGCAACTTTTACCCCGCAGGGCTTGCGCACAGCAGGGAGCTGCAATACGCCAGCCGACAGCTCACGGCGATCGAGGTCAACGGCACCTACTACAGCACCTTCAAACCACCCACCTTTGCCAAATGGCGCGATGAAACGCCCGAAGGCTTTGTGTTCTCACTCAAGGCCAACCGCTTTGCCACGCACCGGCGCGTGCTGGCGGACGCGGGCGATTCGATCGCGCGGTTTGTCGACAGTGGCATCTCGGAACTGAAGGACAAGCTCGGGCCCATCGTGTGGCAGTTCATGCCGACCAAGGCGTTTGAGCCGGGCGACTTCGAGGCCTTTCTGGCCCTGCTGCCGCAGAAGGTGGATGGCCTGCAGCTGCACCACGCGCTGGATGTGCGCCACCCGAGTTTCGCGACGCCAGCGTTTGTGGCGCTGGCGCGCCGGTATGGCAGCGTGCCTGTGTACACCGACTCAGACCAATTTCCGGCCATCGCGGATGCAGAGGCCGACTTTGCCTACCTGCGGCTGATGCGCAGCCAGGCCGATGTGCCCACGGGCTACACCGCCGATGCGATTGCGCAGTGGGCACAGGGCGTTCGCACCTGGACCGGCGGCGAGCGGCCGCGCGATGTGTTCGTGTACTTCATCAACGGCGCCAAGGAGCGGGCGCCTGCGGGGGCGATGGAGTTGCTCAGGCAGCTGGGCGCTACACCGTCTCGCGCTGCGTGAAGCCCTGCGGGGCCTCGCCGCCATCGGGCACATTGCCTACCACCACGCGGTCCACCCGCGCATGTGCCGGCCCCTGGTGTGCCCAGTCGATGAGCGCCAGCACGGCGGGTTCCGGGCCCCAGGCGCAGGCCTCCACGCGGCCATCCTGGCGGTTGCGCACCCAGCCCGTCACGCCCAGTCGATTGGCGGCCTGCGCCATGGACCAACGGTAGCCCACGCCCTGCACCTGGCCGGTGATCAACAGATGGCGGGTGATGGTGGCGTGGGGTTCTGCGTTCATGGGGGCACTGTAGCGCGCTCCTTGTGGGGAGCCCGCTCCAGGGGCACACTGCCAGCACCACCGCACCCCATGACCACCACCACCCCCAAGGCCCTGCCCACCATCGACCCCCAGCGCTGCACCGGCTGCGGCTGGTGCATTGCGGTGTGCCCGCCGCATGTGCTGTCGCTGCAGGTGTTGGGTACGGGGCCCTGGGGCCCCAAGTGCTCCACCCTGCACGATGCGCCCGGCTGCACCGGGTGCGCGCTGTGTGCGGTGCGCTGCCCATTCGATGCGATCCGCATGGTGCGGGTGGCGGCCACCCAGGCCCGGTGAGGCCGTTGCGCCACAGGCGCACACAGGCGCACACAGGCGCACACAGGCGCACACAGGTGCGCATAGGCGCGTACAGGCGGGTTGACAGGCCCCGGCCTGCATCCGGTACACTGCGCCCTTCATGTCGTTCACCTCTCTCCCCATCACCACCGCACGCGCCGCTGCCTTCCAAGGCATGGGCATGATGCCGCCCGCACTCACGCGGGCCAATGGTGAACAGCGGGCACTGGGTGCACGAATGATTACCACCATTACCACCGCGGCCACCTGAGCACGCGCAGGTGGCCGTTTCGGCAGCCACCTGGTGATCGCTCTCTTCTCCCCCAAGACGAATGCACGAAACCCAGCTCTGGCAGCTGGGTTTTTTTGTTTGTTCGTTAGCCGGAGAAGTCCATGTACCGCGATCCCGTCCAGTCCCTCGAAGCCCCGTTGTTGCCGTCGTCCGCCACGGCCATGCGCCCCCTGCGCGTGGGCATGATTGGCATTGGCACTGTGGGCGCAGGCACCTTCCGCGTGCTGGCGCGCAACCAGGCGCTGATTGCGGGCCGTGCGGGCCGCGGCATCAAGCTGGTGGTGGTCTGCGCCCGCAGCCTGGCCCGCGCCATGAGCGTGGTGGGCAAGGACGTGGCGCTGACCAACGACCCCATGCAGGTCGCCACCCACCCCGACGTGGATGTGCTGGTGGAGGCCGCTGGCGGCACCGGCCCCGCACGCGACTGGGTGCTGGCCGCCATCCGTGCGGGCAAACATGTGGTCACGGCCAACAAGGCGCTGCTGGCCGAGCATGGCAACGAGATCTTTGCCGCCGCGCGCCAGCACGGCGTGGCCGTGGCCTACGAAGGCGCGGTGGCGGTGAGCATCCCCATCGTGAAGGCGCTGCGCGAGGGCCTCACGGCCAATCGCATCGAGTGGGTGGCGGGCATCATCAACGGCACCACCAACTTCATCCTGAGCAAGATGCGCGACGAGGGTGTGGGCTTTGCCGAAGCGCTGGCGCAGGCCCAGGCGCTGGGCTACGCCGAAGCCGATCCGACGTTTGACATCGAGGGCCTGGACGCGGCGCACAAGATCTCGCTGCTGGCGGCCAATGCGTTTGGCATGCCGGTGCGGTTTGCCGATGCGCAGGTGGAAGGCATCACCGCGTTGCAGGGCCTGGACGTGGCCTGTGCCGAGCAACTGGGCTTTCGCATCAAGCTGCTGGGCGTGGCCAAGCGGCGCAAGGAGGGTGACTCGGAAGGCAATGTGGAGGGGGTGGAGTTGCGCGTGCAGCCCGCGCTGGTGCCCGCCACCCATTTGCTGGCGCATGTGAACGGGTCGATGAACGCCGTGATGGTCAAGGGCGATGCGTCGGGCGTGACGATGTACTACGGCGCGGGCGCGGGGTCGGAGCAGACCGCATCGGCCGTGATTGCCGACCTGGTGGATGTGGCGCGGCTCGATGGCACCCACGCGGCGCAGCGCGTGCCACACCTGGGCTTCCACCCCCAGGCCGTGGACGAGCAACTGGCGGTACTGCCCCGCGCGGCCGTCCACACCCGCCACTATCTGCGCGTGCCGGTGCACAGCGCCCAGCAGATCGAGGCCGTGGGCGCCTGGCTGGCTGCGCAGCACGTGCCGGTGCTGCAGGTGGCACTGGCGCATGACAAGGCCTTGCCCCCCGGCAGCGGCCCCCAGGTGCTGGTGCTGACCGACGCCGTGGCGCAGTCCACCGTGGACCTGGCCGTGTTTGCACTGGCGGCGCACCCTGCAGTGGCGGGGCCGGTGGTCACGCTGCGGGTGGAGACGCTGGAAGGGTGAAGGGCGCCTGAAAACGCTTTAGCACGAGTTTTTGGCGCCAAAACTGGCGGTAGCGCTAGTGCATCATGCCTTAGATGCTATCAATTTTGATAGCCCCTTCCGGTCGCAGCCATCACGCCATCAACCGGCCCAGCACCAGCGCCGCCATGTCCTCGGCCGCGCTGGTGCCCTCCGCCATCAGGCCCTGCACCACACCGGCGCGATCGGTGTCGGTGCGGTTCTGGCTCACCTTCCAGATGCCCTCCCAGCGCTCCACCGCCAGCTCGATGCCCACGATGGCGCGCAGCAGCTTGTCGATGTAGTCGGGCGGCGCGTCGTCGATGCGCCAGGGGTCGGCGCGGTGGGCCTCGTGCTGCTCGCTCAGGGTGTGCAGGATGCCGCGCAGACGCGCGGGGTCGTCAAACGCGCTCAGTGCGCCGTGGGCGTGCACGGTGGCGTAGTTCCAGGTGGGCACCTGCTTGCCGTCCAGGGCCTTCGACGGATACCACGAGGGCGACACATAGGCCTGCGGGCCGTGGAACACCGCAACCGCCTGCTGGGGCAACAGCGGCCACAGCGCATTGGCGCGCGCCACATGGCCGATGAGCGTGCCCTGCGGGCCGCGCGCTGGGTCCAGGTACAGCGGGATGTGATTGACGTGCAACGCGGCTTCGTGCGCAATGACCAGCGTGGCCAAAGGCTGGGCACGTACCAGGGCTTGCTGTGCAGCGGCATCGGCCACCTGAAACTGCCGGTTGGGGTTGGCCATGTCAGCCCCCTTCCACTTCAAGCACCGGGGCGCAGTCGATCTGCGTCTTGACCGAGTTGGCCAGAAAACACGATGTGTGGGCGCGGTGGTGCAGGTCTTCCAGCTGGGCAGCGCTGGGCGCGTGCGCCGCGTCAAAGCGCGTGACGGGCCTCAGCTGCACATGGGTGACCACCAGCTGGCCCTCGGCGTTCTTGGCCATGGTGCCCACGGCCGCGTCGGCATAGTGGTTGAGCCGATAGCCCGCACGACTGGCGAAGTCCATGAACCACAGCATGTGGCAGCTCGACAGCGCGGCGACATAGGCTTCTTCCGGGTCCACCGCGGCCGCGTCGGAGTACGGCAGCGGCACCACATGGGGCGACGACGACGCGGCCACGGTGGCGCCGCCGTCAAACTGCCAGGTGTGGGCACGGTGGTAGCGCTTGTCCAGAAAGTCGTCGGTGCCACGGGACCAGGTGATGGTGGCGGTGTGCTCGGCCATGGGGTGCTTTCAAGAGGATCGGACCCGTTAGGGGGCCCGGGTTTCTACAATGGTTCTTCAGTTTATGAGTGCGTCACCCCATTGAAAGGGCCAATTTGTGCCCAGCCCCGGAACCAATCGAACCACAGCCACCCTGCGCCAGCAGGTGTATGCGCAACTGCGCCGCGCCATCGAGCAGGGCAGCCTGCGCGCAGGCACCCGCCTGCCACCCTCGCGCGAGCATGCGGCCAGCCTGGGCGTGTCGCGCAACACCGTGCTGTGGGCCGTGCAGCGCCTGCAGGCCGAGGGTTATGTGGAAGCCCGCGTGGGCGACGGCACCTATGTGTCGCAGGCCGTGTCCGCCACATTGCCTGCCCCGCAAGGCCTGGTGGCGCCGCCCCGGGGCCTGTCGCGCCGGGGGCAGCTGATAGCCGACACGGCGGCGCGCTGGCGCCCGCCCCTGGCGGCGGCCAAGGCGTTTCGCATTGGCGCGCCCGAGGTCGCCACCTTTCCGTTTGCGCTGTGGGACCGCCTGACACGCCAGGCCAGTTCAGGCCAGCGCAGTAACCGCGCGCAATACCTGGACCCGGCTGGCGACCCCGACCTGCGCCAGGCCGTGGCGCAATGGCTATGGGCTTCGCGCGGCATCCGCTGCGATGCGGCGCAGGTGGTGGTGTGCTCGGGGTCTCAGCAGGGCATTGACCTGATTGCGCGGCTGCTGCTGGACGTGGGCGACGAGGTGCTGGTGGAAGACCCCGGCTACCCCGGCATCCGCGCCAGCCTGCTGGGCCACGGCGCGCTGGCGCGGCCGGTGGACATGGATGGAGACGGCCTGCGCATCGACACCGCTGCGGCGCAATGGCCGAACGCGCGCATGGCCGTCGTCACACCCACGCACCAGTTCCCCACCGGCGTGTGCATGGGCCTGGCGCGGCGGCAGGCGCTGCTGCAGTGGGCGCGCACGCACGACGCCTGGGTGGTCGAGGACGACTACGACGGCGAGTTCCAGTACGGCAAGAACGATGGCAAGGCCCAGCGCGTGCCCGCGCTGTGCAGCCTGCCGGGCTCGGAGCGCGTGCTGTACGTGGGCACCTTCAGCAAGACGCTGCACCCCGGCCTGCGCCTGGGCTTTGTGGTGGTGCCGCCCGCGCTGGTGGAGGCCTTTGCCATGGCCCGCGCCATCACCGACCGGCATGCACCGGGCGACACCCAGGCCGTGCTGGCACGCTTCATTGCCGAAGGCCACCTGCTGCGCCACCTGCGGCAGATGCGCGAGCTGTACCTGCAGCGGCAGCACACGCTGCGCGCCGCACTGGCCGAGGCCCGCAACGGCGCCTGGCAACTGGCCGCCAGCGATCGCGGCATGCACCTGCTGCACGAGGTGGCACCCGGCACCGACGACGAAACCCTGAGCCGCCAGGCGCTGGCGGCGGGCGTGATGCTGGCGCCGCTGTCGCGCTATGCGATGCAGTCGGAGCGCCGGGGCTGGCTGCTGGGCTATGCGGGGTTTGATGATGCAGAGATCCGCGCGGCGGCCCGCGTGGTGGGCGGCCTCGTGCGTCAGCGGTGATGCGGGCGCTGGCGCTTCACCACGCGCCGGGCTGAGGGGCCAGGGCCGTGCCAAGGCCCTCCGTCTGAACCACAGCTTGCGGCTCCACCTTGCGCCACCAGTGCGTGGACAGTGCGGGCGCGCGGATGTCCAGCCGCTCGCCCATGATGGGCGCCACCAGCGGCACCTGCGCTGCCGCTGCGAGCGCGGTGATGCGCTCGAACGGCTCCACCCACGGGTGCAACGACAGGTCAAACGTGCCGTTATGGATGGGGAACAGATGGCGCCCCTTCACGTCCAGATGGGCCTGCAGGCTCTCCTCGGGGTGCATGTGGATGTCGGGCCAGTCGGCGTTGTAGGCGCCCGTTTCGATCAGGGTCAGATCGAACGGGCCGAACCGCTCGCCAATGGCCTTGAAGCCGTCGAAGTAGCCCGTGTCGCCACTGAAGAAGACGCGGACTTGGTCAGCGCCTTGACCCGCGATCAGCACCCACGAGGCCCACAGCGTGCTGTTGCCGTCCGACAGGCCCCGGCCCGAGAAATGCTGCGCAGGCGTGGCCACCAGCTGCAGCCCGCCGATGGTGGTGCCCTGCCACCAGTCAAACTGCTGCACCTTGGCCGCCGGCACGCCCCAGGCGATGAGCCGGTCGCCCACGCCCAGCGGTGTGACGAAGTGCTCCACCTTGGGCGCAAGCTTCTGGATGGCTGCGTAGTCCAGGTGGTCGTAGTGGTCGTGCGACAGGATCACGCAGGTGATGGGCGGCAGCTCGTCAATCGTGATGGGCGGCGCGTGAAAGCGCTTGGGGCCCAGGAACTGGAACGGCGAGGCGCGCTCGGAAAACACCGGGTCGGTCAGCCAGAACTGGCTGTTGATCTTGAAGAGCAGGGTGGAGTGCCCCAGGCGCCACAGGCTCAGGTCGGGCGCGGCCAGCAAATCCGACCGCATCACGGCATACACCGGCACGGGCTCTCGCGGCACCGAGTCGTCGGGCTTGCCGGTGGCAAAGCGCCACATCACCTGCAGCGTCTTGAGGGCGCCCAGCGCATGGCGCGGCGCCGCGTTGCGAAACTTGCCACCCGCGAACTGCGGCGACTGTTCATAAGCGGCCGCCGGCTGGGCGGCGCGGGAAAAGAGGCTGTAGGCCATGGCGATCAGTACAACGAGGGCGACACAAAATGCCGGGAGCAGACGGCGGCGATGGGCGAAAGGGAAGGACACCGGATCTGCGACATAGAAATTACACTGCACAGTGTAGTTCACTTTTTATAAAAGTAAACTACCCGGTGTAAAATTTGCGCATGACCGCCCCCCAGCCCACCCCTCGCCTGACCGACCGCAAGCGCGATGCCATCGTGCAGGCCGCCATCGGCGAGTTCCGCGAACACGGCTTCAACGGCACCAGCATGGACCGCGTGGCGGCAGCGGCGGATGTGTCCAAGCGCACGGTCTACAACCACTTCCCCAGCAAGGAAGAGCTGTTCGAGGCCATCCTGCTGCTGATGTGGGAGCGCAGCCAGTCACCCGACGAACTGGCCTACACCCCCACGCGCCCGCTGCGCGACCAGCTGCTGGAGCTGCTGGCACAAAAGATGCGCCTGCTCAACGACGCGAGCTTCATCGACCTGAGCCGCGTGGCCATGGCCGACATGATGCACACCCCCGAGCGCGCGCGCGGCATCACCGCCAAGCTCTCGGCCAAGGAAGAGGGCCTGCCGCGCTGGCTGCGCGCGGCCCAGCAGGATGGCCGCCTGCGCCCCACCATGGATGTGCCCTACGCCGCGCAGCAACTGCAGGGCATGGTCAAGGCATTTGCGTTCTGGCCCCAGCTGGCCATGGGCCAGCCGCCCTTGAGCGCCGCACAGCAAGCGCAAGTGGTAGGGGATGCGGTGGACATGTTTCTGGGGTTCTACGCCGCGCCCACCCAGAAGGCCAAGGCCCCCGTAAAAAAGGCCCCGGCTGGAAGCACGGGCAAGGCAGCGGCAGCCCCTGTTGCAACCTCTGCGAAACCTGCCCCTCGCCGCGCCCCAGCGCGCTGACCCACGCCACCCCCCTGGCCAGCAAACCGGCATGAGGTGCGATTTGCACTACGCTCGCCCGTTCTTTCCACGCAGCCTGACACCAAGATGCCCCTCGCTCCCTACCTCGACACCGCCCCGGTCCTGGACACCGGCGTTTTCATCCACGACTCTGCCCAGGTCATCGGCGACGTCACGCTGGGCCGCGACAGCTCGGTGTGGTGCAACGCCGTGCTGCGCGGCGATGTGAACCGCATCACCGTGGGCGTGTGCAGCAACGTGCAGGACCTGACCATGAGCCATGTGTCGCACCGCAACGCCAGCAAGCCCGAAGGCTCGCCGCTGGTCATCGGCGACTACGTCACGGTGGGCCACTCGGTGATCCTGCACGGCTGCCGCATCGGCAACGAATGCCTCATCGGCATGGGCTCCATCGTGATGGATGACGCCATCATCGAAGACCGCGTGATGCTGGGCGCAGGCAGCCTGGTCTCGCCCGGCAAGGTGCTGGAGAGCGGGTACCTCTACATCGGCCGCCCTGCGGTGCGCCAGCGCGCGCTCACGGATGCAGAGATTGCGTACCTCAAGTATTCGGCCGAGCACTATGTGCGGGTGAAGAACAACTACCAGGGATGACCTGCATCACTCCCTGCGGTCTGTGATAGCGCGGTCTCAGGCAGTCCGCTGCATTGCTTTTCTTGCCAATAGCCCGCTATTGGCTGCAAAAAGACGCCTTGCGGCCTGTCCTGATCCGCACTACCACCGACTCGCGAGGGTGATGCAGGAAATCCCTAGCGGCACACCCCACGCGGCTGCGGTGCCCCCGGCGCCCCCCGCCCACCAGGGATAAAGCCGGGCCGGGATAATCGAGGGTTCCACGACCCCTGCGGCGGCACCGCATCGCCCCATTGCCTGTTTCCACCATGTCTGCCGTCGCCCCCGCCTCACCCGCCCAGCGCGTCCTCTCCGTCATCCCCCCGATGACGCAGCTGAACACGCCATACCCCTCCACCGCCTACCTCACGGGCTTTCTGCGTTCGCGGGGGGTGACGGCGTTACAGGAAGACCTGGCATTGGCGCTGGTGCTGCGCCTGCTCTCGCCCGAAGGGCTGCGCGCGGTGGCCGCCCAGGTGGATGCGCTGCCCGCCAAAAAGCAGAGCCCCGCCGTGCAAAGTTTTGCGGCGCAAAAGGACCGCTACCTCGCCACCATCGGCCCGGCCATTGCCTTCTTGCAAGGCCGCGACAGCACGCTGGCCCACCGCATCGTGGGCCGCAACTACCTGCCCGAGGGCCCGCGTTTTGCCACGCTCGACGTCTATGTGGACGACGAAGGCGGCGACCCGCTGGGCTGGGCCTTTGGCGCGCTCGGCCTGACGGACAAGGCCAAGCACCTGGCCACGCTGTACCTGAACGACCTGGCCGATGTGCTGCGCGACGCGGTGGACGAGCGCTTTGAGTTTGTGCGCTATGCCGAATCGCTGGCGGGCAGCCAGCCCACATTTGACCCACTGGCCAACGCGCTGGCGGCAACACCCACGCTGGTGGACGCGCTGCTGGAGCAGCTCACGCACGAGGCGATTGCCAAGCACCAGCCCAGCGTGGTTCTGCTGTCGGTGCCGTTCCCCGGCTCGGTGTATGCAGCCTTTCGCATTGCCCAGACCATCAAGGCACGCCACCCGCACATCGCCACCGTGCTGGGCGGCGGCTTTGTGAACACCGAACTGCGCGAGCTGGCCGACCCGCGCGTGTTCGACTTTTTTGACTACGTAACGCTGGACGCGGGTGAACGCCCATTGCTGGCGCTGCTGGAACACCTGCGCGGCGAGCGCGGCCGCCAGCGCTTGGTGCGCACCTTCGTGCGCGGTGAGGATGGCGCGGTGCAGTACATCAACATGATGGAAGCCGACATCGCCTTTGCCGAGGTGGGCACACCCACCTGGGACGGCCTGCCGCTGGACCGGTATCTGTCGCTCCTGGACATGCTCAACCCCATGCACCGTCTGTGGAGCGACGGGCGCTGGAACAAGCTCACCGTGGCGCATGGCTGCTACTGGAAAAAGTGCAGCTTCTGCGACGTGAGCCTGGACTACATCAGCCGCTACGAAGGCGCCAGCGCCGCCGTGCTGGCCGACCGCATCGAGCAGATCGTGCACGAGACGGGGCAGACCGGCTTTCACTTTGTGGACGAGGCCGCACCGCCCAAGGCACTCAAGGCGCTGGCTACCGAACTGATCGCGCGCAACGCAGGCATCAGCTGGTGGGGCAATGTGCGGTTTGAAAAAACCTTCACCCCCGACCTGGCCGAGCTGCTGGCCGACAGCGGCTGCATTGCGATCTCGGGCGGGCTGGAGGTTGCATCGGACAGGCTGCTGCAGCTGATGAAAAAAGGCGTGTCGGTGGACCAGGTGGCGCGCGTGACCCGGGCCTTCACCGACGCGGGCATCCTGGTGCATGCTTACCTGATGTACGGCTTTCCGACCCAGACCGTGCAGGATACGGTGGACGCGCTCGAATACGTGCGCCAGCTGTTCGCCAACGGCTGCATCCAGAGCGGGTTCTTCCACCGCTTTGCCTGCACCGTGCACTCGCCCGTCGGCAAAAACCCCGAGGAATACGGCGTCACGCTAGCGCCCCTGCCGCCCGGCGACTTCGCCAAGAACGACGTGGCCTTCATCGACCCCACGGGCGTTGACCACGACGCGCTGGGTGGCGCGCTCAAGAAGGCCATCTACAACTACATGCACGGCATCGGTCTGGAAGAAGACGTGCGCACGTGGTTCCCGTTCAAGGTGCCCAAGACGACGGTGCGGCGCGACCGGATCGAGCGGGCGCTGCAGCAGCGCGGCTGAGCCAGCAGTATTTCTTCAAGCAGCCGCCATGAAAGCCAGGATGTCGTCGAAGTCCTTGCGGTCCTTGGGCGTCTGATACTTGTAGGCAGCGAACGACTGCTGGAGCATTTCGGTCAGCCGGTCACGGCGTTGCACGAGCTCGGCCTTCCACGCCGGGTCGCGCACCAGCAGTTTCAGGATAGCGAGCTTGCCGTCCAGGTTCCCACACATGGCGTCGAACGAGCGGGCCGTGAGCTCCAGCAAATTGGCCAGCTTGGGCAGGCCGCGGGTTGTGGCGCCCTTGTCCAGCAGCGACTGCACGATCTTGGCTTGGTGGTAGTAGATGGCGATCTCGATGGGGTAGCTCGTTTCCGATGCGCCCTGAGCGCGCCCATCGGGGTCGGCACCGTGCTGCAGCAGCAGGTCCACGATCTTGGGTGCAGAGAACCGACAGGCCTCGTACAGGTTGGGATAGCCCTTGTGCGGCAGGTTGGGGTCAGCGCCATGCTCCAGCATGAGCTGCACGACCTTCACGCGCTTGTCGGTGATGGCCTTGTTCAGGCAGGAGTAGCCGGAAGAGAATGTGCTGTTGGGGTCGGCCCCCTTCTCCAGCAAGGCCTGCACGGTGGCCTGGTTCTTGGAGAACCCGATGGCGCGGATGAAGGCATAGGTCGGGTCGTTCTGCTCGCGCTCGGCAGCCTCGATGCTCTTTCCCACACGGCCGAGCTGGGCGGTCGGGGCCAGGGTCTTCATCAAGGCCACGACATCTACGGGCGGCTTTTTCTTGCCGTCGATGAAGCCGTATTCAAGCTTTCGGGCGACCTCATCATCGACCAGTTCGGCATGCAGCGCATGGCAGACCTTGGACAAGGGCTTGATGAAATCACCAACATCGGCAGAGCCCGAGGTGAATGCCGCGTCGATCACCAGGCCCGAACGCTCGTAGCTGTCAAAGCCCAGGTGGTCCGTGGGGTGGATGGTGAGCTTGCGGGCCGCGAAGAAGGCCCTGACCGCCGCTGCAAGCCCGGCACCACCGGGAGTGCTGAAAACCGCATGCAGTGCATCGGCATCGGTATCGTTCTTGCAGACCAGCGTGAATCGCGTCGTGGTTTCCATGTTCCCTCGGATGGACTGAAGCATTGGTTTTTGCAGGCATCATATTTCGATGCAGACACCTCGCCCGCCCTTCACCGCCGCCATCTTCGACATGGACGGACTGCTGGTCGACTCCGAGCGCGTGACCCTGCGCGCCTGGCTGGACGCCGCACGGGCGCGGGGCATTGCACTGGCAGAGGCCGACTACCTGCAGGTGGTGGGGCGCGCGTCCACCGACTCCGACACCATGCTCACGGCTTTGCTGGGTGGTCCGCAGATGTTCGAACAGGTGCAATCCGATGTGGCTGCGCGCCTGTGGGACGCGGGGCCAGAGCCCCTGTTTCCCCTCAAACCCGGCGCCGCCTCGCTGCTGCACGCCTTGGGGCAAGCAGGCGTGCCCTGCGCGGTGGCCTCATCGTCGCGGCGCGACGAGATTGAGCACCGCCTGGGCAGGGTGGGCGTGCTGCAGCACTTTCACGCCTGGGCTGGCGGCAACGAGGTACCGCGCGGCAAACCCGACCCCGCCCTGTACCAGCTGGCAGCTGTGCGCCTGGGCGTGGACCTCGCAAAGTGCCTGGCGTTTGAAGACAGCGAGAACGGCGCACGCGCGGCGCAAGCCGCAGGGGTCGCGGTAGTGATCGTGCCGGACCTCAGAGTGCCGGGCATCGAGGTGGTTGAGCGCAGCCACGGCGTGCTCGGATCGCTGGTGCATGCCCATGACCACCTGCCGCGCTGGTTCAGGGCGGCGCGGGTGCCGTAAAACTGATGAAAATTGGCCTCTAGCGCTTATCCATCGGCGGAAATAACTATCAAATTTGCAGCATTACCGTTTCTGCTTTTGGTACGCCTTGTCGGCCGGTGGCCCCCGGTCGGTGTCCTGCAGTCCACGTTTCACATCACGGTAGGCCTGCTCCATCTTGGCGTCGGGTTCGCCGTCGGTCATGTTGACCGCCTCGTCGCGCTCGTGCGGCAGGAGGGGTTCGGGCCCGCTCAGGTCTTGGGGTCCGCTGCCGGGGTGCGGCTGGGGCTGGGTGGTGTTCACGCGCCGCTCGGTGCGGGCGGGCACAGGAGCGGAGGGGATGATCTCCTCTTCCTTGCGGGGGGCTGTGGGGGTCGTTTTCATGTGGGGCCTTGGTATGCGACGTGGAGTCCCTTCACCCTAGCGCCGCTGGCCGCCCCGCGTTGTAGGCCCAGGCCCTGCGCATCTGCGGGCGCGCAGAGCCTGCTGTCACCAGAACAGCCAACGCTCCAGCGCATGGAGCAGGAGGAATACGACCACGCCGAGCAAGAAAAGGATCGCCTTGCGGCGCGCCCGCTCGCTCACCACCAGCTTGTAGACCGTGTACGCAGCGAGCGTGCCAACAAAAGGCGCCACGATGGCGGCCCCGGACATGATGATCGCTGCGAGCTTGCCCCAGCCATCCGTCCCGCCCATGGCCCAGATCGACCGCAAGAACATCGCGCTCGGAATGGCCAGGCCCAACCACAGCACCCCGGACGCCACCGCCACGCTGAAGTGGTGCGCGAGCAGACCATAAAGAACCAATGCACCCGCCACGCCACCCAAAAAGGCCAGGCGCTTGAGCCAGAGCGGCAGCGACTCGCCAGAGCGGCGCGCTGGCTTGGCTTCACGGGCCTTCTTGGCCGCTGCAGCCTCCGCCTGGGCCCGTTCTTTTTGCAGCTGTTCACGCTTCTCGGAGGATTCACGGGCGCCGCGCAGGAAATTGTCCACCGCCGGGTTGTCCACCTGCACAAGGATGCGGGCGGTGCGCGACAGGGCTTGGTCGTGCTGGGGAATAACGGTCTGCAGCGCCGCACCCTGGCTGAACCAGTGCCCCATCTGCGCCAGCCAGCTGACGCCAGCGGGTGGCAGCCCGTAGCCGCCCTCGACCGCACTGCACAGGTACTGCTGGGTGGTTTGCGGCGGCACCAGCTGCCGCGTGGTGTAGCGGGGCAGCGCGCATTGCATCCGCGGCGCCGCTGGCTGCATGCCAGGGCGGCCCAGCTGCAGCGCGAACTCCGGCAGGGGCAGGGGCTCAGCCAGCATGTTGCGCACGCCCACCCACAGGTACAGCCCCCGAAGCCCACCGTCCTGCGCCCGCCGCACCCACAGGCCCGGCCCCTCCCGCACCAGCTCGGCCCCCAGCGCGTCCAACTCGGGCGGGCGGGGCACCTCGGGGCCATCACGATCCCACTCAGCCCGCAACTGCTGCGCCTTCAGTAGGGTGGTCCACATGGCCTGGGCGCGGCGCTCCAGAAAATAGGGGTCCAGCTCCCGGCCATGGGCGATGGCGGCTTCGATGCTGCTCGCAGCGGGCGCCGGCGCACCTTCCAGCGCCCGCAACCAATCGTCCGCCAGGGCCAGCCGCAGATAAATCGCATCCGCCTCCTGGCCTACGGCCTCGGCCGCGCGCCCCCAGGCAAACCGCCCCGGGTCGGTGGGCAGCACTTGCTGCGCGAGCAAGCGCTGGCGCTCCTGGGTTTTGTCTGCCTGCGCCCCCGCTGGCGACGTTCTGGTTTGCGCCCTGGCGCCCCCGCCGGCCACCAGGCAGATCACCAGTACCGCCCAGCCCAGCCATTGCGTCAAGGCTTGGTGCCACGCAAAGGCCCCGTGCAGGCCAAGGCCTGCAGCCTGCGCTGTTCTCCCTCGCATCGCATACCCCTTTTTTAGTGTCATTGTTCGCGGATTGTGCGGCCAAGGGGTTGCTACAAGGCCAGAATTCGGGCCCACCGCACGGTCGGCGGCCACGCCGTCTGGAGCATGCGACACTACTGTATGTCTCAACAGGTGTGGGCCGCACAGGCCCTTGAATCTTTCGATGCGGTGGTGTCGGCCACCGAGGGTTTTCGCAGCCGCGCTGGCCAGCGGCTGATGGCGCAGCAGGTGGCGCGCACGTTCAGCAGCGCCACGCTGGGCAAGGTGGATGAAGAAAGTGGCGAGGCCGCGCCCACGCGCTCCATTGCCGTCATCCAGGCGGGTACGGGCGTGGGCAAGTCGCTGGCGTACTGCGCACCCGCCATTGCGCTGGCGCTGTCGCGCGGCACGCGGGTGTTGATCTCTACCGCCACGGTGGCGTTGCAAGAGCAGCTGGTCAACAAGGACCTGCCCGCGCTGGCCGCACTGCTGCCCCAGCCCTTCAAGTTTGCGCTGGCCAAGGGGCGCGGGCGCTATGTGTGCAAGCTCAAGCTCGACCGCCTGGCGGGCACGGGCGAGGCGGAGGAAGAGGGCGAAGACGACCTGTTTGCCGAGGAGGAAGCGGCCGCCCGCGCCAAGCGCCCCCGGCACGAAACCGAGGCGCGCATCCAGTTCTATTCGACGATGGCGCAAACCTTGTCGAAAGGCGCCTGGGATGGTGACCGCGACAGCCTGGACACACCGCCCGAGCCCGAGGTGTGGAGCCCCGTGGCAGCCGAGGGCGCATCGTGCACCGGCAAACACTGCCCGGCTTTCAGCCAGTGCACCTACTACGACAAGCGCAAGGAGCTGGTGGGTGCGCAGGTGATCGTGGCCAACCACGATTTGCTGCTGTCATCGCTGGGCGCGCGCGTGTTGCCTGAGCTCGGCAACTGCCTCCTGGTGCTGGACGAAGCCCACCACCTGCCCGCCACAGCGCTCGACCAGTTTGCGTGCAGCATGGACCTGTCGCGCATCACCTGGATCGAGCGGCTTGCCAGCCGGGGCCTGCGCATTGGCGCGCTGCTGGAGGTTGAAGAGATTGCCGACATTCCCAAGCACTCGGCCCAGCTGCGGCAGACGCTGCAGGACCTGGCGCGCATCGTGATGGATGTGTACGGCGCCCAGCTCAAGAGCCAGCCCGGCGCCTGGGGCCCGGCGCGCGTGCGCGTGCCACGCGGCGAATTGCCCGAACAGCTCATTGCCCCGCTGGGCCTGCTGGCCGCCAGTGCCGAAGGCTTCCTCGATGCCCTGCGCGCCATCAGCAAAGCCCTGCGCGCCGAGATGCGCGACAAGCCCGACGAGGCCAAGCGCCTGTCCACGCTGTATGCACAAATTGGCATGCTGGCCCCGCGCCTGGAAGCGCTGCACGCCACGGCCCAGTTGCTGCTGCAGGATGCGCCCGAAGGCGCGGTACCGGCGGCCAAGTGGTTCACGCTGGAGGTGGACGGCGACTTCATTGTGGTCAAGGCGCACGCCAGCCCCATCCTGCCCGGCACCACGCTGCGCAACCACCTGTGGAGCGCCGTGCGCGGTGCGGTGCTGACCTCGGCCACGCTCACCAGCTGCGGGCACTTCGACTTCTTCTTGCGCGAGGCGGGCCTGCATGGCGATGAAGCCACCACCACGCTCGAAGTGCCCAGCCCCTTCAACTACGCCGCGCAGGGCACGCTGATTGCCGCCGAAACCCGCGCCGACCCCAAGAACGCCGCGCAGTTCACCACCGAGATGGTCGATGCGCTGCTGCACGACATTGCCCGGGTGGAATACGGCGCGCTGGTGCTCTTCACCTCGCGCGAACAGATGCGACAGGCCGTGGACGCGCTGCCCACCGCCATGCGCAGCGTGGTGCTGGTGCAGAACGCGCTGCCGCGCACGCAGCTGCTCAAGCGCCACCGCGAGCGCGTGGAGAACGGCGAGCCCTCGGTCATCTTTGGCATGCAGTCGTTTGGCGAGGGGCTGGACCTGCCCGGGCGGCTGTGCGAGTCGGTGTTCATTACCAAGCTGCCCTTTGCCCCGCCCGACGACCCAGTGGGCGAGGCCCGCGCCGAGTGGCTGCGCGCCGTGGGGCGCGACCCGTTCAGCGAACTGGTGGTGCCCGCCACCGCCATCCGCCTGGCGCAATGGGTGGGCCGCGCGATCCGCACCGAAGAAGACATGGCGCATGTGTACTGCTACGACAAGCGCCTGACGCGCACGAGCTACGGCCAGCGGCTGCTCAAAGGGCTGCCGCCGTTTGCGCTGGAGCAACGCGCGCCGCTGTGAAGCGGCGACACTTTGCGCACCGATTTCACAACCACTACAACAACGACAGAGAGGACCCCACCATGCCCCACACCACCCCTGCCTGCCCCCAATGCGGCCTGGAGAACACTTACCCCGATGGCAGCAACTATGTGTGCCCCGACTGCGCTTTTGAATGGCCGCAAGTGGCCGATGCTGCCGAGTCCGATGCCGCAGAAGCAGGCGACGGCGTGGTGCGCGATGCCAACGGCAATCCACTCGCAGACGGCGACGCGGTGATCCTGGTGAAAGACCTCAAGGTCAAGGGTTCGTCGTCCACGCTCAAGAAGGGCACCAAGATCAAGAGCATCCGCCTGGTGGATGGTGCCGATGGCCACAACGTGGACTGCAAGACGGACCTGGGCAGCATGCTGCTGAAGTCGGAGTTCTTGAAGAAGGCCTGATGGAGGAGGGCGGCGCCCCTGTGTCAGACAACCGCCCACAGGCATCGGCGTTCCCCGCCGACGCCCTGGCCGCCCCATGGTGCCTAGAGTCAATCGATTGCAGTGCCCGCACTCTTCGATTGATTCCCTACCACCTGCTGGAGGCCCCATGCACCCCAATTCCCCCGCCCACGACACCTTGTGGAAGCTCATCAAGGACATCCGTTTTGGCATGCTCACGCACCGCACGTCCACAGGCATGCTGCACGCGCACCCGCTCACCACACAAAACCGGCAGCTCGATGAACAGGCCGAGCTGTACTTCTTCATCTCCCAGTCGGGCGAGCTGTACGAACGCCTTTTGACCGATGGGGAGGTGAATGTGTCGTACGCCGACCCGGGCGAGGACCGCTATGTGTCCGTGTCAGGCCAGGCGCGTTTTGTGGACGACCGCGCGCTCAAGGAAGCCCTGTGGTCGCCCCTGGCCAAGGCGTGGTTCCCCGGCGGAGCGACCGACCCGGACCTGGCGCTGCTGGTAGTGCGCGTTCGCCACGCCGAATACTGGAACGTGGACGAGAGCAAGATGGTGCAACTGTTCCAGATGGCCAAGGCAGCCTTCACTGGCGAGCCGCCGCGCAGCCTGGGCGAACACAAGGAACTCACGCTGTTCTGAGCGCCTGTGGACGATCCCTCGGGATCGGCCTGCAGGGTGTGAGTTGAGTGCCTTTCCCCAGGGCGGTGCAGCATTTGCACCGCCATCCTGCAGGTCCCCGGGGGCAAATTTCAGGCAAAACCGGGCGCTAGCGCTACGGAAACATGGCTTGTTTGCTACTATTTTGGTAGTAAACGCATGCAGTACCTCCTGGGGCCCGCAGGCCCCATTCTTTTTGGGCAGGTCTTGCAAAGCAGCCAACTACCATCCATATTCCATCCATGCACCATCTGTCTGGATGTTTTTTGGAGTGCGCTTGATGAGCAACCTGGTTCCCACCGCCCCCGCACGCAGCAAGGTGCCCGAGTCCGAGAAGGTCACCATCAACCTCGGTTTTGTGGACCTGGGCCACATTGACCTGCTGGTGTCCGAAGGCTTTTACGCCAACCGCACCGACTTCATCCGCACCGCCATCCGCAACCAGCTGACCGCCCAGAACGACGCGGTGCGCCAGGTGGTGGCCCGCAAGATGCTTGTGCTGGGACTGCAGCGTTTTGGCCGGGCCGAGCTGGAGGCCGTGTTGGCGGCAGGCCAGGCGCTGGAGATCCGTGTGCTGGGCCTGGCCAGCATCGACGACGACGTGCCGCCCGCACTGGCGCAGGCCACGATCGCCTCGGTGACGGTCTTGGGCGCGTTCCACGCCAGTACGGCCGTCAAGGCCGCGCTGGCCGGGCGCATGCATTGAATCCGTACAGAGACCGCAGCGCGTCGCCCGTGCCCGCACCCACCACCAAGGAGTCCCCATGGACTGGAACCTGAACCTCAAGCGCCTGATGGGCGAAGCCACCCAGCTGGTGCGCAGCGGCCAACTGGCCGACGCCACGCGGGCCATCCAGCAAACCCTGGGCGAGGCCGTGGCGCGCCATGGCCCCCCTCCCGCACCCGCCAGCACGAGCGCGCCCCCGCTGCACGCACCCGAGCCCGAACCCACGGCAGGGAACGCCCCCCGCTGGCGCAGTGCCCACACCGCGCAAGAGGTGGAAGACGCCGTGGTCATCGACCGCAGCACCCACGCTCCGCCCGCAGAGGCACAGCCCACGACCACACCACGCCCCGCCGCCAGCCACCACCCGCTGGCGGAGCCCGCTGGGGGCTTCACCCGCGTGGCCTTCACCCACCCGGGCGCTCGGCACAACCCGCACCACTACCACCTGTACGTGCCCCCGGGCGCCACGGCAGGCACCCCCATGCCCCTGGTGCTGATGCTGCACGGCTGCACGCAGAACCCGGTGGACTTTGCGACTGGCACGGGCATGAACGACGCAGCAGCGCCCGCCAACGCCCTGGTGCTGTACCCCGAGCAACCCCACAGCGCCAACCCCAACGGCTGCTGGAACTGGTTTCGCCCCGGCGACCAGCATCGGGGCAGCGGCGAGCCCGCGCTGATCGTGGCCATGCTGCGGGATGTGATGGCGCGCCACCCGGTGGATGCGCAACGCGTCTACGTGGCGGGCCTGTCCGCCGGCGGCGCCATGGCCGCACTGCTGGGCCGCGAATACCCCGACCTGTTTGCGGCCGTGGGCGTGCACTCCGGCCTGCAGGCGGGTGCCGCGCACAACGTGATGGGCGCACTGTCGGCGATGAAGAACGGGGCCAAACCCGGTGCGGCGACCCACCATGCCGCTGACGCCCCAGCCCTGCCACCCCCACCGGTGATCGTGTTCCACGGCGACGCCGACACCACCGTACATGCACACAACGGTGAACAGCTCATCGAGGCAACGCTGTCAACACTGGCCACGGCCCCAGATTACGGCCAGACGACGGTGGAGACCGTGCACCAGGGCCAGTCCCGTGGTGGCCAGAGCTACACCCGCAAGGTGTACACCGTGGCGGGTGGCGCCCCGTCGGCCAGCGCACTGACTGGCACGGTGGTGGCAGAACACTGGGTGCTGCACGGCGCAGGGCACGCGTGGGCCGGTGGGCATGCGGGCGGCAGCCACACCGACCCGCGCGGCGTGGACGCCACGCAGGAGATACTGCGGTTTTTTCTGGAGCATCCGCGCGCTGCGAGGGATTGATGTGCGCCCCCGCGCTTCGCTCTGTCTAGGCACGCAGGAGTCAATGCGCGAGGTCCCGCACCACACCTTCAAGCCCTTGAACCACGCGGGTCAGCCGGTCGTGATCCGCCTTGTCCGGTGTGTGCCGGCGGGTGTGGTTATGCGGATAGCGGTAACGGGCAATATCGGTCACCGTCAAAGTGGGGTAGCCTGCGTCGAGGTGGGCCGCGTGGTCTGAATAGTCCACGCGGGGATGAACCGGGGTGCAGCAATGCCCTCGGACGCAAACGCGACGTGGTGCCGAAAGGATCGCACTACCTGCGCACCAGCCCCAAGTAGCCACAACTGCGATGAAATCACTCTGCGGGTGTAGAACTTGGTTTTAATATATCCCAAAGCAGTGTCTAGATAATTCTACATGCGATATTCATTAATATTTCAATTTAATACCTCCATATCGCACACCAATTTACATCACCAACCTATATTTTTAAACAAATGCCTTCAACCCTAAAATCTGCCATTCTCGCGACCATCATCAGCGCTACATCATTAACTATACATGCAACAGATAGTAGCTCACTTGAAATGCAAGAGCTACAAAAACTGCCGCCCGGAGGTGAAATAGCTTTCAATTTATCGAATAGTAAAGCAGAGATATTTGGCGGACTAATATTGGGAAAAAGTACAACACAAGATATATCCAACATATCAAAAGCCAAAATCAACCTAAAAGATCACGGATCTATAGGAGGTGAATTTCTATCGAACAACGTTCAGACCTCAAACAAACCAAATATAAAATTCGCCGAATTCAGCATTGACGATCAATATTTGCAAGGCACGTTCTATCACGACGTGCTAGTTGCATTGCGCGTATACAAGAATTCCTTAATTGATGAAATTGACGAATCCCTAGTAAACGAACTCCGCAAAAACTTTAACAAAAAATATAATAAAAACGCTCAGAAAACCGATATTCAAAATGACAAGATAGCCAATCGAACATACATCAAAGAAACCTGGGCGGAGTACGATAATGGTTTTATTGTTGAAATTGTCACTCGCAGGAAAATAGTAAAGAATCCACAACTATGTAACACGTTAGCCGATTCATTTAGAGGAATTTCCGGTGCAGCATCGCTCAGATGGGATTGCGCAAAAGCCACGGATAACAAGCCGATATACACCCTAAATTACTACTACCCTCCTGGGTTCGAAGCAGCACTAGCTGATTTAAAAAAATACAAAGAAATGGAAAAACTTCACGAAGATCAGAAAGAAAAGAAAAGACTGTCTTCTTTCTAAAAGCCACCCAACAATAACGCTCAAATATCCTGAATGCATTTATTGCAATACAAACCCCCATGCAGCCACTATCGTGCGGTTCGAGATTAATCGCCGTCATCGACTTTGAAACCACCGGCGTCTCGCCCGGCCAGGGCGCGCGCGCGACCGAGGTGGCCATCGTGCTGCTGGAAGGCGGCCAGGTGGTGGACCGGTTCCAGAGCCTGATGAAAACCGGGGTGTGGATTCCGTCCTTCATCACCCAGCTCACCGGCATCACCAACGCGATGGTGAACGCCGCGCCCGACGCGGCGCAGGTGATGCAGGATGCCGCGCGTTTTGTGGGCGATGCGCCCATGGTGGCGCACAACGCATCGTTCGATAGCAAGTTCTGGCAGGCCGAACTGGCCCTGGCCGGACTGCCCGCGCCGCAGCCGTTTGCATGCACGGTGCTGCTGTCGCGGCGCCTGTACCCGCAGGCGCCCAGCCACAAGCTGGGCACGCTGGTGGACTACCACGGCCTGCCGCGCACAGGCCAGGCCCACCGGGCGCTGGCCGATGCCGAGATGGCCGCTGCGCTGCTGGCACGCATGCAGCACGACCTGCGCACCCGCTGGCGGGTGGCCGAGCCCAGCTACGCCTTGCTGCAAACGCTGCAGCGCTGCGCCAAGCCCAAGGTGGGGGCGCTGCTGGCGCAGCATGCGGGGATCTGACACGACCTGCGTGCAGGCAATGCAGCAGCAAAACGACTACCAAATTGATAGCTATCAGCGCTTGATTCACTATCGCTCGGGGCAGTTTTCGCTCGAAATCAGGGCTGGCGACCGCTCTCCAGATCGTCCAGCTGCATCAGCAGCGCGGTGCGCTCCTGCTGGGCCACACTTTTCCAGTCCCGGCCGCTCAGCGCGCCCTCCAGCGCCCACAGCAGGTTGAGGCTGGGTTGCTGCCCCGCCTGGCGCACAGCCACAAAAGCGGGCACGGAGCCCAGTGCACGCAACGCTGCGGGGGTGTGGATACCCGCCGCGTGCAGCATGCGTTCGGACGCCGGGCCCAGGTTGGGCAGGGCGCGTAGCTCAGAGGCGTCGGGCAACGGGCGGACAGACATGGGCGGCATGATGGCGGCGCGGAGCCAGCACGGCAAGCCCCCACACGACGAGGGCAAAGGCACGCACTGCCGATAATCCGCCCAAGCAAGACCGAGGGGCCACGCCGCCAGATGTCGGCGCGCCAGCCCCTGTTGATTCACGACGACAAGAAAGGCTTGGCCATGGGGTATCTGGTACTGGGACTGGTGTTGTTTCTGGGCGTGCACTCGGTGCGCATCGTGGCCGATGGCTGGCGCACGCAGACGCGGGCGCGCCTGGGCGAGATGCCGTGGAAAGGGCTGTATTCGCTGGTGTCGGCCGTGGGCCTGGCGTTCATCGTCTGGGGCTACGGCCTGGCGCGGCAGCAGCCGGTGGTGCTGTGGGTGCCGCCCATCGGCATGCGGCACGCCGCAGCGCTGCTGACGCTGATCGCCTTTGTGCTGCTGGCCGCCACCTATGTGCCGCGCAACGCCCTCAAGGCCCGGCTGCACCACCCCATGGTGCTGGGCGTGAAGGTGTGGGCGCTGGCGCATTTGCTGTCCAACGGCAACCTGGCCGACGTGCTGCTGTTTGGCAGCTTCTTGCTGTGGGCGGTGCTGAGCTTTCGCGCCGCGCGCCAGCGCGACCGGGCGCAGGGCACCGTGTACGCGGCAGGCAGCGCTGCAGGCACGGCGGCGGCTGTGGTGGTGGGTGCAGTGGCCTGGGCGGGCTTTGCGTTCTGGGGCCATGCGTGGCTGATCGGGGTGGCGCCGCTGGGGCGATGATCGAACGCTGGGAAGGCCGGCACCCCAAATGCCGGAGAATCCGCGCTTTGCGTTTTCTCCTTTCTCGCTGAGACCTCTATGACCGAAGCCACCACCCCCAACACCCCCGCCCTGCCGCCCCTGCCCGACCACCTGTCGGTCAACCCCCGCAGCCCGCACCATGTGGCCGCCGTGTTCGAGCACGACATCGGCATCCGCCTGAACGGCAAGGAGCGTTTTGATGTGGAGGAATACTGCATCAGCGAAGGCTGGGTGAAGGTGCCCGCCGGCAAGACGGTGGACCGCAAGGGCCAGCCGCTGCTCATCAAGATCAAGGGCACGGTCGAAGCTTTTTACAAGTGACCGCTGCACGGGCGGCCGCGCCGCTCGCCCCGGGTGCCTGGGTGATCCACTGCGACGGCAGTGCCTGGCCCAACCCGGGGCGCATGGGCCTGGGGGCCGTGCTGACCGGCCCCGACGGGACCGTGCGGCACCAGATCTGCGAAGCCACCACCTTCACCGGCTGCAACAACGAGGCCGAGTTGCGCGCGCTGATGTTGGCGCTGCAGTGGCTCGCGCAGCAGGGCATTGCCACATCAACCCAAGTGCACGTGTTCAGCGACAACAGCGTGCTGGTGGAGCAGCTGGGCGGCCATCCCACGGCACCGATCGCGCGGCTGGCGACGCTGTTTGGCGAAGCACGCCAGGCACTGCGGCAGTTCCCACAAGCCCAGGTCCAGTGGATTCCCCGCCACCGCAATGGCGCGGCCGATACGCTGGCCCGCGCCGCCCTGGGGCTGGCACCCAAGGCCGCCACGCCGCAAGGCCAGACCATCAAAAAGCGCCGCCGGCGCTGAGCCCCCCTCCCGGCACACGCCGTCAGGCCGGGTCGAGCCCCGCAGCCGCACGGTAGGCCTGGATGCGCGGCAGCACCGCCTGGCGACGGGCGATGCTTTGCACAGGCCACAACCCCTCGCGTTCGTAATATTCCGCCACGGCGGGTATCCCCGGCGGCAACACCACCCAGGGCTGTTTGGAGGCCGTGAAGATATGGATGTCGGGCGGCAGGTGGTCGGGCGCATCCAGCGTGCCCACGCGCACAAACGCCATCACGGGCCCCGCGCCTGCGTAGTGGCTCCAGACCGCCACCTGGCAGCGGGGGCAACGCACGATCTGCTGGCCCAGGCCACTTTCTGACGGGGTGTGCACCATCGCCGGGGTGCCCGCGAGCAGCTCCACGCGGTCGGCCTCGATCATCGCGTTCAGCGCAAAGGCAGCGCCGCTTTCGCGCTGGCACCAGCGGCAGTGGCAGCAGTGCACAAACAGTGGGGGCGCCAACAGGCGGTAGCGCACATGGCGGCAGGTGCAGCCGCCTTCCAGTGGGTATTCAGGGGCAGGGTGGGGCATGAGGGGGGCGTCCTTGCAGCGGGGTGAGGGTGAGCACAACACCGGCCTTCAGCCGCAGGCGCGGGCCAGCAGCAGCGCCTTTTCCTGCGCGTTGCGGGTGAGGCTGGCCGCGCGCTCGAACTCGGCACGCGCTTCATCTCCCCGGCCCAGCTTGGCCAACAGGTCGCCGCGCACGCTGGGCAGCCAGTGGTAGTGGCGCAGCAGGGGGTCGCTGGCCAGGGCATCGACCAGCGCCAGCGCGGCCTCCGGCCCCTCGGCCATGCCCACGGCCACGGCGCGGTTCAGTGCCACCACGGGCGAGGGCGCCACCTGCAGCAGTGCGTCGTACAGCGCCACGATGTGGGGCCAGTCGGTGTCTTGCGCCTGCCGGGCGCGTGCGTGGCAGGCCGCGATGGCGCCCTGCAATGCGTACGGCCCCCAGGGCTTGCCGGCGTGCGCGAGTTGCTCGGCCTTGTCCAGGGCGGCCAGGCCCCGGCGCACCAGGAGGTGGTCCCAGCGCGCGCGGTCCTGGTCCATGAGCAGCACGGGCTGGCCTTGTGCATCGGTGCGTGCGGGCAGGCGTGAGGCCTGGATTTCGAGTAGCGCCACCAGGCCTTGCACCTCGGGCTCGTCGGGCGCCAGGCTGGCCAGCACCCGCACCAGGCGCTGGGCTTCGCCACACAGCGCGGGGCGCATCCAATCGTCGCCCGCGGTGGCGGCATAGCCTTCGTTGAAGATGAGGTAGATCACCTCCAGCACCGAGGCCAGGCGCGGCGCGCGCTCGGCCGCCCCGGGCACTTCAAACGGCACACGGGCGGCCGTGAGGCTGCGCTTGGCACGCACGATGCGCTGGGCCACGGTGGGCTCGGGCACCAGGAAGGCGCGCGCGATCTCGGCCGTGGTGAGGCCGCCCAGCAGCCGCAGCGTGAGCGCCACCCGCGCCTCGGTGGGCAGCACGGGGTGGCAGGCGGTGAAGATCAGGCGCAGCAGGTCGTCGCCAATGTCGTCCTGCTCGGCGTGCATCAGGGTGTCCACCACATCGGGCGCGTACTGCGCCTCGAGCGCTTCGAGGTCATGGCCCAGGGCCTCGTGCTCGCGCTGGTGCAGCGCCTGCTGGCGCAGGTGGTCGATGGCGCGGCGCTTGGCGGTCGTCATGAGCCACGCGGCCGGGTTGGCGGGCAGGCCGTCTTTGGGCCAGTGCTCCAGCGCGGCCACCAGGGCGTCTTGCGCCAGTTCCTCGGCCCGGCCCACGTCGCGCGTCATGCGCGCCACGCTGGCAATGATGCGCGCAGCCTCGATGCGCCACACCGAGTCGATGCTGCGGTGCAGGGCATCGCGGTCGGGCAGGGCAGAGGGGTTCACGCGATCAAGAGGTGTGAATGAATCCGGCGCATTCATTCACACCTTCTCAGCCCAGCGCCTTGCTGGCATCCACCATATGCACAAACTCCCAGGTGTGACCATCGAGGTCGTCAAAGCTGCGCGAGTACATGAAACCCAGGTCTTGCGCCGGGCGCGGTGTGGTGCCGCCTGCAGCCACGGCCTTGTCCACCAGCGCATCGACCTCTTCGCGACTGCTGCACGAGAAGCACACCAGCACCTCCGACGTGGTGCGTGCGTCGGCAATCGTTTTGTCGGTGAAGGTTTGATAAAAGCTCTTGACCAGCAGCATCACGAAGAGGCTCTCGCCCACCACCAGGCAGGCGCCCTGGTCGTTGGTGAACTGGGGGTTGAACTCGTAGCCCAGGGCGCGGAAAAACGCCTGCGAGCGGGCCATGTTGTCGATGGGCAGGTTCACGAAAATCTGTGCATGCATGACGACTCTCCAGAAGGGTGATGACGGTAAAGGGAAACGATGGGTTTGGCAAAGGTGAAGGGGCGGTGGCGCGCAATCATGGGGCGGTCTTCTGCGCCACAGCCTGCAGGTTTGCCAGGCCCTCCTCGAAGTCCTGCCCCACCATGCGGTCCATGTTGAACACCAGGTGGGCGATCTTGGCCAGGTAGGGCACGGGGCCCTGCATGGCCCAGGTCACGCGCGTGGCCCCTGCGCCTTCGGGCTGCAGGGTGAATTCCACCTGGTTGTGGGCTTCGAAGGGCTTCACAAAGTCGAGCTTCATGCCCACGCGGCGTGGCGCAGTGGCCTCGACGATCTCCATGCTGCCCACGCCCACCTTGTCGCTCTGCCAGGCGTAGCGAGCGCCGGGGCCGCTGGTGGCGGCGCTGTACTGGCCCTGGATGGCCGGGTCCTTGCGTTCATACGGGTTCCAGGTGTTGAACCAGGGCCTGTTCACCTTATTTTTGCCAGTGCGAAGGCCTCCCCCGCCATGCCAATCTAGGCGCGCGACGACGCCAAGGCCGGGGCCTTGGCTAGGACCGCAACGACGAGTGGTGTGGCGGGGGAGGCCTTCCCTCCGGGTTGCGATGCCCAAGGGCCATCCGCGGCGTTGCCAAGCCTCGCTGGGGCCGCACCCCAGCTTCGTTTGGCGCCTTGCGCCTGGCCCTTGGGCATCGCAACGCATCTGGCAAAAATAAGGTGAACAGGCCCTAACGCAGGTCGTGGATGAGCCCGTACACCCGCTCGGGCGGTGCCGCAATCACGCGGCTGCGCTCCACGCGGAAGGTGTCGGGGCGGGTGGCGGCAAACGCCAGCAGCAGCGCCAGGGCCGCCAGCAGCACGAGGGCGATGGTCTTGATCATGGGGATGTTGTCCTTCACGCTGGGCATCAGCCGCGCAGGGCTTCGAGGTCGCGGAACTGCTCGACGCCATCCACCCCGGCAAAGTCCTCCATCTCATATAGCTGGCGCACTTCGATCTCGGCATCCAGGCCCTCGCCGCGTGGATTGGGAAAGCGGCGGGTCCATTCCAGCGCCTCGTCGCGGCTGCGCACCTGGATGAGTGTGTAGCCCGCGATCAGCTCCTTGGTCTCGGTGAACGGGCCGTCGGTGACGGTGCGGGTGCCACTGGCGCCGTAGCCCACGCGCCAGCCCTTGGCGGAGGGCTGCAGGCCACTGGCGTCCAGCAGCACGCCGGCCCGCGCGAGTTCTTCGTGGTAGCGGGCCATCGCAGTCATCAGGGCTGCGGTCGGCTGGCAGCCCTGTTCGGATTCGGCGGTGGCCTGGATGATGATCATGAAGCGCATGGGGTTCTCCTCAGGGTAGTAAAAAATGCGGAAGCGCCGACGGTCCATGCCAGGTGCTTCACAGTGACGACGAATGGGAGCGCCCGAAATCGACATCCGGATGTGCAAGCCCGGGTGAAACGAGGGTTAACACCTATCCTGGGCGGTTGGCGCGCGGGGCGGGCGAGGGGCCGCCATAGGGAGACTACTGAGCGCCCGCACTGGGTTTTGCAACCCCTGGTCGATACAATTTGTAAAGACTGATTCATCGATCCTGAGACTTCGCCCCGCATCCTCCCGCCCGCCCGCCAGCGAAGTCCCCACGGGGGGACAACCGCCAGCCACACGCAGTGCCTTTGCCATGAAACGAGGATCGACCTATCGACAGCGGCCACACCGCCCATGGGTGGTATTGGGGCTGTGCGCTGGCATGGCGGCAGCCCACGCGCAGTCCGACATCGCCGCCATGGCCGACCTGCCGCTGGAGCAGCTCATGCAGATGCAGGTCACCACGGCCAGCCGGTATGCACAGACGGCCCTGGAGGCCCCGGCGGCCGTGAGCGTGGTGACCGCCGATGACATCCAGCTGTTTGGCTACCGCACGCTGGCCGATGTGCTGGCCAGCATGCGCGGGCTGTACGTGTCCTACGACCGCAGCTACCACTATCTGGGCACACGGGGTTTTGCCACGCCGGGCGACTACAACACGCGGGTGCTGCTGCTGGTCAACGGCGTACGCTTCAACGACAACCTCTACGACCAGGCGAGCATCGGCACGGACTTTCCCATCGACCTGGACCTGGTGGAACGGGTGGAATTTGTGCCTGGCCCCGGGTCGGCGGTGTATGGGGCCAATGCGTTTTTTGGCGTGGTCAATGTCATCACCCGCGACGGTCGCCAGCTGGGCGGGCCCCAGGTGAGCACCGAGGCCGGCAGCCATGGCTACGCCAAGCTGCGGTTTTCGGTAGGCGCCGTCGATGCGCAGGGAGGCGACTGGCTGATCGCGGCCACGCGCTCCACCGCACGCGGGGCCGACCAGTACTACCCCGCGTTCGATGCGCCCGCCAGCCACCAGGGCGTGGCGCACGGCCTGGACTATGACCGCAGCACCCAGCTGTTCGCCCGCATGCGACGCGATGGACTGACGCTGACCCTGGCCCATGGCGAGCGCAGCAAGGGCATCCCGACGGCAGCGTTCTCGCAGGTTTTCAACGACCCGCGCTCGCGGTACATCGACACCAGCACGCGCGTGGCCGCCGAATACACCGCGCAGTGGCAGCCCACGCTGGCCTTCACTGCACGCCTGCACGCAGGGCGCTACCAGTACGTGGGCGACTACGTGTACGACTACCCGCCCGTGACGGTGAACCGAGACGTCGGCACCGGCCAGTGGTGGGGCACCGAATGGCAATGGGTGAGCACCGCCTTGGCGCGGCACAAGCTGTCGTGGGGGCTGGACTACCGGCGCGACACCCGCATCGCGCAGCGCAATGACGACCTGGACCCGCCCGCGCAGTACCTTGACACACGCCGCAACGGCAATGTGCTGGGCGTCTATGTGCAGGATGAGTTTGCACTGCGCCCCGACCTCACGCTGCACACCGGCTTGCGGTGGGGGCAGCAATCGGGCAGCGCGGGCGCCTTGCACCCCCGCCTGGGGCTGGTGTACTGGTGGGACGCGGCCACCGCTGTCAAGCTGCTGCACGGCACGGCCTACCGTCCGGCCAATGCCTATGAACGCGACTACCGAGTGAACCTGCCCGGCGGCGTGGTGGACACCACCAGCATCCGGTCCGAGCGTGTGCGCACCACCGAACTGGCCGTGGAGCATGCCCCGACCGGGGCCACGCGCCTGCTGCTGACGGCGTTCCGGTCGGGGGTGAGCGACCTGATCTCGCTGGACAGCCTGGGCCACTCGGACCGGCTCACCTTCAACAACACCCGCACCGTCAAGGTGCATGGCCTGGAGGCCGAGGCCGAACAACGCTGGGCGGGCGGGCGGCGCCTGCGCGTGGCCTACGGGTGGCAAAAGGCGCGGGACCCGTCAACGGATGGAGCGCTGACCAACTCGCCCCGGCACCTGCTCAAGCTCCAGTGGTCCGACGTATTGCACACGCCCGCGAACTGGGGCTGGAACCCGGGCCGCTACGCCATCGAGGCCATCGGCATCGGCCCGCGCAACACCGTGCTCAACGCCCGCCTGCCCGGGCATGTGCTGACCCATCTGACCTATTCCACGCGCATCGCGGATGTGGATGTATCGCTGGGGGTGTACAACCTGTTCAACCGCCGCTACGCCGACCCCGCTTCGTTCGAGGTGCGGGAAGATGCGCTCCGGCAGGACGGGCGTACCTACCGCATCAAGCTGACGTACGCGTTCTGAGCCATGGCCTATTCCCTGCGATTGCGCACGCTGCTGGCGATCTGCCTGTGGACGGTGTGTGGCGTGGGCACCAGTGCAGCCCGTGCCAACGAGCCCGTGGCTGACCTGGACCTCAAGGCCGCCTACATCTTCAACTTCATCCAGTTCATCGACTGGCCCGACAGCGATGGCGCGCCCGGCAATGACGTCACGGTGTGCGTGTCTGCCTTCAGCCCGCTCAAGCGCGCCCTGACTGCGCTCGATGGCAAACCGGCCACCAAGGGCCGCACCGTGCGCGTGCGGTTGCTGGATCTGCCGGCGATTCGTGGCTGCCGCGTGCTCATCGTCCACAACGCGGAAGTGGAACCTGTTCTGCGGCTGCTTCGTACCCTGCCTCCATCCCACGGCATCCTCACCGTGTCGGACGAAATCACCTTTGTGAATCCTGAAATCGTCATCGCCCTGGCCCAGCAGGAAGGACGTGTGGTGTTCGGCATCAGCCCCGACGCCGCCAACAAGGCCGGCCTCGTCATCAGCTCACGGTTGCTGCGGCTGGCCAGGGGAGGCCGGTGAAAACACACCCCTCTGAAGCCGGCACCGCAGCGCCCGCAAGCCCGGCGACACATGGCCTGCTGTCATCGCGCCTGGTGGTCACCGGCATCCTGGCCGCAGGCATGGCGCTACTGACCGTGGTGCTGGCGCTCACCGGCGTGGACTACTGGAGCACCCGCGCGTCCATGCTGCAAGACAGCCGGGTGGAAGCTGCCATCGTGGCCGACAACATCTCGGCGGCCGTGGTGTTCCGCGACACCAGCACCGCCAACGAAATGCTGGGCGCGCTGCGGTCGTCGTCCATGGTGATCAGCGCCACGGTGTACGACAAGGATGGCGTGCTGTTCGCGCATTACGCGCGCGACCGCGACCCGGACTTTCCCACCACGCTGCGTGCGACGGGACTGGACGGCGCCGCAGAGCGCGCAGGCTGGCGCATGCTGGAGATCGCCCGGCCCGTCGAGGCGTCTGGCACCACCTGGGGCACGCTGTACATCCGCAAGTCGATGGCGGCGGTATACATGCGGCTGGGCATCCGGTTTGGCACCGCCTTGTTGATCGCCATTTGCGTGATGGCCATGGCCACCGCCATGGTGCTGCGCAGCCGCGCTGCTGTGCGCGAGGCCGAGAACCGCTTGCACGCGCTGGCCCACACCGACGCCGTCACCGGCACGGGCAACCGGCACGCGTTCAACGAGCGGCTGGCCGCCGAGCTGCAGGGCGCACGCGGTGCGGGCTACCGGGTGGCACTGGTGTACATCGACCTGGACAACTTCAAGACACTCAACGACACCTTCGGCCATGCGGCGGGGGACGGCCTGTTGCGCCAGGTGGCTCGGCGCCTGCAATCTGTGGTGCGCAGCACCGACACCATCTCGCGCCTGGGGGGCGACGAGTTTGCGTTGATCCTGCGGCTGGACATGGATGACGCGGCGCTGGAGAAATACTCCCAGCGCATCGTCAGCGTCTTCCAGGCCGCTTACACCGAGGTCGGCCAGCAGGTCAACGTGACCTGCAGCGCAGGCATTGCCACGTTTCCCGACGATGCGATGGACATGGACGCGCTGGTGAGCAACGCCGACACCGCCATGTACCGCGCCAAGGAGATGGGCAAGAACCGCTGCGTGCGGTTTGATGCGTCGATGAACCTGGCCGTGGTGCGGCGCCAGGCCATTGAACAGGCGCTGCGTGCCGAGCTGGAGCAGGGCACCGGTTTGGCGCTGCACTACCAGCCCCTGTTTGCCGCCAGCGACCGGGCCCTGGTCGGCGCCGAGGCCTTGCTGCGTTGGACGCATGCGGAGCTGGGTTCCGTGTCGCCGCTCGAAGCCGTGTCGGTGGCCGAGGACTGCGGACTCATTGCCCCGCTGGGCTACTGGGTGATGCGTACCGCCTGCCGCGACGCCGCACAGTGGAAAGGGGGCCCGCCCCTGCGCGTGGCCGTGAACATCTCGGCGCGGCAGCTGGGTGACCCACAGTTTCTGGAACGCGTGATGGACATCCTGCGCGAAGAGGGCCTGCCCGCGCACCTGCTGGAAATCGAGCTGACCGAAACCGTGCTGATGGAAAACATGGAGGCCGGCGCCCACACGCTGCACCGGTTGAGCCAGCTGGGCATTCACCTGGCCATCGATGACTTTGGCACCGGCTACTCGTCACTGGCATATCTGCGCCAGTTGCCCATGCGGCGCCTGAAGATCGACCGCAGCTTTGTCAAAGACCTGCCGGGGCAGGAGCACAGCCGTGCCATCGTCACCGCCATTGTGGCGCTGGCGCACGGCCTGGGGCTGCAGGTGACCGCCGAGGGCGTGGAAACCCAGGAGCAGGCCGACTACCTGGTGCGGCAAGGCTGCGATGTGCTGCAGGGCTATGTGTTTGCACGCCCCATGCCTGCGCCGCAGTTTCTGGCGCTGCAGGCAGGCGCTTTGGCTTGATTCAATCCACCGCGCCGTGGTAGCAGGGCGCCAGTTCGCGCACCTCCACGGTGGCCCACTCGGCGGCCGGGCATCCGCGGGCAATGGCAACGGCCTCGTCGCGCGTGGCGCAGTCGATCAGAAAGAAGCCGCCCACCATTTCCTTGGTCTCGGCAAACGGCCCATCGGTCAGGCGGGTCTGCCCTTCGCGCACCTGCAGCCGCACCGCCTGCTCGGTCGAGGCCAGCGACTCGCTGGCGCGCAACAGGCCCCGGGCCTGCAGACCCGCACCAAAGCGCTGCATGCGGGCATAGGCCTCCTGGCCATCGGCCAGGCCCCGCTCGGCGCGCTGGCCGTGGGGTTCCATGATGAGCAACAGGTAAGGCATGGGATCTCCTGAATCGGGGCCAATCGTGCCAGCCGCCATGGGCAGTGGCAGAGCTGGGGGCATTCAAGGGCGTCATGCTACCAGCCTCATTTGCTACATATTTGATAGCTAATTAGGCATATACAACCAGCGCCATAGGCAGATTTCATGCAAATGGTTGCGCACCGCAGCATCGCTGTGCTATCTTTGGTCCCCTATGCAACGCAGCATGCTCCTATCCACCCTATCGCTAGGCCTAGTGCCTGGCCGGGGTCTGCCTGCGTTCGCCACCGTTGCCGTTTTGCGCAACACCTGATTTCCCCCTGACCCCGGCCCGCGAACCAGCCTTTGCACACGCAAAGGGCTGCAGGGGATGTCATTCGTTTTGATTTCTTTCGATTCCGATTGACCCGTGCACCGTGCCTGATTGGCACACCGCACACACCGTTCGTGGAGCCCCTCATGATTGCCAAGCCCGCCACCAAATACCAACCCATCGCCCCCATTGCGCTCGCCGACCGCCAATGGCCCAACCGCAGCATCACCCAGGCGCCCGTGTGGCTCTCCACCGACCTGCGCGATGGCAACCAGGCCTTGTTCGAGCCCATGAACGGCGAGCGCAAGATGAAGCTCTTTCACGAGCTGGTGCGTATCGGCTTCAAGGAGATCGAAGTCGGCTTTCCCGCCGCGTCGCAAATCGATTTCGACTTTGTGCGCCGCCTCATCGACGAAAACCTCATCCCCGACGACGTGACCATCATGGTGATGACCCAGTCGCGCGAGGACCTGATCGCACGCACCGTGGAGGCCGTGAAAGGCGCACCCCGCGCCATCGTCCACTTGTACAACGCCACCGCGCCCGCGTGGCGCCGCATCGTGTTTGGCATGAACGTGACGCAGGTGATGCAGCTCATCGCGCACCATGTGGGCTACCTCAAGCAGCTCACCGACGCCCAGCCCGAAACGCAGTGGACCCTGCAGTACTCGCCCGAGACCTTCAGCGCCACCGAACTCAGCGTATCCCTCAAGGCCTGCCAGACGGCGGTTGCCGCATGGAATGCGGGCCCTGGCCGCCCCATCATCATCAACCTGCCCACCACGGTGGAAAACGCCACGCCCAACGTGTTTGCCGACCAGATCGAGTGGATGGATCGCCACCTGTCGCCACGCGAGCACATCGTGTTGTCGGTGCACCCGCACAACGACCGGGGCACAGGCGTGGCGGCGGCCGAGTTGGCCATGATGGCCGGTGCCGACCGTGTGGAAGGCTGCCTCTTTGGCAACGGTGAGCGCTGCGGCAACGTGGACATCGTGACCTTGGCGCTCAACATGTACACGCAGGGCGTGCACCCGAACCTTGACTTCTCGGACATCACCTCGGTCGCGCGCATTGCCGAAGAATGCACCTCGCTGCCCGTGCATCCACGCCACCCGTATGCGGGCGACCTGGTGTTCACCGCGTTCTCGGGCTCGCACCAGGATGCGATCAAGAAGGGCTTTGCTGCGCAAGACCCGAACGCCTTGTGGGAAGTGCCCTACCTGCCCATCGACCCGGCCGACCTCGGCCGCACGTATGACAGCGTGATCCGGGTGAACAGCCAGTCGGGCAAGGGCGGCATCGCGTTCTTGCTCGAACGTGAACATGGCGTGGTGATGCCGCGCCGCATGCAGGTGGAGTTCAGCGCCGTGGTGCAGCGCCAGACGGACGCGAGCGAAAGCGAGATGACGGGCGACGCGTTGTGGAGCCTGTTCCAGGCCACTTACCTGCAGGCACCCGTACACGCCACAGTACAAGCCGCCATCACCTGCCACAGCCACCGCATCGATGAAGACGGCCAGGGCATCGAGCTGGACGTGACCATCGACGGCACGCGCCAGACCCTGCGCGGCCAGGGCAACGGGCCGATTGCAGCTACGGTGGACGCGCTCGGTCTGCCACTGCGGGTGGACCACTACGAGGAACGCGCCACCGGCACGGGCGCCAACGCGCAGGCGATGGCCATTGTGGAAGCAGCCATGGACGGCGTGGCAGGTTCCACCTTTGGGGCAGGCGCCAGCCACAACATCGTGACTGCCTCGGTGCAAGCGATTGTGAGCGTGGCCAACCGGTTGATGGCGCGGCGGCCTGCGTTGCATCCGGAAGCAACTTCCCTGGCCGAGTGACCGAAACCCGCATGGAAATTCTTACCGCATCGACCCGGGATGCGCCCGCCATCAGCGCGCTTGCGTTGTCGGTGGCGCACTTCTTCACGCTGGACAAAGACGGGCGTGGTGCGGAGGCGTTTTTACAGACCCTGCAGCCCGAGGCGGTGGCGCTACGGCTGCAGAGTCCATCGTTCAAGACCTGGGTGGGGTGGACACGCAACAACACCTTGGCGGGCGTCGTGGTGGTGCGGGAGGACAGCCACCTGTTCCATCTGTTTGTGGCCGAGGCTTTCCAGGGACTTGGCTACGGGCAGCAACTGTGGCAACACGCCCTGTCCCATATCGCTGCCGGCCCTGCACCGGGCATCACAGTCAACGCGACACCCCATGCCCGGGGCTTCTATGAGCGCATGGGGTTTTTGGCAACGGGTCCCAGGGTGGAGACCCACGGGGTTGCATTCATTCCGATGCGGCGCGCCAGCGATGCATCCAGCATGGCGTACAAACAGGCCGCAGGGAATACCCCGTTCTGACGGGGATCGACAGGGGGTTTTCTCAGGCACTGCCAGCGGCCTGCGCAAGGCTTGGCGCGCAAAGACCTTGGGAAGCCTGGGTAAAGTGCAGGGAGCCGTGCAAGTCCAGTAACCTCGGGCCCATGCGCGCCTTTCACAGCCTGAGCCTTGCCGCCTGCACCGCCGCCCTGCTGGTGCTGGCCGGTTGCAGTACATCGCGGCCTCCGTCCCCCTCGTCGCCACCGCAGGCTGCCACACGCACGGCGCCGCCGCTCACGCCGGAGCAGGCACACGACATTGCTATCCACGCGCTGGGCCTGGTGGGCACGCCGTATCGCTACGGCGGCAACACCCCGGACTCGGGCTTTGATTGCAGCGGCCTGATCGGCTATGTGTACCGCAACCAGGTGGGTACACCACCGCCGCGCACGGTGGCCCAGCTCAACACCTGGGGCTATCCCATCGACGGCAGCGAGCTGCGCGCCGGCGACCTGGTGGTGTTTGGCACAGGCCGCCAGCCCAGCCACGCGGGCATCTATGTGGGCGAAGGGCGGTTCGTGCATGCGCCGTCCACCGGCGGCACGGTGCGGCTGGACCACCTGCAGTCGCGCCACTGGGCGCGGCAGAATGCGGCGTTCCGCAGGCCGTAGAGGCTCCCCCTGAGGCGCTGCGCGCCTTCCCCCAAGGGGACGACGCACTCGCTGCGGGGCGGCCCTTGCTCTGCGTCTCGCGCGGGGGCCGCGCCGGTAACTAGCAACGTGCCTCGATTCGGCCTGTGATCGGGCTCCGCGACAATCGGGGCCACCATGACCCACGCACACCGCTCCGCCACCCCCATCTCCACCCACGACACCACCCGCATTGATGACACGCGCATCAAGGCCGTGCGCCCACTGATCACACCGGCGCTGCTGCAGGAATGGCTGCCCACGCCCGATGCGGCGCTGACCCTGGTCGAATCCAGCCGCGCTGCCATTTCGCGCATCCTGCATGGGCAGGACGACCGGCTGATCGTGGTGGTAGGGCCTTGCTCTATCCACGACCATGGCCAGGCCATGGACTATGCGCGCCAGCTGAAAGCACAGGCCGATGCACTGCAGGACGACCTGCTCATCGTGATGCGGGTGTACTTTGAAAAGCCGCGCACCACTGTGGGCTGGAAGGGCTACATCAACGATCCGCATCTGGACGGCAGCTTTGCCATCAACGAGGGGCTGGAGCTGGCCCGCCAGCTGCTGCTGGACGTGCTGGCACTGGGCCTGCCCGTGGGCACCGAGTTCCTGGACCTGCTCTCGCCGCAGTTCATCAGTGACCTGGTGAGCTGGGGCGCGATTGGCGCGCGCACGACCGAGAGCCAGAGTCACCGGCAGCTGGCCAGCGGCCTGTCGTGCCCCGTGGGTTTCAAGAACGGCACCGATGGTGGCGTGAAGGTGGCGAGCGACGCCATCCTGGCGGCCAGCGCCGCGCACGCCTTCATGGGCATGACCAAGATGGGCCAGGCCGCGATCTTTGAAACGCGCGGCAACCAGGACTGCCACGTGATCCTGCGCGGCGGCAAGCAGCCCAACTACAGCGCCGCCGATGTGGATGCGACCTGCGCCGTGCTCAAGGCCGCCGGCCTGCGCGAGCAGGTGATGATTGACGTGAGCCACGCCAACAGCAGCAAGCAGCACCAGCGCCAGATCACGGTGGCGGCAGAAGTGGCGCAGCAGATTGCCGCAGGCGACGCACGCATCACCGGCCTGATGATCGAGAGCCACCTGCAGGAAGGCCGCCAGGACATCGTGCCCGGCCAGCCGCTGGCGCATGGCGTGTCGGTGACGGATGCCTGCATCAGCATGGCGCAAACCGTGCCGGTCCTTGAAGGACTGGCAGCAGCAGTGCGGGCGCGGCGCCAGAAGGCCTGACGCATCCGACGCAGCTTGTACTCGGCTGGCACGCCTGGCGTCAGGCTGCGCTATCAGCCCTGGGGCGGCCTCGTGGCCCCCAGGTCGATGTTGCGCGCCGTGGCCAGCAGCGTAGCGCACAGCCGCTCCTGCCCGGCGGCATCCACTGCCCACACGTCGGCGGCACAGACGGTGAGCAGGCGCCCCGCATCCACCACGCGGCCTCGCGCCCGCAGGCACTCGCCCTGGGCAGGGGCCACAATTTTCAAGGTGGTGTCCACCGTGGCATTGGTCCAGCCGGGTGGCAACACGCTGCCTGCTGCCGCCACCGCCGCAAAGTCGGCCACCGCAAACACGGCCGTGGCCTGCAACTGGCCGGGGCGAAAGCTGAAAGCCTCGCTCACCGGTATCTCCACCTCCACCCGGCCGGGCTCGGCATGGACAAAGCGCAGCCCCAGCGTGCGGGCCATCGGCATGGCCAGCACCACGGCCTGCAGGGTTTCCATGGCGCTGCGGGGTGTGCTGGACAAAGCATCGCGGGGCACAGGTGTGAGTGGGGCTGTCATGGTGGGGGTCTCCAGGGGATGGGGTGTTTGGGTGCTGCGAGGGGTCTAGGGTTTGCGGGCCGACGGGGCACGCACACGCGGCCAGGGCTTGGTAGATGCAGTGGCTGCGCCCGAGGGTGTTTGCCGACCCGGGGTTTTTGATCGCTGCTTCTTGAGCAACTGGCCACGCAACCAGGCCTGGTGCGCCTGCACGGTGGATTTTTGGGACTGCAGCGCAGCGATCTGCTGGTCGATCGCGTCCACACGCGCCTGCAAGGCCTGCACCATGTCGTCAATGCCGAGGGTGCCGGCGCGGTATTCATCCAGGCGAAGGGCAATCTGCGGCAGGCTGAAGCCCAGCTGGCGGGACATGGCGATAAACACCACCTCGCGCCGCATGCGGGCCGGATAGTCGCGGTAGCCGTTAACCCGGCGATCGGGGTGGATGAGCCCCAGCCGCTCGTAGTGGCGCAGCGCGTGGACGGACACCGAGGCCTGTTGCGCGAGTTCGGAAATCTGCATGGGGCCACGTTAGCAAGCCTCGTGCTGCGCGAAGGTTGCCTGGGTGACTGCCCGAGGTCAAAACACTGTGTTTTTTGGGACAAACCCCCATGGGCGCACGTCGCCAGCGAGGACTGTGCGGTGTAGCATTCACACTCTTTGCCACAGTGCCTGTGGCGCTGTGGTCCCATGCGCGCGTTGCGGCAGCATTGCACGCACCCACCTATTGCCTGATTGCCTTGCCGAAGTTGCTCCGCCCCACTCCTGATGGCCTGGTCGCACTGACCAGGCTGGATGGGTGCGTGCGCAGCGGTGCCACGGTGGACTGACCATGCCACCAGCGCAAGCCACCGCAGAAGCCGCCCGGCTCCAGGCACTGCAGTCTTACGCGATCCTCGACACCCCGACGGAAGACAGCTTTGACCAGCTGACCACGCTGGCTGCGCGTGTATGCCAGTGCCCCATGGCGGTGGTCAACTTCGTGGACAGCGACCGGCAGTGGTTCAAGGCCGCAGTGGGTATACCGTTCAAGGAGACCGAGCGCGCGATTGCGTTCTGCGCGCATGCACTGAGCGGCAGCCGCGAGCCCATGGTGGTCAACGACACCCACAAGCACCCGGTTTTTGCCCACAACCCGCTGGTCACGCAGGACCCCCATGTGCGCTTTTACGCCTGCGTGCCGCTGGTCACCCCCGAGGGGCAGGCGCTGGGCACGCTGGCGGTGCTGGACTCCATCCCCCGGCACATCGAGGCCGAGCAGCTGGAGGGCCTGCGCATACTGGCCGAGCAGGCCATGGTGCAGCTGGAGCTGCGCCGCCAAAAGCAGGTGCTGGCCGACCTGGTGCAGCAGCGCGACAAGATGCATGCCGAACTGCTGGCCCAGAGCGAGACCCTGCGCGTGGCCGGGCAGATGGCCCGCATTGGCGGCTGGATCGTGGAGCTGCCCAGCCTGCGGCTGAACTGGTCGCAGGAGATCGCCGCCGCCTTCGGCATTGCGGGGCGTGTGGGCTCGGTGGAACAGATCATGGAGCTGTACCTGCCCCCGCACCGGCAGGCCATGCAGGCAGCGTTTGAGAGCTGTATCCGCCACGGCACACCGTTTGACCTGGAAGCCGAACTCGTCACACCGGCAGGGCGGCATTTCTGGGTGCGCACCACCGGGCAGGCGGTGCGCGACGCTGACGGCCAAATCATGCGGGTTCAGGGGGCGTTTCAGGACATCTCGGCCCAGCACCAGGCCCGGCAGGCCCGCCGTGAAAGCGAAGAGCGCTTTCACCTAGTCTCACGCGCCACGGCCGACGCGGTGTGGGACTGGAACCTGCACACCGATGCCATGTGGTGGAACGAGGGCATGCAGACCCTGTTCGGCGTGCCGCTCGACCAGTTGCCGCCGGACAGCACCTCGTGGACCTTGCGGCTGCACCCCGATGACAGCGAAGAAGTGCTTGAAGGTATCCATGCCGCCATCGACGGCACGGCCAACCACTGGTCGGATGAGTACCGCTTTCGCCGCCAGGATGGCAGCTATGCCTGGGTGCTGGACCGGGGCTTCCTGATCCGCGACCTGCAGGGTAAGGCCGTGCGCATGGTGGGCGGCATGACCGACATCAGCACGCAAAAGCTGGCCGACCTGGACGCCCAGCGCGACGCACAGAACCATGCCGAGCTGCTGCAGGTGCAGCAGCGCATTTCGTCGCTGGACATGCCGCTGCCCGAGGTGCTGCAGCTGGTGGCCAGCACCGTACTGCGCCAGACCGAAGCGCGCGGCGCCATGGTGGAGCTGCTGCAAGGCCGCCAGCTGGTGGCGCAAGCCTCGGCCGGTGACCACGTGCGCCCGGTGGGCAACCTGCTGCCAGTGGACCAGAGCTTGCTCTGGCCTGCGCTCAGCAAGGGCCAGACCGTGGTGTGCAACGACACCGAGGCCGAGGGCTGGGACATGGCGTCGATGCCCCACCGCCACGGCGTGCGGTCGGTCATGGCGGTTCCGCTGCGCAGTGGCGACGCCATCGTCGGGTCGCTCAAGGTCACGTCGGACAAGGTCAATGCATTTTCGCGCCGCGATGTGGCGCACCTGGAGATACTGACCGAGTCGCTGGGTGCCATGGTGCAGTTGCGGCATGTGGCGGGGCAGCTGCATGCGTCCGAGCAGCAATACCGCATGCTGTTTGACGAGCACCCGCACCCCATGTGGGTGTACGACCGCGAAACCCTGCAGCTGCAGGCGGTGAACCGGTCGATGGAACGCCACTATGGCTACACCGAGTCCGAGCTGCTGACCATGTCGATGCTGGACCTGTGGCCCGCCGACCGGCGCCCCAACGTCGAGGCCAACATCCGCGCCGTTCCGATGGAGCAGCGCAACGCGCCGGTCATCAGCCGCCACATCAAGAAAGACGGCAGCTTCATGGATGTGGAGATCACGGCGGGCAGCATCAGCTTCAACGGGCGCCCAGCCCGCCAGGTGCTGGCCACCGACGTGACCGAACGCCTGCGCACCGAGCGCGAGCTGGCGCGCATGGGCCGTGCCCAGCGCCTGCTGAGCGCATGCAACGAAACCCTGGTGCGCGCCACGTCCGAGGCCGCACTGCTGCAGGCCATCTGCCAGATTGCGGTGGACATCGGTGGCTACCGCATGGGCTGGGTGGGGTTTGCGCTGGACGACGAGCGCAAATCCATCCGCCCTGTGGCCCATGCGGGCTACAACCAGAACTATCTGGAAAACCTGCAACTGAGCTGGTCGGCCGACGACCCCTATGGCCGGGGCCCGGCGGGCATTGCGGTGCGCACCGGCCAGCCGGTGATCGTGCAGGACATCCGCACCGAAGGCGACTTTGCCGACTGGACCGAGCGCATGCTGGAGCATGGCTTTCACGGGGTGATCTGCCTACCGTTGCGCGAGCATGCGCGCGACCACGCACAGGACCGCAGTTTTGGCCTGTTGTACCTGTACGCACCCGACGTGTTGCAGATCAGCCCCGAAGAAGCTGCACTGCTGCAGGAGCTGTCCAACGACCTGGCCATCGGCATCACCAGCCTGCGCGCGCACAAGGCGCAGCAGCGGCTGCAGGCTTCGGTGCTCAAGGTGGCGGCGGCCGTGTCGGCCAGCACCGGCACCGAATTTTTTGTGCAGTTGGTGCGCAACATGGCCGATGCGCTGGATGCCCAGGGCGGCTGCGTGGTGCGGCTGCTGCCGCATTCGCAAGACCAGGCGCCCCGGGTGGTCACGCTGGCCGCCGTGCTCGACGGCCAGATGCTGCCCAACGACGAATACAGCCTGACCGGCACGCCCAGCCTGTTGCTGATGTCGCAGCGTACCCATGTGGTGACCGACAAGGTGCAGCAGCTGTACCCCGAAGCCCCCGTGCTGCGCGCGGTGGGTGCCCAGGCCTATGTGGGCCAGCAGCTGTGCAATGCCGACGGCGAGGTGGTGGGCATCGTCTTTGTGCTGTTCCGCCACGCGATTGCCGACACGGACTTCATCACCTCCACGCTGCAGATCTTTGCCTCGCGGGCGTCGGCCGAGATCGAGCGGCAGCTGGCCGATATCCGCATCCGCCACCAGGCCTCGCTGCTGGACAAGGCCCAGGACGCCATCCTGGTGCGGGACCTGGACCACCGCATCATCTTCTGGAACAAGAGCGCAGAGCGTCTGTACGGCTGGTCGCAGCTGCAGGCGCTGGGGCAGTCCATCGAGACGCTGCTCTACGAAGACCCCACGCACTTCCGGCACGCCACGCAGACGGTGCTGGAGCAGGGCGAGTGGACCGGCGAGATCGTACAGCGCCACCGCGATGGCAGCACCATCGAGGTGGAAGGCCGCTGGACGCTGGTGCGTGGCGACGACGGCCAGCCACAGTCCATCCTGGCCATCAACACCGATATCCGCCAGCGCAAGGCCAGCGAGCGCGAGATCCAGCGCCTGGCGTTCTACGATGCGCTCACCGGCCTGCCCAACCGCATGCTGCTCATGGACCGCATGCACCAGGCCCTGGCCACCGCGCAGCGGCGCCAGCAGGGCGGGGCGCTGCTGTTCATCGACCTCGACAACTTCAAGACCCTGAACGACACCCTGGGCCACGACCAGGGCGACCTGCTGCTGCAACAGGTGGCGCAGCGCCTGAACACCTGCGTGCGCAGCGTGGACACGGTGGCCCGGCTGGGGGGTGACGAGTTTGTGGTCATGCTGGAAGAACTCAGCCCCAAGCCGCACGAGCTCGCGCTGCACGCCCGGGGCGTGGGTGAAAAGATCCTGGCCATGCTGGCCGTGCCCTATGCGCTGCAGGGCTACCAGTACCGCAGCACGCCGAGCATCGGCATTGCACCGTTCACCGGCGAGCACACCACAGTGGGCGAGCTGCTCAAACAGGCCGACCTGGCCATGTACCAGGCCAAGACGGCCGGCCGCAACACCTTGCGCTTTTTTGACCCCGACATGCAGGCTGTGGTCACGGCGCGCGCGGGGCTGGAAACCGACCTGCGCTCGGCGCTGATGCAGGAAGAGTTCCTGCTGCACTTCCAGCCGCAAATCCACCAGTCGGGCCGCTGTGTGGGGGTGGAGGCGCTGGTGCGCTGGGCCCACCCGCGGCGCGGCATGGTGTCGCCCGCGCAGTTCATCCCGCTCGCTGAAGAGACGGGCCTCATCCTGCCGCTGGGCCGCTGGGTGTTACACACCGCGTGCAAGCTGCTGGCCAGCTGGCAGAGCGACCCGGCCCTGTCGCACCTGACCATGGCCGTCAACGTGAGTTCGCGCCAGTTCCGCCATGCCAGTTTTGTGGACGACGTGGCCCGCGTGCTCGCCATCACCGGCGCGCCCTCGGCCCAGCTCAAGCTGGAGCTGACCGAAAGCCTGCTGGTGGAAGACATGGAGACCACCATCGCCACCATGACCGCGCTGCGGTCGTACGGGGTGGGCTTCTCGCTGGACGACTTTGGCACGGGCTACTCCAGCCTGAGCTACTTGAAGCGCATGCCACTCGACCAGCTCAAGATCGACCAGAGTTTTGTGCGTGACCTGCTGACCGACCCCAACGACGCTGCGATCGTGGACACCATCATCGGCCTGTCGCGCAGCCTGGGGCTGGAAGTGATCGCCGAAGGCGTGGAGACCCCCGAGCAATGCGCTCTGCTGGCCCGCGCAGGTTGCCAGCTCTACCAGGGCTACCTGTTCAGCAAGGCGCTGTCGGTGGACGTTCTGGACAGCTTCCTGCGCACCTCGCAGGCATAAGCGGCGCCCGCCAGGTGTTCCCGGCGCTTGTCCACCCCTTAGTCCCATCCCACCCTAACTCCCTTCTGAGGGCCTCAGGAGGCCCGTGAGCGGCCGGTGGGTCTGTTTCGGCCCCCCTGGGCCTGCTTTTGCGCCCAAGGCCCTCTACGGCCTTCTGGGCGTCTCCAGATCCCATCTTCCGTCCTGGGCAGCCCGGGTACGCCTGACATGTGGGTGCTGCTTTCGTCCACCCCTGCCGTTTGCATCGCCCCAGTTGTTCTCTGTCTTCTTCTTATGTCTTTTATAAATACATAGTCGTAGTAGTAGAGGGCGGCCTGGCGTGTGGACAACTGCATTTTTGCCAGCGCTGGCAAGCATTTAGCCCGCTGCCAACCCTGTGCACCCAGCCCTGCTCCCGTTGTCGCCCGAGCGGGGACAAAAGCGGCGCATCGCACTTTTCTGTGGATAAGCCCCCGGTTGTGCCAAAACTATCCCCAGTTTTACGCACCGGGCGCGTGGGCAGCAAGAATTTCAATCAAAACGACCCGTAGGGCCACGGCCGTATGCCTTGATTGCTCTCTAATTGATAGCGCCAAGGAAGATGTGACGCTCCGCTTCCGCTACTGCAGGGGCTTGGGGCACGCCAGCGAGGCGGTCAGAACCTGCCCAGACGATGGTCGATGCGGCGCACAGGGCCTTGGCGCAGCACATCCCTCTTACCAGGCCGCAAAGCCGTTTCGTGCGGTTACCGACTGCCTGTGGGTGCCCAAGAGAACCTGAGTGATCCGCAGGGCAGGCTGAGCGGTCGCCACCACGGCCTGGTGGTGATGTCCGTGCAGACAGGCCCCACAAGCAGAACCGCACGTCGCAGGCGTGTGATGGGTACCCCGGAGTTGGGGTTCTGGTTATTCTTTAATAGCTTTATATATAAATAGCAGTAGTAGTAGAGAACGCCTGTTTGTGTGGACAAGCGTCTTTTCTTCAATGCTGGCGCGTACTTGCGTCGCTGCAAAGTGTGTGGGGCGGCTTGCACAAAGTGCGGGGCTCACCGACAACAACTTTCGGGTGGCGGATTTTTGTGTGGATAACTGCCCGGTTGTGCCAGAACTGTGCCCAGAGTTATCCACAGCTGCGTCGCATGCTGCCGTTCGCTGCTCCCCATGGGCTGGCCGCCACAACAAAAAACCCGGCGTTCTGTGAAGAACGCCGGGTTGGCGGGTGCACGCCTTAGCGCCTGTCCGCCTGGCCGGGGGCCTTATTTGGCCGGAGCGGGGGCCGGACGGCCTTCGCCTCCGCGCATGCCGCCGTGGTGGTCGCCGTGCCCGTGGCGGCCCTCGCCACCCCGCATGCCACCCATGGGGTGGCCCCGGTGGGCCTGGGCGTCAAAGGTCTTTTGCTGCTCGGGCGTCAGCGTGGCATAGAAGGCCTTGGTGGCCTCGCCACGGCGGTCGGCTTCGGCAGCGTGCTGAGCGCGCAGGGCCCGCATGCGGTCGATGCGTTCCGGCGTGGTCAGCTTGTCCATGTCCTGGCGGTCCAGGCGGGCGGGGCGTTCGCCGGGTTGCATGGCGGTGGTGAAGGTGGTCCAGGCGGATTCCTGGGCAGGTGTCAGCTTGAGCTGGGCCTTGAGGTCTGCCAGCCGCTTGGCATGGCGCTGGGCCATGTCGCCATGGTGGCGTTCATGGCGGCCCTCGGCGGCCTTGGCAGGGGCTGTGGGGGATGCCGCAGGCGCAGCTGGGGGCTGCTGGGCCAGCACAGGCAACGCCATGGCGGCGAGCAGGGCGGTGGCGGCAATGCGGTGAGAGATGGGGTGGGAGAAACGGGATGCCATGGTGGAAGTCCTTTCGCGGTGGTGAGCTCGCTGCAACGACCGTTTCAGCGATTGGAGTCCAGTGTCTGCCGCCCACGTATCGCCACCGTGCGCGTTGGGTGAGGCTGTGTAAAGTTGCAGCGAACGCTTGCAAAGTGGCCTCCGAGATAATTTTGAGCAAATAGTCGACGATGCGCTAGTGATATGTGCCTTGCTTGCTATTGATTGTGTAGCGTTTTTAGTCCCTCAAGGGCTGCCTGTGCCCCAGCGGCCCGGCGCCTGGGTGGCGACCGCCGACAATGGCGGGTTCCGTGTCCGTGTCGTTGTCCGCAGCGACCCCAACCAAAGGTTTTCCGTGTTCAAGAACATGATCGTGTACCGCATTGCTCCGCAATGGCAGGTCGAGCTGACGCAAGTAGAGGATGCCCTGGCCAAGGCCCCGTTCCAGGAATGTGGCGCCACGCAAGAGAAGTCGCTGGGCTGGGTGCCCCCCCGGGGTGAACTACATGGCCCCTTGGTCGAATCGGTGGGCGGGCAGTGGATCCTGCGTTTCATGGTCGAGACCAAGGTGTTGCCCGGCAGCGTGCTGGCGCGCAAGGTCAAGGAAAAGGCCGAACGCATCGAAAAGGAAACCGGCCGCAAGCCCGGCAAGAAGGAAAGCAAGGAACTGAAAGACGAGGCCAAGCTGGACCTGCTGCCCATGGCCTTCACCAAGCAGGGCTCGATGTGGATCTGGATCGACACGGCCTCGCGCCTGCTGGTGCTGGACACGTCAGCCCAAGGCCGTGCTGATGAAGTGGTGACCTTGCTGGTCGAATCGCTGCCCGGCCTGTCGGTGTCGCTGCTCGACACCCAGACCAGCCCCCAGGCCGCCATGGCCCACTGGCTCAAGGAGCAGGAGCCACCCGTGGGCTTCACTGTGGACCGCGAGTGCGAACTCAAAAGCGCCAACGAGGAAAAAGCCGTGGTGCGCTACGCCCGCCACCCACTGGACATCGAGGAGGTGCAGGCCCACATCGACGCCGGCAAGCTGCCGACCAAGCTCGCCCTCACCTGGGACGATCGCGTGAGCTTCATGCTCACCGAAGGCCTGCAGATCAAGAAAGTGTCGTTTCTGGACACGGTGTTTGAAGGCACCAAGGCAGACGATGGCGGCTTTGACACTGACGTGGCGATTGCCACGGGCGAGCTGGTCAAGCTGATTCCGGACCTGATCGAGGCGCTGGGAGGGGAGTCAGAGAGTGGGGTGGCGAGTGCGGCGCAGGCAGTGGCCAGCGACCGGGCGGAAACCGCTCCAGCGGCATCACGGCCACCAATGGCTGCACCAGCACCCTCTGCCCCGGCGCGCAAAGTGGCTGGGGGTGGCGTGGTGACCGGTCCCCGCGAAGTGCCCGTCGATACCGACCCGGAATCGGCGCCGTTCTGACATCGTGGCCCGCCGGGCCATTGTGGCTTCAGCGGCTGTGGCCGCAGGCGGCATCCACCAACGCTGCCAGCTCGCGCACATAGGCGTCTTCAATGCCCAGCACCTCGCACTGCTGCACCAGTTGCTCCAGATAGTCCCGGTTGCTGCCGATGCGCCCGCAGGCGGTGGCAATCGTCGCGGCCGTGGCCTGCAGCGACAGATTGGCCCGGTAATGGGTATGGGCCGTGTTGGCGACCAGCACCAGCGCCTGCACCTCGCCCTGGGGCGTTGGCAGGGGCAGCAGTTGCGGGCAGTAGGCGCCGGTGATCATCTCGCGCCGCCACAGCAGGCGGGACTCGTCCTCCACCAGCGGCGCCGGGATGCGGAATGCCAGGCCTTCGCAGCCCTGTGGGTCTTCGTCGCCCGTGCGCTGCAAGGTTAGCACCAGGCCCGGGCAATCGGGGGTGCCCCGGCCGATGGTGGTGCTCAGGGCAAAGCGGCGTGCAAAGCCGGGCAGGCAGGCGCGGCGCACTTCGCCAAAGTGAAAGCCTGGGTTCCACATCAGCGAGCCATAGGCAAACACCCACAGATCCTGCTGCTCGGCGGTGATCGTGGAAAGCACCTCGCGGCGGGATTGCTCAACCTCGATATCTGGCAGGCGCCAGTGGGCGGGCAGGCCCTGGCAGCGCGCCTGGGCGTCCCACTCGGCCAGCACCTCGTCGGTGAGGCGCAGGCCCGAGGCATGGGCGGGGGTCAGCCGGCCTTGCAGCTCAGGCAGGTGAAGGAAGGCTTTGTCGGGGGTCATGGGGCCAGTTCCAAGCGCTGGGGTGACGCGTTTCAACGCCGCGCCAGGTCAAACACCAGCACCTCGGCGTGGTGGCCGTCGTGCAGGGTCAGCGTGTTTTCGCTGTCCAGCAAGGCGCCATCGCCACCAGACAGCGCGATGCCGTTGACCTGCACCGCCCCTCGCGCCACGTGCACGTAGGCCAGGCGTTCGGGGTTCAGCACTTGGGTGGCGGTTTCGCTGCCATCCAGCAAGCCTGCCCAGATGGAGGCGTCGGCGTTCATGGTCACCGAGCCGTCCTCTCCCCGGCGCGAGGCAATGCGCACCAGGCGGCCCCGGCGGTCTGCGGACGGGAAGTGTTTTTGTGCGTAGCTGGGGCGGATGCCGGTGAACAGGGGCTTGATCCAGATCTGCAGGAAATGGGTGGGCTGGTCGGGCAGCGCATTGAACTCGCTGTGGCGCACGCCCCAGCCGGCGCTCATGCGCTGTACGTCGCCCGGGTGCAGGATGCCGGTGGGAGCCTCCGCCGAATCAGCCCCTGGCGCCCCCGAGGCCGCTGAGCCGCCAGGTTGTTGGCCGGTGCGTTCGTGCAGGTTGTCCTGGTGGGCCAGGGCGCCGTCGAGTACGTAGCTCACGATCTCCATGTCGCGGTGCCCATGCGTGCCAAAGCCTTTGCCGGGCGCCACTGTGTCATCGTTGAGCACCAGCAGGTTGCCATGGCCCTGGTGGCGCAGGTCGAAGTAGTCGCCAAACGAAAAGCTGTGGGCGCTGTGCAGCCAGCCGGTGGAGGACCGGCCCCGTTCGGAGGAGGGGCGGACGGTGATCATGGCTTTATTGCGGGGGTATCCGGCCGATGTTGCACCACAGGGGCAAGAGAGTGCGTGGAGCCGTGTAGGTTGTCGTCGCCATGGCCTCACTCTAAGGGCCGATGGGTTCGCCATCAATGGCTGGCAGCTCAACTCACTGTTCCGCGATTCAGTCCAATGCTGTGTGCCGGGGCATTCCCCCAGCCCCGCCCCTGGCACAAGGAGCGTACGGTGCAGAAGGTTGGACCGTCGATCAGGCCAGCAGCAGCGCGGCCAGCATCAATGCGCAGCCCACCGCCACCAGCGTCCATGAAGACTGCTGCTTCACAAACACAAACGTGCTGGGGTCGTTGGGCATGTAGGCGATTTCGACCGGGCGATGGGCCTTGAATTCGGTCAGGATCTCTTCCGGGAAACTGTGCTTCACCACCATCTGCTGGCCGCTGTCGGTCTTGTAGTGGAACTCGGCGGTGTAGGTGGAAGAACCGCTTTTCTTGAACTCCGTGTACTGCGTGATGGGCTCGACCATGGCGTGTTTGCCGAGCTTGAGCGTTCTGGAAAGCTCGGACCGCTCCTGCATTCCAAAAGCAACGAACACGACCCCGGCGAGAACGCCCGCGATTTTGAACAGCAGCTTGCCTTGTTGGCGTGATGGCTTCATACCCTCTCTCCCTCCGTTTTGGCGGGAGTGTAAGGGCTCTGCTTGAAGACAAGAAAGAGGCTGCCGGCGATGCAGTTGCGCTTGCGTTACCGCCCCACAAACTGCGGGCTCTGGCGCTGGTGAAACGCCTCCACCCCCGCGCGGAAGTCTTCGGTGCCCGCGCAGTGCACAAAGGCGTCTTTTTCAGCGGCCAGTTGCTCGGGCAGCGTGCGGTCCATCGACGCGCGCATCAGGCGCTTCATGGCGCCGTAGGCCAGCGTGGGGCCGTTGGCCAGGCGCTGGGCCAGGGCGGCGGTGACGCTGTCCAGCTCGGCGCCGGGTACCACGCGGTTGACGAGGCCCAGGCGCAGCGCATCGTCCGCGGTGAAGGCCTCGCCCAGCAGCGCGATCTCCAGCGCCTGGCGCACGCCCACGGTGCGCGGCAGCGCCCACGAGGCACCGACGTCGCAGCTGGTGCCCAGGTTGATGTAGGCCAGGTTGAAGCGTGTGCCTTCGGCAGCGATCACGTAGTCGGCCATCAGCACCAGGCTCAAGCCCGCACCGGCGGCGGCGCCGTGCACCTGCGCGATGACCGGCGCGTTCATCTGTCCCAGCAACTGAAGGGCGGCATTGAGCGGCGTGAGGATGTCGATGGCGCCCTGCACCGGGTCGGCGCGCAGCGTGGCCAGGTCGCCCCCGGCCATGAAGCCCCGGCCATTGCCACGCAGCACCACGGCCCGCACACCGGGGTCGGCAGCGATGGCCTGCACGGCGGCGAGGAAGGCATTGGCCATGGGCACGTCGATGGCGTTGAGTGCCTCGGGCCGGTTGAAGCGCAGCGTGGCGACGGCGCCGTGGCGCTCCAGCAGCAGGGGCGGCTGTGGGGCGGGCGCGGACGGTGCATTGGAGGATGCTGCAGGGTCTGGGGCTGTATTTTTCATGTCCAATCCGCTTCAAGCGCTAGGGGATATTGCGCTATCAGCTCCTGTTTTGATAGTAAGTGGGTCCCAATGCGCAAGCCCTGGGCTATTGGTACAGCGCCTCGATCTCGGCCGCATAGGTTTTGTAGATGCTTGCGCGGCGCACCTTCATCGTCGCGGTCACCTCGCCGTCGTCGTGGTCCAGCTCCTTGGTCAGCAGGTGGAACTTGCGAATCTGCGAGACCTGCGCGAGGCGCTGGTTGCCCTGGTTGATTTCGGCGTCAATGAGGCCACGCACCTCGGGGTGCTCCACCAGCGAGCGAAAGTGCGTGAACGGAATGCGCCGCGCCTCGGCCCACTTGCCCACGGTCTCGTAGTCGATCATCACCAGCGCGCCGACAAACTTGCGCGCCTCGGCTACGATGATGCATTCCTTGATGAAGGGGCTGCCCTTCATGGTGTTCTCGATTTCGGACGGCGTGAGGTTTTTGCCGCCGGCCGTGATCATGATGTCCTTGAGGCGGTCCACGATCTTGATCTGGCCTTGCTCTTCGCGCACCACGTCGCCCGTGTGCAACCAGCCGTCCACGATGCTGCTGGCCGTGGCTTCGGGGTTCTTGTAGTAGCCCGCAAACACCATGTCGCCTTTGAGTTGCAGCTCACCGTTGTCGGCAATGCGGTGCTCCACGCCCAGTGTGGGCACGCCCACGGTGCCCACCACCACGTGGTCAAACCGGTGGCCCGTGACCATGCCAGTCGATTCGGTCAGGCCATACACCTCGATGAGCGGCACGCCCAGCACGCGGAAAAAGCGCACCACGTCGGGCGGAATCGGCGCCGCGCCGGTGAGTGCCACATGGGCATTGCGCAGGCCAATGAAGTTCTGCAGCGCACGGAACACCAGCCAGTAGCTCGCGGCAAAGGTGAGCTTGTCGGCAGCGTTCCAGGCGCTGCGCGGCTTTTCGGCCAGGGGCCTGCAGGCGTTGTAGGCCTTGTGGAACAGCGCGCGGCGCAGGCCACCGGTTTCTTGCAGCTTGATGTGGATGGCGGCGTGCAGCTTTTCCCAGATGCGCGGCACGCCCAGGAACATGGTGGGCGCGACTTCGCGCAGGTCTTCCTGCACGGTGCGGATGGATTCGCCAAAGTTCACCTGCGAGCCGATGTACACGGGCACAAAGCTGGTCAGCATCTGCTCGGCCACATGGCACAGCGGCAGGTACGACAGGTGGGTGGTCTCGCGCGACAGCTCCAGCCGGTCCACGATGCCAGGCACCACGCCCCGTATGTTGCGGTACGAAATCATCGCGCCCTTGGGCTTGCCGGTGGAGCCCGAGGTGTAGATCATCAGGCCCACGTCATCCAGCCGCTGGCGTGCCAGGGCATCGTCGATGATGGCCTGGTGGCCCGACGCCGCGCCCAGCTGCTCCACTTCGTCAAACGTGGTGATGAACTGCCGCACCTCGGGCGCAAAGCTGCGCAGGCCCTTGGTCTCCATGACCACGATCTTTTTCAGGCGCGGCAACTCGGGCAGCGCGGCCAGCAGCTTGTCGGTCTGCTCCTGGTCTTCGCAGACCATGATCTCGATGTCGGCATGGCCCACCACATAGGCCACCTCGTTGGTGGGGCTGGTGGGGTACACGCCGACCGTCACGGCGCCCATCAGGCCCGCGCCCATCTGGGCCAGCACCCATTCGATGCGGTTCTCGGAGATCACGCCCACATGCCCGCCCGCAGGCAGGCCCAGTGCGCGCAGCCCCAGGCCGAAGTGGCTGGCGCGCTGGTGGTACTGCGCCCAGGTGAAGGGCTTCCAGATACCGAAGTCCTTTTGCCGGATGGCAATGCGCTGCGCGTCGGTGCGTGCGCGCTCGCGCAGCATCTGGGGCAGGGTGAGGTCGGGGAGTGTGCTCATGACAGCCAGCGTTTGCGACGCTTGTAGTGCTTGATGTCCTTGAAGCTTTTCGCCTCGCCGCCACCGCCCATGCCCAGGTAGAACTCGCGCACGTCCGGGTCATTGGCCAGGCGCTCGGCCGTGCCGTCGATCACGATCTTGCCGTTCTCCATGATGTAGCCCCGGTGCGCCACGGCTAGGGCCACGGTGGCGTTCTGCTCCACCAGCAGCATGCTGGTGCCCCGTTCGGCGTTGATGCGCGCAATGATGGTGAAGATGTCTTCCACCAGCTTCGGAGAAAGGCCCAGCGAGGGCTCGTCGAGCAGGATGAGCTGGGGCTGCGCAATCAGCGCGCGGCCAATGGCCAGCATCTGCTGCTCGCCACCCGAAAGGTACCCGGCCAGGCCCTTGCGCCGCTCGTGCAGGCGCGGGAAGTAGCTGTAGACCAGGTCGAAATCCGGCGTCGCATCCTTGCGCCCTGTGAGCGCATAGGTCGCCGCCACCAGGTTCTCTTCGACCGTAAGGTCTTCAAACACGCGGCGGCCTTCCATCACATGGCTCAGGCCGTTGCGCACCAGCTGCTGCGGGGCCACGGCGGCCGTTGGCTGGCCGTTGAAGTGGATGCTGCCGCTTTCGACCACGCCATCTTCCAGCGCCAGCAGGCCCGAGATGGCTTTGAGCGTGGTGCTCTTGCCTGCCCCGTTGCTGCCCAGCAGCGCCACGATCTGCCCCCGCGGCACGGCCAGCGACAGGCCGCGCAGGGCCTGCACCACCTTGTTGTAGATGACCTCGATGTTGTTGACTTCGAGGACGTTGGCCGGGGTTGGCTGGGTCATGGCAAAGGCGAGGTCAGAGCTTGATCCAGTCAGATGCGGCCACCATTTTTTGCGCCTTCATGTCGGCGCGGTACACGCGTCCCACGGGGATGGAGTTGCCGCTGATGGTGATCGGCACGCCGATCAGCCCGCCCGTGTCGAAGTCCTTGATGGAATTGAGTGCGGCCTTCAGGTTGGGGCCGGTAAGGGGCTTGCCAGCGTCCAGCGTGCGCTTGGCTGCCTCGGTGAACAGCATCGCGGCCAGGAAGCCCTGGATGTAGGCCGTGCTCTGGTACTCGGGCCGCAGCGCGCGGATCTTCTCCAGCATGGGCGCTTTCTCGGTGTCGTAGTAATAGCGATACGGCATCACACCCATGAAGCCGTCGGCGGCTTCGCCCATCTTCATGACGGTGGAGCTGTCCATGGTCCAGAAGGTGCCCATCCACTTGCTGGTCATGCCCTGCTGCTTGCCCTGGGTGATGAACTCAGGGATGGGCGCGAGGATGTAGCCGTGGAAGATGGTGTAGTCGGGCGCCGCGCGGCGCAGCTTGATGACCTCGGTGGACACATCCACGCTGCCGGCGGGCGTCATGATCTTGATGGGCACCGACAGGCCCAGCTGCTTGGCCATGGCTTCGCTGGACTCGATGGGGTCGCGGCCGAATTCCGAATCGGAGTACACGAAGGCCACCTTGGCACCGGGCTTTTCCTTGGCGATGTGCTTGAGCAGGATGCCGAACATCTCGGTGTAGTCGGGGCCCACGAGGAACTGGTGGGGGTACTTCTTGGGGTCGTTGAGTTCGGTGGCAAACGACGCGCCGGCCATCAGGATGTTGCCGTTGCGGTCCAGCTCGGGGTTGATGGTTTTGGAGAAGCCCGTGGAGTCGCCGTAGTAGAGGTTGACCTTGTTCTGGCTGGTGATCTTCTTGAACGCAGCCACCGACACATCGACCTTGTAGCCCGTGTCCTCGGGCACGTACTTGACCTTGCGGCCCTTGATGCCGCCCGCGTCGTTGAGCATCTTCACGTAGTCGCCCATGCCCGCGTTGATGCCCACGCCCGCAAACGCGAACACGCCGGTGAGCGGGATGGAGCCGCCGATCACGATCTCTTCAGCGCCTTGGGCCAGCACCGACAGCGGGCTGGTGAGCGCTGCGGCGCCAGCGGCCCCGAGCAAGAGTTGGCGGCGCTGGAAGGAAGTGCGTGGTGTGTCCATGGTTGTCTCCTGTGGGTTAGAGCCTATTGATAGCCATTTCATGGGGTACGTTGCCCCGCAGAGGCAGTGGATGCAAGGCGCCCACCGCAAGCTGCACTGATGTGCAGCGAGGATGGGCAACGCTGCAGACGCTACCTCTGCGGGGCAACCCTTCGGGCATGACAGCACACAGCCACGCTCGTCGTTCCCCGCCTTGCCCAGGCCGCCAGCATGCGCTGCGACGGACGCCTAGATCGTGACTGTGTGTTGTCATGCGTACCCCATGAAATGGCTACCAATAGGCTCTCAGTTTCGGAAAGGCCAGAGATGGAAGAAACGACGGACGCGCCGCCACACTTCGGCCAGGCCATGGGGCTCGAAGACGAGAAAACCGATGATGAGCAGGCCAAAGATGACCGTGCGCACCGGCGAGAGGAACACGGTGAGTTCGCTGCCGCCGGGCATCAGGTCCACCACGAGCTTGAGCAGCTCGGGCACCATGGTCATGAACACTGCGCCCAGGATGCCGCCCAGGATGGAGCCCATGCCGCCGACGATGATGGCCGCGAGGAAAAAGATGGACATGAGCAGCGGAAAGCTCTCGGGCGTGACCACGCGAAAGAAGTACGCCCACAGCCCGCCCGCTACCCCCGCATAGAACGACGACAGCCCAAACGACAGCAGCTTGTAGCGCAGCAGCGGTATGCCCAGCACCTCGGCCGAGATGTCGCGGTCGCGAATCGCGATGAACGCACGGCCCACGCGCGTGCGAAACAGGTTGGCCGCGCCCAGCAGCATGAGGAGGGTGACCGGCACGATGAGCCAATAAAGGCGGAACGATGTATCGAGTGCCATGCCGAACAGCTTGGCGGGCGGCACGCTCAGGCCACCGGTGCCGCCAGTGAACTTCCAGTTGGCAAAGATGAAGTGCGCGATGAACGATGCGGCAATGGTGGCAATCGCCAGGTACAGCCCCTTCACGCGCAGCGAGGGGATGCCCACCACGATGCCGCCCAGCATGGCCACGAAGCCACCGGCCAGCAGGTTGAGCACAAAGGGCGTGCCCACCTTGGTTTCCAGCACGGCCACGGTGTAGGCCCCCAGGCCCATGAAGGCCGCCTGCCCCAGGCTGACGAGACCCGTGTAGCCCGTGAGGATGTTGAGCCCCGTGGCGCTGGCCACATTGATGCTGACCAGGCAGGCCAGGTACAGCCAGTAGTCGCTGGCCATGAAGGGGAACAGCACCAGCAGCGCAGCGCCCACGGCCAGCCACACCTTTTGCGTGCGCGAGTCGAACAGCGCCGCGTCGGCGATGTAGGTTTCCTTGAGGGTTCCGATGCGCATGGGTCCGGCCTTAGAGTCTCTCGATTTCGTGGGTGCCGAACAGGCCGTACGGCCGCACCAGCAGCACCGCGACCAGCACGATGAAGGTGGCCAGCAGCTTGTATTCGCCGCCCAGGTAGGCCCCGGCCAGCGCCTCGATCAGGCCGATGAGAATGCCGCCGACGAGCGCGCCCAGCACGCTGTCGAGCCCGCCCACGATGACGACCACCAGCACCGACAGCCCGAACACGCCCATGCTGGACGAGATGCCGCCAATCGAGCCGACGATGATCCCGGAGATGGCCGCCAGCATGGCCGAGGCCACCCAGGCCAGCGAGAACACACGCGGCACGTTGATGCCCACCGAATACGCGGCGGCCTGGTCGCTGGCCGTGGCACGCAGGGCCACGCCACCGCGCCAGAAGCGGAACACCACCAGCACTGCTGCGATGAAAACGACGGCAATCACTGCACCCCAGAACACCTTGGGCGCGAGGAACGCGTCACCCACCATGATGGGCTGCGTGGGCATGAAGTCGGGCAGGCGGCGCTGGTCGGCCGTCCAGATCATCTCCACCAGGCCCACCAGCACCGAGGCCAAGCCCACGGTGACCATGAACACGGAGATCGGCGGCTCGCCCAGCAGCGGGCGGATCATGGTGCGCTCGATCACCGCGCCCAGCAGGCCCGTGCCCAGCACGGCGGCGGGGATGGCCAGCCACAGCGGCAGCGCAAACATCGATGCGAAGGTGAAGAACAGGTAGGCGCCCACCATCAGCAGCTCGCCAATGGCGATGTTGACCACGCGGGTGGCCTTGTAGACCATCACAAAGGCCAGCGCCGCCAGCGCATACAGCCCGCCACCGGCGATGCCGGTGAGGCTGATCTCAAACAGGTAGGCCCAGTCGAAGTTGCCAGTCATGCGGTGCTCACCCCCTGCAGCTTGGCGCGCAGGTCGCCCACATCGCCCGCGCCCAGGTAGGCGCGGATGACCTCGGGGTTGGCCTGCACGGCGGCGGGTGTGCCCTGGGCAATGACCTGGCCGAAATTGAGCACCACCACGTGGTCCGACAGGTCCATCACCATGCCCATGTCGTGCTCGACCATGAGTACTGTCACGCCCCATTCTTCGCGCACATCGAGGATGAAGCGCGCCATGTCTTCGGTCTCTTCGCGGTTCATGCCGGCCACGGGCTCGTCCAGCATCAGGATCTGCGGCTGCATGGCGAGGGCCCGGGCCATCTCCACGCGCTTTTGCAGGCCGTAGGGCAGGGCCGAGACGGGTGCGTGGCGGATGTGGTCGATTTCGAGAAAGTCGATGATGCGTTCCTCGATGTCGCGGCGCAGTTCGGCCTCTTCGCGGCGCGCGCGGCCGAAGTACAGCAATGCATCAAGCACATTGGTCTTGAGGTGCGCGTGGCGGCCGAGCTTGATGTTGTCGAGCACTGTCATGCCGCGAAACAGCGCGATGTTTTGAAAGCTGCGGCCCAGGCCCAGCTTGGCGCGCTGCGGTGCGGGCACGCGGGTGATGTCTTGCCCCTGAAAGCGGATGGAGCCCTGGCTGGGCCGATAAAAGCCCGAGATGGTGTTGAACAGCGAGGTCTTGCCCGCACCGTTGGGGCCAATGACGGCGGTGATGGAGCCGGGCTGCACGTCAAAGCCTACGCCGGTCAGCGCCTTCACGCCACCGAACGCCAAGGTAACGCCCTGCACCTGCAGCAGGGGCGTGGCAGCAGCGGGGCCGGAAGGGGTTGTCTCCATTGGCTTTCTAATACGGGTTGACTGCAGCTTTTGACAGAAATTTCGATGGAACCCAGCGCAAATTTCCTACTTGTGCGTAAACTGTTTACTCGCAAGTAGATTCTGGAAGCCGCGACCCTCATCAGCATCCGTACTTTCCCGAGGAACTGCCATCCATGCCCCACGCCAAAGTGGCAACCCGCCGCCGCAGCGCCACCCCCATCGCCGCAGCGCCGTCTTCTGCACCCGCTGCCAAACAGGTCAAGCTGGCCAAGCCGGTCAAAAAAACCGCGAAGGTTGACTCGGCCCCACCCGCCCCTGCGCCAGCCCCGACCGCTGCGGCGTCTCCCTGGCCCCCGGTGTCGCACCGCGAGCGCCAGCGCGAGGCCAAGCGCAATGCCGTGCTGCAGGCGGCGGCCCAGTTGTTCAACGAGCGCGGCTTTCACGCCACCTCGCTCGACGACATCGCCGCGCGCCTGAACGTGACCAAGCCCACGCTGTACTACTACGTGAAGAACAAGGACGAGATCCTGCTGCAGTGCGTGAGCAAGGGCCTCACGATGATGCTGGAGGGGATTGATGCCTCGCGTGCAGCGGGCGGCAAGGCCATTGACCAGCTCATGACCTGCATGCAGGTGTACGCGCGCATCGTCACCATGGACTTCGGCATGTGCCTGATCCGCGTGGGCGACGAGCAGCTGCCCCCCGAAAGCCGCAAGGAGCTGCGCCGCCTCAAGTCCGCCATCGACCAGGAATTTCGCCGCCTGGTGGCCGAGGGCGTGGCCGAAGGATCGCTGCAGCCCTGCGACCCGAAGATGACAGCCTTTGTGATTGCTGGCGCCCTGAGCTGGATCGGCCGCTGGTACCAGCCCGATGGCGAATACACGCCCGAGCAGGTGGCGCAGCAGTGCATTGCGACGCTGTGTGATGGGGTGCTGCGGCGGCCTGCGCAGGCCCCGGTTTCAGCCGCGGACACGGGTGCCGCGCCAGCGTCCGCACCCCGCCGCAAAACGGCAGTTGGCAAGGTCAAGGCTCCAGCGCGTTTGGGGGGTGCCTGACGGGCCTGCCCACACAGATTTCAAAGAAAAACCGCTCCAAGCGCTAGTGGAACATGCGCAAGCAGCTATTGATTTGGTAGCGTTTTGCGCGATGCCCGGGGGGCGTGTTGTTCTGTCTGCCCCGCTGCCAGGTCGTCCAGGATGGGGCAGTCCGGCCGGTCGTTGCCTTGGCAGCAGGACACCAGCGTTTGCAGGCTGCGCTGCATGGCCTGCATCTGGGCGATGCGTTCGCTCAGGTCGTCAATATGCTGCTGCGCGATGCGTTTGACCTGGCTGCTGGCGCGGCCGCGGTCGTGCCACAGGCCCAGCAGTTCGGCGATTTCTTCCATCGAAAAGCCGAGGTCGCGGCTGCGGCGGATGAAGTGCAGGGCGTGCACGTCGGCCTCGGTGTACTGGCGGTAGCCGCTGTCGGTGCGCGCCACGCCGTTGATGAGGCCCAGCGATTCGTAGTGCCGCACCATGCGCGCCGAGATGCCTGCGCGCTTGGCAGCGACGCCGATGGGCACGGGCCAGGTGGTGGCGCGGGGTGCAGCGGCCTTGGCGCGCGCGGTTGGCGTTACATGCGAGGCATGGGGGGAGTGGGGCGTGGTCATGGTGTGGCCCTCGCTGGGTGCATGGTGGCGCGGCGCTCAGGCCGCGACGGTGTAGCCTTCTTCGGCAATGGCGGCGGCCAGGGCCTCGCGGGGGGCGGTGCTGTCCACGTCCACCTTGCCGCTGGCGCGGTCGATGCGCACCTGGGCGTTGGGATCTATCTGCTGCACGGCCTGGGTGACGGCGCGTTCGCAGTGGCCGCAGGTCATGCCCTGTACTTGGAAGGTGGTGGTGTTGGTTGCCATGGTGTGTCCTTGTTGGGTTTGGAAATGTGGCCGTGGATGCGACCGAAGCGAATGTTGAAGCTTGACATCGTGGCAGAGTCAAACATCGCTCAAGACACTCATGATGTGAGGGTTGATCAATATCAATGCTTGACCTTGCCATCACGTCAAGGATCAGCATCCCGGCCATGAACACCATCACCACCCCCCTCAACACCGCGCCCGGGTCTGTGCACTCGCTGGACCTGGGCATTTCTGGCATGACCTGCGCAAGCTGCGTGGGCCGTGTGGAGCGCGCGCTGCGCAAGGTGCCGGGCGTGCAGGAGGCCTCGGTCAATCTGGCGACCGAGTCTGCGCGCATTGCCTTTGTCACGCAGGTAGGCGCTGACGCCGCGGCCATGGAGGCGGTCCTGCGCCGCGCGGTGCGCAATGCGGGCTACGAGCCGCGTGCGGCGGGGCAGGAGGATGCTCCGGAGGACTTGTCGCCCTGGGCCGGCTTTTTACCCGTGGGTATTGGCCTGCTGCTGTCGGCGCCGCTGGTGCTGCCCATGATCGGTGACCTGTTCGGCCAGCGCTGGATGCTGCCCGCCTGGGTGCAGTTTGTGCTGGCCACGCCGGTGCAGTTCATCCTGGGGGCGCGGTTTTACAAGGCGGGCTGGCATGCGGCCAAGGCGCTGAGTGGCAACATGGACTTGCTGGTGGCGCTGGGCACCAGTGCGGGCTGGGGCTTGTCGATGTGGCTGTGGCTCACGGCGCCCTCAGACCACCCGGGGCATGTGCCGCATCTGTACTTCGAGGCCTCGGCCGTGGTGGTCACGCTGGTGCTGCTGGGCAAGTGGCTGGAGGCGCGCGCCAAGCGCCAGACCACGGCCGCCATCCGCGCGCTGCATGCGCTGCGGCCGGATGTGGTTCATTTGCTCACCAAGCAGGGCGAGGTGGATGTGCCGGTGTCTGAGGTGCTGGTGGGCGATCAATTGGTGGTGCGGCCTGGCGAGCGCATCCCCGTCGATGGCACGGTGCACGAGGGCCACACGCAGGTGGATGAATCGATGCTGACCGGCGAGCCCCTGCCGGTGGCGCGCGACGTGGGCGCGGCGCTGACGGGCGGCTCGATCAACGGCGATGGCCGCATCGTGATGGCGGTGACGGCCGTGGGTGCCGAGACGGTGCTGGCCCAGATCATCCGGCTGGTGGAAGACGCGCAGGCCGCCAAGGCGCCCATCCAGCGGCTGGTGGACCAGGTGTCGGCCATTTTTGTGCCGGTGGTGCTGGTGGTGGCGCTGGTGACCCTGGCGGGCTGGCTGGCCATGGGCGCGGGGCTGGAGGCGGCGCTGATCCACGCCGTGGCCGTGATGGTGATTGCCTGCCCCTGTGCGCTCGGGCTGGCCACGCCCGCGGCCATCATGGCGGGCACGGGCGTGGCGGCTAAACACGGCATCCTGATCAAGGACGTGCAGGCGCTGGAGCTGGCGCACAAGGTGGACACGGTGGCCTTTGACAAGACCGGCACGCTGACCGTGGGCCAGCCCCGGCTGACAGCGTTTGAGGTGGTGCCAGGCTTCGACGATGCGGCCGTGATGGCGGCGGTGGCTGCGGTGCAAAGCGGCAGCGAACACCCGCTGGCGCGTGCCGTGGTGGCGGCTGCGGGCGAGCGGCAGATCAGCGTGGCCACCGCGCAGGACGTGCGCGCTGTGCCCGGGCGCGGCACCGAGGGCGAGGTGGACGGCCAGAGCTACCTGGTGGGCAGCCTGCGCTGGATGCAGGAGCTGGGGGTGGCACTGGGCCCGTTGTCAGACCGCGCGGAGGCGTTGCAACGCGAAGGCGCCACGGTGTCCGCCGTGGCCCAGCGGGTCACAGAAGGGTTGGCATTGCGCGCGGTGATGGCCTTTGGCGACGAACCCAAGCCGGGCGCGCGCGAGGCGCTGGCGGCGCTCAAGGCGCGCGGCATTCGCACCGTGATGGTGTCGGGCGACAACCGGGGCGCGGCCGAGGCCATGGCCCGGCGCCTGGGGCTGGACCCGGCCGCGGGCGAGGTGATGGCCGAGGTGCTGCCGGGCGACAAGGCCGCCAAGGTGGCGGCGCTGCAACAGGGCAGCGATGGCAAGCACCATGAGCGCCGCCGGGCCGCCCCAAGGCGCGAAAGCCCCCTCGGGGGGCAGCGACCCAGCGCAGCGGCGGAGCGTGGGGGCCATATTGTGGCGATGGTGGGCGACGGCGTTAACGATGCCCCCGCGCTGGCGGCGGCCGATGTGGGCATGGCCATGGGCAACGGGACTGATGTGGCCATACACGCAGCGGGCATCACGCTGATGCGCGGCGACCCGATGCTGGTGGCGGCGGCGCTGGATATTTCGCACCGCACGGTGATGAAGATCCGCCAGAACCTGTTTTGGGCGTTTGCATACAACGTGGCGGGCATTCCGCTGGCGGCGCTGGGTTACCTGAACCCGGTGGTGGCGGGCGCGGCCATGGCGCTCAGCTCGGTCAGCGTGATGGCGAATGCCCTTCTACTCAAGCGGTGGCGCATGTGATAAATACGTACAGCACGGTCATCGATGTCTGGCAAACTGCAACGATTTGTTGCGAATCCGTGGCCTCGGGGGAGGTGCGGTCACCGCATTGGCATAGCTATATCAAGGACGACAGATCATGAATCTCTTCTCGCTCATGCGGCAGTTCACCATACGTTTGCGCATGTTGGGTGCCATTGGCGTGGTGCTGGGCCTGCTGGGGTTGCTGGGAGGCGCGGGCATGCTGGGCATGTTCCGCATCCACAACATGAGCCAGGACTTCATGGACCACTCGTTCGCCAACGTGGGCTACATGGCCGAGCTGCGGGGCGAAATGGGTGCCATCCGCCAGTTCGAGAAGGACATGATTATTGGCTACGAGAAGCCCGAAGCCGTGAAGGCCGCGTACGCCAAGTGGGTGGAGAGCCAGGACAAGGCCAAGAAGATTGCCAACAAGTTCCTGGAAGGCGAGGAGGACTCTGACAACCCGGTGGTGCGCAACATCGTCAAGCGCCTGGACAGCTACCGCGAGCTGTTCGCGCACGTGGCGCGCCAGCTGGAGGCGGGTGGCTATGACACCGCCACCATTGCCAACCGCATGAGCGGCAAGGCCGTGGCGGAGTTTGCCGAGGCCGACAAGCTGATGGCCGAGCTGGACTCGGTGCTGCGCGCCGAGGTGGCCAAGTCCGTGGCGCAGCAAAGCGAAGTGTCCAACCAGACCAAGTGGCTATTTGTACTGGCGGTGCTGATCACCGTCGTGGTGGTGGTGCCCACCACGCTCATGAACATGAACTCCATTTGCAAGCCGCTGGAAGACGCACGCAAGATGGCCCAGGCGATTGCGGGCGGCGACCTGTCGCAGCACATTGCTGCCGAGGGCAAGGACGAAGTGGCCGATTTGCAGCGCGCGCTGCGCGACATGCAGCAGGGCCTGAGTGCGCTGGTGGCGCAGGTGCGCGATGCCAGCGGCAACATCGCCACGGCCAGCCAGGAGATCGCCACGGGCAACCAGGACCTGTCGCAGCGCACCGAGCAGACGGCCAGCAACGCGCAGGAGGCCGTGTCCTCGCTGTCGCAGCTCACGTCCACGGTGCAGCAGACGGCGTCGTCGTCGCAGATGGCGAACCAGCTGGCCGCGTCGGCCTCGCAGATGGCGACACAGGGTGGTGGCGTGGTGCAGCAGGCCGTGGCCAGCATGCACGAGATCTCGACATCGAGCCGCAAGATCGGCGACATCATCGGCCTGATCGACTCCATTGCCTTCCAGACCAATATCCTGGCGCTGAACGCGGCCGTGGAAGCGGCCCGCGCAGGCGAGCAGGGCCGGGGCTTTGCGGTGGTGGCCAGCGAGGTGCGCAGCCTGGCGCAGCGCAGTGCGGCGGCGGCCAGCGACATCAAGGGCCTGATCCAGAGCAGCGTGACGGCCGTGGATGGCGGCGTGCGCCACGTGGAAGAAGCGGGCACGGCCATGAAGGACATCGTGAGCAGCGTGCAGCGCGTGGGCGACATCATTGGCGAGATCACGGCCGCAGCGTCCGAGCAATCGGCCGGCATCGGCCAGGTGAACAGCTCCGTGGGCGAGATCGACCGCATGACGCAGCAGAACGCGGCGCTGGTGGAAGAGTCCGCCGCAGCCGCCGAGTCGCTGCGCGAGCAGGCCGCGCGCCTGTCGCACGTGGTGCAGCAGTTCCGCCTGGCCGAATCGGCCGCCGGCTACGGCCACGGCGGTGCCGTGGCCGCACCGTATGCAGGGCCGCAAACCCAGGCGCTGGCAACAGGCGCCGCGCAGGCGCGCCTGACGCACTGACCACACCAGGCCTTTTCTTCCGATGAGCCCCGCAGGCCTGGTCTGCGGGGCTTTTTTGTGGGCAGAGCTGCCCGGCGGTTTATTGACCTGCGTCATGGGCGCACCCGTGCGCGCGTGGCACCCTTGGGGCCTTGTTGAACCTGGGGAGTGCGCCATGCCGTCGATCAGTCTGCGAACCATTCGCGAAGAGCATGCGTCGCTCGCGGCGGTGCTGCACTCGCTGCGCCTGATGCTGGACCAGGGCCCGGGCGACGAGCCCGCCGCGTTCTTTGACGTGATGCGGGCGATGCTGTTCTACATCGACGAGTTTCCCGAGCGCCAGCACCACCCCAAGGAGTCGCAGTGGCTGTTCCCCAGGGTGGCCGAGCGCTCGCCCCAGGCGGCCGAGGCCATCGCCCAGCTGGAGCGTGACCATGAGGGCGGCGAGGCCGCCGTGCGCGAACTGCAGCACCTGCTGCTGGGCTGGGAGCTGATGGGCGATGCGCGCCGCGAGGCGTTTGCGCTGGCACTGGAGCGCTACATCCGCTTTTACCTGGAGCACATGCGCCTGGAAGAAACCGTGGTGCTGCCCGCCGCCCAGGAGACCCTGCAGCCGGGCGATTGGACTGCCATCGACGCGGCCTTTGCCAGCAACACCAACCCGCTGGCCCCGGGCAAGCCGCGCGACGCGGCCTATGACCGGCTCTTCACCCGCATCGTCATGCGGGCGCCCAGTCCGATCGGGCTCGGCTCACCCTCCTGAGCGACTGCGCCGCTTGGTGCTGACTGCGGCAGGCGACTGCTGGCTCGCGCAGCGGCAGCTGCAACCGGTGCGGCCCCATGGGGCCGTTCCGGCGCGGTGCGGACTCAGGCGCTGAGCGCCGGGTAGTCCGTGTACCCCTCGGCCCCGCCGCCGTACAGCGTGGCGCGGTTCACCTCGTTGAGCGGGGCGTTGGCTTTCAGGCGCGCCACCAGGTCGGGGTTGGCGATGAAGGGGCGTCCAAAGGCCACGATGTCGGCACCGTTGGCCAGGGCGGCATCGGCCAGTTCGCGCGTGTAGGCGTTGTTGACCATCCATGCGCCCTTGCCACCCGCTGCGCGGTAGGCGGCCTTGAGGGCGGCGTAGTCAAACGGGCGGCCTTCCACTTCGCGCGGGCCACCGGTGGCGCCTTCGATCACGTGGATGTAGGCAAGGCCCAGGGGCGCCAGCTGGCGCACCACATGGTCGAACAGTGGCTGCGGATCGGCGTCCACGATGTCGTTGGCTGGGGTGACGGGCGACAGGCGGATGCCGGTGCGGCCGCCGCCGATTTCCTCGACGATGGCGCGGGTCACTTCCAGCAGCAGGCGCGCGCGGTTGGCGATGCTGCCGCCGTAGTCGTCGGTGCGCTGGTTGGCACCGGTCTTGAGGAACTGGTCGATCAGGTAGCCGTTGGCTGCGTGGATTTCCACACCGTCAAAGCCCGACGCAATGGCGTTGCGCGCGGCGTGGCGGTAGTCCTGCACGATGCCGGGGATCTCTTCGGCATCGAGTGCGCGGGGCATCGAGGTGGGTGTGAAGGTGGGCACGCCGTCTTTGATGAGCACGGTCTTGGTGTTGGCCTGCACGGCCGAGGGTGCGACGGGAGCGGCGTTGCCGGGTTGCAAGTCGGTGTGCGAGACACGGCCCACATGCCACAGCTGCACCACGATCTTGCCGCCGGCATCGTGCACGGCGCGGGTGACCTTCTTCCAGCCGTCCAGCTGCTCGGTGCCGTACAGGCCGGGCACATCGGCATAGCCCTGGGCTTGCGGGCTGATGGCTGTGGCCTCGGAAATGATGAGACCGGCACTGGCGCGCTGCGCGTAGTAGGTGGCGACCAGGTCGGTGGGGATGGCCTCGGGCGAGCGGTTGCGCGTGAGCGGCGCCATGGCGATGCGGTTGGCCAGCTGGAGGTCGCCCGCGCGGGTGGGTTCAAACAAAGAGGTCATGGTGAGAAGTCCTGGAGAAAGGCGATGTGCCAAAAAAGCAGGCCTGCAGCTTAATGCTGCAGCGCAAAACGTGCAGCACACTCGCGTCAACAAGGGCTCCGGTTTTGTGTTAGCCGAGTCGCTCAAGCCCGTCACGTCCGCAGCATCGTGGCCGTTGCATGAGAATGAAAGGCCATGCCCTTGCTATCGCCCCCCGCACCGTTCCCTGTCTCCCCGTTGCGCAGCCTGTGGCTCGCCGTGGCCTTGTCGATGGGCGCCGCCATCTCGCTGGGCATCACGCGGTTTGCCTATGCCCTGTTGCTGCCGCCCATGCGCGAAGACCTGGGCTGGTCGTACACGCTGGCCGGGGGCATGAACACGGCGAACGCGCTGGGCTATCTGCTGGGCGCTCTGGCCACACCCTGGCTGTTGCGGCGCGCAGCCCCTGGGGCAGTGCTGCTGGTGGGCGCGGTGATGGCCACGGTGTTCATGGGCCTGAGCGGGTTTTTTACGCAGGCAACGCCCTTGTTGGCGCAGCGCCTGCTGGCTGGTGGGGCCAGTGCGCTGGTGTTCATTGCCGGGGGCTTGCTCGCGGCGCGGCTGGGTGCGCAGGTGCCGGGGCGCAGTGGCTTGCTGCTGGGCCTGTACTACGGCGGCACGGGCTGGGGCATCAGCCTGTCGGCGCTGTTGGTGCCTGCGGTGCTCGCAGCGGCCCCAGCACCGCACAGTTGGACCTGGGCCTGGTGGGCTTTGGCGCTGGCCTGTGTGGCGGCCACGGTGGCATTGCTGTGGCCGGCGCGGGTGTTGAACGGGCTGGCTGCACCCGTGGCCGCCGCGTCCGGGACCCCACCGGAGGCTGCAGTGCCCGACCGCGTGCGCTGGCGGGCCCTGGCCCCTGCGCTGCTGGGTTACGGCCTGTTTGGCGTGGGCTATATCGGCTACATGACCTTTGTGGTGGCGCTGCTGCGCGAGCAGGGCCGGGGTGCGGGCGAGGTGACGCTGTTCTACGCCTTGCTGGGGCTGGCCGTAGTGCTGTCGTCGCGCATCTGGGCCGGGCTGCTGGATCGCAGCCGGGGCGGAGAGGCCCTGGCGCGCCTGAATGCGCTGCTGGGCGTGGCCACCATCCTGCCCGCCATCACGGGCGCGTGGCCGGTGGTGTTGGCCTCGGGGCTGCTGTTTGGCGGGGTGTTTTTGTCGGTGGTGGCATCGACCACGGCGCTGGTGCGGCACAACCTGCCGCAGGCGCTGTGGGCCAGCGGCATCAGCGCGTTCACCATCGTGTTTGCGGCCGGGCAGATCGTGGGGCCCACGGTGGTGGGCTGGATCGCCGACGGGCCTGGAGGCCTGGCGCGCGGGCTGGTGTTCTCGGCCTGCGCGTTGTGGGTGGGGGCGCTGGTGGCGTGGCGGCAGAAGCCGCTGTAGCACACAGGGGTTTTGGCCGCGCGTCGAGCTACGTGCTCCCAATCGATACTGGCGGGGCCTAGGCCAGGAACGCCGAGCAAGGGCCGCCCCGCAGCGCCTCAGGGGAGTGTCCCTATTTCAGCAGGCCTTCGGCCTTCATGGCCGCCTGCACTGCGGGGCGGGCACCCACGCGTTCACGGTAGGCCGCCAGGTTGGCCAGGCCGGAGATGTCGAGCTTGGTGGGCTGGGTCCAGTTGGTCACGGTGAACAGGTAGCCGTCGGCCACGGTGAACTGATCGCCCATCAGGTACTGCTTGCCGGCGAGCTGGCCATCCACCCACTGCAGGCGTTGCAGCAGGCGCTCGCGCACCATGGGCTTGTATTCCTCGGGGGTGGCGGGGTTGAACAGGGGGCTGAAGCCCTTGTGCAGCTCGGTGCCGATGAAGGTCAGCCACTCTTGCAGGCGGTAGCGCGCCAGGGTGCCGTTGGCGGGGGCGAGCTGCTTGTCGGGCACTTGGTCGGCAATGTATTGCACGATGGCCGGGCCTTCGCGCAGGCGCTCGCCGTTGTCCAGCTCCAGCACGGGCACGTAGCCCAGCGCATTGATGGTGTAGTAGTCGGTGCCGTCCTGCAGCTTGTGGCTCTTGGTGCTGGCCAGCACGGGGGTGTAGGCCAGGCCGGCCTCTTGCAGGGCGATGTGGGGGGACAGGGAGCAGGCGCCGGGGGAGTAGTAGAGCTTCATGGATCGGTCCTTGAAAACGGTCGGAAACCGCCGATCCTATGCGCTGCGCCGGATTCTTGCAGGCGCCGGGGCGCAACCCCGGCGCCCGCCGCGTGGTGCAGCGGGGACGGGTCTCGTCAGCTGTCGTATCCAGGCAGGTCGCGCTGCACCTTGCGCAGCAGCGCGGGCCAGGCAAAGGCGCCGCCCAGGCCGCCGGTCTGCACGCGCATGGCCTGGGCCACGCCGGTCACGATCTGCGGGTTCACCTGCGTCAGTTCGCCCCCGGCCTGCGCGTCGATCTGGATGCGGCAGGTGTTCTCGAAGGTGTACATGGACAGGAAGGCGTCGGCAATGGTCTTGCCCACCGTCAGCAGCCCGTGGTTGCGCAGCATGAGGAAGTTGGCTTCGCCCAGGTCGGCCTGCAGGCGCGGCTTTTCTTCGTCGCGGAAGGCCACGCCTTCGTACTCGTGGTACGCCAGCGAGCCCAGCACAAACGTGCTTTGCTGGCTGATGGGCAGCACGCCGCCCTTTTGCGCGCTGACGGCCACGCCGGCGCGCGTGTGGGTGTGCAGCACGCAGCCCGCCTCGGGCCGGGCCTCGTGCACGGCGCTGTGGATCACGAACCCGGCAGGGTTCACGGGGAAGGGCGAGTCGTGCAGCTTGTTGCACAGCATGTCCACCTTGATCAGGCTCGACGCCGTGATCTCGTCGAACATGAGGCCATAGGGGTTGATGAGGAAATGGTGCTCGCCCGGGCCTGACACCGACTCGGGCAGCTTGGCGCTGATGTGGGTGAAGACCAGGTCGCTCCAGCCGTACAGCGCGACGAGCCGGTAGCACGCGGCCAGGTCGCAGCGCAGCTGCCATTCTTCAGGGCTGACGCTGCCTTGCAGCGAGGGGATGTTGAGCATGGGTGGGTGTCTCCGGTGTTGTGGGTGGGAAGACACCACTGTAGGGCGGGGCGGTGGCCGGGTCTGTCAGGCAGGCTACACCCGCGGCCATGTGTCGGGTGCCTTTTGCTTCATTATTGATAGCAAAAGAGGCATGACTCACTAGCGCTATCGGCCATTTGGACGCGAATTTCTGGTGCACGGCGCCCGCAGCGGGCCCTACGGGCCGATGTCCCCTTCACCGGCCCGTACCCCTCATCTGCTAGCGCTCAGCCGGCCTGCGGGATCGGGGCGCGCATGCCCGCGTTCAGCAGGTTCCAGGCGTTGATGACGGCGATGGCAAAGCCCAGGTCGGAAATCTCGGCGTCGGAGAACAGGGCCTTCAGCTTGGCGTATTCGTCATCGCTCGCGTCGCTGTGGGGCGTGGCTGTGATGATCTCGGCCCAGCGGAAGGCGGCGCGTTCGCGTTCGCTGAAGAACGGCGCCTCCCGCCAGCCGGCCACGGCGTTGAGGTGGCGCGGGTCGGCGCCGTCCTTGACGAGCGCGCTCCAGTGCATGTCCATGCAGTAGGCGCAGCCGTTGATCTGCGAAACGCGCAGGAACACCAGCTCGGCCAGCCGGGTGCCCAGCGGGCCTTTCTTGATGGTTTCAGAGACGTTGACCAGGCCCATGAAGGCCTTGGACGACAGTTGGTGGTAGGGCAGGCGGGCGCTGTGTTGCGACATGGAAATCTCCTGGGTGATGGCAAAGGGTTGTTGATGACGGTGGTGAAAGACGGCGCTGGTGCGGGGCCTTGTGGCGATGTCGCCATGTGGCTGCATTGCCGTCTTCCATACCCATCAAGACGCTGCGCCGTGCCGGGTTGTGACAGGAGGCGTTTGTTTTTTCTCCCCAGGCGCGCTTGCCGGGGCCGCCTGCGCAGCGGTTCGCGCGAGCAGCGCTGTGCCCGTGTCTTTACAGCGGCAGCGTGGCGGGGATGCCCGCCAGCTTGTCCGGGTTGCGCACCGCGTAGATGGCCACGATGCGCTCGCCATCGGTCACAAACGCCTGGGCCGACTCGATGCGCCCGTCCACGTAGCGCAGCAGGCCCGGCTCGCCATTGATGAGCGCCATGCGGTAGACCACCTGTGCGCCCAGGCGCCGGAACAGCGCCCAGTACAGGTTGGTGATGCGAAACGGCCCCACCAGCGGCTTGGGGAACGATGGCACCACACCGCCGCCATCGCCGATGAGCTGGGCGTCTTCGCTCAGCAGCGCCTCGATGGCGTGGCGGTCACCGCTCTGGGCGGCTTTCATGAAGCGTTGCAGCAACTGGTGGTGCACCGCCTGCGGCACCTCGAAGCGGGTGCGCGCCTGCTGCACACGCTCGCTGGCGCGGTGCACCATCTGGCGGCAACTGGCCTCGGTCTTGCCCAGCTGGGCGGCGATCTCCGGGTAGTCGTAGTCGAACACCTGGCGCAGCAAGAAGGCCGCGCGCTCCTCCGGCCCCAGCCGCTCCAGCACGTACAGAAAGGCCACCGACAGCTCGCCCGCCAGCTCGGCGGCCGACTCGGGCGTGTGCGCGTCCAGCTCCACCAGCGGCTCGGGCAGCCACCAGCCCACATAGGCCTCGCGCTCGGCCTTGAGCGCGCGCAGCCGGTCAATGGACAGCCGCGTGACGATGGTCACCAGCCAGGCCTCGGCCGACTGCAGGGTGCTGGCGTCGGTGCGGCTCCAGCGCAGCCAGGCATCCTGCAGCACATCCTCGGCATCGGCCCGCACGCCCAGCATGCGGTAGGCAATGCCAAAGAGGCGAGGGCGCAGGGTGGTGAAGGGGTCGGTGGTGGTCATGGCAATGGCGGCGTTGGAGTGCTTCAGTGAAGCACAGACGGCGCATACCTGCAGTTTGTGACAGCCTCGCTTGCAACTACTATTTTGATAGCTGCTGGCGCATGTGGCACTGCGCTTGAGGTCACTTTGGGGCTTGAAACACCTGCATTGCTTCTCGGGGCCCCGCAAGACCGGCTATGAGCGCGGGGCCGGTTGCGTGAGCGATTCCAGCTGCGACAGGTAGTGCAGGGCCTGCGCCTGGTTGCTGCCGCACATCTCGGCAGAGGGCATCAGCCCTGCGCACACCGCCGGGCGCTCGGGTCGGCCAAAGATGCGGCAGCGCGCATCGTCCCCCAGCTGAATGCAGCGCACCCCGGCCGGTTTGCCCTGGGGCATGCCGGGGATGGGCGAGCTGATGGAGGGGGCGGTGCAGCAGGCGCCGCAACCGGGGCGGCAGTCCACGGGCGGGCCGCCTTATTGACCGCCAGCAGGCTGCAGGCGGCTGGCACCCCACAGCACTTGGTCCACCACGGCACGCACGCGGTCGCGGTGGGCTGGCTGGATGAGGTTGCCGCTGTCGTCAAACGCGCTGCCTGCCGAGCCCAGGGCAAACGCCTTGGGTGCCAGCCAGCATTCCGCATTGATCAGCAGGGGAGCCAGGTGGCTCTGCGAGCGCAGGCCGCCCAGGGCGCCGGGCGAAGCGCTCAGCATGCCCACGACCTTGCCGCGAAAACTCTTGCCGCCGTCTTGCCAGTCCGGGTTGCCCTTGACGGGGCTGGAGGCCCAGTCGATGGTGTTCTTGAGCAGGGCGGTGTAGCTGCCGTTGTACTCGGGCGAGCAGATGATCCAGGCCGGGTGCTGCCAGAGGATTTCCTTGAGCCGGATCACGTCGGCAGGCGTGCCCTGCGCTTCGAGGTCAGCGTTGTACAGCGGGATGTTGAAGTCCGACAGCTCCATCAGCGTGACGCTGGCCCCTGCATCGCGCGCGATGGCAGCGGTGGCGTGGGCCAGTTTGCGGTTGAAGGATTGCTGGCGGGTGCTGCCCGCGAAGATGAGAAGTTGGGTAGTCATGCGGGCCATTGAAGCACAAAGCCGCGGCAGGAATACTGCAAGCTGCCGCCCTCCGGCGTGTGGGGGCGGGCGCTTGTTTCACGTGGAACATCCGCCCAATGCAGCAGGAGCTGGTAGCGCTGCGGATGGGTGGCGCAACCGCTGTCACCAGGGCTTTGCACAAAAAGCATGCAAAGGTGGGAAAATCGTGGGTTTCCCCTTGCACCCTTGCCGCCCCGATGGGCTGGTGAATGATGCATCCCGCCCTAGTGCGACTCGCCCTCGTTGGGCCGTCGCAGGAGGGCGGGCGGTTTTGAATGTCGGGCCCTCCGGGCCCCGGAGCACCCCCATGTTGTACCCCCAGGAATTTGATGTGATCGTTGTCGGCGGTGGCCATGCAGGCACCGAGGCCGCGCTGGCCGCTGCCCGTATGGGCAGCAAAACGCTGCTGCTGACCCACAACATTGAGACCCTGGGGCAGATGAGTTGCAACCCCAGCATTGGGGGCATCGGCAAGGGCCACTTGGTGAAAGAGGTGGACGCGCTGGGTGGCGCCATGGCGCTGGCCACGGACGAGGGCGGCATCCAGTTCCGCATCCTCAACAGCAGCAAGGGCCCTGCGGTGCGTGCTACGCGGGCACAGGCCGATCGCATTCTGTACAAGGCCGCCATCCGCCGCATGCTGGAGAACCAGCCCAACCTCTGGCTGTTCCAGCAGGCGGTAGACGACCTGATGGTGGAAGGTGACCGGGTGGTGGGCGCGGTGACGCAGGTGGGCATCCGCTTCCGCAGCCGCACGGTGGTGCTGACGGCGGGTACCTTCCTGGACGGCAAGATCCATGTGGGTTTGAATAACTACGCCGCGGGCCGGGCGGGGGACCCTCCCGCCGTGTCGCTGTCGGCGCGCCTCAAGGAGCTGAAGCTGCCCCAAGGGCGCCTGAAGACGGGGACGCCGCCGCGCATTGACGGGCGCAGCATCGACTTCAGCAAGTGCACCGAGCAGCCCGGCGACGGCATGCCCGGCGGCGTGAACGAGGGCACGGTGCCTGTGTTCAGCTTCATGGGCAACGCGCAGATGCATCCCCAGCAAGTGCCCTGCTGGATCACCCACACTAATGAGCGCACACACGAGATCATCCGCAGCGGCTTTGACCGCAGCCCCATGTTCACCGGCAAGATCGAAGGCGTGGGCCCGCGCTACTGCCCGAGTGTGGAAGACAAGATCAACCGCTTTGCCGACAAGGACAGCCACCAGATCTTCCTGGAGCCCGAGGGCCTGACCACACACGAGTTCTACCCCAACGGCATCAGCACCAGCCTGCCGTTCGACATCCAGTACGACCTGGTGCGCAGCATGCCTGGGCTGGAAAACGCGCACATCCTGCGCCCCGGCTACGCCATCGAGTACGACTACTTCGACCCGCGCTCGCTCAAGAGCAGCTTCGAGACACGGCAGATCCAGGGCCTGTTCTTTGCCGGGCAGATCAACGGCACCACGGGCTACGAAGAGGCGGCGGCCCAGGGCCTGTTTGCGGGTATCAACGCCGCGTTGCAATGCCGGGGCGACGCGCCTTGGCTGCCTGGCCGCGACGAGGCCTACCTGGGCGTGCTGGTGGACGACCTGATCACCAAGGGCGTGACCGAGCCCTACCGCATGTTCACCAGCCGGGCCGAGTTCCGCCTGCAGCTGCGCGAGGACAACGCAGACATGCGCCTGACCGAAGTGGGGCGCCAGATGGGCCTGGTGGACGATGCACGCTGGGATGCGTTCAGCCGCAAGCGCGATGCAGTTTCACGTGAAACAGAGCGGCTGAAGGCCACCTGGGTGAACCCGCGCAACCTGCCTGCCGCCGAATCCGAGCGCGTGCTGGGCAAGAGTATTGAGCACGAGTACAACCTGTTCGAGCTGCTGCGCCGCCCCGATGTGAGCTACGCCAACCTGATGTCGATGGACTGCGGCAAGTACGCAACCACCGATGTTTCACGTGAAACTCTGGGCGACTTGAGCGAGCCGGTGGTGGAACAGGTGGAGATCGCCGCCAAGTACGCGGGCTACATCAACCGCCAGAAGGATGAAGTGGAACGCGCCGCACACTTTGAAAAGCTGCGCCTGCCGCCCGACCTGGACTACATGCAGGTCACGGCCCTGAGCATCGAGGCGCGCCAGGTGCTCAGCCGCCACCGGCCCGAGACCCTGGGCCATGCCTCGCGCATCACCGGCATCACGCCCGCGTCGATCTCGCTGCTGATGGTGCATCTGAAGAAGGGCGGGTTCAAGGAGTTTGCGGTGGCCCCGGCAGCGCCCGCCAAGGCAGAAGGCGAAGTGACGGCATGACGATGGTGGTGAACAGCAACAATGACAGCCTGCGTCAGCAATTGCAAGCCGGGGCCGATGCCCTGGCGCTGGGCCTGAGCGATGCGCAGGTTTCCCTGCTGATGGACTTCCTGGCGCTGCTGCAGAAGTGGAACAAGGTCTACAACCTGACCGCCGTGCGCGACCCGCAGGAGATGATGACGCACCACCTGTTGGACAGCCTGGCCGCCGTGGCGCCGCTGCGCAGGCATGTGGCAGGCCTGCAGCAGGGCGGGGTGGCGGCGGTGAAGCTGCTGGATGTGGGATCGGGCGGCGGCCTGCCCGGCGTGGTGTTCGCGATCTGCTGCCCGGATGTCGATGTGAGTTGCGTAGACACCGTGGGCAAGAAGGCCGCGTTCATCCAGCAGGCGGCGGTGGCGCTCAAGTTGCGCAACCTGCATGGCGTGCACGCACGGGTTGAGACGTTGAGCACGCCGTTCGACCTCATCAGCTGCCGCGCATTTGCCTCGTTGCCAGACTTTGTGACCTGGTCGCGCAGCGCACTGGCCGCGCCCCACGGGGTGTGGCTGGCCATGAAGGGCAAACACCCCGAGGACGAAATCGCCGCGCTGCCTGCGGATGTGGCGGTGTTTCACGTGGAACAGCTCACGGTACCCGGCCTGGACGCCGAGCGCTGCATCGTCTGGATGAAGCCCGCCTGATGGCCTTGGCGCTGCGGCGCCGACTTTTCGACAGCCAGGGCAGGGGGCTCGCGTAAACTCGGCTGCTCACCCGGGTGCCTCTTTTGACCGCACCCTCCCCGCGCACCAGGAGAAACCATGTTCGGCATCGCAGACTACGGCGCTTTTGTCGCTGCCATTGTGTTGTTTCTGCTCATCCCAGGTCCGGGCAATCTGGCGCTCATCACTTCCACCAGCAAGGGCGGTATTCGCGGCGGTATGGCTGCCACCATGGGCGTGATTGCGGGCGACCAGGTGTTGATGTGGGCTGCGGTGGCCGGTGTGGCCACGCTGCTGGCCACCTACCCGGCGGCTTTCAACGCCGTGCAGTGGCTGGGCGCGGCCTACCTTGCGTGGCTGGGCTTCAAGATGGTCACGGCCAAGCCGGGCGCCCAGCCCATCCTGAACATCGAGCCGCGCCACTACTTCAAGCAGGCCGGGCTCATCACCTTGCTCAACCCCAAGGCCATCGTGTTTTACATGGCGTTCTTTCCGCTGTTTGTCGACCCGGCCCGGCACCAGGGCATGCTGACCTTTGGCGTGATGGCGGCCACGGTGGCGGCACTGACGTTTCTCTATGGCCTGATCGCCGTGCTGCTCACGCATCACCTGGCCGAGCGCATGCGCGCCAACCCGCGCATCGGCCGCGCGCTGGAAAAAGTCGCGGGCGTCTTCCTGATCGGCTTTGGCATCAAGCTGGCCATCTCCAAATAACACCACACGAACTGCAGCACCCACATGGCCAAGATTTTTTGCGTTGCCAATCAAAAGGGTGGGGTGGGCAAGACCACCACCACCGTCAACCTTGCCGCTGGCCTGGCCAAGATCGGCCAGCGCGTGCTGATGGTGGACCTGGACCCGCAGGGCAACGCCACCATGGGCTCGGGCGTGGACAAGCGCAGCCTCGACCTCACGGTTTACGACGTGCTGCTCGAATCCGCCTCGGTGAAAGAGGCGGCCGTGCTGTCGGACAAGTGTGGCTACTGGGTGCTGGGCGCCAACCGCGAACTGGCCGGGGCCGAGGTGGAGCTGGTGACTTTGGAGCACCGCGAAAAGCGCCTCAAATCCGCGCTGGCGGAGGCCGATGGTGACTACGACTTCGTGCTGATCGACTGCCCTCCGTCGCTGTCGATGCTCACTCTCAACGGCCTGTGCAGCGCCCACGGCGTGATCGTGCCCATGCAGTGCGAGTACTTCGCGCTGGAAGGCCTGACCGACCTGGTCAACACCATCAAGCAGGTGCACGCCAACCTCAATGCCGACCTGCAGATCATCGGCCTGCTGCGCGTGATGTTCGACCCGCGCATCACCTTGCAGCAGCAGGTGAGCGACCAGCTCAAGGGCCATTTTGGCGACAAGGTGTTCAACAGCGTGATCCCGCGCAACGTGCGCCTGGCCGAGGCGCCCAGCTACGGGCTGCCCGGTGTGGTGTTCGACCCGGCCGCCAAGGGCAGCCAGGCCTTTGTGGAGTTTGCCGAGGAGATGGTTGCGCGTGTGAAAACCATGCCCCCAGCCGCAGCCTCCATGGCCAAAATGGCCGCAGGCGCTTGAATGATATGCGCTGCTAGCTATTAAATTGATAGTAATGAAAGCCTCCAACATCCTGCTGCTGCCCGGCTGGCAGAACTCTGGCCCCGACCACTGGCAAAGCCGCTGGGAGGCTGCGCATGGCTACCAGCGCGTGGAGCAGCACGACTGGATGCGCCCGCTGCGCGGCGACTGGTCTGCGCGCCTGGAAGAGACCGTGGCCGATGCCGACGGCCCGGTGGTATTGGCGGCGCACAGCCTGGGCTGCATCCTGACGGCCTGGTGGGCGGCACACACCCGCCATGCGGCCAAGGTGCGCGGCGCGCTGCTGGTGGCGCCGGGCGATGTGGAGCGGCCGGACCTGGCCGCGCAGATCCACGGCTGGGCGCCCATTGCGCGCCAGCCGCTGCCGTTCCCGGCCGTGCTGGTGGGCAGCCGCAACGACCCGTACTGCAGCTTCGAGCGTGCCGAGGGGCTGGCGCAGGCCTGGGGTGCGCGGTTTGTGGACTATGGCGAGCGCGGGCACATCAATGCCGAATCCGGGCTGGGCGACTGGGAAGAGGGGCGGGGCTGGCTGCTGCAGCTCGCCACTCCGGCATGAGCCGCTGGGTTTTTTGGCGCAAGCGCCCGCCGGTGATGGCGGACGGCGCTGTCTCTCCACCTCGGCGGGTCACGGCTGACTTCTACTGGCTTGGCGACGCCTTGCAGGTGGTGCTTGCCTGGCTGCTGCCCAGCAGCGCGGTGGTGGTGGGCGCGCTGGGGCAGTTCATGCTGGCCCTCGTGCTGCTCGCGGTGGCCTTCGGTGTGTGGTTGCGCCTGTGGCGCAGTCGCAAGCGGCGCCGCGTGGCGAGCCGCTCCGCACTGTGACGTTTTGAACCCTGGCCAACGACCCATGACCAAGATCAGCCTGTCTGCCCTTGCCGACCAACTGCCCCGCGCCTGGAACTCCACGGTGGTGGGCCGCGCTGCGGGTGCCAACCTCAAGGTGCTGCGCATGGATGACGCGGCCTACCCCGACGAGTCGCACGACTTTGACGAAGCCCTGCTGGTGCTGGACGGCTGCATGCGCCTGGACCTGCAAGGGCAGGTCACCGAGGTGAACGCGGGCGAGGTGTTCATCGTGCCCGCAGGCGTGCCCCACGCCGTGGCGCCCGGCAGCCGCGGCACGCTGGTCATCATCGACCGCTGATTCTTCCCCCTTTCCTTTTTCCTTTCGCGAGACGCATTTCATGGTCACCAAAAAACCCAAGGGCCTCGGCCGAGGCCTGGAAGCCCTGCTGGGCCCCAAGGTCGAAGACAAAGTGGAGCAGGCCCAGGCCGCCGAAGCGGGTCTGCCCAGCAGCCTGCCGCTGTCCGAACTGGTGCCGGGGGTGTACCAGCCGCGCACGCGCATGGACGAGGGCGCGCTGTACGAGCTGGCCGAGTCCATCAAGGCCCAGGGCATCATGCAGCCCATCCTGGTGCGGCGCCTCACGGGCGGGGAGCACGCGGGCAAGTACGAAATCATTGCGGGCGAGCGGCGCTTTCGGGCCTCGCGCCTGGCAGGCTTGGCCGAGGTGCCGGTGCTGGTGCGCGATGTGCCGGACGAGTCGGCCGCCGCCATGGCGCTCATCGAAAACATCCAGCGCGAAGACCTCAACCCCCTGGAAGAAGCCCAGGGCCTGCAGCGCCTGGTCAAGGAGTTTGGCCTCACGCACGAGCTGGCCGCACAGGCCGTGGGCCGCTCGCGCAGCGCGGCCAGCAACCTGCTGCGCCTGTTGAACCTGGCCGAGCCGGTGCAGACCATGCTGATGGCGGGCGACATCGACATGGGCCATGCGCGTGCACTGCTGTCGCTGGACCGCGCCGCACAGATCACGGCGGGCAACCAGATCGCGGCCAAGAAACTGTCGGTGCGCGAGGCCGAGGCGCTGGTCAAGAAGATCGGCGCCGAGTTCAGTCTGGTGCCACAAAAGCCCCAGAAGGAAAAGTCGCGCGACTTGAAGCGTGTGGAAGAAGAGCTGTCGGACCTGCTGATGGCCGAGGTCGAGGTGCGTGTGAAAAAACGCGTCAAGCGCAACGGCCGGGTGGAGGACATGGGCGAGCTGGCGATCCAGTTCGGGTCGCTGGAGGCGCTCAACGGGCTGATCGACCGCCTGCGCGGCTGACCCGCTCGTCGCTCCGGGGCGCGGCGTTGTCGCCGCGCAAGATGGCGTGAAATAGCGCACAGAAACGGTTTCCACAAGTAACTTGCACGGGCAAAATGCGTCCTTGCGGGGCCTACACTGCGCTGCGTTCAACACACCCGGGTTGACCGCAAGGCCTCTTCACAGGGCGGCGATAAAGCCGCTTTGCGGCCCACGATGGTTTGCCGGGTGATCCACGTATCTCCTGGAGCAGACCCGATGACAACCCCTTTGCGCTATCTGACCCCCGCCTGCCTGGCCGCCGGCCTGTGCATTGCCAGCCTGGGTGCCCAGGCCCAAAACACCAAGGCCCCCAAGGTGCAGCTGTGGATGGACCTGTCCACCGGCACCATGGCCGGCATGCCCGAGATGGACAGCCTGCCCGGTGGCGGCGGCATGCTCGGCGGCCTCATGGGGGGCATGGGCGGCGGCGCAGCGCCGGGCATGGGGAGCGGCAGCAACATGTCATACGGCAACGCACGCGCCATGTCCATCATGCCGCCGCGGGTCATCGACATCGCCTTGCACAACAGCCTGCGCCCCGGCGTAGAAGCCAGCCAGTCCATCCCGCCCGGCATGCGCATGGGCGAGTCCCTGCCGCTGATCCCCCCGCGCGCCCAGCCCACCCAGACCGAGCCGGGCGAAGTGCCCCGTGAGTACCAGCAACAGCAGCCCAAGGGCCGCATCCTGCTGTACTGGGGCTGCGGTAGCGCGGTGCGTGCGGGCCAGCCCCGCGTCATCGATCTGGCGCGTGCCAAGCCCTCCGACTACGCCCAGGCCTTTGCAGGCCGTGCTGTGCCCGACCGGGGCCCGCGCGTGGGCCCGGCCTATGCGCTGTACCCCAACGAACGCAACCAGGTCAGCCTGTCGCGGGACAGCTCGGTGGTGGGCGAGCACCAGGTGCGGGGCGACGGCGTGCCTGCCTCGATGAAGTTCACGCTGGGCGCGGCGCAGGACCTGATGCCCGCCATCGACCTGCGCACCACCGGCAAGCCGCAGGACAGCATGGGCACCAGCTGGCAGCCGGTGCGCAATGCGCGCGCCTACTACCTGCACGCCATGTCGCAAAGCGGGGACGACCTCATCATGTGGTCCAGCGCCGAGACGCCGGACACCGGCATGGGCCTGTTCGACTACCTCTCGCCCGCCACCATCGACCGCTGGCTCAAGGAGCGCGTGCTGCTACAGCCCGAGACTACCCAATGCGCCATCCCGCAGGGCATCTTTGCGGGTGGCGGGCGCGATGCCACGCCCATGTTGCGCATGATGGCCTACGGTGGCGAGAGCCACATCGTGTACCCACCCCGCCCGGCCGACCCCAAGGCTGCGTGGGAGCCTGAATGGTCGGTGCGCGTGCGCGTGAAGTCGCACACCATGGCGATGCTGGGTGAAGAGATGCAGGGGCGCCGTGGTGGCATGGGCGCGGCACCCGGCGCACCGTCGGGCGGCACAGGCGCTTACTCCAGCGGCATGGGCGGTGCACCCGCAGGCCAGCCGCCTGCGGGCGACGGCGGCACGGACTCGGGCAATGTGGTCAACCCCGTCAATCTGCTGCGCGGCATTTTTGGCCGCTGAGAACGGAGAACCATGCTCGCCCTGCGCATGCCCTGGCCCCTGCCCGCACTGGCGGCGTGGGCGTGCGCGTGGCTGATCTTTGTGGCGCTGCAGCGCGCCGTTCCACCGGTGGCCGCCTTGCTGGTGGCCTGCCTGCTGGGCACGGCTGCCAGTGTGCTGGGCGACAGCTGGTGGCGGCGCGGGCTGATTGCCGCCGGGTTCCCGTTGTCGCTGGCGCTGCTCGGGGCGGCCAGCCTGCCCACCTGGGCGTGGTTGGTGCCGCTGTCGCTGTTGCTGCTGGTCTACCCGCTCAATGCGTGGCGCGATGCGCCCCTGTTCCCCACGCCGCGCCACGCGCTGCAGTCTCTGGCCGTGCAGGCGCCGCTGCCTTTGGGTGCGCGGGTGCTCGACGCAGGCTGTGGCCTGGGCGATGGCCTCAAGGCCTTGCGCCATGCCTACCCTGCCGCCCAGCTCGACGGGCTGGAGTGGAGCTGGCCGCTGCGCCTGCTGTGCGCCCTGCGCTGCCCCTGGGCGCGGGTGCAGCGTGCCGACATGTGGAAGGCCGACTGGAGCGCCTACCAGATGGTGTACCTGTTCCAGCGGCCCGAGAGCATGGCCCGCGCGGCCGCCAAGGCCCAGGCCGAGCTGGCGACCGGCGCGTGGCTGGTGAGCCTGGAGTTCGCGGTGCCTGGCTGGCTGCCCAGCGCCCAGCTGCGCGCGCCCGGCGGGCGGGTGGTGTGGCTGTACCGCATGCCGCGCCAGCAGCAGGAGGAATGACATGCACACCATGGTCCCACTGTGCCGGTCCCTGTGTCCGTCTGTGTCACGGGCCCCACACGGTTACAGAAAAGATACAAGCTTTTGCTACATTGCGCGGCTGGCTACAACCCCATACACAACAACCAAGAAACTCACAGCCAGAGGGGGCCGCACACAGCACGTATCCGCGCCGGGAGGGGGCGCACGGGCTGCCAGCACCCGCCTTGACCGGACTTCCACCACGCACGCCGTATTCACAGCACCCTCCCTCTGGCGGGGCTGTTGCACGGCTGCGCGTGGTAAGCGCGGGGTGTTTCTGGTGAGCAACCGACCGATCTGCAAGGAGCATCCATGACCGCCCACCCACCCCGTTTCCGTCCGCGCCTGCTATGGGCCCTGGCACTGAGCGCGGCCCTCACCGGCTGCGCCACCATGCAGAGCCATGACAAGCTGGCCACCGACATGCAAACCGCGGGGCGCAGTGGCGGCATCCCCGCCGCGCTGGCCAGCCTGGAGAGCACGGCCAAGACCGAAGAAGAAAAAACGGCGCTGCTCTTTAACATGGAGCGCGGCGAGCTGCTGCGCATGGACCGCCGCTACCCCGACAGCACGAACGCCTTCCTGCTGGCCGACAACCGCGTCAAGGAGTGGGAAGAGACCGCCAAGACCAACCCCTCCAAGCTGATGGGCACCGTGGGCGCGGCCCTGGTGAGCGAGCGCCTGAAGGTCTATGAAGGCCAGGATTACGAAAAGGTGTGGCTGACCACGCGTCTGGCGCTCAACCGCATGGCCGTGGGCGATTTTGAGAACGCCCGTGTGGACATCAAGCGCACGCACGAGCGCGAAGCCATCATTGCCGAGTTCCGCGCCAAGGAAACCCTGGCGGCCGAAGAAGAAGCCAAGTCCAAAGGGGCATCTTCGGGCGGCAAGGAGCTGAATGGCTACCCCGTCGAGACGCTCAACGACCCCGAGGTGCTGGCGCTCAAGAACGGCTACTCCAACGCGCTGAGCCACTACCTGGCCGGCTTTCTCTACGAAATGCTCAACGAGCCCGGCCTGGCCGCGCCAGGCTACCGCAAGGCCATCGAGCTCAAGCCCGACACCCCCGTGCTCGAAGAAGGCCTGCGCGGCCTGGACAACCGCACCGGCTTCACCTGGAAGCGCCGCCAGCGCATGACCGACGTGCTCTTTATCGTCGAAGCCGGTGACGCGCCTGCACGCAAGCCCAAGGCCTTCACCCTCCCCGTGCCCACCGGCCGGGGCCTTGTCACCGCCAGCATTTCGTACCCCGTGATCGAGCCCTCCAAGGACGCGCCCCTGACGGTGGTGTCGGCCGCCGGCACCGACCTCAAGCTCGAAAAAGTGGTGGACGTGAACGTGATGGCCCGCCGTGCGCTCAAGGACGAGATGCCCGGCATGGTGCTGCGTGGCTTCACCCGCGCTGTGGCCAAGGGCGTGCTGCAGAACGAACTGCAAAAGCGTGGCGGCCTCATCGGCGGCCTGATTGGCGCCGCAGCCTCGGTGGCCACCGAGCAGGCCGACGACCGCATGTGGCGCATGCTGCCCGGCCGCGTGTATGTGGCCCGTGGCTACCTGCCCCCTGGCGAACACACCGTCTCCATCAACGGCCGCCAGTTGCCCCAGCCGATCAAGATCGACGGCCAGTACGCCCTGGTGCCCCTGCGCATGTATGACAACAGCGTGCTGATCGGCGACGTGGCCATGCTGGGCCAGCTGCCCACGGTGGCGGCGGCACCCCAGCCGGCCCCTGCAGCCGCTGCTGCGGCGCCCGCCGCTCCGGTGCGCACCACCAACAACAACCGCGCCCGCACCGTCCCGTCGTCCACCGTCAAGCCCACGGCCGCCCAGCCCGCTGCGGCCGCCAAGAACTGACCCCTGTTTCTGACCCCATTCAAGGAGCCTTCGGCATGAGAAACCGTTTTGTCCCCGCCGCGATCCCCACCGTGCTGTGCGCGGGCCTGATCGCCCTGGCCACCAACGCCAGCGCCCAGCTGCATGACCCCGCCACACCGCTGGCCGTGGCCGCCAAGGTGGCTCTGCGTGGCGAGGCCAACAGCATCGCCGTGCGCGAGATGCGCATCGTGCGCAAGAACGACATCCTGGTGGTGCAGGCCGACATGTCCAACATGGGCCGCACCGACCGCACCGTGTTCTACCGCTTCAAGTGGCTGGACAACGTGGGCAACCAGGTGGGCGACGGCGAGTCCTGGAAGCAGATGACCGTGCTGGGCCTGGGCCAGCAGACCGTCAAGAGCGTGGCGCCCACCAGCGCCGCCGTGGACCTGCGCCTGGAAATGAATGTGGAGCCGCGCTGATCGCGCCGCGCCAATCCCTGTTTGAGTGAGGAGTAAAACCATGACAACCAAGAACCGCATCCAGCGCAGCGCGCTGATCCTGGCCTTTGCGGCCAGCACCCTGGCCCTGTCGGCCTGCCAGAACCTGTCGTCGCCCACCGTGCGTTTTGACCGCCAGGTCAATTACGGTGATGCTAAGGCCGTCGAGCTGGTGACCAACGAATTCGGCTCCACCGACCTGCAGATGATTGCCGAGAAGATGACTGGCGGCCTGCTCGAAACCGGCATCTTCCAGGGCCGCCCCACGGTGACCATTTCCACCGTCAAGAACAAGACCAGCGAGTACATCGACACCACCAACGTGATGAACTCGATCCAGACCGCGCTGGTCAAGTCGGGCAAGGTGCGCTTTGTGCGCTCCATCAACGAGATGCAGGCCGGTGTGGACGAGCTGCAGCGCCAGAACCAGAGCGGCCTGTACAAGCAGGGCACCACCGCCAAGGTCGGCCAGATGACCGCCGCCAAGTACAGCATGGAAGGCGAGCTGACCAGCATCGTCAAGCAGAACAACACGACCAAGGACGTGTACTACAAGTTCACGCTGAAGCTGTTTGATGTGCAGGAAGGCACGATCGAATGGCAGGACGAGAAAGAAATCAGAAAGACCAGCAAGCGCTGATCTGCCCCAAGGAGCACACCATGCAACGCAGAATCACCCTCCACACGGCCCTGGCCGTGATCGCGGCCACCACGCTGGCCTGGGGCACCGGCGCCCAGGCGCAGCAGCCCGGCGCCGCGCCCAAGATCGCCGTGACCGACCTGGCCTACGCCCAGCGCGTGTCCGAATACTTCATGGCCGGCACCTACCAGCGCAGCAGCCAGATGAGCGCGCAGGGCAGCCAAGGGGGCAGCCACAGCCACGGCATGTACGGCGGCGGGGGCTCGTACTCCGGCCAGCAGTCCATGCAGGCCTCCGAGCAGGCCAGCGGCACCTATGTGGCGGGCCGCTACAGCTACATCGAACAGCGCGAGCTGGGTGGCTACACCAACGACATCAAAGGCGCCATCCTGCAGGGCACGTATTTCCGCCTGGTGCAGGGCAAGGGCTTTGACGCAGGCAAGCCCCAGCCCAGCAAGGCCGAGCAGGTGCTCAACCAGGTGCAAGGCGGCAAGATGGCCACGCCCCAGGCGCAGCCCCAGGTCAACGACGTGATCACCCGCATCAAGAAGGGTGAGTTCAACGGCGCCGACTACGTGCTGTTTGGCGTGGTGTCCAGCATCGAGTTCACCGACGCGCTCTCGCCCCTGCAGGGCACCACCAGCGCCACGCGCCAGTACGGCCTGCAACTTCTGGCGGACTTCTCGCTCATCAACACCAAGACCTACGAGATCAAGGCCGCGTTCTCCGCCCAGGGCGAAGGCAACGACACCAAGATCCTGTCGATCCGTGGCGACATCGCGCCCCCCAACCGGGCGAAGGTGATGCGTGAAACCTCGCTGTCGCTGGCGCAGGACGTGTACCAGCAGCTCGCGGTGCAACTGGGCTACACCGATGCCAACCTGGCGCGCGGCGTGCGCCCACCTGTGGTGTACCAGCAGGGCGGCCAGCCCATGCCTGTGCCGCAACCGCAGCAGCCTGAGCAGGTGCTGATCCTCAAGTAAGCCGCCGTGCATGCCACCCACCGTGCGAGGTAGGCCATTGCAGACAACGCACCGCTCCCCGGCGACAGCTCCAGCTGCTGCCGTGTGGCGTCCCAAGGCCAGCTCTGTGCTGGCCTTTTTTGCGTCCGCCGCTGTGGCCTTGGTGCTGGGCGGTTGTGTGGTTGCGCGCCCGGTTGCGAATGGCGCGACCGATGCTGCATCAGCGTCACCACTGGGCGCGAACGAGCCAGCGCCTGTGGAGGGCGCAGGGTTTGCGCTGCGGAGCCTGCCCGGAGTCGGCGACTCCGTGCTCCAGGCCCTGCAGCGCGAGGAACGTGCGGCGCCGCTGCGCTACCGCGTGATCGTCGTCCCCGGCTCGGGCTGCGCAGGCATGGGGCCGATCGCGGACCGCTACTTTGCGGGCCTGCTGCACGCCCAGGTGCTGGTGCTGCACAAGCCTGGGGTGGACCCTCAGGCGCGTACAGCCCCCGCCGATTGCCCGCACCTTTTTGTGTGGCGGGACAGGCATTCCACCTGGCTTGCACACGCGCGTGTGGCCTTGCGCGCCGACGCGGCCTTGCGCCAGGGGCAACCCGTGGTGCCGCAGCTGCTCGTGGGCATCTCGGAGGGGGCAGAGCTGTTGCCGGAGCTCGCCGCTGAAGTGCCGCACCTGGCGGGCCTGGTGCTCATCGGCGCCAGCGGCCTGGACCCGCAAGAGTCCGGCGCGCTGCAGGCACACCGCCTGGGCGCGGAGGCCGACTGGACCGCGCTGTCGCGGATCGTGGCGGGCGCGCCACCCGACACCGTGGTGGTGCAGGGGCGCAGCCTCGGCTACTGGCGCGACTTGTGGAACTGGCCGTTGACCTTGCCACTGCTGCGAGGCCCCTGGCCCCTGTTGCAGGTGTGGGGCGCCGACGATGCGCTGGTGCCCGCCGTTGCCTACACGCGTTTTGCGGAATTGGCGGCCTTGCGCACCGCGCCCTACTGTGCACAACGCATCGAGGGTGCTGACCACGGTCTGCAGCGTGCCGCCGCACGGGTGGACGGCGTGCAGCAAGTGTGGGCCTGGACCGAACAATGGGCTCGTCAACCAGCCGCCGGACTGTGTGCGCCGCTGCGACTGCTGCGAGAGCAGCAGGTTCCTAGCGCGGCCGATACATCCTGAACAGCTGCTCCGGCCCCACAGTGAAATAGTCCGCCGGCCCGCCGCCGCGCAGGATGTGCCCCGCGTTCGCGGTGTCGTACACGCCGTCCTTCAGCAGCGCCTGATCGATGTGCACGGCCACCACTTCGCCCAGCACCAGCCAGGTGTCCACCTGGGCACCGTCCACGCCGTGCAGCTGCAGGATCTGCGTGCTGCGGCATTCAAAGGTGACCGGGCTTTCGGCCACGCGCGGCGGGCTTACGCGGGTGGAGGGCAGGGGGGTGAGGCCCGTCAGGGCGAACTCGCTCACATCGGGCGGTACGGCGGCGCAGCTCTGGTTCATCACTTCGGCCAGGTCGCGCGTGGCCAGGTTCCACACGAATTCGCCCGTGGCCTCTACGTTGCGTACCGTGTCCTTGTAGCCAATGCTGGCAAATCCCACGATGGGTGGCACGTAGTTGAAGGCGTTGAAAAAGCTGTAGGGCGCCAGGTTGGTCGCGCCTGTGGCGCTCTGGGTCGAGATCCAGCCGATGGGGCGTGGCCCGACGATGGCGTTGAACGGGTCGTGCGGCAGGCCATGGCCCAGGCGGGGTTCGTAGCTGTGGAAGGTGCGTGGGGGCTGTGGAGTGGTCATGGGGCTCGGCATCGTAGGGCGAACAAGCCCTTACCTTAGCGGCAGACGCGGCGCGCTGCAGTCATCAGGATATCTGCATGCTCACTATTTGATAGCTGCTCAGGCATATTGTTCTAGCGCTCAGGGGCGATTGGAGCACTGGAGCTTTAATCCGTAGCTCAGCGGCGCTGGTCAGGGGCGGCGCAGATGCCGGGGGTTGCGCGTGGCGGCGCGGCACAGACCATGCGCAGCCGGGCAGAGAACGTGCCCTGGCCGATGCCGGAGCTCGACGCTTCCAGCCACGGCACTTGCTGGCGCACGCGCTCCAGCGCCGCGCGGGCCTCTGCCTCGCTGCCACGCCCCTCCAGCTCGACCAGCTTGCCGTCATGCAGGGCCAGCCGCGTCAGCGTCACGTCGTTGCCCAGCACCGGGCGCAGTGCGTCTTCCACCTGCTGTGCTGTGTAGGCGCTGCCCGGCGCTGCAAGGCATACGCTGCGGTCCCCCGGCGCCGCGCACAGAAAGGTGACGAGCACGCGGTAGGCCACCTGATCGGCCTCGCGGCGGACCCAGGCCACCTGCGGGTTGCGGACTTCACCCGAGCGCTGCAGCGCCTGCACCCACTGGCGCACGGTCGCGTCATCGGGGGCGCGGCCTTCCAGCGCAGCGCCGTCCTTCCACAGGTCGATCTTGCCCAGGGTCACGCCGCTGGGCAGCAGCGGTTGCAGCACATCGCTGACCCGCTGGCGCGGTGAGACGGGCTCACCGCTTGCAGCCTGCGCGCCCGGGGGCGGTGGAGAGCCAGGGTCCGGCGCTGGCAGCGCCGGCCGGGGGCCCGCTGGGCCCATCACGTCCAGTTGCAGGGCGCGGGTTTCATCGCGCAGGGCGCTGGTCAGGGGCATGGGGTTCACGCGGCCCGCAGGCACTTTCAGCGCGCTGACGGGGCCATCGATCCAGATCGGGTACTCCAGTGCGATCTGGCCCGGCGCGCTTGCCGGCTGGTAGTAGCCGGCATCTGTGTCTGCGCCAATGCGAATGGAGAACCGTGCCCGGGTGGTAGTGGTTGACACGCGCGCGTGGCGCGCATCCATGTCGTGGAACAGCAGCGCTGTGCTGCTTTGCGCGCTGGCCAGTTGCAGCCACTGGACCTGGCCCGTGCCGCCCGCCACGACCGATGCGTTCGAGCTCACGCTCAGCAGGCCCAGCCGCACCCCATGGAACCACAGCTTCACACCATGGCTGGGGTTCAGGCTGATTCGCAACGCCGGCAGGTCCACCCGGTCGAACAGCATTTTCAGGTTGTCCCCGCGCAGCAGCAGTTCGTGGGCGGTGGCCAGCTGCAGCGTAAAGCACACGGAGGCGTTGTCAGCGCCCACGCGCGGGACGGCTGACGCGCCTTGTGCAGCGCTGATCTTCACGTCGTACAGCCTGGGCCGGTTGCCGCCCAGGCGGTCCGCGCCGTAGGTGGTGTCGTCCACCTGGAACGCTGCCCCCCGCCCGAGGAACAGCCGGTTCTCCGCACCCGACACCACGCGCACCGTGCAGTCGTTGGCGATGATGTGCACATGCCGCAAGTTTCCCAGCCGCCCCGTGTTCGGGTCCCAAGGGCGCTCACGGGCGTCGCGCAGCAGGTTGGCGCGTTCCATCAGCGTGTCGGGTGTGACGTCCAGCGGCGCGGCGTGTGCCAGAAGCGGCGCCGTGCACAGCAGGGCCAGAAGGAGGGGGCGCAGGGGTTTCATGCCAGGTGCATGGTATCCGCTTCGTGCGTGGTGCCGGACCCCTGTTGCGGAAACATCGGGCGCTTTAGTTTGGCGTCGGCAGCGCCTCCGTCGCGCGGCAGAATGTGCTGGGAATTTCATTTCCTTGCAGACGATCCGCAGGGTGAAGCGACACAACCTGTCGCAGCCTTTGCCTACATTGCCTCACACCCCACCCACACGCCACTTTGCATGAACACCCGCGTCGCCCGTCCTACCCATGCCAAAGGAGAAAAGCTGGCGCAACGTTTGTCACACATCCTGGCGCAGCTGCATCAGGGTGAGGTTGTCGAAAAGCATTGGCTGGCGCGGGATTTTCAGGTAAATGTGCGAACCATTGAACGTGACCTGGGCGAACGCCTGTACGGTATCGCCGAGCGCACGGCCGAAGGACGGTGGCAACTGACCCGTGCGGCCCGCGCCACGATGCCCGTGCGCCATCTGAGCACCTATGCCCGGTTGGTGGGCACAGAGCATCTGTTCCCGGACAACAGCCTGCGCTATCTCCTGGAGCAACTGGAAACGTCGCCGCCAGCTGGGCATTCTTTGCGGGTGCAGCCCATGCCCAGCGAAGACCTGAACGGGCAGGGCCCGCAGTTTTCCCAGTTGCAAAGGGCCATTGATCAGCAGCACGAATGCCGTTTTACCTACAAGGCCAAACCTCGTCACGTCCAGCCCTATCGACTGATTCACAACAATGGTGTGTGGTACTTGGCTGCTGTGGAAGGGCGGCAGCTCAAGAGTTTCAGCGTGGCGCTGATTCATTCACTGCAACCGGAAGAAGCCCGTCATTTCATCCCCGACCCGCAGCACCACGATTACATCAATCGCAAGGACGATGTGTGGTTCACGTCTGACACCACGGAGGTACTGCTGCGCGTTGATGCCGAGGTAGCGCATTTCTTTGTGCGACGCGCCATCCTGCCGGAGCAGCAGCACAGGCAGGATGCGGATGGGTCATTACTCGTCACGGCTCACGTTAGCCACCTGAATCAGTTATTGCCCGTGGTGCGCTATTGGCTTCCGCATGTGCGCATCGTTCAGCCGTTGGCCTGGCATCAGGCGCTTGTCCACGGCTTAGAGTAAGCGCTGACGCAATGGGCGTCGGGTTCGCAACGCGCGCGGGAACCGCCCCCCGTTGATTAGCGGTCTGTTGCCGCGTTCAGCCGATAGCATGCCGTCCCTCGTGATGCCCAACAACTTTTCAACCGAAGAACACCATGCGTGCGCTGTCGAAATCCAAGCTGATTGCTTTCAGGCAATGCTCCAAGCGCCTCTGGCTGGAAGTCCACCAACCCGAGGCGCGGCAAGACTCAGCCGCTACGCAAGCTGTTTTTCAGACGGGCCATGCAGTAGGGGCCCTGGCGCAGCAAATCTATGACCCGGCGGGTGACGGCGCGACGATCAATTTGCAGGCAGCGGGCGTGGCTGCTGCGGTGGAACAGACCCGTGAGCTTTTGCTGATGCGCAAGCCGCTGTTTGAAGCCGGTATGTCTGCGGCGGGGGGACTCGCATTCGCCGATGTGATGCTGCCAGTCATGGATGGAGCAACACCTGCCTGGAAGATGGTGGAAGTGAAGTCGTCGACCGCTGTCAAAACCTACCAGGAAGACGACGCCGCCATTCAAAGCTACATCGCCCGGGCGGCTGGTGTTGAGGTGCGCAGCGTTTGCATTGCACATATCGACGCTGCGTGGATTTACCCGGGTGGTGGCGACTACAGGGGTTTGCTCATCGAGAAAGATGTCACGGAAGGCGCCTACGCACGCAGCATGGAGGTCGCGGAGTGGATTGGCCGTGCGCAACGAGTGGCCGCTCAGGCAGTGCCGCCCGATGTGCAGATGGGGGCACAGTGCGAAACCCCTTTCCCATGCGGGTTTCAGAAGCACTGCCAAAAGAATCAGCACCCGGCGGAGTTTCCTGTTGCGTGGCTGCCGCGCACTTCGTCCAAAGCGCTCAAGGATTTTCTCGGTCAAACCGGTGCACAAGACATGCGGGAGATACCCGAAGCGCTGCTCACCCCTGTGCAACGCCGTGTGCGGGATGCCACCGTTTCGGGACGGGCGTACTTTGATGCTGAAGGCGCCAGGCAGGATCTTCTCCCGTATCCCTTGCCTGCGTACTTCCTGGATTTCGAAACCATTCAGTTTGGGGTGCCCCGGTGGGCAGGTACGCGGCCATTCCAGATGTTGCCTTTTCAGTTCAGCCTGCACCAGATGGATGCGCAGGGACAACTGAGCCATGAGGCCTTTGTCGATATCTCCGGCGACGAGCCATCGGAAGCGTTTGCTGCGCAATTGGTCCGCGCCTGTGCGCTGCCGCTTCCCGTTTTCGTCTATCACGCAGGATTTGAAGGGAACCGTCTGAAGGAACTCGCTCAGTGCTTTCCCGCCTTGGCGCCTGAACTGGAGGCGATTCGCGGCAGGTTGGTGGACTTGCTGCCAATTGCACGGGCTCGGTATTACGACCCGCGCCAGCACGGGAGCTGGAGCATCAAGAAAGTGTTGCCCGCCATAGCGCCCCACCTGGGATATGACGCGCTGACGGGTGTGCAGGACGGAGGCATGGCAATGGCTGCGTACCTTGAAGCCATCGCACCGGCCACATCACCACAGCGCAAGGCGCTGATTCGCGATGAACTCTTGGCGTATTGCGCGCTGGACACGTTGGCGATGGTGGAGATCTGGAAAAAATTTTCGCAAAGTTACTCAATACCTCAACCCACAGGCAGTACCCAAGGAGAAAAAGCCATGTTGACCCAATCCCCTGCGCATTTCGAATCTTCAAGCGAAGTTCCGTTTTTCGCGGCCCTGATGCAGCACCTTATGCAAGGCACCATGATTCCCAAGGTGCAGGTCGAGCGCTCCATCGGACCCATCATTGGCTTTTTCCTGGAGAAGGCTTTGAAAGCCCGGCTGGGGGCGGATCTTGTGATGCTGAGTCCGGAGTTTCCAATCCGTAAGAGCCGACTGGCAGAGCAGGGCAACAACCAGTCCACCAACATTGACTGGCTGATGCTCAACCTCGATGCACCCGAATTGCTTATGGTGGAGCTGAAAACCACGGATACGACTTTCAGCGAAGACCAAGCCCAGATTTACCAAGAGTTGCAGGCAGCGATCGAGAGCACGGGATCTGCTGCATTTCTGTTGGATGAGTTACTCGCTATCAAAGACGCTTCGCAAGAGCCTGGCAAGTACGGGTTTGTGCTCGAATTGTTGAAGACGGCATGTCAGGTCAGAAGCGAGACTGAACTGAGAGAGCATCTTGACAGCTGTAAGCGAGCACGAGTGATCTATCTGGCGCCTAAGCTGAGTAAGCCCAAAAATTGGCGATCAGCTGATCAAGGGTGGGAATGGATCTCGTTTGAAAATTTACCGGTAGTCCTTGATGAGCATGAATTCGCCGATCAGTGGCCGACTCTGCGCGAACACTTGGTGTCCTTGGATGAAGCTACGCGTAGCAAACGCAACCGCAATGAGGAGCTTGTTGTGGGAGGCAAGAACTATCGCGAACTGATCAAATTCAGTCCTTTGCTCAAGCGCGCTCGAAGCGAAGGAGCGGCCATGGTCGTCAGTCTGCAGAATTGGCGCACGGTACTTCCCACCATGACGCTTCAGCAGTTGGAGGCGAAAACGTTCAAATACGACTTGGCAGATGGAGGCAAGGGTAAAAAGGACCCCAAAAACTGGATCACTGGAGATCAGTTCTTGGCCCAAATTGCCAAGCTGCAACCTTGTTGAGCTGCTCCGATCTGTTGACCGCAACAAGTGATCGAATGACAACGCACCTACAAATTCCGAAAGAAGCATTGATTGTTGGCCGCTGGTACGCGGGGCGTGGGCGCAACGCAAATATCGGAATGTGGAACGGCGAGGATTTTCTTGTCCTCGCAGAAGTGGGTCAGAAGGTGGGCCCAGGTCCTCGTGAGTGGGTGAAAAACTGGAGCGTGAAAAAGGAACCCTATTTTCAACCTGATGGCGGGTGTTTCCAGCCGTTCAAGATGCTGGATATGGGTACCGTCAGCGTGCCTCAGGGGGAGGGCGGATACGCTTTGGAGATGTCGTTTGACGGCTTGCCTGAGAGGGGCTTGTAGGGTACGAAGGCGTTGCCTGGTTGTCCCTACGGGGGTAGTCCGCAAGACCGTACAGGTCACTGGCTTCGTTAAGCAACAGGCCTGCCACTCGCAGATCCATTGAAGTCCTGCTGCCCCAGAAACCGCCCCGGCGGCTGCCCCACCGACTTGCGCACCATGGCGCTGAAGGCGCTCGCGCTGTAGCCCAGCTCGGCGGCGATCTGGCCCATGGGCATGCGGCCGGCGGCCAGCGACACGGCCTTGGCCAGGATCACCTGCTGGCGCCATTGGGTGAAGGTGCTGCCCAGTTCGGAGCGGAACAGGCGTGCCACGGTGCGGGGGCTGGCGCCCGTGTCCTGCGCCCAGTCGGCCAGGGTGTCGTGGCGCGTGGGGTCGGCCAGCACGGCCTCGCACAGGTGGCGCAGGCGCTTGTCCTGCGGCAGGTCCACGCCCAGCTTCACGGCGGCGGCACGGGCCAGTTCGTCGCGCACCAGGGCGCTCAGGTGCTGCTCGCGTCGCAGGTCGGCGGGGCTGATCGCGGCGCCGCCGTCGGGCGTGGTGGGCATCTCGCGCACCAGGGCGCGCAGCAGGTCGGACACCTCCAGCACGCGGCACTGGCGCCATGCGTCTTCCTGGTCGCGCGGCACGCCGGGGCCGCAGCGCCCCCGGGGCTGGTGAAAATACAGCGTGCGCAGGTCGGCGTCTTCCACCATGGTCACGGCATGTTCCACACCGGGCGGAATCCACAGCGCGCGCGAGGGCGGCACGATGTAGGTGCCGTGGTTCACCGTGAGCCGGATCACGCCCGTGGTGGAGATCGCCACCTGCGCCCAGGGGTGGCTGTGGGGCATCACCTGCGTGTCGGCGGCCAGCCAGCGCAGCTTGGCGCGCACCGGGCGGGCGGCGGTGGGCACAAACAGCTCGGGCGTGAGCGAGTCCACGTACGACATCCCGCGCGGCTTGCCGGCCTGGGCGCGAGGCACGACCTCGGCGGCGAGGTGTTCCACCACCGGTTCGGTAGGGGTGGGGTACCTGGTGGGTGGGTTTGGCATGTTTGCGATAGAAATTGGCCGTCTATCGTAAACCTGCCGAGGGCATGCTGCCTAAGATCCAACCCATGACTGCTTCCACCTCCGGCGCTACCGCTACCGCCACCACTGCCAACCCCGTCCCCCTGCGGCAGGACGCCCGCACCATCGGCCTGATCGGTCTGGCCCACGGCAGCTCGCACTTCTTTCACATGCTGCTGCCGCCGCTGTTTCCGTGGCTGATCGGGGAGTTCGGCTTCAGCTATTCCGAGCTGGGCCTGCTGGTGTCGGTGTTCTTCGTGATCTCGGGCGTGGGCCAGGCGCTGTCGGGTTTCCTGGTGGACCGTGTAGGCGCGCGGCCGGTGATGTTTTTTGCGCTGTCGAGCTTTGCCGCAGCGGGGCTGGCGGCGGGCACGGCGCAGGGCTACACGGGCCTGCTGCTCGCGGCGGCTTTGGCCGGGCTGGGCAATGCGCCGTTCCACCCGGTGGACTTCACCATTTTGAACAAGCGCGTGTCGCCCCAGCGCCTGGGGCATGGCTTCTCGGTGCACGGTATCAGCGGCAACCTGGGCTGGGCGACGGCGCCGGTGTTCATGGCGGGCATTGCCACAGCCACGGGCTCGTGGCGCACGGCCTGCCTGTGCGGCGCGCTGCTGGCCCTCACGGTGCTGGCCATCATGGTGTGGAACCGCGATGCCATTGACGACCGCCAGGGTGCCTGGGCCCACCAAGCCAAGGGCGGCGCGGCGGCGGCGAAGCCCGAGCACCCCATGGCCTTCCTCAGGCTGCCTTCGGTGTGGCTGTGTTTCTCGTTCTTCTTCTGGAGCACCTGCGCACTCAGCGCCATCCAGAGCTTTGCCAGCCCGGCGCTGCAGTCCATGTATGGCCTTCCGTTGAGCGTGACGGCCATGGTGGTCACGGGCTACATGCTGTGTGGCGCGGCGGGCATGCTGGTGGGCGGCTTTCTTGTGGGGCGTGTGCAGCGGCTGGAGAAGATCATCTCCGTGTGCCTGCTGGGCTCGGCCGCGCTGCTGGTGGTGGTGGCCTCGGGGCTGCTGCCCGGCATGGCAGCGCTGGTGGTGGCCTCGGTGGCAGGGCTGGGCACAGGCCTGGCCGGCCCCTCGCGCGACATGCTGATCAAGCGCGCCGCGCCCCCCGGCGCCACGGGCCGCGTGTACGGCACGGTGTATTCGGGGCTGGACCTGGGCTTTTGCCTGGCGGCGCCGGTGTTTGGCGCCATGCTGGACCACGGCATGACGGCGGGCATCTTCTACGGCTCGGCCGTGACGCTGGGCCTGAGCGTGGTGTCGGCGGCGCTCGTGGGGGTGGGCGTGGCAGCGCGGGCGGCACGGCCCGTGCCTGCAGCGGCCTGAAGGGTCCACGGGGCGGGGGCTCTGTACGGCGCCCAGCACGCCGCGCGGGCCTGTGTTGCAATCGCGGTCGGTGGCGCCGGGGCCCTGTTTGGCAGGGTTCGCAACAGCGCCCTTTGTTTTCAACGCACTTCCAGGACACCGCCCATGACGAACCCCATGTACAACGCTAGCATCCCCGTCTTTCGCCAGATGCTGGGCTCGCTCCAGGACATCCTGGCCAAGACCGAGGCCCATGCCACGGCCCGCAAGATCGAGCCGGACGCATTGCTGCAGGCCCGCTTGTTCCCCGACATGTTTCCCATGGCCCGCCAGGTGCTGATCGCCTGCGACTTTGCCAAGGGCGTGGCCGCGCGCCTGGCCGGTGTGGAGGTGCCTTCGCTGCCCGACGCCGAGCGCCCCGGTTTTGCCGACCTGAACGAGCGCATCAGCACCGTGCTGGCGTTCATCGACAGCCTTCCGCAAGCCGCGTTTGCCGAGGCCGCCACGCGCCAGATCACCATCCAGCCCGGCACGCCGCGCGAGAAGCAGTTTGTGGGCGAACACTACCTGCTGCACTACGGCCTGCCCCAGTTCTTCTTCCACGTGAACGCAACCTACGCCATCGCACGCCACAACGGCGTGGAGCTGGGCAAGCGCGACTACATGGGCAAGTTCTGACCCTGGGCCCTGTCCCGGGGCGCCAAGGTGCCCCGGGTGCTGCCGTGTGGGGCCAGGCACGCAGATGTGGGCAAAAATGGCCCGTAGCGCTAGTGAAACATGCCTGAGGTGCTATCAAACTTGTAGTTTTAGACACGGCGCCCGGCGCGGACAAAAAAGACAACGGAGACCCGACCCATGCCCACCCCCTACGTCACACCACGCACCCTGCCAGCCCTGGCGCTGGCCGGCGTAACCTGCCTGCTTTCGGCCTGCGCGCCGGTGCCTGTACAACCACCAGCCTCGGCGCCGGTGAGTGCCGCTGCTGAGGCTGCGCCCACGGCCACCCCGTGCCCCAAGGACCTGGCGCCCATCGCCCGCTGCCTGTCGGGCAAGGATTCGGCCGGTGCGTATTACCTGGTGGCGGTGCCGCAGCAGTGGAACGGCCACCTGGTGCTGCACGCCCACGGCGGCCCGGCCCTGGGCGCGCCGAAGATGGAGCGGTCGGTGGAAGACCTGGAGCGCTGGGCCATCATGGTTCGCGCGGGGTATGCGTGGGCGGGCAGCACCTTCCGCCAGGGCGGCGTCGAGGTGCGTGCCGCCGCCGAGGACACCGAGCGGCTGCGCCAGATCTTCGTGCGCCATGTGGCCCAGCCGCAGCGCACCATCCTGCACGGCCAGTCCTGGGGCGCCAGCGTGGCGGCCAAGGGGGCCGAGATGTTCCAGACCACGGCCGATGGCAAGCGCCCGTATGACGCCGTGTTGCTCACCAGCGGCGTGCTGGCGGGCGGCACCCGCTCGTACGACTTCCGCACCGACCTGCGCGTGGTCTACCAGTACCTGTGCAACAACCACCCCCGGCCCACCGAGGCGCAGTACCCGCTGAACATCGGCCTGCCTGCCGATGCGGCGATGACGCAGGCGGACCTGGCCGCGCGCGTGAACGAATGCCTGGCGCTGAACAAGCCGGTGGCCGAGCGCACGCCCGAGCAGCAGCGCAAGGTCCAAACCATCGTGGACGTGATCCGCATCCCGGCCAGCTCCATCCAGGGCCACATGAACTGGGCCACCTTCCACTTCCGCGACGTGGTGCAGCATCGCACGGGCGGCGCCAGCCCGTTTGGCAACCGGGGCGTGTTGTACCGGGGCTCGCCCGACGATGCCGCGCTGAACGCCGCCGTGCTGCGCTACCGGGCCGACCCTGCTGCCGTGGCCCGCTTTGCGCAGGACACGGACCTGACCGGCCGCATCCCCGTGCCGGTGCTCACCGTCAAGGGCGTGGACGACCCCACGGCCTTTGTCGAACTGGACGCGGCCTTTCAGGCCACCATGGCGCAAGGCGGCAGCGCGGAGCGCCTGGTGCAGACCTTCACCCAGCACAACACCCACAGCTACCTGAGCGACCCCACCTACCCCACGCTGATGACCGCGCTGCTGCGCTGGGTGGACGAGGGCGCCAAGCCCACGCCCGAGGGCATTGCCCAGCAGTGCCCGGCCAACGAGGCGCGTTTTGGCAAGGGCTGCGCCTTTGTGCCGGCCTATGTGCCCAAGCCCTTGAGCAGCCGCGTGGCAGACCGCGACCGGCCCTGAGAACGTGGCTCTGGGGGCTGCGCGGCAGACGGAGCATCGACTGCGGCGCACGGCCCTCGGTGGTCGCGCTAACTCCCAGGTCCCGAAATAAAAAAGGCCCCGCACTGCGGGGCCTTTGCGTTGGAGCGGCTGAGAAGGATCAGGCCACCGAAGCCAGCGCCTTGTTCAGCGTCTCGCTGGGGCGCATCACGGCGTCCAGCTTGGCCACGTCGGGCAGGTAGTAGCCACCGATGTCGGTGGGCTTGCCCTGCACGGCGTTCAGCTCTTCCACGATCTTCTTTTCGTTCTCGGTCAGCTGCTTGGCCAGGGGCGCGAACTTGGCGGCCAGTTCGGCATCCTCGGTCTGCGTGGCCAGCTCTTGCGCCCAGTACATGGCCAGGTAGAACTGGCTGCCGCGGTTGTCCAGCTGGCCCGTCTTGGGCGAAGGGTTCTTGTTGTTGTCCAGCAGCTTGCCCGTGGCGGCATCCAGCGTCTTGGCCAGCAGCTTGGCGCGGGGGTTGTTGTTCTTGAGGCCCAGGTCTTCCAGCGACACGGCCAGCGCCAGGAACTCACCCAGCGAATCCCAGCGCAGGTGGTTTTCTTCCACCAGCTGCTGCACGTGCTTCGGAGCCGAGCCGCCCGCACCGGTTTCGTACATGCCGCCGCCAGCCATCAGCGGCACGATGGACAGCATCTTGGCCGAGGTGCCCAGTTCCATGATGGGGAACAGGTCGGTGAGGTAATCGCGCAGGATGTTGCCGGTGGCGCTGATGGTATCGAGGCCGCGTATCACGCGTTCCAGCGTGTAGCGCATCGCACGCACCTGGCTCATGATCTGGATGTCCAGGCCGGTGGTGTTGTGCTCGTGCAGGTACATCTTGACCTTGGTGATCAGCTGCGCCTCGTGCGGACGGTACGAGTCGAGCCAGAACACCACGGGCATGCCGGAGTTGCGGGCGCGGTTGACGGCCAGCTTCACCCAGTCGCGGATCGCGGCGTCCTTGACCTGGCACATGCGCCAGATGTCGCCTTGCTCCACGTTCTGGCTCAGCAGCACTTCGCCGGTGGCGAGATCAGTGATGTTGGCCACGCCGTCTTCAGGGATCTCGAAGGTCTTGTCGTGGCTGCCGTATTCCTCGGCCTGCTGGGCCATCAGGCCCACGTTGGGCACGGTGCCCATGGTGCGGGGGTCGAACGCGCCGTGCCACTTGCAGAAGTTGATGATCTCCTGGTAGATGCGGGCGAAGGTCGATTCGGGCATCACGGCCTTCACGTCCTTCAGGCGGCCGTTGGCGTCCCACATCTTGCCGCCGTTGCGGATCATCGCGGGCATGGAAGCGTCCACGATGATGTCGTTGGGCGAGTGGAAGTTGGTGATGCCCTTGGCCGAGTCGACCATGGCCAGCTCGGGGCGGTGCTCGTGGCAAGCGTGCAGGTCGCGCTTGATCTCGTCGCGCTGGCTTTGCGGCAGGGTTTCGATCTTGGTGTACAGGTCCACCATGCCGTTGTTCACGTTCACGCCCAGCTCTTCAAAAGTCTTGGCGTGTTTGGCGAACGCGTCCTTGTAGAAGATGCGCACGCAGTGGCCGAACACGATGGGGTGGGACACCTTCATCATCGTGGCCTTCACGTGCAGCGAGAACATCACGCCGGTCTTGCGTGCGTCTTCGATTTCCTTCTCGTAGAACTCCAGCAGCGCCTTCTTGCTCATGAACATGCTGTCGATCACTTCGCGGTCCAGCAGGCTGACCTTGGGCTTCAAGACGATGGCCTTGCCGCTCTTGGTGATCAGCTCCATCTTCACGTCACGCGCCTTGTCCAGCGTCATGGACTTTTCGCCGTGGTAGAAGTCGCCAGCGTGCATGTGCGACACGTGAGAACGCGATGCCTGGCTCCACTCGGCCATGCTGTGCGGGTTCTTGCGGGCGTATTCCTTCACGGCCTTGGGGGCGCGGCGGTCGGAGTTGCCTTCGCGCAGCACAGGGTTCACGGCCGAGCCGGTGCACTTGCTGTAGCGGGCCTTGATTTCTTTCTCTTTGTCGTCCTTGGGCTGGTCGGGGTAGTCAGGCAGCGCGTAGCCCTTGGACTGCAGCTCGGCGATGGCGGCCTTGAGCTGCGCGACGGACGCGGAGATGTTGGGCAGCTTGATGATGTTGGCATCGGGCTGCAGCGTCTTCTTGCCCAGCTCGGCCAGGTTGTTGGGCACGCGCTGTTCTTCGGTCAGGTAGTCGGGGAACTCACCCAGGATACGTGCCGCCACCGAGATGTCGCTCTCCAGCACGTTGATGCCTGCCGGCGCCGCAAACGTGCGGATGATGGGCAGGAAGGAAGCCGTGGCCAGACGGGGTGCCTCGTCGGTCAGGGTGTAAATGATGGAAGGTTGCTGGGTCGTCATGGCTTGTCTCACGAAACAGAGTAGGTAGATGCCCCCGGCTGCGTCGCAGCGGGGCCAAACGCGGATGCTCTCTGATTCTCCTTGCTCGGGGCTGTCACAGCCCGCTGTTTTTGCAATCGAATCTCACAATGCAAAATTATCATAAGCCCAGGGCACTTTTTTTCACCAAATAGGTGGTAATCACCCTGCGGCCTTCTGCAGTTTGACCCCGTTGGCGCTCGCGCGCCACCCCTGGCAGACCCTATGAACTCCCCCCGGGAACCGCCACCACGCGGCCAGGCAGGACGGCAAACTGCGTCCAGTGCGCGGGCAGGGTGTCGGGCGCCGTGCCGGTGAAAGCCCCGAAGGCGGGCAGGATCAACTGCCCGTCGCCCCAGCCAAAGCAAGGCGCCCGCAGCGCATCGCGCGCCGGGCCGCGCAGCCGCAGCGTGGGGTGCAGATGACCTGCGAGCACCGTGTGGCCTGCCACAGCCTGAGGGTGGTGGCAGGCCAGCACGGGCGCATCGTTCGAAGGCAACCAGGGCTCATTGACCAGCGCCATTGCCAGCGCGGCCGGCGGGTCGCCCGCATGCAGGTCATGGTTGCCGCGCACCAGGGTCATCGCCACACGGGCATGGCGCTGGCGCCAGGGCAGCACCTGCTGCCACAGCGCATCGGCCGCGCCGCTGCGCGCGTGCAGGAAGTCACCCAGAAACACCAGGTGATCGGCGCCGGTGGCAGCGAGCACCGCGTCCAGCCGCTCCAGGTTGTCCGCCGTGGTGCCATGCGGCACCGGCTGGCCCGCGCGGCGGAAGGTGGCCGCCTTGCCGAAATGCACATCCGCCACCAGCACCATGCGCGCGGCGGGCCACCACAGCGCGCGCTGGGGCAGCAGTTGCAGTGCGGTGCCGCAGGGCAGGTTGATGGCGTGCGCACCGATGGGGGGCGTAGGGACTGCCGGCGTGCCGAGGGCTGCGGTGTGAAGGGGGAGCGTGGTCATCGTGCTCAGAATCCGTGGCGTCTGCGGGTGCGGCGGGGGGTGTCCCCGCCCGCTGCAGGGCGCGCGCGTTGTGTGCGGGCGCCGGAGCTATCGGGCAGGTCCCACGCCATATCTGTGGACTGCACCGCGTGCTGCGCCAGGTGGTTACCCGTGGTCGCGTCGGCCGCCTGCTCCAGCGCCTGCACCATGCGCGCCAGACGGTCGGCCAGGGTCTCGGTGCTCAGGCGTTCGCGAAAGCGTTCCACCATCAGCGGCAGGGCAAACGGGGTGGGGCGTTCCAGCGTGTGGATGGACAGGGTCTGCGCCTGCATGCAGCGCAGTGTGTGCGCCAGGCGCTCCATGTCCAGCTCGTTCGCCAGCAGCTCGGCGCGGGCCTGGGCCAGCAGCAGGTTGTCGGGGTCGTACTGCGCAAACACGTCGTAGTACAGCGACGACGAGGCCTGCAGCTGGCGGCTGCTGCGCTGCTCGCCCGGGTGGCTCTGAAAGATCAGGCCCGCGATGCGCGCGATCTCGCGAAAGCGCCTGCGCGCCATCTCGGTGGCGTTCAGGCTGGCCAGCACTTCGTCTTCGAGCCCGCGACCGATGGTGGTGTGTGTGCCTTCGCCAATCAGCCGCGGCAGCAGCGTGGCCCAGTCCACCGGCTTGGCCGACAGCAGCTCCAGCCCATAGTCGTTGACCGCGATGGAGAAGGTGTTGGGCACCTGCTGCGATGCGCGCCAGCCCAGCAGCCCGGCCAGGCCCAGGTGCACCAGGCGCCCCGCCAGCGGGTACAGGTACAGGTGCCAGCCCTCGCGCGTGTGCAGGGTTTCGGCCACCAGGCGGCCCGGGGTGGGCAGGGCCGACCAGGCCTGCTGCAGCTCCAGCAATGGCCGGGCGCAGCGCATCTCGGGCGTGGCGAACTGGCCGCGCTCCGCCTGCGCCAGCTGTTCCAGCATCGCATCGGCCAGCGTGTTCGACAGCGGCATGCGTCCTCCGCTCCAGCGCGGTAGCGCAGCGCTGCCCCTGGGGGCGATGCGCACATAGGCCGTCATCTGCTGGGTGCGCACCAGCTCCAGCAGCCGGCCTGCAAACATGAACACATCGCCCTTGCGCAACCGGGCGATGAAGCTCTCTTCCACCGACCCCAGGCGCCCGCCGCTCACAAACTGCACCTGCATGCTGGCATCGCTCACGATGGTGCCGATGTTGCTGCGGTGGCGGCGCGCCAGGCGCGCATCGGGCACGCGCCACACACCTTCGTCGTCGGGCACCACGCGGTGAAAGTCCGGGTAGGTGGCCAGCGATGCGCCGCCCTGGCGCACGAACTGCAGCGCCCACTGCCAGTCGTTGTCGGCCAATGCAGCGTAGGCCGGTGCGCGGCGCACCTCGGCTAGCAGCGCATCGGGCACAAAGCCGCCGCCCAGCGCCACGGTGACCAGGTGCTGCACCAGCACATCGAGCGGCGCACGCGGCGTTTGCCGGTCTTCAATGCGGCCCTGAGCCAGCGCGTGGCGTGCGGCGGCGGCTTCCACCAGCTCCAGGCTGTGCGTGGGCACCAGCGTGATGCTGGAGCTGCGCCCCGGCGCATGGCCCGAGCGGCCCGCACGCTGCACCAGCCGCGCCACGCCCTTGGCCGAACCGATCTGCAGCACCTGCTCCACCGGCAAAAAGTCAACGCCCAGGTCCAGGCTCGATGTGCACACCACGGCCTTGAGCTGCCCGGCCTTCAGGCCTCGCTCCACCCAGTCGCGCACCTCATGCCCCAGCGACCCATGGTGCAGTGCGATGGTGCCCGCCCAGTCGGGCCGCGCCTCCAGCAGCGCCTGGTACCAGCGCTCCGCCTGAGAACGGGTGTTGCTGAACACCAAGGTGGACGCTGCCGCTTCGATCGACTGCACCACCTGCGGCAACAGGCTCAGCCCCATGTGGCCCGCCCAGGCAAAGCGGTCGGCCCGCGCGGGCAGCATCACCTGCACCTCCAGCCGCTTGTCGATGCGACCCTGCACCAGCACGGCAGGCGGTGGCTGTGGCGCACCCGCCGCGCTGGGCACGGGCTGCGGCAGCAAGGTGTGCAGGGCCTCGTCCAGGTTGCCCAGCGTGGCCGACATGCCCCACACCTGCAGCGCCGGGTTCCAGCCCGACAGGCGCGCCAGCGCCAGCTGCACCTGCACGCCGCGTTTGTTGCCCACCAGCTCGTGCCACTCATCCACCACCACCAGGCGCACGCTGGCCAAGCGCTCGCGCGCATCGGCGCGGGCCAGCAGCAGCGACACGCTTTCGGGTGTGGTCACCAGCAGCGTGGGCAGACGGCGGTCTTGCGCAGCGCGCTCGCCGCTGGCCGTGTCGCCGGTGCGCAGGCCGCTGGTCCAGGTGGGGGCCAGATCGGGCAGCGGTGCCTGCAGGGCGCGCAGCGAATCGGCAGCGAGTGCGCGCATGGGCGTGATCCACAGCACGGTGAGGGGTGGTGCCGCAGCGCGGCGCGTGCGCACGGCGGTGCGGGCGTTGGGGGCTTCTTCGGGCGCTGGTGCAGCATCGGCCCACGCCAAGTGCTGCAGCGCGCCCAGCCACACCGCATAGGTCTTGCCCGCGCCCGTGGTGGCGTGCAACAGGCCCGAGCGGCCCTCGCCCATCGCGCGCCACACGTCTTGCTGGAAGCCGAAGGGCTGCCACCCGCGCGCCGCCATCCAGGCGGCTGCGGCACTCGGTGCCACCGGGGGCAGGGGCTTGCGCGGGCGGCGTGTCGTGCTCATGCGGCTGCGTCCTGCCCCGGCAGCAATGCCATCAGCGTTTGCAAGGTATCGGCCTCGGCCACGGGTTTGTCTTGCCGCCAGCGCAGCATGCGCGGAAAGCGCACGGCAATGCCGCTCTTGTGGCGCGGGCTGCGCGCAATGCCTTCGAAGCCCAGCTCAAACACCAGCGTCGCGTCCACGCTGCGCACGGGCCCGAAGCTCTCGCGCGTGGTCTTGCGGATGATGGCGTCCACCTGCGCAATCTCGGCATCCGTCAAGCCCGAATAGGCCTTGGCAAAAGGCACCAGCTGCCGCTCCGGGTCGTCCTGCGGTCCGGTCCACACGGCAAAGGTGTAGTCGGTGTAGAGGCTTGCGCGGCGGCCATGCCCACGCTGGGCGTAGATGAGCACCGCATCCACGCTCATGGGGTCGATCTTCCACTTCCACCACACGCCCACATCCTTGGTGCGGCCCACACCGTACTGCGCGCTGCGGTGCTTGAGCATGAAACCCTCGGTGCCCATGCTGCGCGCGGCCTCGCGCTGGCGTGCCAGGTTGTGCCAGTCGGCGCCATGCAGCAAATCGCTCAGACGCAGGGCCTGGTGCGGTGCGGGTGCGATGGTGGTTTCATCAGGCTGTTGCAGCGTGGCCTCCAGCAGCGTGCGGCGGGCCTGCTGCGGCTCTTGGCGCAGGTCCTGCCCGGCGTGTTCGAGCAGGTCGTAGGCCACCAGCACCACGGGCAGCTCGCGCAGCAGCTTGGGGGTCAGCGTCTTGCGGCCCAGGCGTTTTTGCAGATCGGCAAAGGGGCGGGGCTGGGGCTCATCGGGCAGCCACACCAGGATCTCGCCATCGACCACCGAGCCATTGGGCATCTGCGCCATCGCAGCCTCGGCCAGTTCAGGGAAGCGGTCGGTCACCAGCTCCTCGCCGCGCGACCAGATCCACACCGCGCCCGCACGCCGCACGATCTGCGCGCGGATGCCGTCCCACTTCCATTCCACCAGCCAGTCGCTTGGCGTGCCCAGCAGTGCGGGCATGTCGGCCACGGGCTGGTTGAACGGGTGGGCCAGGAAGAACGGGTAGGGCTGGCCTGCATCGGCAGCATCCTGCGTACTGGCATCGTCGTCCACCGGCGCGATCAGCGCCTGGTAGTCGCTGGCCTGCGGCTGCCGGCCGATCTGTGTGTAGCCCATCAGCCGGTGGGCGATGCGCTTGGGGTCCAGCGCGCTCACCGTGGCCAGCGCCTGCGTCACCTGCAGGCGCGACACCCCCACGCGGAAGTTGCCGGTGATGAGCTTGAAGTACACAAAGCGCTGCTCAGGTGCCAGCCTGTCCCATTGCGTGCGCAGACGGGTATCGGCCTCATCGGGCGGCAGGGCGCGCAGGGGCAGCAGCTGGGCCATCCATTCGGCCAGTGTCAGTTCGGTGGACTGGGCGGGCGGGGGTAGCAGCAGGGCCAACGTTTCGGCCAGGTCGCCCACGGCTTGGTAGCTTTCTTCAAACAGCCACTCGGGCAGGCCAGCGGCCTCTTGAGCCAGCGCTTTCAGGCGCTTGGTGGGCACCATCTGGCGGGGTTTGCCGCCTGCGAGAAAGTACGTGGCCCAGGCTGCATCGGCGGGCGGTGCCACGCGCAGGTAAGCCACCAGTGCCGCGAGTTTGGCCGACTGCGCTGTGGTGGCGTCGAGCGCCTGGAACAGCTGGGCAAAGGCCTTCATGCAGCTGCCTCGGGTGTGGGTGCGCTGCCTGGCACCTCAGGCGCCGCCCCTGCGTCGTCCTCGTTGTCATCGGCGCCGTATTCGGTCGCGAACACTTGGGCATCCAGCCCTTGCTCGCACAGCCAGCGCACCATCACGGCCGTGCTTCCGTGCGTCACGATGACGCGCTCCGCGCCCGTGGCGCCAATGGCTTTTTGCAAGCTGGGCCAGTCGGCGTGGTCGCTCATCACAAAGCCCCGGTCCACCCCCCGGCGTCGGCGTGCGCCGCGCACCAGCATCCAGCCGCTGGCAAACGCGTCGGAGTGTTCTCCAAACCGCTTGAGCCAGGGTGTGCCCGCTGCCGAGGGCGGCGCCAGCACCAGCGCACGTTTCAGGTCGGCCTTGGTGAGGCCAGGGTCCGTCACGCGCAGCGTGGGCGGCAGGTCCACGCCCGCCGCGCGGTACACGGCGTTGAGCGGCTCCACCGCCCCATGCACCACGATGGGCCCGATGCTGGCGTCCACACCATGCAGCAGCCGCTGCGCCTTGCCGAAGGCGTAGGCGTACAGCACGCTGGCCTTTCCTGCCGCTGCATTGGCAGCCCACCAGGCATTGATGTCGGCGAACAGCGCGGGCTGCGACGGCCAGCGGTAGATGGGCAGACCGAAGGTGGATTCGGTGATGAAGGTGTGGCAGCGCACCGGCTCGAACGGCGGACAGGTGCCATCGTCTTCCAGCTTGTAGTCGCCCGAGGCCACCCACACCTGGCCGCCATGTTCGACGCGCACCTGGGCCGACCCCAGCACGTGCCCGGCCGGGTGCAGCGAAACGCGCACGCCATGGTGGTTGATGACCTCGCCGTAGGCCAGCGTCTGCAGCGCAATGTCTGCCCCCAGCCGGTTGCGCAGCGTGCCCGCGCTGTCGTGGTGCGCCAGGTAGTGCGCCGAGCCCATGCGTGCGTGGTCTGAATGGGCATGGGTGATCACGGCCCGCTCCACCGGCCGCCAGGGGTCGATGTAGAAGTCACCAGGCGGGCAGTACAGGCCTTCGGGGCGGTGGACGATCAAATCATTGCGGAGCATGCGTGTGGCATCGTAGGCGGCAAGGCAAAGTCGGTGGGGCTGCCCGGGTTTGCGCGGCGGGCTGTTGCAGGCGTTTTGGGCATTCAATCTGCTGCATGCGCCGGTGTTATATGTCTTATTTGCTATCAATAGTGAAGCGTTTGGTCTGCGGGGTCGTCCGGCTTCCGGAGCGCGCCCTCCATCATCCCGTTGTGGGTTGCGCCGTCTGCAGGACTGCGCCGCGTTCTGCGTACCGGCGCCTGTCTTTACTGCAGAACACCACGCCCGTAGGATGGCGTAGCCTGCGGCGCTGGCCCGCAGCCGGGGACCCATCCATGCGCTTGTATCCGTCGTATCGGTCGCTCTGTGCCCTGCTGGGCGGACCGGCCATGGCCCTGTGCGCTGCAGGGGTCGCCGCCCAGGCCCCTGCCAACGGCCCGCCGCGCACCAACGCCTTCAACGACCCTTTCGTTCAGGTGACCCATGCCATCGCCCAGTGCCCCGTGCCCGAGGGCCCGCTGTACACCGAGGCCGAGGTGCGCGAGCTGGCACATGTGCGCTCCCAACATGGCGGCAGCTGCCACCGCGTAGGGCGCTGTCGCCTGCCCAACTCCTACCTGTACGACGCCGAGATCATCCCGCGCGTGCAGCGCTACATCCAGCAGGACGGCCGCTTTGACGACACCAGCGTGTGGGTGCTGGGCGAGCGGCGGCTGGTGACGCTCAAGGGCTGCGTGCAGTCGCAAGCGCAGTCTGATGCGCTGGAGAAGGCTGTGTGGCTGGTAGACGATGTAATGGGGGTGATCAACCTGCTGCAGGTGGGGACGAGACGCAGCAACTTGCGCTATCCGGTCTTACCGCCGTAGAGGCGGGAGATTCTGTCTGGGCCGGTGGCGCGCCCGCATTTGTGAAGCAGAGTGAATGGCGACCAGGCGGGGCGCTGCAGGCCGCCAGGGGCCCTTCAGACAAACAATGTGGACAGCATGTGCACGGGCACAGGCAGGCCTGGCGTGGAGTCTGTTGCTTCGAAGAAGTCCGCGCCTTGCTGGGCCGGACGGATGGATGAAAAAATGGGCGGGAACTGAGGCCGGGTGATGTGGTGCTTGGTTTTGCATTCTTCACAGTCATGCAGCTGGGGGACGAACTGGCGGTTCTTGCGCGAACCCACCGGGCCCAGCGTGTCCCAGACAACCCGCGAGGCTTCTGCCGACACCGGTTTGCAGTGGTTGCGCCAGTCCACATTGCCCAGCACGGCCACGTAGAAGCCGAGCAGGTTCGACACTAGATCTTCTTCGCTGAAGCCGCTGTCCGTGAAGGCCGACAGCGAGGCCTGCACGTCTTCGAAACCCAGGGACACTTCCTTGAAGATCGCCAGCGCCACCGAGCGCTGGGTGGCCAGCGGCAGGCCCTTGCGGATGAAGTAGAACTTCGTGAAGTCGCGCGAGAGGCCGAACTTGCGCATCCCCTGGCGGTACATCACCAGATGGTGGTCCGGCTTGCCAGTGACCTGCAGGCCGCGCTCCAGCGAGACGTCCTTCCACAGATAGGCGGCGCTCGCATGGCGGTTGGCCGGCTTCTCGACCGACACCAGGTGGCCAATATCGATCCAGCCGCAATTGCACGTGTAGATCAGGCGATTGGGAATGTCCGAGCGAGATGACATGGATGTTCAACGGGGAAGTGGAGGAAAGGAAGTGCCCGGCACGAAGGGCGGCGTCTTGGTCGAATCAATCGAAGTGGGTGATTTCGAAGCGGATCAACGGGGTCCCCCCGTCGCTGTCCTCATAAGTGGTCAGCAGGACCAGGTCGTGCTTGGCAGAGGTGTATTGCGCCTCCCGCAGTCCCGGGGAGACGGCGTGCTTGTTGCCGGCCACTGTCGGGTCGTTGCCGCCGGTGCTGACGGAGTGCAGGGCCAGGTTTTGCAGTTGCCGGGTCATTGCGTCCCAGACCGCATCGGCGGTTGCAGGCGGCACCTTGAAGCTCAGTTGCGATTGGGCCGGCTTGTTCCCATCGCCGACCGAGCCGAAGTACTCGCGGCCCTGCGCCCCGTCGGGCACCTGCACATCGCGGACCAGCGACGAGATGCCCAGGTAGTACACGGGCGAGCCGGGCCGTGTCACGTAGTCCTCCACGGCAAAGAGATAGCCCAGCGTGGCCATTGCCGCCAGCACAAGGGCAGTGGCCGCGACGGCGGCCCATCGAAAGACAGTGCGAATGGAGAGCCCTGGCATGGTGGGATCGAGGTCGAGCAGAGGAGGACCGGCGATTCTGGCCGTGAAACCCCAAAGCATGGGTGTAAGAGATGTAATGGACCGTAGGCAGCGCCGGGCAGTGGCATGTCATGTGCATGCACCGCGAGGCCCTCGGCTCGCCCACGGTGCCGAACCCCAGGGATTTCCATATCCGCAGAAAAGGGGAGCTATTGCACATTGCGTGCTGACAACACATTGGAGATTTGTATGCGCCTGCGTTTCGATCGTTCCTCGCCGCTATCCGCCCCCGCGCTGGCGGCCGTGATGGCATGCATGGTGCCCGCTATCGCGGGCGCAAAGCCTTTCAAGTGGTCCGGTTCCAGCGACATCCAGACCATGGACATCCATTCGCAGAACAGCGCGCTGGGCAACGGCATCCATGCGGCGGTGTACGAGTCGCTGGTCATGTTCAACAGCCGCACGCTCAGGGTGGAGCCGCTGCTGGCCACGTCGTGGCAGCAGGTCAGCCCCACGCAGATGCGCTTCAAGCTGCGCCAGGGCGTGAAGTTCAGTGATGGCTCTGCCATGACGGCGGACGACGTCGTGTATTCGCTGCAGCGTGCGATGAGCAAGACCTCCACCTACGCCATCTACACCCAGGGCATGGACCGCATTGCCAAGGTGGATGGCGAGACCATCGACATCTTTCTGAAGAACCCCAACCCGGTGCTGCTCAACCAGCTGACCGAGCTGCGCGTGATGAGCAAGGCCTGGGCCGAGAAGAACAACGCGGTGGAGCCCAAGGACATCAAGGCCAAGGACGAGACCTATTCGCACCGCAATGCCATGGGCACCGGCCCGTTCGTGCTCAAGGAATGGGTGCCCGACCAGAAGATCGTGTTCGCTGCCAATCCGGGCTGGTGGAACGCAGGCAAGGTGGAGGGCAACGTGACCGAGATCACCTACCTGCCCATCAAGTCCGAGGCCACGCGCATAGCCGCGTTGCTGTCCGGCGAGGTGGACATGGTGCGTGACACCAGTATCCAGGACCTGGCGCGGATCAAGGCCAACCCCAATCTCAAGGTCATGGAGATGGTGGAGAACCGCACCGTGTACCTGGCCATGGACCAGTTCCGCGACGAACTGGCAGGCGGCAACATCAAGGGCAAGAATCCCCTGAAAGACCTGCGTGTGCGCAAGGCGCTGTACCAGGCCATCGACGGCGCAACACTGCAGCGCGTGACCATGCGCGGCATGTCCAAACCCACGGGCGCGATGGTGTCGCCCCTGGTCAACGGCTGGACCGATGCGGTGGACAAACGTTTGCCCTACGACCCCAATGCCGCCAAAGAGCTGCTGACGCAAGCTGGCTACAGCGATGGCTTTGAGGTGGACTTTGCCTGCAGCAACAACGCCATCGTGCAGGACGAGCAACTGTGCCAGGCGATCACCGCCATGTGGTCGCGCATCGGCATCAAGGCCAAGCTGCGCACCATGCCCGCCGTGAGCTACTACCCCATGGCCCAGCGGCACGAGGCCAGCATCGCGCTGCTGAGCTGGGGCGTGCCGACGTTTGATGCGCTGTACACGCTGCAATCGCTCACCCGCACCAAAACCACCGGGGGCGATGGCAACTACAACCTGGGCCGCTACAGCAACGAGCGCATGGACTACATCGTGGACCGCGTGAAGACCGAGACCGACCTGCCCGTGCGCAACCGGCTGCTCACCGAAGGCCTGCAACTGCAGAACGACACCGTGGCCCATATTCCGCTGCACAACCAGATGCTGGCCTGGGCCATGAAGAAAAACGTGGAACTGGTGCAGCGGCCGGACAACCGCATCGACTGGCGGTTGATCAAGGTGAATTGAGCCCTCTGGCGCCACAGTCTTTGAGGCTGGCGCTGCCCATGCCAGTGCACCCGCGGAACCGGCTTTGCCGGGCCCCCCCACGGGCGAAGGCGCCGAAGGCGACTCAGGGCGGCACTCAGTGCTCGGGCTGCAGCATGATGATCGCCATGCCCGCCAGCGCGACCAGAACGCCCGCCACATCCCAAGGCGTGGGGCGGATGCCATCCACCGCCCACAGCCATACCAGTGCCACCCCGATGTAGACCCCGCCGTAGGCCGCATACACGCGGCCTGCGCCTGTGGTGTCGTGCAGCGTCAAGAGCCATGCGAACAGCGCCAGGCTCGCGGCCGCAGGCAACAGGAGCCACGCGGGCTTGCCTTGTTTGAGCCACAACCAGGGCAGGTAGCAGCCCACGATTTCAGCGAGGGCCGTGGCGATGAAAAGCAGCAGGGTATTCAGCATGGTGCGGGGCCTTGTGCGGCACTGGGGTTCGGGGCGGCCGAATGGGTGGACAGCCACTGGCGCAGCGCCAGCTCGCCCTTGGGGGTGAAGTGCACCACGCGCGAGTCCTGAGCGCGGTGGGCCCATCCCCCATCGAAGAGGCGCTGCAGCAGCGCCGCGCCCAGGGCGCCGCCCAGGTGGTGGCGGCGCTCGCTCCAGTCCAGGCAGGGGCGGCACACCATGCGCCGCTGCAGCGCCAGCGTGGACGTGTCGATACCCACGTGCGCAAACCACTGCGCGCCAGCGCGTGTGATGGCCGCCCCTTGGGGTGTGGCCTGCAGCATGCCCTGGCGCACCAGTTCTTCATAAAACTGCACGCCCACCTCGCCCGCCAAGTGGTCGTAGCACATGCGCGCGCGGCGCAGCGCAGGCTCCCGGGGGCTGGCGCGCAGCCGCACGGCACCGGCGCGAAACGCCACGTTCATCAGTGACTCCAGCAAGTGCGCCACATCGCGGTCCGCCAGCCGGAAGTAGCGGTGCCTGCCCTGGCTCTCCACGGCGATCAGGCCCGAATCCAGCAGCTTGGCGAGGTGGGCGCTGATGGTCTGCTTGGTCACGCCTGCAATGTCGGCCAGCTCGGTGGCCGTGAGCGCGCGGTCTGCCATCAGGGCGGTGAGGACTTCGGCGCGTGCGCTGTCGCCGATGAGCGCGGCAATGCGCGCGATGTGGGGGCCGTCTTTCATGGTTCGATCTTGGGCGAACCATCGAGGGCCGTCAACCGCCTATCGTGAAGCCCTTGTCCACCAACCTTTCCATAGATTCATGATCACCTGCTTTATCCGCTACGAAATCGACCCCTTCCAGCGCGAGGCGTTTGCCGAATACGCGCGCCGCTGGGGCCAGATCATTCCACGCTGCGGTGGCCATCTGCTGGGCTACTTTCTGCCGCATGAAGGCAGCAACTACGAGGCCTGGGGCCTGATCGGCTTTGACTCCCTGGCCGCCTACGAGGCCTACCGCGCCCGCCTGCGCGCCGACCCCGAAGGCCGCGCCAACTTTGCGCTGGCGCAGGAAAAGCGCTTCATCCTGCGCGAGGAGCGCACGTTCACTCAGGGGGTGGAAGGCACATTGGGCTTGCCCGCGCACCCGCAGGAGCGTTCTGCATGATGGCCGTGATCTTTGAAGTTCAACCAGCGCCCGGCCAGCAGGACGCTTACCTTCAAGCGGCTGCAGCGCTGCGTCCGCTGCTGGAGCAAGTGGATGGTTTCATTTCCATTGAGCGCTTTCAGAGCCTGACTGAGCCAGGCCGTTTGCTATCGCTGTCCTTTTGGCGCGACGAGGAGGCCGTGACCCGTTGGCGGCAGATGGACGCCCACCGCCATACCCAGCGGCTGGGCCGCGCCAGCATCTTCGATGACTACCGTTTGCGTGTGGCGACGGTGGTACGAGACTACGGCATGCGCGACCGAGAAGAGGCGCCGCGGGATTCGCGCACCATGCTGGAAACGGCATGTCGTAAATTGTTGCAGTAGGCCGAAAGTAGGTGCGTTGCCTTGTGATCGTCACGCGCCCAGTGCAAAGATGGAGTTGTCTTGGTGTGGGATGGCTTCTTGCATGCCGTTGGCGTTCAACTCGATTGGCATGGGTGTATGGCGTACTCAGAGAACACGCTCGTACTGGAGCCAGATGCTCTATTTGATGGGCTAAGAGACTATGGATGTGCAGATCAAGTATCCAGGTGCGAGTCGATCTCTTTGGCAATGCGTCCCAGAGCCAGCCATACCGTACTGTCGCGTTGGTAAGGCATGGCGCCAGCCACCGGGATACCCGTTTGCGCCAGCCCAGAAAGAATGTTTTTTCTTTCGTCCTTGGGAAGAATGGCGACGTGTTGATAGGGCTGATAAGAGGTCTTTGAAAGCACCAGCGTTGTATCGCTCTCGGTGATCTGAGCGGGCATTTCTGATGGCGAGGCAAAGCGCTGGCCGAGGACCGAAAAGACGGGGTCCACGCTGTTCTCCAGCTCCGCAAACCCCACCAGCACCAGCAGGGCCGAGCCTCCCTGGGGCAGGTCCAAGGAGAAAACCGTTCCCACAGGGGCTGTGGTCCGGATCTTCTTTGGTTTTGGTGGTGAAACCTGGATCGGCTTTTCAGGCGGTTGGGGCGTGTGGAGGCGGGTCTCCAGTGCCTGAAGGGTTTTGCGGCGCGACGCGACGTCGTCAGGTGCATCCCGCTCCCACACATCGACATCCCCACCCGACTGCAGCAGCGAAAGGGCTTTGTCTTTCAGTGCCTGATCCAGTCGCCCATAGCGCCACGCGGTGTCGGCCAGGGCGAGGTATACAAGGCAGGCGATTTCCGTGTTTGCGAGCAGGTCGCCGTAGCGGGCCAGGATCTTCTGGCAAGCCTCCTCGGCAGAGAGTCCGTGCGTCAGGTTCTGGACATAGTCGTCGCGAACATCACAGCTTGTGTCGTTGGAAAAGAGACCTGCTCCCCAAGCACCCACGTTGACCTCTCTTGTTGTTCATTGATGGGTACGGAGATGCACCCGGTGGCGCCTCCGCCATCTTTTTGAGGCTCGATCGACCATGGGTCTCCGCTGTCCAGGCGGACAGCGCCATGCCCTCACATCGCAAAAATTTTGCCGGGGTTCAGGATGTTCTTCGGGTCCAGCGCGCGTTTGATGGCGCGCATCATGTCCACCGCGCCCGTGCCGGTCTCGTCCAGCAAAAAACCCATCTTGTGGATGCCCACGCCATGCTCGCCGGTGCAGGTGCCGCCCATGCTGAGAGCCCGGGCCACCAGGGTGTGGTTCATGGCCTCGGCCTTGGTGCGTTCTTCGGCGCTGTTGGGGTCGATGAGGTAGCCGAAGTGGAAGTTGCCGTCGCCCACGTGGCCGACGAGGAAGTAGGGGATGCCGCTGGCTTCGACTTCGTCCACCGATTCGAGCAGGCAGTCGGCCAGGCGGCTGATGGGCACGCAGGTGTCGGTGCTGATGGCGCGGCAGCCGGGGCGGCTTTGCACGGCCGCGAAGTAGGCGTTGTGCCGGGCGGTCCACAGGCGCGTGCGCTCTTCGGGCGTGCTGGCCCATTCAAAAGCCTGGCCACCGAATTCGCTGGCAATGTCTTGCACCATCTCGGCCTGTTCCTTCACGCTGGCGGGTGAGCCGTGGAACTCCATCAGCAGCATGGGTTCCTCGCGCAGGGTCAGCTTGCTGTGTGCGTTCACCATGCGCACCGTGTGGTGGTCGATGAGTTCCACGCGCGCAATCGGCACGCCGATCTGGATGATCTGGATGGTGGTGCGCACGGCCGCTTCGATGCTGGGGAAGGAGCAGATGGCTGCGCTCACCGCTTCGGGCAGCGGGTACAGGCGCACGGTGATCTCGGTCATGATGCCCAGCGTGCCTTCGCTGCCCACCATCAGGCGCGTGAGGTCGTAGCCCGCGCTGCTCTTCTTGGCGCGGGTGCCGGTGTGGATGACTTCGCCGCTGGCGGTCACCACCTCCAGCGCCAGCACGTTTTCACGCATGGTGCCGTAGCGCACGGCGTTGGTGCCGCTGGCGCGCGTGGCGCTCATGCCGCCGATGCTGGCATCAGCGCCAGGGTCGATGGGGAAGAAAAGGCCGGTGTCCTTGATCGCTTCGTTGAGCTGCTTGCGCGTGATGCCGGGTTGCACCGTGACGGTGAGGTCTTCGGCGTTGATGCTGAGCACCTGGTTCATGCGACTCACGTCGATGCTGATGCCGCCTTGCACGGCCAGCAGGTGGCCTTCGAGCGAAGAGCCTGCGCCGTAGGGAATCACTGGCACTTCGTACTGGCTGGCCAGCTTGACCGCGTCGGCCACATCCTGCGTGCTTTCGGCAAACACCACGGCGCTGGGTGGTGGGGCCTGCAGCGAACCTTCGTCGCGCCCATGCTGCTCGCGCACAGCCTGGGCCAGCGAGCACTGCGCGCCAAAGCGGGCCTGCAGCGCATCGATGAGGGCTTGCGGAACGTCGCGCAGTTGGATTTCGGGCAGCAGGTGGGCGGCAGCGGTGGGGGCGTTCATGGTGTGTGTCTCCGGTGGGTGCGGTCAGTGAGAAGCATTCTAGGTTCGGCCCCGTGGCTGGTCCCTGGGTGATCCACCTTGGGCCCGGGTGGGCATGCGGGTATTCACGGGCTTGCTGGTCAGCGGGGGTGTAAATACATTACGTTCGAAATGTATATTGTGAAAGTGCCATGAACCACCGTGTTTCCCCCAAGGCCGGGACGCGCCGCACCCATGCCGAGCGCAGCGCCGCCACCCGCCAGCACCTGATCGCCACGGCCATCGACGTGATCCAGCACCGCAGCCTGGAGGAGATGTCCATCCACGAGCTGGCCAAGTCGGCGGGCATGACCTCGGGCGCGGTGCAGCACCACTTCGAGTCGAAGGCGGTGCTGATGATGAATGTGCTGAGCGAGCTGATCGAGTCCACCGTGCGCTCGGGCGAACTCTGGCCCAGCGCGGCACTGCCCGCGCGCGAGCGGGCGGCGAAGTTTGTGCAGGCGGTGTGGCGCCTGGTCTACGCGCAGCCGCGTTTCATCGTGGCCTGGAACATCTACCTGGGCTGCCGCAACCAGCCCGAGGTGCTGGGCCACATTGCCGAACTGCGCCAGAGTGTGCAGACGCGCATGCACGAAGGCTTCTTCACGGCTTTCCCCGAGCTGGCAGCAGAACCCGACCGCGATGGACTGCTGGGCCTGGTGCTGTCGTCGCTGCGCGGGCTGGGGCTGCTGCAGCTGTTTGCGCCTGCACCGCCCACCGTGCCCGATACCGTCCAGCAGGCACAGCTGGCTTGCCTGGCCGACTGGATTGCCACCCGGTGCGAAGCGGCTGTGCCATCAACGGCCGCCGCTGTGTCCACCAAGGCACGCACACGCCGTCGCTGACCCCTTTTGTCTGCCTGCTTGTCGTGCGGCATCTCCCGCCTGCACGCCACGCATCGCGGACATCCATCGAAGAAAACACTACCAGGAGACACACCCATGACCTCAGCTTTTACGCGCGTTCCAAGCATGGTCGCGCTCGCCGCACTCGCCTGCCTGGCCGGTGGCGCCCAGGCGCAGCAGCCTGCTGCCTACCCGGCCAAACCCATCCAGCTCATCGCCCAGCAGCCGCCCGGCAGTGGCTCGGACGCCATGACGCGGGTGTGGGCCGACTGCGCCGCGCGCGAACTGGGTCAGCCCGTCGTGGTGCAGAACAAGCCCGGGGCCAACGGCATCCTGGCCGTCAACTACCTCAAGGCCCAGCCTGCAGATGGCTATAACCTGCTGAGCATCGGCATGTCGCAGATGACCATCACGCCCTACGTCTACAAGCAGCAGCCCTACGATCCGCTGCGCGACTTTGATGGCGTGGCCGTGCTGGGCACGTCGCCGCTGGTGCTGGCCGTGCCCGCAGGGCAGGGCATTGCCAGCCTGGCGGATCTGCAAAAGCTGGCGCGGTCCACGCCGGGCGGGGTCAACTTCGGGTCGCCGGGCAAGGGCAGCCCAGCGCACCTGCTGACCTCGGCGTTGATAGAAAAGCTGGGTGTGCCCGGCACCCATGTGCCTTTTGTGGGTGAGGGCGCGGGCCTCACCGCGCTCATGGGCCAGCAGATCCACGCGATGACGCTGGTGATTGGCACGGCAGCAGCACAGGTCAAGGCGGGCAAGCTGGTGCCGCTGGCGCTGTTTGGTGCGCAGCGCTCGCCGTTGCTGCCCGATGTGCCGACCATCGCCGAAGCCTTGCCCGCTGCCAGCGACCTGGCGCGGCCCGCGTGGATTGCCGTGGTGGCCAAGGCCGGCACGCCCCCCGAGTTGCTGAACCGGCTCAATGCGGTCACTGAGAAGTGTCGGGGTGGCGATCCGCAGTACAAGGCTCGCCTTGAAGCCATGAACGTCACGCTCACTGCCACCGCACCTGCCGATGCGCGCACCTGGGCGGCGCGTGATGCGGCCGTGTGGCGCCCGCTGATCGACAAGCTGGGCCTGGCCACGGAATGACGGCGGGCACTGCAGAGCCTCAGGTCACGCTGGCCCACGGTGGGCAACTGCGCGGCCTGTGGGAGGAGGGCGTGCGTGTGTTCCGTGGCATGCCGTACGCGCAAGCGCCACGCGGCGCGCTGCGGTTTGCGGCGCCGTTGCCTGTTTCGCCGTGGTCCGGCGTGCGCGATGCCACCGCGTTTGCGCCCATGGCACCGCAGCTGGCCCGCAGCGCGCGTGCCGATGCGCCCATGCTGGGGGGCGAAGACTGCCTGGCGATCAATGTGTGGGCGCCAACCGCCGAGCCAGGAGCCCACCTGCCCATCATGGTCTGGGTGCATGGCGGAGGCTTCTTTCGCGGCGCGGCCAGCGAGCCGCTGTATGACGGGGCAGCGCTGGCGCGGCGCGGCGTGGTGGTGGTGTCGGTGCAGTACCGTTTGGGCATTGACGGGTTTTTGCACTTCGAAGGCGAGGAGCACGCTGCGCCCGCCAATCGCGGCCTGCTGGACCTGCTGATGGCACTGCAGTGGGTGCGCGACCATATCCACGCCTGGGGCGGAGATGCAGCGCGCACCACGGTGTTCGGCCAGTCGGCCGGTGCCGGGGCCTTGGCCTGTCTGATGGGCATGCCCGCTTCGCGTGGGTTGTTCCAGCGCGCCATTCTGCAAAGCCCCAGCGTCGCCTGCCAGACCTTGCAGGAGGCCGCTGCGGCGCGCCATGCCGTGGCCGTGCTGGCGGGTGTGAAGTCCACCTTGGTTGCACTGGGCGCGGCGCAGCAGGCTGCTGTGCTGCACGCCGTGCACCGGCTGGCCTCCGAGCCCGCCCTGCGGCAACAGCACGGGCTGGGCGGACGCAACTTCTTTCCCTTGCGGCCCGTGGTGGATGGCCAGGTGCTCACCGCACCGCCGTTGGAGGCGCTTGCGCAGCAGTGGGCGGCCCAGCCGCCGGCCCTGCAGGTGCTGGTGGGCAGCAACGCGCAGGAGATGCGCCTGTACCACTTGCCTGGCGGTGCCATCGACCGGGTGACGGAGGCGCAGGTCCATGCCTTTGCGCAAGATGTGGGCTTGAGCACTAGTAGCGCCGAGGCCCTGCGCCACATGCTCCCGCTCGCCCAGCAAACGCCCGGGGAATGGCTGTGTGCGCTGCAGTCCGACTACTACTACCGCATGCCCGCGCAGCGCATTGCCGCGCTGGCCCACCGCTGGGCCCGCAGCGCCCATGGTTATGAATTCACCTGGCCCTCGCCGCAGTGGCGTGGGCGCTTGGGCGCAGCGCATGGGGTGGAGCTGCCGTTTGTGTTCGGCAATCTCCACACGCCCACAGGGCAGGAACTCACGGGGCCGACGCCGCCCGCTGCGCTGGCCGAGGCACTGCAGCAGCGCTGGGTGGCGTTTGCGCGGGATGGCAACCCTGGATGGGTGCCGTATGCCGGTGCACAGCCGCCGTTTCAGCACTTGGGTGAGACTCTGTTTTGTGCACCCCACCCGCAGCCTGAGCGGTTTGCGCTCTGGGAGGGAGTGCTGTAGCGATCCGCTCTCATGGCTCACCCGTCAGGGGTACCACAGCGGCCGTTGGCTCGCTACACTGAGCCAGCGCTTGCGCGCGACTGACCAACTACAGAGAGAGGGATTGCCATGGCTTCAGCCAGTGTGGGAGATTGCCTGTCGGGTGCCTGGGGCACCTTCAAGAAAAACGTCCTCACCCACGTGGTGTGCACCTTGCTGGTGATGGTGGTCGCCGGCATCAGCGCCGGCCTGCTGGCCGGGCCCATGGTGGTGGGCTACATGCGCATGATCGAGCGCGAGACGCGCGGCGAAGCGGTGCAGATCGGCGACGTCTTTCGGGGCTTTGATGACTTTGTGCCCGCCTTTGTGGCGGGGCTCATCAGTTCGCTGGTGGTGTCGCTGGGCTTCATGCTGTGTTTCATCCCCGGCTTGCTGGTCATGGCGCTGCCCCCGGTGGCACTGTTCCTCGTAGCGCGCGGCGAGCGCGATGGCGTCGCGGCTTTCAGCCAGGCCTGGACCATCGTGACCAAGAACCTGGGCTCGGCGTTCTTCTGCTCGCTGGTGCTGGGCATTGTGGGCTCGCTGGGTTTCCTGCTGTGCTGGGTGGGTGCGCTGCTGACGCTGCCGCTGTCCACCATCGGCTCCTACTACATGGCACGGCAGCTGGTGGGCGATGAGCCTGTGGCCCTTCCTCCCCTCTGACCCCGGCCCCGCAGTGGTGCCGGTGGGCAGCCCACCCGCCTGGCAGCCGCTGAGCGGGGGCGATCGGCGGCAGCGGCTGGCGTTGGGCCTGGGCTGGCCGCTGGCCATGGCGGCCACGCCCTGGTGGCTGGGTCAGGGCGGGCTGGGTCTGGGTTGCGGGTTTCTTGCGCTGACGGGCATACCCTGCCCGCTGTGCGGCGGCACGCACGCGTGTGCGGCCCTGGTCCAGGGCGATTGGGCGGCCGCCTGGGCGGCCAACCCGGGTGCGCTGGTGTTGCTGCTGTGGCTGTCGCTGCTGGCGGGCCAGGCGGTGGTCGAAGGCGCTCAGGGCCGCCGCCGCGTGGCGCGCTGGCCCTGGTGGCACCCGGCAGTGTTTGTCGTGTTGGGCAGCGGGTTGGTGCTGTCCTGGCTCTCGCGCCTGGCCGGGCTGGTGTAGCCGCTCGTTGGGTCCTTGGGTCTTGGTACTTCCTCTTCGTGAGGCGACCGCCTTCTATGGCCGTCTGAGTGCCCTGCGCAGCCGGTGGCCCGCCAACGCCAGCGCCTGCACCACATCCATGCACCAGCATCCCCTTGGGTCAGGTTAGCGCAGCCCCGCGCATCGTTGCGGGGCAGACTGCCCCATGGTGCACAGCCTCCGTGCGCCAGGCTGGTGCATTGAGCTTGTATACCAGTTGGCACGGAACCTGCGATACCGCAGGCAATGACCACCGCCACCGAGATCAGCAACCGCATCATCGAAGCCGTGATGGCGCAAAAGCTCGCGCCCGGCTCGCGCCTCGGCGAGCAGCAGCTGGCCATGCTGTTCGACTGCAGCCGCACCATCGTGCGCGAGGCGCTCACGCGGCTGGCCACACGCGGCATCGTCACCGTGAGTGCCCGGCGCGGCTGGTATGTGATCGAGCCTTCGCAGGACGAAGCGCGCGAGGCCTTCGAGGCGCGCCGCGTGATCGAGCTGGGCCTGCTGCACCAGCTCAAGGTGGTGGACAAGGCGGCGCTGCGCCAGCTCAAAAGCCACCTGCAGCGCGAAAAAGCCGCGCTGGCCGGCACCGATGTGGGCATGCGCAGCTTTTTGCTGGGCGACTTCCATGTGTGCCTGGCCGAATGCCTGGGCAACAGCCTGCTGGCCGACACGCTGCGCGACTTCACGGCGCGCACCACGCTCATCGCCATGCTCTACCAGTCATCGCACGATGCGGCGCAGAGCTGTGCCGACCATGTGCGCATCGTCGAGGCGCTGGAGGCGGGCGACATTGCCGGCGCCGAGGCACTCATGTCCGAGCACATCGGCACCGTGCAGTCGGCCCTGCGTCTGCAGGCCAGCAGCGACCCGCTGGCCGGGCTGCGCGACGCGCTGGCACCAGTGAGCAAGAGCCCTGCACCAGCCACCCCACCAGCCCGCGCGCGCAAGTCCCGCGCCGCCAAGAGTTCCCCCTCCCCAGCGTCTGACCCAGACGCACCTGCCGACCCATCCACCTACCTAGGAGCCCTGCTATGACCACCGTCCGCACCGTCACCTCGTCCACCCGCCGCCTGACCCTGGGCGTGCTCGCCGCCACCGGCCTTGCAGCAGCGCTGATGGCGCCCGCCGCCCACGCGCAGAACGCGCTGGACAACATCCTCAAAGCCAAGGAAATCAAGATCGCCATCCCCACCGACTACCCGCCCTACGGCTTTGTGGGCACCGACCTCAAGCCCCAGGGCCTGGACGTGGAGATGGCCAACTACATCGGCGCCAAGCTGGGTGTGAAGGTCGAACTCATCCCCGTGACCAGCGCCAACCGCATCCCGTACCTGCAGACCCAGAAGGCCGACCTGGTGATCTCCACGCTGGGCAAGAACCCCGAGCGCGAGAAGGTGATCGACTTCACTGCCGCCTACGCACCGTTCTTCCAGGCCGTGTTTGCGAGCAAGAGCCTGAACATCAAGAGCTTTGCCGACCTGGCGGGCAAGACCGTGGCCGTGACGCGCGGCGCGATGGAAGACCAGGAGCTGGCCAAGGTCGCGCCCCCCGGTGTGGACGTGAAGCGCTTTGAAGACCACGCCGCCAGCATTGCGGCCTTTGTGTCGGGCCAGACGCAGGCCATTGCGACCAGTGCATCGACGGCGGGCACCATCATGGTCAAGAACCCCAACCTGCAGACCGAATACAAGCTGCTGCTCAAGGACAGCCCCAACTTCATCGGCGTGGCCAAAGGCGAAGACAAGCTGCGCCTGCGTGTGAACGAAATCATTGCCGAGGCCCGCAAGTCGGGCGACATCGACAAGCTGTCCAACAAGTGGCTGGGTCGTCCTGCGGGTGACCTGCCCCTGTGATGCGGCGCACAGGATGAATTGCTGAAACCCAAGGGCCTGCGGCGCGACAAGCGGCGCAGGGCACAAGCATGCTGATTGCGCTCGATTTTTCTGCCGTCTTCGCGTCGTGGCCGTTGCTGGTGCGTGGCGTGGTCTGGACCATAGCCCTCACCATCGTGGGCACCGTGCTGGGCCTGCTGCTGGGCACGGTCTGCGCCTGGGCGCGTGCACGCAACCTGGGCCACCGGCCCACTGCGTTGCGCTGGGCCGTGGCCAGCTATGTGGAGCTGGTGCGCAACACGCCTTTCATCGTGCAGCTGTTCTTCCTGTTCTTCGGCCTGCCTGCGCTGGGGCTCAAGCTCTCGCCCGAATTTGCATCGGTGCTGGCCATGGTGATCAACCTGGGCGCGTATTCCGCCGAGATCATCCGCGCAGGCACCGAGGCCACGCCACGCGGCCAGATCGAAGCCGCGCACAGTCTGGCGCTGACGCCGGGCCAGACCTTCCGGCGCGTGGTGCTGCCGCCCGCGCTGCAAAAGGTGTGGCCCGCCATGGTCAGCCAGATCATCATCGTGATGCTGGGCTCGGCCGTGTGCGGGCAGATCTCCACGCCCGAGCTGAGCTACGCCGCCAACCTCATCTCCAGCAACACCTTCCGCGCTTTCGAGGCCTTCATCCTGGCCACTGCCGTGTACCTGGTGCTGTCCATGCTCACCCGCCGCCTGCTGATGTGGGTGGGCGCCCGATTCTTGGTGGGGAGGTAAATCGAGATGGTTGATTTTTCCCTGTGGGACATCCTGCGCAACCTGCTGCTGGCAGCGCGCTGGACGGTGTCCCTGTCCCTCATCGCCTTCGTCGGTGGTGGCCTGGTAGGCCTGGTGCTGCTGGTGCTGCGCCTGTCCAAGGTCCGGGGCGTGGACCGCGCCGTGGGCGCTTATGTGCAGGTGTTCCAGGGCACGCCGCTGCTGATGCAGCTGTTCCTGGCCTACTTCGGCATTGCGCTGTTCGGTATCAAGACCTCGCCGTGGACGGCCGCTGCGGTGGCGCTCACGCTCTACACCAGTGCCTACCTCACAGAGATCTGGCGCGGCTGTGTGGCCTCCATCCCCAAGGGGCAGTGGGAGGCGGCGCAGAGCCTGGCGCTCAACTTCGGCGAACAGCTGCGCCATGTGGTGCTGCCGCAGGCGCTGCGCATCGCAGTGCCGCCCACGGTGGGCTTTCTGGTGCAGGTGATCAAGGGCACGGCGCTGGCTTCGGTCATCGGCTTTGTGGAGCTGACCAAGGCGGGCAGCATGATCTCCAACGCCACCTACAAGCCCTTCCTCGTCTACGCCTGCGTAGCGCTGCTGTATTTTGTTTTGTGCTTCCCGGTGAGCCTGGTGGCGCAGTCCCTTGAAAGGAAACTCCATGGCCATCGCCGCTGAAGCCTCCGCAACCAAACCCACCCCTGCGCACGACGGCATCGTGGTGGGTGAGCCGCCCATTGTGGACATCACTGCGCTGCGCAAGTCCTATGGCAGCAATGAAGTGCTCAAGGGCATCGACCTGAAAGTGCAGCGCGGCGAGGTCATCGCCATCATCGGCAAGAGTGGCTCGGGCAAGAGCACGTTGCTGCGCTGCGTGAATGGGCTGGAGGAGTTCCAGGAAGGCGCCCTCAGCGTCAACGGCCAGAAGCTGCTGCACGACAGCCCTGCCGCCATGCGCGCGCTGCGCCAGCAGGTGGGCATGATCTTCCAGAGCTTCAATCTGTTTCCGCACCTCTCTGTGGGCCGCAACATCATGCTGGCGCCCACGCTGGTGAAGGCGCGCGATGCCAAGGCGGCCGAGGCGCAGGCGCGTCAGCTTTTGGCGCGCGTGGGGTTGGCCGAAAAGTTTGACGCCATGCCCGACCAGCTCTCGGGCGGGCAGCAACAGCGCGTGGCCATTGCTCGCGCACTGGCCATGGAGCCGCAGGTGCTCCTGTGCGACGAGATCACCTCGGCGCTGGACCCTGAACTGGTGGGTGAGGTGCTGCGCGTGGTCGAATCGCTGGCGCAAGAAGGCATGACGCTGATGATGGTCACGCACGAGATGGCGTTCGCCCGCAAGGTGAGCGACCGTGTGATCTTCATGCACCAAGGGCGGGTGCATGAGCAGGGCACGCCTGCCCAGCTGTTTGGAAGTCCGCAGACGCCTGAGCTGCAGCAGTTTTTGTCATCGTTGCACGACTGAAATTCATTCGCCGCTGCTCGTACGCACAAAGGCCTGCCCACGCCCTGGAGTTCCAGCGCGGGCAGGCTTTGCGGCTTGGTAGTTGCGCCTACCCCGGCCTCTGGCTCAGGGCAGTTAACCGGTGGGCAGGGTCAGGACTGCACCCCCTTGTCGAACTCGGCGCGGGACAGAGATCCGTTCCTGTCGGTATCGAGTTCCTTGAAACGTTGGCTGATGGCGGGCAGCGAGGCTGCCTCTTGCGCGCTCAGCTGACCGTCCTTGTTGGTGTCGGCCTTGTCAAATGCGGCGGCCGCTGCGGTGGAGACGCCGCCACTGCTGGGCCCCACAGAAAAAGGCGAGCCTGACTGTGCGGTGCTCTTGCTTGCGGGGCCAAATTGGGGAGGAGAGGAAGAGGAGGACGTCTGTGCCTGCAAGGCACCCACACCACCCAGAGAGAGGGCGGCGAAGAGCATCACGCTGCGTGTGTCGAACGAGTAGTGGCGTCGTTGCAGTGCTTTCATGGTGAGCCTGGCTCCTTTGAAGTTGAACAGGCTTGCATTGCACCGCAGCAAAGCGTGCCGCGCCAGCACTCTTGCCTGCTGTTGCCTCACTCTACATTTGCCAGCGCGGTGTAACGCGGCACGCCTGTTGTGTGTAGATGTCCGCACAGTTTGTAGCCAGACGCAAGCGTCCCCTGGTGCGCATTCACACCCCACCTGCTCAAGCGCTTGGCCTGACCTGCAAGCCCGTGAACGTCCTACAAGCGGGGTCGGGGCGCGGCAAAACAATGCATCCAAGCATTTCGCTTGATCGCACGTTTTTCCGAAGGAGTTCTCCATGCAAAAGCAAACCGTCTTCGCCGCTCTGGCCGCACTGGCATGCACCGCTGCGCTGGCCCAGGCCCCCGCCAACAGCAATGCGCGCCCTCCGTCCGAGGTGAACCCTTCTGCATCCGGTGGTGCGGCGGCGTCCAAGGCACAAAACAAGGTGGACACGCGCAGCGCCAACAGCAGCGCCATGCCTGCCAACCCCGCAGCTGGCGACGGACGTGCGGCTCCGGTGGCCGAGATCAACCCCAGCGCTTCAGGCGGCAAGGCCGCAGCCAAGGCCGATGCACGCGTCAATGCGCGCCTGATGGACACCAACGGCGACGGCATGGTGTCGCGCCAGGAGTGGGACACCTACCACGCACATGCATGGGACACCATGAAGCCCACCAACGCTGGCGTATCCACAGCAGACATCGACAAGCTCAACCGCGCCCCCGCTGCGCATTGATCTCGCCGTACGCAGCGCCTTCATAGCGCTGCGCCGTCGCCCTGTGGCGCACCATGTTGTGTGCCACAGGGCGTGGGTTCGCGTAGCGGGCATGCTGCGTGTGGTGGGCAGTCTGTGCTCAGGGCGCAGTGCGTAGGGGATTGGAGGCGAAACGCTTGCACCCGCGTGGCAGTGGCGGAGAATCCGGGGCAGATTCACTGCGGTGGCTTGTGCCGCGCAGAAGCTGGCATCCATCCTCCCGTTTCCTCATCAAGGCACCCCATGGGCAACCGACTCACAGAAATCGCAACCCGTACCGGCGACGCAGGCACCACCGGCCTGGGCAACAACCAGCGTGTCTCCAAGAACAGCTTGCGCATTCACGCCATGGGGGATGTCGATGAACTCAACTCGCACATCGGCCTGTTGCTGTGCGAGCCGCTGCCCGATGAAGTCCGCACCTTGCTGGTCGAGGTGCAGCACCAGTTGTTCAACCTGGGAGGCGAGCTGTCGATCCCGGGCTTCGAGCTGCTCAAGGCCGACGCCGTCTTGGCATTGGACGAAGCCCTGGCCCACCACAACGCCGCGCTGCCGCGCCTGCAGGAGTTCATCCTGCCCGCGGGCACCCGCGCTGCGTCACAGGCCCACGTGTGCCGGACCGTGGCCCGCCGCGCCGAACGCGCCGTGGTCGCCCTGGGCAACGAAGAGGCGCTGAACGACGCGCCGCGCCAGTACCTCAACCGCCTCTCCGACCTGATGTTCGTGCTCGCCCGCGTGCTCAACCGCATGGATGGCGGTGATGACGTGTACTGGAAAAGCGAGCGCCTGGCCCAGCAAAACGCTACAAAATAGATAGCTACCAGCGCATATTCTTCTAGCGCTTGGGGCCGATTTCATCAAAAAACACCTCCAGCTTTTGCCACGGGCGCGTTGCCAGACCAGGACCGCCGCGCAAGGGCCGCCCCGCCGCGCTGGCGGTGTCCCCTTTCCCGGAGCGCGCTAGCGATGCGAGAGAAGGGGAAAGCGGCGAAGCCGCTCAGGGGGATGACCCCTAACGTGGAGCAAGGATCGCCATGGTGAGGCGCGACACACAGGTCAGCTCACCCGCTTCATTGTGCAGATCGATGTGCCACACGTGTGTGGTACGGCCGATGTGCACCGGCTTCGCCGTGCCGGTCACCCAGCCGCTGGTGGCGGAGCGCAGGTGGTTGGCGTTGATGTCCAGGCCCACGGCGCGGTAGCCCTCGGGCAGGGCGTAGTAGGCGCCGGTGGAGCCCATGGACTCGGCCAGCACCACGCTGACGCCGCCGTGCAGCAGGCCAAAAGGCTGAATGGTGCGGTGGTCTACCGGCACCCGGGCGCGCAGAAAGTCGTCACCCACCTCGACAAATTCGATGCCCAGGTGCTCTACGGCGGTGTTGCGGTTGGCGGCCTTCAGCAGGGCCAGGTCGATAGGTTTCTTCCAGATGGGCATGGTGGTCACGGGCAGGGCCAAGTCAGTGCAAGCCGCTGATTGTGCCAATGCCCGTCGCCACGCCCTGTGCCGCACGCGCCTGGCCTCAGCCCACAAACTTCCCGTTGGCGCCCATCACCCCCAGGTCCAGAAAGCGCGAGCCCACATACGGCGCGCCACTGGCGTAGTCGATGGACAGGCCGCCCAGGTCGTTGCTGCGAATGCCAGCCAGCGCATTGCGCAGCTTGGCACGGGTCAGCTCGCGGCCCGCGCGCTCCAGGCCCTCGGCCAGCACGCGGGCGTTCACATAGCCTTCAAAGCTGCGGGCCGAGAACTCCTGGTAGCCCAGCGCGCGCATGGCCTTCTGGTAGTCGCGCACCACGGCATAGCTGGTGCGGGCCGCGTCGGGCAGCACCATGGACAGTGCAATGCCCGAGGCCTTGCCACCCAGCTGGCGCAGGTTGTCGCCCGACAGCGCCACGCTGGTGGCGGCCAGTGGCGTGCTGGGCGACACTTTCTTGAACTCGTTGACCAGCGTGGCGGTGATGTCGCCCGCCGTGCCCAGCAGCACGGCATTGGGCTTGGCGGCCACGGCCTTGCCCACCACGTCAGCCACCTGGGCGCCTTGGGCGTCGAGCTTGAAGGCCTTGGGCGCGGGCTGCTTGGCGGCGGCCATGGCCTTGGTCACGTCGGCCAGAAACTCGCGGCCAAAGGCGGTGTCCTGGTAGACGATGGCCAGGTCGGTGATGCCCATGGCCACCAGTTTTTGCGTGAGGCGCTGGGCCTCGTCGGTGTAGCTGGCGCGCACGTGGAACACCGAGCGGTATTCGGCCTTGCGCAGCGAGGTGGCGCCGCTCTGGGGGGCCACGTAGGGGATCTGGGCCTCGTCCACCAGCGGCAGGATGCGCTGGTTGTTGGCCGTGCCCATGCAGGAGATCAGCGACACCACGTTGGCATCGGCAATCAGCTTGCGCACGTTGTCTTCGGAGCGCGCGGCGTCATAGCCGTCGTCTATAGCCAGCAGCTTGATCTCGCGGCCGTGGATGCCCTTGGTGTTGGCCTGGGCAAAACCTGCGTCCAGCCCCTGCTTGAGTTCCTTGCCCAGGCTGGCCAATGCACCAGTGGTGCCCAGCGAGCAGCCAATGGTCACGCTCTTGGCGTCCATGGGGTCTTGCACGCCCACGGCGCGCGACGAGGGGGCAAGCAGCAGGCCGGTGCTGGCGGCCACGAGGGATTGGGTGAACTGACGGCGTTGCATGGTCAAAAAAATCGCAGACAAAATGCCACCAGCCCCGCATGGGGGCTGGTGGGGGTGGACAGGGGGGAGGTCGAAAGACCTAGGGTTAACCCTGATTTTATCTGCGCAGGCTGGCAATTGGCTGTCAAAGGCTCCGGCAGGGCCTGGGGCGCGCGCCGCGTCCCCTTGTGCCGAATTTGCCCTTTGTGGCCCTTGCGCCCTTATGCCGCGCTCGCCGGGCCCGCTGGCGCGCGCATGCTGCCCGTCTCCACATACCGCTGGTGCCACGACAAGGCCTCGTTCAGCAGGTGCGGCGTGTGCTGGCCCACGGCGCCCCGTTTGGCGCGGGCCACATAGTCGTGCAGGGCGGGGCGGAAGTCTGGGTGTGCGCAGCGGTCGATGATGATCTCAGCGCGCTGCGAGGGCGAGTGCCCGCGCAGGTCGGCCAAGCCTTGCTCGGTGACGAGGATCTGCACATCGTGCTCGGTGTGGTCCACATGCGAAGCCATGGGAACGATGCACGAGATGCTGCCGTTCTTGGCCAGCGAGGGCGTCATGAAGATCGACAAGTAGGCATTGCGCGCAAAGTCACCCGAGCCGCCGATGCCGTTCATGATGGCCGACCCCATCACATGCGTGGAGTTCACGTTGCCGTAAATGTCGGCCTCGATCATCCCGTTCATCGCAATCAGGCCCATGCGGCGGATCAGCTCGGGGTGGTTGCTGATCTCCTGCGGGCGCAAAACGATGCGCTGCTTGTAGAACTCGATGCGGTCGTTGAAGTCCTGCATCGCTGCGGGGCTCAGCGACAGCGCCGTGGCCGAGGCGCTGGCCAGCTTGCCTGAGCGCAGCATGTCCAGCATGCCGTCCTGCAGCACCTCGGTGTAGGCCGTGAGGTTCTCGAACGGGCCGTTGTTCAGCCCCGCCAGCACCGCGTTGGCGATGTTGCCCACGCCTGACTGCAGCGGCAGCAGGTCTTTGGGCAGGCGGCCCTTCTTCACCTCGTGCTGCAAGAACTCGATGATGTGGCCCGCGATGCGGTTGGAGGTGTCATCGGGCGCCGCATACACGCTGTTGCGGTCGGGCTGGTTGGTCATCACCACCGCAATCACCTTGTTCGGGTCGCAGCGCAGGTAGGGCTCGCCAATGCGCTCGTCGGGCCGTGTCATGGGAATGGGCTTGCGGTGCGGGGGGCGATCGGTGCCGTAGTAGATGTCGTGCATGCCCTCCAGCTGCGGGTTGTGCCAGGCATTCACTTCCAGGATGACCTTGTCGGCCTGGTCCAGCCAGGTCTTGTTGTTGCCTACCGAGGATGACGGGATCAGTCGCCCGTCGGGCAACACGCCCGCCACCTCGACCACCGCCACATCCAGCTTGCCCAGAAAACCAAACCACACAAACTGCGCCACGTGCGACAGGTGGATGTCCACATACTGCATCTGCCCCGCATTGATCTGGCGGCGCACCGTGGGGTCGGACTGGTAGGGCAGGCGCATCTCGATGCCGTCCACCTGGGCGAGCGCACCGTCCAGCTCAGGCGCGGTGCTGGCGCCCGTCCACAGCCCGATCTTGAAGCCATGGCCCTGCGCGTTCAGGCTTTCGATGCGGCGCGCCAGCGCGCCGGGCACGGCCTTGGGGTAGCCCGCGCCGGTGAATCCGCTCATGCCCACATGGGCACCGGCAGGGATCAGGGCGGCCGCCTCATCGGCGGTCATGGTGCGGGAGAGAAAGTCGGGGTACAGCACCCGATCGGCCAGGGACATGAACAAACTCCGCAAAAAGAAAAAGGCCACCCGCCCGGTGAGCGGATGGCCCTGTGGACAAAACCCAGGATGCTAGCCTTCGTTCCTTACAAATTAAGGGTTAACCCTTACAAATGCGGTTCAGCCTGGCCACATCCACAGATTACGCCGCTTTGCGGTTGAGCAGCGCGTACAGCAGGATTGCCCCGAACGTGGCGGTGCCGATGCCGCCCAGCGCAAACTGGCCGAACTTGAGCGTGAAGTCGCCCGTGCCCAGGATGAGGGTGATGGCCGCCACGATGAGGTTCTTGTTCTGCGAAAAGTCCACCTTGTTGTCCACCCAGATCTTGGCGCCGGCCACCGCGATCAGGCCAAACACCACGATGGACACGCCACCCATCACCGGCAGCGGAATGGTCTGGATCAGCGCGCCGAACTTGGGGGAAAAGCCCAGCACCAGCGCAAACACACCCGCCAGCAGGAACACAGCGGTGGAATAGATCTTGGTCGCCGCCATCACGCCGATGTTTTCTGCATAGGTGGTCACGCCCGTGCCGCCCGCGCTGCCGCTGACCATGGTGGCAATGCCGTCGCCGATGAATGCGCGGCCCATGTAGCGGTCCAGGTTCTGGCCGGTCATGGCCGTCACGGCCTTCACATGGCCCAGGTTCTCGGCCACCAGGATGATGGCCACGGGCGCGATCAGCAACATGGCATTGCCGCTGAACTGCGGGGCTGCAAAGTTCGGCAAACCAAACCACGCAGCGTTGGCCAGTGCGGTCAGGTCCATGGGCTTGCCCAGGCCCAGGCCGTTGGACAGTACCGCATAGATGATGCTGGCCACGATCAGCCCCACCAGGATCAACAGGCGCTGCACCATGCCGCGCGTGAGCACGGCCACCAGGCCCACGCTCACAAAGGTCACCACCTGCATCCAGCTGTCAAAGTTGCTGGCCGCCATGTTCTTGATGGGAATGCCCGCGAGGTTCAGCCCGATCACCGCCACCACCGAGCCGGTGACCACGGGCGGCATGAAGCGCTCGATCCAGCCCGTGCCGATGGCCTGCACCAGCACGCCGATGAGGGTGTAGACCAGGCCACACGCAATGATGCCGCCCAGCGCTACGCCGATGTTGGCATTGGCCCCTTGGCCCGCATAGCCCGTGGCCGCAATCACCACGCCAATGAACGCAAAGCTGGAGCCCAGGTAGCTGGGCACCTTGCCGCCGGTGACGAGGAAGAAGATCAGCGTGCCGATGCCGCTCATCAGGATGGCCACGTTCGGGTCAAAGCCCATCAGGATGGGCGCCAGCACCGTGGCGCCAAACATCGCAATCACGTGCTGCACGCCCATCACCGCCGTCTGCGGCCAGGGCAGCCGCTCGTCCGGCGCGATCACGCCGCCTTGTTGCAACACATCAGCGCTTTTCACACGCCAGTTCATGAATCCCATGTGGTTGTTCCTTGTGGTTGAGGCGCGAATGCTAGTGGATGCGGCCAGGGTGGGGGACGAGCATCCCGGGCGGGTTACGATGCCCCCGCCCCCGCGAGGCACCCCGCACCGCTGCCCAGACCCTCACTGCCATGTTTCCTGCACCCACTTGCCCCTCGTGCCGCCAACCCATGCAGGCACACCGCTTTGCCAGCAACCTAGGCGATTCGCTGGAGCTGGACATCTGCTTTGCATGCCAGGGCCTGTGGTTTGATCGGCACGAGAACCTCAAGCTCACGCCCCAGTCCGTGGTCGAGCTGTTTCGGCTGCTGCACGAGCACCGTGTGGACCAGCACCAGGCCCTGGCCGAGAGCATGGCCTGCCCGCGCTGCAACACCAGCCTGGCCAAGGGTTACGACGTGGTGCGCAGCGGCCGCTACATGGTGTACCGCTGCGGGCGACAGCATGGGCGCTTCAGCACCTTCTCGTCCTTCATGGTCGAAAAAGGCTTTGTGCGCCACATGACGCGCCCCGAGATCGACGACCTGGCCCAACGCGTGGGCGCCATCTACTGCACCAGCTGCGGCGCGCCCGTGGACATCCGCAAGGACCACGCCTGCCCCTATTGCCGCGCCGCGTTCTCCCTCATCGACCCCCAGGCCGTGGTGCGCGCCATGGAGGGTTATGCCGCCGCCAGCGCCAAGGCACCGGTGGCGCCAGCATCGCCCGTGGACATTGGCGACGCCCTGGTGGCCCTGGAGCGCGACCGCGCCCGGGCCGAGCGCGAGCGCCAGAAGCGCGCGTTCACCACGGCCAGCAGCGATGCCAATGACAGCTCGTTCACCGGAGATCTTCTGGCCGCCGGGGTGGCGCTGGTGTGGGCGCTGGTGAAGGACTAGGGATTCAGCGTCGCGCTGGCCGCAAGCCCCGCCAGTGCATTGACATACCGCAGCACGCGCTGCGGTCATTCACGACAGACTGGGGCAGGCCGTTCAGAATGGCCCAAGAACCTGTTGAACAGGCTCTAAGGCCCTTGCCCTGGGCCACATCGCATCCCACCCAACCGTGGCGCCCGCAGCCACTGGAGGAGCGCCCCGTGCCGCAGTCCCCCACCAGACGCCCTGCCCGATCGCCGCGCAGCCCTGCGCCACCGGCGCGTGCGCTCCACCGCACCGGCAGCCTGCTGCAGCGCGCACAGCTGCCCCCCGTGCCCAGCACCTTGCTCATCCCTCTGGCCGCGCGTGCCCACGGTGGGCGCTATTTCCCCTGGCTCGACTGTCACGATGCCGTGGCCCAGGCCTTGCTGACCCAGTTGGGTGCCGATGTGAACAGCACCCTGGACGACCTGCCCACGGTGCTGCATGTGCTGTGGCGCACCCGCGCCATCAAGGAGGCGGGGCGCGCCTTTTTTGCCGAGCACCCGCAAGCCCTGGGCGTCAACCTGGGGTGTGGCCTCACGCACCACTTTCAGTGGCTGGACACGGGGGCCAACCAGTGGCTTGATGCGGACCTGCCTGCGGTGATGGCGCTGCGCAAGCCCCTGTTGCCGCCGCAGTGCCCGCGCATGCGCCATGCCGATCTGGACCTCTCGCAACCCGGCTGGTGGCAGCGGCTCGGGCTGCCCGCGCAGCGCACCGCCCCCCCGGTGCTGCTGGTTTGTGAGGGCGTGTTGATGTACCTGCCGCCTGCGCAGGTGCACGCCGTGCTGGCCGAGTTTGCGCAGCACGCGCCGCCGGGCTCGCGCATGGTGCTGGATGTGATGACGCGCCAGGCCGTGGGTTGCGCGGCCCGCCACGCCAGCGTGGGGCCTACGGGCGCGGAGTTTCGGTGGGGGGTCGGTCGCATGGCAGAGCTGGCGGCCGTGCACCCGCGCCTGCACCTGCTGCGCGAGCAAAGCGTGGCGGAGGGCTACGGCTGGGCCGGTATTGCCATGGACATGTGGTGGCGCCCCTGGCTCGGTGCGCCGCTGTATGGTCTGGCCACGCTGGGGGTAAGGGACGGCCCCCCCTGAGCCGCTTCGCGTCTTCCCCCTGAGGGGGACGCCACCGGTGGCCTGGCACAGCCAGTTCCACGGTGGCGCTGGCGTGGGGCGCGCCCGTTGCAGAGGTTGGCTACGGCCTGAGCGTCAGTGCGCGCATCCATTGGGGCGCCTTGCCCGTCAGCTGCCCCACGATGGCCGCCTGCAGCGGTGGCAGGCGCCGCGCGCCCTGCAGCACCAGTTGCCGCAGCAGGCGGGGCACCGGGCGGGCGTCGGTGTACAGGCGCACGATGGCGTTGGTGCCCTGGTAGATGGGCCAGGCGTGGCGGTGGTGGCCCTGGGCGTAGGGGGCCAGTGCGTCGGCGCTGCCAATGTCCTGCCCGCGCTGGCGGGCGCTGACCAGCGCGGCCGTGAGCCGCTCCACCCCCGCCAGCCCCAGGTTGTAGCCATGCGCCGTGACCGGGTGCATGCCCACGGCGGCGTCGCCCAGCAGCGCGCAGCGGTGGCCCGCAAAGCGCTGGGCATACACGGCCACCAGCGGGTAGGCGTGGCGTTCGCCCACCAGCGCCATGGGTCCCAGCCGGTCGTTGAACTGGGCCTGCACCTGGGTGGCAAAAGCCTCGGGGCTTTGGGCCATCAGCGCGGCGGCGTCGGCCGCGCCCGCCGTGACCACCACCGAGCACAGCGCTTGTCCCGTCTGTGGGTCATCGGGCAGGGGCAGCACGGCCAGTGTGCGGTCGTAGCCAAAACATTCGTGCGCCACGTTGCCGTGGGGCAGGGCGTGGCGCATGCGGCAGACGATGACGGTGCGGCCAAAGTCGGTCATGTCTGCGCCAAGGCCCAGTTGGCGGCGCGTGGCCGAGAAGCGGCTGTCGGCGGCCACCAGCAGCGGGGCGGTGAGGCGCTGGAGCGTGGCGTGGTCGCCAGGGGCCGTGTTGGAGGGCACGCAGTCCAGCTCGGCATGGCCGGGCAGCGTGGCCACGCGGGTGACCTGGGTGCCGGTGAGCAGGCGCACGCCCGGGGTGCTCGCAGCCACCGCGTGGGCCGTGCGCCGCAGCGCGTGGTTGGGCACGATGAAGCCCAGGGCGCCGGGAGCTGACACATCGCCGTGGGTGCCACTGGCCGCGTTCAGTTGCAGCGCGCTGTGGCGGCCCAGCGGGCCGTCGTGCACCTGGGCCTCGGCAATCTGGCCCACCTCGTGGTCGGCCAGGTGCGCCCAGCTGCCCAGCCGCTGCAACGTTGTCCGGCTGGGGTGGGTCAGCGCGATTTCGCGGCCGTCAGGTGCGGGCTGGGCCAGCGCGCGGTCGCCCTGCTGCTCCACCACGGTGGCGGTGAACCCGGCCTGCGCCAGGGAGATGGCCAGCGACAGGCCCGCCGGGCCTGCGCCGACGATAAGCACGTCGCTGTGGTGGGTGGTCATGGCGGGATGAATACAGGGTGACAAGGTGCCCGCCCCGGGTCGGGGAGGCCGCGCGCCATTGTGGGCGGGCGGGTCTGGGCGCGCTTTGCCCTGCGTCAAGCCATGGCGTGGTGGCGCTATCCAATTGATAGCTGCTCAGGCATATGGTTCTAGCGCCTGCGGGCTAAAACAATCGAAACTCAGTCTTTAGCTGCCTTGCGCGGGGTTCTGCTGGACTTCTTTTTGGCCGGGCCTGCCTTCTTGCCGCGCAGGTGCAGCACCCAGGTGACCAGCAGCCACAGGTAGCCCGCCGGGATGCTGTACGCCGCAAAAGCCGCCAGCGACAGTGGTGGTGCGGTGATGGAGCGCGGGTTGGCAATGGTCTCCAGCAACTGGCGCGTGCCGGTGCCCAGCGTGGGCGTGGCGTGCTGGCTGCCCGAGCGGGCCATGAGGGCGCCCATGAAGGTGAAGAACTCCATCAGCAGCGCGCCGATCAGAAAACAGGCCAGCAGGGCCATCAGCTGTGCAAACGCTCGCCGGTTGCCCTTGGCCAGGAACACGATGGCCGACACCAGCCACAGCGCGGGCAACAACAGGACCAGGGCGGGCCAGGCGGACAGAAGAGTGGACATGGGAGACACGGCAGGTAGCAACAGGCAGCAGGGGCCGCTGGTGCGGGCACCAGCGATTCATCGGCAGGGCGCCTCCAGGAAGGCGGTCGAGTGCGGATGATAGAGGCTGCCTGTCACCGGCTGATTCCGGCGGGTCGCGCGACCCGTCTGCCACCACCGGCCGACGCTTACGCCGCCACAAAGTCGGCCACGGCCTGCAACACCTCCGCCTGCTGCAGGATCTTGCGGTGCCCCAGCCCCTCGGTGGCCAGCAGCGTGGCGCCGGGGATGTGGTCGCGGTAGGCCTCGCCGTCGGCAAAGCGGTTGATGCGGTCGCCCCGGTCGTGCACCACCAGCGTGGGCAGGGCAATGCGCGGGCCCACGGCCGGGGGCTCGAACTGGCGCATCAGGATGCCTTCGCGCGCCTCGATGCGCCGCTGCATGGCCGCGCGGGTGCGCTCGGACAGGCCGAACACCTGTGCGAACAGGCGCGTGTACTCGTGCGGCGAGGCGGGCGGCGCCAGCAGCACCAGGCGCCCGGTGGCCAGACCCCGGCTGGCCGCGTGGGCCGCTGCGTTGGCCGCCAGGGAATGGGCCACCACGGCGTGGGGCGCCGAGTCCTGCGCGTGCAGGCGGGCCGTGGTGTATTCGATGGCGCGGGCGAACTGCGGCAGGTTGCTCACACGGCCCCGGCTGCCGCCGTGCGCGGGCAGGTCCACCAGCACCGGGCGCAGGCCGCGCGCGGTCAGGGCGTCGGCCAGCGGCAGCATCTGGCGCGCATGGCCGCCCCAGCCGTGCAGCAGCAGCACCGTCTGGCCGTGCGGCTGGGCCTGGGGCAGGTAGAGCGTGATCTCGGCGTCTTCAAACGCCAGGCGCTCCGTGCGCCAGTGGCCTGGTGGCACGGCGTTGCGGCCGGGTTTGCGCAAGGGCAGGGGCGTGCCAAACAGGCGGTAGGCCGCGCGCACGGCCAAGGTGGGCCACAGGCATTCGGCCGTGCCCAGCGCTGCACGCAGCAGCCGCATGCCCGGGTGCTCGCCATAGAAGCTGGACGTGGCCTGCAGCGCGGTGGAGGGGGAGTTGTTCATGGTGGGGCTCCAGGTAGGAGGGGATGGAGTGGAGCGGGCGCGGCTCAGTAAAAGATCCAGTCCCGGTTGCTGCGCGGGAGGCTGGTGAGGGTGCTGCGCAGCGACCGGATGGCGCGCGCTGCAGCCGCGATGGCGGCAATGCCCAGGATGATCAACATGGTGGTTCCTTTCTTCGCACGGTTGTGCGAAATTAGGGCAATAAAAAACAAGAGGCCTCCATCGCGCACCACCCGATGTCAGGCGGGGAGAGGGAGGTAGCTCTTGACGAGGCGCGCCCAGGACGCCTCGGTGCGTGCCACTGCCTGCGGATCGCGCAGGAAGCGAACGTCGTGCAACAGGCCCATGATCAGGGAATAGATTTCGCCCACCAGCTGGTCGGGCGGGGTGTCGGCCGCCAGATGCCCGGCCTCGATGGCCTGCAGCACCGTACGGCGCAGGGCGGCGCGCCAGCGGGTGATCTCGGCGTGCAGCAGGTCGCGCAGCTCGCCCTCGCGGTCGTCCAGCTCGAAGGCGCCGGCGGTGTAGATGCAGCCCGTGAAGGCCTCCACGTCGCGCGTGCGGGCAATCCAGCGGCGCATGATGTCCTGCAGACGCGGCAGGCCCTTGGGTTGCTGCATGGCGGGCACAAACACGTCGGCCAGAAAGCGGCGGCCAAACTCTTCAATCACCGCCTTCTGCAGCGCCTCGCGCGAACCGGCGCGCGAGAACACGCCGCTCTTGGACAGCCCCACGCGGTCGGCCACGGCCTGCAGCGTGATCGACTCAAGCCCCTCGGCCGCAGCCAGGTCCAGCGCCGCGCCGACGATGGCGGCGCGGGTGAGTTCGGCTTTCTGGGTCTTGGCGTCCATGGCTGCAATTTAGCACGATTGTGCGAAATAGCGCAATCCCCCGTGCTGTCAACCGGGCGACGGGTGCGGCTGGCCTCTGCCGGGCGCCGCTGGTACGCTGCGTCGCCATGGAGACAACACACACAACCCCGCCTTACATCCCCCAGATCCGCCTGTACCAGAACTGGCTGCGCGACCAGCGCGGTCTGCAGTTCGACAGCTACGACGCGCTGTGGCGCTGGTCCACCACCGACCTTGACGCCTTCTGGCAGAGCATCTGGGACTACTTCCAGCTGCAGTCGCCCACGCCCCACACGGCCGTGCTGGCAAAGAACACCATGCCCGGCGCTTTGTGGTTCCCCGGTGCGCAGGTCAACTACGCACGCCAGGCGCTGCGGCATGTGGATGCCGCCCACGCGGCGGGCCTGCCCGCCATCATCAGCCGCAACGAAAAGGGCCAGCATCGCGAACTGAGCTGGCCCGAACTGCGCCGCCAGGTGGCGTCGCTGGCGCTGCACCTCAAGGCCCAGGGCGTGACGCCCGGCGACCGTGTGGCCGCCTACCTGCCCAATGTGCCCGAGGCCATGATCGCCTTTCTGGCCACAGTGAGCATTGGCGGTGTGTGGAGCATCTGCGCGCCCGATATGGGCACGCATGCGGTGCTGGACCGCTTTCGGCAGATCGAGCCCAAGGTGCTCATCGGCGTGGACGGCGTGAGCTATGGCGGCCGCGACCACGACCGCCGCCCCGTGCTGGCCGAGCTGCGCGAGGCCCTGCCCAGCGTGCAGCACGCGGTGCTGCTGGGCAATCTGGATGCTTCTGTTTCGATAGCTGGATGGGCAGGCTGGACTAGCGCTACCGCCCGAAATGACGCTGAAACTGCGGCTTTCGAGCCGATGTGGCTGCCGTTTGACCACCCGCTGTGGATCGTCTATTCCAGCGGCACCACCGGCCTGCCCAAACCCATCGTGCACGGCCACGGCGGCACGGTGCTGGTGGCGCTGCAGCTCAAGGTGCTGCACAACGACATCGGCTGCAGCTACGAGGCCAACAGCTTTGGCGAGCGCTACCACTGGTACAGCTCCACCGGCTGGGTGATGTGGAACGCGCAGCTCAGCGGCCTGCTGTCGGGCACCACCTGCGTGATCTACGACGGCAACCCGGGCGGCAGCAAGGACCACCCCAACTGGGGCGTGCTGTGGCGCTTCGCGGCCGAGACGGGCGTGACCTTCTTCGGAGCGGGCGCGGCGTTCTTTGCCAACTGCATGAAGGCGGGCATCACGCTGGCCGACTATGGCGACCTCACGCGCGTCCGCGCGCTGGGCACTACCGGCTCGCCGTTGTCGCCCGAGGTGCAGCAGTGGGGTACGGCCCAGTTTGAGGCCATCGGCACGCACGATATCTGGTGGAACAACATCTCCGGGGGCACGGATTTCTGCGGCGCCTTCATCGGCGGCAACCGCGAGATGCAGCAGGTGCCCGGCGAGATGCAATGCCGCATGCTGGGCGCGGCCGTGGAGTCCTGGGACGCCGAGGGCCGCCCCGTGCAGGACGCCGTGGGCGAGCTGGTCTGCGCTCAGCCCATCCCGTCGATGCCTTTGTTTCTGTGGGGCGACAAGGACGGCAGCCGCTACCTGTCGAGCTACTTCGACATGTACCCCGCAGGCCACGGCCGCCAGCCCGGCGGTGGCGACGGCCCCGCAAGCATGGGCGCGGTCTGGCGCCATGGCGACTGGCTCAAGATCGGCGCCAACGGCGGCTGCGTGATCTATGGCCGCTCTGATGCCACCATCAACCGCCACGGCCTGCGCATGGGCACGAGCGAGATCTACAGCGCGGTCGAATCGCTGCCCGAGGTGCTCGACAGCCTGGTGGTGGACCTGGAGTACCTGGGCCGCGAGAGCTACATGCCGCTGTTTGTGGTGCTGCGTCCCGGCTACGCGCTGGACGATGCCCTGCGCGCGCGCATCAATGGCGCGGTGCGCACGGCGCTGAGCCCGCGTTTTGTGCCCGACGACATCTTCGCCGTGGCCGAGGTGCCGCGCACGCTGAGCGGCAAGAAGCAGGAGCTGCCCATCAAGAAACTGCTGCTGGGCCAGCCCATCGAAAAGGTGGTCAACAAGGACGCGATGGCCAACCCGGGGTGCCTGGACTGGTACGTGGCGTTTGCGGCGCAGCGGGTGAGTGTGCTCCAAAAATAATAGCTGCTAACGCTTATTGAATAAGCACTAGAGCCTTTTTTGATGCAAGAGTGAGTGCGGCACCGAGACGTGCTGCGCCTCAGGGGGTCAATCCAGCTTCGCCCCCGATGCCTTGATCAGCCGCTCCCACACCGGGCGTTCCTTGTTCATGGCGGCAGTGAACAACGCCGGTGAGCTCTTTTGCACGTCAAAGCCCATGGCCGTGATGCGCTGGGCCACATCGGGATGCTCGGTGGCCTTGCGCACCTCGGCCGCAACGCGCTCCAGGATGGCGGGCGGGGTGCCTGCGGGGGCGCCAAACGCCAGCCAGCCCGCCACGCGGTAGGCCTCGTCGTTAAGACCCTGCTCGCCCAGTGTGGGCACGTTGGGCAGCGTGCCCATGCGGCGCTCGCCGCTCACGCCAATCGCCTTGAGCTTGCCGGCGTCGATGTGCGCCTTCACCTGCAGTGCACTGGCAAAAGCAATCTGGATCTGCCCGCCCAGCAGGTCTTGCACCATGGGCGCCTCGCCCCGGTAGGCCACGTGGCTCATGTCGGCGTTTTGCGACTGGCTCATGTACGCGCCGGCCAGGTGCGGGTAGGCACCCGTGCCGTACGAACCATAGGCCACCTTGCCTTTGTTGGCGGCGATGTACTTCAGCAGCTCGGGCCCCGTGGCCACCGGCACGCTGGGGTGGGCTACCAGCACCAGGGGCGCGATGGCGATCTGGTAGATGGGCGCGATGTCTTTCTCGGGGCTGTAGGGCAGCTTGGTGTACAGGAACTGGTTGGTGAGCATGGAGTTGCTCAGCGCCAGCAGCAGCGTGTAGCCGTCCGGCGCGGCCTTGGCCACCGCGTCGGTGCCGATGATGCCGGCTGCGCCGGGCTTGTTGTCGATGACCATGGGCTGGCCCAGGCCCACCGCCATCTTTTCGGCCAGCACGCGCGCCAGCACGTCGGTGGCGCCGCCGGGAGCGAAGGGCACCACCACCTTGATGGGCTTGCTGGGGTAGGCAGCCTGCGCCCAGGCGGCAGTGCCGGTGCAGGTGGTGGCAGCGGCCAGCGCGGCGGCGCCGAGCCAGGAACGGCGGGTGATGGCGTGGAAGGGCATGGGTTTGTCTCCTGTCATGGTTATAAAAATCACTCTGCGGGCTCCGCGATGCATGGTGGCGGGCCGGGGCCTGGCTGTCACGCCATGGGCTTATGCGGTCTGGGGGCTCCCTGCGGCGGGGGCGGTGGTGATGCGCACGGTGAGGGGCAGGGGCGCGAGCACTTCGCGCAGGCGGGCCTGCAGCGTGTCAGCGTCAGGGCCCGGGGCCACGGTCACGCGCACGGCGTTGTCGCCCTCGGGCTGTACCTGGGAGCGGGGGCTGCCTGGGGCTTCTGCGCACACGCTATCCACCAGCGCCTGCACCGTGTGGCAGGCGGCGCGCTGGCGCAGATCGGGCTTGTAAATCTTGCCCACATTGGTCACTGGCATGGTCTCGATCACCTGCACCCAGCGCGGGCGGGCCACAGCCTCGTCCACGCGCTCGGCGGTAAAGGCCATCAACTCCGCTTCGGTCACCTGCTCGCCGGGCCGCAGCGTGGCGTACACCACGGGCAGCTCGCCCGCATAGGCATCGGGCGCACCCACGGCGGCGCACAGCTGCACGGCGGGGTGGGCGCCCAGCGCGTCTTCGATCACCTTGGGGTCGATGTTGTGGCCGCTGCGGATGATGAGGTCCTTGGAGCGGCCGCTCAGGTGCAGGCGGCCCTGCTCGTCCACAAAGCCCAGGTCGCCCGTGGCCAGCCAGCCGTCGTGCGTGAAGGCCTTGGCGGTGTCGGCCGCGTCCAGAAAGCCCGAGAACAGGTTGGGCGACTGGAACAGCACCATGCCCGGCTGGCCGGGCGGCAGGTCCTGGTCCGACGCATTGCCCTGCGCATCCAGCGCCACCACACGCAGCTGGGTGTAGGGCAGCCGCCAGCCCACGCAGCCTGCGGGCGCGTTCACGCCGGGGGGCGTGATGGTGGAGATGCCCGCCATCTCCGTCATGCCCAGGCTTTCGTGGATGTGCAGGTTAAACAGGCGCTCAAACCGCGCCGCCAGCTCGGGCGCCAGAATGGCCGCGCCGGTGCGGCAGTAGCGCAGGGTGGAAATGTCGGCCCCGTCCAGCGGCACATTGGCCAGCGCCGCCAGCACCGTGGGCACGGCCGACAGGTAGGTGCAGCGGTAGCGCTCCACCAGCCGCCAGTAGTTGGCAATCACCTCGCGGTTGCGGAACAGGCCGGTGGTGGGGATGATGGTCTCCACCCCCGCAGACAGCGCCGCCAGCGAGCCGGGCAGCACGCCCGCCACATGGAACAGCGGGTAGCCGTTGATGCCCACGTCCTCGGGCCGTATGCCCTGCATCTGCACGCTGCCCCAGGCGGTGAACACCTGCGCGCCGTGGCTGTGGCGCGCCAGCTTGGGCGCGCCGGTGGTGCCGCCGGTGTGGAAGTACGCGGCAATGTCGCTGGATGCGATGCGGCGGCCGCTCACCAGGTGGTCGCCAGGGTGCTGGTGGCGCGCGGCCAGGTCCAGCACGCCAGCGGGCAGGGCGGGCGCTGCTCCCGGCGCCTCATCGTGCGGTGCCACGCGCAGCACCGTGGTCAGCGTGGGCACCAGGGCGCGCAGGCGCAGGGCCTTGCTCCAGTAGCCAAGGTCGCCCTCGCCGCCGTAGGCAATCAGCACCTTGGCACTGGCCAAGGTCATCATGGCCGCGATCTTCTCGTCGGTGAGCATGGGGTTGAGCGGCTGCACGATGCCCGCCGCCTCGCCGCCCCACAGGGCCAGGTGGTATTCGAGGCAGCCGGGCAGCAGCACGGCCACGGCGTCTTCGGGCCCCACGCCCAGGTGGTGCAGCAGGTTGGCCGTCTGGTGGATGCCGGTGAGCAACTGGGCGTACGACCAGCGGATGGGCTCGGCTGCCGGGTCGGCCGTGGGCAGAAAGGTCAGCGCCGTCTTGTCGCCAAACGCCGCCGCCGAATTCACAAAGATTTCGTAGGTGCTCTGCACGGGCAGCGCCTCGGCCAGGGGGCGGGCTTCGATCCGCTGCACATCCTGCAGACTGCGCACCGGGGCACCGGGGGCAAAAGGCAGGTGGAGCGGGGGCATCTGAGGGAGGCGCATGGCGTGTCTCGGGTCTTATCTCGGGTCTTGTGGGGGAGGTCGGGTCGGTCACAGGGCGGATGCGGCATCGTCCTACCCAGCCGCGCCCGCCGCGTGGCCACAGTCTGTCTGTGTGCCGGCGCAAAAGCAGTCACGCAGATGTCAGAGAGGGTTAACGATCCCCTGCGGTGCGGCACACCCATAATGGACCTTGTTGATTGCCACTGCGCGCGCCGCCGCGCGCCTTCCCTCCATGAACACTCCGCAGCCGCCCAAACGTTTTTCGATGATCCGTGAGTTCCACCTGGCCGACTGGTTCACGCTGGGCAATGCGGTCTGCGGCGTGGGCGCGCTGTTCTCGGTCATGTCGTACCTGGAGACCAGCAATGTGGTGCACGTGTACTTTGCATGTGCCCTGGTGCTGGCCGCGCTGATCTTTGATGTGCTGGACGGCCGCATCGCCCGCTGGCGCCAGAAAAGCTCGGCCATGGGCCGCGAGCTGGACTCGCTGGCCGACGTGATCTCGTTCGGCGTGGCCCCGGCCATCATTGCCTATGGCTGCGGCATGCAGGGCCTGTACGACCGCATCGTGCTGGCCTACTTTGTGGCCTGCGGCGTGTCGCGCCTGGCGCGCTACAACGTCACGGCCGAAACCCTGTCGGGCGACGACGGCAAGGTCAAATACTTCGAGGGCACGCCCATCCCCACCTCCATCGTGCTGGTGGGCCTGCTGGCCCTGGCCGCCTGGCTGGGGGCAGTGCGCGAGAACCTGTGGTTCGGCAAGCTGCTGATCGGCGGCTTCACGCTGCACCCGCTGGTGCTGCTGTTTGCGCTGTCGGGGTCGCTGATGATCAGCCGGATTCGCATTCCGAAGCTCTGAGCCGCTGGCTGGCGCGTCCTTTCTTTGTGGATGTTGAACCCCATGGCACTTCAAAAAATCGCTGCGTTCTCCGACGGCACCCAGGGCGGCAACCCCGCCGGTGTGTGGATCGGTGAACAGCTCCCCAATCCTGCTGACATGCAGCGCATTGCTGCCGAGGTTGGCTTTTCTGAAACTGCCTTTGCCGCCCTGCTGGGCGATGGCCGCTGGCGCGTGCGCTATTTTTCGCCCGAGAGCGAGGTACCGTTTTGTGGCCACGCCACGATTGCCCTGGGCGCCGCGCTCGCGCAGCGCGAGGGCGACGGCGTGTTTGCGCTGTCGCTGAGCCAGGCCGAGATCACGGTCGAAGGCCGTCGCGCGGGCGATCTGGTGCAGGCGGCGCTGCAGTCGCCCCCCACGCGCAGCGGGCCTGTGCCTGCTGGGCTGCTGGCCGATGCGCTGGCCCTGTTTGGCCTCAGCGCGGCCGATCTGGACCCGCGCATACCGCCCGCGCTCATCCACGGCGGTGCGGACCACCTGGTGCTGTCGCTGCGCAGCCGCGCCGCACTGGCGGCCATGCACTACGCGCTGGACGCGGGCCGCACGCTGATGGTGAACGCGGGGCTCGTCACCATCGTGCTGGTGTGGGTGGAGTCGGACCGCCTGCTGCACACCCGCAATGCCTTTGCCTCGGGCGGCGTGCTGGAAGACCCGGCCACGGGCGCCGCCACGGCCGCACTGGCGGGCTACCTGCGCGACCTGGGCTGGCCGCACGGCGGTGCCATTGACGTGGTGCAGGGCGAAGACATGGGCATGCGCTCGCGCCTGCGGGCCGAGATCGGGCCGGTGGCTGGCAGCTCCATCCGCGTGTCGGGAACGGCGCGGTGGATGGGCGATGGCGAATGATCTTTGCTATTGAAAATATAGCTACTGGCACATGATTCACTAGCGCTACCGACCAATTTGTGCAGAAAGCGGGCCAGCCGAGCACGTGGGGCTCTGTGCGCCCCGCCCGGTCTCCCGCTCAGGCGCTGATCTCGTCCTGGAGCCACTGCACAAAACGCAGCGTCTCCGGTGACGGGTCCGGCGCCATGCCCAGGTAGTGCCGCGTCAGCGGCAGCCGCAAGTTGGGCAGCGGCGATACCAGCCGCCCCGAGGCCAGGTCGTGGGTGATCAACGACACCGGGGCCACCGCAAAACCCAGCCCATCCACGGCGGCCTGCAGCACAAAGTGCAGGTGGTCAAACTGCAGGCAGCTGGCGGGCTGGATCCTTGGCGCGTTCACCAGCTTCTTCCAGCTTTCCCAGTCCTTGCTGCGCGATTTGGACAGCAGCAGCACATGGGCCGACAGCGCCTCGGGCTGCGCCACCGGGCGCTGGGCGAACAGGGCAGGCGCGCCCACCACCAGCGCCTCGTCCTCCAGAAACGGCTGCACCTGCATGCCCGGCGGCCAACCGCGTGGGCCGCGCCGCAGGGCCAGGTCGAAGGCCTCGGTGGCATGGTCTGGCGCCAGCGTGCTGGTGATGACCTGGGGTTCGATGTCCGGATGCTGGGCCACAAAACCCGGCAGCCGGGGGATCAGCCACCGCACCGCAAAGCTGGGCCGCACATTGATCTTCACGCTGCGCAGCCCGGCATCGCCCCGCAGCGACTGAGCGGCAGCGCCGATCTGCGCGAGCGCAGGCCCGACCTGTGCGTGGAACTGGTGGCCCGCCGCGGTGAGGAGCACCTGCCGGGTCTTGCGCTCGAACAGGTCCACGCCCAGGTGAGCCTCCAGCGCCTTGATCTGGCGACTGATGGCGCTGTGGGTGACGTGCAGCTCCAGCGCGGCGTGGGTAAAGCTCTGGTGGCGCGCCGCCGCTACAAAGGCGCGAACGGCGTTCAGCGGGGGCAGGCGGGGTGGCATGCGTGCAATTTTGTCACGCATGGCGCGCAGCAATATCGTTTGTCGCGCCCGGCACTGCCGCGCACCATGCGGGCCATGCCACAGCCTTCAGACCACACCTTGGCCTCAGACCACCACTCGCGCCGCGCCGCCTTGGCGCTCGGCCTTGCACTGCCTGGGGACACGGTGCTCTACCTGCTGCTGCCGATGTTTGCCCCGGCGTTTGGCGTCACCCTGTTCGAGGCGGGCATTCTTCTGGCCGCAAACCGCCTCGTGCGCATTGCGGGCTACGGGGCGGTGGCGCGGTTCTATGCCCGCCATGGCGAGCGTCTCACCTGCTCGCTGGCCGTGCTGGCCGCCGCCGCGTGTGCGCTGGGGTACGCCACCCTCAGCGGCTTCATCGCCTTGTTGGGCCTGCGGCTGCTGTGGGGCCTGGCCTTTGCGGCGCTGAACCTCGCGACGCAGGCGCTGGCCACGGCCGAGCCTGTGGGCGCAGCGCGACGCGCCGGGCAGTCGCGCGCCTTTGCAGCGCTGGGGCCCATGCTGGCCCTGCCTGCGGGGGGTGTCTGCGCGCTCTGGTGGGAGCCCCGGGCGATCTTCTGGGTGTTTGCCGCCGTCGCGTTGTGCGCCTTGCTGGCCACGCGGCATTTGCCCGCCCAGCCGCATACTCTGCCGCCACCGCCAAAGCGCTGGGACAGGTTACCGGGTCGCCTGGACCGCTTTTCCTTCGTTGAGGGGTTGGTGCTGGACGGCCTGTTCATCATCGGCCTGTCGTACCTGGGCCGCGATGTGCTGTCGGGCCATCCGGTGGTTGTGGCGGGGATGCTGCTGTCGGTCCGCTATCTGGCCGAGATCGCGCTGAGTGTGGTGGGTGGCGACCTGGCCGAGCGCTATGGCGCCGAAGTGCTGCTCGTGGGTTTTGCGGTGCTCACGTCGCTGGCCCTGGTGGGTTTTGGCCTGGGGTGGCTGTGGACCAGCGCACTGGCCATCGTGATCTTGCGAGCCCTGCTGCTACCCCTGTTGCCGCCGCTGGTCGCGCGCCGCACACCGGGACCGGGGCGCATCCAGGCGCTGGCGACGCGGTCGGTGTGGCGAGACCTGGGCGCTGGTGCAGGCCCGGTGCTGGCGGGTGTGCTGCTGCCCATTGCGCCGTCCGCCTGGGTGTATGGCGTCGCAGCCTTGCTGCTGTCGGCCACGGCCATCGCCTGCTGGGCGCCGCGCGGCGGCGGATGAGGCGCGGACCGGCCGTCGCCCCTTTTTTTACAACCTTCCGTTTTGGAGAAGTCCCCGTGAACATCCACACCACATTGATCCGCTGTGCCGGTGGCACCGTTGACCTGCCCGCGCGGCCCATGAACCACCGCACCGATGGCGGGCACGTGCTTGTCCACCCTCCGCGCCCCGTCTGGGACCGCAGCGAACTGACGCCCCAGGAGCTGGGGCATTGGTCGTGCCTGGTGGCCGCAACGGGCCGGGCCATGCTCGACACCTTGCCGCAGCTCGCCGGTGGCTGCCTCAATTACTGGGATGCGGGCAACAACGCGCTGAACCTGCTGGCCCATCCCCAGGGGCCCAAAACGCCCGCACTGCATCGCAAGATGCACCTGCATGTATTTGGGCGAAGCCCCCGGGCCACCCACCCGGACTGGCTGTGGGGCGAACCACCCCGGTTCCCGAATTTTGCGCAGTCTGAGGCCTGGACCGCGCAGTTCACACGGCTGGAGGACGATGAAGGCGGCGCGCTGGGTGCGCGCATTCAAGTGTTGCTGGATACGCGGTACGCACTGAGTTGGGTTGGCTGACAACACACGTCTGCAAAAGAATTGCTATCAAAATAGCAGCATCGAGCGCTTGTTAGTAAAGCGCTAGGCCGTGTTTTTATGAAAACTCTTTTGTCACTGGTACTACGCGACCACAGGCCGCCGGTTCACCAGCACGATGCCTGCCGCCACCAGCACCAGTGCCGCCACCAGCCCGGGCGTCACGGGCTCACCCAGCCACAGCGCGCCAAACAGCAGCGCAAACACCGGCGTGAGGAACACAAACACCGAGATCTTGGTGGCCGGGTAGTGCGCCAGCATCCACATCCAGGCGAGGTAGCTCACAAACGCCCCCACCAGCGCCTGCACCAGCAGCGAACCCCAGGCAAAGCCGCTGAACTGCCAGACCCAGACCTCGCCCAGGCCCAGCGATAGCACTGGCAGCACCGCGGTGCTTACCGCCACTTGATAGAAAAGCTGCTTGGCAGGCGCCACCCGCGCCAGCGGCGTGGTGCGGATGACCACCGTGGTCAGCGCCCACATCAGGCCTGCGGCCAGTCCTAGCAAATCTCCCAGCCAGCCTTTGGGCAGCGCCGTGCTGGCATGGCCCAGCAGCCCGTCGCCCAGCGCCAGCCCCACGCCCACAAACGCAGCGGCCAGGCCCAGCCACTGCCAGCCCTGCAGGCGCTCACCGGGGATGAAACGCGGCAGCAGCAATGCCACCCAGAAGGGCGACGCATACAAGAACACCGTGAGCCGCGAGGCGGTGGTGTACTGCAGCCCCAGGTAGATGCACGCAAACTCGCCGGCAAACAACGCCCCCGCCAGCAGTCCGGCACGCGTGGCCCCGGCGGGCTCGCCCGCGCCGGAAAGGCCTACACCACGCCACAAGCACCAGCCCGCTACCGCGACCGTGGCCAGCGCAAAGCGCACAAAGGCCTGGAACACGGGCGCCACCTCAGCCACCGTGGCCTTGACCAGCACCTGCTGGAAGCCCCAGAACATGCAGCAGGCGAGCAGCAGGGAGATAGCCAGGGCGTCGATGTGTGTTTTGCGGGTGGAAGGCATCGGCGCATTATCAAAGGGCGCGGTGGGTCTGCCGGTCTCCTGGGTGCATCCGCTGGCCTTCTTGCAGTCCGCTGTGAATGCCGAAAAAGCGCATACGGACGCTTACACAGGCCCACGGTACACTTTGCGCCTTCTGAAACAGGTTACCGCGCTCCTTTTTCCTATCCCCCCTCATGGCCCTTACGACGGCGGCGCAGTCCCGCTCCAGCTTTGACCTCAAGAGCGCCTCGCTGCCAGTGGTGGCGGTGTTGCTCAAGACCACCGACGCCGCCCAGTTCGTAGCCGATCTGGCCGAGCGCGTGGCCGACGCCCCGGGATTTTTTGACAACGACCCCGTATTGATCGACCTGGCGCCCGTGCGTGAGGCCGAAGCACCCATCGACTTTGCTGCCATCGCAGCCGCGCTGCGCCAGCACAACACCCTGCCCGTGGCCGTGCGCGGCGGCAGCACTGCCCAGATGGAGGCCGCGCGCGCCGCGGGGCTGGCCGCCGCACCCGACGCGCCTCCCGCGCGTGCAGAGGCGCCAGCGCCGGTGCAGGAGGTGGTGCGTGAAGTGATCCGCGAGGTTGAGGTGGAAGTGGTACGCGAAGTGCCCATGCCCGGCCCCGGCACCGTGGTGGTGGACAAGCCCTTGCGCTCCGGCCAGCAGGTCTATGCGCGCGGCGCCGATCTGGTGGTGATGGCCGTGGTGAGCTTTGGCGCCGAGGTGATTGCAGACGGCAACATCCACGTTTATGCCCCGCTGCGTGGCCGCGCAATTGCCGGTGCGCGGGGCAACACTGAAGCCCGCATCTTTTCGACCTGCCTGGAGCCGCAACTGGTCTCCATTGCAGGCATCTACCGCACCACCGAGACCGAGCTGCCTGCCGATGTGCGCGGCAAGCCGGCCCAGGTGCGGCTGGAAGGCGAGAAGCTCCTCATCGAGCCGCTGGCCTGACCCCTTCATTCCCCATTCGTACCAACCCCACAGAGAATCAGCAACACATGGCCAAAATCGTCGTCGTGACCTCCGGCAAAGGTGGCGTGGGCAAGACCACCACCAGCGCCAGCTTTGCCACCGGCCTCGCCCTGCGCGGCCACAAGACCGCCGTGATCGACTTTGACGTCGGCCTGCGCAACCTGGACCTCATCATGGGCTGCGAACGCCGCGTGGTGTACGACCTCATCAACGTCATCCATGGCGAGGCCAACCTGAACCAGGCGCTCATCAAGGACAAGCAGTGCGACAACCTGTTTGTGCTGGCCGCCAGCCAGACACGCGACAAGGATGCGCTCACGCAAGATGGCGTCGAGAAGGTCCTCAAGGACCTGGCCGCGATGGACTTTGAATACATCGTCTGCGACTCGCCTGCCGGCATCGAAAGCGGCGCCCTGATGGCCATGCACTTCGCCGACGAGGCGCTGCTGGTGACGAACCCCGAAGTGTCTTCGGTGCGCGACTCCGACCGTATCCTGGGCATGCTGGGCAGCAAGACCAAGCGTGCGATTGACGGCGGCGAGCCCATCAAGGAACACCTGCTCATCACGCGCTACAACCCCAGCCGCGTGCAGGACGGCCAGATGCTGAGCCTGGAAGACATCCAGGACATCCTGCGCATCAAGCTGATCGGCGTGATTCCCGAGTCGGAAGTGGTGTTGCAGTCGTCCAACCAAGGCACGCCCGCCATCCATGCGCAGGGCAGCGATGTGAGCGAGGCATACAAGGACGTGATCGACCGCTTCCTGGGGCAGGACAAGCCGCTGCGTTTCATTGACGCCGAAAAGCCCGGCTTCTTCAAACGCCTGTTCGGGAGCAAATAGCCATGGCTTCTTTTCTGTCCTTCCTGCTCGGCGAGAAGAAAAAAACCGCCAGCGTTGCCAAGGAGCGGCTGCAGATCATCCTGGCGCACGAGCGCAACGGCCGCAATGCGTCCGAGCCCGACTACCTGCCCGCGCTGCAGCGCGAGCTGGTGGCGGTGATCTCCAAGTACGTCAAGATCAACCCCGACGACCTCAAGGTGCACCTGGAACGCCAGGACAACCTGGAAGTGCTGGAAGTCAAGATCGAGCTGCCCGATACCGTGCGATAGGCAGCCAATGCCACCGGGCCACGCACTCCCATCGTGCCCCGGTATCGCCCCAGACCCTGCCCCGCAACCCTGCGCGGCAGGGTTTCTTTTTGGGCCGGCGTGGCCTGATTTGGCCTGACAATTGCTAGATGTACTAGGGTAATCCCTAATTTTTCGGCAACAAGGCTCCTGTGGACACAACCTGGAAACTCAGCTGGCAGCGTGCACGCAACCACGAAGGCGTCACGCGCGGCGCGCGTGCCTTGGTGGCCTTGGCCGCCGTGCTGGCCTATGGCTGGTGGGCCGACTGGCAGGCCGAGTTGATGCCGGTGCTGCTGGGAGTGATCGCCAGCGCGCTCACCGAAACCGACGACAGCTGGCGCGGGCGCCTGCGTGCGCAGTGCCTGGCGCTGGCGTGTTTTGGCCTTATGGCGGGGGCAGTCTGGGCGGCGGTGTCGTGGCCCTGGGTGCTGATGGGGGTGATGGCGCTGCTGGCCTTCGGCATCACCATGCTGGGGGCGCTGAGCGAGCGCTACCGCGCCATTGCCTTTGGTTCGCTCATCCTGTTCATCTATGCGGGGCTGGCCGCCCACAGCAGCCGTGCGGGTGCGGGTGACGCCATCCCCCGCATGCTGGCGGGTGCGGCCTGGTACGGCGTGGTGTCGGTGCTGTGGCATGCCGTGCTGCCGCGTGCACCGGTGCGCTACCGCCTCGCCAAGCTCTACGCCATGCTGGGCGAATACCTGCGCCTGAAGGCGCTGTTGCTGGAGCCGGTGCGGGATGTGGATCTGGAGCGCCGCCGCATGGCGCTGGCACTGCACAACGGCCGCGTGGTGGACGCCCTCAACGCCACCAAGGAGAGCCTGATCAGCCGCATGGGTGCGGGCGCCCCCCCGCTGTGGCTGCAAACGGCCATGCACCAGTACCTGGCGGCGCAGGACGTGCACGAGCGCGTGAGTTCGTCCCACGAGCATTACGACCTGCTTGCCCAGTCGTTCTTTCACAGCGACGTGCTGTACCGCTGCCAGCGCGTGCTCACGCTGCTGGGCGAACAGGCGCTCAAGCTGTCGGTGGCCATCGAGGCGCAGTCGGTGCCCCAGCACTGGGGCGTGACGGCCCGTGCCATCGAGGACATGCAGGCCGCCGTGGCGCACCTGCAGTCCCAGGCGCAGCCCTCCGGTGCCGCGTCCCTTCCCGCCCAGTCCCGGGCGTTGCGGTCACTGCATGCGTTGGCCGACAACCTGACCGCACTGGCCGGGGTGTTTGCCGGTGCGCTGGCGCTGCCAGCTGGCAACGCCGAAGTGGCGGTGGACCACGCACTGTTTGACCGCGAGCCCCGCAGCCTGCGCGATGCCTGGGCGCGCCTGCGCTCGCACTGGCAGCTGCAGTCTCCCTGGCTGCGCCACAGCCTGCGGCTGAGCCTGTCCCTCATGGTGGGCTTTGCCCTCATGCAGGCCACGGCCGATCCGCACGGGTACTGGATCTTGCTGACCATCGTGTTCGTGAGCCAGCCGCAGTACGCGGCCACGCAGACGCGGCTGATGGAGCGCGCCAAGGGCACTGCCATGGGGCTTGCGCTGGGGTGGGCGGTGATCCAGCTGTTTCCGGGCGAGCTGGTGCAGGCCGCCTTGCTGGTGCTGGGGGGCGCGGTATTTTTTGGGGCGCGGCACACCCGCTATACCCTGGCTACGGCGGCTGTCACCACCTTGTTGCTGCTCAGCTTTCACCAGATGGGCGCGGCCAGCGGCGTGATCTCCGCGCGCCTGCTCGATACCGTGGTCGGCTGCGTGATCGCGGCCGTCGCCTCGTGGCTGGTGCTGCCGTCCTGGCAGTCGCGCCACTGGCCCCGGCTGGCCGCCCAGGTGCTGCAGACCCAGGCGTTGTACCTGCGGGAGATCCTGGCGCAGTACCAGGGTGGCAAGTGCGACCACCTGGCCTACCGCTTGGCCCGGCGCAATGCCCACAATGCGGATGCCGCACTGTCCAACTCGTACAGCGCCATGCTCAAGGAGCCCTTGCATGTACGTGGCAACGCCGAGGTGGTGGGGCATTTCCTGTGCCTGTCGCACACCCAGCTCAACTACCTGTCGGCACTCGGTGCCCAGCGCGGTGGTGCGGCGGCCCAGCCCATGGACGAGGCCACGCGCGAACTGGCGCAAAGCCTGCTGGCGTCCCTGCAGCAACTGGCGCTGGAGCTGGAGCGCGCGCAGCAGTCAGGCCGGGTGCGCAAATCCCACAGCGCCCCGGCAGTGGCCCAGGTACTGCGCGAGTGGGGCACGGTACCGGCAGCGCCCAGCGCGCACAGCCTCATGGCGGCGCAGCTGCAGCTGGTGGGCAAGGTGTTCCCACAGTTGCAGGCGCAGGCACGCCAGCTGGTGATCACGGAATAACCTGGGTGGAGTGCGGCGCGCGAAGGCTGCCGCAGCCGGGTCAGCGTGCGTGCTTGGCGAACTTGCCCGCAAATGCCTGGGCAATGCTCAGCCCGCGTTGCCCCGCGACCAGCGTGGCGGTCTGCCCGGCGGCGATGGTGCCAGGCCGGTCCACCGCCAGGTAGTAGCCGCAGCAGCCCGCCACCGCCATGGCGCGGCCGGCCTGGGCAAAACCCATCACGGCATTGAACTTGAAGCAGGGCTCGCGGGGGGCCGTCACTCGCAGCACGCAGTCCGGGAAATGCCACTCATCGCCCACAAACACCTCATGCTCCAGCGGTCCGTCAATGGTGAGGTTCTCGCCCATGAAGCCTGGTGGCAGCGCCTCGTCGAACAGGCTCACGCCCCGCTCGCGGCGCTGGGCCTGCCAGAACGCATAGTGCGCTGCGGGGTAGGCATACACCGCCTTGGCCAGACCGCCGTGCACGCTCAGGTCGGCCTGCTCGTCGCCCGCCAGCCCCAGTGGGCCCACAGACACGGGGTCGGTGACAGATGTTTTGCCGATGGCGGTAAGCACCGACCGCTCGCCCACCTTCAGGCGGCGGGCGGAGCCGACGTTCACGTGGCGTACGACGATGAAGGGCGCCGTCACAGCGGGTGCTCGGTGTAGAACTTGCCGCCGTGGTACAGCAGGGGCGACGCGCCCTCGCGGTGCTCGCAGCGCTCCACCTCGCCCACGAAGATGGTGTGGTCACCCTCCTTGTACTGGCTGCGGTTGAAGCACTCGAACGTGGCGGCGGCACCGGCCAGCAGCGGCGCGCCGCTGATACCGGGGCGGTGCTCCAGGCCGGCCCAGCGGTCGATGCCGCGGGTGGCGAACCGTTCGGCCAGGTCTTTCTGGTCCGCTGCCAGCACATGGATGGCGTAGTGTGAGCCGTTGGCAAACGCCGGCATGGTGCTGGCGCCATGCGACAGGCTCCACAGCACCAGCGGGGGCTCCAGCGACACCGAATTGAACGAGCTGGCCGTGAGCCCCACCAGTTCACCCGCGGCATTGCGGGCGGTCACGATGGTCACACCCGTGGCGAACATGCCCAGCGCATTGCGGAATTCGCGGGTCGAAAAGCTCGGCGGCAGGGCGAGGGCGGGGCGGGGGAGCGATGGGTTCACAAAAGCGGCGCCAGCGGTGGCGGCGTGGGGGCAAGCAACAGGACCTATTATCAGGCGCCACCCTCCGCTGCGCTGTTGCGGGGTTTACTTCTGCTTTTCACCGCATGGCTGCACTGCTCCCTACCTTCACCACCCTCGGCTCCGGCCCCACCGTGCTCATGCTGCACGATGCCGACGGCGACCATCTCACCTTTGCGCCCCAGGTGGAGACCCTGGCCACCGCTGGCTACCGGGCTGTGGCCTGGGACATGCCCGGCTATGGCCGCAGTGCGCCCGTAGAGCCCTACACCTTCAAGGCACTGGCACAAAGCTGTCTGGCGCTGATCGACGCGCTGCGCTGTGGCCCTGTCACGCTGGTCGGCCACGGCATGGGCGCCATGGTGGCGCTGGAGGCTGCGGTGCGCGATGCGTCCAAGGTGCGCCGCATGGTGCTGTGCGCGGGCGGCCCGGCGCTGGATGCCCAGGCCGTGCAAGACTGGGTGGCACCGCGCGAGCAGGCCCTCAAGGCCCTGGATGTGGGCGGCAGCATGGAACAACTGGCACAGACCCTGGTGCCGCAGTGCATCGGCACCGGCGCCCTGCCCGAAGGCGTGCGGCTGGCGGGCCATGCGCTGGGCCAGGTGTTCCCGGGCGCTTACCGCCGCGCCCTGGAGGCCCTGCCCACGTTTGACCGGGGCGCTGCCGCGCTGGCGCACCTGGCCATGCCGGTGCTGCTGGTAGGCGGCGATCAGGACCGGTGCACTCCCCCCGCAGCCCTCCAGGCGCTGGCCCAGGTGTTGCCCGATGCGCAGACGGTGCTACTGCCGCATGTGGGGCATTGGCCCCAGCTGGAAGACCCCGAGGGGTTTGACGCTGCGCTGCTCCATTTTCTGGCCCACCGGCGCACGCTGCACTGACCCATTTGATCTTGGCTCGCCCGGCCGCCGCGCCCGGGCATGAACGCTGCCTTCTTTCTCCATGTTGTTTGCCCTCAAGAAAATTCTGTCTGCGCTGCTGTTGCCGCCGGTGTCCAGCATCGTGCTGGCGCTGTTTGGCCTGTGGCTGGCGCGCTACCACCGTCGCACTGGCAACACGCTGGTGGTGCTTTCGCTGTTGTCGGTGCTGGTGTTGTCCTGGCCGCCGGTGTCGGACGCGCTGGTACGCAGCCTCGAGCGCTACCCCGCCGTCACGCCGCGCCAGTTGCCCGAGGCGAAGGTGCAGGCCATCGTGGTGCTGGGCGGCGGCGCCGACACCGTGGCGCCCGAATACGGGGTGGACGTGCTCAGCCGGGGCGCACGCGAGCGGGTTCGCTATGCCGCCTACCTGCAGCAACAGACCGGCCTGCCCATACTGGCCACGGGGGGCTCGACGGGCGGCACACGGGCCGAGGCCCTGGTGATGAAGGATGTGGTGGAGCGGGAGTTCAAGGGCCGCGTGCGCTGGACCGAAGTGGAGTCCCTCGACACCCGCAACAACGCCGAAAAATCGGCTGTCCTGCTCAAGGCCTCGGGCATCGAGCGCATTGCGCTCGTCACCCACGGCTGGCACATGGTTCGGGCGGCGAAGGACTTTGAACACGCCGGGCTGCAGGTGCTGCCTGCGCCCATGGGCTTCAAAGGGGGGCAGTCACGCAAGCTCTATCGCGTGCTGCCCCGCGCATCGGCCCTGTCCGACAGCAGCCTGGCGCTGCACGAGTGGCTGGGTATAGTGGCCCAGCGTGCTTCGCTGGACCGCTGAGAGCTCGTTGACGATCCCCTGAGAGATCGTCCACAGGCTCTGAGATCAGCCTGCAGCGGGTGTGACCAGAAAGCGGCTGGCCGCCTCCACCGCCTGCGCATCGGCCTGCACGGCGCCCGGGGTGCCGCCCTTGCCCCACAGGGCGCCGCCCCAGGTCATGGACAGGAACTGCGCACACAGCGCCACCGAATCGATCATGGGCTGGGCCTTGGTGCGGTCGCCGCTGGTGGTGATGAGAGACAGCGTCTTGCGGCCCATGGCGTCCTTGAAGTCCAGGCCGGGCACGCGCATCCAGGCGCTCCAGTGGTCGAGGTAGGTTTTGAGCGGCGAGGGGATGCTGTACCAGTACACCGGCGCCACCCAAACGATGTGGCTGGCGGCCAGCGTGGCGTCCAGAAGGGTTTTCATGTCGCCCTCAGGCGGTGCGTAGGTGCCGGTGGTGTGGCGCTGGTCCACAAAGGGCGGCAACTGCATGCGTGCGAGGTGGTGCCAGGTTTGCTCCGTGCCCGCAGGCAGGGCCGCTGCGGCCTGCCGCGCCAGCCATTCGGTGTTGCCGAGGTGGCCGGGTTCGCGGGTGGAGGTGGTGAGGAAGAGGTAATGGGGTGCAGACATGGCCGGCATCGTAGCGGCACCGGCCCGTGTCTGCAGGAGTCGCTACGTCAGGCCGGGACCACAGCGCGCGGCGCGCGCACGGCTTCGGCACCCAGAAAACCAAAGTTCATCGCAGGCTGTTCGCCGCTGATCAGCTCGGCCAGGGCCTTGCCCGAGCCTGCACCGTGCGTCCAACCCAGCGTGCCGTGGCCCGCGTTGACCCAGAGCTTGCCCACGCGGGTGCGACCGATGAACGGGATGTTGGTGGGCGTGGCGGGGCGCAGGCCGGTCCAGTACTGCGGGTTGCCGCCTTCCTCGGGCGTGCGGGTGTCGCACACGCCGGGCAGAATGGCCTCGATGCGGCGCGAGAGCATGTGGCAGCGCGCGCGGGCCAGGGAGCTGTCGAGGGTGAGGTCCCAGCCATTGAGTTCGATGGTGCCCGCCACGCGCAGGTAGTTGCCCAGGCGGCTCATGGCGATCTTCTTGCCGTCGTCGATGGTGGAGACCATGGGCGCGCCCTCGGGCTTGAGCAGCGGGAACGTGGCGCTGTAGCCCTTGCCAGGGTAGATCGGCAGGTCCACTCCCACGCTGCGCAGCAACGGTGCGCTGTACGAGCCGCAGGCCACCACGATGGCGTCCGCCTTCAATATGAAGTCTTTTTTGCCGCTTGCGCTAGTGGAATTTGGCATGACTGCTACTGAATCAATAGCATTACCAATCTTGTTCAGCCGCAGCACATCGTGGCCGTACAGGAACTGCACGCCGCGCGCTGCGCAGCGGCGGGCCAGTTCTTGGGTGAAGACCCGTGCATCGCCGCTCTCGTCGGTGCTGGTGTAGGTGCCGCCGGTGATCTTGTCGCCATAGGCCTTGAAGGCCGGTTCGATCTGCAGCAGCTCGTCGCGGCTCACCAGGCGGCGCTGTACGCCGTGCTTGCGCATCAGTTCGACCGCATGGCCTGCGGCGTCGAAGGATTTCTGGTCGGTGTAGAAGTGGGCAATGCCGCGTTCGAGCCGGTTGTATTCGATGCCCGTGGTTTTCACCAGGTCCTTCAGAGCCGCATGGCTGTAGGCGCCCAGCGCCACAATCTGCTGCACATTGCGCTCGAACGCCGCGTCGTTGCACTGCGCCATGAACTGCAGGCCCCAGCGCCATTGCTGCCAGTCCATCTGCGGGCGAAACAGCAGCGGCGCTTCCTTGTCGAACATCCACTTGAGCGCCTTGAGCGGCGCCTCGCGGTTGGCCCAGGGCTCGCAGTAGCTCACCGAGATCTGTGCTGCATTGGCAAAGCTGGTTTCGAGTGCTGCATCGGGCTGGCGGTCGATCACGATGACTTCGTGACCGCGTTCCAGCAGGTGCCACGCCGTGCTGATGCCGATGATGCCGGCGCCGAGAACAATGGTTTTCATATGCGGAATGCCTTGTGAGCCTTTGCGTGCCACACGCCCCAGTGCGGGACACGATGGGGCGCAGTGTGCGCGACATTGCATTCAACTAAAAGCAAAATTAAACTTACTCCAAAAACATCAGCGCACCTAATGAATAGCGCTGCGGAGACAACCCTCTTTTGTTCGAGTCCGAGACCATGAGCACCTACGATCCCGCCGCCCTGGAATGTCTTGCCGCCATCGTTGAAGAGGGCGGCTTCGAGCGCGCCGCGCAGCGCCTGAACGTCACGCAGTCGGCCGTCTCGCAGCGCCTGCGCGCGCTGGAGGCGCAGGTGGGCTCGGTGCTCATCGTGCGCAGCCGCCCGCTGCGGCCCACGTCGGCCGGGCAGCTGCTGCTCAAGCACACCAAGCAAATGCGCCTGTTGCGCGCCGACCTGGAGCGCGACCTGCAGGAGCTGGCGCCCAGCGCGCCGGGGGGCTCGCGCGAAGACGAGCGCATCTCGATCGCCATCAACGCCGACAGCATCGCCACCTGGGCCATGGGTGCGCTGCACGATCTGGTGCGCCAGCGCCTGCCGCTCGAAATCATCGTGGACGACCAGGATTTCACGCAGGAATGGCTGCGCTCGGGCCAGGTGCTGGGCTGTGTGACCACGCTCAAGCAGGCGCTGCGTGGTTGCAAGATGGTGCCGCTCGGCGCCATGCCCTATGTGGCGGTGGCGTCGGCCAGTTACGCGCAGCAGTATCTGCCGCAAGGGCTGACGCCCCACAACTTCCGCGACGTGTCGTTTCTGTCGTTCAACCGCAAGGACGACATGGCGGCCGAGTTTGTGGCCCGTGCGTTCGGGCTCAAGCGCGTGGCGCTCAACCACCTGTTTGTGCCGGGCTCTGAGGCGCAGATGCGTGCGGTGGCCGCTGGCTGGGCCGTGGGGGTGATGCCCGAGCTGATGGCGCGGCAGGCGCTGGCCGACGGCAGCATGGTGGACCTGGCCCCCGGCCGGTCGCTGCCGATCCAGCTGTACTGGCATTGCTGGAACCTGGAGTCCGAGCTGCTGGATGCATTGTCGGCAGCGCTGACGGGCGCCGCGGCCCAGGCGCTGGTGTCCTGACACGGCCTTGCTGTTCGCCACATGCGGGGCGCAAGGCACGGTTTGTGCTGTCAAAAACGTGAACGACGTAGTTGCATTGCAACTTAGTCATTTATTTTTTTACTGCAATGTATAAAATGGACGCCATGCAAACGCCGCAACCCAAAGTCTCTTTCAAGGAGCAGATGCATCAGGCCCGCGAGGATGCCATCCTCCAGTCCGCCTGCCGCCTGCTGGGCGAAAAAGCCTTCGACGCCATGACCATGGACGACGTGGCCAACGCCGTCGGTATCGCCAAGGCCAGCCTGTACAAGCATTTCTGCAGCAAGGAAGAGCTGTGCAGCGCCGCCATGGTGCAGATCCTGGGGCGCGTACAGGCTTATCTGGCAGGGTTGCCGGCCGACATGCCCCCGCTGGAAAAGCTGCATGCGCTGGTGCGCTGGTCGCTGGAGCGGCTGCTGACCAACGAGATGCCCCTGCTGCCGAGCCGCAACTCCACGCTGCGTGCGGTGCTCATGGCCAACAAGGACTACCTGAACGGACTGGTGGCCGTGAGCGACCAGATCGGCGAATGGATCACCCAGGCCCAGGCCCAAGGGGTGATCAGCCCCACGCTGCCGCCGCTGGTGGTGCTGTACACCCTGTACGCGCGCGCGTGTGACCCGGTGGTGAGCTTCCTCAAGGAAGGCGGGCAGTATTCGGACGCCGAAATCGTGGACCTGGTGGTGCGCACCTGTTTTGACGGCCTGGCGGCGCGTTGAGCCGGGCGGCCGCAGAGGCCACATCCAAAAAAAAGCCCGGCATGCCGGGCTTTTTGCTGTGTGGGTGCTGCGCCGGTGGGGCCAGGCAGCACCTGCAGTCCTGTCACTTGGGCAGGATCACCTTGTCCACCACGTGGATCACTCCATTGCTGGTGAATACGTCGGTGGCCACAATGCTGCTGGTGCGCATGTTCTGGTCGGTGATCACCAAGCTGGCGTTGATGGTGAAGGTCTGGCCCTGCACGGTGGTGATGGCGGTATTGACGGGCACTTCGGCCTTGAGCACGCGCGCGGGCACCACGTGGTAGGTCAGCACCTGGGTCAGCAGGGTCTTGTTGGCCAGCAACGCGTCCTTGGTCACGCCCAGCTCGGTCAGCAGCGCCGCAAACGCGGCGTTGGTGGGGGCAAACACAGTGAAAGGGCCAGCGCCTTGCAGTGTGCTCACCAGGCCCGCGGCCACTACGGCCTCGACGAGGATGCTGAAGTCCGGCAGGGCCGAGGCCGTGGCCACGATGTCCTTGTCGGCGGGCAGCAGCACCTTGTCCACCAGATGCACCACGCCGTTGCTGGCCTGGATGTCGGTGCTGGTGATGGTGCTCACGCGGTTGCGGCCGTCGGTGATCTTCAGGCCGTTGTTCGACTCGATCTTGAAGAAGCCGCCCGACACCGGCGTGATCGCCTTGCCCAGAGGCACATCAGCCCGCATCACCTTGCTGCCCAGCACGTGGTAGGTCAGCACGGCGGTCAGCAGGGGCTTGTTGGCCAGCAGCGCTTCCTTGGTCACGCCCAGTTCGGTCAGCAACGCCGCAAACGCCGCGTTGGTGGGCGCGAACACGGTGAGCGTGCCTGTGCTCAGCGTGGGCGCCAGGCCTGCTGCGACCACGGCTTCGACCAGGATGCTCAGCTCGGGAGTGTTTTGCGCCAGTTCGACGATGTTGCGCTGGGGTTCGTCGTCGCTGCCCCCGCAGGCCTGCAACAGGGTGGTGCTGGCGCCCAGGGCGGCGGCCATCAGGACGGTGCGGCGATTGAATACGGTGTTCATGGCGGCTTCTCCTCGTGAATGGATGGTGGGTGAAAAGAGCAGTGGTGCCTGTGGCTTACTTGGGCATCAGCACCGTGTCGATCGCATGGATCACGCCGTTGCTGGCGGCCACGTCGGCGGCGATGACCTTGGACTGGTCCACCATCACGCCCATGTTGGTGGTGACGGTGAGTTCCTGGCCTTGCACGGTCTTGACCTTGCCCGCCTTCACATCCTTGGCCATGACCTTGCCGGGCACCACGTGGTAGGTCAGCACCTTGGTCAGTGCGGCCTTGTCAGCCAGCAGGCCGTCCAGCGTGGCCTTGGGGATCTTGGCGAACGCTTCGTCGGTGGGGGCAAACACTGTGAACGGGCCGGGGCCCTTGAGGGTGTCCACCAGACCGGCGGCCTGCACGGCGGCTACCAGGGTCTTGAAGTTGCCCGCCTTCACGGCGGTATCGACGATGTCTTGCGCCATGGCGCTGAAGGTGGCGCCAGCGGTCAAAGCGAGTGCAATCAGGGTCTTCTTCATGGGTCGTTCCTCTCGGTTTCGATGGAAATGACACGCCAAGATGGGCGTGGCGCGAATGTATAACCATTTGGTACGAAAGTAAACTGATTGGTTATTCAATAACCCTTTAGTCGTAACGAGATGAAAAAAATGCCCTGCAAGGCAGGGCTTTGGGGTGGGCGTTGCGCCGTTGTGCGCTGTGGACCTGTGCGTTCAGCGAACGATCAGCAGCGGCACCTTGCTGTGTGCCAGCACCTGGGTGGTCACCGAGCCCATCACCAGCGTGGCGATGGCGCCATGGCCGTGCGAGCCCATGACCAGCAGGTCGAACTTGCCGGTGTCTGCCACCTTGGCAATGGTCTCGCCCACCGCGCCGACCTTGACGCTGCGCTTGGCATCCACCCCGTGGCGGCCCAGGAACTTGCACACCGGGGCGAGGATTTTTTCGGCTTCTTCAGCGTGGTAGTTGTCGACCACTTCCTTGCCCAGCGCGGCGCGTGCACGGGGAGGCAGCGGGGCCTGCACCGTCAGCACGGTGTAGGTGTGGGTGCCGCCCAGCAGTTCTTCGTGGGTGGCCAGGTAGGCCAGCATTTTCTTGGTGTAGGCGCTGCCATCGACAGCAAGCAGGATGTTCATGGTGTTCTCCGAAAAAGGATGAAGCAGACTACTCTGCGCGGGTGCCTGTTGTCTTGACCTGGGTCATGTTGTTCTGTTCGGCGCGTGGCGGATTCGTACGAACCGCGCACCGATCATACGGTGACCATGCAGCGCGGCTGAAACGCTATCTGCTCGCCCTTGCGCGCATAACCCAGCGGGTTGGCCACCACCCGGCACTGCCAGGCGGAGCCATCGCTGTGCGTGCCCTGGGCGGTGTAGTCGCTGGGCGCATGCAGGTGGCCGTGTAGCCACAGCGGGGTGTACATCAGCAGGTCGTCCAGCGCGTTGCAAAACCCAGCCGTGCCAGGCACCAGGCCGTAGCGGGGGTCGGCGCTGCGCAGGCTGGGCGCAAAGTGGGTGACAACCACGGTGGCACCGTCAAATGGCTGCTGCAGCGCATCGCGCAGCCACTGCTGGCAGACCAGCGCCTGATCGCGCATGGGTTCGGCCAGAAACGGCTCCGCGTGGCGCGTGCCACCGGTCTTGCGCAGGTAGAAGTTGGCCGCGCGAAAAGCCTTGTCGCGCAGCTTGAGCCGGCGCGTGAGGTCGGTGGTGCCTTCATGGTCGGCCAGCGCGTCGAAATCGCTCCAGAGCGTCGTGCCGACAAAGCGCACGCCTTGCAGCACCAGGGTTTCACGTTCGAGCCACGCAATGCCCAGGCGGTCGCAGGTCCGGCGCAGCCGCAGGTGCGCGGCATCGAAGTCCTGGGCGTCGTACTCATGGTTGCCGGGCACAAACAGCACGGGGGTCGGCCAGCCTGCATATTGGGACAACGGCGAAAACCGGGCCAGGCCGAAGTCGTCGTCGTCCAGTTGAGAGCCCTGCTGGTAGGAGCCCACGTCCCCCGCCAGCACCAGCACATCCGCGCCAGGGGCGGGCTCGGGCACAAAGTGGGGGTGTGCCTCCAGATGGAGGTCGGACAAAAGCTGGATATTCATCAGCCGTGCAGTCTAAGGCGTGCCGTGCAGGCCCTGCTCCGGAAAGGTGCGCCGGGCTGACCGTGCAAGTGCCTGCAGCAGCCAGGTCATCGCAGCCTGCTGCGGGCCGCGCCGGCGCCACAGGGCATCCACGTGCACGGCGGGCACGTCCAGCGGCAAAGCCCGTTGCACCAAGGCGTCGGCGATGCCGGTTACTGGCACAAAGTGGCGCGGCAGCACGGTCAGCAGGTCCGAGCCCGACACCACCCGACCGGCCGTGAAGAATTGGTTGACCGTGATCACCACCTTGCGCTCGCGGCCCAGCGACGCCAGGGCTTCGTCGATGAAACCAAAGGGCCGGCCCGAAAAACTCACCAGCATGTGCCGCGCAGCGCAGTAGGTGTCCAGTGTCAGGGGCGCGTCGGCCAGAGGGTGGCCCTGGCGCATCACGCACACGTATTCGCCGTCGTACAGCCGGCGGCTTTCAAAGGCGACCACGCCGCCTGATTGCGCCCGCGCGGTGAGGTCGGCCAGTGCCGCTGGAAAGTAACCCACAGCCATGTCGGCCGCCTCTTCTTCGAGCAGACGCCGGGGGTCGCGCGTGGTCAGTGGCAGCACGCGGATGGAGATGCCGGGGGCTTCGCGTTCGATGATCTCCACCAGGGCCGGCACCAGCGTCGCCGCCGTGGCATCGGCCATGGCCAGCACAAAGGTGGACTCCGCCGTTGCCGGGTCAAAGTGCCCCGGCGCCAGGGACTCCTGCAAATGGGCCAGGGCCTCGCGCACGGGCGGCCACAGGGCCAGCGCACGTGGCGTGGGCTCCACCCCCTGGCCGCTGCGCACCACCAGTTCATCGCCCACCACATCGCGCAGGCGCCGCATGGCATTGCTGACGGCCGGCTGGGTGATCGACAGCTTGTGCGCAGCCCGGGTGAGGCTGCGCTCGGCCATCACCTCGTCAAAGACGCGCAGCAGGTTCAGGTCCAGGGAGCGGAAGTTCAGGGGAGTCATGGTCACCCGAGAGCATATTCATCACTGATATGAATATCAATGATTCAAAATATAAACTTGAACATGCAAAGGGTAAACCCTAATATCACCCCATCGCCCGGCAATCTCGCCACAAGCGTTAGAAAAGGGAAACCGAAATGACCGCCTTTGCACACGTTGAGTACCCTACCGAACACCCCGGCGTTGTCCGCGCCGAAAACGCAGCCGCCGCTCTGAAGAGCGCTGCCGCCCATTTTGACGGCGCGCGTGGCGCAGCCTCCCTGCTGTTGGCCGCCGTGGTCTCCGCGCTGCTGGTGGTGGCCAACCAAGTCATCGACACCTGGACCGAAGGTCACCTGCTGGCTGCCTGGATGGTGCTGTGGCTCGTGGCCTTTGCGGCCCTGGCGCTCCTGACCAGCCCCGCCCGCCGCGCCGGTGTTGCGCTGCGCAGCACTGCGCTGGCATGGGCTGAAAGCCGCCGCCGCGCTGCTGAAGATCAGCGCACCTGGCAAGTCGCCCTGAAGGACCCACGGATCATGGCTGAACTGAACCATGCCATGGGCATCCCCACGGTGAACAGCATCCGCAAGTACTACTGAAGCATTTGCGCGGCGCACGCTGCGCAGAGACTCCGATTCAAAGCCGTGGCCGACGCCACGGCTTTTTTTATGCCCCGTTGCGCCCCGTGCAGTGTGCTCTTGCAGTGTCCGCACGCGAAAAAAAAAGCCGCCCCGCAAGAGCGGGACGGCTTTGAATGGTCAGCTTCCTTGACTCAATGTCGTAGCAGTCAGGCTGCCAAACGCTTTTGCAGTTGCGCCTTGGTATCGAGCAGCGCCTTTGGCAGGTGGTAAGCCAGCTGTTCGAAGTGCGCATCGTGCAGCTTGAACTCTTCGGCCCAGGCCGCCTTGTCGATGCTGGTCACGGCGCCAAACTTCTGGGCGCTGAAGTCCAGGCCCGTCCAGTTGATCTCTGCGTACTGCGGGGCCACGCCGAACATGGTTTCCTGGCCTTGGGCCTGGCCTTCGATGCGGTCAATCATCCACTTGAGCACGCGCATGTTGTCGCCATAACCGGGCCAGACGAACTTGCCAGCCTCGTCCTTGCGGAACCAGTTCACGCAGAACACCTTGGGCAGCGCCTTGCCGGTGGCGGCAATCTTGCCTTCCATGTTGAGCCAGTGCTGGAAGTAGTCGCTCATGTTGTAGCCGCAGAACGGCAGCATGGCGAACGGGTCGCGGCGCACCACGCCCTGGGCGCCAAACGCAGCGGCAGTGGTCTCGGAGCCCATGGTGGCAGCCATGTACACACCTTCGGTCCAGCTACGGGCTTCGGTCACCAGCGGCACCGTGGTCGAGCGACGGCCGCCGAAGATGAAGGCATCGATGGCCACGCCATTGGCGTCGTCCCACTGGGCGTCCAGTGCGGGGTTGTTGGTGGCAGCCACCGTGAAGCGCGAGTTGGGATGGGCGGCCTTGGCGCCGGTTTCCTTGGCGATCTGGGGCGTCCAGTCCTTGCCTTGCCAGTCGATCAGGTGGTCGGGCAGCTTGCCCGTGTCCTTTTCCATGCCTTCCCACCAGACGTCGCCGTCGTCCGTCAGGGCCACGTTGGTGAAGATCACGTCCTTGTCCAGGCTGCGCATGCAGTTGGGGTTGGTGTGCATGTTGGTGCCGGGAGCCACGCCGAAGTAGCCAGCCTCGGGGTTGATGGCGTACATCTTGCCATCGGCATGGGGCTTGATCCAAGCGATGTCATCACCGATGGTGGTGACCTTCCAACCGGCAAAGCCCGCCTCGGGCGGCACCAGCATGGAGAAGTTGGTCTTGCCGCAGGCGCTGGGGAAGGCCGCTGCCACGTGGTACTTCTTGCCTTGGGGGTTGGTCACGCCCAAGATAAGCATGTGCTCGGCGAGCCAGCCCTGGTCGCGGCCCATGGTGGATGCGATGCGCAGGGCCAAGCACTTCTTGCCCAGCAGCGCGTTGCCGCCGTAGCCCGAGCCGTAGGACCAGATCTCGCGTGTTTCGGGGTAGTGCACGATGTACTTGACCTTGGGGTTGCAAGGCCAGCTGGTCGTGTCCTTCTCGCCTTCGGCCAGGGGCGCGCCCACGGTGTGCATGCAAGGCACGAACTCGCCTTCCACACCCAGCACGTCGTACACGGCCTTGCCCATGCGGGTCATCAAGCGCTGGTTCACGGCCACGTAGGCGCTGTCGGTCAGCTCCACGCCGATGTGGGCGATGTGGCTGCCCAGTGGGCCCATGCTGAACGGCACCACGTACATGGTGCGGCCCTTCATGCAGCCGTCAAACAGCGGCTGCAGCGTGGCGCGCATTTCAGCGGGAGCCATCCAGTTGTTAGTGGGGCCGGCGTCTTCTTTGGCGGCCGAGCAAATGTAGGTGCGGTCTTCCACACGGGCCACGTCCGATGGATCGGACCAGGCCAGGAAGCTGCCGGGGCGCTTGGCGGGGTTCAGCTTCTTGAAGGTGCCGGCATCGACCAGCTGCTGGCACAGGCGGTCGTACTCTTCCTTGGAGCCATCGCACCAGTAGATGCTGTCGGGTCTGCACAGGGCGGCCATGTCGGCCACCCAGGCGAGCAGCCGGGCGTTTTTGACGTAAGCGGGGGCGTTGAGATTCAGGCCCTGCATCGTGGGTGCGTTCATCGGGGAGCTTCCTAAGTTGAAAAAACGTTTTTTCAAAGGAAGCGGACCGGGCGGGTCACGGCGAGGCCTGGCGCAGTTGCGGTGCTGAGCGCTGCCTTTGAAAAAACGGCTTTCGTGCTCAGTCGGCGGGCGGGAGCGTGTGTCAGCCCCACGGGTGGAGGCTAGTTCCACGGATTCCGCGGGTCGGCTGGGATGTCAATTTTATGAATCTGCCGCCGGTTTGTCTGTCAGACAGGGGTCAAAACCATGCAAAAATAACATAGGTTTATGCATGGTTCTTGCCCCCATCTTCGTGGACTTTGGGACTAGGCGGTCGTGGCACCGCTCCAGCGCTCATAGCCGCTTTTGCGCAGCGCGCAGGCCGGGCAGGTGCCGCAGCCGTAGCCCCACGCATGCAGCGTGTCGCGCACGCCGTGGTAGCAGGTGTGCGAGTCGTTCACGATCAGATCGACCAGTGCCTGCCCACCGAGGGCCCGGGCCAGTTCCCAGGTCTCGGCCTTGTCCAGCCACATCAGCGGGGTATCGAAGGTGAAACGCTGTCCCATGCCCAGCGACACCGCGACCTGCAGCGCCTTGAGCGTGTCGTCACGGCAGTCGGGGTAGCCCGAAAAGTCGGTCTCGCACATGCCGCCCACCAGGGTGTGCAGGCCCCGCCGGTAGCCCACGGCGGCCGCCAGCTGGAAGAACAGCAGGTTGCGCCCGGGCACAAAAGTGTTGGGCAGGCCGGCGGCGGTCATCTGGATCTCGGTGTCGCTCGTCAGCGCCGTGTCGCTGATGTGGCCCAGGACCGCCAGGTCCAGCATGTGGTCATCGCCCAGCCGGGCGTTCCACTGTGGAAACTGCGCGCGCAGCGATGACAGCACCGTCTGCCGCGCCTGCAGTTCGATATGGTGGCGCTGGCCATAGTCAAAGCCGATGGTTTCGACATGGGCAAAGTTCTCCAGGGCCCAGGCCAGGCAGGTGGTGGAGTCTTGGCCTCCGGAAAAGAGGACGAGTGCGTGTCCGGGTCTCATGGGGGTTCTCCAGGTCAAACGAGGATGGGAGTGGGGCTGGACGAAAAAAAGCCCCGCACTGCGGGGCTGTGGTGGAGGCCTGCCGGAGCGGTCAGGCCATCATCACGGCGATGAACGCCAGCAGGAACATCATGATGCCGCCCACCACCGGCAGCACCACGGGGACCACGTGAACGACGTTTTCCACAGGGTCGTTCGATGGTGTTGCGGGGGCGTGCGAGGTGTTGTGGTCAGACATGGTGGGCTCCAGATGCTTAAAACTTGCGCAATTCTAGCCGCGAGAACCTGCGTGGGGCGCAAAACCCTGTGGTCTCAGATCAGGTCGGCCTGCATGCCCGCCGTGCGGAGCTGTCCCAGCACCTCATCCACATGGGGCTTGCCCCGGGTTTGCAGCACCAGTTCGATCTCCACGTTCTGCGCGGCCAGCATGGTGAAGGCGCGCTGGTGGTGCACTTCCTCGATATTGGCGCCCGCGTCGGCCACGGTGGCGGTGATGCGCGCCAGCACGCCGGGCACATCGCGTGCGCTGACCTTGATGCGCGCCAGGCGCCCCGAGCGCACCATGCCGCGCTCGATGATGGCCGCCAGCAGCAGCGGGTCGATGTTGCCGCCACACAGCACCAGGCCCACGCGCTTGCCCCGGAAGCGTTCGGGGTAGCGCACCAGCGCCGCCAGGCCGGCGGCGCCTGCGCCTTCGACCAGGGTCTTTTCGATCTCCAGCAGCATCAGCACCGCCTGCTCGATGTCGCCCTCGTCCACCAGCACCAGGTCGTCCACCAGGCGCTTGACGATCTCCTGCGTGATCTTGCCCGGCGTGCCCACGGCAATGCCCTCGGCGATGGTTGATGTGCCCTGCGGGTGGTGCGTGCCCTTGACCGCGTTGACCATGGCCGGGAAGCGCATGGTCTGCACGCCGATGACCTCGATGCCGGGCTTGATCGCCTTGGCCGCCGTCGCCACACCCGAGATCAGCCCGCCGCCGCCCACGGCAATCACCAGCGTGTCCAGTTCGGGCACGGCTTGCAGCATCTCCAGGCCCAGCGTGCCCTGGCCGGCGGCCACGCCTTCATCGTCATACGGGTGCACAAAGGTCAAGCCCTGCGCATCGGCCAGCGCGTAGGCGTGGGCGCGTGCCTCTTCCAGGGTGTCGCCATGCAGCACCACCTCGGCGCCAAAACCGCGCGTGCGCTCCACTTTCACACCGGGGGTAAAACGCGGCATCACGATCACGGCGCGCAGGCCCAGTTGCTGCGCGTGATAGGCCACGCCCTGGGCATGGTTGCCGGCGCTCATGGCCACCACACCCCGCGCACGCTCCTCGTCCGTCAGCAGCGTGAGCCGGTTGCAGGCGCCGCGCTCTTTGAAGGACGCGGTGAACTGCAGGTTCTCGAACTTGAGGAAGACCTGCGCGCCCACGATCTGCGAGAGCGTCTTGGATTCCACACAGGGGGTGTCCAGCACCTGGCCTTGCAGGCGGGTGGCGGCGTCGCGGATGTCTTGGAGGGTCAGCATGGGCCGATTGTGGCGCAACGCGGGCCGGTGGAGCACTGTGGCGGGTGCCGGGCAAGAAATTGAATGAAAAGTGCCGCAAGCGCTAGAAATTCATGCACTGTTTGCTATCAATTTTGATTCTCTATTTGAGGCCCAGCCTGCGCGCCAGTTTGTGCAGGTTGCTCGCGTCCACCTCCAGCGCACGCGCGGCCTGGGCCCAGTTGCCCTGGTGGCGCGCCAGGGCCTGCGTGATGGCGTGCCGTTGGCAGGCATCCACGGCATCGCGCAGCGGGCTGTCGGCGGTGTTTGGGGTGGTGGCGGTCGCGGGCAGCTCTGCCGCCGGGGTGGGGGCGCTGGTGTTCAGCGGGGCATGGGCCGCGCTGGCCGCGTCGGCGTCCAGGTCGAGCAGCGCGGGCTCCAGCGTCACGATGTCGGCGCGGCTAACGCCCCGGCTCAGGGCCTTGAGCGCCGCGCGGCTGACCACATGCTCCAGCTCGCGGATGTTGCCCGGCCAGGGGTAGCGGCGCAGTGCATCCTGCGCGCTGGCCGACAGCCGCAGGCTGCGCAGGCCCAGGCGCGCGCGGTTCAGTTCCAGAAAACGACCTGCCAGCAGCAGCACATCGTTGCCCCGTTCGCGCAGCGGCGGGATGGGCACGGGGTACACCGACAGCCGGTGGTACAGGTCGGCGCGGAACGCGCCGTCGCGCACCTGCTCGCGCAGGTTGCGGTTGGTGGCGGCGATCACGCGCACGTCCACGCGGCGCGGGCGGTCGGCGCCCAGGCGCTGGATCTCGCCGTTCTGCAGCGTACGCAGCAGCTTGGCCTGCACGGCCAGCGGCAACTCGCCCACCTCATCAAGGAACAGCGTGCCGCCCTCGGCCGCCTCGAAGCGCCCTGGCCGGTCGGCCACCGCGCCGGAGAACGCACCGCGCACGTGGCCAAAGAGTTCGCTCTCGGCCAGGGACTCGGGCAGCGCCGCACAGTTCACGTGCACCAGGGGCTTGGTGCGGCGCGTGGACTGGCGGTGCAGCAGGCGCGCGAACAGCTCCTTGCCCACACCAGTTTCGCCCAGCAACAACACGGGCAGGTCCGAGCCCGCCACCACCTCCAGCTCGTGCAGCAGGCGCAGCAGGGGCTCGCTCTGGCCGACGATCTCCATGTCGCCATCGCCCGCGCGGGTGGTGCGCTCGTCGTCAGCGCTGCGGGTGTGGGGGGCGCTGCGCAGCGCCTGCACCTCGCGCTCCAGCCGCGAGATGCGCACGGCCGCCTCCACCAGCACCTTGCAGTCGGCCAGCGCGGCGCGCGCGGCGTCGCCGAAGGTGCCGGTCTGCAGTGCGTCCAGCGTCAGCAGGCCCCAGGGCTGGCCGTCCACCCACAGGCTCACGCCCATGCAGTCGTGCACGGGCAGGGGCTCGCCCACCAGGGTGTCGAGCAGGCCGTCGTAGGGGTCGGGCAGGGTGCTGTCGTGGTCGAAGCAGGTCACCTCGCGCCGCGCCAGGATGGCCGCGAGCCGGGGGTGCTGGCTGACCACAAAGCGCCGGCCCAGCGCCTCGCGCACCAGGCCCTCCACGGCCACGGGGCGCAAGTGGTCTTCTTCCAGCTGCAGCAGGGCCACGGCGCCGCAGTGAAAGCGGGTGCGCAGGTGGTCCACCAGCCGCTGCAGGCGCACAGCCTGGGGCAGGTCGGTGGCCAGGTCGGCCAGCAGGGGGCTATGGTCCATGGTGATATTCACCTTAAATGGGTGAATTAGACCCCATTTGAGAAGGGTCAAAAAAACCATGACCGGTGTAAGTGGTTGATTTGATAGGCCTGCAGCGCTGGCCCGGCGCTTGCGATGTGGGCAGTGACACCGATTCACTCGTTCCGAAAAGCCATGACCACAAGACCCCGACCCCATGCCGCCAGCGCACGCTGGCGCCGCCCCTTCGTTGTTGTTCTGTTGAGGCAGGAGGCCCGCCATGGGTAACTACCGCAAGCTCTGGTTCACGCTGATCGGCGTGCTCATCGTCACCTTCAGCCTGTTGGGCTATTACGGCGCCGAGGTCTACCGCACCGCGCCGCCCATTCCCGCGAAGATCGCCACCGCCGGAGGCGAAGTTCTCTACACCCACGACAGCATCCTCGACGGCCAGACCGCCTGGCAGTCGGTGGGGGGCATGCAGCTGGGTTCCATCTGGGGCCACGGCGCCTACCAGGCCCCCGACTGGACGGCCGACTGGCTGCACCGCGAGCTGCTCAACTGGCTGGAAGTGGCGTCCGAGCGCACCCACGGCAAGCCTTTTGCGGACATCGACACGGCCGCGCAGGCGGTGCTGCGCGACCGCATGAAGACCGAGTACCGCACCAACACCTACCACCCCGCAACAGGTGTGGCCACGGTGTCCTCGGTGCGGGCCGATGCAATCGCGATGACCGCGCTGTACTACGACCAGCTCTTCAGCGAAGCGCCCGCGCTGCACAAGACCCGCGAGCATTTCGCCATGAAGGAGAACACCCTGCCCAGCGCCGAGCGGCGCGCGCAGATGATGGGCTTCTTCTTCTGGACGGCCTGGGCCGCTGCCACCGAGCGCCCCGGCACCACGGCAACGTACACCAACAACTGGCCCCACGAGCCGCTGATCGGCAACCAACCCACCGCTGAGAACATGGTCTGGTCGGTGATGAGCGTGGTCGTGATGATGGCGGGCGTGGGCTTCCTCGTGTGGGGCTGGTCCTTCCTGCGCAAGCACGACGAGGTGGAACCCACGCCACCCCAGCACGACCCGCTCTCGCGTGTGCCGCTCACGCCGTCGCAGCGCGGGCTGGGCAAGTATTTGTTCCTCATCGCGGCGCTGTTCAGCTTCCAGGTGCTGCTGGGCGGCTTCACCGCGCACTACACGGTGGAAGGCCAGCAGTTCTACGGCATCAACGTGTCACAGTGGTTCCCGTATTCGCTGGTGCGCACCTGGCACATCCAGAGCGCGCTGTTCTGGATCGCCACGGGCTTCCTGGCGGCGGGCCTGTTCCTCGCGCCGCTCATCAACGGTGGCAAGGACCCGGCCTGGCAGAAGCTCGGTGTGGACATCCTGTTCTGGGCGCTGGTCGTGGTGGTGGTGGGCTCGTTCGTCGGCAACTACCTGGCCATCGCACAGATCATGCCGCCCGAGTGGAACTTCTGGCTGGGCCACCAGGGCTATGAATACGTGGACCTGGGCCGCCTGTGGCAGATCGGCAAGTTCACCGGCATCGCCTTCTGGCTGGTGCTCATGCTGCGCGGCATCGTGCCGGCGCTGCGCACCCCCGGCGGCGACAAGAACCTGCTGGCGCTGCTGACGGCGTCGGTGGTGGCCATCGGCCTGTTCTACGGCGCGGGCTTCTTCTACGGCGAGCGTACCCACCTGTCGGTGATGGAGTACTGGCGCTGGTGGGTGGTGCACCTGTGGGTCGAGGGCTTCTTTGAAGTGTTCGCCACCACGGCGCTGGCCTTCATCTTCTCGACGCTCGGCCTCGTGTCGCCACGCATGGCCACGGCCGCCAGCCTGGCCTCGGCCTCGCTGTTCATGCTGGGCGGCGTGCCCGGCACCTTCCACCACCTGTACTTCGCGGGCACCACCACGCCGGTGATGGCCGTGGGCGCATCGTTCAGCGCGCTGGAAGTGGTGCCCCTGGTGGTGCTGGGCCACGAGGCCTGGGAACACTGGCGCCTGCAGCACCGCACGCCCTGGATGGCCCGCCTGCGCTGGCCGCTGATGTGCTTCGTGGCCGTGGCCTTCTGGAACATGCTGGGCGCGGGTGTCTTCGGCTTCATGATCAACCCGCCCATCTCGCTGTACTACGTGCAGGGCCTGAACACCACGCCGGTGCATGCCCACGCCGCGCTGTTCGGGGTGTATGGCTTCCTGGCGCTGGGCTTCACGCTGCTGGTGCTGCGCTACATCCGGCCGCAGCTGGTGTTCAGTGAGCGGCTCATGACGACGGGCTTCTGGTGGCTCAATGCCGGCCTGGTGCTGATGATCGCCACCAGCCTGCTGCCCATCGGCTTGTTCCAGTTCCACGCCAGCGTGAGCGAAGGCCTGTGGTACGCCCGGGGTGAGGCCTTCATGCAGCAGCCTTTCATCCAGACGCTGCGCTGGGTGCGCACCTTCGGCGACGTGGTCTTCATTGTCGGCGCGCTGGCCATGGCCTGGCAGGTAGTAAGCGGCGTGTTTGGCTCGCGGGCCCCTGCTGCCAACGCTGGCGCCTACCTCGCGGAGACCCGCCGCTGATACGCCACCGACCTGCGCCGCGCGCCACCCCCCTCGGCGGCAGCGCAGGTCCTTCATTCATCCCACAAGGAGTGAGCATGAACCTCGACAAATTCAAGCACCAGCACACCGACATCCTGCGCAGCATCGCCACCTTGCGCGCCCTGGCCCAGGCGGGCGTGGAAGGCAATGCCCGCGCCATCGCGCAGGGCATCGTGGCCATGAGCGGCACCATCAAGCTGCACCTGGCCGTGGAAGACCAGGTGCTGTATCCCGCACTGCAGCGTGGCGCCAACCCCGAACTGGCGCGCCTGGGCCGCCAGTACCAGAGCGAGATGGCCTCGATTGCCAGCGCCTACGACGCCTTCGCGCGCCGCTGGAACACGGCCGAGAACGTGCGCCGCGATGCGCAGGATTTCCGCAATGAGGCCAACGTGGTGCTGCGCCGGGTGTTCGAGCGCATGCAGCGCGAAGACCACGACTTTTATCCCCGCATCGAGGAGGAAGAAACCGCCGCCTGCCATTGAGCGCCAACGAGAGCGCAGCCCGGCCGCAGCGGTGTGGCCCCATGGCCCACAACCCCCCAAGAAAAACAACCCACCCTTTTCTTACGCACCCCTGGTGCGCCAGCGTGCCATCACACGCACCCCCATCCATCGGTAGGGCCTGACGGCACCTTCCTTTTGCCGGCCTTTGTGCCGGCATTTTTTTACCCCTGCTTACCGCCTCGATTGTGTTGGGTCAAACTACCTATAGTGTTTGATGGGTATCGTGGACACCATAGGTAGTGTTTTTAAACCGTTCCATAGATTGGTCGAACCCATGGCGCCCACCCTTGTCACCCTGCCCCGCGATGTTGTTTTGCGCAGCGGCCAGCGCGCTCCTTTTGATGCCGAACGCATCCGCGCTGCGCTGGCCAGTGCGGGCCAGGCCTCGGGTGAATATGGCGCCGAAGAAGCCGCGTTGCTCACCGCGCAGGTCACCAAGGTGCTGATCCACCGCTTCCATGGCGACGCGCCCACCGTCGAGCAGATCCAGGACGTGGCCGAGCAGACGCTGATCGCCGCCAACCACCTGGCCACCGCGCGCGCCTACATCGTCTACCGCGAGCAGCACGCCACGCTGCGGGCCGACAGGCAGACGCTGGTCGATGTGGAAAGCTCCATCAACGAATACCTCACGCGTGCCGACTGGCGCGTGAATGCCAACGCCAACCAGGGCTACTCGCTGGGCGGGTTGATCCTGAACGTGGCGGGCAAGGTCACGGCCAACTACTGGCTGTCGCACGTCTACACGCCGGAGATTGGCGAGGCGCATCGCGAAGGCGACATCCACATCCACGACCTCGACATGCTCAGCGGCTACTGCGCAGGCTGGTCGCTGCGCACGCTGCTGCACGAGGGGCTGAACGGCGTGCCGGGCAAGGTGGAGGCGGGGCCGCCCAAGCACATGAGTTCGGCGGTGGGGCAGATCGTGAACTTCCTGGGCACGCTGCAGAACGAGTGGGCGGGCGCGCAGGCGTTCTCGTCGTTCGACACCTACATGGCGCCGTTTGTGCGCATCGATGCCATGGACTACGCCGCCGTACGCCAGTGCATCCAGGAGCTGGTCTACAACCTCAACGTGCCCTCGCGCTGGGGCACGCAGACGCCGTTCACCAACCTCACGTTTGACTGGACCTGCCCCGAAGACCTGCGCGAGCAGGTGCCTGTGATCGCGGGCCAGGAGATGCCCTTCGCGTATGGCGACTTACAGGCCGAGATGGACCTCATCAATCGCGCCTACATCGACGTCATGACCACGGGCGATGCCAAGGGCCGGGTGTTCACCTTCCCCATCCCCACGTACAACATCACCAAGGACTTCCCGTGGGAGAGCGAGAACGCGCAGCGCCTGTTCGACATGACGGCCAAGTACGGCCTGCCGTACTTCCAGAACTTCATCAACTCCGAGCTGGAGCCCAACATGGTGCGCTCCATGTGCTGCCGCCTGCAGCTCGATTTGCGTGAATTGCTCAAGCGCGGCAACGGCTTGTTCGGCAGCGCCGAGCAGACGGGCAGCCTGGGTGTGGTCACCATCAACTGTGCGCGGCTGGGCTACCAGCATGCCGGGGATGAAGCGGGCTTGCTCGCCGCGCTCGACCGCCTGATGGAGCTGGGCAAAGAAAGCCTGGAGACCAAGCGCAAGCTCATCCAGCGCCTGATGGACCAGGGCTTGTTCCCCTACACCAAGCGCTACCTGGGCACCTTGCGCAACCACTTTTCCACGCTGGGCGTGAACGGCATCAACGAGATGATCCGCAACTTCACAGCGGACCAGCACGACATCACCAGCGACTGGGGCCACGCCTTCGCGGTGCGCCTGCTCGACCATGTGCGCGAGCGCATGACGCAGTTTCAGGAAGAAACCGGCCACCTCTACAACCTGGAGGCCACACCCGCCGAAGGCACCACCTACCGCTTCGCCAAGGAAGACAAAAAGCGCTGGCCCGGCATCCTGCAGGCGGGCACGGCCGAGCAGCCGTACTACACCAACTCGTCGCAGCTGCCCGTGGGCTTCACGGACGACCCGTTCGAGGCCCTGATGCGCCAGGAGGCGCTGCAAGCCAAATACACCGGCGGCACCGTGCTGCATCTGTACATGGGCGAGCGCTTGTCCAGCGGCGCGGCCTGCCGCGACCTGGTGCGGCGCGCGCTCACACGGTTTCGCCTGCCCTACATCACCGTCACGCCGACGTTCTCCATCTGCCCCAGCCATGGCTATCTGGCGGGCGAGCACCCGTTTTGCCCGCGCTGCGATGAAGAACGCCTGGCCGCCAAGCGTGCGGCACGGGCGGCCTGAACGCAGGGTTGCCGCGCATTGACGTCAAACAGCCCGTTTGTGCCGGTTTTATAAGCACAGACAGCTATTGATTTCATAGTGAATCAATGGGGCAGACTGAACCCCGTTCAACCTTTGCCCCGTTGCCCTCGGCGGCGCAGCACCCGCTGCGGCACGCCTATTTATTGACCTTCAAGAGCACACACCCATGAGCCACTTTTTCGCCACCGAACACACCGCCGTTGCTGACATCCAGCTCACCGACGCCGAGCGCCAGCCCTGCGAGGTCTGGACCCGCGTGATGGGCTACCACCGTCCGGTGGCGAGCTTCAACGTCGGCAAGCAGGGCGAGCACAACGAACGCCGCTTTTTTGCGGAGTCCCGCTGTGACCGTTGAACAGGCACTCGGTGCAGGACTGTAAGACATCGGCACAAAACAATGACCCCATTGATCGGCGTGCCGTCGCCCGCACGCACAGCGGATTCCGCCCCTCTGCGGGTGGGAGGGCTCACGCCACTTACCACCGTCGATTTCCCTGGACGTCTCTCAGCAGTCGTGTATTGCCAGGGCTGTCCCTGGCGTTGTGGTTATTGTCACAACCCCGAGTTGCTCGACGCCACAACACCTGCCGCCATGCCGTGGGCGCAGGTGCGGACGTTTTTGGAGAGCCGCCGGGGCTTGCTGGATGGTGTGGTGTTTTCGGGGGGAGAGCCGACGCTGCAAGCGGCTTTGCCCGCAGCGTTGGCGGAGGTCCGTGCCATGGGTTTTGCCACAGGATTGCACACGGGTGGTATGTATCCTGAGCGTCTTGCCGCCCTGCTGCCCCTGCTCGATTGGGTGGGGTTCGACATTAAAGGTCCAAAGCATCGATACGATGCCATTACGGGCGTGCCTGGCAGCGGCGTGCGTGCGTGGGAGTCACTGCAGCACGTGCTGCAAAGTTGTGTGGAATACGAATGCCGGACCACATGGCACGCCGGACTGTTTGGACGCAGTGAACTGGCAATACTTGCGGACCTCTTGGCGGACTCTGGCGTGGCGCATTGGGTGTTGCAGCCATGCCGCCTGCACACTGGTTCAGATTCCAAGGCATGGCAACCCATGGTGACCATGCCCCGGACCGTTTGAGCTACCGACTACGGCAAGCCGTGGATGGCAATGTTGCTCAGTTGTGCGCGCAGGGCGGAATTTTCCGGCAGGGGCTGTGCTTCGTCCGCCTTCAAAATCAAGCCGGTGCCTACCCCCTTGGGGTTGGTCAGCCGTCGAATCGATAGCAATTGCTGGGTGCTGTTTGCTGAAACCTGCGAATAGCCTTCGCCCTCGTTCACGCTATAGACAAAAATATAAGCACGCAGCAGTTGGCCTTGCGAATTGATTTTGACGCACAGCACGTTGCCGTTCAGGGAACCACTGATCTGGTGTTCGCAGCCGAACAGTCCATTGGCGGCGGTCACCACGCCATTCCCGGTACTGGTTGCACCCACGGAGGTGGTCAACTGCACGGCATCAGCCTGCAAGCCCTCGCTCCCGATGGACGTGAACGTCCAGACACCGATCAAGCTGGATGGAGCAAAAGGGTACGCAAAATTTGCTCGGATGATGGCTTTTTCGGGCTCGCCCGGAAAGGTGGCAAAGCCTGTGGTTCCACTGGTAAAGCGAATGCTGACATTGCCAGGACTGCCAGCAGAGACACCCGATCGCGCGGCGCTGCCGAAATAGCGGCCACCTTCGTAGCGGTTGAGCGGCGTTGTGATTTGATTGTTGAGCAGAGTGCCCGCAGCCAAATAGAAAGAGGGATGCCCGGTGTTTTCGTAGGCAAACATCTGCATCACGAAAGTCTCGTTCTGAACGTCAATGGCCAAGCCGCGACCTGGCATGCCGTCTAGTTCTGAACTGACCACCCATGTCCCTGCCTGGGGCAAAAACGCATGTGCCAAGCTGGCCCCCAAGATCAGTGCTGCAGCCACCAATTTCTTGAAAAACATCTATATACCCTCTCTTGAATGTATGAACTGACTGTTGAAATGAAATGCCGGGCTGAATGTATCCCGGGTCAGCAGGTTTGTAACGCATTTGTTCGCAAGGCGTCATGACGATTTCTTGACCGCCTGCGGGCCAGGCCTGGTTAGTTGTTCCCCACCACCCTCAACACCTCCGCCCCATACGCCTCCAGCTTCTTCGCCCCCATGCCGCTGATGCCCTGCAGGTCGTCCAGGGACGCGGGGTTGCGCTCGGCAATCGCAGCCAGTGTGGCGTCGTGAAAGATCACATACGCGGGCAGGTTGTGCTCGCGTGCCACTTCGGCGCGCCAGGCCTTGAGGTTGATGAAGCGCACCTGTGCGTCGGGTCCCAGATTGGCGGCAGCGGCTGGCGGTGCGCTGCCCTTGCGGGTGCGCTTGGCGGGGGCGGACGACACCGATTCGCGCAGCTGCACCGGCACCTCGCCCTTGAGCACGGCGCGCGAGCCCTCGGTGAGGCACAGGGTGTCAAAGCTGTGGCCGCTGTCCAGCATCACCTTCTGCAGGCCCAGCGCGCCCGTGGCGATCAGCTGGCGCAGCACGCCGCGCAGCTGGGGCTCGGTCAGGTCTGCGCCAATGCCGAAGGTGGAGATTTTTTCGTGCCCGAACTGCGCGACCTTCTCGGTCTTCTTGCCGCGCAGGATGTCCATGATGTGCCCCGTGCCAAAACTGATGCCGCTGGCCTGGTTCACACGGTAGATGGTGGACAGCAGCTTGCGGGCGGCATCGGTCGCATCCCACACGGCGGGCGGGCTGATGCAGTTGTCGCAGTTACCGCAGGGCGTGGACTGCTCGCCGAAATAGGCCAGCAGCCGCACGCGGCGGCAGTCGGTGGCCTCGGCCAGCGCCAGCAGCGCATCGAGCTTGCCGCGCAGCGCCTGCTTGAACTCCTCGCCCGCGGGGCTCTCGTCGATCATGCGGCGCTGGTTGACCACGTCGTTCAGGCCATAGGCCATCCAGGCATCGGCGTTCAGGCCGTCGCGGCCCGCGCGGCCGGTCTCCTGGTAGTAGCCCTCGATGTTCTTGGGCATGTCCACGTGGGCCACAAAACGCACGTCAGGCTTGTCGATGCCCATGCCAAACGCGATGGTGGCCACCATCACGATGCCCTCTTCGCGCAGAAAGCGGTCCTGGTTCTTCTGGCGCACTTTGGTGTCCAGCCCCGCGTGGTAGGGCAGGGCGGTGATGCCCGCGTCGCTCAGGGTGGAAGCCAGCTCCTCCACGCGCTTGCGCGACTGGCAATACACCACGCCCGCCTCGCCCGCGTGCTCGCGCTCGATGAAGCGCAGCAGCTGAGTGGTGGCGTCCTTCTTCTCGACGATGGTGTAGCGGATGTTGGGCCGGTCAAAGCTGCTGATGAACAGGCGTGCGTCTTCGAGCTGCAGGCGCTCGATGATGTCCGCCCGGGTGAGCGCATCCGCCGTGGCCGTGAGCGCAATGCGTGGCACGCCCGCATAGCGCTCGTGCAGCACCGTGAGCGCGCGGTATTCGGGGCGAAAGTCGTGGCCCCACTGGCTCACGCAGTGCGCCTCGTCAATGGCAAACAGCGAGAGGTGGCCGCCTTCGTACAGGCTATCGAGCAGGCCCAGAAAACGCGGCGTATTCAGCCGCTCGGGCGCGGCGTACAGCAGGGTGATGTCGCCAGTCTGCAGGCGCAACTCCACATCCTGCGCCTCGTCAAAACTCAGCGTAGAGTTCAAAAAGGCCGCATCCACCCCCGCCTCGTGCAGTGCCCCCACCTGGTCGTGCATCAGCGCGATTAGCGGAGAGACCACGATGGTCACCCCGCGCCCCTGCCGCTGGCGCACGATGGCCGGCACCTGGTAACACAGGCTCTTGCCGCCGCCGGTAGGCATGAGCACCAGCGCATCGCCACCGGCGATCACATGCTCAACGATGGCCTGCTGCGGGCCGCGAAACTGCTCGTAGCCAAAAACGTCCTGCAAAACGGCATGGGTAGGGGACAGCGCGGGAGACGGGCGAGAGGACAAGCGGATACTCTGAAATGGATAGCTGCAAGCGCTCGTGTATAGAGGGCCAGGGACGATCTGTCTGTTTTTTCTGTAAGCAGCGAACACAGCCGATAAGGCTATTGTGCGCCGCTGCCATCGCCCGTCACCTTGAGAACGATGTTTGGATTCCGACGCCTGCGCCTCAGACGGCTATGTGAGTCCTTGGTTCTTCACCTTGACCCAAATAGGGCCGAGGTGAAAACCTCAGGCTACTTTGCAAATGCCTTCGATTGGCGCAATGCCACGACCAGTTTCGCCAATGCGTCATCGCTCGCTCTGACCGCTGCTAACGAGAAGTTAGATTTGAACTCTGAGAATTCCGCTTGACCGCGTCCTTCCACCCGCAGCGAATCTAGCGTTTTACCGTGCATGTCTTTGATTTGGCAGGCCAGCGTCACTGTGAACGACGTTGGTGGCCATGTCAGCGCGCTTTCCGACGATGAGTTGGTGGTGATCTCAGGTGTGATCAGCAGCTGGATGCCACTGGCATCCAACTCCGCGGCGTCGGTTGGATTGTTGATTTTGGCAACATCGCGAAACACTACCCCAATCGCCTTGTACAGGCCAGGCTCCAGATCCCGATAAGGAAAGTAACGCACCTTGTCGCCACCCCCACCTGGTGTAGTGACTTCAAGGGCCTTGGATGCCGCCGAAATGTGATAACCCACCTTTTTGTCCAGCATCGGCTGGTCCGCCGTAGGTTGAACAGTAGCTAAGTTGGGTGCCATGGAGATGGGATGCGCGCAGCCCCCCAGGATGAGGGCGAATACTATGCTGAGCGACAGGAAAATAATGCGCTGGAACATGCTGTTTCCTTATCGTTGCTTGAGAGACGCAATAAAGTCTGGATCAGCAAACAGAGCCCCCAAAAGGTCTTGCACCATCAATGGATAGTTGTTTGCGGCCTGAGGGATAGCGACAGCCCCAGCGAAAGCGCCTTCCCACTGTCGTGTGATCTTCTTGAGCTTGTCGTACCGAACTTCCTCTCCCTTCTTCACAACAAATTGCGCTTCCAACTGCCCATCATTAGTCTGGATTCCACCCGCATTGATGTTGTTTTGCAGCAGGGTCCCTGACACTTCGACAGGGGAATTGGGGGCGTGTAGCTTCGCCAATTCGAGCTCAGAACGCAGAGCCGCTGCAAGATAGTCGCCATAGTTTTTGCCTACAGGCGACACCATGGAAGAGGCTCTTAGGGATATGGCGTCCGCGCTTTGCATTCCTGGTTTTGTGGCAAACGTACCAACCTTCATCTCAGAGGATGCGGTTTTTTTCAGTCGCTCAACGTTGTCTACCGACGGTGTGTAGTTGGGCGCAGGTCCCGCACAACCGACCATGAAAATGCAGGCCAATGCGGTCAGTGGCAGTGCAAGAAAAATGGGGCGTTTTGATGTCATTAGATGGCCTCCCTCTCATTAAAAATGCGGATCTGTCGACGCGCGGAATGCGGCGACGCGGGGGATCATATAGGACGTAATTCAGGTTGAACCCCGCTCTTTGGTAGCGTCGCCGACGCTTTCTACAATAGGGGCCTATGCAAGCCCTCCACTACACGCGCGCTGCGCAACTGCCCGACATCCTCGCCCAACGCATCGTCATCCTCGACGGCGCCATGGGCACCATGATCCAGCGCTTCAAGCTGGGTGAAGCGCAGTACCGGGGCGAGGGCTATACCGGGCCAGATGGTGCGGGGGACCGGTTCAAGGACTTTGCCTACGACGTGAAGGGCAACAACGAGCTGCTCAGCATCACCCGGCCCGACGTGATTCGCGATATCCACGAGCGGTATCTGGCCGCTGGCGCCGACCTCATCGAGACCAACACCTTCGGCGCAACCACTGTGGCGCAGGAGGACTACCACATGGCCGCGCTGGCGCGCGAGATGAACCTGCGCTCGGCCCAGCTGGCGCGCGCCGCTTGCGACAAGTACAGCACGCCCGACAAGCCCCGCTTCGTCGCCGGCGCCCTCGGCCCCACGCCCAAGACGGCCAGCATCAGCCCCGACGTGAACGACCCCGGTGCGCGCAACATCGACTTTGAAACCCTGCGCGCTGCCTACTACGAGCAGACCGAGGCGCTGGTCGAAGGCGGCGCCGACGTGCTGCTGGTCGAGACCATCTTCGACACCCTGAACGCCAAGGCGGCGCTGTTCGCGATTGACGAGTTCTTTGAGAAGAGCGGCGAGCGCCTGCCCCTCATCATCAGCGGCACCGTGACTGACGCCTCTGGCCGCATCCTGTCGGGCCAGACCGTCACCGCCTTCTGGCACAGCGTGCGCCACTCGCGCCCGCTGGCCATTGGTCTGAACTGCGCCCTGGGCGCCACGCTGATGCGCCCCTACATCCAGGAGCTGAACCGCGTGGCCGAGGACACCTTCATCAGCTGCTACCCCAACGCCGGCCTGCCCAACCCCATGAGCGACACCGGCTTTGACGAAACGCCCGAGATCACCAGCCGCCTGGTGCACGAGTTTGCGGCCGAGGGGCTGGTCAACATCCTGGGCGGCTGCTGCGGCACCACGCCAGACCATATTGGCGCCATTGCCAAGGCGGTGGCCGATGTGCCCACGCGCAAGATGTTCTACCCCGCAGAAGCCTGAATTTGAGTCAAATCGGCCTCTAGCGCTTATTCAATAAGCGCAAGCAGCTATAAGAAATGTAGTGAATGCCGTACCAGCGCAGTGCGGCTGCCCATTGCAAGGCGCCGCTGGGTGCGGCAACCTTGCAATCCCCCCTTCATTGCGCCTTCCCGTTTCGCCGTCTGGTCCGTCCATTCCATGCTTGATACCCCCACCCCGCCCGCCTCTTCCTTTGTGGAGGGCGACGACGCTGCCGCAGCGGCTGCCAAGGCCGCCGCCCACGCCGCGCTCAAGCTCGAAAAGCGCCTGGTGCGCCAGGTGGCCCAGTCGATTGGCGACTTTGGCCTCATCGAAGACGGCGACAAGGTGATGGTGTGCGTGTCCGGCGGGAAAGACAGCTACGCCATGCTCGACGTGCTGCGCATGCTGCAGCAGCGCAACGGCAACAAATTTGAGCTGATCGCCGTCAACCTCGACCAGAAGCAGCCCGGCTTTCCGGCCCATGTGCTGCCCGACTACCTCGCGAAGGTGGGCGTGCCCTTTCATATCGAAACGCAGGACACCTACAGCGTCGTCAAGGAGCACATCCCCGAAGGCAAGACCATGTGCAGCCTCTGCAGCCGCCTGCGCCGGGGCATCCTGTACCGCGTGGCCGACGAGCTGGGCTGCACAAAAATAGCGCTCGGCCACCACCGCGACGACATGCTGCAGACCTTCTTTCTGAACATGTTCTTCGGCGGCAAGCTCAAGGGCATGCCGCCCAAGGTGCAGAGCGACCGGGGCGACCACCTCATCATCCGCCCGCTGGCCTATGTCGCCGAGGATGACCTCACGCGTTGGGCCGAGATCCGCAACTTTCCCATCATTCCTTGCACCCTGTGCGGCAGCCAGGAAAACCTGCAGCGCAAGCAGATCGGCCAGATGCTGCGCGACTGGCAGCAGCTGTACCCCGGCCGCATCGAGAACATGGCCGTGGCACTGCGCAACCTGGTGCCTTCGCACTTCATGGACCCGCGCCAGTTCGACTTCAAGGGGTTGGTACCCAACGGCGTGGCCGACGCCGATGGTGACAAGGCCTTTGATGCGGAAGAACTGCCTGCGCAGGCCGTGGGCATGCTCGCGGGCCTGCCCCTGATGCCCCGCTGAACCCGACCCCCGACGATTTTTAGATTGGGCCACCCCATGACCATGCTCAAAGCCCCCGAACTGCTCCTGCCCGCCGGCTCGCTCGACAAGATGCGCGCCGCCTACGACTTTGGTGCCGACGCGGTGTACGCCGGCCAGCCGCGCTACAGCCTGCGCGCGCGCAACAACGAGTTCCGCCTGGAGCAGATCAAGCAAGGTATTGACGAGGCGCACGCACGCGGCAAGAAGTTCTTTGTGACCAGCAACCTGATTGCGCACAACGACAAGATCCGCACCTACCTGCGCGACATCGAGCCCGTGATCGACTGCAAGCCCGACGCGCTCATCATGGCCGACGCGGGCCTGATCATGATGGTCAAGGAAAAGTGGCCCGAGCAGGTGGTGCACCTTTCGGTGCAGGCCAACACCACCAACTGGGCGGCGGTGAAGTTCTGGCAGAAGATGGGCGTGGAACGTGTGATCCTCTCGCGCGAACTGAGCCTCGACGAGATCGAGAAAATCCGCCAGGAATGCCCCGACATGGAGCTCGAGGTCTTCGTGCACGGCGCGCTGTGCATCGCGTACTCGGGCCGGTGTTTGCTCAGCGGCTACTTCAACCACCGCGACCCCAACCAGGGCACCTGCACCAACGCCTGCCGCTGGAACTACGCCACCCACGACGCCGACATCGACGCCACCACGGGCGAAGCCATTGCGCAGAAGATGGAGGGCGACTTCAACTTCGAGGCCGCGCAGCAGAAAGCGGAGCAAGCCTTTGCATCGACCACCGGCAACGGCGATCGCCACCCCAAGGCCGACAAGGTCTACCTCATCGAAGAAGCCGGCCGCCCTGGGCAGATGATGCCCATCATGGAAGACGAGCACGGCACCTACATCATGAACAGCAAGGACCTGCGCGCGGTGGAGCATGTGGCGCGCCTCACGCAGATCGGTGTCGATTCGCTCAAGATCGAAGGCCGCACCAAGAGCCTGTACTACGTGGCCCGCACCGCCCAGGTCTACAGCCGCGCCATCGACGACGCCGTGGCGGGCCGCCCCTTCAACCCTGAGTTGCTGATTGAGCTCGAAGGCCTGTCCAACCGGGGCTACACCGGCGGCCTGCTGGAGCGCCGCCCCAGCAACGATTACCAGAACTACATCAGCGGCCACTCGGCCACGCAGCGCAGCCAGTATGTGGGCGAGGTGCTGGGTGCCGAAGGACAGGCCGATGTGGGCCTGTCAGGAGATTGGGTACAGGTAGAAACCAAGAACCACTTTGCCGTGGGCGACCTGGTCGAGGTCGTGCACCCCAGCGGCAACACCACCGTGCGCCTGCAAGAGATGCGCAATGTGGAAGGCCAGCCCGTGCAGGTCGCCCAGGGCAGCCCGGTGCGCGTGTGGATCCCGATGCCCGCGCGCTACAGCGGCGCGCTGCTGGCGCGGGTGATTGAATCGCAACCGCCTGCTGCAGCGGCAGAGCCTGCATTGGCGGTGTAACTCTTTTGCAGGGGCTGGAGCATGAAGACCTTGGTGCACGCCACACGGCCTCGCCACTGGACCATGGCTGCTTTGCTGGGCGCAGTTCTCGTAGGCCCGGCCAATGCCCAGACGCCGGCTGTGGCGCCAGCCAAGCAGCGTTATGTGCAGGGCTCCTGGGTCAACCTGCGCGATGCTGCCCAGTCGCAGGCGCGCATCGTGGCCCAGGTGCCCGCCAACACCGTGCTGCAGCAGATCACCGAGCGCGACGGCTGGTGCGCCGTGCTCTACACGGGCGATGCGCGCCTGGGCCCGCCGTTGCCTGAGCCCCTGCAAGCCTATGTGGCCTGCAACCTGCTGGCCGATCAGCCCCTCACCCTGGCCCAGGCAGGCAAGGACGCCGCCCGCGCCTTCTGGGTCGCACCGTCACCCAATCGCCTGCGCGCATACGGCAACGCCCTGCCGCGTCCGCTGGCCCTGCAGCTGCCCGCGCTGGCCAAAAGCCACGCGCATGAAATGCCGGTGCAGTACCCCACCCGAGCTGAGTGGGAAGCCGCCAAGAAGCTCATGCGCGCTGGCGTGGTGCTGCGGCCCGAGCAGGAGATCGACCGGGGTCGCTCCGTCAACCCGCTGGACGACCTGAAGCTGGCCACCCGTGTCGTGGACCACATTCCCGCCGTGACCCCTTTGGCCGCCAAGCCGACCTTGCCAGCGATTGCCCCGTCGTACTTTCGGTCCCACACCAGCGTGGCCCTGCTGCACGAGACCGATGCCGACGGCCTGGCCGCCGTGGCGGGCACCCGCATCAGCGTCATCCCTACCGGCGTGCCCGTGGGGCGGTTCAATCGCCACAGTGGTCCCGAAATCGAGTACATCACCGGCTTCTGGGACGTGGGCACTGCCGACCAGGCCTTCGCACCCGCGCTGACCATCTATGCCATCACCCACCAGGGCCTGGTGGGTGCCCATACTCTGCGCCAGCGCTATTGGGACATCAGCAACGAAGACCACTACTGCGGCGGCCACTACCCCGGCCGTGGGTTCAAGGATCCTGGTGAAGAAGCCCAACCTGTGCGCGGCTATGCCAAGCTGTCCGACAGTGCCCAGGTACTGACCCGCCTGGTGCTGCCCGCAAAGCTTCCGCCGGACGCGGTGAAGGTGAAGACCCGGCGCTACGCCACGAGCTGGATGCAGCCTGCCGACCCGCCCATCCGCGACAAGCCCCAGCGCAAAAACACCGCCGTGATGGTGCACGAGATTGACCTCGACCGCGACGGCGTGGCGGACATTCTGCGCATCGACACTCCCTCGCCGGGCGGCATGAGCTTTGAGCCCATCTTTGAATGGCGCTGGTACCTCAATATCAACGGCCAGTGGTTTCCGGCGGGGTATTGGGTGGATCAGGAGTGCACGTGAGGGGAGGCTGCTGGACAACGTTCGGCTGGGAGCAGCAGTCGGCGAGCCAGTGTCACCGTCCAATTCAATGCTTGAATGTTATTTTTCTCTTCAATTGAAGTTTGCCGCGCACTATGCGGTGAAAGCGGCGGTTCCAATTGACGTGGCCATTGACCGTTGTACTAACCTGCGACGCAGGCTGAACCTTTGGGGCAACGCCGGCGAGACTCAATGGCATCGCTTCTTGGCCAGAGTTCAAAGCACAGGCAGTGACCATGCTGCCCACCTCGCCTTGTGCGCCGAGTACCAGCGGGCCCACTCCTACCCCGAACTCGAACGGTCGTTTGGCTGCTTCTCGTACGACCCGCCCGATGCCACCGGTACCTTGCGCATCCACTTTCTACCGCCAAGTGGACTCAAGTCCAGTCCATTGGCCGTTGAGAACGTCGGCGCGAGGATGTCAGACCTGCGCGACTTGTTTGCACATGTTCAGCGAAGTGCGCCAATGGCTACAACAGTGCGTGGCGTTTCGTGGCTCTACAACCTTCACGCCTACAGGCGGCTCTTTCCTCTGGCCTATAGCGCATCAGTGCAAGCCGTGCGGTTTCCATTGCATTTGAATGGGAGTTCAACCTGGGGCCAGGTCTTGAACTGGCGACAGGAAGTGAAAGCGGCTGTGCGGGATCAATTGTTGGCTCGCCTTGATGACATGAGCGTTGAAAATCCCTGGGAGATTTTTCCGCTCCAGGCCAAGGTCGCCACGAGCCCGATTGATGTGTTTTATGAGCAGTTCAGCTGAGTACTGCTGAACGTCGGGCATGGCTCTCATCCGTCTGCCAGCGGATCTGCACGGCGCCTCCCTCTTATCACTGCCCCGGCTGACGCAACAACGCCCCCAACACCAGCGCCTCGGCCAGCACTTCCAGCCCTTCTTCCAGCGTGGCCAGCAGCGATGGCAGATCGGGCAGGCGGGGCCAGCGCGCTTGCACTTCGGGCCATTGGTCCACACCAATCGCCAGCCAGCCCACAGCCAGGCCCGCCCACAGCAGGGCGCGGGTGCCGGTGTGTAGCAAGGCGCGGTGCAGCCAGGCCATGGTGAGCAGGCCCACCACCGCCACGGCGAGCATGGGGGCTTCGCGCACGGGGGCCCAGCGGCAGGCATCCGTCCATTCATGGCAGCGGAACTTCCACAGCTCGTGCAGCATGAACTGCTCGTCCAGCGCCAGCACAAAAAACGCAAGCGCCAGCCAGGCACCCAGCAGCCGGGGCAGGGCGCGGTCCCCCACCATCCGCAGGGCCGTGATGCTGAGCGCCAGCAGCAGCGCGCTCGACAGCCACGACACCGGCGAGCCGTCCGAGCGGAAGGCGCGCTCCCACTGCGGCGCATACATCCACCCACTGAACAGCAGGAAGCCCAGCACGGCCATCAGCAGTGCGGGCGCAACCCCGGTGTGGGGCGTGGGGTGGCGATCAACAAGGCGCGGGCGGGCGGTGGTGTGCGGGTGCATGGCGGGGAGGTGGCTGCGCGCTGAGAGGCAGCGCGGCGGGCGGTGGAACCGGATTGTGGACAAAAAGTGCCGGTAGCGCCGGACTTTATTGCACCTTTTGCTATGTAGTTGATAGCTGATACGGGCAACAGGTTTGCCCGCACCATGGCCTGTTCACGCTGGACGAATCACTACAGAATCGGGCATCCATTCCCCAGGCAACCCGGCATGACCCTCCCGATCGATCCGTCCCGCACGGCACTGCCGCCCGTGGCCCAGTTCCTGGCCGAGGCGGCGCTGCAGCGGCAGACGGCGTTGCTGGGGCTGGACAAGCCCAAACCTGCTGTACCCGCCGCACCCTCGCCGTTGCCCACGGCAGACCCCAGCGCGCCGCCGCCCTCGGTCACATCACCCAGCCCGCCCGGCGGGCCGCTGCCTACGCCGGCAGACCAGGCCAGCATCTCGCCCCAGGCGCGCGAACAGTTGGCGGCGGGCTTCGACCCGCGCCGGGCGGGCGGGGTCGATGGCCGCTTGCAGGGCGCAAGGGGTGAGGGCGCCGCGCGGGCCGCACCACCGGGGTCGTCGGCGCTGCCGCGTGGCGCAACCATGGCGGCGCAGGCCAATGCGGCAACCTCCGCTGCCTCCGCCACAAGTGGCACGGCCTGGCCCGCGTCGGGCCTCAGCGCACCGTTGCTGCGGATGGTGAGTGCCCTGGTGGCACAGGTCACCGCCCAGGCCGGAGTGCCGCAACGCGTGGTGGCCGCGCAGCCCTGGCCGATTGGCATGGCGCAGGCGCTGGAGAGCGGCGCGCTGGATGCCGACCAGCCGCCGCTGCAAACCTGGCTGGTGCGCCAGGGCGTGGTGTCGACCCCCGAGGGGCCGCGCGGGCTGGCGCTCACCTTGCGTGCCCCGGTGCCGTGGCTGGCGGCCCAGGCGTCACCTGCCGCTGCGGGCGCGGCGGCGGCGCAAGTCAGCGCAAGCCTGGGCGCGGGCGCCACCGCTGCGGGCGGCGCGCTGCAGGTGCCTTTTGCGGGCGGCGGCCAGGCGTTGCAATCGGGGGTCATGGCCTTGGTGTTGCAGGGCATGGATGCTGCCGCGCCGCGCACCAGCGCGCTGCTGGTGCTGGACCTGCAACCGCAACTGGCCGCCACCGTGTATGGCCGCGACATGCTGCAGCAGGCCACAGGGCGCCTGGACCCCTGGACCCAGATGGCCGTGCTGCAGGCCAGCGGCCAGGTGCCGCGCGAGGACGCGCGGGCGCGCAACGGGGAATCGGGCCTGTGCGAGACCGTGGGCTGCCCGTATGCAGCGCGCGCAGAGTGTGCGCAGCCCTTCTGTCTGGCGCTGCGCGGCGTGTTGCCGCCCGAACCGGTCGGGCCAGCGCCGTCTGCCTGAGGGCGCTCCCGGATGTTCTCTAACGACTGTGTGCGAAGTCGTGCCCACCACCGGGCAGGGTGCGTGAGGGCTCCCACGCAGGGCGGGTGGTGTGTTCGCTCTGGCGTACAGGGGTTGCGGCCACTGCTGCCGCACTGGCCGTCTCCGCCGGGGCGGCGGCGCCCACGCTGCGCACCAGGTCTGCATGGCGGGCGCGGGTGATGGGGTAGGCCATCAGCAGCGGGATGGCCAGCACCAGGCACAGCGCTGGCAGCAGGCCCGTCATGGCCGTGATGCCTTGCAGCGCCTGGGCAGACTGGGCTACGTTGGGCACATAACCGGTCAGCTCCAGCATGCCGGCCACCAGCACCGTGGCCAGGGTGCGAGCCAGCTTATCGACCAGGCCATACAGGCCGTAGTACATGCCGGTCTGGCGCTCGCCCGCCTGCATGTGACCGTGGTCGATGGTGTCGGGCACCATGGCAAACGGCACGATCCAGTGCGCACCCATGCCAATGCCCACCACCACCAGAATGCCCGTCACCAGGGCCTGCTGGCCTGGGCCCACCCAGTACAGCGCTACCAGCCCCGCGCAGCAAAACACCAGCCCGAGGATGTAGGCCAGGTTCTTCTCCCACCGGTCCACCACGCGCTTCCACACGAACAGCGAGACGCCCACCACCGCGAGCAGGATGCCCATGAAGCGTGGCAGGTCGCCCTTGTCGCCCTGCAGCTGGTAGATGACGAAATAAGCGAGCGAGGCCTGCACCAGCGTGAGGCCCAGCCGCACCAGCCCGGCTGCGCTCACCAGCATCACAAACGGGCGGTTGCGCAGCGTGGCCAGCAGGGTGCTGCGTACCGATGTCCAGCCGGGTGTGGCTGCTGGAGGGTTTGGGGCCGTAGGCGATAAGTCGCCGGTGGTGGCGGGCTCGCGCACGCGCCAGGCCACCACGGCCACAGCGACCCCGGCGGCCAGCCCGAAACAGGCGCCGGCCAGTGCGTAGCCCGTGCGTGCATCGGGCGCGGCCCGTACCAGCAGGGGCATGAACACGCTGCCCGCAAAAAACCCCAGCAGGGCACCCATGGATGCAAAAGCCGTGAGGCTGGTGCGCTCGTCGTAGTCCTGCGTCATGTTGGCGGCCATGGCCTGGTAGGGCAGCTGCACCAGCGTCATCACGGTGTCGAACAAGGTGTAGGTGACGGCGATCCACACAAACGCTGCCCAGGGGCTCAGGCCCGGCGGCACCATCCACACGGCGGCAGCCACCACCGCCAGGGGCAGGGCGCCGTAGATCAGGTACACGCGGTGGCGGCCGTGGCGCGAGCGCGTGCGGTCGGTCAGCCAGCCAAACAGCGGGTCGTTGATGGTGTCCCACACCTTGCCCACCAGCAGCGCCGCACCGGCCACGGCCGGAGGCACCAGGGCCACATCGGTGTAGAAGATCATGAGCAGGAAGCTCATGGCCGCAATCAGCATCTGCAGGCCGACGTTGCCCACGGCGTAGCCGAGCTTGGTGCCCAGGCTCAGCCGGATGTGTGGGGTGTGCTGCATGTTCATGGGGGCTGTCATGGGTGCGCGGATGCCATTGCTTCGGCCCGGGCAGCCGTCGCCATCGAGCCCGCCACAGGCTCTGCGCGCGCCGTGTGCGCCGCGCTGTTGCGCGGCGGCATGGCCTCCAGCATCAGGCGCACCTCGCGCCGCAGCATCTTGTTGAGGAAGCTGCGCGGAATTTCGGTGACCAGGCGCACATCGTCGGGCCGCATCTCGGGCGGCAGGTGTTGCACCAGGAACTCCGCCAGGTCGTGCTCCAGGGCCTGGGTGCCCCGGTCGTTGCGCCAGCTCTGCCGCAGGCTGGCCACCAGCACGGCGGCGGTGCCGTGCTGCACCAGGCAGGCCTCTTTGACGGCCGGGTGGCAGTGCGCCACTTCCTCGATCTCGCGCGGGTTGAGTGCCTGGCCGTGGCGCACCACGCGGTCGGCGCTGCGGCCCAGCACGTGCAGATAGCCCGCAGCATCGAAATAGCCCAGGTCCCCCATCACCACCCAGCCGTCGCGCAGGGTCTCGCTGGTCTTTTCCGGGTCCAGCCAGTAGCCATCAAACCGCACCGGCGTCTGCACGGTGATCAGGCCCATCTGGCCCAGCGGCAGCGGCGCAAACTGCTCGTCGCGGATGACCACGTCCACGCCCGGCATCACGCGACCCACGGTGGAGAGGATGTCGTTGCCCAGCGGGTTGCCTTGCGCGTCCACATGCTCGTGGGGCAGCAACCAGGTGATGGGGGGCAGGGCCTCCAGGCAGCCGTAGCCCTGCTGGAAGATGGGCCCGAAGCGGCGGATGGCCTCGGCGATCTTGGGCGCGGGCATCATCTCCGAGCCGTAGGGCACATGGGTCAGCGACGACAGGTCGTACTGGCCCAGCGTGGGCTCGTCCAGCAGGTCGATGATGGCCGAGGGCGACAGGAAAGCGCGCGACACGCGGTGCTTCTGGATCAGCCCGGCCAGCGTGGTGGCGCGGAAGTCCTCGGGCATCACCAGCGCCGCACCCGCCAGCAGCGTAGGCAGCACCAGGCCCGAGCCCGGGCCGGTGAGCGGCAGGCCCAGCATGTTCACGTCCGGTCCGTTGGCGGGCGGCTTGAAGTCGATGGCGCGCGAGATCAACCGCACGCTGTCCAGGTATTTGCGGTTGCTGTAGCCAATGGACTTGGGCAGGCCCGTGGTGCCTGAGGTCATGTGCAGCGCGAACACATCGTCCTCGTGCACGTCGGCCGTTCCCGCAGAGGGGGTCTGCTGCGCCAGGGCGCGCTCGTATTCATCCCCCAGCGCCAGCACGCGCAGGCCGGGCAGCTGCTCGCGCACGGCCTGCAGGATGGGCGCGCTCAGCAGCGGGTCATGGATGAAGACGGTGGGCTTGACGCGGCCCATGGTCGTGAGCGCTGCCTCGGCAGGCAGGTGCTTGTGAAAGCTGGCAAAGATGGTGCCGTTCTCGAACGTGGCCAGGCGGGTTTCGTACTGCTCTCCGGTCTCGGGCAGCCAGGTAAAGACCACGTCCCCTTTTTTTACGCCCTGGGCCTGCATCCAGGCCTGCAGGCGGTACACGCGATCCTGCAACTGCCCGTAGGTGAGGGTGCCGCGCCGGTCGATGAGCGCGGGTTTGTGGGGGTGCAGGCGGTACGCCAGACGGGCCACGGAGCGCGCGGTGCGCAGGCGGCTGAGCAGAAAGCGCGCCAGCAGGCTGCGCAGGGATGGAAGGGCCACCAGAATCTCCCGAAGACGGCGTGAGTGCGAAGTCCAGGCAGTTTTTCACGCAAGGTCCGGGGGAAAGATCACCATTTGTATGTGTGCGTATCTTTTGGTTTCTGCGGCGGCTGCGCGGTCGTTCTGGGGCCTTGAACGGCCGTTGTGCGCGCTTGCTGCGTCGCCACGGCGCAACAGCCACGGTGGCTGCGCAAGGCCTGGGCAAAGAAAAACCGCCAGGGCTGGATCGCAGCGGCTGGCGGTGGTGTGACGGCCTGCCCCGGGTAAGGGGCGGGCCGGTGGGGCGGGCGAGGGCTTATGGATACAGGCCGCGCATTTCGCGGGCGTGCAGGATGCGCTGGCAGGCCACGATGAAGGTGGCGGTGCGCAGGCTCACCTTGTGCTCTTGCGCCACTTGCCAGATACCCGCAAAGGCCTCTTGCATGATGCGCACCAGGCGGGCGTTGATCTCGTCTTCGCTCCAGAAGAAGCTGGAAAAATCCTGCACCCACTCAAAGTAGCTCACTGTCACGCCGCCGGCGTTGGCGATCACATCGGGCAGCACCAGCACGCCCTTGTCGTGCAGGATGTCGTCGGCTTCGGTGGTCGTGGGGCCGTTGGCGCCTTCGATCACGAGCTTGGCCTTGATCTGGCCCGCGTTGTCCTTGGTGATCTGGCCTTCCAGCGCGGCAGGGATCAGGATCTCGCAATCCACGCCCCAGAACTCTTCGGCCTTCATCACATCGGCGCCCGCAAAGCCGCCCACGCCACCACGGGTCTTCACATGCGCCAGCAGTGCGGGCACATCCACGCCCTTGCTGTTGAAGATGGTGCCGGTGTGGTCTTGCACCGCCACCACCTTGGCACCCGCTTCGGCAAACAGCTTGGCGGCAATGCCGCCTACATTGCCAAAGCCCTGCACGGCCACGCGGGCACCGTCGAGCGCCAGGCCGGTCAGCTTGGCGGCTTCCACGCCCACGGTGAACACGCCACGGCCGGTGGCTTCCACACGGCCCAGCGAGCCACCCAGGTCCACGGGCTTGCCGGTGACCACGCCGGTGGCGGTGGCGCCCACGTTCATGGAATAGGTGTCCATCATCCAGGCCATGATCTGGCCGTTGGTGTTCACGTCGGGTGCGGGGATGTCCTTGGACGGGCCGATCAGCAGGCCGATTTCGCTGGTGTAGCGGCGCGTCAGGCGCTCCAGCTCACCCATCGACAGCTTCTTGGGGTCCACGCGGATACCACCCTTGGCACCGCCGTAGGGCACGTTCACCGCGGCGTTCTTCACCGACATCCAGGCCGACAAAGCCATCACTTCCGACAGCGTCACGTCCTGGTGAAAACGCACGCCACCCTTGCCCGGGCCGCGGCTTAGGTTGTGCTGCACGCGGTAGCCTTCGTAGTGGGCGATGGTGCCGTTGTCCAGCTCGATCGGCACGTCCACGATCAGGATGCGCTTGGGACGCTTGAGCGTTTCCACCCAACGCGCCAGGCTGCCCAGGTAAGGGGTGACGCGGTCCACCTGCTGCAGGTAGTTGCCCCAGGGGCCGAGGTGGTCGGCCTGCAGGTACGAGGGCAGGGGGTGGGATTGTGCGGCGGGGGCGCCGACGGGGTTTGACATGGTGAATTTCCTTGTGGGATCAGTTCAGACTGCGAAGCTTATGCCTCGGCCCGGGCACTGTCCAAGGCCGGTGTGTTTGTGGGTTATGCATTTGATGCATAGTTTGGTGTAACCCCATTCCATGCTGCAGTGCGGCAATCTACCGGTGGGGTAGCGGCCCGTGGGCCCGGACCTTGCCGGGCGGCCCGTTGCGCCTAGACTCGGCCAGCCCGGCGCAGAACCAGGCGCTGCACCGGACGCACACCGGACCGCCGGGACCATGAAAAAAGAGAGGGAAATCCCATGAGCGTGACCCACACCGCCTGTCCGCAGTGCCAGGCGCCCAACCACCCTACGGCGCGTTGGTGCGTGAAGTGCGCCCACCCCCTGGAGGCAGAGGCCAACCTCGCCACCCCCGCTGCCCCGGCGCCGATGGAGTTTGTGTTCGACGACGACGAGCACCCTGCTGCGGGCCCGGCGCGCCAGCGACCGGCCATGGCCTACGCAGGCGCCGCAGTGGCCCTGCTGGTGGTGGCGGGCGTTGCGGCCTGGTACCTGCTGGGCCGGCCCGATGCCGTGCCGCCCCCGCAGCAGGCCCCGGCCGTCGCAGCCCCCGCCGCCGTGCCCGGCACTGCGGGCACTGCGGAGCCTGCACCTGCCCGCCCCGAGCCGGTGGAGGAAATCATTGAATCCGAACGCGCACGCCCGGCAGCCGCTGCGTCCGCACCAGACAGTACCGCTGCTGCACCGTCGTCTGCATCTGCGGCCTCTGCGCCGCCTTTCACGCCTGTCACCGCGCCCCGCGTGGCCGATGCGGCATCGCTGCCTGCCACCGGCAAGCCACGCGCAGTGGCACCGGCCGACAACGCACCGTGGCCGCCGCCCGCAGCGCCCGCGCCGTCGCCCGGCGACAGCCTGGCCCGCTTGCGCGGCGCGCTGGCCCAGTGCGCGGCCATGAGCAACGAGCTGTCGCGCGCAAGCTGCCTCACCCGCACACGGCAGAACTTCTGCGGCGACGCCTGGGGCCGCATCCCCGAATGCCCGCCGGGCCAGTGATGGCATGCGCAGCCTGTCTTTGCGCCGCCCGCTGCCGTGTCCGCAGCGGTGCGGGGCCTATTCGATGCGGATCTTCTGCAGCGCCGGGTCGCCCGGGGGGTAGCGCAGGTCCAGGCCGGTGAGCACTTCGCGCACCAGCGTGGCGATCATCAGGTTGCGGTGGGTCTTGGAGTTGGCAGGCACGATGGTCCACGGCGCCCAGGGCGTGTGCGTGGCGGCCAGCAGCATTTCGTAGGCCTTCTGGTACTGGCTCCACTGCTTGCGTGCCTCGATGTCGCTCATCGAGAACTTCCAGTGCTTGGCCGGGTCGTCCAGGCGCTCCTGCAGGCGTTCGCGCTGCTCGTCTGCGCTGATGTGCAGCATGAACTTGAGCACGATGGTGCCGGTGTGCGTGAGCATGCGCTCGAAGTCGTTGATGTGGCCAAAGCGCTGGTGGTGCTGCTCGGGGGTGATCCATCCGTTCACGGCGGGCACCAGCACGTCCTCGTAGTGGCTGCGGTTGAACACCGTGATCTCGCCCGCGCCGGGCACCTTCTGGTGGATGCGCCACAGGTAGTCGTGGGCACGTTCGGCCTCGGTGGGTGCGCTCCAGCCCACGGCGTGCACGCCCAGCGCGCTCATGCGGCCAAACACGCCCCGGATGGTGCCGTCCTTGCCAGCCGTGTCCGTGCCCTGCAGGATCACCAGCAGCTTGTAGCGCTTGTCGGCATAGAACAGGTTCTGTAGCGTGTCCAGCTCCTGCGCAATCGACTCGGTGGCGGCCTTGTCCTTGAGCTTGTCGCCCAGCGAAAACGGCTTGGCCGACGGATCAAAGTCCTTGAGCGCCACCGTGCGGCGGTGTTTTCCGGCCTTGCGCCGCTCGGGCTGGCCGTCGGGCCGCTTCTCGTCGTCGTGCTGCGGCGCGTCCGGCTGCCACTGCGACCAGCGCTGGGCCACGTCTTTGTTGCTGCTGTGAAACGGGTGGTTCATGCGGGCTCCTCGATGGGCCATCGTACGTCAGCAGCGCGGGCGCGGTCTCCTCTTCTACGAAAACATGATGCTATCAAGCCCATAGCTGATTGCGCATGATTCACTAGCGCTTGGAGCAGATTGAGCTTGAAAATTGCCGCAGGAGCCGTTGAGGGACCCTCTGTACAAATCACCGCGCCGTGTGCAGCTGCGGTCTCGGGCGGTCTGCGGCGTTGCAAATACTCGCAATAGCTGCGGCTATTGCGAGTATTTGCGCCTTGCAGCCCATCCCGATCCGCAGCGCCCACTTGCCGCTCGATTCGTGCAGAGGATCCCTTAGCGCGCGCCATGTGCCATGCGGTAGGCCAGCGGCGTCTGCCCCGTGGCCTGGCGGAACGCGCGGTGCAGCCCGGCCTCGCTGGCAAAGCCCAGGTCCTCGGCAATGCGCTTGAGCGGCAGCGCGGTGTCGCACAGCGCCTCGCTGGCCTGGCGCAGCTTGATGCGGCGCATCCACAAGGCCGCCGTCAGGCCCGTGTGGGCCTGCACCCGCCGCGCGAGCGTGCGGGGCGAGAGGCCCAGCGCCTGGGCCAGCGCAGGCAGTCGCAGATCGGCGGCGGGGCTGCGCTGCACCCACAGCATGGCGCGGCGCAGGTCGGCGTCGGCCAGCGTCATCAGGTCATGCCCGGCAAATGCGGGGTGCGCCGTGCGGGGGCGGGGCAGCATCAGCAGCTCCTGCAGGTCGGTCAATGCCTGGGGCGGCAGGCGCGCGGCCAGCGCGTGCAGCATCAGCGGCAGATAGCCGTTGGCCCCGGCGGCCGTGGTGGCAGTGGGGCCGGCCACCAGCGGCTCGTCAAAGCGCCAGTCCACCGGCGCAAACTGCTGCTCCAGCGCCGCACGCAACCACCAGGTGGCTGTGGCGCCCTGGCCGCGCAGCCGCCCGCTGGCAGCCGCCAGCACCACGCCCGCGCAGTAGCTCCACACCTGGGTGCGCCGAGGCAGCGCGCGCAAGGCCTGCACCACCGGGGCCAGCTGCTGCAGCGGCCCCTGCAGCTGGTCAGGCGACGAGAGCCACAGGCCCGGCACCAGCACCACATCGGCCTGGGCATGCTGCAGCGCCACGGTGGGGGCCAGCGCGGGGCCTTGCCAGGTGGGCACGGGCGACAGGTCCACCCCCGTCCAGCAGATGTCCATCACGCTGGCCTGCGCGCGCAGGTTGGCGGCGCGTGCCATGTCCGCCGCCGCAAACAGGCCGGCGGGCATGCAGCCCGGGTAGAGCAGCAGCGCCACGCGCAAAGGCGGCTGGTGTGGAGAGGGTGGCGAAACCATGGGTGGCACAAAAAGGCAAGAAATTGTCAATCTGCGCCATTTTCGGGGGAGGCCTGCTTTTCAACAATGGCAACACCCCTTCCCACTGAAAGCACCCCATGCTCATCACCCAATTGCGCAACGCCACCGTTCTGCTCGAGTTTCAGCACGCGGGTCGCCCCGTCGGCCTGCTGGTGGACCCCATGCTCGCGCCCCGGGGCAGCCTGCCCGCGCTGCGCTACCTGGGCACCCGGCGCCAGCGCAACCCTCTGGTGGACTTGCCCGCCGAGGCCGACGCGGCGCTGCAGCGCGTGACCCACGCGCTCATCACCCATTGCCAGCGTGGGCACTTTGACCACCTGGACCGCGCGGGCAAGCAGTTTCTGCGCGAGCGCCAGATTCCCGTCCTGTGCATGCCGCACGACGCCGCCTACCTGGCGCAGCGTGGGCTGCAGGTGCTGCCGCTGGCGGGCGAGGGCCGCCAGCCTTTTGCGCTGGGCGGGCAGGTCACGCCCGTGGCCTGCACCCACGGCCGGGGCTGGGTGGCGCGCTTCATGGAGCACGGCCACGGCTACCTGCTGGAGCTGCCGGGCGAGCCCAGCGTGTACTTGGCGGGCGACACGGTGCTGACGCCCCCGGTGCGCGACTGCCTGCAGCATCTGCAGCCCGGTGTGGCCGTGCTGCCGGCGGGTGGCGCCCGGTTTGACCTGGGCGCGGACATCCTGATGGACGCCGCCGAGGTCGCACAGGCTGCCGCACTGACGACGGGCGCCGTGGTCGTCAACCACCTGGAGGCCCTGGACCACTGCCCCACCACCCGTGCCCAGGTGCGCGCCCTGGCGCAGCGCGGCGGGTGGGCGCACCGCCTGTGGGTGCCCGAGGACGGTGAGTGCCGGGAATACCCCGGACCCATTGTCCAAAGAAACGCTATGAATTTGGTAGCTGTTACGGCATGATCGACTGGCGCTGCCGCCCAAAAGGGCCGTAAATCACGCCAGCTCGGTCTCCAGCGCCCGCTGGTCGCGCATCAGCGCCACAAACCGCGCAGCGCCCAGACCCAGCGGCCGCTCCTTGGACCACACCACGTCCACCCACAGCGCGGCGCCGTTGCTCAGGTTCTCGAACGGCATCTCCACCAGCCGCCCCGCCTCGATGCGCGACTGCACCAGCGCGCGCGGCTGCCAGCCCCAGCCCATCCCGGCTTCGATGAGGCCCAGCGCGGCCAGGTGGTTGTCGGTGCGCCAGTGGTGGCGGGCAAATACAAAGCGCGGGTCGGTCTGCGCCAGGTCGCGGCTGGCCACCACGATCTGGCGCGTGGTGGTCAGGTGCTCTTCGCGCAGCATGGCATCCTCCGTTGGGGCACCCCGCGCCTGGGCGGCGGCGCGGGCGGCCACCAGCACCGGGTGCTGCGGCGCCATCACCGCCACCAGGGTTTCGGTGCCCACCTCCTGAAAGCCCTCGCGCCCGTCGATGCTGGGCCGCTCGAACACCAGCGCCAGCTGCGCGCGGCCGCTGTGCAGCAGCGCCAGCGCATCCACCTGCGGCGCGGCCAGCACCTCGATCTGCAGCAGCGGGTGTTCTTGCGCCAATGCCGCCAGCGCCTCCGTCCAGCGCGAGGCCAGCAGCTCGGGTGCAATGGCCAGCGTGAGCCGCTCCTCCAGCCCCTGGGTGAGCGCCAGCGCCTGGGCGTTGAGCTGCTGCAGCTGGCCCGCCAGCAGCCGGGCCTGGGGCTCCAGCGCGCGGGCGGCGGCGGTGGGGCGGGGCTCGCGTCCGCTGCGGTCAAACAGCTGCACATCCAACTCGGCCTCCAGGTGCGCAATGGTCATGCTCACGGCCGACGGCACACGCGACAAGGCCCGCGCGGCGGCCGAGAACGAGCCGTGGTCGAGCACGGTCAGAAACACCTGCACGCTGTCAGAGTTGAAGGCCATGGCGGTTTGATCTATCAATAAAACTGAAATAAGCTGACTTTATGTGTCAGTGCAGCGAATATAAAGTACTGGCCATGGACAAGACCCCCACTCTTTTTGGACTGCAAGGCGTCAAGCGCCGCGTGATCTACGTGACCCTGTACGAGCTGATCGCCATTGGCGCCGCCACGGTGGGCCTGGCGCTGCTCACGGGCCAGGGCGCGGGGCATTCGAGCGTGGTGGCGGTGGCAGCCTCGGTGATCGCCATCGTCTGGAACATCGTCTTCAACTGGGCGTTCGAGCGCTGGGAGGCACGCCAGCCCGTGCGCGGGCGCAGTGTGGCGCGGCGCGTGGCGCACGCCATCGGGTTTGAGGGCGGCCTGGTCTTCACGCTGGTGCCGCTGTTTGCCTGGTGGTTTGGCGTGAGCCTGTGGCACGCGTTCGTGATGGACCTGGGGCTCATCGTGTTCTTCCTTTGCTACACCTTTGTCTTCAACTGGGTGTTTGACCACCTGTTCGGCCTGCCCACGTCGGCCATGGCGGCGGCGTAACAGGGGCCTAGGAGTCTGCGCGACAGAGGGGACATCGGCTGCAACGCGCGATAAACCGGTCTCGCGCGGCACTACCTCCTGCGCCCAGGGGCCCACCCTGGGCTTCTCGGTAGCTCCACGCGACCCTCGGTTTTCGCACGTTTCGCTTCGATGCCCTCTGCCGCGCAGACTCCCAGCGCGCGCTTCTTCAAACAATGTCAACCGCCGTGCAGCGGCCCTCATAGGCGCTCAGCCGTCACCCATAATCGGCCCCATGCGAGGGCCGTTTTTATTGCTGCTGCGGGGTTTGCGGGGTCGGTGGGCTGGCGTGGCGGTCTGCTGCGTGCTGGCAGGCTGTACCAGCAATGCTCCTACCCCGCGCGGCGAGGTGAAGGGTGCACCCACCCATGCCGCCGAACTGGCCCAGTCCGATGCCAACCGCATGGCCACCCTGGCCATGCAGGAGAACCTGGACGGCCTGCTGCGCTTGGCCGACAAGCTCTACCGCCGCAACCCCGCCGAATGGCGCAAGGGCGCCGCCACCGGCCGCGAGCAGGCGCTGGAGCAGCTGCGCACCGCCGTGCTGCAGCGCCAGCCCTGGGCCCCACTGCAGGGGCGCCGCGACATTGCCGCCATGGCGCTTGCCCTGGCGCCCGAGTTCGCGGGCGACCGCGTGGCGGCCTTCATCCACGCCACGGCCGACATGGTCATCACGGCCCACGGCGGCAAGACCGAGTTCTTCTTGCTCGACGGCGTGGATGCCCAGCACCTCTACAACGCCGCGCGCAACGTCGAGACCGCCGTGTGGCTGCTGGCGCAGCGCCGCAACGCCCAGGGCCAGCCCCTGCTGCTGGCCGACGAGATCGGCCAGCAGCGCCGCAACCTGAGCTTCGAGCGCGAGTTCGGCAAGATCATCGCGCGGCTGGACCTGCTGGCCGCGTTCACCACCGAAAAGTACCGCCGCGCTGCCATCAGTTACGTGCAGGGCATTGTGGGCGGTACCTTTTTGCAATTCCTGCCGGTGCGTTGATGCGGCGAACGCCAGCTCGTATCACCCGGTAAAATCCGCATCTGCCCAAGGAGCGTTGCAGCGGCCTCTCACCACGACGGGGCCGTCAGGCTTGGGTACCCAAAAGCTATTCAAGCCCCACCGCAACGACGCTCACCTGTTTTTCTGCTGCCCCTGCACAGGTGAGTCCTATGTCCGCGTCTGCCCCGTCCCTGCCCCCCATGAAGCTGTCCGGCCTGGAGCCCGTCTCCATCGGCGAGGGCACGCTGTTCGTCAACATCGGCGAGCGCACCAACGTCACCGGCTCCAAGGCGTTTGCGCGCATGATCCTCAACGGCCAGTACGAAGAGGCCCTGGCCGTGGCGCGCCAGCAGGTAGAGAACGGCGCCCAGGTCATCGACATCAACATGGACGAGGCCATGCTCGACAGCAAGGCGGCCATGGTGCGCTTTCTGCAGCTCATCGCGTCCGAGCCCGACATCGCGCGCGTGCCCATCATGGTGGACTCCTCCAAGTGGGAGGTGATCGAAGCCGGTCTGCGCTGCATCCAGGGCAAGGGCATCGTCAACTCCATCAGCATGAAAGAGGGCGTGGAGAAGTTCAAGCACGAGGCGCGGCTGGTCAAGCGCTATGGCGCTGCGGCCGTGGTGATGGCGTTTGACGAAGTGGGCCAGGCCGACACCTACGCGCGCAAGATCGAGATCTGCGAACGTGCCTACCGCGTGCTGGTCGATGAAGTGGGCTTTCCGCCCGAGGACATCATCTTCGACCCCAACATCTTTGCGGTGGCCACCGGTATCGAGGAGCACAACAACTACGCGGTCGACTTCATCGAGGCGGTGCGCTGGATCAAGCAGAACCTGCCGGGGGCCAAGGTGTCGGGTGGTGTGTCCAACGTGTCGTTCAGCTTCCGCGGCAACGACCCGGTGCGCGAGGCCATCCACACGGTGTTCCTGTACCACGCCATCCAGGCGGGCATGGACATGGGCATCGTCAACGCGGGCATGGTGGGCGTGTACGACGATCTGGAGCCCGTACTGCGTGAGCGTGTGGAAGACGTGGTGCTCAACCGCCGCCCCGACGCGGGTGAGCGCCTGGTGGAGATCGCCGAAACCGCCAAGAGCGGCGCCAAGGACGAGAGCAAGAAGCTCGAATGGCGCGGAACGCCCGAGCACCCCAAGACCGTGGGCGAACGCCTGTCGCACGCGCTGGTGCATGGCATCACCGACTTCATCACCGAAGACACCGAAGAGGCCTACCGCGCCATCCTGGCCAAGGGCGGCCGCCCGCTGCACGTGATCGAAGGCCCGCTCATGGACGGCATGAACGTGGTGGGCGATCTGTTCGGCGCGGGCAAGATGTTCCTGCCCCAGGTGGTGAAAAGCGCGCGCGTGATGAAGCAGGCCGTGGCCCACCTGATCCCCTACATCGAAGAAGAAAAGCGCCAGGACGAACTGGCTGGGCGCGATGTGCGCAGCAAGGGCAAGATCATCATCGCCACCGTGAAAGGCGACGTGCACGATATCGGCAAGAACATCGTCACCGTGGTCCTGCAGTGCAATAACTTTGAGGTGGTGAACATGGGCGTGATGGTGCCCTGCCACGAGATTTTGGCGCGCGCCAAGGTCGAGGGGGCCGACATCGTGGGCCTGTCGGGCCTCATCACCCCCAGCCTCGAAGAGATGCAGTACGTGGCCGGCGAGATGCAGAAGGACGACCACTTCCGCATCAAGAAGATCCCGCTGCTCATCGGTGGCGCCACCACCAGCCGCGTGCACACTGCCGTCAAGATTGCCCCGCATTACGAAGGCCCTGTGGTCTACGTGCCCGATGCGTCCCGCAGCGTGAGCGTGGCGCAAAGCCTGCTGGGCGACGGCGTGCAGAGCTACGTGGATGAGCTGAACGCCGACTACGACAAGGTGCGCACCCAGCACGCCAACAAAAAGGCCACTCCCCTGTGGCCCTTGGCCAAGATCCGCGCCAACAAGACGCCGATCGACTGGTCGGCCTACCAGCCCGCCGTGCCCCGCGCGCTGGGCCGCCGCGTGTTCAAGAACTTCGACCTGGCCGAGCTGGCCAAGTACATCGACTGGGGCCCGTTCTTCCAGACCTGGGACCTGGCCGGCCCGTACCCCGCCATCCTCACCGACGAGATCGTGGGCGTGGAAGCCACGCGTGTGTTTGCCGATGGGCAGGCCATGCTCAAGAAGATCATCGAAGGCCGGTGGCTCACGGCCAGCGGCGTGATGGCCCTGCTGCCCGCCAACAGCGTGAACGATGACGACATCGAGTTCTACACCGACGACACCCGCACCGAAGTGGCCATGACCTGGTACGGCCTGCGCCAGCAGGCCGAAAAGCACACCATCGACGGCGTGACCCGCCCCAGCCGCTGCCTGGCCGACTTTGTGGCGCCCAAGGAAAGCGGCATTGCCGACTACGCCGGCATGTTTGCCGTGACGGCGGGCCTGGGCATCGAGAAGAAGGAAAAAGCCTTCATCGACGCGCTGGACGACTACTCCGCCATCATGTTCAAGAGCCTGGCCGACCGCCTGGCCGAAGCCTTTGCCGAAGCCCTGCACCACCGCGTGCGCACCGACCTGTGGGGCTACGCTGCCGGTGAAGCGCTGAGTAACGACGACATGATTGCCGAGAAGTACCAGGGCATCCGCCCCGCGCCCGGCTACCCCGCCTGCCCCGACCACAGCGCCAAGACCGACCTGTTCCGCGTGCTGCAGGCTGGCGAGATCGGCATGTCGCTCACCGAAAGCCTGGCCATGATGCCCGCCGCCAGCGTGAGCGGCTTCTACATCGGCCACCCCGACAGCGTGTACTTCAACGTCGGCAAGATTGGCGAAGACCAGCTGCACGACATGGCCCAGCGCCGGGGCATGGAGGAGAAGGTGCTGGAGCGGCTGCTGGCGCCGAACCTGTGATGCTATGAATTGAATAGCTTCCAGCGCTTTTTCGATAAGCGCTGGAAGCCTGTTTGATTCAAATGTTCCGGCCCATCAGCCCTTATAGCCAGGCAGCTTCGCAATCACCTTGATCTCGAACTGGAACCCGTACAGCCAGGTCACCCCGATGCCGGTGAGCGTGGGGTAGGGCGCCTCGCCCCAGAACTCGGGCACGACGCCCCAGACGGTCTCGAAGTTCGCCTCCGGGTTGACCACAAACATCGTCACGTCCACCACGTCATCAAACGTGCAGCCTGCAGCGTGCAGCACGGCGTGGAGGTTGCTGAACGCCAGGCGCACCTGGGCTTTCAGGTCGGGCTCGGGCGAGCCGTCCTCGCGGCTGCCCACCTGGCCCGAGACAAACAAGAAGCCGTTGGCGCGCACGGCGGGCGAATAGCGGTTGCGCTCGTACAGCGCCTGGCGGCCTGCGGGGAAGACAACATCACGGTGGGGCATGGGATTCCTTTCGTTCTGCAGGGCAGATGATTGCGATGAAGGCACTGTAGAAGCGCGCGTTGTTTCGATAAACAGGCTAATCTGCGCACCACTGTTCCTGATAGCCAAACAATGGCGGGCGTGCCGCCTCTTCGGCATGTCTCAACTACCTGTACGCCATGGACCGTTTTGACGCCCTGCAGGCCTTTGCCCGCGTTGTGGAATCCGGCAGCTTCACCAAGGCTGCCCTCACCCTGCACCTGAGCCGCACCACCGTCACGCAGCTGGTGCAGCAGCTCGAAGCGCGCCTGCGCGTGAAGCTCCTGCACCGCACCACCCGGCGCGTGCAGGTCACGCCCGATGGTGCTGCCTACTACGAGCGCGTGGTGCGCCTGCTGGCCGACCTGGACGATGCCGATGCCAGCGTTTCCACCGCCGCCGCCGCGCCCCGGGGCCGCCTGCGGGTGGACGTGCCCAGCCCCCTGGCGCGCCTGGTCCTCATCCCCGCGCTGCCCGCGTTCCACGCGCAATACCCCGACATCCTCCTGCACATGGGCGTGAGCGACCGCCCCGTGGACATGGTGGGCGACAACGTGGACTGCGTGGTGCGCGGCGGCGCCCCCACCAACCCGGCGCTCGTCGCACGCCATGTGGGCGACCTGCAACTGCGCGTGTATGCCGCCCCCAGCTACCTGCTGCGCGCGGGCACGCCCGAGCACCCGCAGGCGCTGGAAGGACCTCACCATCGCACCGTGGGTTTTCTGTGGGCGCGCACCGGCCAGCCTCTGCCTTTCGAGATGCGCCGCGGCACCGAACATGTGTACGCGCAAGGCCACGACATCTGCGCCGTGGACGACGGCAACGCCTACCTGGCCGCAGGCCTGGCGGGCCTGGGCGTGCTCTGGCTGCCCGACTACATGGCCCGCCCCCACGTGGCGGCTGGCGAGCTGGTGCCCCTGCTGCAGGACTGGACGCTGGAGCCGATGCCGCTGTACGTGGCCTACCCACCCCAACGGCATGTGAGCGCCAAGGTGCGGGTGTTCATTGAATGGGTGGCGGGGTTGATGGCGCTGCATGCGCCGCTTCATCGCTCTTCGAGGGCCGCATAAGACGCACCTTGGTCCGATGGAATTGTTCGTGAAGCGAAAGAGGCATGCCTGTTGGTCCCAGCCTACAGCGCCCATAGTGTGCGCTGTAAGAGTTGGAAACAGCTATCTGATTTAAAGAGCGCATTCATACAATCGCTCGCAAAAGGGAGTGTATAAATGACAGATTCTTCACCAGTACCTCAGGATAAACGCGGATTTTTCATGCTGCCCCAAATGCCGGAGGAATCTGGCTATTACACCTATGGAACTCCTTCAGGTGGAAGAGGGCAATATGCCCATGTGCAAATGCTGAATTTCATTTTCAAACTTGAGCATGGCTGGAGCATCACAGAAGAGCGAAAAATCGGCATTGGTAACATCAGTTTGGCCGAAGGAAAAAAATTTCCACCGCATGCTAGCCACAGAAGCGGTCTGGAGGTCGATATTCGTCCCATTCGCAAGGATGGGCTGAAGCAGCCCGTCCGCTGGTCTAGCAAAGACTACGACCAAGCCGCGACGCAAAAGTTAGTAAATTTAATTTGGCAGACTGGAATGGTAAAAAAGGTCGGATTCAATGATCCCAAAATTGCCAACGCTACTTATATGAACGGACACGATGACCATCTGCATGTGGAGGTGCGTATTTGATCGTTCTCGGGTATTGATTTCAGGCGACTGGTTGCGTTTCATTAATAAGTGCTGCCACCGGCCAAGATAAATACTCCATGTTCCTATATAGACAAGTAAAGGCTTGGGAATGAGAAAAGGTGTTGCTGTTATCGGAGTGTTGCTTATGTGTGCAGGCGCGATAGCCGCAGACTGGGCATTTGAATTCAAGCCAGTCAATGCGCAAATGGCAATTTACTCTGGAGGTTTGGGCGATCCAGCATCGCCCACAGCCCAAGACGCCAAAGTGTCATTCCATGTGCAGGGTAGAGCTGCACGCGACTTGTTTGACCGCATGGGGCCCGATGTGAAGAGTGAGTGTGGGTCCGACCCGAAAACGCGTGCAAGAGTCCGTGACCGCCTTCAGTGCATTCGCTATTCCCCATCCGACTACAGCTGCTATTTCGGCTTTGATCTGAAAGACGGGAAAAGCATCGGCGGCAATATCTGTTGAGTGAGGCCAGACGACCTGCTGCTCAATAAGGGGCGTTTTCTCCGCTAGGCAGGACGCATGCGGATGCATGGCCGCGGTGGGTTGTCCGTGCCTGACCCATTCCAAAACCGCCTAAGCCCTTTGATCAGGTTTACACCAAGGCATTTTCGCCTTAGCCCGGGTCCGCTCCACCCGCACTCTCCGCCATCTCCAACTGCATCATCACCATGTTGACCAGCGTGTGCACCGAAGGCCGCCCGGTCTCGATCACGTAGTGGGCGGTTTCGCGGTACAGGTGGTCGCGCTGGGCGTAGAGGTCGCGCAGCTTGTCCATGGGGTTACCGCCTTGCAGCAGGGGGCGGGTCTTGTCGTGTTTGACGCGCTTGAAGATTTCTTCGGGCGAGGCGCGCAGGTACAGCACATTGCCGAACTGGCGCAACACCTCGCGGTTCTCGGGGCGCAGCACGGCGCCGCCGCCGGTGGAGAGGACCATGCCGCCGGGCTGCTGGGCCACGTCGGCCAGCACCTGGGATTCGATGTCGCGAAAGCGGGCTTCGCCTTCGGCCTCGAAGAAGCTGCGGATGGTGGTGCCCAGGGTCTGTTCCAGCCGGTGGTCCAGGTCGATGAAGGGCACGCCCGCCCGGTGGGCCAGTTGCCGGCCAACGGTGGATTTTCCCGAGCCGGGCATGCCGACCAGTGCGCAGCGAATCTGCATAGGTTCAAAAAAGAGATCTGGGGGACGGGTTTGCGTGCTGCGGGTGGCGCTGCGCCGCGTGCCGTGACTGGACGCCGAGTGTAAGCCGGGGCCTCTGTTGCCATGCGCAGCGGTTGGAACTGGCGCTGCCCCCGCCAGAGACGCCGAGCAAGGGCCGCCCCGCAGCGAGGGCGTCGTCCCCCTGCCCGCGCGCAGCGCGAGAGCGGGGGGAAGCGGCAAAGCCGCTCAGGGGGGTGTCCGAATCACAGTGCGGCGTACACCAGCGCCGGATACAGCTCGCACAGATACCGCAGCTGGCCGGGCGCCTGCGTGAGCAGGATGGCGAACAGGTCTTCCGCGGGGTCCACAAAAAAGAAGGTGCCGCCCAGGCCGCTCCAGCTGTAGTGCCCGGCCGATCCAGGGCGCGTGGCCTGGCCGGTGGCGGTGCGCACGGCCACGCCCAGCCCAAAGCCATAGCCGGTGGGCAGGATGTCGCCCGCCACGGGCAGGTTGCCCAGGTGGTCGGCGGTCATGAAGTCCACCGTGGCGCGGCCCAGCAGGTGCACGGGGGCGCCAAGGCCGCTGGGGCCGTCCTGCCCGGGGGCAGTGCCCCTGCCCAGCATGAGCTGCAGAAAGCGCGCGTAGTCGCTGGCGGTAGACACCAACCCGCCACCGGCCGATTCGAACATGGGCGGTGCGGTCACGTCGATCAAGGGCATGCCGAGCCCGGTCTGCGGGTCGCGCTCAAAGGCTTCGGCCAGGCGGTGCTGCTGCGCGGCGGGCACCGCAAAGCCCGTGTCGTGCATGCCCAGCGGGCCGAACACGCGGCGTTGCAGGATGGCGCCCAGGCTTTCGCCCTCGATCACCTCCAGCACCGCGCCCAGCACATCGGTGGCCCGGCTGTATTCCCAGCGGGTGCCTGGCTGGTGGACCAGGGGCAAAGGGCCCAGCGCCGCGACCAGATCCGCATTGCTATGGCGGCGCGAGCCGACGCGGGCGGCGCGGTAGGCGTCTGGCACGGTGCCGGCCTCCCACGCGTAGCTCAGGCCGGCGGTGTGGCGCAGCAGGTCGTGCACTGTGGCCTCGCGCTGCACGGGGGCGGTGGTGCCGGTGGCTTCGTCGTACACGCGCTGGCCTGCAAACGCGGGCAGGTAGTGCGACACGGGGTGCGACAGCAGCAGGCGGCCTTCTTCCATGAGCATCATCGCCACCAGCGAGGCGATGGGCTTGGTCATGGAATAGATGCGGAACACCGTGTCGGGCGCCATCGCGGGCACCGCCGACTCGGCGATGGGCGGGCGCTGGTGGCCCACCGCCGTGTGCAGCACGGTATGGCCCTGGTGATGAACCAGGGCCACTGCACCGGGCAGCAGGCCCTGGTCCACATGGGTTTGCAGCACAGAGCGCAGGCGGGCGAGGGCAGAGGGGTTCATGGCAGTGGGATGTGGAGTTTGAGGTAATTTTGGCCAGTAGCGCTAGTGCATATTGTGCTGGTAGCTATCAAAAACAGAGCAAGTCTGGCAGACCTTTGATACGGGTTTCATGGTGTTGCACCGGCCGCGCGGCTGCGTTCCTGCTCTTGCAGCTCGCGCCACTGCACCTTGCCCGTGCCGGACTTGGGCAGGCTGTCCACCAGCTGCACGATGCGTGGGCTTTTGTAGGCGGCCATGTGTTCGTGGCTCCAGTCGATGATGGACTGCTCGCTCACCTGGCCCTTGAAGGCGTCGCGCAGCACGACCAGGGCCTTCACCGTCTCGCCCCGGCGATCGTCGTGCGCGGCGATCACGCACACCTCCTGGATCGCAGGGTGGGCGTACATCATGGCCTCGACCTCGGCGGGCCAGACCTTGAAGCCCGACGCATTGATCATGCGCTTGAGCCGGTCCACCATGAAGAAGTAACCGTCCTCGTCCACCTGCGCCAGGTCGCCCGTGCGCAGAAAGCGCTTGCCGTCCAGCGTGATAAAGCTGTCGGCCGTGGCCTGCGGGTTGTTCCAGTAGCCCAGCATGACCTGCGGGCCATGCACCACGATCTCGCCAATCTCGCCCGGTGGCAGTTCGGCGAACGTGGCCGGGTCCACCACGCGCGCATCCACGTCGAACACCGGGATGCCCAGGCACTGCGGCTTGGGGCGGTGCGGCGGGTTGATGTGGGTAGCGGCCATGGTTTCAGACATGCCGTAGCCTTCCACGTAGTCCAGTCCGGTCAGGTCCTTCAGCTGCTGCGCCACGGCCTTGGGCATGGCCGCGCCGCCGCCGCGTATGGCCTGGATGCTGCTGATGTCGTAGTCGGCAATGCGCGGGTTGGCCAGAAAGTCCACCACCATGGTCGAGATGGCCTGCCAGATGGTGACCCGGTAGCGCTGGATGAGCTGGGCGGCCGCGTCACGGTCCCAGCGCGGCAGCACGACCACGGTGGCGCCCACAAACAGCGGGCCGTTCATGCTGCCCGATAGGCCGGTGACGTGGAACAGCGGCAGCACCGCGAGGTAGGTCGAATCCTGCGTGCGCGCAAACCACTGCACGCCGCCCACCAGCGTGCTCATCGCACTGCGGTGCGTGTGCATGCAGCCCTTGGGATGGCCCGTGGTGCCCGAGGTGTAGGGCATCACGCACAGGTCGTCCGGCCCGGTGGTGATGGGGCCGGGGGCGCGCTGCTCCGCGAGCATGTCGCTCCACAGCGTGACGCCCGGGGCATCAATGGCCTGGCGCGGTGCCGACACGAAAGCGGGCACGGACAGGTCGGTGGGCACCTGCAGGTAGTCGCTGTACGCGGCCACGATGAGGTGCTGGAGCTTGCCCTCACCAGACTTCTCGCCCGCCACATCCACCAGCGGCTGGGCCTGTGCATGCAGGTCCTGCGGCACAAAGGCCACGGTCGCGCCGCTGTCGTGCACATAGTGGCGCAGTTCGTCGGTGAGGTTCATGGGGTTCACCGGCACCACCACCGCGTTGGCGCGCAGGATGCCGTAGAACGCCAGAATCCACTGCGGGCTGTTCTGCATGTACAGCAGCACGCGGTCGCCCGCCTTCACGCCACACACCTGCTGCAAGAAGCCCGCAATGTGCTCCGCCTGCTGCTGGAACTGCCGGAAGGTCACCAGCGTGTCGTAGAACACCAGAAAGGGCTTGTCCGGGTACCGCGCGGCCGACACCTCGGCGTTGTGGAACAGATGGGTCTGCGGCAGCGTGAGGTGGCGCGACAGGCCGGGTGGCCAATGGGCGAGGTGGCGGTCGGACATGGTGACGGAACTCTGGGTTGGTTCGTGCAGGGTACAGGCCGGGCAAAACAGGGCGCAACTCAGGCGAGGGACGGCCAGCAAGGGCCGCCCCGCAGCAAAGGCCGTCGTCCCCCGGAGGGGGAAGGCGCGCAGCGCCTCATGGGGCTCAAATCAAACTGGCACCACCGTCCACCACGATGCTTTCACCCGTGATGTGCCGCGAGGCATTGGACGCCAGGAACACCACCGCGCCCTTGAGGTCCTCTTCGCCGCCAATGCGGCGCAGGGGCGTGCGCTCGATCATCGCAGGGCCCAGCTTTTCGATGAGGCCGCTGGCCATCTTGCTGGGGAAAAAGCCGGGGCAGATCGCATTGACGCGAACGCCGTAGTGCCCCCATTCGGACGCCAGCGTGCGCGCAAAGTGCAGCGCGGCGGCCTTGGAGGTGTTGTAGGCAATGGTGTTCATGCCCGGGGGCGTGCCCTTGAGCGCGGCCACCGAGGCCGTGACGATGATCGAGCCCTTGCCGCGCGGAATCATGCAGCGCTTGCCCACTTCGCGCGAAAGGAAGAACGGCGCGCTCACGTTCAGGTCCATCACCTTGTGCCAGGCGGCGTCGGGGTAGTCCTCGGCCTTGGCGCCCCAGGTGGCGCCCGCGTTGTTGACGAGGATGTCGATGGTGCCAAAGCGCTCGACCACCTGGTCCACCAGGCCGGGGATGTCCTCGGTCTTTTGCAGGTCGTTCACCACCGTCAGCACCTCGTAGCCCATGCCTTCCAGGTGCTTTTTGGCCTCGGCCAGCTCATCGGCCTTGCGCGCGGTGATGGCGAGTTTGGCGCCCATTTCGCCCAGGGCTTCGGCCATCTGCAGGCCCAGGCCGCGCGAGCCGCCGGTGACCAGGGCAACCTGGCCGGTGAGATCGAAGAGTTGCTTGACGCTCATGGAAAAAACGCTTTCGTGCAGAGAGGGGTGAAGGTGAATGAATGCCAAGACCGGCCCGACGGCTTGTGGCCCGCAGGGGGGTGAGGAGGTGCGGCTGGGGCGGCGGTGGCCGCTGTGTCAATGGCGGTCGAGTCAACCGACTGCGCCCCATGCTAGCCCTGCCCCGGCCCCGTGTAAAACCGGTGCTGTCACCTTTGAAACTCTGTGCGATGCATCCGGCACGGTGCGTGTGGGACAGCGCCTACCCCGCCTCGCGGCTGCGGCGGATGGATGGGGCCGCCGCCAGGCCTTACGCTCGCGGGGATGACCGCGCCCCCTCCGTCCCTGATGGCGACTTCGCTTGCCCGCATCGCCCAGCCCCTGCAGTCCCTGCAGCCCCTGTGGCGCCTGGTGCAGCCGTTCTGGCGCGCCGCGCAGATGTGGCTGGACGCCGATGGGCTGCGCATGAGCGCGGCCATGTCGTTCTACGGCATGCTCAGCCTGGCGCCCCTGCTGCTGCTGTTGGTGGGCGTGCTGGGCTGGTGGGTGGACCGCAGCTACCTGGAGAGCAGCCTGGTTGCCCAGGTGCAGTCGGTGATGGGTCAGCAGGTGGCCGATGTGGTGCGCCAGGCCATGGCCAGCGCCCAGGCCCCGTCCGAGGGGCGACTGGCATCGGTCATCGGGTTTGTGGTGCTGGTCTCGGGCGCCACCGGCGTGTTTGTGGAGCTGCAGTCGGCGCTGGAGCGGCTGTGGCGCCGGGATGGCTACACCCCGCCCCAGCGGGCCGCGTGGTGGCGCATGGCGTCGCTGCGGCTGCGGGGGCTGGCCTATGTGCTGGCGCTGGGCTTTTTGCTCATGGTGTCGCTGGCGCTGTCCACGCTGATCCACCTGTTGGCGGGCTGGGCGGGAGAGCGGCTGACCGTGGCACACCTGCCCACCTTGGCGCCCCTGGCACCGTTGCTGCAGGTCGTCAACGAAGCCATTGCCTTCGGGTTTGCGGTGGCCCTGTTTGTGGGGCTCATGCGCATCGGCGCGGGCCCCAAGCCGTCGCTGCGCTACCTGGTGATGGGCGCCGTGGTGGGGGCCACGCTGTTCACGGTGGGCAAGCAGCTGCTGGCGTGGTACCTGTCCACGGCAGCCGTGGTGTCGGCCTACGGTGCGGCGGGCTCGCTGGTGGTGCTGCTCATGTGGATCTATTTTTCATCGGCCATCCTGCTGTTTTCTGCCAGCTGCGCCCAGGCGCTGGAGCAGGCCTTGCACCCCGGGCCGCGCCGACCGGTGGGCTGGGCCCGGTGGACGGCCGCGGCCCGCGCGCGGGTGCAGGAGCTGTAAATGTTGGCAACAGCGCACAACAAGCGGGGGCCAGCGCGGCGCCCGGATCGTTCGGGCCGCTGCGATGGTGCCCGTTGCGCCGCCGGGCCGTGCGGGCAGGGGTCATACGCGGGGCCTGGCGCCGCAAGTGCTGGCCAAGGTGGTTTACCGCTGCTTACTGCCGCTTACAAACCGGCCACACCGCAGCGCCCCCCGCTGTGTACCTTTGCACCATCCAGGCCGTTGAAACACCACGGCCCCATTCCGTAGCGGGCGTGCAGCGCATATCTACCTGCCGCCCCCTGTGGATTTCTCCGACATGAACAAGGACATGACCATGAACCTGACAGTTTCTTCTCCTGCCTCGCCCGTACCCGCTGCAGCCCCCGCGGGACCAGCCCTGAAATGGATGTGGGCGGCCATTGGCGCGCTGGGCGTGAGCGTGCTGGCCTTGGGTGCCACCCTGGTGATGCAAAACCGCACGCCCTCGGCAGCCGATGCGACAGCCCCCGCCGCCCTGGCGGCGGCCCCCCGCACGCCCGAATCCGAGATCATTGAAGAAAAACGGGCCCAAGCGCCGGTTGTACCTGCCCAGAATGCTATGAATAGCGGAGCAAACTACCGTCCGCAGACCGGCGGCAGCGCAGGCCGGTCCGGTGACATGGCGGGTGGCATGGCCCCCGGGGGCGCTGCCCAGCCCGTGCGTGCGGCAGCCCCTGTGTGCCGCAGCTGCGGCCGTGTCGAATCGGTGCAGGCCGTTCAACAAGCTGCCCCCGCCACGGGCGTGGGCGCCGTGGCCGGCGGTGTGCTGGGCGCCGTGGTGGGCAACCAGATCGGCAAGGGCAGCGGCCGCACCGCTGCCACCGTGCTAGGTGCCGTGGGCGGTGGTTATGTGGGCCACAAGGTCGAAGAGCGCACCCGCACCCACACGGTGTACCAGGTGGTGGTGCGCATGGAAGACGGCTCGCTGCGCCAATTCCAGCGCGCTGAACCCACTGCTGTGGGCACGCCCGTGGTACTGCAGGGCAAGGGCTTCCGCGTGGATCAGGGCGGCTCGGCCCGGGCGGCAGACCCCTATGCGCAGCCACAGCCCCAGCCAGGTGCGGTGCGGGTGTCGGACACCTACTGAGCCCGTCGCTTCCCTCCAAACAAAAGCCCGCCAATGCGGGCTTTTGTTTTTGTCGCTGTTGGTTGCTGGTTGGCGAGTTACAGCACCACCGGGATCTCGGTCGCAGGCGGGGTGTTGCGGCTGCGTCCACAGCGCACCAGGCCGTCGATCATCACCATGCCAATGCCCGGGATGTCGCCCAGCTGCACGCTTTCGAGCAGCGTGGCGCCGGCGGTGTGCTGCGCCCGGTCCATGAACACGAAGTCGGCCGCGCGGCCCACCTCGATCAGGCCGCAGTTCAGGTTGCGGATGCGCGCCGTATTGCCCGTGGCAAAGCAGAACACCAGCTCGGCGGGGATGTCGGCAAAGCTCGATATCAGCGCAATCATGCGCAGCATGCCCAGCGGCTGCACGCCCGAGCCGGCCGGACCGTCGGTGCCAAGGATCACGCGGTGTGGGCACTTGAGTTCGATGGCCGCGCGCGCGGCCTGGATGGCAATCTTCTCGTTGCCGTTGTGCACCAGTTCGATGGCGCGGGACGACTTCTCGCACAGCTCGCACACATGCTTCCAGGGCAGCGAGGTGTGGCCGCCGTTGATGTGGCCGATCACGTCGGCATCGGCCTCCAGCACCACATCCTTGTCGATCAGGCCCGAGCCCGGGATGGACGGGCCGCCCGTGTGGATGGTGCTCTGGATGCCGTGCTTGCGCGCCCAGGCCACCATCTGCTGGGCCTCGTAGCCCGCCTTGACGGAACCCAGGCCCACTTCGCCCAGCAGCGTCACGCCCGCGTCGGCCATGTCCTTGAAGTCCTGCTCGGTCATGCCTTTCTCGATCACTGGGGCGCCCGCGATCACCTTCACGCCACCGGGGCGGAAGTTGTCGAACGAGCGCTGCGCGGTGATGGCCAGGGCCTTCAGGCCCACGATGTCCTTGGGGCGGCCGGGCAGGTGCACTTCGCCGGCCGACACCATGGTGGTCACGCCGCCGTTCATGGTCGAATCGATCCAGCCGATTTGGTTCTGGCGCGGCGTCCAGTCGCCAAACACCGGGTGCACATGGCTGTCGATCAGGCCCGGGGCGACGCAGGTCTGGCGTGCGTCGATCACGGTGTTGGCGTGGTCGGTGTCGCAGTCCTTGTAGCGGCCCACGGCCACGATGAGGCCGTCATTCACCACGATGGTGTCGGCGTCGAGGATGGGGTGGTCCAGGTCGCCCGACAACAAAAGACCGATGTTCTGGATGACGACCTTGCCCGATTTGCCGCCTGCTGCTGCTTCTGCCATGGATTCTCCTCGTGGGGTGGTGGGCGGGGCACCACGCGGCACCCCGCAGGGAAAAATCTCTTGTTGATTCAGGCCGCTGCCCTGCCCTTGGGCAGGCTGGGGCCGGGTGCCACGGTGCGCAGCACGCTGTCGATGACAAACGATTCCCAGTGCGCCAGCGCGTCGGGCGTCTCCAGGTCTTCGCCGAGAAAGGCCGACAGCGTGTGCCGGTTGGACATGTAGAAGTAGCCCGTGGCGGCGATCAGCAGGTACACATCGCGCGCCGACACGTCCTTGCGAAACAGCCCCTGCGCCTGGCCGCTGTCGAGTACGCGGCGGATCACCTCGATGGCGGGCGACGAGTATTCACGGGCGCGCATCGACTTGGAGATGTGTTTGCCCTTGTGCAGGTTCTCGGTGTTGAGCAGCGTGATGAACTCGGGGTTCTTGCGGTAGTAACCCACCACAAAGCGGATCACCGCCTGCAGCGCCTCCACCGGCTTGGCGGTGTCCAGGTCCAGTTTGGATTCCGCGTCGTTCATGCGCCGGTAGGTTTCCTCCAGCACTTCGATGAACAGGCCTTCCTTGCTGCCGAAGTAGTAATAGATCATCCGGTCGAAGGACTTGGCCGCCTTGGAGATCTTCTCCACGCTGCCGCCTTCGTAGCCGTAGCGGGCGAACACCTTGGTCGCCGCCTTCAGGATGTTGTCGCGCGTGGTCTGTGCGGCCTGCTCGCGCACGCCCGTCTTGCGGGCAGAGGCTGCGCGGGGGGACGCGGTCCGGGTCTTGGTGGGAGTGGCAGACATGGCGGGTCCTGGTGGATGGCGCGGGCCCCGGGAGTGGAGCCCGCCGGGGATCACTGCTCTGCGAACGCGCGTTCGATCACGAAGTCGCCAGGCTTCGTGGTGTTGCCTTCATTGAAGCCGCGCTCTTCCATCATGTGCTTGAGGTCGCGCAGCATCTCGGGGCTGCCGCAGATCATCACGCGGTCTTCGGCGGGGTTGAGCGCGGGCAGGCCCAAGTCGCGCGCCAGCTGGCCGTTCTCGATGATCGTGGTGACGCGGCCCTGGTGCTTGAAGGCCTCGCGCGTCACGGTGGGGTAGTACTTAAGCTGCTTGGTGACCATCTCGCCCAGGAACTCGTGCTTCGGCAGCTCCTCGGTGATGTAGTCGTGGTAAGCCAGCTCCTTCACCTCGCGCACGCCGTGCACCAGGATGACTTCCTCGAACTTCTCGTACGTCTCGGGGTCGCGGATCAGGCTCAGGAACGGTGCCACGCCCGTGCCGGTGGAGAGCATGTACAGGCGCTTAGCAGGCAGCAGGTAGTCGATCAGCAGGGTGCCCGTGGGCTTTTTGCCGACCACGATGGTGTCGCCCACCTTGATGTGCTGCAGGCGCGAGGTCAGCGGGCCGTCGGGCACCTTGATGGAGAGGAACTCCAGGTGCTCTTCGTAGTTGGGGCTCACGATGCTGTAGGCGCGCAGCAGGGGTTTGCCGTTTTCGCCGCGCAGGCCAATCATCGTGAAATGGCCATTGGAGAAGCGCAGCGCGGTGTCGCGCGTGGTGGTGAAGGAGAAAAGGCGGTCCGTCCAGTGGTGGACCGTCAGGACGCGTTCGTCAAGAAAGGCGCTCATGGTGCGTTAGATGGAAAAGTTGGAAGCAAATAAGGAATTTGGCTGAAGAGCAGGGCCCCATGCGCTCTACAGCGCAATGTTCAGGCCTGAAAGCTTGTGGCTCACAACCCTCCATTGTTCCGCATCTGGCAAAGCCGCTTTTCTTTTGGTGATTGTGGGGAGCGTGGGCGCCAGCTTTTTGTTGAACTGCAGAAAGATTTCCATGCCTTCGGGCAGGTCGTCTTCGGCATAGATGGTGTTGGCCGGGCACTCCGGAATGCACACAGCGCAGTCGATGCATTCGTCAGGGTCGATCACGAGATATTCGGGGCCCTCCTTGAAGCAATCGACCGGGCACACATCGACGCAGTCGGTGTACTTGCACCGAATGCAGGCGTCTGTCACAACGTGCGTCATTTTGGGGCTCCTCATGCACCATTTTTGGGGGCGCAAAAACACCATTGCAGAGTCTGATCGATTCCGCTACATTGACATCGAATGTAGTGTTCACAACATTTAAGTTAAGTGAATGCTACACAAAATGCAATGCGCGTACAAGCACTTGCCACAATGCAATGAATGGGCCGCCACGATGACTGAACACACCAAGACCGACGGGCTACCTGGCATGGATGCGCCGGATCTGCCGCAGGTGCTCGAGCGCGCCCGGCCCCGCAACGAGCGCATGAACGCTGCCAAGGTCGAGTGCAATGCGTGTCCGGTGCTGTGCCAGATTTCCGAAGGCCGCGCAGGGGCTTGCGACCGTTATGCCAACCACGCGGGCGTGCTGGTGCGGCTGGACCCGGTGGTGTTGCTGCGCAAGACGCTGGAAGCGGGTGAGGCCACGCTGGTGCCATTTGCGGGCCGCGCTGAGGCTGCAGAAGGTGCAGAGACTGAGGTGGCTCCTGAACCCGCATGGAACGGCGACCTGCTGCTGTCTGAAGAAGTGTTCGTGACGGGCGTGGGCTCATCCACCACCTACCCGGATTACAAGCCCGCGCCCTTCATCGTGGGCTCCCAAACCGACGGCGTGGACATGGTCACCGTGGTGACCGAGGGCATCTTCAGCTACTGCAGCTTCAAGGTGAAGATCGATACCGACCGCTTCCTCGGCTCCGAACAGGCCAACGTGCGCTGCAAGGGCGAGGTGGTGGGCCATGTGACCACGGCGGAGTACGGCTCGCAGATGCTGTCGCTGGGTGGTGTGCACCACCTCACGGGCGGCACCAAGAAAGAAGGCCGCGTCACCGCCGAGATGATGCAGGCCCTGGGCAACAAGCAGGCGGTGGAGTTCACCATCGACGGTGGCTCGCAGCTCATCATCCAGGCCGGCCGCGCGCCCATCGTCAACGGTGTGGCCGAGCAGCGCATGCGCGTGGGCTGCGGCTCAGCGGCGATTGGCATCTTTGCGCGCCAGTTCTTTGGCCATGCAGACGAGGTGGTGGTGGTGGACGACCACATCACTGGCGTGCTCACCGAGCACCAGGCGGGCCGTTGCCTCGACATGGAGCCTTCGGGCATTCAGATGCGCGGGCGCAAGTCCACACCGGGTCGTTACTTTCAGGTGGCCAACCCGGGCATCGGCTGGGGCGGCACCGACATTGCCGACCCGCTGTCCATCATTGAGGGCTGGGACGAATCCGTGGCCTGGCCGGGGCTGCGCTTGTTGATGACCTCCACCACCGGGGAGCATGCCTCCTGGTACGTGCTGGACGAGCAACTCCATCCGGTCGAGGCCGAGATGCCTGCCGAGGTGCGCCGCATCGTGGACCGCATCGGCGAAAACTGCGAGCCTTCGCTGGCGTCTGTGCTGTTCCTTGGCGGAGCCGGCGGCAGCCTGCGCGCAGGGGTTACTGAAAACCCGGTGCTGCTCACGCGCTCCATCAAAAACGCGCTGGTCAACGTGACCTGTGGCGGTGCCCCTGCCTATGTATGGCCGGGCGGCGGTATCACCGTGATGGCCGACGTGCTGCGCATGCCGGACAACAGCTTTGGCACCGTGCCCACCCCCGCCATCGTGGCGCCCATGGAGTTCAGCATGCGCCGGGCGGACTACGAAGCGCTGGGCGGGCACACCGAACAGATCCGCAGCCTGCGCGAAGTGCTGGAGCGCGGTGCGTGGCACAGCGATGGTGCACCGCAGGCGCGCGTGTGGCAGACCTTGCCCGCCGCCAATCCGTGGCCGCTGGGTCGCCCACCTCTGCTGGGCTGATATGAAACACCCCCTGAGTCGCTTCGCGCCTTCCCCCTCCAGGGGGACGACACCCTCGCTGCGGGGCGGCCCTTGCTCGGCGTCTCTGGCGGGGGCCGCGCCGGTGTTTACGGCTGCGGGCGGTGCGCCCTGCGGCGAGTACTGAAACGCATATGCAAGCCGCTCGCAAGCTCCTGTCCGATGGCCGCTGGCATTTCCAGCATGGGCCGATGGACCTCATCCTCCAGGCCGAAGGGGCGCGCGACGCCGTGGCCCTGGCGCATGAGCGCGCGTGGCAGCGTTTTGAAGGCCTACTGCAGGAGCTGGTGAATGAACTCCCCGGCTTGCGGGCGCCGGTGGGTGCGCACTGCGCTTTGCAGGGCGTGGTGGCGCGCCGCATGTGGGCCGCCTGCAGCCCTTATCGCGCAGGTTTCATCACATCGATGGCGGCGGTGGCGGGCGCGGTGGCGCAGGAGATTCTGGCCTGCTACGAGCAGCCGGGCATAGACCGCGCCTGGGTCAACAACGGGGGCGACATTGCGCTGCACCTGGCGCCGGGCCAGTCGGTCACGGTGGGGGTGTACGCTGACATTGCTGCACTGAATGCAGCACAGTTGCGCAACGGCTTGGTACTGAATGGAAAGATCAGCATCGACAGCGCCATGCCGGTGCGCGGTGTGGCCACCAGTGGCTGGCGCGGGCGCAGCCAGTCGCTCGGCATTGCCGACAGCGTGACGGTGCTGGCGCGCACGGCGGCGCAGGCCGATGCGGCAGCAACCATCGTGGCCAACGCGGTGAATGTGGCCGATGCGCGGATTGTCCGCAGGCCCGCGTGGCAGGTGCGGGACGACAGTGACCTGGGTGCCATTCCTGTCACCGTGGATGTCCCTGCCTTGCCCAAGGAGCTGGTGGCCCGGGCATTGCACCAGGGGCTGCAAAAAGCGCAAGAATTGCAGTCCAGCGGCCTGCTGTGGTTTGCGCTGCTGGCGTGCCAGGGGCAGTTCGTGGCGACCTCGGCGCCCCAGGCGCTGGCGGATGCGGTATGGCCCCGGGATCCGGCGGTGGAATCGGAAGTTGGTTCAGTATTTGCTTAACGAAATGCACAGGTCTCCAAAATGATCCAGATACGACGCGTTTTCACCCATCTTGAGGAAATCCGGCACGAATTCGGGCCGGTGGCCGACGTGCCGCTGCTGCGTGGTGCCATCGGCGCGGTGCTGACCAACCCCTTTGCGGGGCGTTACGAGCCCGACATCCTCCCCATGATGGACGCGCTGCAGGACGTGGGGCTGGACATGGCCCAGCGCCTCCTGAAGGCCATGGCGGTGCCTGCCGAGCGCATCGAGACCTATGGCAAAGGCGCCATCGTGGGCGCGGCCGGTGAGCTGGAACACGGCGCGCTGTGGCATGTGCCCGGCGGCTACGCCATGCGCGAACTGCTGGGCTGGAAGGGCGACCGCAACGCCTACGCCAAAGGCCAGGCCGAAGAGAAGACCGGGCAGCCCGCGAATGCGCTGTCCATCGTGCCCTCCACCAAGAAAGTGGGTGGCCCCGGTGCAGCGCTGGATGTGCCGCTCACCCACATCAACGCCAGCTACGTACGCAGCCATTTCGACGCGATCGAAGTGCGTGTTCCGGGCGCGCCATCCGCTGATGAGATCGTGTTCATACTTGCCATGACCACGGGCCCGCGCATCCACGCCCGCGTCGGAGGGCTCAAGGCGGCAGACATCAGCCAGTGGAACGGCCTGCGCTGAGCCGCCCGCCGACCCGCACACCATCGAACAAGACAAGATCCCAAGGAGCCAAAAAATGCCAGCCAAGATTCGAAAGATCATCGTCCAGACCGACGAGGTCCGCGTGGAAATGGGGCGTGACGTTCAGCCTCCGGTGCGCAAGGCGCTGGCCATGGCCGTGATCGAGAACCCCTTTGCCGGACGTTATGTGGAAAACCTGGACGAACTCATCGCCATCGGTGAGGAGCTGGGAGGCCTTCTGGGCGCCCGCTGCGTGCAGGCCCTGGGCATTGCCCCGGGCGATGCGCACAGCTACGGCAAGGCCGCCATCGTGGGCGAGGCGGGCGAGCTGGAGCACGCCGCCGCCATCCTCCACCCCAAGCTGGGCGCACCACTGCGTGTGGCTGTCGAGAAGGGTGCCGCGTTGGTCCCATCCAGCAAGAAGATGGGCGGCCTCGGCACGGCCATCGACGTGCCCCTGGGCCACAAGGATGCGGCGTACGTGCGCAGCCATTTCGACGCCATGGAAGCCCGTGTAGCCGATGCCCCGCGGGCCAATGAAATCGTGGTGGCCGTTGTCGTGACCGACAGCGGGCGGCCGTTGCCACGTGTCGGCGGCCTCATGGCCTCTGAAATAAAAGGCGTTGACGGCCTGCGCTGAGCCCGGCGCGCGTACAACACACACCTGTCCTGTCTCACCCCCGTTCGATCTCTCTCCAACCATCCTTCAGGAGTCTCCCCATGACGATGCGACGAAACCTCATGCGTGCCACGGCTGCGGCTGCATTGGCCCTTACCCTGGCCCCTGTTTTTGCCCAGGGCGTGATCAAGATTGGCGAGGTCAACAGCTACAAGGCGCAGCCCGCTTTCCTGGAGCCCTACAAGAAAGGCATGGAGCTGGCGGTCGATGAGATCAATGCTGCGGGCGGCGTCAATGGCAAGAAGATCGAACTGATCACGCGCGACGACAACGCCAACCCCGGCGACGCCGTTCGTGTGGCCGAAGAGCTGGTGTCGCGCGAGAAGGTCGATGTGCTGGCTGGCACCTTCCTGTCGAACACCGGCCTCGCAGTGGCCGACTTTGCCAAGCAGAAGAAGTTCTTCTTTCTCGCAGGCGAGCCGCTGACCGACAAGATGACCTGGCAGGGTGGCAACCAGTACACCTTCCGCCTGCGTCCCGGCACCTACATGCAGGCCGCCATGCTGGTGCCTGAGGCCGCCAAGATGAAGAAAAAGCGCTGGGCCGTGGTCTACCCCAACTACGAATACGGGCAGTCTGCCGTGGCGGCGTTCAAGCAACTGCTCAAGGCCGCCCAGCCCGACGTGGAGTTTGTGGCTGAACAAGCCACGCCGCTGGGCCGGGTGGATGCTGGCAGCGTGGTGCAAGCGCTGTCGGATGCCAAGCCCGACGCCGTCTTCAACGTGCTGTTTGGCGCAGACTTGTCGAAGTTCGTGCGCGAAGGCAACACGCGCGGCCTCTTCAAGGGCATCGAGGTGGTCAGCGTGCTGACGGGCGAACCCGAATACCTGGACCCCCTGAAAGACGAGGCCCCCAACGGGTGGCTGGTGACCGGCTATCCCTGGTACGGCATCAACACCCCTGCACACAAGGCGTTCGAGCAGGCGTACCAGGCCAAGTTCAAGGACTACCCGCGCCTGGGTTCGGTGGTGGGCTACAGCATGATCAAGTCGGCTGCGGCCGGTATTGCCAAAGCCAAGAGCACCGACACCGACAAGCTGGTCGCTGCCTTCAAGGGACTGCAGGTGGACACCCCGTTCGGCAAGATCACCTACCGACCTGAAGACCATCAGGCCACCATGGGCGCATTTGTCGGTCGCACCAAGAACGAAGGCGGCAAGGGCGTGATGGTGGATTACGTCTACCTGGATGGTGCCGATGCCAAGTACCAGCCGTCCGCTGCCGACGTGAAAAAGTCACGAAGCGCTGATTGATTCCCCTAGGAGTCTGAGGCGCCTGCTGCGCCTCGGTCCCAGCAGACGCTACCGGCAGTCCGGCACAGGCCAATTCTGCAGGTGCTGGCTGGTGGCGGCTGGGGCACGGCCGGCTTCTTTCATGGCCTTCGCGCTGGCAAAAATAGTGTGAACAGGCCCTACAGGGTTTATTGAACATGAGTTTTTCGGGTTTCATCGTTCAGCTCATCAACGGGCTGGCGAGCGCGTCGTCGCTGTTCCTCGTGGCGGCGGGTCTGTCGCTGATCTTTGGCGTGACCCGCATCGTGAACTTTGCCCATGGCTCGTTCTTCATGGTGGGCATCTACGTCGCGTACTCGCTGGTCGAGCGCCTGAGCGGTGCGCTGGGCTTCTGGGTGGCCTTGCCGCTGGCCGCGCTGATCGTTGGCGTGCTGGGGGCGCTGATCGAGGTGGTGCTGCTGCGCCGCATCTACAAGGCGCCCGAGCTGTTCCAGCTGCTGGCCACGTTTGCACTGGTACTGGTCATCAAGGACGCCGTGCTGTGGCTCTGGGGCCCCGACGAACTGCTGGGCCCGCGCGCGCCGGGCCTTTCGGGTTCCGTGAGCCTGCTCGGGCGGCAGTTTCCCAGCTACGACCTGTTCCTCATCGTGGTCGGTCCGCTGGTGCTGGGCGCGGTCTGGCTGCTCCTCACGCGCACCCGGTTTGGCACGCTGGTGCGTGCCGCTACGCAAGACCGCGAGATGGTGAGCGCCCTGGGCGTCAACCAGGCCTGGTTGTTCACGGCCGTGTTTGCGCTGGGCGCGATGCTGGCCGGGCTGGGTGGCGCACTGCAACTGCCGCGCGAGCCCGCGACGCTGGAGATGGACCTGCACACCATCGGTGCCGCCTTCGTGGTGGTGGTGGTGGGTGGCATGGGCTCCATTCCGGGCGCGTACGCCGCCGCCCTGCTGATCTCCGAGATCAAGGCCATCTGCATCTGGCTGGGTGTGGTCGATGTGTTTGGCCTGAGTGTTTCGTTTTCCAAGCTGACCCTGGTGGTGGATTTTCTGGTGATGGCGGTGGTGCTGGTCTGGCGACCCTGGGGCCTGTTCGGCAGGCCGCAGGCGCCCAGCCGCTACGTGGGCATGCAGGAGGAGCCGCTGCGTCGGCCTGGCAGGGCCTACCTGGTGGCGGCCGCCGTGCTGGGCCTGCTGCTGGCGGCAGCCCCGCTGCTGACCGCGCAGTCGCCGTACACCACGGTGTTGCTGATTGACCTGCTGATCGCAGCGCTGTTTGCGGCCAGCCTTCACTTCATCATGGGGCCTGCGGGCATGCACTCCTTCGGCCATGCCGCCTACTTCGGGCTGGGCGCCTATGGCGCGGCCCTGCTGGTGCGCTCGCTCGGGCTACCGATGGAGATCGCACTGGTGGTGGCGCCGCTGGTGGCGGCGGCCGGGGCGTTTGTCTACGGGTGGTTCGCAGTGCGGCTGTCGGGTGTGTACCTCGCCATGCTCACGCTGGCCTTCGCCCAGATCACCTGGGCCATCACCTACCAGTGGGACAGTTTCACGGGGGGCAGCAACGGCCTGACCGGTGTCTGGCCTGCGGCCTGGCTGGCAGACAAGCGCATGTATTACTGGCTCACGCTGGCACTGGTGGGGGCAGGCGTGTGGTGGCTGCGCCGCGTGCTGTTCTCTCCGTTTGGCTATGCGCTGCGCGCGGGGCGCGACTCTGTGCTGCGGGCCGACGCCATCGGCATCGACGTCAAGCGCATGCAGTGGGCGGCGTTTGTGGTGGCGGGCACGGCTGCAGGGCTGGCGGGGGCGCTGTATGCGTTCTCCAAGGGCAGCATTTCGCCGGAGTCGCTGGCCGTGGGCAAATCGGTGGACGGGCTGGTGATGGTGCTGCTCGGCGGCATCCAGACGCTGGCGGGCCCCGTGGTGGGCGCGGTCACCTTCACCTGGCTGCACGACACCGTGGCGCGCAACACCGACTACTGGCGCGCCATGCTGGGCGCCATCATCCTCATCCTGGTGCTGCTGTTTCCGCAGGGCATCGCGGGCACCATCAAACAGATCTTTGACAACATGCGCGACGCCAAGAACACCAAGGAGGGCGCAGCATGAGCCTCCTCAAAGTCACCGGTCTGGGCAAATCGTTTGGCGGCGTCAAGGCGGTGGATGGCATCCACTTCGAACTGGCGGCTGGCGAGCTGCTGGCGCTGATTGGCCCCAACGGCGCGGGCAAGTCCACCACGTTCAACATGGTCAATGGCCAGCTGCCTGCCGATGCAGGCTCAATCCAGCTCAACGGGCAAGAGCTGGTGGGCCGCAAGCCCCGCGACATATGGCGCATGGGAGTGGGCCGCACCTTTCAGATTGCCGAAACCTTTGCATCGCTGACGGTGGTGGAGAACGTGCAGATGGCACTGATCTCCAACGACGGCCTGCTGTTCTCCCTATGGCGCAGGGCTGCCGACCACAAACGCGAAGAAGCTCTGGCGTTGCTCGACCAAGTGGGCATGAAGTCGCAGGCCGATCGGCCCTGCAGCGTGCTGGCCTATGGCGATGTGAAGCGCGTAGAGCTGGCGATTGCCATGGCCAACTCGCCCAAGCTCCTGCTCATGGACGAGCCCACCGCTGGCATGGCGCCCAAGGAGCGCAACGAACTCATGGCGCTGACCAAGCAGCTGGTGATCGACCGCAATATGGCGGTGTTGTTCACCGAGCACAGCATGGACGTGGTGTTTGCCTATGCCGACCGCATGATCGTGCTGGCGCGCGGGCGGCTGATTGCCGAGGGCAAGCCGCTGGAGCTGCGCGACCACCCCAAGGTGCAGGAGGTCTACTTCGGCACCGGCAAGACGTTTGAGAAGAAAGCCGCAGCCCATGCGGAGGCGGCATGACCATGACGACCCACAACCCCAAAGAACTGCTGCTCCAGGCCAAGGGCCTGCAGGCCTGGTACGGTGCCGCGCAAATCCTGTACGACGTGGACCTGGACGTGCGCCGGGGCGAAGTCGTGGCCCTGATGGGCCGCAACGGCGCAGGCAAGTCCACCACGCTCAAGACGCTGATGGGCATGCTGGCCAAGCGCAAGGGCAGCATCCAGTTCATGGGCCGCGACATCTCCAAAACCGACCCGCACGACGCCGCGCGCCTGGGCCTGGGCTTTGTGCCCGAAGACCGCCGTGTGTTCACCGACCTCACGGTGATGGAGAACCTGGAAGTGGGCCGCCAGCCCGCCCGCACCTGGCCCGATGGCACGGCCGCCCCGGTGTGGACGCCCGAGCGATTGTTCAAGCTCTTCCCCAACCTGGGTGAGATGCCCCAGCGCCCCGGCGGCCGCATGAGTGGCGGTGAGCAGCAGATGCTCACGGTGGCCCGCACGCTCATGGGCAACCCGTACCTGGTGCTGCTGGACGAGCCCTCCGAAGGCGTGGCCCCTGTCATCGTGGAGCAGATGGCGCACATGATTTTGGAGTTGAAGGAGCAGGGCGTGAGCATCCTGCTGTCCGAGCAGAACATGCACTTTGCCGAGCTCGTGTCCGACCGCGCCTATGTGCTCGAAAAGGGCCAGATCCGCTACCAGGCCAGCATGGAAGAGCTGGCCGCCAACGAAGAGGTGCGGCGCGCCTACCTCAGCGTCTGAAGAAGAAGTTCCCCGGCTTTGGCCCTACCGGGCCGTGGCCGATGTGTCAGTGCGTTCCCAACCGGAGTGTTCACCATGCAAACTGCGCAACGTCGTCGCTTTCTTCTTCAATCGGCCGCGCTCACCGTGGCCGGGGCCAGCTTCCCCGCCAGCTGGGCGGCAGGCAAGATCAAACCCGGTGAGCGAGCGGCGCTCATCGTGGTCGATGTGCAGAACTGTTTTGTCCCGGGCGGCACGCTGCCCGTGGCCAAGGGGGATGAGGTGGTGCCCGTCATCAACCGCATTGCCACAGCGTTTGAAAACGTGGTGGTCACGCAGGACTGGCACACCCAGGGCCACGCCTCTTTTGCCAGTGCTCACGCGGGCAAGAAGCCGTTTGAAACCACCAAGCTGAGTTACGGCCAGCAGGTGCTGTGGCCCGACCATTGCGTGCAGGGCACCGACGATGCCGCCCTGCACAAAGACCTCCAGGTGCCCAAGGCCCAGGTGATCCTGCGCAAGGGCTTTCACCAGCATGTGGACAGCTACTCGGCCTTTGAAGAGGCCGACCGCAAGACCTCCACCGGCCTGGCGGGTTACCTCAAGCAGCGTGGCATCAAGACCGTGTTTGTCACCGGCCTGGCCACCGACTTCTGCGTGGCCTGGACGGCGCTCGACGCCAAACGTCTGGGCTTCGAAACCTATGTGGTCGAAGATGCGACCCGCGCCATCGACCTCAACGGATCGCTCGATGCAGCCTGGAAAAACATGAAGGCCAAGGGCGTCAAACGCATCCAGTCCAGCGACATCGATGTCGCCTGACGGCGCACCGCCCCGGTGCTTCGGCGCCGGGGTTTGACGGATTCACAACACCCCGCAGAAATGGTTGCGCAGCCGCTCCGCTTGCAGGGAAACTTGCGCCTTTGATGTAAGGAGCGTTTCATGAAATGTCGTGGGATGGAGGAGGGCAGCATCGACCGCCGTGTGGTGCTGACGGCCCTGGCCGCCGCTGCTCTGGGGGCCGCGGGCCCGGCGGCTGCCGAGACCGGGGTGACGGACACCCGCATCAAGGTGGGACAGTCGGCCGTGTTCACCGGTCCGGCCAAGGATTTCGGGGTGGACTACAAGGCGGGCATTGCGCTGGCGTTCGACAAGGTGAACAAGACCGGCGGCGTGCAGGGGCGCACGCTGGAGCTGGTGTCGCACGATGACGCGTACGAGCCCAAGAAGACCGCCGAGAACACGGCCAAGCTCATTGACGAAGACAAGGTCTTCGCCCTGATCGGCTACGTGGCCACCGGCAACCTCATCGCCGCCATGCCCCTGGCAGAGAAGGCGGGCGTGCCCATGTTCGCGCCGCTGGTGGGCACCACCTCGTTTCGCACCAACCACAACCGCTACCTGTTCCACGTGCGCGCCAGCTACGAGACCGAGCTGCGCAAGATCGTGGGCCACCTCGCCACGCTGGGCATCAACAACATCGCCGTCATCTACCAGAACAGCGCATTCGGCAAATCCAACCTCGACACCTGCCTGCAGATCGCCCAGGGCCTGAAGGTCAAGGTGGTCGATTCCGTGCCCATGGAGATCGCCGCCACCGACGCCAAGCCCCAGGTGGCGCAGCTCACCAAGGCCCAGCCGGGCGCGGTGGTGATGATCATGGCGGGCAAGATGGTGGAGGTGTTCCTGCGCGACTACCGGGCGGCGGGCGCGGCGTCGCCGCTGTACACCATCTCGGTGGGCATCACCGATGCACCGGGGTCTGCCCAGCGCCTGAACGGCGGCATCGAAGGGCTGGTCACGGCCAGCATCGTGCCCTCGCCGCAGGCCAGCCGCCTGGCCATCGTGGCCGACTACCGCAAGGACCGCGCGGACGCGGGCGAAAAGATCGACAGCTACACCATGCTGGAGGGCTATATCGCCGCGCGCGTGTTTGTGGAAGGCCTCAAGCGTGCAGGCAAAGCCCTCACGCGGGAAGGCTTCATCAAGGCCATGGAAGACATGGGCACCACCAAGATCGGCGACTTTCCGCTGGTGTACGGCCCGGGCAACCACAATGGCTCCAACTTTGTGGACCTGGAGATGTACACGCGCAGCGGGTCGCTGCGACGCTGACTGAGAACAACCCACCGAGACATGCACGCGCCCGCTTCACCCTCCCCGGTCGTCGTTAATGGCCAGCCGTTTGCCCTGCCGCAGAGCACCTTGGCCAGCGCCACGCTGCTGCACGTGCTGCGCAACGACATGTCGCTCAACGGCCCCAAATACGGCTGTGGCCTGGGGCAGTGTGGTGCCTGCACGGTGCTGGTGGACGGGATTGCCGCGCGGGCCTGCGTGATCCCGGCGCAGGGCGTGGCGGGCCGCGAGGTGACCACGCTGGAAGGGCTGCCCGGGCGCTGCAGCCGCACCGCAGGACTTCACCCGGTGCAGCAGGCCTTTGTGGATGAACAGGCCGCGCAGTGCGGCTATTGCCTGAGCGGCATGGTGATGATGGCCGTGGCCTTGCTGGAGCGCAATCCTGACCCCGATGAAGCCGCTGTGCGCCGCGAGCTGTCGGGCAACCTGTGCCGCTGCGGCACGCATGTCGAAATCATCCGCGCCGTGCTGCGCGCTGCCCAGTTGATGCGCGAGGCCCAGGCATGAACACGCCTCCATCCCTGCGCGCCCACAGCCCGCTCACCCGCGCCGACTTCCATGCCGCCCGGGGCGTGCTGCTGGTGGTGCGCAACCCACCGCCCGCACCACCGCCCGTCAAGGGCCAGCCCGCGCTGGTGGCGGGCAACCCGGCCGAGGGCGTGGAGATACTGATCGCCGTGTGGGACGACGGCAGCGTGACCGCGCTCAACGGCCATGTGGACCTGGGCACTGGCATCCGCACCGCACTCGCGCAGATCGTGGCCGAAGAACTGGACGTGCCGCTGGCGCAGGTGAACATGGTGCTGGGCGACACCACGCGCGCGCCCAACCAGGGCGCCACCATCGCCAGCGCATCCATCCAGATCCACGCCAAGCCCCTGCGCACCGCTGCCGCGCAGGCGCGCCACTGGCTGGTGGCCCAGGCCGCAGAGCGGCTGGGCGTGCCGGTGGAGGCACTGCAGGTGCGCGACGGGGTGGTGCAGATCACTGCAGACCCGTCGCGCCAAGTGGCCTACGGCGCGCTGCTGGCGGGCGCGCACACCACGCTGGAGCTGGTGGACGCCACGCCCACCAAGGCCGCCGCCGATTACACCGTGGTCGGCCAGTCCGTGCCGCGTGTGGACATCCCCGCCAAGGTCAGCGGCGAGCTGGTGTTTGTGCACGACATGCGCGTGCCCGGCATGCTGCACGGCCGTGTGGTGCGCCCGCCGTACGCGGGGGCTGACCATGGCGACTTCATCGGCAACACGCTTGAATCAGTAGACCAGCAGTCCATCGCCCACATCCCCGGCATCCGCGCCGTGGTGGTGATCCGCGACTTTGTGGGCATCGTCGCCGAGCGCGAGGAACAGGCCGAGCAGGCGCTGCGCGATTTGAAAGTGCGCTGGAAGGATTGGCCCGGCTTCCCGCGCCAGGACAGCGCCGAGGCGCTGGAACAAGCCATCCGCGCCAACCCCGCCACGCAGCGCCGCCTGGTGGACGAGGGCGATGTGGAGGGCGCCCTGGCCGCGCTGTCTGCCGACGGCCAGCCCATGCCACGCACCTATGTGTGGCCCTACCAGATGCATGGATCCATCGGCCCATCGTGCGCGGTGGCCGAATGGCGCAGTGATGACAGCACGGGCCGCCCCCGCATGGCGGTGTGGGCTGGCACGCAAAACCCCCATGTGCTGCGCGCCGACCTGGCCCGCCTGATGGGGCTGGCCGATGTGGACATCGACCTCATCCGCATGGAGGCTGCAGGCTGCTACGGCCGCAACGGCGCCGACGATGTGGCGGCCGATGCCGCGCTGCTCTCGCGCGCCGTCGGTGCGCCGGTGCGCGTGCAGCTCACGCGCGAGCAGGAGCATTTGTGGGAGCCCAAGGGCACGGCGCAGCTCATGCAGGTGCGCGGCGGGCTCAAGGCCGATGGCTCCGTAGCGGCGTACGACTTTGAAACGTCCTACCCCTCCAACGGCGCCCCCACGCTGGCCCTGCTGCTCACCCGCACCATCGAGCCCGTGGCCCAGGCCTATGAGATGGGCGACCGCACCGCGCGCCCGCCCTACCAGTACGACAACCTGCGCGTGGCCGTCAACGACATGCCGCCCATCGTGCGCGCGTCGTGGCTGCGCGGCGTGTCGGCCCTGCCCAACTCGTTTGCGCACGAGTCGTATGTGGACGAACTGGCTACTGCTGCGGGTGTGGACCCGGTGCAGTTTCGCCTGCAGCTGCTGAACGACCCGCGCGCCGCCGAGCTGGTGCAGGCCACGGCCGAAAAGGCGGGCTGGATTCGCCGCACCGGCCCCCAGCAGCGCCCCTTGGATGGGGATTGGGTGCAAGGCCAGGGCTTTGCCTATGCCCGCTACATCCACAGCAAATGGCCCGGCTTTGGCGCCGCCTGGGCCGCCTGGGTGGCCGATGTGGAGGTCAACAAGAAGACCGGCGAGGTGCATGTGCGCCGCGTGGTCGTGGGGCACGATGCGGGCCTGATGGTGAACCCCGCCGGTGTGGAGCAGCAGGTACACGGCAACGTGCTGCAGACCACCAGCCGCGCGCTCAAGGAGCAGGTGACGTTCGAGCCCGTCAAGCAGGCCGTGGACAACCGCGAATGGGGCAGCTACCCCATCCTGAGCTTCCGCGAGGTGCCGGTCATCGAGGTCATGCACATGCCCCGGCAGGACGAGGCGCCGCTGGGCTCGGGCGAGTCGTCGTCAGTGCCGGGCACGGCAGCGATTGCCAACGCGATTTTTGACGCCACGGGCGTGCGCTTTCGCGCGCCGCCGTTCACGCCCGAGGTGGTGCGCGCCGGGCTCAGCCCCTTGCCCGGCGGCGCAGGCGAGGCGGCTGCAGGCAGCACCGCACCCACCGAGCAGGCCGAGGTTTTGCCCACGCTGGAGCTGCCCGCACCCACCGTGCCCGCCAGCGCCACATGGCCCACCCAGCGCAGCCCCTGGGCGCGCGCCCTGGCCCTAGCCGCTGGTGGCATCGCCATGGGCGCCGCGCTGCTGGGCTGGCGCCCCTCCATCGCGCCCGTGGTGCAGACGGCGGGTGCCTCGGTCTACAACGCCGCCACCATCGAGCGTGGCCGCTTGCTGGCCGCTGCGGGCGACTGCGCGGTGTGCCACACCGCACCGGGCGGCACGCCCAACACGGGCGGCCGCGCCATGGAAACGCCCTTTGGCAAGGTCTACACCACCAACCTCACTCCCGACGCCGAGACCGGCATCGGCCAGTGGTCCTTCAGCGCCTTCCAGCGCGCCATGCGCGAAGGCATCTCGCGCGATGGCAAACACCTGTACCCCGCGTTCCCCTACACCTCGTTCGCCAAGATGAGCGACGACGACCTCACGGCGCTGTACGCCTACCTGATGGTGCAGCCCGCCGTGCGGGCCGAGGTACCGAAGACCGCGTTGACCTTCCCGTTCAGCGTGCGCCCCCTCATGGCGGGCTGGAACGCGCTGTTCCACGACGCCACGCCGTTCAAGCCGGACCCGACCCGCCCGCCCGAATGGAACCGGGGCGCTTACCTAGTGCAGGGCGTGGGCCACTGCGGCGCCTGCCACACGCCGCGCAATGCGCTGGGGGCCGAGCTGGGTGGCGCTGCGTTTCTGTCGGGCGCCATGATTGATGGCTGGGAGGCGCCTGCGCTCACCGGTCTATCGAAAGCGCCCGTACCCTGGACGGCCGATGCGCTGTATGGCTACCTGCGCCACGGCCACAGCCCGCAGCACGGCAGCGCCTCCGGCCCCATGGCGCCCGTGGTGCGCGAGCTCGCCCACTTGCCTGACGACGACATCCGCGCCATGGCGAGTTACCTGGCCTCGTTCACCGCTGCGGACACGGCTACCCAACCAGCCACCCAGCCTGTGTCAGACCCGCAGCAGCGCGCACAAACCGCCGTGGCCCAGGCCGCAGCACTCGCGCCGCAGCCCGGCCAGGCCCAGCGCCTGTTCGACGGTGCCTGCGCCGCCTGCCACCACGACGGCGACGGCCCGAAGCTGCTGGGCGTGAACGTGCCCCTGGCGCTCAACAGCAATCTGCACAGCGACCGGCCCGACAACCTGCTGCAGGTCATCGTGCACGGCATCCGCGAGCCTGCCGCGCGGGACATTGGCTTTATGCCCGGCTTTGGCCACGCGCTCAGCGACGCGCAGATCACCGAGCTGGCGGGCTACATGCGCCAGCGCTACGCCCCCGGCCGCCCGGCGTGGCGCGATGTGCCCGAGGCGCTGGCCCGCGTGCGGGCGGGGCCTGCGCATCCTTAGAGCGGCGAACAAAACTCCTCTGGCGTTGTTGCTGTGTCTTGTCGTACTGCTCGTACTGCCTGCGACACAGCGCCTAGCCAGAACCGCTTCGCTGAGTTTTGTTAGCCGCTCTTAGACGGTTCCGACGACCCTCCAGGCCATGCCTTGGGGAGCGTCAGCACGTTTTGAAGCCTTTTGGTGCTGATGCGCTAGTGGAATATGCGCAAGCAGCTATCAAAAGTGGAGCAAATGGATCATCCGCAGGCCCCGTGTTCAGCCCGACAATCGGGCTGCACCACTGCCCAGACACCATGACACCTGCCGCTCCCTCGCCATTGCACAGCGCCCTGCGCATCCCACCACGGCGCGTGCAGCGCATCGGCGGCGCCGCAACGCTGACCCTGTGTTGCCTGGCCCTCACGGCCTGCGGGCCGGAGGTGCAAGGGTCGCCCAAGCCGCCTGCGGCGTTTGGCCCGGTGCAGAGCAGCTGGTTCGGTTGCCCGTCCCTGCAAGGCGTGTACGCCTGGCCGCCGGTCGAGCCTGCGGGTGTGCGGGGCAGCCTGCCGTTTTTTACCGGCTCGGCCGAGATGCAGGTCTGGGTGCAGCAGCAGCGCGGCGAAACCACGCTGCGCACGCGCACCATCAACCGCGCGCGCAACGTGCGCACCTCGCTCACCCGGCAGTGGAGCCTGGTCACCTACAGCGGCGCACAGGCCCACTGCAGCTCCGGCATGCTCGACCTGGCTCCGCAGACCGCACCGTCCGGCAACGAGCCCGGGACCTCTGGCAAGCTGCAAGGGTTCCGGCTGGCGCTGCTCAAAGACGGCAGCCTGGCTGTGGGCAAGCGCACCCTCACTACCGGCAACAAGGGCTCGTACTTTTCGTGGGGCGGGCAGTCCTACGGTAGCTACGACGCGCCCGATGTGGAGACCTGGACCTGGTTCAAGCTGGCCCGCACCGCAGCGGGGGACAGCGAGCCGCCGGTCATCGACGCCTACGTGCCCGGGGCCACCTCGCCTTAGGCTTTTTGCTTGTAGAGCGGCGCGCGAAAAAGCCCGCGAACTTCCCCGTTTATCGCGCCACCGCCTGCGCCGCCTCCTCGGCACAGTGGCATCGGGGCTTGGTCCATGGTGGGGCAGGCCCGGTCGCCCGCCTCTTTTTGTCGTGGCTGGCGCCCATGTCATCGGCCAGCCCCTGCGGCGGCCGCCCACTGTTGCCGTTCAAGGAGAAAACCATGCCCGCTAGCGAAATTGAAATCCACGCGATCGTGCTGCGACTGCTGCGTGAAGGCTATACCGCACTGACCGCCGCCCAACGCCGGGTGGTGGACTCGCTGATGGCGGTGTGCTGACGCCCGTCTGCGGGCTGTTCAGAGGCGCCACGGTGCTGTTCACGACCCGTTTGAAGCCTTTGGGGCCAGATGCGCTAGTGCCCATTGCCTGAGGCGCTATTAAAAATGTAGTGATTGCAGCTCGGCCTGCATCGCCTGCGCAATCAGGCGCATGTCGTGGTCGCTGACGGCCAACAGCCCAAACCGGAACTTGCTGCCCCAGCGCTGGCGGTCGTCCACAAACTCCAGCGCGTCCAGCAGCGGCGCAATCGCCGCCTCACGTGCAGGCACATAGGCCACGTCCCGCCGCGACGGCACAAACCCGCCACCCATATCAAACGCATACGGCGACCCCGGCAACACGATGCCGATGGAGACAAAGGCCTGCAGCCGGTCCTTGCCGCCCATGGTCACCGTGGGCGCGTAGTACGCAACACGGTCGCCGGGCCGTATGCGCTGCAGCGGCGCCACCTTGCCATGGCACACCTGCATGTAGCCCGCGCCCGGCGTGGCGCAGCCCCGGCGGGCGTGCTGGGCGCAGGCCACGGCGATCCAGTTGCGGCGCGTGGCGGCTGCAGAGGTCGCTGCCGATACAGGTATGTCGTTGCGCGCAGGCTCGGCATCCGGCCAAAGGGGGTGTTGCAGCAGGGCGTCGGTCATGAAAAAGCTCCTGGTCAAAGAAGCCACCGATGGTGCGGGCCTGCTGCTGACACCGCAGTGTCAGTACCTTTGCAGCATCCCTGTGCGCAGCGCAACGCCTCAGACCAGCTGCCCCCACTGCCACAGCGCAAACCCGCCCAGCAGCAGGGCCGACGCCCGGTTGATGCGCAGGCGCCAGGCGGGCGTAAAGCGCTGCCGCTGGTAGGCAATCGCATTGGTCAGCAGCAGCCACCAGGCGGCAGAGCCCACCAGCACACCTGCCACCATCCACAGCGGCGACGGCAGGCTGGGCCGGCCGCCGCCCAGCGAGCCAAACACCGCAATGAACGACACGATGGTGGCCGGGTTGGCCAGCGTCAGCGCAAACGTGCCGGCCGCCAGGCCCAGCAGGCCGCGCGCGTCGCGTGCTGGTGCGGCGTTGTGGGCCACTGGCGCGTGCCAGGTGCGCCACGCCAGCACCAGCAGCAGTGCGCCACCGCCCAGCGCCAGCGGCGTCCTGGCCTGCGTCAGCCCGTCGATGAGCCAGCGCACGCTGAAGGCGCCCACGGCGCCATACACCGCATCGGCCATAGCGGCGCCCAGGCCCGTGGCCAGCCCGGCCGCCAGGCCGCGCTCCAGAGTGCGTTGCATTGTCAGCAAGCCAATGGGGCCCACAGGGGCCGCAATGAGCACGCCGATGACGGCGGCTTGCAGAAACACGGTGATTGAAGTGAAGTCCATGCACCGATGCTAGGGCGGCGTCTGGCGATGGAGAATGCAGAAAATTCGGCGAATCCAGAATAGGGTTTCGGTTTTTTCTGTGCCCATCGAGAAAGGCTTGTATGGAAGTCGATGACAAAGCCTGGCGCCTGATCAGCGCGCTGCAGGCCGATGGCCGCGCCTCGCTCAAGGAACTGGCCGAGGCCGTGGGCCTGTCGGTGCCCGCCACGCTGGAGCGCCTGAGGCGTTTGCAGGAAGCGGGCGTGGTGCGTGGCGTGCATGCCGACATCGACCCCACCAAAGTCGGCTACGGCGTACGCGCCGTGGTGGGCATCAACGTGCCGCAGCCCGGCAAGAAGGCGCTGATCGACAAGCTGCGCCAGTCGCCCCAGGTGCTCGAATGCCACCACGTCAGCGGCAACGACTCGTATGTGATGCAGGTCGTGGCGCGCGACCTGCCCGATCTGGAGCGCTTCTTGGGCGACATCAACGGCTATGGCGAAACGCGCACGTCCATCGTGTTCTCCACGCCCATCCCGCTGCGTGGACTGGCCCGGCCGGAGGCGGGCTGACCCACACTTCAGAACGTGATCTTCACCGACGCCGCACTGCGCTGCGCGTCGCCATGGAACACGGCCTCGATGTTGTTGCCGTCCGGGTCCAGCACAAACGCCGCGTAGTAGCCGGGGTGGTAAGCCCGCTCACCCGGTGCGCCGTTGTCGGTACCGCCATGGGCCACGGCCGCCTTGTAGAACGCATCCACCATCGCCCGGTCTTGCGCCTGAAAGGCCAGGTGGTGCCGGCCTGTCAGGTGCCCCTGCGCGGCCACGCTGTCGGCGGTGGAGACAAACAGCTCATCCGCCCAGAAGTAGTCCTCGGCCGTTCCGCCCATGGGCACGTTCAGTGCGTCGAACACGGCCGCGTAGAACCTGCGGCTGGCGGCGAGGTCGCGCACCACGAGCTGAAGGTGGTCGATCAGCCGGCCTCGGTGCAGTTCCTGTGCTTCCATGGGTGCTCCTTTTGGTGAGAGGGATCGGTTCCAGGTCTCAATCGGGCGCATGCAGCCCGACACGGTTGCCATCCAGGTCATGGATGTGCGCAAAGAAGCCCATGCCCGGTGGCAGTGCCTGGCGCGGCAACGCTATACGACCGCCTTGGGCCACCGCGCGCTCCAGCGCTGCGTCGAGCGAGGGCGAGGCGTCCAGGTACACCAGTGTGCCGCTGCCCGACACCTGGGGCGCCGTGGGGCCCATCATCAGCGCGCCGCCCGCGCCATCGGCCTCGGGGTCGTAGGCAAACACAGCGCCTTCGCTCGGGCCCATGTTCTCGCGGCGCATGGGCTGGCCCAGCACGGCCTCGTAAAAGGCCTGGGCGCGGTCCAGCTGGGTGGTGGGGATTTCAAACCAGGCGATGGCGTTTTTCATGGGGGCTCCTTGTGTGTGAAAGAACGAAAGTAAGAAGCCCCGATGGTGAGCTGGGGCTGCTGACAGCGGCGTGTCAGCAGCCTGTCACGCGGCATCACATCGCCTGTGCGGGCGCCGATGCCGCCACCTGCGCCCGAAACGCACGCGGCGACAGGCCCGCATCGCGCGTGAAGGCGCGGGTGAAGTACGCCGGGTCGGCATAGCCCAGCGCGTAGGCAATGGTGGCCACGCCCAGGTGGGTGTAGGCCAGGTTGCGCCGCGCCTCGCGCATCAGCCGCGCCTCAATCAGCCGCTGGGCCGACACGCCCGTGGCAGCCCGCGCCACGCGGCTCAGGTGCGTGGGCGACACGGCCAGCGCCCGCGCGTAGTCGGCCACCTGCCAGTGCTCCAGAAAATGCGCCTCGATCAGCGCCTCCAGCCGCTGTACCAGGCTGGACTCTGGCGCTGCCGCATCGCCCGGGCTGTGTTCTTCCATCGCACGCGCCACCCAGCCCAGCAGCGTGGCGCTCAGGCCCCGCAGCACCAGCGCGCGCGCCTTGGTGCGGCCCGAGAACTCCTGCCAGACCTGGCCCATAGCCTGGTGCAGCTGTGGCGGCGCGGGCGCCACGGCGGGCCGCGCCAGGTCGCGCCGCACATCGCCCACGCGCACAAAAATCTCGTCCATCAATTCATCCGCCAGCGTGGCCACCCAGCCCTGCGTGTGCTGCGTAAAGCGGAACGCGTGCACATGCCCTTGCGGCACGTTGATGAGCGCGCCGGCAAACAGCGGCACCCGCTCGCCATCCAGGTGCGCCACGCCCCCGCCCGACGTGATCAGCAGCACCTGGTGCAGCCGCGTGTGCCGGTGCGGTGCCAGCTCCCAGTCGTGCAGCGCCGAACGCTCGGCAATCGTCTCGCAGTGCAGCACATCGGGCAGGTGCTGCGACTCGCCAAACAGGCTGTAAGAGCGGATGCCATCGATGTTCGAAAAGTGCATGTTCTGGCTCCATCCGTCCATTCAACGCGGCGACTGTGCCACGTATCTTTGGGTGGTCCGTTTGACCCATGTCATGAACACACCAACCACTACTGGAGACGCTATGAAAACCCAGGTTTGCATCATCGGCGGAGGCCCCTCGGGCCTCATGCTCTCGCAGCTCTTGCACCTCAAGGGCATCGACACCATCGTGCTGGAGCGCCAAAGCCGCGAATATGTGCTGGGCCGCATCCGCGCCGGCGTGCTGGAGCACGGCTTTGCCGCGCTGATGCGCGAGGCCCAGTGCGGCGAGCGCATGGACAAGGAAGGCGAGATCCACGACGGCTTCATCATTGCCCACGACGGCAAGATGGACCGGGTCGATTTGCACAAGTACAGCGGCGGCAGTTCCGTGGTCGTCTACGGCCAGACAGAGCTGACGCGCGACCTGTACGAAGCGCGCGACCGCATGAACGGTATCGTCATCCACAACGCCGAAGACGTGCAGCCGCACGACCTGAAAAGCGCCAACCCGTACGTGACCTACCGCAACGGCGACGAGGTGGTGCGCATCGACTGCGACTTCGTCATCGGCGCCGACGGCTTCCACGGCGTGAGCCGCAAGTCCATCCCGCGCGACGTGCTCAAAGAGTATGAAAAGGTCTACCCCTTCGGCTGGCTGGGCGTGCTCTCGCGCACCAAGCCCGTCTCGCCCGAGCTGATCTACGCCAAGCACGAACGCGGCTTTGCGCTGTGCTCGCTGCGCTCGCAGGTGCTGAGCCGCTACTACATCCAGGTGCCGCTGACCGACACCGTAGAAGACTGGTCCGACGAAGCCTTCTGGGCCGAGCTGAAGCGCCGCCTGCCTGCCGAAGTGGCCGAGCAGCTCATCACCGGCGCATCCATTGAAAAGTCCATCGCCCCGCTGCGCTCCTTTGTGGCCGAGCCCATGCGCTACGGCAACCTGTTCCTGGCGGGCGATGCCGCCCACATCGTGCCGCCCACCGGCGCACGGGGCCTGAACAGCGCCGCATCCGACATCTACTACCTGTACCACGCCATGGTGGCGCACTACAAGAATGGCGACAGCACCGGCCTCGACAAATACTCGGAAAAGGCCCTTGCCCGCGTATGGAAGGCCCAGCGCTTCTCGTGGTGGATGACGACCATGCTGCACACCTTCCCCGAGTCGCTGGCGTATGACCAGAAGCTGCAGGACACGGACCTGGCGTACCTGTTCTCGTCCGAGAAGGCGCTGGGGTCGCTGGCGGAGAACTATGTGGGGTTGCCGTTTTGAGCACCCTGCGGTAGCGCTGCTACCCAGTTAAAGGCTTGCATGGGGTGTCTCCCTGCAAGCCTTTTTTTGCGCCCAGATCGGCGCTTAGTGCAGGCAGTCGCGTTGGGCAGCGGTCTCCATCTGCTACGCAAAATTTAGGCGGAACTGATGCTTACGCCCGCACAGTAGGCCCGATAGCATCGCACCAAGTTTTCAGATCATTTGCCCGTGGTGTCGATGTGCTATTCGACGATGGCTTGAACACGATGAAGCTGCTGACGCAGCGTTTTGAGGCAGTGCACTTCACATCCGATAGTTCCAATCAATAGCCAGGAAAATTTCCAAGATGGATTGGGTCCCGATAGTCTTCATTGTCTTCAAGGTGGCCGTGTTCGGCACCGGCATGTTCTTCGCCATCAAGTGGCATTACGACCAGGGTAAGAAGGTGAAAGAAGAAGCCAGCAGATCGCAATTGCCAGTGGTACGTACGCCTGGTGCGCCGGATTAGGCGACGGTCACCGCTGGTTGGCCTGCGGGGCATCAGGCTTCCACCTACCTGTGTCACGCCATGGCGGTCGGCCTCTAAAACGGCGACGGTACGAGTTTGGACGAGTACTTGTGGAAGGCCTTGGTTCGAATATCGAAGCGCAAGCGCTTCAGTTGTTGGGTGACCGAAGTAGCTGCGCTGGTACTGCTTGCAACGGAATGAGAACGCGCCTCTTGAATACCTCGGCTTGGGAGGGCGGTCGCGGGGGGGGGGCGTCCTCACAACTGGCGCCGAAATTCAATGCGCAATTGAGGTTTTCATAGTAGGCTAATTGCACTAAAACTGCTCTAGGGGAGACACGACCATGCGGCTGGGACGTGCGCGCGTACGCAACTATCGAAGCATCATCGATACCGGCGTCTTCGACGTTGAGAAGATGAAGACGATTCTGGTTGGAGCTAATGAGGCTGGCAAGACAGCAATACTTCAGGCTCTCCAGCAGATCAACAGGCCAGCAGAGGTTGAGGGCCTAGAGGCGCTTCGTGACTTCCCTCGATCCAAGTTTCATCAGATCCGGACTGGAGCGATAAATCCCGCAAAAGAGATCGTTGTTGAAGGCTGGTTCATTCTTGACGACGATGACAAGGCGCTATTGCCGTCTGACTATGCCGACGTTTTATATAGGCGGGGGCGATATGCGAATGACGAGGCGTTTCATTCAATCGAGGGCGGGCCTAGCATCCCGACCACTACGACAATTTCAAAAGATGTGACGAGGCTCGTTGCGCATCTTCGACGTTCTGACCCGCCGGAAGGCTCAAATGCAGGAGCTGAGGCCGCAGCCAAAGACATCGAGGATCTGGTTGGGACATGGGCTCCATCCGATCTCGTTTCTACCGCGCGCGGCGCCGCATTGGAGACGGCCCTTAAGGCTGCTCTTACGTTTATAGATGAAGCCTCGCAAGCAGAGGAAGAGCGCTATGACCGGTTGATGATCGCTTGTAATGCCGACAAGGTGCGATCGGAGGTTTACAAGTTGTTGTGGGCGCACACGCCGACATTTGTTCTGTTCAACAACTACCTTAGGGTCAAGCCAAGAATTCAGCTAAACCATTTAGCTGCGCGTGTTGAGCAGAATATTCTTGATGACAAGACCTACGATTACGGCAATCTTTGCCTATTGAAGCTCATTGGGTTCTCGCCACGCGAGCTATCAGACTTGGCGTCGAAGGAAGTCCCGGCGCAGAACAATCCTGAAGCAATCAAGGCCTACCAGAAGAGTTTGGATGAACGGCAGTATCAGTTAAATGCGGCCAGCGTCCGGTTGACGACTGAAGTTCGGTCGATCTGGGCCCCTGACGAGAGTCGGGGCGAAGCGGCGAAGGTGAGGATCGTTCCCGATGGCCAGTATTTAAAGCTGGTTGTCGAGGACTCGATAGGTGTGGAAGTTGAACTGGACCAACGGTCCGAAGGCTTTCAGTGGCTGGTGTCCTTCTTCGTAATCTTTTTTGCCGAAGCTGAAGGTAAGCACCGCAACGCCATCCTTTTGCTCGATGAGCCTGGCGTCAGTCTTCACGGTCTTAAGCAACGGGAATTTCGATCGACGCTGTCGAAGCTATCTGAACGCAACCAAACGATATACACGACGCACTCCCCCTTTTTAGTTGGTCCGGACGAACTGGACCTCGTGCGTGTGGTAGAGATGAAGGACCGTGCAACTGGCACTAAGGCGTCAACGACCGTTGCAGCTTCTGATTCGCCAGCACTGCTGCCACTGCAGGAAGCGCTTGGTTACGATCTGGCGCAAAGTCTTTTTGCGCAACAGAGAAACCTTGTTCTTGAAGGGCTTACCGACTATTGGTACGTCGATGCCACATCGAAGTTGTTTGACGATGCAGGCGAGAAGTCATTGGAAGAGAAGGTGGCGCTTGTGCCTGCTGGCAATGCCGGAAAAGTGGTCTATTTCGCGACCATCCTTCACGCACAGAAACTGAAGGTCGCAGCACTATTGGATTCGGACTCAGCTGGCGATCAAGCGGCCAAGCAAGACACTCTCACTCATACCCTTGGGCAGAAGGCAGTAATGCGCACTAAAGATTTTTACAAAGGTGCTGTTCACGGAGTGGAGGTGGAGGATCTTCTGCGAGATACGCTTATAGAGGTAGGCAAGGAAGAACTTGGCTGGGATGTTGCTGTGGAGGCAGCTGCTGAGCCGTCGCGTGGGATTGTTGATATCTTCCAGCGCGTTGTTACGGACTTCAGCAAATACAAGTTGGCAAAAGCGTACTTGCGGTGGACCCGGACCCATTCGCTAAGCGACCTGAAGGCGCAAGAGCGCGACGCATTTGCGGAGATGTTCGCCCATGCGAATAAGGTTCTCAAGTAGGTTGCCAGTGTGCCGTTTGGATCGCGCAGCAGTAAGCCCGCTTTTGAACTGGCGATACATATGCAACTACTCCACCTGCGCACGCCGTCCAACCTAGTTGATGAGCGATTGCTTTGAGGTGGCGAGTAACTCTTCGAGTTAACTATCCTGCAAAAATGAAACCCGGCACAAGCCCGGCTTCCCACTCTCAATACCTCTTCACTCGCAGCTAAAACTGCTCGCACTCTCCACTTCCCCGTCCCGTTGTACCGCGCCACATTCGGGCACACATAGCGTCGTGTCCGGTTGGCAAATCAGCTGGTGGGCAGCTTCTTGTTGACGACATTGGCCTCTGATCCGCGTACCTTCGCCGTCAAGCTGTCGAGTGCCTCGCTTTGCCCCACCGCGGCGACCATGGCGAGGTCTGCACCCATTTCTCCACCATCTGTCACAGCACCCTCACATCACACGTCTTGAGAGCAGGAGGTCGATATCGCCCTCTGCTCAACATTCAATGTGAAGGAACTGCTGTATGAATCGCGCTGTCTGGTTCAACGTATCGCCCGAGGGTGCCAAGGCTATCGGGACGCTGCACCACTTCGTCACCCAGGGCACGGGCCTGCCCAGCTTGCTGACGCACCTGGTCTTCCTGCGCGTGTCGCAGATCAACGGGTGCGCGCACTGCATCGACATCCACACGCGTGACCTGCTGGCCGAAGGCATGTCGGTGGAGAAGTTGGTGCTCGTCCCCGTGTGGCGTGAGGCGGCGTATCTGTTCTCCGAGCAGGAGCGCGCTGCGCTGGCCTGGGCCGAGGAGGTGACGCGCGTGAGCGAGACCCATGCCTCTGATGAGGCCTATGCGGCCGCGCTGGCCGTGTTTGGAGAGAAGGACCTGGTGGACCTGACGCTCACGATTGCCAGCATGAATGCCATCAACCGCATGGGCGTCAGCTTTCGCATGAAGCCTCGCGCCAAGGCGTAAAAGGAAAAGAAAAAGGGAAGCTCGGCTTGTGCCGTGCTTCCCGCTTTTCAAGCGCTGAACTGATTACTTGCAGCTGAAACTGCTCGCGCTCTCCACATCTCCCGTGCCGTTGTAGCGGGCGACCTTGGGGTACACGCACAGTGGCCGGGTGCGGTTGGCGGACCAGCTGGCGGGCAGCTCGGCGTTGACCACGTTGGCGCCTGCGCCGCGCACTTTCGCCGTCACACTGTCGGGTGCCTTGCCTTGTTCCACCCAGGCCACCAGTGGGGCCAGCATGTCGAACTGGTCGGTGGCGGGGCCGCCGGAGCAGTGGTTCATGCCGGGCACCAGGAACAGGCGTGCAAAGGCGTCGGCCTTGCCGCTGTGGTTGGCCTGCAGGCGGTCCATCCAGTTGGCGGTGTCCATGGGCGAGAACACGCCGTCGGCCACGCCGTGGAAGACGATCATCTTGGCGCCCCGGTTCTTCAGGGTGCTCAGGTCCGTCTCATTGGGTGGGGTCATGTACGACCAGGGCGACTCGGTGTATTGCGCCGTGGTGGCGAACATCTTGGGGTAGTCGGTCTCCATGCTGAAGTTCAGCGCGTACTGCATGCCGGGGATGGCGGTGAACGCGGCCACGCTGGATGGGGGCGAGGTGAAGATGAAGGCCACTGCACCGGCGTCACGCGTGGCGGGGGCGCCAAAATGCCACGATGCAAAGTTGGCGCCGGCAATGCCGGGGTCCCACCAGGTGCCAGCGTACTGCGCTTCGCCCTTGCTGTTCTTGGGGCCGGCAAAGATGCTGGCCAGCACGCCCTTTTGCTCGCTGGTGATGCAGCTGCCGTCGCGGGCGCCGGTGCAGGTGGGCACGTCGGTCTGCAGGTTGAAGGCGGCTTGGCAGGCGGCCACGTCGTTGACCTGGCCGTCGGTGGCGCCGTCCAGCGCGTCGCACTTGGCGACGATCTTGCTGCTGATGAGCTTGAACTCGGCCGGGCTCACGGCGGTGGTCAGGTCGGGCAGGCCGCTGGCGTCCTTGGTGGATACCTTGGCGTATTGCTGGGCCTTCCACAGCTGGGTGGTGGCGGCCTTGGGCAGGTGAAAGCCGGGGTTGCCCGCCAGGATGCCGTCGTACTGCTCGGCATAGCGCGATGCGCCCACCATGGCGTGGCGGCCGCCGTTGGAGCAGCCGGCCAGGTACGAGCGGTCGGGCGCCTTGCCGTAAGCGCTCTTAATCAGGTTCTTGGCCATGGGGGTGAGGGTGCCGACGGCCTGGTAGCCATAGTCCAGCCGGGCCTGTGGGTCCACGCCAAAGAAGGGCGTGGGCGCGCCGTGGCCTGCGTCAGAGCTGAGCACCGCAAAGCCTTGCACCAGGGCAGGCGCCACGGGGGCGCCACCGCTCACCGAACCTAGCGCGGTGACCACGCTGCCGTCCAGGCCGCCGTTGGCCTGGTGCAAAAAGCGGCCGTTCCACTCCACGGGCAGGCGCATCTCAAAGCCGATGGCGTAGCTGGCTCCGTCCACGGGGCCGGTGCGTTCTTTCATCTTGCCTTTGACGAGGCAGTGCGCAGGCGCTTGGGTGGTCACGCCCTGCACGGTGATGGGGCCTGCGGGCACTTGTTCGGCCGAGGTGATGCGCGTGTCGGGCAACGCCAAGCTGCTGGCCAGCGTGGCGCAGGACTGCAGGGTGGCCGGTGTGGCGGCGGAGAGCTGGGGCAGGGCGGCATCTGACGAGCCGCCACAGCCCATGAGCAAGGCAGCGGCTGCGGCCGAGAGCGCCAGGGGTTGGTGGGCACGCATCCGGTTTCTTCTCATCTTCAAGCGCATGGTGTTGTCTCCAGTGGTTTTTTTGAGGCGTTAGAACCTGTTCAAAACCTTTTCGGGGTCGCACAAGTACCTTGCCGGGATGGGATGCAAGGCGCGGTACGCAGTTGATAGCTCGGCTATCAACAAGCGCCGCAACGCCGCAGACCGCCCGGCAAGGCACTTGCCCGAAGGGTTGGAGTGAAATCGGGCGATTGGAAGCCCCGGCTGCTTGCATGGGCACGAGCCCATGCAGCGCATCCGAAGCATCCACTCATCCCGATTGCACTCCAATGCGATCCCCTAAAAGGTTCTGAACAGGTTCTCTAGAACCCGCAACGTGGCCTCAACACGCTGTGGGTGGGAGATGGGTGAAGCTTGTGTTTTGCTACTGAATCAGGAGCTGCTGGCGCATATGAATCATGCGCTTGCGGCCTCCTGCGGCCTGAATTCAAACGCCTGGGCAATGCGCTGGCGCAGGATGGTGGTGCGCAGGTCGAATTCGGGCAGCACCCACTGGGCGAAGGCCTGGGCGGGTGGGGTCCAGCGGTCTGTGGCAGCGGTGGACTGTTCCGCGCGGTGGGGGCGGGCGGCGCCGATCTGGGCCCAGGCCCATTCCAGCAGCACCAGCGCCACGGCGCGCAGGTAGTCGTCGGCCACCCAGTAGGGCAGTTCGGGGTCGGACTGGGCGGCAATCGCCAGGGTCTGCGTGATCTCCACCAGCGCATGGCGGCGCGCGCTGGCGGCGGCGCTGGGTGCTGCGCCGGGCAGTGTGGTCAGCAGCGTTGCCAGGCCTTGGCCGCCATCGGCCAGCACCTTGCGCACCAGCAGGTCGATGGCCTGGATCTCGTTGGTGCCCTCGTAGATCATGGCCACGCGCGCGTCGCGCACGATCTGCTCGATGCCCCATTCGCGTACATAGCCGTGGCCGCCAAACACCTGCAGGCAGGCGCTGGCGCCGTGAAAGGCCTGGTCGGTGAGCGCGGCCTTGAGCACGGGCGTGACCAGCGCGCACCAGCGCTGTGCGGCAGCGCGTTCGCCCGCGTCGGTGCTGTGTTTAGCCACATCCAGTTGCAGGGCGGTGTGGTAGGCCAGCACGCGGCCGCCGTCGATCCAGGCGCGCTGTGTGTGCAGGATGCGGCGGATGGCGGGGTGGTCTTGAATGAGGCTGGTGTCCTTGGCGCCGGGCGCGCGCATCTGGCGGCGCTCTGCGGCGTAGGCGCTGGCCTTTTGCCACGCGGCTTCCAGCAGGCCAATGCCTTGCAGGCCCACGTGCAGGCGGGCGGCGTTCATCATCACGAACATGGCGTTCAGGCCCTTGTTCGGCTCGCCCACCAGCCAGCCGGTGGCGTCGTCAAAGCGCATCACGCAGGTGGGGCTGCCGTGCAGGCCCATCTTTTCTTCGATGCGCTCGCAGACCACGGCGTTGCGGCTTCCATCCTGAAGCACCTTGGGCATCAGGAACAGCGACAGGCCCTTGGGCCCCGCCGGTGCGTCGGGCAGGCGCGCCAGCACCAGGTGCACGATGTTGTCGGTCAGGTCGTGTTCGCCGCCGGAGATAAAGATCTTGCTGCCGTTCACCCGCGCGCTGCCGTCGGGCTGGGGCACGCCGCGTGTGCGCACCATTCCCAGGTCGCTGCCTGCGTGGGCTTCGGTCAGGCACATGGTGGCCAGCCATTCGCCAGTGGCGACCTTCTCCAGGTACTGGGCCTTGAGTTCGTCGCTGGCGTGGTGCTTGATGCATTCGTACGCGCCGTGCAGCAGGCCGGGCGCCATGGTCCAGCCGTGGTTGGCACCGGCCAGCCATTCAAACAGCACACACTCCAGCACCGCAGGCAGGCCCTGGCCGCCATCGTCGGGTGCGCAAGACAGTGACGGCCAGCCGGCTTGCCAGAAGGCCTGGTACGCATCGCGAAAACCTGCGGGGGTGTGCACCTGCCCGCCGTCAAAGCGGCAGCCTTCTTCGTCGCCTCTGCGCTGCAGCGGGGCGATGGCGCTGTCCACAAACTTGGCCGCCTCGTCGAGCACCTGGGCCGCCAGGTCACCATCGGTATCCGCAAACGGCGCCAGGCCCTGCCAGCGCGTGGGCGCCTTCAGCACGGTGGTCAGCAGGTGCTGGATGTCGGCAAGGGTCTGGCGGGCTTGCATGAGTTGCTCTCTTATTAGTAGCTGTCTGCGCTTGATGGTTGGGCGCTAGCGGCTGTTTCTTCTATTTTTTGCCATGCGGCGGCCCGGACTGGGGTGCCAGTCCGGACCTGCGGCGCAGGGGAAATCAGGACTCTGCGGTGAAGCCGATCTTCTTGATCAGCGGGCCCCAGCTGTCGTACTCGGCCTTTTGCCAGCGGGCCTGTTCTTCAGGGGTGGAGCCGTGGGGCATCAGGCCCACGATGGCCAGGCTGTCAATGACCGACTTTTCCTTCAGCGCGGCGTTGATGGCGGCGTTGGCAGCAGCGATCACCGGCTTGGGCGTGGCGGCCGGGGCGTAGAAGCCGAACCATTCTTCGGTGGTCAGCTCAGGGAAGCCTTGCTCGGCAAACGTGGGCACGTCGGGCACGTACTGCGAGCGCTTGGGGCCCGAGGTGGCCAGGATGCGCAGCTTGCCTGCCTTGTAGTTGGCGATGAAGTCGCCGTGCGGCGTGACCATGGCAGCCACCTGGCCGCCCACCACGTCCGTCACGCCAGGGATGGAGCCACGGTAAGGCACGTGGCGCAGGTCCACACCGCTGTTGATGCCCAGCAGCGCACCCAGGAAGTGGGGCGTGGAGCCCGCGCCGGGCGAGCCGTAGCTGGCGTCCTTGGGGTTGGCCTTGGCCCAGGCCAGGAAGTCCTTCACGTTCTTCACGCTGGCGGGCACCATGGGGCCCACGGCCAGGCCGTGGTGCATGATGGCTGCGATCGACACGGGCGCGAAGTCCTTGTCGGTGTAGTTCATCTTGCTGTAGATGTGCGGGTAGTTGGCCAGGGCCGACACCTGTGCCACGGCCAGCACCGAGCCGTCTGCGGGCGCAGCTTTGAGCGTCTCCAGCGCAATGCGGCCGCCCGCGCCGGGCTTGTTTTCCACCACGCCAGGGTTCTTGCTGAACGCGCTGCCAGCCCACTTCTCGGCCACGCGGCGGGCCACGGTGTCGCCCGAGCTGCCGGCGGGGAAGCCGAAGTACACCTTCACCTGGTCCACCTGGGCATGGGCGGCAAAGGGGTGGAAGGCGCCCAGCGCGGCGCTGGCGCCAAGGGCCTGAACGAATTGACGGCGGGTGGTGGTCATGCTGATGTCTCCTGGTGTGTGTCTGACGGAAATCTCGGGGGTCAAGCTGGAGCGCTTTCGCGCCCTCTTGTTATTTACTGATGTGTGGCGCTGATCGTTTACCGGGGCGCCATGCGCAGGGCGCCATCCAGGCGAATGACTTCGCCGTTCAGGTGGCCGTTCGTCACGATATGGCAAGCCAGCTCGGCAAACTCTTCGGGTTTGCCCAGGCGTGGCGGGAAGGGGATGCTGGCCGCCAGCGACTGTTGCACGGCCTCGGGCAGCTCCTTCATCAGCGGCGTGGCAAACAGGCCGGGCGCCACGGTGCACACGCGGATGGCGTGTTGCGCCAGGTCGCGCGCCATGGGCAGCGTCATGCCGGCCAGGCCCGCCTTGGAGGCGCTGTAGGCCTGCTGGCCCACCTGGCCGTCAAAGGCGGCCACCGATGCGGTGAACATCATCACGCCGCGCTCGCCGTTGTCCAGCGTGGGCAGCTTGCTGCAGGCGGCGGCAAACAGGCGGCTCACGTTGTAGCTGCCGATGAGGTTGATGTTGATGACGCGCACGAAGTCTTCCAGCGGCGCGGCGCTGCCGTCGCGTTGCACCACGCGCTTGGCGCTGCCAATGCCGGCCACGTTCATGAGGATGCGGGCGGGGCCGTGGGCGGCAGCGGCCTTCTCCAGCGCGGCGGTCACGCTGGCGGCGTCGGTGATGTCGCAGGGGCAGGCAACGCCGCCAATGTCGGCGGCGACCTTTTCGGCCAGCTCGGCATTGCGGTCGAGCACGGCCACCTTGGCGCCCAGGCGGGCCAGTTCGCGTGCGGTGGCCTCGCCGAGGCCCGATGCGCCGCCGGTCACGAGGGCGGCTTGTCCTTGAATCTGCATGGTGGGTCTGTCCTGTTCGGGGTGGGGTTCAGGCGCCGGGCTTGAGGATGCCCGGTGCCGTGTCGTCGTGCAAGGCCGTGACGAGCGCATCGCGGTGCTTGAGCACGGCACGCTGGTTGACGGAGCCCTTGTCGGTGATCTCGCCCTTGTCGATGGAGGGTGGCTCGGCCATCAGCAGCGCACGGGCCACGCGGCTGGCGCTGCCCGTGGCTTCGCGGGCCAGCCCGTCCAGCACCGCCTCGATGCGCTGGCGCACGGCGGGGTGGGCCACTACGTCGGCCCAGGGGGCGTCCGGGCCCAGGCCGGCCACTTCGCGGCAGGCGGGGGAGGGGAACAGCAGGGCGCCCACTTCCTTCATGTTCAGGCCGGTGAGCACCACGTCCTGGATGTAGGGGGCGCCCGCCACGATGATCTTGGCGCGCATGGGGCCCACGCTCACGAAGGTGCCGGTGGAGAGCTTGAAGTCCTCGGCAATGCGGCCGTCAAACGCCAGGCCCCGGTGGATGTTGTTCTCGTCGATCCACTTCACGGCGTCGCCGGTGCACAGGTAGCCTTCGTCGTCAAACGCGTCGCGCGTGGCGGCGTCGGAGCGCCAGTAGCCGGGCGTGACGTTGGGGCCGCGGTAGCGCACCTCGGTCTTGCCGTCCACCTCCACCAGCTTGAGCACCATGCCGGGCACGGGCGCGCCGATGTGGCCGGAGCGCACGTCGGGGCTGTTGCAGAACATGGCCGAGGGGGCGGATTCCGTCATCCCCAGGCCCGTGCACATCACGATGCGCTCGCCAATGGCGGCCTCTTGCGTGGCGTGCAGGCTGTCCCACACGGGCTGGGCCAGGCCGGCGCCCGAGTAGAAGAACAGGCGCACGCGCGACAGCAGGTTGGCGCGCAGCTGGGCGTCGGTCTTCATGGCCTCGGCAATCATTTCAAAGCCGGTGGGCACGTTGAAGTACACCGTGGGTGCGATCTCGCGCAGGTTGCGCAGGGTCTCGCCAATCAGTGCGGCCGTCGGCTTGCCGTCGTCGATGTACAGCGTGCCGCCATGCATCATCGTGAGGCCGAAGTTGTGGTTGCTGCCGAAGGTGTGGTTCCACGGCAGCCAGTCCACCAGCACGGGCGATGCCTCGGCCAGCACCGGCAGCGACAGCGAGATCTGCTGCAGGTTGGCGCACCACATGCGCTGGGTGTTGATGACCGGCTTGGGCATCTTGGTGGAGCCGCTGGTGAACAGGAACTTCACGATGGTGCCGGGGCCGGTGGCGTGCATGGCCGCGTCCACCGCCGGGGTGGCGGTGGTGTGGCGCAGGCTCTGGAAGGTGCCGGCCTTGCGGCCCTCCAGCGCGCCCTGGGCCAGGATCACTTCGACATCGGCCGCCACGGTGGCTGCGATGGCCTTGCCGTAGCGTGCGCCGTCGGCGGCAAACACCAGGCCGGGGGTGAGGGTGTCGATGACGTGGCGCAGCTTGTCGTAGTCCTGGCTCACGGTGGCATAGGCGGGCGACACGGGGCAGTAGGGAACACCGGCGTAGATGCAACCCAGCGCCAGCAGGGCGTGCTCGACGGTGTTCTCGCTCAGCACCACCACCGGGCGCTCTGCGTTCAAGCCCCGGTCCAGCAGGGCCTGGCCGATGCTGCGCGCGGCGTCGAGCGCCTGGGCGTAGCTCACATGCTGCCAGTCACCCGTCTTGCCACCGGGCAGCTGTTCGCGGCGTGCCAGAAAGCTGTGGTCGGGCGTGGTCTCTGCCCAGTGCACCAGGTAGTCCGTCACGCGGCGCGCAAAGGCGCCCAGGGGCAGGTCCGCCTGCAGGTAACGCACGCCCGGTGCACCGTCACGCAGGCTGACGCGGGTCACGCCGAAGGTCACGGGGCGGTAGCGGGCCGGGGCGGTGGGGGTGGAGAGGTCGCTCATAGGGATTCCAGCAGGGGCAAGGGGTGACTGGGGGCGGGCTCAGTCCTTGCGGACCTTGGCGGCGCGGCCTTCCAGGAAGTCGGCGAGGCGGGACTTGGCTTCGGGCGCGCTCTGGGCGATGGCCGCCATCATGGCTTCGGTGAAGAAGCCCTGGTCGGCGGGCTGCTCGGAAATGCGGGGCAGGGCGTGCATCAGCGCGTAGTTGGTCAGCGGGGCGTTCTGCGCCACCCGCACGGCCAGCTCGAAGGCCTTGGCAAAGGCCTGGCCTTCGGGTACGAGGTACTGCGCAAAGCCGACCTTTTCGCCGTCCTGCGCGTTGTAGACGCGGCCGGTGAGCATCATGTCCGTCATGCGCGCAGCGCCGATGAGCTTGGGGATGCGCACCGCGCCGCCGCCGCCCACGAAGATGCCGCGCGAGCCTTCGGGCAGCGCGTAGAAGGTGGATTCGTCGGCCACGCGGATGTGGCAGGCGCTGGCCAGCTCCAGCCCGCCGCCCACCACGGCGCCGTGCAGCGCAGCGATGACCGGCACGGGGCCGTACTGCACACGCTCCAGCGCGGCGTGCCACATGCGCGAGTGGTGCAGGCCCTGGCCGGCGTCGCGCTCTTTGAGCTCCGACAGGTCCAGCCCGGCGCAGAAATGGGGGCCGTCGCCATCGATGACGGCCGCGCGCACGGTGCTGGGCATTTTCTCGAACAGGTCGCGCAGCGCGAGGATCAGGCCGTCGTTCAGCGCATTGCGCTTGGCCGCGCGGGTCAGGCGGATCACGGCCACTTCCTGGTGGTCGCCGCGCAGCTCGAAATGGATGTCTGGATGGGTCATAGAGGCTTTCGTGTTGGTTGAATTGTGGTTATAGTTCATAACCAATTCAAGCAAGCCAAGCCCGTTTTTTATTGGTGTTTACCCTTGATCTGCGTCACGCGCCGTGGCGCATGCTGGGGGTTTGACGCTGCACCGGCGGGCGCCAACCCAGGAGACACGCATGGACCACGCCAATCTGATCGCCATCGACATCCACACCCACGCCGAGGTGAGCTGCTGGAACCCGTTTGAGAACTACGGCGAGGAGTACGACCGCGCCGCCGACAAGTACTTCAAGAACGGCCGCCGCCCCACCATTGCCGAGACGGTGGCCTACTACCGCGAGCAGAAGATTGGCCTGGTGATGTTCACCGTGGACGCCGAGTCCAAGATGGGCCGCCGCCGCATCCCCAACGAAGAGATCGCCGAGGCCGCCAAGGCCAACAGCGACATGATGACGGCCTTCGCCAGCATCGACCCCCACAAGGGCAAGATGGGCGCGCGCGAGGCCCGCCGCCTGATCGAGGAGTTCGGCATCAAGGGCTTCAAGTTCCATCCCACGGTGCAGGCCTACCACCCCTACGACAAGATGGCCTGGCCTATCTATGAGGTGATCGCCGAATACGGCATGCCCGCCATCTTTCACACCGGCCACAGCGGCATTGGCAGCGGCATGCGCTGCGGCGGCGGCCTGCGGCTGGAGTACAGCAACCCCATGCACCTCGACGATGTGGCCATCGACTTCCCTGACATGCAGATCGTCATGGCCCACCCCAGCTTTCCGTGGCAGGACGAGGCGCTGTCGGTCGCCACGCACAAGCCCAATGTCTGGATCGACCTGTCGGGCTGGAGTCCCAAGTATTTTCCGAAGCAGCTGGTGCAGTACGCCAACACGCTGCTGAAGGACCGCGTGCTGTTCGGCAGCGACTACCCGCTGATCACCCCCGAGCGCTGGATGAAGGACTTCCAGGAAGCGGGCTTCAAGCCCGAGGTGATGCCCGGCATCCTGAAGGGCAACGCGGTGCGCTTGCTGGGGCTGGACAAGGCCCCGGCAGCGCCGGCCGCCTGATACGCATCCGGGCCTCTTGTGGCCGGCTGAGCGGCCGCTGGATCAGTCGTAGACTTTTTGCAGCAGCCGGATCAGCGTCTTGCGCTCGGCCGCCGTCAGGCGGTTGGTGGCGTCTTCTTCCAGTTGCGCGGCCGTCTGCTCGGCCTGCGCCGTCAGTTCCACCCCGGCGGGCGTCAGGTGCACGCCCATGGCGCGCCCATCGCTCGGGTGTGGGCGCCGCTCGATCAGGCCGCGCCGTTCCAGCGCCGCAATCAAGCCCACCATGTTGGGCGGCAGCACGCTGAGCGTGGCGCACAGCTGGCGCGAGGTGATGCCCGGGTTGTGCGCCACCAGCGACAGCACCGAGAAATCCACCACCTTCAGGTCGTACACGGCCATGCGTTCCATGAACACGGCAATGATGGACAGCGCCGCGCGCCGCGTGTTGTAGCCCACCAGCGTGCGCAAAAAGCCGGTGTCCACGGGCTCGTTGGCGGGGGCTGCGGTGTCTGTGGGGGCGGGGGCCGACGGGGATTTCTTGGGGGAGCGGACGCTGGACATGGGGGGAGATTGTGCCGGGCGCCCGGGCCCCTGCGGCCGGTGCGCAGCGCCCGCTGGGTGCTGCGCACCCTCTTTTTGATCAAAATCAGCCGCAGGCGCTGGTGATACATGCGCCAGGTGCTATCAATTTGATATCTGCCTCCGTCAAGGTGCTGATGTGTCTCAAGGGCCGCCAGCGTTACTCACACCGGGCTGCGCAGTACGCGGCGGTATTGCACGGCCTCGGCTACGTGGCTGACCTCGGTGGTGGGCGCGCCCGCGAGGTCGGCGATGGTGCGCGCCACCTTCAGCGCCCGGTGCGTGCTGCGGGCCGACCAGCCCAGGCGCGCGGCAGCGGTGTTGAGGAACTTGGCGGCCGCATCGTCCAGGTGCAGGTGGGCGTCGATGGCCTGCCCCTGCAGCGCCTGGTTGGTGCTGCCCTGGCGCGCCAGCGCCTTGGCGCGGGCCTGCTCCACCCGGGCGCGGATGCTGGCGGTGGACTCGCCCGCAGCCGCCTGCACCAGCTGCGCGGCGGGCAGGGCGGGCACCTCCACATGCAGGTCGATGCGGTCCAGCAGCGGGCCGCTGAGCTTGGCCTGGTAGCGGTGCACCTGGTCGGGCGTGCAGCGGCAGGCGCGCTGCGTGGAGCCCAGAAAGCCGCAGGGGCACGGATTCATCGCCGCGATCATCTGGAACCGGGCCGGAAACTCCGCGCGTTGCGCTGCCCGGGCGATGGTGATGTGGCCGGTCTCTAGCGGCTCGCGCAGAGCCTCTAGCGCAGCGCGGGGGAATTCCGGGAGTTCATCAAGGAAGAGCACGCCCTGGTGGGCCAGCGAGATCTCGCCCGGCCGGGGTGGCGAGCCACCGCCCACCAGCGCCACCGCGCTGGCCGTGTGGTGGGGCTGGCCGGTGGGGCGCACGCCAAAAGCCTCGGGCCGAAAGCGCCCAGCCAGGCTGGCAATGGCGGCGCTCTCCAGCGCTTCATCCACCGTCATCGCGGGCAGCAGCCCGGCAAAACGCTGCGCCAGCATCGACTTGCCCGAGCCAGGTGGCCCGGCCATCAGCAGGCTGTGGCCGCCAGCCGCTGCAATCTCCAGCGCGCGCTTGGCGCCCGCCTGGCCCTTCACGTCGGCCATGTCGGGCCCGGTGGTGCTGGCGGTGAGCGCGGTGGCCTGCAGGCGGGTCCAGCCGTCGTTGGCCACATCGGCATCGCCACCGGCCGTGCTGCCGGGTGGCAGGAACGCCCGCACCACATCCAGCAGGTGCCGCGCACGCACCACGCGCGCGGCGGGCACCAGGGCGGCCTCTTCGGCGCTGCCGGGCGGCAGCACCAGCTGAGCGTCAATCTGCTGGGTCTGCAGCGCCAGGCTGGTGGCCAGCGCACCGCGCACCGGGCGCAACTCGCCCGACAGTGACAGCTCGCCCGCAAACTCGTAGCCCGCCAGGCGGCTGGCGTCCACCTGCCCGCTGGCGGCGAGGATGCCCAGGGCGATGGGCAGGTCAAAGCGGCCCGAGTCCTTGGGCAAATCCGCAGGCGCGAGGTTGACGGTAATGCGCTTGTTGGTCGGGAACTCCAGCCCTGCGTTCTGCAGCGCCGAGCGCACGCGCTCGCGGGCTTCTTTCACCTCCACCTCGGCCAGCCCGACCAGCGTGAAGCTGGGCAAACCGTTGGCCAGATGCACTTCGACGGTGACTGCGGGCGCCTGCAGCCCCAGAAGGGCGCGGCTTTGCACCAAAGCAAGACTCATGAAGCGATTTCTCCCCAGATGGGTGCGTTTTGTGGTTTTTTAGCGCGACCCGTTGGGTGTCTGCACCAGTTGGGTGCAACATGCCGGACGCGGTCACCGCCACTGTACTGGGGATTGTTGTAACGCAACGCAACCGTGCAGCGCGCCGTGCACCTTGGTGTGGCACGGTCCGTGCTTAAAGCGCTTGTCCCTACTTTGTCCAACCGGAGGAAACATGACCCGCGCCATCATCAAGACCCTGGGCGTTGCCCTTGTTGCAACCCTTCCCATGCTGGCCAGCGCCCAGCTCACCGCCAACGTCAGCCTGACCACGAACTACAAGTTCCGTGGCCAGGACCAGGACACGTCCAAGGTCAAGGCCGTCAAGCCCGCACTGCAAGGCGGCTTTGACTACACCTTCGGCGAAACCGGCTTCTACGTGGGCAACTGGAACTCCAGCGTCAACTGGCTGTCCGGCAACTCGCTCGAATCCGACATCTACGGCGGCTACAAGTTCAAGGCCGGTGACGTGGACCTGGACGTGGGCCTGCTGACCTACATCTACCCCGGCAACAGCGCGGGCAACACCACCGAAGTCTATGGCGCTGCCACCTTCGGCCCCGTGACGGCCAAGTACTCGCACACCCTGTCCAAGGACTACTTTGCCTACGCAGGTCCTGGCATGAAGGGCCGCAACACCGGCTACCTGAACCTGGCGTTTGCCCAGGAAGTGGCCCCCAGCACCACGCTGAAGGCATCGGTCGGTTTCACCCGCTTTGGTGGTGACATCACCGCCCCCAACTTCATGGACTACAGCCTGGGCGGCTCGTACGACTTCGGCGGCGGCGTGTCCCTCGGCGCTGCCGTGGTCGGCGCCACCAAAAAGGCCTTCTACGGCCCGGTCAACAAGTCGCGCGTGATCGTCACGCTCACCAAAACCCTGTAAGTCTCAATGGGCGCCGGCGGCGCCCATTCCGGAGGAACTGAAAATGAAAATGGTGACAGCCATCATCAAGCCCTTCAAGCTCGACGAAGTGCGCGAAGCGCTCTCCGACATCGGCGTGCAAGGCATCACGGTGACCGAAGTCAAGGGCTTTGGCCGCCAAAAGGGCCACACCGAGCTGTACCGCGGTGCAGAGTACGTGGTGGACTTTCTTCCCAAGGTCAAGATCGAGGCCGCCGTGGCCGACGACCTGGTGGACCGCGTGATCGAGTCCATCGAGACCGCAGCGCGCACCGGCAAGATCGGTGACGGCAAGATTTTCGTGACCCACCTGGAGCAGGTGGTGCGCATCCGCACTGGCGAAACCGGCAAGGAAGCCCTGTAAGGGCGAGGCCGCATCCCATCCAAGAAGAGAAACGCCATGAAAAAACTGCTTGCTTCCTTCATTCTGGGGCTGAGTCTGCTATCCGGCGGATCGGCTGTCCTCGCCCAGGCGCCCGCCACGGCAGAGGCATCGGCACCCGCTGCGGCTGCACCAGCGGCTGAAGCCCCTGCCCCTGCCGCAGCGGCTGCACCGGCGGCTGCTGCCGCCGCTGCGCCTGCTGCGCCCGCCGCAGAAGCGCCTGCTCCTGTCCCCAACAAGGGTGACACCGCGTGGATGATGACCTCCACCATCCTCGTGATCCTGATGGTCCTGCCTGGCCTGGCGCTGTTCTACGGCGGCCTGGTGCGCAGCAAGAATATGCTGTCCGTGCTGATGCAGGTGATGGTCACGTTCTCGCTGATCGTGGTGCTGTGGTTCATCTACGGCTACAGCCTGGCCTTCACCGAAGGCGGTGCCTTCATCGGTGGTTTCGACCGGCTGTTCATGAAGGGCATCTGGGACAACGCCGCAGGCACGTTTGCCAACGCTGCCACGTTCAGCAAGGGTGTCGTGATTCCGGAAGTGGTGTTTGCCGCCTTCCAGGCCACGTTCGCCGGCATCACCTGCGCCCTGATCGTCGGTGCGTTCGCTGAGCGCATCAAGTTCAGCGCCGTCATGCTGTTCATGGTCCTGTGGTTCACGTTCAGCTACCTGCCGATCGCCCACATGGTGTGGTTCTGGATGGGTCCTGATGCCTACGCCTCCAAGGAAGTGGCCGACGCCATGACCAGCAAGGCCGGCCAGATCTGGCAGTGGGGTGCTCTGGACTTCGCTGGCGGTACCGTGGTGCACATCAACGCCGCTGTGGCGGGCCTGGTGGGTGCGTTCATGGTGGGCAAGCGCATTGGTTACGGCAAGGAAGCCATGGCGCCTCACAGCCTGACGCTGACCATGGTCGGTGCCTCGCTGCTGTGGGTGGGCTGGTTCGGCTTCAACGCCGGCTCTGCCCTGGAAGCCAACGGTTTTGCAGCCCTGGCCTTCATCAACACGCTGGTGGCTACCGCTGCTGCCGTGCTGGCATGGTGCATGGGTGAAGCGCTGATGCGCGGCAAGGCTTCGATGCTGGGTGCAGCGTCGGGTGCTGTGGCGGGCCTGGTGGCCATCACGCCGGCTGCCGGCAACGTCGGTATCGGCGGTGCGCTGGTCATCGGTCTGGTGGGTGGTTTTGCCTGCCTGTGGGGTGTCAACGGCCTCAAGAAGCTGCTGGGTGCAGACGACTCGCTCGATGTGTTCGGCGTGCACGGCATCGGCGGTATCGTGGGTGCGCTGCTGACCGGCGTTTTCAACGCCCCTGGTCTGGGTGGCCCCGGCTTCGTGGCGGACTGGGTGACGGCGACCGGCGTGACGGCTGCTGACTACTCCATCGCTGCCCAGGTGTGGACACAGGCCAAGGCCGTGCTGCTGACCATCGTGTGGTCGGGCGTGGTGTCCTTCGTGGCCTACAAGGTAGTTGACCTGACGGTGGGCCTGCGTGTCTCGGAAGAAGACGAACGCGAAGGTCTGGACATCACCTCGCACGGCGAAACGGCGTACAACCGCTGATCGCTCTGCGCCCTACGCGCCGCGGTGTCTGGTGGCACCGTGGCGTCGCAATAAGAACAAGCGAGTTACTCCTCTGGTTACTTCAGCCCGCCGACCACCGGCGGGCTTTTTTCGTACCGGTGGGTGACGCGTGTGGGACTGGCGCGCCAGGGGGCCAAAGGCCCTATGGCATCCGCCAGTCCTTTGCACGTCCGCTGTTCAAAAAATTCACGCCCCCTGCATGCCGTGCGGCGGACCGCTGCCGCTACGATGCACGGATGGACTTTTCCCTCGCCCCGATCACTGAGCGCGTGCGCGCTGCCGCTGCCGACCAGACCCCGTTGCGCATCCGTGGCGGGGGCACCAAGGACTTCCATGGCCTGGCGCTGCACGGCGAGGTGCTGGACACCCGGGTGCTGCGTGGCATCGTGAGCTACGAGCCCAGCGAGCTGGTCGTCACCGTGCGGGCCGGCACCCCGCTGGCCGAGCTGGAGGCCGCGCTCGCCGAGCAGGGCCAGTGCCTGCCTTTTGAACCCCCGCATTTCGCCAAGCCCCTTTCGGGCGCTGCCACCGTGGGCGGCATGGTGGCGGCCGGCCTGTCGGGCCCGGCGCGCGCCAGCGTGGGGGCGGTGCGTGACTACCTGCTGGGCGTGACCCTGCTCAACGGCAAGGCCGAGCTGCTCACCTTCGGCGGCCAGGTCATGAAGAACGTGGCGGGCTATGACGTGGCGCGCCTCATGGCCGGTGCCTGGGGCACGCTGGGCCTGCTGACCGAAGTGAGCCTCAAGGTGCTGCCCGTGGCGCCCGGCGAGGCCACGCTCCGGTTCGAGGGCATCAACCAGGCCGACGCCCTGCGCAAGCTGCACGCCTGGGGCGGCCAGCCGCTGCCCCTCAACGCCAGCTGCTGGGTGCAGGATCAGGGCGTGGGCACGCTCTATGTGCGCCTGCGCGGCGCCGTGGCGGCAGTGGAGGCCGCGTGCAAAACCATGGGTGGCACGTGCATGGACAACGCCACCGTGGCCGCTGACTGGACCGCCTGCCGCGAGCAGACCCTGCCGTGGTTCACCGACCGGGCCACGCGCCCTGACCACGCCCTATGGCGCCTGTCGGTGCCCGCCACCGCGCCGGTGCTGGCTTTGCCCGGCGGCGTGCAGCCCCTGGTGGAATGGCATGGGGCGTTGCGCTGGGTGCAGGCCCCCGAGTCCGCCGGCGACGCGCTGCGCGAAGCCGTCCGGGCAGTGGGTGGGAGTGCTTCTCTTTTTGTAGCTGCTGAGGCAAATAAATCCGGCGCCAGCGGTGCTTTTGACTTGCAATCCAAGGCGCTGGAGCAAATCCACGCCCGCCTCAAGCACAGCTTTGACCCTGCCGGCATCTTCAACCCCGGCCGCATGGCGCGGGCCTGGTAGGCAAGCCAACCCCCTCCTTTACAGCCACCACCGCCACCCTGGCCATGCGACGCCTTTTTCACCTCACCGGACACCACCGCACGGTTGCGAGCAACCAGGTGCTGGGCCTGCTGCTGGCGTTCAACGCCGGGGCGGTGAACGCCGGGGGGTTTCTGGTGGTGCACCTCTACACCTCGCACATGACGGGTTTCCTGTCGTCGCTGGCCGACAACCTGGTGCTGGGGCAGATGAAGCTGGTGCTGGGCGCCGTGGGCGCGCTCTGGGCCTTCATGTCGGGGGCGGGCACCACGGCCATCATGGTCAACTGGGCGCGCCAGCGCAGGCTGCGTAGCACCTACGCGCTGCCGCTGCTGCTGGAGTCCGTGCTCATGCTGCTGTTTGGCCTGGTGGGCGCCATCACCCTCAGCTGGCCCACGCCTTTTGCGGTGCCACTCACGGTGCTGCTGCTGTCCTTCATCATGGGCCTGCAGAACGCCACGGTGACCAAGATGTCCTCGTCCCAGATCCGCACCACCCACATGACGGGCGTGGTGACCGACCTGGGCATCGAGATGGGCAAGATGCTCTACTGGAACCGCACGGGCACTGCGCCCGAATCGCAGGTGCGTGCCAACCAGGCCCGGCTGCGGCTGTTTGCCGGGCTGGTGGGCATGTTTCTGGTGGGCGGCATTGCGGGGGCTGCGGGCTTCAAGCACGTGGGCTTTGTGTTTGTGGTGCCGCTGGCGCTGGTGCTGCTGGCCCTGTCGCTGCCACCGCTGTGGGCCGACCGCGCCAGGCTGCGCCGCCCCTTGCGCAAGCCCTCGGCGCCGGCCGCGCCGGGCGACCCCAGCCTGGCCCCGCCAGCGGACCCCCCGGCCGCGCGCTGACCAACCTCCGCCGAAATTTTTGTCTCTTCGCCCAGGCTGCACCCCATGCAAACCCAGCTCTCCCCCGAATACCGCGCCCGCGCCGATGGCCTGGAGGCCGAATCCATCCTGCGCAAATGTGTGCACTGCGGCTTTTGTACCGCCACCTGCCCCACCTACCAGCTGCTGGGTGACGAGCTGGATGGCCCGCGCGGCCGCATCTACCTCATCAAGCAGGTGCTCGAAGGCGCCGAGCCCACGCGCAAGACCCAGATGCACCTGGACCGGTGCCTCACCTGCCGCAACTGCGAAAGCACCTGCCCGAGCGGCGTGCAATACGGCCACCTGGTGGACATCGGTCGCAAGATCGTCGATGAAAAAGTGCCCCGCCCCGTGGGCGAAAAAGCCCTGCGTTGGGCGCTGAAGGAGGGCCTGCCTTCGCCGCTGTTCGCTCCTGCCATGAAGGCAGGACAAATGGTGCGCGGCCTGCTGCCCGAGGCGCTGAAGGCCAAGGTGCCCGCACTGCAGGCCGCTGGCGCCTGGCCCACGCGTGAGCATGCGCGCAAGGTGCTCATGCTGGCGGGCTGCGTGCAACCGGCCATGATGCCGAACATCAACACGGCCACCGCCCGCGTGCTCGACGCGGTAGGCATCCAGACCGTGATCGCATCCAAGGCGGGCTGCTGCGGCGCCGTCAAATTCCACCTCAACGACCAGGCTGGCGGCATGGCAGAGATGCGCGCCAACATCGACGCCTGGTGGCCGCTGGTGGACGCAGGTGGGGTCGAGGCCATCGTCATGAACGCCTCGGGCTGCGGCGTCACCGTCAAGGAATACGGCCACATCCTGAAGGACGATGCGGTATACGCGGCCAAGGCCGAGCGCATCAGCGCCCTAACGCGCGACCTGTCGGAGCTGCTGCCCGCCATGCTGCCCGAGCTGGCCACCAAACTGCAGGGCAGGGTCAACCAGCCTGACACCCTGTACGCCTACCACCCCCCTTGCACGCTGCAGCACGGCCAGAAGCTGCGCGGCGGGGTGGAGGCGCACCTGAACCAGCTGGGCTTCAAGCTGCGCACCGCACGCAACGATGCCCACCTGTGCTGTGGCTCGGCAGGCACCTATTCGGTGTTCAACCCCGACCTGTCCTACCAGCTGCGCGACCGCAAGCTGGGTGTGCTCGGCGAGGCCTTCGGCAACCAGCCGCCCGACATGATCCTGTCGGCCAACATCGGCTGCATCACCCATCTGCAAAGCGGCACGGAGACGCCTGTGCGGCACTGGGTGGAGGTGCTGGACGAGGCGCTATTGGGGCAGTGACCTCGCAGCCTCGGGGCTGGCCGTGTGACCAGCCGCTACCATGGCGCCCCAACCAGCCAAGAAAGGGGAGGCCATGCGCTTCGAGGGGACGCTGACGCGGTGGAACGATGACCGGGGTTTTGGCTTCATCACGCCTACCCCTGCGGGCCAGGATGTGTTTGTGCACATCTCTGCATTTGCGCGCGACGGCCTGCGGCCGCAACTGAATGAAGCGCTGAGTTTCGAGATCTCGCTGAACAAGGATGGCAAGAAGCAGGCGGTTCGGGTGCGCCGTGACCGGCCCGCCCTGGTTTCGCCTACCGCTGCCCCGCCCCGTGCGCGCCGCGACATCGACCGCGAGTCCCCTGAATCCAGAGGGCTGCCCACACGCATCGTTGTCTTTGTGGTGGCCTGCGCGCTTCTGGCTGGGGCCTACTGGCACTTTGACCGGCGTACGCAGCGAGCTGCTGTGGCCCGTTCAGAAGCGGCGGCGCAGGCTCTGGAGGCACCACAGCAGCGCGCCCCCGCCGCCCCGGCGCAAACATTGACCACCTTGTATCGCTGTGACGGTCGCCAATACTGCTCGCAGATGACATCTTGCTCCGAGGCCAAGTTCTTCCTGCAGAACTGCCCTGGGACCAAGATGGACGGGAACGGCGACGGCGTTCCCTGTGAGCAGCAGTGGTGCACCCATCCGCTTGCAAAGTAGCTCGCTTGCCAAGGCCGTTTGGCTGCTGTACCCCCAACACTGGCATGATCGAGGGCTTTGTCGTCTCTCATTTGCCCCCGAACTGCACCGCCATGACCGACTCCGTGTCCGCACAAGAACAACCCCAAACCGCACCCGTCGCGCCCGTAGCGCCTGCCGCTCCCCAGGCAGCGCCTGTGCCGACCGAGGCTGCTGCGGTCGCTGTGGCGGCCTCTGAACCTGCTGCGTTGGCCGAAGCCGGCGCGCCCCAGCGGCGCCAGGACGGCTCGCGCCGGGGTGGCCGCAACCGCCGCAAACCCGAAGGGCGCCAGGCGCCGCAGGGCCGTGCAAGCGCCGACGGTGCGGCAGACGCTGCAGCGCCCGCAGGTGGCCCGGGCGCAGGCACGCGCGCGCCGCAGCGCGTGCACCCCGCGCTGGAGCAGCTGGCAGGGCTCTACCCCCACCTGTTTGGCGCCGTGTTCCGTCCGCTCAAGCGCGGCATCTTCCAGGACATCCTGGCGGCCCACCCGGAGCTGTTCGAGCGCGAGGCGCTCAAGGTGGCGCTGGGCCTGCACACCCGCTCCACGCGCTATCTGCAAAGCGTGGCGGCAGGCGATAAGCGCCACGACCTGCAGGGCCAGCCTGTGGAAGACATGGCCCCCGAGCATGTGCACCATGCGCTGCTGGAGGTCTACCGCCGCAAGAAGGCGCGCGCCACCGAAGACCTGCTGCCCAAGCTGCGCAACCGCATGATGGCTGCGTTCGAGGCCTCGGGCCTCACGCGCGAGGCATATACCCAACTGGTGTTGAGCCGCGACGAAGCCGCCAACGCCATCCTCGAAGAAGCCTTTGCCGAATGGTCGGCCCGCAACGCCAAGGATGAAGCCTTGCTGCGCGCCTTTGAGGCCAGCGGCCAGACCCTGGACGCCTTTGCCGATATGTACGGCATGGTGCCCCGCACGGTGGGGCAGCAGCTGGAGCGCGCCCGCCGGCGGGCGGCTGCTGCAGCGGCTGCGGTATCTGCTGCTCCCGCCGTAGAGCCTGGCGACTCCGCCGCCGCAGCCTGACCGGCCCGTGCTGAGTGGGGGCGGCACAACGCTCCCTCTGCCCTCGCTTGTCATGGCGTGCTGGCAGCGGTTTCCGTCATCGGCTCGTCGGCCGAGATGGGGCCCTGCGGCGTGGCTCCGTCTGCGTCGGCGCGTGTCACGGCTTGTTGCAACGCTGCAGACACACTACTGACACCATGTTGTCAGCAGCCGGGCTGCACCATGCCGGGCCCGACACAGAGAGGAGCTTGACCATGACAGCAACCCCCACCCTGACCCCGGTTGCCGCGTTTCATGTCACTGGACTGACAGTACGCACCCGCAACCGCGACGAGATGGACCCCGCCACCGCCCGCATTGGAGGTCTCTGGGACCGCTTTTTCAGCCAGAGCTGGGAGCGCAACCTGCCCGGCCGTGGTGAGGATGGCCGCATCTTCGGCGTCTACAGCGGCTACGAATCCGACGAACATGGCGCCTTTGATGTCACCGCTGGTGTGGCCGTGCCACCGCCCGTCACCTCGGTGCCAGGGGCTGTGCAGATCGCGGTGCAGGCGGGCGACTATCTGGTGTTCCACGGCCACGGCACAATGCCGCAGATGGTGATCGATGCCTGGGGCGAGGTCTGGCGCTACTTTGCGGCCCATCCGCAAGTGCCACGGCGCTTTGGCACCGATTTCGAGCTGTATGAAGGCCCGGACCGCGTGGCCATCCATATCGGCATCGCCCCCAGTGCGCCCCGCGCATGACCTGAACGAACCAGGAGCCTCCATGAACACATCTTCTGCCGCCCTGACGTTCTACACCCATCCCATGTCCCGAGGCCGTACCGCGCGCTGGATGCTGGAAGAGTGTGGTGTGCCCTACGACACCGTGCTGCTTGAATACGGCACCACCATGAAGGCTCCCGACTACCTGGCCATCAACCCCATGGGCAAGGTGCCTGCACTGCGGCACGGACAGGTGGTGGTTACCGAGGTGGCGGCCATCTGCGCCTACCTGGCCGACCTGTTCCCCGACAAATCGTTGGCGCCCCCTGTGGGCACGCCTGCACGCGCTGCGTATTACCGCTGGCTGTTCTTTTGCGCCGGCCCGCTGGAGAGCGCCGCCACTGCCAAGGCGCTGAACCTGCTGGCACCCGCCGAACGGGCGGCCATGGTGGGCTACGGCAGCTACGCCGATGTGATGAACACCCTGGAGCAAGCCGTGAGCCAGGGGCCGTACCTCTGCGGCGACCATTTCACCGCAGTGGACCTGTACGTGGGCGCGCACCTGATCTGGGGCATGCAGTTCGGCACCATCGAACGCCGCCCCGCGTTCGAGCGGTATGCGCAGCCGTTCATGCAGCGCCCCGCGTTCGTGCGCGCTGCCCAGATCGACGATGCGCTGGTGCAGCAGAGCAAAGGCCATGGCTGAGTTTTGCGACCTGATACGGCCCAAGCGGTCGGCGGCAGCCCATCCCCTGGGCCATGGTCATGCGCCGCGCTGACCGCCTGTTCCAGATCGTCCAGCTCATCCGGGGGCGGCGCCTGTCCACCGCCGCCTTCCTGGCCGAGCGGCTCGAAGTCTCGGCCCGTACCATCTACCGCGACGTGGCGGACCTCCAGCACCAGGGCGTGCCCATTGAGGGCGAAGCCGGTGTCGGCTACCGCCTGGGCGCGGGCTTTGACCTGCCGCCGCTGATGTTCAGCCAGGGCGAAGCCAATGCCCTGGTGGCGGCGGCACGCCTGGCCCAGGCCTGGCTGGACGCCGGCCTGGCCCGCGAGGTGGAGATGGCGCTGGGCAAGATCCTGTCCGTGCTGCCCCCCGCCGCGCGCGTGGCTGCCGAGGCCCAGGCCCTGTATGCCCCGCCCGTCGGTTTGGACCCGCGCGCCCAGGCCACCCTGCAAGCCCTGCGCGAGGCAGTGCACAGCCGCCACGTGGTGCAGGTGGACTATGCCGACGTCAACGGCCGCCCCAGCCTGCGCCGCCTGCGCCCGCTGGGCTGCTTTTACTGGGGCAAGGTCTGGACACTGTCGGCCTGGTGCGAGCTGCGCAATGACTTTCGGGGTTTTCGCATCGACCGCATTTCTTCCATCACCGTGCTGGACGAGCAGTTCCGGCAGGAGCCCGGCAAGACCCTGGCGGACTTGCTGCGCAAGGTGGAGGGGGAGATGGAGGGGAGAGTGGTGGAGGGGGGTGATCCTCCAGCGGCGCCGTCGGCAATGGCCTGATGCCGTGCCTCCAATCGTTTTCGATGCCGAGCTCATCCTTGGCAGAAATGTCGTGGCAAAGCGCCTCGCGATGATCCTGATGGGCGGCCTGCTGCAAATGACATGAGCCTTGTTTCAAAAAGAGTTGGACAGGAGTTGTTCATTACCACAGGTGCCTTTGCCGATTTTCTTTCTGTTGCAAGATGTCTTGAAGATTCCTGATTGGTAACCGAAGTTACTTTTTGCGTTAATTTCGCCGTATTAACGGCGCCTTCTGTCAAAAGAAAATACCTGCCTGCAGCTATCATCCGCCGCACTTTGCACTCATCGGCCGGACAGTCTGCAGCACATGAAACGTCGCGTCACCATTCAAACGCCTCTGGGCGACCAGCTCAAATTCAGGCAACTCCAGGGTATCGAAGAGATCAGCCAACTCTTCACCCTGGACGTGGACTTGCTGAGTGAGAGCAAAAGTGTGGATCCCAAGGCGTTGTTAGGCAAAAACGCCACCATCGTTGTAGAAACGGAGGGCGGTGGCACCCGCCATATCGACGGCATCGTCACCCGGTTTGGCATGCAGGGGCAAGACCACCGCATGTACTCCTACCGGGCGCGGCTCAGCCCCTGGCTCTGGCTGGCAACCCGTAAAAGCGATTTCAAAATATTTCAGAACAAAACTGTTCCAGAAATCATTGAAGAAGTTCTGGGTAAATATGGTTATCCCCTCGATAAAAAGCTGACGCGTAGTTATCGTGCCTGGGATTATTGCGTTCAATACAACGAAACTGATTGCCAGTTTGTTTCTCGCCTCATGGAGCATGAGGGTATTTATTATTACCACCAGCATTCAGCAGGACAACACACGCTCACGCTGGCGGACGACATTGTGGCGTCGCACAACCCTTTGCCAGACGCAGCCTCAATCCCCTTTTATCCCCCTGAAAAAGCAGCCATCGCTGATCGCGAAAGCGTCTATGCGTGGGAGTTGGCGGAGGAAATCAAACCGGGTCGGCATTACAACGACGACTACGACTTCAAGAAGCCCAAGGCAGATTTGTCGAACATGCGCAAAGATCCCCCGGGCCACGCGCATGACAGCCACGAGATCTACGAGTGGCCCGGTGGCTATACCGAATATGGAGATGGCGAGGCGTATGTGAAGGTGCGCCTGCAGGAGAACCTGACTCGCCAAAGCGTCGTACAAGGTAAATCCAGCTGCCGCGCGCTCACCCCCGGCTACACCTTCAACCTGGAAAACTACCCGCGCGAAGACCAGAACCAGCAGTACCTCATCACCTCGGTGCAATACCATTTTCAGGAGAACCCTGAGGTCAGCAGCGTAGCCAAGCCCACGCCTAAAACCACCAAGGATGAGGTGGGGTCCATTCAACGGTTTGTACTGAAGGCGCAACCCACCAGTTTGCCGTTCACCCCACCCCGGGTCACGCCCAAGCCCCGCAGCCAGGGCCCCCAGACGGCCGTGGTGGTGGGCCCACCCGGTGAGGAAATCTGGACCGACAAATACGGACGTGTGAAGGTGCAGTTCCACTGGGACCGCGTTGGCTCCATGGACGAGAACTCCAGCTGCTGGATCCGTGTGTCGCACCCGTGGGCGGGCATGAAGTACGGCGGCATCTTCACGCCGCGCATCGGCCAGGAAGTCATCGTGGACTTCCTCAACGGCGACCCCGACTACCCCATCATCACTGGCCGCGTCTACAACGCAGACCAGATGCCACCGTGGGAGCTGCCCAAGCACAAGACGCAGTCCGGCTTCCAGACCAACTGGAGCAAAGGCGGCGGCGGCAAGCACATGCTGCGGTTTGAAGACCAAAAGGGCATCGAGCACATCGAGCTCTCCACCGACCATGGCAATACGCACCTGCACATGGGTTACCTGATGAACCAAAGCACCGAGGCCAAGCGCAGCTATGGCTTTGAGCTGCGCACCAATGAGTGGGGTGCCATCCGGGCGGACAAGGGGCTGCTGATCACGACGTATACGCAGGATTTCAAGCAGAAGCTGGCGCACGACAACCCGGACGGCTTCGACGGCCTGGGTGAAGGCCTGGCCAACACGGCTTCGCTGATGGAGGAAGCAGGCGAGGCCGTCGCCGCCATGAACGGTGCCATCGAAGCCATCAATGGCCTCAAGACATCGCACATGATGGAGCTGAGTTCGGGAATCGCCGCGATGACCGGTGGCAAGGCTGCCATGGCCACCTTGTCGAAAGCGGCAGCTGCCATTGCTGCGCTCGCCGGCGACGGAGGTGGGGTTGGTGCAGGGGCCGAAACGCTCATGCCCACGAATACCGACCCGGCGATGCCGCAGTCACAGGCGCTACGAGAGCTGTCCAAGGACATCAGCAAGCCGGTGGTTTCCATCGTGAGCCCCGAAGGGCATTCGATGATCAGCCCCAAGCCCATCGTGATCAGCTCCGGGCAGAGCGCCTCCATGCATGCCAAGCAGCACATCACGCTGTCCAGCGGCGCGCAACTCACCCAACTGGCCAAGAGCGGCATGCTGACCCACGTGTCCGAAGGTGGTCAGCGCAACACCGTGTCCAAGGGCGACATCGCTTCGGAAGCCCAGACTGGCAACATGAACCTCACCGCCCAGCAGAACATCACCCTGGCTTCCAAGCAGGACACCGCCACCGTCGTCGGTGACCAGAACGTGAACATCCAGGCCACGAAGGATTCCGTGCTGGTGAAGGCGGCCAAGCACATCAGGTTGCAGGCGGGCGAGAGCATTACGCTGACCATCGGCGAGGGAGAAGGCGTCGCTTCGCTCAAGCTCACCGACAAAGGCGAAGTCGTCATCAAGGGCAAGAACGGCCTGATCAAGCTGAGCGAGTTGCTGGACGTTCACGGGGCGCCTATCCAGCTCAACTGCTGAATCAACCCCCTGCGCAGCGGATTTTTTCGCCAGTACGACTGCCATCACCACCAAAGAACCTTCGCATGCAATTCCACCTCAACGAAGGCAGCTTCACGCTGCCCGACGGCCTTCGGGACAACAGCATGAACATGCTGCTGACGGGCCACAGTGGCCTCGATCTGAGCCTGATCATCACTCGGGACAGGCTGGAGCCTGGCGAATCCTTCGACGCCTTCGTCGACCGCCAGATCAAGGCGGTGACACTTCAGGTCAGCAAGTTTTCCATCCAGGAAAAACACGCGCAGAAGGCTCCCGACCGGGACGACACCATTGCCGTGGAACTTGCCCAGCAGTTCACGCAGAACGGTCAGGTCATCCACCAGCGGCAACGCACGTGGCTGCTGCCCGACGCCGCCAGCGTGCTGGTGCTCACGGCGGCGTCTGCCGCGCCCATCACCGACGCACAGAAGAAAGCCTGGCTGGCCATCTGTGCAAGCTTCCAGCCGCGCCACTGAACCTGGCAGCGCCGGGTTGCGAGCCCGCGTCCCGCGAGCCGCTCCGACGCACATCGACGGACATCGGCTCTCGTTGACGCCGCAGCACCCCATGGCGTAACCCGGCAGCCGCCCCCACCCCTCGTTCCACGACCTCCTTCGCCCATGAGTCAGTTTCCACCAGCGGCCCGACTGGGCGACCCCATTGCCCACAGCAACGCCAACGCACGCCTTCTGGCGAAGGTGGTGGGCATAGCCGCAGGTGCTGCCGCGCTCGGTGCGCTGTGTGCTGGCACCATCGCGGCGGGGGTGACAGCGGGTGTTGCGGCGGTCGGCACCGTGGTTACAGGCGGGCTGGCGGCGCCGATCCTCGCGGGAGCCGTCGTGCTGACCGGAGCGCTGGCCACCTTCGCTGTCAGCATGGCGGGGGGCGCCATTGGAGAAAAAATTGCCGATTGGCTGGTCCCGGAAACCTGGGATGTGACCGGGGCCATCACGTCCGGCTCACCCGATGTGTTCGTCAACGGCATTCCCGCTGCGCGGGCCACCAACGCGGTACCGCTGGACGAAGTGGTTTGCGGCAAGCACACCATCACGCCCGTCAACCTGATCGCACAGGGCGCGGCGGTCGGGCCCAAGCAGACCGTCATCAATGAAGCCCTGGCCGCCCGCAAAGGCGACAAGGTCGTGTGCGGGGCCACCATTCATGCAGGCTCGCCCAACGTCTTTATTGGCGGGGCTCCTGAGACGGTGCGTGACTACGACGACGAGGTCAATCCACTGCTGCGGGCGGCACTATTCATTGCGGAGGCGCGAAATCTCCTGAAGAACATCAAATGTCTCTGGAAGCTGGTCAAGGATCCGAAGGCGCTCGTCAAAAACGCGGAATGCATGTTGAAGGCTGCGCAAGCCGCAGGCTCAGCGGCCATGACCGTGCCGGCCATTCTGGGCAACCCTGTGCACATCGCCACGGGCGCCAAGCTCCTGGCCGATGGAAACGACCTGGACTTCGTGCTGCCGGGCGTACTGCCGGTGGCGTGGCAGCGCATCTACAACAGCCTGGACGAGCGCAGCGACGGCCCGCTGGGCCGCGGCTGGAGCACACCCTACACGGTTCAGCTGCATCTGGACCACGATCCGCAGGGCCGGCCCGCCGTCACCTACTACGACGCGGATGGGCGCGACATACAGTTCAATCGCCCGGCGCCGGGGCAGGGCTTGTTCAGCGTTGCCGAAGGAATCGGCGTGCTGTGCAGTGAAGGCGGCGACTACGTCGTCGTCACAGCCGAAGGCATGTACCAATGGTTCGGCCAGGCGCCCGCCGGGAGCGTGGGTGATGCTGCGGCGATGGGCGTATTGCACCTGCAGCGCATCGAGGACCGCAACGGCAACTACCACGCGCTGCGCTACGGTGACCACGGTGTGCTCACCCATGTGGCGGACAGCGCAGGCCGGCTCCTTGAGTTTCTGTATGTTCCGGGCACTGCCCGGCTTCAGCAGATTCATCTGCGCGTGGGCGCCGATGGCGAGGCTGCGCAGGCGCTGGTGAACTACTGCTACGACGCCGCAGGCCAACTGGCCGAAGTGAGAGACCGCGCAGGGCAGACGACGCGCAGGTTTACCTATGCAAATGGCCGCATGGCGAGCCACCAGCTGCCCGGTGGCTTGCTGTGCAGCTACGAATGGCAGGAGTTTACCCAAGGCATCGGCAATCGCCCTGGCCCCCATGCGCGCGTGGTGCGGCACTGGACGGACGACGGCGAAGCGTACGCCTTTGAATACGGCCTGCATGGCGACGGCAGCGGCAGCACCCAGGTCACCGACGGCCTGGGCCGCTGTCAGCAGTGGCACTGGAATACCGACCACGAAATCACCCGCCACACGGACGCTCTGGGCAACACCACCACGCAGGTGTGGGGCACCACCAAACAGCTGCTGTGCCATACGGATCCGCTGGGGCGATCCACCACGTACACCTACGACGACGCTGGCAACCTCACCGCAGAAACGGACGCCCTGGGACGCACGCACCGCCAGCGCTGGAGCCCCGGCCCGGCCAGCCTGCTGGTCGCGACGGAAGACCCCGGCGGCGGAACCTGGCGCTACCAGTACGACGACCACGGCAATCTGGTGGCAGAGACTGACCCTCTGGGCCAGGTGACCCGCTACGCGAACGACGACCGAGGCCTGCCCGTTCTGGTGACCGATGCCCACGGCGGGCGCAAGCAGCTGCGCTGGGATGCCAGGGGCCTGCTGACCGCCTACACCGATTGCAGCGGCAAGACCACCCGCTACATGTACGACGCGCAGGGCCACCTTCACCAGGAAATCGACGCCCTGGGCCAGTCCACCGTCTTCGAGCGCGACCCGGCGGGCCGGCTGTTGCAGCTGACCCTGCCGGACGGCGCGCAGCACCAGTACCGCTATGACGCGGCGGGCCAGTGCGTGATCGCGACCGACGCGCTGGGCCATACCACCAGCTACAGCTACAACCAGCGCGGCCAGTTGACTGGGCGGTCCAAAGCGGTTGGCGCACTCACCAGCAACATCCAGCTGGGGTATGACGCGGCACGGCGCTTGTCGGCGCTGGTCAATGAAAACCGCCAGGCGTACCGGTTCGCTTACGACGCGGTGGACCGCCTGGTGGCCGAGACCCGCATCGACGGCACCCGGCAAGTGCTGCACTACGATGCAGCCCACCAAGTCGTCGGCGTGACCGAACACCCCATGCCCCAGGGCCAGGGCGACGCCGTGCCGGGCCACGCCGAGGTGCAGCCCATCCACACCCAGTTGGTGCGCGATGCTGCTGGCCAGCTGGTTCAGAAGAACGTCTACACACCCGGTGCGGCCGCGCAGGCGGGCGCAGCCGCAACGCAGGCGCCGCCCGAGCTGCAAGCCCGGATCGACTATGTATACAGCCCCACCGGCGACTTGTTGACGGCGCAACACAGCACGCCTCTGGGCGAAGTCATTGCACAGCACACCTGGCAATACGACGCTTTGGGCCAGGTACTGCAGGAAACCGCCGGGCAGGCCGTGCAAGGTCAGCAGCGCAGCAGCGCGCTGCACCACCAATACGACGCATTGGGCAACCGCATCGGCACCAGGCTGCCGGACGGGCGCGCGCTGAACCACTTGTACTACGGCAGCGGCCACCTGCACCAGATCAACCTGGACGGCGCCGTCCTGGCCGACATCGAGCGCGACGACCTGCACCGCGAGGTGCTGCGCACGCAAGGCCGCCTGGCCAGCCGTTTTGCCTACGACCTCGTTGGTCGCAAAGCGGCGGCCTGGGTGCGGCCAGCCACGCTGCGGGTAGGGCGCGGCATCGGCACCGACCCAGGTGCCGATGGCCCGTGGAGCCCCTACAGCGCAGACTGGAGCCAGCGCTTGCAGCAGCGGCACAACGCCGAAGACGTGCTGCTCAAACGCTACAGCTACGACGGGAACGGAGAACTCACCAGCGTGGAGCACAGCCAGCAGGGGCATACCCTGCACCGCTACGACCAGGGCGGGCGCATCACGCAGACGCTGTCGAACCAGCCTGAGCGCAACGAACACTTCCACTACGACCTGGCAGGCAACCGCATCAGCGCGCTGGAGGAAAGCAGCCTCAGCAGCCAGGGCCGAGGCTGGGTGCAAAACGACCGCGTCAAGGTGTTCCAGGACAAGCGCTACGACTACGACGGCTTCGGTCGGCTGATCAGAAAACGCATCGGTAGCCACACGGAGCAGCACTACCGCTACGACCACCAGCACAGGCTGACCCAGGTGGCGGTGGTGCGGGCGGGCAAAGACGGCCAGCCACAAAGCCAGGTCTTCAGCTACCAGTACGACGCACTGGGCAGGCGCATCGCCAAGACCGACAGCTTTGGCACCACGCACTTCACCTGGGACGGAATGCGGCTGCTGCAGGAAAGCCGTGGCGCGCAGACGAGCACCTACGTCTACGAGCCGGGCAGCTACGTGCCACTGGCGCGCATTGACGGAAGTGGCGGCATAGAGCCACACGCTGCGGCGGCGCATGCGCTGGGCGGAGGATCAGACAATGCACAAGGCAAGCAAGCCAGCGTGCCCACGACCAACCCGGGCTGGAGCGACCGGTTCAACGTGGGGGCGGCGAACGATGGGCCCACCGATGGCTATGCCAACGCGGACGCAAAGACCACGGCCGCAACCGCAACTCCAACGGCGCAGGCAGCGCAGGTGTATTACTTCCACACCCAGCCCAACGGCCTGCCGGAAGAGCTGAGCGACAACAGCGGCCACTTGGTGTGGACAGCGCAGTACAGCACGTGGGGCAGTACGGTCAGGGAGGAATGGCAAAGCTACGACGAAGCGGGCAGGCCTGTTCAGCGGCCGCAACAGCAGTCAGCGAACCAGACAGTCCAGCTTCAGCAGAACCTGCGGATGCAGGGGCAGTACCTGGACAGGGAAACTGGGCTGCACTACAACACGTTCCGGTACTACGACGCGGATCTGGGGGCGTTTACGACGCCGGATCCGATTGGGCTGTCGGGCGGATTGAACCTGCACCAGTATGCGCCCAACCCTGTTGGGTGGATTGATCCTTGGGGGTGGGCGTCTAAGGGTTATGACGTGTCAGGGCAGACTGCCGGTCACGACACTGTTAGTAGAGGGGCGCACGTGAACGTTCACGGTCCCGGGCTGCCCAACGGCGGGGGCCATGTGGGCTTCGTCCCCAATCAGAAAGGTACTGGACTAACGATGACGCGAGAAGACGCAGCGACTCGAAATCTCAATGACAAACAGTGGGCTAAGGTCCAGGAAGCTGTCGGTAAGCATTTGGACAACCCCAAGGAAGTAGATCGCCTTTCAAAGATAGCACAGATGGGAGTTGATAATAATCCTAAAGGCAATCGTGCTAATGAGATGGCAAAGGTTAGAGATATAGCACGACAGCACCACACTGCGGGTACGAATCCATGTCGCTGAAAGAGAAAATGTTAGCGGTTGTAGAGGAAATTTCTAGTGAATACTCTTCTAAATTGTTTTTGCCAGGTGTGCAATGCCTGGATGTTGAAAATGAGTCATATATTATTTATACCGTCAAAAATGACGTTCGGCCGAGCTTGAGCCGATTCTCCGGGTCTCGGTTGGAAGTCATTTTTGATGTGCGGCGTGGTTTTGCGTTAAATGGCCATTTTCTAAAATTTCAAGGAGTACATACCAAAATCGGTTATCTCTTGAAAAGGCTGACGCTATCTTTAACGAAGTGCAATTTGTATTTTTCCGATGATTTCGAATATTTGTATGCTGTTGATGCCGCTTCGGATTTGGTTGTGGAGTTTCATTTTAGGGTGAGAAATTATTATGTTGGAGCCATTTCTTTGAAAACAAGGTTTGGTAATGAGGTGCAATCTTCACTAGTAAAATCACTTGAAGGCAAGTATTTGAGATTTGAAGATTTGACGAAGTACGCCTCAAAAAAACAGTTTGACGCGGTTTCTAAAATATTGGATGCAGTAAAGCGCAGCCGGAAGGCTGAGATATAGCATTGGCCTCCAAATGCAAATGACTCAGCAAAGATGCAGCTGCTGCAAAAGATTGACAGCAACGCAATTAAAGCGATAAAGCAAGAAGTGGAGCGACAACGACGCGAGCGGCGTGTGCAACTTAGCAACTAGATCGGACACATCGTTCTCAAGTGGTGAGGGATTTGGACGCCGCTTAGCACCAATTGGCTAGCTGTCACATCCCGAGCGCAACGAACACTTCCACTACGACCTGGCAGGCAACCGCATCAGCGCGCTGGAGGAAAGCAGCCTCAGCAGCCAGGGCCGAGGCTGGGTGCAAAACGACCGCGTCAAGGTGTTCCAGGACAAGCGCTACGACTACGACGGCTTCGGTCGGCTGATCAGAAAACGCATCGGTAGCCACACGGAGCAGCACTACCGCTACGACCACCAGCACAGGCTGACCCAGGTGGCGGTGGTGCGGGCGGGCAAAGACGGCCAGCCACAAAGCCAGGTCTTCAGCTACCAGTACGACGCACTGGGCAGGCGCATCGCCAAGACCGACAGCTTTGGCACCACGCACTTCACCTGGGACGGAATGCGGCTGCTGCAGGAAAGCCGTGGCGCGCAGACGAGCACCTACGTCTACGAGCCGGGCAGCTACGTGCCACTGGCGCGCATTGACGGAAGTGGCGGCATAGAGCCACACGCTGCGGCGGCGCATGCGCTGGGCGGAGGATCAGACAATGCACAAGGCAAGCAAGCCAGCGTGCCCACGACCAACCCGGGCTGGAGCGACCGGTTCAACGTGGGGGCGGCGAACGATGGGCCCACCGATGGCTATGCCAACGCGGACGCAAAGACCACGGCCGCAACCGCAACTCCAACGGCGCAGGCAGCGCAGGTGTATTACTTCCACACCCAGCCCAACGGCCTGCCGGAAGAGCTGAGCGACAACAGCGGCCACTTGGTGTGGACAGCGCAGTACAGCACGTGGGGCAGTACGGTCAGGGAGGAATGGCAAAGCTACGACGAAGCGGGCAGGCCTGTTCAGCGGCCGCAACAGCAGTCAGCGAACCAGACAGTCCAGCTTCAGCAGAACCTGCGGATGCAGGGGCAGTACCTGGACAGGGAAACGGGGCTGCACCACAACGCGCGATGGAGGTCCGTCGCCGCCATGGAGTACCAAACGCCGCAGTCTCAGGGTGTGGGCGGGGTGCACGAAAGTAGAGCGCGTCCCATCCTGCGAGTCCAAGGTCATGTGCGCTATCTGGAACAGCAGCGCAATTGACGGGCCGTTCTGCAGCCCACTTCACTTGGATAGAGGAGGAGATGCCCTGCCTACTTCGCCGTGATCTTCACCGCATGCAGTGCCTGCGTGGTGTTGAACTTCACCCGGATGGACTTGGCGGGCACGCCTTGCTTGACCAGTGCGTTGCGCACTGCCATGGCACGCATCAATGCGATCTCACGGGCATCGACCGGTGCGTCTTTGCGGTGGCAGTAGCCGGTAATCTCCAGGCGTTCTGTGGGCTCGCGTGTCGCGGCCAGGCGGGTCAGGATGGCCTGCGTCTCGGGCGACAGCTTAACTTGGTTGGCTTTGAACTGGGCCACCATGCCATCCTCAGGCAGGCGCGGCTCCTCCGGCACCGGTGCGGGCGCGGGTTCAGCCGGGGGTGCGGGGGGTACAGGGGCGGGCGCGGCAGCCACTTCGGGCTCCGGCGGCGGGGGCGGCGTGTCGGCGCAACCTGCAAGCAGCAGTGCGGCGGCGGTCAGCAAACCAACGGGGGCGAAGCGTGTGTGAAAGAGCATGGACATCCCTTCGAGTTGAAAAAATAGTGATGGAAACTTGCGCGCTGAAACGATGACTCTTTGAGCGGCCTGGAACTGACCAGTAGGTCCTCGCCAGTCCGCGCGGAGGCCCTCAGAGGGCCACTGGCGCGGCGGCCTGCTACCGGCGGGACACATTTCGCGGCCAGCCAGATAGCGACTGGCGGAGGCGTCACCTTGGTGGCGCAAATCCCGCCACAGAAGACCGAAGACGAGACTCGGTGCCATGGCAGTGGCAGAGCCGCACAGCGGCCCTGTCCGCTATTGCACCAGTTGCCAGAAGGTGACCTGCGCGAATTTGGCGTCGTTGGCCCAAGGGTCCCAGATGGTTTTGTCCCCCCGGCTTTTGGCACCTGGCCACGAGCCCAACGAGGTGGACATGGCCGGCGCGTAACTGCCCCGCGTGCGCAGGGTCTCTGCCTTGCCGTCGCGGGTATAGCTGTAGCCGCCCGCCGTCGTGTCTGGCCCAGGGTAGACAACGATCACGTGCCCGTTGGTGGCCTCGGATTTGCCGCCCACCACCAGCACACCTTCGCGCGCCAGACGGCCCACCTGTCCTGCCGGGACGATCTTCCAGTGCGCCTGCCCGCGCATGTGTTCGACCAGTGCGTTGGCGCTCATCCAAGCCTGGTTGGGCAGGTACTGCTTGATCACATGCCAGACGGCATGGCTGCATGAGTTGGGATACAGCGCATAGGCAGCATCGCAAGCCTGCTTGAGCTTGCTGACGGACTGCGCGGTTTCGGCTACGTCTGTGGGCACGAGGTCTTGTCCTGTGAAGGGGTGGTGTTCTTGGGGGTGTAGGTCCCCTTGCGAGGATTCCAGTGCAGGCTGGGCAGCGTGGAGTCACCGCCCACGGCAGGGGACTGCACCTTTAGGCGCAGTTCGTGCGGGGTACCGCGCTGCCATCGCCCGGCGCTGATGGTCAATTCCTGCGGGGGATCGACTGGGAAGAGGTGCGGGATGCGGCCCAGGCAGCGACCCGTCGCGTCAACGAGCATGGGCAGAGGAAAGTCGCGCCACGCCGCATCAGCGGGCAAGGTTTTGTAATAGTCGTCGGTGAACACGCTGAGCAAGTTCACCTTGGCAGCAACCGGCGCAGCCACGGAAGGCGGCTGCTGCGCGATGGCACATATACGCACTGCAGCACGATAGGGCTCCATCTCGGCAGGCAGACCCACGCTGCGGTCCACCGGCACGCACAAGGCTGGTGGGATGTTCACAAAGTCATGGGCTTGAGCAGCGCAGGCGGCGACAAGAAATGACGCAGCGGCAAAGCACGCTCGCCATCCAGCGAAAGCAGACATGAAGAGGGGCCTCCCAAACAGCAGAAAATGCGACCGAGTGGTCTCTGCCACTCTGAAACGACGCCGAGTGTCGCCGGTGTTTTCTGCTGTTTTGACGTCAATGCGTCTGTAGGCAACTGCTTGATTCAGCTTTCACAAATGCCTACATGGCGCATCAATTGGTAACGCCAGGCATGCGCGGAGCACCCTGATATGTGCTGATAAGCTCATCATCGCCTGTGATGGCGCGCGCAAAGAGCGGTGCCGTCCTCCGCGAGCCGGGGCAGTGGGTTCAGGCCGCCAGTGCCGCCGCAATATCCCCCGCCAGCTTCTTCGGCGCGTCCTGCGGCGCATAGCGGCGGATCACGCGGCCGTCCTTGCCGACGAGGAACTTGGTGAAGTTCCACTTGATGGCCTTGCTGCCCAGCAGGCCTGGGGCTTCGGCGGTGAGCCACTGGTACAGGGGCGAGGCGTTGGCGCCGTTCACGTCGATCTTGGCCATCATCGGAAAGCTCACGCCGTAGTTGAGCTGGCAGAAGCTGGCGATCTCGTCGTTGCTGCCGGGGTCCTGGGCGCCGAACTGGTTGCAGGGGAAGCCCAGCACGACGAGGCCCTGGTCGGCGTATTCCTTGTGCAGTTCTTCCAGCCCGCCGAACTGGGGTGTGAAGCCGCAGGCGCTGGCGGTGTTCACGATGAGCAATACCTTGCCCCGGTATTGCGACAGGGGCACGGCCTGGCCGTTCATCTGCAGGGCTTCAAAGTCGTAGATGCTGGTGGACATGCGGGTTCTCCGGGTGGGGGATGACGGGCCATCGTAGCCCCAGCTGCAGAGGCCTGTGCGCAGGCGGGTCAATCCATCAATGAGGGCCCGCAGCACCCGGTCGGCGGAACTGCAGCGCCGCCAGCAGCGAAGCCAGCAGGATCAGCGCCCCGCCCAGCACGGTGCGCGTGTTCAGCGTGGCCGCGCCCAGCAGGGCCGACGACACGCTGGCAAACATCACCTCCGACAGCATCACCAGCGCCGTGGTGCCCGCCGCCAGGCGGGCGGCGCCAAATTGCAGCGCCCAATTGCCCAGCATCAGCACCCCGGCCAGCAGCAGGCCGGTGACGACCCAGGTGGCATTGACGGCAGGGAAGGGCTCCACCACGCCCACTTGCAGGCCAATGCTGGCCACGGCCAGCGCCATGAGCATGCAGCCGCCAAACATCGAGAACATGCGCGCGGGCCCCGGCACGGTGTGCAGGCGGCGCAGCGTGACGTTGGTCAGCGCGAACATGAAACCGCCCAGCAGCGCCAGAGCGTCGGCCAGCGACAGGTTCTGCAGCAGGCGCGAAGCAGGTGCGCCCTCGGGCAGCAGCACCAGCACCACGCCGCAGAAAGCCAGCGCCAGGCGCAGCAGCGCCGCAGGGGTAGGACGCTCGCCCAGCACCTTCCAGGCCAGCAGCACGGCCCAGGCGGGCATCAGATAGAACAGCAGGATCACGCGCACCACGTCGCCAATGGTCACGGCCCAGTTGAAGGCCACGTTGTTCAGGCCCGAGGCCAGCGCCAGCAACCACAGCTGCGGATGCGCGCGCACCTGCTGCAGGATGCCGGGGCGCCAGGCCAGCAGCGCCAGCAGCACCACCGCATACATGCAGGCCGTGGCCCACAAGGGGTGCAACCCCGCCTGGTGCATGTGCTGGAACGGCCACCACGCCAGCCCCCAGACAAAGGCGTTGAACAGCAGGGCGGCGAAGGGCTGTGGAGAGTGCATTGAAGGCAAAAACAGGCGGTAGCGCTAGTTGAATATGCGCTGATAGCTATAAATTATGTAGCAATTGGCGCCATGGCATAGCACTCAAAGCCGGGGCGGCTCCTCGCCAGTGCACCCGTGGAACTGGCTCTGCCAGGCCACTGGGTGCGTCCCCCTCGGGGGAAGCAGCGAAGCCGCACAGGGGGGCTTCGCAATCGGGAGTCAATGGTGCGTATCGTGCCGCGCGATGTCCAGCAGATGGTTCACTTCGTCGCGGTGGTTCACGCAGTTGCGCTGGTGCCAGCGGCGGATGACCCACATGATGCCCGCCACCACCAGCCCGAAGGTGGTGATGGCACCAAACACCGACAGGCCGAGCTTGAGCGACAGGCTGTAGAAAGCCCCCAGGCCCAGGATGCAGGCCTGCTCGTTGAAGTTCTGCACGGCAATCGACCGGCCCGCGCCCATGAGGTTGTGGCCCCGGTGCTGCAGCAGGGCGTTCATGGGCACCACCAGGTAGCCGCCCAGGCCACCCAGCACGATGAGGAACGGAATGGCCAGCCAGATGTTGCTGATGAACACCATCAGGATCAGCAGCAAGCCCATCGCAATGCCCAGCGGGATCACGCGGGTGGCCATGTCCAGGCGCATGCGCATCGATGCCACCACGGCACCCACGGCGGTGCCGATGGCCACCACGCCCGTCAGGGCCGAGGCCTGGGTGGTGTTGTAGCCCAGGGCCACGGCGGCCCAGGCCAGCACGATGAACTTGAGGTTGCCACCGGCGCCCCAGAACAGGGTGGTGGTGGCCAGCGAGATCTGGCCCAGCTTGTCGCGCCACAGGCGGCTGTTGCAGGCCCAGAAGTCGGGCAGCAGGTTGAGCGCGTTGGCCACCACGCTGCGTGACGGGTCGGCGCGCAGGGGGCGCATCTCCACCCCGGTGTGCGGGATGCGGGTGTTGAACCAGGCAGCCAGTGCATAGACAGCGATCAGCGCTGCGATGGCGGCCTCGGCGGGGGTGTCCACGCCGGTGTCGATCACGGGGAAGTCAAAGCCCAGCAGCATGCCCGACAGCTGCTGCCCCACCAGCTGGCCGCCCAGCAGCACACCCAGGATGATCGATGCAATGGTCAGGCCCTCGATCCAGCCGTTGGCCTTGACGAGCTGGGACGCGGGCAGCAGCTCGGTCAGGATGCCGTACTTGGCGGGCGAGTAGGCCGCAGCACCCAGCCCCACCACGGCGTAGGCCATGAGCGGGTGCGAGCCAAACAGCATCATCAGGCAACCCGCCACCTTGATGGCGTTGCTGACAAACATGACCTTGCCCTTGGGCAGCGCATCGGCAAAGGCGCCGACGAAGGGCGCCAGCACCACATAGAACAATGCGAACATGGGCACCAGGGCCGCGCGCTGCCACTCGGGGGCGCCTCCGGTGCGCAGGAGTTCCACAGCGGCTACGAAGAGTGCGTTGTCGGCCAGCGAGCTGAAAAACTGCGCCGACATGATGGTGTAAAAACCGCGCTTCATCGAATGGCTGGTGAGAGCATCAGTTGGGCTGATGCCCTGGTAAATGTGAAGAATCGTAGCGAGGGACAGGCGGTTATATCACGCGGATAAACGGCCACAGTGCCAGAATCCGGCGCTGATCCCCCGGTAAATCCCTCGCTCCATCAGGTCTGTCCCATGCCCCGTCCCATTGCTGCCACCATCCACACCACGGCCCTGCACCACAACCTCGCGCGCGTGCGCCAGTCGGTGCCTGACGCCAAGGTGTGGGCGGTGGTCAAGGCCAATGCCTATGGCCACGGCATCGAGCGGGTATACGAGGGCCTGCGCGGCGCCGACGGTTTTGCGCTGCTGGACCTGGCCGAGGCCGAGCGCGTGCGCCACCTGGGCTGGCGCGGGCCCATCCTGCTGCTCGAAGGCGTGTTCGAGCCGCGCGACCTGGAGCTGTGCTCTCGCCTGGGCCTGTGGCATGCGGTGCACTGCGACGAGCAGATCGACATGCTGGCTGCGCACAAGACGCAGGTGCCGCACCGGGTGTTCCTCAAGATGAATTCGGGCATGAACCGCCTGGGCTTCACGCCCGAGCGCTACCGCGCCGCGTGGGCCCGGCTCAATGCGCTGCCGCAGGTGGACGAGATTTCGTTCATGACCCACTTCAGCGACGCCGACGGCCCGCGCGGCATTGCGCACCAGATGGCGGCCTTCAACGCCGCCGCGCAGGACCTGCCTGGCGAGCGCAGCCTGAGCAACAGTGCCGCCACGCTGCGCCACGCGCAGGATGCGGGTGTGCGCGCCGACTGGGTGCGCGCGGGCATCGTGGTCTATGGCAGCGCGCCGGACTTCCCCGAGCACCATGCCGGCCACTGGGGGTTGCAACCCACCATGACGCTGTCCACGCGCCTCATCGCCACCCAGCAACTGCAGGCGGGCGACACCGTGGGCTATGGCTCGCGCTTCACGGCCGACGGCCCGCTCACCATTGGCATCGCCGCCTGTGGCTACGCCGACGGCTACCCCCGCCACTGCGACACCGGCACGCCGGTGCTGGTGAACGGCGTGCGCACGCGCCTGGTGGGGCGGGTGAGCATGGACATGGTGACGGTGGACCTCACGCCCCTGCAGCAGGCGGGTGTGGAGGTGGGCTTTGGCAGCGAGGTCACGCTCTGGGGCCGCGCCAGCAATGGCGTGGTGTTGTCCATCGACGAGGTGGCGCAGGCAGCAGGCACCGTGGGCTACGAGCTGATGTGCGCCCTGGCGCAGCGCGTGCCGGTGGTGGTGGACGGCGGGGCCTGAAGCCCCCCTACATTGGCGTGCGGCAGGGCGCGGTTCGCGCACAAGTTCACGCCGCAGGGGCAGCCGGTGTGGGGCGCGGCCTGAAACTGGTGTGAAATGGCGCCGTCTGTTTGCCGCCGCGCGCAGCGCGCTCCTTCCATGGCCACACCCCGCAGCAACTCCTCCAGTTCCAAGAAAAAAGGCAGTTCCACCTGGCGCTCGGTGCGCATGCCGCAACATGGTGCGGTCGCGCGCACCCTGCAGCAGCGCTACAGCCTGCGCTGGCACGGGCTGCTGATCGGCAGCTTCACGCTGCTGCTGATGTGGGCCACCTCGCACCTGCAGATGGTGCTGGGCGTGGAGTCGCTGGCGCTGCGGTACTTGATTACGCTGTCGGTGGGCTACATCGGCTATCTGCTGGTGCTGCGCGCCTGGGCAGCGCGGCTGGTGCGGCGGGACGGGTCGTCGGGCGACGGCAGCAGTGTGGAATTGCCCGACATCTCCTGGCCCAGTGGCAATGGCCCCTCCGGTGGAGGCCAGGTGCCCTTGCCGCGCACCGGCGGTGGCAACTTTGGCGGCGGTGGCGCATCGGGGGACTTTGGGGGCGGGTGGACGCAGGGCCTGTCCAGCGGGGGCTCCGGCAGCGACTCCGGCGTGCTGGGCGATATTGCCGGGGGCGCGGCCGATGCGCTGGGCAGCGCCGACGAGGGCGCTGTGGTGGTCGTGCCCGTGGTGGCCATCTTTCTCATTGGCGCGGCACTGATCCTGGGGGCGGGCTCGCTGGCCATGCTGTTTTTTGGCTGGGATGTGCTGCTCACGGTGGCGGTGGAGATTGCCTTCTCGGTGGCCACTGCCCGCGCCGCCGTGGGGGTGGAGCGCGAGGGCTGGCTCAGCGCCGCCGTGCGCCTGACCTGGAAGCCGCTGCTGGGCGCGCTGGTCTGCGCCGTGCTGCTGGGCGCCACCATCGACCATTTCCTGCCCCATGTGCATTCGCTGCCCGAGGCGCTGCGCGTGATCCAGGGGCGCTGATTTGCTCTCTATTTGATAGCTGTCAGGGCATATTGCACTAGCGCTTGGGGCAAAAATCCCTTCAAAAGCGCTTGAAACCCCCTGTGGGGCCCTTAACGGGAGGATCGGCCCTTGCCGTGGCTGCAGTCCTCGCCAGTCTCCAGGGGGGGCAGCGCGTCCAGGTTGGTCCGCACCCGCGCCAGCAGGGCCAGCAGCTGCGCCTGGGTGGCGTCGTCGCAGCCCGCCAGCACCTGGGCCGACAGGGTTTGCCGCGCGGCCTGCAGCGCCTGGTACAGCGCCTGGCCCTCGGCACTCAGCGTGAGGCACAGGCTGCGCCGGTCCTCGGCGTGCGGCTGGCGTTCCAGCCACCCCTTGTCCTGCAACAGGCCCAGCATGCGTGCCACCTGGGCCTTGTCGGCGCCGCTGTGGCGCACCAGCTCTTTCTGCGTGGCGCCGGGGTGGCGGCCGATGAAGTTCAGCGCGCGCACCTCGTTGAAGGTCAGGTCCGGGTGCACGGAGGTCATCGCGCGCACCATGCGCGCCCGGTAGGCGTGCATCAGGTCGTGCAGGGCTTCAAACACATCGGGGCGGGCGCGTGGGGGCATGGCGTGGCTATCGGTTGACAAAGTCAACTGAATGACGGATGATTTGGTTGATTTGGTTGATTAAATCAACATTTTACGCCATGAACGCTTCCTTGCCCCTGGCCGCCACGGCCCCCTCCCTCGCCATCGAGCGCATTCGCCACCCTTTGCAGGGCCGCCACCTCCAGGTGGTGCGCCGCACCCAGGTCAGCCCCGGCTTTGTGCGGCTGACCCTGGCCGGCCCCGAGCTGGCGGGCTTTATGAGCGCCGGGTTCGACGACCATCTCAAGCTCATCCTTCCCTCGCCCGGGCAAGACCGCCCCACCTTGCCCACGCTGCAGGACGGCCGCCCCGTGTTTGATGGCCCGCGCCCCGTGCTGCGCGACTACACCCCCGCGCGCTTTGACGCGGTAGCAGGCGAGCTGGACATCGAAGTGGCTCTGCACGACGCGGGCCCCGCCACCGACTGGGCCGCCAGCGCCACCGTGGGCCAGTGGGTGGGCATTGCCGGGCCGCGCGGAAGCATGGTGGTGCCCACGGGCTTCGACTGGCACTGGCTGCTGGGCGACGAAACCGCGCTGCCCGCGATCGCCCGCCGCCTGGCCGAGCTGCCCGCCAGCGCGGTGGCCACCGTGCGCATCCAGCTGAGCAACCCGGCCGACCAGCGCACGCTGGCGAGCGCGGCGCAGGTGGATCTCCAATGGGTGAGCGCGCTGCCTGCCGCTGTGGAGGCGCTGTCGCTGCCGCCCGGCGCGGGCTTTGTCTGGGCCGCTGGCGAACACAGCGACATGGCCGCCGTGCGCCGCGCCGTGATGGCCAAGCCGGGCGTGGACGCGAAACGCATGCGCATCTCCGCTTACTGGAAGCGCGGCGCGGCGGACCACCACGAGGACCTGGCGAGCGCTGCGTAGTCGGCCCTTGCTTGCTACATCCCTCTCGACTTTCTTCTCAGCGCAGCAGCGTCAGCGCAGCAGCCCGCTGCACGGCTGCGGTCACATGCTGCAGCGCCTGCACATTCAGGCGCCAGCACTGCCAGTACAGCGGCACATCCACCGGCTTGCCTGCAATCAGCTCGACCAGCGCACCAGTCTTCAGGTCATCCTCCACCAGCGGGTCGGGCGTCATGCCCCAGCCCAGGCTGGCGCGGGTGGCTTTGACGAACGCATGTGCCTCGGGCAGCCAGTGCACGGGCGGTGCGAGCTTGCGGCGCGTGATGCGGCCTACAAAACGCGCCTGCAGCGCATCCTTGCGGTTGAACACCAGCATGGGCGCCTGCGCCAGGGTGGTGGCGTTCACGCCCTGCGCAAAGTGGCGCTCCATGAACGCAGGGCTTGCGAGCGCGCGGTAGCGCAGCGTGCCCAGCGGCAGCACCTGGCAGCCCTGCACGGGCTGCGGGTCGGCCGTCACGGCGGCCATCACGCGGCCTTCGCGCAGCAGGTTGGCCGAATGGTCCTGGTCTTCCACATGGATGTCGAAGGTGATGGCCTGCCCCTCGGCCGCCTGTGCCATGGCGTGGGGGAACCAAGTGGCCAGCGAGTCGGCATTCACACCAATCGCCAGCCGCGTGGTGCTGTGCTGCCCGCCGCCAATGGTGGCCAGCGCATCGGCCTCGCTCAACGCCACCTCGCGCGCATGGCGGTACAGCGCCTGCCCGGCCTCGGTGGGCGTGCAGGGCGTGGCGCGGCGCACCAGCACCTGGCCCACGCGCTCTTCCAGCAGCTTGATGCGCTGCGACACCGCTGAGCGCGTGACATGCAGCATGGCCGCCGCCCGCTCGAAGCTGCCCTCATCGATCACCGTGGCAAAGGCGTTGAGCTGGGCGGAGTCGAGTTGCATGGGTGGTTAGCCATTTTGACGGATCGTTAAAAAGTATAGCTGGCGTCAACGCAGGCCCTTGGCCAGAATCCGTGCCCATGGTCTCCACTGCGTTCGTTCACGGTTTCACATCCACTGCCATGCTCATCATGGCCATTGGCGCGCAAAACGCATTTGTGCTGCGCCAGGGGCTGCGGCGCGAGCATGTGATGCCCGTGGTGCTGGTGTGCGCGTTGTCGGACGCGGTGCTGCTGCAGGTGGGCGTGTGGGGCATGGGCGGCGTGCTGCTGGCGCGGCCCGAGTGGGCGCAGTTCATGCGCTGGGCGGGTGCGCTGTTCCTGTTGATGTATGCGGCACAGACGGCCGCGCGGGCGCTGCGCCCAGGACAGTTGCTGGTCGCCACCAGCGGCCCCGGTACCAGCCTGCGCACCACGCTGGCCACCGTGGTGGCACTCACCTGGCTCAACCCGCATGTGTACCTGGACACCGTGGTGCTGCTGGGCACCATGGCAACGCCCTACCCGGCCTGGGGCCGTGCGCTGTTTGCCGCAGGGGGCTCGCTGGCCAGCGCGCTGTGGTTCTTGTTGATTGGCCTCGGCGCCCGCTGGCTGGCGCCGCTGTTTGCCACCCCGGCGGCGTGGCGGGTGCTGGATGGGGTGACGGCCACCACCATGCTGGTGCTGGCAGGGGTGATGGCTCTAAGCTAAGAAGAATAAGTTCGTTCCCATGCAGCGTTGCTTGGGGGATAGTGCGGCCATTCAGCATTTTTTGGCGTTTTTGCCTATCCTCCCGTCCATGCGCTTCAAACACCTACTCCTGGCCGCCGCCGTTGTTGCGGCACTGCCCCTGGCCGCACAGGCCAAGACCTTCCGCTGGTCCCGGTCGGTGGACATCTCCACCTGGGACATCCACACCCAGAACGTGGGCGTGAACAACACCATGCACGGCGCGGTGTACGACACGCTGGTGGAATACAACAGCAAGACCTTCAAGCCCGAGCCCTCGCTCGCCACCGAGTGGAAGCTCATCAAGCCCACTCAGCTGCGCCTGACCTTGCGCAAGGGCGTGAAGTTCAGCGACGGCAGCGAGTTCACCGCCGACGACGCCAAGTTCTCGCTGGAGCGCGCCAAGGCCAAAAGCTCCAACTTCGCCGTCTACACCCAGGGCATTGACCGTGTGGAAAAGGTCGACGCCTACACCATCGACATCCACTCCGATCTGCCCAACCCGGTGCTGGTGAACCAGCTGACCGAGCTGCGCATCATGAGCAAGGCCTGGGCCGAAAAGAACAAGTCGGTCGAGCCCAAGGACATCAAGACCAAGGACGAAAACTATGCCCACCGCAATGCGCTGGGCACTGGCCCCTACCAGCTCAAGCAGTGGACGCCCGACCAGCGTGTGGTGCTGGAGCCCAACCCGCACTGGTGGGGCAAGGGCAAGTACCCCACCAACCTGACCGAGATCGTCTACACCCCCATCAAGGCCGACGCCACGCGCACCGCCGCGCTGCTGTCGGGGGAGGTGGACTTTGTGATCGACCCCAGCCTGCAAGACCTGGCGCGCATCAAACAGACGCCCAACCTGCAGGTGCTGGAAGGGCCAGAGTACCGCACCATCTTCCTGGGGCTGGACCAGTTCCGCGACGAGCTGCCCGGCTCGGACGTGAAGGGCAAGAACCCGCTGAAGGACCTGCGTGTGCGCAAGGCGCTGTACCAGGCCATCGACATCCAGTCCATTCAGCGCGTGGTGCTGCGCGGCTTGGCCCAGCCCACGGGCACGCTGATCGCGAACCAGGTCAACGGCTGGACCAAGAAGGCCGACGTGCGCTACCCCTACGACCCCAAGGCCGCACAGAAGCTGCTGGCCGACGCGGGCTACCCCAATGGGTTTGAAGTGGACTTTGCGTGCAGTGCGGGCCGCTACATCAACGACGAACAGCTGTGCCAGGCCATCACCTCGCACTGGGCCAAGGTGGGCGTGAAGGCCAAGCTGCGCTCGCTGCCGTTTGCCACGTATTTCCCGATGATCCAGCGCAACGAAGCCAGCATCTACCTGCTGGGCTGGGGCGTGCCCACGTTTGACGCGTTCTACAGCCTGCAGTCGCTGGTGCGCTCGCCCGGCGCGGGGGGTGATGGCAACTTCAACCTGGGCCGCTTCTCAGACCCGCAGATGGACGCGCTGATCGAGCGTGTGAAGAAGGAAACAGACACTGCAACGCGCAACGGCCTGATCGAGCAGGCGCTGATCAAGGAGCATGAGCTGGTGTCGCACATCCCGTTGTACAACCAGGTCATTCCGTGGGCGGGCACGAAGAAGGTAGAGATCATCCACCGCGCCGACAACCGCATCGACTGGCGGTATCTCAAGGTGAACTGATCCAATTTGCCAACAAAAAGCCCCGGCGCTTCTGACCCGAAGCACCGGGGCTTTTTTGTGTCCGCCGTGGGCGTTTCAGGCCATTGCTCGCTGCACCGCCGGGCGCTGCAGCATGCGCTGCGTGTGTGCAAACACCTTCGGAAACTGGGTTATGTCTACACCGTCGCTGTGCAGCCAGGTGCCGATGGTGAACAGGTAGCCGTCGGCCACGGTGTACTGCTCGCCCATCACCCAGGGCCCCTGGTCCGTGTTCGGCAGGTAGTGGCTTTCGATGAGGTTGAAGCACTCCGTCATGTTCTGCGGCACCTTGCGCTGCATCGCTGCCTGGGCCTCGGGCTCGTCGGCCCAGCGGCTGGCGCGGGGGCGGTGGGCGTGGGCGATGTGTACGGTGGACGCGAGGTAGCTGTGGAACTCCTGCAGGCGCGCAAAGCCGTAGGCGTCGGCGGGCGCCAGGCGCGCTGCGGGAAAGCTCTGCGCCACATAGGCCAGCAGGGCAGGGGTCTCCGTCAGCGTGCCTTGCGGCGTGGCCAGCGCGGGCACGCGGCCCTTGGGGTTGACCGCCAGGTATTCAGGCGTGCGTTGCTGGCCAGCGGCGAAGTCCACGCGCACCAGGTCGTAGGGGGCGCCGGCCTCTTCCAGAGCAATGCGAACGGCCTGCGCGCAGGTGCCGGGGGTGTAGTACAGCGTGAGTTGGGTCATGGTTGGTTTGCTATGAATTAAATAGCTGCTGATGCATATTCCACTAGCGCCTGCAGCCGATTTTGCTTGAGATGACTCAGAGCGGCAAACAAAACTCAGCGAAGCGGTTCTGGCTAGGCGCTGTGTCGCAGGCAGTACGAGCAGTACGACAAGACACAGCAACGACGCCAGAAGAGTTTTGTTAGCCGCTCTTAGTACAGGCCGCGTGTGCGTGCCATCAACCGCACCAGGCCCAGCAAGGCGTCGGTGTGGGGCGTGGGCGTGTCGGTGAGCTGCCCCAGCTCGCGCACGGCGCCCACCAGGGCGTCGATCTCCAGGGGCTTGTTCGCTTCCACGTCCTGCAGCATCGAGGTCTTGAACGCGCCCAGCTTGCGCGTGACGGCGTGGCGGTCTTCGGGCTGCTGGTCAATCGGCAGACCCAGCTTTTCGCCGATGGCCTTGGCTTCCAGCATCACGGCGCTCACGAAGCCGCGTACTAGGTCGTCGTCCAGGATGCGGTCGGTGGTGGCGCCGGTGAGGGCACTGATGGGGTTAACCGTGAGGTTGCCCCACAGCTTGAACCAGATGTCTTTCTGGATGGTGGTGCTCACCTCCACATCGATGCCGCCGCGCTGCAGCGTGTCGGCCAGTGCTTGCAAGCGCTCGCTGCGGCTGCCATCGGGCTCGCCCACGATCAGGCGGTTGCCGAAATGCTGTTTGACGAAGCCCGGTGCCTCCAGCGAGCAGCTGGTGTGCACCACGCTGCCCACCACATGGCTCGTCGGGATAGCGCGGGCGATCACGCCGCCCGCATCCACGGATTCAAGGGCACGCCCCTGCGCCGCGCCGCCAAAGCCATCGAGGAACCACCACGGCACGCCGTTCATGGCGGTGAGCACGATGGTGTCGGACCCGATCAGCGGGGCCATGGCACGCGCCACGTCAGGCAGGCCCGGCGCCTTGACGGCGACCACCACCAGGTCTTGCACACCCAGGGCTGCCGGGTCGTTGTGGGCCGTGACGGCCACCTGCGCCAGCGTGCCGTCGGGGCGACGCATGCGCAGCCCTTCGGTTTGCAGAGCGCGCAGTGTGTCGCCCCGCGCCACCATGCTGACGGTGTGGCCCGCTTGCGCCAGGGCCACGCCCAGCCAGCCGCCGATGGCGCCCGCACCGTAAATACATGCTTTCATGGATGTCTGTCCTTGGGTCTGGAAGAAGAAAAGTTCAGTAGCCTGCGGGCCGGTTGGGGGCGGCGTCTGGCGCGCTGCGGTAGCGGGCCAGCAGCTCCTGCGCAGCGCTCACCAGCAGCATGGTGTCCACGCCCACGGCCACAAACAGCGCGCCGGCCGCCAGCCACTGGCGCGCCTGGGCCTCGTTGGTGGCCAGGATGCCCGGCGCCTTGCCCGCGCGCAGGATGCGCGCGATGCCGTCGTGGATGGCGGCCTGCACATCCGGGTGCCCTGGGTTGCCGGGGTGGCCCATCGAGGCCGACAGGTCGGCCGGGCCGATGAACACGCCGTCCACACCGGGCGTGGCGGCAATCGCGTCGAGGTTGGCTATGGCTTCCACGGTCTCGGCCTGCACCAGCAGGCAGATCTGCTGGTTGGCCTCGTGCACGTACTGCGGGTAGGCCTGCCAGCGCGACGAGCGGGCCAGTGCGCTGCCCATGCCGCGCACACCCTCGGGCGCATAGCGCGTGGCGCGCACCAGCTGCTGGGCCTGCTCGGGCGTATCGACCATGGGCACCAGCAGGGTCTGTGCGCCGATGTCCAGGTACTGTTTGATGAGGGCCGTGTCACCCACCGGCACCCGGGCGATGGGGTGGGGCGCCTGCATTCCGGGGGGCAGGGCGCTGGTGGCGCTGGCGATGGCCTGCAGCTGGTGCAGGATGGAGCGCAGGTCGTTGGGCGCGTGCTCGCCATCGACCAGCAGCCAGTCGTAGCCGGTGCCCGCGAGGATCTCTGCGCTGTAGGCGTTGGCCAGCCCGAGCCAGAGGCCGATTTGCGCCCGGCTTTGCGCCATGGCCTGTTTGAAGCGGTTGGTGGGTGTCTGCAATGTCAACTCCGTGCGGTGCCAAGCCCGCCATCGTACGGGCTGTTGTCTTCGTGTGCGGGGCGGGTCGCTATAGTCGGCTGCCCCTGCTTTTGCGTTCGCCCACCGACACCTGCCATGGCCAAAGAAAAAACCACGTTCACCTGCACCGAATGCGGCGGCACCAGCCCGCGCTGGCTGGGCAAATGCCCGTCCTGCGGCGCCTGGAACACGCTGATCGAGCAGGTGGCCGAGGCCGGGCCGGGCAAGAACCGCCTGAGCGCCCCGCAGGGCTACGCGGGTCTGGCCAATGCGCAACCCGTCCTTCCGCTGGCGGCCATCGAGGCCCAGGACGTGGCCCGCACCCCCAGCGGCATCGACGAGCTGGACCGCGTGCTGGGCGGTGGTATTGTGGAGGGCGGCGTGGTACTGATCGGCGGCGACCCAGGCATTGGCAAATCGACCCTGCTGCTGCAGGCCATGGACGCGCTGCAGCGCGCAGGCCTGCCCACGCTGTACGTGACAGGCGAGGAAAGCGGCGCGCAGGTGGCGCTGCGCTCACGCCGCCTGGGCATCGAGGGCAGCCAGGTGCAGCTGCTGGCCGAGATCCAGCTCGAAAAAATATTGGCCACGGTGGACGCCACGCAACCGGCCGTGGTCGTCATCGACTCCATCCAGACCACCTATTCCGACCAGCTCACCAGCGCACCGGGTTCGGTCGCCCAGGTGCGCGAATGCGCAGCGCACCTCACGCGCATGGCCAAGGGCACGGGCATCGCCGTGATTCTGGTGGGCCATGTGACCAAAGAGGGCGCTCTGGCCGGGCCGCGCGTGCTGGAGCACATGGTGGACACGGTGCTGTACTTCGAAGGCGATACCCACAGCCAGTTCCGCCTGGTGCGCGCCATCAAGAACCGCTTTGGCGCCGTCAACGAGATTGGCGTGTTCGCCATGACCGAAAAGGGCCTCAAGGGCGTGAGCAACCCCAGCGCCATCTTCTTGAGTCAGCACTCCGAGCCCGTGCCCGGCAGCTGCGTGATGGTGACGCTGGAGGGCACACGCCCCCTGCTGGTCGAGATCCAGGCCCTGGTGGACAGCGGCGGCCCCAGCCCCCGGCGCCTGAGTGTGGGCCTGGACAAGGACCGCCTGGCCATGCTGCTGGCCGTGCTGCACCGCCATGCGGGGGTGGCCTGCATGGACCAGGACGTGTTTGTGAATGCGGTGGGGGGCGTGCGCATCAGCGAGCCCGCAGCCGACCTGGCGGTAATGTTGTCCATCACCTCCAGCCTGCGGGGCAAGGCGCTGCCGCGCGGCTTTCTGGCGTTTGGTGAAGTGGGGCTGGCCGGTGAGGTGCGACCCGCGCCCCGGGGGCAGGAGCGCCTGAAGGAAGCTGCCAAGCTGGGTTTCAGCGTGGCCGTGGTGCCCAAGGCCAATGCGCCCAAAAAACCCATCGAAGGGCTGACCATCCACGCCGTCGAGCGGGTGGAAGAGGCCATGAACGTGGTGCGCGGTCTGTAAGCAATGCCCACAGCGCCATGTCCATGGCGCCATAAGACAATCTCGACCTATGAACTTGCGCAATATCCTGGTGCCCCTGGGGGCGGTGGCCCTGATCGGGTTTGGTTTTTATGCCTACGGCTGGGCCGGAGTGGCTGCCGTGGCCGGTGGGCTGCTCATGTGGGGCCTGCTGCACTTCACGCGGCTGATGAGCGTGATGCAAAAGGCCGCCAAGCGCCCCATCGGGTATGTGGGCAGCGCCGTGATGCTCAACGCTCGGCTGACGAAGGGCGTGAACCTCATGCACGTGGTGGCCATGACCCAGGCGCTGGGAGAGCGCGTGTCGGCCGAAAACGTGCAGCCCGAGGTCTACCGCTGGACCGACGGCACCCGCTCGTACGTGACCTGCGAGTTCCAGCAGGGCAAGCTGGTGGTGTGGACCCTGGTCCGCCCCCAGGACAACCCTGCCGCTGATGGAGAAGGCGCGCCGCCCGCCGCCCCGTAAAATCCTGGTTTTGCGACCCACAGCAACCAAAGGACACCCATGAGCCCCGTAGTTCCCTCGATGGCCGACCGTGACGGCAAGATCTGGATGGACGGCCAGATGGTCGATTGGCGCGACGCCAAGATCCACGTGCTGACCCACACCCTGCATTACGGCTGCGGCGCCTTCGAAGGCGTGCGCGCCTACAACACCGCCAATGGCACGGCGATCTTCCGCCTGGAAGAGCACACCGACCGCCTCTTCAACAGCGCCAAGATCCTGCGCATGAAGATCCCGTTCACCAAGGAAGAGGTGAATGAGGCCCAGAAAGCCGTGGTGCGCGAAAACAAGCTCGAATCCTGCTATCTGCGTCCATTGACCTGGATCGGCTCGCAAAAGCTGGGTGTTTCGCCCAAGGGCAACCAGATTCATCTGATGGTCGCTGCCTGGGCCTGGGGCGCCTATCTGGGCGAGGAAGGCCTCAAGCGCGGCATCCGCGTCAAGACCAGCAGCTACACCCGCCACCACGTCAACATCACCATGACGCAGGCGAAGGCGGTGAGCAATTACACCAACTCCATCCTCGCCAACATGGAAGCCACGGACGATGGCTACGACGAAGCCCTGCTGCTGGACAGCTCGGGTTTTGTGTCCGAAGGCGCGGGCGAAAACATCTTTGTGATCAAGAACGGCGTGATCTACACGCCCGACCTGTCGGCCGGTGCCCTGAACGGCATCACCCGCAACACCGTGTTCCACATCGCCAAGGACCTGGGCCTGGAGATCGTGCAAAAGCGCATCACGCGCGACGAGGTGTACATCGCCGACGAGGCCTTCTTCACCGGCACAGCCGCTGAGGTCACGCCCATCCGCGAACTCGACCGGATCGAGCTGGGCAGCGGTTCGCGCGGCCCGATCACCGAAAAAATCCAAAGCGCCTTCTTCGACATCGTCGGTGGCCGCAATCCGAAATACGCCCACTGGCTGAGCAAGGTCTGAAGAACATGTCGCAAGCAACCGTTGAACTCCTGGCCAAAGACCTGAACGCCCAAGGCGGCGTTTTCTGTCCCAGCCCCAAGGCCGACATGAAGCTGTGGAACAGCCACCCCAAGGTGTACCTGGACGTGGCCCGCACGGGTGAAGCCAAGTGCCCGTACTGCGGCACGGTGTACCGGCTGAAGGCCGGAGAGCATGTGCACGCTGGCCACTGACCGGTTGATGGGTTGATGCCAGTTGCAACCGGTGGCGCATCGGCGCCGCCCACGTTGACCGTGGCGGTGCTGACCCTCAACGAGGCGCACCGCATCGAAGCCTGCCTGCAAAGCGCCGCGTTTGCCGACCAGTTGCTGGTGGTGGACAGCGGCAGCACCGACGACACCGTGGCCATCGCCCAGCGCCTGGGCGCGGAGGTCCACAGCTACCCCGAATGGAAGGGCTTTGCCGTGCAGCGGAACCGACTGCTGGCCCATGCGCGGGGTGACTACATCTTCTTCCTGGATGCCGACGAGGTGATGACACCGGCGTTCGCCCAGGAGCTGCAGGCCATCGTGCGCTCTGGCGCGCAGGCCGTGTGGACCATCCGCTGGCGCATGGTGGCCTATGGGCACGAACTCAAGTACTTTCGCTCGCAATCGCAGATCGAGCGCCTGTTTGTGCGCGCCATGGTCCGCGAGTTCACAGGCGTGGTGCACGAGCAGGCCGAGCTGTTGCCACCTCCGGGCGGTGGCGCCGTGCCGCGCCGCCTGATCGAAGCGCGGCTGCTGCACTACTCGCGCACCACCGTGCGCGGCAGCCTGGAGAAGCTCACGCAGTACGCGATGCTCGGCGCTGCCAAGCGGGCCGCGACGGGCAAGAAGGGCGGGGTGGTGCGCGGCCTGGCCTCGGGCACCAGCATGTTCCTGCGCCTGTATGTGTTCCGCCTGGGTTTTCTGTGTGGCGGGGCCGGTTTTTTGTATTGCCTGTTTGTGGCGCTGGAGGCGTTCTTCCGGTATGCCGCCCTGGAGTACGACCACCAGCAACTGAGTGAGAGCGTGCGCCGTTGACCAAAGCTGACGATCTTTTTGTGCGCCTGTCGGGCGTGGCGGCGTTCATGGTGCCGGGCCTGGCGCTGTGGGTGCGCTCGGGCTACTCCTGGGGAGCGGTGGTACTGCTGTTGTGCAGCCTGGCCACCGCCGGGGTGTGGCTGCGGCGCGGGCCTGGGCGCGATGCCTGGCTGCTTTTTGGCTCCATCGTGGCGATGGGCATGGTCTGGGCTCTCGACTTTGACCCCGCCCAGGGCAGCTGGTCCAACCTGGACCGGCCCGCCAAGTACCTGCTGGCGCTGCCCTGTCTGCTGTACGTGCTGGCCTATCCCCCGCGGGTGCGCTGGCTCTGGGCCGGTATTGCCGTGGGCGCTTGCGGGGCGGGCCTGATCGGCCTGTACCAGGCCCTGGTACTGCACCTACCGCGCGCCAACGGCTTTACCAATGCGATCCAGTACGGCGGGCTCAGCCTGCTGCTGGGGTTGATGTGCTCGGTGGCGCTGCTGGTGCTGTGGGACCGCTGGAAGCCCTGGCAACGGGGCGGCTGGGCGGTGGGCATTCTGCTGGGCCTGGAGGGATCGCTGCTGTCCGAGTCGCGCGGGGGCTGGGTGGTGTTGCCCATGGCGCTGCTGCTGTGCGTCTGGCTCCAGGGGCGCTCCGGCCAACCCCGCAGGGCCATCATCGGCGCCGTGCTGGTCGTGGTGGGGGCTGTGGGCCTGATGGCCTTCAAGGCCAACGAGGTGCGCCTGCGCGTGGATGAGGCGCGGCAGGAGATCACGCAGTACGAGTCGCGGGGCGATGCGGCCAGTTCGGTCGGCCAGCGTCTGGCGCACTGGGGGCTGGCCTGGCGCATGGGCCTGGACCGCCCCCTGACCGGCTGGGGCCGCTACGGCTACGAGGCCGAGAAGCAGCGCCGCGTGGCTGCCGGTGAGGCGCACCCGATTGTTTTGCAGTTCAGCCACGCCCACAACGAGCTGCTGGACATCTTTGCCAAGCGCGGCATCCCTGGCGTGGTGGTCTTGCTGATTTTTTATGGGGTGCCGCTGGTGCTGTTCTGGCCCACGCGGCGCCGCGTGTTCCCGGGGGCTGCGGGTGTGCTCGATGCTGATGGGCTGTGCCTGCGCATGATCGGCGTGCTGCTGCCCGTGTCGTATATGGGCTTTGGCACCACCCAGGTGTTTTTGGGGCACAACAGCGGCACCATGTTCTACCTGTTCATGGGCATGCTGGTGCTGGCCATCCTGCAAGGCCGCGAGCGCCTGCGGCTGCAAACGCCCGGGCAAGCCGCCGCCTCCCTTTCCTGAAGGACCTCTGCCATGCACATCCTGCTGGTCAACAACTCTCCCATCCCGGTGTACGGCTACGGCGGTACCGAGCGCGTGATCTGGGACCTGGGCAAGACGTTGGTGCAGCAGGGCCACCGCGTGAGCTATCTGGTGCCCGAGGGCTCGACATGCGACTTCGGCCAGGTGCTGCCCATCCGGCCGGACGAGCCGTGGGAGGGGCAGATCCCGGCCGACGTGGACATCACGCACTTTCAGTTCAACCCGCGCTCCGAGCTGTCCAAGCCCTACCTGGTGACTGAGCACGGCAACGCCCGCAAGCCCAAGCCGCTGCCGCGCAACACGGTGTTCCTGTCGCGCGACCACGCGGCGCGTTATGGCTCCAGCGAGTTCGTCTACAACGGGCTGGACTGGGCCGGTTATGGCCCGGTGGACTTTGACCGCCCGCGCTCGCACTACCACTTCCTGGGCAAGGCGGCCTGGGGCGTGAAGAACGTGCGCGGCGCCATCAAGGTGGCCAAGATGGCCGGGGTGGAGCTGGACGTGCTGGGCGGTAACCGCATCAACTTCAAGCGCGGCTTTCGCTGGACGCTGTCGCGCAAGATCCACTTCCACGGCATGGTGGGCGGCTCGCAGAAGACGGGTCTGCTCAACGCCTCGCGCGGGCTGATCTTTCCGGTGCGCTGGCATGAGCCGTTCGGGCTGGCCGTGATCGAGAGCCTGTACTTCGGCTGCCCCGTGTTTTCTACGCCCTACGGCGCCTTGCCCGAGCTGGTGCCCGTGCACTGCGGTGTGCTGTCCGACCAGGCCTCGGTGCTGGCCGAGGCGGTGCGGGGCAACCGCTTTGACCCGCGCGCCTGCCACCAGCATGTGGTGGAGCACTTTGGCGCCGAGCGCATGGCCCGCAACTACCTACGCATGTACGAGCGCGTGCTGGCGGGCGAAACCCTCAACGCCCAGCCGCCCATGATCCAGGGCCCCGCGCGCGAACTGCCCTGGAGGCAGTGAAGCCCCCCTGAGTCGCCTGCGGCGCCTTTCCCCAAGGGGAACGCCACCCGTGGCCTGGCAAAGCCAGCTCCACGGTGGCACTTGGTTTCACAGCGCGCCAGTTTTGAGTGCCCTGCTCATATCAGGGAGACTACTGCGCGGGTTCTGGGGCGTTTTTGGCCGCAAGCGCTAGTTCAATATGCCCCTGCTGCTATAAAAATAGTAGTTATTGGTGGCCGATAGGGGAGTTGCCACGCGGCGCGGTGGCCTGTTGCCACTCCTGGGCCAGCAACGCCATCAACTGTGCCGCAGGCATGGGTCGCACCTGGGCCACCCCCTGGCCTGCCCACAGCGAGAGGCAGTCGGCCTGGCCCGCCTGGGCGGCCGCGCGGCGCAGCGCGCCGGTCAGCGCGTTCTGCACGGGGTAGGGCGGCACGGTGGCCTCGTCGGCCTGCAGCGCTTGCATCATGCGATTGACGATGCCGCGCGCCGGCCGGCCCGAGAAGATGCGGGTGGTGCGCGTGTCGGTGGCCTGGGCGCGTGTCAGGGCCTCGCGGTAAGCGGTGCCAATGGCCGACTCGGGGCAGGTGAGGAATGCCGTGCCCATCTGCACCGCCTGGGCGCCCAGCGCCAGGACGCCCGCAATGCCGCGCCCGTCCATGATGCCGCCCGCAGCGATCACCGGGATGGACAGCGCCTGTGCGCACTGCGCCACCAGCGGCAGCGTGCCCACCATGCTGGCCGCAAAGTCGGCCAGCGACGGCGCCGCACCGGTGGCGCCGGGCTGCGTAGGGGTGAGAAAGGTGCCCCGGTGCCCCCCAGCTTCCATGCCGGAGGCGCAGACGGCATCCGCGCCCACGCTGGCCCAGGCCTGCGCCTCGGCCAGCGTGGTGGCGGTGCCCACCACCGTGCTGCCCACCGCTTGCAGCTGTGCCACCTGCGCCGCCGTGAGGATGCCGAAGGTAAAACTGGCCACGGCCGGGCGCGCGGCCACCAGGGCGTCGAACTGTGCCGCGAAGTCCTCACACCACTGTGCGGGCCGCTCGGGCACCAGGCCGAATTCCGCGTAGAACGGCGCCAGGCGCTGCAGTGCGGCTTGCACCGTGGCGTCGTCCGGCGTGGGCGTGGCCTGCACAAACAGGTTCATGCCAAAGGGCCGGTCGGTGCGGCGGCGCACCTCAGCGGCGGCCTCGGCCATGGCTGCGGGCGAGCGCATGCCGCAGCCCAGAATGCCCAGGCCGCCGGCCTCGGACACGGCGGCGGCCAGCGCGGGCGTGTCCGACCCGGTCATCGGGCCCTGGATGATGGGCAGCGCAAGGCCCAGGTGGGTGGTGAAGGCGGCGGGCATGGGGGCTCCTTGTGCGATCTGTGGGGGGAGGGGGTCAGGTCGATGTCGCGGGGCGGTGCGCTTCGCCGGAGGTCAGTGCGGTCTGCAGCGCGTCCAGCGCAGGGGACTGGTAGCCGCGCCGGTGCACCAGCACCGTGTCGCAGGTGGCCAAAGGTACCAGGCGCAGCGCAGGCGGCTCGCGCATCAGGTCGATCACGGCCTGGGGCACCACGCCCGCGCAGCGACCGGTGGCCACACAGGCCAGGATGGCGTGGTACGAGGCCAGCTCCAGCACGCGCGGCTGGCTGCCGTCCTTCTGTTGCATGAAGGCCTCGCCCATGCGGCGGTAGGTGCAGCCGGGGCTGAAGGCGGCCAGGGTGTCCAGCTGCAGGTCCTGGGGCGTGTGCACGGGCGGGTGGTCGGCGGGCAGGGCCAGCAACAGGGCCTCGGCAAACACGGCGGTGTGCTCCACCGGCGCCTCGGCGTCGATGCCCGGCGGCGGCCAGGCCACCAGCGCGCAGTCGATGGTGTGGGCCAGCACCTGCTCCACCAGCTGGCGCGAGGGGGCGGTGGACAGCTCCAGCACCAGCCCCGGCCACTGCGCATGCAGCCGGGCCAGCGGCTGCGGCAGGCGTGCGGCGGCCGTGCTTTCCATGGCGCCCAGGCGCAACCGGCCGCCGGGCTGGCCGGGGTGCACCGACTGGCGGGCCTCTTCGGCCAGCGCCAGCAGGCGGTCGGCATAGCCGCGCAGCGCCTCCCCGGCAGGCGTCAGCACCATGCGTTTGCCCTCGCGCAGGAACAGCGTGGCGCCCAGCTGCTCTTCCAGCTGTTGCACGCGCGTAGTCACGTTGGACTGCACGCGGCCCAGCCGTTCGGCCGCGCGGGTCACGCTGCCTTCCAGCGCGACGGCGCGGAATATTTCGAGCGCTGCCAGATCCATAAATATTCTTGTTATGAGATGATTAATAAAAAATAAATCTCAAAACAGAATCATAGACTGGAAACCGCCCGCATGGAACCGCGCACCGCCCCCCAAGACCGCCCCCTGTCCGTAGCGCTGGCGGGCATGGCCGCGCTGGCGGTGGCGATGGGCGTGGGCCGGTTTGCCTTCACGCCGCTGCTGCCCATGATGCTGCACGACGGCGTGGTCACGCTGGCGGGCGGCAGCTGGCTGGCTACGGCCAATTACCTTGGGTACTTGATTGGGGCGCTGGCCTGCATGGCGCTGCCCTGGGTGGCGCCGCGTGCACGGCAGCGTTGGCATGCGGCGCGGCTGGCGCGCTGGGGGCTGGCGGCCACTGTGCTGCTCACGCTGGGCATGGCGCTGCCACTGCCGGGCGCTTGGCCCGCACTGCGGTTTGCGGCAGGGGTGGCGAGTGCGCTGGTGTTTTTGAATGTTTCGGTGTGGTGCATGGTGCGGTTGGTGGCGCTGGGCCAGGCTGCGCTCGGTGGGCTGATCTTTTGCGGCCCGGGGCTGGGCATCGTGCTCACCGGGCTGTCGGCCAGCGCCATGGTGGCGCTGCAGTGGCCTGCCGCAGCGGGCTGGGCGGTGTTTGGGCTGCTGAGTGTGGGGCTGTGCGCCGCTATCTGGCCCGTGCTGCAGGGTGTGGCCATGCCCGCGTCAGCCGCAGCCGCCGGGCCGGTGGTGGACGGCTCCACCCCCGGCCACGGAGTCTGGGCGCGCACGGGGCTCACGCTGGCCTATGGGCTCGCAGGGCTGGGCTACATCGTCACCGCCACCTTTTTGCCCGTGATTGCGCGCGCTGCCTTGCCTGCAGGGTCGCCCTGGCCCGACCTGTTCTGGCCGCTGTTTGGTGCCGGCGTGGCGCTGGGCGCGGCGTTGTCCACCCGCACCCCGGCCGCGTGGGACCGGCGCTGGCTGCTGATGGCAGCCTACGTGGTGCAGGCCGGGGCCATCGCGCTCAGCCTGGTGTGGCCGGGGCCTGCGGGGTTTGCGCTGGGCAGCCTGCTGCTGGGCTTGCCGTTCACTGCCATCACCTTTTATGCCCTGCAGGAGGCGCGGCGCGTGTGGCCTGCGGCGGGCGACAGTTTTCCGGGGCTGCTCACGGCGGCCTACGGCATCGGTCAGATCGTGGGCCCGCCCATGGTGGCATGGATGCTGCACCACGCGGCCACGCAAGGGCAGGGCTTTGTCTACGGGCTGGCTGTGGCCGCCGCAGCGCTCGGTGTGGGTGCGGTGCTGTATGCCGCCATGGCCTGGCGCTGGCCCCTGGCGCCCCGCCCGGTAGCGCGCTGAGCACACGCGAATACAGGCGCCGATCAGTGCGTGGATGGTGCCAGCGGCAGCGCCAGCACAAAACACGCGCCGCTGTCGCCGTCAGCACGGTCCTGGCAGTGCACGGTGCCGTTGTGGCGGCCGGCAATCGACCGCACCAGCGCCAGCCCCAGGCCCACGCCGCCCGCGCGCTCGCTGGCGCCCGGCAGCCGGTAGAAGGGCTCGAAGATGCGCTCGCGCTGGCCGGGCGGTACACCCGGGCCGTGGTCACACACATGCACTTCGGCGCGGCCCTGGCGGCGGTGCACCACCACGGTGATCTCGCCGGTGCTGTAGCGGCGTGCGTTTTCCAGCAGGTTGCGGATCGCCCGGCGCAGCAGCTTGGCCACGCCGCGCACCTCCAGCGAATCGGGGCTCGCGCTCACGTCCAGGTCGGCGTCCACCCGCGCGCATTCCTCGGCGGCCAGGCCAATCAGGTCCACCAGTTCCACCGTGCCCACGTCGGCCTCGCGCGCGTCGAGCCGGCTGGCCAGGAGGATCTCGTCCACCAGCTGGTCCAGCTCGGCGATGTTGCGCAGGATTTCTTCGCGGAAGGCGGGGGAAGGCTGCTGGCCACCCATCAGCTCCAGCCCCATGCGGATGCGGGTCAGGGGTGAGCGCAGCTCGTGCGAGGCATTGGCCAGCAGGGACTTGTGTGACTTGACCAGGGTTTCCACACGCTCGGCCGCTGCGTTGAACTGGCGTGCGAGGTCGGCCACCTCATCCTGCCCTTGCTCGGGCACCCGCACCGACAGGTCGCCCTCACCAAACTTCTTCACGCTGCGCTGCAGCGCCTCCAGCCGCTGCGTGAGGCGGCGGATGATGGGGTACACCCCCACCGCCACTGCCAGGCCCACGATGCCCAGCAGCCACAAGAAGCCGAAGGGCGGCCGGGTCCAGAAAGCGGCCTCGTCCTGGCCGGGGCCACCGGGTCGGCCGCCATTGCGGCCCATGCGGGGCTGGCGCGGCGCCATCTGCAGGGTGAAGATCTGGCCGTTTTCTGCCTCGATGTGGAATTCCACCACCTCGCCCGGCTCGGACGGCTGGCGCGTGGCCATGCCGCGCAGCACCAGGTTGCCCGCCGGGTCGCGCACCGCCATCTCGCGCGAAGGCGGCACAAACGGCTGGTTGTTCTGGGCCTTTTGTTCCTCGGCAATGCGCCAGGCCCAGCCCACGGTGAGCGTCAGCACCGCCATGCCGCCCACCACGGCGAGCCAGATGCGCAGATAGAGGCGGCGGGAAAAAGGGTTGGACAATGACATGCGTGGGGCGACAGCGCAGGCAGCAGCGGCCTGCGTCAGCGATCAATCCTGCTGTTTGGCAAAAACATAGCCCACGCCGCGCACCGTGAGGATGCGGCGCGGGTTCTTGGCGTCGGCCTCGATGGCCGCGCGGATGCGGCCCATGTGTACGTCGATGGAGCGGTCAAACGCCTCCAGCTCGCGGCCGCGCACGGCCTCCATGATCTGGTCGCGCGTGAGCACCCGGCCCGCGCGCTCGGCCAATGCCACCAGCAGGTCGAACTGGTACGAGGTGAGGTCCGCCAGCTGCCCCGCCACGGTCACAGTGCGCGCGTCGCGGTCGATCTCCAGCGTGCCAAAGCGCAGCACCTGGGTGGCGGCTGCCGCGCCGCCACCATCCGTGCGCCGGCGCAGGATGGCGCGGATGCGGGCCAGCAGCTCGCGGGGCTCAAAGGGCTTGGGCAGGTAATCGTCAGCACCCAGCTCCAGCCCGATAATGCGGTCCATGGGGTCGCCCTTGGCGGTGAGCATGAGCACCGGCACCTGCGCCGCGTTGCCCTGCAGCGAGCGGATGCGGCGGCACACTTCCAGTCCATCCATGTCGGGCAACATCAGGTCCAGGATCACCAGGTCGGGCAGCGGCCCGGCATCAGGGCCCTGTAGCTGCGCCAGGCCACTCTTGCCATCGGCACGGTGCGTGACCTGCAGGCCCGACTGGCCCAGGTACTCGCCCACCATCTGCGCGAGGCGGGCGTCGTCTTCGATCATCAGCAGTTGGGAGCTCATGGGGGCAGTGTAGTAGCGAGGCTTTGAAACTGTCGTCATGGTCCGGCCCCGCCGTCTCCCCGTGTTGAAGCCCCCGTAAAGTTCCGGTAAACCGGGTGGCGAGAGGCTTCAGAAATTGCTATCGATTTAGTAGCTGTCTGGACGTATGAATCAGGCGCCACCGACCTTCTGGATGCGCGATGCCAGCCACACCAGCACCAGCACCGGCAGCCCCAGCAGCGCCGTGGAGGTGAAGAACTGGGCGTAGCCAAACGCATCCACATAGTCGCCCGAGAAGCCCGCCACGAACTTCGGCAGCAGCAGCATCATCGAGCTGAACAGCGCGTACTGCGTGGCCGAGTAGCTCACGTTGGTCAGGCTCGACAGGTAGGCGATGAACGCGGCCGAGGCGATGCCGCTGGCCAGATTGTCGGCAGACACCACGGCAATCAGCGCCGTCACGTCGTGCCCGTGGCCCGCCAGCCAGGCAAACAGCAGGTTGCTGGCCGCGCTAAGGATGGCGCCCAGCATCAGAATGCGCATCACGCCAAAGCGCATGGACAACACGCCGCCCACAAAGGCGCCCGCGAGCGTCATGATCACACCGTAAATCTTGGTCACGGCGGCCACTTCGTCCTTGGTGTAGCCCATGTCCACGTAGAACGGGTTGGCCATGATGCCCATCACCACATCGCTGATGCGGTACACGGCAATCAGCGCCAGGATGAGCGCCGCATGCCAGCCGTAGCGGCGCAGGAAGTCGGCAAACGGGGCCACCAGTGCGCCCTGGATCCACTCGGCAGCGTTCTTGGCGGGGGGCAGCGCCACGGGTGCAGGCTCACGCGAAAACAACACGGTGACCACGCCCACGGCCATCGACGCCGCCATGGCCAGATAGGCCGCCTGCCAGGCGCCGTTCTGGTACGCGGCGGCACCCAGGGCCACGGCCTGGCCGGCCGCGGGCGCGACCTCGGAGCGCGCGGCAATCCACAGCACACCGGCTCCGGCCCAGATCATCGCCAGGCGGTAACCCGTCTGGTACGACGCCGCCAGCGCGGCCTGGTGGTTGGCGTCGGCGGATTCGATGCGGAAGGCATCGAGCGCGATGTCCTGCGTGGCCGACCCAAATGCCACGGCCAGCGCGCACCACACGATGGGCCCCAGAGTCAGGCGCGGGTCAGCCAGGGCCATACCCACCAGGCCCGCCACCACCACCAGCTGTGCCAGCAGCAGCCAGCTGCGCCGCCGCCCCAGCAGCCGTGTGAGCACCGGGATGGGCATGCGGTCCACCAGCGGCGCCCACACCCACTTGAAGCCGTAGGCCAGGCCCACCCAGCTCAGGTAGCCGATGGTGCTGCGGTCGATGCCTGCCTCGCGCAGGCGAAAGCTCAGCGTGCCCAGCACCAGCAGCAGCGGCAGCCCGGCCGAAAAACCCAGCGTCAGCATGCGCAGGCTGGCAGGCTCCAGGTACACGCGCAGGGTCTGCAGCCAGGGGGTGCGCGGGGGCTTGTCTGCGGCGGTAGCGGGAGCGAGGCTGGGGGTGGAAGATGTGGAGGTGTCTGACATGGGCGAGCGGGGGTTTTGTCTATCATCGCCGACGCACCCTTGTAGCCATCCTGTCAGCCTCCATCTGCGCGGCAGGCTCTGGTGTGTTGTGTGCCAGCGCTGCTCATTATTCCTTCTGGGATTGCCTTGTATGTGTCTTTTCTGCCCCGCTCCTTCCGTCGCGCCGTCGTCCCCCTGGTCCGCACGCCGCGCGTTCCTGCTGGCAGCGGGCGCCGCTGCGGCCACGCCGGTGCTGGCGCAGGTGGACGTGGGTTCGGCGTCCAGCCTGCGCAAGCTCGTGCCCGCCGAGACGCTGGAGCAGTCTGCCGCCCAGCAGTACCGCCAGATGCTGGAGCAGGCCCGCGCCAAGCGCGCGCTGGCGCCCGACAACCACCCCCAGCTGCAGCGCCTGCACGCCATCGCCAAGCGGCTGATCCCGTACGCCACGCCCTGGAACGACCGCGCCCGCCAGTGGCGGTGGGAGGTCAACCTGATCGGCAGCTCGCAGATCAATGCGTTTTGCATGCCTGGCGGCAAGATTGCGTTCTACACCGGCATCCTCGACCAGCTCAAGCTCACCGACGACGAGGCCGCGATGATCATGGGCCACGAGATGGCCCATGCGCTGCGTGAGCACGCACGCGAGCGCATCGCCAAGACGCAGGGCACCAACCTGGCGCTGCGCCTGGGCTCGCAGCTGCTGGGGCTGGGCGACCTGGGGCAGGCGGCGGCGGGTTTGGGCGGGCAGTTGCTCACGCTGCAGTTCAGCCGCTCGGACGAAAGCGAGGCCGACCTGGTGGGGCTGGAGCTGGCTGCGCGGGCGGGCTACCAGCCATCGGCCGCCGTGAGTCTTTGGCAGAAGATGGGCAACGCCAGTGGCAGCAAGCAAGGCGGGCTGGCGTTTTTGTCCACCCACCCTTCAGGCCCTGCGCGCATCCGCGAACTGGAGCTGAACGTGCCCAAGGTGCAGGGCCTGTACGAGGCCGCGCGCCGCAACGGTTGAACCGCCTGGCCAGCGTATCTAAGGCAACGCTGAACAAGTCCCTCGCGCACCGCGCACCCCTGCTTTGGGCGGTCTGCCGCGTTGCAAATCCTCGCGATAGCTACGGCTATCGCTGTGGTTTGCGCCTTGCATCCCATCCCAAATCAGGGTGCGCGCCACTGCGGGGACTTATTCAGCGTTGCCCTAAGCGCTGGCCGCCACTGCGTCGGTGGCGTTTTCACCCGCCAGCTGCACCCGGTTGCGCCCTGCGTGTTTGGCGGCGTACAGTGCCTGGTCTGCGCGGGCGATGGCGGCCTGCAGATCGTCGGGCCCGTGCACCTGGGCCACACCAAACGACAGCGTCAGCGTGATGGGCGCAGGGCCCACGGACAGCGGCGCCTGGGCCACGGCGGCGCGGATGCGTTCGGCCGTGGCGCGGGCGGCGTCCAGCGGGCTGGCGGGCATCAGCGCCAGAAACTCTTCACCGCCCCAACGCGCCAGCACATCGCCCTCGCGCAGGTTGTCGGCCAGCACCTGGCCCATGGCCACCAGCACCTGGTCGCCCACGGCGTGGCCGTACTGGTCGTTCACGCGCTTGAAGTGGTCCACGTCGCACAGCAGCAGCGTCACGGGCACGCCGCTGCGCTGGCTGCGCTCCAGTGCCTCGGTGGCCTGGGCGTCAAAGTGGCTGCGGTTGGCCAGTCCGGTCAGCGGATCGCGCGTGGCCTGCTTGCGCAGGCGCGCCTCGGCAATGAGGATGGTGCGGCGGTAGAACGCCGACAGCGCTGCCGACATGGCAAACACCACGCAGATGTGCACCCAGTTCACGATCTTCACGCTCTGCGCGGGCAGCGGGTGTAGCGGCCCCACCGCGTCGCTCAGCATGTGCAGGCCCAGGTAGTAGGCCAGCAGGGCCAGCACCATGGGCGTGGCATAGCCGCGCGTGTTGGCGATCACGATGGCGGGGATGAACATCAGCAGGTAGTAATGAAAGCCGCTCTCCCAGCCGATGAGCAGCGAACCCAGGGCTGAGTGCCCGATCACCTCCAGCCAGATCAGGGCCAGCGCGGCGGTGTTGTAGCGCTTCTGGATGAGCCGGTAGGCGCCCAGATACATGGTGATGCTTAGCACATTGATGGCCGCCAGCGGCATCGAGCCCAGCCACAGAAACAGCAGGATGTAGCCCGCGTCGATGGCGGCTGCTGTCAGCGCCACCCGCTGCACCATCGCCCAGTAAGCCTTGCCCGCGAGGCGGGAGCCGCGCTGGGGTTCAAGCGGGGGGCGCGCTGCGTTGGATGGGGTCATGGCACAGGGGCATGGGCGGCCCGCAGGGGTGGCAAACCACACCATCGTAGCCCCCGGCGGTGTCGGAGGTGCGGCGAACTGGCCGGTATCCCGGGGCCTGATCGCTGCTGCGCCCCCAGCGGCGCGGAGCACGCCCCAGAGGCCTGCGACGGCTTCCTGCAACCCATTTCAAGCCAAATCAGCCGGATGCGCTAGTGCAATATGCCTGAAATGCTATGAATACAGGAGCATTGGCGATCAGCGCTCAGGTCCCGCCCACGTAGGGATTGCTTTGCCGTTCGCGCCCGAAGGTGCTCTCCGGTCCGTGGCCGGGAATGAACACCGTCTGGTTGCCCATGGGCCACAGCCGCTGCGTGATGCTGTCGATGAGCTGCTGGTGGTTGCCCTGGGGGAAGTCCGTGCGGCCGATGCTGCCCGCAAACAGCACGTCGCCCACAAACGCGCGGTCGATCTGCGGCGCGTGGAACACCACGTGGCCGGGCGTGTGGCCGGGGCAGTGGCGCACGTTCAAGGTCTCGTTGCCAATCTGCACCGTGTCGCCGTCTTGCAGCCAGCGTGTGGGGGTGAAGTGCTGCGCGGGCGGAAAGCCGAACATCGCGCTTTGCTGCGGCAGCCCGTCGATCCAGAACTGGTCGCCCGGGTGGGGGCCGACGATGGGCAGCGACAGGCGCTGGGCCAGCTCGCCCGTGCCGCCCGCGTGGTCGATGTGCGCGTGGGTGAGCCAGATCTGCGACAGCGTCAGCCCGTGTTCTTCCACTGCGGCCAGCAAGGTGTCCAGGTCGCCCCCCGGGTCGATCACGGCGGCCTGCCGGGTGGCGTCGCACCAGACGATAGAAGCGTTCTGCTGGAAAGGAGTGACGGGAACGGTGAGGTAGCGGAGCATGGGATGGAGGCAGTAAGCCCAGCGCCCGTCACGCCAGGGCCGCTATCCCCACCCAGGGTGACAGCGGGCTGGCGCGGTGGCGGCAGGGCCGGAAGGCAACAGCCGCGAGTTTCGCACAGGGCCTGTGCAGCGCGCGGCGCCCGTTGGCGGCCGCTTGGCCGCTTCGGGCCTCAGTCGGCGTCCACAGGACGGCCCAGCAGCCGGTTCACGGCGGTGCGCAGGCCTTCCAGCGAAGTGGTGTTGAGCACAAACACCACAAAGCCCTCGATCTGGCTGCTGAGCAGCTCAAAGCGGATGTGCAGGAACACCACCAGGTGGTTCTGGATGCGCGTGCCCAGGATGGTGCGGCTGTCGCCCATGTCGAACCGTGGCGGGCTCAGCTCGAACTCGTGGCCCAGCAGGTCGGACAAGGCGGCGATGCAGGCGTTGAGCATCACATTGCCCACCTCGGTCAGCGCATCCTGTTCGATGGCGCTCAGGTCTTCGCTGGGCACGTTCTGCCCGGCAACGATGCGCACGATCTCCAGGCTGCGGTGCCCCGGAAAGATCAGCAAGGCATCGCCATTGAGCACGCCGCGAAACGGCTGCCGCACGCCATACATGGGGTGGCCCTGGGTGCCCAGCTGCTGCGCCGCCTCGCTCACGGTGAACACGCTGACATGCGGCACCGACAGCAGCACCTCGTCGCGCAGCAGGCCGCCCATGGCGGCGGCGGCTTTGCCCACGCCGATGTTGAAGATCTCGCTCAGTGCATCGATCTGTTCGGCGTCTAGCTGAATGGGCATGTCAGGCTCCTGCGAGGGCGGCGAGCTCTTGGGCGGCTTGCGCGGTGATGGGCTTGGCGATGAACACCATGCCGGCTTCTTCGATGCGCTCCTGCACCGCAGTCTGCACATTGGCCGTGAGGATGGCAATGGGCACTTGTGGCAGCAGCTGGCGCAGCGCCAGGGCGGCTTCCAGACCGTTCATGCCGTGCATGTTGAAGTCCATGGAAACCAGATCCACAGGGCTCTCGCGCACCTGCTGCAGGGCTTCTTCGCCGCTGCTGGCATGCACGATGGTCCAGTCAGGGTGGGCCTGCAGCACCAGACCCTGCAGGATCAGGCGGGACATGCGGCTGTCATCCACTATCAAAAGGCGAAGGCTCATGGTCGTTGTGTCGTGGGTGGAGATCAATGGGCGGGAAGTGCGGCCTCGTGGGCCAGCACCCGGTTGCGGCCGGTGGCCTTGGCGCGGTAGAGCGCCGCGTCGGCATCGGCCAGCAGCGGCTCGATGCCCGTGTGGTGGCGCTCGCTGGCAGCCATGCCGATGGAGATGGTGAACGTGACCGGATGCCCGGACGGGGACACCAGCCCCAGCTGCGCGATGGCGCCCCGGATGCGCTCGGCCACCTGGCGGGCGCTGTCGGCACTGGCGTGGGGCAGGAGTGCGGCAAATTCCTCGCCCCCCAGGCGGCCGAGCAGGTCTGCCTCGCGCAGGGCTTGGCCGATGGCGTCTGCGCAGGCGCGGATGGCAGTGTCGCCCATCTGGTGCCCATGCTGGTCGTTGATGCGCTTGAAGTGATCGATGTCGATCATCAGCACGGTGCACGGTTGCCCGTGGCGGCGGCAGTGGTCGAACAAGGCCGTGCTGCGCTCCATGAACGCCCGGCGGTTCAGCAGCCCGCTGAGGGCATCGCGTGTGGCCAGTTCGCGCAGCTGGGCCTCCAGGGCCTTGTGGGTGCTGATGTCAAAGCCCCACAGCAGGTGGGCCAGCCGGCCCTCGACATCGATGAGGCGTGCCGACAGCGAACTCCAGCGCGGGGCATGGGTGCCGATCTGCGCCTCCAAGGCATCGACCTGCCCGTACTGGTCCAGGGTCTGCATGAAGCGCTGGCGGGTATCGGGGTCGTGCAGCAGGTCGGGCAGAAACAGGGTCTGGGGCGCGGCCGGGAGACCTAGCCGCTCGGTCAGCCGGTGGTTGATGAAATGCACGCGGCCGCTCTCGACCTCGGTCAGCAGCACATCACTGGGGCTGGTGTCCAGGATGAAGCCCAGCAGCGCACGGCTTTCTTCGAGCTTGCGTGTGCGGCGGGCCACGCGGTCTTCCAGTTCCCGGTTGGTCTGCGCCAGTTGCCGCGATGCGGCGGCGGCGGCGCGTGCGTCCTGCACCAGCCGCGCAATCAGCAGCGTGGTGCCCACCAGCAGGGCGCTGAGCACCACGCTGAGCACGATGAAGCGCTGGTGCAGCTGCCGGCGCGCCTGGTCTGTCTGCTGGGTGCTGAACAGGTGCACGGTGGCCACCGCCTGGCGCAAGCGTTCCAGCAAAGCGTCGGACTGGCGGGTGATGTCCTCGGCCACGCGCAGCGCTTGGGGTGGTGCGGCGGTCGGGTTTGTGCGCCGCGCTGCGGTGCTGCCGGATTCGTGGGGCTTGGTGTTCGCGTTCGCGCTGGCTAGCGCCGACCAGTGCTCGACCTGGGTGCGCAAGTTGTCCAGGCCTTGTGCAGTGTCCGGCAACGCGTCGCGCAGCTGGGTGCTCACATGCGGTCCGCGGCCCGTGGTGTCCAGCGTGCTGTAGAGCACGTCCAGCCGGTCGATCAGGTCTTGCGCGCTGGCCTCACGGGCCCGCAGCTGGCGTGCCAGCAGGCTCACCCGCGCCAGCTCGTTGTGCACGCTGGCGATGTACCAGAGGTCGTTTTGCTGGTGGGGCTGCGCAAGGTCCTGCGCTTGGCGCAGCGTCCACCACAGGGCTACCGACGTGGCCAGGGCCATGGCCACCACCAGGGCGAGCAGCCGGTAGGCCGTGCGGGGGCTGCCGGTGGTGGGCGCCTGCGGCTTAGCGGACGGAGACGGCATGGACCTGCCAGATGGTGCGGTTGACGTAGTCCTGCCCCTGCTGCAGGACAGGATGGGCATCGAACGGGTAGATCAGGATCAGCGGCCCCTTGTCGCGGATGCCCATGCGCTGGCCGTCGCGCCGGTAGGCCAGCACGGGGTTGTAGCGGAGCAGGTCGCTCCAGGGGATCTCGACGGCATAGTCGTTCAGGGCCGTCAGCACGATGCGGCTGCGCTCGCCACCGCCAAGCTGCTCGATCAGGTGGCGCAGCGGCACACCAGTCCAGCGATGTTCGCCCGCCAGGCCCAGCGCGGGGGGCAAGGCTGTGGTGATGTCGCGCGCTGGCAGCCGCTCCAGAGCCTGGAGGTCGCAGGCCTGTGCCGGGCCGTCGCCCGCAGGCTGCAGTCGCAGCACGCTGCGGCCCTGGGGGGCTGGGCACACCGGAGCGGGGTGGGCCCACAGCGGCAGGCACAGGCTCAAGGGGCCCAGCAGGGCCACCAGGGCAGTGCCTGTGCGGGCCCGCAGGGCCGCCAGAAATCGGAACAACATCGTCACCACTTTCACATCCCACCAGCGCGCCAGGGCCCGGAATGGCTCCAGGTACGGCGGCTGGTACGGCTTGACTATGCCCGTGAAAGCAGGAAAACCGACAGCCGTCCAACGGAAAATTGCCGCGAGATGGGTGGTTTTGACAATTGTTGACGGTATTTGCCGTCGGGTTGGCGGCCTGGGGCCGCTGTCGGGGCTACAGGTTGGTGGCGGCTACCACTTCACTCATGTCGGTCAGGCCCTGCAATACCTTTTCGATGCCGTCCTGGCGCAGGGTGAGCATGCCGGCGGTGAGGGCGGAGTGCCGGATGTCCGAGGCCGGGGCCCGGTGGCGGATGTGCTGGCGAATGGTTTCGTCACTCATCATCAGCTCGTGGATGCCCAGACGGCCGTGGTAGCCGTGGCCTTCGCATTTGGCGCAGCCTACGGGGCGCCACATTCGCAGCTCGCCCTGGGCACCGCCGTACTGCTGGCGCCAGCGTCCGATCTGCGCCTGGCGCGCCTCGGCGGTGTTGTGGGTGCCACTCTCCAGGTACTGCGACGCCAGGCCCGCCAGCATGTCGTCGTCGGCCACACGCGGCTCGCGGCAGGCGGTGCACAGGCGCCGCACCAGGCGCTGCGCCAGGATGGCCAGCAGCGAGTCCGAGAAGTTGAACGGGTCCAGGCCGATTTCGAGCAGGCGCGCAATGCTCTCAGGCGCCGAATTGGTGTGCAGGGTGGACAGCACCAGGTGCCCGGTGAGCGAGGCCTCGATGGCGATGCGTGCCGTCTCCTCGTCGCGCATCTCGCCGATCATGATCACGTCCGGATCAGCGCGCAAAAAGGTGCGCATGGCGGCGGCAAAGGTCCAGCCGATGCGTGGGTTCACCTGCACCTGGCGCAGGCCCTCCTGCGTGATCTCGATGGGGTCTTCGGCCGTCCAGATCTTGCGGCCTGCGGTGTTGATGTCGCGCACCACCGAGTGCAGCGTGGTCGTCTTGCCGCAGCCCGTGGGGCCACACACCAGCACCAGGCCATAGCTTTTTTGCACCACCGCACGCAGCGCCAGCAGGTTGGGCTGGCTCAGGCCGATGTTCTCCAGCGGCAGGGGCTTGGCGCCTGCCAGCAGGCGCAGCACCACGTCCTCCAGCCCGCGCGAGGTGGGCACCGTGACCACCCGCAGCTCCACCGGAGGGCCGCCAAAGCGGGCAAAGTCGATCTTGCCGTCCTGCGGTTTGCGGTGCTCCGAGATGTCCATGCTGGCCATGATCTTGATGCGTGCCACCATCGCAAAGCGGTAGCGCGCGGGCAGCTCCAGGTAGGGCACCAGGTCGCCATCGATGCGCAGGCGCACGCGCACGTTGTGCGGTGCGGGCTCGGTCTCGATGTGGATGTCTGACGCACGGTGGCTGATGGCTTCGTCAATCACCGAGTTGATGAGCCGCACCAGGGTGTTGTCCGACTCGCTGATCACGTCGGCCTGCTCGGTGTCTGCGTCTGGCGACGCAGTGGCCAGGTTGGTCAGCAACTCCTGCGAGGTGGCGCGTGCGCCGGCTGCCGCGCCGCCCGCGTCGGCAGGGCGGGTGCGGTAGGCCTTGTGGATGGCCGGCATCAGCGTGCCGGGCGCTGCGCGCAGCGGGATCAGCCGCCGCTGGGTCAGAAAGCGGATCTCGTCGATCAGCACGCGGTCCCAGGGGTCCGCCATCAGCAGCACCAGCGCGTCCTCGCGTGCGATCAGGGGCAGCACGGATTCGCGCTCGGCCACGGCACGGGGGATGAGTGCCAGGGCCGGCGCTTCCGGCGTGATGTCGCCGGGGTGCACGGTGTATTCACCCAGCCAGGTGGCAATCACGCTGCGCAGCTGGTCCTGGGTGAGTGCCCCCCGGTCCACCAGGATCTGGCCGATGGGCCGCTGCACGCCATTGCCGCGCTCCTCCTGCTGCGCCTGCAGGCCCTCTGCCAGGTCCGGCGTGGACAGCAGCCCCGCGTGGACCAGCGCCTCGCCCAGGTGCCGTGCCTTGCCCACCGTGGGGTGGGGGGTAGAGATCTGACGCCACAGCGCTTCGGCGCTCTGGGGGCGAAAACTGTGGGCGGGAGGCGGGGCGGAGGTGCTGGCGTCGGTCATCGGGGGCAGAGGGGCTGGGGCAGGGCTCAGAGGGTCAGTGCGTAGTCCACTGTGATGGGTGCGTGGTCCGAGAACTTTTCGCCCTTGTAAATATGTTCAGCGCGCGCCAGCGCCGCGATCGCAGGGGTGGCCAGGTGGTAGTCCAGCCGCCAACCCACGTTGTTGGCATAGGCCTGGCCGCGGTTGCTCCACCAGGTGTAGGCGGTGTCGGTGGCGGTAGGTTGTAACTGACGGTAAACGTCTATGATGCCGCCGCCTTCATCAGTTGTGTGCAACAACTTTGTCATCCAGGCGCGTTCTTCGGGCAAAAAACCACTGTTCTTCTGGTTGCTGCGCCAGTTTTTGAGGTCGATTTGCTGGTGCGCAATGTTGATGTCGCCACACAGGATGAAGTCGCGCTCGGCCTTCAGGCGCATGAGGTGGGGGTGGAACTCCGCCAGAAAGCGGAATTTGGCCTGTTGCCGCTCTTCGCCCGACGAGCCGCTGGGAAAGTACGCACTGATGATCGACAGCTTGCGGGCGGGCGTGTCAAAACGCAGCTCGACGTATCGGCCTTCTGCATCGAACTCGGCCGATCCATAGCCAATGACTACATCCGACGGCACGTGCCGCGTGTAGATGCCGACGCCCGAATAGCCCTTTTTCTGGGCAAAGTGGAAGTGCCCTTGCAGGTCGGCCAGGCGCTCGAAGCGGTTGGCCATGTCGGCGGCCTGGGCCTTGACTTCCTGCACACAAATACAATCCGGCCGCGTGGCTGCCATCCAGCTTTCCACGCCTTTGCTGGTGGCCGAGCGGATGCCATTGAGATTGAGGCTGGTTAACTTGAACAAGGATTTCCCCATGGTGGATGTTGGCGTGCAAACCCCCGAACAGGGCCAGCTGGCGCAGGATTTCGTCCGTTTTGCCGTCGAGTCGGGCGTGCTGCGGTTTGGCGAATTCAAGACCAAAGCCGGGCGCCTGAGCCCCTATTTTTTCAACGCCGGACTGTTTGACGACGGCCGCAAGATCGGCCGGCTCGCGGAATTCTATGCAAAAGCCTTGCTGGCCAGCGGCATCGAATTCGACATGGTGTTTGGCCCTGCGTACAAGGGCATTCCGTTGGCTGCCACCGTGGCCGTGGAGCTGGCGCGCCTGGGCCGCAACGTGCCCTTTGCCTACAACCGCAAGGAGGCCAAGGATCACGGCGAAGGCGGCACCCTGGTGGGCGCGCCCCTCAAAGGCCGGGTACTCATCGTGGACGATGTGATGTCGGCCGGCACGGCCGCCCGGGAGTCCATCGCCATCATCAAGGCGGCAGGCGCCACACCCCATGCAGTGGCCATTGCACTGGACCGCCAGGAAAAAGCCACCGAGAATGGACAGGACGTAGACCACAGCGCGGTGCAGTACGTACGCAACCAGCTGGGCATGCAGGTGTGTGCCATTGCGCGGCTGGCAGACTTATTGCTCTTTCTGGAGCAAAACGGGGAAGAGGGGATGCGTTCCCATCACGAAAAGGTGCTGGCCTACCGCCAGCGATACGGCGTCAACGAGGGGTAGATGGTTTGAGCAAATCGGCGTGGATCATGGGCGGGGTTCTGTTGGCCACCCTGGGCGCCGATTGGGCGCGGGCGCAAGCCCCCGGGACATCCAGCGGCATCTACACCTGCGTGGACCGCAATGGCCGGCGCCTGACGGCCGACCGTCCGATCGCTGAATGCCTGGACCGCGAGCAGCGGGAACTCGGGCCCTCGGGCATCGTACGGCGGCAAATTGGCCCCTCGCTGACCGAGCAGGAACGCGCCGCGCAAGAAGCGCAGCGCCGCAAGGAGGCCGAAGCCCGTGCCCGCGAGCTGGAAGAACGCCGCCGCGAGCGCGCGCTGACGGCCCGCTATCCCGACAAGGCCACGCACGATGTGGAGCGCGCTGCGGCTATTCAGCTCGTCGATGACGTGACCGCCACCGCCGAAAAGCGCCTGGTCGAACTGGCCCAGCAGCGCAAAGCCTTCGATGTGGAGATGGAGTTCTACAAGAAGGACCCCAACAAAGCCCCCATGGCGCTGCGCCGCAAGATTGCCGAGAACGAAGACAGTATTGCCGAGCAGCAGCGCTTCATTGCCGGGCAGGACCAGGAAAAGCGCCGCGTGCACCAGCGCTTTGACGTGGAGCTGGCCCAGCTGCGCAAACTGTGGGATGCGCAGCGCATGCCACTGCCGGGCACAACGCCTGCCAGCGACGCCTCCGCTCCAGCCGCCACGCGGTGAGGCCCGCGCGGGGGGCAACTCCCTTGCCATAGGCCCTCGGCGGCCATCACCCCATTGAGAAGATCGAAACAACAAAGGGCCTCGCGGCCCTTTGTTGTTGGTGTTGTTGCCAGTCGGCTTGCGCGTCATCCCGCCAGCTTGGCGCGCAACAGTTCGTTCACCTGCGTCGGATTGGCCTTGCCCTTGCTGGCCTTCATGATCTGGCCCACCAGAGCGTTGAACGCCTTGTCCTTGCCCGCGCGAAACTGCGCCACGTTATCGGGGTTGGCGGCAATCACCTCGTCGATGATCTTCTCCAGCGCGCCTGAGTCGTTCATTTGCTTGAGGCCCTTGGATTCGATGACGGCGTCCACGTCGCTCGACTCCCCGGTCCACAGCGCATCAAACACCTGCTTGGCGGCGTTGTTGGAGATGGTGCCGTCGGCGATGCGGCCGATCAATGCGGCCAGCTGCGCTGCAGTCACAGGAGCCTGCTCGATACCGGTCTCCGTCATGTTCAGGCGGCGCGACACCTCGCCCATGATCCAGTTGCTAGCCAGCTTGGGCTGGCCGCAGGCCTTGGCCGCCGCCTCAAAGTACGCTGCCATCGCCTTGCTCTGCGTGAGCGTGGTGGCGTCGTACTCGGGCAGGCCATAGTCCGCCACAAAACGGGCGGCCATGGTGCGAGGCAATTCAGCCATCTGCGCACGTTCATCCTGCACCCACTGCTCCGAAATGTGTAGCGGAGGCAGGTCGGGGTCCGGAAAGTAGCGGTAGTCCGCCGCGTCTTCCTTGGTGCGCATCGCGCGGGTTTCGCCCGTGTCGGGGTCGAACAGCACGGTGGCTTGCTGGATTGCATGACCGTCTTCGATCTGCTCGATCTGCCAGCGAATTTCGTAGTCGATGGCCTGCTGCATGAACTTGAACGAGTTCAGGTTCTTGATCTCGCGGCGCGTGCCCAGCGGCTGGCCAGGTTTGCGTACGGACACGTTGGCATCGCAGCGGAAGCTGCCCTCCTGCATGTTGCCGTCGCAGATGCCGATCCAGGTGACGATCTTGTGCAGCTCTTTCGCGTAGGCCACGGCCTCTTCGGACGAGCGCATGTCGGGTTCGGTCACGATCTCCAGGAGCGGCGTGCCCGCGCGGTTCAGGTCGATACCACTCTGGCCGATGAAATCTTCATGCAACGATTTGCCGGCGTCTTCTTCGAGGTGGGCGCGCACCAGGCGCACGGTCTTCTTTTCGTCACCCAGGAAGAACTCGACCTCGCCGCCCTGCACCACCGGGATCTCGAACTGGCTGATCTGGTAGCCCTTGGGCAGATCAGGGTAGAAGTAGTTCTTGCGCGCGAAAATGCTCACGGGCGCAATGTGGGAGCCGAGGGCCAGTCCCAATTTGATAGCGCAGGCCACGGCTTCGCGGTTCATCACTGGCAAGGTGCCGGGCAGGGCCAGGTCCACGGCGCAAGCTTGCGTGTTGGGCTCGGCGCCAAAGGCGGTGGGAGCACGGCTGAAGATCTTGCTCTGGGTGGCGAGCTGGGTGTGGGTTTCGAAGCCGATGACGACTTCGTAGCCATGGATCAGTTTGGCGGTCATGTCAGAAGCCCTCCGGACGGCGGAGGTGGAAGTCGGTGGCTTGCTGCAGGCGGTGCGCAGCGTTCAGAAGGCGGGCTTCCTGGAAGTAGTTGCCCAGCAGCTGCAGGCCCACGGGCATGCCCCCCTCGCCAAAACCGGCGGGCACGCTCATGCCGGGCAGGCCGGCCAGCGAGCCGGGCAGGGTGAAGATGTCGGCCAGGTAATCGGCCAGCGGGTCGTTGCCGTGGTCGCCCAGCTTCCAGGCCACCGTGGGGGCCACGGGGCCAGCGATGACGTCACAGCTCTTGAACGCGTTCTGGAAGTCGTCGGCGATCATGCGGCGGATCTTCTGCGCCTGCAGGTAGTAGGCGTCGTAGTAGCCATGGCTCAGCACATAGGCACCGATCATGATGCGGCGCTTGACCTCGTCGCCAAAACCTTCGGCGCGGGTCTTCTTGTACATGTCCACCAGGTCGGTGTAGTCCTTGGCGCGGTGGCCAAACTTCACGCCGTCAAAGCGGGAGAGGTTGGACGATGCTTCGGCCGGGGCAATGATGTAGTAGACCGGGATGGACAGCTGCGTGCGCGGCAGGCTGATGGGCACGAGCTTGGCGCCGAGCTTCTCGTATTCCTTCAGGGCACCATCTACGGCGGCGCGCACGTCGGGCGCCAGGCCTTCGCCAAAGAACTCGGCGGGGATGCCGATGCGCAGGCCATCGATGCTGTCGTTGAGCTTGGCGCTGAAGTTCTCTGCGGGCACGTCCAGGCTGGTGGAGTCGCGGTCCGGGTCCGGGCCGCACATGGCGGACAGCAACAGTGCGCAGTCTTCGGCCGAGCGGGCCATGGGGCCTGCCTGGTCGAGGCTGGAAGCGAACGCGATCATCCCGTAACGGCTGGCGCGGCCATAGGTGGGCTTGATGCCGGTGATGCCACAGAACGACGCGGGCTGGCGGATGGAGCCGCCGGTGTCGGTGCCGGTGACGGCCGGGGCCAGGCGCGCGGCCACGGCCACAGCGCTGCCGCCGGACGAGCCGCCCGGGATGCGGTCTGTGGCCCAGGGGTTGCGCACCGGGGCAGGGGCGTCAAAGCCCATGGGGGCGACGGCGGAGTTCTCGTTGGCCGAGCCCATGGCGAACTCGTCGCAGTTGAGCTTGCCCAGCGTCACGGCGCCAGCGTCGGCCAGCTTGGTGACCACGGTGGCATCAAAGGGTGACTGGTAGCCCGCGAGCATCTTCGAGCCTGCGGTGCTGGGGAAACCTTTGGTGACAAAGATGTCCTTGTGCGCGATTGGCACGCCCGCCAGCGGGCCGGCGGTGCCTGCGGCAATGGCGGCGTCCTGGGCGCGGGCGTGGGCCAGGGTGATGTCCGGGTTCACGGCCACGTAGGCGCCCAGGTTCTGGTGGGCCTGCGCGCGGGCGAGGAAATGCTGGGCGGCCTCGACGGCCGAGACGCGGCGCTCGCGCAGCTCGGTGGCCAGCTGGGCCACGCCCAGGTCATGCAATGCGGTGAAAGTCATGCGGCGGGGCTCTTACTCGATCACTTTGGGCACGAGGAACAGGCCTCGTTCGACGGCGGGGGCGCTTTGCTGGTTGGCTTCGCGCTGGTTGGGCTCGCTGGCCACGTCCTCGCGCAGCCGCAGGGCCACGTCCTGGATAGCCGCGACGGGGTGGGCCAGGGGCCTGACGCCCGAGGTATCCACAGCCCGCATCTGTTCCACGATGTCAAAGAAGCCGTTGAGCTGAGTGAGCATGCGCTCACTTTCGGAGGGCGTCAGCTCAAGCCGCGCCAAGTTGGCAATGCGGCCGATGTCCTGGGGGGTCAGTGCCATAGGGAGGAGAATCTAGAGAAACCAGAAGTAAAGCTGTGATCCGGGCTGCGCCGGAGGGAGTTATTCACAGGGGATGGGGTATTATCCCGGCTTTGCCGCAAAGCTCCCGGAATGGGAGTCAATTGCGTGAAAAAAGCCCATAAACACCCCCCTGAATACCTGGCGATGGCAGGCCGACGCGCATGCCGTGCCCGAGAGGATTTTTGAATGTTCGGAGCTTTCCGTCGGTATTTCTCCACCGACCTGGCCATTGACCTTGGCACAGCCAACACCCTCATCTTCGCCCGCGACAAAGGCATCGTGCTCGACGAGCCCTCCGTTGTCGCCATCCGCCACGAAGGCGGGCCCCATGGCAAGAAAGTCATCCAGGCCGTAGGCCACGAGGCCAAGGCCATGCTGGGCAAGGTGCCCGGCAACATCGAGGCCATCCGCCCGATGAAGGACGGCGTGATTGCCGACTTCGTGATCACCGAGCAGATGATCAAGCAGTTCATCAAGATGGTGCACCCGCGCACGCTGTTCACCCCCAGCCCGCGCATCATCATCTGCGTGCCCTGTGGCTCCACCCAGGTCGAGCGCCGCGCCATCAAGGACGCAGCCGAGGCCGCAGGCGCCACGGCCGTCTATCTGATCGAAGAACCCATGGCGGCCGGTATCGGCGCCGGTCTGCCCGTGTCGGAAGCCTCGGGCTCGATGGTGGTGGACATCGGCGGCGGCACGACCGAGGTGGGCGTGATCTCGCTGGGCGGCATGGTCTACAAGGGCAGCGTCCGCGTGGGTGGTGACAAGTTTGACGAAGCCATCATCAGCTACATCCGCCGCAACTACGGCATGCTGATCGGTGAGCCCACGGCCGAAGCCATCAAGAAGAACATCGGCTCGGCCTTCCCGGGCTCCGAAGTGCGCGAGATGGAAGTCAAGGGCCGCAATCTGTCCGAAGGCGTGCCACGCAGCTTCACCATTTCTTCTAACGAAGTGCTGGAAGCTCTGACCGACCCGCTGAACCAGATCGTCTCGGCCGTGAAGAACGCGCTGGAACAAACCCCCCCCGAGCTGGGCGCCGACATTGCCGACCGCGGCATGATGCTCACCGGCGGCGGCGCGCTGCTGCGCGACCTGGACCGCCTGCTGGCCGAAGAAACCGGCCTGCCCGTGCTGGTGGCCGAAGACCCGCTGACTTGCGTGGTGCGCGGCTGCGGTATCGCCCTGGAGCGCATGGACCGCCTGGGCAGCATTTTCACGAGCGAGTAAGTCGGCAGGCCTGTATGCTGCAGGCACTTTTTTTGCGCTCTGAATTGCATGACTGCACCTGCTCCAATGCTTGTTTCTGAGCACCCGCCCGTGGAGCCCGCTCCCCGCGGCAGATCCTGACCGCTGCGCACCATGCCCTTGGGTACTCTGGAGCGCAGCGCTCCCCCTTTCTTCAAACAGGGCCCTTCGGCCCTGTCGCGTTTGGCCGTGTTCAGTGCGCTGGCGCTGTTCCTCATGGTGGCCGACGCGCGCTTTCAGATTACCGGCCCCTTCCGTCAGGCCGTGGCCACGGTGCTGTACCCGGTGCAGTGGCTCATGCTGCAGCCGGTGGAGTTCGCGAGTCACGGGCGCAGCTATTTCCAGTCGCTGCAAACCGCGCAAGAAGACCTGGATGCCGCCCGCAAGAAGATGACCGTGATGGGCCAGCGCGCCAACCAGGCCGACCAGCTGGCCATGGAAAACCAGCGGCTGCGCAAACTGCTGGAGCTGCGCGACCGGCTCCAGACCCCTGCACAGGCGGCCGAAGTCATCTATGACACCGCAGACCCCTACACGCGCCGCGTGGTGCTGGACCGGGGGCAGCTGGGCGGCGTGGAGCTGGGCGCTCCGGTGATGGACGAGGCCGGTGTGCTGGGCCAGGTCACCCGCGTGTTTCCGCTGGTCAGCGAAGTCACGCTGCTGGTGGACCGTGACCAGGCGATTCCGGTGCTGAACATCCGCACCGGCGTGCGCGGCGTGGCCTATGGCGACCCGGTGGCGGGCCATGGTGGTGGCATGGAGCTGCGCTTCATGCCTGCCAACGCGGACATCCGCGAAGACGACCTGCTGACCACCAGCGGCGTGGACGGCCTGTATGCGCCGGGCCTGCCCGTGGCGCGCGTGGTGAAGGTGGAGCGCCGTGCCGACTCCGCGTTTGCGCGCATCTACTGCGTGCCTTTGGCGCAGGTGCAGGGTGCGCGCCATGTGGTGGTGCTCAAGCCCCTGGCCGACAATGAATTGCCCCGCCCGGATGCGGCCCCCGCCGCGCCCGCGAACAAACGCGGGGGCCGCAAATGAGCCGCCGCCTTGCCCCGATGACCCCGACACAAGGAGGCCCGCGATGATCATGCCGCGGGGTGAGCCCCTGCTGATGCCGGTGAACCCGGTGTTCATCTGGGCCAGTCTGGCTGCGGGTCTGGCCATCAACATGCTGCCGCTGGGCCGCGTGGTGTGGATGCCTGATCTGCTGATGGTGTTGCTGGTGTTCTGGGGCGTGCACCAGCCGCTGCGCATTGGCATGGGGGCGGCCTTCGTGCTGGGCCTGTGCATGGACGTGAGCCAGTCTGCGCTGCTGGGCCAGCATGCGCTGTCCTACACCGTGCTGTCGTTCGGAGCTATCGCCATCCACCGCCGTTTGCTGTGGTTCAGTGTGCCGTCGCAAGCGCTGCAGGTGTTTCCGCTGTTTGCCGTTGCCCATGCCATCGAGCTGCTGCTGCGCATGGCGGCGGGCGGAATTTTCCCGGGGTTCTGGAGCTTTCTGGCCCCGTTCCTGGAGGCGCTGCTGTGGCCCCTGGCCAGCTGGGTGCTGCTGGCGCCCCAGCGCCGCCCGCCCGACAAAGACCAGAACCGGCCGTTGTGAACATGAGGCAACAACCCCCTGAGCGGCAGCGCTGCCTCACCCTTGTCTCGCAGTGCTGCGCACTGCGGGAAGGGCTGCGACGCGCTCGCGGCGGGGCGACCCTTGCTCGGCGTCCCCTGGCCTGGGCCGCGCCAGTCACACAGGCAGCCAGCTTCTGGGCCGTTTTTTCAGGGGTGAGGCCATGACCGAGGTGCGCAGCAGCGAAGCCGACGCCTCGCGGTTCCGGGTGCGCGCCGTGGTGGTGGGCCTGGTGGTGATGGCTGCGTTCTGCCTGGTGGCGGCGCGCCTGGTGTACCTGCAGGTGGTGCGCCATGAGGACCTGGCAGCCCAGGCCGAAAGCAACCGCACGGCCGTGGTGCCCATCGTGCCCAACCGGGGGCTCATCCTGGACCGCAACGGCGTGGTGCTGGCCACCAACTATTCGGCCTACACGCTGGAGATCACGCCCTCGCGTGCCGGCGTGCTGGACGAGACCATCGATGCCCTGTCCAAGGTGGTGGACATCCAGGCGCGTGACCGCCGCCGCTTCAAGCGGCTCATGGAAGAGTCGCGCAACTTCGAATCCCTGCCCATCCGCACCCGCCTGACGGATCAGGAGGTGGCGCGTTTCACCGCCCAGCGCTACCGCTTTCCGGGTGTGGACATCAAGGCGCGGCTGTTTCGCAACTACCCGCTGGGCGACGTGGCCAGCCATGCGATTGGCTACATCGGGCGCATCAACCAGACCGAGAAGGCCCGCATCCAGGACTCGGAGGACGAGGCCAACTACCGGGGCACGGAGTACATCGGCAAGCTCGGCATCGAGCACAGTTTCGAGTCGGCCCTGCATGGCGCGACAGGTGTGGAGCAGATGGAAACCTCGGCGGGTGGCCGTGCCGTGCGCAAGCTCTCCAGCCACGCCGCCACCCCCGGCGACAGCGTGATGCTGTCCATCGACATCAAGCTGCAAAAACTCATCGAAGAGCTGTATGGCAGCCGCCGTGGAGCGCTGGTAGCGATCGACCCGCGCAATGGCGAGATCCTGGCGCTGGTGAGCAAGCCCACCTTCGACCCCAACCTGTTTGTCGAAGGCATTGACGCCGAAAACTGGGCCGCGCTCAATGAGTCCATCGACAAGCCGCTGCTCAACCGCGCCCTGCGCGGCACCTACCCGCCCGGCTCCACCTACAAGCCCTTCATGGCGCTGGCGGCGTTGCAGCTGAACAAGCGCTCGCCCAGCCTGGTGGTGAACGACCCTGGCTTCTACACCTTCGGCGGCCACACCTTCCGCAGCCACGAGGGCGGGCTGGGGGGCGTGGACATGCACCGCGCCATCCAGTTCTCCAGCAACACCTACTTTTATTCGCTGGCTGTGGACATGGGCGTGGATGCCATCCACGACTTCATGAAGCCGCTGGGTTTCGGCCAGTCCACGGGCATCGACCTCAACGGCGAAGTGCGGGGCACGCTGCCCAGCACTGAGTGGAAGCGCAACACCTACAAACGCGCCGACATGAAACGCTGGTTCCCGGGCGAAACGGTGTCGCTGGGCATTGGGCAGGGCTACAACAATTTCACGATGCTGCAGCTGGCACTGGCCGAGGCCACGCTGGCCAACGGGGGCATCCGCTATCGCCCCCACATGGCCAAGGCGGTGAAGAATGCGGTCACCGGCGCCATCACCGAGATCGTGCAGCCCCCTGGCATCAACCTGGGCTACCAGGCCAAAAACGTGGAGCTGGTGCGCAATGCCCTGGTGGCGGTGAACAAGGGCGGCACAGGCACGCGGGTGTTCATGGGCGCGCCCTACACCTCGGCCGGCAAGACGGGCACCGCCCAGGCTGTGACCATGGGCCAGAACGTGAAGTACAACGCCAAGGCGCTGGAGGAGCACCAGCGCGATCACTCGCTGTTTGCGGCCTTTGCCCCGGCCGAGAACCCCACCATCGCCCTAGCCGCCATTGTGGAGAACGCAGGCTTTGGTGCTGCCCACGCCGCTCCGATTGCGCGGCGCGTGTTTGACTATTGGCTGCTGGGCGAGTACCCCAGCGAAGAAGACATCGCCGCCGTGCAAAAGGGCCTGGCCAGTGCGCCCATGGGCAAGCCCCGCAAGGCCAGCGAGGTGCCGTTGGTCGCTCCTTGATCCGGCACTGGATTGCAATCAAATTGATAGCTATTGGCGCAGTATCGACTTGCGCTACAAGCTGTTTTTCTTCAAAAGCGCCTGCTATGCACCGGCAGCGCGCGGTGACGGCTGAAGCTGGCTGAACACCAGCGCCGCCACAATCAGCGCCGCCCCGCTCAGCCCGGCCCAGCCCAGCTGCTCGCCCAGCAACACCCACGCTGTGAGCGCGGCAAACACCGGCTCCAGCCCGAAGACGATGGCGCTTCGCATGGCGTCCACGCGCTGCTGGCCCCAGGCCTGCAGCGTCACCACCACCACGCTGGCCAGCAGGCCCAGGTACAGCAAGGCCAGCAAGGCGTCCACCGGCAGCTGGGCGGCAGAGTGCAGCCACTCCATGTTGCCGCTTTGCACCAGCAACAGCGCAGTGGAGGCCAGTGCCATCACTGTGGCCTGCGCGGCGGCCATGCGGGTGGCACGCAGGGGCTGTGCGGCCGTGCGGCGCGCGCATTCCTCCAGCGCCAGGATGTACAGCGCATAGAACACGGTGCTGGCCAGCGTCAGCGTATCGCCCAGGTTCCAGGGCTCGTTCTCGTGGAACATCAGCGCCATGCCTGCCAGCGCCATCACGCAGGCGCCCCACAGCCGCCAGCCGTAGCGCCGCCCCAGCGCTGCCATGGCGATCAGCGGCACCACCAGCACGTTGAGCCCGGTGACAAAGGCATTGCGGTTGCTGCTGGTGCGTGCGAGGCCCTCGATCTGCAGCCAGAACGCCAGGAACAGCAGCAACCCCAGCGCGCAGCCCCAGCGCCGCTCGTGGCGCAGCATGCCGCGCCACAGCGGCGCCAACACCAGCAGTGCGATCACAAACCGCAGCCAGATGATCTGCAGTGCGTCGAGGTGCGCCGAGAGCAGTTTCATCGCCGGGAAGGTGGTGCCCCACACCACGGTCACAGCCAGCAGGGCCATCAGGCCCCAGCGTTCAGTACGCATCGACAAATTCCTAAATACCAAAAAGAAAAAGGGCCACCGGTTGCCCGGTGGCCTCTGCTTTGCAGAGTGTGCAGCATGCCCGTTCAGTGGCTGACCTGGCCCAGGAACGCGCGGATGCGGTCGTTGGCCGGGTTGCTGAAGAACTCCTGCGGCGGCGCATCGTGCGCGATGCGACCCTGGTCGAAGAACATGACCCGGTCGGCCACCTCGCGCGCAAAGCCCATTTCGTGGGTGACCACGATCATGGTCATGCCGCCACGGGCCAGGCCGCGCATCACGTCCAGCACTTCCTTGACCATCTCGGGGTCGAGGGCCGAGGTGGGCTCGTCAAACAGCATCACCTTCGGAGCCATGGCCAGCGCCCGTGCAATGGCCACTCGCTGCTGCTGCCCGCCCGACAGCTGCCAGGGGTACTTGTGCGCATGGTCCTGCATGCCCACGCGGCGCAGCAGCTGCATGGCCTCGTCGTTGGCCTGGGTGCGCGGGGTGCGGCGAATGCGGCGGGGCGCCAGCGTCACGTTGTCCAGCACGCTCATGTGGCCGAACAGGTTGAACTGCTGAAACACCATGCCGACCTCGCAGCGCTGGCGCTGCAGGGTGGTGAGGTCGTCGCACACCTCCACGCCATCGATGGTGATGCGCCCGCTGTCGTGGGGCTCCAGGCGGTTGATGGCGCGCAGCAGGGTGCTCTTGCCCGAGCCCGAGGCGCCAATGATCACCGTCACCTCGCCGGTGTGGAACACGGTGGACACGTCCTTGAGCACCTGGTGCGCGCCAAACGACTTGCACACGCGCTCGGCCACGATGTAGGGCTTGGGTGGAACGTTGGAGTTCATTGGTTGCGGCCCTCCACGTCAAAGCGGTACTCGACGGCGTTGGATATCTGTGTGACCAGTGTGGTCAGCAGCAGGTAGGTGATGGCCACCGTGGTCAGCGTGGCGATGGGCTGGAACGTGGCCGACTGGATGCGGTTGCCCACGTTGGTCAGCTCCACCACGCCGATCGCGTAGGCCAGCGAAGAGTCCTTGAGCAGCGCCACAAAGTTGCTCACCAGCGGCGGCAATGAGATCTTGAACGCCTGCGGAAACACCACGTCCATGAACACATGCATGCGGCCCAGGCCCAGCGCCCGGGCGGCCTCGGTCTGCCCGCGTGGCACGGCCAGCAGGCCCGCGCGCAGGGCTTCGGCGTTGTAGGCGCCCACATTGAGTCCCAACGCCACGACGGCGGCGGCAAAGTCGGGCAGGTTCAGCCCTGGCACCAGCACCGGCAGCGCAAAGTACACAAACAGGATCTGCACCAGGAGCGGTGTGCCGCGAATCGCCCAGATGTACACGCCAGCAATCCAGCGCACGGGCGTCCAGCGGGCGGTGCGGGCCAGCGCCGCAGCTGTGCCCAGCACCAGGCCCACGGCACCGCTGACCAGCGTGAGCCACAGCGTGGTGCGCGCACCTTCAGAAAACGCCTGGGCATTGGGGCCGATGGGGTCAGGGAAGAACGACAGCAATTGGCCCAGCAACGAGAGGGCCAGCACCATCACCACCAGTGCAGCGACCAGCGTGGCATTGCTGCGCTGCTGTCGGGACCAGCTTTGTGGCCAAAGAGCGAGAAGCATGGATCAGACGACCAGAAGGTCTTGGTTGGAAATCGGGTGGGCGGCAGGGACATCGGCCTGCGCCGCCACAAAAGGCAAAAGGTGCGCAGAGGCTCCCGGCCTTCTGCGCACCCCATGTGCCGTCATATCAATTGCAGCGCACGTCTTCGTTGAAATACTTCTTGGAGACGGCGGCGTAGCTGCCATCGGCCAGCACTTCGGTGAACGCCTTGTTCCAGGCGTCGGCCAGGCCGGTGTTGCCCTTGGCCATGGCGGGGGCGATGCGCTCGATGAACAGCATGTCGCCCAGCTTGAAGCCGGCTTTGGCGTTCTTGGCAGCGGCTTCCTTGGCCACGAACTTATCGCTCACCCAGGCGTCCACGCGCTTGGAGATCAGGGCACGCTGGGCGTCGGTGTCTTGCGGGAAGTTCTTCACTTCCTTCACGCCGCTGACCTTCTTGACCTGCTCCAGGTAGCTGGTGCCGGTTTGCACGGCCACGACCTTGCCGGTCAGGTCCTTGGCGTTGCGGATCTTGTCGTCCATGGCCACGATGATGCCGCCCGAGCAGTAATGGGGGTTGGCAAAGGTCACGGCCTTGGAGCGCTCGTCGGTCACACCGTGCGAGGCGATCACGGCGTCCCAGCGGTTCTGGCCCAGGCCGGTCAGCAGGGCGTCAAAGCCCAGGGTCTTCCATTCGAGCTTCAGGCCCATCTTCTTGACCACCAGCTCCGCCACTTCCACCTCAAAACCCGTCAGCTTGGTGCCTTCGAAGTAGTTGAAGGGAGCGAACTGGCCCTCGGTGGCCACGATAATCTTGCCGTCCTTCTTGATTTCGTCCAGCGTGCGGGCCTGGACGGCGAGGGCAGCGCACAGCGCCACGGCGGTGACAACGGCAGACTTGAAAAATTGCATGACAGGTTCCTGTGGGGGTGGTTCAGGTACAAAAAATCCGGCCTGCGGGTAGGCAGGCCGGAGCGGGTGGATGCGGACATCGCCATTGGCGATGGGCCTCGTCATCAAACGGAAGCGTGCGGAAATTATAGGACGCGCGTTCACATTCGGGCCATGCAGGGCAACCCCGATGACCTCGGAGCGCCCTGGTGGTAGGCCTTGCAGGGCGTTGCAAGTTGGGTGCCACCCTGGCAACCGACACCTGGTGCGTGAAGAGCAGGCCTACCGCAGGAAGGCGTCGTACCCCGTCTTCAGGATCAGCGTGCTCACCACCACGATGAAGATGCCCCGCACAAAGCCGGTGCCATGCTTGAGTGCCATGTGGGTGCCCAGCAGGCTGCCCAGCACGTTGGCCACGGCCAGCGTCACCGCAAAGTGCCACCACACATGGCCCTTGGCGGCAAACAACGCAATGGCGGCGATGTTGGTGGCGCAGTTGAGCAGCTTGGCCGACGCCGATGCATTCAGAAAGTCATAGCCCAGCAGTCGCACGAACAAAAAGACGAAGAAGCTGCCGGTGCCCGGGCCAAAGAACCCGTCATAAAAGCCGATGAGCACGCCAATCAGGCAGGCGGCGATCACCTCGGCCCGGCCCGCAAACCGGGGGGTGTGGTGCCGCCCCAGCTCCTTCTTGGCCAGGGTGTAGAGCAGCACGCCCAGCAGCACCAGGGGCAGCAGCTTGCGCAGGAAGTCGGCCGACACGACGGTGACGGCCCACGCGCCCACGAATGAGCCGGCAAAACCGGCGGCTGCGGCCGGCAGCATGGCCGACCAGCGGATCTGCACCTTGCGGCTGTACTGCCAGGTGGCCATGGCGGTGCCCCAGACCGAGGCCGCCTTGTTGGTGCCCAGCAGGGTGGCTGGGGGCGCCCCCGGAAAAGCTGCAAACAGCGCGGGCACCATCACCAGTCCACCGCCTCCCACGATCGCATCCACAAAGCCCGCGAGCAGCGAGGCCAGGGTCATCAAAATCCATTCCATCGCAGGATTGTCGCACCGGGCCTGCTATCGATTCAGGACCGCTCAGGATCTAGGGATGGCATGCATAACTCCCTGCGGTCGGTGATAGCGCGGCGTCGCGCGGTCCGCTGCGTTGCTTTTCTTGCCAATAGCCGGGCTATTGGCTGTGAAAAGGCGCCTTGCGGCCCATCCCGATCCGCACTACCACCGACTCGCGAGGGTTATGCAGGCCATCCCTAGCAGGCAAGAAAAAGGCGCTGGGATCGCCAGCGCCTGAAAGGGTTCACACCTCGTTGGGTGTTTTGAATGTGGTTCTTGGTAGAAAGGTTGTCTCCTCGGGCCCCTCGCTTGGCACACCGAAGCGCGCTTTCGAGTGCCGTGACTGTAACGGCTGCACCCTGCTGGTGCATTGGGGGTTTCCCGCCCCCCGTTGTTGGGCGCCGGATGGCTCTCGGTGGGCGTTCTGTGCCCCGATTCGGTGGCAACCGGCTGGCATGGCTCGTGCAACGCGCTTGTAACAAATTGCGAAAGGGAGCGTGCATGCGTGCAGTCAACCACCGGGTGTTTGCGGTCGTGTCGTTGTGTCTGGGGCTTTGCACCTGCGCGCTGGCCCAGGGCGTGCCAGAGGCTCCTGCAGTCGCGGCGCCCCTCACGCGCCCCGCCTTGGTGGCCCAGGACACGGTGAATGCAGCCCATACCGGCTGGATGATGACCTCCACCGCCCTGGTGCTGCTGATGACGCTGCCAGGCATTGCGCTGTTTTACGCAGGCATGGTGCGCAGGAAGAACGTGCTCAACACCATGGCCAGCGTGGTGGCCATTGCAGCGCTGGTCAGCCTGCTGTGGTTTGCGGCGGGGTATTCACTGGCCTTCACACCGGGCAGCGCCTGGCTTGGCGGCTGGGACCGTGCTGGCTTTGCCGGACTCGACTTTCAGCTGGAGGCGGGCAAGCTGGCCGTGAGCCACATTGCGCCGCTGATCCCGGAGTCGGTGTACGCGATGTTCCAGCTCACCTTTGCCATCATCACGGCCGCGCTGCTGGTGGGCGCGTTTGTGGAACGCATGCGGTTTTCGGCCATGCTCGTCTTCATCAGCCTGTGGACACTGGTGGTCTATGCGCCCGTGGCGCACTGGGTGTGGGAGCCGGGTGGCTGGCTGGCGCAGATGGGCGCGCTGGATTTTGCGGGTGGCTCGGTGGTGCACGTGAATGCGGGCGTCGCGGGGCTGGTGTGCGCCTGGTTTCTGGGCCGCCGCGCGGGGTATGGGCGTGAGCCGTTTGAGCCCTACAACCTGGGGCTCACCATGGCGGGCGCGGGCATGCTGTGGGTGGGCTGGTTTGGCTTCAACGCGGGCTCTGCGGTCGCAGCCGATGGGCGTGCCGGGCTGGCCATGGCAGTGACGCACCTGGCCGCTGCGGCCGGTGCGCTGTCGTGGATGCTGGGCGAGTGGGTGGTGCGCGGGCGCCCGTCGCTGCTGGGGCTGTGCTCTGGCCTGGTGGCGGGGCTGGTGGCCATCACGCCCGCCGCCGGTTTTGTCACGCTGCGCTCGGCCGTCGTTATTGGTCTGGTGGCCGGGCTGGCCTGCTACTGGGGCGCCACGGGGCTCAAGCGGCTGCTGCGGGTGGATGACTCGCTCGACGTATTTGGCGTGCATGGCGTTGGCGGCATCGTGGGGTCGCTGCTGACAGGCGTGCTGGCCAGCAAGACCGTGGGAGGCGCTGCGGGCAGCCTGCTGACCCAGGCCATCGGCGTGGGCGCGGTGGGGGCCTACAGCCTGGTGGTGACGGCCGCGCTGCTGTGTGTCGTCAACTTTGCGATGGGCCTGCGGGTGGACGAGCAAAGCGAGCAGACCGGGCTGGACATTGCCCAGCACCGCGAGCGCCTGGGCGGCTGAATGTGTCGCCGCGTCCTGTGATGTGCGGGCCAGCGAATGCAGTCCGATGGATGACCCCAATGCAGTAAGGAGCCGAACATGTCCGATTCCGACAAGCTGGCGATTGCCGCCCACCTGCATGTGCTGTTGCGGCGCAAGACAGGGCGCGTGACCGATACCGAATGGATGGCGGCCAACGCGGACTACGCGCAGGAGATCGTGCGGTTTGCGCGCCAGCGCGCCACCGAAGACAACGCGCCCGACTTGGCCGAATGGGCCGACCGCCTGGAGCACGCCCTGCACGCCAGCCCGCCGGCCGCCCAGCGCCGACCGCTGCTGGATGCAGCGGCGCAGGCGGTGCGTGCGCGCCCCGCACCGCCCCCCGAGCCTGCCCCCGAGGTGCCGCGCTATGTGGGTGGCATCCGCTGACCTGCCAAGCGGCTTCTGCGCCGTGGCTTGAAAAGATCAGTGGGGCGCAGTGCCCTGTGTGAACAGCCCGGCCGTGGGCAGCAGTCCGGCGAGCTGGTTGTCGCCGTAAGTGCGCAGCACCTGCGCAATCACCACTTGGTAGCCATTGAGCCACTGCGCCTGCGCGGCCTTGGCTTTCAGGTGCGCGGGGTGCTGCATCAGCGTTTGCAGCGCCTCCAGCGACTGCCAGTAGTACACGTTGGATACCAGGCCGTTGCCGGTGTCCGTCCACGACTCCTCGCCCAGGTAGCCGTCGATGGAACGGGCGGCGGTGGCAATGGCTTCGTCCAGCCGGTAAAAGGCGTCGTCGAACTGCTTGGTCGCAAAAATGAAGGTGGAGGAATACATCGGCGCGATGGTACTCACGCCGCCTGCCGGGCCTGAATGATCCACTCCGCCGCCTTCTCCGCCATCATCAGCGTGGGCGAGTTGGTGTTGCCGCTGGTGATGGTGGGCATGGCGCCCGCATCCACCACGCGCAGGCCGGCCACCACGCCGCCGCGTCCATTGCGCACGCGCAGTTGAGCATCCAGCACGGCCATCGGGTCGCCGTCGCGGCCCATCTTGGTGGTGCCCACGGGGTGGAAGATGGTGGTGGCAATGTCACCCGCCAGGCGCGCCAAGTCTTCGTCGCTTTCAAACTGCACGCCGGGCTTCCACTCCTGCGGCTGGTATTTGGCCAGCGCGGGCTGGGCCACGATGCGGCGCGTGACGCGCAGGCTGTCGGCGGCCACCTGGCGGTCTTCGGGCGTGCTGAGGTAGTTGGGCGTGATGGCGGGCGCGGCCTTGAAGTCGGCGCTCTTGATGTTCACCGTGCCCCGGCTGGTGGGGTTGAGGTTGCACACGCTGGCGGTGAAGGCCGGAAAGCTGTGCAGCGGCTCGCCAAACGCATCGAGCGACAGGGGCTGCACGTGGTACTCGATGTTGGGATAGGGCTGGTCGGGGCTGCTGCGGGTGAACGCACCGAGCTGCGAAGGCGCCATGCTCATGGGCCCGCTGCGCTTGAGCGCATATTCGAGCCCGATCTTGGCCTTGCCGACCAGCGAGTTGGCCATGGTGTTGAGCGTCTGCACCCCTTGCACCTTGAACACCGCGCGGATCTGCAGATGGTCCTGCAGGTTGGCGCCCACGCCCGGCAGGTCCACCGCCACATCGATGCCATGCTGGCGCAGCAGTGTGGCGGGGCCGATGCCCGACAGCTGCAGCAGCTGGGGCGAGTTGACGGCGCCTGCGCTCAGGATCACCTCGCCCGCCGCGCGGGCCGTGACCATCTCGTGGCCGTCCCACACCAACACGCCGGTGCAGCGCTGGCTGCCATCGGGCTGGGTCTCGATGATGAGCTTGGACGCCTGCGCGCTGGTCCACATCTCGAAGTTGGGTCGGCCATAGCAAGTGGGGCGCAAAAAGGCCTTGGCGGTGTTCCAGCGCCAGCCGCTTTTCTGGTTGACCTCGAAATAGCCCACGCCTTCGTTGCTGCCGCTGTTGAAGTCGTCGGTGGCGGGGATGCCGGCCTGCTGCGCGGCGTGGGCAAAGGCGTCGAGCACGTCCCAGCGCAGGCGTTGCTTTTCCACCCGCCACTCGCCAGTGCTGCCGGTGGCCTTGTTGCCGTGCAGGCGTTTGAAATTTTCGTTCACGCCTCCGGGCTGGTCCAGGCGCCAGTGGTCTTCGTGGCGGCGGAAGTAGGGCAGGGCGCTGTCCCAGCGCCAGCTGGCGTCACCCGTCAGTTCGGCCCACTGGTCATAGTCGCGCGCCTGGCCGCGCATGTAGATCATGCCGTTGATGCTGCTGCAGCCGCCCAGCGTCTTGCCGCGTGGGTAGCGCAGGGTACGGCCGTTCAGGCCCGCGTCGGGCTCGGTGTTGTAGAGCCAGTCGGTGCGCGGGTTGCCGATGCAGTACAGGTAGCCCACGGGGATGTGGATCCAGTGGTAGTCGTCCTTGCGGCCGGCCTCGATCAGCAGCACGCGATGGCGGCCGTCGGCGCTCAGGCGGTTGGCGAGCAAGGCACCGGCTGTGCCTCCGCCGATGATGATGGTGTCAAACGTGGTGTCGCTCATGGAGGAGGGGCGGTGCCGATCAAAGGTGGTAACGGTGGGCCATTGTGCGGATGGGGCAGGCCCTGTCGATAGGGTGTGTGCCTATTGCTACACTTTTGGTAGCTGCTGATGCTTGAATTGATTGCGCTTGGCGCTGATTTGATAATAATTACACGCTTCGCCGCCTGTCTGTGCTTGACAGGCTCGTGTCCGACAGCGCGTGCAGGATTCGCTCCGCTACCATGCACGCTCTTCCTTGCTGCTTCTTGACGACCCCACCCCTGCGGCTGCCCTGGCGGCCAGACCCATGACCGACCACGCTCCCCACATCGTCCGCGCCGATACGCCCCAAGGGCCGTGTGCGCAGCTGCGTGGGCGCTGGGGTGCGGCCGAGCTGGGCAACGCGGCGCAATGGGAGGCCGTGTCGGACCAACTGCGCGGCGCACCCCCCGCCCCCACGCTGGGCTGGGACCTGCGGGAGCTGCAGTGGCTGGACCATGTGGGCGCGCAGCTGCTGTGGAACCACTGGCAGCACGCCTGGCCCGCAGAGCTGGCCTGCACCGACAGCCAGCGCACCATGCTGGCACGGGTGGCCCAGTTCACCTGTGTTGCACCGCCGCCTGAGCCCTGGCGCCTGGGCGAACAGGTCGATCACCTGGGCGTGCTGGTACTGCACGGTGTGGACCACGCCCGCCACCTGCTGGAGATGGTGGGCCAGCTGGTGCTGGACCTGGGGCGCCTGGCACGCGCACCGCGCAAGGGGCCATGGCGTGATGTGTCCGGCCATCTGTACCGCATGGGCGCCACGGCGCTGCCCATCACGGCGCTGGTGGGGTTCCTCATCGGTGTGGTGCTGGCCTACCTGATGAGCCTGCAGCTGCGGCAGTTTGGTGCCGAGTCGTTCATTGTCAACATCCTGGGCATCTCGCTGATCCGCGAGCTGGGGCCCATGCTGGCGGCCATCCTGGTGGCGGGCCGCTCGGGCTCGTCCATCACCGCGCAGATCGGTGTGATGCGGGTGACCGAGGAGCTGGACGCCATGCGCGTGATGGGCATCCCGCACGGGTTCCGGCTGGTGATGCCACGCACCTTGGCGCTGGCGCTGGCGATGCCGCTCATCAGCGTGTGGACCACGCTGGCTGCATTGGCGGGCGGCATGCTGGCGGCAGACATCTCCATGGACATCTCGCCGTCGTACTTTGTGCAGGCACTGCCCGCAGCGGTAAAGATCGGCAACCTGGGCCTGGCCATGGCCAAGTCGGTGGTGTTTGGTGCGTTCATTGCGCTGATCGGCTGCCACTGGGGCCTGCGCGTCAAGCCCAACACCCAGAGCCTGGGCGAAGGCACGACGGCGTCGGTGGTGTCGTCCATCACCATGGTGATCATCGTGGATGCGCTGTTTGCCATAGCGTTCAAGAACATCGGCATATGACTGAGCGCATCGCCAAGCCCGAACACATCGCCGTCGCGCCCGGCGAGCCGCCCATCGTGGATGTGCAAGGCCTCTGGACGCAGTTTGGCAAGGGCGACGAAACCTTCACCGTGCACCAGGACCTGAACTTCACCGTGCAGCGCGGCGAGATGCTGTCGCTGGTGGGCGGGTCGGGCACGGGCAAGACGGTGTTGCTGCGCCAGATCCTGGGCCTGGCCCGGCCCACGCGCGGGCAGGTCACCGTGCTGGGCCGGCCCGCGTCCGAGATGGGGCGCGAGGGGGCAGCCAGCCGGGTGGGCATGCTGTTCCAGCACGGTGCGCTGTTCTCGGCTTTCAACGTGCTCGACAACGTGGCCTTTGCGCTGCGCGAGCAGGGCACGCTGCCGCCCGAGCTGGTGCGCGATGCCGCGCTGGTCAAGCTGCAGATGGTGGGCCTGCAGCCCGAACACGCCACGCGCATGCCAGCCGACCTGTCGGGGGGCATGGTCAAGCGCGTGGCGCTGGCCCGCGCGCTCATCATGGACCCACCGCTGCTGCTGCTGGACGAGCCCACGGCGGGCCTGGACCCGAGCAGCTCTGACGACTTCTGCGCGCTGCTGCGCGAGCTGCGCGCGGCGCTGGGGCTCACGGTCATCATGGTCACGCATGATCTGGATACGCTGTTCGCGCTCAGCACCCGCGTGGCGGTGCTGGCGGACAAGAAGGTCATCGTCACTGGTCCGCCGCACGAGGTGGCGCACTTTTCGCATCCGTTCATCGAGCACTTCTTCATGGGCGAACGTGGCCAACGCGCCATGGCCCCCGTGCCCCCTGTGCAGCAGGCCGCGGTGCAGACCGCCGCCGCGCCTGCGCCCGACAAGGAACATCCCTGATGGAAAACAAATCCCACGCCCTCGCCGCAGGCATCTTTGTGCTGGTGGTGGCCGCCATGCTGGCAGGCCTGGCCATCTGGCTCACGCGCGACAACGCCAACTACGAGCAGTACGAACTCTCCACCCGCGACGGCGTGAGTGGCCTGCAGCCCCAGGCCACCGTGCGCTACAAGGGCGTGGCCGTGGGCAAGGTCACGCGCATCGGGTTCGACCCCCAGGTGAGCGGCAACGTGCTGATCCGTATTGCGGTCAACGAACAGGCGCCCATCAGCCCCACCACCTTTGCGGTGCTGGGCTACCAGGGCGTCACTGGCCTGGCACACGTGCAACTGGACGATGCCGAGAAGCCCTACCCCGAGCTGCCCCCCGGCCCCAGCGGCCTGCCGCGCCTGCCGCTCAAGCCCTCGCCGTTTGGCAAGCTGGCCGAACAGGCGCCCGCCATCCTCGGCCAGGTCGAAGAGGCCACGCGCCGCATCAACCAGCTGCTGGGCGACAACAACCAGCAAAAGCTCACCGAGGCGCTGTCCAGCATCGGCCAGGCCGCCAGCAGCGTCAACACCCTGACCCAGCGGCTCGATGCCACCGTGGCCCAGCGCCTGGACCCGGCCCTGGCCGCGCTGCCGCCCCTGGCCAGCGATGCGCGCCAGACCCTGCAGTCATTGCAGCAGGCGGGCGCCAGTGTGTCGGCCCTGGCGGTGGACTTGGGCAAGACCAACCAGCGGCTCAACGCCGACGGCGGCCCCATTGACCAGATCACCGCTGGCACCCAGTCGCTGGCGCGCGCAGCGGACCAGTTCAGCACCGCCACCCTGCCCCGAGTGAACCGCGCCGCCGACGACACGGCCCGTGCCGCCCGCCAGATGGGCCGCGCGGCGGGGGGCATCAGCGACAACCCGCAGTTGTTCATCTATGGCTCGGGGCGCATCCCGCCCGGACCGGGTGAGCCAGGGTTTGGCAGCGCCCCGTGAGCTGGACCCCCTCCCGCGCTGCATTGGTGGCGCAGGCCCTCTGTGAGGAGTGAACATGAATACTATTAAAAATGTAGCAACCAAGGCATATTCATCTAGCGCTACTGCGCTGTGGGGCTGTGGTTTGGCGGCGGTGCTGCTGCTCACGGGCTGCTCGGCCCTGCCAGCGCCTCCGGCCCGCCCCGTGCTGTATGACTTTGGCCCCGGCCCGCTGGCCACCGTGCCCACAGACCGCCGTGCGCCCCTGCCTCCGCTGGCGATGGCCGACATGGACGCCCCCGGCCTGCCCGAGGGGGGGAACGCCGTGCTGTACCGCCTCGCCTATGCCGACGCCCAGCAGCTGCGCCCCTACAGCCAGGCCCGCTGGAGCCAGCCGCCTGCACAGCTGCTGCAGCAGCGCCTGCGCGAGCAACTGGGCCAGCGCCGCGCCGTGCTCAAGGCCGACGACGGCGCCGCCCAGGCTCGCGAGCCCGCCCAGGGCAACAAGTTGCCCCTGGTGCTGCGCACCGAGCTGGAGGAGTTCAGCCACCTGTTCACCAGTCCCAGCGACAGCGCCGGGGTGGTGCGCCTGCGCGCCACGGTGGTCGAGCTGACCCCGGCGGGCGAATCGCTGCGCGGCCAGCGCGTGTTCATCGTGCAGAAGCCCGCCAAGTCGGCCGATGCGGCGGGCGGCGTGGCCGCTCTGGCAGCGGCGTCGGGCCAGCTGGCCAGTGAGCTGGCGGCGTGGGTGGAGCAGGTGGGGCAGTAACGCAACAGGTCTTTGTGGCAAGAGCCTGCAGGCAAGGCGCTGGCTTTGGCTGTTGCGCCACGCAGCGCGCGTGGCCGTCAGGTGCCCGGCGGTGCCGGGGACGGGGGCGCGGTCTCATGGCGTTCAATGCCCGTCACCACCCGCGCATAACGCGCAAAGCTCCAGTACGCCCAGGCCCAGTCCAGCAGCACCACCAGCCGGTTGCGAAAGCCGATCAGGAAGTACACGTGCGCAAACAGCCAGAACAGCCACGCAAAGTAGCCTGAGAACCGCACTGGCCCGGCGGGCGAGGTGAGGTCCACCACGGCGGAGTTGCGGCCGATGGTGGCCAGGTTGCCGTAGTCGCGGTAGCGAAACGGCTGGGTGGGCTGGTCTGCCAGGCGGCGCAGGATGTTGGCCGCCGTGGCGCGGCCCATCTGCTTGGCGCCGGGCGACACGCCGGGCACGGGCGTGGGTTCATGGCCGGCCACGTGGCTCTTGGCGGCCGCCAGGTCGCCGATCACGCTGATCTCGGGGTGGCCCGGCAGCGTCAGGTCGGGCTCCACCACCACGCGGCCCGCGCGGTCGGTGCTGGCACCGGTGGCATCCGCCAGGTGGCGGCCCAGGGGTGACGCAGCCACGCCAGCGGCCCATACAATGCACTTGCTATTTATTTGGTAGCTGTTTGCGCTTGATGTACTAGAGCTTGCAGGCGATTCGACCTTCAAGCCATCGCTATCGATGGCGGTGACGCGGGCGCCCAGGCGAACGTCCACGCCCAGCTTTTCCAGTTGTTCCTTGGCGCGCTGGCTCAGGGCCTCGGGCATGGCCTGCAGCACGCGTGCACCGCCTTCGAGCAGGATGATCTTCGCGCTCGCGGGGTCGATGTGGCGGAACTCGCCAGGCAGCGTGTGGCGCGCAATCTCTGCCAGCGTGCCGGCCATCTCCACGCCCGTGGGGCCTGCGCCCACGACCACAAAGTTGAGCCAGTCCGCGCGGCGTGCGGGGTCGGGTTCCTTCTCGGCCGCCTCGAACGCCAGCAGGACGCGGCGGCGGATCTCGAACGCGTCGTCCAGCGTCTTGAGCCCGGGCGCGTAGGCCGCCCACTCGTCGCGGCCAAAGTAGCTGTGCGTGGCGCCGGCGGCCACGATGAGGTGGTCATACGGCAGCGTGGCGCCGTCTGCCAGATGCACGGACTGCTGGCCCACGTCGATGCGGATGACCTCGCCCAGCAAGGTGGTCACATTGCGCTGCTGCCGGAACAGGTGCCGAATGGGCGCCGCAATGGCCGGGGCCGACAGCCCGGCCGTGGCCACCTGGTAGAGCAGGGGCTGGAAGAGGTGGTGGTTGGTCTTGTCCACCAGGGTCACATCCACCGCCGCGCCTTGGAGGGCCCGGGCGGCTTCAAGGCCGCCGAACCCGCAACCGATGATGACCACGCGGGGGCGAAGCGGGGAAGCAGAGGGAGTCGTCATGCTGCCATTATTGGGGAGCCGTGGAGGCCCCAGGCCCTTGCCGTGGTCGCGACCTGCAGGCCCCCGGGTCACGGGGGCTCCATCGAGTTACAGGAACCCCAGGTCCACCGGGTAGTCCGGCCGCCCCGCCGCTGCGCCAAAGTGCGTGATGTTGGGCAGCACTCCCGCCATTTCGTTGTCGGCCACGCCAAACCACTTGGCCAGGGTGGCGGCGTACTGGTCCACCGAGGTGGACGGCAGCAGGCGGCCCTGGCCCACGTGCCACTGGTCTTCGGGGGCAGCCGTGTTGGTGATGCTGACCGGCGGCGCGCTGCCATAGAAGGCCTTGCCTTTGACGGCGCCGCCGACCACCAGGTGATGGCTGCCCCAGCCGTGGTCCGAGCCATCGCCGTTGGAGCTGAGCGTGCGGCCAAAGTCGGAGGCGGTGAACGCCGTGACTTTGTCGGCCACGCCCAACTCCACCGTGGCGTTGTAGAACGCGGTCATGGCCTCGCTCACGCGCTGCATCAGCACCGGCTGTTGCGCGATGAGGTTGTCGTGCAGGTCAAACCCCCCCAGCGACACCAGGAACACCTGGCGTTTGCTGCCCAGGCTGGTGCGTGCGCCAATGAGGCGCGCCACCATCTTGAGCTGGTTGGCCAGGGAGTTGTTGTTGGGGAAGGTGGTAGCCAGCGTCACGCCCGCGATCCCGTTGGTGATCTGGCTTTCGGCCGTCACGGCGCGGGTGGTCACGCGGTTGTATTCGTTCTCCAGCGTTTGCGTGCGTGGCTGCTGGATGAGCGACGCGAGCGCACTCTGCACCGCTGAAGAACCGTACACCCGGTTCTTCACACCGTTGATGGCCACTGCCCCATTGGTGCTGACCTGGTACTGCAGGGCCGAGTCGCCCGACAGGAACACCGCATTGCCCGTGACCGAGATGCAGGTGAACAGCGAATTGCCGTTGGAGGACAGCGCCAGGTCGCCAATGTTGCCGCCCCAGCCCACGGTGGAGCCCTCGGGCGAGGATGACTGCCACACCGACTGCTGGTCGTTGTGCGAGAACAGCTTGGGCGGCACGGGGTAGGTGGCGCGGTCGGCACTGTTGTACTGCGCGCGGGTTAGCGGCACCACCAGCGGGCCCACGTTGAGCTGCACGGCCGCCTTGCCGCTGTTGAACAGGCCAGCCAGCCCTGTCATGGCCGGGTGCAGCGCGTACTGGCGGCCGCCAGGCAGCGGCGTGGTGGGTGTCAGCAGCGTCGGGGTGAGGGCTGCTTTGGCCAGCGCGATGCCGCCGGCCGTCTGGCCTGCGCCACCGCCCCGGATGGTGTTGTAGCGGTTGTAGCTGTCATCGTCGTAGGTGACCACGGTGTTGGCGTAGTCGTTGCCGCCGTACAGGAACACGCAGACCAGCGCCTTGTAGTCGGTGGCGTTGAAGGCCGCCGCCTCGCCCATGGCAGCCAGGTTGAGCGCAAAGGGCAGGGCCGTGCCAGCAAGGCCCAGCTGGGTGGAGCGGCGCAGAAACGCGCGGCGGGTGTGGAGTTCGGGTTGAAGCAGGTGCATGGCAGGGCTTACTTTTGAACGAGGTATTCGGCCGAAGCCATGACCAGGAAGACGGCGGCCGCCACGCGGTCGAGCTTGACAGCGTCGGTGCTGGCGGCGGTGACGGGCGTTGCCTTCAGCGCGTCCGCAATGAGCTTGACGGTGGCTGCGGACAGCTGGCCTGCGCACATCAGCAGGTTGATGCGTGCGACCAGTGCGTCCGCATCCGCCACGATGGCCAGCTCGTTGGCGTAGCTGGCCTTGATGTCGTACCCGTTGTTGGAACTACTGGCATTGTTGGGCAGCTCCGGGGCATTCACAAAGATGCCGTTGCGGATTACGCCCTGCATGTAGTTGAGGTAGCCCCCCACGCTGCTCTCGTTGACCAGCTGGAACTCGGGGGCCACGGCGCCCGCTGCCGCCAGGGCCGTGGATGGTGGAACGTAGCCTGGGCGGAAGAAGTTGAACACCGAGGGCGAACGCAGCGGGCTCTGGCCCAGGCGGGAGCCGGGGTCGCTCAGGTCGCCGATCTTCCAGCTGCCCTGCACCGAGTTGATGCCAAAGGTGCGGCCCCACTGCACAAAGCGCAACATGGGCTCGCGCAGCTTGCCAAAGCCGGGCTGGGTCAGCCCGGTGGGCGAGCGTGCCTCGTCGTCCAGCAAGATGGCCTTGACCACTGCGCGCAGGTCACCCCGCACGCCGGCGCCGTTGTTGTTGAAGGCCGCAGCCACGCGCGCCACGTAGGCGGGTGACGGGTTGCTGGTGACCAGCCGCTGGATGAGCTGCTTGCCAATAAAGGGCCCAACGTTGGGGTGGTTGAACAAGGTGTCCAGCGCGGTCTTGAGTGCTGCGGCGCCGGGCGTGTTGGCGGGCACGGTGGTGCCCAGGAAGGTGGCGGCCAGCGTGGAGTGGCGCGATGCATTGAGCGCCATGGGCAGCCGCGCAAAGGTGGTGTTGGAGACCACCCGTGTGGTGCCTGGCACGGTGGTGGGTACGTTCTGCGTCTGGTCGTAGTCGTAGCCCGTGAACACGCGCGCCAGATTGGTCACGTCGTTCATGGTGTAGCTGTCAATGGGCTTGCCGGCGCCGTCTTTCTTGGGGGTTCCGTCCAGGTTCAACTCGACCAGCCCGATGGACATGAGCTGCATGACCTCGCGGGCATAGTTTTCGTCGGGCTGGCGGCCCGTGGCGGCGTTTTCCTTCTGGTTGCCACGGGTGTTGAGGTAGTAGCCCATGGCCGCGTTCAGCGTCACGTTCTCCAGCACCGAGCGGTAGTTGCCGAAGGCGTTGTTCACCAGCTGGTCCCAGTACCAGGCCATGGCATGGCAGCGCCAGGTGATGTCCACGCCGCTGAGCGAGACCACGCAGATCTCGGACAGCGCCTGCGCCACCCGTTTGCGCAGTCCGTCCGGCGACTTCATGAGCTGGTACCAGATCATGTAGTCGGCGGGGTAGGAGTTGTCGTAGTAGGCCGTGTCGTTGCTGATGTCTGCGTAGCCGCGCTGGTTCAGCCAGTCCCAACCGCCCTGGCTGGGGCCCGCATTGAACTGGCTCTCCAGCCAGTCTGCATAGGTAGTGGCGCGCAGGGCGGCGATTTCGGCGGTCGATGCCGAGAACTGGGCCTGCAGCAGAAAGCGGGCGGCCTCGTTGTCCGACGTGGCTGAAGGGTGTGCGTAGTTGCCCAGGGACGGGGTGGTGGGTGCGGGTGTGCCTGGGGTGCCGGGGGTGCCGGGGGTGCCCGTACCCGGCGTGCTGTCGCCCCCGCCCCCGCCACAGGCGGCCAAGGCAGTGGACGCGAACAGCGCCGTCAGCAGGGGCGCATGGGCCCGGCTGCTGGCGGCTGTTGATTCGGTGGGAAGGGGCTGGCCCTCAGGTGCCTCTGCAACCGCAGTTGTCAGAGTCTCCTCATATGGATGTGTCATGGTGGTCGTGGTCAAAAGTCTGCCGCTGGCAGCACAGCCGTGACTAAATCACACGCCGCCCCCGCCTGGAAACACAAGTGTTACCAAGCGAAACACGCCTCTGCAATGCCTGCCGCACCCAGGGTCTGAATGATGGGCCCTTGCAACACTTTGTACCTTGCGGGGGCGGTGTTGGGCCTTCGCCAGAGGGCCAGAGCCGCTGCATCGGCGATGTCCGTCACGCCCGTAGTCCTGTGCTGACGCGTGCTGCGTGGCGCGGACTACGGCGCCAGCGCCAGATCATTTTTACAGTGAACTCCATCGCATCACGCAAAGGTTCCACGCACTTCGAGTGGATGGCTGAAGCGAAATTCGCACAAGGAGTCACACCATGAATGAAGACACCATCAAGGGCAACTGGAAGCAGTTCAAGGGCAAGATGATCGAACAGTGGGGCAAGCTCACCAACGACGATTTCGATGTCATCGACGGCAAGCGCGAACAGTTCCTGGGCAAGCTGCAAGAGCGCCAGGGCATCGCCCGCGACGCGGCTGAAAAGCAGCTCAAGGAATGGCAAGACCGCCACCCCGACTTCCGCTTCAACGACTGATAGCGCAAACAGCGCGACCGCGCTGCGGGGTCTTCGCCCCGCGCCCGGCCAGGCCACCCCTGGCATACCGCCCCCACAAGATTCACACCCATTGCATTCAATTTCATCGAGGAGAAAACCATGACATTCCAACGCACCCTGATCGCCGCCTGCGCAGCCGGTCTGATGGCGACCACCGCTTTTGCCATGACCCCTGCGGAACACAAGGCCGCCAAGGAAAGCATCTCGGCAGACTACAAGATGAACAAGGAAAAGTGCGATGCCCTCAAGGCCAACGCCAAGGACATCTGCATGAAGGAAGCCAAGGGCGCGGAAGACGTGGCCAAGGCCGAGCTCGAAGCCCAGTACAAGCCCAGCGCCAAGGCCAGCCAGAAGGTAGCTGAAGCCCGTGCCGACGCCGCCTACGCTGTCGCCAAGGAAAAGTGCGACGACCTGACCGGCAACGCCAAGGACGTGTGCGTGAAGGATGCCAAGGCCGAACATGTGAAGGCCAAGGAAAACGCCAAGGTGGCCGCCGCCCAGGCCAAGCCTGCAGACACAGCGGCCGAGAAGGCCGCCAACGTGGCAGAGGCGCGCAAGGACGCCACCGCCGAGAAGAATGAAGCCAACTACAAGGCTGCCAAGGAGCGCTGCGACACGATGACTGGCGACCTCAAGTCCAAGTGTGTGGACGACGCCAAGCGCATGTACGGCCAGAGCTGATGGGGCGGGCGCTGAGCGCCCAAATCCCTTGCACTACCAGGCCCTGCCCGCCGCGCGCGGTGCAGGGCCTGGCTGCGTATGGCGTAGCCATGACCTGCATCAACACCCGGCCGGGCCGGGGCTTCTAAGCTCGCACCTTCGTTTGATCTGCCCGCCCAAGGAGTCCCATGGCCCACCTCGAATGGTCTGATGCGTTGAACCTCGACCTGCCCCTGATGGATGACACCCACCGGGAGTTTGTCGACTTGCTGGCCGCCGTGGACCAGGCCAGCGACGCGGAGCTGCTGCCCCGCTGGCGCACGCTGGTGGAGCACACAGAGCAGCATTTCGGCCAGGAAGACGACTGGATGGCTTCTACCCGCTTTGCCTCGGGCAACTGCCACAGCATGCAGCACAAGGTGGTGCTGCAGGTGATGCGGGAAGGCACGGCCCGTGCCGAGCAGGGCGACCTGAAGGTGCTGCGCGTGATGGCCAGCGAACTGGCGCTGTGGTTTCCGCAGCACGCGCAGAGCATGGATGCCTCGCTGGCGCTGCACCTGCGCCGCGTGGGCTTTGACCCCGCCACGGGCGTGGTGCACGCTCCCACAGCGCTGCCCGAGGCATTGATCCACGGATGCGGTGGCGCCACTTGCTCAGACTCCGGCGCGCCCGGTTCCGACGAGCCCGCTACCCAGCGTGATGCCGCACCTGCCTTGGCAGCCTGACCCCCATATATTGACGGACTGCCCGCTGCAGTGGGCACACCGAACGCTGCACCAGAGCATCAAGGTAAGCGTTCCGCCGGACGAAGTCATGGGGCAATCGGGCTAACACCCATGCAGCTGTGCAGCTTGTATGGCATGCTGCCCCATCTCAAGGCAAATGGGGGCGGCGCGGCCGCTTCGCGTCATGGCCGACACCACCCCTTCTGACGACCCCTGCGACGACACCGACCGCCTGCAAGCCCTGCAGCGCTACGGCATTCTTGACACCCCCATGGAGCCCGCTTACGACGAGCTGGCCGACCTGGCGGGTTACATCTGCGAAGCCCCCGTGGCCCTGATCAGCCTGCTGGACAACCAGCGCCAGTGGTTCAAGGCCGCGCGCGGGTTTGCACTGCGCGAGACCCCGCTCAACCAGTCGGTGTGCCGCTACGCCATCCGGCAGTCCGGCGTCTTCATCGTGCCGGACCTGGCACAAGACCCGCGTTTTGCGCATTACGCCATCGTCACGCAAAAGAACCCGCTGCGCTTTTACGCCGGGGCGCCCCTGGTCACACCCGACGGTTTTGTGCTGGGCACGCTGTGCGTGCTGGACCACCGGCCGCGCGAGCTGTCTGCCAAGGTGCAGGACCTGCTCAGTGCCCTGGCGCGCCAGGTGATCCGGCTGCTGGAACTCAAGCGCGCCAACGACCGCCAGGGGCAGATGCTGGTGGAGCTGGAGGCGGCCCGCCACCAGATGGACGTGTTGGCCCACACCGATGTGCTGACTGGCTTGGCCAACCGCCGCTCGTTCACCGACCGCCTGCGCCAGGAATGGGCGCTGCTGCAGCGGGGCAACGAGCCGGCCTGCCTGCTGATGATGGACCTGGACCACTTCAAACGCGTGAACGACGTGTACGGCCACCATGTGGGCGACCAGGCCCTGCAGCTGTTTGCCACCCTCTGCCGCGACGTCTTCCGGGCGGCCGATGTGCTGGGGCGCTGGGGGGGCGAGGAGTTTCTGGCCCTGTTGCCCGCCACCGGGCTCGACCAGGCACAGGTGGTGGCCGAGCGTGTGCATGCGGCGCTGGCCGCCCACCCGCTGCCCGGCATCGAGCCGGCGCTGGTGCTGTCGGTCAGCATGGGGCTCACCCTGTTCGACCCGCTGCGCCCGCTGGACATCACACTGCGCCTGCTGGACTCTGCGCTCTATACCGCCAAGCGCGAGGGGCGCAGCCGCACCGTGGTAGTGTAGATGCTCTGTTTTAGATAGCTGCCAGCGCATATTGCACTAGCGCTACCACCCGTTCTCACTAAAAAATTGTGCCCCAGGGGCCTGCGCACGGCCCCCGGGACACCTTCAGAACTCCGGCCGGCGCGGCAACAGCAAGGCCGCTGTGCGCCACGCCAGGTCGCGCAGCGCCCGGCGCAGGGCGGGCGAATCTGCAGCGCCGCTTGCAGGCCCTCCGTGGCTGTGGTCCGCCTCGGCACGGTGGGGGCAAAAGGCTGCGTCCAGCACCTGCTGCTTGGCGCAGTGCAAGGCCAGCCGGTCCTGCGACCGCAGCGCCGCCATCAACTGGTCGCGGTGGCGCTGCACGCGGGCCGCTTCGGCGGCGGTCAGCGCAGGGCCCCTTGCGGGGCCGGTGCTGGCGGGCGGCGTCAGTGCCTGGGCCTGCGCCAGGTACTGGGCCCAGCGGGTGGTCTGCGTGGCGGCGTTCATGCGGCCTCCGCGCGCGGGGCTGCGGGGCGCTGCATGGGCGGCATGGTGGGGCGCGGGGGCGTGCCGCCTTGCGACAGGCCGTACCAGTTCACCTTGCGCGTCAGCACCATCACCGCTGCCAGCACCAGGAAGAGCGCAATCGCACCCACCACCAGCGCTGTCTGCTCGAGCTGCAGCAGCACGTACAGCAGGCCATACAGCAGCGCAATGCCCGCCCCCAGTGGCACACCGCGCGTGAGCCCGCCCAGCATGTGGCTGGCGTAATAGGCCAGCAGCAGCACACACGCGCTCGCGGCCACCGCGTACGAAATGCCAAACGGCAGGTGCTCCGACAGGCTCACCAGCAGCAGGAAGAAGCTGCACAACGCGCTGCCCACCAGCAGGTACTGCACCGGGTGCACGCGCAGCTTTTTCATCAGCTCGAACAGGCCCACGGCTACGAAGGTAAGAGCGATGAACAGCACGCCGTACTTGGTCGCGCGGTCCGACAGGGAATAGGGATTCACCGGGTCGATGAAGGCCACGCTGAAGCTGTCGGCGCAGTCGCCCGGCGTGGCCCCGCTGTGTGCATAGTCGCTGCCCTCATCCGCGCCCAGGCAGATGCGCTTGCCGTTCGCAATGTCGGCCTGCGCCGTGGTGGCCAGCGACGACAGGCGCCACTGGGCCGAAAAGCCGGTCTTCTTGACCTCGCGTTCTGATGGCAGAAAGCGCCCGGCAAACGACGGGTGGGGCCAGCTGCTGGTCATCAGCACCTCGGTGTTGCCGCCCAGCGGCACGATGGCCAGGCGCTCGGTGCCCACCAGTTCCAGGTCCAGCGTGGCGGTCAGGCCATCGGCCTTGCCGCGCACCGATTCGGGCAGCACCGCGTGCAGGCCCCGGCTGTAGGTGGGGTGGAAGGTGCCGGGCTTGAGGGCCAGCGCCTGGCTGCCCATGGTGAACTGCGCGGTGCGGATGCCACGCGCGTCGCCCACGGCCATCATCACAATGGGCGCGCCGCAGTGCATGCGCGAATTCTTCATGCTGCTCTGCGGCAGCAGGCTGGCCAGCGAACCCCATTGCGCCGTCACGTTGGCCTTGAGGTTGTAGGTGTTCACCTTGTGCAGCCCGCGTGCGCGTTCCTCCATCGCGGCGCCGGTGGTGAGCTTGAGCTGCTCGGGCATGGCGGTCAGGATGAACTCACGGCGCCTTTCGACCATGCGGCGCTCCTCGCCCTTGCCGACTTCTTCATCCCAGCTTTCCAAGCAGGCGCTGTGGATCATGGGGCCCATCAGCGTCTGCGGCCCGGCCAGGCTCTCGGCCACGCTCTGCGCGGTGATGCTGCGGTAGCGCAGCCGGTCGCGCACCACGTCTTCGATCAGGCCCAGGCCAAAGAGCAGCAACACGGTGATGGCGGTCAGCGCCGCCAGTTTGGTGAACAAGGGGTGTTTGAACAAAAGATCCTCCACAAGTGACTGTTGTGGAGGCAGTGTTGTGGTGCGCTGTGAGGGCGCTATGAAGTTTGTGAGGCCAGTGTGAAGTGGCGGGGGTGACGTGCGAAGTGCGAAGTGGGGCGCTGGCAGAATCGACCGCCTGTGTCATCCGCCTGGGGAGTGCCATGCGAAAAACAGCGTCCCGCTTCATGCCCTCGGTGGCTGTCCGCCCGCCATTGCGCTGGCCGGCGCGCTGTGTTCTGGTCGTGATGGCGGTGGCCTTCGTGGCCGTGTTCCGGACGCACCCCGTGGCGGTGAGCGGCTCGCTCCTGGCGCTCGGCAGTCTGGTGGCCATCCTGAGCCGGCGCGAGGCCCTGCGCCTGGCCCGCATGGCGCAAAGCCGGGCGGGCGAGTCTATCTGCCAGTTCGCCCGCTCCATTGACTGCCGCCGTGTGGACACCTGGGTGGTGCGCGCGGTGTACGAGGAACTGCAGCGCAGCTTGTCTGTAGCGATGGCAGTGCCCTTGCGCGTGACCGATCACCTGCAGCGTGACCTGCGCCTCGATGCTGACGATCTGGACGACTTGGTCGTAGACATGGCCCAGCGGTCCCGCCGCAGCCTGGTCGACACATCGGCCAACCCCCTGTTCGGCAAAGTGACCACGGTGGGCGACCTGGTTGAATTTCTCCAGGCCCAGCCCTGCCTCCCGAACAGCGCCGTCTAGGCTCGGCGGAACTCCAGCTCCACCCGGAGCCCTGGCGCCGTGTTGCGCGCCACCATCTGCCCGCCGTGCAGCGCCATCACGCGCCGCACAATCGCCAGCCCCAGGCCCGATCCGCTGCGCTCGCCGCCCGGCCGTGCGGTGGTGAAAAAGCGCTCGCCCAGGCGCGGCAGTGCGTAGTCGGGCACGCCGGGGCCGCTGTCCTGCACGGCCACTGTGGCGCCGTCCAGCTCCACCCGCACCGTGCTGCCTGCGGGTGCAAAGTCGATCGCGTTGTCCAGCAGGTTGGTCAGCGCCAGCGTCACCAGTTCGGCCTCCCACGGGCCGCTGGTGCCGTGCCCTTGCAATGCCAGCGTGATGCCGCGCTGCCCCGCGCGGGCGCGGGTCTGGGCAATGGCGGCCTCGGCGCAGTCGTGCAGCGCCACGGGCGCGCGGCCTTCGGCGTGCTGGCGCTGCTCCAGCTTGGACAGCTCCAGCAGCCGGTCGATGATGCGCTGCAGGCGTTCGCTTTGCTGCACCACCTGGGTCGCAAACTCGGCGCGGTCGGCGGCGGGCAGCTCGTCCTGCAGCAGCTCGCCCGCGCCCCGGATGGCGGCCACGGGGCTTTTGAGTTCGTGCGTGAGCGCGCGCACATAGCCCTCGATGTAGTCGCGCCCCTCCAGCCGCGCGCGCATGCGGTCCATGGCGCGGGCCAGGTCGCCCAGCTCGCCGGGCACCTCGGGCACAGCCAGGGCCGTGGGGGGCGGAAGGTTCGGGTCGTGGCGTTCGCCATCGGCCGGGCCCTGCACGCTCAGTGCGTAGTCGCGCAGGCGGCGCACGTTCCACACCATCCACAGCGTCACCGCCACGCCCACGGCGGCCGAGAGCGCCAGCAGTAACAGCCCGCCCATGAACACCTTGCGCTCGGCCCGGTCGATAAAGCGCTGCACCGTGCGCGTGGGCTTGGCCACGGTGAGCACACCCGCGATCTGGCTTTTGACGTAGATGGGCGCGGCCACATGCATCACGCCGCTGGTGTCGTCATCTTCCACATCGCGCGTAGAGCGCGCGCCGTACTCGCCGCGCAGCGTGCGGGCTACATCGCGCCACTGCGAATAATCGGCACCGATGGCACGGTTTTCCGAGTCGAACAGCACGCGCCCGGTGGTGTCGGTCACATAGATGCGGTAGTCAAGCGACTGCTTGGAAAAGCCCCAGATCGCCGCATCGATGGGCCGCGTGGCATAGCGCCGCACATGCTGCGCAAACGGGCTGGTGCTGCTGTTGTTGGCCTGTGCCGCCAGCCGCCCTGCGGCCAGGTCCTCGCTGGCCAGCTCGGCCAGGATGTTGGCCGTGTCCACCATCATGTCTTCCATCACTTCGCGCACGCTGGGCTTGATCTCGGCCATGAACACGCGCAGCACAAAGAACGCGGCGATACCGTTGATGAGGAAGAAGGCGAACAGCAGGCGGATGCCGAGGCGCATGGTGCGTTACTTCAAAAACAATAGCTGTCAGCGCTTTTCGGATGGGCGCTGGCAGGCAATTTGGCTTCAGATGTCCAGGCAGTAACCCATGCCCCGGTGGGTACTGATGTACTCGCGCGCCGGGTCCAGCTCGCGCAGCTTGGCGCGCAGGGTCTTGATGTGGGTGTCCACCGTGCGGTCGGTGCTTTCGCTGTCGTCGCCCCAGGCGGCGGCCAGCAGGGCGTCGCGCGAGTGGATGCGGCCTGCGCCGCGCAGCAGGTGGGCCAGCAGGCGGTACTCGCGCCGGGTCAGCGGCAGGGCCTGGCCGCGCAGGCTGATGCGCTGACCCGTCTCGTCGTCGTGGAACAGTGCGGCGGCCGTGGCGGCGGGCGCTGCCGGGTGGCTGTTGCCATTGCCGTGACCCGCGCGGCGCAACAGAGCCTTCACGCGCGCAGCCAGTTCGCGCGGGCTGAAGGGTTTGGTGAGGTAGTCGTCGGCACCCAGCTCCAGGCCCAGCACGCGGTCGATTTCTTCGCCGTGGGCGCTGAGCATCAGTACGGGCAGGGCGGCGGTGGGCGCGGTGTTGCGCACATCGCGCAGCAGGTCCAGGCCGCTGCCGTCGGGCAGGCCCACGTCCAGCACCAGCAGGTCAAACCGTGCGCTCTGCAGCTGCTGGCGCGCGTCGTGCACCAGCAGGCTGTGCGTGACGGTCAGGCCATCGCGCTCCAGCGCATAGGCCACGGTGCGGGCGATGGCGGGGTCGTCTTCGAGCAGCAGCAGGCGGGCGGACATGGAGGGTCAGCGTGCGACGAGGATGGGGAACAGCTTGCCCAGCCCGTCGGCCATCACCTCCACGGCCAGCGCGGCCAGGATCAGGCCCATCAACCGGGTCATCACATTGATGCCGGTTTTGCCCAGCACGCGCGCAATGGGGTCGGCCAGCGCAAAGCACACGGCCGTGGCCAGCGCGATGACCACGCCGTAGCCCACCAGCGCGGCGTGCTGCCAGAAGGTCTGGGCGCGGTCGGCATAAATCACCACGGTGGACATGCTGGCCGGGCCGGTGAGCAGCGGGATGGTGAGCGGCACCACGGCAATGCTGCTGCCGGCGGCGGCCTTTTCGGCGCCTTCTTCGTATTCGTTGGTGCTGGGCTTGGCCTCGGCGGGCTGGGCGTTGAGCATGTTCATCGCGCTGATGAGCAGCAGCATGCCGCCGCCCACCTGGAAGCTCTGCAGCGAGATGTTGAAGAAGTCGAGGATCTGCAGGCCCAGCAGCGCACAGGCTGCAATCACGCAGAACACGCTGAAGCTGGCCACCTGGATGGTGCGGCGCCGCTGCGGGTACGAGAAGCCCTGCGTGTAGTGGATGAAGAACGGCACGATGGCCAGCGGGTTCACGATGGCCAGCAGGGTGATCAGGGGTTTGAGGTCCATCAGGGCGCTCCCAAGGGCAAGTGGGCAGGGTGGTTCTTCGGGGGGCTCAGGCCAACGGCAGATGAGGGTGGTGCAGCCCGGGCTGTGCGCGAGTATGCGGTGTTTTCTGCACCGTTTGGCGGCCAAGCATGCTGCATTGCAGCGTGCCTGCCACGGGTGGCTCCGGGCCTTCTCTCCTAGCGCCCGCCCGACACATCCATCAAGGTGGCGGTGGTGTAGCTCGCTGCAGGGGACATCAGCCAGACGATGGCCTCGGCCACCTCGTCGGCCGTGCCGCCGCGCTGCATGGGCACCTGGTGCGAGAGGTCGCGCACCCGGTCGGGCAGGCCGCCGCTGGCGTGGATGTCGGTCTCGATCAGGCCCGGACGCACGGCGTTCACACGGATGCCCTCGGCCGCCACCTCGCGCGCCAGGCCGATGGTGAAGGTGTCGATGGCGCCCTTGGCCGCCGCGTAGTCCACGTACTGGTGGGCCGAGCCCAGGCGCGAGGCGGCGCTGGACACATTGACGATGGCACCGCCGCTGGCGCCGTGGCGCGTGCTCATGCGCCGCACGGCTTCGCGGGCGCAGACGATGCTGCCGATCACGTTGGTGTCGAACATGCGGCGCAGGCGCTCGGTGCTCATTGCGTCCACCCGGGCGGTCACGTCCACCACCCCGGCGTTGTTGACCAGGGCGCTGATGCGGCCCAGCTGCGTGTCCACCGCCTGGAACATGGCCAGGATGTCGGCCTCGTTCGCCACGTCACCCTGCACGGTGATGGCGGTGCCGCCGTTTGCCCGAATGTCATCGACCACGCTCTGCGCAGCGGCCTCGTTGGCGAGGTAGTTGACGGCCACGGCCCAGCCATGTTTTGCGGCCAGCCGTGCGGTGGCGGCGCCAATGCCCCGGCTGGCGCCAGTGATTAGTGCGATCTTCTCCATGGGGTGGGGTCTCCTGCAAGAATGGCGCATTGGAACAGGTTCTGCCCCCCGCAGCGCAGCGCCCGCACCCATAGCGCGGACCCTCTGCGCACCATACGTACCAAATCCAAGGAGCATTCAGCATGGGACAGTTTGTCGATCTGACGTCGAGTGACGGTTTTGTGGCACCCGCCTGGGTCGCCAGGCCCGAGGGCACGCCCCGTGGCGCTGTGGTGGTGCTGCAAGAAATTTTTGGCGTGAACTCGCACATCCGTTCGGTGGCCGACCGCTACGCCGCCAGCGGCTACCTGGCCGTGGCGCCATCCACCTTTCACCGCGTCAAGCAAGGGGTGGAGCTGGGCTACACCGGTGACGACATGCAGGCCGGCATGGGCCTGAAGGCCGCAGTCGAGGCCCTGCCTGCGCCGGGCGTGCTGCCCGACATCCAGGCCGCCATCGACTACGCCGCGCAGCAAAGCGGCGCCAAGGTGGGCATCGTGGGCTACTGCTGGGGCGGCCTGCTGACCTGGCGCTCGGCCTGCCTGCTGCAGGGCCTGTCGGCCGCCGTGCCGTACTACGGCGGTGGCGTGACCACGCCGGAAGAAGTGGCCCGCACGCCCAAGGTGCCGGTGCTGGCCCACTTTGGCGAGCGCGACCACTGGATTACGCTTGATAGCGTGCAGGCCTTCGGCAAGGCCCACCCAGAGGTCGAAGTGCATGTGTACGCCGCCGACCACGGCTTCAACTGCGACCAGCGCGGCAGCTATGACGAGGCCGCCGCCAACACGGCGCGCGAGCGCACCTTGGCCTTCTTTGCCAAGCACCTGGGCTGAGACAGCGACAGCACGGCGACACGGTAGCGAACAACCAACGGGGGTGGTCATGGCGGATTTCAGGCAATTTCGGCCTCAAGCGATAGTCCGTCATGCGCTGACAGCTATGAGTTTGATAGCGCTATGCACCACCACCCACGCGGCCGACTACACCGGCCCCCTGTTCGACGCCCACCTGCACTACAACGAAGAAGCGTGGGACGGCCGCTCAGGCCCGCACCCACCCGCCGATGTGCTGGCGCGCATGAAGGCCAGTGGCGTGCGCGCCATCGTGGCCAACTCGCGGCCCAATGCCGGGTCGCTCACCCTTGCGGGCCTGCCGCAGACCCGCGAGGCCGGCGTGACGGTGGTGCCGTTTGTGCGGCTGTACCGCAACCGCGCCGACTACACCGGCTGGTTTGCCGACGACACCATCTACGACATGGTGCAGACCGAGCTGGCCCGGGGCACGCCCGTCGGCCCGTACCGGGGCCTGGGCGAATTCCACCTGTACGACAGCGCCAACGCCAACGGCCCCGTGGCCAAAAAGCTCATGGCCCTGGCCGAGCAGAGGGACCTGGTGGTGCTGGCCCATGTGGACGACACCGCCATCGACCTGCTGATGGCCAACACCCCATCCCAAGGCCAGAAGGCCCGGCTGATCTGGGCCCACACCGGCATTGGCGGCGCGCCGGTGGAGCGGGTGGACGCCCTGATGGCGCGCTACCCGGGCCTGGTGGGCGAGCTCTCGTACCGCCCCGGCCTGGTGTGCGACGACAACCAGCTATGCCCCGCCTGGCGCGCGCTGCTGCTCAAGTACCCCACGCGCTTCGTGATCGGCTCGGACACCTGGGTCAACCAGCGCTGGCAGCACTACGAAGGCCTGATGCAGGGCTACCGCCAGTGGCTGGGCGGCCTGCCCGCCGATGTGGCGCGCAAGGTGGCGTGGGACAACGCGGCGGGGTTGTTTGGGGTGGCCCGGCCATAAGGCACTGGAACGCATGACCCTTCCTGTTTTTGGGTGACGCACGCTGATACGGGCGCTGACCCAAGCCAGGGATGCCAAGCAAGGGCCGCCCCGCAGCGAGGGCATCGTCCCCCTTCCCGGCGAAGCCGAGAGAAGGGGGAAGGCCCGAAGGGCCTCAGGGGGATGTTCCTATCTTGTCCTCGCCAGATACCGCTTGCGCCAGAACAGCAGCACCAGCGACACCGCGATGAACACCATCGACCCCATGGCCCACCAGAAGCCGTCGGCCTTGTGCACCAGTGGAATGAACTCGAAGTTCATTCCGAAAATGCCCGCGATCAGGTTCAGCGGCAAAAACACGGCCGTGAGCGCCGTGAGGGTGCGCATGATGTCGTTGGTGCGGTTGCTCTGCACCGAAAAGTGCATCTGCACGGCGGTTTCGGTGCTCTGCTCCAGGCGCCGCACGTGGTGCACCACGCGCTCGATGTGCTCCAGCACGTCGCGGCTGCGCACCTTGAGCAGGTCCAGCTCGCGCAGGCCCGCCGGGGTGTCGGGCAGGGCCCAGGTTTCCAGCGCGTCGATCCAGTCCTGCACGGCGGTGCGCTGGTCTTCGCAGATCTCGTCGAGCATGTGCAGCGACAGGCGCGCTTCGAGCAGCGAGGTCCAGTTCACGTACCGCGCGCGGGGCTTGAGCAGTTCGGTCTGCCAGTGGTCCAGCTGGCGGGTGAGTTCGCGGCGCAGGTCCAGGTAGCCGTCCACCATCTGGTTGACCACGCGCAGCATCAGGTCGGCCGGGCTGGTGGGCAGGCGCGAGCCCGAGATGGGGCTGCTGCGGCCTTCGCCCATGCCGGGGCCCGCGTGGGCGTTGCCGTGGGCGGCAGCATGGCTGGCGGTGGCGTTGGTTCCATTGCTATTGCCATTGCCATTTGCCGGGGTGGCCGCCAGCAGCCGCGTCGCGTAGGCATCGCGCACCGCGCAGTCGGTGGGGTGCACGGTCAGCAGCAGCTGGTCGAACACCGCAAACCCCACGGGGCTGGTGTCGATGCGCCGCAGCACGGGCGGGCCGCTGCGCTTGACCGGGGCGTTGGGGTTGTTGTCAGGCTCGGCGGCAACGGCCGGTGTGGCGGGGGCAGCAGGCCCGGGCTGCCCGGCCTGCGCCGCATCGCCCTGCACCGTGGCCAGGCGGCGGAACACCAGCAGGTCGTACTGCGAGGTGTAGTCGTAGTGCGAGGGCAGCTGGGCGTTGAGCAGGTCGGACACATGCAGGTCCACCAGCTGCAGCCCGATCAGCGCCTGCAAGCGGCCCTGGATCTCGGCGAGCCGCGCCTGAAAGGCCGGACGGGCGCAGGCGATCCAGAGGAAACCCTGCGCCGGCATCTGGGCGGGCAGGGCTGTCAGCTCCTGCACGCCGCTGCTGTGGATGTGAAAGATGCGCATGGACACCGTGGTTTCAGTCAAAAGCGCCGGTAGCGCTAGTGGAATATACGCTGACAGCTATTATTTTTGTAGCTTGCGTGCCGCGTCGCGCGCAAAGTAGGTCAACACGCCGTCGGCGCCTGCGCGCTTGAAGGCCAGCAGGCTTTCCATCATCACGGCGTCGTGGTCCAGCCAGCCGTTGGCGGCAGCGGCCTTGATCATGGCGTACTCGCCGCTCACCTGGTAGGCAAAGGTGGGCACGTGGAACTCGTCCTTCACGCGGCGCACGATGTCCAGGTAGGGCATGCCGGGCTTGACCATCACCATGTCGGCACCTTCGGCGATGTCGATGGCCACTTCGCGCAGGGCCTCGTCGCTGTTGCCGGGGTCCATCTGGTACACGTTCTTGTCGGCCTTGCCCAGGGCGCCGCGCGTGCCCACCGCGTCGCGGAACGGGCCGTAGAAGGCGCTGGCGTATTTGGCGCTGTAGGCCATGATGCGGGTGTGGATGTGGCCCTGCACCTCCAGCGCCTCGCGGATCGCACCGATGCGCCCGTCCATCATGTCGCTGGGGGCGACGATGTCCACGCCCGCCTCGGCATGCGTGAGCGCCTGGCCAGTGAGGATCTCCACCGTCTCGTCGTTGATGATGTAGCCGGTCTCGTCCAGCACGCCGTCCTGGCCGTGGCTGGTGTAAGGGTCCAGCGCCACGTCGGTCATCACGCCCAGGTCGGGAAACTCCTTCTTCAGCGCCCGCACCACGCGCGGGATCAGGCCGTCGGGGTTCAGGGCTTCCTTGCCGTCCGGCGTCTTGAGCGACGGGTCAATCGCCGGGAACAGCGCCAGCACCGGGATGCCCAGCTTCACGCAGTCTTCGGCCACGGGCAGCAACAGGTCCAGGCTCAGGCGGTCCACGCCGGGCATGGAGGTCACGGCCTCGCTGCGGTTCGTGCCCTCGTGCACGAACACGGGGTAGATCAGGTCGTCGGCGGTGACTACGTTCTCGCGCACCAGGCGGCGGGTGAAGGCATCGCGGCGCAGGCGGCGGGGGCGGTTCTGGGGGAATGGGGCAGGGCTTTGGAGGTGCATCATCGGATTATGAATCCCTCCCTGTGGCGCCTTGCACCTGTTCGCGCCCCGGTGGCAGGGGGACGGGCGGTGGTGGTTGGCGCTTCGGGCGCGCTGTGGAAAAGCCGCTTGTAACCGCCCATGCCCAGTGCTAGATTGGTGCCGGGCGGCTTGCCGCCCCCCGCTTTTCCTCCCTGAGCGGGACCTGGGCTGCAGCGATGCGGCACAGGCTTTCCCGGCCCGGCGGATCTGCCGGGCTTTTTTTTGGGGTTGGCCCGTCAGAGTGGCGTAGGCCCGTAAACTGCCCCCATGCTCTGGGTCAAAGCCTTTCACATCGTTTTCGTGGCCAGCTGGTTTGCGGGCCTGTTCTATTTGCCGCGCATCTTCGTCAACCTGGCGATGGTGGCGCCCGGCTCGGCCGCCGAGCGCGACCGCCTGCTGCTCATGGCGCGCAAGCTGCTGCGCTTTACCACCCTGCTGGCCGTGCCCGCCATTGCGCTGGGGCTATGGCTGTGGCTGGGCTACGGCATTGGCCGGGGCCCGGCGTCAGAGGGTAATGGCTGGATGCACGCCAAGCTGGCCGTGGTGGTGCTGGTCATCGGCTACCACCACGCGTGCAGCGTGCTGCTGCGCAAGCTGGCCGACGGCACCAGCCGCCGCAGCCATGTCTGGTTCCGCTGGTTCAACGAAGCGCCGGTGCTGTTGCTGCTGGTGGCCGTGGTGCTGGTGGTGGTCAAACCCTTCTGACGGAGACGCAGAGGGCGCATGCACAAAACCTCTGCCTGGCCGCTCGCGCTGACGTACACGGCGCTGATCGTTTTTGCCAGCCTGTTCCCGTTTGACGGGTGGCGCGAACAGGGCATCGACCCCCTGGTCTTTTTGTTTGCGCGGATCCCCCCGCCGTACTGGACGGGGTTTGACGTGGTGACCAACCTGGTGGGCTACGCGCCCCTGGGCTTCCTGCTGGTGCTGGGCCTGTTGCGATCGGGCTGGCGGCATGTGCTGTGGGCGGTGGCGCTGGCCACGCTGGCGGGCACGCTGCTGTCGCTGTGCATGGAGTTTCTGCAGATCTACCTGCCCCGGCGCGTGCCCTCCAACCTGGACCTGGCGCTCAACGCACTGGGCACGCTGGCCGGTGCGCTGAGCGCCGCACTGCTGGAGCGGCTGGGGGCGCTGGACCGCTGGAGCGACTTCAGGGCGCGCTGGTTCGTGTCCGACGCGACCGGCGGCATGGTGCTGCTGGCGCTGTGGCCGCTGGCGCTGCTGTTTCCGGCGGCGGTACCTTTTGGCCTGGGCCAGGTGCTGGAGCGGCTGGAGGCCGCACTCATCGACCTGCTGGCCGATACGCCGTTCCTGGAATGGCTGCCCCTGCGCGAGACCGAGCTGGACCCGCTGTCGCCCAGCGGCGAGCTGCTGTGCGTCACCCTGGGGTTGCTGATTCCCTGCCTGCTGGGGTATTGCGTGATCCGCCAGATGGGGCGGCGCGCCCTGTTTGCGCTGGCGGTGGTGGGGGTGGGCATTGTGCTGACCGCGCTGTCGGCAGCGCTGAGCTGGGGCCCCGTGCACGCCTGGGAGTGGATGGACCTGCCCGTGCGCGTGGGCGTGTGGGCGGCGCTGGCGTTGGCCCTGCTGATGCTGGCCCTGCCGCGCCGGGCCTGCGCTGCCGTGCTGCTGCTGGCGCTGACCTGGCACCTGGCGCTGCTGAACCAGGCGCCCACCAGTGCCTACTTTGCCCAGACGCTGCAGATCTGGGAGCAGGGCCGTTTCATCCGCTTTTATGGTCTGGGACAGTGGCTGGGCTGGCTGTGGCCCTACCTGACGCTGCTGTATGTGGTGTTTCGGGTGTCCCGGCGAGAAGGCGGGGCCTGAGTCGCAGGGCGATGGCCTCCGGCTTTCTGTGTGGCAGGACAGGGGCTTGGGGCGTGGCCTCGCCCGCTGGGAGAGGCAGGGGTCCTTAAAATGCAGGGATGAGCGACACCCCTTCCGCACCGGCCGCAGCGCCCGGTTATTACCAGCGCCACATCTTCTTCTGCCTCAACGAGCGCACCAACGGGGAAGACAGCTGCGCGCACCACAACGCACAGGCGGGTTTTGACCGCTGCAAGGCCCAGGTCAAGGCCGCCGGGCTGGCGGGTGCCGGCAAGGTGCGTGTGAACAAGGCCGGTTGCCTGGACCGCTGCGCGGGTGGCCCCGTGGCGGTGGTCTACCCCGAGGGCACCTGGTACACCTATGTGGATGCGGCGGACATCGATGAAATCGTCGAATCGCACCTCAAGAACGGCCAGGTGGTGGAGCGTCTGGTCACGCCAGCGGAACTTGGCCGCTGAGCGCGGCTCCATCCCTGTCTTGGAACGATTTTGGCAGCAGGCGCTAGTGGATCATGCCCCTGCTGCTATTGATTGAGTAGCAAATCCGTGAATGCCCAGACCGAACGCCTGACCCTGTCCGGCCCCGCAGGCGCCATCGAGGCCGTGCGCGACAGCGCCACCCTGGCCGATGGCGCGGCGCCCCGTGGCGTCGCCATCATCGCCCACCCGCATCCGCTGTTTGGCGGCACCATGGACAACAAGGTGGTGCAGACCCTGGCGCGCGCGTTTGTGCAGTGTGGCTGGACGGCGGTGCGCTTCAACTTCCGCGGCGTGGGCGCCACGGCCGGCGTGTACGACGAAGGCCGGGGCGAGTTGCAGGACCTGCTGGCGGTGGTGGAGCAGGTGGCTCCCGCCGCCGAGGGGCAACCCCTGGCGCTGGCGGGGTTTTCTTTCGGTGCGTTTGTCACCAGCCATGCGCTGGAGGCACTGTGGCCCACGCAGCGCGTGGAGAAGGCCGTGCTGGTCGGCACGGCCGCCAGCCGCTTCACGGTGGCCCCGGTGCCGCCCGATGCCCACCTGCGCACGCTGGTCGTGCACGGCGAGCAGGACGACACCGTGCCGCTGTCCGCCGTGATGGACTGGGCCCGGCCCCAGATACTGCCTGTCACAGTCGTCCCCGCGGGGGGGCATTTCTTTCACGGACAATTGCCGCTTCTGAAGAACCTGGTGGTCCGCCACCTGCAATCGGGCGCCTGAGGGGCGCCGCCCGGACCGGCTCCGGCCGTCCGTCGTCTTCCCTCTCCCGCCCACTCTCCCACCCTTTTTTCGAGCCTCTCCAGCCCCATCCTGCCCCATGAAACGAATCCTGTCTGCGTTGCGATCCCTGGCCGTCTTTGCTGCGGTGGCCCCGGCTGCCTTTGGCGCCCTGGCCCAGGCGCCCCAGCCCCCCGAAATCGCCGCGCGCACCTACCTGCTGGTGGATGTCACCGCCAACCAGGTGCTGGCCGCCAAGGACATCGACGCGCCGGTGGAGCAGGCCTCGCTCACCAAGCTCATGACGGGCTACCTGGTGTTTGATGCGCTGCGCTCCAAGAAGATCACGCTGGACCAGAAGCTGCCCGTGAGCGTGCGCGCCTGGAAGATGCCCGGCTCGCGCATGTTCATCGACCCCAAGATGCAGGTCCCCGTGGAAGACCTCATCAAGGGCATGATCGTGCAGTCCGGCAACGACGCCACCATGGCCCTGGCCGAAGGCGTGGGCGGCACGGCTGAGAACTTCGTCAAGCTCATGAACGACCAGGCGCAGGCGCTGGGCATGAAGGGCACGAGCTACAAGAACCCCGAAGGCCTGACCGAGCCCGGCCACACCACCACGGCGCGCGACCTCTCCGTGCTGGCCATGCGGCTGATGAAGGACTTCCCGGAGTACATGCACTATTACTCCACCAAGCAGTACAGCTACCCGGGTACTCCGGCATCGAACGGCAGCAACCGCAATTCGCTGCTGTTCCGCGATCCCACGGTCGATGGCCTAAAGACCGGCCACACCGCTGCGGCGGGCTACTGCCTGGTGGCCACGTCCAAGCGTGAATTCCCCGGCGTGGGCCAGCGCCGCCTGCTGTCCATCGTGCTGGGTGCCGCGAGCGAAAACGCGCGCGCGAACGAAAGCCAGAAGCTGCTGAACTGGGGTTACACCGCGTTCGAGGCGGTCAAGTTGTTTGACGCAGGCAAGCCGGTGGCGACCCCTGCCGTCTGGAAGGGCAAGGACAGCGTGCTGAAGATCGGCCGCGAGGAGGCCATCGTGGTCGCCGTGCCCGCCGGCAGCGCTGGCAAGGTCACCACCCAGATCGCCCGCCCCGACCCGTTGGTGGCGCCTTACACCAAGGGTCAGGCCATTGGCACCCTCAAGGTCATGCTGGGCGACCAGTCCATCGGCGAAGTGCCCCTGGTGGCGCTGGAGGCGGTGGAGCAGGCCGGCATCCTGGGCCGTGCCTGGGATGCCATCCGCCTCTGGATCAAGTGACGCTGCGTTGCAGAAGGTGGCGAACCACTTCTGAAACCATAGCTGGCTGCGCAGGTCCGGCATATGCCGGGCCTGTTTTTCGCTCCTTTTGCAGCCAGTTCCTGTCAGATCACCGGGATGGCTGCAGGTGCCAGAAACTGCTGCAAGCCGCAGTGGGCTTGCCTTTCAGGGGGCATCCTGCTACATTAGAAGGCTTTTCGGAATTTCCGAAGGGATTCACGTTTTCGCTTTCACGAAGCAAATTCACGTTTAGGGACGTATTTCATGCCAACCATTAATCAACTGGTCCGTCAGGGGCGCGAGGTCGAAAAGACCAAGTCCAAGAGCCCTGCGATGGAAAACTCTCCACAGCGCCGTGGCGTGTGCACCCGTGTGTACACCACGACGCCTAAGAAGCCTAACTCCGCTCTGCGTAAGGTCGCCAAGGTGCGCCTGACCAACGGTTTTGAGGTGATCTCCTACATCGGCGGTGAAGGCCACAACCTGCAGGAACACAGCGTGGTGCTGGTTCGCGGCGGTCGTGTGAAGGACTTGCCCGGTGTGCGTTACCACATCGTGCGTGGTTCGCTGGACTTGCAAGGCGTGAAAGACCGCAAGCAAGCCCGCTCCAAGTACGGCGCGAAGAAGCCAAAGGCCAAGTAAGCCCTGGCCCTTTCGGTCTGAAGAATTTTCGGTGCTGTTTTTCCGCGTGGCGCGGAGGTGCAGCGTAGTGACCCCAAACGCAGGTGTTCTGCGCGGGTCGAGTAAGTGGGAGTCCAGAGATTGGCTCTCGCGGTGTCTGAAAAGATGCCAACTGAAGCAAAGATAGAGGTAAAAAATGCCACGTCGTCGCGAAGTCCCCAAACGTGAAATCCTGCCGGATCCCAAGTTCGGCAATGTAGAGCTGTCCAAATTCATGAACGTGATCATGGAAGGCGGCAAGAAGGCAGTTGCAGAACGCATCATTTACGGCGCCCTGGAACTGATCGAGAAGAAGCACCCCGATAAGGACCCTCTGGAAGCCTTCACCGTTGCCATCAACAACGTGAAGCCCATGGTGGAAGTGAAGTCCCGCCGCGTGGGCGGTGCCAACTACCAGGTGCCCGTGGAAGTGCGCCCTGTCCGTCGTCTGGCCCTGTCCATGCGCTGGATCAAGGAAGCCGCTCGCAAGCGCGGTGAAAAGTCGATGGCCCAACGCCTGGCCAACGAACTGCTGGAAGCCACCGAAGGCCGTGGCGGCGCCATGAAGAAGCGTGACGAAGTGCACCGTATGGCCGAAGCCAACAAGGCATTCAGCCACTTCCGCTTCTAAAACGCGGATTTGCCCTGATATAGGCCCAAGGCTGCTGGCGTTTTGCCTGCAGCCTTGTGTCGATTTCAGGCAGTCACAAAATTGACGGGTTGCAGCGCCAGAATGCTGGGCCCGCCCCCCGAATAACACGACCCATCCAAGGATCCACCATGGCTCGCAAGACCCCCCTCGAGCGTTACCGCAATATCGGTATCTCGGCCCACATTGACGCTGGCAAGACCACCACGACCGAGCGTATTCTTTTCTACACCGGCGTGAACCACAAGATTGGTGAAGTGCACGACGGCGCGGCCACCATGGACTGGATGGAGCAAGAGCAAGAGCGTGGCATCACGATCACCTCGGCTGCGACGACCTGCTTCTGGAAGGGCATGGACATGTCCTTCCCAGAGCACCGCATCAACATCATCGACACCCCCGGTCACGTGGACTTCACGATTGAAGTGGAGCGTTCCATGCGCGTGCTGGACGGTGCCTGCATGGTGTACTGCGCCGTGGGTGGCGTGCAGCCCCAGTCGGAAACCGTCTGGCGCCAAGCCAACAAGTACAAGGTGCCACGTCTGGCCTTTGTGAACAAGATGGACCGCACCGGTGCCAACTTCTTCAAGGTCGTGGACCAGATGAAGCTGCGCCTGAAGGCCAACCCCGTGCCAATCGTGATCCCGATCGGTGCCGAAGAAAACTTCAAGGGCGTGGTCGACCTGCGCAAGATGAAGGCCATCATCTGGGACGAAGCCTCCCAGGGCATGAAGTTCAACTTCGAAGAAATCCCGGCCGATCTGGTGGCAACTGCCACTGAATGGCGCGAGAAGATGGTCGAAGCCGCTGCTGAAGCCTCTGAAGACCTGATGAACAAGTACCTGGAAGAGGGCGATCTGTCGGAAGAAGAGATCACCCAAGGCCTGCGTACTCGCACCATCGCTGGTGAAATCCAGCCCATGCTGTGCGGCACTGCGTTCAAGAACAAGGGTGTGCAGCGCATGCTGGACGCCGTGATCGAACTCATGCCTTCGCCGCTGGACGTGCCTCCAGTGCCTGGCTTCGACGAAGACGACAAGGAAGTCACCCGCAAGGCGGACGACAACGAGAAGTTCTCCGCCCTGGCATTCAAGCTGATGACCGACCCGTTCGTGGGCCAGCTGACGTTCGTGCGTGTGTACTCCGGCGTGCTCTCCAAGGGCGACACCGTGTACAACCCCGTGCGTGGCAAGAAGGAGCGTATCGGCCGTATCGTGCAGATGCACGCCAACGAGCGCCAGGAAGTGGACGAAATCCGCGCCGGTGACATCGCTGCTTGCGTGGGTCTGAAGGACGTGACGACCGGTGAAACCCTGTGCGATCCAGCCGCCGTGGTGACGCTGGAGCGCATGGTGTTCCCTGAGCCTGTGATCCGTCAGGCTGTGGAACCCAAGTCCAAGGCCGACCAGGAAAAGATGGGTATCGCCCTGTCGCGCCTGGCCGCTGAAGATCCATCGTTCCGCGTGCAGACCGACGAAGAATCCGGCCAGACCATCATTGGCGGCATGGGCGAGCTGCACCTCGAAATCATTGTGGACCGCATGAAGCGTGAATTCGGCGTGGAAGCCAACGTGGGCAAGCCCCAGGTGGCTTACCGCGAAACCATCCGCAAGACGGTGGAAGAAGCCGAAGGCAAGTTCGTGCGCCAGTCCGGTGGTAAGGGTCAGTACGGCCACGTAGTGCTCAAGATCGAACCCAACGAAGCCGGCAAGGGCATCGAGTTCGTGGACGCGATCAAGGGCGGTGTGGTGCCTCGCGAATTCATCCCGGCCGTGGAAAAGGGTATCAACGAAGCTGTGACGCAAGGCGTGCTGGCTGGTTACCCCGTGGTGGACGTCAAGGTCACGCTGCACTTCGGTTCGTACCACGATGTGGACTCGAACGAACTGGCGTTCAAGATGGCTGCCATCTTCGGCTTCAAGGAAGGTTGCAAGAAGGCCGGTCCGGTCATTCTGGAACCCATGATGGCCGTGGAAGTGGAAACGCCTGAAGACTACGCCGGTAACGTGATGGGCGACCTGTCCAGCCGTCGCGGCATGGTGCAGGGCATGGACGACATGGTCGGTGGCGGCAAGGCCATCAAGGCCGAAGTACCCCTGTCCGAAATGTTCGGCTACTCCACGACCCTGCGCTCCATGTCGCAAGGCCGTGCCACCTACACGATGGAATTCAAGCACTACAGCGAAGCACCTCGCAACGTGTCTGAAGCCATCATGGCAGCGCGCGCCAAGTAAGTAAGCACTTCGCTCGGGCCCTTGTGGCCCGGGCTTTGTTTTGTCTGCGATCCGGTGCCACTCTGTTCCCTGTGCGGAGTGAATCAGCAACCAGATGCAGACGTAAAACCACTACACAGGGATTGCTCTTTGGAGAATTGAAATGGCAAAAGGTAAGTTTGAACGCACCAAGCCCCACGTGAACGTGGGCACCATCGGTCACGTGGACCATGGCAAGACGACGCTGACGGCAGCGATCGCTACCGTGCTGTCCGCCAAGTTCGGCGGCGAAGCCAAGGCCTACGACCAGATCGACGCTGCGCCCGAAGAAAAGGCCCGCGGTATCACGATCAACACCGCCCACGTGGAATACGAAACGGCCAACCGCCACTACGCTCACGTGGACTGCCCCGGCCACGCCGACTATGTGAAGAACATGATCACCGGCGCTGCCCAGATGGACGGCGCTATCCTGGTCTGCTCCGCTGCTGACGGCCCAATGCCCCAGACCCGCGAGCACATCCTGCTGGCTCGCCAAGTGGGCGTGCCTTACATCATCGTGTTCCTGAACAAGTGCGACATGGTGGACGACGAAGAACTGCTGGAACTCGTCGAAATGGAAGTGCGCGAACTCCTGGACAAGTACGACTTCCCAGGCGACGACACCCCCATCATCCGTGGCTCCGCCAAGCTCGCCCTGGAAGGCGACAAGGGCAAGCTGGGTGAAGAAGCCATCATGAAGCTGGCCGAAGCCCTGGACACCTACATCCCCACGCCTGAGCGCGCTGTGGACGGTGCCTTCCTGATGCCTGTGGAAGACGTGTTCTCCATCTCCGGCCGTGGCACCGTGGTGACCGGTCGCGTGGAACGCGGCATCATCAAGGTTGGCGAAGAAATCGAAATCGTGGGTATCCGCGACACGCAAAAGACCACCTGCACCGGCGTGGAAATGTTCCGCAAGCTGCTGGACCAAGGCCAAGCTGGCGACAACGTCGGCCTGCTGCTGCGCGGTACCAAGCGCGAAGACGTGGAGCGTGGCCAAGTGCTGTGCAAGCCCGGCTCGATCAAGCCCCACACCCACTTCACGGCTGAGGTGTATGTGTTGAGCAAGGACGAAGGCGGTCGCCACACTCCTTTCTTCAACAACTACCGTCCCCAGTTCTACTTCCGCACGACCGACGTGACTGGCGCCATCGAGCTGCCAGCCGACAAGGAAATGGTCATGCCTGGTGACAACGTGTCGATTACTGTGAAGCTGATCAACCCCATCGCCATGGAAGAAGGTCTGCGCTTCGCTATCCGCGAAGGCGGCCGTACCGTGGGCGCTGGCGTCGTGGCCAAGATCATTGCTTAATTCATAAGCAGAAAAGGAACTTGCCATGTCCAAGCAAAAAATCCGCATCCGCCTGAAGGCGTTTGACTACAAGCTGATCGACCAGTCCGCTGCCGAGATCGTCGACACCGCCAAGCGCACCGGCGCCATCGTCAAGGGTCCCGTGCCCCTGCCGACGCGCATGAAGCGTTTCGACATCCTGCGCTCGCCGCACGTCAACAAGACCAGCCGCGACCAGCTCGAAATCCGCACGCACCAGCGTCTGATGGACATCGTGGACCCTACGGACAAGACCGTGGACGCCCTGATGAAGCTCGACCTGCCAGCTGGCGTGGACGTCGAAATCAAGCTGCAGTGATGTAGCAGTAGCTGCTGTGGGACGGGTTCGCCCGTCTTGCAGTGACTGAAATAACGCGAACTTGCTTGAAAAAGCAGTTCGCGTTATACTTTAGGGCTTCGCTCGATTTGCGCCTGTTAAATGGTGTGCGTCAGCGGAGTTTTATTAACCTTCTTTCATGCACGCAAGCGAGAGTTTGCGGAAACGCCGTAGCCAATTGAAGTTGCGGCGGTGAGAGTTTTGGAGAAAACCAATGAGTCTGAGCAACTCCCTCGGGTTGCTGGGTCGCAAAGTGGGCATGATGCGTCTGTTCACCGATGATGGGGACGCAGTGCCTGTCACGGTGGTGGATGTGTCCAACAACCGCGTTACCCAGGTCAAAACCCAAGAGAACGATGGCTACGTGGCCCTGCAGGTCACGTTCGGTTCGCGCAAAGCATCGCGCGTGACCAAGCCAGAAGCCGGCCACCTTGCCAAGGCAGGTGTGGAAGCCGGTGAAATCATCCAGGAATTCCGCGTGACCGCAGAAACCGCTGGCAAGTACGCCGCGGGTGCTACGGTTCCTGCCACCGATGTGTTTGCCGTGGGCCAAAAGGTCGACGTGCAAGGCACTTCTATCGGTAAGGGCTACGCCGGTACCATCAAGCGTCACAACATGAGCTCGCAGCGCGCGTCGCACGGTAACAGCCGTTCGCACAACGTGCCTGGCTCGATCGGTATGGCACAAGACCCAGGTCGCGTGTTCCCCGGCAAGCGCATGACGGGCCACCTCGGCGATGTCACCAAGACCACGCAAAACCTCGATGTCATCCGCATCGATGAAGCGCGTCAACTGCTCTTGATCAAGGGCGCTATTCCGGGCTCCAAGGGTGGGTTCGTGACGGTGCGTCCAGCGATCAAGGCCAAAGCCTCCAAAGGAGCGAACTAATGCAGCTCGAACTCCTGAATGACCAAGGCCAAGGCGCATCCAAGCTGGATGTTCCTGAAACCGTGTTCGGTCGTGAATACAACGAAGATCTGGTGCACCAGATCGTGGTGGCCTATCAGGCCAACGCCCGCCAAGGCACTCGCGCCCAGAAGGACCGCGAGCAAGTCCGTCACTCGACCAAGAAGCCTTTCAAGCAAAAGGGTACGGGTAACGCACGTGCAGGTATGACTTCCTCGCCTCTGTGGCGTGGGGGTGGTCGGATTTTCCCGAACATGCCTGACGAAAATTTCACGCAGAAGATCAACAAGAAGATGTACCGCGCCGGTATGTCTGCCATCTTGTCGCAGCTGGCCCGCGAAGGCCGTCTGGCTGTGGTCGATTCGCTGAAGCTTGATTCCCCCAAGACCAAGGTCCTGGCTGACAAGTTCAAGGCGATGAACCTGCAATCGGTGATGGTGATTGCCGACGAAGTGGACGAAAACCTGTACCTGGCCTCGCGCAATCTGGTGAACGTGCTCGTCGTTGAGCCCCGTTACGCCGATCCCGTGTCGCTGGTGCGTTTCAAGAAAGTGCTCGTCACCAAGGGTGCAATCGACAAACTCAAGGAGATGTTCGCATGAGCACACTCAAGTTTGACGAAGGTCGTCTGATGCAAGTGCTGGTCGCTCCCATCGTGTCCGAAAAGGCCACCATGGTTGCCGAGAAGTCCAATGCAGTGACGTTCAAGGTGCTGCAGAACGCTACCAAGCCCGAAATCAAGGCCGCTGTGGAATTGATGTTCAAGGTGGAAGTCAAGGGCGTTTCTGTGGTGAACACCAAAGGCAAGACCAAGCGTTTCGGCAAGACTGTCGGCCGCCGCGACAATGTTCGCAAGGCATACGTCACGCTGCAGCCAGGTCAAGAGCTGAACCTCTCCGGGGAGGCCGCGTAATCATGGCTGTCGTTAAGATGAAACCTACCTCGCCGGGCCAACGTGCTGTGGTGAAGGTCACGCGTGACCACCTGTACAAGGGTGAAGCGTACGCCCCCCTGCTGGAGCCACAATTCCAGAAGGCCGGTCGTAACAACAACGGTCACATCACCACCCGCCACAAGGGCGGTGGTCACAAGCACCACTACCGTGTGGTGGACTTCAAGCGCAACAAGGACGGCATTCCGGCCAAGGTTGAGCGCATTGAGTACGACCCTAACCGTACGGCCCACATCGCTCTGGTGTGCTATGCCGACGGCGAGCGTCGCTACATCATCGCTCCCCGCAACCTGGAAGTGGGCGCAACCCTGCTGTCGGGTTCGGAAGCCCCGATCCGCGCTGGCAACACGCTGCCTATCCGCAACATCCCCGTGGGTTCGACCATCCACTGCATCGAGCTCAAGCCCGGTGCCGGTGCTCAGATCGCCCGCTCGGCGGGTGCTTCGGCAACGCTGCTCGCCCGTGAAGGCGTGTACGCCCAGGTGCGTATGCGTTCCGGCGAAGTGCGCAAGATTCACATCGAATGCCGCGCCACCATTGGTGAAGTGGCCAACGAAGAACACAGCCTGCGCCAACTGGGCAAGGCCGGTGTGAAGCGCTGGATGGGTATTCGTCCTACGGTTCGCGGCGTGGCCATGAACCCGGTGGATCACCCTCACGGTGGTGGCGAAGGCCGCACCGGCGAAGGCCGCCATGCAGTCGATCCTTGGGGCAATCTGACCAAGGGTTATCGCACCCGTAACAACAAGCGCACACAGATCATGATCGTGTCGCGTCGCAAGAAGTAAGGGGTAGCAGATGACTCGCTCTCTCAAAAAGGGTCCATTTGTTGACCATCACTTGCTGGCCAAGGTCGAAAAGGCCGTTGCCACCAAGGACAAGAAACCAGTCAAGACCTGGTCGCGTCGCTCCATGGTTCTGCCCGAGTTCATCGGTCTGACCATCGCCGTGCACAACGGCAAGCAACACGTGCCGGTCTATGTCACCGACCAGATGGTGGGCCACAAGCTGGGCGAATTCGCCCTGACGCGCACCTTCAAGGGTCACCCCGCTGACAAAAAAGCGAAGAAGTAAGGAACGACCATGTCTGAAACACGTGCAGTCCTCCGGGGCGTCCGTCTGTCGGTCGACAAGGGCCGTCTGGTCGCCGACCTGATCCGCGGCAAGAAAGTGGACCAGGCTCTGAACATCCTGAACTTCACGCAGAAAAAAGCTGCGGGAATCGTCAAGAAGGTTCTGGAGTCGGCCATCGCCAACGCCGAACACAACGATGGCGCTGACATCGACGAACTGAAGGTCAAGACCATCTACGTCGAACAAGGCACCACGCTCAAGCGCTTCACCGCGCGCGCCAAAGGCCGCGGCAACCGCATCAGCAAGCCCACGTGCCATGTGTACGTGACGGTTGGCAACTAAAGGCTCGGGAAGACTATGGGACAGAAAATCCATCCTACCGGCTTCCGCCTTGCGGTCAGCCGCAACTGGTCCAGCCGTTGGTACGCCAGCAACCGCGATTTCGCGGGCATGCTGGCCGAAGACATCAAGGTGCGCGAGTACCTGAAGGCCAAGCTCAAGAACGCGGCTGTGTCGCGCATCCTGATCGAGCGTCCTGCCAAGAACGCCCGTATCACCATTTACTCGGCACGTCCTGGTGTGGTGATCGGCAAGAAGGGCGAAGACATCGAGAACCTGAAGAAGGAACTCGCGTCGCGTCTGGGCGTGCCCGTCGCAGTGAACATCGAAGAAGTGCGCAAGCCTGAAATCGATGCCAAGCTGATCGCCGACAGCATCACGCAACAGCTCGAAAAGCGCATCATGTTCCGCCGCGCCATGAAGCGCGCCATGCAGAACGCCATGCGTCTGGGTGCCCAGGGCATCAAGATCATGTCGTCCGGTCGTCTGAACGGTATCGAAATCGCTCGCTGCGAGTGGTACCGTGAAGGCCGCGTGCCACTTCACACGCTGCGTGCGGACATCGACTACGGTACCTCTGAAGCCAAGACCACCTATGGTGTGATCGGCGTCAAGGTCTGGGTCTACAAGGGTGACACGCTGGGCCGCAATGACCTGCCCGCCGTGGAAACGCCTCGTCCAGACGAAGAGCGCCGCCCACGTGGCCCACGCCGTGATGGCCGCCCAGGTGGCGATCGTCCAGGCGCAGGCCGTGGCCCACGTCGTCCTGTCGGTGGCAACGCCGCTCCGGCCGACGGCAGCGACAAGCCAGCGGAAGCTGGTGGCGCTGATAACACCGCCGTTAAGCGCGTACGCAAAGTCGCCGCGCCCGCTACAGCAGCGGACGGTAAAGGAGAATAAAGATGCTGCAACCTGCTCGCCGTAAATACCGCAAGGAGCAAAAGGGCCGTAACACTGGCGTCGCAACACGGGGTGCCTCCGTTGCGTTCGGTGATTTCGGTCTGAAGTGCACCGATCGTGGCCGTCTGACGGCCCGCCAGATCGAAGCTGCACGCCGTGCGATTTCCCGTCACGTCAAGCGTGGCGGCCGTATCTGGATCCGCGTGTTCCCGGACAAGCCAATCTCTACCAAGCCCGCAGAAGTGCGTATGGGTAACGGTAAGGGCAACCCCGAGTACTACGTGGCCGAAATCCAGCCCGGCAAGATCGTGTTCGAGATCGTCGGCGTGCCCGAAGAACTGGCCCGCGAAGCCTTCCGCCTGGCTGCTGCCAAGCTGCCGCTGCGCACCACGTTCGTCAGCCGTCACCTTGGCGCGTAATTCAGGAGACCATGAAAATGACCAAAGCTACTGAACTGCGCCAAAAAGACGTTGCCGGCATCGAAGCCGAAATCAAGGCACTGCAAAAGGCCCATTTCGGCCTGCGCATGCAAAAGGCTACGCAGCAACTGGGTAACACCAACACGCTGCGCACTACCCGCCGTGATATCGCACGTGCCAAGACCATTCTTGCTGAAAAGCAAGCCGCCAAGTAAGGAGCCCATATGACGGAACCTAAAAAATCCCTCAAGCGCACCTTGATTGGCAAGGTGGTCAGCGACAAGCGTCAAAAGACTGTGACCGTGCTGGTCGAGCGTCGTGTGAAGCATGAGCTCTACGGCAAGATCGTTGCGAAGTCGAGCAAGTACCACGCCCATGATGAAAATGGCGAGTACAAGCTGGGCGACGTGATCGAAATCACCGAGAGCCGTCCGCTCTCCAAGACCAAGAACTGGGTGGCGACCCGCTTGGTGCAAAAGGCCGGCCTGCTGTAAGCAGCTGTCCATGCCCGCTCCGGGGGCGCAAGCCCCTGGGCAGCAAGGCCCTTCAAAACGACCCACAATGTGGGTCGTTTTGCTTTGTGGGCCACCTTTTTGATGCGAACGGTTCACACCGTGCCCAGGAGGAGCTTTGCATGGCACTGCGTTCTCGGGTTCCAACACCCCATCCCAACATCCCTAGGAGAAAACAATGATCAAAGTCGGTGACACCCTGCCCGCAGCCACGCTGATGGAATATTCCGAAGTCGAGGGCGAAGGCTGCAGCATCGGCCCGAATCCCGTGGCGGTGGACAAGGCGACGGCGGGCAAGACGATTGCCCTGTTTGCATTGCCCGGTGCCTTTACACCCACCTGCTCGGCCAAGCATGTTCCTGGCTATGTGGAGAAGGCCGCCGAGTTCAAGGCGGCCGGCGTGGATGAAATCTGGTGCGTGAGCGTGAACGACGCGTTCGTGATGGGCGCCTGGGCGCGCGACCAGAAGACCGACGGCAAGGTGCGCATGCTGGGCGACGGCAGCGCCGCCTTCGCGCAAGCCACGGGCCTCACCCTGGACCTGACCTCCAAGGGCATGGGCCTGCGCAGCAACCGCTATTCGATGCTCGTGCGCGATGGCAAGGTGGTCACGCTCAACGTCGAAGCACCGGGCAAGTTTGAAGTGAGCGACGCTGACACCCTGCTGGCCCAGGCCAAGGCGGCGTGAGACCCCGCTGATTGCTATTGAATCAATAGCTGCAAGCGCATGTACATCATGCGCTTGCGCCTCAAATGGTCAAAAAATATCGACCTTGAGGTAGTGTGCCCCGGGTATGGGGTTGTGGTAGTAGGGCGGGATTTCTTCGAAGCCCAGGTCGGTGTACAGCGCGCGGGCCGACTCCATATCGTCCAGGGTGTCGAGCAAAACACACGCGTAACCTGCTTGCCGCGCCCGGTCCAGCATGGCTTCGGCCAGCTCGCGACCCAGGCCAAAGCCGCGAAACGCCTTGCGCACATACAGCCGCTTCATTTCGCTGGCGTTGGGGTAGTCGGCGTTATCCAGCGGGCGCAGGGCGCAACAGCCTGCCAAGGCGCCTTCCACTTCGGCGACCAGCAGGGCGCCACGGGGTTCGGCGTAGTCGCCCGGCAGCTGCGTCAGTTCGGACTCAAAGTCCTGAAAGCACAAATCAACGCCCAGCGTGCTGGCGTACTCGCGAAAGATGTCTCTGACCGCATCCCACTCGGCGGGCGAAGAGGGGGTTCTCAGGGAGATGGAGGGCTTGTCCAAAGCGCAAGGCGTGCAAACGAAGGAGCCGCCAGTGTAGCGACTTCGTTCAGAACGCCGGTGCCGCCAGGGACGACACCCACCAGGCCACGCCAGCGCTCAGTGCCAGCACCACCAAGGCGACGATACGGCTCAGGGCATCATCCCGCGAAGGCGCCGCCGCCTCGGGCAGCGTCTTGTCGCCGTCCAGCATGGGGCGAATGAGCTGCTGCTTGCGCACGCGCACATAAAAGATGATGGCCAGCACGTGCACTGCCACCAGCCCCAGCACCAGGAACTGCCCGATGTCCTTGTGGTAGTTCGTGGCCAGCCCCACGACGGCGTTCGAGACATATTGGGTCAACGGTCCGGCAAAGGCGATCTCGTCGTCGCTCAGCAAACCCGTGCCCACCTGGGCTGCCAGCACGGCCAGCAGCACGAACACCGACAACGCGCCCAGCGGGCTGTGTCCGATGCCGTCCTCCGGGTGTGGCGTGCCACGCAGGTACCGCAGCAGCCGCGCTGGCGAGTACAGGAACGCCGAAAAGCGCGACCAGCGGCCCCCTACCAATCCCCAGACCAGCCGGAACACCAGCAGCGCCAGCACCGTGTAGCCCAGGCGGAAATGCCAGACCATGGCATTGCCTCCCACATTGGCGGTGATGACCAGCGCCACGATGCAGACCGCCAGGGCCCAGTGAAAAATGCGGGTTGGAAGGTCCCAGATGCGTACGGTGTGCTGCGTCATGGTGGTCAAAGGCGGTGCGCCGAAGTGAGGGATGGATGAGGAAGCATGCGGCATTGTGCGGCAGGGCGGCCGGACCTGTAACCTCCCAGCCACAGCACAAACGCGCCCAAACCGGCATACTGCGCAGGCTTGGAAGGCACCATTCTGTTCCACCCACGAAAAAGGAAGTTCCGATGAAAGCATTTGCTGCGTTGACCCTGGCGGCTGCGGCCCTGACCCTGTCCGCCCCCGCCTCCGCCCAATTTGCCAAAGCCGAAGACGCCATCAAATACCGCCAGAGTGCGCTGTTTGTGATGGGCCAGCACTTTGGCCGCCTCGGCGCCATGGCCAACGGCCGCGCGCCGTTCGATGCCAAGGTGGCGCAGGAGAATGCCGACATCGTGGCCCAGATGGCCAAGCTGCCATGGGCAGGCTTTGGTCCCGGCACCGACAAGGGCGCGCCCACCAAGGCACTGCCAGAAATCTGGACCGAGCAGGCCAAGTTCAAGGACCATGCCGAAAAGCTGGAAGCCGAGACCGCGAAACTCGCCGCTGCGGCCAAGACCGGCAACCTGGACAACCTGAAAACCGCCTTTGGTGCCACTGCAGGCACTTGCAAGGCCTGCCACGACAACTTCCGAGCGAAGTGACGCGATCACTGGAGGATCATGTCGCTATGTTTTGCATAGCAATCAAGGCATGATCCACTAGCGCAAAAGGCCAATTTCTTTCGAAATTGGCCTTTTTGATGCCCTGAACGGGCTGTGGTGCATGCGGGGGCGTTGTGTCCGCCCCGCTGCTCAGGTTTCTGCCAGCAGCTTCTCGATCAACTGGTGCAGCTCCGGGAAATTGGGGGCGCCCACATAGGTCTTCACGATCTCGCCCCGCTTGTTCACGATGAAGGTGGAGGGCGTCAGGCGCACATCGCCCCAGGCCTTGGCCACGTTGCCGGTGTTGTCGATGGCCACCTGGAAGGGCAGCTTGCGTGTCTCGGCAAAGTTCACCACGTAGCTGGGCGGGTCGTAGCTCATGGCCACGGCCAGGGTGTCAAAACCCTTGCTGTTGTACTTGTTGTAGGTCGCGATGATCTCGGGCATTTCGGCCACGCAGGTGGTGCAGCTCGTGGCCCAGAAGTTGACCAGGGTGACCTTGCCTTTCAGGTCGGCGGTGGATTTGCTGGAGCCATCCAGCAGCACGAAGGTCGATGCAGGCGCTTCGGCGCGGCCTGTGTCCAGGTACACATAGGCACCCACAGCGGCAAACGCTGCCACCGCCACACCTGCTGCCCAATGCTTGATCGCCATGACTTTACCACCCATCCCAAAAGAAACACGGGGCCTGTACCCCACCCCACATTGTGCCGGAGTGGCCCGATCGCAGCGCGAGCGGCGCTCGCCACACCAAGGCTGGACTCGACTTTCCCGCAAAAGTTCGCCGCAGAACGCAGGGCAGGGGCGACATCGGGGACTCTGCCGATAATGCCCCGATGAAATGGACATTGACCGGGGCCGCTGCCCTGCTGATTGCGGGCTGCAGCCCCGCACTGAATTGGCGCACCGTGCCGCTGCCCGAAGCGGACCTGACCATCACCCTGCCGTGCAAGCCCGACCAGGCCACCCGCACGGTGGAGCTGGCCGGTGCACCGGTGGAGCTGTCCATGGTGGGCTGTGATGCCGATGGCGCCACCTTTGCCGTGTCCCATGCCGCGTTGGCAGACCCTGCCCAGGTGGGCGCAGCGCTCACCCATTGGCGGGCTGCCATGCTGGCGCGCCTGGGGGCAGGGGCCGAAGCGGGCGCCAAAGACGTACCCTACGCGCCGCGCGGCACCTTGCCCCTGCCGCAGTCGGTGCGTACCGTGGCACAGGGGCAGCGTCCCGATGGCAGCGCGGTGGTCGCGCAGGCCGTGTGGTTTGCACGCGCGGCAGGGCCGCAGGTGCGGCTGTACCACGCCGTCGTCTACACCGCCAAGCCCCGGCCGGAGGTGGCCGACCAGTTCTTCGCTGGCCTGGCGCTGCCATGACGATGAGCAGCGGCGGCGTGTTGCCACGGCGGGCGGCCGTCATCGTCTTTCTGGCGTTTGCTTTTGCCTACTTTCTGTCGGCGCTGGTGCGTGCCGTCACGGCCACCCTGGCGCCCACGCTGGCCCAGGAGTTCTCGCTACAGGCGCGGGACCTGGGGCTGCTGGCGGGCGGGTACTTTCTGGGCTTCTCGGCCACGCAGCTGCCGTTGGGGACCTGGCTGGACCGGCATGGCCCCAAGAAGGTCGCACTGGGCTTCCTGGGCGTGGCCGTGGTGGGCAGCCTGGTGTTTTCGGGGGCCACGGGGTTTTCGGGGCTGCTCGCCGGTCGGGTGTTGTGCGGCGCGGGCGTCAGCGCCTGTCTGATGGCGCCGCTCACTGGCTACCGCCGGTGGCTGGAGCCGGTGGCGCAGATGCGGGCGAACTCGTGGATGTTGATGACGGGCTCGCTGGGCATGGTGGCCTCCACGCTGCCGGTGCAATGGGCCTTGCCGCTGGTGGGCTGGCGCCCGCTGTTCTGGGGGCTGGCGGTATTGATCGCGTTGTCGATGGTGGTGATTGCCCTGTGGGTGCCAGGCTGGGGTTTGGCGGGGCAGCCCAAGGCAGCGTCCAACGCCGCAGAGGCCGTGCCCCAGGGCTATGGCGTGGTGTGGCGGCACCCTTATTTTCAGCGCCTCGCGCCGCTGGGGTTCTTCTGCTACGGCGGCATGGTGGCCATGCAGACGCTGTGGGCCGGGCCGTGGATGCAGCGCGTGGCGGGCTACACCGCCCTGGAGTCGGCGACGGGCCTGTTCTGGATCAACGTGGCCATGTTGTGCACCTTCTGGACCTGGGGCATGGTCAACCCCTGGCTGCTGCGCAAGGGGTTTGGTGCCGACCGGCTGATGGCCATGGGCCTTCCGCTGTGCTCGGTGGTGCTGCTGGGCATCATCCTGGCGGGGCCCCAGGCCGGGGGTGGCGCCTGGGCGTTGTTCTGCGTGTCGTGCACCTTCGTGTCGCTGTCGCAGCCCGCCGTGGCCATGGCGTTTCCGCAGGCGCTGGCAGGGCGGGCGCTGTCGGCCTACAACCTCGTGATTTTTGTGGGCGTGTTTGTGGTGCAGTGGGGCATCGGGCTGGCGGTGGACGCCTTTGCAGCCGCGGGGCTGGCCACCGTGCCAGCGTTCCAGGCTGCCATGGCGGTGTACCTGGCATGCAACGCCAGCGCCTACGCATGGTTCCTGCTTCGGGGGCGGCGCCATAATGTGCTGACAACCCCCACACCATGAACACTTGCGCAACCATCGATGCAACCACCGGCGGCCTCTTCGTGACCTGCCCTTCGTTGGTCCCCGCGTGGCGTAAGTCGTGACCATGAGCCCCACCAGCATCCTCATCATTGCCCACGCCCCACTGGCCCATGCGCTGCGCGAATGTGCGCTGCACGTGTTTGCCGACTGCGGCAGCAGCGTGGCTGCGCTCGACGTGCAGCCCAACCAGCCCCCCGAAGAATCGCTGGCCCAGGCGCGCATCATGCTGGACCAGCTGGGCACCGACACCACCCTGGTGCTGACCGATGTGTTTGGCGCCACGCCCTGCAACGTGGCGCAGCGCCTGGTCGATGGCGTGCGCTCGCGCCTGGTGACGGGTGTCAATCTGCCCATGCTGCTGCGCGCCGTGAGCTACCGGACCGAGCCGCTCGATTCCGTGGTGACCCGCGCCGTGGTGGGTGGTACCCAAGGGGTGATGCAGGTGGCCATTTCCGCGCCGCAGAACCAGAACCGCCGTAACCGACATGATCAAGACCCGTACGACCATCAGCAATAAACTGGGCCTACACGCCCGCGCATCGGCCAAGCTCACCAAGCTGGCCGGCAGCTTTCCGTGTGACGTTTTCATGAGCAAGGGGGAGCGCCGCATCAACGCCAAGAGCATCATGGGCGTGATGATGCTGGCCGCTGGGCTGGGCTCTGAAGTGGAGCTGGAAACCAACGGCGACCGCGAACAGGAGGCCATGGACGCCCTGCTGGCACTCATTGCCGACAAATTTGGCGAAGGTGAATAAGCCTGTCCACCTCGCCCGTGTCCTGACCCCGTCGAACCTTTGATCACACCACCATGACCTTCTCCGTCCACGGCCTCGCAGTTGCACGCGGCATTGCTATTGGCCGGGCCGTGCTGGTGGCGTCCAGCCGGGTGGATGTGGCGCACTACTTTGTCGAGCCCTCCCAGGTCGAGGGCGAGATTGAGCGGGTGCGCCAGGGCCGCAATGCCGTGGTCGAGGAGCTGCAGCGCCTGCAGACCGACATGCCCGCCGACGCGCCGCACGAGCTGACCGCGTTGCTGGACGTGCACCTGATGCTGCTGCAGGACGAAGCCCTCACGGGCGGCGTGAAACACTGGATCACCGAGCGCCTGTACAACGCCGAGTGGGCGCTCACCACCCAGCTTGAGGTGATTGCGCGCCAGTTCGACGAGATGGAGGACGAGTACTTGCGCGAGCGCAAGGCGGACCTGGAGCAGGTGGTTGAACGCATCCTGCGCTACATGAAAGGCGTGGCCAGCCCGGTGGCACCACCGGCCAGCAGCCCGCGTCGCAAGACACAGCAAGATTTGCTGCTGGACGACACGGTGGATGTGCCCCTGGTGCTGGTGGCGCACGACCTCTCGCCCGCCGACATGCTGCAGTTCAAGCAAAGCGTGTTCGCGGGCTTTGTGACGGACGTGGGCGGCAAGACCAGCCACACGGCCATCGTCGCGCGCAGCATGGACATCCCCGCCGTGGTGGGCGCGCGTGCCGCCAGCCAGCTGGTGCGCCAGGACGACTGGGTCATCATCGACGGCGATGCGGGCGTGGTCATTGTCGATCCCTCGCCCATCATCCTGGCCGAATACGGATTTCGCCAGCGCCAGGTTGAGCTGGAGCGCGAACGCCTGGCGCGCCTGCGCCACACGCCTGCCATCACCATCGACGGCCACAAGATCGAGCTGCTGGCCAACATCGAGCAGCCCGGCGACGCCGCCGCCGCCGTGCGCGCAGGCGCCGTGGGCGTGGGCCTGTTCCGCAGCGAATTTCTGTTCATGGGCAAAAGCGGCAACCTGCCCGGCGAGGACGAGCAGTACCGCGCCTACTGCGAGGCCATTGACGGCATGCAGGGGCTGCCCGTCACCATCCGCACCATCGACGTGGGCGCGGACAAGCCTCTGGACAACAAGGCCCACAAGGACAGCTACCTGAACCCGGCCCTGGGCCTGCGCGCCATCCGCTGGAGCCTGGCCGACCCGGCCATGTTCCGCACCCAGCTGCGCGCCGTGCTGCGTGCGGCGGCCCATGGCAAGGTCAACCTGCTGTTCCCCATGCTGGCACACACGCACGAAATCCAGCAGACGCTCGCCCAGGTGGACCTCGCCCGGGGTGAGCTGGATGCGCGTGGCGAACCCTACGGCCCGGTGCAGCTGGGCGCCATGATCGAGGTGCCCGCCGCGGCACTCATGGTGCGCACCTTCCTCAAGTACTTCGACTTCTTGTCCATCGGCACCAACGACCTGATCCAGTACACCCTGGCCATCGACCGCGCCGACGAGGCCGTGGCCCACCTGTACGACCCGCTGCACCCTGCCGTGCTGCGCCTGGTGGGCGATGTGATTGCCGAGGGGGAGCGCCAGGGCAAGAGCGTGTGTGTGTGCGGCGAAACGGCGGGCGATGTGACCATGACGCGGCTGCTGTTGGGCCTGGGGCTGCGCAGCTTCTCCATGCACCCCGCGCAGATCCTGGCTGTGAAGCAGGAGGTGCTGCGCGCTGACACGCGCAAGCTCGCCCCCTGGGCGCTGCAGGTGCTGGCGGGCGATGAACCTGCTGTGCTGCTGACTGCTTGACAGGCGAAGTAGCTGACCGCCTGAGGGGGGTGGTTACTTCAAAATTGATAGCTGTCCGAGCATATTTTTCTAGCGCTCCCAGCCAATTTCGCTGAAATTACTGCGTCAGCGTGCCCGCATCCCCATCACGGCTGCGCTGATGATCATGGCCGTGGCCAGCGCAATGCTCCAGGTGAATGCGCGGCCGCTCACCAGGATCAGCAGCGCGGTGGACGCCAGTGGCGTGATGTAGCTCAGGATGCCGATGTGCCGTGCGTCCCCCAGCTTGAGCGCCTTGTCCCACATAAAAAACGACGCCCCCAGCGGCCCCAGGCCCAGCACCGCGAGCAGCCCCCAGTCGCGCGGCTGCAGTGCCACCGCAGGCTCCAGCGCCACATGGCACAGCAGCGACAGCACGCCGGACACCAGCCCGAACAGGCCAATGGCCGTGGTCGGGAACGCTGCCACGCGCTTGGTCATGAGCGAATACGTGGCCCAGATGAAAGCCGCTGCCAGCGCGGGTAGGTAGCCCCAGGCCAGCGTGCCGCTCAACTCGCGCCCGCCGGCAATGGCAATGGCCGCGCCGCCAAAACCCAGCAGCGCCGCCAGCACATGCGGCAAGCGCAGCGCCACACCGGGCAGCACCACCGGCGAGAGCACCACGATGAACAGCGGCCACAGGTAGTTGACGAGGTTGGCCTCCACCGGCGGGGCATGGCGCAGCGCGATGAACAGCAGGAAGTGGTACGCAAACAGGCCGTACACGCCCAACGCCAGCGTGCGCAGCGGGATGCGCCACTGTGTAGGGTCACGCAGCACAAACGGCCAGGCCGGCACGCTGCCGATGATGAGCGCAACGCCTGTGAGCAGGAAGGGCGGAATGTGGGTGAGGGACACCCCCAGGGAAGCGAGAGAGGCCCACAGCGCAATGGCGCCCAGGGCATAGAGGTTGGCTTGCATGGCGCCGAGCTTACGCGCGCCCGCTGTAGTGAGTCGTCGCGCAACACCGGTGAGTCGTCGCGCGCCAAGGTTTTGGCCTGGTTGCCAGCTGTTGTCGGCCGTTATGTGTGCTGCTCAGCCCTGCGCAATGCGGCAGTCAAAGCCGAGGGCGAGCGGTAGCCCGTGCGCAGCGCCACCTCGGCCACCGCCATGCCCGTGCTGCGCAGCACCCGGGCCTGCGCCAGGCGCAAGCCGCGCAGCCAGGCCATGGCGCCCATGCCCTGGTCGTCCCGGCAGCGGGCAGAAAACTGGCTGGGGCTCAGATGCACCTGCGCCGCCAGGTCGGCCACGGTCAGTTCATGGTGCCATTGCTGCGCCGCCCATTGCTGCAGGGCGGGCCAGTTGATGGTGCGGCCGCGCGTAGGGCCGGGCGTGGAACAGTCGGAATGGGTGCTGTCGAGCCACGCCTCCAGCAAGAGCGCAGGGCCGTAGGTTTGTGCCAGCGGGCGGTCTTGTTGCAGTGCGCTCGCCAGATAGTGCGCCAGTGGCAGTGCATCGGCGGGTGGTTTGGTCGAGCGGCGTTGGCCGGTACAGCGCGCCCAGTCGGGGTGTGCGCTGTCCAGCACCAGGCACAGGCTGCCACGGGACGATTCAAAGTCGTGCCGATCTCCCGGGGCAATCACGCAGCCGCCGCCGGGTGCCACGCGCACGCCACGGCCCGCCACCTCCAGGTCCAGCGCTCCGGAGAGTCCCAGCAGAATCTGGAAATGGTCATGGCTGTGGCTGCCCGGTGATGCGCCGTAGCGGCGCAGCGAGAGCAGACCATTCGGGCCCATGGGTGACCTGCGAACCGGGCCGGGTGGACAGGGCTTACACGCCAGCGGCGTGCGCCTGTTGGTCCGCGTGGTAGCTGGAGCGCACCATGGCGCCAACTGCCGCATGGCTGAAGCCCATCTTGTACGCCTCTTCCTCGAACATCTTGAAGGTGTCGGGGTGCACGTAGCGGCGCACGGGCAGATGGCTGTTGCTGGGGGCCAGGTACTGGCCGATGGTCAGCATGTCGATGTTGTGCGCGCGCATGTCGCGCATGACCTGCAGGATCTCTTCGTCCGTCTCGCCCAGGCCGACCATGATGCCGCTCTTGGTGGGCACGTTGGGGTGCAAGGCCTTGAACTTCTTGAGCAGGTTCAGGCTGAACTGGTAGTCCGAACCGGGGCGCGCTTCCTTGTACAGGCGGGGCGCGGTTTCCAGGTTGTGGTTCATCACGTCGGGCGGTGCGGCTTTCAGGATTTCGAGCGCGCGGTCATCACGGCCGCGGAAGTCGGGTACCAGGATCTCGATTTGGGTCTGGGGCGACAGCTCGCGGATGTTCTGGATGCATTCCACAAAGTGGCCGCTGCCGCCGTCGCGCAGGTCGTCGCGGTCCACGCTGGTAATCACCACGTATTTGAGCTTGAGTGCGGCAATGGTCTTGGCCAGGTTCAGTGGCTCATCCTTGTCGAGCGGGTCGGGGCGGCCATGGCCCACGTCGCAGAACGGGCAACGGCGCGTGCACTTGTCACCCATGATCATGAAGGTGGCCGTGCCTTTGCCAAAGCATTCACCGATGTTGGGGCACGACGCTTCTTCGCACACCGTGTGCAGCTTGTGTTCGCGCAGGATTTCCTTGATTTCGTAGAAACGCGTGGTGGGGCTGCCCGCCTTCACGCGGATCCACTCGGGCTTCTTGAGCACTTCGCCCTGCTCCACCTTGATCGGAATGCGCGACAGCTTGGCCGCAGCCTTTTGCTTGGCCAGCGGGTTGTAGGCTTCGGTGGATTGCGCTTCGCGGACGACTTCAGGGGTGCTCATGGCTGTAGGCAGAGTTCAGGGCGCCAACCGGATGCTGAGCTGCTGGCCCAGCACCTGCGCGGCTTCTTCCCAGGTGGTGTGGACCCCGATTGTAGAAAGGTCCACCGTTTTCAATCCTGCGTAACCGCAAGGGTTGATGCGGCCGTAGGGCTCCAGGTCCATGTTCACGTTCAGCGCCACGCCGTGGTAGGTGCAGTGGCGGCTGACCTTGATGCCGAGCGCCGCGATCTTGCCCAGGCCTTCGAAGTCGGGCGTGGGCGCCTCCGAGCCCGCTCGTTTTTGGGGGCGTTGGGGCAGCATGGCGTGGCTGCGCGGATCATCCAGGCGCACATAAATGCCGGGTGCGCCGGCAACCCGGTGGCCCGTGACGCCGAAGTGCGCCAGCGCACGGATCACGGACTCTTCGACGCGATAAACGTATTCCTTGACGAAATAGCCTGCGCGTTGCAGGTCGATCAGCGGGTACGCGACCACCTGGCCCGGTCCGTGGAAGGTGACCTGCCCACCCCGGTTGGTGGCGATGACGGGGATCTCGCCTGGGTCAAGCACATGATCGCTTTTGCCTGCAATGCCTTGGGTGTAAAGCGGCGGGTGCTCACAAATCCAAAGCGTATCCGGGTCAGAGGGCGTACGTGTGGTCGTGTAGTCCTGCATGGCCTGCACAGTGCTGGCGTAGTCCACACGGCCCAGCAGGCGGATGTCAATCGTCATGGCGCAACTTGCAGGGGGGCGGCTACAGCACCACTTTCACCAGCGGATGCGATGACAGCGCACGGTACAGGTCGTCCAGCTGCTCGCGGCTGGTCGCCGTGATGGTGATGGTTACTCCGAGGTAATTGCCTGCGCGGCTGTCACGCAGTTCAATGGTGGCGGCGTCGAAGGTGGGGTCAAACTGGCGGGCCAGTTCGGTCACCGCGTGCACGAACCCATCCACCTTGGCGCCCATGACCTTGATCGGGAACTTGGAGGGGTATTCGATCAGCGAGTCTTTGCGTGGATCTGTTGCCTGCGTATCGAGGCCGTTGGCGGGCGGCGGATTGGAGGATGTCATGGTGGATCGCGGTGGTAGGGATGCTGCAGTTTCAATAGCTAGGCATGCACTGTCATTGTGCGCCACGGGCTGATGAGGGTGTCTGAATTGTGTGTTTGGCGTGCGCCAGATCGGTGCATTGCGCGAGGTTTTTGGAGCGCAAAAGCCGTTGGCGCATCACCACAACAGAGCAGGCGCACACGAAACCCAAAGGCACGTTTGCGGGTTTTTGTCAGGTGCCATGGGTTTTTACTTATAATTAGAGGCTTTGTAAAAGTTGCGGTCTGTAACGCGGGCGTCATTCATCAATGAAAACATTCCCGCCAGAGACTGAAACTGAGGCTGAAGAATCTGACTTCAAGCCCCTGACGGCCCAAGAGGCGCAGCAGTGGCGCAGTCGCCATCCGCCCCTCTCGGTGTGGAAGGTGGTGGCAGGTCAGGCGCTGGTCGGAATGCTGGTGGCCCTGGTGGCCTGGGTTCTGACGGGCAGGGCGGTGGTGGGTTGGTCTGCAGCCTACGGTGCCCTGGCAGTGGTGGCTCCGGCTGCACTGTTTGCCCGCGGTGTGTTGCGCCACAAGGCGTCATCCAATCCGCGGGCTGCCATGGTGGGGTTCTTTGGGTGGGAAATCGCCAAGATCATGTTGACGGTGGCGCTGCTGGCGGCGGCACCTCGGCTGGTGCCGGGCTTGAGCTGGATTGCCTTGCTGATTGGCATGGTGGTCGCAATGAAAACGTACTGGGTGGCACTGTTGGTGCGGCCTGGTGTCCGAAAAACCGATTGATAGAGAGAAGAGTTGTCCGATGGCCGCAGAAGCGCACGCTCCGACTGCAAGTGAATACATCGTTCACCACCTGCAGCATCTTCAAAACGTCAACCAGACCAAGATCGTTGATTTCACTGTCATCAACTATGACTCGATCATCGTCGGTTTGGTTCTGGGTGCTCTCACCCTTTTGATTCTGTGGTCAGCTGCCCGTAAGGCAACCTCTGGTGTGCCTGGACGCTTCCAGGCAGCGGTCGAGATGCTGGTCGAGATGGTGGACAACCAGGCCAAGGCGAACATTCACAACGCTGAAAGCCGCAAGTTCATTGCGCCCCTGGGTCTGACGGTGTTCGTCTGGATCTTCTTGATGAACTTCATGGACATGCTGCCTGTGGACCTGCTGCCCGCCATCTGGGCGCAAATCTATGGTGCCGCCGGCCACGATCCTCACCACGCCTATCTGCGTGTTGTGCCCACGGCTGACCTGTCTACCACGCTGGGCCTCGCCTTTGCCATCCTGATCCTGCGCTTCTGGTACAGCGTCAAGATCAAGGGTGCTGGCGGCTGGGCACACGAATTGGTGTCGGCTCCTTTTGGCACCAGCAAGAATCCTATCTTCGCCCTGATCCTGGGCGTGGTGAATCTGCTCATGCAGATCATTGAATATGTCGCCAACACCGTGTCCCACGGCATGCGGTTGTTCGGCAACATGTACGCTGGCGAGCTGGTGTTCATGCTCATCGCCCTCATGGGTGGTGCTGCGGCCCTGTCGCTGTCGGGTGTGCTGCTGCCTGTGGGCCACGTCATCGCTGGCACCATCTGGACGCTGTTCCACATTTTGGTGATCTCGCTGCAAGCGTTCATTTTCATGATGCTGGCGCTGATCTACCTCGGTCAGGCGCACAACGCGCACTAAGTTTCCCTTTCGTTTTTTCTTTCCTTAACTTTTCTTTTTAACTCAGGAGTCATCATGGAAAACATTCTCGGTCTCGTCGCTCTGGCTTGTGGTCTGATCGTTGGTCTGGGCGCTATCGGCGCTTCCATCGGCATCGCCCTGATGGGTGGCAAGTTCCTCGAATCTTCGGCACGTCAGCCTGAACTGATCAACGAACTGCAAACCAAGATGTTCATCTTGGCTGGTCTGATCGACGCTGCGTTCCTGATCGGCGTGGCTATCGCTCTGCTGTTCGCTTTCGCCAACCCCTTCGTTTCCACGCTCTTGGCCAACCTGCCCAAGTAATTCCCGTTCAACGCCACTTTAGAAAGGTGTTGCCGTGAGTATCAATGCGACCCTGTTCGTTCAGGCCATCGTCTTCCTGATCCTCGTGTGGTTCACGATGAAATTCGTGTGGCCCCCGATCGCGAAGGCGCTGGATGAGCGAGCCCAGAAAATCGCCGATGGCCTCGCAGCTGCCGACCGTGCCAAATCCGAACTGACCGCTGCCAACCAGCGCGTCGAGAAGGAACTGTCACAGGCGCGCAACGAGACGGCCTCGCGTCTTGCGGACGCCGACCGTCGTGCCCAGGCCATCATCGAAGAAGCCAAGGCCCGCGCCACAGAGGAAGGCAACAAGATTGTTGCTGCTGCCCGCGCTGAAGCCGAGCAGCAGACGGTCCAAGCCCGCGAAGCCCTGCGTGAGCAGGTGGCAGCGTTGGCCGTCAAGGGTGCCGAGCAGATTCTCCGCAAGGAAGTCAATGCTGGCGTCCATGCCGACCTGCTCAACCGCCTGAAGACCGAGCTGTAAGGGGACACACATGGCTGAACTCGCCACCATTGCCCGCCCTTACGCCGATGCCTTGTTCAAGGCTGCCACTGCGGGCGCGGGCGTCGATCTGGGCAGCACCGCTGCCTGGGTGGACGAACTGGCGGCGATTGCCGCCAACCCCCAGCTGCGTCAGTTGGCGGACAACCCCAAGGTGACGGCAGACCAGGTGTTCGCTGTATTCACCGGGGTCGCCCGCTCGGCCCTGCCGGATATGGCCAAAAATTTCCTGCGCACAGTCATCGACAACGGACGCATTGATGCGCTCCCGGAAGTGGCTGCGCAGTTTCGTGCCCTCGTGAATCGTCGCAACGGATCTTCGGATGCCGTGGTGTACAGCGCATTTCCGATGGACAGTGCTGCACTGTCTGAGGTCAGCGCAGCGCTGGAAAAGCGCTTCGGCCGCAAGCTCAACCTCGCTGTGAAGCTGGATGAGTCCCTGATCGGTGGTATTCGCGTAGTGGTGGGTGACGAGGTGCTGGACACTTCGGTCAAGGCCCGTCTTGAACAAATGAAAGCGGCCCTCATCGCGTAATGCGCGGCGAGGACAGCGAACCAAAGAAAGAAGGAAAGAGTCATGCAACTCAATCCCGCAGAAATTTCTGAACTCATCAAGAGCCGCATCGAAGGTCTGGCCGCCAGCAGCGATATCCGCAACCAGGGTACCGTGGTGTCCGTGTCCGACGGTATCGTGCGCGTTCATGGCCTGTCGGACGTGATGCAGGGCGAAATGCTCGAGTTCCCCGCGACCAAGGACGGCCAGCCCTCCTACGGTCTGGCGCTGAACCTTGAGCGCGACTCCGTCGGCGCCGTGATTCTGGGCGAGTACGAGCATATCTCCGAAGGCGACACCGTGAAGTGCACGGGCCGTATTCTGGAAGTGCCAGTCGGCCCCGAACTGATCGGCCGCGTGGTGAATGCCCTGGGCCAGCCGATCGACGGCAAGGGTCCCATCAACGCCAAGCTCACCGACGTGATCGAAAAGGTTGCTCCTGGTGTGATCGCCCGTAAATCGGTGGACCAGCCTCTGCAGACCGGCCTGAAGTCCATCGACTCGATGGTGCCCGTGGGCCGTGGCCAGCGCGAGCTGATCATTGGTGACCGCCAGACCGGCAAGACGGCCGTCGCCATCGACGCCATCATTGCCCAGAAGGGTCAGGGCGTTACCTGTATCTACGTCGCTATTGGTCAGAAGGCTTCCTCGATCAAGAACGTGGTGCGCGCTCTGGAACAAGCCGGCGCCATGGAGTACACGATTGTGGTGGCCGCATCGGCTTCCGAATCGGCCGCCATGCAGTACGTGTCGGCCTACTCGGGCTGCACGATGGGCGAGTACTTCCGCGACCGCGGTGAAGACGCGCTGATCGTGTATGACGATCTGTCCAAGCAAGCCGTTGCCTACCGCCAAGTGTCCCTGCTGCTCCGCCGCCCGCCAGGCCGTGAAGCCTATCCTGGCGACGTGTTCTATCTCCACAGCCGCCTGCTCGAACGCGCAGCCCGCGTGAACGCCGACTACGTCGAAGCCTTCACCAAGGGTGAAGTCAAGGGCAAGACCGGATCGTTGACAGCACTGCCCATCATTGAGACGCAAGCTGGCGACGTGTCCGCTTTCGTGCCTACCAACGTGATTTCGATCACCGACGGTCAGATCTTTCTGGAAACCAGCCTGTTCAACGCCGGTATCCGCCCCGCTATCAACGCCGGTATCTCGGTGTCGCGCGTCGGCGGTGCAGCCCAGACCAAGCTGGTGAAGAACCTGTCCGGTGGTATCCGTACCGACTTGGCCCAGTACCGTGAACTGGCTGCGTTTGCGCAGTTTGCCTCCGATCTGGACGAAGCCACCCGCAAGCAGCTGGACCGCGGTGCTCGCGTGACCGAACTGCTCAAGCAGGCACAGTACAGCCCGCTGCCCATCTCGCTGATGGCTTCCACGCTGTTCGCTGTGAACAAGGGCTTCATGGACGACATCGACGTCAAGAAGGTGCTCGACTTCGAACACGGCCTGCACCAGTTCCTGAAGACCAGCCACGCCGCTTTGCTGGCCAAGCTGGAGCAGGCCAAGGCCATGGACAAGGACGCAGAAGCCGAATTGACCGCAGCGATCGCCGCGTTCAAGAAGTCGTTCGCTTAAACCGGACGAGGAGCCATCATGGCAGCAGGCAAGGAAATACGCGGCAAGATCAAATCGGTGGAAAACACCAAGAAGATCACCAAAGCCATGGAAATGGTGGCCGCATCCAAAATGCGCAAGGCGCAGGACCGGATGCGGGCTGCCCGCCCATACAGCGAGAAGATCCGCAACATTGCAGCCAACCTCGGCAAGGCCAACCCAGAGTACGTGCATCCGTTCATGAAAGTGAACGATGCCAAGACCGCTGGCGTCATCGTCATCACCACAGACAAGGGTCTGTGTGGCGGTATGAACACCAACGTGTTGCGTGCCGTGACGACCAAGCTGCGTGAACTGCAAGGTGCTGGCGTCTCGACCGAAGCCGTGGCGATTGGCAACAAGGGCCTGGGTTTCCTGAACCGTGTGGGCGCCAAGGTGGTTTCGCACGTGACGGGTCTGGGCGACACCCCCCACCTGGACAAGCTGATTGGCCCGGTGAAGGTGCTGCTCGATGCATACGCAGAAGGCAAGATCAACGCGGTGTACCTGAGCTACACCAAGTTCATCAACACCATGAAGCAGGAATCGGTGGTGGAGCAGTTGCTCCCCCTGTCCTCCGAGCAGATGCAGGCTGAGAAGACGGAACACGGCTGGGACTACATCTATGAGCCCGATGCGCAAAGCGTCATCGACGAGCTGCTGGTCCGTTATGTCGAGTCCCTGATCTACCAGGCGGTTGCGGAAAACATGGCGTCCGAGCAGTCGGCGCGCATGGTGGCCATGAAGGCTGCCACCGACAACGCCGGCAGCGTCATTGGCGAGTTGAAGCTGGTCTACAACAAGACGCGCCAGGCAGCGATCACGAAAGAACTTTCGGAAATCGTGGCTGGCGCCGCTGCTGTGTAAGCAGCTCAACAAACTACTTTATTGGAGCGAAAAATGGCTCAAGTGCAAGGCAAGATTGTTCAATGTATCGGCGCTGTGGTGGACGTGGAGTTCCCCCGCGACCAGATGCCCAAGATTTATGACGCCCTGAAGCTCGAAGGCTCGTCGCTGACGCTGGAAGTGCAACAGCAGTTGGGCGACGGCGTGGTGCGTACCATTGCCCTGGGTTCGTCCGACGGCCTGCGCCGCGGCATCATGGTGTCCAACACCGGCAACCCCATCACCGTGCCTGTGGGCAAGGCGACGCTGGGCCGCATCATGGACGTGCTGGGCTCGCCCATCGACGAACGCGGTCCGGTCAGCCAGGACCTGACAGCATCCATCCACCGCAAGGCCCCTGCGTACGACGAACTGTCGCCATCGCAAGAGCTGCTGGAAACCGGCATCAAGGTGATCGACCTGGTGTGCCCGTTCGCCAAGGGCGGCAAGGTGGGTCTGTTCGGCGGCGCCGGCGTGGGCAAGACCGTGAACATGATGGAACTCATCAACAACATCGCCAAGGCCCACAGTGGTCTGTCGGTGTTCGCTGGTGTGGGCGAGCGTACCCGTGAAGGGAACGACTTCTATCACGAAATGGCCGATTCCGGCGTGGTGAACCTCGAGAAGCTCGAAGACTCGAAGGTCGCCATGGTGTACGGCCAGATGAATGAGCCCCCAGGCAACCGTCTGCGCGTGGCCCTGACCGGCCTGACCATCGCGGAATCCTTCCGTGACGAAGGCCGTGACGTGCTGTTCTTCGTGGACAACATCTACCGCTACACGCTGGCCGGTACCGAAGTGTCCGCTCTGCTGGGCCGTATGCCTTCCGCCGTGGGCTACCAGCCTACGCTGGCCGAAGAAATGGGCCGCCTGCAAGAGCGTATTACGTCCACCAAGGTCGGTTCGATCACTTCCATCCAGGCCGTGTATGTGCCAGCGGATGACTTGACCGACCCATCGCCTGCCACGACGTTTGCTCACTTGGACTCCACCGTGGTGTTGTCGCGTGACATCGCTTCGCTGGGTATCTATCCCGCCGTGGATCCTCTGGACTCCACCAGCCGCCAGCTGGACCCGAACGTGGTGGGCGAAGACCACTACACCACGGCCCGCGCCGTGCAAGGTACGCTGCAACGCTACAAGGAACTGCGCGACATCATCGCCATCCTGGGCATGGACGAACTGGCTCCTGAAGACAAGCTGGCCGTGGCCCGCGCTCGCAAGATCCAGCGTTTCCTGTCGCAGCCTTTCCACGTGGCCGAAGTGTTCACGGGTTCGCCAGGCAAGTACGTTCCCCTGTCGGAAACCATCCGCGGTTTCAAGATGATCGTGAACGGCGAGTGCGACCACCTGCCAGAGCAAGCGTTCTACATGGTGGGCACCATTGACGAAGCCTTCGAAAAGGCCAAGAAGGTGGCCTGATGAGCCGTCGGCCGGGCAGCCCATGGCAGCGCGGCCTTCAGCAATCAAGCAACCCACCTTTTCCTAGGAGCAATGATGAACACCATCCACGTTGATGTGGTCAGTGCCGAAGAGTCCATCTTCTCCGGTGAAGCGCGTTTTGTCGCTCTGCCCGGCGAAGCTGGTGAACTGGGCATCTACCCCCGCCACACCCCGCTGATCACCCGCATCAAGCCGGGCTCGGTGCGCATCGAAATGGCTGACGGTGGCGAAGAGTTCGTTTTCGTGGCCGGTGGCATTCTGGAAGTGCAACCCAACTGCGTGACCGTGCTGTCCGACACCGCCATCCGTGGCAAGGACCTGGACGACGAGAAGGCCAACGCAGCCAAGTCTGCAGCCGAAGAAGCGCTCAAGAACGCCAAGAGCGACATCGATCTGGCCAAGGCACAGTCCGAGCTGGCTGTTATGGCCGCACAGATCGCGGCACTGCGCAAGTTCCGCCAGAAGAAGTAAGCTTTTGCGAGCACTCTTGTGCGGCAAAAAACCCGGCAATGCCGGGTTTTTTTATTTCTGCGCCGTGTGGATGCCCTCCAGCATTGGCCTTGCCATGATGCATACGTTCCCCCCAGCCGTGGATTGCCATGAGTTCCGTTTGATGTGGATGGTCGGTGACTTTTAGCGCTGCTCCGGCACGAAACGGCTGCCCGCCAGACTAAAAAAAGGCCGGGGCCCCTCACAGGGCCCCGGCCTTTTGCATTGGCGATTTTCACAAAGCCCTCATGCAGTCCGCATGGGGCCTTTGGCAATTACATCGCGTTGCCGATTTCGCCAGAAGAGATCTGGCCCGTGCGCAGGGCTTCAGCAGCCTGGGCACGCACAGCAGCACGGTCAGCCGTGGACTTGTAAGTCACCACACGCGAACCAGCGGGTTCGATGGAGCGGGTCTGGGCCACGGTAGCGGCTTCGGCGGCCACTTCAGCGCGGGTGCGGTTGGTTTCGAACTTGGTGGCGAACTGCGAAGCATCGGCTTCATCAGCGTGGGCACCAAAAGCGGCAAAAGCGGCGACAGCAGCAACGGACAGGAAACGGACAGACTTGTTCATGGTGAAACTCCGGAAAATTCTAAAAAGAGGACTTGGGTACTGAGAGATACGGCGCAACCAGGGCGGCAGATTCAGCCGCCCCTGGTGAATCAGCCGCGCTCACCCGAAGAAATCTGGCCAGTGCGCACTGCTTCAGCAGCCTGGGCACGCACAGCAGCGCGGTCAGCCGTGGACTTGTAGGTCACCACACGCGAACCAGCGGGTTCGATCGAGCGGGTCTGGGCCACGGTAGCGGCTTCGGCAGCCACTTCAGCGCGGGTGCGGTTGGTTTCAAACTTGGTGGCGAACTGCGAAGCATCGGCTTCGTCAGCCTGGGCGCCAAAAGAAGCGAAAGCGGCGACAGCGGCGATAGACAGGAAACGTGCGGTGTTGTTCATGATGGAAATCCTTGAAGTTAAAGAAGCGGCTCAAAAAAACCGGGACAAAGCGCCAAAAACAAAGAAAGCTACTTGGGACCGGGTTCGGTGAGTCGCCTTGCGGGTTCGGCTCATCGATGGGATGAACTGTACGCCGGTGGGGTGCAGAGAAAAACCACCGGGTCGCGAACTAACTGTTCCAGTATTGGAAACAATGAAGATGGGATGAGGGCCAGTCCGTTGGCTTGGGGCACTGGTTCGGTCGGAGATAGTTACCTGCTGATGGATAACCCGGGTACATATTCAGGACGGTTGCAGAGTGCAGGGCTGCAGAGCTGTAGAGCCGAAGGGGTGTGACGGGCGCACCTGCGCAGAGTCAGCGGGTTAGCTCCGCAATGTGGCCTGCTGGGGCTGGATGTGGGGTGTTCAATTCAATGCCCATGGAAAGCAGTTTGCGGCTGAACTGCACGTGCCGTCAGGCTGAGCCGCAGCCCGCCCATACACACAATGGCCGTCCTCTGGGCGCTCTGATGCGCGTCGCCTTGTAGATGCGCGGGATGGCTGCCAGCCGGTATTCAGCGCACGAGCGGCGCGTCGGGTAGCTCGTTGACGGAGGGCGAATCAGTGGCGCGCGGAAAGTGCTCCGCCAGCAGGGCGCCTACCGCGCCCACGGCCTGTGCCAGGCCTTCTTCGTAGTGGCCTTGCTGAAACTGGGCCGTCATCTTCGTCGCCATCTCCTGCCATGCGGTCGGTGGGACATGCCGTGCCAGGCCCCGGTCGGCAACGATCTCGAACGCATGTTCCGGCATCAGCAGGTAGATCAGCACGCCGTTGTTGTGTTCGGTGTCCCACACGCGGTGTTTGCTGAACAGCATCAGCGCGCGTTCGCGTGCATTGGCGTGACGGCGCAGGTAGCTCCAGGGGAGCCCCGCTTCCGCCACGATGCGAATCTGCCCGGTGTGCTGCCGCTCGCTGGCGGCGACCTGCGCGCCGAGGCGCTGCAGTGCTTGCAACGGGATGGCGGATCGGCCGAAGGCGTCGTGCCAGCGATGGTGGACGAGCCTCCAGATGGAACGCCATAGCGTGTGCGTTGGTTGCCCGCTGTTCTCAACACCCATCACCAGTCCCCCGATGCACCGCCGCCACCAAAATCGCCCCCGCCGCCGGAACTGAAGCCGCCGCTGTCACTGCTGCTGCTGAATCCGCCCGAGCTGCCGCTGCTCCAGCCCCCGGAACCTCCGCCGCCATGCCCCAGGCTGATGGGGCCGCTGCTGCCGCCAAAAAGCCAGGTGTAGAGCAGCGCAATGATGCCCGCGCCCACCGACAGCAGCAGGCTGGAGGTGAACACAAACGCCAGGGCGCCTACGCCGCCTCCTACCGCCAGTCCGCCCAGCGCAGCCCCCAAGAGGCTGCGAGCCAACGGGCCGGCCACCATGACGCCAAAAAACAGGAAGATGGCAAAGTCCGTCCAGTCGAACAGACCATGACTGCTGCCCCCAGCGGGGGGGGCGGACGTCTCTGCCGGGGCGGGCAGGGCTTCGCCCGCGATGCGCGCGCCGATCTGCGTGACCGCAGCGCTCAGACCGCCAGCAAAGTCGCCTTGCTGAAAGCGGGGCTTCATCGCGCCGTCGATGATGCGTGCTGCTGCGATGTCGGGGATGGCACCTTCCAGAGACTTGGCAACCTCGATGCGCATCTTGCGGTCGTTCTTGGCCACCAGGACCAGCACACCATCACCCACGTCGCGGCGCCCGATCTTCCACTGGTTGCCGACGCGGTTGGCATAGGCGGCAATGTCTTCTGGTGCGGTGGTGGGCACCATCAGCACCACGACCTGCGAGCCGCGCGACTTTTCGAGGGCGACGAGCTGGCCCTCGAGCGCCTGAGTGTCATTGGCGCTGAGCGTGCCCGTGTGATCAATGACGTGGCCGGTCAGCGGGGGCACAGCCAGCGGCTGCGATTGGGCCCAGCCAAAGATAGGCCATGCAGCTATAAAAAATATAGCTATCAGGGCATATCGAATAGGCGCTAGCAGCATATTCAGCTCACGTCAGGCCCTGCAAGGAGTTGTTCAGGGCTTGGCCTTGGATGCGGAGAAGTCCACCGTGGGCGGCACGGAAATCTGCGCCTCGTTGGCCACGGTAAAGCTGGGCTTGGGGGCGTAGCTGAAGGCCATGGCCGTGAGGTTGGTGGGGAAGCTGCGGGCCAGCACGTTGTACTCCTGCACGGTCTGGATGTAGCGGTTGCGGGCCACGGTGATGCGGTTTTCGGTGCCTTCCAGCGTCACCCGCAGGTCGCGAAAGCCCTGGTTGGCCTGCAAGGTGGGGTAGCGCTCGGACACGACCATCAGGCGCGACAGGGCGCTGGACAACTCTCCCTGGGCCTGCTGGAACTTGCTGAAAGCCTCGGGGTTGTTCAGCGTCTCGGGCGTGACCTGGATGGCCGTGGCCTTGGCGCGGGCCTCGACCACCTTGGTCAGCGTTTCCTGTTCAAAGTTGGCCTCGCCCTTCACGGTGGCGACGATGTTGGGCACCAGGTCGGCACGGCGCTGGTACTGGTTGAGCACTTCGCTCCAGGCGGCCTTCGATTGCTCGTCCAGGCGCTGGAAGTCGTTGTAGCCGCAGCCGCTCAGCGTGAGCGTGGCGGCGAGCAAGGTGAGGAGGGCAAGTAGACGTTGGATCATCATGATGGTGGAGTCCGCCGATGGAGAAATGGGATGACTGTGCCAGAAACCGGAGGGCGCCAGTCCGCAAACTGGTCGCCGACCAGCGATGGTGGGCCCCCGCCCGAGCGCGTACAAAATCGGTAGGCAGCCAGGCATTGCACCGCCGCCGCACAATAGCAGGCTGGCGTTGTACCTGTCACGCCGTTCCGACCCACTTACCACCAGAATCCACATGCCCCGCGCCCGATCAAAAGCAGCCACCCTGGGTGGCTCTTCGGATGAAACCGAAACCGCGTTTTATGAGGCGCTGCAGCGCGGTGACATCGAGCTGCTGATGTCGTGCTGGGCGGACGATGACGAGATTGTCTGTGTGCACCCGGGCGGGCCGCGCCTGCTGGGGCCCGCCGCCATCCGTGCCGCGTTCGAGGCCATGTTCTCCCATGGCACGGTGCGTGCCCGGCCGGCGCAGGTGCACCGCGTGGTGGCGCTGTCGAGTGCCGTGCACAGCGTGGTCGAGCAGGTCGAGGTGATGCTGCCTGACGGCCTGCACCAGGCCGTGGTCATGGCGACCAACGTGTACCACAAGACCCCCGAAGGCTGGCGCATGGTGGCCCACCACGCCAGCCCGGGCGTGGCGCCCGACGCCCAGGTGGATGTGCTGGCGCAGCGCCCCGTTCTGCATTGAGAGGCTCCTGCGTGAAGATTTTGGGTCCAATTGGCTGTATGCGCCGACAACATATGCCTTGGCAGCTATGAAATACATAGCGCCCCGCTGGCTCCCTGGTGGTCAGTTGCAAACGATCTGGCCCGCGCTGTACGCACGCCGTGTGTTCGGCCCGCGTCCCGAGTACCGCCGTGAGCGCTGGGACACCCCCGACGGCGATTTTGTCAATGTGGACTTTCTCCAGGACGGTGTGGTGGCTGACGCTCCCAGGCCGCTGCTGGTGGTGTTCCACGGGCTGGAGGGCTCATCACGCAGCCATTACTGCGAAGCCTTTGCCGACCTGGCCCGCGAGCGCGGCTGGGCCTGCGCGCTGCCGCACTTTCGCGGCTGCAGCGGGGAGATCAACCGTGCCCCGCGCGCCTACCACTCGGGCGACCATGCGGAGATCGGCTGGATGCTGCAGCAGCTGCGTGTGCACCACCAGGGGCCGCTGATGGCGGTAGGAGTGTCACTGGGCGGCAATGCCCTGCTGCGCTGGGCCGCCGAAGTGGGCACTGACGCTGCGCGCAGCGCGGATGCGGTGGCGGCCGTGTGCTCGCCCATCGACCTGGCGGCGGGCGGCCATGCCATTGGGCGCGGCTTCAACCGGCTGGTGTACACGCGCATGTTCATGCGCACCCTGGTGCCCAAGGCACTGCAGAAGCTGGCCCAGCACCCGGGGCTGTTTGACCGGCAGGCGCTGCTGGCCGCGCGGGACCTGTACGCGTTCGACAACGTGTTCACCGCGCCGGTCCACGGATTCCGTAATACCGAGGACTACTGGCTGCGCGCGTCGGCCAAGCCGCTGCTGCATCGCATCCGTATTCCGGCGCTGGTGGTGAACGCGCGCAATGACCCCTTTGTGCCCGCTGGCAGCCTACCGGGCGTGCGTGAGGTGGGACGCCATGTGACGCTCTGGCAGCCGCCGCATGGCGGGCATGTGGGGTTCCCGCGCGGCTTGCCACCGGGGCACGTGCGTGCCATGCCCGACGCCGTGGGAGGGTGGCTGGCCGAGCACAGTGGGGCGCTGGCGCTGCACGGCGCACAATCCGCCCATGGATGACATCGTCAAACAGGCACTGGCCAAATGGCCCAACGTGCCCGACTGCTACGGCTGGCTGGGCCTGGATGCGCGCGGCCACTGGTATCTGCGCGACGACGCGGTGCAGGCAGCAGGTACGTTTCCGCACAGCAAAGGGTCGTTGCTGCAGCACGACAAGCTCATCGCGTTCATAGCCCGCAACTACGAGCACGACGACCAGGGTCAGTGGTTCTTTCAAAACGGCCCCCAGCGCGTGTATGTCGAACTGGAGGCCACGCCCTGGGTCTGGCGTCTGCAGCCGCAAGACCTCCGCGCCATCAGCCATACGGGCCGGGAGGCGTCGGTCCGCCACTGCCTGCTGGACGAGCAGGGCCGTGTGTACCTGGAGACAGACCTGGGCCTGGGGCTGGTGCACACGCTGGATGTGGCACTGGCTGCGGAGGCTGTGACCGACGGACGCTGGACGCCGCAGGACGTGCAGGCGCAGGACCTTCCGGTACGCTACGGGTATGTCTGCAGTCCGCGCGCCCGGTCGCAAGCCGGTGCCCCTCCGCCAACCTGAAGCTCCGCCCCACCGCCTTCAACCGGAGTTGCAGGCACTCAGAGCGGTTCACAACGGCACTGAATAACCTGCTAGACGAAAAAAAAGCCGGTCGCAAGGACCGGCTTTCTGGGTGGGGTTCTACCCCGCCCGCGCAGGGTGAGGCGCTGCCCTACTTGGCGGCGGCTGCCATGAACTCCACTGCGGCGCGCAGATCGGCGTCAGAGGCTTGTGTACCACCACGGGGAGGCATGGCGCCCTTGCCCTTGGCGACACTGGTGTACAGCGCATCGATGCCTGCGGGCAGGCGAGCGGCCCAGGCGGCCTTGTCACCAAACTTGGGAGCACCGGCCACACCGGCAGCGTGGCACACCTGGCAAGCCTGCTTGTACAGAGCCTCGCCAGCGCCTGCTGCGGCGGCTGCAGGTGCGGCAGCTACCGCTACAGCGGGCGCAGCAGCTGCAGGGGCTGCTGCGGGTGCTGGTGCAGGAGCGGCGGCTGGCGCTGCGTCTGCCTGAGCGGCTGGGGCAGCGGCTGCGGGAGCAGCAGGTTCGGCAAACTTGGCCCCACCCGCATTGGCCATGTAGGCCACAGCGCGAGCGATTTCGGTGTCGTTGAAGTCGCCGCCACCTTGGGGTGCCATGGCGCCCTTGCCCTTCAGGGCCGACTGCACCAGGGCTTCAAACCCGGTGCCAATGCGCGCAGCCCAGGCGGCTGCATCGCCAAACTTGGGGGCACCTGCAGCGCCGGAGGCATGGCAGGCGGAGCACTGGGCCTTGAACACCTCTTCGCCACTCTTGAGGGGGCGATTGGCGTCGCGCACTTCGACCATGCCGATCTTCTGGATGCGTTCGGCGATGGCCTTTTCGGGGTTGACGGCACCGGCAGCGGGCTTGTCCGCCGACGTCACATACAGGACCAAGCCAATGATGGCAAAGATCGGAACTACAAACGAGAAAAGTACCGCGACCAGCAACTGCTTGGGGTTCTTGATCGGGCCGGTATGGGCTTCTTCGTGGTGGTTGTCGCTCATGTCGTCCTCAGGTGTATCGGGGGCTTCGGTGTAATCAACCTTAAATTATATCTGCGGGGATGGTTATTCCGATCCCCGCTTGATGCAGACAACCACGGGTTTGCCCCAGCGCGCGCAGCGCCCCAGGGGGCTGCGCGCGCTTCAGCCCTGGGCGTCAGGAGGGGGTCTGGGCGCTGGTGTCGGGTGCTCCGCCCCCCAGTGCCTTGTACAGCGACACCTGGTTTTGCACTTGCGCCAGCCGGACCTGCACCACGGCCTGCTGGGCCGTGAACAGCGAGCGTTGTGCGTCCAGCAGGTCCAGATAGCTGGCCACGCCGTTGCGGTATCGCAGGTCGGCCAGTTGCAGGCGCGCGGCTTCTGCCTGAGCCTGCTGTTGCTGGGCCTGGGCCTGTTCGCCCAGGGTGGCTTGCCCGGCCAGCGCGTCCGAGACTTCGCGGAACGCGGTCTGGATGGCCTTTTCGTACTGCGCCACGGCAATCTCCCGACCGACCCGGGCGCTGTCCAGATTGGCCTGATTGCGGCCCGCGTCAAAAATGGGCAACAGCAGCGATGGCGCGATGGTGAAGCCCCAGGAGCCGTTCTTGAACAGGCCGGACAACTCGCCGCTGGCGGTGCCTGCCTGCGCTGTCAGGGAGATGCGCGGGAAAAACGCCGCCCGCGCCGCGCCAATGTTGGCGTTGGCTCCGATGAGCTGCTGCTCCGCCTGGCGGATGTCCGGCCGGCGGGTGAGCAGCTCTGACGGCACGCCAGCAGGCAGCGGTGCCATCGCAGGCGCGTCGGCCAGCTTGCCACCCGCCAGACTGGCGCGCACGTCCTGAGGCAGTGCTTGGCCTAGCAGCAGAACCAGCGCGTTTTCGTCGAGCGCGCGCTGGCGCTGTTGCTGTGCCAGCGTAGCGCGGGCCGCCTGGGTGAGCGACTCTGCCTGGCGGAAGTCGAGCTCAGAGGCCACGCCCGCGTCCAGGCGCATCTTGGTCAGGCGCACCGACTCCTCGCGCGAGGCAAGGGTCTGGCGTGACAGGTCCAGCAGTTCCTCGTCGGCCAGCAGCGTCAGCCAGCCATTGGCCACCGCCGCCACCAGGCTCACCTGGGCGGCGTTGCGGCCTTCTTCAGTGGCGAAGTATTGGGCGAGCGCCTGTTCCTTGAGGCTGGCAATGCGGCCAAAGAAGTCGATCTCCCAGGCGGATACGGCCAGACCCACGCTGAACGAGTTGGTCAGGTTACCGGTGCCCGCAGCGGGCGCCCGGCTGGCATTGGCCGCCAGGCCCACGCCCGGGTACAGGTCGGCACGGCGCACTTGGTAGGTGGCCCGGGCCTGCTCGATGTTGAGCATGGCCACCCGCAGGTCGCGGTTGTTGGCCAGCGCAATGCCGATGAGCTGCTGCAGGCGTGGCTCGGCAAAGTAGTTCTGCCAGGGCACGGTTGCGCCCGGCTGAACCGCTGCGCCGTCCGTCGTTGCTGCAGCGCCGGCGTAAGTGGCAGGGACGGGAGGCTGAGGACGCTCGTATGTCGGAATGAACGAGCAGCCCGCCAGCAGCGCCGCCGCTGCGGCCGCTGCCAGCGCCAGGGGGGTACGGCGGTGTTTAGTCATGGGTTCCAACTCCTGCTTCTTCTGCATGGCGGCGGTTCATTTCCTGCTGGCGTGCGCTGCCCTTGAACAGGCTGCGCACCACCACAAAGAACACGGGCACAAAGAACACGGCCAGGGCGGTGCCGGTGACCATGCCACCCAGCACGCCAGTGCCGATGGCCCGCTGGCTGGCAGAGCCTGCGCCCGACGCAACCACCAGTGGCAGAACACCCAAGCCGAACGCCATCGAGGTCATCACGATAGGACGGAACCGCAGGTGCGCGGCGGCCAGCGCCGACTCGATCACGCCCTTGCCTTGGGCCTGCAGGTCCTTGGCGAACTCGATGATCAGGATGGCGTTTTTCGCCGACAGGCCAATGATGGTGATCAGGCCCACCTGGAAGTACACGTCATTGGCATAGCCGCGCAGCAACGTGGCCAGCAGCACGCCCAGCACGCCCAGGGGCACCACCAGGATCACGGCCAGCGGGATCGACCAGCTCTCGTACAGCGCGGCCAGGCACAGGAATACCGCCAGGATGGCAAAGCTGTACAGGATGAGCGACTGCGAGCCTGCCAGCTTTTCTTCGCGCGACTGGCCGGTCCATTCAAAACCGAAGCCTTGGGGCAGTTGGCCCGCGAGCTTCTCCATCTCGGCCATGGCAGCTCCCGTGCTGTAGCCCGGCGCGGGCGAGCCGGAAATGCGCATGGCTGGGTAGCCGTTGTAGCGCACAGTTTGCTGCGCGCCGGTCACCCAGCGCGTGGTTGCGAACGCCGACAGCGGCACCGGTTTGCCCTGGCTGTTGGTGGCATTGATCTGCAGCAGATCGTCGGGCTGCATGCGCGCCGGCGCATCGGCCTGCACCACCACCCGCTGCAGGCGGCCCTGGTTGGGGAAGTCGTTCACATAGCTGGAGCCCAGCGCGGTGGACAGCGCGGAGTTGATGGCATCAAACGGCACACCCAGCGCGTTGGCTTTGTCGCGGTCTATGTCGATCTGCAACTGCGGAGCGTCTTCCAGACCATCGGGGCGCAGTTGCGTGAGCACCTTGCTCTGCGAGGCCATGCCCAGCAACTGATTGCGGGCTTTCACCAGGGCCTCGTGCCCCGCGCCGCCACGGTCCTGCAGGCGGAATGTGAAGCCGCTGGCGTTGCCCAGCTCGGGAATGGGAGGCGGGCTCAGCGGAAAGATGAACGCATCGCGAATACCCATCAGCGCACCGAAGGCGCGGTTGGCCACGTCCTGTGCCGACTGGCCGGGGCCATGGCGCTCGCTCCAGTCCTTTAGGGTCACAAAGGCGAGGGCCGCGTTCTGCCCCTGGCCGGAGAAGCTGAAGCCCAGCACGCCCACCATGCTTTGCACCTCGGGCTGCTTGAGGATGAAGCCTTCGACCTGCTCCATCACGGCCAGCGTACGCTCCTGCGTGGCGCCCGGTGGCAATTGCACGTTGACGATGATGTTGCCCTGGTCTTCGCTGGGCAGGAACGAGGTCGGCAGGCGCATGTAGACCACGGTCACAGCACCGATGATGGCTGCGTAGATCACCAGGTAACGCGCGGCGCGCCGCAGCATGCGGGCCACAAAGCCCTCGTAGCCTTTGGCAGTGCGCGAAAAGCCGCGATTGAACCAGCCAAAGAAGCCAGTCTTCTCGTGGTGATGCCCCGCCTCGACCGGCTTGAGCAGGGTGGCGCACAGTGCCGGTGTGAGCGACAGGGCCATGAAGGCTGAGAAGCCAATGGATGCCACCATCACCGCCGAGAACTGGCGGTAGATGTTGCCCGTGGAACCTGCAAAAAATGCCAGCGGCACGAACACCGAGATCAGCACCACCGTCACGCCAATGATGGCGCCCGAAATCTGGCGCATGGCCTTGCGCGTGGCTTCCAGCGGCGACAGGCCTTCTTCGCTCATGATGCGCTCAACGTTCTCCACCACCACGATGGCGTCGTCCACCACGATGCCGATCACCAGCACCATGCCAAACATGGTCAGCACGTTGATCGAGAACCCCAGCGCCAGCAGTGTGGCAAACGTACCCAGCAGCGCAATCGGCACCACGATCGTCGGGATGATGGTGTAGCGCCAGTTCTGCAGAAACAGGAACATCACCAGGAACACCAACACCACGGCCTCGACCAGTGTTTCTGCGACCTGCTTGATGGAGATGTCCACGAAGCGCGAGCTGTCGTAAGGAATGCTCCAGCTCATACCTTCGGGGAAGTAGCGTGACAGCTCATCCATCTTCGCGCGCACGTCCTTGGCGGCCTCCAGTGCGTTACCGCTGGGCGACAGCTGAACGCCGATGCCCACGGCGGGCTTTCCGTTCAGGCGTGCGGCGGTGGCGTAGGCCTGGCCGCCCAGTTCCACACGCGCCACATCCTTGATGCGCACGGTGGAGCCATCGGTGTTGGCACGCAGCACGACGTTGCCGAACTGTTCAACGCTGGACAGTTGCCCATTGACCACCACGGTGGCGGCAATGCCTTGGCCTGCGACATTGGGCAGGTCCCCAATGGTGCCACTGGCCACCTGGGCGTTCTGGGCGCGGATGGCGGCGGTGATCTCTGCTGCCGACAGGTTGTAGCTCACCATCTTGGCCGGATCGATCCAGATGCGCATGGCGCGCTCCGTGCCAAACAGCTGGGCCTGGCCAATGCCTTTGAGGCGTTGCAGTTCTGGCACCACGTTGCGCGACGCATAGTCACCCAAGGCCACGGTGTCGGTGGCCGGGTTGCTGGACGACAGCATGGTGAACAGCAGGAAGTTGGAGCGCGACTTGTCCACGCGCACCCCCTGTTGTGTCACGGCAGAAGGCAGGCGCGGCGTGGCCCGTGAAAGCCGGTTTTGCACGTCCACCTGCGCCAGGTCGGCATTGGTGCCGGGCTGGAAACTCAGCGTGATGCTGCCGGAACCATCGGCCTGCGCGACCGATTCCATGTAGATCAGCCCGGGGGAGCCGTTCATCTCGCGTTCGATGACCGACAGCACGCTGTCTTCGAGGGTTTGCGCCGATGCGCCAGGGTAGGCCGCGTTGATGACGATGGACGGTGGTGCCACCGGCGGGTACTGGGCAATGGGTAGCTGCGTGATGGCTACACCGCCCATCACCATGATGAACAGCGCAATCACCCACGCAAAGATGGGGCGGTCAATGAAAAATTTGGCCATGCTGGATTGCCCCTTATGGCTTGGATGCGGCCGAAGCGGGCACTGCCGGCGCCTCTGCGGAGGCTGGCGCTGAGGCAGTCGCTGCTGCCGGCGCAGGCGTGCCTGGTGCTTGCCATGGAACGGGCTTTACCGGGGTTCCGGGAGGCAGCATCTGCAGCTTCTGGAAGCCGTCCACCATCACTTTTTCACCCGCCTTCAGACCGTCCAGCACCACCCAGCGGTTGTTCTGTGCGGCACTGATCTTGACGGTGCGCTGCGACACCTTGCCGTCCTCGCCAACCACGCTGACCGTGTCGCCCTGCTGGGTGCGCGTGACAGCCTGCTGGGGCAGGGTGATGGCGTTGCTGGCCCGTGCCTGTTCAATCCGCACACGCAGATACAGTCCGGGCAGCAGCTCGCCCTTGGGATTGGGCACCTCTGCGCGCAGGGTGACCTGGCCGGTGGTGGAGTCCACCGACAAGTCCGTGAACAGCAGCTTGCCAGCTTGTGCGTATTCAGATCCGTCGCTGAGCACCAGCTTGACGCTGGCTGCCTGGCTGCCGCCAGCGCGCTTGAACTGCCCACTTTCCATAGCGCGCCGCAGTTGGAAGACGTCACCGGCCGATTGGGTGAAGTTCACGTACACCGGGTCAACCTGCTGCACCACAGCCAATGCGGTCGCTTCGCCCTGGCCGACCAAGGCGCCTTCGGTGACCAGTGCGCGGCCAATGCGGCCGGAGATGGGGGAGGTCACGCTGGCATAGCTGAGGTTGATGTCGGCGGTGCGCACAGCAGCCTTGGCGGCCGCCACGTCGGCCTGGGCTTGTTTCTCGGCCGCCTCTGCGTTTACAAAGTCCTGCTTGCTGATGGCATTGGCTGCAACCAGGGGGCGATAGCGCTCAGCTTGTGCGCTGGCCTGTGCCAGATTGGCCTGGGCCTTGGCGAGGCTGGCGCGCGCGCTCTCCACAGCAGCGGCGTAGGGAGCGGGATCAATGCGGAACAGCACCTGCCCGGCCTTGACGTCGCTACCTTCCTTGAACACGCGCTGCTGCAGGATGCCGGCGGCCCGTGCGCGTACTTGGGCCACCCGAGACGCCTCCACGCGGCCAGGTAGTTCGGTGATCAGCCCCACGTCGCCTGGCGTGGCGGTAACGACTCCCACTTCGACCGGGGGCGGCTTGGGGCCGCCTGCCCCGGCGGCCTGTCCATCGGCCTTGCCGCAGGCGGACACAAGCAGTACTGCTGCGCTGATGGCAGCCAGCGAAAGCACTCGTCGGGTGGTAGTGGCACGCAAGTAAGGGGTGCCGGATGCGTCACGCAGTTGAGGCATGAGAGTCCTTTGGGTGGGCGTCAAAAAAAGGGATCTGGAAAAAACGTGGAAGGTCTAGAGCGCTTCGCTCAATGCCCCGACAGTTTGATCAGAAATTATACATACAGACATGAATGTATAATTGTCGACTGATGCAGATGCCCCTAGGCATTCGTAGGGGTTTTGGAGACTCAACAGGATGTTTGACTATGGCGCGCCGGACAAAGGAAGATGCAATCGCAACCCGCAACGGGTTGATCGATGCGGCTGAGTTGGTGTTTCGGGAAAAGGGGGTGTCCCGCGCGTCGCTGGGTGATATTGCCCAGGCTGCGGGAGCCACGCGTGGTGCGATCTACTGGCACTTCAAGGACAAGGTGGACCTGTTTAGCGCCATGATGGACCGTGTCACGCTGCCGTTGGAGCAGGGTTTTGCCAGTTTTGAAGACAGCACCTGCGCTGATCCTGTGCAACGCCTCCGGGCGGTGATGGCGCTGGTGCTGCGCAGTGTGGCCTCGGACGAGCACACCCGAAGGGTCTTCGAGATTGCGTTGTACAAGGTGGAATACGTGAACGAGCTGATGGGGCTGCGCGAGCGCCATGTGGCGGCCTCCGAAGGGTTTACGCAGCAGCTGGCGCGCGACTTTGCGCTGGCTGCTGAGTCGCAAGGGGTGGTGCTGTCGATGTCGGCGATGGACGCGGCCATCAGCCTGCATGCCCTTTTTGATGGGCTGATCCGCAACTGGATTCTGAATGACGGTGGCTTTGATCTCATTGGCGTAGGTGGCGCCAGCACCGACGCATTTTTGCGTGGTGTGGGGTTGTCGCTGGCCGTAACGAAAGTGCCTGCTGCATCCTGCGGTGGCTGAGCGCCAGGGCTTTGTTTGTTTGGATGCTTGCCGCGTGCAATAATCAAAGGCTGCGTCAATCAGAGGTATGCGGCTGTAGCTCAGTGGATAGAGTATTGGCCTCCGAAGCCAAGGGTCGTGGGTTCGATCCCCGCCAGCCGCACCAACGGTACATGCAGCAGCGAGCGCTTGCGGCGTTTGCGAAGAGCGTCAAATGCGTTTAATTTCTGAATGCGTAAAAATTTGGTGCTATAATTCGAAATTCTCCGGAGGGGTGCCCGAGTGGCTAAAGGGGGCAGACTGTAAATCTGTTGGCTTACGCCTACACTGGTTCGAATCCAGTCCCCTCCACCAGTGAGTGAGCAGTGTTGAGAGTGATGCTTGACTTTGTGAGTGCAAAGTTGGGTTCGCAAAGGCCGGTGGTCTGCGCGGGAGTAGTTCAATGGTAGAACCCTAGCCTTCCAAGCTAATGACGCGGGTTCGATTCCCGTCTCCCGCTCCATTGTTTGTTGTGCTGGTTTGTTGAGTAGAGATTTTTGGTGTTGTGCGAGCGGCGCCAATTGCCCATGTGGCTCAGTGGTAGAGCACTCCCTTGGTAAGGGAGAGGTCGCGGGTCCGATTCCCGCCATGGGCACCATTTTCTGGTGCGTCCGGTTCTGGTTGCGCCGAGATCCTGTTGTGTTGATTTAGATTTTTTTCGGAGTCGGAAAAATGGCAAAAGGAAAATTCGAGCGGACCAAGCCCCACGTGAACGTGGGCACGATCGGTCACGTGGACCATGGCAAGACGACGCTGACGGCAGCTATCGCTACCGTGCTGTCCGCCAAGTTCGGCGGCGAAGCCAAGGCCTACGACCAGATCGACGCTGCGCCCGAAGAAAAGGCCCGCGGTATCACGATCAACACCGCCCACGTGGAATACGAAACGGCCAACCGCCACTACGCTCACGTGGACTGCCCCGGCCACGCCGACTATGTGAAGAACATGATCACCGGCGCTGCCCAGATGGACGGCGCTATCCTGGTCTGCTCCGCTGCTGACGGCCCAATGCCCCAGACCCGCGAGCACATCCTGCTGGCTCGCCAAGTGGGCGTGCCCTACATCATCGTGTTCCTGAACAAGTGCGACATGGTGGACGACGAAGAACTGCTGGAACTCGTCGAAATGGAAGTACGCGAACTCCTGGACAAGTACGACTTCCCAGGCGACGACACCCCCATCATCCGTGGCTCTGCCAAGCTCGCCCTGGAAGGCGACAAGGGCAAGCTGGGTGAAGAAGCCATCATGAAGCTGGCCGAAGCCCTGGACACCTACATCCCCACGCCTGAGCGCGCTGTGGACGGCGCCTTCCTGATGCCCGTGGAAGACGTGTTCTCCATCTCTGGCCGCGGCACCGTGGTGACCGGTCGCGTGGAACGCGGCATCATCAAGGTCGGCGAAGAAATCGAAATCGTGGGTATCCGCGACACGCAAAAGACCACCTGCACCGGCGTGGAAATGTTCCGCAAGCTGCTGGACCAAGGCCAAGCTGGCGACAACGTCGGCCTGCTGCTGCGCGGTACCAAGCGCGAAGACGTGGAGCGTGGCCAAGTGCTGTGCAAGCCCGGCTCGATCAAGCCCCATACCCACTTCACGGCTGAGGTGTATGTGCTGAGCAAGGACGAAGGCGGTCGCCACACTCCTTTCTTCAACAACTACCGTCCCCAGTTCTACTTCCGCACGACCGACGTGACTGGCGCCATCGAGCTGCCAGCCGACAAGGAAATGGTCATGCCTGGTGACAACGTGTCGATCACTGTGAAGCTGATCAACCCCATCGCCATGGAAGAAGGCCTGCGCTTCGCTATCCGCGAAGGCGGTCGTACCGTGGGCGCTGGCGTCGTGGCCAAGATCATTGCTTAATCAAGCAAGGTATACAGGGGTATAGCTCAATTGGCAGAGCGTCGGTCTCCAAAACCGAAGGTTGTAGGTTCGATTCCTACTGCCCCTGCCACTTGAATGTGGCCCCCAACAAGCCCGCCAGACCCTGGCGGGCTTCGGTGTCTTAAGTGATGCCGTGACTAGGAAGCAGGAAATACTCAAAGATGGCCACTTCACAGGTTGAAACTGTCAATACAGGCGCAGACAAGGCCAAGCTCGCAGCGGTAGTGGCGTTGGTCATTGCCTCCGTTGCGGGCTTTTATTTGTTGAGCAAGCAAGGCGCTGTCGTGCAGTGGGCGGCATTGATCGTCGGGCTGGTTGCGGCTGCGGCGGTGTTTTTGGTGTCGGAATCTGGGCGCCAGTTCGTCGCGTTTGCCAAAGACGCATGGCGCGAAGTGAAAAAGGTGGTCTGGCCTACGCGCAAGGAAACCTTGCAGATGACGGCCTATGTGTTCGCCTTCGTGGTCATCATGGCGCTTTTTCTGTGGTTCACGGATAAGACGCTGGAGTGGGTCTTGTACGACTTGATTTTGGGTTGGAGAAAGTCATGACGACCGCTGCGGAAATCACGGGAGCACAAGCTCCTGCAGGCGCTTCTGCCTCGGCCAATCCAGACCTGCGCTGGTACATCGTCCATGCCTATTCAGGCATGGAAAAAGCGGTCGAACGCAACATTCAGGAGCGCATCGGCCGTTCTGGCATGCAAGACAAATTTGGTCGGATCTTGGTGCCGACCGAAGAAGTCGTGGAAATGAAGAACGGCCAACGCAAGACGACGGAGCGTCGCTTGTTCCCCGGCTATGTGTTCGTTGAGATGGTGATGGATGACGATACCTGGCATTTGGTGAAGCACACCAACAAGGTCACGGGTTTCGTGGGCGGCGCCAAGAACAGGCCTGCCCCCATCTCGGAAGACGAGGTGCAAAAGATCGTCAGCCAGATGCAGGAAGGCACCGACAAACCACGCCACAAGATCGAGTTCATGGTGGGTGAGTTGGTGCGCGTCAAGGAAGGTCCTTTCACGGACTTCAATGGCTCTGTCGAGGAAGTCAATTACGAAAAGAGTCGCGTGCGCGTCTCTGTGATGATTTTCGGTCGGTCGACCCCTGTGGAGCTGGAGTTCGGACAGGTCGAAAAGACATAAATCTGTCGAGCACAAGCCTGACTGCCTCGGCAGTCAGGGCAAAGATTTTGGACGCCGCACTTTTCGGCTCGGTGCGGACGTCGTCATAGTGAGTCGTTAACCCGGGGAGCTGGTGATTGCATGGTGCAACACAAGCGTTATGACCCGTCAGGAGTAAAGCATGGCGAAAAAAATCGTCGGTTTTATCAAGCTGCAAGTTCCAGCTGGTAAGGCCAATCCATCCCCACCGATCGGCCCAGCACTGGGTCAACGTGGCCTCAACATCATGGAGTTCTGCAAGGCATTCAATGCGCAGACCCAAGGTGTGGAGCCAGGTCTGCCACTGCCCGTGGTCATCACGGCGTTCGCAGACAAGAGCTTTACCTTCATCATCAAGACGCCGCCTGCGACGACTCTGATCAAGAAGGCCATCAAGCTCGAAAAGGGTTCTTCCAATGCCCTGAAGACCAAGGTTGGCAAGATCACGCGCGAACAGCTCGAAGAGATCGCCAAGACCAAGATGAAGGACATGAACGCCGCTAACGTTGACGCTGCTGTCCGTACGCTGGCTGGTTCCGCACGCTCGATGGGCGTGACGGTGGAGGGTTTGTAAATGGCCAAGTTGACGAAAAAGCAAAAGGCCCTGCAGGGCAAGGTTGACAGCACCAAGCTGTACGCTTTTGCAGACGCAGTGGCGCTCGTGAAAGAAGCTGCAACGGCCAAGTTCGATGAATCCATCGACGTGGCAGTGCAACTGGGCATCGATGCCAAGAAGTCGGACCAAGTGGTGCGTGGCGCCGTGGTGCTGCCCAATGGCACTGGAAAGACGACCCGTGTCGCTGTGTTTGCACAAGGCGCCAAAGCGGAAGAAGCCAAGGCTGCGGGTGCTGACATCGTTGGCATGGACGACCTGGCTGCCATGGTCAAGGCTGGTGACATGCCTTTCGACGTGGTGATTGCTGCCCCCGACGCTATGCGCGTTGTGGGTACGCTGGGCCAGATTCTGGGCCCTCGTGGTCTGATGCCTAACCCCAAGGTTGGCACCGTGACTCCTGACGTTGCCACGGCTGTGAAGAACGCCAAGGCTGGTCAGGTGCAATTCCGCGTGGACAAGGCCGGTATCGTGCACAGCACCATTGGCCGCCGTTCGTTCGACAACGAAAAGCTGCAAGGCAACCTGGCTGCGCTGATCGATGCACTGAACAAGGCCAAGCCAGCTTCGAGCAAGGGTCTGTACCTGCGCAAGGTCGCTGTGTCCTCCACGATGGGCGTTGGTGTCCGCGTGGATACGCAATCCATCGCAGCGTAATTGCGATTGAAATCTTCGGGCCTTTTTCAAAGGGCCTGATGTGGTGGGCTGTGGGTGGTGCAATACCTGCCTGCAGGCCATCCAAGACCGTTGGTGTGTGGCTCGCCGCACTTAATCCCCTTGCGGGGCCAACGCAGATGGCGATCCCGCTGCAGATGGAATTCGTTCCGAAACAGTTGATCGCTGCAACAAGAGCGCGCAGGAGGGTGCAAGCCTGAGTGCGCAATTTAAGGAGTAGACCTTGAGTCTTAATCGCAGTGAGAAAGAAGCGGTCATCAGTGAAGTGACCAGCCTCGCCGCTAAAGCTCAAACGCTTGTGATCGCGGAATACCGTGGCATCACGGTCGCCGACATGACCAAACTGCGCGTTGATGCTCGCAGCAAGGGTGTGAGCCTGAGTGTTCTGAAGAACACCCTGGCCCGCCGTGCTGTGGCAGGCAGCCAGTTTGACGTGGTGGCAGACCAGATGACCGGTCCCCTGATCTATGGCTTCTCCGAAGACGCCGTGGCTGCCGCGAAAGTGGTGGCTGACTTTGCGAAGACCAACGACAAGTTGGTGATTCGCGGTGGCGCTTTCGGTGGTAAAGCCCTGGACGTCAACGGCGTGAAGCAACTGGCCAACATTCCTTCCAAGGAAGTTCTGCTGGCTCAGATTTGTGGCTTGCTTATGTCCCCCATGTCGCGTACAGCCGTTGTGCTGGGCGCACTGGCGGCGAAAAAAGGCGAAGGCGCAGCCGCACCGGCCGCCGAACCTGCAGCAGCTTGATAGCTGGGCAGTCAACCAACACAATTGTTAGGAAATCAAAATGGCATTCGATAAAGACGCATTTTTGACCGCGCTGGACAGCATGACGGTTCTGGAACTCAATGACCTGGTGAAGGCCATTGAAGAGAAGTTTGGCGTGAGCGCTGCAGCTATGGCTGCTCCTGCTGCCGCTGGTGGTGGCGCTGGCGCCGCTGCTGCTGAAGAAAAGACGGAATTCAACGTGGTGCTGACCGAAGCCGGCGCCAACAAGGTGTCCGTCATCAAGGCAGTGCGCGAAATCACCGGCCTGGGCCTCAAGGAAGCCAAGGACCTGGTGGACGGCGCTCCCAAGAACGTCAAGGAAGGCATTGCCAAGGCCGACGCCGAAGCAGCCGTCAAGAAGCTGGTGGAAGCCGGCGCCAAGGCCGAACTCAAGTAATTCGGTCTTGCTCAAGGGCTGGAGTGCTCCTCAAAGGGCCTCCAGCCTTTGGTGCTTTCAGAGAGCACCCGTAAGCCCCGTCTGCAACGAGGCTTTCGAGTGTCTTCTGACAACCCCGACAGCAGAAGACGCCTTGGTTCGGGTGATGTGCAACGCATCACCGTCCGCCATGGTTGGTAGTGGCCAACCGCCAAGCCCGTAAGGACCACGCTCCTTGCGGGTCAGTCGTCGAAGACCCAGGACTCATGTCTTTGCCCGGAGATCTCATGGCCTATTCCTACACCGAACGCAAGCGAATTCGCAAAAGTTTCGGCACCCGCGATAGCGTGCTCGAAGTTCCTTATCTGCTGCAGATGCAGAAGGACGCATACACCGCTTTCCTGCAGGCAGATACAGCACCCCAGAAAAGAACCATCGAAGGCCTTCAGGCTGCATTCGACGCTGCCTTCCCCATCGTCTCCCACAACGGTTTTGTGGAGATGAAGTTCATAGAGTACAACCTGGCAAAGCCGGCCTTCGATGTGCGTGAGTGCCAGACCCGTGGTCTGACGTTCGCCTCGGCCGTGCGCGCCAAGGTGCAACTGATCATCTATGACCGCGAGTCCTCGACGTCGCAGTCCAAGGTGGTCAAGGAAGTGAAGGAGCAAGAGGTCTACATGGGTGAAGTGCCCCTGATGACCGACAAGGGCTCGTTCATCATCAACGGCACGGAGCGCGTGATCGTGTCGCAGCTGCACCGTTCGCCAGGCGTGTTTTTCGAGCATGACAAGGGCAAGACCCACAGCTCGGGCAAGTTGCTGTTCTCGGCTCGGATCATCCCGTACCGCGGCTCCTGGCTCGACTTCGAGTTCGACCCCAAGGACATCCTGTACTTCCGCGTGGACCGTCGCCGCAAGATGCCGGTCACGATTCTGCTCAAGGCCATCGGCCTGAACCCTGAGTCCATCCTGGCGAACTTCTTCGTTAACGACAACTTCCGTCTGATGGACAGCGGTGCGCAGATGGAGTTTGTCTCCGAGCGCCTGCGTGGCGAAGTGGCACGTTTCGACATCACCGACAAGTCGGGCAAGGTGGTTGTGGCCAAGGACAAGCGCGTCACGGCCCGTCACACCCGCGAACTGGAGCAGTCTGGCACCACGCACATCAGCGTGCCAGAAGACTTCCTGATTGGCCGTGTGGTCGCTCGCAACATTGTGGACGCCGACACGGGCGAAATCATCGCCAAGGCCAATGAAGAACTGACTGAAGCGCTGCTCAAGAAGCTGCGTACTGCCGGCGTGCAAGACCTGCAGGTCATCTACACGAACGAACTGGACCAAGGCGCCTACATCTCGCAGACCCTGCGCATCGATGAAACGGTGGACGAGTTCGCTGCCCGCGTGGCCATCTACCGCATGATGCGCCCCGGCGAGCCGCCGACAGAAGACGCCGTGCAGGCCCTGTTCCAGCGCCTGTTCTACAACCCCGACACGTACGACCTGTCGCGCGTGGGGCGCATGAAGTTCAACGCCAAGATTGGCCGCGACGAATCCACCGGCCCCATGGTGCTGTCCAACGAAGACATCCTGGCCGTGGTCAAGATCCTGGTGGACCTGCGCAACGGCAACGGCGAAGTCGATGACATCGATCACTTGGGCAACCGCCGCGTGCGCTGCGTGGGCGAACTGGCCGAAAACCAGTACCGCACGGGCCTGGCACGTATCGAAAAGGCCGTGAAGGAGCGTCTGGGTCAGGCCGAGCAAGAGCCGCTGATGCCCCACGACCTGATCAACAGCAAGCCGATCTCGGCCGCCCTGAAGGAATTCTTCGGTGCCTCGCAGCTGTCGCAGTTCATGGACCAGACCAACCCGCTGGCTGAAATCACGCACAAGCGCCGTGTATCTGCCCTCGGCCCAGGCGGTCTGACCCGTGAACGTGCAGGCTTCGAAGTGCGTGACGTGCACGTGACCCACTACGGTCGCGTCTGCCCTATCGAAACGCCTGAAGGTCCCAACATTGGTCTGATCAACTCGCTGGCTCTGTACGCCCGCCTGAACGAGTACGGTTTCATTGAGACCCCGTACCGTCGTGTGGTGGACGGCAAGGTGACCAACGACATCGACTATCTGTCGGCGATCGAAGAAGGCAAATACGTGATTGCGCAGGCCAATGCGCAGCTCGACAAGGACGGTCGTCTGACGGGCGAACTGGTCTCAGCCCGTGAAAAGGGTGAGTCGATTCTGTGCGGCGCAGATCGCGTGCAGTACATGGACGTGTCGCCCGCGCAGATCGTGTCGGTGGCAGCCTCGCTGGTGCCATTCCTGGAGCACGATGACGCGAACCGCGCGTTGATGGGCGCCAACATGTCGCGCCAGGCCGTGCCTGTGCTGCGTCCTGAAAAGCCCCTGGTCGGTACGGGCATCGAACGCGTCGCCGCTGTGGACTCGGGCACCGTGGTGACCGCTACACGTGGTGGTATCGTGGATTACGTGGATGCCACCCGTATCGTGGTCCGCGTGAACGACGACGAAGCCGTGGCCGGTGAAGTGGGTGTGGACATCTACAACCTCATCAAGTACCAGCGTTCCAACCAGAACACCAACATCCACCAGCGTCCTATCGTCAAGAAGGGTGACAAGCTGGTCAAGGGTGACGTCGTGGCCGACGGTGCATCGACGGACTTTGGCGAAATCGCCATCGGCCAGAACATGCTGATCGCGTTCATGCCCTGGAACGGCTACAACTTCGAAGACTCGATCCTGATCTCCGAACGCGTGGTGTCCGAAGACCGCTACACCTCGATCCACATCGAAGAGCTGGTGGTCATGGCTCGCGACACGAAGCTGGGTGCAGAAGAAATCACACGCGACATTCCGAACCTGTCGGAACAGCAACTGAACCGTCTGGACGAGTCCGGCATCATCTACGTGGGCGCCGAAGTGCAACCCGGCGACACGCTGGTCGGCAAGGTCACGCCCAAGGGCGAAACCACCCTCACGCCTGAAGAGAAGCTGCTGCGCGCCATCTTCGGCGAGAAGGCTTCCGACGTGAAGGACACGTCGCTGCGCGTGGACCAGGGTTCGTCCGGCACCGTGATCGACGTGCAGGTGTTCACACGTGAAGGCATCCAGCGCGACAAGCGTGCCCAGCAGATCATCGACGATGAACTCAAGCGCTTCCGTCTGGACCTGAACGATCAGCTGCGCATCGTGGAGGCCGACGCCTTTGATCGTATCGAGAAGCTGCTGACCGGCCGCGTGGCCAACGGCGGCCCACAGAAGCTCGCCAAGGGCACGAAGATCGACAAGGCCTATCTGGCTTCCGTCGAGAAGTTCCACTGGTTCGACATCCGCCCTGCGGAAGACGAAGTCGCCACCCAGCTCGAATCCATCAAGAACGCGCTGGAGCAAACTCGCCACAGCTTCGACCTGGCCTTTGAAGAAAAGCGCAAGAAGCTCACGCAAGGCGACGAGCTGCCTGCTGGCGTGCTCAAGATGGTCAAGGTGTACCTTGCCGTCAAGCGCCGTCTGCAGCCTGGCGACAAAATGGCTGGCCGCCACGGTAACAAGGGTGTGGTGTCCAAGATCGTTCCGGTCGAAGACATGCCCTACATGGCCGACGGCACGCCTGCCGACATCGTTCTGAACCCGCTGGGCGTGCCCTCGCGGATGAACATTGGTCAGGTGCTGGAAGTCCACCTGGGCTGGGCCGGCAAGGGCATTGGTCAGCGCATTGGCAACATGCTCCAGGAGCAGGCCAAGGCGTCCGAGCTGCGCACCTTCCTCGAAGAGGTGTACAACTCGCGCGGCCGCAAGGAAGACCTGTCGCAACTGAGCGACGACGACCTGATGGCCATGGCGGAAAACCTGACGAGTGGTGTGCCTTACGCTACCCCCGTGTTCGATGGTGCTTCGGAAGAAGAAATCAAGGACATGCTCAAGATCGCCTACCCGGACGATATTGCTGAGCGCAAGGGCCTGACACCGACCCGCACACAGGCTTATCTGTTTGATGGCCGCACGGGCGAGCGCTTTGAGCGCCCGACCACCATCGGCTACATGCACTACCTGAAGCTGCACCACTTGGTGGACGACAAGATGCACGCCCGCTCGACCGGTCCTTACTCGCTCGTCACGCAGCAGCCGCTGGGTGGTAAGGCGCAGTTCGGTGGCCAGCGTTTCGGGGAAATGGAAGTGTGGGCGCTGGAAGCTTACGGCGCCGCCTACGTGCTGCAGGAAATGCTGACCGTGAAGTCCGACGACGTCGTGGGCCGTACCAAGGTGTACGAGTCCATCGTCAAGGGCGAACACGCCATCGAAGCCGGCATGCCGGAATCGTTCAACGTGCTGGTCAAGGAAATCCGTTCGCTGGGCCTGGACATCGAGCTGGAACGCTCCTAAGCAGAAAAGGAAAGAGTCACTATGAAATCGCTACTCGACCTGTTCAAGCAATTCACGCCGGACGAGCATTTCGATGCCATCCGCATCGGCATGGCTTCGCCCGAAAAGATCCGTTCGTGGTCTTTCGGCGAAGTGAAGAAGCCCGAAACCATCAACTACCGCACATTCAAGCCCGAGCGTGATGGTCTGTTCTGCGCCAAGATTTTTGGTCCTATCAAGGACTACGAATGCCTGTGCGGCAAGTACAAGCGCCTCAAGCACCGCGGTGTGATCTGCGAGAAGTGCGGCGTTGAAGTCACGCAGACCAAGGTGCGTCGCGAGCGCATGGGCCACATTGATCTGGCCGCGCCTTGCGCTCACATCTGGTTCCTGAAGTCGCTGCCTTCGCGTCTGGGCCTGGTGCTCGACATGACGCTGCGCGACATCGAACGCGTGCTGTACTTTGAAGCCTACGTGGTGACCGACCCCGGCATGACCCCGCTGAAGAAGTTCAGCATCATGTCCGAGGACGACTACGACGCCAAGCGCAAGGAATACGGCGACGAGTTCATCGCCAAGATGGGCGCCGAAGGCATCAAGGACCTGCTGGAATCCATCGACATCGACCTGTCGATCGAACGCCTGCGCGGTGACCTGACCGGCTCCGAAGTCAAGGTCAAGAAGAACGCCAAGCGCCTGAAGGTGCTCGAAGCCTTCAAGAAGTCGGGCATCAAGCCCGAGTGGATGGTGCTCGAAGTGCTGCCAGTGCTGCCACCGGACCTGCGTCCGCTGGTGCCGCTGGACGGCGGCCGCTTCGCGACCTCCGACCTGAATGACCTGTATCGCCGGGTCATCAACCGCAACTCGCGTCTGCGCCGCCTGCTGGAGCTGAAGGCCCCTGAAATCATCGCCCGCAACGAAAAGCGGATGCTGCAGGAAGCCGTCGACTCGCTGCTGGACAACGGCCGCCGTGGCAAGGCCATGACGGGCGCCAACAAGCGCGCGCTGAAGTCGCTGGCCGACATGATCAAGGGCAAGTCCGGCCGTTTCCGCCAGAACTTGCTGGGCAAGCGCGTGGACTACTCCGGTCGTTCCGTGATCACCGTGGGCCCAACGCTCAAGTTGCACCAGTGCGGTCTGCCCAAGCTGATGGCGCTGGAGCTGTTCAAGCCTTTCATCTTCTCGCGCCTCGAAGCCATGGGCATCGCGACGACGATCAAGGCCGCCAAGAAGGAAGTCGAATCCGGCACCCCCGTGGTGTGGGACATCCTGGAAGAGGTCATCAAGGAACACCCCGTGATGCTGAACCGTGCACCTACGCTGCACCGTTTGGGCATCCAGGCCTTTGAACCCATCCTGATCGAAGGCAAGGCCATCCAGCTGCACCCCCTCGTCTGCGCGGCCTTCAACGCCGACTTCGACGGTGACCAGATGGCTGTGCACGTCCCGCTGTCGGTGGAAGCACAAATGGAAGCCCGCACGCTGATGCTGGCCTCCAACAACGTGCTGTTCCCCGCCTCGGGCGAACCCTCCATCGTGCCTTCGCAGGACGTGGTGCTGGGTCTGTACTACGCCACCCGTGACCGTATTAACGGCAAGGGCGAAGGCCTGGTGTTCGCTGACACCGGCGAAGTGCAGCGTGCCCTGGACGCTGGCCAGGTCGAACTGGCTGCCAAGATCACGGTGCGCATGACCGAGTGGACCAAGGACAAGGCCACGGGCGAGTTTGTGCCCTCGACCTCGCTGGTGGAAACCACTGCAGGCCGCGCACTGCTGTCCGAGATCCTGCCCAAGGGCCTGCCGTTCAGCAACATGAACAAGGCGCTGAAGAAGAAGGAAATCTCCAAGCTCATCAACGTGAGCTTCCGCAAGTGCGGCCTGAAGGAAACCGTGGTGTTTGCAGACAAGCTGCTGCAAAACGGTTTCCGCCTGGCTACGCGCGCCGGTATCTCCATTGCCATCGACGACATGCTGGTGCCTCCGCAGAAGGCAGGCATCATTGAGCGCTCCGAGAAGGAAGTCAAAGAGATCGAACAGCAGTACGTGTCCGGTCTGGTGACGTCTGGCGAGCGCTACAACAAGGTGGTGGATATCTGGGGCAAGGCCGGCGACGAAGTGTCCAAGGTGATGATGGCCCAGCTGTCCAAGCAAAAGGTCACCGACCGCCACGGCAAGGAAGTGGACCAGGAGTCTTTCAACTCCATCTACATGATGGCCGACTCCGGTGCCCGCGGCTCTGCTGCCCAGATCCGTCAGGTGGCTGGTATGCGGGGTCTGATGGCCAAGCCAGACGGCTCGATCATCGAGACGCCCATTACCGCGAACTTCCGCGAAGGTCTGAACGTGCTGGAGTACTTCATCTCCACCCACGGTGCCCGTAAGGGTCTGGCCGACACGGCGCTGAAGACGGCGAACTCCGGTTACCTCACCCGCCGTCTGGTGGACGTGACGCAGGACCTGGTTGTGACCGAAGAGGATTGCGGCACGGCCAATGGTTCGCTGATGCGCGCCATCGTCGAAGGCGGTGAAGTGATCGAATCGCTGCGCGAGCGTATCCTGGGCCGCACTGCGGCTGAGGACGTGCTGCACCCCGAGAACCGTGCGGTGCTGGTCGAAGCTGGTGTGATGCTGGACGAAGACCTGATCGAAGAGCTCGAAGCCGCTGGCGTGGACGAAGTGAAGGTGCGCACGGCCCTGACCTGCGAAACCCGCTACGGCCTGTGCGCCAAGTGCTACGGCCGCGACCTGGGCCGCGGTGGCCTGATCAACCTCGGCGAAGCCGTGGGTGTGATCGCTGCCCAGTCCATCGGCGAGCCCGGCACGCAGCTGACCATGCGTACGTTCCACATCGGCGGTGCCGCTTCGCGTGCAGCCATCGCGTCGAGCGTGGAAGCCAAGTCCAACGGCGTGATCGGCTTCAACGCCACGATGCGCTACGTGAGCAACACCAAGGGTGAGCTGGTGGTGATTGCACGTTCGGGTGAAATCATCATCCAGGACGAGCATGGCCGCGAGCGTGAGCGCCACAAGGTGCCTTACGGTGCGACGCTGACGGTGAAGGCCGACCAGCAGATCAAGGCCGGTACGATCCTGGCCAACTGGGATCCGCTGACGCGACCCATCATCACCGAGTTCGCCGGCCAGACCAAGTTCGAGAACGTTGAAGAAGGCCTGACGGTGGCCAAGCAGGTCGATGAAGTGACCGGTCTGTCCACACTGGTGGTGATCGATCCGAAGCGCCGTGGTGCCGCCAAGGTGGTGCGTCCGCAGGTGAAGCTGATCGACGCCCAGGGCAACGAAGTGAAGATCCCTGGTACCGACCACTCGGTGACCATCGGCTTCCAGGTCGGTGCTCTGATCCAGGTGCGCGATGGCCAGGACGTGGGCCCCGGCGAAGTGCTGGCGCGTATTCCGGTCGAAGGCCAGAAGACCCGCGACATTACCGGCGGTCTGCCCCGCGTGGCCGAGCTGTTCGAAGCCCGTACGCCGAAGGACAAGGGCACCCTGGCCGAAATGACCGGTACCGTGTCGTTCGGCAAGGAAACCAAGGGCAAGGTTCGCCTGCAGATCACTGACCCTGAAGGTCGCGTGTTCGAAGAGCTCGTGCCCAAGGAAAAGAACATCCTGGTGCACGAAGGCCAGGTGGTGAACAAGGGCGAATCGATTGTGGACGGCCCGGCCGACCCACAAGACATTCTGCGTTTGCTGGGTATCGAAGAACTCTCGCGCTACATCGTCGATGAAGTGCAGGACGTGTACCGCTTGCAGGGCGTGAAGATCAACGACAAGCACATCGAGGTGATCGTTCGCCAGATGCTGCGCCGCGTCGTGGTCGAGAACGTCGGCGAGTCGAACTACATTGCCGGCGAGCAGGTCGAGCGCTCCGAGATCCTCAACACCAACGAGGCACTGCAGGCCGAGGGCAAGATCCCTGCGACCTACAGCAACCTTTTGCTGGGTATCACGAAGGCATCTCTGTCCACCGACTCGTTCATCTCGGCCGCTTCCTTCCAGGAAACGACCCGCGTGCTTACCGAGGCTGCCATCATGGGCAAGCGCGACGAGCTGCGTGGCCTGAAGGAAAACGTGATCGTGGGTCGCCTGATCCCTGCCGGTACGGGTCTGGCCTACCACCAGGCACGCAAGGCCAAGGATGCCATGGACGACGCCGAGCGCCGCGCCATCGCCGAAGCCGAAGCCGCCGAAATGGCAGCCCAGTCGGACGCCTCGGATGTGGACAGTGGCAGCGTCACTGCCACCGACGCAGCGGCAGACTGATAGAAAACAGCAAGGCCTCCCTCAGGCCCTGCTGCGGTCGCCACAGCGCCCCCGTCCTGTCCCAGGCAGGCCGGGGGCGTTTTTGATGGACGCGTGTCTTTTCACCGCTCGTCGTTTGTTTCAACTTTCTGTTTTTCGGGCCGCGACGGGTGCAGCAGCATCCGCTCCGGCAACTGTGCATGCTGTGGTCGTCGCCCCTCTTCTGGATTGCTTTTGCCGTCTTTCTGTTCTGGGCCCTGGGGGCCTACAACCGTCTGATGCGCCTGCGCTCGGCCGTCGTTCAGTCGTTCGGCAGTTTTGACGCACACATGGTGCGGCTGGTGGCCTTGCTTGGCGAGTTCGGGGCGGCGCAGACCGTACAGCGCGGCAGCTTGCTGGCCGATGCAGGTGCGCAAGAGTTGGCTGCGCTGCAGGGTGCCGTGACGCAATTGAGTGCCTCGCTGGCCGTGGCACGTGCCCGCCCGCTGCAGGGTGACGCGGTGGCAGCATTGACCGCCGCCCGCGAAGTGCTGCGAGCGACCTGGGCCACCGCCTTGCAGAAGTTGCTGGCCGACCCTGCACAGCCAGCAGCGTTGGTCCCGACCGCAGATACCGCTACGATGACCCCAGGGTCTGCGCCCGTGGTCCTGTCCGTGTGGCAGGTGCGCTGGGACGAACACGCCGTGCAGAACGAGCAAGCGATTCGCGTGTTCAATGAGGCCGTGGTGCAGTACAACAGTGCCATTGCCCAGTTTCCGGCCAGCCTGCTGGCCTGGGTGTTCGGGTTCAAGGCGGCACGTGCGCTGTAACCCGTTTTCAGGATCACGATGACTCCACCTCCCCACCACCGTCCCCGCCGCACCGGTGGCAACGCGCCGCGTCCCATGCGTGCAGGCTCCGGCCAGCAGTCTCCGCAGGCGGGTTCTGCTGCGAGCTCACCCGATAGGGCGACTCCATCGAGTGCCACGACGGTTCCTCTGTGGCGGTTGCTGACAGCGGTGGCTGGCGCCTTGCAGGCGATCCGGGGTGGGCAGTCCGGCACCGCAGCGCTGGCGGCCATAGAGATCGCGCTGCGCCCTGGCGCGCAAGCCCTGTTGTTCCAGGTATTGCGCCAGGCCGGGCGGGCCGAGGCCCTGCGCCGACAGCTGGCCGCCCGTGCCCCCGCACCCGCCGCCGATGCGCTGCTGTGCAGCGCGCTGGCGCTGTGCTGGGACCCGCAGGCCTCGCCCTATGAACCCTTCACCCTGGTGAACCAGACGGTGGAGGCGGCCAAGCACCACCCGGCCACCCGCGCGCAGGCCTCGTTCATCAACGGCTGCCTGCGCCGTTTTCTGCGCGAGCGCGACACCCTGGTGGCAGCCACCGACAACGATCCCGTGGCGCGCTGGAACCATCCGGCGTGGTGGGTGCAGCGCCTGCGCAAGGACCACCCCCAGCACTGGGAGCAGATCCTGCAGGCCAACAATGCCCACGCACCCATGGTGTTGCGGGTCAACGAACAAAAATGCACGGTAGCGCAGTATTTACATGCCTTGAATGCTATTGGTTTAGGAGCGATTGCGGTGGGCCAGCATGGCGTCGCGCTGCGTCAGGCGGTGCCCGTTCAGTCGCTGCCACACTTTGCGGAGGGCTGGGTGTCCGTGCAGGATGCCGCCGCCCAGCAGGCGGCTCCTTTGCTGCTACAAGGGCTGGATCTGAGTCAGCCCTTGCGCGTGCTCGACGCCTGCGCCGCCCCCGGCGGCAAGACGGCGCACCTGCTGGAGATGGCGGGTCCGCAGTCTCCCTTGCAGGTCACGGCGCTGGAAATCGATGCCACACGCAGCGTCCGCATTGGTGAAACCCTGCAGCGCCTGGGGCTGACGGCCCAGGTCCTGGTGGCCGATGCTGCCCGCCCGCAGGACTGGTGGCAGTCGCAGTGCGGCGGCGTCCCGTTCGACGCCATCCTGCTCGACGCACCGTGCACCGCGTCCGGCATTGTGCGTCGCCATCCAGACGTGCGCTGGCTGCGCCGTGAATCCGACATTGCCCAGCTGGCAACCCTGCAGGCGGCCCTGCTCAAGGCCCTGTGGCCGCTGTTGCGTCCCGGCGGGCGCCTGCTGTATTGCACTTGTTCCGTCTTCCGGGCAGAGGGTGATGCCCAGGTGCAAACGTTTCTTGCACACAACACCGATGCGCAAATGCTGCCGTCGCCGGGGCATTTAATTCCCGGCAACGCGGACAAGGTCGGGGCTGTCCCGGACAATCTGACCGGTGATCACGACGGCTTTTTTTACGCACTGTTGCAAAAATCGGCGCAATGAGCCCCGGGGCATGCGCTGGTGGCTGGTGTGTGCATGGTTTGTGCTGTTTTGGGGGACGGTGCTCTGCTGGGTGCCGCAGGCCGTAGCGGCACAGGCGGCCTCCTCCGAGGTGGGTGACCTGCGCCTCGAACGCGGGGACGACGGTCTGTACCTGAGTGCCAACCTACAATTTGAACTGCCCGAGCTGGCCGAAGACGCCTTGCAAAAAGGCATTCCCATGTTCTTCGTGGCCGACGCCCAGGTGCTGCGCGACCGCTGGTACTGGTCCGACCGGCAGGTGGCCGAGACCACCCGGTACTTCCGCCTGAGCTACCAGCCGCTTACCCGCCGTTGGCGTCTCAACATCTCCTCCACGCCTTTCACCAACAGCGGGTTGGGCGTGGTGCTGGGTCAGAATTTTGACAATTACGCCGATGCCTTGTCGTCGATTCAGCGTTTTTCACGCTGGAAGATCGCTGAACGCGATGTGATCGAGTCCGATGCCGTGCATACGGTGAACTTCCGCTTCCGCCTCGACATGTCCCAGCTGCCCCGTCCTTTCCAGATCGGCGCGGTCGGCCGGTCGGGCTGGAACCTGCTGGTGTCCCGCAGCCAGCGCCTGGGCGCAGAGCCAGCCAAGTGAGCACTTCCCCCCCATCCACCGGCGTTTCGGCATCGACCCACGCCACCGCCCGCCAGTCCCGCGCAGTGCGCTGGGCCGTGGGCGTGGGTGCCGCCATCATGTCGGCCATCGGTCTGGTACTGCTGTTCTTGCTGACGCTGGCCACCAACAACCGCGTGCTGTACGAGCGCAACTACGCCTGGCTCTTCGGCGTCAACGTGTTTGTGGCGCTGCTGCTGCTGGTGGTGCTGGGCTGGGTGGCGGTGCGCCTGGGCTTGCGCCTGCGCAAGGGGCGTTTTGGCAGCCGCCTGCTGGTCAAACTCGCAGCCATTTTTGCGCTGGTGGGGCTCATGCCGGGGTTGCTGATCTATGTGGTGTCCTACCAGTTCGTCACGCGCTCCATCGAAAGCTGGTTCGACGTGAAGGTGGAGGGGGCCCTGTTTGCGGGCGTCAACCTGGCCCGCGTGTCGCTGGACTCGCTGGCCACGGACATGGCCGCCAAGACCCGCAATGCCAGCGCCCAGGTGGCCCAGGTGCCCGACGCCGCTGCAGGCCTGGTGCTGGAGCGTATTCGCGACCAGCTCGGAGCGACCGATGTGGTGCTCTGGAACGCGTCCGGTCAGGCGGTGGCCAGCGCGGGGCAGTCGCGGTTCAGCCTCAACCCCGAGCGGCCCGGCGCTGCCTTGCTGCGCACGGCGCGCCAGCAGCGCGCCACGGCGCAGATCGAAGGGCTGGACGACATTGCCGACCCGGCTGCGGCGCAGAACGCGCGGGTCAAGGTGCTGGCCCTGGTCAGCAGCCCCAGCGTGGGCCTGTTGATGGAGCCGCGCTATCTGCAGGCCACCTTGCCCCTGCCGCCGGCCTTGGTGGCCAACGCCATCGCCGTGCAGGAGGCCAACCGTGAATACCAGGAGCGTGCGCTGGCCCGGGGCGGGCTGCGGCGCATGTATGTGGGCACGCTCACGCTGAGTCTGTTCCTGGCGGTGTTCGGCGCGGTGCTGCTGGCGGTGCTGCTGGGCAACCAGCTGGCGCGGCCTTTGTTGGTGCTCGCAGAGGGGGTGCGCGAGGTGGCTGCGGGCAACCTGAGTCCCAAGGCCGCGTTGCAAAGCAAAGATGAGTTGGGTGGGCTAACGCGCTCGTTCGCGCTCATGACCCAGCAACTGGCAGACGCGCGCCAGGCGGTGGAGCAGAGCATGGGCGAGGTCGATGCCTCCCGCGCCAACCTGCAGACCATTCTGGACAACCTTACGGCGGGTGTCATCGTGCTGGATGCGCAGGGACTGATCCGTTCGTCCAACCCGGGCGCCACCCGCATCCTGCGCGCTCCCATGGCCGCATATGAGGGGCGGCCGCTGTCCGAAGTGCCGGGCCTCGCGGAGTTTGCCGCGTCGGTCCAGGGCCATTTCGATGCGTTTTTGGGGGACCATGAACGCCATGGCCTGGACCATTGGCAGCAGCCGTTCGAGCTGCATGCCTCCTCCGGCGGCGCCGGACAACACGCCACCAGCCTGGTCGCGCGGGGCGCAGAGCTGCCCGACGCCACCCGACTGTTGGTTTTTGACGACATTTCTGAGATCGTTTCGGCCCAGCGTGCGCAGGCCTGGGGCGAGGTGGCGCGCCGGCTGGCGCACGAAATCAAGAACCCGCTGACCCCCATCCAGCTGTCGGCCGAGCGCCTTGAAATGAAGCTGTCGGGCAAGCTGCCGGACCCTGAACAAGCCATCCTCGCCAAGTCCGTCAAGACCATCGTGGACCAGGTCGATGCGATGAAGCGACTGGTCAACGAGTTCCGTGATTACGCGCGCTTGCCTGCCGCCGAACTGCATGCGCTGGACCTCAATGCCCTGGTCGCCGACGTGCTCCATTTGTATGGGGCTGAAAACGCCACCGTGCCTGTAGAAGCCGAGCTGGACCCGCGCTGCCCCTGGATTGCGGGCGATGCGCAGCAGTTGCGCCAGGTCGTACACAACCTGCTGCAGAACGCCCAGGACTCGACCGAACAGGCCCGTGCCGGGGCCTCCGAGCCCGTGCCGCCGGTGCGCATCAGCACCCGCTGGAGCGAATCGTCACGCCGTGTGCGGCTCACGGTGTCGGACAGCGGCGGGGGCTTTCCGTCCCACATCCTGCAGCGCGCTTTCGAACCCTATGTCACCACCAAACCGCGTGGCACCGGCCTGGGTTTGGCCGTGGTCAAAAAGATCGCAGATGAGCACGGAGCGCGCATCGAACTGTCCAATCGCACCGAAGAAGGCGTGGTGCGCGGCGCCCAAGTGTCGTTATCATTCGCCCCTGAACCAGCGGTGGCGTCATAACAACACCGCCCCGCAGTACCTCCCCAAGGCGCTTCAACACACATGGCAAACATTCTGGTGGTCGACGATGAGCTCGGCATTCGTGATCTGCTGTCGGAAATCCTGAACGACGAAGGTCACAGCGTAGACCTCGCAGAAAATGCGACCCAGGCCCGAGCCGCCCGGGCAGGCAACAGCTATGACCTGGTGCTGCTGGACATCTGGATGCCCGACACCGACGGCGTCTCGTTGCTCAAAGAGTGGGCGACTGCGGGCGTGCTCACCATGCCGGTCATCATGATGAGCGGCCACGCCACCATCGACACGGCGGTGGAGGCCACGCGCATCGGCGCTTTCTCGTTCCTCGAAAAACCCATCACCCTGCAAAAGCTGCTCAAGGCCGTGGAGCAGGGCCTGGCACGCAACGCGGCCCACCAGGCTGCACCCGTGGCTGCTGTGTCCGCACCCGCTGCCGCTCCGGCCGATCCGACGTTCTCGCAGCTGCCTGCCGTTTCTGCGGTGATGGCGGGGGTGGACCCCGGCCCCCACGCCCACCAGGGGTTTGACCTGGATCGCCCCCTGCGCGAAGCGCGCGATGGTTTCGAGAAAGCCTACTTCGAGTTTCACCTGGCCCGCGAAGGCGGCTCCATGACGCGCGTGGCCGAAAAGACGGGCCTGGAGCGCACCCACCTGTACCGCAAGCTGCGCCAGCTGGGCGTGGATCTGGGGCGCGGCAAGCGCGGCTGATCAATTAATTTGTGCTTTTTGCCGGAAGCGCTGATTTTTCTGGCTATAATTTGAGGCTCAGGCCCGGTAGCTCAGTCGGTAGAGCAGAGGATTGAAAATCCTTGTGTCGGTGGTTCGATTCCGCCCCAGGCCACCAAACAAAAGCCCTTGATTTGCAAGAATCAAGGGCTTTTTCAATTTCGTACCGCCGAAGCAGGGCCACACCCAGCTGGGCAGGTGCGCATGTCGAAATCCTGCGTTGCCTTGGTGCTGGTTGCTGCCCGTACCGCGCATTGCGTTCCTTGTTGTTTCTCCCCACGTTCCCCATGCCCCTTCTGCAGGACACCACCCTTGGTATCGACTTCGGCACTTCCAACTCCGCGATGGCGGTGCGGCAGGGCGCGGGCCTGTCGCGAATGGTGGCGCTGGAGGGGGATGCACACACGCTGCCCACGGCGCTGTTCTTCAACGCTGAAGACCAGCGCACGCACTTTGGGCGCGATGCGGTGGCGCAGTACCTCGCGGGCACGGAAGGGCGGCTGATGCGCTCGCTCAAGAGCCTGCTGGGCAGTGCGCTGCTGCAGGACAAGACCGCAGTGCACAACCAGCTGGTCAGCTACCAGGACATCATCGGCCTCTTCTTGCGGATGCTGGCGCAGAAGGCCCGCGACGAACTCGGTGGCATGCCCGGGCGGGTGGTGATGGGGCGGCCGGTGCATTTTGTGGACGGCGATGCCGAGCGCGATCAGCAGGCCGAGGACGCGCTGCGCCAGGCCGCGCTGTCTGCAGGGTTCGAGAACGTGAGCTTCCAGTTCGAGCCCATTGCGGCCGCGCTGGACTACGAGCAGCGCATCGACCGGGAGTCGCTGGTGCTGGTGGTGGACATTGGCGGCGGTACGTCGGACTTCACGGTGGTACGCCTGGGCCCCGAGCGCATGGCCCGCGCGGACCGCAGCAGCGATGTGCTGGCCACCACTGGCGTGCACATCGGTGGCACGGACTTTGACCGGCGCCTCAGCCTGGACCTGCTCATGCCGCTGCTGGGCTTTCGCCACATCGGTCCGTCGGGGCGCGAGGTGCCCAGCCGCGTGTTTTTCGACCTCTCGACCTGGCACCTGATCCAGTGGCTGTATTCGCCGCGCGCACTGCGTGATGCGCAGAACCTGCGCACCGACTATGCCGATGCCGCGCTGCATGCCCGGCTGATTCGGGTGTTGAACGAGCGGCTGGGCCACCGCCTGGCCAACACGGTGGAGCAGGCCAAGATCGCGGCTTCTCTGGCCGATGCCGAGGCGCCCATGCCGCTGGACTGGGTCGAGGCTGGGCTCGGCGCCGCCATCACGCCGCCCGGATTGGCGCAGTCCCTGGCGCAGCCGCTGGAACAGGTGGTGGCCTGCGCGCGCGACTGCCTGCAGATGGCGGGACTGGGCGATGGGGGTGTGGATGCGATCTACCTGACTGGGGGCTCGTCGGCATTGCGGCCCCTGCGCCAGGCACTGCGCACGGCCTTCCCGGCAACTCCGCAAGTGGAGGGTGATCTGTTCGGCGGGGTGGCTGCGGGCCTGGCGGTTTCGCGGTAGTCATGCCATCCAGTTTGCTATTAATTGGATAGCTTGTGCGGCATATTGCACTAGCGCTACCGCCCGAAAACATCGCAAACACGGCCCGGGAGCACCTGGAGTCAGTCCTGTACGCCATCCTCGCGCTTCCACTCCAGCGCGGTGTCGTACAGCACGTTGCGCGATGCGCCCGTGATCTCGGCGGCCAGGCGCACGGCGGTCTTCAGGGGCAGCTCGGCCAGCAACAGGCGCAGCACGCGGTGGCTGTCGCCCGCGTCGCTGACCACGGGTACCGGGTGCAGCAACACCACGAATTCGCCGCGCGAGCGCTGGGGCGACCCATCCAGCCACGCCGTCAGCGCCTGCGCTGGCTGGGTGGTGACTTCTTCAAACTGTTTGGTCAGCTCGCGCGCCAGGGTGACGGGGCGCTCGCCCAATACGGCCAGGGCCTGGGCCAGCTCGCCGATGCGGTGGGGCGCTTCGAGCAGCACCACGCACCGGGGCTCCTGGGCCAGCTGCTGCGCAATCACGTTGGCACGCTCCGCGTTCTTGACGGGCAGAAATCCTGCAAACACAAAGCCGCCGTGTTCGGTGCTGTGGGCCACGGCACCGGCCACGCTCAATGCGGTGGTGATGCTGCTGGCGCCCGGCAGGGGCACGGCACGCAGGCCCGCCGCCTGCACTGCGGCCACCAGACGTGCGCCGGGGTCGCTCACGCCGGGGGTGCCTGCGTCGCTCACATAGGCCACGCGCTGGCCCTGCTGCAGCCGGTGCACCACGTTCTGCGCGGCTTCGGCCTCGTTGTGCTGGTGCACAGCCAGCAGCTGGCTGGCGCCCTTGTCGATGCCGTAGGCGCGCAGCATCGACTGCGTATGGCGCGTGTCTTCGCAGGCCACCGTGTCGGCCAGTTGCAGCACATGCAGTGCGCGCAAGGTGATGTCGGCCAGGTTGCCGATGGGCGTGGCCACCACGTACAGCGCGCCCTGCGGATAATGCTGCGCAGCGGCGGCGTCGTGCGCCGCGCCCTGGGCTGAAGCGAAAGATGCGCTCAATGAATTTCCTTGGAAAAAGACCACCGGCCCTTGCCACCCCGGGGGCTGCCAAAAAAGCCACCACGCGTGAGCGGGGCAACGCTGCCGAGGACCAGGCATTGGCCCATCTGCAGGCAGCGGGACTGCAACTGGCGGTGCGCAATTATCGGACGCCTGGGCGCGGTGGGGGCGAGATCGATCTGGTGATGCGCGACCGGGACGGCACCCTGGTGTTTGTGGAGGTGCGCAGCCGCACGCACGGCGGCTTTGGCGGCGCCGGGGCCAGCATCAGCGCGACCAAGCAGCAGCGCATCATCTTTGCCGCACGGCACTACCTGATGCGCTTGCCGTCGCCACCGCCGTGCCGGTTTGACGTGGTGCTGGTGGAGGACAGGGTGCAGTGGCTCAAGGCAGCGTTCGATGCGCAGTAGCGGCATGCAACCGGCTGGCCGCCAGCGCAATGCAGGTGGCTACCCTTTGCTACAAAAGCTGTAACACGCGGCGGGTATCATCGGGCCCTCATGCTTGAGCAACGCATCCAACAGCATTTCATCGACAGCGCCGACCTGAAGTACCAGGCCGCGCAAACCCTGAGCCACCCCATTGCCGCTGCCGTACAGGCGGTGCTGGCCTGCGTGACCAGCGGCGGCAAGGTGCTGGCCTGTGGCAATGGCCCATCGGCCGCCGAGGCGCAGCAGTTTGCCGCCTTCTGCGTGGCGGGCTTTGAACGCGAACGCCCCGAGCTGGCCGCGCTGGCGCTCACCTCCGACAACACCCTGCTCACGGCGGCTGCGGGCAGCCACGATGCCACCCAGCAGTTTGCGCGCCAGGTGCGTGCCCTGGGCCAGGCGGGCGATGTGCTGCTGGCCCTGACGGTGCATGGCAACGACCCCAACCTGCTGGCCGCCACCGAGGCCGCGCACGAGCGCGACATGACGGTGGTGGTGCTGGCGGGCCGCACCGGCGGCAAGCTGGCCGCCATGCTGCGGGAGACCGACGTTTTGATCAGCGTGCCCCACGAGCGTGCGGCACGCGTGCGCGAAGTCCACACGCTGGTGCTGCACTGCCTCAGCGACGGCGTGGACGCACAGTTACTTGGTGAACAGGAGATTCCACTATGACCCCGACAACCCTGAACCGCACCCGCCGCGTGGTGGGCACTGCCCTGGCTGCCGCCACGCTGGCGGCGGCACTCTCGGCCTGCGCGCCCTTGATCGTGGGCGGCGCCGTAGTCGGCGGCGTGATGGCGGTAGACCGCCGCACGGCCGGCACCCAGATCGAAGACGAAGGCATCGAGCTGCGCGCTGCCAATCGCATCCGCGAGACCCTGGGCGACCGGGCCCACGTCAACGTAACCAGCTACAACCGCCAGGCATTGCTGACCGGTGAAGTCGCCACCGCCCAGGACCGTCAGGCGGTGGAGCAGATGGTGTCGCAGGTGGAAAACGTGCGCTCGGTCGTCAACGATCTGGCCGTGATGCCCCCTTCCACGCTGAGCCAGCGGTCCACGGACACCTTCATCACCGGCAAGGTGCGCGCGAGCCTGGTGGACGCGCAGGACATCTCGGCCAACTCCTTCAAGGTGGTGACGGAGCGCAACACCGTCTACCTGATGGGCCGTGTGTCGCAGCGCGAAGCCAACCGCGCCACCGACATCGCCCGGGGTGTGACCGATGTGCGCAAGGTGGTGCGCGTGTTCGAGATCGTTTCGGAAGAAGAACTGCGCCGCATTGCGCCGCAGCCTGCGCCAGTCACCACGGACACCAAGCCAGCTGGCGGCTAAGGCCGAGCATCAGACCGTAGGGTCCAAGTCCCAGACCGCAGCGCGTGGTCTGGGACTTTTTTTATTGGCATGTAGCGTGGGAGCTCCGCTGCTCTGCCACGCGTCGCCGGTGGTTGCGCGGTTACTTCAAGCGCTGAATCAGGCTGGACGTATCCCAGCGGTTACCACCCATCTTCTGCACATCGGCGTAGAACTGGTCCACCAGCGCCGTCACGGGCACGCGTGATCCGTTGCGCTTGGCTTCGTCCAGCACCAGTCCCAGGTCCTTGCGCATCCAGTCCACGGCAAAACCAAAGTCGAACTTGCCGTCCACCATGGTCTTGCCACGGTTGTCCATCTGCCAGCTCTGGGCCGCGCCCTTGCCGATCACGTCCAGTACCTGCTTCATGTCCAGCCCGGCGTTCTGGCCAAACGCCACGGCTTCTGACAGGGCCTGCACCAGCCCGGCGATGCAGATCTGGTTGACCATCTTGGCCAGCTGGCCCGAGCCGCTGGCGCCCAGCAGCGTGAAGGCGCGCGAGAACGCCATGGCAACGGGCTGAGCGGCCTCGAAGGCGGCCGCATCGCCGCCGCACATCACCGTGAGCATGCCGTTCTGTGCGCCCGCCTGGCCGCCCGACACGGGGGCATCGACAAACTGCAGGCCCAAGGCTTGGGCAGCAGCGTACAGCTCGCGCGCCACCTCGGCCGATGCGGTGGTGTGGTCCACAAAAATGGCGCCGGGCTTCATCCCGGCAAAGGCGCCGTCCGCGCCCAGCGTCACGGAGCGCAGGTCGTCGTCGTTGCCCACGCAGCAGAACACGATGTCGGCGCCTGCGGCCGCCTCGCGGGGCGTCGCTGCATGATTGGGGGCTTTGGTGCGCGCATATTCTGCGCACCATGCTACGGATTTGGTAGCGGTGCGGTTGTACACCGTGACTTCATGACCGGCCAGCGCCAGGTGGCCAGCCATGGGGTAGCCCATCACGCCCAGGCCCAGAAAGGCGACCTTGCGGGAAGGGGTTGCGTCGTAATTGCGGGGATTGGTGCTTGGCATGGTGTGATCGCGTGATGAGCTGAAAGTATGGGTCAAAACGAAAACCCGCCCAGAAGGGCGGGTGAAGCGGGGCGAAGGCGTGTGGAGCTTGCTCTGGCGTCACACGATCGCGAAATGCTCGGTGCCCTGTGCCAGATCGGGCGACTTGGCGCGCTGGCTGTTGAGCTTGATCTGCAGGCGCAGGTCATTGAGCGAGTCGGCATTGCGCAGCGCGTCTTCGTAGCTGATGACGTTGGCCTCGTAGGCATCGAACAGCGCCTGGTCGAAGGTCTGCATGCCCAGGTTGCGGCTCTTCTTCATGATCTCCTTGATCTCGGAGACCTCGCCCTTGAAGATCAGGTCGGAGATCAGCGGGGTGTTGAGCATCACCTCCACCGCCGCGGCGCGGCCCTTGCCGTCCTGTTTGGGGATCAGGCGCTGCGAGATCATGGCGCGCAGGTTGAGCGAGAGATCCATCAGCAACTGGGCGCGGCGCTCTTCAGGGAAGAAGTTGATGATCCGGTCCAGCGCCTGGTTGGCGCTGTTAGCGTGCAGCGTGGCCAGGCACAAGTGCCCGGTTTCGGCAAACGCCACCGCATGCTCCATGGTCTCGCGGTCGCGGATTTCGCCCATCAGGATCACGTCGGGCGCCTGCCGCAACGTGTTCTTCAGGGCGGCTTCCCAGCTGTCGGTGTCCAGGCCCACTTCGCGCTGCGTGACCACGCAGTTCTTGTGCGGGTGCACAAATTCGATAGGGTCTTCCACCGTGATGATGTGGCCGAACGAGTTCTCGTTGCGCCAGTCCACCATGGCGGCCAGCGTGGTGGATTTGCCCGAGCCCGTGGCACCCACCAGGATGCACAGGCCGCGTTTGGTCATCGTCACCTCCTTGAGCACCTGTGGCACGCCCAGGCCGTCAATGGTCGGCAGTGTGAGCGGAATAGTCCGCAGCACCATGCCCACTTTGCCCTGCTGGATGAAGGCGTTGACGCGGAAGCGCCCGATGCCGGCGGGCGAGATGGCGAAGTTGCACTCCTTGGTGCGCTCGAAGTCGGCCACCTGCTTGTCGCTCATGATGGCGCGCGCCAGCGTCAGCGTGTGGTTGGGTGTGAGCGGCTGCGGCGACACCTTGGTCACCTTGCCATCGACCTTGATGGCGGGTGGAAACTCTGCCGTGATGAACAAGTCGCTGCCATTGCGGCTCACCATCAGCTTGAGCAGGTCATTGATGAATTTACTGGCCTGATCGCGTTCCATCAGAAGTTCTCCCGGGGGTGGTCGTCTGCCGGACGATCTTGTGTCGTGGATAGGTGCATCATTTCTGGTTGTCGCTCAGGCGCGCGCTCACCACACGCAGGCGCAGCGACAGTTTGCGCGCCAGCAGGGCAATCAGGCTGGCGGCCAGTTGCGGGTCCTTGGTCATCATGTCGTCCATGGCCTCGGCCGACAGCACGGCGATCTCGCAGTCGGTCAGCGTGGTGCAGGCCGAAAAGCGGATGCCGCTGTCCAGCAGCGACATTTCGCCCAGGATGTCGCCGGGACGGGTCTCGGCCAGGCGCAACTGCTCGCCCCAGGGCTGCACGCGGTCCACCGCGATGGTGCCGGTGAGCAGCACCACCATGAAGTTGCCGTACTCGTCCTGGCGGATCACGTCGCGGTTGGAGGGGACGGCCGCAAATTCAAAAAAGCGCTCCATGCGCTCCACGGCGTCCTTGTCGAGGTGCGCCATGTACTTGTCCTTGGCCCACAGGCCTTGCAGCAGCTTGCCGCCCCGGCTGGTGGGCAGGCGCTTGGCACCCACTTCCACGGCACGGGCCTCCCAGGGCACCAGCATGGAGTCGTCCACCCCCTGGCCCGCAAACGCGGTGGAGAACAGCACGGAGTCCGTGTGGTCGTCCGATGGCTTGCCGCTGCGGGCTTTCATTTTCAGAAGGCTCAAAATGCCTTTCATATCGCGCTCCGGTATGCGGCGCCTGCAGGGGCCGCAAAGTCGTTCATGGGTGTGTGCTGTCGGGGGCTCAGCCGGGGAAGTTCTCGGGGATCTTGGCCTTGCTGCGTGCTTCGGCCGGGCTGATGATGTTGCGGCGCACCAGGTCGGTCAGGTTCTGGTCCAGCGTCTGCATGCCCACGCTGTTGCTGGTCTGGATGGTCGAATACATCTGCGCCACCTTGGCCTCGCGGATCAGGTTGCGGATGGCGCTGGTGCCCAGCATGATCTCGTGCGCGGCCACGCGGCCGGAGCCGTCCTTGGTCTTGCACAGCGTCTGCGAGATCACGGCCTGCAGCGACTCGGACAACATCGCACGGACCATTTCCTTTTCTTCGGCGGGGAACACGTCGATGATCCGGTCGATGGTCTTGGCGGCGCTGGAGGTGTGCAGCGTACCGAACACCAAGTGGCCCGTTTCAGCAGCCGTCATGGCCAGGCGGATGGTTTCCAGGTCGCGCATTTCGCCCACCAGAATGGCGTCCGGGTCTTCGCGCAGTGCGGACTTCAGGGCCGCCGCGAAGGACAGCGTCATCGGGCCGACTTCACGCTGGTTGATCAGGCACTTCTTGGACTCGTGCACGAATTCGATCGGGTCTTCCACCGTGAGGATGTGGCCGTATTCGGATTCGTTGAGGTAGTTGACCATGGCGGCCAGCGTGGTGGACTTGCCCGAGCCCGTGGGGCCGGTCACCAGCACCAGGCCCCGTGGCTTCAAGGCCAGGTCGCCGAAGATCTTGGGGGCGTTGAGTTGCTCCAGCGTCAGGATCTTGCTCGGAATCGTCCGGAACACGGCGGCCGCGCCCCGGTTCTGGTTGAAGGCGTTGACGCGGAAGCGGGCCAGGCCTTCGATCTCGAAGGAAAAGTCCACCTCCAGGAACTCTTCATACGTCTTGCGCTGCGCGTCGCTCATGATGTCGTACACCATGGCATGCACCGTCTTGTGGTCCAGCGCATCGACGTTGATACGCCGCACGTCGCCGTGGACCCGGATCATGGGCGGCAGACCGGCGGAGAGGTGCAGGTCGGAGGCCTTGTTCTTCACGCTGAACGCGAGCAATTGGGTAATGTCCACGGAGTCCCTCTATCGTTTGGTACGCTTGCCAAACATTATGACCACGATTGCTAACAACCTCCAACAGGTTATGGGCCGGATCGCCCAGGCGTGCCGGGCTGCCGGGCGTGACCCGGGCCAGGTGGGCCTGCTGGCCGTTTCCAAGACCTTTGGCGCCGATGCAGTGCTGGAGGCGGTGGCCGCAGGCCAGCGCGCCTTTGGCGAGAACTACATCCAGGAGGGCGTGGACAAGATCGCCGCCGTGCGGGCTGCCTTGCCCGGCGTGGCGCTACAGTGGCACTGCATTGGCCCTATCCAGAGCAACAAGACCCGCCTGGTGGCCGAGCACTTTGCCTGGGTGCATACGGTGGATCGGCTCAAGATCGCCGAGCGCCTGTCGGCCCAGCGGCCCGATCACCTGCCGCCGCTGCAGGTATGTATCCAGGTCAACATCGACGGTGGGCCCACCAAGTCGGGCGTGGCCCCGGCCGAGGCCCTGGACCTGGTGCGCGCTGTCGCAAAACTGCCACGGCTGGTGGTGCGGGGGCTCATGAGCATTCCGGACCATGCTCCTGAATTTGAAGCGCAATTGGCAATCCACACTAGCGCCAGAAGGCTATTTGACGAGATATCGGCAGTGGGAGAGCCAAGCCTGGGGCAGTTTGACACCCTATCCCTGGGCATGACGGCCGACCTGGAGGCCGCCATTCAGGCAGGCAGCACGCTGGTGCGCGTGGGCACCGGCGTGTTTGGTGGCCGGACCTACCCCGCCGCCTGAGCGGGCTCAGCCCGGCAGCGTGAAGCGCGCCACGCAGTCCAGCGCCGCTGTCACGTCCGCCTCACTCACATCCAAGTGCGTCACCCAGCGCAGCCGGGTGGCGCCGCCATACAGGCTGCTGGTGACGCGCACGCCGTGCTGCGCCAGCCAGGCGGTGAAGGCTGGGGCCACCTCTGCGTGCAGGTCGGTGAAGAGGATGTTGGTCTGCCACGGCAGCACGGTGAGCTTGCCCTGCAGCACGGGGTGGCTGTGGTTGGCTTCGGTCAGCCCTTGGGCCAGCCGGTCCAGGCGGGCGTGGTCTTCCGCCAGGCGCCGAACGTGGTGCTGCAGCGCGTAGTGGCCGGCAGCCGCCAGGACACCTGCCTGCCGCATGCCACCGCCCAGGATCTTGCGGGTGCGGCGCGCCTGCCGGATGAAGTCGCGCGAGCCCAGCACCAGCGAGCCCACGGGCGCGCCCAGGCCCTTGCTCAGGCACAGCGATGCGGAATCAAAGTGGCTGCACAGCGCGCGCGCTTCCGCATACACATCGGTGCCGTTGCGCGCGGCATTGGCCGTGGCAGCGTTGAACATGCGTGCGCCGTCCAGGTGCATGGCCAGCTCCCGGCTGCGCGCCAGTTGCGCCACCTCGGCGATGTAGGCGGGCGGCAGCACCTGGCCGCCGGTCGTGTTTTCCAGCACCACCAGGCGGGTGCGCGCGAAGTGCGGGTCGTCCGGTTTGATGGCGGCCGCGATGTCGGCCACGCGCAGCGTGCCGTCAGGCTGGGTTTCGACCGGCTGGGGCTGGATGGAGCCCAGCACGGCCATGCCGCCCGCCTCCCAGCGGTAGGTGTGCCAGCTCTGGCCCACGATGGCCTCGTCGCCGCGCTGGCAGTGGCCCCACAGCGCGATCAGGTTGGTTTGCGTGCCCGAGGGGGCGAACAGGGCGGCCTCAAAACCCAGCAGCTCGGCGGCATGGTCCTGCAGTGCGTTCACCGAGGGGTCGTCGGCAAACACATCGTCGCCCAGCGGGGCCTTGAACATGGCCTCGCGCATGGCGGGCGTGGGCTGGGTGACGGTGTCGCTGCGAAAGTCGGGCATGGGCGCGGTCCTTGTGGGTCGGGTCAATGAATGGCCGGCCATATTAGTCGCGTTGGCATCCCCTGCGGCTGCAATCCCCTCGGCCGGCGAAATGGGCGCTGCCTAGGTCGGGGACGCCGAGCAAGGGCCGCCCAGCAGCGAGGGCGTCGTCCCCCCGAGGGGGAAGGCGCCGAAGGCGACTTGTATCTTCCATCCGACCCTCGCGGTAAAGTTTGATTGCCCTTTTGGGGGTAGCCAGACCGGTCCGTGCAGTTTGGTAGCGACTGGGGTGTTCGAGCCCGTCCCTGAGTACATAACGCACGGCTGCCGCGCTGGTCTTCATGAAGCCCGAACGGTTACGCGCGCCGCCTTCGAGCGCGCATGTACAAGCATGGGAGCTGAAGATCATGTCTGCTTTTTCACTGACGGTAGGCATCGACGTGGCCAAGGCCCACGTGGATGTCTGTGTGCTGGGCGCCGACAGCGGTGCGCAGCGGTTTTCCAATGACCCCGATGGACACTCGGCACTGGCGGCCAGTTTGTTGCCCTTGGGGGTTGACCTGGTGGTCATGGAGGCTACCGGTGGCTATGAGGCTGCCCTGGCCTGTGCGTTGCAAGCCTCGGGCCTGCCTGTGGCCGTGCTGAACCCGCGCCAGGCGCGTGACTTTGCCAGGAGCATGGGCCGTCTGGCAAAAACCGATGCCGTGGATGCGCGCATGCTGGCCGAGATGGCAGCGGTGTTGGTGCGCCGCGAGGATTTGGCGCGCTTTCTGCGCCCTGTGGCCGATGAGTGTCAGCAGTGGCTGGCGGCTTTGGTCACGCGCCGCCGTCAGTTGCTGGCCATGCTGGGCAGCGAACGCCAGCGTCTGCAGATCACGCCCACAAAACTGCACCCCAGCATCGAGGCCATCATTGCCGCCATCAAGGCCCAACTCCATGATCTGGAGGCACAGATGGTGGGCCATGTGCGCGAGCACTTCAGCGAACTCGACGGGTTGCTGCAATCGACCAACGGCATAGGTCCTGTGGCCAGCGCAACGCTGATTGCCCAGTTGCCTGAACTGGGTCGGCTCAATCGCCGCGAGATAGCGGCTTTGGTGGGCGTGGCCCCTATGTCCAACGACTCGGGCAACCGTAAAGGCAGGCGCAGGGTGCAGGGCGGGCGTTTTGAAATTCGGCGTGTGCTGTACATGGCGACCCTGACCGCCACGCGCTACAACCCCGTCATCCGGGCGTTCTACGAGCGCCTCAAAGCCGCAGGCAAACTGCCCAAGGTAGCCTTGGTCGCTTGCATGCGCAAGCTGCTGACCATGCTCAACGCCATGGTCAGAACCGGGAAACCTTGGGATGCTTCGCTTCATCGCGCTTGACTTTGAAGACGGTTACTCAGGGGGGCTACGGTCTGTTCATCTTGCAATCCGTGCCTTGCGCCAGCTCATTGCCGGTGTAGGCGGCATCGGTGCGAAAGCCATAGTTCGTGCCTTCCCAGCCCACCTTCACGGCCTTGCCGTCCACCGGCGCGATGGTGTTGACCACCTGGGGCAGCAGCAGCTGGTGGTCTTCGCCGCGCATGCGCACCGGGCCCACCACCGATTCGAGCGTCAGGTCTTCCAGCGCGCGCGCCACCTTCACCGGGTCGGTGGACTGGGCCTTGTTGATGGCGGCGGCGAGGAAGCGCGGCGTCATCTCGATGCGCGGCGCGAGGAAGTCCTTGCCCGTCTTGGTCTTGTAGGTCTTGGCCAGCGCGTCCACCTTGGGGGTGTCGGCCTGTCCGGGGTGCCATTCGGCCACCCAGGTCAGCTGGCCTTGCTTGGCCTGCGATACCGCCAGCACCGTGCCGGGGATGGAGCCCGCGCTGTGGTTGAAGTAGCGTAGGTTGTAGCCCGCGTCACCCGCCGCCTTGAGCAGCAGCGTCATGTCCTGCCCCCAGTTGCCGGTGATGACCGAGTCGGCCTCGGTGCTCTTGACCTTGGCAAGGTAGGGTGCAAAGTCCTTCACGCGGCCGATGGGGTGCAGCGCCTCGCCCACAAACTGGATGTCGGGCCGCGCCAGGCCCACCATCTCGCGGCCATAGTGCGCCCACTGCTTGCCATGGGCGTAGTCCTGGTTCAGCAGGTACACCTTCTTGATGTCCGGCTGCTTCTTGATGTAGTTGGCGATGGCCTTCATCTTCATGGCCGTGTTGGCCTCGAACTGGAAGTGCCAGAAGTTGCAGGCCTTGCCCGTCAGCTCGGGGTCGATGGAGGAGTGGTTCAGCACCAGGATCTCCTTGCCCGGATTGCGCTGGTTGTGGCGCGCTGCCGCTTGCACCAGCGCCGTGACCACCGATGAGCCCGAGCCGCCCGTCACGATGGCCTTGGCCCCCTGGTCAATGGCGGCCTGCAGCGCACTCTGGCTTTCCTGCGCCGAGAGCTTGCTGTCGAACTGCAGCAGCTGCAGCTTGGTGCCCTTGAGCACGCCGCCCTTGGCGTTGATGTCCTCGATGGCGTACTGCGTGTGGGTGAGCATCAGCTCGCCCACATTGGCGAACGGGCCCGACAGCGGGTCGATGTAGGCGACCTTGAAGGTCTCCTGCGCGCTGGCGGCCGTGCCGATCAGCAGGGCCGCCGCAGCGGCCAGGGGGGTGAGGAACACGGTTTTCATGGGTTTTGTCTCCGGTGGTTGTTGTGCCTGGTGTAGGGGTGCTGCGGTGCGCGTCAGGCTGAGTTGCGCTTGCGGGTTCGTCGCAGCCCCAGCACACGCCAGGCCAGCTGCGCCAGCTCCTGCACCACCTCGTCTTGCGACAGGCGGCCGTCAGGGCGGTACCAGTTGTAGAGAAAGCCGGGCAGGCTGCAGGCGGCCAGGGCGGTAATCTTGGTGTCGTTGAACTCGAACATGCCGTCGTCGCGGCCCTGTTCGAGCAGCGCGCACAGCCGGTCGTAGAAGTGGGTCGCCAAATCCTTCTGGGCCGCCAGGTACTCGGGCCGGTACACCTGCGGCTCGCGGTACGGGAAGAAGGCTGAGGGGTGGTGCTCCAGCGTGGCGCGGATCAGCCGCTCGATGCCTTCCGTCACCTTCACATGGGCAGGCCGGTCATCGTCCGCCGCAAAGTCCATCGCAGTGAAACACGCCACGGCAGGCGCCCACGACAGGGTCTCGAAGATCTCCTGCTTGTTACGAAAGTAGTAGTACACAAAGGGCTTGGTCACGCCCAGCTGCTGCACGATCTGCTCGATGGTGGTATTGGCGTAGCCCTGCGCATCGAATAGCGCCTCGGCTGCGCGCAAGATGCGTTCGCGCTTTTCGTCCGACCCGGCCGTGGCGGCCTTCTGGCGGCCGCTGGCCTGCACGGGGGGCTGCTGGTTCATCGGTGTCCTTTGCGCGACGTTGGAGTTATACCCATGGGTAGCATTGTTCTACCGAGCGGTATATATTGGCAAGACGCTGGCGGGTGAGGGCGCTCAGAGAAAACCCTGAGTGGCCGCCAAGAACCAGCGATTCCAGACACCTCGGAGACAACGCCATGCCTTCTGCCGCACCGCAGCTGCTGCTGCACGAACACCTGCGCCGTCACGCGCGCGAAACGCCCGACCGCATCGCCTACCTCTGGTACGGCCAGCCCCTCACCTGGGCGCAGCTTGATGCGGCCAGTGATGCATTTGCCGCGCACCTGCAGGCGCTGGGTGTGACCAAGGGCGAGCCCGTGGCACTGTTCATGAACAACTGCCCGCAGTACGTGATGGCGCACTACGGCATCCAGAAGATCGGCGCCATCGTCTGCCCTTGCGGGCCGCTGAACAAGGAGCATGAGCTGGAGTACCAGCTCACCGACCTGCAGGCGCGCGTGATCGTCGCGGCCGATGTGCTGCTGCCCGTGGTGGACAAGGTGCGCGCCAAGACTGCGCTGCAGCAGGTGTTTGTGGTGCGCTATGCCGAGCTGCTACCCGAGGGCACGCCCAGCATCGACGTACCCGCCGAGCTGCTGGCCATGCGCGCCGCCATGGCTCCGGTGCCTGCGGGCTGCGAAGACTTCTTGGCCACCACCCGCACCGGTGCGCGGCCTGCGCCCGTGGCGCTGTCGATGGATGACATTTCGCTCATGACCTATACCTCGGGCACCACCGGGTTGCCGAAGGGCGCGATGCTGAGCTACGGCAATGCCACCTTCAAGACCGCCGCGTCGGCCGACTGCAATGGCATGACGCCGCACGAAACGCTGCTGGCCGTGGCCCCGCTGTACCACATCGCCGGTATGGTGATGGGCGTGAACCTGCCCGTGTACACCGGCGCCACGGCCGTGCTGCTGTACCGTTTTGACCCGCTGGGCGTGGCCCAGGCGCTGGAGCGCCACCGCGTGACCTGGTGGTACAGCATCGCGCCCATGAACGGCGCGCTCATGCAGGTGCCCGGCGCACGCGAGATGGACTGGAGCGCGCTGCGCCGCAACCCAGTCACCAGCTTCGGCATCACCTTCACCGAGGCGCTGGCCCTGCAGTGGCAGCAGTTCGCACCCAACTGCATTGCGCACGAGGCGGCCTATGGCCTGTCGGAAACCCACACCGTGGACACCGCCATGCCGGTGGACGCGATCCGCTGGGGCACCCAGGGCAAGCCCGTGCCGGGCAACACCCTGCGCATCGTCGATCCCGACACCGGCGCACCGCTGGCCGTTGGCGAGGTGGGCGAGATCACCATCCACGGCCCCGGCAACTTCAAGGGCTACTGGAACAAGCCCGAGGCCACGGCCAAGACCCTGCGGGATGGCTGGGTCTACACCGGCGACATGGGCAAGATCGATGCGGACGGCTACCTCAGCTTCATCGGCCGTTTCAAGGAAATGATCAAGGTCTCGGGCTACAGCGTGTTCCCCGAAGAGGTCGAGACCCTGCTCATCAAGCACCCCGCCGTGGCCCAGGCCGCCGTCATCGGCGTGCCCGATGCGGAAAAGGGTGAGGTGGTGCGCGCCTTCATCGTCAAGAAGTCCGGCCAGGATGTGGACGCCGCCGGCCTGGTGGCCTGGTGCCGCGAGAACATGGCGCCCTACAAAGCCCCGCGCGAGGTGCGTTTCATCGACGCACTGCCCGCCACGGGCGCTGGCAAAGTGCTGCGCCGCCTGCTTCGGGATGCATGAAACACCCCCTGAGTCGCCTGCGGCGCCTTCCCCCTCTCTCTACGCGCTTCGCGCTAGGGAGGGGGACGCTCCCAGCGCGGCGGGGCGGCCCTTGCGCGGGAGCCCTGGTGTGGGCCCCGCCAGTTGCAAGCGCTGCGAGGCAAGCGCAGTTCTGTGAGTCCATCAATTAGAAAAAAATAGCCGCCAGCGCTTATCAGTAAAGCGCTAAATGCTATAAAAACAGAAGCAAAACCATGACCTTGCCCCTCTTTGCCAAAGTCCTGATCGCCAACCGGGGCGAGATCGCACTGCGCACGGTGCGCGCCCTGCACGACCTGGGCATTGCCAGCGTGGCCGTGTATGCCGACGATGACGCCACCAGCCCCCATGTCCACGCAGCCAGTGCGGCCGTGGCACTGGGCGCCACCGGCCCGGCGGCGTACCTGGACGGCGCGCGCCTCATCGCCATTGCGCAGGCGCAGGGCTGCGATGCCGTGCACCCGGGCTATGGCTTCCTGAGCGAGCGCGCCGACTTTGCCCGCGCCTGCGCCGAGGCGGGGCTGCGCTTCATCGGCCCCACGCCTGCGCAGCTCGCGTTGTTCGGCGACAAGGCGCAGGCCCGTGCGCTGGCGCAGCAGCAGGGCGTGCCGCTCATGCCCGGCACGCAGGCGGCGGTGTCTCTGGAGGAGGCCCAGGCCTTCTTCGCGCAGCACGCCCATGCTGGCATCGTCATCAAGGCCATCGGTGGCGGCGGCGGGCGGGGCATGCGCGCGGTGGCGTCGGCCGATGACTTGCCCGCTGCCTACGCGCGCTGTCGCAGCGAGGCGCAGGCCGCCTTTGGTGTGGACGGCGTGTACGTGGAGCGCCTGATGGACAACGCCCGCCATATCGAGGTGCAGGTGCTGAGCGACGGGCGCGAGGTAATTGCCTTGGGCGAGCGCGAGTGCACGCTGCAGCGGCGCTTTCAGAAGGTGGTGGAGATCGCGCCCAGCCCTTCGTTGCCCGCAGTGCTGCGCGAGCGCATCACCACCGCCGCACTGTCCATGGCGCGCGCCGTGGCCTACGAGGGCCTGGGCACGTTCGAGTTTCTGGTGGACCTGGCCTCGAACGACCTGCCGTTTGTGTTCATCGAATGCAACCCGCGCCTGCAGGTGGAGCACACCATCACCGAAGAGGTCACCGGCGTGGACCTGGTGCAGGCGCAGATTGCGCTGGCCGCGGGCCGCACGTTGCAGGACATCGGCCTCGACCCTGCCGAACCGCCTGCCGTGTTGGGCTTTGCCGTGCAGTGGCGCATCAACGCCGAGACGCTGGACGCACAGGGCAACGCCACCCCCGGCAGCGGTACGCTCAGCCGCTTTGACCTGCCCGCAGGCCCCGGCGTGCGCGTGGACACGCACGGCGCAGCAGGCGCCACGCCGTCGCCGCACTACGACACGCTGCTGGCCAAGCTCATCGTGCACACGCGCAGCCCGCGTTTTGCCGATGCGCTGCGCCGCTCGCAGCGCGCGCTGGCCGAGTGCCGCATCGACGGTGTGGCCACCAACCTCGCGCTGCTGCAGGCGCTGGCAACACGGCCCGAAATGGAGAGCCAGCAGGTGCACACGCGCTGGCTGGAGTCGGTGCTGCCAGAGCTTCTGGTTGCTACTAAAAATATAGCTATCAAGGCAGATTCGACTAGCGCTACAGGGCAAAAAGAACCACATATTGCCTCTGACACCCCTGACGGCGCAGTGCTGGCCCCCATGCCCGCCCGCCTGGTGCAGCTGAGCGTGGCCGAGGGCGACGTGGTCGCTGCCGGCGCCGAGCTGGCCGTGCTTGAAGCCATGAAGATGGAGCATGTGCTGCTGGCCCCGCACGCAGGCCGCGTGGGCGCGCTGCTGGCCGTGGCCGGTGGCTACGTCGCGCAGGAGCAGCCGCTGCTGGTGCTGGACCCGGTGGACGATGCGGCCGATGTCGAAGTGCAGGGCAGCGCTGCGCACGACCCCGACCACATCCGCGCCGACCTGCAACGCGTGATCGACCGCCACGCCTTCACGCTCGACGCCGCGCGCCCCGACGCCATGGCCAAGCGCCACGCGCAAGGTGGCCGCTCCGCGCGCGAGAACATTGCCGACCTGTGCGACGACGGCAGCTTCATCGAATATGGCGCCCTCGCCATCGCCGCGCAGGCCCGACGCCGCAGCAAGGAGGACCTGATTGCCAACACGCCCGCCGATGGGATGGTCACGGGCATTGGCGGCATCAACGGCGCACTGTTTGGCGACGAGAAGTCCCGCGCCGTGGTGATGTCGTACGACGCCACCGTGCTCGCGGGCACCCAGGGCGCACGCAACCACGCCAAGACCGACCGCATGCTCGGCATCGCGCTGGCGCAGAAGCTGCCCTTGGTGCTGTTTGCCGAGGGCGGCGGCGGGCGCCCGGGCGACACCGACATGCCCGTGGTGGCGGGGCTGCATGTGCACACCTTCGCCAGCTACGCGGCGCTGTCGGGCCAGGTGCCAGTCATCGGCATCGCCGCCGGGCGCTGCTTTGCGGGCAACGCGGCGCTGCTGGGCTGCAGCGACGTGATCATTGCCACGCGCGCCAGCAACATCGGCATGGGCGGCCCGGCCATGATCGAAGGCGGTGGCCTGGGCGTCTTCAAGCCCGAGCAGATCGGCCCCAGCCCCGTGCAGCATGCCAACGGCGTGATCGACGTGCTGGTCGATGACGAAGCCGGGGCGGTGCAGGCCGCGCGCCACTACCTGTCGTTCTTCCAGGGCCGCACATCAGAGTGGTCCGCGCCCGACCAGCGCCTGCTGCGCGCCGTGGTGCCCGAGAACCGTCTGCGCGTGTACGACACCCGCACGGCGATGGCAGGCCTGGTGGACGAGGGCAGCCTGCTGCTGCTGCGCACCGGCTTTGGCGCGGGCATCCACACCGCGCTGGCACGCATCGAAGGCCGCCCTGTGGGCCTGCTGGCTAACAACCCGCAACACCTGGGCGGTGCCATCGATGCCGATGCGGCGGACAAGGGCGCGCGCTTCATGCAGCTGTGCAACGCGCATGGCCTGCCCATCGTGAGCCTGGTGGACACGCCCGGCTTCATGGTCGGCCCTGAGGTCGAAGCCACGGCCCAGGTGCGCCACGTAAGCCGCCTGTTCGTCACCGCCGCCAGCCTGCGCGTGCCCACCTTCAGCGTGGTGCTGCGCAAGGGCTACGGCCTGGGCGCCATGGGCATGACGGCCGGGGGCTTTCATGCGCCCGTGTTCACTGTCGCTTGGCCCACGGGCGAGTTCGGCGCCATGGGGCTCGAAGGCGCCGTGCGCCTGGGCTTTCGCAAGGAGTTGGAGGCGCTGCCCGAGGGCGCCGAGCGCGACGCGCTGTTTGCCAAGCTGCTGGCCAAGTCCTACGCCAACGGCGAGGCGATGCACATGGCCGCCACGCTGGAGATCGACGCGGTGATCGACCCGGCGGACACGCGGGCCTGGCTGGCGCGGGGGTTGGCATCGGCGCAGGTGGCGCCGCTGGGTCCACGTTGCATCGATACTTGGTGAAGCAGCACGGCACCTGACACGGTGGTGCCTATCGGTGCATCAGGGCGAGCTTTGCGCCGAGCCCGACAAACGCGGCCGCAAAGCCGCGGCGCAGCCACACCAGCGTGCCGGGGCGCTGCAGCACCTGGTCACGAAACCGGGCGGCAAAGACGCCATAGCCCAAGAACACCACAAAGGTCATGGCCATGAAGACCAGCGAGAGCTGGAGCATGCGCCACGCGGGCTGCGCTTCACCCGGTGCGATGAACTGCGGCAGAAAGGTGAGGAAGAACAGCGACAGCTTGGGGTTGAGCAGGTTGATCAGCATGGCTTCCGCGATACGCCCACCGGCTGTGCGTGCGGGTGCGTCAGTGCGAACCTCCAGTGTGGCGGGCGAGCGCCACGTGGCCCAGCCCATGTAGACCAGGTAGGCGACCCCCGCGTAGCGCAGAACTTCGAATGCCGTGGCGCTGGCGTTGAGAAGTGCGGCCAGCCCGGTGATCGCCGCCAGCAGGTGCGGCACGATGCCGAGCGTGCAGCCCAGCGCCGTCACGGCGGCGGCTCGCGCGCCGCCCGAGAGCCCGGCCGCCACGGTCAGCAGGGTTCCTGGCCCCGGCGAGACGACCACGATGAGAGAGGTGATGAGAAATTCGATGCCCATGGCGAGAGGCCGCGCGGCGGCGGCGTGAATTGGCGATGCCCGCAGCATCGGCCAACCCCCGCACAACGGTCTTGAACGAAATTGCAGGGTCCGGGCTGTCAGCCGCGTGTGCGGACGTAGGCGCCCGGTGTGATGCCAAAGCTGCGCGTGAAGAGGCGCGTCAGGTGGCTTTGGTCGGCAAAGCCACTGGCTGCGGCGACATCAGCCAGGGGCGTACCCGCACCCATCAGATGGCGCGCAAGCTGCAGTCGGCGCTGCAGCAGGTAGGCGTGCGGCGTGAGGCCCGTGGCCTGGGCAAATTGGCGCACGAGCTGGTAGCGGCTCAAACTTGCTGCATCGGCCAGTTGCGCGAGGCTCCAGGCCGCGGTGGGATCGTCGTCCATCATGGTGCGAGCCCTGGCGATGGACGCGGCGGATTGTTGGTGGCCCTTCGGCCGCAGCAGGCCGCCCAGCACCCGCAACAGGCATTCCTCCACATGCAACGCTGCGGCCGAGTGGTTGGGGCGGTGGGTGGCCGCGTCGAACAGCGCCAGTACCTGGTCCGCCAGCCGCGCATCGCGCATCGTCGGAGCATGGAATTCGAAGGCGGAGCCGTGCGGGCCCGGATGCACCTCTGCCGCCAATGGCACCACCAGGGCGGGCTCCAGGTAGAGCATGCGCCAGGCGCGTCCACGCTCGTCCAGCGGCATGCCATCGTGGACTTCGCCGGGGTTGACCGTGATGGTGTCGCCTGGGCCCGATTCCACAATCCCCCGGCCGCTGGCCGATTTCTGCGCACCCCGCTCGATCACGCCGAGGCCGAACTGCAAGTGCATGTGCCTGCCGAAGACGAGGCGGGAGTCGGCCTGCATCGCTTCGATGCCGGGCAGTGCGGTGGGCAGGAATCGGAAGGGTTTTTGCTGCATGGCGCGCGGCCTTGGGGTGGCGCGGGGCCATGATAAGCTGACCTGATCGTCCCTTTTTTCCTCCCTCAGTTTCACACGCGGAGACTCCTCTATGCCCGGCCTTTTGCCCGATATCGACCCCGATGGTTTGCTCGAATTTTCGGTGGTCTACACCGACCGCGCGCTCAACCACATGTCCAAGCGCTTCACCGGCGTGGTGCAGGACATCCTGGGCACGCTCAAAGAGGTCTACCACGCCCACACGGCCGTGCTGGTGCCCGGCAGCGGTACCTTCGGCATGGAGGCCGTGGCGCGCCAGTTTGCCAACAAGGAAAAGGTGCTCATCGTGCGCAACGGCTGGTTCAGCTACCGCTGGACGCAGATCTTTGATGCCGACAAGGGCCTGGGCGGCGGCTCCGTGGTGTGCAAGGCGCGCCAGCAGGGCAGTGGCCCGCAGGCGCCCTGGGCACCATGCCCCGCAGAAGAAGTCGCCGCCACCATCCGCGCAGAAAAGCCCAAGGTGGTGTTTGCGCCCCATGTGGAAACGGCCAGCGGCATCATCCTTTCGGATGACTACATCCGCACGCTGACGGCGGCTGCGCATGAGGTGGGCGCGCTGTTTGTGCTGGACTGCGTGGCGTCGGGCGCGATGTGGGTGGACATGCAGGCCACGGGCGTGGATGTGCTCATCAGCGCGCCGCAAAAGGGCTGGAGCGGGTCGCCCTGCTGCGCCATGGTGATGCTGTCCGAGCGTGCGCGCGAAGCCATCGAGGGCACCACGAGCAGCAGCTTTTCGTGCGACCTCAAGAAGTGGATGCAGATTGCCGAGGGCTACGAAAAGGGCCAGCACGCGTACCACACCACTATGCCCACGGATGCGCTGGTGCGCCTGCGCGAGGTGATGGCCGAGACGCGTGAATATGGATTTTCCAAGGTGCGTGACGAGCAGATCGAATTGGGCGCCAAGGTGCGCGCGCTGCTCGAATCGCGTGGCTTTCCCAGCGTGGCGGCAGACGGCTTCAAGGCGCCCGGCGTGGTGGTGAGCTACACCACCGACCCCGGCATCCAGAACGGCAAGAAGTTCATGGAAGTGGGGCTACAGACTGCTGCGGGTGTGCCGCTGCAGTGCGATGAAGGGCCGGACTTCAAGACCTTCCGCATCGGCCTGTTTGGCCTGGAGAAGTGGCACAACGTGGACCGCACCGTGGGCCACTTGTCAAAGGCGCTGGACCAGATTGCGGCGGCTGCCTGACGGGTTGCGGTCAAGATCGGCGGGCTTGCCTGGATGAACGCCGAGGCGGATAGCGCAACCCTCGCCCTGGGGCGTGCCAAGCGGCAGGCTCTGGGCCTGCTGTTGTTGGTCACCGCCGTTTTTTTGGCCACCAGCGTGGTAGAGCGGGGTCTCTGGCTGAATGGTGTGAAGGCCATGGCCGAGGCCGCCATGGTGGGTGCGCTGGCGGACTGGTTTGCGGTGGTGGCGCTGTTCCGGCGCCCGCTGGGCCTGCCCATTCCGCACACCGCAGTCATCGCGCGCAACCAGGCGCGCATCGGCCGCAACCTGGCCACCTTTGTGCGCGACAAGTTCCTGGACGTGCCTTCGCTCGTGTCGCTGATCCGCCGGCACGACCCGGCCGAGCGTCTGGCGCAGTGGCTCACGGCGCCAGGCAACGCCGCGCTGCTGGGGCACCAGGCCACGCGCCTGGCATCGGCCGCGCTGGAGACGGTGCAGGACGCGCAGGTGGAGCGCTTCATCCAAAAAGCCGCGCGTGCCTTGATCGGGCAGGTGGATATGTCGCGTGCCCTGGCGGCGGTGCTCGACACCCTCACGCACAACGGCCGTCACCAGGCGCTGCTGGACGACGTGCTGGCCAAGCTCATCGAACTGCTGCAGAACGAGCAAACCCGCACCTGGGTCGCGCAGTCCATCGTGGTCTGGCTGAAGAAGGACCACCCGCGCACCGAGAAATTACTGCCCAGCGACTGGCTGGGCGACAAGGGCTCGGCCCTGCTGGCCCGCGCGCTGGAGAGCCTGATGGCCGATGTGGCCGCCAACCCGCAGCATGCACTGCGTGCGCAGTTTGATGTGGCGGTGCAGCGCTTTATCGAGCGCCTGCGCAGCGACCCGGAATGGGAGCGCAAGTGCGAGGAGATCCGCACCTGGTTGCAGACCGACGCCACGGTGGCAGGTTATGTGCAGACCTTGTGGCTGGATCTGCGCGGCGCTCTGCAACGCGACCTGGCCGATGCCAACTCGGTGCTGGCGCGGCAGATGGGCAAGCTGGGGTTATGGCTGGGCGAGTCGCTGGCGGGGGACGCGGCGCTGCGGCAGTCGTTCAATGACAGGCTGGAGCGGTGGGTGGAGGGTCTGGCGCCGGATGTGTCGGCGTTCATTGCGCAGCACATCGAGGACACGGTGCGGCGGTGGGATACGGAAGAGATGACGCAGCTGATCGAGCTGAACATTGGCAAGGACCTGCAGTACATCCGCATCAATGGCACCGTGGTGGGCGGGCTCATCGGGCTGGTGCTGTTTGCTGTGTCGCATGTGGGGGAGATGGGGCGGGCTTTGTGGGGCGGGTGAGGACCGCTGAGCGCGGCGCAGCGTGGGACAAGAGGTGATGTCCCTGCCGCACCCCTCACAACAACCGGAACACCAGCGGCATCAGCACCGCCGCCAGCACCACCTGCAGCCCCAGCGCCAACCCTGCATACGCCCCCGCTTCGGCATGCACCTGCAGCGCATGCGCCGCGCCGATGCCATGTGACGCCGTGCCCAGCGCAAAGCCCCGCAGTGCCATGCCTTGCGCGTCGGTGGGCAGGCGCATCAAGCCAAACAACCAGCGCGCAGACAGCGCCCCCACCATGCCCGTCAGCGCCGCGAACACGGCGGCCAGGGCGGGCACGCCGCCGATCTGTGCGGCGATGCCCATGGCGACCGGGGCGGTGACGGATTTGGGGGCCAGCGACATCAGCACATCACCCGGCAGGCCCAGTGCCCAGCCCAGGCCTACAGCGCTGGCGGCCGCCGCGCTGCCACCCGCCAGCGAGGCTAGCACCAGACGGCCCCAACGCGAGCGCAAGGCCGCGCGGCGCTGCCACAGGGGCCAGCCCAGCGCCACCACCGCAGGGCCCAGCAAGAAGTGGATGAACTGCGCGCCCGCAAAGTACGTGGGATAGGCCGTGCCGGTGGCCAGCATGACCGTGGCCAGAATGGCCACCGACAGCATCACCGGGTTGGCCCAGGGCGCGTGCCCCGAGCGCACCGACAGCGCCTGCGCCAGCACATACACCGCCAGCGTTGCGGTCAGCCCGAACAGTGGGGCCGATGCCAGGTACACCCACAGCTCAACGAAGTTCGCCATGGGTCTCCTTGGGCTGCAAAAGACGCAGCACCAGCGCCGTCACGGCCATACCGACCCAGGTGGACAGCACAATCACCGCCACCAGCTGCAGGCCATAGGTGCTCAGCAGCGCCAGGTGGGTCATGACCCCCACGCCCACCGGCACAAACAGCAGCGACAGGTGCTGGAGCAAGAAGCCCGCCGCTGGCGCCACGGCATCCCGCACGGGCTGCCAGCGCAAGGCCAGCAAGAGCAGCACCATGCCGACCACCGGCCCTGGGACCGGGAGCTTCAAAAAGTGAGACAGCGCCTCGCCCCCCGACTGCATGAGCAGAAGAAAGGCCAGCCCTTGCAGCGCCTTCATGGCGATCAGAAACGCGGCAGGTCGGGGTGCTTGATCTGCCCCCCACGCACCAGCATCTTCCCGTACTCCGCGCACCGGTTCAGCGTGGGGATCACCTTGCCGGGGTTCAGCAACCCTGCCGGATCAAACGCGTGCTTGAGCCCGAACATCTGTGCGTTCTCTGCCGCAGAGAACTGCACGCACATGCTGTTGAGCTTTTCCACGCCCACGCCATGCTCGCCCGTCACCGTGCCGCCCATGGCGACGCTGGTCTCCAGGATGTCGGCGCCAAACAGCTCGCAGCGGTGCAGTTGGTCGGCATCGTTCGCATCGAACAGGATCAGCGGGTGCAGGTTGCCGTCGCCCGCGTGGAACACGTTGGCGCAGCGCAGCTGGTATTTCTTTTCCATCTCCTGGATGGCGAGCAGGATGTCCGCCAGGCGCTTGCGCGGGATGGTCGAGTCCATGCACATGTAGTCGGGGCTGATGCGGCCGCTGGCGGGGAAGGCGTTCTTGCGGCCGCTCCAGAAGCGCAGGCGCTCGGCTTCGTCGTTGCTGACCGAGATGGCGATGGCGCCTGCAGCGCGCAGCACGTCGCTCATGCGGCCAATTTCTTCCTCTACCTCTTCGGGTGTGCCGTCGCTCTCGCACAGCAGGATGGCTTCCGCAGTCAGGTCGTAGCCCGCGTGCACAAAGTCCTCCACGGCAGCGGTCATGGGTTTGTCCATCATCTCCAGGCCGGCCGGGATGATTCCGGCCGCGATGACCGCGGCCACCGCGTCGCCCGCTTTGCGCACGTCGTCAAAGCTGGCCATGATGCAGCGCGCCAGCTGGGGCTTGGGGATGAGCTTGACGGTGACCTCGGTGGTCACGGCCAGCATGCCCTCGCTGCCGATCACGGCGGCTAGCAGGTCGTAGCCGGGGGCGTCGAGTGCCTCGCTGCCGAATTCGACGGGCTCGCCTTCCACCGTGAAGCCCTTTACCTTGAGCACGTTGTGCACGGTGAGGCCGTATTTGAGGCAGTGCACGCCGCCCGAGTTCTCGGCCACGTTGCCGCCGATGGTGCAGGCGATCTGGCTGCTGGGGTCGGGCGCGTAGTAGAGGTTGTAGGGTGCCGCCGCCTCGCTGATCGCCAGGTTGCGCACGCCACACTGCACCACGGCCGTGCGGCTTTCGGGGTTGATGTCGAGAATGCGGTTGAACTTGGCCAGCGACATCGTCACGCCCAGGGCGTGCGGCATGGCGCCGCCCGACAGGCCCGTGCCCGCACCGCGCGCCACCACCGGCACCTGCAGCCGGTGGCACGCCTGCAGCACTGCCTGCACCTCGTCGTAGGTTTCCGGCAGGCACACCACCAGCGGGCGCTGGCGGTAGGCGGTGAGGCCGTCGCATTCGTAGGGCGTGGTGTCCTCGTTGTGCCAGAGCAGTGAGTGGGCGGGCAGCACGCGGCCCAGGGCCTGGACAACCTCGGCCTGACGCGCGGCGCGTTCGGACAGGGCTACGGTGGGGTCGGCGGCAGTGTTCATGGCTGTCACTGTAGGGGATGGCTCGGTGCCCGGGCTTGAGCTTTTCTTCAGGGGATTGTGAAAAACACCGGATTGCTCACCAATTGATAGCTGCTAGCGCCTTTTGGGCAAGCGTTGGAGGCAAATTTGCCTGAACCTGATGGAGGCGGGACCGGCTCGGGCGAGGGGGGCGGCCGAGCAAGGGCCGCCTCGCAGCAAGGGCTGCGTCCCCCTTCCCGGCGCATCCGAGAGAAGGGGGAAGGCGCCCAAGGCGACTCAGGGGGATACCTCTACTACGCCATGGTTTTGCGCAGCCACTCGGCAAACGCCGCGCATTCCCACCGGTCCATGGTGCCCGTGCGCCAGCACAGGTAGTGCGCGTGGGGGCTGGCGGTGTCCGTGTCAAACAGGCGCACCAGTGTGCCGTTCTCCAGCCAGGGCGCGCCCAGCTTCAGGCGTACCAGCGCCACGCCCATGCCGGCAGCAGCGCCGTCGCACATCAGGCCGATGTCGTTGAACTGCGAGCCCTCGCTGGGCTCAGCCCAGTCGAGACCCGTGGCAGCAAACCAGGTGCGCCAGGGCTCCAGCGGGCTGCGCAGCAGGGGCACGCCCTCCAGGTCTTCGGGGCGGTCAAAGGGCCCGTGCTCGCGCACGAATGCGGGCGAGGCCAGGGGCGTGACCACGTCGCGCGCCAGCTCCACATGCTCCACGTCGGCATAGTGGCCAGGGCCAAAGCGCACCATCAGGTCGGCGTCTTCGGCCACCACGTCCAGCAGCGGGATGGAGACCTGCAGCGCCAGGTCGATCTCGGGGTACGCCTCGGTGAACTGGCGCAGGCGGGGGATGAGGATGGTGCGCGCAAACGTGGGCGTCACTGCCAGCTTGAGCCGCCGGCGCCCTGGCGCGGCCGCCTGGCCGGGGAACCGCTGCAGCGCACCCAGTCCCTCGCGCACATGGGCCAGGTAGGCGCTGCCCTCGGTGGTCAGCGAAAAATCGGCCCGGCCAAACAGCCGCACGCCCAGGATCTGCTCCAGCTGCTTGACGCGGTGGCTCACGGCGCTGGGCGTCACGCACAGCTCGTCGGCCGTCTGCGTCACGCTGCGCAGGCGGGCCAGGGCCTCGAACGTCAGCAGGCACTGGATGGGCGGAATGCGAGCCGCCGTGCTTGCTCTACGTTCGCGAGTACTGCTCAAGGTCGGATGAGGTAATGGCATGTGCGTTGACCAATTGATAGTGTCTTTCTTCCATCACTTTGACACTTCCGTCGACAACCGTTAGCTCGAACATCGCAATACGGTCGTCCGTCATGAACTGCGCTGACACGGGTCTGCAAATCAACCCGGGAAAGGCTTGTGCACATAGTGCGATGTCTTGTTGAGTTTGCACGACGCCGTGCTTGTCAGACCCTCCTTTGGCTTGCACTGGGACTACGAATTGCCGACCGTGCTTGTCCAGCCCGACATAGATCTCATCAATTTCGATTTGCCCTATACCTTTGACTGTTGTTCGCAGGTGATTCTGAAGAGAGTAGGCCGCAATACCAAGAAAAACATCTATGAGACGGTTGTAGCGGACCTTGGCCAATAGAGCCTGCTCGTCGCCCAACGCGTAAGCCCCAATGATTTCCGGCGTTGCGTCCGGCATCTTGATCGTTAGCAAGTCTTCCCTAGGCAGGATGCGATTACGTTGCGATAGGCGAAAACGGTATCTTGCACGACCCGCTCCTTCAATGATCCATTCAAGACCAGACTTGGCTGAGTCGAGAATTCTTCCCGGAAGTTCGTTTCTGTAGCGAAACGAATAAATCAAATCGCCGACGTTCTTCGGTAATTGCAGCTCGAGTTCTGCAGCGACTGCAATAAGCTCTTCTCGGGTGAATTCAAACGAATCGATTCCAGGTTCGTAGTGATTCTGAAAAACACGCTCGATGATGGCTGCGTATCGATTGGGGTTCCTAGAAACACTGCTCGGTTGCGGTTGTGCTGGGGACTTAGGCATAGGTCTCTTCAATGCTTCGTGTGTAGACGTCGCGACTGGTGGCGCTTCGCTTACGCTGAGCAATGACGTTTCTTGCAACACCAAAGTGGCGTGAAGCATCAAGCATCTGAAAATTCAACAGCGAATCCATCCCTAGCTGCAAAGGCGCACTCGGTATACAAGGGACTAGGCCGAGAGCGCTCATAATTTGTGTTGCAACTGCGCGTCCCAAGAGCGGTGGAACGCTGTTGCCGATTTGCCTGAAACCATGCCACTTCGTTGCATGAAAGCGAAACCAGTCTGGGTATGAGTGCAGTCGCGCAGCTTCTCTCACTGTGATTACGCGAGGCAATGTTGGATGGATTGGCCGGGGAGAGGTAAATGCACCTCGAGCACTGTCGGTACCCGCGCGCAAGGTATTGCACAGTCCGTCGGGATGAAGCTTCTTGAAGCGGCTTACTGGCTCCGTCTCCCCTGGCGGCGTCGCTAGGAATCGTGCCTGAGAGCGTTCGGTATGACTGGTGCGTAGGCTGCTTGTCAGCAGTTCTTTGCGAAACAAGCGCGGATAGCTGAAATCGGTTGCATCAGCCTCTAGGCATCGCAAACGCCTTGCATAGGCTGATCGCGTGCTCCATCTAGCGGTTGTTGCATCGCTTTCTTCCAACTCGGCAAAGTCATCGGCATTTGGCAGATCACCGATCGCATCCCACACGGTGGTGCGGTGGGACGACGCCTTTGGATAGCCTGGCAGCACTTGATCAGCCCGGGCGCCGATTAGGAAGAGCCGCTTTCGGTCCTGAGGAACGCCGAAATCTGCTGCATTCAGCACTTGGTAAGGCAACAGTACCTTGTACCCAGATGCAGTGAGGGCATCTACAAGCTCTTCGAGAAACTGGGCATGCTTGCCGAGAGTTAAACCTTTGACGTTCTCGAATACAAAGTATTTGGGATTTAGCTCTCGAACCAAGCGCACATAGTGAAAAACCAACTGATTCCGAGCGTCATCCAAGGCGCGCTTTCCGATCATGGAAAATCCTTGACACGGGGCCCCACCAAAAACGACGTCAATATCGGTGTGGCCAAGGCCCGCGATGCGTTGAATATCTGCTCCCGACAAATCGACAACAGAAGCGCAGATTGCTTTTGATTGCGGAAAATTGTATTCGTGAGTGGCGCAATGAATTGGATCAATTTCCACCGCAGCCACTACGTCAAACCCCGCTTGCTCAAACCCTAGCGAGAGACCGCCTGCACCAGCAAAGAGGTCCACGCCTATGGGGCGCGCAGTAGCTTTAGTGGGTTGCATATGTTGCTATTGCTTGATTGAACATGTGGCGTGCGAACTGATGTTCGTATGCTTGGCGGCGTCTCAACGGAACACAACTGTCTTGTGGCCGTTCAGGATCACGCGGTGCTCGCTGTGCCACTTCACGGCGCGGGCCAGCACCTGGCTTTCGGTGTCGCGGCCGCGGGCCGTGAGGTCTTCTACGGTGTCGGTGTGGTCGGCGCGGGCCACGTCCTGTTCGATGATCGGACCTTCGTCCAGGTCGGCCGTCACGTAGTGGGCCGTGGCACCGATCAGCTTCACGCCCCGGTCATGCGCCTGGTAGTAAGGCTTGGCGCCCTTGAAGCTGGGCAGGAAGCTGTGGTGGATATTGATTGCCCGACCGGCCAACTTTTGACATAGGTCAAGAGAAAGTATCTGCATGTAACGGGCCAATACCACCAACTCGGCCCCTTCGCCCTCGATAATCTCAAACTGTTTGGCTTCGGCCTGGGCCTTGGTGCTGCCCGTCATCGGGATGTGATGAAACGGCACGTTGTAGCTGGCCGCCAGCTGGTAGAAGTCGCGGTGGTTGCTGATGATGGCGCGGATGTCGATGGGCAGCAGGCCACTCTTCCAGCGGAACAGCAGGTCGTTGAGGCAGTGGCCTTCCTTGCTGACCATGAGCACGGTTTTCATGGGGGCTGCCGTGGCGTGCAGGCTCCAGTGCATGTTGTAGGGCTCGGCAAAGCTGGTCAGGCGCGCTTTGAGGGTGGGGTGGTCGTGCTGGTCGCAGGCAAACTGCACCCGCATGAAGAACAGGCCCGTGGCGTGGTCGTTGTACTGCGCGGCTTCTTCGATGTTGCCGCCATGCTCCAGCAAAAAGCCGGAGACGGCGTGCACCAGCCCCAGGCGGTCGGGGCAGGACAGGGTAAGGATGTAGGCGTTGGTCATAGCTGTGCAATTGTCGCAGCAAGGGCCAAAGGCCGTGAAACCGTGAAATCAACAAGGAGCGCAAGAAGCGCAATGGGCAACGAGGGCTATGCCTCATCACTGGTCCCCTGGCGGGGCATGCTGCTGTACCTGGTGCTGGGGGTGGCCTGGGTGTTTGCGGGCGATGTGTTGCTGGCCCACTGGGTGACCGACCCGGCCCTGCTGACCCGTTTTCAGACCTGGAAGGGCTGGGGCTATGTGGCGCTGACCAGCGGCCTGGCCTGGTGGCTGCTGCGGCGCATGCGCCGCGCCGAGAAGGTGCGCATGGCCATGGCGCAGGAGCTGACGCAGATCGTGCGCCATGCGCCGGCCGGGTTTGCGCGGGTGGCGCTGGACGGCAGCTTTCTGTGGGCCAACGCCCGCCTGTGCGACCTGCTGGGGGCCACGCCTGCGCAGACGCTGGGCCTCAATTTTCGCGATGTGATGATCGCCCAGGACCCTGACTGGGCGGCGTCGCAACTGGAGCGCCTGCTGGCTGGCGAGATCGACCACTATGTGGGCGAGCGCCACTGCCTGCGGCTGGACAACGGCCGCCGGGCGCCCGTGCTGTGCACCGTGACACTGGCGCCCGAAGTGGGCGATGAGCCCGCGCACCTGGTGTGTGTGGTGCAGGACCTCGACGAGATCAAGGCCGCGCGTGCGGCGCTGCAGCGCAGCGAGGCCCGCCAGCGCCTGGCGGCCACGGTGGTGGACAACACCATGGAGGGCGTGGTGGTGACCGACGCCCACAGCCGCATCCTGTCGGTCAACGCGGCGTTCACCCGGCTGCTGGGCTATACCGAAGAGGAGCTGCTGGGCAAGACCCCGCGCGTTTTCAAGTCGGGCCGCCACGACAAGGCTTTTTATGAGGCGATGTGGTCGGCGCTGACCGAAACCGGGTACTGGCAGGGCGAGATCTGGAACCGCCGCAAGAACGGCGAAATCTTTCCGGAGCACATGTCGCTGTCGGCCGTGCGCGACCCGGCGGGTGAGATCACGCACTACGTGTGCATGTTCACCGACATCTCCGAAGAAAAGGCCCAGCAGCGGCAGCTGGAATACCTGGCACACAACGACCCGCTCACCGGCCTGTCCAACCGTACTTGGTTCGGGCACCAGCTGGAGCTGGCGGTGCAGGAGGCCCAGGGCAGCGGCGAGCACATTGCGGTGCTGCTGCTCAACCTGGACCGCTTCAAGGATGTGAACGATAGCTATGGTCACGCCACGGGCGACGAGGTGCTCAAGCACATTGCGCGGCAGGTGCAGTCCGCCCTGCGGCCCGGGGATGTGCTGGGGCGCATGGCGGGCGACGAGCTGGCGGTGGTGGCGCGCAACCTGCGCCATGCTGACGGTGCGGCCGCCGTGGCGCGCCACCTGATCCGCGCCGTGGCCGAACCCTGGCGTTCGCCCGACGGGCTGGAGGTGGTGGCGGGCGTGAGCGTGGGCATCTGCATGTTCCCCGAGCACGCCGGCACCACCGAGCTGCTGCTGCAGGGCGCCCACGCGGCGGTCTATGGCGCCAAGGCGCGCGGCCGGGGGGCGTGGTGCTTCTTCCACGAGGCCATGACCCAGGCGGCCCGCGAGCGGCTGGAGCTGGAGTCGCGCCTGCGCCTGGCGCTGGCCCAGGGCCATCTGCAGATGTACTACCAGCCCCAGATCGACATTGCCACCGGTCGCATCCAGGGCGCCGAAGCCCTGGTGCGCTGGAACGACCCGCAAGAGGGGCTGATCTCCCCCGCGCGCTTCATTCCCGTGGCCGAGACCTCGGGCGTCATCGGCCCGCTGGGGGAATGGGTGGTGCGCGAGGTCTGCCGTCAGGGCCAGCAATGGCGCGATGCCGGGCTGCCACCGCTGACCCTGGCGCTGAACGTGTCGCCGCGCCAGTTCCACCTGACCGACCTGGCCGGTTGCACGGCGGCCGCGCTGCAGGCCAGCGGGTTTCCGGCGGCCCTGCTGGAGCTGGAGATCACCGAAAGCGCCCTGGCCGAGCGCACCGAAGAGGCCCGCCAGGTGCTGGTGCGCCTGCGCGAGCTGGGGGTGCGCATCGCGGTGGATGACTTCGGCACCGGCTATTCGTCGCTCGCACAGCTCAAGCGGTTCCCCATCGACGTGCTCAAGATCGACCAGGGATTCATCCGCGATATTCCGCAAAGCGAGGACGACATGGCCATCAGCGCCGCCATCATCGCCATGGGGCATAGCATGGGCCTGTCGGTGCTGGCCGAGGGGGTGGAGACCGAGGGCCAGCTGGCCTTTCTGCGCGAGCGGGGCTGCGACGCCTACCAGGGCTACCTGTGCAGCCGCCCTGTACCTGCCGACGATTTTGTGGCGCTGCTGCGCGCGCAAGCGGAGACTGCTGCCGCCGCGCAGGGCTGAATAGGGTGAACAGGCCCTGAGTGCGCTCAGACCTTCTGTCCGGGAGGCGCAGGGCGCCACTGCTCGCGCAACTCTGCGCACACATCACGCGGGGGCAGCGCCGGGGTCTGGACCACGGCATCTGCTTGTGCACCTGATTTGATAGCGGCTGGCGCATTTTCCACCTGCGCTATCACCACTTTTGACACCAGATTTGCCGGCCAATGGGTTGGCACGCCCAGGTGGCGCAGCACATGGCCGCCGCCAGCCACCAGCAGCACCGTCTGGCCGGAGCGCAACGCCTCCTGGGCCGTCCGGGCCATGCTGGCGTCGCGGGCTATCTGGATGCGGGCCATGGGCGCAATTTGCGACTCCGGCAGCAGCCCGCAGTGGCCGTCGCGCAGCGCCTGGTATTGCTGCGCCAGCGCGGGGGCGGGCAAGTGCCGGTCCCAGGCGGTCTCCGCCATGGCGGCCCGCATGCGGGCGCGGGGCAGGTTGCCTCCCAGCACGGGCACGCCGGCGCCCACGGCCGCCATCACCACCGGGCCATAGGCCTGCCATGGCCAGGCGGCGTTGTCCCATTGCAGGGCGGCCTGGGCCTGCGCTTCGCTGGCATCGCGCGGCAGGCCCCGGGTGCTGTGGCCCCGCTCGGCCGTCTCCATCACCACGGCCGCCAGCTGCCCGCGCGAGGACAGCCACGCCACGGCCTCGCGCTGCAGGCGCTGGTGGTCGGGTGCATCGTGCTGCTCGCCCAGCAGCAGTACATCGGCGGGCAGCAGGCTCTGCAAGCGGTCGGTCCAGAGGGGGGAGGGCGGCGTGCCCGGGGCAGGGGCGTAGGCGCAGCCAGCCAGCGCCACGGTGACGCTTCCCAGCACCAGCCAGGTGCGCAGGAGAGGGAGGGGCAGTCGTTGCATGGCGCCATGCTACGCGGGCCGCTCTTGACCCAGGTCAAGGTTGTGGTGATGCCCCTTCCCTACACTGCGCCATGCGCTCCCGTCCCACGCTCTCCACCAAACTCCTTGCCATGGGCGCGGGCTTCTTGTTGGTGGCGCTCGCTTCCATCGGCCTGACCCTGTGGGTGACCTGGAAGCTCGAAGGCGGCGCAGCGGCGGTCAACGAGGCCGGCCGCCTGCGCATGAACATGCTGCGCATGGTGCTGGTGCTGCAGAGCGAGCCACCCGAGGCCGTGCAAGAACGCGCCCGCCAGTTCGACGCCAGCCTGGAGTTGCTGCGCACGGGCGATCCGTCGCGCCCGCTGTTTGTGCCGTGGAGCGACGAGACACGTACGCGGTTCGATGGCATCCGCACCCGGTGGACCGAGGCCCGCACCGGGTGGGTCAGCGCATCGCCCCCGGACCGCGCCCGGAACCTGGCGGAGGCCGATGCCTTTGTGCAGCAGGTCGATGGTTTTGTGGATGCCATCGAGATTCAGATCGCGGGCTGGACTGCCGCGCTGCACCTGTTCCAGCTGTTCATGATGGCGCTGGCCATCGTGGCTGCCGTCACCTTCATGGCCGTGAGCTATCTGCTGGTCATCAATCCCGTGGCACGTCTGCAGCAGGCCCAGGCCCGGCTGCGCCAGGGCGAGCTGGGCACGCGGCTGCCGGTGGATACGGATGACGAGTTCGGTCAGCTGTCGGCGGGCTTCAACCTCATGGCGCATGCACTGCAGGCATCGCACGACGAGCTGGAGCACAAGGTGCGCGAAAAGACCGCCAGCATCGCTGTGCAGAACCAGCGCCTGGCCGCGTTGTATGAGGTGAGCGCGCTGGCCAGCACGGCGGGCAGCCTGGAGCTGCTGGCCCAGGGTTTTGTGCAGCAGATCCGCCGCGTGGCGGGGGCCGACGCAGCCGCCGTGCGCTGGTCCAATGAGGCCAACGAACGCTATGTGCTGCTGGCGGGCGACGGCCTGCCGAACACCATGGCCGAAGGCGAGCACTGCCTGCACACGGGCACCTGCCTGTGTGGCCAGCCGCAGGCCCAGGCGCGCACGCGGGTCATTCCCATCACACCGTCCACCACCGTTGCGTTGCCCCATTGCCGCGAGGCGGGGTTCCAGACCATGGTCACCATCCCGGTGCAGATGCTGCAGCGCCTGCTGGGCGAGGTGGATCTGTTCTTCCGCTCGCCGGTGGAGCTGACCGATGAACTGCGCGACCTGCTCGAAGCCATGACGCGCCACCTGGCCAGTGCCATGGAGGGCCTGCGTGCCACCGCGCTGGAGCGCGAGGCGGCGGTGGCCGAGGAGCGCAGCCTGCTGGCCCGGGAGCTGCACGACTCCATTGCCCAGTCGCTGGCCTTCCTCAAGATCCAGACCCAGCTGCTGCGCGATGCCGTGGCGCGCGGCGATGAGGCCAAGCGCGACCGCAGCATCGGCGAGCTGGATGTGGGGGTGCGCGAGTGTTATTCCGATGTGCGCGAGCTGCTGGTGCACTTCCGCACCCGCACCAGCGAGGAAGACATCGAGTCAGCGCTGCGCGCCACCTTGTCCAAGTTTGAGCACCAGACCGGCATGGCCACCACGCTGGGCATGGTGGGCCACGGCTTGCCGCTGGCGCAGGACGTGCAGATCCAGGTGCTGCACATGGTGCAGGAGGCCTTGTCGAACGTGCGCAAACATTCGGGCGCCACGCGGGTGGATGTGCTGGTACACCGCCATCCACGCTGGCGCTTTGAGGTGCAGGACAACGGCACTGGCTTTGAGGTGGCCTCCGTGCCACCGGACTCGCTGCATGTAGGCCTGGGCATCATGCGCGAGCGGGCCCAGCGCATTGGCGCGGTGGTCCAGGTGGAGTCCGCTCCGGGGCAGGGCACCCGCGTGTGCATCGAGCTTCCCTCGGTCGCACCCACGCCGCCTCACCAGCCCGCCGCATCCACCCATTCAGCGGGTTCGATATACGCCGTATCCCCCCAACAAGCCACCATGCCATGACGACCTCCGTATCGCCCGTTGCCCCAACCCCCGCGTCAGCGCCGACGACAACGCCGGTCACGCTGCTGGTGGTGGACGACCACACGCTGTTCCGTCGCGGGCTGATCGCGCTGCTGAGCCAGTATGAGGGCCTGTCCGTGGTGGGCGAGGCGGGGGATGCCGCGCAGGCCCTGCGGCTTGCGCCCCAGCTGCAGCCGCAGGTGATCCTGCTCGACAACCACCTGCCCGGGGTGATGGGCGTGGATGCCATCCAAGGCCTGCGCGAAGTCTCGCCCGCCTCGCGCGTGCTCATGCTCACCGTGAGCGAGGACGCGCAAGACCTGGCCACCGCGCTGCGCAACGGCGCGCAGGGCTACCTGCTCAAGACCATCGACGGCGACCTGTTGGCCCAGGCCATTCGCCGTGCCGCCCGGGGCGAGCCCGTGGTTAGCCCTGAGCTGATGGGCAAGCTGGTGGCGGCGTTCCAGTCGCAGGGTGCGCCCGAGATAGCGCCCGTCGCGTCCATACCCGCCGATGCCGCTGCGGTCGCCGCAGGCGCCTCCAGCGGCTTCACACCCCTGTCACCGCGAGAGGAAGACGTGCTGCGCGAGATTGCACGCGGTGCCAGCAACAAGGAGATCGCGCGCACGCTCGACATCGCCGAGACCACGGTGAAGATCCACGTGCAGCACATCCTGCGCAAGCTGGGCCTGAGTTCGCGCGTTCAGGCAGCGGTGTACGCCTCGGACCGGCAGCGCGCGGAATAGCGCTGGCCCACGCACGCTCCGGGCGTGTCGGGCTGGTGTGGAGCGGGTGCTACTACCCACAACGCTTGCGCCATAGTTCTTTCGGACGATGCTCCGCCCAGGGTAACTAGTCCCTCTGCCGCGCCGCACACCCTCTAGTGAAGGATGTGCAAAGGCCGCCACAAACGCGACCATTCCTCTCATGCAAAAAGAGAGGAATCGCGCAATGGCCAACGCAACCCTGCCCCCGGGCGACAGCCCGCAGCGCACTCGCCAAGCTTGGTCGGTGCTGATCGTCAGCACCTTCGCCTTCACGGTCTGCTTCATGGTGTGGATGATGTTTGGCGTCATCGGCATCCCCATCAAGAAGATGCTGAACCTGAACTCCACGCAGTTCGGGCTGCTGATGTCCATGCCCGTGCTCACGGGCTCGCTGGTGCGGGTGCCCCTGGGGATCTGGACCGACAAGTTCGGTGGCCGCATCGTGATGGCGGCCGTCATGGCCACCACCGTGCCTGCCATCTGGCTCATGAGCTATGCCACGGAGTACTGGCACTTCCTGACGATCGGCCTGTTCGTGGGCTTGGCGGGGGGCTCGTTCTCAGTGGGCACGCCCTATGTGGCGCGCTGGTTCCCCAAGCATCGCCAGGGCACGGCCATGGGTGTGTATGGCGCGGGCAACTCGGGTGCAGCCGTGAACAAGTTCGTGGCGCCAGTGCTGCTGGTGGCCTTCGGCTGGACCATGGTGCCGCAGGTGTATGCGGCCATCATGCTCGGCACGCTGGTGCTGTTCTGGTTGTTCAGCTACAGCGACCCGGCCCACCTGGTGCCCAGCAACGTCAAGTTCACCGACCAACTCAAGGCGCTCAAGGATCCCAAGGTCCTCAAGTACTGCCAGTACTACAGCATCGTGTTTGGCGGCTACGTGGCGCTGTCGCTGTGGATGGTGCAGTACTACGTGGGCGAGTTTGGCCTGGATATCCGCGTGGCGGCGCTGCTGGCCGCGTGCTTCTCGCTGCCCGGTGGTGTGCTGCGCGCCATTGGAGGCATGCTGTCCGACAAGTACGGCGCCCACAGCGTGACCTGGTGGGTGATGTGGGTGAGCTGGATCTGCCTGTTCCTGCTGAGCTACCCCCAGACCGATTTCACCATCGTCACCGTCAACGGCCCCAAGACCTTCCACATCGGCCTGAACGTGTACCTGTTCACCGGTCTCATGTTTCTGCTGGGCATTTGCTGGGCCTTCGGCAAGGCCAGTGTCTTCAAGTACATCAGCGACGACTACCCCCACAACATCGGCGCCATCAGCGGCATCGTGGGTCTGGCTGGCGGCCTGGGCGGGTTCGTGCTGCCGATCCTGTTCGGTGCGCTGATGGACCTTACCGGCATCCGCTCCAGCGCTTTCATGCTGATGTACGGCGTGGTGTGGGTCTCGCTCATCTGGATGTACTTCACCGAAGTGCGCAACACCCGTCTCATGGGTTCGCAGGGCGCTGTTGCGCAACCTGCCACCCGTTGATCTTTCAAGGAAAACTCACCATGTCTGCCACCACCACCAGCGGGCGCCAGGGGCGTCTGCTCACCCTCTGGGCCCCGGAGGACAAATCGTTCTGGGAGCGCGAAGGCGAAGCCATCGCCAAGCTCAACCTGTGGATCTCGGTGCCCGCGCTGTTCCTGGCCTTTGCCATCTGGCAGGTCTGGAGCGTGGTCGCCGTGAGCCTGCCGGGCCTGGGCTTCAAGTATTCGACCAACCAGCTGTTCTGGCTGGCGGCGGCACCCGCGCTCTCGGGCGCCACGCTGCGCATCTTCTACTCGTTCATGGTGCCGCTGGTCGGTGGCCGCCGCTGGACGGCGATCTCCACCGCCTCGCTGCTGATCCCGGCCATCGGCATCGGCTTTGCGGTGCAGGACAACACCACGGCCTACCCCACCATGCTCATTCTCGCGCTGCTGTGTGGCCTGGGCGGCGGCAACTTCAGCTCCAGCATGGCCAACATCAGCTTCTTCTTTCCGAAGGAGCGCAAGGGCTCCGCGCTGGGTGTGAATGCGGGCCTCGGTAACCTGGGCGTGTCGGTGGTGCAGTTCCTCAGCCCTCTGGTCGTGACGGCCGGTATCTTTGGGGTCTTTGGTGGCGATGCACAGACCATTGTGAAGAACGGCCAGACCGCGCAGGTGTGGACGCAGAACGCCGCCTTCATCTGGGTGCCATGGATTGCGCTGACGGCGCTGGCCGCCTGGTTTGGCATGAACGACATTGCCGATGCGCGTGCGTCGTTCGCTGCGCAGGCCGCCATCTTCAAGCGCAAGCACAACTGGCTGATGTGTGTGCTGTACCTCGGCACCTTCGGGTCGTTCATCGGTTATGCCGCAGGCTTCCCGCTGCTCATCAAGAGCCAGTTTCCTAACATCAACCCCCTGGCCTACGCCTGGCTGGGGCCGCTGGTGGGCGCGGTGGTCCGGCCGTTTGGCGGGTGGCTGGCCGACAAGCTCGGCGGCGCGCGCGTCACGCTGTGGAACTTCATCGTCATGGCGATTGCCGTGGTGGGCGTCACGGTGTTTCTGCCATCCGCAGGCAATGAAGGTCAGTTTGCAGGCTTCTTCGTGTGCTTCCTGGTGCTGTTCCTCACCACCGGCATCGGCAATGGCTCCACCTTCCGCATGATCCCCGTGATCTTCCTGACCGAAGCCATGCGCGGTGTGGACCCCCGCAACACTGCAGCCGTGGCCCAGGCCAACAAGGAAGGCAACACCCTGGGCGCCGCCACGCTGGGCTTCACGGCCGCCATGGCGGCCTACGGCGGGTTCTTCATTCCCAAGAGCTATGGCAGCTCCATTGCGCTGACCGGCAGCCCCCATGCCGCGCTGTGGACGTTCTTCGCCTTCTACCTCGTTTGCATCGTGATCACCTGGTGGCACTACGCGCGCAAGAACGCCGCCATGCCTTGCTGATGACCCCTGAACAGAACAGAACAAGGAGCCCCCGATGAGCCATTTCCTCGACCGCCTTTCGTACTTCTCGCAGCCCCGCGAGACCTTTGCCCAGGGCCATGGCGAAACCAATGGTGAAGATCGCACCTGGGAAGACGCCTACCGTGACCGCTGGGCACACGACAAGATCGTGCGCAGCACCCACGGCGTGAACTGCACGGGCTCCTGCTCGTGGAAGATCTACGTCAAAGGCGGCATCGTCACCTGGGAAACCCAGCAGACCGACTACCCCCGCACCCGGCCCGACCTGCCCAATCACGAACCCCGTGGCTGCGCACGCGGCGCCAGCTACAGCTGGTACCTGTACAGCGCCAACCGCGTGAAGTACCCCATGGTGCGCGGCCGCCTGCTCAAGCACTGGCGCGCTGCCATCGCCCTGGCCAAGAGCCCGGTGGACGCCTGGGCCAGCATTGTCGAGAACGATGCCTCCAAGCGCGAATGGCAAAAGCAGCGCGGCCTGGGCGGCTTTGTGCGCAGCACCTGGGAAGAAGTCAACCAGATGATCGCTGCGGCCAACGTGTACACCATCAAGAAGCACGGCCCGGACCGCATCATCGGCTTCTCGCCCATCCCGGCGATGTCCATGATTTCGTACGCTGCGGGTTCGCGCTACCTGAGCCTCATCGGCGGCGTGTGCATGAGCTTCTACGACTGGTACTGCGACCTGCCCCCCAGCAGCCCACAGACCTGGGGCGAGCAGACCGACGTGCCCGAGTCGGCCGACTGGTACAACAGCTCGTACATCATTGCCTGGGGCTCCAATGTGCCCCAGACGCGCACGCCGGATGCGCACTTCCTGACCGAGGTGCGCTACAAGGGCACCAAGGTGGTGTCCATCACGCCCGACTACTCCGAAGTCGCCAAGCTGGGCGATCTGTGGATGCATCCCAAGCAGGGCACCGACGCTGCCGTGGCCATGGCCATGGGCCATGTGATCCTGAAGGAGTTCTACTTCAAGGACGGCGGCAAGGGCCGTTCGGCGTACTTTGATGACTACGCCCGCCGCTACACCGACCTGCCGCTCCTGGTGGTGCTGAAGGAAAAGACGCTGCCCGATGGCCGCACGGTGATGGTGCCCGACCGCTATGTGCGCGCCAGCGACTTTCCGAACAAGCTCGACCAGTCCAACAACCCCGACTGGAAGACCGTGGGCTACGACGAACTGGGCCAGGTCACCCTGCCCAACGGCTCCATCGGCTTCCGCTGGGGGGCCGACGGACGTGCCGACCAGGGCCTGTGGAACCTGGAGAACAAGGAAGCGCGCACCGGCAACACCGTCAAGCTCAAGCTTTCGGTGATCGAGGACGGCGCGCAGGCCCATGATGTGGCTGATGTGGCCTTCCCGTACTTCGGCGGTGTGGCAACGCCCAACTTCACGGCCAACGAACAAGGCGGCGATGTGATGGTGCGCCGCGTGCCGGTGTCCCACCTGGAGCTGGCCGGGCACGAAGCCCAGGGCCGGGTGATGGTGGCCACCGTGTTCGACCTGCTGGCTGGCAACTACGGCATTGATCGGTGTCTGCCCGGCGAAGAGCAGGGCGTCACCTACGACAGCGACCGCCCCTACACGCCCGCCTGGCAGGAAAAGATCACAGGTGTGCCGCGCGATCAGATCATCACCGTGGCCCGCCAGTTTGCCGACAACGCGCACAAGACCCACGGCAAGTCCATGGTCATCATTGGTGCGGCCATGAACCACTGGTACCACAGTGACATGAACTACCGCGGCATCATCAACATGCTGATGCTCTGCGGCTGTATCGGTCAGAGTGGTGGCGGTTGGGCGCACTACGTGGGCCAGGAAAAGCTGCGCCCACAGACCGGCTGGACGGCGCTGGCCTTTGCGTTGGACTGGATCCGCCCACCGCGCCAGATGAACAGCACCAGCTTCTTCTACGCCCACACCGACCAGTGGCGCTACGAGAAGCTGGGCATGGAGGAGGTCCTCTCGCCGCTGGCCGACAAGAAGGCTTATCACGGCGCGCAGATCGACTACAACGTGCGCGCCGAGCGTATGGGCTGGCTGCCATCCGCCCCCCAGCTCAAGACCAGCCCGCTGCAGGTGGCCAAGGACGCCGCAGCCCGGGGCATGGACGCCAAGGACTACGTGGTCCAGTCACTGAAAGACGGCAGCCTGCAGATGAGCTGCGAAGACCCGGACCACCCTGCCAACTGGCCGCGCAACATGTTTGTGTGGCGCTCCAACATCCTGGGCTCGTCGGGCAAGGGTCATGAATACTTCCTCAAGCACCTGCTGGGCACCACCCACGGCGTGCAGGGCAAGGATCTGGGTAAGGACGAAGCCAAGCCCGAGGAAGTGCAGTGGCACACCAACGCGCCCGAAGGCAAGCTGGACCTGCTGGTCACGCTCGACTTCCGCATGAGCACCACCTGCCTGTACTCCGACATCGTCTTGCCCACGGCCACCTGGTACGAGAAGAACGACCTCAACACCAGCGACATGCACCCCTTCATCCACCCGCTGTCCACGGCGGTGGACCCTGCCTGGCAGGCCAAGAGCGACTGGGAGATCTACAAGGGTTTCGCCAAGGCCGTGAGCGAGGTCAGCGTGGGCCATCTGGGCGTCGAAAAGGACGTGGTGCTCACGCCCATCATGCACGACACGGCCGGCGAAATGGCACAGCCCTATGGTGTGCGCGACTGGAAGCGGGGCGAGTGCGAACTCATCCCCGGCAAGACAGCGCCGCAGGTCACGGTGGTCGAGCGCGACTACCCCAACCTCTACAAACGCTTTACCGCGCTGGGCCCGCTGATGGAGAAGGTGGGCAACGGCGGCAAGGGCATTGGCTGGAACACGCAGACCGAGGTGGGCCAGCTGGGTGACCTGAACGGCCGCGTCAAGGAAGAGGGCGTGACACAGGGCATGCCCCGCATCGTGACCGACATCGACGCCACCGAAGTGGTGATGATGCTGGCCCCCGAAACCAACGGCCACGTGGCCTGCAAGGCCTGGGAGGCCCTGGGCAAGCAGACCGGGCGCGACCACGTGCACCTGGCGCTGCACCGCGAGGACGAGAAGATCCGCTTCCGCGACATCCAGGCGCAGCCGCGCAAGATCATCAGCTCGCCCACCTGGTCGGGCCTGGAAAGCGAGAAGGTCAGCTACAACGCGGGCTACACCAACGTGCACGAGTACATCCCATGGCGCACGCTCACGGGCCGCCAGCAGTTCTACCAGGACCACCCGTGGATGCGTGACTTCGGCGAAGGCTTTGTGAGCTACCGCCCACCGGTGCACCTCAAGACGCTGGAAGAAGTCGAGGGCAAGAAGCCCAACGGCAACCGCGAGATCGCGCTGAACTTCATCACGCCGCACCAAAAGTGGGGCATCCACAGCACGTACAGCGACAACCTGATGATGCTCACGCTCAACCGGGGTGGCTCCGTGGTGTGGCTGAGCGAAGACGACGCCAAGGTTGCGGGCATCGTGGACAACGACTGGGTCGAACTTTTCAACGCCAACGGCGCCATTGCGGCCCGCGCGGTGGTGAGCCAGCGCGTGAACCCCGGCATGGTGATGATGTACCACTCGCAAGAGAAGATCATCAACACCCCTGGCTCCGAGATCACCGGCACCCGTGGCGGTATCCACAACTCGGTCACGCGCATCGTGCTCAAACCCACCCACATGATTGGCGGCTACGCACAGTACAGCTACGGCTTCAACTATTACGGAACCATCGGCACCAACCGCGACGAGTTCGTGCTGGTGCGCAAGATGGACCGCGTGGACTGGCTCGACGATGAGCCTGTGTCCAGCACCGCAGCCCACGCCTGAAGCCAAGGAGAAACACGATGAAAATTCGCGCACAAATCGGCATGGTGCTGAACCTGGACAAGTGCATTGGTTGCCACACCTGTTCCGTCACCTGCAAGAACGTTTGGACCAGCCGCCCCGGGGTGGAATACGCCTGGTTCAACAACGTCGAGACCAAGCCCGGCATCGGCTACCCCAAGGAATGGGAAAACCAGGACAAGTGGAATGGCGGCTGGGTGCGCAGCCCCGACGGCTCCATCGCGCCCCGCCAGGGCGGCAAGTGGAAGCTGCTCATGCGCATCTTCGCCAACCCCAACCTGCCGCAGATCGACGACTACTACGAGCCCTTCACGTTCGACTACGACCACCTGCAGTCCGCGCCTGAAACCAAGGCCGCACCCACGGCCCGCCCGCGCAGCTTGATCACCGGCAAGCGCATGGAGAAGATCGAGTGGGGCCCGAACTGGGAAGAAATCCTGGGCGGCGAGTTCAGCAAGCGCAGCAAGGACAAGAACTTCGACGATGTGCAAAAGGACATCTACGGCCAGTTCGAAAACACCTTCATGATGTACCTGCCGCGCCTGTGCGAGCACTGCCTGAATCCGGCGTGTGTGGCATCGTGCCCTAGCGGCTCGATCTACAAGCGCGAGGAAGACGGCATCGTGCTGATCGACCAGGACAAGTGCCGTGGCTGGCGCATGTGCGTCTCAGGCTGCCCCTACAAGAAGATCTACTACAACTGGCAGTCGGGCAAGGCCGAGAAGTGCATCTTCTGCTATCCCCGCATCGAAGCGGGCCAGCCGACCGTGTGCTCGGAAACCTGCGTGGGCCGCATCCGCTACCTGGGCGTGCTGCTGTACGACGCAGACCGCATCCAGGAAGCCGCCAGCGTGGAGCGCGACCGCGACCTGTACCAGGCCCAGCTCGACATCTTCCTGAACCCGAACGACCCCGATGTCATCAAGCAGGCCCGCATCGACGGCATCCCGGACAGCTGGATGGACGCCGCCCGCAACAGCCCCGTCTACAAGATGGCCGTGGACTGGAAGGTGGCCCTGCCGCTGCACCCCGAGTACCGCACGCTGCCCATGGTCTGGTATGTACCGCCCCTGTCGCCCATCACGGCCGCTGCCAATGCCGGCCACGTGGGCGTGAATGGCGAGATCCCCGACGTGTCGCAGCTGCGCATCCCCGTACAGTACCTGGCCAACCTGCTCACCGCCGGTGACACCGGGCCCGTGGTGCGGGCGCTGGAGCGCATGCTGGCCATGCGCACCTACCAGCGCGACAAGCATGTGGAGCAGCGCCAGAACCTGTCGGTGCTCAAGCAGGCCGGCCTGTCGATGGCGGAGGTGGAGGAGATGTACCACGTGATGGCGATTGCCAATTACGAGGACCGCTTCGTCATCCCATCGGCCCACCGCGAGTACGCAGAAAACGCGTTCGACATCCGGGGCGGCTGCGGCTTCTCGTTTGGCAACGGTTGCTCCGACGGCGCCACCGAGACCAGTATGTTCGGTGGCAAGAAGCCGCGGACCATTCCCATCAAAGCGACTGTTTGAGCGACACGGAAGGAATCATCATGTTCAAGAAGAACCCGACCTCCGTGCGCCTGACCTTGCGCGCCCTGGGCTACCTGCTGAGCTACCCCGATGCGCAGTTGCGCAGCGTGATGCCGCAGCTGATCGACGCGCTGCAGGCCGAGCAAGCCCTGACGGCTGATCGCATGGATGAGCTGAAGGCAGTGTGCGAGCACCTGGCTGCACTCGACCCGCTGGAAGCCGAAGCCCGCTACGTGGACAACTTTGATCGAGGTCGCCAGACCTCGCTGCACCTGTTCGAGCATGTGCACGGCGATTCGCGTGACCGGGGCCCGGCGCTCATCGACTTGTTGCAGACCTACGAGAAGGCAGGCCTGCAGTTCCAGGCCGAGGAGCTGCCCGACCACCTGCCGGTGGTGCTGGAGTTTGCCTCTACCCAACCGCCCGAAGTGGCCAGGGAGTTTCTGGGCGAAATGGCCCACATCCTCAATGCGCTGTTCAGCGCCCTCGTGGCGCGCAACAGCCCCTACGCCAGCGTGATCGCCGCCGTGCTCGAAGTCTCGGGCCAGCGTGTGCAGTCGGTGGCGCTCACGCCCGAGCCGCCCATGGACGAGGTCTGGGCCGAGCCCGAAGCGTTTGGCGGTTGCAGCACCCAGGGCCAGTCCAAGCCCGACCAGCCGCAGCCCCTGCATTTTGTTCGTACCCCCCGCGCCGAGCGGGCACCCGAAGGAGTCTCAGCATGACCACCTGGCTTGACACCCTGCTGTTTGGCATCTATCCGTACATTTGCCTGGCCGTGTTCTTCATCGGCAGCTGGGCGCGGTTTGACCGTGACCAGTACACTTGGAAGAGTGATTCGTCGCAGCTGCTGCGCACCGGCAGCCTGCGCTGGGGCAGCAACCTGTTCCACATCGGCGTGCTGTTCCTGTTCTTCGGCCACACGGTGGGCATGCTCACGCCGCACTTTGTGTACGAGCATTTCATGAGTGCGGGCGCCAAGCAGCTCATGGCCATGGTGACGGGAGGCCTCGCGGGCACGCTGGGCTTCATCGGCCTGTCCATCCTGCTGCACCGCCGCCTGTCGGACCCTCGCATCCGCGCCACGTCCAAGACCAGCGACATCCTGATTCTGGTGCTGCTGTGGCTGCAACTGGCACTGGGCCTGGCCACCATTCCGCTGTCGGCGCAGCATCTGGATGGCTCCATGATGATGAAGCTGGCCGAGTGGGGGCAACGGGTGGTGACCTTCCGCAGTGGCGGGGTGGAGCTGCTGGCCGAGGCGGGCTGGATTTTCAAGGCCCACATGTTCCTGGGCATGAGCATCTTCCTAGTCTTCCCCTTCACCCGTCTGGTGCATGTGTGGAGTGGCTTTGGCACGCTGGCCTATGTGCTGCGCCCCTACCAGGTGGTGCGTGCGCGCCGCTTGAACCTGCCCCCAGGCCACATGCAGTCGCAAGACCGCCGCGCCTGAAATCCACCGACTATCAAGGAGCACACCATGAGCGGATGTGGAACCGGGAGCTGCGGATGCGGCTCCACTGACAGCGGCGTGGCGGCAGCACCTGCCAGCACGCTGACCCCGACGCAGGCTGCGGCCTACGAGGCCCTGGTGGCAACGATGGACGATGTGCCCCAGCAAGCCACCCTGGCACCACCAGCCGGCGCCATGGGGGGCGGGGGCTCGGTGGCGGCCGAGGTGGCACGTGTCAATGGCGTGGCCCTCAACGCCCCGCACGAGTCGCTGGACGAAGAGGCCCTGCGCCAGCGTGCATGTACGGAGCTGCTGCGCCAGGCGGCCCAGCAGGCGGGGTTGCTGTCGGCCGACGATGTGCCGGGTGCCCTAGGCGCCATCAGCGTCCAGGCCTCCGATGCCATTGAGCAGTTGCTGGAGCGCGAGCTGGACCTCCCCGATCCTTCAGAAGAAGCCTGCCGCCGCTACCACGAGGCCCATCCTGCGGCCCATGCCCAGGGGGAGCGTGCGCAACTGCGCCATGTGCTGTTTGCGGTGACGCCGGGCGTGGATGTGAAGCAGCTGCGCCTGCGGGCCGAGGCCTTGCTGATTGAACTGCGCTGCGCCGACGATGGCGGTGCGCAGTTCGCCAAGGCCGCCGCCCAGTGGTCCAACTGCCCCAGTGGCCAGCAGGGTGGCGACCTGGGCTGGCTGACCCGCCCCGACTGCGCCCCCGAGTTCGCCCGCGAGGTGTTTGGCGGTGCTGAGATCGGTGTGCTGGCACGCCTGGTGCACAGCCGCTTTGGTCTGCATGTGGTGGAAGTGGTGGCCCGCGACCCGGGGCTACAGCCCTCGTTCGAAGAGGTGCGCCAAGCCATTGCGCTCACCCTGCGCCAGCAGGCCTGGGTGAATGCGTTGCGCCAATATTTGCAGCTGCTGGCGGGCGCCGCCGTGGTCGAAGGGGTGGCGCTGGACGCGGCCGACACACCGCTCGTACAGTAGTTGCTCCACACACCACCGTTATCTGATTGCCTGCCCATGCCCGACGAGTTGCTGGACCGCTTGCGCCGTTTCCATGACGACGCTTTCCCCCAGTATCGCCAGCAGTTCCAGGCGCTGGTGGACGAAGGGCAGCATCCCACCACCTTGTTCATCGGGTGTTCCGACTCCCGCCTGGTGCCCTATCTGCTGACTGGTGCGGGGCCGGGCGAGCTGTTTCTGGTGCGTAATGTGGGGGCGTTCATCCCGCCGTACGACGGGTCGCATGGCCACCATGGCACCACGGCGGCCATCGAGTTCGCAGTGCTCAACCTGCAGGTGCGCCGCATCGTGGTGTGCGGCCACAGTCACTGTGGGGCCATCAAGGCGATGTATGGTGAGGTGTCGCCCGAGGCCCCCAACCTCAACCGCTGGCTGGACCTGGGGCGCGAGGCACTGTTGCCCATGCAGCCGGGTCCCGAGGTATTGCGCCGCACCGAGCAGCGCGCGGTGGTGCTGCAGCTGGAGCGCCTCATGGAGTACCCCATGGTGCGCAGCCGGGTGCAGTCGGGCCAGATCAGCCTGCACGGTTGGCACTATGTGATCGAGGACGGCGAAGTGCATGTGTTCGATGTCCAGACCGGTGGATTTGTCCCCGCTTCGCAGTCGGACCACAGCGGCACCGGCCCCTACCAGCCCTACGTGGAGCATGATGGGCAGGTGCTGGTGGACGAGTGAGCGGCCACTGACTTGCCATGGCGCTGCATTCGGAGTGGAATGAGCGCTCCTTGACGGAACGCAACCCCGTTTCAGCCTGAAACCCAAATCATCGGCCCCCATGAAACGCGAACCCCAGCCCCCACTCAACCCCACCTCGTCCCTGCAGCCCATCAGCCTGGATGTGCTGCGGGAGAAATACCTCAAACCCGGCGAAACCACGGCCGACGAGCTGTACCAGCGCGTGGCACGGGCCCTGGCCTCGGTCGAAAAACCCGAGCTGCGCGCAAAGTACGAGGCCCTGTTCCTCGCCAACCTGAAGGCGGGCGCCATCGGCGCAGGCCGCATCATGAGCGCAGCAGGCACCGACATCCAGGCCACCCTCATCAACTGCTTTGTGCAGCCCGTGGGTGACTGCATCCAGGGCGTGGATGAAGAAGGCTTTCCGGGCATCTACGAAGCGCTGCGCGAGGCGGCCGAGACCATGCGCCGTGGCGGGGGCGTGGGCTACGATTTCTCCCGCATCCGCCCCAAGGGCGCACAGGTGAAGGCCACCGCCTCCATGGCATCGGGGCCGTGCAGCTACATGAACGTGTTCGACCAGTCCTGCTCCACCGTGGAGAGCGCTGGCGCACGCCGGGGCGCGCAGATGGGCGTGCTGCGCATCGACCACCCGGATGTGCACGAGTTCATCACCGCCAAGCGCACGCCAGGCCGCTGGAACAATTTCAATGTGTCGGTGGGTGTGTCGGACGAGTTCATCCAGGCCGTGCAGAACAACGCACCGTGGGAGCTGGTGCACAAGGCCCGCCCCGGCGCCGCCCTGCTGGCCCAGGGTGCCCACCAGCGTGCCGATGGGCTGTGGGTCTATGCCACCGTGCCCGCGCGCGAGCTGTGGGACACGATCATGAAGTCGGCCTACGACTTTGCCGAGCCTGGCATCCTGTTCCTGGGGCGCATCAACGAAGACAACAACCTGCATTACTGCGAAGACATTGCGGCGACCAACCCCTGCGGAGAGCAGCCGCTGCCGTCCTATGGCTGCTGTGACCTGGGCCCCATCATCCTCACCCGCTTTGTGCGGCACCCCTTTGGCTTTGGGGGCGTGGCCGCGTTTGACTTTGACGCATTTACCCAAGCCGTGGCACTGCAGGTGCGCGCACTCGACAACGTGCTCGATGTGACCTACTGGCCGCTGCCGCAGCAGCGTGATGAGGCCATGGCCAAGCGCCGTATTGGCGTGGGCTTCACCGGCATGGGCAACACGCTGGCCATGCTGTGCCTGCGCTACGACTTGCCCGAGGGCCGCACGATGGCGGCACGCATTGCCGAGTGCATGCGCGACGCCGCCTACGCCGCGTCGGTGGATCTGGCGCGCGAGAAAGGTGCGTTTCCAAAGTTCGATGCGCGGGGCTACCTGGCGGAAGGCACGTTTGCGAGCCGGCTGCCCGAATCGCTCAAGGCCGCGATCCACCAGCACGGCATCCGCAACAGCCACCTGTTGTCCATCGCGCCCACGGGCACCGTGAGCCTGGCCTTTGCCGACAATGCTTCCAATGGCATCGAGCCGCCGTTCTCGTGGATGTACAAGCGCAAGAAGCGCGAGTCCGACGGCAGCACCACCGAATACGCGGTGGAAGACCATGCCTGGCGCCTGTACCGCGAGCTGGGCGGGGATGTGGAGGTGTTGCCAGACTACTTCGTCTCGGCCCTGGCCATGCCGGCCGAAGGCCACATCGCCATGATGGAAGCCGTGCAGCCCTTTGTGGACACGGCCATCTCCAAGACCGTCAACATTCCCGCGGACTACCCCTACGAAGGGTTCAAGGACCTGTACCTGCAGGCCTGGCGCGCCAAGCTCAAGGGCCTGGCCACCTACCGGCCCAACAGCATTCTGGGTTCGGTGCTCGAAACCCATGCGGAACCTGCGCCCGCACCCGCAGCGGCGCCTGTGGTGCCACCCGCACCCCCGGTGGACCCCATGCGCACCGTGATCGAAAGCCGTCCGCAAGGGGGCCTTTCAGCGGTGGCTGAGAAGCTTGAATACTGGACGCAGGAAGGCCACAAGACCCTGTACCTCATCGTGTCCTTCCTGCCCGTGCCCACGGGCGTGGGCAACGGTACGGTGGACCGCGCCATCGAGTTCTTCATGCCGGTGGGCCAGAGCGGCGAGTCGCAGCAGTGGATCACGTCCAGCATGCGCATGCTGTCGCTCGCAGCGCGTGGCGGTTTTCTGGAGCGGGCGCTGTCGGACATGCGCAAGGTCGCCTGGGATCGCGGCCCGGTGCGCCTGGGCACCCACCGCAAGGACGACGGCACGCTGGTGCCCATGTGGCACGACTCCGAAGTGGCGGCCATGGCTTATGCCATCCAGAACATCCTGGCGCGCCGCGTGGCCGACCCGGTGCAGCAGCAACTGCCGCTGGACGAGCCCACGCCACCGCCCGTGGCCGTGCCCCAGGCCATGGCGGGAAAGAAGTGCAGCGAGTGCGGTGCCCATGCGGTCATCCGCAAGGACGGCTGCGACTACTGCACGCAGTGTGGGCACCTGGGGAGCTGTGGATGAACGGTCGGGCTCGGCATCGGCCTTCCCGGCACACACGGTAAGCATTGGAAGGATTCCCCATGTCTGTCATTCCCTGGCCGTTGAACCCTTCGTCTCGCGCGCAGCCTGCTGCGGCGCGGGCCAGTGCGCCTGACGATGTGGCCGGGCTGGCGGCGGCGCTGATCCAGTCACGCCAGACCATTCTGCCCAAGCGCCTGGGCGGGCCAGGCCCCAATGCGGCCGAGCTGGCGCAGATCCTGCAGGCCGCAGCCCACGCGCCAGACCATGGCCAGCTGCTGCCCTGGCGCTTCATCCTGGTGCCGCAGGCCGCGCGTCCGCCGCTGGCCGATGTGTTTGCGCAGGCCCTGCTGGAGCGCGACTCTGCCGCCACCCCCGAGCAGGCCGAGCAGGCACGCGAGAAGGCGTACCGCTCCCCGGTGTTGCTGTTGGCAGTGGTGGATGCCGAGCGGGGCGACGCCGAGATTGATCTGGCCGAGCGCACCGTCTCTGCCGGCTGTGCCGTGCAGAACATGCTGCTGATGGCCACCGCGCAAGGCTACGGTTCGGCACTGACCAGCGGCAAGGCGCTGAAGGCGCCGCGCCTGCGGGCCTTGTTCCAGCTGGCGGCCTTCGAGCAGGCCTTGTGTTTCATCAGCATCGGCACCGTGTTGTCGCGCAAGGCGGTGCGCGCACGCCCTGCGGCAGGCGCCTATGTGAGCACACTGGATGCCAAGCGGGGCGTGGTGCCTGGATTTTGAAGCGCGCTGGTGGCCCCCACCTTTCATTGATTGCGAGACCTTTTCATGGATATTTCCAGTTTTGACGACCTGCTGCAGGCCGCACGCATGCAACCCGAGCCGCAGCGCCTGCTGTTCGTCTTCGCGGCGGTGGAGCTGCCCAACGACGCCACCCCGGCGCAGCGCGCGCGCTTCGAGGCCGGGCAGGGCGGTGCCCTGGTGCCGCTGATGTGTGTGGACAAGACGCCGCAGGAACTGGCATCGTTCGACGCACTGGTGACCGAGGCCCGCCAGTTCACCGCCCCGGGCCACGACTGGGCCATCGTGTTTGCGGCGGCGATGTCCGGCACGCTGAACCAGGCGCCCAGCAGCGCCGATGCCGAGGCGCCCTTGCAGCGCATGGTGGATGCGATCAAGGGTGGGGCGCATGGGGCGTTCATTCCGTTCGACCGCCAGGGCCACCCTGTGCGGTTTGGCTGAGGCCTGCCATGGCACAGGCGTCCGTACCTGCGTCCGCATCCGCATCCGTATCCGTATCTGCTGCCGCGCCAAGGCATCTGCCCGGCTTCAGCGCACCGGCCGTGGGCTTTGAGCAGCCTTTTGCCATGCTGGAGGCCTGCCACGAGCGCGTGCAACGCACGCTGGATTTGCTGGGCCGCTTGCGTGAGCATGTGCGAAAGCAGGGCGTTGACAACGATGCCCGCCAGGCTGCGCGGGATGTGCTGCGTTATTTCGACATCGCAGCACCGCTGCACCACCAGGACGAAGAACTGCATGTGTTCCCCCTGCTGCTCGCCCAGGCCACGCCCGAGGTCCGGGCGCTGGTCACGCGCCTGCAGCACGACCACGTGGCCATGACCACCGACTGGGCAGCGGCCCGGGCCGGGCTGCAAGCGTTGCTGGATGAAAGCGCCACCGGCTTCACGCCCCAGGACGAGGCCGCGCTGGACCGTTTTGCCATGCGGTATGACGCCCACATCGCCGCCGAAGAAGGCGTGGCCTACCCTGCTGCTGCCACTTTGCTGCCGCCCGCGTCCCTTGCGGCGATGGGGCAGGAGATGGCTGCGCGGCGGGGTGCGATCTGATTGCTATTAAAAATATAGCTGCAAGCGCATATTCGACTGGCGCAAGAGGCCGCTAGGGCTGAAATTTGGCGCCAGCTGCCCCCAGGGACTGCTTGGCGCACGGTGCCACGCGGCCGTTGCCCGGTGGCGATGCCAGCCGTTCCGTCTGGGCAGCGCCTTGGCGGCTGCAGGGCCAGCGGCTCGCGCGATACTGCGGGGTTGCGCGCGCGACCCGCCGCGCCTGTTTGCCTGCCTGCCTGCCGTTTCCTGTATGCGCCCCCTCTTTATTGTTCGCACCCTGGCCACCCTGGCCTTGGCGTGGGCCGCTGCCGCTGCCTGTGTGGCCCTGCAGACCCCGCTGCCCTGGATGATCGGCCCACTGCTGGCTACTTCTGTCGTGTCGATGGCCGGCGGCCCCACCGAAAGCTGGGGCCCGCTGCGCAACGCCGGGCAATGGACCATTGGTGCTGCCCTGGGCCTGTATTTCACGCCCCAGGTGGTCGCGCTGATCGGCGGCCTGTGGTGGGCCATCGTGCTGGGCATTGCGTGGGCGCTGTTCCTGGGCTGGCTGTTTGGTGCCTGGCTTTACCGCGTGCATGCGCCCCGCATGCACGGTGTTCCTGCACCGATGCTGCGCGCCACCAGCTACTTTGCCGGCGCGATTGGGGCGGCGTCCGAGATGACCTTGTTGTCCGAGCGCGAAAACGCACGCACTGACCTGGTGGCCGCCAGCCACAGCCTGCGGCTGCTCATCGTCACGGTGACCATTCCGTTTGCGCTGCAGTTCAGCGGCCTGCACGGCCTCGATATCCTGCCGCCCACGCTGCGGGTGGTGAACTGGCCGGGGCTGGCGCTGATGGCGCTGCTGACCGGTGTTGGGGCGTTGCTGATGGACCGGCTGGGCCGCGCCAACCCGTGGTTCATGGGGGCGATGCTCGTGTCCATGGGCCTGACCATGGCGGGCCAGAGCCTGTCGGCGGTGCCCCAGGGCATGGTCAACGCAGCGCAGCTCGTGATCGGGGTGAGCCTGGGCGTGCGGTTTCGCGCGGAGTTCTTGCACACTGCGCCGCGTTGGCTGGCGTCGGTGGCGCTGGGCACAGTGGCGTTGATGGGCGTGTGCGCACTGTTTGCCGCTGCCCTGGCCTGGGCGACGGGGCTGCCCTGGGTCACCTTGCTGCTGGGCACTTCGCCCGGCGGCATCACCGAGATGGCCATCACGGCCAAGGTGCTGCAGCTGGGGGTGCCCGTGGTGACGGCGTTCCAGGTGTGCCGGCTGATTGCGGTGTTGATGCTGGTGGACCCGCTGTACCGGCGGATTTATCCGCCCAGCGCACACGAAGGCTCGGTGGGCTGAGCTAACGCACCGGCCTTTGTCGTGGTGTCAGTGCACCACCACCGGGTTTTGCGCCAGGCCCGCGTAGCGGTCGAGTGCATCTTCCACTTCCTCCTGGGTGGGCGTGTCGCGCTGCCAGGCCAGGATCTGTTCCTGGAACATCTCGGCCCAGGAGCCGTCCAGGTACACCTCTTTGCCGGAGCGCTTGTCCACGATCTCGAAGCCGTGGCGTGCAAGCTGGGGAACGGCGGGGGCAGTGTCGTTGAGCACCTGGGCGCTCTTTTTCTCCACGGCATCGGGCAGCATATGGACCACCACGAAGGATTCTGAGTCGTAGAGCATGTGCATCGTGTTCCCCTTGTCGATATAGATGTCAGATGACAGCGGGTGCGCAGAGTTCAAGGGCCTTTGAACAGGTTCTTAGGTAAACCACGGCTTTAGTCCCCTGCTACGTTGCAGTATTTCATGAAAAACGGAGCACGCCGGGTTCGCGGGGGTTTTTTGCCCGGATGGCGTATGGGCGCAACACTCCGTGCGGCGCGAGCCATCGGAGGCAGTGCTTTGAACAGGTTCTCAGGGTGGGCTGCTGGCGCGCAGCAGCAGGTCGGCGAAATCGCCGTTGGCCTGGGTGAGCTTGATGCGCACGGGCAGATAACCCAGCCCCGGCGCCACCCAGAGTTCGGCCTTCTGGTCGTAGTCCTTGCGGGGCAGGCGCAGCAGCTTGAGGGCAGGCGTGGGCCCGGCGGGCAGGTCCAGGGTTTCGGGGCCTTCCACGGTGAAGGTCCAGCGGTCGGCGCTGCGGGCGCTCACCGTGGTCAGCGTGATCTGGGTGCCAGGCACAAACCGGCCCGGGTCTGCGGCCAGCATAGCGCCCAGCTGGATGAACAGGCTCAGGCGGTCCTGCACGCCCGGCCCTGCCGCCGCGTCGGGCGTGTTGGCGCTGAAGGTGACACGGCCCTTGGCGTAGTCGAAATGGGCGGCCTGCTCGCTGCGGGATTTGTCAGAGAACTTTTCGGGCAGCAGCCCCTGCGCTGTGACCGTGCCCACGCTGCGCTGCGTGCGGGTACCCACCAGGAAGGCGCTGATCTCCTGGCGCGCTTCGTAGCGATTGCCGTCGTGCTGCCACAGCAATTCGGCCCGGGCGCTGTAGGCGAACTTTTTGGCCTGGCCGCTCACATCAAACGCGAGGCGCGTGGGGTCGGGCATGCGCACGGGCGGCGGTGGGGTGCTGGCACTGCGGCCGGTGCCTCCGGGAGGGCGGATGTCCACGCCCGTGCCGGTCTGGGCGTCTTCGGTGGCAGGCTCTGGCGGGGTTGCGGGTGCTGATGCCGGAGGCGCAGGCGCCGGGGCGGCGTCGTTGGCAGGTGTCTCAGGAGTTGCACTGGCTACAGTGGTTGCGGCACCGGTGTCCGCAGGCGCGTCGGCCCCCGCGACGGGAGCAACCGCCGGTACGGGATCGGGACGGTCCAGGGCTGCAGGGGCTGGAGGGCGCGTGGGGGAGGGCGTCTTTTTACGGGCTGGGGGCTGCGGTGCGGCTACGGGCACGGCGGTCACGCCGGAGGGCGCAACGGCCGGTGGGGGCGGTGCGGGCGCGATGCTGCGTGTGCTGAACACCTGGCTGGACGGCTGCGCAGGGCTGTCCCAGGCCAGGGGCATGCCGCTGAGCACCAGCCAGTGCAGGGCCAGCACCAGGGCCGTGATGAGAACCAGCGCGCGCCGTGGCATCTGCTCGCTGCTTGCGTGTGGGTAACGGGGCCGTCAGGCGCTGCCCGCGCCCAGGTCGCTGGACAGCTGGGCTGCGGCCGCGCGCAGTGGCGCATCAATGGCGCCGCCCCATTCGGGGTCAAAGGTGGCGATGGAGCCCAGCGTGGTGATGCCCAGCTCCAGGTGGCCATCGGCGTCGAACACTGGAGCGCAGAAGGCGACGATGCCGGGCAGCAGCGTGTCCACCACGCGGGCGGCGCCGCGCTCGCGCACCTCGGCCAGCAGTGCGTTCACTTCGGCCATGGTGGCGGGCAGGTCGGTGCGGCGCATCTTCACGGCGCGGGCCAGCTCCTCTTTCAGCAGCGGCGCCACCACCTCGGGCGACATGAAGGCCGCAAAACACCGCCCTGTGGCCGACGACAGCAGCGGCATCACGTCGCCCAGGCGCAGGTTGGCGGTGACGGCCTGGGGCGATTCCTCCCAGTGCACGATGGTGGGGCCGTGGTTGCCCCACACGGCCAGCGCCAGCGTGTGGCCGATGGTTTCCATCAGCGCGGGCATGCGTTCGCGGGCCAGGCGCACGCCATCGAGCCGCGTCAGCGAGGCCAGCCCCAGCTTGAGTGCGGCCGGGCCCAGGTCATAGCGCGCGGTGCGGGGGTCTTGCGTGACCAGGCCCAGGCGCTGAAAGCTCACCAGATAACGGTGCGCCTTGGCCGCGCTCATGCCCGCCGAGGCGGCCACATCCTTGAGCATCAGCGGTCCGCGCGAGCGGGTCAGCCCCTCCAGCAGGGCAAAACCCACCTCGACCGATTGAATTCCTGCACGTTCTTTGTCCATGTGCACTAAAATTTGCGAGTTTTGTTTAGTTAAATCAATTTACCCAAGCGTAATTTTCGCTAGCGGTGCCCATCAACCCTTCTGAGACAAAGGTCCTGCCACCATGAAACTCGCTACCTACAAAGACGGCTCGCGCGACGGCCAACTGGTTGTCGTCTCCCGCGACCTGGGCACGGCCCATTATGCGACCGGCATTGCCAGCAAGATGCAGCAGGTGCTGGACGACTGGGGCTTCCTGTCGCCCCAGCTGCAGGACCTGTACGACCAGCTCAACAGCGGCCGCGCACGCCACGCCTTCCCCTTCGACCCGGCCCAGTGCATGGCCCCGCTGCCCCGCGCCTACCAGTGGGCTGACGGGTCTGCGTACATCAACCACGTCGAACTGGTGCGAAAAGCGCGCAACTCCGAAGTGCCCGAAAGCTTCTACACCGACCCCCTGATGTACCAGGGCGGCAGCGACGACTTCATCGGCCCCTGCGACGATGTCGTGGTGCCCAGCGAAGCCATGGGCATCGACTTCGAGGCCGAGATCGCCGTCATCACCGGCGACGTGAAGATGGGCACCACCGCCGACCAGGCGCTGGACGGCATCCGCCTGGTGATGATTGCCAACGACGTGAGCCTGCGCAACCTGATCCCGGCCGAGCTGGCCAAGGGTTTTGGTTTCTTCCAGAGCAAGCCCGCCACCGCTTTCGGCCCCGTCGCCGTCACACTGGACGAGCTGGGCGACGCCTGGGACCACGGCCGCGTCAACCTCACCGTGCAGTCCACCTGGAACGGCCGCAAGGTCGGCATGTGCGACGCGGGTCCTGAAATGACCTTCCACTTCGGCCAGCTCATTGCCCACATCGCCAAGACGCGCAACGTGCGCGCCGGCTCCATCGTGGGCAGCGGCACCGTCAGCAACAAGGGCGTGGAGCAGAACGGCCGCATGGAGTGGCCCAAGGGCTACAGCTGCATCGCCGAAAAGCGCTGCATCGAAACCATCCAGGACGGCAAGCCCAGCACCGACTTCATGAAGTTTGGCGACACCATCCGCATCGAGGTGAAAGGCAAGGACGGCACCAGCATTTTTGGCGCCATCGACCAGACCATTGCCGCACCGGCCGCCTGAGGCCCCGCAGAGCAAATTTTGAATAAAAACGGCTGCATGCGCTAGAGGAATATGCGCTTGCAGCTATCAAATTCATAGTATCAAGGAGACAACCCCATGCAACGCCGTACCCTCTTGTCCGCCCTGGCCGCCGCAGGCGCCACCACCGCCGCGCCCTGGGCCGCCGCCCAGTCCGCCTGGCCCGACCAGCCCCTGCGCTGGGTGGTGCCGTACCCCGCCGGTGGCGGCACCGACGTGCTGGCCCGCACCGTGGCTGAGGCCATGCGCCAGACGCTGGGCCAGCAGATCGTGGTGGACAACCGCCCTGGCGCATCCACCAACATCGGCGGCCAGATGGTGGCCACGGCCAAGCCCGATGGCAACACCTTCATGTCGGCCGACAACGCCATCCTGGCCTACAACGAACACCTGTTCACCAAGCTGCCGTTCAACCCTGAAAAGGACTTCACCTACGTGGGCGGCATCAGCCGCTTTCCGCTGGCGCTGGTGGTGCACCCGGCGTTTGAAGCCAAGACGGTGAAGGAATTCCTCGCCTACGCGCGCGCCAACCCTGGCAAGCTCAACTACGCATCGCCCGGCAATGGTTCGCCACACCACCTGGCGATGGAGATGTTCAAGAACCGCACCAAGACCTTCCTCACCCACATCCCCTACCGCGGCGCGGCGCCCGCGCTGCAGGACGTGATGGGCGGCCAGGTGCCCTGCATGTTCCTGGACCTGGCCGCTGGCCTTCCCGTCATCACCTCGGGCAAGGTGCGTGCGCTGGCCATCGGCTCGGCCAAGCGCGTGGCCGCGCTGCCCGACGTGCCCACGCTGGCCGAAGCCGGTGTGCCCAACACGGAGGTGTTCGCGTTCCAGGGCATCCTGGCGCCCGCCGGTCTGCCCGCTGCGATCACGGCGCGCCTGAACGGCGACCTGAACAAGGCCCTGCTCAACCCCGCCGTGGTCAAGCGCATGGCCGACTTCGGCATGGAAGCCCTGCCCGGCACGCCCGAGCAGTTCCGCGCCATGGCACGCTCCGAGTCCAAGCGCTGGGGCGAGATCATCAAAGCGGCAGGCGTGAAACTCGACTGACCCCCCTGAGCGGCTGCGCCGCTTCCCCCCAGGGGGACGCACTTGGTGGCCTGGCAAAGCCAGTTCCACGGGTGCACTCGCTTGGCGGCGCGCCCTCTGCGGAGGGTGCAGCGGTGTTTCTTACTCCGGCAGGTGGCACACCGCCTCGATGTTGTTGCCCTCGGGGTCGATGACAAACGCGCCGTAGTAGTGGGGGTGGTAGTCGGGCCGCAGGCCCGGGGCGCCGTTGTCTTGGCCCCCGGCTTCGATGGCGGCGCGGTAGAAGGCATCGACCTGGGCCCGGGTGGCGGCCCTCCACGCCAGGTGGCAGCCCGTGGTGGCGGGCGGGCCGCCGTAGGGCGAGGGGCCGTCGATGAACCACACATCCGCCTTCTTGCCGTCGGGCTCGGACGGAGCCGGGTAGGCATAGCCCAGCATGTTCGAGCCGTAGTTGCCTTCAAAACACAGGCTGTAGCCCAAAGGCGCGAGGGCAGCGGTGTAGAACGCCTTGGTGCGGGCGATGTCGGTGACACGGAAGGTCATGTGGTCCAGCATGGGAGGTCTCCTCGGGTTGTGGTGCCCTGATTTATACCTGAAAGACTGTTTATAAATACAGTATTTTTCAGTCCGACACACAATCTGCCGCGCGGGTGGTGCTACGCCCCCTGCGTGGCCCGCAGGTCTTCAGGCCCACCCCTCCAGCACCAGCTTGCCCCGCGCCTTGCCGCTCTCGATCAGCGCATGCGCGCGCTTCAGATTCTCGGCATTGATCGTTCCAAAGCGCTGGTCCAGCGTCGTGCGAATCAGCCCCGCATCCACCAGCTGTGCCACCTCGGTCAGCAGCCGGTGCTGGCCGATCATGTCGGCGGTGCCGAACAGTGCGCGGGTGAACATCAGCTCCCAGTGCACCGACACTGACTTGCGCTTGAATTTCGTCACGTCGAGCGACACCGGGTCATCGATCAGCGCGAACTGGCCCTGCGGCGCGATGGCCTCCACGATCTGGTCGAAGTGCGCGTCGGTCTGCGTGAGGCTCACGACGATGTCCACCGTGGGGTGGCCGATGCGGGCCAGCTCTTGTGTGAGCGGCTGGCTGTGGTCGATGACGTGGTGGGCGCCTAGGTCGCGCACCCACTGCTGTGTTTCAGGGCGCGATGCGGTGCCGATGATCGTGAGGCTGGTCAGCCGCGCCGCCAGCTGCGTCAGGATGGAGCCCACGCCGCCGCTCGCGCCAATGATGAGCAGCGTCTTGTGGGTGGGCTGCTTGCCGGGCGCCACACCCAGGCGGTCAAACAACAGCTCCCACGCGGTGATGGTGGTCAGCGGCAGCGCGGCGGCTTCGGCAAAGTCCAGCGATTGGGGTGCATGGCCCACGATGCGTTCATCCACCAGGTGCAGTTCGCTGTTGGTGCCCTGGCGTGCGATGGAGCCCGCGTACCAGACGCGGTCGCCGGGCTGGAACAGCGTCACATCAGGGCCCACGGCGCGGACGATGCCGCTGGCGTCCCAGCCCAGCACCTTGTAGTCGGGCCCGTCGACGCTGCGCGAGCTGCTTTTGCGCACTTTCGTGTCCACGGGGTTGACCGAAACGGCGTGCACTTCCACCAGCAGGTCGCGGCCCATGGCCACCGGGTCGGGCAGGGTGATGTCGAGCAGCGACTCGGGGTGGTCGATGGGGTGGGCGGTTTGGTAGCCAACGGCTTTCATGATGGGTTCCTTGAGGTGCAAAGGGCGTTGAAGCGGGGGATATGCGGACTTCGGGAGGGCGCGCGGTGCCGTTTTCAGGCCACTTCAGCCGCGCCAGCCCGGGCCTTGGGCGCAGCCAGCGCATGGGCCGGTGCGTAGTCGCTGTAGCCGTGTGCGTCGCCGCCAAACAGCGTGGCCGCATCGAACGGGGCCAGTGGCAGCCCGGCGGCATAGCGCGCAGGCAGATCGGGGTTGGCAATGAACGGGCGGCCAAACGCCACCAGGTCGGCCATGCCGGACGCGAGGATCTGTTGCGCGCGTTCGGGGGTGTACTGGCCCGCCACCATCACTCGGCCGCTGAAGGCGGTGCGTAGAGCCTGGCGGAATTCATCTGGAATGCGGGGGGCGTCGTCCCAGTCGGCCTCTGCCAGGTGGATGTAGGCCAGGCCCAGCGTGTCCAGCTCGCGCGCCAGGTGCAGGATGGTGGGGATGATCTCTGGGCAGTCCATGCCGCGCTGCGTGATGAACGGGGCCAGGCGCATGCCCGTGCGTTCGGCGCCGGCCTCGCTGGCCACGGCTGTGGCCACTTCGCGGGCGAAGCGGGTGCGGTTTTCCAGCGCGCCGCCATAGGCGTCGGTGCGGTGGTTGGAGGTCGTGCGCAGAAACTGGTCAAGGAGATAGCCGTTGGCGCCGTGGATCTCCACGCCGTCGAACCCTGCGCGCATGGCGTTGGCGGCGGCACGGCGGAAGTCGTCCACCACGCCAGGAATCTCGGCGGCCTCCAGCGCGCGGGGCACGGGGCAGTCGAGCATGCGGCCCACGCCGTCTTCGCCTGCCACCCATACCCGTGCCGCCGGGGCCAGGGCCGAGGGCGCCACGGGCAGCCCATCGGCATGGAAGCTGGCGTGCGACATGCGGCCCACGTGCCACAGCTGCAGCACCATGCGTCCGCCCGCGGCGTGCACCGCTTCGGTCACGCGGCGCCAGCCTTGCACCTGCGCGTCGCTGTAGATGCCGGGCGTGAAGCTGTAGCCCTGGCCTTGGCGTGACACCTGGCTGGCCTCGCTGACGATGAGGCCCGCACTGGCGCGCTGGGCGTAGTAGTCGGCCATGAGCGCGTTGGGCACGTCGCCCGGCTGGCTGCTGCGGGCGCGCGTCATGGGCGCCATCACGATGCGGTGGGGCAGTGCCAGCGGCCCCATCTGCAGGGGGCGGAACAGGGCGGGTGTGGCGGTGTGTGGGGTGGTGGTCATGGCAGGGGCTCGGGTCGGCGGCAGGCCGGTGTGGAACATGACGTGAATGGTGGGCTTTCTGCAATGTTTTTTAAATAGACAGTTGATTGAAAGAATATTCAAAGAAAATTTGAATATCAGCCCCTGGTGGTGGTGTCGTTCCATCGCCGTCGTCTTCCCTTTCTCATCCACCCTCGCCATGAAAAGCCTGCAAGACCTCGACATCTTTGTGCGCACCGTGGACAGCGGCAGCCTTTCGGCCACGGCCCGTGCGCTGGATCTCACCCCCGCCGCCACGAGCGCCGCGCTCAAGCGGCTGGAGGCCGAGCTGGGCGTGGCGCTGTTCGTGCGCTCCACGCGCAGCCTGCGGCTCACGCAGGAGGGCGCGCTGTTTCTTGAGCACTGCCGCCCCGCACTCGCCGCGCTGCAGCAGGTGCAGGGCCAGCTCGCCAGCGGCCGGGCGGGCGAGCTGCGTGGCCTGCTGCAACTGGCGGCCCCGTCCGACCTGGGGCGCAATGTGCTGCTGCCCTGGCTGGATGCCTTCCAGGCGCTGCACCCCGGCATCGACATCCGCCTGCAGCTGTCGGACCGCATGGCCAATGTCTACGGCGAACCGGTGGATGCCGCCTTCCGCTACGGCAAGCCGCAGGATTCGAGCCTGGTGGCGCTGCCGCTGGTCGCCGAACACCGGCGCGTGCTCTGCGCCGCCCCCTCCTACCTGGCAGCGCACGGCACGCCCGATACGCCCCACGCCCTGGCCGCGCACGATGGCCTGTGCTTCATGCTGGGCGAGGACGTGCACGACCGCTGGCGCTTCTGGGACGCATCGGGCCAGGAAGTGGTGGTGCGCGTGCGCAGCCGCAACGTGGCCAACGACGGCGACGCGGTGCGCCGCTGGGCGGTGCTGGGCCGGGGCATTGCGTACAAGTCGTACTTTGATGTGGCCGACGACCTGGCCGCCGGGCGCCTGGTGCCGCTGTGCCCCGGCTGGACCACCGAGGCCGTGCCGCTCTTCCTGGTGGCGCCCAGCCGCCGCCAGTTCACGCCGCTAGTGCGGGCGCTGCGCGACTTCATGGCCGAGCGGCTGCAGGCGCTGATGGAGCGGGCGCCGCACTGAGTGCCTGTTGACGACCCCCTCTGGATCGTCAACAGGCTCCCAGCGCTAGCAGCAGTCGCATGCGCTGCGCCCGATGTGCTGCATGAGGCTCTGCTGGCGGCAGGGCTATCGCACGCGCGACCGGCACCCGGCCCCCGTGCGCCGCACAATCGCGCCCTTGCTGTCGCAACCCAGGGCGGCGCGCCCCCTGCGCCCACCCGCGCGGCCGGGTTCCTGGTGATGCAGCGACGGCCTTTGACGGAGAAAGACCAACATGCTGAATTTCGACTTCCACAACCCCACCCACATCGCCTTCGGCCAAGGCCGCATTGCCGACCTGGCTAAGCTCGTGCCCGCTGCTGCCAAGGTGCTGATCCTGGTGGGCGGTGCCAGCGCCGAAAAGACCGGCACCCTGGCCGAGGTGCGCGCCGCGCTGGGCGAGCGCCAGCACGCCACCTTCAGCGGCATCGAGCCCAACCCGAGCTACGAGACCTCGATGAAGGCCGTGGCGCAGATCCGCGAAGGCGGGTTTGACTTCTTGCTGGCCGTGGGGGGCGGTTCGGTGATCGACGCCACCAAGTTCATCGCGGCCGCTGTCCGTTTTGAAGGCGATGACCCCTGGGCCATCCTCGAAAAGCACGGCCGCAACATCAAGGGCGCCATGCCGTTTGGTTCCGTGCTCACGCTGCCCGCCACGGGCTCGGAGATGAACAACGGCGGCGTCATCACCCACCGCGCCAAGGGCGCCAAGCTGTCGTTTGGCAGCGTGCACACCTACCCGGTGTTCTCGGTGCTCGACCCCACCAAGACCTACACCCTGCCACCCCAGCAACTGGCCAATGGCGTGGTGGATGCGTTTGTGCACACGGTGGAGCAGTACCTCACCTACCCGGTCAACGCGCCCGTGCAGGACCGTTTTGCCGAAGGCATCCTGCAGACGCTGATCGAGATCGGCCCGCGCCTGCTGACTGCCCCCGAGCCGGTGTACGACGACCGTGCCAACCTCATGTGGGCCGCCACCATGGCGCTCAACGGCCTGATCGGCGCGGGCGTGCCGCAGGACTGGGCCACGCACATGATCGGCCACGAGCTGACGGCGCTGCACGGCATCGACCACGCGCGCACCCTGGCCATCGTGCTGCCCGCGCTGCTGAATGAGCGCCGGGTGGCCAAGCGCGCCAAGCTGCTGCAGTACGGCGAGCGCGTATGGGGCATTACCACCGGCAGCGAGGACGAACGCATCACCGCCGCCATCGAGCGCACGCGCGATTTCTTTGAGAGCATGGGCATCGCCACGCGCCTGTCGGGCTACGGCCTGGGCAGCGAGGTGGTGAACACCGTGGTGGCGCAGCTGGAAGCGCACGGCATGGTGACGCTGGGCGAACAGCGCGAGATCACCCCGGCTGTGAGCCGCCGCATCCTCGAAGCTGCGCTGTAAATGGTGGTGGGCGGGGAGGGCGGACCTATGGTCCTCTCTCCTGCTCGCCCCGCCTGCGCTGCGTTTCGCGCCGCGCAGCCGCGTTTCGTCGCAGGGCGCTGGAGCCCGCCCCTTGCGCCGCCTACAGTGCCGTCAAGCCACCTCCTTGGGTGGCATTTGACGAAAGGCGCACCGTGACCCTCATCCTCATCCTGGCCCTCCGCTCCGCGTGGCGCAACGCCCGTGCCCCGTTGCTGGCAGCTTTTGTGGCAATGCTGGCCTGGGCGACACCGGCATCGGCCCAGCACGCCGGCCTGCGCACCCTGGTGGTACCGGGCGCAGAGCCCGTGACCGTGGCGCTGTTCTACCCCACGCCGGTAATGGCGCGCACCCAGCCCATGGGGCCCTGGCGGCCCGTGGTCACGCCGGGCGCCCCGGTGGCAACCGCACCCCTCAAGGGCCTGATCCTCATCTCGCACGGCACGGGCGGCCATGAACTGGGCCACCACAACCTGGCCACGCGCCTGGCGGCCGACGGCTATCTGGTGGCAGCGCTGCGCCATCCGGGCGACAACTGGGAAGACCGGTCGATGATCACCTCGGGCCGCTATTTCAGCGAGCGCCCCCGCCAGGTAAGCCGCGTGCTTGACGCACTGCTGGCCAGCCCCGAATGGGGCCCCCGCATTCCGGCCGGGCGCATTGGCGCCGTGGGCCATTCGGCAGGCGGCTACACCGTGCTGGCCCTGGCCGGTGCGCAGGCCGAACCGGCCCGTGCGGCGCAGCACTGCCGCAGCGTGTCGGACGACCCCGGCTTTTGTAGCCTGGGCAAGCTGCCCGCCCGTGGCCAGACCGCCCAGACTACCAAGGAGGCCCCTGCGGCCGCCACCGCGGCATCCACACAGGCCGGCGCCCCCGCGCTCGATGGTCCGCTGGTCTCGGTGGCAGACCCCCGCATCCGCGCCGTGGTGGCCATGGCGCCCATGGCGGTGGTGTTCACACCAGACAGCCTGAAGGCCATCGGCGTGCCGGTGCGGCTGATGGTGGCCGAGCGCGATGCCGTGCTCACGGGCCAATACCACGGCGGTTATGTGGTGGCCAATCTGCCCTCCGCACAGGCGAGCACCGTGCCAGGTGCAGGCCACTTCGCCTTCATGGCCCAGTCTGTCTGGCCGCTGGCGTCCGAGGCGGGAGACGCCGCAGCCAACCCCGAAGGCTTTGACCGCGTGGCTTACCATGCCACGCTGGAGAACGAGGTGGCGGAGTTCCTGGCCAGGCAGCTGCGCTGAGATGCTGGGGGGCTTACAGCGCGGTAGTACCGTCCTGTAAGCCAATGCCGCAAACCTGCCTGCATCGCGGGACAACGGGCCCTATCGCTGGTACGGTGATGGTTTGGTTTTTCCGATCAATCCCCCCACACCGAAAGCGACTTCCATGGCACACATCCTCATGGTTCTGACGTCCCACGACCAACTGGGCGACACCGGCAAAAAGACGGGCTTCTGGCTGGAAGAGTTTGCTGCACCGTACTACGTGTTCAAGGATGCAGGCGTGCAGATCACGCTCGCATCGCCCCACGGCGGCCAGCCGCCCCTGGACCCCAAAAGCGACGACGAAAACGCCCAGACCGATGCCACGCGCCGCTTCAAGGCCGATGCTTCAGCGAAGCAGCAGCTGGCCAGCACCGTGCCCCTGTCCAGCGTGAAGGCCGAGGACTTTGATGCCGTGTTCTACCCCGGCGGCCACGGCCCGCTCTGGGACTTGGCGGAAGACGCGCAGTCCATTGCCCTCATCGAAAAGACCTTTGCAGCAGGCAAGCCGCTGGCGCTGGTGTGCCACGCACCCGGCGTGCTGCGCCACACCAAGGCGCCCGACGGGTCGCCCCTGATCAAGGGCAAGAAGGTCACGGGGTTCACCAACAGCGAAGAAGACGCGGTGCAGCTGACCCAGATCGTGCCGTTCCTGGTGGAAGACATGCTCAAGGCCAACGGCGGCGTGTATTCCAAAGGCCCTGACTGGGCACCCTATGTGCTGACCGACGGCACGCTGATCACAGGGCAGAACCCGGCATCGTCCGAGCAGGGCGCACACGCGTTGCTGAAGCTGTTGGGGTAAGGGGCCGCGAAGGAACCCTGCACAGCCGCAGATCCTGCGCAGAACGGGTGTTTGCGCAGGTTAAGGGTAAAAATGGCTGCAAGCGCTAGTGGATATTGCGCGAGCAGCTATTGAATGGATAGCAAACCCGGCATCTCAAGCTGCCCTCATGCCGTGGTGCCGACGCGGGCCCCAGCATCCATGCCGGCATCGGCTACGCCTGTGGCCTCCACTTCCACCAGACAGTCATAAAACGTGGGTGCGCGGCCCAGGTCGGTCAGCGCCTGGCTGGTCACCTCGTTCACGTTGGTGCCGTTCAGTCCCAGCTTGCGCCACCAGATGCCCAGGCCGTTGACCACGCCGGGCCGTGCGCGGCGCGAGACGGTGGCGTGGCACAGGTAGCTGCCCCGGTCGTTGAACACGCGCACCACGGCGTCGTTGGCAATGCCGCGTGCTTCGGCATCGTCGGGGTGGATCTCCAGCACGGGGCGGCCCTCGATGTTGCGCAGGCTCTGCACATTCACGAACGTGGAGTTCAAGAAGTTGCGCGCGGGCGGCGAGATCATGGCCAGCGGGTAGCGGGCGTCCGAGCCCTGCAGTTCGTAGTTGGGCAGGTGGTCGGGCAGACCGTCCAGGCCCTGGGCGGCCAGGCGTGCGCTGTAGAACTCGCACTTTCCAGAGGGTGATGGGAAGTTGCCTTCGGCGAACGGCGCATCGGGCAGCGCCAGCGTGGCAAAGCCTTGGCTTTCGAGCAGTGCGTAGTCCACTGCGTCGCCAAACGCCTGGCGGCACAGGGCCTCGTCGCTCTCGGCAAAACAGGGCTCGGCAAAGCCCATGCGCGTCGCCAGGTCGCGGAAGATCTGCGCGTTGCTGCGCGCCTGGCCCTGCGGTGCAATGGCGGGGCGGTTGAGCAGCACGTCGGTGTGGCCGTAGCTCAGGTGGATGTCCCAGTGCTCCAGCTGCGTGGTGGCGGGCAGGATGTAGTCGGCGTAGTCGGCCGTGTCGGTTTTGAAATGCTCCAGCACCACGGTGAACAAATCCTCGCGCGCAAAGCCCTGCACCACCTTGCTGGAGTCCGGCGCCACGGCCACGGGGTTGCTGTTGTAGACCACGATGGCCTCGACCTTCGGGCCGAACGTGGGCGAGGCCTCGCGCAGCAGGTCGTCGCCAATGGTGGACATGTTGATGGTGCGCGGCGTCTTGGCGGGCATCAGGTCGGGCCGCTGCAGCACGCCGCGCTGCGCGGGGAACTGGCCCGAGCTGGACAGCAGCACGCCGCCCGCGCGGTGGCGCCAGGCGCCCGTGAGCGCAGGCAGGCAGGCCACGGCGCGCACCGCATTGCCGCCGCCGCGCACGCGCTGCATGCCGTAGTTCAGGCGGATGGCGGCGGGCTTCGTCGTGCCGTAGTCCTTGGCCAGCTGGCGGATCTGCTCCACCGGAATGCCGCAGACCTCGGCCGCGCGCTCGGGCGGCCACTGCAGTGCGCGCTCGCGCAGCTGGTCCCAGCCCAGCGTGTGGCGGGCGATGTAGTCGTGGTCGAGCCAGTCGTTCTGGATCAGCTCGTGCATCAGCGCGAGGGCCAGCGCGGCGTCGGTGCCGGGGCGTAGCTGAATGTGCTCGTGGCACTTGTCAGCCGTCTCGCTCTTGCGGGGGTCGATGCACACCAGCTTGGCGCCACTGCGCTTGGCCTGCTGCGCATAGCGCCAGAAGTGCAGGTTGCTGCCGATGGAGTTGCTGCCCCAGATGATGATGAGCTGCGACTCGGCAAAAAACTCCACTTTCATGCCCACCTTGCCGCCCAGGGTCTGCGTGAGCGCCTCGGCACCGGCGGATGCGCAGATGGTGCGGTCGAGCTGCGAGGCGCCCAGCTTGTGGAAGAAGCGCCGGTCCATGCTCTCGCCCTGCACCATGCCCATGGTGCCCGCGTAGCTGTAGGGCAGGACGGCCTCGGGCGCGCGCGCGGCGATGGACTGCAGGCGCTGGGCAATGTCAGCCAGGGCTTCGTCCCAGGTCACGGGGGCGAACTGGCCGCTGCCTTTGGGGCCGATGCGCTTGAGCGGCGTGAGCACGCGCTCGGGGTGGTAGCTGCGCTCGGTGTACTTGCTCACCTTGGCGCACAGCGCGCCGTCGGTGTGGCGGTGGTCGGGGTTGCCCTGCACGCGGGTGGCCACGCCGTGTTCGTCCACGGTGGTGAGCAGGGCGCAGGTGTCGGGGCAGTCGTGGGGGCAGGCGCCGCGCACCTGAATCAGTGCCGATGGAGGGGATTTAGCGTCAGAAGGCGTGGGCATTCGGGGGCTGGATCGTTAAACTGGCTGTCAGGGTTGGAACAGGCGTGCATATATGCCCCTGTTTCCACGGGGCTGCCTACCGGCAGTGCAGAGGGGGATGCCCCTTCTTTCTTCTTACAAGAGCAGAGATTTCACCATGAACCAGACAGTATTGGGGCGCAGGCAGTTTTCGGTGGGCATGGGCGCCGTGGCGCTGGGCGGGTTCGGCCTGGCGCGTGCGCAGGGCGAGGGGCGCATCGTGCTGGGGCAGTCGGCCGCCTTCACCGGCCCGGCGGCGCAGCTGGGCGTGCAGTTCAACCAGGGTGCCAAGCTCTTTTTTGACCAGCTCAACGCCCAGGGCGGCGTGGGCAAGCGCATGGTGGAGATCCGCACCATGGACGACGGCTATGAGCCCGACCGGTGCGCCGAGAACACCCGCAAGCTGATTGCCGACGAGGTGTTTGCCCTGTTTGGCTACATCGGCACTCCCACCAGCCTGGCTGCGCTGCCACTGTTCACCAAGGAGAAGGTGCCGTTTTTTGGCCCCTTTACCGGCGCCGAGGCGCTGCGCCAGCCGTTCAACCGGCTGATCTTTCATGTGCGTGCGTCCTACTACGACGAAACCGCGCTCATCGTGCGCCAGCTCACCAACCTGGGGCTCAAGAAGATTGCGGTGTTCTACCAGAACGACGCCTACGGCAAGGCGGGGCTCGATGGCGTGACCCGTGCGCTGGCCGAGCTGAAGCTGGCCCCCGTGGCGACCGCCACCGTGGAGCGCAATTCCACCGACGTGAAAGCGGCCGTGGACAAGCTGGTGCCCGCCACGCCCGATGCGGTGGTGCAGATTGCCGCCTACGCCGGCAGCGCTGCCTTTGTGCGCGCGGCGCGCAAGGCGGGTTTTGGCGGCACGTTCTACAACGTGTCGTTTGTGGGCACGCAGGCGCTGGCCGACGAGCTGGGCAAGGACGGTGCGGGCGTGGTGGTGTCGCAGGTGGTGCCATCGCCCTACCAGCCCTCGCGCCAGATCACGCGCGAGTTTCTGGAGGCCATCAAGAAGGGCGGCGACAAGGTGCAGCCCAACTACTCCAGCATGGAAGGCTATCTGGCTGCACGCGTGTTCGCCGAGGGCCTGCGCCAGGCCCAGGCCGGCGGCAAGATCACGCGCGAGAGCTTCATCACCGGCACCGAGTCCATCGGCAACCAGGTGATCTCGGGCTTTCCGGTGTCGTTCAGTGGCACCAGCCACGCGGCCTCGAAGTTTGTCGAGATGTCGATGCTGACCGGGGACGGCCGGGTGAGAACCTGATTTCCCCCTGAGCCGCTTCGCGTCTTCCCCAGAGGGGGCGCCACCGGTGGCCTGGCAAAGCCAGCTCCACGGTGGCACTGGTTTATGTCGCGCCCAGCGCAATCCTCGCGCGCCTTACGTTGCCCTGACCTGCTAGCCGCGCGTCAGCCGAACGACTTGGTGCGCGCCAGCCCCTGCATGAACGCTTCGCAGCGGCCCAGCTGCTCCAGACTCACGTATTCATCCGGCTGGTGCGCCTGCTGGATGCTGCCGGGGCCGCACACCACAGTGGAGATGCCCGCATTCTTGAACAGGCCCGCCTCGGTGCCAAAGGCCACCAGCGTGGTGCTCTTTTCGCCCGACAGCTCCTGCGCCAGACGCGTCACCGGGTCGTCCTTGCTGCCCAGAAAGCTCGGGATCTCGCAGATGGTCTCGAACTCAAAGCCCGCGGCAGGCGCCACCTTCTTCATGGCAGGCTCCAGCGATTTGGCGTAGGCCACCACTTCAGACTGCATCTGCGCGGCGTTGGCCGTGGGCAGGTCGCGGAACTCGTAGCGGAACTCGGCGTCGCGCGGCACCACGTTGTCGGCGATGCCGCCGTGGAACTGGCCCACGCTGCTGGTCGAGAAAGGCACGTCAAAGCCCTCGAAGCGGGGCTCGTTCTTTTCAAAGTCTTCCGCCATGTCGCGCACCCGGCCCACCACGCGGGCGGCCATCTCGATGGCGTTGACCGAATGCGGCGTGAGGGACGAATGCGCCTCCTTGCCACGCACGCAGCACTTGTAGCGGTACACGCCCTTGTGCGCGATGGCAGGAATCATGCTGGTGGGCTCGCCCACGATGCAGGCCAGGGGCTGGATGTTGGCATCGCGCAGGTCGGCGATGAGTTCCTTCACGCCAAAGCAGCCAATCTCTTCCTCGTAGCTGAACGCGTAGTGGAGGGCAAACGGCGCATCGCTGTTCAGGAACTGCTCGGCCTGCGACACGGCCACGCCGATGAATGCCTTCATGTCGGCACTGCCGCGCCCATATAGGTTGCCGTCCTTGACCAGTGCGCTCAGCGGGTCCATGGTCCAGTCCTGCCCATCCCACGGCACCGTGTCGGTGTGGCCCGAGAGGATGATGCCCGCGGGCTTGCCCTCGCCCAGCGTGGCGAACAGGTTGGCCTTGGTCTTGTCTTCGTTGAAGGTCAGGCGGCTTTTCACGCCCAGCCGGGCCAGGTGGTCGCGGATGAAATGGATCAGCTCCAGATTGGAGTTGTGGCTGACGGTGTTCATGCGCACCAGGGTTTGCGCAAGTTCGAGGGCGTGGGCAGAAATCATGGGTGGCTAGCGAATAACCCGGGTTGGCACGTGTGTTGCTCCCGGGCTAGACTGTGAGATCGTAAGGACACATATCATGAACGTTATTGACTCCATCGTCACCCAGGCGGCCAGTATTGCAGCGGTGCGCCGGGACATTCACGCCCACCCCGAGCTGTGCTTCGAAGAGGTGCGCACCGCCGACGTAGTGGCGCAAAAGCTCACGGAGTGGGGCATTCCCATCCACCGGGGCCTGGGCAAGACGGGCGTGGTGGGCATCGTCAAGGGGCGTGACGGTGGCGCCAACGGCCGCGCCATCGGCCTGCGCGCTGACATGGACGCCCTGCCCATGCAGGAGTTCAACACCTTCGCCCACGCCAGCAAACACCAGGGCAAGATGCACGCCTGCGGCCACGACGGCCACGTGGCCATGCTGCTGGCGGCGGCCCAGCACTTTGCCAAGCACCGCAACTTTGACGGCACCGTGTACCTGATCTTCCAGCCGGCGGAAGAGGGCGGCGGCGGTGCCCGCGTGATGATCGAGGACGGCCTGTTCGAGCAGTTCCCCATGGAAGCCGTGTACGGCATGCACAACTGGCCCGGCATGCCCGTGGGCACCTTTGCTGTGAGCCCTGGCCCGGTGATGGCATCGACCAGCGAATTCAAGATCACCATCCGGGGCAAGGGCGGCCATGCGGCGCTGCCGCACACCGGCATCGACCCGGTGCCGATTGCCTGTGGCATGGTGCAGACCTTCCAGACCATCATCAGCCGCAACAAGAAGCCCGTGGACGCCGGCGTGATCTCGGTCACCATGATCCACGCGGGCGAGGCCACCAACGTGGTGCCCGACAGCGTGGAACTGCAGGGCACGGTACGCACCTTCACCACTGAAGTGACGGACCTCATCGAAAAGCGCATGCGCCAGATCGCCGAGAACCATTGCGCTGCGCACGACGCCACCTGCGAGTTCGAGTTCGTGCGCAACTACCCGCCCACCGTCAACTCCCCCGCCGAGGCCGAATTTGCCCGCAAGGTCATGACCGGCATCGTGGGTGAAGAGCGTGTGGTGGTCCAGGAGCCCACCATGGGCGCCGAAGATTTTGCCTACATGCTGCAGGCCAAGCCCGGTGCGTACTGCTTCATCGCCAACGGCGACGGTGCCCACCGCGAGATGGGCCACGGCGGCGGCCCCTGCATGCTGCACAACCCCAGCTATGACTTCAACGACGACCTGATCCCGCTGGGCGCGACCTACTGGGTCAAGCTGGCCGAGGAATGGCTGGCCCAGCCTGCCAAAGCAGCCTGAAGCAGCCTGAAGCAGCTTGCAGCGGCGTTGACCCTCCTCCACCCGGGCGCGCGCAGCGCGCGTGCCCGGGTTTTCTTTTTGTCTCCCCACTGACTCCTGAAAGCCCTGCCCATGACCGGAATCGTTGAAGCCTTCTCGCCCAGCTATGCCCAGGCGCGCACCAAGTTTCTGGAGGCCGCCGCAGCCGCCGGCCTGCCCATCGAATCGCATGCCCACCCGCTCAAGGGCCGCGATGGTGAAGACCTGGCGATGGACGTGGTGCGCGACGGCCCGGCGGATGCGAAGAAGCTGCTCATCGTGAGCAGTGCCTGCCATGGCGTCGAGGGCTACTGTGGCAGCGGCGTGCAGGTGTTTGCGCTGCACGATGCCGAGTGGCGCGCCAAGGCGCGCGATGCGGGCGTGGCCACGCTCTACATCCACGCGCTCAACCCCTATGGCTTCTCGCACGTGCGCCGCTTCACACACGAGAACGTGGACTTGAACCGCAACTTCCAGGACTTCAGCAAGCCCCTGCCCGTGAACACTGCCTACCGCGAGGTGCAGCCCCTGCTGCTGCCCGAGCAGTGGCCGCCCGGCCCGGAGAACCAGGCGGCGGTGGCGGAGTACATCGCCACCAAGGGCGAGGCCGCGTGGCAGGCCGCCATCTCGCAGGGCCAGCACGAGTTTCCGCAGGGTGTGTTCTTTGGTGGCACCGAGCCCACCTGGAGCAACCGCACGCTGCGCCAGGTGCTGCGCCAGCACGGTGCCGCAGCTTCCAAGATTGCCTGGATTGACCTGCACACCGGCCTGGGCCCCAGCGGCCATGGCGAGCGCATTTATGCCGGCAATGACGACGCCGTGGCCGTGGCCCGCGCGCGCGCCTGGTGGGACGGCGGCGGCGCCACGCCGGTCACGTCGATCTACGACGGCTCGTCCACCTCGGCCTTCCTCACCGGCCTGATGTGGACCTCGATCTACGACGAGTGCCCCCATGCCGAGTACACCGGCATTGCCATGGAGTACGGCACGGTGCCCGTGCTCGACGTGATGAACGCCATCCGTGCCGAGCAATGGCTCAATCTGCACCCCGAAACTCCGGCTGACAAGGCGGCCCAGATCAAGGCGCAAATGCTGGCGGCCTTCTACACCGACACCGACGTGTGGAAGGGCCAGATCATCAGCCAGGCACGGCAGTCGATGTTCCAGGCGGTGGACGGGTTGACGGCCTGATTTTGTGTTCCAGAGGCCTCAGGCGATAGTGCTATATGCCTGAGATGCTATCAATATGGTAGTGGGTGCGCAGGGGTTTGGCGGGTAGTACGGTTCAGGAGCGTTGGGGTTGCCACCGTGGGGCGGCTACCATCGCCCCAAAAACCAGGAGACACCATGGCCTCTGACCCTCTGCGCGCGCTGAGCCGCAGCCTGCTCCGGCTGTCGGAGCAAGCCCAGCAGGTGGCACCGCAGGACTTGCTGCACCAGGCCATGCAGACCTTGCAGGGTCTGGTGCCTTTTGATTCCGCCTGGTGGGGCGAGGTCTCGGCGGGCGATGTGCAGGTGGCACCCCGCAACTGGCTGCACGGCAGCATTGGCCTGAGCCGCAGCTTTGCCGAGGAGTGGAATGCGCTGGCGGCGGTGGACCTGTTTGGGCTGCAATCCATGCAGCAGCTGGGGGTGGTGATCCGTGAGCGTGACGTGGTGGGCCCGTTACCCGAGCACCCGGAGGTGGCCGCCTTCAGCCAGCGCCACGGCCTGTACCACTGCATGGCCCTCACGGCCGAGCTGCCCCACAGCGGGCTCATGTTTTTTGTCTCCATCTACCGCCCGCCAACGCGGCCGGAATTCTCGGACGGAGAGACCGTGCTGTTCGGCGAATTCGTCCTGCACCTGCTGCAGCAATGGCACCACCGTCTGCAGCGCCTGCAAAGCGACACGCCCGGCCGCCCCTGGGACAGCTTTGCCCTGGCCCGGCCGTCGGGCGAACTGCTGTTTGCCGGGCTGCGCATCAGCCGGGCGTTGGGCGAAGCCAGCCCCGGCTGGCACGGCACCCACCTGCCGCCGGTGGTGGCGCAGGCGCTGGGGGGCGCGCCCTGCACCCTGTCGGTGGGCAAGGCCTGCCGCCTGCGCTTGGAGCCCTGCGGGCCACTGGTGGCCGTGAGCCTGGCGTCGCGCCAGCACAAGCAAGCCCTGGCACCGCGCGAGTTGAGTGCCGCCATGCTGTACGCCCAGGGCCGCTCGCACAAGGACATTGCGGCCACGCTGGGCCTCACGCCCGCCACGGTGCGCACCTACCTGCGCACGGCCTATGCCGCGCTGGGCGTGAGCAACAAGCTGGAGCTGGTGGCCGCGCTGCGCCACCAGTAGCGATCGGCGGCGGGGCGCTACGCGCGAGTTTGCAGGGCTCGGTAGTTTCCCGCTCCCTCTGCATTTGCAGAGGCTGCAACCACGCCGCCTTTTCCTATCGTCCGCACCGGAGTCCAGTCGCTGGTGCCGGTCATGCCGCCGCCCCGCTGGGCTCCTGAAGAACCGTCATAACAGGAGACCCTTGCATGTTCCCGAACCCCCACCCCTTCGCCGTGGCGTCCCGACGCCACCCTCACCCCCTGGCACGCGCAGGGCGATGGACCGCTGTCTGCACCCTGGGTGCTGTGGCAGCCCTGGCCCTGACCGCCTGCGGCGGCGGCAGCGACGCCAATCCCCCGCTGGCCAGCAAGCCCCTGGCTGAGGCCTGTGCCGCCTACGCATCCACCGCCTTGCCCCATGGCGCCAAGGTCACCCGTACCGAGCTGCGCAAGGCCGAGGGCACGTTGCCCGACGTGTGCATCGTGCGCGGGCAGATCGTCTCGTCGCCCGAGTCCACCATCCACTGGGCGGTGGAGCTGCCCACACTGACCCAGTGGAACGGCAAGACGCTGACCATTGGCGGTGGCGGCTTTGACGGCTTCATCCCCACCGACGACCCGTGGTACCAGCAGCTGGTGGGCCCGTCGGCCAACCCGTACGTGAAGATCAGCTCCGACTCCGGCCACCAGATCCGCGGCTTTGCCTGGGGCAAGAGCGACGTGGCGCTGCGCAACCACGCGTTCGACGCCAACCATTTCGTGCTGGAGGTGGGTACCACGATCGCCACCGAGTTCTATGGCAAGCGCCCCGTGCGGCGCTACCACATGGGCCATTCCAACGGTGGGCGCTCGGGGCTCATCTCCACGCAGAAGTACCCCAAGGACTACGACGGCGTGGTCGCCATGGAGCCCGCCATCGCCCAGCAGGCGCACCAGGTCAACCTGGGCCCCACGGTGCTGCGCCACATCTTCAAGAGCCGCGACAACTGGATGAGCCCCGCCAAGATCGCGCTGTATGCCAAGGCCGAGGTGGCGGCGTGCGACGGCCTCGATGGCCTGAAGGACGGCATCATCGGCAACATCGAGGCGTGCAACTATGTGCCCACCGACCTGCTGTGCCAGGGCGCGGACAACGACAGCTGCCTCACGGCTGGCCAGATCGAGTCCATCCGCCTCATCTACAGCGACCACAAGACGCCCGTGACCCTGTCGCGCGGCGCCGTGGGCTACCCGCGCTATGGCCGGGGCGGGGCGTCCACGTCGGACTGGCAGTCGTACATGTTCGGCACCAGCTTTGACACGCCCGATTCGTTCAACCACATGGCCGTAACGGAAGCCGCGCGCCTGGTGGAGGGCAACCCCAACGCCAACATCCTGAGCCACGACCCCACGCAGTACCAGGCGCAGTACGCGCGGCTGGCCGAGATGATCGATGGCACGGACCCCGACATCTCCGCCTTTGCCGACAACGGCGGCAAGCTGCTGATCTGGTACGGCCTGGGCGACACCTGCGTGTCGCTGTACCGCACGGCAGACTACTTCGACACGGTCAAGCAGCGCCTGGGCGCCAGCAAGGTGCAGGGCTTTGCGCGCATGGTCACCTCGCCCTCCAACGGGCATGACCTGGACGGCGCAGGCACCGAGCCGCGCTCCATCGACCTGCTCGCCGCCATGGACGCCTGGGTGGAAAAGGGCGCGGCGCCTGACAAGCTGGTCGCCACGAAGTTCGCCCCCGGCACCAGCACCCCCGTGGCGCAGCGCCCGGTGTGCGAGTACCCCAAGTTCCCGCGCTACAACGGCACGGGCGATCCGGCCAAGGCCGAGAGCTTTACCTGCTCTGCGACCTGAACGCGGTGCTGGATGCAAAAAGGCACGCCCCTGGGCGTGCCTTTTTTGTGTGTCCAGTCGTCAGGATGCCAGCGCGCGCATCTCTGCGATCAGGTCCGACTTGCCTTCGAAGCCGATGCCCGGCAGCGGCGGCAGCGTCACGTAGCCGTTCTCGACCTTCACGCCATCGGGGAAGCCACCGTAGGGCTGGAACAGGTCGGGGTAGCTCTCGTTGCCGCCCAGGCCCAGGCCTGCCGCGATTGCCAGCGACATCTGGTGGCCCCCGTGTGGAATGCAGCGGCTGGGGGACCAGCCGTATTCCTTGAGCATGTCGAGCGTGCGCAGGTACTCCACCAGGCCGTAGCTCAGCGCGCAGTCAAACTGCAGCCAGTCGCGGTCTTTGTGCATGCCGCCGTGGCGGATCAGGTTGCGCGCGTCCTGCATCGAGAACAGGTTCTCGCCCGTGGCCATGGGGCCCTTGTAGACCTCGCCCAGCTTCGCCTGCAGCTGGTAGTCCAGCGGGTCGCCCGCTTCCTCGTACCAGAACAGCGGGTACTGCGACAGGGCCTTGCCGTAGTCGATGGCGGTCTTCAGGTCGAAGCGGCCGTTGGCGTCCACCGCCAGCTGCTGGCCCGGGCCCAGGATCTTGAGCACCGACTCGATGCGCTCGCAGTCTTCGGCCAGCGTGGCGCCGCCGATCTTCATCTTGACCACCGAGTAGCCGCGCGCCAGGTAGCTTTCCATTTCCTTCTTGAGGCCATCGAGCCCCTTGCCGGGGTAGTAGTAGCCGCCAGCGGCGTAGACGAACACGCGCGGGTTGGGTGTGCCGTTGCCATAGCGCTCGGCCAGCAGCTGGAACAGCGGCTTGCCGGCAATCTTGGCCGTGGCGTCCCACACGGCCATGTCGATGGTGCCCACGGCCACCGAGCGCTCGCCGTGGCCGCCGGGTTTTTCGTTGATCATCATGCGGGCCCAGACCTTGTGCGGGTCCAGGTTCTCGCCCGTCTCGTCCAGCAGGCTGGCCGGCTCAGCCTCCAGCACGCGGGGGATGAATCGGTCGCGCATCAGCGCGCCCTGGCCGTAACGGCCGTTGGAGTTGAAGCCGTAGCCGATCACCGGCTTGCCATCGCGGATCACGTCGGTGACCACGGCCACAAGGCTCAGCGTCATCTTCGAGAAGTCGATGTAGGCGTTGCGGATGTCCGACTTGATGGGACGGGTCGATTCGAGGATGTTGACGATCTTCATGGTGGTCGCGTTGGTTGGCAAAGAGGGAAGGGTGCGGGATCAAAAGGAAAGATCAGCGGGCGAGCGAAGAGCCCCCGCAGATCGCGATGTCCTGCCCCGTGATGGCGGCGGCAGATTCAGACAGAAGAAAGCCCACCAGTGCGGCAATCTCGGCAGGCTCGATCAGGCGGCCGATGGGCGGCAGGCGCGGTGCACTGCCCTGGCGGGCGGGGTCGTTCAGCATGCCGGTGGCGGTGGCGGTGGCTGCGGGCGAGACGACATTCACCGTCACGCCCTGCGCGGCCACCTCGGCGGCCCAGCTGCGCGCCAGTGCAATCAGCGCGGCCTTGGTCGCGGCGTACTGACCGCGCCCGGCCATGCCCTGCGCCACGCGGCTGCCAATGAACACCACGCGCCCCTGACCGCGCTGGGCCATGCCGGGCACGATGGCATCGGCCAGCCGGGTGGCGGCATCCACATGCAGGCGCCACATCAGCTCGCCGCCCGCATGGTCGAGCTGGCCCAGCGGCCCCACGCGCAGCACGCCGGCCGCATGGACCAGCGCGTCCACGCCGGGCAGTGCAGCGGCCACGCGGGCGATATCGGCACCATCGGCCAGGTTGACCGGTGTATGGGTGAACGAGGGGTGAACGACCGTCGCCTGGGCCACATCCAGGCCCGTCACGCGCCAGCCGCCGGCCAGCAGCGACTCGGCGATGCTGCGGCCTATGCCGCTGCTGCTGCCGGTGACGATGGCGTGGCGGGCATTACTCGACACGGATATTCCCTTCGGTGACGATCTTCTGCGAGCGCTCCATGTCGCTGCGCTGGAACTTCGCAAAATCCTCCACGCTGCCCGGTGTGGTCAGCAGCCCTTGCTCCTTGAGCTTGGGCGTCATCTCGGCCAGGGCCTTGTTCACCTCGGTGTTCAGCCGCTGGGTGATGTCGGCCGGCAGCTTGGCCGGGCCCCACAGGCCATACCAGCTGTAGAACTCGTAGCCCGGAATCGTCTCGCCCACCGTGGGCACGTCGGGCAAGCTCGCTGCGCGCTGGGCGGAGGTGACGGCCACCACGCGCAGCATGCCGCTCTTGTGGTACTGCAGAGACCCCAAGATGGGGTCGATGAACCCGTCGATCTGCCCGCCGATCAGGTCCTGGAACGCAGGCGCCGTGCCCTTGTAGGGCACGATCAGGTAGTCGAGGTTGCCTGCGCGCTTGAGCAGTTCGGTCGAGAGGTGCCCGGCCGACCCGATGGAGCCCACGGCGAAGGTCATCTTGCCGGGGTTGGCTTTGGCGTAGGCCATCAGCGACTTGATGTCGGTGACCGGCAGGTTCTTGTTGATGGCCACCGACAACGGGGCCTTGGCCACCAGCGCTACGGGTGTGAAGTCCTTGACCACGCCGTAGGGCACGGACTTCATGGTCATGGGCGCCGTGGTGAAGGTGGATGCGTTGAACAGCAGCGTGTAGCCGTCGGCCGGGGCCTTGGCCACCACGTCGCCGCCAATCACGCCATTGCCGCCCGCCTTGTTCTCGACGATGAAGTTCTGGCCCATCTGGTCGCCCAGCTTTTGCGCGAGCATGCGGCCCACGGTGTCGAGCGTGCCGCCTGGCGGAAAGGGGATGACCATCCGGATGGGCTTGGTGGGGTAAGCCTGCGCAAAGCTGCTGGCCGCCATCGCGAGTGTGGCTACACCCAGGGCGGCGCGGAGGAAAAGGTGGCGTTGCATGGTGTCTTGTCTCCTTGTCGGTTTTCTTGTGTGCAATCAGGCGCGGGGGACTCAAAATCCCCCGCGCCTCGCAGGGACCGCTCAGCGCTTGAGCAGGCCGGCCTGCTTCACTGCAGCGCGCAGCGCTTCGACTTCCTTGGCGTTGGGCGCCTCGGTCGGTGGGCGCACGGTGGCGTCGTCGATCACGCCTGCCAGGTACATGCCACCCTTCATGCGGGCGTGGGCCTCGCCAGTGGGCTCGCCGCCGCCATACACCGCGTCTTTCAGGGGCGTGATGACAGCCTGCACCGCCATGGCTTTCTTCAAGTCGCCGGCCTTCACCGCATTCCACAGATCGATGATGAGCTGGGGGATGAAGGTCGCAAAACCCACCAGCGCGCCGTCCACGCCCTGCACCATCGAGGCCAGCAGGTACTCGTCGTGGCAGGTCAGGATGGCCTTGGACGCGTCGGCCTCGCGGATCGCCTGGATGTCGCGGGCGTACTTGTTCATGTCGCGCTGGCCCACCTTGAAGGCCTGCAGGTAGGGCAACCGGGCCAGGTCGGCCAGCAGCTGCGACGAGTACGAGGCACGCGTCCAGGCCGGGTAGACGTGGCAAACCAGATCGGCGTTGGGCGCCGCCTTGTGGATGGCCTCGAAGTACTGCAGTGCATGGCCGGGCGTGAAGCCAAAGCGCAGCCAGTGGTGCGGGGGCATCACGTCCAGCGCTACGGCACCCGCCTCGACGGCAGCACGGGCATGGTCGGCCGCGTCGGCCAGGCCTTCGCAGACGATGGACGAAATGACAGGCATGCGCCCCTTGAGTTCGTCGGCCACGATGCGGGTGACCTCGGCGCGTTCAGCCGGTGTGAGGGAGAACACCTCGCCGGTGTGGCCGTTGGTCATGACGGCCACCACGCCCTCGTGGCCCGCCAGCCAGGCGGCGAGCTTGCGCAGCGCGGGCTCGTCGATGCGGTGGTCGGGGGTGAAGGGGCACGAGATGGCGGGGATGATCCCGCGATAATTCGAGATGGCAGGCATGCTTTCTTGTCTCCGTTGGAAAAGCTGGTGAACAACGGGGTGGATCATTCCGCGCCATGCTGCAGCGGTCCAATACTCGAATCGCATACAACTATCTACCGATCCATCGCGGAGACACATGGGACCCGGCAACCGACCCCTGGACCTGGAATGGCTGGAGGATTTCCTCGCCCTGGCCGAGACGGGCAATTTCTCGCGTGCGGCGGAGGCCCGCGCCATTGCCCAGCCCGCCTTCAGCCGCCATATCCGCGCCCTGGAGGACTGGGTGGGCGTGGAGCTGTTCGACCGCAGTGCCCATCCTGCGGCGCTCACGGCGGCAGGCCAGCGCTTTCTGCCGCTGCTCGAAACCATCCTGGCCAATCTGGAGGCCGCGCGCATCAAGGCCCGCGCTGCACACGACCTGGCGGCTGCCAGCCTGCGCTTTGCGGCCACGCACGTGCTCTCGCTCACGTTTTTTCCGCGCTGGCTGGTGGGCATGGAGGCGCGCCTGCGGGCGGGGCCCATCCAGACCATGTCCGACAGCTCGCAGGCCTGCGAAGACCTGATGCTCCAGCGGCGTGTGCAGTTTGTGCTGTGCCATGGCCACGCCGAGGTGCCGGGGCGCCTGGACGAGGCGCAGTACCCCATGTGCCGCCTGGCGGACGACCGGCTGCTGCCAGTCAGTGCGCCACAGCCCGGCGGCGCAGCAGGCCAGCCGATGCATGCGCTGGGCCAGCAGACCCCGGTGCCCGTGCTGGCCTACAGCGAGGCGTCGGGCCTGGGCCGCATCATGCGGGCCCGCATGCGCGGGGTGTTCGCTGACGGTGCTGACGGCCCGGTGGCGGTGGTGTTCACCGCGCACCACGCGGTGTTGCTCAAGACTCTTGCCCAGGAAGGGCGGGGCGTGGCCTGGCTGCCCGAAAGCCTGATTGCCGACGAGTTGCGCGCCGGCACGCTGGTGGCCGCCGGGGGCACCGACTGGAACGTGCCGGTGCAGATCCGCCTGTACCGCCAGCGCGCCGAGATGTCGCCAGTGGCCGAGTCCTTGTGGGAACTGGCGGTGGCGCAGGTGGCACCGCAGGCCTGAGCGCTTGCCGTTCCCCTGGCTGGCAGCCGATTCTTAAAGCCCCAGGTCGCTCAGCCCCGGATGGTCGTCCGGCCGACGCCCCAGCGGCCAGAAGAACAGCCGGTCTGCGGCCTGGATGGGGCGGTCGTTGATGCTGGCGTGGCGCACGGCCATCAGGCCTGCGTCGTTGAACTCCCAGTTCTCGTTGCCGTAGCTGCGGTACCACTGGCCTGCGTCGTCATGCCATTCGTAGGCAAACCGCACGGCGATGCGGTGGCCGCTGAACGCCCACAGCTCCTTGATGAGGCGGTAGTCCAGTTCGCGTGCCCACTTGCGCTCCAGCAGCTGCCGGGCGGCCTCGCGGCCCACGGGGAACTCGGCGCGGTTGCGCCAGCGCGTGTCCTCGGTGTAGGCCAGGGCCACGCGGGCAGGGTCGCGCGAGTTCCAGCCGTCTTCGGCCAGGCGCACTTTCTGGACGGCGGTGTGTTGGGTAAAGGGGGGCAAAAGCGGGCGTGTTTCCATGGGAACCTCGACGGTGAAGGGTTAATGTAGACAAGTCTGTCTACGTGCCATCATAAAGCCACGTAGACAGACTTGTCTACAATGAGCGAATGACCTTTGATCCTCTCCCTGTCGGCTGGCAAGGCCTGCCCGCCCGAGACCGCCTGCTGCACACGGCGCACGCGCTGTTCTACCGGGATGGCATCCGCGCCACGGGCATCGACCGGGTGATTGCGGAGTCTGGCGTGACCAAGGTGACCTTCTACCGGCATTTCCCGAGCAAGAATGCGCTCATCTGTGCGTATCTGGAGTACCGGCACGCGGGCTGGATGGGCTGGTTCGCCGACGCGCTGCAGCGCCATGCGCACGCGCTGCCCTCAGGGGCGGATCGCACGCGGGCATTGGCGCCTGCCCTGGCGGAATGGTTGGGCAGCAAGCACTTTCGGGGCTGTGCCTTCATCAACAGCGTGAGCGAGCTGGGAGACACCGTGCCGGAGGTGCTGGAGATTGCGCAGCGCCACAAGCGCGACATGACGGCGTTGCTGGCGGCCTTGTTGTCAGCGCCTTCCCACCGTGCGCAGGACGCGCAGGCGCTCACCCTGGTGGTGGAGGGCGCCATCGTGCGTGCGCAGATGGGCGAACCTGTCGCCGCGGTGGTGGCCGCAGTGTCCCTCCTGACGGATGCGCTGGTGGCGGCGCCTCCTCAGCGCAAGGGGTGAGCCTGTCGGTCGATAGGAAAGATGGGAACGTTTCTGGCGGCCGCCCGCATGGTCAGTCCAGCCGTGCGCCTTGTGTGGCACCGTGGCGGGTGCGCTGGTCGTACTGCTTCTCGCGTGCCACGTGGTCCTGCAGCAGCCGGTGGCCCAAGGCGTTGGCTTCGCGCTCCAGCGTGGCGCAGTCGGACGCTGCGGGCATCTGGCGGATGGCCTGGTCAATGGCCTGCGCTGCGTCGCGCCCGATCTGCACATGGCCTTGCTCGTGGTGGGACAGCGCCTGCAAATAGCGGTCAAAAACCGCCTGCTGCGACGGGCTGGCGGCCTGCAGGTCGGGCAGCTGCACTTCGGTGCGCAGCCGGGTGTTGACTTCGGTGATCGCACAGCGGCCCGAGGCTTCGCGCCACCAGCGGAAGGTCCAGCGCACGTTCCAGCGGGTGTAGCCATGAAAGCGCTGTCCACCCACCGAAATGGGGGTTGCAGCATGCAGGGCATCGCGCAGTGTCTCTCCGGGCTGGGCGCGCACCACGTAGGGCCGCTGGGTGCTTTCTTCCTCCACGGCCGCGTGTGCCCCACCCGCAGACAGCAGCAAGGCCACCACCCACCCGAGACGCACGCAGGGTGGTGGCTCTGGCAACGCAGATGCGTTCAGTCGCCCCACGGCAGCATCAGCGTGAGCAGCGACAGCTGGTCGAACTCGGGCGCAAAGGCATCAATGATCTGCTGCGGCTCGGGGCACAGGGTGGTGTCGGTGATCACGCCAAACTGCACGCCACCGCCGTAGCTGAGGATGGAGACCCCGAGGCCAATGTCGCCCGACTGCGGCACCCAGAACATGCACTGCGTGACGCGCGATCCGCACAGCGTGAGCTGTTCCTTGGGGCCGGGCACGTTGGTCATCACCGCCGTGGTCTTGCGGCCGAACAGGTTGAGCAGAGCGTCCTGTGCGGGCTTGATCATCAGCCCCGCCACCGCCAGCATGGCGAACGCCAGGATGGGCTGGGTGCTGCCCTTGAGCGCATTCATGCGCTTGCGCACTTCGTACACGCGCTCGATGGGGTTGGCCACGCCAATCGGCAGCACCAACGGTACCAGGCCAAAGCGGTTGCCCAGCTTCCAGGCCTCTTCCATGGGGCGCAGGTTCACGGGGATCATGGCGCGGATCTCCTGGCCCGTGGGGTCGTCACCCTGGCTGCGCAGGTAGCCGCCGATGGCGCCCGCCACGCACGACAACAGCACATCGTTGATGGAGCAGTTGAGCGCCTTGCCGATGGCCTTGACCTCTTCGAGCGGGATCGGCGGGCACCAGGCCACGCGTTTGGCGCTACCGGGCTGGCCCTTGAGGCGGGTGGGCGAGTCGTCGGGCATCAACGCCAGCGCGGCCGCATCGCTGACGAGCTGGTAGGCCACGCGGGCCATGTCGGCCGTGCCCGAGAGCCCATGCTGCATGGCCTTTTCCGGGTCACCCAGCATTTGCAACGACTTGGCCGCGCTGTCGCCTGCCAGGTCCAGCGCCTTCACGGTGAGGCCGGTGAAGGGCTTGATCAGGGCATCCGCAATCCAGTCCTCGGCCGTGGCGGCTTCCTTGCCCGTTCGCGCCTTGCCCTTGGGGGGCTCCGAGCCGCCATCCACCAGCGACATGGTCACCGAGATCAGGGCAATGCCGTCGGCGATGCAGTGGTGGATGCGCACGATGAGCGCGCTGCCTTGGGTGCCGTCGTCGCCCACAAAGTCTTCGATCAGGTGCATCTGCCACAGCGGGCGGCGGGTATCGAGCGGCTGCATGGCGAGTTCACCCACGCGGTCTTGCAGCGCACGCTGCATGCTGTGGCCTTTGCGGTGGGGCAGCTTCTCGCGCAGTACGTGGGCGGCGATGTCGAAGTTGCGGTCCTCCACCCAGGTGGCGCCCGCCGCGTCTTCCACCACCCGCTGGCGAAAGCGCGGGTACTGCAGCAGGCGCTGCTGCACGCGTTCGCACAGCGCCTCCCAGGTGATGCCGGGCGACAGGGTCCACACGCCGTTGATCATCATCAGGTTGCTGTGCGAATCCATGCGCAGCCAGGCGGTATCGACCTTGCTCATGCGCTCGCCCGACAGGCCCAGCATGCCGGTGGCCGCGCGGCGCATGTTCTTCTGCACCACGGTGGCGGCTTTGCGGGCGGCGGGGGGCAGGGCCTGGGCCGCCTTGCGCGCCACCTCAGGCCCTTGGTCGCGCAGGGTGCGCAGGGGGCTCGTGCTGTGGCCGGGTGTGGCTTTGCGGGGGGCAGGAATGCGGGTCACCATCAGATGTACACCTATTGTTTGATTTTTGGGGGCTTGCCTCTATGGATTGAGCGGCCCCAGGCCATGCTCAGCCCGTAAGATACAACGCAGCAAACCCTTGCCGACACCGTTCTTTCCCTCCCCTATACAAACCCAAGGAGCACCGACATGGCCGACCTGAACGCCACCTTCGAAGCCGCTGTGGCCAATTCCAAGAACCTGAGCGAGCGCCCCGACAACGCCACGCTGCTCAAGATTTACGCGCTGTACAAGCAGGCCACCGCTGGCGACAACACCGAGAAGAAGCCCAGCTTCTCCGACATGGTGGGCCGTGCCAAGTGGGACGCCTGGGAAAAGCTCAAGGGCACCAGCGCCGACGAGGCCAAACAGCAGTATGTGGACCTGATCACCTCGCTGAGCTGATACGGCGTACTCCCAAAGAAAAAGGCGACCAAGGTCGCCTTTTTCTTTGGGTGCAACGGCGGTCTAACGCTGAACCCACCCCTTGGGCAATCCCGCCTCCGGCGTCATCCCATAGACCGGCTCGCCCGGCAGCCCCGCCTGCAGCGGCGCGCGCGCGGCCATCAGGCGCTCCAGGTCCACCCCCGTGGTGATGCCCATGGCCTCAAACATGAACACCAGGTCTTCGGTCACCACATTGCCCGACGCGCCCGGCGCATAGGGGCAACCGCCCAGCCCGCCCAGCGACGCATCAAAGGTGCGCACCCCCACGTCGTAGGCCGCCAGGCAGTTGGCCAGGCCCAGGCCTCGGGTGTTGTGCATGTGGGCCGCCCCGGCCTTTGCACCCAGCTCGGCGCGCAAACGCGTGAACAGGCGGCGCACCTGGGCCGGGTTGGCCATGCCGGTGGTGTCCGACAAGCCCACCTCGTCGGCACCGGCCTCGGCGCACAAGCTTGCGAGCCAGATCACATCGTCCTCGGGCACCACGCCCTGCAGCGTGCAGCCAAAGGCGGTGGACAACCCCACCTCCACCAGCATGCCGGGCGCTAACTCATCACGCAGCTGTGCCACGGCGCGCACCTCCTCGACCATGGCCTCGCGCGTCTTGCGCACATTGGCCAGCGAATGGGCAGCACTGGCCGACACCGGCAGGGTGACCTTGTGCACCCCTGCTGCCAGCGCCGCCTCGGCGCCGCGCAGGTTGGGCGCCAGGGCCATCACGGTGATGCCGGGGTGGGTGAGCGCGTGCTGCACCACTTCGGCCACATCGGCCATCTGGGGCAGCAGGCGGGCGGGCACGAAGGAGCCGACTTCGATCTCGCGCAGGCCGGCCGCCACCAGGGCGTCGATCCAGCGCAGCTTGTCGGCCGTGGGCATGGTGGCTTTGACGGACTGCAGGCCATCGCGCGGGCCGACTTCGCTGATGAGGACTTGGGGTTGTGTCATGGTGCTGGACGGAGGATGCCGCCGAGCATAGCGCGCTGGCGCTGCCAGAAGGTGCTCTGGGGGTTTTGAACAAAGTGGCAATTTGTGATGCCATACCGGCAAACAGCCCAGCAATATGCAGCAGATTGGGCGATTCCCATTGTTTTGGCGCTTCGGGACACTGCTTGGAGCCGTATCCATTCCCATTCGGAGACAAGCGCCATGCCCTCACACCATCCTTTTTCCACCCGCTACCTCAGTGCCACCGATGTCATCGACATGGTGCAGTGCAAAGGCGTCGAGGCCTGCCTGCGCGGCATTGCCGACTACATCCTGGCCGACTTTCTGCGCTGGGGCGCGTTCGACAAATCCGCACGTGTGGCCAGCCACTCGCGCGACGGCGTGATTGAACTCATGCCCATTGCCGATGACCAGACCTATGCGTTCAAGTACGTCAACGGCCACCCCAAGAACACGCGCTGGGGCCTGTCCACGGTGATGGCGTTTGGCGTGCTGGCCGATGTGGCCACGGGCGCGCCGCTGCTGCTGAGCGAGCTCACCCTCACCACCGCGCTGCGCACCGCCGCCATGTCGGCCGTGGCCGCCCGCGCCCTGGCGCGGCCTGGCAGCAGCACCATGGCGCTGATTGGCAACGGTGCACAGAGCGAGTTCCAGGCGCTGGCGTTTCACCATCTGCTGGGCATCGACACCCTGCGCCTGTTCGACACCGATCCGGCTCCAACGGCCAAGCTGCAAGCCAACCTGCAAGGCACGGCGGGCCTGCGCACCGTGGCCTGCACCAGCACGGCCGAGGCGGCGCGCGGTGCAGACATCGTGACCACGGTGACGGCCGACAAGACCAACGCCACCATCCTCACGCCCGACCTGCTGGCGCCCGGCATGCACATCAACGCGGTGGGCGGCGACTGCCCCGGCAAGACCGAGCTGCACGCCGACGTGCTGCGCCAGGCCCAGGTGTTTGTGGAATACGCGCCGCAGACGCGCATCGAAGGCGACATCCAGCAGCTGCCTGCCGACTTTGGGGTGACCGAGCTGTGGGAAGTGCTGGCAGGCCAACACACCGGCCGGGCCAGCGATGCCGCAATAACGGTGTTTGACTCCGTAGGCTTTGCGCTGGAGGACTTTTCTGCGCTGCGCTTCTTGCGCGACGCGGCGGCCGAGCTGGGCATGGGCCAGCCCATCGAACTCATCCCCCAGCTGCCCGACCCGAAGAACCTGTTTGGGCTGCTGCGCACGCACAATCCACTGCTGCGCGCTGTGGCATGACGCTAGCCAGGCCCCCGCTTCTCAGCGTCTCAGTCCCTCCACACCACACTGCTGGCCGCGTCGGCGCGGGTGGTGCGGAAATGGTTGGCCGGGTGGGCTGGGTCTGCCATGCCGAACGAAATGCCGCAGACAATGCTGCGGTCCTCGCCAATGCCCAGCACGTCACGCAGCACGCCGGGGTAGGAGGCCAGCGCGGCCTGCGCGATGGAGCCCACGCCCAGGCTGTGCGCGGCCAGCATGAAGTTGCTCACATACGCACCGCAGTCCACCGCGCCGTACACGCCCAGGGCCTCGTCGCTGGTGACGATGGCCACATGCGGCGCACCAAACATGGTGAAGTTCTGCGCCGCCTGGCGCGCCGAAGCTTCGCGGTCGCCCTTGGCAATGCCCAGGGCTTCGTACAGGCCCCAGCCACATTCGCGCCGCCGCTCCTGGTACACGCCCCGGTATTCGCGGGGCCAGGGCAGGTCGGGCTGGGGTGCCGCGGCGAGCATGTGGGATTGCAGGGCGCTGCGCAGACGCGCCAGCGCAGCGCCGCTGGCAATGGTGAGTTGCCAGGGCTGCGCGTTGCACCACGAGGCCGTGCGCTGCGCGGCGGCCAGGATGGCTTCGATGGTGCTGCGCGGGAGCGGCTCGGGCAGAAAGGCGCGGCAGCTGTAGCGGGTGTGCAGCAGCGTGGAGAGGGTGTCAAACGCCGGGCTGTGGGCGCTGGCCTCGTTCGCGGTGGATGTCATGGCGGGGCCCTTGCGGCTAGGCCTTCTTGGCCTTGGGGGCTGGCTTGCCGGCATCCGTGTCTGTCGCCGCTTTCTTCTTGTCGGCCGCTGGCTTCTTGGCACTGGGGTGCGGTGCATTGAGCAGCGCATCCAGCTGTTCGCCAATCTCGGCCTCGATGCGGTCCTTGAAGGCGCCCAGCAAGAAGCCCAGCTGGGCCTTCATCTCGAACTGGTGGGCATCCACCAGCAGCGTACCTTTGACGCCGGTGCGGGTGAACGTGAGCAGGTCTTCCTTCTCGCCCTCTTCGTAGGTGCATTCCATGTCGAATTTTTCTTCGGCCTTCTCGGCCCAGGAGAAGGCGACCTTGCGGGCTTCCTTGAAACCCAGATGGTGTTCGCGGTGGATATGAATGTCAGGCACCGGCTGTCTCCTTGAGGTGTTGCGGGTCAGGTAAAAGGGCGCGCAGGGCCTCGTGCCGCTCGGGCTGGGGCTGCTGCGTCAGTTGTCGTACGGCATCATAAAACCGGGGCCAGTTGCGGCCCTCGCGTTCAAACAAGGCCTCGAATGCAGGCACCAGTTCGTCGTAGGCGGCCTGGGCCGCAAAGCTGGCGTTGTTGGCCTGGGCCACCCAGCGGTCGTAGCCGGCCACCTGGGCGGTTGTGGCCCGGGGCGGCGTGCCGCCCGGCGCGTCCAGCCAGCGTGCGCGCAGCGCGGCATAGTCGTCTCGGAAAGCCTTCATTGCTTCTGTTTTCATAGCATTCAGCGCATGATCCTCTGGCGCTTGAAGCTCTTTTTGCTCATAAATGGCCGCCAGGCGGGTGCGTGTGGCCCGGGTGAGCGCGCGGAAGGCGCTGCGCCGCGCCTCGCTGGTGGCATAGGCTTCGCGCGCGGCGGGGGTGGATTGCGTGGCCAGCCACTGCGCCACGCCGAGGCGCTCCACCGCCGTGGCAAAGGACTCGTTGAACAAGGTGTCGTTTTGGGCGTAGACCACCTGGTGCGCCAGCTCGTGGAACAGCAGGCGCACAAAGTCGCCCTCGGGCCAGGCGATGAAGGTGGACAGCAGCGGGTCGCCGCCCGCCCAGTTCATGTAGCCCAGCGTGGAGTACGCGGGGACGCCGTACACCTCCACCTCCAGGCCCTGCGCGGCCAGCTCAGCGGCTTCGGCCTGAGCTGCGGCCTCGGTGAAGTAACCCCGGTAGCCGATGCAGCCTGTGACCGGGAAGCACCAGGTGTGCAGCGTCAGCGAATAGGGCGGTGCAGCCACCACATTCCACACGGCGGCGGAGCGCTTCAGGTCGGCATAGCGGCGGTAGCTGGCGTTGTCGGGCAGGCCGAGTTCGGTGACCGCAAAGGCCCGCGCACGTTGTGCGAGCTGCAGCCGCTCGCGCAGGGCGGGCGAGATGTCTTTGCGCGCCACCCAGTCGTCAATGGGTTCTGCGGCATGCATGATCTGCATGTGCCCGCGCAGCGATTGCCAGTAGTAGCCCCAAGCGTTGGAGGGGCCGGTGGTGCTGGCGCAGCCGCCCAGCACCAGGCAAAACATCAGGCTGAAAGTGGCCCGCAGGCGGGAAAGTGGCTCACGCATGCAGTGCAGTTTATGGGCAGATCGGGCCCTTTGTCTCCGCCCTGTCAGCAGCCTGGCTGTGGTGGTTTCTAGAATGCCGCGCATGATCCCTCCGACTGCTCAAGACCCTGTTCGCCCACCCGCACTGGCCGACGGCCTGTTCGCTGACGAGGCCGGTTGCCCGCGTTGCTCCTGGTGCCAGGCCACGCCGCTGTACCGCCACTACCACGACACCGAGTGGGGCTTCCCGGTGGCGGACGACCGCCGGCTGTTCGAGAAGATCTGCCTGGAGGGTTTTCAGTCGGGCCTGAGCTGGCTCACCATCCTGAACAAGCGCGAGGGCTTTCGCGCAGCGTTCGTGAACTTCGACGCCGAGCAGGTCGCGGCCTTCGGCCCGGCCGAGGTCGAGCGCCTGGTGCAGGACACGGCCATCGTGCGCCACCGGGGCAAGATCGAGTCCACCATCAACAACGCGCGCCGCGTGCTGGAGCTGCGGCGCGAGTTCGGCTCGCTCGCGCACTACGCTTGGCGCTACGAGTCCGCCGCCACCGACCGGCCAGAGCGCATCACGCGCGAAGTGGCGCGCACCCTGTCCACTTCGGCCGCATCCATCGCCATGTCCAAGGACCTGAAAAAGCGAGGCTGGAGTTTTGTGGGGCCGACCACGGTGTACGCCTTCATGCAGGCCATGGGGCTGGTCAATGACCACCTGGAGGGCTGCCATTCGCGCCCGGCAGCGCTGGCGGCGCGCAAGGCTTTTGTGGTGCCGCGCGGCTGACTGATGGATCGACGGAGCGATAGCTCGTTCAGGCCCGCGCCACAGGCCGAAGCAGCCACAGCGCTGCCAGTGCGGCCAGGCCCAGCAGTGTGGTGAGCCACAGGGCGGCGGCGCCAGCGTGGTCTAACGCCATGCCAAACAGCACCGGTGCAAACGCCTGCGCCACACGGGCGGGCACCATCATCAGGCCCTGGCGCGCGCCGTAGCCCGCAGGGCCAAACAGCACCAGCGGCAGCGTGCCCTTGGCAATGGTCAGGATGCCGTTGCCCGCGCCATGCAGCAGGGTGAACACCGCCGCCGCAGGCCCGCCCAGCACCATCAGCAGGCCCGCGCCCACAGGGTGTGCAGCGGCAGCCAGCTGGGCCGATAGCAGCGGGTGCAGGCGGCGCAGCAAGCCAAATTCCAGCAGGCGCGCCGCCACCTGGGCCGGGCCCACCAGCGCGGCCAGGGCCACTGCCGCCTGCAGCGATGTACCGCTGGCCTGCAGCAGGCGCGGCAGGTGGGCCGCCATGGCGGTGCTGGTGAACCAGGTGACGGCAAACACAAACGACAGCAGCACGGTGGTGAGCAGGGGGTGAGCGGCAGCGGACTGGGCGGGCGCCGCCGGTGCCGAGGTGGCCGCCACAGGCTCATCCGTTGAAGGTGGAGGCGGCTTCTTTGTGGTGTCGGCACGGGGCAGCCAGCCATTGAGCGGCACGCCCACCAGCAGGTGCAGCGCCGCCCAGCCCGCACACGCGCCACGCCAGCCCCACTGCGTCTCCATCCAGGCCGACAGCGGCCAGCCCACCGTGCTGGCAAACCCCGCAATCAGCGTGATGCCGGTGATGGCGCCGCGAGCGCCCTGGCCGTACAGACGTACCAGCGTGGCAAATGCGGCCTCGTACAGGCCCGAGCCCATGGCGATGCCCATCAACACCCACGCGGCAAATAGGCCCACAGGGCCTTGCGCCAAGGCCATGCCCGTCAAAGCAGCTGCAAACAACAGGTTGGTGCCCACCAGCACCGGGCGGCCGCCGTGGCGGTCAATGGCCCGGCCCGCGAAAGGCCCGAGCAGCGCCGACACGATAAGCGCCACCGAAAACGCCGCGAACACGGTGGATGTAGCCACGCCCAGGTCGTGCGCCATGGGCGCGGCCAGCATGGCGGGCAGGTAGTAGGACGAGGCCCAGGCCAGGGTCTGGGCCGTGCCCAGGCGCGCCACAGTCCAGCGTTGCGAGGCGGCGCTCATGCCGCGCGGTGCGCTACGGCCTGGGTGTGTGCGGTTGCATCAGACACGCTGGCCCTGCGCGTTGATGACGACTTCGCCATCCTCCTTGGTGAAGGCACCTTGCTGCGGTGCGGGCAGGATGTCCAGCACCTTCTCAGACGGGCGGCACAGCCGCGTGCCCAGGGGCGTGATCACTATGGGGCGGTTGATGAGGATGGGGTGCTGCAGCATCGCGTCGATGAGCTGCGCGTCGGTGACGCCCGGTGCGTCCAGTTGCAGCTCGGTGAAGATCTCTTCCTTGGTGCGCACGGCGTTGATCACCGGCTCGCCGGTCGCTGCAATCAGCGCTACCAGCGTGGCACGGTCGGACGGGGTCTTGAGGTATTCGATGACCTCGGGCTCCACGCCGCTGTTGCGGATCATGGCGAGGGTGTTGCGGGACGTGCCGCACTTGGGGTTGTGATAAATCGTGATGGCGGTCATGGCGTGCTGGAAAGTACGGAAACAATGGGCGAAAGTTTGCCACTGCGCTGGGGCCAACCCGGCAAATTTTCCAAAGCATTCAGCAGCCGCAGGCCCGCATCGCCCAGCGCTCCGTCGTTGTGCACCTCCAGGCTGGCCGCGCCCGGCGGCGGGCTGTAGGCCAGCGCGCGCTGCACGCGGGCCTCCACCTCTTCGCGCGTCTCGCGGCCCCGCGCCTGCAGACGTTCGCGCAGCACCTGCGGGCTGGCAGTGATGTGCACAGCCACCAGGTCCGGGAAGCGCGCCAGGGCCTCGGGCAGGTAGGCGCGCGAGCCATTGAGCAGCACCCAGTGGCCCTGCGTCAGCGGCGCCAGTTGCGCATGCCGCACGCCGTAACCCAGGCCATTGGCCTGCCAGTGCAGGGCAAAGGCGTGCTCGCTGCACAGCGCAACAAACGCTTGGGGCGAAACGCTGTCATGGGCTTCGCCACCGGACGTGGCGGCACGGCTGATGGTGCGCTGCGCCCAGTGCACGGGGCAAGGCTGGGGCAGGTGCGTGCGCAGCCAGTCCAGCAGGCTGTCCTTGCCCGCTCCCGAGGGGCCCATGCAGTAGACCAGCCGACCGGTGGTCATGCGCCCATCTCCAGGTGGTCCAGCAGCACAAAGTCTGCGCCGGGCGTGGGCTCTGCGAACAAGGCGAGGCTGTTGAACTTCAGGATGGGCAGGTCCGAGAAAAATTCCTGCGCGGCCTCGAACACCAGCGACTGCGTGGGTGCGTCTACCTCCGCCAGGCTACCGGTGAGCGACATGTGGAATCGGAACTCGTCCAGCACAAACGGGTAGCCCCATTGCTGCAGCAGCGCGTCTTGCCGGGCGGTGAGACCGGCTGCGCGGCGGCGTGCCAGGGCGGCTTCGGACAGGGGGGCGGCCAGGGGCTGCAGCGCCGTCACGCAGGTGGCGGCGGTCTCCTGAATCTGCGCATTGGCGGGGTGCAGCGCCGGGGGCACCAGCGCCAGAAAGTCGTCGATGCGTTGCACCTGCAGCGGCGGCAGCACAAAGGGTTGCAGCCCGCGCGCCACCTCCTGCACGGCCTGGTGCAGCGTGATCCAGTCGGTGCCGGGCGCCAGCGCAAACGGCGCCTTGAGCGTGGCGTGCCAGCCGTAGCGGCGAGGCGCTGCGGTCAGGCGGTGCAGTGCGTCTGGTGCCACACCGTCAATGGCGAGCTGCTGCAGCGGCTGCAGCAACGCAGCGCAGCGCCCCAGCCAGTGGCTGCCGGCCAGCCAGCCCAGGCTGCCCGGGTTGGGGGCGAAGTACACGGCATAGCGGTGGTGGGTAGGTGGCATGTCAGGCGTGTTCATTGTGGTCAATCGTCAGTTTCACGCGGTCGCCCGCAAACCAGGCGCGGGCCCATTCGATGGGCGTGCCTGCCAGGTCCACGTTCAGGCTCTCTACCTGCAGCACGGGGCGTGAGGTGGGCTGGCGCAACTGGGCGGCCACTTCGGCGCTCGGCAGCTCGGCGGTGATGCGGCTTTCGCGGCGCGTGTAGTCGGCCACGCCGTGGGCGGTGAAGCCTGCGGTGATGGAGCCCGTTTCGCGCACCACGGCCGCCAGGTTTTCGAAGCGGGGCAGGGGAAAGTAGCGCTCGCTGATGTGCAGGGGCTGGCCCTCGGCGTCGCCCCGCACGCGCAGCGCCAGCAGCGGGCTGCGTGCAGGCACCTGCAGCGCCTTGGCCAGCGCCGCCGTGGCGCGCGTGGTCTGGGCCTGCAGCACCACCAGGCTGCCGCGCAGACCGGCCTGTGCCAGGCCCTGCTGGTGGCGCGTGCGCTTGCCCAGCACCAGGTCCACCGCAAAGTCTTCCACATAGGTGCCGCTGCCCTGCGTGATGCGCACCAGCCCCTGGCTGCACAGGCTGGCGAGCGAACGGCGGATGGTGTGGCGGTTCACGCCGAACTGCTCGGCCAGCGCGTGCTCCGAGGGCAGTCGCTGGCCCGGCGGATAAACGCCGCTGCCGATGGCCTCGGCCAGCTCGGCGGCTATGCGCGTCCAGAAGCTGTCGCGCGCAGGGCGCAGTGGTGGTGCTTGCGGGACCTGCAACGGGGTCGTGAGAGAGGTGGTGCTGGCTGTCATGAAACCTACATGCGCGCTCTTTAAGCTGGCGCCAGTTGTTCAATTTGTCTATACAACTTTCAGGGTACCACTTCCATGTTTCAAGCCTTTGACAACCCGGGGCCGGGCCGCCCACTGGGCCGCGCGCAGTGGATGGCGCTGCTGGCCCGGGCGCCGCTGGGGCTGCTCGAATCTGCCTTGCACGAGCATGCCACGCGCCCCGCGCGCTGGCTGCGTGCGCCCGAGACCGGCCTGATGATGGTGCAGGGCCGCGCTGGCGGAACGGGCGAGCGCTTCAACCTGGGCGAGGTCACCGTCACCCGCTGCGCGCTGCGCGTGGCCGACGCATCGGACGCCGCCGAGGCCACTGTGGGCGTGGCCTACGTGCTGGGCCGCTCACACCGCCAGGTGCAGCTGGCGGCCTTGGCCGATGCGCTGCTGCAGGACCCTGTTCGGCAACCGGTGCTGGACGCACAACTGCTCGAACCCATCCGCGCCCACCTGCGCACCACCCAGGCCGAGCGCCAGGCCCGTGCCGCCAGCACCAAGGTGGACTTCTTCACCGTGGCGCGCGAGAGCGGTGCCGACAACGACGAGGACACCGAATGAGCACGACCCCCTTGGCATCGCTGGGTGCCGGATTTTCGAATGAAGCCTTTGGCAGCCAGGCGGTTTTCCGCGCCGTGCTGCAGGCGCTGTCGCACCCCGGCCTTACGGTGGCGGTAGAGCACGACGCACAGGCTCCCGCCGTGGGGCATGCCGCATCGGCTGCCGTGCTGCTGGCGCTGCTCGACAGCGACTGCACGTTGTGGCTCTCGCCCAAGCTGGCAGCCAGTGATGCCGGTGCCTGGCTGCGCTTTCACACAGGCTGCACTGTGGTGGCCGACGCCGCGCAAGCCCGTTTTGTGTGGGTGGCGCAGGGTGATGCGCTGCCTGCCCTGAACCGTCTGGCCCTGGGCACCGACATCTACCCCGACCAATCAGCGACTTGCGTGGTCGATGTATCGCGTGCCGCCGTCACCACGACGGACGCGAGTGATGCGTGGCACTTGCGCGGCCCCGGCATTCGGGATGTGGCGGCCTTGCAGGTGGATGGTTTGCCCGACGACTTCGAGACCCAGTGGGCGGCCAACCACGCAATGTTCCCGCGCGGTGTGGACTTGTTGCTGGGCACCCCAGACCACATCGTGGGCCTGCCTCGCACCACGCTGGCGACGCGCAGCGCCACTGCCCTTCAGGAGGCTTGAGCATGTACGTAGCCGTCAAAGGCGGAGAAGCCGCCATTCTCAACAGCTACCAGTTGCTGGCCCGCCAGCGCCGGGGCGATGTCTCGCAGCCCGAACTCTCGGTAGCGCAGATCCGCCAGCAGCTCAAGCTGGCGGTGGACCGCGTCATGACCGAGGGATCGGTGTACGACCCCGAGCTTGCGGCCCTTGCCATCAAGCAGGCAGCAGGCGACCTCGTGGAAGCCATTTTCTTGCTGCGCGCCTACCGCGCTACGCTGCCACGCCTGGGCACCACCTGCCCGCTGGACACCAGCCGCATGGCGCTGGACCGGCGCATTTCCGCCACGTTCAAGGACCTGCCGGGTGGCCAGGTGCTGGGCCCCACGTACGACTACACACAGCGCCTGCTGGACTTCAAACTGCTGGCCGAGGGCCCTGGGATGGAGTCTGCGGGCACTGCCGTAGCGCCATCCGCAACACCGCCAAGCCCCACGCCGCGTGTGGTGGACCTGCTCAATCACGAAGGCCTGATCGAGACCCGCCCCGTCCCACCGGGCGACCCTGCGCCCACGGACCTGACCCGCGAGCCTTTGCGTTTTCCCGCCAATCGCGCCACACGCCTGCAAAACCTGGCGCGGGGCGACGAGGGCTTCCTGCTCGCCATGGCGTATTCCACGCAGCGCGGCTATTCGCACTCGCACCCGTTTGTGGGCGAGGTGCGCCTGGGTACGGTGGCGGTGGAGATCGTGCCCGAAGAGCTGGGCTTTGCCATCGACATTGGCGATATCGAGATCACCGAATGCGAGATGGTGAATCAGTTTGCGGGCAGCAAGAGCCAGCCCCCGCAGTTCACGCGCGGCTACGGCCTGGCGTTTGGCCACAGCGAGCGCAAGGCGATGGCCATGGGCCTGGTGGACCGCGCCCTGCGTGCCGATGAGCTGGGTGAGCCGGTGGAGTCGCCCGCGCAGATGCAGGAGTTTGTGCTGGGCCACAGCGACAGCCTCGAAGCCTCGGGCTTTGTGCAGCACCTGAAGCTGCCGCACTACGTGGACTTTCAGTCCGAGCTGGAGCTGGTGCGCAAGATGCGCGCCGCTGCCGCCCACCCCACCACCCCCGCTGAGGAGGATGCCGCATGAACGCACCCCTGGAACCCGCCGTGATGGGCCTGCCCGCCGACGCCGCACCGGTGGACGGTCACTTCAACTTTGCCTACCTGGACGAGCGCACCAAGCGCATGATCCGCCGCGCCATCTTGAAGGCCGTGGCCATCCCCGGCTACCAGGTGCCGTTTGGCTCCCGCGAAATGCCGCTGCCCTATGGCTGGGGCACGGGCGGCATCCAGGTTACCGCGTCCATCATCGGCCCGCAGGACTGCCTCAAGGTCATTGACCAGGGATCGGATGACACCGTCAACGCCGTCAACATCCGTCGCTTCTTCGAGCGCACCACGGCCGTGGAGACCACCACCCGCACACGCGAGGCCACGCTGATCCAGACGCGCCACCGCATCCCCGAGACACCGCTGGCCGAAGGCCAGGTCATCGTCTACCAGGTGCCGGTGCCCGAGCCCATGCAACGCCTGGAGCCGCGCGAGACCGAAACGCGCACTCTGCACGGCCTGGCCGAGTACGGGCTCATGCACGTCAAGCTCTACGAAGACATCGCACGCTACGGCCACATCGCCACCACCTACGACTACCCCGTGCTGGTCAACGGCCGCTATGTGATGGCGCCGTCGCCCATCCCCAAGTTCGACAACCCCAAGATGCACATGAACCCCGCGCTGCAGCTGTTTGGTGCGGGCCGCGAAAAGCGCATCTACGCCGTGCCGCCCTATACGCCGGTGGAGAGCCTGGGTTTTGAGGACCACCCGTTCGAGGTGCAGCGCTGGGATGCTGCCTGCGCGCTGTGTGGCGCCACCGACAGCTTTCTGGACGAGGTCATCATCGACGACCAGGGCGGGCGCATGCATGTCTGCTCCGATTCGGACTACTGCCAGGAGCGCCAGGCGCAGCAGGCCGAAACGGCGCGGGTGGAAGGCGGCGCCGCATGAGCACCGTGCACATCCGCGAAGCCCGGCAGGCAGACCTGGAGAGCGTGCTGGCGCTGTATGCCGCCATTGAAGACAGCCCGGCCGACGTGCTGACCCTGGAAGAAGCCCAGGCCGTGTGGGCCCAGTTCGCCCGCTACCCCAGCTACCGCCTGTGGGTGGCCTGCGACCCCGCGCAGCCCGGCGCCGTGGTGGGCACCTATGCGCTGCTCGTCATGCACAACCTGGCGCACCGGGGCACGCCCTCGGCCATCGTGGAAGACGTGGTGGTGGCACAGGACCAGCAGGGCCGAGGCATTGGCCGGCAGATGATGGCCCACGCCATGCAGCAGGCGCGCGACGCGGGCTGCTACAAGCTCGCGCTCTCGTCCAACGCCCGCCGAAAGGGCGCGCATGCCTTCTATGAATCCCTGGGCTTTGCGCAGCATGGCCTGAGCTTTGTTGTCGAGACCCTCACATGAATCACCCCGAACCTTCTGCGCCGCTGCTCAGCGTGCGCAACGTCAGCAAGCGCTACGGCGACCGCGTGGCGCTGCAAGGCGCGTCCTTTGACCTGTGGCCCGGCGAGGTGCTCGCCGTGGTGGGCGAGTCGGGCTCCGGCAAGTCCACGCTGCTCAACGCCATTGCAGCACGCAGCGCCCCGGACGAAGGCACGGTGCAGTTCCGCCAGCGCAGCGGAGAGCTGCAGGACATCTATGCCATGACCGAAGCGCAGCAGCGTCTGCTGGCCCGCACTGACTGGGGCTTTGTGCACCAGAACGCGGCGGACGGCCTGCGCATGGATGTGTCCGCCGGTGCCAACGTGGGCGAGCGCTTGATGGGCCTGGGCGAGCGCCACTACGGAAAGCTGCGCGCCACGGCCACCGAATGGCTGCAGCGCGTGGAGATCGACGCGGCGCGCATCGACGATGCACCGCACACGTTTTCGGGCGGCATGCGCCAGCGCCTTCAGATTGCGCGCAACCTCGTCACCCAGCCTCGCCTGGTGTTCATGGACGAACCCACCTCGGGCCTCGATGTGTCGGTGCAGGCGCGCCTGCTGGACCTGCTGCGCCAGCTCACGCGGCAGATGCAGTTGGCGGCCATTGTGGTCACGCACGACCTGGCCGTGGCACGCCTGCTGGCCCACCGCATGGTGGTCATGCAACGCGGCCGCGTGGTGGAGGCTGGCCTGACCGACCAGGTACTCGACGACCCGCAACACCCTTACACCCAGCTCCTCGTTTCTTCGGTACTGCAGCCATGAACCAGCCCCCTTCCATTGCGCCCATTCTCCAGATGCAAGGGGTGGCCAAGCGCTTCACCCTGCACCACCAGAACGGCATCGAACTGCCCGTGCTCGCCCAGGTGGACCTGGCCGTGCAGCCCGGTGAATGTGTGGTGCTGGACGGCCCCTCGGGCATGGGCAAGAGCACGCTGCTCAAGATGATCTACGCCAACTACCGGGTCAATGCAGGGAGCATCACCGTGCGCTCGGCCGATGGCGCCGTGGTGGATGTGACGCAGGCCACGCCGCGTGCGCTGGTGCAGCTGCGGCGCGACACCGTGGGTTATGTGAGCCAGTTCCTGCGGGTCATCCCGCGCGTGTCGGCGCTGGACGTGGTGGCCGAGCCACTGGCGGAAGACGCCGGCGACGACCCAGCGGGCATCGAGGCCGCACGCGATACCGCCCGCCAGTGGCTGACCCGCCTGCGCATCCCCGAGCGGCTGTGGCACCTTCCGCCCGCCACCTTCTCGGGCGGGGAGCAGCAGCGCATCAACATTGCCCGCAACATGATCAAGCCCAAGCCGTTGCTGTTGCTGGACGAGCCCACCGCATCGCTCGATGCAGCCAACACCGAGACCGTGATCACCATGATCCGCGAGGCGGTGGCGCGCGGGGCGGCCCTGGTGGGCATTTTTCACGACGCGCAGGTGGGCGCCGCCGTGGCCACGCGCCGCGTGAATGTGGGCGACTTTCGGGGAGCATCGGCATGACCGCGACCGTGTTCAAGAACGCCCGCATGGTGCTGCCGGGCGAAGTGGTTTTGGGCAGCCTGCAGGTGGATGGCGGGCGCATTGCGTCGCTGGATAGTGGGGGCACTGCGGCCCTGCAAGGTATCGACCTGGGGGGCGACTACCTGCTGCCCGGGCTGGTCGAAATCCACACCGACAATTTCGAGCGCCACCTGATGCCGCGACCCAAGGTGCAATGGGCCGAGATGCCCGCACTGCTGGCGCACGACGCCGAGATTGCGGCCGCAGGCATCACGACAGTGCTCGACGCGCTGGGCGTGGGTGAGGCCGATGTGGACAGCCTGCGCGGCAGCGCCTGGAACCGCGTGCTCGACACCATCGACACCTGCACCGAGCGCAACCTGCTGCGGGCCGACCACCACCTGCATGTGCGCTGCGAGCTACCTGCGCCCAACACCATCGACCTGTTCGAGCCCTTCCACGGGCACCCGCGCCTGTCGCTGATTTCGCTGATGGACCACACCCCAGGCCAGCGCCAGTGGGAGAACATCGAGCAGGCACGCACCTACTACACCGGCAAGAAGGGCTGGAGCGCCGAGAAGTTCGAGCGTCAGGTGGCGCACGCGGCCACGCTGCAGGCGCAGTACGCCGAGCCGCACCGCGCGTACTTCGTGGATTACTGCCGCACACACGGCATCTCGCTGGCCAGCCACGACGACACCACGGTGGCCCATGTGGAGCAGGCCCATGCCGAAGGGGCCGCGATGTCGGAGTTCCCGACCACACTGGCCGCAGCCCAGGCTGCGCATGAGCGGGGGCTGCTCACCGTGATGGGCGGGCCCAACGTGGTGCGCGGTGGTTCGCATTCGGGCAACGTGGCGGCGGCCGACTTGGCGCGCAGGGGGCTCTTGGACATCCTCTCGTCCGACTATGTGCCCGGCAGTCTGCTGAGCGCGGTGATGCGGCTGGTACAGGACGACATCCTGCCCCTGCCACAGGCTGTGGCCACCGTCACCCGCAACCCGGCCAAGGCGGCGGGCATGCTGGATCGGGGCGCGCTGGCGCCCGGCCTGCGCGCCGACCTGGTGCAGGTGCACATGGCCGAGCTGCCCGATGGCGGCCGCCAGGCCGTGGTGCGTGGGGTGTGGCGCGAAGGGCAGCGCGTCCTTTAGAGCGCGTGCAAGTCTTTCCTGACATCCAAACTTCTCCCAACTGTCAAAGCACTGTCACGCCCCACTACCACACTCCGGTTGTCTAGACGACTTAACCCCCAGGAGGCTGCCATGACCGCCGCACTGCACATCCACCAACTGAACAAGCATTTCGCCAACGGCAAACACGCCCTGCTTGACATCAACCTCACCGTGCAGCGCGGCGAGATGGTGGCGTTGATCGGTGCCTCGGGCTCGGGCAAGTCCACCCTGCTGCGCCACGTGGCGGGCCTGGTGGTAGCCGATGCGGCCAGCGATTCGCTGATCGAAGTCGATGGTCGCTGCGTGCAGCAGGGCGGGCGCATCCACAGCGACATCCGCAAGGTGCGTTCGCAGGTGGGCTTTGTGTTCCAGCAGTTCAACCTGGTGGACCGCTTGCCGGTGTTGATGAACGTGCTGGTGGGCCTGCTGCACCGCACGCCCTGGTGGCGCGGCTGGCTGCGCATGTTCAAGCCGCAGGAGCGCGCGCTGGCGCTGGAAGCGCTCCACCGCGCGGCCATTGCCCGCACGCTGGTGCAGGGCGCCAAGGTGGTGCTGGCCGACGAGCCCATCGCGTCGCTCGACCCGGAGTCCTCGCGCAAGGTCATGGACATCCTGGCCCGCATCAACCGCGAGGACCGCTGCACTGTCATCGTGTCGCTGCACCAGGTGGATGTGGCCATCAAATACTGCCCCCGCGTGGTGGCCTTGCACCACGGTCAGGTGGTGTACGACGGCCCCTCGGCGGCCCTCACGCCCGCACTGCTGCGCAGCCTGTATGGCGTGCACGCCGACGAAATTCTGGCGGATGCAGCGGGTGCCCCACCCGCACCCGTGCATGCCCCAACACCCGTCCCACAGTGGGCGCCCGCCATGGTCCAGGCCGCCTGAACGGCCTTTTGTTTCTTTTCAATTCCTTTCTCTGGAGTTTTCAACATGTTCAAGAAACTGTGTGCCGCCCTGACGATCGGGCTGGGTTTGACCACGGGCGCGTTGGCCCAGGACATCAACTTCGGCATGATCTCGACCGAGGCCTCGCAAAACCTCAAGGCAGACTGGCAGCCCCTGCTGGATGACATGGCCAAGCAGACCGGTCTGAAGATCAACGCCTTCTTTGCATCCGACTACGCAGGCCTCATCGAAGCCATGCGCTTCAACAAGATGCAGGTGGCTTGGCTGGGCAACAAGTCGGCCATGGAAGCCGTGGACCGCGCCAATGGCGAAGTCTTCGCGCAGATGGTGAACGCAGACGGCACGCAGGGCTACTACTCGCACCTCATCGTGCACAAGGACAGCCCCCTGGCCACCCTGGATGACGTGCTCAAGAACGGCAAGTCGCTGAGCTTTGGCAACGGCGACCCCAACTCCACCTCGGGCTTCCTGGTGCCCGGCTACTACGCCTTTGCACAGAACAAGATCGACGCGAAGACGCACTTCAAGATCACGCGCAGTGCCAACCACGAGACCAACGCGCTGGCCGTGGCCAACAAGCAGGTGGATGTGGCCACCAACAACAGCGAGAACCTGGAGAAGATCAAGGAGCGCCAGCCCGAGAAGTTCAAGGACATCAAGATCGTCTGGACCTCGCCCCTGATTCCGCTGGACCCTCTGGTGATGCGCAAGGACTTGCCCGAGGCCACCAAGACCAAGATCCGCGACTTCTTCTACAACTACGCCAAGACCGATGCGCGCGAGAAGGAGATCGTGATGAAGATCTCCAAGCTCTCGGGCTTCAAGCCATCAACGAACGCACAGCTCACCCCCATCCGCCAGCTGGACCTGTTCGGCAAGCGCAACAAGATCGAGGCCGACGCGACGCTGGCTGATTCTGACAAGAAGACCCGCCTGGCCGAGATCGACCAGCAGCTGGCGTCGTTGAAGTAATCCGTAGGTTTCTTGTTGCGGCCCGGGTGTCTCCATGTCCTCTGCTTTGAATCCCTCGCTGGCCACATTGGCCGGCACCTCGTCGCCCAAGCGCAGCCTGGCCTGGTACCTGTCGTGGGGCATCCTGCTGGTGTTGCTGGCGGCGTCCTGGAAGGGCGCCGACATGCGCCCGTTCGATCTGTGGAACGACTCGGGCAACATGGTCAGCTATGCGGCGGAGTTCTTTCCGCCCAATTTTGCGCAGTGGCAGATCTATGTGCAGGAGATGCTGGTCACACTGCAGATCGCGCTGTGGGGCACGGCGCTGGCGGTGGTCACCGCCGTTCCGCTGGCACTGCTGGCCTCGTCCAACATCGTGCCCTGGTGGATCTACCAGCCGGTGCGCCGCGTGCTGGACGCGTGCCGCGCCATCAACGAAATGGTGTTTGCCATGCTGTTTGTGGTGGCCGTGGGCCTGGGGCCTTTTGCAGGTGTCCTCGCCCTGTGGATCCACACCTCGGGCACCCTGGCCAAGCTGTTCTCCGAAGCCGTGGAGGCGATTGACCCGCAGCCCGTGGAAGGCATCCGCTCCACCGGTGCGAGCGCACTGCACGAAATCATCTATGGCGTGATTCCGCAGGTCATGCCGCTGTGGATCTCGTACACCCTGTACCGCTTCGAGGCCAACGTGCGCTCGGCCTCGGTGGTGGGCATGGTGGGCGCCGGAGGCATTGGGGTGGTGCTGTGGGAAATCATCCGGGGCTTCCAGTACGCCGAGACCTGCGCGGTCATGCTCATCATCGTGGTCACGGTGAGTGTGATTGACCTAGTGTCGGCCCGCATCCGCAAGGCGCTGGTCTGACAAGGAGCACACCATGGCATTGAACCTTGAAGACATTGCCCACCTGCTAGTCACGCGGGGCGTGAACCAGTACGGCCGCGAGGCGGTCAGCCAGCTGGAGCATGCGCTGCAATGTGCACAGTGGGCCGAAAAATCGGGTGAAACCCCGGCCACTGTCGTCGCGGCCTTGCTGCACGACCTGGGGCACCTGCTGGCACCCGGCGGCGACACGGCCGAGCAGGACGACCTGCACCAGTACATGGCCATCCCGTTCTTGCGGGGCCTGCTGCCCGACGCGGTGCTGGAGCCCATCCGCCTGCATGTGGATGCCAAGCGCTACCTGTGCACCATGGAGCCGGGGTACTGGGAGACACTGTCGCCCGCATCGCAGCACAGCCTGGTGCTGCAGGGCGGGCCCTTCACGCCCAAAGAGGCGATGCAGTTTGCGGCCCAGCCCTTTGCGCAGGAGGCCATCCGCCTGCGCCGCTATGACGACCATGCCAAGGTGCCAGGGCTGGTCACGCCCCCGCTGGGCTACTACATGGCGCTGGTGCAGCGGCTGGCGCCAGTTCCAGCGGCGGTTGCCGCTGCGGCTGAACTCGCCCCGGTGGCTGCGTAAACAGCCGCGCGACCAAGCCGAGGCAGCCCCCGCGCGTCAACCTCCCTTGTCGCCATTCACCCAGCCCAGGTCCAGCGGCCGGTCTTCAAACTCGGTATTCAGGACCACGGTGCTCGTGGTGCGCGCCACGCCGGGAATCGCCTTGATCTGGTAGAGCACGTCCTCCAGCCCGCGCGCGTGCGTGGTGCGGATCTTGGCCAGGAAGTCGTGCTCGCCAGCCACGCTGTGCAACTCCTCCACCTGGGGGATACCGCGCAGGCGCGGCGCAATGTCGCGGCAGTGCGCGCCGCCATCGTTGCGGATCGCCACAAACGCGGTGAAGTTCAGCCCCACGCGTTCCGGGTCCACGCTGATGGAAAAGCGGCGGATCACGCCCTTGTCCAGCAGCTTCTTCACGCGCTCGTGCACGGCGGCGGTGGACAGTCCCACCTCGGCCCCCACATCGGCATAGGAACGTCGGCCATCGGCGCCTAGTGCCGAAATAATTCTGGCGTCCATGTCATCTGTCTGAATATTTGCTTGCATAGCCGCTCGATTTTGGTAAAAATTACGAAAACCTTGCGGTTTCCATAAATTATTCGGTCAGGTGAAGAATATGCCGGCAATTTTCAATGCGCAAGCCCGCACACAGCGCAAAGGGGCGGTGGCCATGGCACTGCTGTTGGTCTACATCGTCTGGGGCACTACCTATTTCGCCATTGGTATTGCGCTGCAGAGCATGCCGCCACTGCTGATGAATGCGATCCGCTTTCTGTGTGCAGGGGGGGTGATGCTGCTGATTGCGCTGTGGCAAGGCCATGCATTGCCCACGTGGGTGCAATGGCGCAACTCGGCGGTGGTGGGCGGCTGCATGGTGTTTCTGGCCATGAACCTGATGGGTTTTGCGCAAAAGCTGGGCATTGGCTCGGGCCTGATGGCCACGGTGGTCACCACCATGCCGATGTGGCTGGCGCTGTGGTCGCGCTGGGGCGGCGAGCGCGTGCCGTTCCCCAGCTGGATCGGCCTGGCCCTGGGCGTGGTGGGTGCGCTGCTGCTGGCGCTGGAGGGCGACTTTTCAGCCACCTGGCTCGGTGCGCTGCTGGCCTTTGGTGCACCTCTGTGCTGGAGCGTGGGCTCGTATGCATCGCGCAAGCTGTCGCTACCTGCGCCCGCCATGGCATCGGCCGCGCAGTGGTTTGCGGGGGGCGCCATGGGGCTGGTGGTGGCGTTGTGGTTTGAGCCGTTGAGCGCCCTGGGCCAGGTCACTGCCAAGTCGTGGGCGGCGTGGGTCTATCTGCTGGTGTTTGGCACCTTGGTGGCGCTCAATGCGTACCTGTGGCTGCTGCAGAACACGTCGGCCGCGCTGGCGGGCAGCTATTCGTTTGTGAACCCTGCGGTGGCTTTGCTGGTGGGCGTGGCGCTGGGGGGCGAGCTGCTCACGGGCTGGGTGTTTGCCGCGCTGCCGTTGATTGGGGCGGCGCTGGCGTTCATTCTGTACGGGCAAGCGCTGCAGCGGTGGCTGGAAAAGCTCAGTCCGGGATTACAGCGGTTGCTTCAATCTCGATCTTCGCGCGCTCTTCCATGAGCCCCGCCACCTGCACACACGCCATGGCCGGAAAGTTCTTGCCCAGCACCTCGCGGTAGACCGCACCCAGCTCCTTCAGGCGGCTGTTGTATTCGTTGCGGTCGGTCACATACCAGGTCAGCCGCACCAGGTGCTCGGGGCCCGCACCACCGGCCTCCAGCACCGCCCGCACATTCAACAGCGTCTGCCTCGTTTGGTCGATGAAGTCGTCGCTCTCAAACTGCTGCTGCGCATTCCAGCCGATCTGGCCGCCGGTAAAAACCATCGTTCCGCGCGCGGCCACGCCGTTGGCGTAGCCCTTGGGGGTGACCCAGCCTTCGGGCTGCAAAAGGGTGTTTTTCATCGTCATGTTGTTTTTGTTGCAGTGGGCGATCCGGCGGAGGGTGATGCGGCCGCACCCTGGCGCAGCTTGAAGCGCTGCAGCTTGCCAGTTTCGGTGCGCGGCAGGGCGGTCACAAACTCCACCACGCGCGGGTATTTGAACGGGGCGATGGTGGCCTTCACATGGTCCTGCAAGGTCTTGACCATGGCGGCATCGCCCGTGTGCCCGGGCTTCAAGACGCAGATGGCCTTGACCACCATGCCGCGCTCCTCGTCGGGCACGCCGATCACGCCGCACTCGGCCACGGCCGGGTGGCGCAGCAGGGCGTCTTCCACCTCGGGGCCGCCCACGTTGTAGCCGGCGGTGATGATCATGTCGTCGTCGCGCGCCTGGTAGAAGAAGTAGCCGTCCGCGTCTTGCGTGAACGCATCGCCGGGGTAGTTCCAGCCATCCTTCACGTACTTGGCCTGGCGCGGGTCGTCGAGGTACTTGCAGCCCGTGGGGCCGATCACCGCGAGCTTGCCCACGGTGCCCCGCGGCAGCTCATTACCTTCGTCGTCCACCACCTTGGCGGTGTAGCCGGGCACCACCTTGCCGATGGCGCCGCGCCGGCTCTCACTGCCGGGCGAAGAGATGAAGATGTGGAACATCTCGGTGGCGCCAATGCCGTCCGTCATGTCCAGGCCGGTCGCCTCCTTCCACAGCTGGCGCGTGGCGTCGGGCAGCCCCTCACCCGCGCTCACGCTGGTGCGCAGCTGGGGCAGGCCGATCTGTTTGGCGAACGGTGCCATCTGCCGGTAGAAGGTGGGGGCGGTGTAGCAGATGGTCACGCCCGCGTCGCGCATCAGCCGCACCATGGTTTCGGGGGTGTAGGGCTGGTCGGGGAAGTACACGCTGGCCCCGGCCCACATCGGAAACACCAGCAAGCCGCCCAGGCCAAAGGTGAACGCCAGCGGCGGCGAGCCCGCCACGATGTCATCGTGCGTGGCCTTGAGCACATGGCGCGGCCAGGCCTCGCAGCCTGCCAGCACATCGCGGTGCGTGTGCACGGCTGCCTTGGGGGAGCCTGTGGTGCCCGAGGTGAACGCCATCAGCGCGATGTCGTCCGCCGACGTGGGGCAGGGCGGCGTGGTGCCGGGCTTGCCCTGCGCGCGCTGCAGCAGGTCGGCCGCATCCGGCGCTGTGTGGAAGGGCACGATGGTGGCGAGCACAGGGTGCTGCGCCTGCGCGGCCTGCAGCTCGGCCAGCAGGCGGCCGTCGCACAGTGCCAGCGTGGGCTGGGCGCGGTCGATGATGCTGCCCAGCTCCACCGCGCGCAGCAGCGGCATGGTCGCCACCGCCACCAGCCCCGCGTAGACGGTACCCAGCCAGGCCAGCGCCATCTCCACCGTGTTGCCGCCGCGCAGCAGCACGCGGTTGCCGGGCACGAGGCCGTGGTCCTGCGTCAGCACCTCGGCAATGCGCGCGGCCTCGGTGAGGGCGTCGCGGTAGGTATACGTGCGGTGTGGGCCGCGCAACAGAGGGCGGTCGATGTGGCCCGCACGTTCGGCCTGGTCGAACAGCGCCTGCACCAAGTTGGCCTGGTTGGCGATCTGCAGCTCCGGCAGGTCGTAGCGCAGCGTGGGCCAGGCCTCGGGTGCAGGCAGGCGGTCGTGCACGAAATGGTCGGGCTGGGCGGAGGGCACCGTCATGGTCGTTACTCCTGCAAGAGGCTTTTGCCGATGATGAGTTGCTGCACTTCTGTGGCGCCTTCGTAGATGCGCAGCGAACGGATGTCGCGGTACAGCGATTCGACCTTGCTGCCCACCTCCACGCCGCGCCCGCCGTGCAGCTGCAGCGCCATGTCGATGACGCGCTGGGCGTTTTCAGTGGCGGTCATCTTGGCCATCGCGGCTTCGGCAGTCACGCGCGCCTGGCCCGTGTCGCGCAGCCAGGCCGCGCGGTAGGTGAGCAGCGCGGCGCTGTCCACCAGCGCGGCCATCTCGCCGATCTTGGCCTGCGTGAGCTGGAAGTCCGCCAGCGTCTGGCCGAACATGCGGCGCTGGCGGGCGTGGTGCACGGCCTCGGCCAGTGCGCGGCGCGCCATGCCCAGGGCCGCGGCGGCCACTGATGCGCGGAAGATGTCGAGCGTGCGCATGGCCAGCTTGAAGCCGCCGTTCTCGTCGCCCAGCAGCGCGGTGGCGGGCACGTTGCAGTTGGTGAACTGCAGCGTGGCCAGCGGGTGGGGCGCCATCACATGGATATGACGCGAGGCGTCCAGGCCCGGCGTGTTCGCATCGACGATGAAGGCGCTGATGCCGCGCGTGCCGCCGCTCGGGTTGGTCTTGGCGAACACGCAGTAGAAGTCGGCGATGCCGCCGTTGCTGATCCAGGTTTTGGTGCCGTTCAAGCAAAAAGTGCCTGTAGCGCTAGTCGAATCTGTGCTGGCAGCTATGGTTTGCATAGCGCCCACATCTGACCCCGCCGCGGGCTCGCTCAGCGCGAACGCAGCAATCAGTTCGCCACGCGCCACGCCTTGCAGGTAGTGCGCCTGCTGCGCGGAGCTGCCCGCCAGCGTGATCGCACCGCTGCCCAGCCCCTGCATAGCAAACGCAAAGTCCGCCAGCGGTGAGTGGTAGGCCAGCGTCTCGCGCAGCAGCACCAGCGCGCGCGAGTCGAGCGCGGGCAGCGCGCCGCCGTGTGCGGCGGGCACGCAGTAGCGCAACCAGCCGCCCGCGCCCAGGCGCTGCACCCAGTCGCGGCAGGCGGCGCGGTCGTCGGTTTCATCGACCTGCTGTGCGGCAGCCCAGGGCACCAGGCCCTCGGCCAGCGCGCGGTGGGCTTCGTCGAAGAAGGGCAGGGCCAGGTGCGCCGTGGAGGGCGGGCAGGGGGCCGGGGGCGTTGCAACGTGCATGGCTAGAAGGTGTGGATGAGCCCGGCGTGGCCGAGCAGACTGCGAAAACGCGGCCGATCTAGGCGCAAAGCACAGCCATAGCCTGAGCTATGGCGAGCATTTGCAACGACGAGCGGGTGTGTTTTGGCGGGATGAGCGGGCATGGCGGGTTCGTTCACACCTTCTTAATCTCCCTGAAACACGGGCTTTTGCTTGGCGGCGAACGCTTCGTACGCGCGGCGGAAGTCTTCGGTCTGCATGCAGATGGCCTGCGCCTGCGCCTCGGACTCGATGGCCTGCTCGATGGTCATGCTCCACTCCTGGCTCAGCATGGTCTTGGTCATGCCATGGGCGAAGGTGGGGCCGTCGGCCAGTGCGCGCGCCGTGGCCTGCACGTTGGCCAGCAGGTCAGCGCTCTCATACAAATCGTTGAAGAAGCCCCAGGCCAGGCCCTCGTGCGCCGTCATCGCGCGGCCGGTGAACAGCAGCTCGCTGGCGCGGCCCTGGCCGATCATGCGCGGCAGCAGTGCGCAGGCGCCCATGTCGGCACCGGCCAGGCCCACGCGGGTGAAGAGAAAGGCCGTTTTGGTCGCCTCGGTGCCGTAGCGCATGTCGCAGGCCAGCGCCATCATCGCGCCCGCTCCGGCGCAGATGCCGTCGATGGCGCCCAGCACAGGCTGCGGGCAGGCGCGCATGGCTTTGACCAGGTCGCCCGTCATGCGCGTGAACTCCAGCAGCTCGGGCATGGTCATGGTGGTCAGCGGGCCGATGATCTCGTGCACGTCGCCGCCCGAGCAGAAGTTGCCGCCCGCACCCGTGACCACGATGGCTTTCACATCGGTGGCGAAGCGCAGCGCGTAGAAGAAGTCGCGCAGCTCCGCATAGCTCTGGAAGGTGAGCGGGTTCTTGCGGTCGGGCCGGTTGAGCGTGACGGTGCCCACGCCAGCATCAAAGCTCCATGCGAAATGCTCGGCCACGTAGCGGGCCTCTGGGTTGAACTGCTCGCGCATGGGGTTGCTCGCCCCGATGAAGTGTTTCATTCGGCTGTCTCCAAAGAATTGTTTTGTGTGTGTTCTTTCACCTTGCCCAGCAGGCGGTACAAGGTGGCGATGTCGCGCTCGCCCAGCGTGGCGAAGGCCTCGACGATCCATTGCTCGTGCTGGCGTGCCATGGTGTTGAACTGCTGGCGGCCTTGCGGCGTGAGGCGCACCAGGTACGCGCGGCGGTCGCCTTCCACGTCCAGGCGCTCCACCAGGCCTTCGACTACGAGCTGGTCGGTGATGCCGGTGATGTTGCCGCTCGTCACCATCATGCGGCGCGAGAGTTCCTTCATCTTCATGCCGTCCGGCGCCCGCTCCAGCTGCGCCATCAGGTCGAAGCGCGGCAAGGTGGTGTCGAACTGCGCGCGCAGACGGCTGCGCACCTGCTTTTCGATGAGCTGGGTGCAGGTGAGCAGGCGCAGCCACAGGCGCAGGGCCTCGGGATGTTCGCTGGGGGCGGCGCCGTGCAGGCGGGCTTCGAGGTCCATGGCGGTTTACTCGATTGCTTCTATTTTTGTAGCTGCTGGCGCTTGATTCACTAGCGCTTGTGCCTGCTTTTGCTTGGAAATTTCGCGCAGCATCTGGTCGCGGCCGCTGTGATACTGCACCGGCCAGTCGGTGTGCGCTGCGGCCACGGGGCTCAACTGCGCGGCGGCGTGCAGCGTCCAGGCCGGGTCGGCCAGGTGGGGGCGGGCAATGGCACACAGGTCGGCGCGGCCGGCCGCGATGATGCTGTTGGCGTGGTCGGCCTCGGTGATCGCGCCCACCGCCATGGTGGCAATACCCACCTCGTTGCGGATGCGGTCGGCAAACGGCGTCTGGTACATGCGGCCATACACCGGGCGCGAGTCGCGTGTGGTCTGGCCGGAGGACACGTCGATCAGGTCCGCGCCTGCCGCCTTGAACAAGCGCGCAATGGCGATGGCGTCGTCGGCAGTATTTCCGTCAGGGAGCCAGTCGTGCGCAGAGATACGCACGCTCAGCGGCTTGTCGGCTGGCCACACGGCGCGCAGCGCGGTCAACACTTCGAGCGGGTAGCGGCAGCGGTTTTCCAGGCTGCCGCCGTATTCGTCCTTGCGCTGGTTGGTGGCGGGACTCAAGAAGCTGGCCAGCAAGTAGCCGTGCGCGCAGTGCAGCTCCAGCCAGTCAAAGCCGCAGGCCACGGCGCGGCGGGCGCTGTCTACAAAGGCGGCGGTCACGCGGTCCATGTCGGCGCGGGTCATGGCGGCAGGGGTCTGGTTCTGCGCGCCGTAGGCGATGGGACTGGCGGCCAGCAGGGACCAGTTGCCCGCCTTCAGCGGCTCGTCCGTGCCCTCCCAGCCCACGCGGGTGGAGCCCTTGGGGCCGCTGTGGCCGAGCTGTAGGCCGATCTTGGCCGTGCTGCTGTCGTGCACAAAGTTGACGACGCGCGCAAAGGCGGCTTGTTGTGCGTCGTTCCACAGGCCGGGGCAGGCGGGGGTGATGCGGCCCTCGGGTGTGGGGCTGGTCATCTCCACCATCACCAGCGCAGCGCCGCCGAGGGCGCGCGCGCCCAGGTGCACCAGGTGAAAGTCCTGCGGCACGCCCTCGACTGCGCTGTAGGTGGCCATGGGCGAGACAACGATGCGGTTCTTGAGCGTGAGGCCCTTCAAAGTGAACGGCGTGAGCATGGGCGGAATCGCGGCCTTGCCTCCCGCGAGCCAGGCCTCATAGCCCTCCAGCCACGCGGCATCGCGCAGCCGCAGGTTCTCGTGACTGATGCGCTGGCTGCGCGTGAGCAGCGAATACGTGAACTGCTCCACGGGCATGCCGGCGTAGCGCGCCACGTTTTCAAACCACTCGGTGCTGTTGCGCGCGGCGTTCTGGATCTTGAGCACCTCCACGCTGCGGCGCGCTTCATAGTGCTGCAGCACTTCGTCGATGGGCAGGCCGGTGGCGAACTCGTTGGCGAGGTCGATGGCGTCTTCCAGTGCGAGCTTGGTGCCGCTGCCAATCGAGAAATGCGCCGTGTGCGCTGCGTCGCCCATCAGCACGATGGGCACCTGCTTGCTGCCGATGGCTTCGCGGTGCACCCAGGTGTTGCAGATCACGCGCGGAAAGCGGATCCAGTTGGCCGAGCCGCGCAGGTGCGTGGCGTTGCTGATGAGCGCGTTGCCGTCCAGGTATTGGGCAAACAGCTTTTCGCAGAATGCAATGGCCTCGGGCTGCTCCATCTGGTCCAGGCCGTGGGCCTTCCACACGGCCTCGGGCGTTTCGACGATGAAGGTGGAGGTGTCGGCGTCAAACTGGTAGGCGTGGGCCTGGAACCAGCCATGCTCGGTCTGCTCGAAAGCAAACGTAAAAGCGTCGAACTTTTTCTTGGTGCCCAGCCATACGAAGCGGCACTGGCGCAGATCGATGTCTGGCTGGTAGGTGGCTGCGTAGCGGGTGCGGATGCGGCTGTTGAGGCCGTCGCTGGCGATGACCAGGTCGGCGTTGTACTGCGCAGCCAGCGCCTGGTCGTCGGCCACGTCGGTTTCGAACACCAGCTCCACGCCCACCGCCAGGCACCGGTCCTGCAGGATGTTGAGCAGGCGCTTGCGGCCAATGCCGCAGAAGCCGTGGCCGGTGGAGCGCACGCTGCGCCCCTTGAAGAACACCTCGATATCGTCCCAGTGGTTGAACGCGTCGCCGATCAGGGCTGCCGTGGGCGCGTCGGCCGCCTGCAGGTTGGCCAGCGTCTGGTCCGACAGCACCACCCCCCATCCGAAGGTGTCGAACGGCCGGTTGCGTTCGACCACCGTGACGCGGTGCGCGGGGTTTTGCTGCTTCATGAGCAGTGCGAAGTAGAGACCGGCGGGCCCACCGCCAATGCAGAGGATGTTCATGCCAAAATAGTTTAGGCTTAAACAAAATGCTGTCAATGGGGCCTTCCCGGCGAAACCCCTGATGCCATCGCGGGGTGTTGACGCAGTGCAGCAAATTTCTCAAGATGCGCCGCATGAAGCACTTGCTGCACACCTTGGAGGGGCGGCTCGCGGCCTTGCCGGTGCCGATGGCCGTCCAGTTGCCTGCGGGCCAGCAACTGGGCGCGCCCGAGCCTGCTGTAACGCTGCGCTTTCGTGACCGCATGGCACTGGTGGCGCTGGCCACGGGCGAGATCGGCAATGTGGGGGCTGCCATCGTCGAGGGGCGCGTGGCGCTGGAAGGCGGCATGCGCGACCTGATGGCCGCCGCTGCGGGCCTGTTGACCCGCGACCCGGCCCGCGACCAGCACCATGGCTGGTGGCAGAGGGTGCTGGCAAGGGCGCGGTCGATGGCGGTGCACACGCTGGCGCACGACGCGCGCCATGTGCAGTTTCACTACGACCTGTCGGACGACTTCTACGCGCTGTGGCTGGATCCGCGCCGCGTCTATTCGTGTGCCTACTACCGGTCCCCAGACCTGAGGCTGGCCCAGGCGCAGGAGGCCAAGCTCGACCACATCTGCCGCAAGCTGCAGCTGCAGCCCGGCGACCGGTTCCTGGACATTGGCGCGGGCTGGGGTGGCTTGCTGCTGTGGGCGGCCGAACACTACGGCGTGGATGCCACGGGCATCACGCTGTCGCGCAACCAGCATGCGCATGTGCAGCGGCGCATTGAAGAGCGTGGGCTGCAGGGGCGCGTGCGCATGCAATTGGTGGATTACCGCGAGCTGCAGGTGGAGCAGCCCTTCGACAAGATCGCGTCGGTGGGCATGTTCGAGCATGTGGGCCGCGCACAGATGCTGCGTTACTTTGAAACCGTGGCCCGCCTGCTGCGCCCGGGCGGGCTGGTGCTGAACCACGGCATCACGGCCGGGGGCGCAGACAACGCGCAGCTGGGCGCAGGCATGGGTGACTTTATCGAGCAGTACATCTTCCCCGGCGGCGAGCTTTTGCATGTGAGCGCAGTGTTGCACGACATGGCGCGCGCGGGCCTGGAGATGGTGGACACCGAGAACCTGCGCCCGCACTATGCGCGCACGCTGTGGGCGTGGTCCGACGGGCTCGAAGCCCGATTGCCTGCAGCCCGTGAGGTGCTGGTCGCACAAGGAGGGGAGGAGCAGGGTGATAAGGTCTTGCGTGCGTACCGCCTGTACCTTGCGGGCAGCGCCCTGGGTTTTGAACGTGGCTGGATGGCGCTGCACCAGATGCTGGCCATCAAGCCGGATGGCGACACGGCCAGAGGCCTTTTGCCCGGCGCACAATCGGGCTATCCGTTCACCCGCGACTACATGTATGCGGACCCCGGCAACCTCTTCCGATAGGCCTTGACCATGCTCTACAAGTTCAAATCCCGTGCCACCGCCGACCTGATCATGCTCGAACCCCAGGGGCGCCAGATCGTGACCATCATCGGCAAGACCCCTGGCGCCAGCGGCATCGTGACCGCTGCCCAGATCCCCGGCGCCATTGCCGCGCTGGAGGCGGCCGTGATCGCCGACGAAGCCCAGCCCGAAGCGCAGGAAAACGATGAGGCTGCGGTTGAAGAAATCAACGAGGCTGTGCGCCTGCGCCAGCGCGCTGCGCCGTTCATCGAGATGCTCAAGCGCAGTGCTGCGGCGGACGTGGATGTGGTGTGGGGTGTGTGACCTGATCTCGAGTGCGTCTGCCGCTAGCGAGCGTTGTTAGCTTGGCTGCGTACGTTCGGCTGGCGCCGCAGCCCATGCTCGTGCCACGGCTGATGCGGTGGCGCCAACCATCAATCCACCTTGGCCCCCGACGTCTTCACCACCTGCGCCCACTTCTTGTGCTCGTTGTCGATGTGCTTGGCAAATTCGGCCGGGGTGTTGCCGCCGGGGATGGCGCCTTGTGCCAGAAGCCGCTCCTTCATGGCGGGCGTGGCCAGTGACTTGGCGACCTCCTGCTGGATGCGGTTGACGATGTCGGCGGGTGTGCCCGCCGGGGCCAGCAGACCGAACCAGGAGCTGGCCTCGTAGCCCTTGAGTGTGGGGCCGCCCGCTTGCTCCACGGTGGGCACATCGGGCAGTGCGCCCGAGCGCTCGGAGCTGGTCACGGCCAGCGCGGTGAGCTTGCCGGCCTTGATCTGCGCCATGGACGAGGGCAGGTTGTCGAACATCACGTCCGCATTGCCCGCCACCATGTCCATGAGCGCCGGGCCCGAGCCACGGTAGGGCAGGTGCAACATGAAGGTGCCGGTCATGCTCTTGAACAGCTCGCCGGCCAGATGGATCGACGTGCCGTTGCCGCTGGAGGCCATGTTCATCTTGCCGGGGTTGGCCTTGGCCACCCGGATGAAATCCTGCACGTTGTGAATGCCCTGGGCCTTGGCCTTGTCGGCATTCATCACCATCACATTGGGAACAGCCGCCACCATGGTGATGGGCACAAAGTCCTTGATGGGGTCGTACGGCAGCTTCGCGTACAGCGCACGGTTGATGCCGTGGGTGCCCACGGTGCCCATCAACAGCGTGTAGCCGTCGCCGGGTGACTTGGCGACGATCTCCGCGCCCACATTGCCGCCAGCGCCGGCACGGTTGTCCACGATGAACTGCTGGCCGAAGGCCTTGGACAGCTCGGGCGCCATGGCGCGGGCCAGGATGTCGGTCGTGCCACCGGGCGCAAAGGGCACGACGATGCGCACCGGCTTGGTGGGCCATGCCCCCTGGGCGCGCGCCATGGTGGGCAGCAGCGCCGCCGCGCAGGCCAGTGCCAGCGCACTGGCGGCCAGGGTCAGCGCCTGGCGACGTCGCGCACGAAGTGGGTGCACGGCGACTGTCGCACCGGATGGGCGAGTGGGTGCGTGGAGGGGAATGCGTGCCATGGAGATCGATCCTTGATGTCGGGGAGAGGAGAAAGGTCTGCCCTGGTTCTACGCGCGTTGGTGCATTGGGGGCAGATGGATAACCCCAATCCTGTCGGCGCATGGGATTTGCCAGGCGCTATGTCTTGCGCATGGTGCGAGTAACACCCCACCACACACCCATGAAAAAAGCCGCAACGCGGCGGCTTTTTTGGGGGACTGGCAGGGCTGCGTTCAGACCCCTGCCGGGTGCGGGAGCATCAGTCCGCGTAGGTGCCAGCGGCCTTGATGACGGCGCCCCACTTGTCGATCTCAGCCGCCACAAACTTCTTGTGTTCCGGGCCATCGATGCGCTTGTCGGTGATGACCACAGCGCCCAGGGCTTCCTGCTTCTTGATGAACTCAGGGTCCTTCAGCGCGACCTTGAGGGCTTCGTTGATCTTCTTCTGCACATCGGCTGGCGTGCCCTTGGGGGCGTACAGGCCGTGCCAGATGCTCACGTTGAAGTCCTTCAGACCCGATTCCGCCAGGGTAGGCAGGTCCTTGAGCGCGGGGGTTGTGAGGCGCTTGGCAGTGGTCACGGCGTAGGCCTTTACCTTCTTGCCTTCGATCTGGCTCGTGGTGTTGGTGGTCTGGTCACACAGCAGGTCGATCTGGCCGCCGATCAGGTCGGTGATGGCAGGGGCCGTGCCCTTGTAGGGCACATCGGTCATGTCCGTTTGCAGCGCGGACTTGAACATCAGGCCGCACAGGTGCGACGCAGCGCCCAGGCCGGCGTTGCCCAGGTTGATCTTGCCCTTGTTCTGCTGGATCCAGGCCGTCAACTCCTTGAAGTTGTTGGCTGGCATGGTGGGGCGTGCGATCAGCGTCATGGGCACTTCATTGACCATGCCCAGGTATTCAAAGTCGTTGGGCACGCTGAAGGACAGCTTGCGGTACAGCGCGGGCATGGTGGACATGCCGATGTGGTTGAGCAGCAGCGTGTAGCCATCCGGGTTGGCGCGGGCCACGCGGGCGGCACCGATGGAGCTGCCGGCACCGGCGGTGTTGTCCACCACCACGGTGCCCAGCGGCTTGCGCAGTGCTTCGGCCAGATCGCGGGCCACGCGGTCGGTAGGGCCGCCGGCCGCAAAGGGCACCACGAGTGTGATCGTCTTGTCCTTGGCGGGGAAGTCCTGCGCGTGGGCGCCAAAGGCGGCCACTGCAGCGGCAGCGACGAGGGCGAGTTTCAGCATTGTTTTCATGGGTGCTCCTGTAAATGACGGGCCATGATAGCGAGGGGCATTTCAGCCAACATTGCGGATAGTACGTAGCACACAGGCCGCATGGTCTTTAAGCCAAATGGCCCGGTAGTGCTGGTATTTATTGCCCTGAATGCTACTCAATAGATAGCAAATGTTAGGGTAAACACTGCGGTGCCCCCGTGTGCGAAATGGCCTTGTTTTGCGCTGTCGCAAGGCCGGATGCCCTGTCTGATCGATTGATGTGCACACACATCTTTTGCATGCCGTATGCACATCGCCGGTGCGGTCAGGCACTGCGCCCTGGACTGCGCAGCGAGACCGTCAATAGGCGCCCAGATCGCCTGCCAGTGCGCGCATGCGCACATTCAGGCGGGCGTAACTGCTGAAAGAGCTATTTGTAGCTGCGCGCGTCTTCGATCACCTTGCCGTCATTGGGCAGTGTGCCGGGGGGCACCATCTGCACCTCGCCGCGCAGCTTGGTCACTTCGCGGATGGCGTCGCTGAGCTGGTGGGCCAGGCCCTCGGCGGTTTCGGTGGTCTCCACCTGCAGCACCATCTGGTCGTTGGCCATCTCGCCGCTGACCACGAGCCGAGCGCGCTGCACCTGTGGAAAGCGCCGTGCGATGGTGGCGATCTGGCCGGGGTGCACGAACATTCCGCGCACCTTGGTGGTCTGGTCTGCCCGGCCCATCCAGCCCTTGATGCGGGTGTTGGTGCGGCCGGTGGGGCACTGGCCCGGCAGCACCGCCGACAGGTCGCCAGTACCAAAGCGGATCAGCGGGTAGTCAGGGTTGAGCGTGGTGATGACCAGCTCGCCCACCTCACCCTCGGGCACGGGGTCGCCCGTGCCGGGACGCACGATCTCGACGATCACGCCTTCATCCAGCACCAGGCCTTCGCGGGCCGAGGTTTCATACGCAATCAGGCCCAGGTCGGCGGTGGCATAGCACTGGTAGCCCGCGATGCCACGCTCGGCAAACCAGTCGCGCAGCGAGGGCGGGAAGGCCTCGCCCGACACCAGGGCCTTGGTGACGGTGGGCAGCGCCACGCCCATCTCTGCAGCCTTCTCGACGATGATTTTCAGAAAACTGGGCGTGCCGATGTAGCCCGCAGGCTTCAGCTCGGCCATGGCCTGCACTTGCTGCTCGGTCTGGCCCGTGCCACCGGGGAAGACGGTGCAGCCCAGCGCGTGGGCGCCGGTCTCCATCATCGAACCCGCAGGCACAAAGTGATAGCTGAAGCTGTTGTGGATCAACTCGCCGCTGCGAAAGCCCGCTGCGTGGATCGCCCGCGCCATGCGCCAGTAGTCGCGCCGCGTGCCCTCGGGCTCGTAGATGGTGCCGGGGCTGGCGAACACGCGGGTCATGCCCGGCCCAATGTTCAGCGCGCTGAAGCCGCCAAACACATTGGCCGCACGGCCCGCCTGCTGGCGCTCCAACAGTTCGTACTTGCGCGTGACAGGCAACTGCGCCAGCGCTGCGCGGCTGGTGACTGTCGATGCATCCACGCCCGCCAGGATGCTGGCAAAGGCGGGCGACGCCTTCTGGGCATGGGCGATCTGCTGCGGCAGCGCCGCCATCAAGGCCGCTTCGCGCTCAGCGGGGCTGCGCGTTTCCAGGGCGTCATAAAACGTGCTCATGCCTGGGGTTCCTTGTGAGGTGGTTTGAAGTGAAATTGGCCTCTGGCGCTCATCCATAAAGCGCAAGCAGCTATGAAATTGAGAGTGAATTCGTTCAGCGTCTGAAAAGGATTACGGCCCTGGTTGCCCGCGCTGCCGAAGGCCAGCGCACCCGTGGAACTGGCTTTGCCAGGCCACCGGGTGCGTCCCCCTGAGGGGGAAGGCGCGCAGCGCCACAGGGGGCATGTCAGGCCAACCAGCGCTTGCGCCGCTTGTAGCTTTTGACATCCTTGAAACTCTTGCGCTCGCCGCCGCCCACGCCCAAGTAGAACTCCTTGACGTCCTCGTTGTTGGCCAGGTCGCTGGCGGCGCCGTCCATCACCACGCGGCCGCTTTCCATGATGTAGCCGTAGTCCGAATACTTGAGGGCCATGTTGGTGTTCTGCTCGGCCAGCAGGAAGGTGACCTTCTCCTTGGTGTTCAGGTCTTTCACGATGTTGAACACTTCTTCCACGATCTGTGGGGCCAGGCCCATGGAGGGTTCGTCCAGCAACACCATGCTGGGGTTGGCCATGAGCGCGCGGCCGATGGCGCACATCTGCTGCTCGCCGCCCGAGGTGTAGGCAGCCTGCGAGGTGCGGCGCGTCTTGAGACGTGGGAAGTAGTTGTAGACCTTCTCCAGGTTGGCCGCGATTTCGGCCTTGCTGGTGCGGGTGTAGGAGCCTGTCATCAGGTTCTCTTCGATCGTCAGGTGGGCAAAGCAGTGCCGCCCCTCCATCACCTGCACCACGCCACGCTGCACCAGGTCGGCGGGCGACAGGTTCTCGATGCGCTCGCCACGCAGCTCGATGGAGCCCTTGGTGACCGCGCCGCGCTCCCCCTGCAGCAGGTTGGAGATGGCCCGTAGTGTGGTGGTCTTGCCTGCGCCATTGCCGCCCAGAATGGCCACGATGGAGCCCTCGCGCACCTGCAGCGAGACGCCCTTGAGCACCAGAATCACGTGGTTGTAGATGACCTCGATGCCGTTGACGTTGAGAACGATATTGCTGTTGGAGTCCATGGTGTTGCCTTCCTGTACCAATCCAAAGGGTTGTTGCACAACCCTTTGGATTGGCGGCTGCCAAAGAGGCAACCGCTGTTCATTGGCCCTTGAGACGGTCGCTGCCCAGGCCAGTGCCACCGCGCAAGGGCCGCCCCGCCGCGCTGGTGGCGTCCCCCTTCCCGCAGCGCGCAGCGCTAAGAGAGAAGGGGGACGCGGCAAAGCCGCTCAGGGGGATGTGCTTAGCTCTGGCAATCCGCCGCATCCCGGCGCGTCATCTTCTTGTCGGCCAGGTACTTGTCCGCACCGGCCTTGACCATGGGCTTGAGGATCTGCTCATCGGCCTGGTACCAGTCGGACGAGAAGTTCCACTTGCTGCCATCCCAGGTGTGCACGCGCGCCCAGGTGGAGCCCATGTGGTCGGCGCAGCTGGTGGACAGCGGACGCATCACGCCGCCAAAGCCCAGCGCGTCCAGCTTCTTCTGGTCCAGGGCCAGGTTTTCCATGCCCCAGCGCACTTGTTCGCCAGTCATGACCTTGCCCTTGCCAAAACGCTCCTGCGCGCGGCGCACCGATTCAACGGCCAGCATCTGGATGATCACGCCACGGGTGTACAGCACCGAGCCCACTTCGTCCTTGGGACCCGTGCCCTGGCCCTTGTCGTGCACGTTCTTCAGGATGTCCTGGATCACCTTGGGCTGCTGGCCCGAGGTGTTCAGGGCCAGCGCGTTGTAGCCCTTGGCGCCTTCGCCCACGTCACGCACATCGGGCTCGGCACCGGCCCACCACACGCCATACATCTTGTCGCGGGGGTAGCCGGTGGCCTGGGCTTCCTTCAGGGCGGTGGAGTTCATCACGCCCCAGCCCCACAGCAGCACGTAGTCGGGGCGGCTCTGGCGCACTTGCAGCCAGGTGGCCTTCTGTTCCACGCCAGGGGCTGTCACAGGCAGCATCTGCAGCTCAAAGCCGTGCATCTTCGCGCGCTCCTGCAGCAGCGGGATAGGCTCCTTGCCGAACGGGCTGTCGTGGTACACCAGCGCAATCTTCTTGCCCTTGAGCTTGTCCAGACCGCCGTTGGCCTTGCCAATGTGCTGGATCAGGATGTCGGCGCCGGTCCAGTAGCTGCCCATGAATGGGAAGTTCCACTTGAACGCCTGGCCGTCCTGCGCCACCGACAGGCCGTAGCCCAGCGTCATCAGCGGAATCTTGTCCACGGGGGCTTTTTCGGTCAGCGCAAAGGTGATGCCGGTGGCCTGGGGGTCGAACAGCGACACGCCGGGGCGGCTCTTGAGGCGCTCATAGCATTCCACGCCACGGTCCGTGGCGTAGCCTGTTTCACATTCTTCAAAAGTCAGCTTCACACCATTGATGCCGCCGTCGCGGGCATTGATCATCTTGATGTAATCCTGCTTGCCGTTGGCCCATGGCACGCCGTTGGGCGCATAGGGGCCGGTGCGGTACGACAGCAGCGGGAAGAACTGCTCCTTGGCTTGTGCGAAAGCGCTCGTCGCGATGGACGATGCACCGGCAGCAACCACCGCAGCGGCGATCACGATTTTCGAAAGCTTCATGGATGTCTCCTTTGGATGAATGTGTTGAAGCACGGGAAAAAACAGGACAGATAGACAGTTAACGCGGCAATGCGACAGGCACGTATCGGGACTTGCGAGTAAGGGGTTTCCTGCAATGCCGTCCGGTCAATGGGGGAAGGGCCACAGGCGCAGCTTCTGCTTGGCGGTGGACCACAGCTTGGCCAGACCATGGGGCTCGACGATGAGGAACCACACAATCAGCGCACCGAAGATCATCAGCTCGGCATGCGATACGCCCGCCGTGGACACCTCGATGCCAAAGAGCCCCATGAAGGCCGGCAGGAACTGGTTGAGCACGATGGGCAGCACCACGATGAAGGCCGCACCAAAGAAGCCGCCCATGATCGAGCCCAGCCCGCCGATGATCACCATGAACAGCAGGCGGAACGATATTTCCACCGAGAAGGCTGCTGGCTCCCACGCGCCCAGGTGCACAAAGGCCCACAGTGCACCGGCCATGCCCACGATGAACGAGCTGACCGCGAACGCGCTGAGCTTGGCGTACATGGGGCGGATGCCGATCACGGCCGCGGCCACGTCCATGTCGCGAATCGCCATCCACTCGCGGCCAATGGCACCACGCACCAGGTTCTTGGCCAGCAGGGCCACGATGACCAGCAACGCCATGCAGAAAAGGTATTTGCTGGTGGCGCTTTCGATGGGCATGCCCAGCACCTGCAGGTTGTTGACCGACACCGAGCCCGAGTCGGAGTTGTTGGTGAACCACTTGATGCGCAGGAACATCCAGTCGCTGAAGAACTGCGCCGCCAGCGTGGCCACGGCCAGGTACAGCCCCTTGACGCGCAGGCTGGGCAGCCCGAACAGGATGCCGAAGAACGTGGCGCACAGGCCGCCCAGGATCAGTGCAGGGATCAGCGGCATGCCTGGAAAGCGCACGAAGAAGTTGTAGGCGCCGTAGGCTCCCACGGCCATGAAGGCGCCCGAGCCCAGCGAGATCTGCCCGCAGTAGCCCACCAGGATGTTCACCCCCAGAGCCGCCAGCGCCATGATGACGAAGGGGATCAGGATGGCGCGGAAGATGTAGTCGCTGGCCAGCATGGGCACGGCGATGAAGGCAATGGCCAGGATGATGCCGATGGCAATGCGATCCTGCGCGATCGGAAAGATCTGCTGATCAGCGCGGTAGCTCGTCTTGAACTGGCCGTTTTCGCGGTAGAGCATGGAAGTCTCCTGTTCTTGTTGTTATGGGTTACACGCGGTCGATGATCTTTTCTCCGAACAGGCCCTGTGGCCTGAACAAGAGGAACACCAGCGCCAGCACATACGCAAACCAGATCTCGATGCCGCCGCCCACGAACGGGCCCAGGTACACCTCGGAGAGCTTCTCGCCCACGCCGATGATCAGCCCGCCGATGATGGCGCCGGGCACCGAGGTGAGGCCGCCCAGGATCACCACGGGCAGCGCACGCAGCGCCACCGTGGTAAGTGAGAACTGCACACCCAGCTTGCTGCCCCAGATCATCCCGGCCACCAGGGCCACGACACCGGCCACGCACCACACGATCACCCAGATGCGGTTGAGCGGAATGCCGATGGACTGGGCGGCCTGGTGGTCGTCGGCCACGGCGCGCAGCGCGCGGCCGGTGGAAGTCTTCTGGAAGAACACCGACAGCAGGGCCACCAGCGCGGCGGCAATGGCGGCGGCAATCACGTCTTCCTTGTTGATCAGGATGCCGCCCTGAAAGAGGCTGTCGAGCATGAAGATCGGCTCCTTGGGCATGCCCACATCGATCTTGTAGATGTCGCTGCCGAACAGCGTCTGGCCCAGGCCTTCCATGAAGTAGGTAATGCCCAGCGTGGCCATGAGCAGCGTGGCGCCCTCCTGGTTCACGAGGTGGCGCAGCACCAGCTTCTCGATCAGCCAGGCCACCACAAACATGATGGCGCCTGCGATCACAAAGGCCGCCAGGTTGGCCACGATGGGGCTGCTGATGCCCGTCCACTTGGGGATCCACTCGGCAAAACGGGCCATGGCCAGCGCTGCGAACAGCACCATGGCGCCCTGCGCAAAGTTGAACACGCCCGAGGCCTTGTAGATCAGCACAAAGCCCAGCGCCACCAGCGAATACAGCATGCCGGCCATCAGGCCGCCGATCAGTGTTTCAAGAAAGAATGCCATGTTGTCTTCTCCTGATCAGTGCGAGGTGCCGAGATAGGCACTGATCACGTCTTCGTTGCTGCGCACTTCGTCGGGGCTGCCGTCGCCGATCTTCTTGCCGTAGTCCAGCACCACCACGCGGTCGCTGATGTCCATCACCACGCCCATGTCGTGTTCGATCAGCACGATGGTGGTGCCGAACTCGTCGTTCACGTCCAGGATGAAGCGGCACATGTCCTGCTTTTCTTCCACGTTCATGCCGGCCATGGGCTCGTCCAGCAGCAGCACCTGCGGTTCCATGGCCAGGGCGCGGCCCAGGTCCACGCGCTTTTGCAGGCCGTAGGGCAGCTGGCCCACGGGTGTCTTGCGGTAGGCCTGGATTTCCAGGAAGTCGATGATGTGCTCGACGTATTCGCGGTGGCGGATTTCCTCGCGCTCGGCTGGGCCGATGCGCAGCGCCTGCATCAGCAGGTTGCTTTTGATCTTGAGGTTGCGGCCGGTCATGATGTTGTCGATCACGCTCATGCCCTTGAACAGCGCCAGGTTCTGGAACGTGCGCGCCACGCCCATCTCGGCCACCTGGCGCGAGTTCATGTGGTCAAACGTCTTGCCCCGGAAGGTGATGGAGCCCTCGGACGGCGTGTACACGCCGTTGATGCAGTTGAGCATGGAGCTTTTGCCTGCGCCGTTGGGGCCGATGATGGCGCGGATCTCATGCTCCTTGACATTGAAGGAGATGTCGGTGAGCGCCTTCACGCCGCCAAACCGGAGGCTGATGTTCTTGACGTCGAGGATGACGTCGCCGATCTTTTTAGTGGTCATGGTGGGGGGCTTCTCCAGCGGGTAGAGCGCGGGCTTCATGCGGCACTCTTCACAGGCGCAAATGTCTTCGTGTCCGACAGCTTGAGCGTGGCGCTCACGCTGCCGGTGCGGCCGTCCTCGAACTTGACCTGGGTCTCGATGTACTGCTCGGTGCGGCCTGCGTACAGCGCATCCACCAGCACGCCGTACTTGTCGGCAATGAAGCCACGGCGGACCTTGTTGGTGCGGGTGAGTTCGCCGTCGTCGGCGTCCAGCTCCTTGTGCAGCACCAGGAATCGGCTCACCTGGCTGCCAGCCAGCATGGTGTCGGTGGCCAGGTCGGCGTTGACCTTCTCGATGCACTCGCGGATCAGTTCGTACACCTCGGGTTTTTGGGCCAGGTCGGTGTAGCCAGCGTAGGGCAGGTTGCGGCGCTCGGCCCAGTTGCCCACGGCGTCGAAGTCGATGTTGACCATCACGCAGACCTTCTCGCGCTTGTCGCCCAGGGCCACCACTTCCTTGATGTGCGGGAAGAACTTGAGCTTGTTCTCCACGTACTTGGGCGCAAACATGGCGCCGTCGTTGGCGCCGCCCATGATGCGGCCCACGTCCTTGACGCGGTCGATGATCTTGAGGTGGCCATGCGCATCCAGAAAGCCTGCGTCGCTGGTGTGGTACCAGCCGTCGGCCGTCAGCACCTCGGCCGTGGCGGCCGGGTTCTTGTAGTACTCCTTGAGCAGCCCGGCCGACTTGACCAGGATCTCGCCGTTGTCGGCCACCTTGATTTCCACACCGCGAATCGGCACGCCCACCGTGTCGGCGCGCGCCTGGTTGTCGGGCTGCAGGCACACGAACACGGCGGTTTCGGTGGAGCCGTACAGCTGCTTCAAGTTGATGCCGATGGAGCGGTAGAAGGTGAACAGGTCAGGGCCAATGGCCTCACCCGCCGTGTAGGCCACGCGCACGCGGCTGAAACCCAGGTTGTTGCGCAGCGGGCCGTACACCAGCACGTTGCCCAGCGCGTACTTGATGCGGTCCAGCGTCCCCACGGGCTCGCCGTCCATCAGGGCCGGGCCCACGCGTTTGGCGACGCGCATGCAGGCCTCGAACATCTTGCGCTTCAAGGCGCCCGCGTCTTCCATGCGGATCATCACGCTGGTGAGCAGACCTTCAAAGATGCGCGGTGGCGCAAAGTAGTAGGTGGGGCCCACTTCCTTCAGATCGATGGTCACCGTGCTGGCCGACTCGGGGCAGTTGACCACGTAGCCGCAGGCCAGCCACTGGGCATAGCTGAAGATGTTCTGGCCGATCCAGGCGGGTGGCAGGTAGGCCAGCACTTCTTCGCTGCTGGTGAGCTTGTCGAACTCGGCGCCCGCGCTGGCGCGGTCCAGCAGCGTGCTGTGGGTGTGGACCACGCCCTTGGGGTTGCCCGTGGTGCCGGAGGTGAAGAACATTGCAGCCACGTCGCCGGGCTGGGCCTTGGCCACCTCGGCCTTGAACCAGCCGGGGTTCTTTGCTGCAAAGGCCTTGCCGGACTCGATCAGGGCATCCAGCGATGCCAGTCCGGGCTCTGCGTAATTGCGCAGGCCGCGGGGGTCGTCAAAGAAGATGTTGGAGATCTGTGGGCATTGCTCGCGGATTTCGAGCAGCTTGTCCACCTGCTCCTGGTCTTCCACCAGGCAAAAGCGCACCTCGGCGTTGTTGAGCGGGAAGATGCATTCGGCGGCCACCGCGTCCTGGTACAGCGGCACGGGGATGGCGCCCAGCGACTGGGCGGCCAGCATGGTGGCGTACAGGCGGGGGCGATTCGCGCCCACCACCACCATATGTTCATGGCGCTTCAGGCCCGCCAGGTGCAGGCCGGCCGCTACCTGTTCCACCAGGCGCACCAGGTCGGCCCAGCTGTGGGTTTGCCAGATGCCATATTCTTTTTCGCGCAGGGCCGGGGCATTGGGGCGCTCGGCGGCATGCTTGAGCAGCAGTTGCGGGAACGTGGTCAACATTGCAGGTTCCTGAAAGTGAGAAGGTGTCAGCCCGGTGACTGCCGGGCGCGCAAGCTTGTGATTGCGCGATGGGGGAATGCTAGGACCCACTTTGACGTCATCTTGTCTTGCCGACGACAATTTAGGGGTAACTCCCGGGTGGGTAAAACCCTGCCCACGGGCGAGCGGTATCCTCCGGGGCATGTACGCCCCGTTCTTCGGCCTTCAGCACCCGCCGTTCTCCATCGCCCCCGACCCCCGCTACCTGTTCATGAGCGAGCGGCACCGCGAGGCGCTGGCGCACCTGCTGTATGGCCTGGACGCCGGCGGCGGTTTTGTGCTGCTGACCGGCGAGGTGGGTGCGGGCAAGACCACGGTGTGCCGCTGCTTTCTGGAGCAGATCCCGCCGCACTGCAATGTGGCCTACATCTTCAACCCCAAGCTCACCGTGGGCGAGCTGCTGCGCTCCATCTGCGACGAGTTTGGCGTGCCCCACCGGCCCTCGGTGGCAGGCGTGGAGACGGTCAAGGACTACATCGACCCGCTCAATGCCTCGCTGCTGGCGGCGCACGGCGCCGGGCGCAACACCGTGCTGATCATCGACGAGGCGCAGAACCTGTCGGCCGACGTGCTGGAGCAGCTGCGCCTGTTGACCAACCTGGAAACCAGCGAGCGCAAGCTGCTGCAGATCATCCTGATCGGCCAGCCAGAGCTGCGCACCATGGTCGCCAGCCCGGCCTTGGAGCAACTGGCCCAGCGGGTGATTGCGCGTTTTCACCTCGATGCGCTGAGCGCGCAGGAGACCCAGCAATACATTGCCCACCGCCTGGCCGTGGCGGGCCTGCAAGGGCCGCTGCCCTTCAGCCGCAGCGCCATCCGGCGGGTGCACACGCTGTCGCGCGGCATTCCCCGGCGCATCAACCTGCTGTGCGACCGGGCGCTGCTGGGAGCCTATGCCGCCGGGGTGCGCGAGGTCAGCGCCCGCATCGTCCAGCGCGCGGCGGCTGAGGTGTTTGATGCGCCAGCGTCGGCCGCTGCGGCGCGCAGCGCCCGGGGCCTGTGGCCGCGCTGGGCGGTTGCGGGCCTGGGCGTGGTGGCCGGTGCAGCCCTGGTGGCGGGCGGCTGGGCACTGGGAACTTGGCCGCAATGGTCTCGGCAAGGCGCCGTGACATCCGCCGTGCCTGCGGGCGCCATGGCCAGCAAAACATCTGCCAGCGCGCCACCGAGCGGCGCTGCCAGCACAGCGGGGGTAACGCCCGCAGCCCCTGCGTCAGGGGCTTCGGCCCCGCGCGGGGCAGCGCCGGTGGCCATGTCGGACCTGCAGCAGTTTGTGGCCGCACTGCCCGCCAGCGACACCGCCGCCTGGCAGGCGCTGGCCTCGGCCTGGGGTGCCAGTGTGGCCGATGGTGCCGACGCCTGCGCCGCATTGCCCCGCGACGGCTTGCGCTGTTATCGCAACCGCCGCGCCGGCCTGAACCTGGTGCGGCAGATCGATCGCCCGGTGCTGCTCACGCTGTTCCCGTCCGAAGAGGGCGACGTGGCGGTGTCGGCCGTGCTGCGCCGCCTGGACGGCGACACGGCCACGCTGGAAGGCGGGGGCCGCACGGTGCGTGTGCCCGTGGCCGAGCTGGCCCAGGTGTGGCGCGGCGACATCGCCACGCTGTGGCGCACGCCGCCCGACATGCCCGACAAAGGCGACCTGGCGGAGACCCCCGCTGGCGCCGCCTGGCTGGACCAGCAACTGGCCACGGCTGCAGCAGGGGGCACGCGGGCTGCCGTACCTGCAGCCGGCCGCGCGACCACGCCGGCCCAGCGCCAGTCCCGCATCCAGCGCTTCCAGCTCGCCCAGGGGGTGACCCCGGACGGCCGGGCGGGCCCCTTGACCCTCATGCTGCTCAACCGTGTCAACGGCGTGAGCGAACCGCGCTTGCGCACCGGAGGCTGAACCCAGTGTCTTACATCCTTGATGCGCTGCGGCGCGCAGAAGCTGAGCGCGGCCGTGGCGCTGTGCCCGGCATCCATACCCCGGCGGTGCCTGTCCCCGGTGCCGTGCCGGTGGCAGGGCGATCGGCCATCAGCCCGGTGCTGGTGGCCGTGGCGGTGGTGGTTGTGGCTGCTGTGGCGGCCGGTGGTACCTGGTGGTTTATGCAGCGGCCGGTGCCTGCGGGCGCCGTCGTTGTTGCTGCCGCGCCCGCCACATCCGCCGCTGTGGCGCCGTCCATGCCGGCGGTAGCGTCCACGGCGCCGCCCGCAGCGCCCGCAGCGCCCACAGCGCCCGCAGCTCTGCCGGCTGCCCCCGAAGCGGCCCCTGCGGTGGTGGCGGCGGTGACGCCCCCTCCGGCAGCCGCGCCCCGCGCGGCGGCACCGCAGCGGGAACGGCCTGCGCCGGTGTCCAGCAGCCCGGTCGCGCCGCGCTCCCCCGCCACAGACTCCGAACGGTCACGCCCTGCAGAGCTTGCCCCCCGTGAGCGTGTGCCTGCGGCCCCAGCGCCGCGTGTACCCGACATGGCTGCGGCCAGTCCAGCTCCTTCAGCAGCACCGGCGGCTACGGGCACCGTGTTTGCCCAGGGCGATCTGCCCGAGGCTGTGCGGGCACAGCTGCCGTCGCTCAAGATTTCTGGGGTCACCTATTCCAGCAACCCGGTGTACCGCATGGCCATCGTCAACGGCCAGGTGCTGCACGAGGGCGACCCGGCCGGGCCGGGCCTGCTGCTGGAGAAGATCGAGCCCGGCCGCACCATCTGGTCGTTCAAGGGCTACCGGTACGGATTGGCTTCGCAATAGCAGTATTTGGGCAAAATCGGCCAGTAGCGCTAGTGCAATATGCGCCGATAGCTATTTAATTGATAGCAATTGTGTTGGCGTCCGCTGCGCCACCTGCGCCGCTCACATCAGCGCAGAACTGGCGGGACCCAGGGCTATCGCAAGAACCGCCCGTCGCGCCCCACCAGCGTGAGCTCCACAAAGCGCGAGGCGTTGCGGTCCGGCGTGCTGGCGCTGATCTCGAACCCGCCCAGGTCCCACTTTTTCAGGTTCCAGGTGGCGTCGATGAAGGCCGCTCGCGTGGGGTTGCGGCCTGCGCGCTGCAGGGCCTCGGCAAACACGCGGGCGTTGATGTAGCCCTCCAGCGCCAGGTGCGAGGGCTCGGCCGTGGCGCCCGAGGCCTTCCAGGCGGACTGGAATTCGCGCACCACGGGCATCACCACGTTGGAGGGCAGGGGCACCACCTGCGAAATCGCCATGCCCGTGGCGTCCGCGCCCAGGGCCTTGACGGTCGCCGGGGTGCCCATGACCGACAGCGCGTACAGCGTCACGCCCCGCTTGAGCGCGCGGAACGCCTTCACAAACTCCAGCGTGGGCTTGCCCGCCAGGCCAATCACGATGGCCTCCAGGTTGCCGCCCGCCAGTTTGGCTGCGGCGCTGCCCGCGTCCGAGGCATTGTTCTCCACGGTCACCGTGACGGCCTCAGGCAGCTTGAGCCGGTCCATCGACTGCTTGGCGGCGTTGAACACCTCTTTGCCGAACGAGTTGTTCTGGTAGACGATGCCAATGCGCTGGATGCCGATGGTGGACAGGTGCTGCACCAGCTTCTCGGCCTCGTCGGCGTAGCTGGCGCGGATGTTGAACACGTTGCGGGCGTTCTTGGTGCGGCTGAGCTGTGCGCCGGTGAAGGGTGCAAAAAACGGGATGCCGCTCTCGATCACCTTGGGCAGCATGGCGTCGATCATGGGCGTGCCCATGCAGTTGAACAGCGCAAAGTACCCAGGGTCGGCCAGAAACTGCTCCACATTGGCCAGTGCCTTGGGCACGTCGTAGGTGTCATCCTGCGTGACGAGTTCGATGGCCTTGCCATGCACGCCGCCGCGCGCGTTGATGCCCGCAAATGCGGCCTTGGCGCCCTGGTGCATGGCCGAGCCCAGGTCGCCCAGCGGGCCGGTGAGGGCGGTGGATTGCGCAATCTTGATTGCGCCCTCCTGCGCGCGGGCCGCGCCGCTCCAGCCCAGCCCGGGCAGGCCGACGGCCGCTGCGGTGGCGGCTGCGGCGGCCAGCACCTGGCGGCGGGCCAGGGGGCGCGGCGCGGTGGGCGCGGGTGGGACGGTGCGTGCGGTGATGGAAGGGTGTTGGGTCATGGTGCTTGTCTCCTCGGGGGCTCCGGCCCTGTACGGGCGGGGCGCGAGGCGACATCATCCCGTCACGATTGGCATTTTTTTGTCGGTCTGGCGACAATTGGGATCGTGGTATTCCCGCATGCCGGGGCGGCTGCGGGCGCCCTTTTTCGTGAGAACCTTTGCGCCATGGACCCACGCACCCACCAGGACCTGTCGCTGCACCAGCGGCGCCGTTCGCCCACGCCGCAGGAGCTTGACGGTATTCCGTGGCTCGACTTGCTGCTGCCCGCCGAGCGAGAGCGCGCCGTGGCCTCGTTGCTGGTGGGGGACGCCAAGGCGGGCGACTATGTGTGCCGCGTGGGGCGCCCGGTGACCTACTGGTTTGGGGTGGTGGAGGGCCTGCTCAAGATGAGCACCGACAACGCCCAGGGCCAGACCATGACCTATGCGGGCCTGCCGCCCGGCGGCTGGTTTGGCGAGGGCACCACCATCAAGCGCGAGCCCTACCGCTACAACATCCAGGCCCTGCGCAAGAGCGTGGTGGCCGGGCTGCCGATTGACAGCTTTCACTGGCTGCTGGACCACTCCATCGGCTTCAACCGCTTTGTGATGAACCAGCTCAACGAGCGCTTGGGCCAGTTCATTGCAGCCCGCGAGATCGACCGCCTGAACAATCCCGATGTGCGTGTGGCGCGCAGCCTGGCGTCGCTGTTCAACCCCGTGCTGTACCCGGGCGTGGGCGAGGTGCTGCGCATCACGCAGCAAGAGCTGGCCTATCTGGTGGGGCTGTCGCGCCAGCGGGTGAACGAGGCGCTGGCGGCGCTGGAGGCGCAAGGGGCGATCCGGGTGGAGTACGGCGGCCTGCGGGTGCTGGACCTGGCGGCGCTGCGATCGAGTGTGACTCCCCCCTGAGGCGCTGTGCGCCTTCCCCCTGAGGGGGCGATGCCCTCGCTGCAGGGCGGTCCTTGCTTGGCGACCCTGGCGTGGAGTGCGCCCGATTGAAAGTCCCGTCAGCTACGTGGCAGTGCGGGAGCGCGGGATGATGCGGCTGAGGCCAGGTGGCGCGGGGCTGCCGTGCGCGTGGGCGCTGGCACTGCGGTGGGCGATGCGGAGGCGCTGGCCGTGCCCCAGCTGTTTTCGTCGCCGCCGTCGCGCGTCAGGCGGAAGGTACCCACCATCTGTGTCAGGCGTCCGGCCTGGTCCTTGAGGCTGTCGGCAGCGGCTGCGCCTTCCTCCACCAGGGCGGCATTCTGCTGGGTCATTTCTTCCAGCGCACCCACCGACTGGCTCACATGCCCGATGCGCTGGCTTTGCTCCTGCGTGGCCGCCGTGATCTCGCCCATGATGTCGGAGACGCGGCGCACCGACTGCACCAGTTCTTCAATCGTCTTGCCGGCGTGGTTGACGAGCGTGCTGCCCTCTTGCACCTGGTCCACGCTGGTTCCGATCAGCGCCTTGATTTCGCGCGCGGCCTGGGCCGAGCGCCCCGCCAGGTTGCGCACCTCGCCCGCCACCACCGCAAAGCCGCGGCCCTGCTCGCCCGCACGGGCGGCTTCCACCGCCGCGTTCAGCGCGAGGATGTTGGTCTGGAACGCGATGCCATCGATCACGCTGATGATGTCGGCGATCTTGCGCGAGCTGGCGCTGATGGTGTCCATGGTGCGCACCACCTGGCCCACCACTTCGCCGCCGCGTGTGGCCGCATCGGACGCGGTGGACGCGAGCTGGTTGGCCTGGCGGGCCGAGTCGGCGCTTTGCGACACCGTGCCGGTCAGGTCCACCAGCGCTGTCGCGGCGCCCTGCAGGTTGTGCGAGGTCTGTTCGGTGCGCTGGCTCAGGTCCAGGTTGCCCGAAGCCACTTCCGAGCTGGCCACCAGGATGGAGTCGGCGGTCTGGCCGATTTCGCCCACCAGGGTGCGCAGGCGCTCCTGCATGGCGGCAATGGCTTCGAGCAGGCGGCCGGTTTCGTCGTGGATGCGCACTTCGACCTGCGAGGTGAGGTCGCCACGTGCAATGCGCTCTGCCACCACGACTGCGCGGCCAATGGGGGCGGTGATGCTGGCCGTTATGCGCCAGGCAATCAGCGCGCCCAGCCCGATGGCCAGCAGCACCAGCAGCCCACCCACCACGCGGGCACTGCTCTGGGTTTGCTCTGCTGAGACCGTGGCCTCGGCATTCAAGGTGTTTTGCAGCTCGATCAGTTCGCGCAGCTTGGCGCGCCAGGCGGTTTCTGCGGGGGCCACGCGGGTCATCAGCGCCAGCGTGGCGCTCACGGTGTCGCCGTCGTCAGCGGCCTTGATGGCGCTGTCCAGTTCGGGGCGGGTCTTGCCGCCCAGGGCCTGCACCTCGGTCAGCAGCTTGAGTTCTGCGGGGGTGGCCGTGGCAGGGGTGAGCAGCTGCGTCAAAGCGGCTTCTTGCGTGGCGTATTCCTTGAGCGTCTTGCCCACGGCCCCGATCTGCTCGCGCGCCTGCTTGGGGTCGATGTCGTTGAGCATGGCGGCGGAGCGGCTCTGGATGCCGATGGCGCTCACGCTTTCCAGCATGCCGTTGACCAGCTTGGCTTTGTTGGCACCCACGCCGGTGATCTGCGTCATCTGATCGTGCACTTTGCCCACGGACAGCTGGCCCACTGCCGCCACTGCCACCAGGAGCACCAGCATGCAGCCGAACCCCAGGCTGAGCCGGCTGGAAATCGACAGGGATTTGAAGGTGGAAGCAGCCGGCATGGGGGTCCTTGGGTATCGAAAAGGATCAAAGCGTGATCAAACGAGGGCCTTTGCGCAAAGCAATAACGGTGCCCACCGGCCGCCGCGCGTCCGTTGAACGGGCGCTGGAGTCGGTGCAGTGTAGGCAATAACAACAAAATGTGTCATGAGCGTTGAGGATGGTCCCATGCCCGATCTGCATAGCCGTGTTTGTTACAAATACCTCGCCGTACGACCCTGGTGCAATGGCGCCAAAGTGCAACAGAAGGTGGCGCTGAAATTATTCGAAAAAACCATCGCAGGCGCCGGTAATTAATATCTGTGTTGCTATCAAAAACAAAGTGAATGTGGGGCTTGGGGTTTGCCCTTGCCCACGCCACGGGCGCTACCGATCAGGTATAAACCTGTAACACTTGCGAGGCCTTTCATGCATCCGTTTTTTCCCTCCTCCACGCTGCGTGCGGCCGTTGCCGCAGCGGCCTTGGCCGTGCTGGCCGGCTGTGCAGCGCCCCGGCCCGACACCGGTTTGCGCGAAACCCTGGTGGCGGTGACGGCCTCGCAGGAACTCATCACCTTCCAGGCAGCGCAGCCTGACCGCATCCTGGAGCGGCGCCCGGTGACGGGCCTGGCGCCTGGCGAGCGGCTGGTGGGCATCGACTTCCGCGTGGCCAAGGGCGTGCTCTATGCGCTGTCGCAAGCGGGCCGCCTGTACACGCTCGACATCCCCACCGGTGCGCTGCGCCCGGTGGGCCCCGCGCCCGCCGCGCTGGCGCTGCAAGGCGCAGTCTTCGGCTTTGATTTCAACCCGGCAGCCGACCGTATCCGGGTGGTGTCCAACACCGGCCAGAACCTGCGTCTGCACCCCGACACCGGGGCGGTGGTCGATGGCGACACTGCGGTGGAAGGGGTGCAGCCCGACCCCAGCCTGCGCTACGCCTGGGGCGACGTCAACGCCCGCCGCAGGCCCGACATTGCCGGTGCCGCCTACACCTACAACCCCAACGACAGCAAGATCACCACCAACTACGCCATCGACCGTGCGCTGGGCGTGCTGGTGATGCAGGGCTCGCGCGAGGGCACCCAGCCCGTGGTGTCGCCCAATGCCGGGCAGCTGCGCACCGTGGGCCCGCTGGGGCTGGGGCCGCTCACGGACGTGAGTTTTGACATCGCCGACGTGGGCAACACCGCCCTCATCGCCGTGCGCACCGCCGCCGATACCCAGACCCGGCTGCACCAGGTGGACCTGGCAACCGGCGCCACCCGCCCCCTGGGCCTGGTGGGCGATGGCGCGCCCCTGGTGGGCCTGGCGATCGAACCATGAGGCCGGACGGCCTGCCGACGCTGCGGCCGCGCGCGGTGCACCAGGCCTTGCGTCACGCCATGCGTACCTCGTCAGCGGCACTCGCTGCGCTGGCGTTGGTGGCCGGCGGCGCGCAGGCAGGCACCGTGCAGGTGGATGTGTCCGACGCTGCGGGCAAGCCTGTGGCCGATGCGGTGGTGTTCCTGGACTCGGCCGAGGCGCGCAAGCAGGTCAAACCGCTGACCGGTGTGGAGATGGCGCAGGAGAAACGGCAGTTTGTGCCCGGCCTGCTGGTGGTGCCGGTGGGCACCGAGGTGCTGTTCCCCAACCGCGACTCGGTGCGGCACCATGTGTACTCCTTCTCGCCGGCCAAGAAGTTCGAACTCAAGCTCTACAGCGGCACGCCATCCAACCCGGTGCTGTTTGACAAGGCCGGCGTGGTGGCCCTGGGCTGCAACATCCATGACCAGATGGTGGGCTGGGTGCTGGTGGTGGACACGCCGTACTACGCCCGTACCCCCGCCGCCACGGGCAAGGCGCAGCTTGACAATGTGCCGCCCGGCACCTACACGCTGCGCACCTGGCACACCCGCCTGCCAGTGGGTGCGCCAGCCCTGGAGCAGGCGCTGAACGTGCCTGCTACAGGCTCCGCCACGGCGTCGGTGCGCATGACGGGGTTGCAACCTTGAAGCGGCTGCGCCTGGCCCGGCGCAGCCTGATCCTGCGGTTGGTGGGGTTGTCGCTGCTGCTGCTGCTCATCGTGCAGGCGGCAGGGTTTGCCGTGGTGCGGGCCTCTATCGACCGCAATGCCCGCGCCCAGATTGCGCGGGCCCTGGACCTGGACGAAAACATCTGGCGCCGCCTGCTCGACCAGAATGCCGAGCAGCTGCGCCAGGGATCGGCCCTGCTCGCGGCTGACTATGGCTTTCGCTCGGCGGTCAACTCGGGGGACGAGGAAACCATCCAGTCGGTGCTTGAGAACCATGGCAGCCGCATCGGCGCAGCCGTGACTGCGCTGCTGGGAACGGACCTGGAGCTGCGCGCGGTCAGCCTGTCCGACAGCATGGAGCAATTCCCGGCCACGCTGCGGCAGGTAGTGCCGCGCCTGGCGCAGCAGCCCCAGGGCAGCCAGATCGCGGTGATGGATGGCGTGCCCTACCAGTTCGTGATGGTGCCCATGCGTGCGCCGGTGGTCATTGGCTGGGTGTTGATGGGTTTTCGCATCGACCAGTCGCGTGCCGACGAAATGCGGCAGCTCTTGTCGGTGCATGTCGCCCTGATGATCAAGTCCCCGGAGGGGGCGATGACCCTGTCGGTCAGCACCTTGCCCGCAGATGCGCGGGCCTTGCTGCTGAGCACCGGTGGCGCGGCAGGCGAGCTGCAGACAGCCGAGGGCACCTTGCTCGCGCGCTCCAGCAAGCTCGACAGCGTGGGGGGGGAGGTGCACTCGCTGCTGCTGCGTTCGGTGGACGAGGTGGTGGCGCCTTATCGCCAGCTGCAGGTGTTGCTGGCCATCATCACCGTGGCGGGTGTGCTGCTGTTTGCGGCAGGCACGGGCCTGGTGGCGCAACGGCTCACCACGCCCCTGCGCTCGCTGCTGGCGGCCACGCAGCGGCTCTCACGCGGTGAATACGATGTTCCGCTGGAGCACACCGACCGCACGGACGAGATCGGCAACCTGGCGCGTTCGTTCGACCACATGCGCGTGGACATCGGCGCGCAGCAAACCGAAATCCGCCGCCTCGCCTACTGGGACCGCCTGACGGGCCTGCCCAACCGGGAGCGCTTTCGTGACGCCGTGGTGCAGGCCATCGCCGCAAGTGCCGATCCTGCGCAGCCGCTGGCCGTGCTCACGCTGGACCTGGACCGCTTCAAGCATGTCAACGACGTGCTGGGCTACGCCTTTGGCGACCGCCTGCTGCAGGCCGTGGCCGAGCGTCTGAGCCAGCAGGTGCGTTCGCCCGATGACATGGTGGCGCGCCTGGGGGGCAATGAGTTCGCCATCCTGCTGCAGCGCGCCGATGCCGCTGCGGCACACGAGATTGCCCAGCGCATCAACCAGTCGTTCGAGCAACCGCTGGCCTTTGAGGACCAGACGGTGGACCTGAGCGCAGGCATTGGTTTTGCCTGCTGGCCGGGCAATGCGGGTGACGCCGACACGCTGCTCAGCCGCTCTGAAATCGCCATGTATGCCGCTAAGCGCAAGCTCAGCGGAGCCCTGCAGTACGACGCAGCGTTTGATTCGTCCAGTGCGCAGACCCTGTCGCTGCTGACCGAGCTGCGCCACGCCGTGGAGCACCATGAGTTGCGCCTGTACCTGCAGCCCAAGGTGCCCTTGCACGGGCAGCCGGGCCTGGCGGCCGAGGCGCTGGTGCGCTGGCAGCACCCGCAGCGCGGGCTGGTGCCGCCCATGCAGTTCATCCCGTTTGCCGAGCAGACCGGGTTTGTGCGCCACCTCACGCTGTGGATGTTTGAAGAAGTCGCGCGCCTGCTGGCCGACCCGCGCACGCAAGGCCTGCCGCTCAGGGTGTCGGTCAACCTCTCCACCCGCGACCTTCTCGACCCCGAGCTGAGCCACCGGCTCGCTGAGATCCTGGCGCGCCACGGCGTGGCGGCCAGTGCCTTCTGCCTGGAGATCACCGAAAGCGCGATCATGGACGATCCGCAGCGCGCCGAGGCCATGCTCAACCGCCTGTCGGAGCAGGGCTTCAAGCTGTCCATCGACGATTTCGGCACGGGCTATTCGTCGCTGGCCTACCTCAAGCGCCTGCCGGTCGATGAACTCAAGATTGATAAATCGTTTGTGATGGGCATGGAAACGGGTGAGGACGACGCGATGATCGTGCGCTCGACCATCGACCTGGCGCACAACCTGGGGCTCACCGTGGTGGCCGAAGGCGTGGAGACCGCCGCCATCCAGGATCGCCTGCGTGCGCTGGCCTGCGACGAGGCGCAGGGGTACCACATCGCGCGGCCCCTGCCGGTGGATGATTTCCTCGCCTGGCAGGCGCGCCAGGAGTAGCTGGCAGCAGGCCGCCGCATCTCCGTTTGGGGGCTAAGCAGTCCACAGGCGAAAATACCCGCAATGTCTTCCTCCTCCTCTCGCCCGCCTGCGGGCCCTGCCGCCGCTCCCGCCTCCGACGTTGGCGGCCCATCGTCTTCTGCGCCAGCCGCCGGTCGGCCCGTGCTGCGCCGTCCGACCCTGACGGCCAAGCCCGCCCCTGCTCGGCCTGCTTCTGCACGGCCCGCTCCGCCGCCCCGGGCCCCACGGCCGTCCCGCGCCCCTGCACCCTCCAACTACCGCGTGGCCTCGGGCGCTTTTGTGGCGCCGGTGCGCCAGGTGCCTGCGCCAGCGACGGGCACCGTGGGCGGCCTGCCCACCTCGCGCCTGAACAAGCGCATGGCCGAGCTGGGCCTGTGCTCGCGCCGCGAGGCCGACGACTGGGTGGAGCAGGGATGGGTCAAGGTCAATGGCGTGGTGGCCACCATGGGCCAGCAGGTCACGGCGGCCGACCGCATCGAGGTGGACAAGATTGCCCAGGGTTTCCAGGAGCAGCGCGTCACCATCCTGCTGAACAAACCTATCGGCTATGTGAGCGGCCAGGCCGAAGACGGCCATACGCCTGCCGTGGCGCTGATCAACCCCCGCACCCACTGGCGCGAGGACCCCAGCCGCAACCGCTTCTCCCCGCCCCAGCTGCGGGGCCTGGCGCCCTGCGGGCGGCTCGATATCGACTCGGTGGGCCTTTTGGTGCTGACGCAGGACGGCCGCGTGGCCCGGCAGATCATTGGCGAGGACTCCGTGATGGAAAAGGAGTACCTGGTGCGCGTGGTCTACCAGGCCCCGGGCCAGGCGGCGCCCCATCACCCCGGGGAGCGCTCCGCGCCACTGCAGGAAATCAACGAGCGTGACCCCGTCAGCACCAATGTGCAGGCGGTGTTTCCCAAAGAGCTGCTGGAGCGCCTGCGCCACGGCCTGAGCCTGGACGGCGAGCCGCTCAAGCCCGCCAAGGTCGATTGGCAGAACCCCGAGCAACTGCGTTTTGTGCTCACCGAGGGCAAAAAGCGCCAGATCCGCCGCATGTGCGAGCTGGTGGGGCTCAAGGTGGTGGGCCTCAAGCGTATCCGCATCGGCCGCGTGACCCTGGGCAACCTGCCCGTGGGCCAGTGGCGTTACCTGTCGCCCAACGAGCGGTTCTGAGAGCCCCGGGCTCCTTGCGAATATTTTCTGAACGGAGCCCCTCTCATGCCCCTTCCTTCCGCACCTCGGCCACGCAAGCCTGCTGCTTCCACCCCTGCGGACGACGGCGCCAAGGCGGCGACGGCCAACCCGCTGCGCCAGTTGCGAGCCTCCGACCTGCGCGCTGTGGCGCGCCTGGCCGCGCAGGCCACTACCGGCATCAGCCGGGTGGCCGAGGGGGTGCACCAGTCGGTGCTGGGCACGCTGGGGCTGCCAGGTGGTGCCGAGCCGGGTCGCACGCGGGGACTGACCGGGCTGGTGTACCAAAGCATCCGGGGGGTGACGCAGCTGGTGGATACGGGCCTGCAGGCCGGCCTGGCACGGCTGGAGCCGTTTTTTGCCCCGACCTCGTCGGCCGACGAGGTGCACTGGGAGCGCGAGGCGGTCATTGCTGCACTCAACGGTGTGATGGGCGACCGCCTGCAGCGCGACGGCAACCCGCTGTGCACGCCCATGGGCTGGTACCAGCAGGGGCGGCCGCTCAACCTGCAGGCGCTGGCTGCCCCGGGCGCCGCCACGGGCAAGCTGCTGGTGCTGGTGCATGGCCTGTGCATGAACGACCTGCAGTGGCTGCGCCACGGCCATGACCATGGCGTCCATCTGGCCGAGGCCCTGGGCTACACCCCCGTGTACCCGCGCTACAACACGGGCCAGCACATATCCACCAACGGGGCCGAGCTGTCGGCCCTGCTCACATCTCTGGTGGCTTCGTGGCCCGTGCCGGTGACGGAGCTGTCCATCCTGGCCCACAGCATGGGCGGGCTGGTGGCGCGCAGCGCCTGCCACCAGGCGGCCCAGGCACCAGCGAGTGCCAGCGGGTGGCTGCCCCTGCTGCGCCACCTGGTCTTTCTGGGCACTCCGCACCACGGCGCCCCTTTGGAGCGTGCGGGGCACTGGGTGGACGTGCTGCTGGGCAGCAATGCCTATTCGCGCCCGTTTGCGCGCCTGGCCCAGCTGCGCAGCGCGGGCATTACCGACCTGCGCTACGGCCATGTGCTGGAGTCCGACTGGCTGGGGCGGGACCGCTTTCGCAAAAGCCCCGACCAGCGCACCCCGGTGCCGCTGCCTGCCGGAGTGGCATGCCACGCAGTGGCGGCCACCCTGGCTGCGCGGCGCAGCCCGGTGGGCGAGCGGCTGGTGGGGGACGGGTTGGTGCCCTTGCACAGCGCGCTGGGCATCCACGATGATCCTGCCAGGACGCTGGGGTTTGCCAAGGCCCGGCAGGCGGTGTTCTACCGCCTGGGCCACCTGGATCTGCTCGCAGACGCGGGCGTGGCCCGGCAATTGCAGGACTGGATGCAGGACCATTGATCCAAGAGTATCTGGACGGCCAGCTTTTTGACGCAAGCGGTGCTTGCCAGGGGCCCGGGCGCGGCTACCATGTCGCGGTGCGCCACATAACAAGGAGAATTGAGTGAGTGATGCGAAATACCGCCTGGTGACCCGCAGTGACTTTGACGGCCTGGTCTGCGCGGTGCTGCTCAATGAGCTGAACCTGATCGACGAGATTACCTTCGTCCACCCCAAGGACATGCAGGACGGCAAGGTGCCCATCACCAGCCGTGACATCACCACCAACCTGCCCTATGTGCCGGGTGCGCACCTGGTGTTCGACCACCACGAGTCCGAAACCATCCGCAATTCGGGCCGCCGCGACGAGAACCACATCATCGAGGCCCACGCCCCCTCGGCAGCGCGCGTGGTTTACAACTACTACGGTGGCAAGGCGGCCTTCCCCCGCATCACCGACGAGATGATGGCCGCCGTGGACCAGGCCGACTCGGCCCAGTACTCGCGCGAGGACATCCTCAACCCCCAAGGCTGGGTGCTGCTGAACTACCTCATGGACTCGCGCACGGGCCTGGGGCGTTTTCGGGAGTTCCGCATCAGCAACTATGCGCTGATGATGGACCTGATCCAGTATTGCCGCGACCACACCATCGACGAGATCCTGGCGCTGCCCGATGTGCAAGAGCGCGTCAATCTGTACCGCGAGCACGCCCCCAAGGCCCAGGCCCAGCTGCAAAGCTGTGCCATTCGCATCGGCAATCTGGTGGTGCTGGACCTGCGCGACGAGGAAACCATCTGGGCCACCAACCGGTTCATGATCTATGCGTTGTTTCCACAGTGCAACATCTCCATCCACGTGATGTGGGGCCTGCAGAAGCAGAACACGGTGTTTGCCACCGGCAAGTCCATTCTGGACCGCAGCAGCAAGACCCACGTGGGTAACCTGATGCTGGAGTTTGGCGGCGGCGGCCACGCGGCGGCGGGCACCTGCCAGGTGGCCAACGACAAGGCCGACACCATGCTCAAGACGCTGATCGAGCGCATCACCACCGACGGCTGAGCACAGAGGCCCGGCCGGGCGGTCAACGATCGCCATGCCTGGCCCTTGAAAAACGGGCGCACGCCCCTACATCACGCCTGCTGGTTCGGCAGGCGTGATTTTTTGTGCCGATCCCATTCGTATTCGTTCAGACTGATTTCCATAGAGAGAACCCCTCCATGAGCAAGCAAACCCTGTCGTTCCAGGCCGAAGTGGCCCAGCTGCTGCACCTGGTTACCCATTCGCTGTATTCCAACCAGGAAATCTTCCTGCGCGAGCTGATCTCCAACGCGTCGGACGCCTGCGACAAGCTGCGTTTTGAGGCGCTGGACAAGCCCGCCCTGTACGAAGACGCGCCCAACCTTGAAGTACGCGTGACCTTCGACAAGGCCGCCAAGACGCTGACCATCACCGACAACGGCATTGGTATGAGCCAGCAGGAGGCCATCGACCACCTGGGCACGATTGCCAAGAGCGGCACCAAGGACTTCATGGGCAAGCTCTCGGGCGACCAGAAGCAAGACGCTCAGCTCATTGGCCAGTTCGGCGTGGGTTTCTACTCCGGCTTCATCGTGGCTGACAAGATCACAGTGGAATCGCGCCGTGCGGGCCTCAAGGCCGACGAAGGCGTGCGCTGGATCAGCGGCGGCACGGGCGACTTCGAGGTGGAAACCATCACCCGCGCCCAGCGCGGCACCAGCATCATCCTGCACCTGCGCGACGACGCCGAGGAATACCTCAACGCCTGGAAGCTCAAGCAGGTCATCGCCAAATACTCCGACCACATCAGCCTGCCCATCCTGATGGAAAAGGAAGAGTGGAAAGACGGCGAGCTGATCAACCCATCGGACGAAAACGGCGGCCGCCAGCCTGGCGGCATGGTCAAGACCGGCGAGTGGGAAACCATCAACAAGGCCAGCGCCCTGTGGACGCGCCCCAAGAAGGACATCACCGAAGAGCAGTACGCCGACTTCTACAAAACCATCAGCCACGACCACGAGGCCCCGCTGACCTGGGCGCACAACCGCGTGGAAGGCAACACCGAGTACACGCAGCTGCTGTACATCCCTGCCAAGGCGCCGTTCGATTTGTGGAACCGCGACAAGAAGGCGGGCGTGAAGCTGTATGTCAAGCGCGTCTTCATCATGGACGACGCCGAGGCGCTGATGCCCACCTACCTGCGCTTCGTCAAGGGCGTGATCGACTCGGCCGACCTGCCGCTGAACGTGAGCCGCGAGCTGCTGCAGGAAAGCCGTGACGTGCGGTCCATCCGCGAAGGCTCGACCAAGCGCGTGCTCTCGATGCTGGAAGACCTGGCCAAGCACGACAAGCACGACGCCTCAGCGGGCGCCGACGGCGTGACCGACGTGGTGGATGCCGACGACAAGGCCAAGGAAGGCAAGTACACCGCGTTCTACGCCGAGTTTGGCGCCGTGCTGAAGGAAGGCCTGGGTGAAGACTTTGGCAACCGCGAGCGCTTGGCCAAGCTGCTGCGTTTTGCATCCACCACCAGCGACGCCGTGACGGTCGGTTTTGCCGATTACAAGGCCCGCATGAAGGAAGGCCAGGAGGCGATTTACTACATCACCGCCGACACCCTGGCTGCTGCCAAGAACAGTCCACAGCTCGAAGTCTTCAAGAAAAAGGGCATCGAGGTCCTGCTGATGACCGACCGCGTGGACGAGTGGGCACTGAACTACCTGCACGAGTTTGACGGCACCCCGCTGCAAAGCGTGGCCAAGGGCGCCGTGGACCTGGGCAAGCTGCAGGACGAGGCCGAGAAGAAGGCCGCTGAAGAGGCTGCCGAGGCGTTCAAGCCCGTGCTCGCCAAGCTCAAGGAAGCCCTGAAGGACAAGGCCGAAGACGTGCGCGTGACCACCCGCCTCGTCGATTCACCCGCCTGCCTGGTGGTGCAGGACGACGGCATGAGCACCCAGCTGGCGCGCATGCTCAAGCAGGCCGGCCAGCAGGCGCCCGAGACCAAGCCCGTGCTGGAGGTGAATGCCGAGCACGCGCTGGTCAAGAAGCTCGACGGCAGCGTGCACTTTCATGACCTGGCGCACATCCTGTTCGACCAGGCCCTGCTGGCCGAAGGCGGCTTGCCAGAAGACCCCGCGGCCTATGTGAAGCGTGTGAACGCGCTGCTGGCCTGAGGTTCTTCCAGGTGGTGGGCGGGTGCGCCCCCGGGGCGAGATCTGCTTTCACTGTGCTTGAATAGGGGCGGTGAAACCATTCAAAGTGAAACCCCGGGGCTGGGCAGCACCCGGGGTTTTTCTTTGGCCGCTGCGGGGCCAGCTCACTCCGGCGGCTGAGCCAGCTCTAGCAGCCGCGCATGCACCTGGTTGCGCTCTTGTGGGGCTGCATCCATCAAAGTCTTGAGGGCCTCATCGGGTAGCCGCATGCCGCGACGCCGGTCGGTTGCCACCGGTAGATTGCGCCAGCCGGAGAGCACTAGCCAGTCCCACAACTCTCCCGAAATCCGGTGGGTGACCGTCATCTTTAGCGCCTCCCGTTGGATGTCCGTGCCGACCGCAGGCACCTGCCCCACCGGCGCGGGGCGGCGTGCCTGTCGGATCGACAAAACGTTGCGTATCCAGTCCTTCATGGGCGGGGGGGTTAGCGTGTTGATAGGGTGCAGCATACCCACCGTGTTGGCTTTGCTCAAGCCTCACGGGCCTTGCATGACGCCGCACAACGCTGTCGTCCGCAGTGGAGATCACTGCGTTGGCGTGCGCGGAATGTTCTGCGATCCAACGCGTGAATCACTGAAGCCCTGATGGCCTGCACAGACCGAGGAAACCAAGGGCCGCGCCTTCTCCCGCCGAATTGAACACCACAGCACTGCACGCGAGTGGTGCGAACGATACGCATTGCGTCACGCAATGGTCAACGATTGTTGCCCCGCAGCAATGCGCCTGTTTCGTGGATAGATTCGAGCGCTGCTTCAGCCACCAAGGCTGGGCGTCTTCGCGGTCTCCCCTCACACCGATTTTTACCAACCCGAAAAGGGGCTGGTGAGGTTGCGGCGTGGCCAAAAACTTGAGCTGTTCATCACTTCAGGACCAACTATGTTCAATCCGTTGTCGCGCCTCTTTGTGGGCGCGCATCGCCCAGTAGACAGATACAGGAATTTGACAGTACTACGCCGCCCGGGCAGGGCATGCACCGTCAACGCTGGGTGGAGAAATTCCGCCGGGCGTCCCGCGCCTTGCGCCGGTTTGGCTGGCTGTTGCTGGCGAATGGATTGGTCGCGGGCGCTGCCTTGGCGCAGTCTGCGGACCTGGTGGTGAACCACGCAGACTCTCCGGACCCGGGCCCAGCTGGCGGCATCTTCACGTACACGCTGCGCATCGACAACAACGGACCCAATGGGGCGGTGGGTGTCACGTTGACAGACACCTTGCCTGCAGGTTCCGTCTTCATTGATGTGAACACGACCGCAGGCACCTGCAACCAGGCTGGCGGCACGGTCAGTTGCGCCTTGGGCGACATTCCGTTCAATGCCAATCAAACGGTGACGGTGCGCGTGCGCTTGCCTTCGGCTGGGGTGTGGACCAACACCGCCACGGCGGGCAGCACCACTGCAGACCCCAACGCCAGCAATAACGTCAACAGCATCCAGGCCACAACGGCCACGCAAGCGGCTGACCTTTCGGTGTCTGCAGTTCCGTCTGTTGCCAGCGTGAATGCAGGCCAAGCTTACAGCTACGCATTGCAGGCTACCAACCAGGGGCCGGACGCTGCAGATGGCAGCCAGAGCATTAGCTTCACCGTGCCTGCCGGGGCTTTGATCACCGCAGCACCCTCGGGCAGTGGTTGGTCGTGCACGCCGTCCAGCGGCTATCCGCTGAGCAGTGGCAACGTGAGCTGTACCCGCTCGGGCACCTTGGCGAATGGTGCCACCACCTCGGTGTTGACCGTGCCTGCTGTGTCCAATGTGAACGGCACCGTGACTGCCGCATTTGCCGTGGCTGGCCGCAAGCCAGACAGCGCGGCCATGCCAGATGGGGATCTGACCAACAACACGGTCACCGTGGATGTGGCCTCCAACGCTGGAGCGGATGTGTCGATCACCAAAACGGCCGCTAGTTCCAACGTGGCGCAGGGTACCAACGTGGTGTATACGCTGACGCCCCGCCTCAATGGCGGCGTGTCGCTGGTGGGGCAGGTCGTCACGGTGACCGACACCTTGGGGGCGGGGTTGACCTTTGTTTCTGCGACGGGCTCCGGATGGACATGTGATGCCACCATCACCTGCACCCGGTCAGAGTACACGGGCGCCAACTTCAGCAACATGCCCGCGATTACCGTGACAGCCACGGCGGACAACACCGGGGTGTTGAGCAACACGGCGGGTGTCAGCACCGCGCTGCCCGACCCTGTGCCTGGCAACAACAGCGCCACGGCCAATGTCACGTCCAGCAACGACGCAGACATGCGGTTGACCAAGACGGCCAGCATCAACCCGGTGGTGCCCAACCAGCCATTCAACTACACACTGACAGCACGCAACACCGGCCCCTTGGCCATCCCGGCGGGCCAGACCATCACCATCACAGACCAGGTTCCGGCGGGGGTCACCCTCAACACCCTCGTCAGCGCAACTGGATGGACCTGTGATGCTTTGCCGTTTGCAGGGCCTGGTGCATGGAACTGCTCTCGCTCCACTGCGTTGTCGGCCAACACCGACGCGCCTGTGGTCACCGTCTCTGCCATGCTGACCGGCACCGGTACGGCCACCAACAACGCCTGCGTGGCCCTGGGGGCAGGCGTACGGGTGGACGGCAATGCCGCCAACAACTGCGCGGGGGTCGGCGTCACATCGACCGCAACGCAGGCCGATCTGCGGGTGGTGTCTAAAACGGCGTCGCCCACCACCGTGGTGGCCGGCGAGAACCTGACCTACGTCATCACCGTGGAGAACCTGGGCCCTGCAACGGCCACCAACGTGGTGGTGTCGGACACGTTGGCCAGCCTGGTCAATACGGGGGGCTTTCAGTCGGCCATAGCCTCGCAGGGCTCTTGCACGCCCAACGGGGTGACCAACGGGACTTCGCAGAACCTGAGCTGTTCCCTGGGCTCCTTGGCAGCAGGTGCACAAGCGACGGTGACCCTGGTGGTACGTCCCAATATCGCAGCTACCGGAAATCGCACGAACACGGCCACCGTGCGGTCCACCGATGTGGGCGATCCTGATCAATCCAACAACAGCGGCAGCGTGACCAGCCAAGTCACGGCCCTGGTGGATGTCACGGCTGCCAAGACCGCGACCCCCGCCTCCGTGGCTGCCGGAGCACCGATCACCTTCGTGGCGACGATCGGAAACACCGGGCCGTCCACCGCGCAAACGGTGCAGATGGTGGACACCTTGCCCTCCAACGCCGCCTTCATCGAGCTGGTCACCGTCAGCGGCGGTGGAACCTGCTTGCCGATCACGGCGGGCACCGTCGGAGGAACCCTCACCTGCACCTGGACGAGCATCACGGCGGGCTCGCAGCAGACGGCCACCTATCGCATGCGGCCCCTGGGCAACGCTGCGGGGAGCAACGTCGTCAACAGCATCGCTGCAACCACTGCCACTGCCGAGTCCAACACGAGCAACAACAGCGCAACGACCACGACACCCGTCACGGCCGCACAGCTCGATATCCTGGTGAACAAGGTGGACAGCGCCGACCCGGTGGACCTGGGGCAACCGACCACCTACACCATCACCATCAACAACAGCGGACCTTCCTATGGGACCAATGTGGTGATGACGGACATCTTCCCGGCCCCAGGCTCGGCGCCGACCGCGACGTTCAGCTACCAAGGTGCGTTGACCGTAAATGCGGGGGGCGTGTGTACCGAGCCGACCGTGGGCGCTACCAGTGGCACGCTGCGCTGCGTTTTCCCAGGCCTTAACAGTGGCCAGACGGCAACGGTGACCTATGCCATGCGTGCGGAGACGCTCTCGGTGGCGGGTGCCACCAGCGGCACGGCCTTCAACCGGGCCAGCGTGACCGTGGACGAGACGGAAACCACCCTGGCCAACAACGTGGTCACGCATGACACCACTGCGCGCCGCTTTACCGTGGCGACCGATCTGGCCCTGGTCAAGTCAGCACCTGCGGGGCCTTTGGCGCCTGGCGCATCGCTCAACTACACACTGACGGTCACCAACAACGGCCCTCTGGCCAGCGATGGCGCACAAGTGGTGGATGTGCTGCCTGCGGGGGTGGGCTTTGTCTCGGCCGTTGGCTGCGTGAATGCGGCAGGCACAGTGCGGTGCGCGATCGGGCCCCTGGCAGTGGGGGCTTCGCGGACCTTCACGCTGGTGACAGCGCTGGCATCGCCCTATACCGGCGCACGTCCGCTGGTCAACACAGCCACGCTGGATGCGCCGGGTGACACCAATCCTGGCAACAACTCCAGCACCACCACCACCACGGTGTCGGTGCCGCCCAGCGGGACCAGCAGCATTCCAACCTTGTCGGAGTGGGGGCTGATCATCCTGTCCACCCTGCTGGGCCTGATGGCTTGGGGGCGGGCGGCACGGGGGCGTCGTCGCTGACCGCTTCGCAGTAGTCCCCCTCGGCGCTTCGCACATCTGCGAAGCGCTCCGGCTGGTGTCGGCCAGCACGCACCAAGGCGTGCTGGCCGCTTTTTTGTTTGTCGATAATGGAAGCTTCGCCTGAATCTTTGCAGGCAGCTTTGTTGTCCAAGAGTTCCATGCTGCGTTTTTTTCTGACCTTTGTACTGCTTCAGCTTTCCCTTTTTGGCATCAACATGCTGGGCGTGGTACAGCAGCATGTGGTTCTTCCGTGGACGGAGTTGCTGGCGCGCGCCTGCGTGGCGTTGGTCATGCTGTTTGACGAAACCGCTGCGGCGGCGGGCAAGGTGCTTTGGAACACCGCGACCGGCTTTGGTGTTTCGATCGAGCCCGGATGCAACGGCATCGAAGCCTGCATCGTGCTGTTTGCTGCCGTGATGGCGTTCCCCTCGTCCTGGCGCCACAAGCTGGTGGGCCTTTTGGTCGGCTTTCTGGCGGTGCAAGGGCTCAACGTGGTGCGGGTGATCAGTCTTTTCTACCTCGGGCAGTGGAACACGCAAGTGTTCAACTTTGCGCACGAGTACCTGTGGCAGGCACTCATCATGCTGGACGTGCTGGTTGTCTGGCTGCTCTGGGTGCGCGCAGGCAGCAAGTCGCAGGAAGCGTCCGGGCCTCCATCGCCGCCTGAAGATCCACCTGCGCCCCCGGCGTACTCCGCAGTCTCTCCAAAGCCTGCCGACCCGCTGGTGAGCGCGTCTCTGGACCTGTCGCCGCCCGTGCGATGAGCCGAAAGCGAAGGAACGGACTGCCCATGCGCCGACTCTCTCCCTTGACGATCTTCATGCTGTCTGCCTTCGGGTGGATCGTGGCCCTGACGACTGTGTGGTCGCAGGTGTCCGCATGGACTTCCTACCCCGTGGGGGTGCTTTCGCACATGGCGCTGGAGCAGAGTGCGCCGATGTGGGTGCGGCAGGTGCATCTGTCGCCGGGCACCATGGAGGTGGATACCGCGATCTCCGTGCCTGTTCCCGACGCGGGCGGGCGACGCGGGGAGATCACCATCGATGTCAGCACAGCACGCTACGCCTACGGGCTGCCGATCTTCATTGCGCTGCTGCTGGCGGCCCGAGGCCGGGGGCGCCTGGGCCGTGCGGCTGCAGGGTATGTCCTGCTGCTACCGGTCCAGGCATTCAGTCTGACGATGAGCGCCCTGATGCAAATGGTGTTGGCCGCCCAGGCAGACATCCGTCTGCTCAGGGTATCTCAGTGGCAAATGGAGGCCATTGTGTATGGCTACCAGCTGGGCTCTCTGGTGCTGCCTACGCTGGTGCCTATCCTGCTGTGGCTGTGGATGGACCGCCAATTTGTGAACGATGTACTGATCCGCAGCTGGCGCGATTCGCTGCCGTCTGCCGCGTCCTCGCCTTGAGCCTGGCCGACGGGCACTGCCGGCCACTACCCTGAAAGTGTTTCGGTGGTCGCGGCGCGTTGCTGCCCAGGGGCGCGGTGGAGGGCTGGTGCGCCCACAGGATCCAGCCGGTACCCCATCCCATAAATCGCTGAGATCGTGTAGCCGTTGTTCTCGGTCAGCTCCAGCTTCGTGCGCAGGCGTGACATGTGGGTGTCGAGCGAGCGCGAGGGGGTTTCGGCGCTGTCGCCCCAGACGGCTTCGCGCAGGTGGGTGCGGGACAGCAGGCGCCCGGCGTTACGGAACATGAACAGGGCCAGTTCGTACTCGCGGTGCTTGAGTTCGATGGGCTGGCCGTGCACGCTCAGAGAGCGCTTGTCGGCGTCAAAACAGTAGGCGCCGAAGGTCATGCGGGCGCCCATGCTTTCGGGGTAGGCGCGGCGCAGCAGCGCTGTGATGCGGGCCACCAGTTCCCCCATGCGCAGGGGCTTGCTCATGAAGTCGTCGGCACCCCGCGACAGAGCCTCGACCACGTCGCGTTCATCGCTGCGGCGGGTGATGAACAGGATGGGCGGCTGCATGCCGTGGGTGTTGCGCACGGTCTGTACCACGTCGGTGCCCTCCATGTCGGGCAGGTGCCAGTCCACGATCAGCAGGTCGAAGGTGTCGTTGCGCAGCGCCTGCAGCAGGCTGGTGCCGTCGGCAAAGGTGTGGCACACGTGCTGGTGGCATTCCAGGGTGCCCTTGATCTGCTCCAGCAGGAGCGGGTCGTCGTCAAGGACTGCGATGCGCATGGGGATGGGCTCTGGGGGTTGGCACCCCGTTGGGATCAACAAAACACCCCCAATTGGGGAGCGCTTTGATGTTGCCCCACATCTGCCCGCCGTGCGCGCGGGTTGACAATCGTTTGCAATGGCCGGGTCTGCGCTGGTGGGGCCTGTCCCCGCCCGATCCGCCTTGTCAGGCCACCAGCGGTTCTTCCTCCATCGCCTCGATCTGCTCGATCAGCATGTCCACCTGCCCGCGCCAGTAGTCGCTGGTGCCAAACCAGGGAAAGTTCACCGGGAAGATCGGGTCTTGCCAGCGGCGCGCGAGCCAGGCGCTGTAGTGGATCAGGCGCAAGGTGCGCAGCGGTTCGATGAGTGCCAGCTCGCGGCGGTCGAAGCTGCGGAACTGTTCGTAGCCGTCGATCAACGCACCGAGCTGGTGGGTGCGCTGGCGCCGGTCGCCCGACAGCAGCATCCACAAATCCTGCACGGCCGGGCCCATGCGCGCGTCGTCCAGGTCCACAAAGTGCGGGCCGCCCCGGCCCCATTCATCCAGCGGGGTCCAGAGGATGTTGCCGGGGTGGCAGTCGCCGTGCAGGCGGATCTGGGTGGCATTATTCAAGCTAAATGTGCCTGTAGCGCTAGTGGAATATGCGCTGGTAGCTATCAAATCAAGAGCTTTGTCGCACTGTGTCTTCCAGGCGGCTTGCATGTCGAGCGGAATGATCTCGTTCATCAACAGCCAGTCGCGCGATGCGGTGCCAAAGGTGGCCAGGTCCAGCGTGGGCCGGTGGGCAAAGGGCTGGGCGGCGCCCACGGTGTGGATGCGGGCCAGAAAGCGGCCGATCCATTCCAGCACCTCGAAGTCGTCCAGCTCGGGCTGGCGTCCGCCGCGCCAGGGGCTGACGGAAAAGGCAAAGCCATCGTGCTGGTGCAGGGTGGCGCCGTTCAGCACCAGCGGGCCCACGGCGGGCACCTCGGCGGCCATCAGCTCGGCGGCAAAGGCGTGTTCTTCGAGGATCTGCGCCTCGCTCCAGCGGCCGGGGCGGTAGAACTTGGCCACCACGCGCTGGCCGTCTTCCAGCGTGGCCTGGTACACCCGGTTTTCGTAGGACGACAGGGCCATGAGGCGGCCGTCGCCATAGAGGCCCACACTGGCCAGCGCGTCCAGCACCTGGTCGGGGGTGAGGCGGGCGTAGGGGTGTTGGTCGTTCGAGGCGTTGGCAGCGGTATCGGGGGGCAATGGGGTCATGCCCCATTGTCGCCGCCGCGCCCTCGCCGGCCGCGCATAGCGTTTCAGCCGGGCAGCATCGTCGCGATATGCCCCGCTCGCGGGTCGCCGCTGCCTGCCAACACGGTGGCAAACAAGGCCTGCGTGGCCTGGGGCCCCGCGTGGTGCTGCACCACCAGCCAGGGCTGCGGCCCCGACGATACTGCGGTGCTGAACTGGTTCCAGGCTGCCACCAGGCGGTCGTTCAGGCCCTGGGCGCCCCAGTCGGTATGGCGCTTCTTGACCTGAGCGGGGGCAAAGAACATCACTGGGCGCGGGCCGGGCAACTGGCCGGCGCCGCCCAGATCGCCCACATGGCTCGCACCCACCGAGCAGCTGTAGGCCAGGCCCGTGAAGTGGGCGTGGATGCGCTGGCGCAGGCCCACGCTGCCCGCAAAGTCGATGTAGACGCTGGGCGTGGTGCCGTCGAGGGTGTCCAGTGCGTCGTAGGTGACCACGCGGTGGTAGCAGCCGAGGCTCTCGCAAAACGCCACGTTGCCGGGCGATGTGAGGCCAATGACCTCGATGCCCTCGCGCTGCGCAAGCTGGAAGGCGGTGCCGTAGGCGGTTTTGCTCGACGCGCTGGACAGCAGCATGCGCTTGGCGCCAAAGAACTGCTGGTCGGCCAGAAAGTCGTCGATGAGCCACGAGGTGATGAACAGCGGCCGCAGCAGCGCCTGCACGTCCTCGTTGTCAGCGCGGTACAGCCCGTCGGTGCTGGTGCGCAGGTAGTGGTTGTAGACCGCATGCAGGCCCGCGCGGTGCGGGGCGCCGTCGCTGAAGCCCGTGGGGTTGACACGCTGGGGCGACAGCACGGCCTGGCTGGCCATGGGCCAGTAGCCATACAGTCGCTCGCCCACCGCCACGGCCGGGTGCAGCGACTGCACCACGGTGCCGAAGCCCCACACGGGCACGATGCCCCAGCTGGCCTCGCCGGTGGGGAAGAACTGCCAGTAGTTCAGCATGTCGCCCAGCGCGGCATAGGTGATGTTGTTGGCCGTGAGGGCAAACGACTCGACCCGCACGCGGACCTGGCCCTCGGCCAGCGGGGTGTCGTCGGTGGTCAACAGGCGGGTGGTGGCCAGCTGGTCCTGGCGCACGAGAAGGGTGGTGGTGCTCATGCCGCGACGCTAAACCAAAGCGTGCCCGCGCTCAAGCGGCGCGCGCCGCCTGGGCGACAGGTGTGCGGCGTGGCGGTGCGCCGGAATGCTGACGGGCTCAGTCCGCCGTGGGCTGGGCCAGTTGCTCGAAAGGCAGCGCCTGCTTGACCAGGATGACGGTGCAGGGCGCATCGCGCGCCACGCGCATGGGCACCGTGGCAAAAAAGCGCTGGGTTTGCAGCCCGTGGGTGGCGGCGCCCAGGATCATCATGCTCACGTGGTTGCTGGCCGCATAGCGCACCAGCGCCTGGGCCACGTCGCCCGCTTCGAGCACGTGGTAGCTCACGGCATGGCCGGTCAGGTCCAGCCCTTGGGCCCACTGGCGCAGGCGCGCCATGTGCTGGCGGTGCAGCGTGGTTTCGCTGCGCTCGCTGTCGCTGGTGCTGCTGGCGCCGGGCGACACCACCGTCACGCAGGCCAGCCGTGCGCCGGGGCGGATGCCCAGGGAGCGCGCCACCGCCTGGCGCAGCGAATACAGCGTGGCGTCCGTCACGTCGGCATGGGGCACGGCCACCATGAGGATGGGCGTGTCCTCGATCTGCTGCGAGGGCAGGGGGCTGGGTGTGTAGTGCATGCCCGCTGCGCGCAGCCAGCGGCGCAGGTGGGTGCGCAGCGGCGTGCGCTCGGTGCGCTCGCCGCGTTCGGTGATGAGTACCTGCTCGGGGTTGGACAGGTCAAACGCCAGGTGCGCGGCCGAGGGGTAACGGCTTGCGGCCTCGGGCTCCAGGCAGCGCAGGATGACTTCCTGCAGCCAGGTCGGGATGTCGGCGCGGTGTTTGCGTGGCGGCGCGGGCGTCATCCACAGGCGCTGGCGCATGCCGCCGCTGGTGGTGGGGGCGCCAAAGGGCAGCTCGCCAGTGGCCAGCTCGTACAGCATCACACCGATGGCGAAGATATCGCTGCGCGGGTCGCCCCTCACGCCCACCACCTGCTCCGGTGCGATCCAGGCGGGCGAGCCCACGGCCTGGCGCATCTCCTCGGCCAGCAGGTCGGGGTAGTGGGCGTGGCACGAGAGGCCAAAATCCAGCAGCACGGCCGTGCCATCGCCCTTGATGAGCACGTTGGCGGGTTTGAGGTCCAGGTGGCACACGTTCTGCTGGTGCAGGCTGTGCGCCGCGTGGGCCGTGGCGGCGCCCAGGCGGGCTATGGTTGCGATATCGCAGCGCCCGGGCGCTTCGTCCAGCCAGTGTTGCAGTGTCTGGCCGGGGATGTATTCCATGACCAGGTAGGGCAGCCGCACCAGGTCGCCCGCCGCCACAAAACGCGGCACATGCGGGCCGCTGAGCACGGGCAGGATCTGCAGCTCGACCTCGAAGCTCACGATGTTCTCGGCCCCGTCGCCCGCCGTCATGCGCGGGATCTTCATCGCCATGGCAAAGCCGGGGCTGCGGTCGGCCTGCGCGTATTCCACGGCGTAGATGTGGGCCATGCCGCCCGCGTGGATGCAGTCCACCACGCGGAAGCCGTCGATCTCGGTCCCGGGCTCCAGCAGTTTCATGTCACTGGCCTTTTTCGAGCCGATCGGCGTAGAAGCCGGGCAGTCCTGCCGCGCGGATGGCGGCGGCGGCGGCCAGGTGGTCGTAGGGCACGCGGTAGAACGTGATCTGCTTGGCGGTGTCGTCGAACAGCGCGTACATGGCGCGTGCATCGCCGTCGCGCGGCTGGCCCACCGAGCCCACGATGCCCAGCCACTGGCGGTGCGTTGGCACGGGCACGGGCACGCCGGGCTCGGGCGCAAAGCGCATCAGCTTGGCCGTGGGCGTGAGGAAGTACAGCACTTGCTCATGCACATGGCCGCAGAACACATAGCGGATGGCGGGGTCGATGCCTTGCGCTGCGGTCATGCTGCGCTCGGCGGCGTTGGAGTCCTCCACGTACCGCCACTGCGCGGGCATGTCGGCACTGGCGTGCACCAGCAAGGCGCTGCTGCCCAGCCGCGCCGTGAGCGGCAGCGACTGCAAAAAGGCGATGTGGCTGTTGCCGAGCTGGTCGTGCGTCCACTGTGCGCCCAGCTCGCTGCGGTTGCGTGGGTTGGCAGGCGGGGCCAGGGCCATGGCGTCATGGTTGCCCAGCACACACAGGGCACCTTGATGGGCCAGGTCGCGCACCTGCTCCACCACGGCCACGGGCTCGCCGCCGTACCCCACCAGGTCGCCCAGCAGCGCAAATTGTTCGGCGCCCTGTGTGCGGGCGTGTTGCAGGCAGGCGTCCAGGGCCTGGCGGTTGGCATGGATGTCGGACAGCAGGGCGATTTTCATGGGGTTGTCTCCAACCCCATCATCGCGGGTGTCGCTGAACGCCAGCTTGCAGGCGGCAGTACCTGCGTGGATTCAAAACAAAAATAGCTGCCAGCGCTTGTTGATCAAGCGCTGGCAGCTATGATTTTGGGAGCTCAGAGGCTGCGCTGTGCGGCGGCTTTTTTGTCCAGCGCCAGCACCAGGCCCAGCGCAATGATCGCGGGCAGCGCCTGGCTGAAGAAGATCTTGGGCGCTGCGGTGGCGGCGCCAAATACCCCGGCCACGATCACGCAGGCCAGGAAGAAGATCTTGAACACCCGGTTGCCGGTGAACAGCCCCCAGAACAGGCCTGCCGCCAGAAAACCGTTGTACAGCCCCTGGTTGGCCGCCAACGTGGTGGTGGCGTCGGCCAGCTCCTGGGTCAGGTTGAAGGTTTTCATGCCCAGGGGCTTGTTCCAGAAGAACATTTCGAGCACGAGGATGTACACATGCTCGATGGCCACCAGGGCCACCGCGATGCGGGGGATCAGCAGGCGGCCCATGGTCTTAGACGATCGTGATGGTCACGTCAATGTTGCCGCGCGTGGCGTTGGAGTAGGGGCAGACCTGGTGGGCGGCGTCTACCAGCTTCTGGGCCGTGGCCTTGTCCAGGCCGGGCAGGCTGATGGCCAGGCGGGCAGCGATGCCGTAGGCGTTCGGGATGGGGCCCAGGTCCACTTCGGCGTCGATGGACACGTCCTGGGGCACGGGGATGCCGATCTTGCCACCCACAGCCTTCATCGCGCCGATGAAGCACGCTGCGTAGCCGGAGGCAAACAGCTGCTCGGGGTTGGTGCCGGTGCCGGAGGTACCGGGCGAGGACAGCTTGACGTCCAGGCGGCCGTCATCGGTTTTGGCGGCGCCATCGCGGCCACCGGTCACGTGCGACTTGGCGGTGTACAGGACTTTTTCGAGTGTGGTCATGGTGTCTTCCTTGCGGTTGTTGCCCACTGGCGGGCGGTGGAGGGAATCGGTTCTTGCGTTGTCTGCAGGCCGTCAGCGTTGCTCGCTGAGCCGGTCTCGCAGCTGCTTGAGTTCGGTGGTCAAGGTGGTCAGCTCGGCAATCGAGCACTGGCTGCTTTGCAGCACGCACGGTGGAATGGCTTCGGCCTGGTTGCGCAGCGCGCGGCCTTGCGACGTGAGGGTGATGCGCACACGGCGCTCGTCCTGCACATCGCGCAACCGGGCAATGTGGCCCTGTGCCTCCAGGCGCTTGAGCAACGGCGTGAGCGTGCCGGAGTCGAGGAACAGGCGCTCGCCCAGCTCGGACACCGTCACGCCATCCTGTTCCCACAGCACCAGCATCACGAGATACTGGGGGTAGGTCAGGCCGAACTGGTCGAGCAGCGGTTTGTACAGCTTGGTCATCGCCAGCGAGGCGGAATACAGCGCAAAGCAGACCTGGTTGTCCAGCCGCAGGATGGCGGGGCTGGGGGTGTGGGGTGTGCTGTGGCTGGGCATGGGGTGAATTGTGGGTGCAAATTCAATTGCGTGCAATTGAATTGTGAAAAACTTTGTTAATGGGTGGGCTTGTGTGGGTGGGCGAGCGGCGCCGCGCCATCGGTGCTATTGGCGCGTGCCGTTGGCGCAGGCGGGGGCGCCGTGCCCCCGTCACTCTCCGGAAGATGCTATCAATAGCAGAGCTTCTGGCGCATGATTCATATACGCTAGCAGTCGATTGGGCTTGAAATTTGACGCATGGTGGTTCGGGCGACGACGAACCACCAGGCCCTCAGCGTCCGCTGAACTGCGCGGGCCGGCGCTCGACAAACGCGCGCACGCCTTCGGCCGCGTCTTCGCTGTTGGCCAGTTGCTTTTGCACGGGTATGAACTCTGCCACCGCCGCCGCCTGGCCTTGCTCGATGGCCTTGAGCACGTTGAGCCGCGTGGCGACCACGGCCAGCGGCGCCTGGGCTTCGATGCGCTGGGCAATCTGCAGCGCTTCCTGCAGCTCCTGGCCAGTCGGCACCACTTTTTGCACAAAGTTCAGCCGGTACGCCTCGGCGCTGCCGAACTCGTCGGCCGTCAGCAGGTGCAGCAGCGCATTGCCCGTGCCCGCACGCTCTGCCATGCGCAATGTGGCGCCGCCCGTGGCCATGATGCCGCGCTGCACTTCCATCTGCGAGAAGCGGCAGTTGTCGGCCGCCACCACGATGTCGGCGCCCAGCATCAGCTCGATGCCCACGGTGAAGCAGATGCCCTTGACCGCCACCACCATGGGCTTGGTGCGGCGCCGGTAGCCAGGCAGGCCGTAGTCGTGCGGCTCCACCAGGCCTTCGGGGATGGCTTTTTCGCCGCGCTGCATGTAGGCGCTCACGGCGGGCAGGTCGAGCCCTGCGGTGAAGTGGTCGCCAAACGCATGCAGCACGCCCACGCGGAGCTGCGGGTCGTCGTCCAGCCGGGTATAGGCCTCGGCCAGCTGGCGGAACATGGGGGGCGTCCAGCCATTGCGCTTGGCAGGCCGGTTGATGCCGATCAGCAGCACATGGCCGATGACCTGGGTGTCGATGTTGCCCTCGGGCGGGGGCGTGGTGGGGGTGATGTTTGTCATGGGCGCAGGTCTCCTGGCCCATGATTGAAAACGCAATGGAAACTGCGCGCCGTCCCCCGAGGGACAGCGCGCTGAGGGCCGTCAGTAGGTGTAGACGCCCTGGCCGGTCTTGCGGCCCAGGCGGCCGGCGGCCACCATTTCCTTGAGCAGCGGGCAGGGGCGGTACTTGCTGTCGCCAAACTCGGTCAGGTACACGTCCATCACGGCCAGGCACACATCCAGGCCGATCATGTCGGCCAGGGCCAGCGGGCCGATGGGCTGGTTGCAGCCGAGCTTCATGCCCGCGTCGATGTCCTCGGGCGTGGCCAGGCCCTCGGCCAGCACAAAGAAGGCCTCGTTGATCATCGGCACCAGAATGCGGTTGACCACAAAGCCGGGCGCGTTTTTCACGGTGATGGGGCTCTTGCCCAGCGCCTCGGCCAGGGCCTTCACGGCGTCGTGGGTCGCGTCGCTGGTCTGCAGGCCGCGAATGATCTCCACCAGCGCCATCATGGGCACGGGGTTGAAGAAGTGCATGCCGATGAAGCGGTCTGCGCGGCTGGTGGCGGCGGCCAGCTTGGTGATGGAGATCGAAGAGGTGTTCGAGGCAATGATCACCTCGGGCGCCACGATGGCGTCCACCTGCTTGAGGATCTTGAGCTTGAGTTCGTAGTTTTCGGTGGCGGCCTCGATCACCAATTGCGCGGCCTTCAGGTCGTCGTAGCTGGTGGAAGTCTTGATGCGCGCCAGGGCGGCCGCCTTGTCGGCTTCGCTGATCTTTTCCTTCTTGATCAGGCGGTCCAAGCTGCCGGCCACGGTGGCCAGGCCTTTTTGCACTGCAGCATCCGAGATGTCGACCATCACCACGTTGATGCCCGACACCGCACAGGCCTGTGCAATGCCGTTGCCCATGGTGCCTGCGCCGATGATGCCTACGGTCTGAATCGTCATATAGAGAGCCCTCTTCAAAGTGAAACGGATGGACGGAATGGTAAGGGGAATCGCACGACCGTTCGGTTATCGTGCGTCAAACCTGAACCAACAAGCCGCTGCGCAGCATGGCGGAGGAGACACCACAACATGTTCGACTACATCGTGATCGGCGGCGGCTCGGCAGGCTCGGTGCTGGCCGGCCGCCTGACTGAGAACCCCGCAGTGCGCGTGTGCCTGCTGGAGGCGGGGCCTGCCGACAACAGCGTGCTCATCCACTGCCCGGCCGGGCTGGCCGTGATGGCCAAGTTCGAGCTGAATGGCTGGGGCTTTAATACCACCCCGCAGACCGCGCTGAACAACCGGCGCGGCTACCAGCCCCGTGGCAAGGTGCTGGGGGGCTCCAGCTCGATCAACGCCATGGTCTACATCCGGGGCCAGCACGCCGACTACGACCACTGGGCCGCGCAGGGCAACCCGGGCTGGGGTTGGGAGGATGTGAAGCCCTACTTTCTGCGCGCCGAGAACAACGAGCGCGGTGCCAACGACTGGCATGGTCGGGGCGGTCCCTTCAACGTGGCGGACCTGCGTGCGCCCAACCGGTTCAGCCAATACTTCACCGACGCAGGGGTGCAGGCCGGGCACCCGCACAACACCGACTTCAACGGCGCCACGCAGGAAGGCGTGGGCCTGTACCAGGTCACGCACAAGAACGGCGAGCGCCACAGCGCAGCCAAGGGCTACCTCACGCCGCACCTGGCGCGGCCCAACCTGCAGGTCATCACCGGTGCGCATGCCACGCGCATCCTGTTTGAGGGTACACGCGCCGTGGGTGTCGAATACCGCCAGGGCGGCGCCTTGAAGCAGGTGCGGGCGGGACGCGAGGTGCTGTTGAGTGCAGGCGCACTGCTGTCGCCGCAGCTGCTGATGCTGTCGGGCGTGGGACCTGCCGCACACTTGCAGCAACAAGGCATCCCGGTGCTGCACGACCTGCCGGGCGTGGGCCAGCACCTGCACGACCACCCCGACGTGGTGCAGGTGCTGGACGCACCCGAGCTCAAGGACCTGTTCGGCCTGTCACTGTCGGGCATGGCGCAGACGCTGCGGGGCATAGCCGAATGGCGCAAGCAGCGCACGGGCATGTTGACCACGAACTTTGCCGAGGCGGGGGGCTTCATCAAGAGCGACCCGTCCGAGCCCGCGCCCGACCTGCAGCTGCACTTTGTGATCGGCAAGCTGGTGGACCACGGACGCAAGACCGTGTTTGGCCACGGCTACTCGGCCCACGTGTGCCTGCTGCAGCCCAAGAGCCGGGGCTCGGTCACGCTGGCCAGCCGTGACCCTATGGCCTTGCCTTTGGTCGATCCGAACTTTCTGGCGGACCCCGACGACATGGCGCGCATGGTGCGTGGCTTCAAACGCACGCGGGAGATCCTCATGCAACCGGCGCTCGCGAAGTTCGGCGCCAAGGAGCTGGCGGCCTCGGCCAGTGCGCGCACCGATGCCGAGATCGAGCAGTTCATCCGCCAGTACGCCGACACCATCTACCACCCCGTGGGCACCTGCCGCATGGGGCCTGGGCCGCTGGATGTGGTGGATGCCGAACTGCGTGTGCATGGCCTCGCGGGCCTGCGTGTGGTGGACGCGTCCATCATGCCGCGCATCGTGAGCGGCAACACCAATGCGCCCACGGTGATGATTGCGGAAAAGGCGGTGGACCTGCTGCGCGCCGCGCCGTGAACGATTTCACGTTTGGCGCCCGGAACGCGATTTTTAAGGTTTTCAAAGGGTCTGTTTAAGGAGTTTTTAACAGGCAAAAGCGCGGCGAATTTCTAGACTTCTTTGCATGGAAACGGGTGCATGGTGCACCCGGCCCAGCGCCCAAAAAAAGGCGCTGAAAGAGCCCACCGGGGCCATGAAAGAACGTGATGAAGATTGATGCCCGCGAAATTGCCGCACTGACACAAGCCCAGCCCGCCGCCCCCCGCATGGACATGTACGCCAGCATCCACAAGGCGCTGCGCGCCTTCATGGCAGACACGCTGCTGGGCCTGGGCCGCATGGATGTCGAGGATGACCTGGAGTTTGCCCACACCTGCGACCGCGTGATGCAGCTGCTGGACCTGTGCCGCGCGCACCTGCACCACGAGAACCAGTTTGTGCACGCCGCCATGGAGGCGCGCCAGCCCGGCTCCAGCCAGAAAATTGCGGGCGAACATGTGGAGCACGAAGAGGCCATCACGACCCTGGCAGACGGGGTGAACCACCTGATGGCCTGTGCCAAGCCCGCACGCCCCGCAGCCACCCTAGCCCTGTACCGCCAGCTGGCGCTGTTTGTGGCGCACAACTTTGAGCACATGCACGAGGAAGAGACTGCGCACAACCGCGTGCTCTGGCAGTGCTACACCGATGCAGAACTGGCGGGCGTGCACGATGCGCTGGTGGCCTCGATCCCGCCGCAGGAAATGATGGTGGTGGCCCGCTGGATGGTGCCCTACATGTCACCCGCCGAGCGCACGGCCATGCTGTCGGACATGAAGCAGCATGCGCCTGCCCCTGTGCTGGCAGCGGTGCTGGCGCAAGTGCAGCCGCACCTCACGCAGCCTGAGTGGACCAAGCTGATGCGCAGCCTGGGCCTGCCGGTGGTGCCGGGTCTGGTGCACTGACTTTGAGAAATCAGTGGCGTGAAGGCGTCAAGCGTCTTCCAGCACCACGGGGCGCAGTACGCACAGCCGAAAGCGCCCGCGCCCTGTTTTTTCGATGTGGATGTGCGGGCAGTTCTCCTGCAGGCGGCGCTGCAGCAACAGCAGGCGGGCCTCCAGGTTGTCGGCCACATCGGGCAGGCGCAGGGCGGGGTCCAGCCGCAGTTCGCGGTTGGTGAAGTCCACGCGCCCGGTGTGCTGGTGGTCGCGCAGCAGCTTCCAGACAATGGCGCCCGCCACGCCCTTGATCAAATAGTCGTCGTTGATGAACACGCTGTCGTTGGCCGCAAAGTGGCGCACCCGCAGCGCGCTGCCGCTCACCGGCGGTGCCGCTGTTGGAGTAGGCAGCGGCTCGGGCGTATCGGGCGCGGCCTGCAGCAGGTCGATGGCGGCGGCCAGCTGGCCCGCAATGGCCACCAGCAGGTCTTCATCCTCGAAACCAAAGCGCATGTCCTCGGGGCTCTCGGCAAACAGCACTCCCAGCAGGCGTCCGGCCGACAGCAGCGGCACCGCCACCTGGCTGTGCGGCTCTGGCAGGCCGGGGTAAGGGATGTCCAGGCCGCGCAACGGGGGCGCATCGGGTGCGGCATGCGCGTCCATGCTTTCGCGGATGGCATGGCTGTACAGGGCGGCGTGCGTCATGTGGCTGATGCGCACCGGCGTGCGCTCGCGCGCGGCCATGCCGATCACGCCCTGGCCCAGCCGGATCTCGGAACCCACGCCCGACGTGGCGTAGCCGCAGCTGGCCACCGTGTAGAGCTGCTGGGCGCTGGCGTCCAGCATCAGCACCATGGCATGCTGGATGCCCAGCTTGTGCTGCAGGCCCTGCAGCGCGCCTTGCAGCAATTCGTCCAGCCCCGTGCAGCGCGCAATGCTTTCGCTGCACAGGCGCAGCGTGTGCAGCAGCCCGGCGCGCGGCGCGGGTGCCGGCAGGCCTTCGCCCGCCACCGATTCGATGTGCTCTACGGCGTAGATGTCGGCGCCCTTGAGCTCAAACACCTCGGCCATGCCCGAATGCGACGCAATGCCCGCCAGCTGCGCGCGCATGCTCTCGAACACCGGGCCGCTGTCCTCGGTGCGCTCGTACAGCAGGTGCAGGCGGTAGAAGTGGGCGGTGAGCGGGTCCAGCACCAGCACGGACGCACGCGGGTTGCGCAGGATGTTCTGGCGGGTCTTGTTGAAGAACTGGAACGACAGCGCCACATGCCCCGCATCCACATAGACCACCTGCGAGATGTAGGCCACGTTGGGTGTGCCGTCGGGGTCACAGGTGGCCATGATGGCGGGAATCGCACCCTCCAGGCAGGGGCGGATGCTGTGCAGGGACGGCGCTGCGGTGCTCATGGCTGCGGCGTAGGTGGTGAGGGTGATGTGGGTGGCGAACACAACTCCGCGCCGGCGCGCGGGCCCGGTGTCTGGTCGAACGCGCTGGTGGGCGTGAAGCTCACGGCCACCACATCCTGCAGCGGTGCCGCCAGCATGGCGCCCACATACTGCGGCCCGTAGCCGACCTGGCCCACCTCCTGCACCATGGACTGCAGGTAGGCCTGCAACACCGGCAGGTCACCGTCATGGGCCGGGCGCTGCGTGGCCCGGCGGGCCTTGAGCTGCAGCGTCTGGTGGGTGGACGGCACGCTGAACACCACGGCAATCTCTCCAGTGTGCGCAATGTCCTGCAGCAATTGTTCAGACTGGCTGCTCCGCAGGTACACCGTGACCTCCTGCCCATCGTCGCTGATGTGGCTGCCCACGGCCCGCATGATGCTCGGCCGCAGGGCCGCGTCGCGTGACGCCACGATGGCTGACACGCCTTTGGCCACCATGGCGATATGGCTGGAGCCGAGCAGTGCGGTCATGCCTTGAAGCGCTTGCGGGTCAGGGCCAGGGCCACCCAGAAGGCCACCACGGTGGTCACCACCAGCACCAGGCCATGGCGCAGCGGGTGGGCAGGCCACTGGTCCATGAACAGCGGGCGCACCAGCTCGACCGCGTTGGTCAGCGGCAGCCAGTCGGAGATGGCGCGCACGATGGGAGGCAGCTGCTCGCGCGGGAAGAACACGCCCGAGAGAAACATCATGGGCGTGAGCACCAGCGTGAAGTAGTAGGTAAAAAAGTCATACCCCTTGGCCAGCGCATTGAAGATGAGCGCGATGCTGGAGAACATCACCCCCACGAACAGCAGCACCGGCCAGGCCACCAACAGCTTGGGGCTGTGGCTGATGGAGAGGGCCAGCATCACGCCGAGGATGGCGGTGACGGTGAACAGCGCCTTGAACGCGGCCCACAGCATCTCGGCCAGCACCACATCGTCGAGGCTCACCGGCGCGTTCATGATGCCGTCCCAGGTCTTTTGCACATGCATGCGCGAGAAGGCCGAGTACAGCGCCTCGAAGCTGGCCGCGTTCATGGCGCTCATGCAGATGGAGCCGCTGGCCAGGAACAGGATGTAGGGCACCTTGGTGTCGCCCGCCGCGCCGCCCACGTTCACCTGCCCCACCAGGGCCCCCATGCCGTAGCCAAAGGCCACCAGCCACATCAGCGGTTCGGCAATGTTGCCCACCAGGCTGGGGATGGCCAGCTTGCGCCAGACCAGCAGGTTGCGCATGAACACGGGCCACCAGCGCACGGACAGGCTGGGCGGGCGCCATACCGACGGCGGGGGCGGGGCCACAGTGGCCACAGAGGGCGGGTGAGCGGTTTGCATCCGCTTATTGTGCGATGTTGGCGGGCGGGCGCACAGTCCCCGATGTGTTCCTGGTCGCTACCTGGGCACGGCCATTGCTAGGGTACACCTATGTCCACCCACGTCCTGAACCTGCCCGCCGGTGCCAGTGCCCTCTGGCAGAACCGCCTGGGGCTGCTGCTGGAGTCCACGGGCGAGGGGGTGTTTGGCATTGATCTGGCGGGCAACTGCGTGTTCATCAACCGGGCGGGCGCGCAGATGCTGGGCTTTGCGGCCGATGAGGTGATGGGGCGCAACATGCACGCGCTCACCCACCACAGCCACCCCGACGGCAGCCCGTATGCGGATGGCGACTGCCCCATCTTCAATGCGTTCCGTCAGGGCCTGCCCTGTCGTGTGGACACCGAGGTGTTCTGGCGCCGCGATGGCTCGGCGTTTGCCGTGGAGTACTCGAGCCACCCCATTTTGGAAGGCGATCAGGTGCAGGGTGCCGTGATCGCTTTTGTGGACATTACCAGCCGCAAGCGTGCCGCCGATGAGCTGCAGCGCGCGCACGATGAGCTGGCCCGCGCCAACGACGAGCTGGAGCGCCGCGTGGCAGCACGCACACAAGAGCTGTCGCAGGCGCTGGCGCAGCTGCGCGAGCTGTCGGCCTACTCGGAGCAGGTGCGCGAAGACGAACGCACCCGCATCGCCCGCGAAGTGCACGACGAGCTGGGCAGCCTGCTGGTGGCGCTGAAGATGGATGTCAACTGGCTGCACAAGCGCCTGGGCGAGCAGGGCGAGCGCACGCCCGAGGCCGCAGGCGACATGCGCACCCAGATGCGCTGCAAGTGCCAGAACATGAGCCGCCTGATCGAAAACGCGGTGGACAACGTGGGCCGCATCATCACCGACCTGCGCCCCAGCATCCTGGACCACCAGGGCCTGTGGGCGGCGCTGGAGTGGCAGGCGCAGGAGTTCGTGCAGTCGGCCGAACTGGAGCTGGCGTGGCAGATGGAGGTGCCCGCCACCCTGCACCTGCCCGAGCCCGCCGCCATCGCCGTGTTCCGCATCTTCCAGGAGATGCTGAGCAATGTGGGCCGCCACGCGCAGGCCAGCGCCATCGACATTGCGATTGACGTGCAGGACGATGTGCTGCAACTGCGTGTGCGCGACAACGGCGTGGGCGCCACCCGCCAGGCGCTGGAGGCGCCCACCGCCTATGGGGTGATGGGCATGCGCGAACGGGCGCGGCAGCTGGGCGGCCAGCTGACCATCACCAGCGAGCCGGGGCAGGGCTCGTGCCTGCAATTGCTGATTCCTCTGGAGCTGTCATGAATTCCGTGGTTCGCGTATTGATCGGGGATGACCACCGCATCGTGCGGGAGGGGCTCAAGCAGGTGCTGGGCGACCCCGCCAACGGCACGCCCGAGATCGCCGTGGTGGCCGAGGCCACCCAGGGCAGCGAGGTGCTGGAGCAGGTTACGGCGCTGCAGGGGCGCACGGGAGCACCCGGGCTGGACCTGGTACTGCTGGACATCGCCATGCCGGGCATGGATGGCCTTGAAGTGCTGCAGGCGCTGCGCAAGGCCTGGCCCGCGCTGCCGGTGCTGATGCTCAGCACCTACCCCGAGCGGCAATATGCGGTGCGCTGCATCCAGATGGGCGCAGCGGGCTACCTGCACAAAAGCGCCGACCCCGACGACATGGTGGCCGCCGTGCGCAAGGTGGCGGCAGGCGGGCGCTACTTGACCGAGGCCACGGCGCAAGCCCTGGCGGGCGCCGTGGAGCGCACCGGGGTGGTGCGCGCCGCCCAGCAGGGCGCGCCCGCTGGAGTAGACGCGCTCTCCTATCGAGAGCACCAGGTGTTCCGTCTGCTCACGGCCGGGCAGAGCGTGAGCGAAATTGGTGCGCAGCTCAAGCTCGCGCCCAACACGGTGAGCACCTACCGCGCCCGCATCCTCGAAAAGACCGGCGCGCGCAACGACGTGGAGCTGGCGCTGCTGGCGCGCGGCGCGCCTGCTGAATGATTTGCGGGCGCTACATGCCCGATTTGTAGTGCTGGCCCTACACGCTGTAGACACCACACCCACGAATTCATGACAGCGGGCCGGCACCGGCAAAAACTGGCCCGCGCTTTGCGTAACGCCTGGCACCAACTTCTTCGAGGTGTGCCATGTCCGAATTCTTCTCGCCCTACGATGCCGACCGCCCGTTGATGCTGAAATGCAGCTGTGGCCGCGACCACACGGTGGCCGACCACCACACCGAGGTGTCGGCCGATGCCGCCGCAGCCACCCTGCGCCAGCGCAGCGAGACCCGTGAGTTCGAGCTCTACAGCAACGAGTTCATCGAAGCCACGCTGGTCAAGGCGCTGTTTCCGCAAGACGCAGTGCGCCGCCGCTTCATCAAGGCGGTGGGTAAGGGAACGGCCATGGCGGCCATCGCCAGCGTGTTGCCCGTGGCCAGCATGCAGGCCATGGCGCAAGAGAAACAGGGCGCACTGGAGAAGACCAACCTCAAGATCGGCTTCATCCCGATCACCTGCGCCACCCCGCTGATCATGGCCCACCCGCTGGGCTTCTACAGCAAGCAGGGCCTGAGCGTCGAAGTCACCAAGACGGCAGGCTGGGCACTGATCCGCGACAAGATGATCAACAAGGAGTACGACGCCACGCACTTCCTGAGCCCCATGCCGCTCGCGATCTCCATGGGCCTGGGCTCCAACGCCACGCCGATGAACGTGGCCACCATCCAGAACGTGAACGGCCAGGCCATCACGCTCGCCCTCAAGCACAAGGACAACCGCGACCCCAAGAACTGGAAGGGCTTCAAGTTCGCGATTCCGTTCGAGTACAGCATGCACAACTTCCTGCTGCGCTACTACCTGGCCGAGGCGGGCCTGAACCCCGACACTGACGTGCAGCTGCGCGTGGTGCCACCCGCCGAGATGGTGGCCAACCTGCGCGCGGGCAATATCGATGGCTTCCTGGGCCCCGATCCGTTCAACCAGCGCGCCGTGTTCGAGGAAGTCGGTTTCATCCACCTGCTCACCAAGGACCTGTGGAACGGCCACCCCTGCTGCGCCTTCGGCACCAGCACCGAGTTCATCCAGAAGAACCCCAACACCTTTGCCGCGCTGTACCGCGCGGTGCTCACCTCGGCAGCCATGGCGCGCGACCCCAAGAACCGCGAGCTGATCGCCAAGGTGATTGCGCCCCAGGCCTACCTGAACCAGCCCGAGGCCGTGATCAACCAGGTGCTCACCGGCAAGTTCGCCGATGGGCTGGGCAAGATCCAGAACGTGCCCGACCGCGCCGACTTCGACCCCATGCCCTGGCAAAGCATGGCCGTGTGGATGCTCACGCAGATGCAGCGCTGGGGCTACATCAAGGGCGATGTGGACTACAAGCAGATTGCCGAAAAGGTTTTCCTCATCACCGATGCGAAAAAGCAGATGAAGGCGCTGGACCAGAAGGTGCCCGACGGCGCGTACCCCAAGTTCAAGATCATGGGGCGCGAGTTCGATGCGGCGAAGGCGGCCGAGTACGCCAAGAGCTTCCCCATCCGCAAGGCGGCATGACATGACTGCCGCCAAAAACCTCAACCTGCGCGCGGGCCTGTTGTCCGTGCTCATCTTCCTCACGCTGCTGGGCATCTGGTACGTGGCCACGTCTTCGTCGGGTGCCAGCGGTGGCACGGCGGGTATGACGGCCGAGCAGATCGAGTACGCCAAGATGATGGGCAAGGACCCGGGCGCCAGCGCCAAGGGCAGTGGCTTCCCCTCACTGGCAGAGATGGGCCGTACCGTGTGGGGGCACGTGTCCAACCCGTTCTATGACAACGGCCCCAACGACAAGGGCATCGCCATCCAGCTCGCGCATTCGCTGGGCCGCGTTGCGCTGGGCTTTGGCCTGGCCTGCCTGGTGGCGATCCCGCTCGGTTTCATCATCGGCATGTCGCCGCTGCTGCGCCGCGCGTTCGACCCGTTCATCCAGGTGCTCAAGCCCATCAGCCCGCTGGCGTGGATGCCCCTCGCGCTCTACACCATCAAGGACTCGTCCATCTCGGGCATCTTTGTGATCTTCATCTGCTCGGTGTGGCCCATGCTGGTGAACACGGCATTTGGTGTGGCATCGGTCAAGCGCGACTGGCTCAACGTGTCGGCCACGCTGCAGGTCAACCCGCTGCGCAAGGCGTTCCTGGTGATCCTGCCCGCGGCGGCGCCCACCATCCTCACGGGCATGCGCATCAGCATGGGCATCGCGTGGCTGGTGATCGTGGCGGCCGAGATGCTGGTGGGCGGCACGGGGATCGGCTACTTCGTGTGGAACGAGTGGAACAACCTGTCGCTCACCAACGTGATCTTCGCCATCCTGGTGATCGGCGTGGTGGGCATGTTGCTCGACCTGGCGTTTGGCCAGCTGCAGAAGGTGGTGACCTATGTGGAGTGATGTTGCCCAGCGCCCGGCTGTTCCAGCCCCTCTTGCCACTGACGCACCGCAACGAAAGGCCTCTGCCGTGACCCAAGGCTTCCTCCAGATCGACCGGCTGAGCAAGGCCTTTGTACCCACCAAACCCGTGTTTGCCGACGTGTCGTTCACGCTCGACAAGGGCGAGTTCGTCTGCATCATCGGCCACTCGGGCTGCGGCAAGACCACCATCCTGAACGTGCTGGCGGGGCTGGACACCGCCACCTCGGGCACCGTCATCATGGACGGGCGCGAAGTGGCCGGCCCCAGCCTGGACCGGGGCGTGGTGTTCCAGAGTCACGCGCTCATGCCCTGGCTCACGGTGCGCCAGAACATCGCGTTTGCCGTGAAGTCGCGCTGGCCCGACTGGAAGAAGAGCCAGGTCGATGCGCATGTGGAGAAGTTCGTGGCGCTGGTGGGCCTGAGCCCGGCCATCGACAAGAAGCCTTCGCAACTCTCGGGCGGCATGAAGCAGCGCGTGGGCATTGCACGCGCGTTCTCCATCCAGCCCAAGATGCTGCTATTGGATGAGCCCTTTGGCGCACTCGATGCGCTCACACGCGGCACCATCCAGGACGAGCTGATGACCATCGTGCGCCAGACGCAGCAGACGGTGTTCATGATCACGCACGATGTGGACGAAGCCATTTTGCTGGCCGACCGCATCCTGCTGATGAGCAACGGCAACGAGACGCCCGAGGGCTACCGCCCCGGTGGCATCGCCGAGGTGGTGGTCAACCCGCTGCCACGCGAACGCACGCGCACCAGCCTGCACCACCTGGACGGCTACTACGCGCTGCGCAACCACATCGTGGACTTCTTGGTGACGCGCGCCAAAGCCCACTGATTTCCTGAGCAACCAAGCCCTGTCGTGTTGCCCCTTGTGGGCGACAGGGAGGGCTGCACCCTGAAGTTTTTGTTCCCCGTTCCAAAACCATCCAACCGAAGGAGCCATCACCATGAACCGCAACGACGTTACCGAAAAGATCATCAGCACCAAGGTCGCCAAGGGCCTGCAATGGGAGGCCATTGCCAAGAAGGTCGGCCAGTCCAAGGAATGGACGACGGCCCTGTGCCTGGGCCAGATGACCGCTACGCCCGAGCAGGCCAAGATCGTGGGCAAGATCTTTGGCCTCACGGCCGAGGAGCAGAAGTGGCTGCAGGTAGTGCCATACAAGGGCTCGCTGCCCACACCCGTGCCCACAGACCCGCTGATCTACCGCTGGTACGAGGTGGTGAGCGTGTACGGCACCACCATCAAGGAGCTGATCCACGAAGAGTTTGGCGACGGCATCATGAGCGCCATCGACTTCAGCATGGACATACAGCGCGAAGCCAATCCCAATGGCGACCGCGTGAATGTGGTCCTGTCGGGCAAGTTCCTGCCCTACAAGCAGTACTGAAATCGGGCCCAGGCCGTGTTCGTCACAGCACCTTGACGGCGCGGCCGATGAACTGGATGGGCCCCGTGGGTTTGCCAATCGGCGAGCCTGTCGGCGGCTCCAGCGTCAGCTCGAACAACTGGTTGGGCTGCAGCGGGGGCAGCTTGTCCAGCGGAATCTGCAGCGGCTGACCAGGCTGCACCAGGCCCAGCGACACGGGACCGCTCCAGCCATCCGCCTTGGTCCAGAACTCCAGAGCCTTGTCAGCCGGTACTTCGGCCATACCCAGCGGAATCAGGCTGATCTGCCGGGGGGAGCTGGCTTGCACCACCCAGCCAGGGGCCTTGTCCTGCGGCGCGACCAGCACCACCATGAACTGTGGCGGCGCGGCCACTGGGGCGGTGCGGGTGACGAGCACTGCCGCGAGCACCGCCGCCATGGCAAAGCCCGAGCCGGCGAGGGCACGCCACAGGCCCAGGTGGTCCCACCAGCGCACGGATGGCTTGCGCTCGGTTTTTGCGCGGGGTCGGGAGGCAACGGACGTCGCAACTGGCTGCGCGCTGGCGGCCTGCAGCGATTGATCGATGCGTGCCCACAAGGCAGCGGGCGGCGTGATGGGCTCGGCCAGCTGGGTCAGCGGCAGCAGGCGGGCTTCCCATTCGGCCACCGCCTGCTGCAGTGCTCGGTCACCGGGCAGGCGTTGCTGCAAGGCTTGGCGATCTGCTGCGGGCAGGGTGCCCAGCACGTACTCACCCGCCAGCACATGCAGGTCGTCCGGCGAGGAGGTAGGCGGTGTGTTGCGCACACCGGTCATGCCATGCACTCCCGCAGCGATACCAGGCTGCGCCGTATCCAGGCCTTCACGGTGCCCAGCGGGGCGCCCAGACGTTCGGCGATTTCGCTGTGCGAGCAGCCGTCCACATAGGCGTGCAGCACGCAGTTGCGGCGCGCCGGGTCCAAGGCCTCCAGGCAATACTGCAGGCGGCCCAGGCTGGCGTTGAGTTCAAAGGTTTCCTCGACCTCGTGGTGGGCCTGCACAGACATGTCGGCCTCCAGGGCTTGGGTGGTGGTGTCGTCCACATCCACGTGGCGGCTGCCGTCGCGCATGGCGTTCAGGGCCAGGTTGCGCACCACGCTGTAGATCCAGCCGCGTGCGCTGCCCCGGCTCGCGTCGTAGCTGGCGGCGCGCGTCCAGATATTGACGCAGGCATCGTGCACGATGTCCTCGGCCAGCGCACGCTGGCGCACGATGCGCAGCGCCACGCCCAGCAGCCGCGCACCTTCCTGTTCATAAAGGCGGTGCATGGCTTGCCGGTCGCCTGCTGCGCAGGCGGCCAAAGCGGCTTCGTAGTCAAAATCGCCAGGAACTTGGGGCACGTTGTGCAGGCGGCGGGGCCTCGGCTGGATGGTGGGCGCATCGTAGCCGCAAACCCACCGCCTTCCGGCGGTAGCCCCCGCTGGGCAGGGGATTGAGTGTGCGTGGTTTACGCGGCCTTCCAGAAGATGTAGTCGGCCTGGTACTTCACGATCTGGCGCTCGCCCTTGTTGGCGGTGGTGCAGGCGGCAGCAGGTGCCACGCCGCCCTTCAAGGCCACGCGCTGGATGAAGGTTACGCCGGTCATGGCGCCGGAGCCCATGGCAGGGTTGGCCTTGACGAGCTGGTAGGGCAGGTTGCCCGTGCCCGATGGCGCCACGGCTAGCTGGGTGGCTGTCAGCTTGGACCCATCGCTCGACTCCCAGGTGGCCGGCGGGCCGTAGTAGGTGCCCACTTGTTTGCCGCTGCGGTCATTCAGCACGGCCTTGGGGCCCACGAACACCCATTCGGTCTGGCCGGGCATGTTGGCCTTGTCGCGGCATTCGTAGGTGATCTCGCCCACGCCCACGGTTTCCATCGCCACCTTGTTGCCAGCCGGCACCTTGATGCTGTCGGGCAGGCTGTCCTGCGAATACATGGATTTGGAAGGCGACGACATCATCGAACCGCAGGCGCTCAGCAGCACGGCGGCGGCAATGGCACCCGTCAGCGGCAGCAGGCGGGAGATGGGGGACGTGTGGACGGTCATGGCGTTTCTCTCTGGTCTGTGGGTTGATAGGACAGCAGCAAGTTGCGCTGCTGTAGGTACTACCCACGAAAACGCCGTTTGGATGCAGTGGATGCCAAAATTTTTTACCGGTGCCAGCCCGGGCAAGATTGCCGCCCGGGCCCGAGGCTGCCTCAATGCAGGGTCAGCGGCCGGGTGGTGGTCTTGACCCGCACCACGGCCGCCCGGTGCTCATAGGGGGCCACCGGCTGGCCCAGGATGGCGGCCGCCAGCGTTCGCGCCTGCCGGGCAATCGGTTCGATGTAGCGGCTGCACTGCCCTTCGATGCTGATGCAATCGCCCAGTGCATGGATGCGGGATACGCTGGTTTGCAGCGTGCCTGCGTCCACCGCAATGCCATGGGTCCAATCAAGCCCTGCACTCTGCGCCAGGCGGTGGGGGGGCAGCAGGCCTGCAGCCACCACCACTTCGTCCGCCGCAAAACGCCGCCCGCTGGTGGTGGAGACGCGGTAGCGCGAGCCCACGCGTTCCACCTGCTCCACCTGCAGACCGCCTTCAAAGCGGATGGACAGGTCTTTCCAGGCGTCCAGCAGCTGCGGGCCCGCCTGCTGGTCGTGCCAGCGCGCCAGTGGTTCGGTGGCCGTGTCCAGCAGCGTGATGTGGTGGCCGCCCAGTGCCAGGTCGTTGGCCAGCTCACTGCCGACCAGGCCCGCGCCGATGATGAGCACGTCCTTGGGCTGGTCGCCCAGGTGCTGGCGCAGGCGCTGGTAGGCGTCCAGGTGGTTGATGCGCCAGCACAGGCTGGCGGGCAAGCCCGGAGGCAAGGCGGCCTGCGCACCGTGGGCCAGCACCAGGTGGCCGTAGCGCAGCACGCCCCGCGTGGTGCGCAATTGGCGGGTGTCGGCGCAGATGCGCACGGCATGGGTGTGGGCCAGCAGGGTGACGCCCAGGCGGTGCGCCGCATCGCGACCGGTTTCGGACACCAGGGCCAGCGGGTCCAGCTGGCGCGCCATGGCCACCGACAGCAAAGGCTTGTCGTACCGGTCGCCCGCGCAGGCCGTCACCAGGGTGATGGGCAGCGTGGCGCTGTGTTGGCGCAGGGTTTCGGCCAGTTGCCAGCCTGCACGGCCCGCGCCGACGATGACCACGCCCAGCTCGCCACGCACGCGCAGGGAGGCGGCTGGCGCTGCGCTGGCCTGCGCCCGCAGCGCCTCCAGCGTGGGGGCTTCGTACGGCGAAAAATCGGCCTTGGTCACGCCGCACAAGGGGCAGGCCCAGTCGTCGGGTATGTCTGCCAGCCGCGTGCCGGGCGGCAGGCCGCCATCGGGGTCGCCGTCGGCCTCGTGGTAGACGTAGCCGCAGGCGTTGCAGATGTAGCTTTGCCAGGGCGCCTGGGTGGCCGCGTCGGCAAACGCATCGCACAGCGCCTGCGATGCCGCGCTCAACACGAACTCGGAGGCAACTGACGGCGTGGTGGCGGTGGGGAGGGCGGGCGTCATCCAGGCATCTCCTCGGTGCTGAGCCGGGCGATCTCCTTGCGCAGGTGCTTGATGGCGGGCGTGACGATGGCCACAAAGTGCGACTCGCGCACGCGCCGCTGCACGTCCGAGCTCATGAGGTAGCCGCGCGCACCCTGGTGCATCAGGGCGGACTGGGCGGCGCGCAGGCACAGCTCCGCGCCATGGGCACGGGCGTCCAGCACGTCGATGAAGAAGTCGGTGCTCGTGTCGAACGGGGTCTGGGCCAGTTGCATGACGCGTGCAGTCAGTGCATCCAGTTCGGCCTGCAGCGCGTCGGGCCGGTCTTCCAGGAACTGGTTGACATGGCCCAGTTGGGCCTCCACCGCCCACATCGAGTCGATGGCGCCCTGGGTGATGCCCACGGCCATGCCACATTGCAGCATCACAAACGCAGCGCGGATGCGGGCGATGAAAGGCCGGGTGGGGTCGGCCATGGTGTCGGCCGTGCCGATGAAATGGTCATTGAGCCGCAGCGCATAGGTGCCCGTGCCCTCCATGGCGGAGAAGCTGGGGCATTCGCGCATCTCCACGCCCGGTGCGTCGCCGCGCAGCAGGAACATCACCTCGCGCTGGCTGGCCGCACCGTCGGCCTCCACCACCGCCGCAATCGCGCCGCAGTAGTGGTCGGGCCCCAGGTTGCTCACCCAGGGCAGGGTGCCGTTGACGAGGTAGCCGCCCTCCACCGGCGTGGCCTTGAGCAGCAGGCTTTCGATCTGCGCATAGCTCTTCATGGGGTTGGACAGCGCCGTGCCGCCCATGCCTGCGCCGCTGGCGTGGCGCTGCAGCACATCGCCCATCAGCGCGGGGTTGCCCGACTGCTGCAGGTACAGCCCACACACCGCCTGGCACCACATCATGAAGCCGGTGGCGCCGCACACGCGCGAGGCCTCGGCCATGGCGCGGATGGCCAGGCCGTAGTCGGCCGGGCCGGCGGTGCTGTCCAGGTGCGCGCTCATCGCGCCCACGGCGGCCAGCTGCTGCAGCTCCGCGCAGGGGTAGTAGCCGGTGCGGTCAATTGCCTCCACCTGCGCGGCCAGCGGGCCCTGCGCGATCTGACGCACGGCGGCCAGCAGCGCATCGCCCCGCAGGGCGCCGTCCAGGTGGAGTTGGGGAGGGAGGTCGGCGGGGTTCATGGGGCTCCTTGGGTGCGCGGGGCGGGCTCGATGGTGGGGGGCTCTTTAGTCCGCCAGACTGATTTCGAAGGGAATGGGGTTGCGCATGCTGTTGGCCACGGGCGAGTAGAAGTTGGCGTGCTGCACGATCTCGTCTAGCACCTCGCGCGGCGCGTCGCCCTCCACCAGCACCTTCACGCGGATGGCCTGGAAGCCCATTTCGGGCGGCGTCTTTTGCAGCGCGCCGCCAGCGCCCCAGGCGGCGGGGTTGCCGATGTCGCCTTCCATGAACACCTCGATCTTGCTGAGCTTGACCTGCTTCCAGGTGGCCACCGCCGTGATCCCCACGGCCAGGCAGCCGCCCAGGCCTGACAGCACGATTTCGCCGGGCGCTGGCGCCGTGTCCTGACCGAACAGGTGCAGCGGCTCGTCCACCACCACCGGCGCATGATTGCCCACATAGCTCAGCGAGCGGTACTGCCCTTCCATCACCGTGTGGACCTTGTTGGTGCCCCGGCTGGCAGGGTTGTTGCGGCCCTTGTCGGCAAAGGCCATCAGCCCGTCGCGGTCTATGGGGCGCAGGTGCGTGTGCACGGTGGTGACGGGGGCAGAGGGTTCCAGCAGATCGGTGGACATGGTGTTCCTTGGAGAAAGAGAAGGGAATGCTAAAAAGAAGGACAGGGTTCGCAGCGGGCCACGCCCGCTGCAACAACGCACGGGGCTCAGGCCGCCAGTGCCAGCGCAGGCTTTTTGGGGAACTTGACCAGCGGCAGCCCGCTTTCGATCGGCAGCTTGTCGTCGCGCGACCATTCGTTCCACGAGCCGAAGTACATGCGCACATCGGCAAAGCCCGCCTGCTTGAGCGCCAGGAAGGTGTTGGACGCGCGTGCGCCCTTGAAGCAATACAGGTACACCGTGTCCGCCGGGCTGATGCCCGCCGTGGCGCATTCGGCGCGCACTTCGTCGGGCGACTTGAACACCGGACCCTGGGGCGAGGGCTTCATGAAGCGGTACCACTCCAGCCACTTGGCGCCCGGCAGGCGGCCTTTGCGCGGCGCAAAGTCCTTGCCATAAGGGCTGGAGCTGTCGCCAATCCACTCGTCCACATCGCGCACGTCCAGCAGCACGGTGTCGGTGCCCAGGGCCTCGATCACATCCTCCTTGGTCAGCATCACATCGGTGGTGGCCAGCTGGGTGGGGAAGATGGCGGGCGTGGGCACCACGGCCTCGGTGGAGACGGGTAGCTCTGCCGCCTTCCAGGCCGAGTAGCCGCCATTCAATACCTTGACCTTGGGGTAGCCCAGCCAGGTCAGCAGGTAGTAGCCCCGACACGACTGGCCGTAGCCGCTGTTGAGCGCATCTTCATAGAACACCGCCGCCTCCGCACCCGACAGGCCGATGGCGCCCAGGTGCGCGGCAAAGGTGTCTTTCAGCTCCTGCAGGCCTTGGGGCGTGGAGGTGGCGAGGTAGGTGAAGGTCTCGCGCAGGTTCACCGCGCCGGGGATGTGCCCCAGGGCATAGGTGTCGGCGTCGCGGGTGTCGATCAGCACCACGGGCTCTGCGGCTTGCTGGGCCAACAACTGGGTGGGCGAGATGAGGACGGCGTCGGAGGCGGTAGCGGTCACGGTGCTCATGGAAAACCTTTCGGTGCGGTGGTGGGCGGGATGCCTGCCCTCCTTATCGCAACAGGTGTGCCAGAGCGGTTGTGGATGAGAAGATTTGAATGGAAATGGCTGTATGCGCTAGTGTAATATGCGCTGATAGCTATTGATTTGATAGTAAATGGAGTGTTGCCACATGCCGCTGGTCGGGGTGGACCAGACGGCCCTGGACACTGTGTTGACACATTGTCGACACAGTGTCCGTCGTCACTTCAGACCCGCCTTGCGCAGCCGGTAGCTGAACTGCCGCAGCGTCAGCCCCAGGCTCTGCGCTGCACGCGACTGGTTGCCGTGGTGCTCGGCCAGTGCTGTCTGCAGCACCAACACGCTGTGCGACTGGGCCGGTGCGTAGTCACGCACCAGCGGCGCTGGGGCAATGGCTGGGCGTTCTGCTGCCGCGATGGCTGCAGGAGGCTGTGGTGCGGGAGGCGAAGGCAACGGCACGGACGCAGCCGGCAGAAACCGGTCCAGCTCCGCCCGCGCCACCAGCGTGTCATTGGTCAGCAGCACCAGGCGTTCGATCACATTGCCCAGCTCGCGGATGTTGCCGGGCCAGGGATGTTCTTCCAGCCGCGCCAGCGCGTCGGGCGAGAGGTTCACGTTGCGCTGGTGCGCCTGGTTGGCGCGGCTCACAAAGTGCAGCGCCAGCGCGCGGATGTCCTCGCGCCGCTCGGCCAGCGAGGGCAGATGGATCGGAATCACGTGCAGGCGGTAATACAAGTCCTGCCGAAAGCGCCCGGCCTCCACATCGGCCGCCAGGTCGCGGTGGGTGGCCGCCACCAGGCGCACGTTGACCTTGACCTCGCGCTGCCCGCCCAGGCGCACCAGCGTGCCCTCCTGCAGCGTGCGCAGCAGCTTGGACTGCAGGGCCAGCGGCAGCTCGCCAATCTCGTCTAGAAAGATGGTGCCGCTGTCGGCCTGCTCGAACCAGCCCGCGCGGGCTGTGCTGGCGCCGGTGAACGCGCCTTTTTCGTAGCCAAACAGTTCGGACTCGAACAGCGCGTCCGGAATGGCCGAGCAGTTGACCTTGATGAAGGGCCGGTCGCGCCGCCCGCTGGCCAGGTGCACGGCGCGTGCGAACAGCTCCTTGCCCGTGCCGGACTGGCCCAGCAGCAGCACGGTGGCCTGGGTTTGTGACACACGCTCCAGCTCGCTCAAGGCCTGCAGCAGCGGTGGCGAGCTGCCAATGAGCCCGTAGCGCGCGCTTTTGGTGTTGAGCGCATTGGCCAGCACGGCGTTGCGCGCCTGCAGCTGCCGCGTCTGCTCGGCCACCAGGGCTTCCAGCTGCAGCAGCTGCCCGACCAGCGTGGCCAGCACGCGCAGCACCGCCAGGTCGTCGTTCAGGTGGCGCTGGCGGCTGCGGATGCGGTGACAGGCCAGCACGCCGATGGGCGCGTTGTTGACCTCGATGGGCAGGGCGATGAAGGCCACCGTCTCGGGCGGCAGCTGGCTGCGCTCCACCGCGCGTGCCAGAAACAGCGGTTCGGCATCAATGTCCTGCACGATGGCAGGCTGCCCCGTGGCCAGCACGCGGCCTGTGATGCCCTCGCCCCAGGCGTACCGCCCGAGCTGCACCTCGGCCTGGGTGAGTCCGTACGCATGCTGGATGGAGGCGGTGCGCGGCGCGCCGGCTGGGGAGGAGGGAGCGTCGTCCACCAGCACGATGCGCCCCCGGTTCAGGCCCAGCAGTTCGCTCATCAGGTGCAGCATTTCGCGCAGCACCAGGCCGGGCGCCAGGCTGCGGCCGATGAGGCGCATCACCTCGCGCATCAGCAGCAGCTCCTGGGCGTGCCAGTCGGTGGGGCTGTGCGAGCGGGCCGTGCTGGAAGGGGAGGGCATGGGCGGTGGGGGCATGTCAGGGCGATTGCAAGTTCTGCGCCCGGGTGCATTAAAGTCGCCTGCGTCCAGCCATTTACCGACTTTTTCACCTTCTCGAAAGCCCCCACCATGACCACCCTCGGAACCCCTCTGTCCCCCCATGCCACCAAAGTCATGCTGCTGGGCTCGGGCGAGCTGGGCAAGGAGGTGCTGATCGCGCTGCAGCGCCTGGGGGTGGAAACCATTGCCGTGGACCGCTACGACAACGCCCCCGGCCAGCAGGTGGCCCACCATGCGCGCACCATCACCATGAGCGACCCGGCCCAGCTCAAGGCGCTGATCGAAGCCGAACGGCCCCACCTGGTGGTGCCCGAGATCGAAGCCATCGCCACCCCCATGCTCGAAGAGCTGGAAGCCGCGGGCATCGTGCGCGTGATCCCCACGGCCCGCGCAGCGCGCCTGACCATGGACCGTGAAGGCATCCGCGTGCTGGCCGCCGAAACGCTGGGGTTGCCCACCAGCCCGTACAAATTCTGTAATTCGCTCGAAGAGTTGCAGGCTGCGATTGATGGCGGGATTGGTTACCCTTGCATCGTCAAGCCCGTCATGAGCAGCTCGGGCAAGGGCCAGAGCAAGATCGACGGCCCCGCCGACGTGCAAAAGGCCTGGGACTACGCCATGGCCGGTGGCCGGGTGAGCCACGGCCGTGTGATCGTCGAGGGCTTCATCGACTTTGACTACGAAATCACCCAGCTCACCGTGCGGTCTGTGGGCGCAGACGGCCAAATCACCACCAGTTTCTGCGACCCCATCGGCCATGTGCAAGTGAGTGGCGACTATGTGGAAAGCTGGCAGCCCCACCCCATGCACCCGGCCGCACTCGAAAAGTCGCGCCAGATCGCCAAGGCCGTCACCGACAACCTGGGCGGCCAGGGATTGTTTGGTGTGGAGCTGTTCGTGAAGGGCGAGAACGTGTGGTTCAGCGAGGTGAGCCCCCGCCCGCACGACACCGGCCTGGTCACGCTGTGCACCCAGCACCAGAGCGAGTTTGAGCTGCACGCCCGCGCCATCCTGGGCCTGCCGGTAGACACCAGCCTGCGCAACCCCGGCGCCAGTGCCGTCATCTATGGCGGTGTGGAAGCCCAGGGCATCGTGTTCGACGGCGTGGAAGAAGCGCTGCGCGTGCCGGGCTCCGACCTGCGCCTGTTCGGCAAGCCCGAGAGTTTTGTGAAGCGCCGCATGGGCGTGGCGCTGGCGCGGGCTGAGAATGTGGACACGGCGCGTGCGAACGCCAAGCTGGCGGCGAGCAAGGTCAGGCCCCGCGTGGCCTGATAGCCTGCGGCCGCTGTTGCGGCGGGCCGGTGCGACGACGGCGCTTCTGAAGGAGAAACCCCTGTGAGCCTGAGTGCGCGGATCCTGTGGCCGGTGCTGGCAGCCTCTTTGTTGCCTGTGCCGGCCCTGGTGTGGCTGCTGCTGGAGTTCCGGGTGACCACCACCGGACAGGCGCGCGACCGGCTGGTGGCCCGGGCAGGCATCATTGCCAGCAACCTGGACGACAAGATCGCTGGTACCGGGCAACTCTTGTTTGGCCTTGGGCGCGTCCCCCTGCTGGCAGCGGGCGACAAGGCCGCCTGCTCTGATTTCCTGGCAGATGTCCTCAAGGAACATCCTCAGTACACCGGCATCCTCACCATCCAGCCCGATGGCTCCCTGTTCTGTGATTCGCTGCGCAGTGGCCGTACGCTGGACCTGCGGGACCGCAGTTACTTTCAGCGTGCGCTGACGGCCTCCGGGCCGGTGCTGGAAGCGGTCATAGGCCGCCTGACGGGCAAGGGAGTGCTGCAGGTGGCCTACCCGGTGCGCGATGCGGGTGGCGCGTTGCGCTTCATCCTGCTGGCCTCGCTCGACATGCAGGACTACGGGCAGGCCACGGTGCATGCACAGCGCTATGAGCGTATGCATCTGCAGGTATGGAATGCCGACGGTTCGGTGGTCATGGACTTCCGCCGGCCGGAGGTGGCGCCGCTGACCCTGGGGGACGCCGAACGCACTTTCATGTTGCAAGCGGTCGAAGGGCATGCCGTGATGGAGGGGGCCGATGGCGTGCGTCGCGTCTGGGTGCGCGCCCAGTTGCCGCGCGCACAGGGCTCGGATCTGCGTCTGGCCCTGGCCGTGCCCGAGGACGACCTGCGTGGCCCGGTGGAGCGCCAGTTCCGGAGCGCACTGCTCGGGGTGCTGGCACTGGCGGTCATCGTGTTCGTTGCTGCTTTTCTGCTGGTGGAATTTGCGGTGCGCCGCCATGCCATGCGCGCCATCCGCGCCATTGGCCGCATGGATGCTGGCAACTACGCCGAACCCATTGGCACACCCTATCCCCCGGGAGAGCTGGGGCAGGTGGCCCGGGCACTGGACCGGATGGCGGAGTCCCTGCTGCGCCAGCAGCAGTCCATCGCGCAACACACGGAGACGCTGGAGCGCCAGGCGCGGCGAGACCCCCTGACCGACTTGGCCAACCGCTACAGCCTCACGGAGCGGCTGGACGCGGCGTTGGACCGGGCGCGGGAGCAGGGCCACTGCGTGGCCGTTCTGGCCATGGACCTGGACCGGTTCAAAGGGGTGAACGACAGCCTGGGCCATGCCCGGGGCGATGCCTTGCTCAAGGAGGTGGCGGTCCGGTTGCAGGGTTGTGTGCGTCCTGGCGATGTGGTGGCCCGGCCGGGAGGGGATGAGTTTGTGGTGGTGCTGCCCGACCTGCTGGACCCGGCCGTGGTGGAGCCCATGGCGCGGCGCATTGTGCGGGCGCTGACCCTGCCGGTGGAGACCGGCACGTCCAGCTGGTTGCTGGGCACCAGCCTGGGCATTGCGGTCTTCCCGCAGGATGGGGACTCCGGGGATCTCCTGCTGCGCAATGCGGATGTGGCCATGTACGACGCCAAGGACCTGGGTGGGAACCGGCTGGCTTTCTTCAGCCCGCACATGACGGAGGTGTTGACGGAGCGCCTGCGGGTGGAGGCGGGCCTGCGCCATGCCATCGAGCACGACGGGCTGCGCCTGCACTATCAGCCCATCATGGATGCGCGGACGGGGCGTGTGTCGTCGGCGGAGGCGCTGGTGCGGTGGGCGGACCCGGAGCGTGGGCTGGTGTCTCCGCTGCAGTTCATCGGTATTGCGGAAGAAACGGGGCTGATCGTGCCCCTGGGCGAATGGGTGCTGAACGAGGCCTGCGCGCAGGCACGCCGGTGGCTGGATGCCGGTTGGGGGGAGATCCCGGTGGCGGTGAATCTCTCGGCCCGTCAGTTCCAGGAGCCCGAGCTGGACCAGGTGGTGGCACACGCCTTGCAAAGCACCGGGTGCCCACCCCGGTTGCTGCAATTGGAGATCACTGAAAGCGCGATCATGGAGCCCGTGGAGGAGGCCCTGCAGACCATGCAGCGCCTCACCGCTCTGGGCGTGCAGCTGGCCATCGACGACTTCGGCACCGGCTATTCGTCACTCAGCCAGCTCAAGCGGTTTCCGGTGCGCAAGCTCAAGATCGACCACTCTTTCGTCAACGACCTGGGGAGCAATGACCGGGGCGAAGTGCTGGTGGACGCCATCGTGGCCCTGGCACAAAAGCTGGGCCTGCGCACGGTGGCCGAGGGCGTGGAAACCGAGCACCAGGCACAGTGGCTGACCCGGCTGGGGTGCGACGAACTGCAGGGTTACCTCTTTTCCCAGCCTTGCGCGCCACAAGACCTTGAAAACTGGTGGCAGGGCCGGGTGGCAGGCCCTCCGGCCGACCTCACTCCCGGATCTGCCGCCCCGTGAGCTTGAGGAACAGGTCTTCCAGATTGGCCGGCCGGTGCAGCGTGCGCAGGTGGCCGTGTGCGGCCAAGGCCTGCAGCAGTGGCTGGGCGTTCTGGGTGTAGAAAAACACGGTCTCGCCGCTGATTTCCACGCGGGCGGCCAGGGCGCGCAGCGCGGCGTCTTCGGCCATCTGGACGGCCCCCACGCCGAACACCTCCACCACATCCGGCTCCAGGTGCTGGGCGATCAGCTCGCGCGGGCGGCCTTCTGCAATCTTGCGGCCGTGGTCCAGCACCAGCAGGCGCGAGCACAGGCGCTCGGCCTCGTCCATGAAGTGGGTGGTCAGCAGGATCGACTTGCCTTGCTGCAGCAGCAGTTGCAGCCGCTCCCACATCAGGTGGCGGGCTTGCGGGTCCAGGCCAGTGGTGGGCTCGTCCAGCAGCAGCAGGCGCGGGTTGTTGACCAGGGCGCGCGCCAGCGACAGGCGCCGCTTCATGCCGCCCGACAGCTCGCCCGGCTTGGCATCGGCCTTGTGGGTGAGGGCTGCGAACTCCAGCAACTGGGGTACACGCTCGTCCATCACCGGCCCCTTCAGGCCGAAGTAGCGGCCGAATACGCGCAGGTTTTCGGCGCAGCTGAAGTCCGGGTCGAGGGTGTCAAACTGCGTGACCACACCCAGCTGCGCCTTGATGGCCAGCGCATCGCGGGGCATCAGCAGCGGGGCCGTGCCGGGCTGGGGCGTGAAATGCACTTCGCCCCCGTCTGGCGACGCCAGGCCCAGGCACATGCGGATGGTGGTGGTCTTGCCCGCGCCGTTGGGGCCGATGACCCCCAGGCATTCGCCGGGAGCAATGGCGAAGGACACGTCGTCCACCACCGTGGTCTCGCCATAACGTTTGCGCAGGTGCAGGGCTTCAAAAAGTGCGGTCATGGAGGGATTGTGTGCGACGAGTGCGTCCGTGGTGCTTGGGGGCGGATCTTTGCCAGAATCTGCTGCAGGCGCTAGTGGGTATTGCGCCTGATGCAATCAAAACAGGACTGCTTGCCTCAGTCCGCCGCGACCAGCCGCCCCCGGCCCGCCGTCTTGGCTGCATAGAGGGCACCGTCGGCACGGGCCATCAGTTCGGCCAAGCCAGCTTCGCCCGGCTGCAGCACGGCCATCCCGGCGCTGTAGTCCAGCGCAAAGCCCAGCTCTGCCACGCTGGCGGCATGCAGACGCCTGCGCAGTCGCCGGTCCAGGGCCAGTCCAGCGGGCGCGCTGTTGTGCAACAGCAGCACGCCAAACTCCTCGCCACCCAGGCGCCCGACCAGGTCGCCGCTGCGGCAGGTGTCACCCAGCAGGCGGGCAAACAGTTGCAGGGCGCGGTCTCCGGCCTCGTGGCCGTGGGTGTCGTTGACCTGCTTGAAGTGGTCCAGGTCCAGCATCATTGCCGTCATGGGCAACTGGTGACGTGCGGCGTGTGCCAGCAGGCTGCTGCCTTGGGTGGTGAAGCCTCGCCGGTTGAGCACGCCGGTGAGGCCATCGGTCATCGCCAGCGTGCGCAGCTTGTGTTCTGCCTCCGACCGCCACGCCACCAGCAGGGCGACGGTGCCCAGCACCAGGCTCACATTGGTGGCCACAGCAGCTGCCAGGTTGACGGGATGGGGCGTGCGAAAGCTCGGATACTGGTCGGTGAAGGCGCCCAGCATGCCCCGCGCCAGCGTGAAAGCGGCCGACGTCAGCAGGCAGCCCATCAGCAGGCTGCGCCAGCGCAGGTTGGCCTCCACCACGGGCGCCAGGGTGGCGCGTGCCACGATGCACAAAATGGTAGCCATCAAAAAGTTGGCCCAGCCCACGCGCCAGGCGTAGTGCCCAAAACCCAGGGTGTAGCCCAGCGGGGTGGCAATCACCAGCACCAGCAGCACGCGGCGCAAGGGGCGGGGGCCCAGCCATTCCTCCAGCGCCCGGTACAGCATCCACTGCGCGGCCGCGTTGCAGGCAATCGACAGGGTGGAGAGGGCCTGGTCCCACAGGGTGGCCGAGGCGATGATGGTCGACCAGGCCACCGCCTGCAGCAGCATGCTGGCCTGCATGTTGCGGGCCGCGCGGCTCACGTCCCGGCCCATGATCAGCGGCAGCGCGGCCGAGATCATGAACAGGTTGGCCGCCATGACCGTCATGAGGGTGAGGAAATCCAGTGGCATGCGCAGCGGCCTCGGGCCAGTCGTTTACTGAAATGCGACCTCGGCAAAGCTGCGCAGCTTGCGGCTGTGCAGGCGGTCCACGCCGCCGTTGCGCAGGATCTCGATGGCGCGCATGCCGATGCGCAGGTGCTGGTCCACGCGCTCGCGGTAGAAGTGGTTGGCCATGCCGGGCAGCTTGATCTCGCCATGCAGGGGCTTGTCGCTCACGCACAGCAGGGTGCCGTAGGGCACGCGGAAGCGGAAGCCGTTGGCGGCGATGGTGGCGCTTTCCATGTCCAGCGCCACGGCGCGGCTCTGGCTGAAGCGGCGCTGGGGCGTGTTGTCGGGCAGCAGCTCCCAGTTGCGGTTGTCGGTGCTGGCCACGGTGCCGGTGCGCATCACGCGCTTCAGGTCTGCGCCGCTGATCTGCGTGACATCGGCCACCGCCTGCTGCAGCGCCAGCTGGATTTCGGCCAGCGCCGGGATGGGCACCCACAGCGGCAGGTCTTCGTCCAGCACATGGTCCTCGCGCACGTAGGCATGCGCCAGCACGTAGTCGCCCAGCTGCTGGCTGTTGCGCAGGCCTGCGCAGTGGCCCAGCATCATCCAGGCATGGGGGCGCAGCACGGCGATGTGGTCGGTGATGGTCTTGGCGTTGGCCGGGCCCACGCCGATGTTGACCATGGTGATGCCGCTCGCGTCCTTGCGCACCAGGTGGTAGGCGGGCATCTGCGGCAGGCGGGGCGGCGCGGCGCCCAGGTCGTCGCCCGCCTCGGCGCTCAGGCCCACGCGGCGTGTGACCACGTTGCCGGGTTCGACGAAGGCGATGTATTCGCTGTCGGGTTTGGCCATCTCGGCGTGGCCCAGGCGCACGAACTCGTCGATGTAGAACTGGTAATTGGTGAACAGCACGAAGTTCTGGAACCACTCGGGTGCCGTGCCGGTGTAGTGGCGCAGGCGGTGCAGTGAGTAGTCCACGCGCGGAGCGGTGAACAGCGACAGCGGCTGCGCCTCGCCGGGTGCGGCCTGCCAGGTCCCGTTGGCGATGCCATCGTCCATGGCGGCCAGGTCGGGCAGGTCGAACACGTCGCGCATCAGCATGCGGCGCGCCTGGGTCAGCGTGCCCTCGATGTGGTCGTGCTCCGCAAACGAGAAATGGATGGGAATCGGGTGGGTGCTGGTGCCCACTTCCAGTTCCACGTTGTGGCTGGCGCGCAGCAGGCGGAACTGCTCGGCGTAGTAGTTGGCAAACAGGTCGGGCCGGGTCAGCGTGGTCTCATACCGCCCGGGGCCTTCCACAAAGCCATAGGCCAGCTTGGTATCGGCCCGCGCCACGGTGGTGGTGTGCACCCGCACAAACGGGTAGAAAGCCCGCACCGGGCCCTCGGGCGTCTCGCCCGCCACAAAACGCTGCATGGCGTCGCGCAGGTGGCCAATTTGTTGCTGGTAGATGCGCTGCACCTGGGCCAGGGCGTCGGCCGGGTCGGTGTGGCGGGTGGGGGCGATGAAATCGGGGATGAGGGGCATGCCGCTATTTTCGCCTGCCCGTGGCGCTGCCGCGGGGCAGCTTGCTTTTTGGGTGCAGATGCGCATGACAGTGCGGTCAGCGTGCCTGGGGCCTACCGTCTAGCCACTGTACGGCGGCATCCAGCACAGGGTCGCCACCGACCATGAGGCGCTGGACGAACCCTGCGTCTACCGTCAGGCGCAGATCAGGCTCAACGCCTTTGCCGAATACATAGTGCTCGCCGTTGGCGCCCAGTTCTGCAACGGTCGGCGCGTGAACGATCACGTCTCCCGGCAACAGTACGCGGGTCGTCATGCCTACGGCACCCGGTGTGGGCTCCGTTCCGATGACCTGGGCCCGACCGGCTTTCTGCAACCAGACTGCGAACATCTCGCATGGGCCCGTGCAGTCCGGGCCGGTCAACAGCACGAGTGGTGCGCTGTAGTGAGCATTTCCCTGTGTGAACAGCGGCAGCTGTGGCGGCAGGCCCAAGCTGCCGCGGGTGCGCCACACCTTGGCGGTGGCGTCCATCTGGCGCTGCGCATAGCCCTGCAGCCGCAGGGGTCGATCGTAAGAGAAGAAAGATGCCACGTAGTGGGGAACCAACTGGTATGCATTGTGGTTGGCGCCCCGAAGGTCCAGCACCAGGCCGCTGAGCCGTGCCTGGGTGGCTGCGGCGAGGCTGCGTTCCCACTGATCCAAGTTGCCTCCCCCGTCGGCGAACGAGCTGAGCGCGATATAGCCGTACTGTCGGCCCAATTGGCTGCGCAACTGGAACGCTGACAGCGATTCGTTGTTCGGGGGCGAGCCGGCCGCCTGGGGCCGCTCAGCCATGCGCTGGCGCAGATCGAAGGTTTGGTCCTTGCCGTCCTGGCGCACCTTCAGCACCATGGCTTCCCGATCGTAGGCCATCAGCTTGAGGGCATCGTGGCGGCGCCCGACTTCGGTGGGGCGGTTGGAGTAGCGCACGGCGCGGCCCAAATAGCGCCCGACGCTCTCGCCGTTGACTTCCACAATCTCGGCGCCCGGGCGCAGCCCGGCCAGTTCCGCGGCCGAGCGCGGGGCGACGCTGCCTAACACGGCCCGGCCATCAGGCAGCCACCACACGCCCTGCGTCGGCAGCGGCGTGATGCCGCGCGGCTGCCACTGGCCGGCCAGGCCCACATCGAGCCCTGCCGTGAAACCCTGGGGCCCGCCTGCGCCGCGCACGTCGACGCGGAACAGGCCGTCCTGCAGGCGTGCACCGATGTCGGCGTAGATTTGCGCCATGGCTTGCCGGTCCCGCCGGTCGCCGGCCTGCCGCACCTTGTCCGCCAGCTCTGCTTGCAGCCGTGCCCAATCCATGGGTTGTGCGCTGCGGAACGGATAGCGTTCGTGCATCACGCTGGTGAATGCCTTGAAAGCGTCGCCGGGCGACAGCCGGGTCAGGTCGATGTCTGCCGTGGACTGCACCCCATACTGAGCCAGCGCGATCTCGCGGCTGCGGTCGAAGCTGAAACCGCGGCTGTCCAGGGTCACGACGGTGTAGCCGCGCGGCAGCCGCACCATGGGGTCGTCGGGCGTGAAGAGGCGGCCGTCCGCACCGAAGCCCGACGGAAACGCGGCGCCTGACTCGCTGGCCCACACCAGCAACTTGCCACCCACCGCTTCCATTGCCAGGTCGGGCTGCAGTGGCCATTCCATCTGCACTGAACTGGTGGTGAGCATGGCGTGCTGCTCTATCGCATCCAGCCCGCGGCGGCCAGTCCGGCGTGGCAGGCTGGTGTGCACAGACAGTGCAAATATCTTCACGCCAGCGCCTGAAGCTCGTACCCTGCCCGAGGCCAGGTCGAAGAGGGTCCCCGGTGGAGTCTGCGGCAGGTCGATGGACACCGCAGAGCTGTCTGCGCGGGGAGTGGCCAGTAACTGGTCCTGAGGTGTTGTCACATGCGCAGTCTGGCGCTGCACGAAGTACGCGCCCTGGTCGAGCAGCGCCACCAGCGTGCTACCCGCAGCGACGGGGTCGCCCGCGCCGCGTTCGAGGGCGGCAATGAGCCGCACCGGGCCGCCTTCGTCGCGCGCCATCACGGCGGCCCCGGAGGGCGGCTGGAAGGGGATGACGTTGCGGCCGTCCCAGGTCTGGCGGCCCGCGTCCATGGCCTGCCGACCCGTCGATATGACCTGCTGCCCGGCGGACACAGCGCCTTCGCTACGGCTGATGGCCTCGCCGACCCGGCCCAGGCCATCGAGCAGACCTGAGTGCGCCGGCATCGCGAAGGCAGCCAAGACGACCAAGGCGGTCAAGGCGGCCGTGTTTGGCACAGTACCTGCCCGGTGTTCTGCGGCGCAGGAGGGGGGAGGCTGGTTGCGGAGCAAGTGTGCGTTGGGCATGGTGGCGGTGCGTCGAAGGGGGTGCTTGTGGGCCTAGACGTAGCGGATCACAAAGTCGTTATCAGCGGCGCTCACGTTGATGCGGCTGATGATCTTTGTATCCACCGAAGCCTGCAGGAACTCTATGGCCATGCGTGGCAAGAGGTTCTGGGTCAGGATCGCGTCGATCATGCGGGCGCCAGACTCCACTTCGCTGCAGCGCTCTCTGATCAGCCGCACGGCGCTGTCGTCGAACTCGAACTGCGCGCCATGGTTGACCTGGATGCGTGTCTGGATGCGGCGCATTTGCAGGCCAATGATCTGCTCAAGCATCGCTTCGGAAATCGGGTAGTACGTCACCACCGTGAGGCGACCGAGCAGCGCGGCCGGGAACTTGTCGAGCAGCGGCTGGCGGATTGCCTGGGCCAGGGCCTCGGGCGACGGAATGAGGTCGGGGTCGTTGCAAAGTCCTGCGATCAGCTCCGAGCCCACATTCGACGTCAGGATGATCACTGTGTTCTTGAAGTCGATATAGCGGCCCTCGCCGTCTTCCATCCAGCCCTTGTCGAACACTTGGAAGAACATCTCGTGCACGTCCGGGTGCGCCTTCTCGATCTCGTCGAGCAATACCACGCTGTACGGTCTGCGGCGCACCGCTTCAGTCAGAACGCCACCTTCGCCATACCCCACGTAGCCCGGTGGCGCGCCCTTGAGTGTGGAGACGGTGTGCGCTTCCTGGAACTCGCTCATGTTGATGGTGATGAGATTCTGTTCACCGCCGTACAGCGCCTCGGCCAGGGAAAGGGCGGTTTCGGTCTTTCCCACCCCCGAGGGGCCTGCCAGCAGGAATACTCCAATGGGTTTGCTGGGGTTGTCCAACTGCGCGCGCGCTGTCTGTATGCGGCGCGTGATGGCCTCCAATCCGTGGCGCTGGCCGATCACGCGCTTTTCTAGCGTATGTGTCAGCGTCAGCACCGACTTCACTTCATCGCGCACCATGCGGCCCACGGGAATGCCTGTCCATTCGGCCACGACGGCGGCCACAACGCCCGCATCCACCACCGGGTGCAACAGGGGATCGTCGCCCTGTAGCGTGAGCAGTTCCTTGCGCATCGCGTCCAGCTCCTCTGGCGAGACGGCTGGTGCGGCTGATGTCATCGCTTCAGCGGAGGCAGCAGCTGCATCTACGCTGGCAGCGTCTGGCGTGCGTGTAAGCCGTGCAGCCAGGAGTGTTGCTTCTGCCTGGACGATACGTTGCGCGAGGTCATTCTCGCGGGCCAGTCGTTCGGTCAGCGTGGCTTTCTCCACCCGCAAGCGCTCCAGCGCTGCGGCTAGCTCGGTCATACGCCCTGCATCGGCGATACCCAGGTCGGCCTCTCGCTGCACGACCCCTAGCTCCACTTGGAGCGCCTCCTGTTGGCGGGTCACGGCCTCCAGGCGCGCAGGTGTTGCCGTGAGGGCCATGGCGACGCGGGAACAGGCGGTGTCCATGAGACTCACCGCCTTGTCTGGCAACTGGCGTGCGGGAATGTAGCGGTGCGACAGGTTTACCGCGGCCACCACGGCCTCGTCAGCGATCCGAACCTTGTGATGCGCTTCCAGCTTGGCGGCCACTCCGCGCAGCATGTGCACAGCCTTGGGTTCGTCGGGCTCGTGGATATGTACCAGCTGGAAGCGGCGCGTCAGCGCCGGGTCTTTCTCGATGTACTTCTTGTACTCTGCCCAGGTGGTCGCGCCAATCGTGCGCAGCACCCCACGGGCCAATGCTGGTTTGAGCAGGTTGGCCGCATCGCCCGTACCAGCCTGACCGCCCGCACCGATCAGGGTGTGCACTTCGTCGATGAAGAGCACGATCGGAGTGGTGCTGGCCTGCACTTCGTCCAGCAGCGTGCGCAGCCGGTTCTCGAATTCGCCCTTCATGCTGGCGCCCGCCTGCAACAGGCCAACGTCCATCGTGCGCAGCTGGACGCCGCGTAGCGGCGGTGGAACGTCGTCTGCGGCAATGCGCAGCGCCAAGCCTTCCACCACGGCGGTCTTGCCGACCCCAGCTTCGCCCACGAGGATGGGGTTGTTTTGCCGACGGCGCATGAGGATGTCGATCATCTGGCGCACTTCCTCGTCGCGGCCTGTCACCGGGTCCAGTTCGCCTTGGCGGGCGCGTTCGGTCAGGTCAACGGTATAGCGCTGCAGGGCGTCCTGCTTACCCGTGCCGAGTGGCGTTGTCGCACTGCTGGCTTCACCTGGCGTTCCCTGGAGTCCCGAACCGTCAGCTGCCTGGAGTCGGGCTTCCGGCGACAGTGGGAGCAGTTTGGGGAATGCGTCGCTCAGCGATGGCTCGGAGATCTTTTCGAACTCCTTCGAAATTGATCGGAGCTCATTGGCCAATGTCCGGGTGCGCAGCATGCCGGAAAGCCAGTAGGCGCTGCGGATCTGCGATTCGTTGAACATCAGCGTGGCGTAGACCCAGCCGCGTTCGATGGACATCTCAATCTGGTCCGAGAAGTCGGAGATCGACGTGGCTCCCCGTGGCAGCCGGTCCAGGCTGCGCAGCACGTCGGCAGCAAGTTGCTCTGCATCGATCTCGACATGGCGAAACAGCCTCAGCAGGTCGGAGTCGCTCTCCTGCAGCAACTGGTGCAGCCAATGGACCAGTTCGACATAGGGGTTGCCCCGCAACTTGCAGAACACCGTAGCACCCTCCAGCGATTTGAAAAGCAGTGGGTTGAGTTTTCCGAACAGGGCAAGGCGACTGATCTCTGACATGGTTATGGGGACGGGCGTTAAAAAAGAATTTCGGGGAAATGGAAAAGCGAAGCCGCGTTACGCGTCCGCAGGCATGGACACGTGCGCTCTGACGGGTTGGCTACGGGTTTGCAGCCAGCTTTCCGGGTCCAGACGGAAGTCATCTGCGTCAGAGGTTGCAGGGCCATCGAGCAGCCAACTGGTCCAGCCCAGGCGGGTTCCGCCGCCCAGTCGCGTGCCGGGGACTTCCTCGCGCCGCAGCACGAGTTCGAAATCCCAGGCGTACTCGATACCCAGGTAGTTCCTCACCCAGTCCACGAGCGCCTTGAAATCTGAATGGCCTGGAAGAAAGCGCTCGTACTGCGCCAGGGTCATCGGGCCAATGCGCAGTCGGAACTTGCTTTGCGCATCCGGAACCCTGGATCCCACCACCGTATCGACCCCCAACTGCGAGTTGCAGGGATGCCGCGAGAGACGGGTTTGCTGCGAGGGCTCGAGTTCCAAGTAGTGCAAGCAGTATTCGTTCAAAGCGACGGGCACTCCAAAGTAGCTGGCGATGGCACGCTGCAGGCCCTCCGGATTGCGGGTGATGCGCGTCAGGTGCCCGGCCATGTGAAGCTTGGCGTGGTCGTCCACCGCATCGCGGTGTCGTGCTGATGGTTCACCGATGCCAATGATGCTGGCCAGGTGGCGCCCGAACATCCCGTCACCGGGCCGGTCCAGGGACACTGTGGGCTGGGCATCGGCCCATGCACGAAAGAACAGCAGCAGCAGCCTGTGGTGGAAGATGTCGGAAAACCGGGCCAGCGTCGTGTCGTCGTATTGGCGCTGTCTCTCGCGGACGTACTCCGTCAGGTGGGTAGGCAGCGGGCCATTGGGACCATACAGGCCGAAGTTCCAGACCATCAACCGCTCCGGCTGGCCTGCTCCGGCTGGCAGCACCTCTGCGATGGTGGCCGGGGCGAAGGCGAGAGAAGGGTCCTGTCCCAATCGGATCGGCTCGGCTTGCGGGCGCGCAGCGCGGCCCAAAACCGGTAGGTCGGGATGGCGGGCCTGCAGCCATCGCAGCGCGAAGAACAGATCGAAGGCGTGTGGATCGCTGCGCAGTCGTTGCCACAGGTCGGCGCTGCCATCTTGCTGCTGCAACGGGTCTTCCCGGGTTGGAGATGCTGCGCCGGTCATGTATTCGGCCTCTGGCCTGGGCGAGCGTCCCACTTGGCGAGCGGCCCTCGTTGCCGCGAGTGCAAAGACAGTTCTGTGAAGCTGTTGACACCCACATGGCGCGCGAAAAAGCGCTCAAGCACACAGGCCAGCGGCCATGCGCTCACGCCAGCGAACGAAGATTCATCGACCGTGAGTGTGATTCCCACTCCCCGGCCGTATATCAGCTGGCGGTGTTGAGCAAGGCGTCTGGTGATGGGTTGAATACTGACTTCCTTCAGCCCGGCAACCTGGCCGGTGAGAGCATGGTTGCCCAAGGCGAGGTAGAGGTTCATCAGTTCGCGAAGCGTGGCTGCGCCTTCCTGCTCCGAGAGGTCGGTCATCGCGAGGTAGTTCAGCGACAGATGCGAGATCAATCTCCAGGTGATCTCGTTCTCTGCCACGCTGCCCATGGGTCGCGATGGTCCAGCGACGGTGCGTATGGCGCCGATGGGCGCCGAGTCGAGGGTGATGAAATCCCCCCCGGCTTGATTGATCGGCATCAGCAGAGGCAGATCGCGGTTTGTGCACAGGGTACGTACCGAAAGCTGCTTGAGATCGTCTGAAAAAGGGGCTGCTCGTTGGTCCACCAGCGACAGGAAAACTTCGCTGCCCAGGTATTGCGTCCGGGGCCCGAAACGAACGGCGTGCTCCGAAAACAGCCGGGGCTCCCTCCGTACAGCGAAGTACGCTTGGTCGTCAGAGCGTATGCCGTGCACGGAGGCATACAAGGGAACGAACTCCCGGTCGTTCACCTGGCCCTCCTGGTGGCCGGTGACGCTGAGCACGTTGTACACCTCGAAGTCGCGTGGGCGGGTGCGTTCCATCACCACGTGGTATTCGTTGACACCTGCCGACACGTGGATGCGGTCCGCCGTGCGCTCAAACAGGTTGATCGCGGGTGTGCAGTGCAACAGGAAATTTTGTCTATCCACCACCGGTTCGAGGTCTGGGGCTGCCTTGCGCAGCAGCAGCGTCATGGCCAGACGCCTCCCGGGGACCACCTGCAGCGAACTCGCCAGACCTTGGATGGAGAAAAACCGGAAGCGCGGCGGAAAGGCGAAATACTCATGCAGCAGCCGGTGCCCCTGAAACGCCCGGTGCGAATAAGGCAGCAAGGACTGACTCTGTTCATACCCTTCGGCACGAAGGGCGTGGGCTGAGAGGTATCCGTGCACCCGGGTCGGATCTTGTGCATCGTGCACCACGATGCCGAGGAGAGATTCGTGCAACAACTCCTGCAGATGGGACGCCACAGCGTCAGATGCGTGGATGTACATATCCAGCCGATCCATCGGCAGTTGCGCGAAGTCGGTAGCCCCCTGGGTTTCGATTTCCAGGCGCAAATGCCCTGTCGGCTCATGCTGCAATCCGAAGCGGGATAGTGGGAGATCCAGAGGGGGCCCACCCAGAACTGCGCGGGACAGTGCAATAGGCCAGAGAGTGACGTCGTGCCCAGTACGAAAATCGCACGATACTTGGTCATCATGGGTCTTGCGTGAGCGCAGCATGCTGCCAGCGGGCAGGCAATAGCCGTCTGCCACGTTGCCCTCGGTATCGCTGGGAGACATCTGAACGACCACCATGGCGGGGGTGGGGGCCAGATAGTGGGGGCACACCATCTCGAGGATGCGTTGTGAAAGCCGTGGGAACTCGGCGTCCATCTTCATCTGCACCCGCGCTGTCAGGAAGCTGAACCCCTCCAGGAGACGTTCAACGTACGGGTCTGCCACATCCAGGTCTCGCAGCGCGAGCCGGCCGGCCACTTTTGGAAATGCGGCAGCAAACTCGGCCCCCAGCTCACGCAGGTAGGCCAGTTCTCGGTTGTAGTACTCCACCAGACGCGGATTCATCGGTGTGTTCTCAGGGGCAGCTTCTAAGGTCCGACAACACCACTTGACCGGTTTCCAGGTCCAGGCTCGTCTTGAGCAGCAGCTCCAGAGGGTAGGGCATGGACCAGAACTGGCATCGGATTTCGAATTGCAAAGTGTTGTGGTGGTTGAGTGAATCGAACGACGGCAGGAGAGTCACCGTCAGTGAGTCAGGCAGGACCCGGGGCTCAAACGCCAGGATCGCGCGGCTCACATTGGCTTCGACGTCTTTCCAGTCCAAATCGGAAAGCAGCTTGCCCGCCAGGGGATTCATCCCATAGTTCAGTGTGGATCTTTCAGCATGCGCAAGTCCGAAAAAGTCGATGTGTCCCGAGGCATTGCTTGCGTTGAGTAGCCAGCCAAGATCGCGCAGTAGCGCGCCGCGCAGGCGCGACTCGGTGACATACACAGCGTCGGCCTGCTCCGTCCGTTGGGTGGGCTCATGGTCGGTCAGGCGATCCAGCAGAGCCGGCTGCAGGCGATCCTTTTCGGTTCCAAAACCGCTCAGTCTTCTGGACTGCATGACAGGAATACGTCAATCCAGGAAGGAAATAGTGCGCACATCGAGCAATGCGTGGTCTCCCTGGTCAGAGACCCACATTCGTTGCCCCCGGCCTGCCACATGCTCGTCCCCGATCTCTGCCCATTCCGTGCGTCGTGCCAGCCTCAGGCCGTCGTCATCGTGAGCCTGCAGCGGATAGCGCGTGGGTACCAGGCCTTTTAGCGTGCTGTCGTTGACCAGCACCAGCTCTGCGGGTTGCCACACAAGGTCTCGAAGGTCTGCGGGTTTTTCCATGGCGATGCTATGCACCGCTGAGAAGGGAACCCAGTAGTAGCAGCCGTTGGTGTGAAACTCCAGCACTGGTCCCAGCCTCGAGTCGGAATCGCTCAGCCATTCGAACGGTTCGCCATTGAGCTTGCCGGAGCGAGCCGGTGCCATGTCCAGGGCCAGGGATCGCAATTGCAGCGCAGCATCGGGAATCCCTTCTGACTCTGCTTTGAGGGCGTCCACCATGTAACTCAGCCATGCAGGCGGTTCCCCCAGGATGTAAGGCGTGCGACGCCCCTCAAACACCTCGGTGCGCAGCAATTCGCAGCGCATGGCTTCCCGGTAGGCATGTGCCATCGGAATGGCCTTGGGATCCAGCTGCGCACATACCTGCAACTGCGCCAGCGCCTTGTCCCAGTCGCCAAGTACCGCTAGCAACTGGAAATAGAAAGTGCGCAGCGAGGCCTTGGAGGGCTCAGCCCGGATCGCGTCTTTGACGCGATGGAGTTGAAGGTCCAACGGGCTTTGGGAGTCAAAGAGAATGGCAGTCACGTTGAGAGTTGATGTTGATCATTTTGGGTGCCGGCGTGCTAAATCGCCTTGACGGATGACCGATTGCGATGTCGGTCCTCCGACGAAGGTGGGGCATGCACTGCGGCCCTTCCGGGTAGCGGTGCGCTTGGACTCAACTTCGTGAAAAGTACCTGCCTGCCTGCAAACGACGGCAGGTCAATCAGCGGAAGTTGGGTGAGGCGCCGGGTCGCGAAAACCGCGATGGATTCACGCTAGCTTTTGTTAGCGTGTGCCTTCTTCCTGGCAGGACCGCTGCCGGTCAGTTGCCTGCTTCTTTGACAGAAGGCAGTTTGGACACAAGTCGCAGCGATACCGTTAGCCCTTCCAGCTGGTAGTGAGGGCGCAGGAAGAACTTGGAGGTGTAGTACCCCGGATTGCCTTCCACTTCATTCACCTCAACCTCAGCTGCGGCCAGGGGCTTTCGTGCCTTGGTCTCCTGGGAAGAGTTGGAAGGATCCCCATCGACGTAGTTCATGATCCAGTCGTTAAGCCAGCGCTCCATGTCGCTGCGCTCCTTGAACGAGCCGATCTTGTCGCGCACGATGCACTTGAGGTAGTGCGCGAAGCGGCAGCACGCGAACATGTAAGGCAGCCGTGCCGAGAGGTTGGCGTTCGCCGTAGCGTCGGCGTCGTAGTATTCGGCGGGTTTGTTCAGCGACTGCGCGCCAATGAAGGCTGCAACGTCCGAGTTCTTGCGGTGGACCAACGGCATGAAGCCGTTCTTGGCAAGCTCCGCCTCCCGGCGGTCGCTGATTGCGATTTCGGTGGGGCACTTCATGTCCACGCCACCATCGTCTGTGGGAAATGTGTGTGCGGGCAGGTTCTCCACTGCGCCGCCGGATTCCACGCCGCGGATGGATGTGCACCAGCCGTAGTATTTGAAAGAGCGGTTGATGTTTACCGCCATGGCATACGCCGAATTCGCCCAGCAGTACTTGCTGTGGTTGCCGCTGGCAGTTTCTTCTTCAAAGTCGAACTCATCCACCGGATTGGTCTTGGCGCCGTAGGGAAGTCGGGCCAGGAAGCGTGGCATGGCGAGGCCGATGTACTTGGAGTCATCGGACTCGCGGAGGCTGCGCCAAGCGGCGTACTCGGTGTTGGTGAATATCTTGGTCAGGTCGCGAGGGTTGGCCAGTTCCTGCCATGAGTCCATCTGCATCAGCGCGGGAGATGCGCCGGAGATAAAGGGGCAGTGGGCTGCAGCCGCCACCTTGGCCATTTCCCCCAGCAGTTCGACATCCGGCGGGCTGTGGTCGAAGTGGTAGTCGCCCACCAGACATCCAAAGGGCTCTCCGCCGAACTGGCCGTACTCCTCCTCGTAAACCTTCTTGAAGATGGGGCTCTGATCCCAGCCCACGCCCTTGTAGCGTCGCATGTTGCGATGAAGCTCCTTTTTGGAGATGTTCATCACGCGGATCTTGAGCATCTCGTCCACCTCGGTGTTGGTCACCAGATGCTGTAGGCCGCGCCAGGCGCCTTCAAGCTTCTGGAACTCCGCATGGTGAATCACGAGGTTGACTTGTTCGGACAACTTTCGGTCGATCTCTGCAATGATGGCTTGCACGGTCTGGTACGCATCGTTGGAGATGGTGGCTACCGATGCGAGCGCCTGCTGTGCAAGCGTCTGTACGGCAGCTTCTACTGCGTCGCGTGCTTGGTCGGTTTTGGGTTTGAATTCTTTGTTCAGCAAGGCCGCAAAGTCGTGGCCCTCTAGCGACTGGGCGGTGGTTGATTCTGTGGTGGCTACTACTGCACTCATGGGTGATCTCCGTTGGCAGGGATGTCTCAGGCGGCGTCGTTTTGAGCTGGCATCTCAGCGGCTTCTGCGGCGGGCTTGGCACTCGCAGCCAGTGACTTGAGCAGTGCAGGGTCCTGGAGTACCTTGCGGATCAGCTCTTCTGCTCCCTGCTTACCGTCCATGTACGAAAGCAGGTTATGGAGTTGGGTGCGAGCCTCCAGCAGTGTGTTGAGTGGGCCGATGTTGCGGGCCACCGCGGCAGGCGAGAAGTCATCCATGCTTTCAAACGTCAGATCCACGCTCAAATAGCCTTCACCAGTGAGTGTGTTGGGCACCAGGAAGGAAGCGCGAGGCTTGATGGATTTCATGCGGGCATCGAAGTTGTCGATGTCGATGTCCAGGAATTTGCGATCGGCGATTTCCGGTAAGTTTTCAAGAGGCTTTCCGGACAGGTCGGCCATCACGCCCATGACAAAGGGAATGTGCACCTTTTTCTCCGACCCATAGATTTCCACGTCGTACTCAATTTGCACGCGTGGCGCCCGGTTTCGTGCGATGAACTTCTGCCCGCTTTTTCCCACTTTGGTGATTGACATGTTTACCTCTCTCAAGTTGTCTGGTTCGATCAACCTTTGGCCGAGACCTCGTGGTTGCCGGTTCAAATGCTTACAAAGTTGTGTGAATTCGCTACGGTTTGTCGTGGCTGAAACGAGTCGTTCCTGGACGGTCTTTTTGTCGCACACAGCCCTTGGGGAGACCATGACGCGCATGCTTCGAAGAATCTCCACTGGTAGGTGGGAAAGTCCACAATTTCGTGGAGCCTGTATGCGTTGAACGGGGCTACTGTTTCTGTATTTCAGTATCCGATCTGCCTGCATAGCGACTGTTACAGTTCGTAGTTCAAGAGGTCTGTTCAGGCTGGACTCCTGTGATTAACTCGATCTGCTGAAGGCTTTGTGGTGCGAGCTCGCGAAGGAGGTCGATGAAGCTCATGCCCATCAGTTTTGCGGATCGGCGAATCAGGAGCGAGGCGGGGTTGGTGGGCTCGGTGGATTCGAGGAACTCGGCGATCTTGACCAACTGTCTGATCGCATCCTCCCGGGTCTTGATCTCCTGGCCGACGGCTGGCACGGCGGTGACAACTACATCTGGTCCGTCGCCTGGTCCTTTGGAAACGGCAGCGGCTTGTTCTGACTTGGGCAGAAGGCTGTGGAGCAGCGCTACCAATGATTGAATGTTGCCCATGTCGGGCCGCTGGTGGTGGGGCAGCTTGTCGTCGCACAACCGCACTAGCTGTTCGAGCGCCTCTTTCGCTCCGGGGACCGCGACAAGCAGGGCGTGCCCTTGTTCCACGGCGTGAGCCATGCCCAGCCGCAGTTGGTCCATGGTGAGCTGCGCATTGGATTCCGCACGCTGTCCGCGCGCCAGCACTTCTGCGTCGCGTACTGTGAAGTGACCAAAATTGGAGGCGAGGAACTCCGTTTGCCTCAACTCGTGCAGCAGCCCGGTCACGTCGTTGAGCATGGCAACGGCGTTCATGCGCATGAAATAGTCGCCGTCTTCAGGCAGCGGGTGAATGTCGTCCCAGTACTTTGCCAGGAGAGCTCCCATTAACTCCAATCCGCGGGCCAGACCGATGAGCCCTTCGGTGTTTGTCCAGGATCTGCACAGCAGTCCGGCGATTCGCATGTCCTTGCTCTGCACTAGCAGTTGCAAGGCATTGCTTTCCACAGATTGCCAGTCGGGATCTTCGGCGGGAATGATAGTGTCGCCGTACTGCTGCTCGACCTTTCCGCGGGCCAATTGCTCCAATGCCAGAAATTCCGCCGCATAGGTCATCTCGGGGCCACACGGAGGCGCGGAGGGAGCTTCGTTCAGGAGTTCGTCGATGTTTTTCATGGTGAAGGGGCCTTGATCCAGGGAAGGCGGGTTCCGTCAATGTTTGGAGAACAACTGGGCGAAGAGCCAGCGGTCGGCCTTGCCGTGATGCACCAGTTCCTGCGATTCCAGGCGATGGGTGGGAGATATCCACCACAGGCTTTGCTCGCCAAAGAGAGCCGTGTGCGCTCTCCATTCGCCTGCAGGCAGCGTGATGTTTTCAGCGAGATCGCTTGCTGTTGCTTGGTGAGCTTGTGAAGCCTCGTGGAGGTCCGACAGGATGTCTTGGATGAGAGATGGCTCGCGCTCGCCAGGCAGTGTGGTGCCGAAGGGGTTGGGCAACAGGCTGACACGTCGATCCAAGTCATCCACAGAAAGCGCGCGGCGTCGTGCCTCCACAATGGCAGAGCGCGCTCCCGCGAGGAATGCCTTGACCTGCAGGTCGTCTGCAAATGGGCAGCCCGCATGCGGCGCCGTTGCCATCACGGTGAGTGGGTAATAGCGCCCGACACGGTCCACGCTGGGCGCGAGTGCGCCGATTACCGGTGAGCCCTGTGTGCTCAAAGAGGCGATGAAGAACCACAACGGGGCGTTCACGAAGGTATCCGACCAGCCTGCGCCGTCTGCCCGGCGCAGTTGTTCCATCCCCTCTCGCATCCACGCATCCCACTCGCTACTGAGGGCATGCGGCATACGCCTGCCCACGAAGTCACCCAGGCTTGGCAATTTGCCGAACCAGGCGACAGAAGAAGGCGCCAGCATGCTGCGGAGGTCGTTGCTCAAAGGTTGCTTGGGCATTCGAACTCTTCCATCGCCTTGAGGCGGAATGGATTGAACACACTGCTGGTGGTGACTTCAAACCGTACCCGGCGCCCATCTACGTTGAAGATCGCGGAGAACTTCTCCGGCGCATTGCCCGGAAGGAGCTGTGCGCGGTCAAATAGCCGATGTAGCGCCCATGGACCTTCCGTGACCAATCCCGAGTTTTCACCGTTGGTGCTCGTGATCTGCAGCCTTACCTGGCCTGTGCCCCGCGTGCCTGGCCAATTCATGGATTTAGGGATTTGCGGCCCGTGCTGGTAGCGAAGCACGTCTCCATCCACGTCCAAGACCATCTGCGAGATGGCCGCGTCCATCTCGATGGGCTTGATGTCCAGACGGATACCGGGTGCCTTGCCTCCTGCCCGAAAGTAGACATCGCGGATGGTGGCCGCTTTCTGGAAGGATGCCAGCGACGCAGATCCTCCGACCGGCGTTCCGTCCACACCCTGCTTGAAGGTCCAGGTGGAAGCGGATATGTCGACCATGGGCTGTAGCGTGCTGCGGAAAAAATCGTCCATGACGCCACCCATGGCGAACAGTTTGGCGAAATCATCAGCGGTGACGTCGCGTCCTGCGCTGCGTGTGAAGGGGTATCTGCCCAGCACGGCGCGGCGGCAGAAGTCCCCGATGGTCGCGTTCAGATTACCGCCAATGGTGCTGCGTACGTCCCGTCCGACCAGGGTGGATGTCGCTTCAGCCAGATCGGTGTACATCAGGTTGAGAGGCGGAGGGAGGCGCTTGGCTTCTGCACGCACCCTTTCAAGGGTCGATGACAGCGTCGGCGGGATGGTGCCACCCGATTTCACCTGCTGTCGCGCCGATGCGATCACGGCAGATGCCTCGTTGAGTACCTGCAGGCTCTGTGTCAGTGGCGAAGGGCCCGACCCGTTGCTGGTCGCGAGCCGGCGGTATTCGCGGAAGCGGAAGTCCACGATGTCGGCTTCGAGCGTTCCACTGGGCGTAAGGCCTCCCACGTTGACCTGCTTACCGGTCAGCCTGCTCAGCTGCCGCTGTTCCTCGCGAATGCGGTTCAGCTTATCTCCCAGCCAGCTGCTGGTGCTGGCGCCGCTGCTATCGGCATCTGCATCGGGGCGACGTGCAAGCGTCGTCTCCTTGGCGACGGCGCGAATGAACTGTTCCAGGCTCGAATTGGCAGATGAATACAGGCGAGCCTGCTCCCCTGCCTGGTCCAGTGATCCGATGCGGGTGGGGCGTACGTCGGCCAGATAGTCCTCCCATAGCTTGGCGTACTCCATCAGGTACAGGCGTTTCACCTCGTTGGCGACCTGACCGGTCAATACCTCCTGAGCGGTGCTGCGCTTGCCGTCCGCCTGCCCCAGCACCCAGCCTTCTTCCTTGGACAGCAGCGTTGTGACCTTGGGCAGCTCGTGCAGGAACACACCGTGGTATCCGTCATAGGTGAACAGTCCGGATATTCCCTGCGTCAGTGGCCGGCCGCTGCGGCGGCTGAACACCTGGGGTGCTTCGGGGCCGCTGGCCCGCACGACGCTGAAGTCCGCTGGCAGGCTATTGCCCGTGATCAGCAGTTGCTTCAAGCGGCTATATGCCCGCTGCGCTGGGGACATCTGTGCCAGGCGTTGGCGTACCTCCGCCACCAGTGCGGTGTCGACCGGGGTTGACGATATCACCACGCGTTCGTCCATGAGCCGGTCCAGATGGTGAGATAGGCGATCGCCCACGCCCGCCTGCAGCAGTTGCGGCGTCAGGCTGGCGTCCCATTCGTGCCGGATCCATGCCTTCACCGTTCGGGCGTCGAAGCGATCGGAGTCATGGATCATCAGATATGCCTTCAGCGCTTCGTAGCTGGCCTCGGGGTTGCTTGTCGAGGTTTGCTGCAACGAGCGGCGCAACTGCCGCACGATACCGGGCAGCCACGCATCTTCCAGAAGGCGCAGGTAGGTGGTGTCTGCTGCTGTCTCTACTTTCGGGACCTGCAGCAGGCCCCAACGCCAACTCAGCGGTGGCGAGCCTGTGTAGCGCTCACTGACGGCGAGGGATTCCGCATGGTCCAGCATCGGTAATAGCGCCACCACATTTTCCGGGTCGCCCGTTTTGGCCTCTTCGACCGCTTGTCGCAAGGTGCCCACACTGGTCTTTACTTCCTCCAGGTACCCAAGGTTGTTCTGGTGACTGATGCCCCAGGCCAGCGCAGCACCACTCAGTGCCAGAGCCAAGCCGATGAGACCGCCAGCCTGCAGCAGTCGGAGCTGCCGCTCTTTCTTGGCGTTGCGGCCTGTCAACCCCGCTTCGTTGAACATCACCCCCTTGAAAAGGGTTTCGATGAAAAAACTCTTGCCTTGCTGCCCTGTTCCAGGCTTCAGCGGGGTGGCGATGGCGAACCGCCGCTTGAGTGCCGACAGCACACGGTCAAAGGGCATGCCCTCTTGCGTACCGCTGGTGAAATACACGCCACGGAACAGGGGCTTCTCTTTGAAGCGCGAGGATGAAAAAGCCTCCTGCAACGTTTGGTGCACCAGTTCGCGCAGGCCCACAAACTGCTGGGGCAGCCCGTAGATCAGTCCACGCCGGGCAAGATCCGGTTCCGCCAGCAGGCGATGGGGCAACAGGCGATTGATTTGTGCCACCAGCGCGTCGAACTCTGCAGTGAACTGGGCCGTAGGGTCATCGTTGGACGGCACATTCTCTCGGTATTGCTGGGTGAAGCCCCACACCTGGGCGCGCTCGTCGCGCGTCATCTGGCCGAAAAACTCGTTGAAGCCCGCCAGCAGGTCGGCCTTGGTGATCAGTACGTACACCGGGAACTTGATTGCCAGTTCATCGCACAACTCCCCGAGCCGCGCACCGATGGTTTTGGCGAGGCGCGCGCGCTCCGCTTCGGTACTGCTCAAGAGCTCTTGTACGCTGAGCGTCACGATGACGCCATTGATGGGCTGCCGACCGCGAAAGCGCTTCAGAAGCTGTAGAAAGCCCGACCAGGCGGCTTTGTCTTGCACGACATCGCTGTCGTGCGTCGTGTACCGGCCGGCGGTATCCAGCAGCACGGCCTGGTCCGTGAACCACCAGTCGCAGTTGCGTGTGCCGCCCACGCCTCGGATTGAGCCCTTGCCGAACTGTTCGGCCAGTGGAAAGTCGAGCCCCGAGTTGGCCAGTGCCGTGGTCTTGCCCGATCCTGGAGAGCCGATGATCAGGTACCAGGGCAGCTGGTACACGTAGCGCTTGGTGAAGCGGCCTAACAGGCCGCTTTCGGTAGTGCCAAAGCGAGTCTTGGAAAGAACCTCTACGGCCTCCTTGAAGCGCCCCTCCAGTTCAGTCACCTCCTCTTGACCAGGTGCAAGTTCTTGGGGGGTATCACGGCCAGCAGTGATCCGTGCGATCTGCCCCATGAGCTTGTCGTTCATGCGTTTGGCACGCCACCAGTGAAAGAGTAGCTTGATCACCCAGATGGTGAATAGCGCGGCGATGAGGGCCCAGCGCACGTTTTCGCTTTCCAGTGGCTGATACGGCTTGATGTAAACCAAAGGGCCGATGAACCAGATCACCAGACTCAGCAATACCAGACCGATGAAGGCCAGAGTAAAACGATTGAACAGCAACGCTGCCATAAGTCTCAGCATGCTCATTTCTTGATGCTTTCAGTCCGCGGGGCATTGCCGCTGAGCTGCAATTCCTTGTCACGTACCTGCGGTGCGACCAGCAGAACGATTTCTACGCGTCGGTTTCTCGCCTTGCCTTCGCTTGTGGTGTTGGGCGCCACAGGATCCGCTTCTCCGCGGCCTTCAGCCTGCACGCGCTGACTGTCCCGAACCGTGCTCTGCAGCATGTCAGAGACGGACCGAGCTCGGTCTTGGGAGAGGTGCCAGTTGGATGGGTACCTGGCCGTGCGAATGGGCGAGTTGTCGGTGTAGCCGTTCACGACCACCTTGCCGGGCACTTCGTTCAAGGCGGTGGCAATGCGCTGAACCACCTGCACATAGCGAGGTTTGACCACGTTGGAGCCCAGTTCGAACAAGCCGTCGCCGCGCAGGATGATGGTGCTGCGGTCCGCCTGGTCAATGACCTCGACCAGACCTTCGCGGATTTCAGGTTCGAGGAATTGGCGCAGCCTGGGCTTGTCCACGCTCGCCATGGCCGCGATGGCTCTGGGGAATCGGATAGCGTTGATGGAGGTGAACAGCGCGTCAGACTGGGCTGCGAGTCGGTAGCTGAACCAGAGGAAGAGGGCGAACGCGAGCAGCAGCGCGAGTGCTGTAGCTACCCACAGCGGCACCATGGTCCACGGAGGCGCCGCCTTGCGTTCCTCGCCTTTCCAGTGAAGTGATAGTGCGCCGCTGCGATCGCCACGTGTACTCTCGATCAGAGCCAACAGCCGCGCCTTGAGCGTTTCCAGCTGGCTTCGCCCGTTCTCGATCACGCGATAACGTCCTTCAAAACCGAGCATGAGACAGAAGTACATCAGCTCGATCAGGTCGATGTGTTGGTGCGGTGTCTGAACCAGCTTGGCCAGCAGCTGGAAGAACTTCTCGCCCCCCCAGGTTTCGTTGTGCAACGCAACCAGAAGGCTGAACTTGGGCCAAACGCCGGATCCGCCCCAAGGCGTTTGCGCCGCAGCCTCGTCCACCACGGTGCACAGGCAGTACCTTGCCCCGATAACAGTCTCGATCGGAACGCCTGCGACGCCCGCGCTGCGCTCGAATTCGCGGATGTTCGCAAGTAGCAGGCGCTGGAAGCCTTCAGGGTCCGCGTTGGAGGCCATCGCCCGGATCTGCGGCACGAGATTTAGCAGTACGTTCGCGGATGCCACCAGTGGATTCCCACCGCTGACCACATCGGGCAGGTTGGTGCGTGACATGTTCTGGGCGCCTGCTCCAGGCATGGATATTTCAGGCGTGCCGAGTGCGCGATGCTCGGTATGGTCACTGGCGCTGAACGCGAAAACGTTGTCCGTGATTGGGATCGACATGGGTTGTTCTTATCTGCGGATCGCCCAGAATTCCAACTCCAGCTCCGGGAACTCGCCCGAGACATGCATGGCTAGGCCCCCTGAGCTGTTGAGCTGGCGCCACAGGTCGTGTGTGGTGTCAACCTCAAAATAGGAGTACCCCGCGTGATAGGGGATTTCGCGTGGAGCCACGGACAGCGATCGCAGGGTGACGCCCGGCAGGTGGAGGTTGACGAGGTCCCGGATCTTCTCGACAGGCCCCAGCTTCGTCTGGGTGGGAAAGTGGGTGCGCAGGAATTCCACCGTGGTCTGGGCGTGTACTGCCAACACGAAATCGCAGGTGGTCAGCAGCTCGGTGGACGGGATGAGGGCTACACGAACGCCGTATTGCCGCTCCTGCAGCTCGATCTGGATAGCGTTTTGCTCAAGCACCGACGAAAGGCCGCGGCGCAGTTCCAGCATCAAGGGCGGAAAGCAGCTGCGCAGGTCGTCGTGGTCATAAGCCGGCAGTGGCGCGGGGCGTCGTTGCTCGCGGGTGAAGGTGGACAGCTCGCCCGCCATTTTCAGGAGGTCATCGAAGAGGCGCTCAGGGTGAATGCTGCGAATCCTGACCCAATGTTCTACCGCGGGCTCCCATCGGTTGATGAATTGCAGCATCAGGAAGTCACCCACCTCGCCGACACCGCCGCGCCCTGGCTGGATCAGCCGCTCCTCCAGCGCGACGCCCCGCTGGCGCAACAGGCCGTGAAGTTCTCGGCAAAACGCGAATAGTGCGGAGGTTTCAGAGTTGTTGACGACAGTCGGGATGAAGGTTTTGTCCAGCAACGCTGCTCCATCCGCCTTGCGTTCCACCACGTGGGCCACGGGCAGAGATACCCAACCGTCGGAAAGATCGTGTGATGTGCGCAGGCTGAACCGGGCGATGCCCAACTGCACCTCCGCCGGCTGCGCGCCAACGTCGTTAATGTCTGCCACTTCCAGCACCTGCGCTTGGTAACGCGTCATGCCTGCGTCGTCGTCGGCAAGGGTTACTTCTGCGCCGCTACGCCGCCGCAGCGGGAGTGACAGATGGATCAGCGTGTCTTTGGTGTTCTTCCCCACATCAAACGGTGGTGGGGCATCGTCCACATCCGGGATCCTGAACGGTGTGCCGTCAGGTAGCACACCTTGCGCAGAGATCAGTGCAACCTTGCCGAGGGCAAGCATCTGGGTGTCCAGGGTCAGCTCTGAAAACCCCCAGTAGAAAGGCTGGGCGGAAAGACTGCGCCCTTGGATCAGAAAGTCCAGGTGTCGCTCTTGTTGTTGAAAGTGCTGAGGGCGCAGGAACATCCCTTCCGCCCACACCACCTTGCGTTGCCAAACCATGGTTCTACCTTGAAGTGATTTGATGTTGAACCCGTACGGCGTCGCGCGAGACCGTGACCAGGTAGTGAACGGGTTTGAGCCGCTGTGTTTCTCCAAGGCCCCACCAGCGGCGGCGCATTTCCACCGAGTTCGGGGCATCGACATGTGCACGCCAGGTGCTGCGCTCGAGGTCGCGATAGCTGGCGAAGAAACCGAAGGCACGCACGTCGGGGTTGCCTTTGCGTTCGATGACGCGGCGCTCACCCGGTGCAATCAGGATCTCTTCTCGCCGCACGAAGTCGCCGCCGAGCTGGCTTTCGTCCTTGTCCAACAGGTCGAAGAAGCTGGAGCGTTCGAAGGTGACGGGAGTGCGCAATTCGTAGATGCGCAACAGTACGGGCTTGGGCATGCCGTCCACGTCAGGGTTCAGGCTGCGCTCGGCGATGATCTCGATGACGGCTGGCGGCACCCCGGTGGGCGCCTCGCTGGGGCGATTGAGTGTGTTCACCACGCCGCATCCGGACAGAGGCAGCGCTGCCATTGACAGCCAGTGGGTGGTCTTCAGGATCGTTCGCCTTGATACGGCTTTCTTGGTCATCTGCATGGCGGCATCCTCCCGTTCAGTGGGCAGTTCGATTCAGTTCAGTTGACGGTCTGGTTTGCGGATACCCACACGGCCAGCGCGCTGAGGTTGTCCTGATGGGGACGGTCTTTGGAGCGAACGGCTTCCGCCATGTCCTGTAGCCAGACGTCGGGCCGCTCTGCGGCCTGCAGCGCTTGTTCCATCGCGGACTCGTGGAGGTTTTCCCAAAGTCCGTCGGAGCACAGCAGAAAGGCGTCACCCTCTGTCAGCTCCATGGATTCAGGCAGCACGGTGGGTGGTACCTGCGACTCGGCACCCACTGCACCGGCCAGGACACTGCGATTGGGCAGCGACCTGGGATCGCCGTTGGCATACAAGCCAGCGTGCAAAAGCTGCTGCACAACGCTGTGGTCTTCGGTCATGCGGTGAACCCGGCCTTCCCGGAACCAGTAAAGGCGCGAGTCGCCCCAATGCGCCCACAGCGCGCGGCCGGTGACCGGATCTATGCACAGCAGGACCACGGTGGCGCTCATGTGCATCCGCGAAACGGAGGTGGGCTGTTCTTCAGATACTGTATGTTCGGCGCGAAAGATGAGCGATGCCAGGCTGGCTGGCGCAAACATAGGGTTCTCGCGGTAACCTCCCAGTACGGCGTCCACCGTCAGGCGCGCCGCCAGCGCACCGTTGCCATGGCCTCCAGCTCCATCCGCCAGGGTGCAGCAAAAGCCTCTCGATCCCAGATCTATCATGCCCAGGTAGTCTTCGTTGGAGGCACGGCCGCCTTTGTCGGTGATGGCCGACACCGACAGCCGCAGGCGGTGCGACTCTCCAGCGATATGTGCGATCACGAATGCTCCTCGGCAGACTGTGCGGCGGCTTCGTATGCGTTCACAAAGGTTTTCCCGGAGAACGCCATTAGGTCGTCTTCTGCATGGCGACGCACCGAGTCATATCGCTGCTGGAAGTCGTCCCACAAGGCGGCTTTGCGATGCACGCTGGATATTTTGTTTAGCAGGCTGGACGCTACCGTAGCGTTCTTCTCTAGCTCTTCTGGGCTGAGGCTTGCCACGGCTTCTGAGTAGGCGGCTCGTATGCCGGCCATCAATGCGATCTGGTGCACCGCCAGGTCTTTGTACGCTTCCTTCATTGCGGGTACCGGCTTCATGAATCCCGGAAACGTCTGTCCAATGAGCTGCAGCATCACACCGTCTGCCGTCGGCAGGAACTTGAGGGGGTTATTGGCCCCGGAGGCAATGATCGTGACGTCCGCTCGGAATTCACGTTTGATTTCCGAGCGCGCGGAGAGGAGGTCGATAGAGCCCTGTACCGCTACCCGCAGTGCTTCGCCGAAAGCGCGCATGAAATCCGGCGTGATGGTGACGTGTGCTTTGCCTTGCTCTATCCCCGCGCCTTGGAGAAAGGCAGCGGCGAGTGCATCCGATGAAGCTACCGTTGTCTGCGCCGTTACGTGGGCGTCAGCGGCGGTCGGTGTCGGCGCGGGGGGTGACGCGGGCTGCGTGGCGTGCGTGGGGATCGCGTTCTCCCGTGGCTGCGGCGGCTGGATATCTGCGATCTTCAGCAAGTCCTCCTCCCGCAGTGCCTGCGCAGCGTCTCCGCCGTCGAACAGAGCCAAGTCCAGCCCTTGCATAGCGTGAAGTCCTGCCTCTACAACAGACTCAACGGGCAGCGCAGCCACCGGAGTTGCCTCGACGTTGAGGCGGTTGGTGGCGGCGATCCCATGGGTGACCGTATCTGGCAGCGCTGTCGCATGGCGCCGTTGGGCATCGCGGGGCATGTTGAACACCTGGGCCAAATCCGAGCCGCGGGACATGCCATGGTCTTCTGGCTCCACATACATCGACTCCCCGGGCTCACGAAAGAGCTTCAGCGGGTTAAGTTCGATGGCTGGATCCAACTGCTTGGGCAGCCCGGTATGCGCAGCATTGTCCATTTCGCCCGCGAAATGCCCCGTTTTGGGCAAGGCCTGGAGCAGGCCATCGTTCTTGAGTTGAACCACTTCAGCCAAGCTCTTGGCGGCAAGATTCCCGCTCCAGGAGTCACGATGGAGGGCTTGCTCCCTGGGATCAGCTGCGAATGGGTTGAAGTCGTCGGGAATGACCATCGCTCTATGCGCTGTCGGCGGTGCCTGTGTGGGCCTGGCTGTAGCGGCAGAAATATCGAACGGGTGGGGTGGGGCGTGTTCCGTCGGAATTTCTGCATGCAGCCCGTCCGTAACAGGGGCGGCAGAGGCCGATTGCGCCACTGTCAGTGCCGCGGCGGGCCCTGGTCCGTTGGCGGACCGTTCTGGGACGAGCGCTGCCGCAGAGCGGGCCTCGACCCGTCCAAGCATTGCGAAGGGGCTTGCCTCCGCATCGTGCTGCGATGGTGCTTCGGGCAGGGACGAGAGCAAGAGGCCTGACAGGTGTGCATCTCCTCCGACGATGTCTGGTATGTCTGCCCAGGGGTTGGGCAGGGAGGCGAGCCCGATCGCCGAGGTTGCGGCATTGGCGCTCGGTGTGGATGTACCCGGCTGTGTGTCACTGCCGGCTGCCGATGTGGCCTCCGAGATGCCTTCTGTGAACGCGCGGGAGACCTTCGCCTGGGTAGCCTGCGCATCCTGGTGTTGCCCTGGAATGACTGCGCGCAGTTGATATGGACCAATGCCTATGCTTGTGCCGGGTACAAGCGGTACCTCTTGCCCGGACAGCACCTCCAGCCCGTTTACGCGCACTGAGCGGCGTTCGCACAGATTGGCGATATAGGCTCGGTCGGAGTCAAGGCGGACCATGGCATGCACGCGCGCGACCATCGCGTCGTCATCGGGCAATACCAGCTTGTTTTGCCCTGCACGACCCACGGTCCCGCCTGCCATCCCAAAGATAGCGGACCAATAGCGGCAGACCGGGCTACCCGCTTCGTGTGTGACCACCAGTTCTATCTTGTCCATTGCGTATTTGCGCGTGCGTTGTCTGGTGGAGCGTCAAGATGTCTTGCGGGTGTTGCGCTTGGAACGCGCAGCATTGCGGGCATTGATGAATTCACGGCCCCAGACCGGGTGGCCCTTTTCTGCCTCGGTGAGTTGGAACGTGGGGTCCTGCTCGAGGGCGAGTTCGAACTGCTGTCGGCAGGGGCGCGGCCGCCCTGCGGCGCAGTGGCTGAAGGCCATGAACTTGCGGGCCTTGATTTGCAATGTCAGCGGTAGCTCGGGGGCGTCGGCAAGAGGTGTGAGCTTGACGATGGCTTCATCGAACTGCCCTTCTGCGTACGCGTTCAATGCTTCGGTCAGCTGTGCCTCTTTCTGCGCGCGCGGATCCACCGGTGCGACGGGCTCGGGAGCTGGTGGCGGTGGTGGCGGTGCTTCCACCTGCGGCTCGGGGGGCTTTGGCGTTGTTTCGCAAGCGGCCAGGAGAAGGCTGGCGCAGGCGACGATCAAGGCGCTCCAGTAACGGTTTCGCATGGATTTATTTCGCGTCAAAGTCATGGGTGATCGTGATCGGTTGATCTGGCTCGACCTTGAGCGTTTTGCGCACGGTATCGAAGCCGGGGTTGCTGAATTCAATGTTGTGTGAGCCTGGGGGGAGCTTGAGTTCTGTGAGCGGAGGAGTCACGCCCACTCGCTTTCCATTGAGAGTCACATGGGCCCACGGTGAAACGCGCAGCTGAATGTTGTTCTCGGAGCGGATGGGCCTCCGCGAACCCAGTGCCATTGGGGACGTCGGGTCGAACGATGGTGTGGGATAGCCTGCAACGGCCAACAGCGGCGTGATGGCTGTGATCACAGTGCTGTTGAGCGAAAAGGTAAGAGCGTTGCCATTCCCTGGGGAAGATCCTTGACTGTTGCTGAAACTTGCCAAGGACCGGCCGCACTTTGCGCCGCGCTGGCTGTATGCCTTCGTATAGGCATCCCGCCACGGCGTGTTCTGCAGCTCGTACGCTTCGAGCGTGAACGAAGGGCGCGCGTCGAAAGCTGCGTTGAATGCGGTGTCGCACCGGGCCCATTCCCGATTGGTGCAATAAATGAACGCAAGGTATTTATGGGCAGTAGATCGCTCGTGCCCATCTGTCAGACCTGCAAACAGTGAAGCCTGTAGTGCTTTTTCTGCCAGCTCCAGCTTTCGCGTCTCGTAGAGCGATATGCCCTGTCCCAGATATTGGCGTCCAGCCGAAGAAACCGAGTTCCCCGCTTCAGGTGTGCTTGGTTCGTTGCAATCCACCGAGGCGATTGCAGTGCTGAGACCCAGGCACAGGCAACAAGCTCCCCATCGCAGTAAAGCGTTTATTGGCATATCGACAGCAGGCGCTCGTGGACGTGAATTATTCGAACTGGTGACTGATCACCACCGGCTCGCCTTTTTTGACCTGGACTGTCTTGGTGACTGGCGCTGCGGCCGGATTGCTCACGTCAATGCGATGCAAGCCTTCAGGAAGCTCGATGGAAGTCAGTGGTGGCGTGGTTCCCAAAGAGTTGCCGTTCACCGAGATCCGGCCCCATGGGCTTACGCGCAGGACAACACGCCCTACTTCTCCCGCTGTCTTTGGCGGATTCTTGGCTGCTACTACCGAATCTGCAACGGCAGGATCTCCTTTGGGCGCAGGCGGTGGCGTCGTTGCTGCCACGGCCTTTGGGGCCGTTGTTGCAGGTGGCTCTGACGCTGAGGGCGCAGAGGTCGCGGCAACGACAGCCTGTGTGGGGGCTGACGCTAAGGCAGCTGGCGGCGGACTGACAACCGGTTCTTGAAATTCCAGACGATTGATGAGGGCCATCGCTTCGCTGCGATGCTTGCCCTTCGGGTAAGCGCTCAGGTACGAGTCCAGCATCGCTACAGAGCCCGCAGCTTGTGCTTCTTTCCAATGTTGGTCTTCAAGATTCAGTGCTATCTCTTCTGCGGACTGGTGTGCGGCCACGTCGTGCTTGGTCAACCAAAGAACCAACGCAGTGGCTACGAAAAGCGCGAGGGCCGCAGTCGTCCATCGCAGCGTCAAAGCGCGTGTGCGCATGTGTCGCCGATCGCTGCTGATCTCCGCATCTTGGCGTTCCCGAGCGTCCGGCTTCGCGGGCAGTTGGGGTGTTGCTGTGGCGTTGCTGGTTGATGGAGCAGACGATGTCTGGGGGGCATACTTCAGTATGTCGATGTCGCTGGCGACGACTGCTGCTTGCGGAAGTGTCTGGTTCGCCTGGGTGGCCATCGCGGTAACGGGCTCGCGCTGAGCGGGTTCTGCCGAATGGTTTAACGGCAATGATGCGTTGGCCTCGGTAACTACGCCAGTGGGTTGCAACGACTCATGCAGGCCCGTGGTGTCCGAGGCTGCGAGCGTCGGATGGGGGAGCGAAGAGGTAACCCCCTGCGCACCTGGTACGACATCGTGCCAGGGCGCATGCATGGGCATGGTGAACGTTGTGATGCCGAGCAGCTCCTTGAGTGCAGCAATCGTCTGTGGTCGCTCCTGAGGTTTCACCGCCAATGCGTGACCCACTCCACGCAGAAACTGGAATGAGTATCCTGGGTAGTCAGCCGGCGATAAAGCTGCCACCGGATCGTTGATCATTCTGGCGACCGATGTGGCTGGCGGCTTCCCAGTGATCGCTAGGTAGAGCATTGCGCCAATTTGGTAGATGTCGGTCCATGCTCCCTGCGGCATGGCGCCGTCATCTACGTACTGCTCAATGGGAGCGAAGCCTGGCTTCAACACCATCGTCAGGGCCTGCGTCATGTCACCGATGATTCGCCGTGCGGCCCCAAAATCGAGCAGTACAGGCATGCCTGAGTTTTGCAGGAATACGTTATCGGGAGCGATATCGCGGTGGTAGCAATCGGCTGCATGCAGCATCTCGACGACATCGAGGATGGGGCCTACGATGGCGGCCAACATGCGTTGATTCATGCGTTCTTGTTGGGCATTCAAAAATGCTCGGAACGTCTGCCCTTCGTAATGGCGCATGACCATGTAGGCCGTACCGTTCAGTTCGAAAAATCGGTACACATGTACCAGAGCTGGATGCGAGAACTTGGCCAGCAGTCGGGCTTCGTTGATGAAGCTTCGCAGCCCGGCATCGAATGCCCCGCGATGCTGCGAACGGACGTGGATTTCGTTGGATGATTTACGCCCCGCCAACGTGGCGGGCATGTATTCCTTGATGGCGACAACCCTGTCAAGGCTCACATCGCGGGCGCGATACACAATGCCAAAGCCACCTTCTCCAATGACGTCCAACAGCCGGTATTCACCGATATGGACGCCCGGCGCGAGGCAGTTTGCCGAACCTCCTGCGGTCTCAATCATCACGTGGCTCCCTGTGTATTCATCGCCTCATCGGCTTTTTTAAGCGGTCCGCAGGTCTTCAGTGCCATTGCAATCGGAGCTGCTGCGCTCGGCGGCTGCAATATGCTCTTTCACCTCGCAGCGCACCCCATTGCGCCATCGATCGTGACCGCGGAACTTCGTCAGCCTGCTGCGCCTTGGAGATCTGGACCACGCTTTCAACACTTTCCATCGTTATCGAAATAGGGCGCAGATCCGGCATGTTTGTGAGCCTGGCTTCTCGCGTCCAGCATTCACAAAGCCCTGCGCAGTCACCCTCATCTTGGTGACGAGTGTTCATCAGCAAGCTGCTTGCAGTGCGTTTGTGGCGGGCGAGTCTAACGTGGACAAATTGCAAAAAACGTCACAAAACCACTAGTTCAGAGGCGCCGAAACACACTGTTTCCAATGTTGCGGAGAGCCGCTGAATTGCTGTGACTTGATACCCCTTTAGCTGTTGGGCGTCCGTATCATCCGCCCGCCAATGAGCTTGCGAGGGAGGGGAAATCAAGCAAGCGAAGCGCCCTATGCACACACAAACACACGTTTACAAGATGAGCGTAGTGGCAATGCATGCGCAGTGTTTCCGCATGTTTCGCATGCGGGCTGTGAGGGTTCGCACCTCTCCTTCCGTCATGAATTCTGTGGGGGTGCAAGAGTGCCGCTGCGGAAATTGAGAGCGCGCGGGTGCTGTTGATGTTGATGCAACAGCCCTGCGACGCATTTTTGAACCAAGGAGAGGTACCCGAATGACAGTTGCGATTTTTATGAAGGTGGAAGGTGCTAGCGGTGAATCGAAAGACGCCGCGCACAAGGATTGGACGGACGTGGAGTCGTTTACTTGGGGTGTGACCCAGCCGCACTCGATGGCCTCTGGTGGTGGTGCCGGTGCCGGTAAGGCGGACTTTCAGAACCTGAATGTCGTTGCCAACATCGACAAGTGCTATCCCGCTGTGCTTAAGCATTGCGCCACGGGTAAGCACTTGGGACAGGTGGAAATCTCGATGTGCAAGGCGGGTGGCACGCAGATTGAATTCGGCAAGATCACCCTGACGGACGTGATGGTGACCAACGTGACCGTCAGCGGCACCAGTTCTGGCGACACCGTGGTTGTGAACTACGCGTTCCAGGCTGCCAAGATCAAGACGGAGTACTCCGAACAGACCAACCAAGGCGGCAAGGGCGCTACCAGCCAGATGGGCTTCAGCATCAAGGAAAACAAGGAAGCCTGATTGGCTGGCCTTCGGTTGCGCTCACCCTGCGCGCGCAACCAGGAGCCGCGTCCGTGGGCGCGGCTCCTTTTTGTGCCCACCCTTCGTCGTTGACCGGTGACCTTGCCTGGGCGGATTGCAGTCACTCAGACGTTCGTTCCACCTTCTCTCATGACCCGTCGCGTCACTATCCAAACTCCTCTGGGCGAGCAACTGCAATTTCGCAAGCTGGAAGGGACTGAAGCGCTGAGCGATTTGTTTTCGCTAGAAGTCGATCTGGTCAGTCCGAGTAAAAACATTGACCCAAAGGCGCTGCTAGGAAACGCTGCGTCGGTGGTGGTGGAGACGGAGGGGTTGGGCAAGCGATATCTCAGCGGACTCGTCACGCACTTCGGTATGCGGGGGCAGGATCATCGCTGGGCTTCCTATCGCATGCGCCTGCGGCCCTGGCTTTGGGTAGCTACGCGCAAAACCGATTTCAAGATTTTCCAGCACATGACCGTGCCGGACATCATCATGGAAGTACTCGGGAAGTACGGCTTCCCCATTGAGAAAAAGCTTACTCGCTCGTACCGAAACTGGGAGTACTGCACTCAATACGGTGAGAGCGACTACAACTTCGTGGCGCGCTTGTTGGAGCACGAAGGCGCCTACTTTTACTTCACCCACAGTTCCGGGAGTCACACCCTGGTGCTGGCTGACGACATCACAGGCTCGCACAGTCCGTTGCCTGGTGGCCATGTCGTGCCTTTTCATCCGCCTGGCAAGGCCGCCATCGCTGACAAGGAACATTTTTACGCCTGGGAGCTTGTCCAGGAGGTGCAGCCGGGACGGCACTACAACGATGATTACGATTTCAAAAAGCCGCGTGCCGACCTCTCAAACATGCGTCAAAACCCACCGGGGCATGAGCATGACAAGTACGAAATTTATGAGTGGCCGGGCGGCTATACCGAGTTCCCGGATGGCGAGACTTACGCCAAGCTTCGTCTGCAGGAGCACTTGGCAAAGCACAGCCGGGTGCTAGGCCGTGGCAACAAACGCAACCTTGCCACGGGTTACACCATCAACCTGGAAAACTATCCGCGCGACGACCAGAACCGCCAATACCTGAACGTCAGCACGCACTACCACTTTGAAGAGAATCCCGAGGTCAGCAGCAGCCGGGTGGGTGGAGCGACTGCAACCAAGAATCCGCACGAGGCGGGCTCCATTCAGCAGTTTGAAATTCAGGCGCAGCCCACCAGCATTGAGTTTCGTCCCAAACGTGACACACCCAAGCCGCGGGCGCTCGGCCCGCAAACGGCGGTAGTCGTCGGACCGCCTGGCGAGGAGATCTGGACCGACAAGTTTGGGCGTGTGAAGGTCCAGTTCCACTGGGATCGCATCGGCGCGATGGATGAAAACTCTAGCTGCTGGGTACGTGTTTCGACCAGTTGGGCAGGACCGCAGTTCGGCGCGGTTTTCATTCCCCGCGTCGGTATGGAAGTCATCATTGATCACCTCAACGGCGACCCTGACTACCCCATCCTCACGGGTTGCGTCTACAACGCGCTCAACATGCCGCCCTGGGCGCTCCCTGCCAACGCTACGCAGAGCGGCATCCTCACCAGGTCCAGCAAAGGTGGAGCCGCGGGGGCTGGTATGAAGAATGGCCCCGGCGACGCCAATGCCCTCCGGTTTGAGGACAAGGCGGGCGAAGAGCAGCTGTGGATACACGCTCAGAAGGACCAGCTGACCGAGGTTGAAAACGACGAAACAAAGTGGGTGGGGAGAGACCGGGAGAAGACCATTGACCGGGACGAGACCAACACCATTCACCGCGATCGCACCGAGACGGTCGACCGCAACGAAAAGATCACCATCCACGGCTGGCGCACGGAAGAAGTGGATGGAGACGAAACCATCACGATCCACAGCAACCGATCGGAGCGGGTGGATCATGACGAAAAAATCAGCATCGGTGACAACCGTAAAGAAACGGTGGGCAAAAACGAGACTGTCAAGATCGGCCTCACCAGACAACACACCATTGGCATCATGTCCATGCTCAATGTCGGGCTGGTCCGCATCATGAATGTCGGTGTTGCCTACAGCCAGAACATCGGGATGATGATGTCCACCATCGTGGGCATGACCCAGACTACCAAGGTCGGCCAAAGCCAGAAGACTACGGTGGGCAAGGACTATGTGCTGGAGGTAGGGGGGAGCGGCGGAGGGGGGGGGAGCTCTGCAGCTGCAGGTGCTGGGGTGGATCACATCGTGGCTCCTGCAGGCGGCGGCTCCGGTGATGGTGGTGGCGGTGACGCTCCCAGCTGCATCAAGATCGACGCCAGCCAGATCTTCATGGAATCCAAGAAGATTCATCTCAACGCCAAGGACGAGATCCTGCTCACTGTCGGCAGCAGCACCATCAGGCTCACCCCCAGCCAGATCGAAGTGCTTTCTCCGCTCGACAAGCTGAACTGCTAGGTGGGAACTTTGGGGGGAGTTTGGCGGTGCAGGCGCTGCCAGCCTTGCTGCGCTTCAGGCGGTGCGCGCATCTGAACAACAACATATTCAATCGAGGGAAACATCATGGGCAAGAATGCTGCCAGGCGAGGAGACCTGACGGAATCTGGAGGCCCGATCATCCAGGGCTCCAACACGGTCCTGATCGGCTCCCAAGGCGGCATAGCGTGCTCCACCTGCCCCGGTGGCAAAACCATTGGCAGCCCCGTCAACCCCACCCTGGGCGCCAAAGTCCTGCTCGGCCCCGAAGACCTGGACTTCGCACTGCCCGGCCCCATGCCCCTGGTCTGGCAACGCCAGTACAGCAGCTACGTCAATTCCGAACAGGGATCACAGTGCGGCCTTCTGGGATGGGGTTGGCGCCTACCACACGAGCTGCGCCTTCAGCTCCAACCCACCCAAACCCTTCTGCACGACGCCGGTGGCCGCGTCATCACCTTTGACGAAGCCCTGTGCGCAGGCCAGCCCCTGCAAAGCGACAGCGAAGCCCTCCTGCTGCTGCGCGGCGGTGACACTGAGGCTTACAACGGCGCGACCTCTGCCAGCCTGGCCCAGGAACTCCTGCCCTGGATGCAGCAGCAGCGCTGGGCCCACATCCCCGCCCTCGCCCGATTGGATGCCGGCTACGTCCTGGCCGCCACGCAGACGGGCCGCACAGCCTGGCTCTTCAAGGCCCAGACCAACGGAGACTGCCACCTCGTTGGCCTGATGGATGCCTTCGGCCGCACCCAGCAATACCACCGTGATGAACACGGGCGGCTGGCTGCCATCACCGACGGCGCAGGCCGCCGCTACGCCCTGCTGTACAACCGCGAGAGCGGGCCAGCGGAGCACGCGAGCAACGTCCAACCCACCGGTGCTGGCCCCATCGATACCGGGCTGCGCTTGATGGGCGTGGACTGCGTTCACAACCCGCACGACAGCAGCCCCGCCCACCCCGTGCCCCTGGTGCGCTACCACTACAGCCCCCAAGGCGACCTCATTGCCGTGCATGCCCGCGATGGCCAACGCACGCGCCAGTTCCGCTACGACAGCCAGCACCGCATGGTCGCCCACCGCGTACGCAGCGGCCCGGAACACAGCTATGTCTATGAAGGCGACCACCCCGGCGCCCGCGTCATCGAACACCACAACGAAGAAGGCCTGAGCTACCACTTAAGCTACCAGGATGCGGCGCCCCAAGACCCCAAGGCCGCCAGCTGCACCACGGTGCGCGACAGCCTGGGGCGCACCACTGCGTATCACCACGAAGGACGTGGCGGTCTCAAGCGCATCACGCGCCAGATCAACCCCGACGGCAGCGAAGAGCACTTCCAGTACGACGGCGCAGGCCGGCGCATCGCAGCCACCGACCCGCTGGGCCGCACCATCCACTGGCGTTACGACGGCCAAGGTAACCTGCTAGGCGTGCAAGGCTCCGACGGCCGTAGCAGCCAGCAACGCTGGGGTTTGCCGGGTACCGCGCAAGACGGTCTGCTGCTGCAAAGCGCCAGTGCCAGCGGCATCCACACCCTCTACACCTATGACGAATGGGGCCGCCTGACCGAGGTCACCGTCCTCGCAGGCGAACTGGCCAGCACCACACGGCTGCAATACCAGGAAGGCGCCCCACACACACTGCCCCCGGCCAACCGCGCTTGGGCCGACCAACCGCAGGCCGTCATCGATCCCCGAGGGGGACGCAAGACCCTGGGCTACAACGCCTGCGGCCAGCCCACCCGCTACACCGACTGCAGCGGCCACACCACCCGCTGGCAGTACGACGCCTGGGGTGAACTCATCGAAGAAACCGATGCTCTGGGCCATCACACCCGCCACCAGCGCGACACCGTGGGACGGCTGCTGCAAACCCAGCAGGCCGACGGTAGCTTGGTGCAATACCGCTGGGGCGACAACGGCCATGTCCAAGCCATCACCCTGGGCGCCGTAGCCCACCGAACCAGCGACACCGGCTTGGCACCGGTCACCACCACCGTGACCTACGAGTACGACCTCTGGGGCCGCATCATCGCCCAGACCCAGGCTGGCGCCAGCCTGCAACTGCGCTACGACAGCGCAGGCCGCGTCACGGAACTCCTCAACGAGAACCACGCCACTACCCGCTTCACCTACGACAGCCAGGACCGCCTGATCCAGGAAGTGGGCTTCGATGGCCGCAGCCAGGCCTACCGCTACGACGCCGCAGGCCAACTGATCGAAAAGACCGACAGCCAAGACAGCAGCTTGGCCGCTGCGACCGAAGGCATGGGTACCGTGCGCAGCCGCTTCCACTACGACAACGCCGGGCGCCTGACCTACCGTATCACCGCCAAAGCAGGTGCGGCCTGCGAGGTGGACATCTCCCATGTCAACGCCGAGGCCCCAGACAACGACCTTCAAATCCACCAGTTCAGCTACAGCGACAGTGGTGAACTCCTGAGCACCGAGGGCTGGGAAGTGGGCACAGAGGCGACCACCGCGCTGGTCAACGACTGGTTGCAACTGAGTACTGAACAACTGCGTACCGTGCTCAACCAGCAGCACGACACGCAAGCCCTTGCCAATAGCCCCTGGCTGCAAAGCCTGCAAGTCCGATACCTGCAGCCCAGCAGCCGCGTAGATCTGCAACGTGACGCGCTCGGCCGTACCACCGGCGAAGTGCAAACGCTCTACTGCGTACCCGAGGCGGACACCAGCGGCGCCCACAAACTGGCCCTTGCTACCGAATTCGAACACCGCATCCACCACCGCCTGGGCGCACTGGGCGAGCGCCAAACCAGTGAATTGCAAGGCATCGGCCAACTGGACTGGCTGACCTACGGCTCAGGCCACGTGCACGGCGTGCTGCTCAACCAAACCCCCCTGCTGGCCCTGGAGCGCGACAAGCTGTACCGCGAAGTAGGCCGCAGCCTGCACCTGCTGCAAAACGGCGCAGCGTACGAACACGCACCGGCCATCATCACCCAGACCCGCCAGGTGGACCCTCTAGGCCGCCTGCTGCACCAACGCTGGCAAGGACTGCCAGGACACGCCAGCGCACCCCAAAGTGCAGCCCCGCTCATAGGCGGCCTGCAGCAGCGCCGCTACACCTACGACAGCCTGGGCCAGCTCATCGGCATCCAAACCCCCACCGAAGCCAACGCCTACCAATACGACAACCGCCAGCGCCTGATCGGCCAGACGCACGCCAGCGCCCAGGGGGAGCACCACCACCGCTGGCGCCTGGACCCGGCAGGCAACCGCCTGCCCGCCAAAGCGGCGTTCCAGCACCTGGGCGCAAAGACCGCAGCCAGCGCTGACTGGAGCGCCCAGGTCCAGCAAAACCTGCACGACCCGCAGTTCAACCTGCTGCAGCCTGACCAAAACCCGAACACCCCCGCGGGCCAGAACGTAGAGCGCTGGCGAGACAGCCGCATCGGCTGGAGCCAGGACGCAGACAACCAAGGCGCAACCCACTACCGCTACGACTGCTGGGGCAACCGCACGCAGGCCCTGCACAGCGACGGCAGCATTACCCACCTGCATTACGACAGCCTGCACCAGTTGCGGCAAGCCATACAACGCAACCCCCAAGGGCAGGAACTAAGCCGGACCACTTACCGTTACGACGCATTCGGGCGGCGGGTGAGCAAGACGCACCGAAAAACAGGCGAGCAAGGCCAGATCACTCACTTCGGCTGGGACGGGGACCGGCTCGTTCATACGGAGACCGCAGAGCAGATTCATCACACGGTGTACGAGCCTGGCAGCTTTGTGCCGCTGCTGCAGGTGCAGAGAAGCAAAGAGAACGCGGGGCAGGCCGACGCCGTCAAGACCTTGCTGGGGCTGGGAAACAGTGACGCCAGCAACGCCCTGGAGCGAGAACTCCCCCGCGAGGAACGAGAACTCCTTCACCAAGCCTTGAAGGAGGCCCTGCAGCCTGGCTACCAACTCTCAGGGCTACTGCCGCAGGAATTGCAGGCGCAGGTGCGGGAATCGATCCAGGCGCTCAAGGATGCACAAGCGCAAACGCAAGAAGAACACCCGCTGACGATCCGGCACGTGCTCACGGATCACCTGGGTACACCTATTGCGTTGGTCAATGCGAACGGAGAACAACTAGGGCAAGTGGCCTGGGTGGCTAGGTACACAGCTTGGGGCGAAATTGCGGACGAATACAACCCCGATCAAATCCACCAACCGATTCGCTTCCAGGGACAGCAGTTCGATGAGGAAACGAACCTTCACTACAACCGGTTCAGGTATTACGACCCGAGGGTGGGGCAGTACATCACGCAGGATCCGATTGGGCTAGCTGGGGGATTGAACTTATTTCTCTATGCGTCTGTCAGTCCATTGCAACTCATTGATCCAAAAGGGCTCGATCTGGTTAGTAATGGAACTGGGAATGCTTTGGTTTACACAGATATTTCAAATGGGCAAACGATAATGCTAGATGCTAACGGTCGAACGCTCATGGAAATGGAAACACGCAATCAAGTCACCAGCACCACCAAAAGTGGGGCCGCGGGGGCTTACAGTGGAAAGTTTACTCAATGTGAATATCCAAAATCAAGCAAGGCATTTGGCGTTGCCAAATGGAGAACAACTGATGATAGAGGTAGATGGATCCACGGCGGCGGATCTGGTTTGAAAGATCCCTTCGCAGATCGTCAAGGTTGGAATCCAACCTTGGGGTGTACGCGGGCTCAAAACGAGGATGTGAAAGCTCTGTGCGAAAGATCAGAGCAATTCAAAAATGATAACCCGGAAAGATCCATCGACTACATAAGAAACGGGGAGCTTGAAAACGGAGGAAAAACAAATGCCAGAAATCAGTAAAAAAATCTGTGAAATTTTTTCTTTATGGTGTCTGCTGACACTTCTTGCACTCGCCCCAAATCTCGCTTTGTCCGCCTGCAACTTGCCTGTGCCTGATATGGGTGGAGCAGATGTTTCCCCTCCTAATTACACGGGATACTTGAAAAGCACTGGGGTGGGGTGGATTGTTGTCAAAGACTATAAAAGCCAAAATGTGAAGCGTATTGGTATTTCTGAGCTCGGCGAGGCATATTCTGCTTTTGGGGGTGATGAGAAGTTTGTTAACTTGAAAAATGGCATCGCAGTGCGCGTTTGGTTCAAGGATTGTTTGTCAAGCCCAAAGCCTTCGGCGAGTTACGTTGAGTTTTTTTCCAATAACCCTCTTGACCAACCTCCTGGCAGCTATTTTTACAAGTATTAATTTATTTAGATGCCTATCGCCCAAAGCGTAGGACTTTCATTTTTATGCGATGAGCGCTGTCAAAAGCGAGAAAGCGATGGCGTAGAACTACATGCACACAATAATCCGTGAGTAAATCATTTAGTCTTGTTCCTCAGCAGCCATCGCCGCGTAGACTCCTCACCCATGGGCATTGCCACCGCAAACCCCTGGATCAAATCACACCCCAGTCCCGCCAGCAGGTCGATTTGCGCCTGCGTTTCCACCCCTTCGGCCACGGTTTGGAGCTGGAGGCTGCGGCCCATCTGGATGATGGCGGTGACGATGGCCACGTCGTCGGTGTTCTCTGGGGTGTCGGCCACAAAGGATCGGTCGATCTTGAGCTTGTCGATGGGATAGCGCTTGAGGTAGGCCAGCGATGAATACCCCGTGCCGAAGTCGTCGATGGAGATGCCCACGCCCAGGGCCTTGATCGCGTTGAGGGTGTCCAGCACCTGGCCGGTCTGGTGCATGAGCACGGACTCTGTCAGCTCGATCTCCAGGTATTGCGGGGCGAGGCCGGTTTCGAGCAGCACGGCGGCGATCTCGGCGGCTACGTCCCGTTGGCGGAATTCGAGGGCCGAGAGGTTGACGGCCACGGGCACCGGGGCCAGGCCCTCGTCGTGCCAGGCCTTGAGCTGGCGACAGGCCTCGCGCATGACCCAGCGGCCGATGGGCGTGATGAGGCCGCGCGATTCAGAGAAGGTGATGAACTCATCCGGCCCGACCAGTCCCCGCACAGGGTGGCGCCAGCGCACCAGCGCTTCCAGTCCTTGCAGTGTTCCGTCGGCCAGGCGTATTTGTGGTTGGTAGTGCAGCTCGAAGTCGTTGCGGGCGATGGCGTCGCGCAGCAGGCGCTCCTGGTGCAGCACGTCGAGGGCGCTGGCGTCCATGCTGGCGGCGTAGAACTGGCGGTTGCCGCGCCCACTTTCTTTGGCGTGCTGCATGGCCGCATCGGCGCAGCGCAGCAACACGTCGGCACTGGCGCCGTGGTCCGGAAACAGGCTGATGCCGATGGAGGGGGAGATGGTGAGCGGCAGGTGATCGACCGTGAACACGCCATGCATCGAGTCCAGCAGTTTGTCGGCAACCATGGCTGCGTCATCGGGCGTCTGGATGTCGGTCAGCACCACCACAAACTCGTCGCCACCCAGCCGGGCCACGACATCGGCGTCGCGCACGCCGTTGCGCAGGCGCTCGGCCACGTTGCGAAGCAGCTGGTCGCCCGCGTGGTGGCCCAGTGAGTCGTTCACGGTCTTGAAATGGTCCAGGTTCATGAACAGCACGGCCACGCGGCCGTGGCGCCTGCGCGCGAGCGACAGCACCTGCGACAGCTGCTCCATCAGGAAGTGCCGGTTGGGCAATTGTGTGAGGGGGTCATGCAGTGCGATGAAAGCTTCGCGCTCCTGCGCCTGTTTGCGGGCCGTGATGTCGCGCACCACCACGATGCGGTAGTCGGCATGGTGCAGGGGCATGGTCTTGCCGACGACCTCGACGGGGATGGGATGCCCATCCTTGTGGCGGATGGTGACTTCGTACGGATCCTCCCGTCCGCTGCGGGTGTATTCCAGCGCGGTGGCGCGCCACTCGGGGCTGATGAAGTTGAAGATCGACAGGCCCAGCACTTCGTGCAGCGCAAATCCCGTCAAGCGGTACAGTGCCTCGTTGCCGTCGGTGATGATGCCGTCGCGATGGAACACGATGGCCTCGTCCGTGGCCTCGGTGAACTTGCGCATGCGTTCTTCGCTCTGGCGTACCTCGCGCTCGGCGCGCCAACGCTCGGTGATGTCGGTGATCAGCACAAAGGAGCCGAGCTGCAGCCCCGCGTTGCCAAAATGCGGGATCAGGTTGACCTCGATCATCCGCACCTCGCCGTTGGGCAGGGTTTGCTCGCGCGTGTATTTCACGCGCTCACCGTGCGAGCATCGCTCCACGTACGGCTGGATGGCCTGCCAGGCCTTGTCGCCAATCGCCTCCTGCACGGTCAGGCCCAAGATGGATTCGGTGCTGTGGCCGTTGTAGGCGGCGTAGCCCTGGTTGGCGAACTGGCAGCGCAGTCCCGGCAGGTCGTAGTAAGCCATCAGGGCCGGGACCGAGTCGGCGATCAGGCGCAGCAGCGAGTCGCTGGAACCCCCTTGACCTGGCGTGTTGGCTGCGTTGGATGAGTCTGGCATGGACCGCTCGGTACGTATCTGTTTGTTATAGCCGATACACCTGACGGGGGCGTAAGGTAGTTGCCCGGATACCCCGCACCGGATAATCGGCCCATGACCTCCAAAGAAAACCAAGCCCGCACTGATTTCAGCGCGCTGGCCCTGAGCCCCGCCATGCTGGCCAACCTGCAGCAGCTGGGCTACACCACGATGACGCCCATTCAGGCGGCCAGCCTGCCGCCCGCCTTGCTGGGCAAGGACCTGATCGCCCAGGCCAGCACCGGCAGCGGCAAGACCGCCGCGTTTGCGCTGGCGCTGCTGGCCAACCTCAACCCCCGTCGGTTTGCGGTACAGGCCCTGGTGCTGTGCCCCACGCGCGAGCTGGCCGACCAGGTGACCACCGAAATCCGCCGCCTGGCGCGCGCCGAAGAGAACATCAAGGTTGTGACCCTGTGCGGCGGCGTGCCGCTGCGCGGCCAGATGCTGAGCCTGGAGCATGGCGCACACATCGTGGTGGGCACGCCCGGCCGGGTGATGGACCACCTGGAGCGCCAGCACCTCACGCTGGAAGTGCTCAACACCCTGGTGCTGGACGAAGCCGACCGCATGCTGGACATGGGCTTCTTCGACGACATCGTCGTGGTGGCCAAGCAGTGTCCCAAAGAGCGCCAGACCCTGCTGTTCTCGGCCACATACCCCGAGGGCATCGCCAAGCTGAGCGCCCAGTTCATGAAGTCGCCCGAGCAGATCACCGTGCAGGCGCAGCATGCCGAGGGCAAGATCGAGCAGCGCTGGTACGAGGTGAAGAACAGCGAGCGCCTGCATGTCGTGTCGCTGCTGCTCAACCACTTCCGGCCCGATTCGTCCATCGCGTTCTGCAACACCAAGCAGCAGTGCCGCGACCTGGTGGCCGTGCTGCAGGCCCAGGGCTTCAGCGCGCTGGCGCTGTTTGGCGAGCTGGAGCAGCGCGAGCGCGACCAGGTGCTGGTGCAGTTTGCCAACAAGAGTTGCTCGGTGCTGGTGGCCACCGACGTGGCCGCGCGCGGGCTGGACATTGCCAACCTGGCCGCCGTGATCAACGTGGACGTGACGCCCGACCCCGAGGTGCACATCCACCGCATCGGCCGCACGGGCCGGGGCGATGCCGAAGGGCTGGCGCTGAACCTGGCCAGCCTGGACGAGATGGGCAGCGTGGGCAAGATCGAGCAACTGCAGGGCCGAGAGTCGCGCTGGTTCCCTGTGGCCGACCTGACACCGACCGGCAACGGCCCGCTGGTGCCGCCCATGGTCACCATCCAGATCATCGGTGGCCGCAAGGAGAAGATCCGTGCGGGCGACGTGCTGGGCGCGCTGACCGGCGAGATGGGCTACACCCGAGAGCAGATCGGCAAGATCAACGTGAACGACTTCTCCACCTATGTGGCGGTGGACCGTGCCATCGGCGCCCAAGCTGCCCAGCGCCTGAACCAGGGCCGGGTGAAGGGCAAGACCGTGAAGGCCCGCCTGGTGACGGGAACCCAGGACTTTGAGTAAAAAGCGCCGGATGCGCTAGTCAATCATGTGCCAATGGCTATCAATTTGATAGTAGGGGCGCGTCCTGCCCTGGCGGCATCAGCGCCGTGCTGCGGCAGCCTCCAGCATCCGCACCATTTCTCCGAAGCCCCGCTGGCGCGCCAGCTGCAGGGGCGTGTTGCCCTGCCGGTCGGTCAGTGCCTGGCCGGCCCCCGCCTGTAGCAAGGCTTGCAGTGTGGCCTGGTGGCGCGGACCGCCGTTGCCCAGCACGATGGACTCGATGAGCGCCGTCCAGTGCAGGTTGTTCACATGGTCCAGTGGTGCCCCGGCCGCGATCAGCTGGCGCACCACGCCGTCGTGCCCCAGGTGGGCGGCAGCGATCAGGGCTGTGCCGTCGTAGCGGCTGGTCACCTGCTTGGCGCTGGCGCCCAGTTGCAGCAGCATGCGCAGCGTGGCTTCGTCGTCCGCCACGGCGGCGATGGTCACGGCGTCGTAGCGGTCGTTCTCCAGCGCGTTCAGGTCGGCCCCGGCCTGGGTCAGGGCGCGGATCGCGTCGGCCTGCCGGGCAAAGGTGGCCACATGCAGCGGCGTGCGGCCGTAGCCATCGCGGGCATTCACATCGGCCCGCGCCGCGATCAGTTGGGTGAGCTTGGGCACATCGCCCCGCGCAGCCGCCGCATGCAGGCCCTGGTAGGCGGCCGTTTCAGTCGCCGTGGGAGGCACCTGGGCCTGGGCCGGGGTGGCGCAGGCCAGCGCGGCGGCGAGGGCAAAAACAAGGTTCCAGGGCTTCATGGGGCCTCCAATGGCGTGCGTTGCGGGTGAGGGCGGGTGATTACTTCAGCAGATCCTGCACCTTGGCGATGCCCGCCACGGCGCATTGCTCGTCCAGGTGGCCGCCGGGCGCACCGCCCACGCCCACGGCGCCGATCACTTCGTTGCCCACCTTCACCGGCACGCCGCCGCCCAGCAGCAGATAGCCGGGAATGTTCACCAGGTTGGCGGCCGCAGGGTTCTTCTGCGCGCCTTCCATCATGGTCAGCGTGGTGTTCTTGGCCGATGCCGAGGTGTAGGCCTTGAGGCGGCTGGCTTCCAGCGTGTGGGGGCCTGCGTTGTCGGCGCGGTGCACGGCGCGCACGGTGCCTGCGCGGTCCACCACGGTGGCCGTGACGGCGTAGCCGTTGGCGGTGCAGGTGGCCACGGTTTGCGCGGCGATCTGCGTGGCCAGGTCCAGCGACATGTTCTTTTCGGTGCGCACGCCTTCGGCGCTGGCGGCGGTGGCGATCAAGGACAGGGTGAGGGCGGCAGCTTTGACGAGGGTGCTTTGCATGGTGTTCTCCGGTGTTTTGGCGTCGGTGCCACCCGTTGTGGCGCCGTGGGAGAACTGTAGAAATGGCCGCCGTTTTCGGCCATTCGGGCGGCTACGCGCGGGCCTCCGTAGAACTACGGAAGGCCCGCCAAGGGGCAGCTCACGCGGCCGCGTCCACCAGCGCCGCGTACCGCCGGATCAGCTGCGCCAGCGACTCGGCCCCCAGCTTGGCAAACAGGTTGGCGCGGTGGGTCTCCACCGTGCGCGGCGAGAGTTCGAGCGCCCGGCCGATTTCCTTGTTGGTCAGACCCTCCACGATCAGTCCCAGCACCTCGCGCTCGCGGGCCGAGAGCTGCGCAAAACGCTCGCGCGCCTGCTGGTCTGCCTGGTGGCGTTCGCGCGAGCGCACATGCTGGCGCACGGCGTTTTGCAGGGCTTCGATCAGCACTTCGTCGTCCACCGGTTTTTCCAGAAACTCGGCCGCGCCAGTTTTGAAGGCGCGGCGGCACATCTCCACCGTGCCGTGGCCGGTGAGCAGGATCACGGGCTGGTCCACGCCCTGCGCCAGCAGTTGCTCCAGCACCGTGAGGCCGCTGATGCCCGGCATGCGCACATCCAGCACGATGGCGCCGATGCTGGCGCGGTCAAACCCGGCCATGAAGGACTGCGGGTCGGCCCAGGTCTGCACGCGCAGGCCCACGGTGCTGATGAGCAGGGAGAGGCCCTCGCGCACGGCAGCATCGTCGTCCACCAGGTGGATCAGGGGCGAGAGGGAGGGGGCGCTATCGGTCATCGGTGGGTGGTGCGACGTTGAGGGTCAGCACAAACTCAGCCCCCCGTTGGGCGGCGGATGGGGGCGTGGCTTCGGGCGCCAGGCTCAGATGAGCGCCCATGGCCTGCGCCAGGCTCTCGCACAGCGTGAGGCCCAGGCCCAGGCCGCCGTTGCGTGTGGTGTAGAAGGGCTCGAACAGGTGCTGGCGTGCTTCGGGCGGGATGCCGGGGCCGTGGTCGCGCACCGACAGCGCCACCTGTCCGGCACCAGCCTGCGCCATTGCAAGGTGCAGCCGGCGTTCAGCGGGGGGCACTTGCTCTAGCGCCTGCAGCGCGTTCATCAGCAGGTTGTGGATGATCTGTTGCAGGGCCACGGGTTCGGCCAGCACCGGGGGCAGGTCTGCGGCGGCCAGCACCTCGGGCACCACGCCGCGCTGTGCGAGCTCGGGCTCCAGCAGGTGCAGCACGTCCTGCACGGCGGTGGGCAGTGCCAGGGGCTGGGCCTGACCGGCCAGGTCGGGCCGCTCCACCAGGCGGCGCAGGCGGCCCACCACGGTGGATGCGCGGCGCGCCTGCTCCACGGCGCGGGCCATGGCGGTCTGTGCGGTGTCGAGGTCGGGTGGGTCGTCGGCCAGCAGGCGCTGGGCGGCCTGGGTGCTGGACAGCAGGGCGGTCAGCGGCTGGTTCAGCTCGTGGGCCATGCCAGCGGCCAATTCGCCCAATGTGTTCAGCCGCGCCACCTGGCCCAGGCGCAGCAGCTCTTCGGCCCGCTGGCGCGCCACGCGCTGGCGCCACAGTGCGCGGCCTGCGGCCCACAGCGCTGTGGTCAGCAGGCACCAGCCCAACATGCGCCACCAGGGCAGTTCGTGCATGCCCACGGTGCGGCGGGCCACCACGTCCAGCGGCTGGCTGGCGGCGGCCAGCAGTTTGTGAAAGTCGTAGGTGCGGATGCCGCTGCCCTGGTCGGCCTGGCCGGGCTGCACCACAAAGGCCGTGCCGCCCTGCTCCAGCGTCACGCGCACCGGGCTGGCGGCCATGTCCATGGGCCACTCGTCGGCGGGGATGGTGGTGCGCAGGTCGATGTGCAGCGCATAGCTGGCCGGCGTGCCCGCCAGCACCAGGTAGTAACGGCCTGCGGGCAGGTTCAAGCCTGCCGTAGCGGCGTGACCGGTGCGCCGTGAGGTGGCCTCGGCGGCTGTCAGCTCGGCCTGCAGTGCGGGCGGCCAGTCGCTGTGGGCCGAGCGCTGCAGCACCGCCAGGATCTGCGGATACACCGACGTGAGGCGGGGCAGGGGCGATGCCGCGTTGTGCAGGTCATCCACCGCAGCGGCTGGCTGCAGCAGCGCCAGCGTGGCCATGATGGCGTCGTGCTGCACCACGCGCTGGCTCAGCAGCCGGTGCACGATCCGCGCGTCGGTCTCAAACGCCGCGTGCAGTTGCTGCAGGCGGTCCACCACCAGCCAGCCGCAACCGATGCAGGCCACCGCCACCCACAACAGCAGGCTGGGCAGGTGCAGGGCGTGTCGGGGCAGAAGGCGGCGCCAGGCGGGGAGCATGCGCGGATTCTGGCATGGGGGCCTTAGAGCCTGTTCAACGTCTTTTTGGAGATCGCATTGGAGTGCAATCAGGAGGAGTGGATGCTTTGGATGCGCCGCATGGGCTCGTGCCCATGCAAGCAGCCGGGGCGCCAAAACTCCGAGTTCATCGGCCCGATTTCACTCCAACCCTTCGAGCAAGGGCGTTGTGCGACTCCAAAAAGATGTTGAACAGGCTCTTGGCTGGGGCCTGCTGTTAAACGGCGCTCAGATTCTGAACAGGTTCTTAAGGTGGCTCTGGTGTAATTTCAGACTCGCCTGTTTCCGCTCCTTCGCTCACCCGCCATGTCAGCATCTTCTCCCGCATCCCACCCCTGGCTTTCACCCCGCAACCTGCTGTGGGCCTCGGTGGCCGTGGCGGTGGTCACCATTGCGCTCAAGACGCTGGCCTGGGTGGTCACGGGCTCGGTGGGCCTGTTGTCTGACGCCATGGAGTCGTTTGTGAACCTGGCCAGCGCCATGTTTGCGCTGGCCATGGTGACGGTGGCGGCACGGCCAGCCGATGACGACCACCCCTACGGCCACCACAAGGCCGAGTATTTTTCCTCGGGCTTTGAGGGCATCCTCATCATGGGCGTGTCGGCGGGCATTCTGTGGGCGGCCGGGCACCGCTTGTTTGACCCACAACCCATCGAGCAGGTGGGCTGGGGCCTGGGCCTGTCGGTGCTCAGCTCGGCCCTGAACGGGCTGCTGGCCTGGGTGATGTTCCGCTCGGCGCGCGAGCACCGCTCCATCGCGCTGGAGGCCGATGCACGCCACCTGGTCACCGACGTGTGGACCTCGGCCGGTGTGCTGGTGGGCATTGCGGGCGCTGCGCTGACCGGGTGGTTGTGGCTGGATGCGGTGGCGGCCATTGCTGTGGCGCTGAACATCCTGAAAGAGGGCGTGGAGCTGGTGTGGCGGTCGTCCCAGGGCCTCATGGATTCGGCGGTGGAGCCCGAGGTGCAGTCCACCATCGACGCCACGCTGCAGCAGTTTGTGCTATCGCAGGCGCCCGGTGCCGTGCGGTTTGACCATGTCTCCACCCGCCGCGCGGGCCAGCGCCAGTTTGTGGACATGCACCTGCACATGCCCGCCGACTGGACCCTGCGGCACGCCGCCGAGCTGCGCGGCCAGGTCGAGCGCGCGCTGATGACCGCCGTGCCCGGCCTGCGTGCCACCATCGAGCTGCTGCCTACCGATGTGGAGGCGCATTTCGATGACCCCCGTGACGATGTGAAGGATGCCGTGAAGTGATCAGCGTATTGCAACGTGTGCGTGAAGCGCGTGTGGATGTGGACGGGCAGACCGTAGGCGCCATCGGCGCGGGGCTGCTGGTGCTGGTGTGTGCGGAGCGTGGAGACACCGAGGCCGAAGCCGACAGGCTGCTGGCCAAGATCCTGAAGCTGCGCATCTTTTCGGACGCCGCAGGCAAGATGAACCAGAGCGTGCAGGACATCGGTGGCGGCCTGCTGCTGGTCAGCCAGTTCACGCTGGCGGCAGACACCACCGGCGGCAACCGCCCCAGCTTCACCCAAGCGGCGGCACCCGATGAAGGGCTGCGGCTGTACGACTACTTGGTGGCCCAGGCGCGCAAGACACATCCCGTGGTGGCCACCGGTCAGTTTGCAGCCGACATGCAGGTGCACCTGGTGAATGACGGGCCGGTGACGATTCCGCTGCGGATGAGGGCGCCCTGACGGCAACACCCATTCATTGCAGGGGCTGGCCCGCATGGCAGGCGGCCCCATCTGCTCAAATGGCGGGGGGCGTCACCACAAAGTACTGCAAATATTCGCCTGTCTCATCGAGTGCAAGATCTCCCAGAATAATGCGTCCCTCGGGGGTTACCCCGGCCAGCCTGACCCAATTGCCGAGTCCTCCCGGCAGTGGCCCCCGCTTGGTCGCCGACCCGCTGCCTCCTGCAATGAGTTGCATGGATCCCTCCGGACTGCGGCGAACGAGGCACATATAGCCTTGCTCGTTCTTGACCAATGCGTACACGTACTCGCCATGCGCGATCAAGTCGTATGCTGACGTTGCACCAAACTTGATGGGGGTGCGTGTGCCGTCAGAACTGAGCTCGTAATCAAAAGCGTCATAACGCTTCACAGGTGCTATTCCGGAGGCAGACTGCCCTGCCGTGGAGCTTGCGAAAATTTTCCCAGAAGAGGTAGATGTCAAGCTGAGAGAAACGGTGTATCGGAGAACAATTGCCAGTTGTTCGAAAGGCTCAACCAAGAGGTCTGCAAATTTTGAGGGGGTAGTTTGGGTGACCGTTGTCGGTATTTTGTAAAGAGTCGGCGAGTTGAAATGCAGTGTGCAGATATTCCCGGAGGGGCCTTGGGCAACGCCAATGGGAGTTAGCTTTCCTGCCGGGCTCTCTCCAAAGCTGATGACAGCTTGGTAGAGGACAGCATGCGATCCATCTGTTGAGATTCGATGAAGCTTTCCGCCTCCTCCGTGTTCGGTATTGATTTGCCCGCTGGGTGCCAAGTAGGTTTCTGTGACGTAGAGATTGCCGTCAGGATGCTCCAGTACGGCAACCTTCCAAGAGACATCCAACTTCAGGGCTTGCAAGGCTCCCTGTAAGGGAATGGTCTGACCTTCTGTTGTGACCCGGGTGAGCTGGCGAGCCGCTCTTTCCCACACAAACAAATCGCCAGACTTGCTGAAGCCGACGACCGTACGGCTTCGCCCCAGTGCGCCGAGAGTGCCAGAAGCCAGGGCAATGCCTTCCTCCCCGCCTCGCGGATGGACCAGAAGTGTTGCCGCATTAGATTGAACGGAGCCTGCGGCATTGGTGACTCTGACGGAGAAACTGCTACCTGAATCGGTGGTTTCGATGGAGGCTAGCGACAGCTCTGAGGTCGTGGCGCGATCAAGGGATGCGCCATTGCGCAGCCACTGGTAAGACACCGGCCCACTGGAATTGACCTTGACGCGAAATGTTGCAGATTCGCCGGCTGAGGCTGTGACGTCAGTCGGGTGCTCAGTGATCTGCGGTAGTTCAGAGGTGGGGGTGGGTTCATCGCTCCCGCCTCCACAAGCCGAGAGTCCCATGGCGACGGTGACCAGAGACAAAGTTCTGCGGCTCAGAGGTGCTTTCAGTATGGGATCGATGGGCATGAGTATCTCCTGGTGGTGAAGATGGTGCGATTGTGGTCTTTAGAAATTCTATCGATCAGATTTTGCGGTACCTTGTTCAGTGCGCCCGTCCCGCAACGCAAGCTGTTTTGCGAGTTCGCGCACCCGCGTGCTGGGGCGCGTCAGCCGTGGAGTGGCTGTATTGCAGGAGGGGAAAAAGAAGAGCTGTCAGCGCTTAGTGGATAACCACTGCAGCCTAATTTCTCTCTTATTTTTCCGCTATCACTAGAGACGACACCGGCAGCGCCCGAAACGCCACCGACGCCAGCGCCAGCCAGGCCGCAATCGCGAGCATGACGGCCGTGTGGACATCCCAGCCCAGGTGCTGGGCGCCGGTGGCCACGATGCCGGTGAGCCACTGCATCAGCGCCACGCCCAGGAACATTGCCATCGTGTAGGCCGACAGGGCCCGGCCGGTGAGTGCGGGTGGGTACGAGGCGCGCACGTCGGCGTACTGCAGCACGCCGTAGCCCGACAGCAGCCCCATCAGCAGGATCAGCACCACGCTGGCGGCAGGGTGCACCCGCAAAAATGCCAGCAGCGCGAACAGCCCGGCCATCAGCAGCGAGGCGTTGCCAATCCATCGCCGGCGGCGGCCAATGCCTGGGTCCAGCCGGCCCGCCAGACCGGGTGCAAACAGCGCAATCAACGACAGGCCCAGCGCCACGTTGCCGCTGTCCACCAGCGTGAGGTGGTACCGCTCCATCAGCAACGGCGCCAGCCACAGGCCCCGCAGCGACAAAAACGCGGCGTAGCCCGACATGCCCAGCAGCAGGATGCCCCAGGTGTGCGGCACTGTGAGCAGCTGGCCAAAGCCGAGCAGCGCCTGGCCCCAGGTTTCGCGCTGGGCCGGGGGCGGCACCAGCGGGGCAGGCTCGTGCACCCGCAGCCAGATCAGCAGCCACGACAGCGCGCTGAGCACCGCCAGCACGGCATAGCCCGTGCGCCAGCCGCCGCCGTGCTGCACCAGCCAGGCCAGCGGCGTGCCAGTGAACAGCAGGCCCAGCCCGCCCACCCCCATGGCCACGCCCGACAGGTAGGCAAACCGGTCGGCCGGAAAATGCCGCGCAATGAACAGCGTGCAAGCCAGAAACGCGGGCGAGCAGCCCACGCCAATCATCAACTGGCCCACCATCAGCCACGCATAGCCGGGCGCTGCCGCCGACAGCGCGGCCCCGCCAATCGCCAACGGGAAGGCGGTGAGCACCGTGCGCCGCAGGCCCCACAGGTCCAGCCCCACACCCATCAGCAACTGGGCCACGCCGAACGACACGCCAAACAGCCCGGCAAACGCGCCCAGCGAGCTCGGCGAGATCCCGAACTCCGCCGTCAGCCCCTGCGCCACCATGCCCGTGGTGGTGCGAAACGCCTGGCTTAGCGCAAAGCCGGTGAGCAGCGCCAGCAGCATGGCCCACAGCACGCGGGTGGGCGGGCGGCCGCTGCCCGCCGCGCCGTGCGTGGGTACCTGCGTGGACGACGGGGCGGGGGCGTTGCTGCTCACTGCCGCCAGAAGAACACCGCCGCCATCACCAGCCCGGTAGCCACGATGCCCCAGCGGAGCACGTTGGCAGGCAGCTTGCGCGCTACGCGGGCACCGCCATACCCGCCTGCGGTGGCGGCCACCATCATCATCAGCGCCTGCGGCCACAGCACGATACCGCCTGCTGCGTAGATGGCCACCGCAATCGCGGTGAGCAGCGCAGAGACCAGATTCTTCATGCCGTTCATGGCGTTGAGCTGGGTTTGCCCCAGCAGGCCGAACAGTGCCAGCAGCAAGATGCCCAACCCGCCGTTGAAGTAGCCGCCATACCCCGCCACGGCCAGCATGCCCAGGGCCGCCTTCCACGGCGCGGCGGGGCCATGGGCCGAGGCACCGGCCCACTGGCGCAGCCGGGGCCCCAGGGCAAACATCGCCGTGGCCGCCAGCAGCAGCCAGGGCACGACCTTGCGGAAGGTGGCATCGGGCGTGATCAGCAGGAGCGCCGCCCCGGCCGATCCGCCGATGAGGGCCAGCAACACCACTGCCCGCATGGACAGGCCAGGCGGTGGTTGCATGTCTTCCCGAAACCCCCAGGCCCCCGCCATGTAGCCCGGCAACAGCGCCACCGTGCCCGTGGCGTTGGCCACCACGGGCGGCACGCCGGTGAAGACGAGGGCAGGCAGGGTCAGAAAGCTGCCGCCTCCGGCAACGGCATTGAGGGCGCCGGCGACGAAGGCGGCGGTGACGAGCAGGGCGGTATCCAAAGTATCTCCTTGGCTGCGGCGTTGCGCGCGCGGCATTGCACCGATGTTAGGTGGAGATTCCGCGCTTTCGAGTCCGAATTGCGACCGTAAAAGGTGCGACTGCTTTGCCCACGGCTGCGTTTTTCAGGTGGGAGATCGGCAGGCTCTCGGGGAAATCCTGAATCCGGTCAGGTTGCGTAGGGGTCTTCAAAACCCAGCTCGCGCAGGATGTCGGACTCGTACGCCTCCATCTCCTCGGCGTCGGCCTCGCTCGTCTCGTGGTCCCACCCCTGGGCATGCAGCGTGCCGTGCACCAGCATGTGGGCGTAGTGTTCTTCCAAGCTCTTGTTTTGCTCCTTCGCCTCGCGCTCGATCACGGGGGCGCACAGCACCAAGTCGGCGGTCACCACCGGCTCCTGCGTGTAGTCGAAGGTGAGCACGTTGGTGGCGTAGTCCTTCTTGCGGTACTCGCGGTTGAGCTGCTGGCCTTCTTCGGCACCCACGATGCGCACGGTGATCTCCGCGTCGGTGGCCAGGGCGTGGCGAATCCAGCGCGTGACCTTGTGGCGGGGCAGCACAGCCCGGTGGGCGGCGGCTTCGTCAAACGCGCCAAACTGCAGCGACAGGGAGAGTTGGTTTAAGGACATTTGAAGTGTTTTGGGCTACTGGTGCCCAATTTATAAGCGTAAGTAGCTATCAACTTAGGAGTTCAGTCGCGGGTACGGGCCGCTGCGGCACGGCGGGGTGCGTCGTAGGCGTCCACGATGCGGGCCACTAGCGGATGGCGCACCACATCGGCGCTGGTGAAGTGGGTGATCGAGATGCCCTTGACGCGCTTCAACACGCGCTCGGCGTCGATCAGGCCGCTCAGGGTGCCCTTGGGCAGGTCGATCTGGCTGACGTCACCGGTCACCACGGCCTTAGCGCCAAAGCCGATACGGGTGAGGAACATCTTCATCTGCTCGGGCGTGGTGTTCTGTGCCTCGTCGAGGATGACGAACGCGTTGTTCAGCGTGCGACCGCGCATGAAGGCCAGCGGCGCAATCTCGATGGCGTTGCGCTCAAACGCCTTTTGCACCTTGTCGTGTCCCATCAGCTCGTACAGCGCGTCGTACAGCGGGCGCAAATAAGGGTCCACCTTCTGCGCCAGATCGCCGGGCAAAAAGCCCAAGCGCTCTCCAGCCTCCACCGCCGGGCGGGTCAGCACGATCCGCTGCACGCTGCTGCGCTCCAATGCATCCACCGCACTGGCCACGGCGAGATACGTCTTGCCGGTGCCGGCAGGGCCGATGCCGAAGGTGATGTCGTGCGTGGCGATGTTCTGCAGGTACAGGTTCTGCGTGGGGGTGCGCCCGCGCAGGTCCGCGCGGCGGGTGTTGAGGATGATGGCGTCGTCCGGGGCCTCCAGCAGTTCGCTGTCGCCCGCCAGCATCAGCTGGATATAGTCCTCGCCAATGGGGCGCTCGGCCATCTCATACAGGGCCTGCAGCAGCTCCATCGCCTGCGTGGCCTTGGCCTTGGGGCCGTCGACCTTGAACTGCTCGTGCCGGTGCGCAATGCTCACCTGCAAGGCCACCTCGATGGTGCGCAGGTGCGCATCGGCCGGGCCACACAGGTGGGTGAGCCGGGTGTTGTTGTGGGGGGTGAAGGTGTGGCGCAGGATCACGCGGATAATTCCAGTCAGGCAACGGAAAACAGCAAGAACGGCGGCGCGGCATGTCATGCCCGCGTCGTCAAAGGACATCAATGATAGGCAAATTGACCGGCACCCTGCTGGAGAAGAATCCCCCCGAGGTGCTGCTGGACTGCCACGGCGTGGGCTACGAGGTGAATGTGCCCATGAGCACGTTCTACAACCTGCCCGCCGTGGGCGAGCGTGTGAGCCTGCTGACACAGTTCATCGTGCGTGAGGATGCGCAGCTGCTGTATGGCTTTGCAACCGCCCCTGAGCGCCAGGCGTTTCGTGAGCTGATCAAGATCTCCGGTGTGGGGCCGCGCACTGCGCTGTCCATTCTGAGCGGGATGGGCGTGAGCGACCTGGCGCAGGCGATTTCGCTGCAGGAGGCGGGCCGTTTGGTGAAGGTGCCGGGCATCGGCAAAAAGACAGCCGAGCGTTTGCTGCTGGAGCTCAAGGGCAAGCTGGGTGCGGACATGGGTGCTGTGCGTGGCGCGGCCACCAGCGATGCGCAAGCCGACATTCTGCAGGCGCTGTTGGCTTTGGGCTACAGCGACAAGGAGGCGGCTGCGGCGCTCAAGGCGCTGCCAGCGGAGGTGGGGGTGAGTGACGGAATTAAGCTGGCGTTGAAGGCGTTGGCCCGCTGATAATCGCCCCGAAATGTTCGCCCCACACTGGTTTAGTGGTGACCCTTTTGAGGCTTGCAAGCGTGAGTCTTAGCGATTTCTAGGATGCAGACAATGAAAAAGTTTTCCGTAGTGCGTTGGGTACCCGCCCTCTTCTCGGCAGCAGCGCTGCTGGTGGCGTGTGGTGGTGGCACAGGTGACGCGGCACCTAACGCTCCGTTGCTGTCTCAGGTGGACAGCAGGGTTCAGCCTGTAGAAGCCGTGCAGGATGTTGCTCGAGTGAAGTCCCGCAGTGCCACTGCAGCGCCGTCAGCAGCTGTGGTCGCGTTGGAAGAACTGGCTACGGAAAAGACCCAGTCCGTGGACTCGGTGGGGCCACGGCTCGTGGGGCAAGGCCGTGATGTGGAGGCGACCAAGTCTGTGTCTGCGATGGGAGCCCTGTGGAAGTGGCGCAAAGCACCTGCGGGTGGCCTGGTTGCTGCGGTGAGCTTCAGCGCGGAAGGGGCCTATGGTTTGCGGCTGGGAGTGCTTGTTCAGCAGCTTCCGGGCAGCGCAGTGGTGCGCGTGTATACGCAGGCGGCGCCTGACAAGGTGTTCGAGATCTCCGGGCAGGAAATTCTCCAACTCATCGAGCGCAATCAGGCTGCGGGCGACCGTTCGGATGCTGCTCGCACGTGGTGGACACCTGATACCGGGGGCGGTGAGGCGACCTTGGAAGTGGAGTTGCCGCTTGGCATTGCCGCGAGTACCTTGCAAATTTCGGTACCCCAGCTGTCGCACATCTTCGCGAACTTGTCCGTGCCCACCGAGCAGGAATACCAGGAACAAATTCAGCAGAATGCGAAAGCCATCGGCGATGCCGACACCTGTAACCTGGACGCCACTTGCTACAACGACGGCGCCAACGAACGCAATGCGGTCGCGCGCATGGTATTTGTTAAAGGAGCGAGTGCCTACCTGTGCACAGGCACATTGCTCAACGATGGCAGCTCCAGTGGCAAGCCTTACTTCCTGAGTGCCAACCACTGCATTTCAGATCAGACCGTGGCTTCATCCTTGCAGACGGACTGGTTCTTCCGTTCGTCGAGCTGTAACAGTGGTGCACTGCAGAGTTCGAGTGCCAAGAAGGTAGGAGGGGCCAAACTTCTCTACGCCAGTGCCGATACCGATACATCGTTTCTCTTGCTCAACGACACGCCTCCCGCAGGAGCGGTTTTTGCGGGGTGGGATGCATCTGCCGTGGCTGCAGGAGTCTCTGCCATCGGTTTGCACCATCCCCGTGGCGACCTCCTTAAGTTGAGCTATGGGGCAGTGGTCGGCCAATCGACTTGCACCACGATCTCTGACACGCAATTTTCGTGTGGAGGGACCAGCGGTAACTACTACCGAGTTAACTGGAGCCAAGGCACTACCGAGGGGGGCAGCAGTGGTTCTGCGCTGTTCAGGAACGGCAAGGTGGTAGGCACCCTGTATGGAGGGAGTGCCATCTGTACCAACAAGTCGTCATCGGATTTCTATGGCCGTTTTGACGTGGCTTACAACGCTGCGTTGAAGAACTGGCTGGCATCGGCAGTCAGCAGCGGTCGCGCAGCTGTTTACCGGTTTTACAACAGCAAAACTGGCGCGCATTTCTACACGGCCAGTGCTGCCGAACGGGATTTCGTGATTAAAACCTTCCCAGAGTTCGGATATGAAAATATCGCGTTCTACGCTTATCCGGATGTCAGCTCCGGTAAGGACCCCGTGTTTCGTTTCTACAACGCCACCAGCGGCGCACATTTTTACTCGGGCAGTGTGGAAGAGCGCGACTATGTGATCACTCATTTTCCTGAATATCGCTACGAGGTCGTCAGCTGGTATGCACAGAAGGCTGAGGGCAACGAGTCTTCTCCGATCTACCGCTTCTACAACGCAAAGACGCGAGCACACTTTTACACGATCAGTGCTGCTGAGCGAGACTTTGTGATTCAGGTCCACAAGGACTTTCAATATGAGGGCCCCATGTACTACGCATGGACTTCGCAGTGAGTTTGTGCCGCAGTATCTAAGGCGCAGACTCTCCCTGCTCACACAATGACCATCCAGACCGACGACTTCACCCCCGCCCCCGCCAAACGCGTCATCTCCGCAGTTCCCGTTTCCCCCCAAGAGGAGGCCATCGAACGTGCCCTGCGCCCCAAACTCTTGCAGGAGTATGTGGGCCAGGCCAAGGCCAGGGAGCAGTTGGAAATCTTCATCGGCGCGGCGAGGAAGCGGGGTGAGGCGCTGGACCATGTGCTGCTGTTCGGCCCGCCCGGCCTGGGCAAGACCACGCTGTCGCACATCATCGCGGCGGAGTTGGGCGTGAACCTGCGCCAGACCAGCGGCCCGGTGCTGGAAAAGCCCAAGGACCTGGCGGCGCTGCTGACCAACCTGGAAAAGAACGACGTTCTCTTCATCGACGAAATCCACCGCCTGTCACCCGTGGTGGAGGAAATCCTCTACCCCGCGCTGGAGGACTACCAGATCGACATCATGATCGGCGAGGGGCCGGCAGCGCGCAGCATCAAGCTGGACCTTCAGCCCTTCACCCTGGTGGGCGCCACCACGCGTGCGGGCATGCTGACCAACCCGTTGCGCGACCGCTTCGGCATCGTGGCGCGGCTGGAGTTCTACACGGCCGAGGAGCTGGCGCGCATTGTCCAGCGCAGTGCCGGGTTGCTCCATGCACCGATGGATGAGGAGGGTGGCTTCGAGATCGCCCGCCGCTCGCGCGGCACACCGCGCATTGCCAACCGGCTGCTGCGCCGGGTGCGCGACTATGCAGAGGTCAAGGGCGATGGGCGCATTACCAAACCCATTGCCGACAAGGCGCTGGCCATGCTTGATGTGGACCCGCAAGGCTTTGATGTGATGGACCGCAAGCTGCTCGAAGCCGTGATCCACCGCTTCGATGGCGGCCCCGTGGGGCTGGACAATATCGCGGCCAGCATTGGCGAAGAGGCCGGCACCATCGAGGATGTGATCGAGCCCTACCTGATCCAGCAGGGCTTCCTGCAGCGCACGCCGCGCGGGCGCATTGCCACGCTGGCGGCGTTCCGCCACTTGGGGGTCACGCCCCCGAAGGCGAGCGGGCAAGATCTGTTTGGGGTGTGAGGGGCGTGGCAGAGCTGGGCTCTGCGCGGGCTGTGCCCCGCAGCATGCCTGCCACGATCAGCGCCTGTGCAGCGTAATACGTCGCCAGCACCCAGACCTGCGCCATGGGTAGGGGCGTCACAAACCGGTTGGTGGCCAGCAGCGAGTCGCTGAGCATGAAAAACCCGGCGCCGATGGCGACACACGGCGAAGCGGCGTCGCGCAACACGGTGGCGCGGCCAATGGCCTGGGCCGCCATCAACGCAATCACCAGCACATAGGCTGCGACGGGCGCGCGGAGTGCAGGTGGCAGGCCACTCGTCCACAGAAAGGCGTACATGGCCGTGCCGATGCCCAGCGTGGCCGCTAGTGCACCCCGGTGCGGAAACCATGCCTGTCCACTTTTGAACAGCGCCACATAAAACAGATGCGCCACCAGAAAGCTCACCAGGCCGGGGATGAAGAAGCCCTGGAACATGAGAAACACATCCCCCGCCAATGACCCGCCCAGGGCCGCGATCAGCAAAACCCAGGGAGTTTTTGCACCTAGTGCACCTCTTGCGCTAGTCGAATATGCACTGGCAGCTACCAAAATAATAGCAATCGCCATGGTCAGCGGTTTGAACAGCCAATGCCATTGTGTGAACTCCAGCGCACTGGTGGCCGTGGCCAGTGCCGCGCTTTGCAGCATCAGCGCCATCAGCATGCGAAGGCGCCCCTGCATCACAGCGCCCAGCGACCATTGCACTGTCAGCAGCACAGCGAACCAGACGGCGTTGTGCGCCAGCGGCGCCGCATCGGCCTGCCACAAAAAGGCCGCCACGCCGCCGAGCAGCAGCACAAACTGCACCAGTGCAAACCATTGCACGGCGCGCGACATCGGTGGGTGGTAGCGCGCCATCTGCGCCATGTTGAAGGCCGGCTTGGGAAAGCGCTCCGCCACGTCCGCAGGCCGCCAGCCCGGCGGCTTGATCCAGACCTTGAGCTTGTCGAGCCAGCTGCGTGCGTGCCAGCTGTCGTGCGCCAGCCCCGCGTACACCTGGGCGTTGGCCCACAGTGGGTCCCAGCTATTGAGCAGGCCGCGGGTGCCATACACACATTTTTCCTGGTCGTCTTCGTCCTTGAAGGTGCCAAACAGTCGGTCCCACAGGATCAGGATGCCGCCGTAGTTTTTGTCCAGGTAGGCGTCGTTGACGGCATGGTGCACGCGGTGGTTGCTCGGGCTGCAGAACCAGCGGTCGAACCAGCCCAGGCGCCCCACCTGCTCGGTGTGCACCCAGAACTGGTAGAGCAGGTCAATCAGCGCCACGACGCCGAACACCAGCGGCGGAACGCCCGCCAGTGCCATGGGCACATAAAAGATCCAGCCCAGCAGCGCGCCCGAGCTCGTCTGGCGCAGGGCGGTGCTGAGGTTGTAGTCCTGGCTCTGGTGGTGCACCGCGTGCGCGGCCCACAGCACCGCCGATTCATGCCCCATGCGGTGGAGCCAGTAGTAGCACAAGTCGTAGAACACCAGCGCCAGCAGCCAGCCGGGCAGGCTGGTCCAGAACGCATCGTTGCGCCACAGCGCCACGTGCTCGAACAGGGCGGTGTAGATGCCGATGCGCAGCAGCCGCGTGAACACTGCGCTGGTCTGGCTGAGCATGCCCAGGCTGATGCTGCTGACGGCATCGGCTAGGCGGTAGGTGTTGCGCTGGCGCTTGAAGCCAATGGCCAGCTCAAGGGCGATCAGCAGGAAGAAGACGGGTGTGGCAAGGACGATGATCTGGCTGGGGCTCATGTTGCCGGATTGTGGTCCAGCAGCCAGCTCACACCGGGGCAGGTGAACCCCTATAGCCCCGGTGTTTAGAGGGCTGCGCCTATGTCAGCGCTCCCCGTGCATCCACCCGGATGATGCGCTCCACCGTACCGGCCGCCAAACCGCCGCGCACGCCGATCAAAAAGTCATGCAGATTGACCGTGGGGTCGCAATGGCCAGGGATGAGCCAGAGCATGTGTCCCAGGCTGGGCAGGCGGGCATCGGGAGCGTCCGCGTAGAGCAAGCCATGCTCGTCGCCCCCGTTGGCATAGCGCAAGGTGCGGTCGGCGGGCAGCAGGGCCACCGTGGGCAGGCCGGAGTCAATGGCGTGGCTCTTGTGACCGGCGTCGCACACGGCGTGGGTGTCGCGCACCGACACCACCTGGGTCTTGACGTACAGCGCATGTTCAAACGCGGGCTGCGCAGGATCGCGTTCGTTGCGAGCGTAATCTGCGTCCATGAACAAAAACGAGCCCGCCTGCAACTCGCCAAACACGCCGCTGGCGGCCTCGTGAACCAGGGTGCCTGTGCCTGATCCGGTGATCAGTGGCACGGGCAGCCCGGCGGCTTCGATGAGCTGGCGCGTGTGATCCGCCGCGCGAACGACAGCGGCGATGGTCTCGCGCCGACCCACGCTGCTGGCCAGGTGCTGGGCGCGCCCGTGGTAGGCCTGCAGCCCCGCAAACCGCAGGCGGGGGCTGCGCGACACGGCCAGCGCGAGAGGCACGGCGGCCTCGCCCGGCGGCACGCCACAGCGGCCCTGGCCCACGTCGATCTCGACCAGCACATCGATGCCCGCGTCGCTGCCGTACTGCGCCATGGCTTCGGCCAGGCGTTCGATGCCGTCGATGTGGTCCACGGCCACGCCCAGGCGACCGCCGCGTGCCGCCAGCAGCGCCGCCAGCCGCGCCACGCGGTGCAGCTTGGGCATGGCAATGACCTGGTTGGTGATGGTGATGTCATCGACCCCGCCAGCGGCCAGCGCCTCGGCCTCAGCGACCTTCTGCACGCACACGCCCTGGGCGCCAGCGCGTTGCTGCAGCAACGCGAGTTCGGCGCTCTTGTGCAGCTTGGCATGGGGGCGCCAGCGCACGTGGTGCTTGCGCGCGAAGTCGGCCATGCGCTGGATGTTGCGGTCCATGGCATCCAGGTCCACCACCAGAGCGGGGGTGTCGATAGCGTCCACCCGCTGGCCGATGGTGGATTGCAATTCAGGCGTGGTTTTCATCGCGCAGGACAATCTGGTCAAGGTGTTGGGTGTCCGCCCAGCCGACGAGGGTGAGGCCGTCAGGCGTCCACAGCAGGCGGTTGATGGCGGCGTTGGAGAGTTGCCAGGTGCGCGGCGCCTGGATGTCCTGGCGCGTGGCCAGGCGGTACAGCACATCGAGCACGCCGCCGTGCGCCACCATCACCACCTGCTCGCCCACATGCTGCTGCGCCAGCGCGGTCACGGTGCGTTCGATGCGGTCACGCAAGGTGACGAGGGATTCGCCGCCCTCGGGCGTGTAGTGGGGGTCGCGCTTGCGCCAGCGCAATGCGTCCTCGGGCAGTTCGGCCTCGATCTCGGCAAACGTGCGGCCCTGAAAGTGCCCGAAGCTGCGTTCGCGCAATCCCGGCTCGGTCTTCAACGGAGCGCCTGTGGTGCGGGCCACGGCCTGGGCGGTGGCGTGCGCGCGTTGCAGGTCGCTGGAGTAGATGGCTGCAATCGGCTCGCCCACGAGCGCCTGCGCGACCTGGGCGGCCTGCCACAGGCCGGTGTCGTTGAGCGGGATGTCCAGGTGGCCCTGGATGCGGGTGTCCACGTTCCAGGCGGTTTCGCCGTGGCGGATGGCAACGATGCGGGTGGCGTGCATGCAATAGACGGGCGTGGAGGGAATCAGTGTGAGGGCGGAACCAATGGCAGGCGTACTTGCCGTGGCCCCCCGGGCGGCTTCGGAAAGCCGTTGAGTGCGGCGTCGAACAGCACGCCATAGACGGCCGGATCGCTCACCCACACATCTTCGTGCACGGCGGAGGTTTCGTACACGACGGCCTGGGTGCTGGCGTCGCGCATCACGATGCTGACCGCGCGGCGGTGCAGGGGCGTGGGCTCGCCAAAACGCCACATGCCATGCACCCCCCAGCCCCGTCCATACCAGCCGCCCATGCCCCAGGGGCCGGGGCCGTAAGGGCCGTACGGGCGGAACGGGTCATAGCGCGGCACGGCGTCGGCCTGCACGCCCAGCTGCACCAGCAGGCGGGGCGCAGCATCGTCGCGCTGCAGGCCCGCGCGCGACAGGGCCTGTTCGGCCAGTGTGGTGATGGTGTCGAACGAAGGGGCCTGCTGCGAAGGCAGGCGCTCAATGCGGTACGTGGCAGGTGCGGGCATGGCCGCCAGCGTTGAGAAGCTCTGCACCTGGCCCTCCACCACGCGGGTGGTGCTGCAGCCTGCGAGCAGGGTGACGGTGAGGCCCAGGAGCAGGGCGGGAATCCATCGGCGTTGTGACATGGTCAGAGTGTCCTGAAACAAGGATCTCTGTGAGAGTGCCGCAGCCCGCCAGGGTTCACGACAGTTGCACCACCTGTACGCCGGGCAGCGATGGCGATGGCGCCGCAAACTCTTCCTTGTCAAAGGCCTTGTCGCCGTCTTCGCTGGCGATGCCGGTGGCCTTGGCGTTCTTGAAGTCGTACAGGCTGCCGTCCAGCAGGTGCGAGGGCACCACGTTCTGCAGGGCGTTGAACATGTTCTCCACGCGGCCGGGGAAGCGCTTTTCCCATTCGCGCAGCATCTCGCCCACCTGCTTGCGCTGCAGGTTTTCTTGGCTGCCGCACAGGTTGCAGGGGATGATGGGGAAGTTGCGGTGCGCAGCCCAGCGGGCGGTGTCCTTCTCGGCCACGTAGGCCAGCGGGCGGATCACCACATGCTTGCCGTCGTCGCTGACCAGCTTGGGGGGCATGCTCTTCATCTTGCCGCCAAAGAACATGTTGAGCAGCAGCGTCTGCAGGATGTCGTCGCGGTGGTGGCCCAGCGCGATCTTGGTGCAGCCCAGCTCATCGGCCACGCGGTACAGAATGCCCCGGCGCAGGCGGCTGCACAGGCTGCAGGTGGTCTTGCCCTCGGGGATCAGCTTCTTGACGATGCTGTAGGTGTCCTCGTTCTCGATGTGGAAGGGCACGCCGGTGCTGGCCAGGTACTCGGGCAGCACATGCTCAGGAAACCCCGGCTGCTTCTGGTCCAGGTTCACGGCCACCAGGTCAAAGTGAATGGGCGCGCGGGCCTTGAGCTTGAGCAGGATGTCCAGCAGCGCATAGCTGTCCTTGCCACCCGACATGCACACCATGACCTTGTCGCCTTCTTCAATCATGTTGAAGTCGACGATGGCCTTGCCGACTTCGCGGCACAGGCGCTTTTCCAGCTTGTGGGTTTCGCGCTCGATCTTCATGCGGGCGGCGCCGCTGGCGGCTGCCTCTGCAGGCTCGTCGGCCCAGCCGACGGGGGCGGAGAGGGCGGGGGTGGTGGTCGGGGCTTCGTTCACTACGGTGCTCATGGGGTCACCACTGTCCTGTCTCGACGCGAATGGCCACTTCGCAGTCGTCAAAAATTTCGAGTTTGGCAATCTTCACGCGCACGCCCAGCACGCCGGGCAGTTGCATCAGGCGGTTGGCCAGCTTGCCGATCAGGCTCTCCAGCAGGTTCACATGCTCGGCCGTGCACTCGTCGATGATGATCTGGCGCACACGCCGGTAGTCCAGCACATGGCCAATGTCGTCGTCGCGCGGGGCCAGCGGCTGCACGCCCAGGCTCAGTTCGGCATCGACCTGAATGGGTTGCGGGTCGGTCTTTTCGTGGTCGAGGATGCCCAGGTTGGCATCGAAGCGCAAACCGGTGAGCGTCAGGATCTGCGTGCCAGTCATCTGGGAAGGGGTCTGTGTCATGGTGGGGGCTCGTTGTGTGCGCAAGCGCTGGGCTCACATCAACGAGAAATCGCGGTCAAACTTCATCAGGTGCTGGCCGCCATCGACCAGCAGCGTGGTGCCGGTAATGGAACGGTTCTCCAGCGCAAACTTCACCGTGGCGGCCACGTCCTCGGCGGTGGAAGAGCGGCCCAGGGGGCTGAGGGAATGCAGCTGGGCGAACTTTTCGTCGCTCAGCATATGGCTGGTCAATGTGAGGCCGGGCGCCACGCCCACCACACGCACGCGCGGCGCCAGGGCCAGCGCCAGCATGGTGCCGGCGGCTTCCAGCGCGGCCTTGGAGAGCGTGTAGCTCATGAAGTCGGGGTTCTGGTTCCAGAGCTTCTGGTCCAGCAGGTTGACCACGGCGCCCTGCGCGTCGGCCTCACCCGCCGCCACCCGGTCGGCCACATGCTGGTGCAGGGCCTGGGCCAGCAGCACGGGGGCCGCGGTGTTGCTGCGCAGATGCTTTTCGAGCGCGGCAAAGCCAAAGGTCCCTACGTTGTCGTGCTCGAACAGGGAGGCGCTGTTGACCACCGCGTCCACGCTGCCAAAGTGCGCCACCACGCGGGGCAGCAGGCCGCGCACGGCGGCTTCGTCATCAAAATCGGCCTCAAAATGGGCGCTTGCGCTAGTCAATCTTGCACATTCAGCTACTGTATTGATAGCATCTTGCGCTGACGAGCGGTAGTGCACCGCCACCTGCCAGCCGCCGGCAGCCAGGGCCAGCGCAATGCTGCGGCCCAGGCGCTTGGCGGCACCGGTCACCAGCACGGTGCGGGGGCGGTGGGGAAGGGAAGGGGTGGACATGTGGGGGACAATGCGGGCCGTGACCCAAAGACCCGACAGTTTAACGACCGCCCTGCACCAGCACATCACCCGGGCCATTGCCGCCGAGGGTGGATGGCTGGGTTTTGACCGCTTCATGGCCCTGGCGTTGTATACGCCCGGCCTGGGCTACTACGCCAACGATTCCACCAAATTCGGCGCCATGCCGGAGTCAGGCAGCGATTTCGTGACCGCGCCCGAGATGACCCCACTGTTCGGCCAGACGCTGGCCGTGCAGGTGGGCGAGGCGCTGGCACACACCGGGACCGACGAGGTCTGGGAGTTTGGCGCGGGCTCCGGCGCGCTGGCGCTGCAGTTGCTGGATGCGTTGGGCGACCGGGTGCAGCGCTACACCATCGTCGATCTGTCGGGCAGCCTGCGCGCGCGCCAGCAGGCCAAGCTGGTAGCCCACGCCCACAAGCTGCGCTGGGTGGACGCCTTGCCCGAAAAGTTCAGCGGCGTGGTGGTGGGCAACGAGGTACTGGACGCCATGCCCGTGCAACTGCTGGCGCGCCACGGCGGCCAGCAGGGCGGTGTGTGGCATGAGCGCGGCGTGGCGGTAGCTCAGGACGGCAGTTTTGCCTGGGCCGACCGCCCCACCGACCTGCGCCCGCCCATCGGCGTCGAAGGCCCGCAGGACTACCTGACCGAGATCCACGCCCAGGGCGAAGGCTTCATGCGCATGCTGGCCGACCGGCTCACGCGCGGCGCAGCCTTCTTGCTGGACTATGGGTTTGGCGAAGACGAGTACTACCACCCCCAGCGCCACATGGGCACCGTGATGTGCCACCAGGGCCATCTGGCCGATGGCGACCCGCTGGTGGCGGTGGGGCTCAAGGACATCACCGCGCATGTCAACTTCACCGCCATGGCGCTGGCCGCGCAGGAGGCGGGCCTGAACGTGCTGGGCTACACCACGCAGGCGCATTTCCTCATCAACTGTGGTTTGCTACCAAAAATGGAGCAACTACCGCAAGCTCAGCGGGCGACAGCGGCCAAATTGATCATGGAACACGAGATGGGCGAGCTGTTCAAGGTGCTGGCCGTGGGCGCAGGCGAGCCGTGGGAGCCGCTGGGGTTCAGCCACGGCGACCGTTCGCACCGGCTGTAGGCGGCGCAGGCGGCCTTGCCGTCTTGCTCTAGGGCAGAGATGGGACGGCGCTGCTGCGCGGGATCAGAGGCTCGCGGTCGGTTTGGGACTGCTTTGCGCGGTGTGCCTTGGGGGGGGGGCTCAACGCAGCTGCGCTGCGTCGCCGCCTTGGTCAGCCGTTAGAGTCACCGCATCGCTGCGGTCCTTCAGCCCCACCCCCGTCAGCCCCAGTTGCCGCGCCTCCTGGCACAGCCACCACAGGCGCGCAGCGGCGGCGGCCGGGGGCAGGCCCTCGGGCCGCACGTTAGAGATGCAATTGCGCTGCGCATCGTTGCGCCCCACCTGCGGGTGCCAGGTCAGGTAGATGCCCAGGCTGTCGGGCGAGCTGAGGCCCGGCCGCTCGCCGATCAGCACCGCCACCAGGCGCGCGCCCAGCAGTGCGCCCACCTCGTCACCCAGCGCCACGCGGGCCTGCTGGGCAATGACCACGGGGCCCAGCTGCCAGCCTGCGGGCGCCTGTTGGCAAATCGCGTCGATGAGCGGTGGCGCCTGCCGCGCCACGGCCAGGGACGAGAGGCCGTCGGCCACCACCAGCAGCAGGTCCACGGGGTGGCCGCCGCTGTGCTGATCGCCCGGGACGCGCAGCGCCTGCGCATCGGCGTCGCACAGGCGGCGGCCCAGGTCGGGGCGCAGCAGGTAGGTGGCGCGGTCGGGGGCGGCGCTGTGCACGGGGAGCGTCGCGCAGCCCTGGGCCTGCAGTTGGGCGGCCAGCGCTTCTGCGTCCAGCGGGATGTGCACGGCATCGCGCGCCTGCGCATGGGCCAGGCCAAAACGCAGCAGCTCGGCCGTGGGCAGGGCTGCGCCCGCACGCCCCAGGGCCAGGCGCGCCTGGGTGTGGGCGCGCAGGTCCTCCCAGGGGTCGGGAGGGATGCCGTGTGGCGCTGGTTCGTGTGTCATGCGCCCAGCCTCCATTGCCGCATCTGTGCCAGCGCCGGGTGTTGATCGTGGGCAGGCAGCAGGCGTCCGCCTGCATCGGTGACGTGCATGCGCTGCAGCCAGGCGCCAAACTCGGGTGCGCACTGCAGGCCCAGCACCTCGCGCAGATACAGCGCGTCGTGGAACGAAGTGCTCTGGTAGTTGAGCATGATGTCGTCCGCCCCTGGCACGCCCATGATGAAGGTCAGGCCCGCCGTGCCCAGCAGCGTCATCAGCGTGTCCATGTCGTCCGAATCGGCCTCGGCGTGGTTGGTGTAGCAAACATCGCAGCCCAGCGGCACTCCCAGCAGCTTGCCGCAGAAGTGGTCTTCCAGGCCCGCGCGGATGATCTGCTTGCCGTCGTACAGGTATTCCGGGCCGATGAAGCCGACCACCGTGTTGGTCAGCAGCGGCGCAAACGCGCGGGCGACGCCATATGCCCGCGCCTCGCAGGTCTGCTGGTCCACGCCATGGTGCGCGTTGGCCGACAGGGCGCTACCCTGGCCGGTTTCGAAATACATCACGTTGTCGCCCAGGGTTCCACGCTGCAGTGAAAGCGCAGCATCGCGCGCCTCCTTCAGCAGCGCCAGCGAAATGCCAAAGCTCGCGTTGGCCGCCTCGGTGCCCGCAATCGACTGGAAGACCAGGTCCACCGGCGCGCCTTGCTCCACCATCTGGATCGTGTTGGTCACATGCGTGAGCACACACGACTGCGTGGGGATCTGCAGCCGCTCGATCACGTCGCCCAGCATGTGCACCAGTCCGGTCAGGGCGGCGATGCTGTCGGTGGCCGGGTTCACGCCAATCACCGCGTCGCCCGCGCCGTACAGCAGGCCGTCGATCATCGACGCCGCAATGCCGCGCAGGTCGTCCGTGGGGTGGTTGGGTTGCAGCCGCACGGCCAGGTGGCCGGGCAGGCCGATGGTGTTGCGAAACCGCGTGACCACGCGGCATTTGCGCGCCACGGCGATCAAGTCCTGGTTGCGCATGAGCTTGCTCACGGCCGCCGCCATCTCGGGCGTGATGCCGGGTGCCACGGCGGCGAGCATGGCGCTGTCGGTGCCGTGGGCCAGCAGCCAGTTGCGGAAGTCCCCCACGGTGAGGTGGGCGAGGGGCGCGAACGCGGCGGCGTTGTGGGTGTCGAGGATGAGGCGCGTGACCTCGTCGCTTTCGTAGGGGATGAGCGCCTCGCTCAGAAAGCGCGACAGGGGAATGTCGGCCAGGCACAGGCGCGCGGCCATGCGCTCCACAGCCGATGTGGTTGCCACGCCTGCCAGGGCGTCGCCCGAGCGCAGCGGCGTGGCCTTGGCCATCACCTCGCGCAGGTCGCTGAACTGCCAGCGCTCGCCGCCAATGGTGTGCTGGTAGGCCATGGTGTGCTCTGCCCCTTCTGAATTGATCAGGCCACCACAATATGGCAGCCTGCTGCCTGCAGGGCCGCGAAGGCGGGCAGGGTGCGGGCACCCGCGTCGGTGACCAGCGTGCCCACGTCGGACAGGCTGGCATAGGTCACGCGGCTGGCTTGCCCCACCTTGCTGTGGTCGGCCAGCAAGATCAGCTCCTTGGCCTGCGCAGCCATGGCGCGGGCCACGGCGGCCTCGTGGTGTTCAAAGCTGGTGGCGCCACTGTGCACGCTGATGCCCACGGGCGAGAGCAGGGCCACATCGGCGCGGTAGCGGTGGATTTCGGCCACGGTGGTGTCGCCATGGGTGGCCTGCACGGCAGGGTCGGTGCGGCCTCCGAGCAGGATCACGTCGTTGCGCGTGTTGCGCCCCGCATCGGCCGCAGCGAGCTTGAGCGCCACGTTCAGCCCGTTGGTGATGATGGTCAGGCCCGACAGGCTCGACAACGCTTCGGCCAGCAGGGTGGTGGTGCTGCCCGCATCAATGAACAGCGTTTGCCCCGGCTGCAGCAGCTGTAAGGCGGCGCGGGCGATGGTGCGCTTTTCGCGCTCGCGCACCGCCTGGCGCACGGCCAGCGGGGGTTCGGGCTCTGGCCCCTGTGCCACCACGCCCCCGTGCACGCGCCGCAAAATGCCCTGCGACTCCAGGGCGAGGATGTCGCGGCGGACAGTTTCGCGGGACACATCCAGGTCTTGTGCAATGCGCTCGGTGCTCACCCGCGAGAGCGTGGACAGCAGGGTGCGGATGCGGAGGAAACGTTCTTCTTGCAGCATGGGGCGATGTTAGGCGGGCTTGGAGCCTGGGGCGCGTCGGACGCGGCGCTGCGTGCCAAAGTGCAGCAGCAGCGCCAGCGACCCCACCACCGCCATGATGCAGGTAGAGAACGCTGCCGCCTGCGAGGTCAGCCCCGCTTCATCCAGCCGCATCACCGTCACCGCCCCCATGGGCAGCGAGGGCGTGATGAGGAAGATGACCGCCGACAGCGTGACCATGGAGCGCATGAACAAGAACACCAGCACCGCCAGCAACGTAGGCAGCAGCGCGGGCAGGTACACATCGCGCAGCACGCGGGCGGTGCTGCCGCCCAGTACGGTGGTGGCGTCTTCCAGCGTGGTGGGCACGTTGCGCATGCCGGTCATCATGGTCATGAAGCCCTGCGTGTGGTAGTGGTAGTAGTTGCACAGCGCCAGCAAAATGGCCGTGCCATACAGCATGCCCCAGGGCCAGGTGGCCGTGTTGAAGGTGAACACATAGGCCAGCCCCAGCACCAGCCCGGGCACGCCCACCGGCAAGGCCGATAGCGCTGTGGCCGCCTGCGCCAGCCGCCCCGGCAGGCGGCGGATGCCAAAGCACAGCACAAACAGCATCGCCGCGCCCACGCTGGCGGCCAGGGCCGAAACCCACACCGAGGTCCACAGCGGCGCATAGCCCCCCGCAATGGTGATGTCGTAGTGCTTGAGCGTGAGGTCCAGCCGATAGGGCCACAGCCGGATGAAGCTGGCCACCACCACCGTGAGCACCAGGGCCACGATGCTGCCCGCAATGCCCATGCAGGCGATGAAGAATGCGGTATCGCGCCCCGGGCGGCGGGTGGGCGTGGGCGGCAGGGCCGATTCGGCACCTGCCCCGGCACGCTGTGCGGCCATGCGTTCGATGAACACCGACAACGCGGCGGGCGCCAGCAGCAGCATGCCCACCACCGCGCCCATGCCAAACTTCATCTGCCCGCTGACCTGGTTGTAGATCTCGGTGGCCAGCACGGCAAAGTTGCCGCCAATGACCACGGCGTTGCCAAAGTCGGTGATGGTGATGGTGAACACCACAAACCCAGCGCTCAGCAGGCCGTAGCGGGCCTGCGGCAGCGTGATGTCGCAAAACTGCCGCCAGGGCGTGGCGCCCAGCACCTCGGCGGCGTCGTACTGCCGGGCATCGCCCTGGCGCAGCGCGGTGCGCACGATGAGCACGGCCTGCGGCAGCGCATAGAGCACGTCCGCAATCAGCAGGCCCCAAAAACCATAGATTTCGGGCCGTACGCCCAGCATCTTGCCCACGACGCCGTTGCGCCCCAGCAAAAAGATGAGTCCCAGCCCCAGCACCAGCGAGGGCGCCAGCATGGGCAGCGCCAGCGCCCCGGCCACAAAGCGGCGGCCCGGCATGCCGGTGCGCTCCAGCCCAAACGCCACCACAAAGGCCAGCACCAGCGTGACGGCCGTGGTTACGGCGCCCAGCAGCAGGCTGTTGGCCAGGGCCCGCCACACGCCCGGGGTGTCGAGCAGCGCGGCGTAGTTGCCCCAGCCGATGCCGCCCGTGTCCTGCACCAGGCTGCGCCAGGCAATGGCCAGCATGGGCACGCCAAAGAACAGCACCAGCGCGGCGAGCGGCAGCAGCAGGCAGGCACGCAGCAGCCAGCGCTCGCTGGCATGCATGGGCGGCAGTTGGGGGGCGGTGGTGGAGCTCATGCGTGCACCCAGGCGCAGTCCTGCGCGCTCACCGAGATGTTCACGTTCTGGCCAGCCTCCCAGGTGCTGGCGCTGCTGGATTCGGCCAGCAGGTCCAGGTCGTTCCAGCGCAGCTGCACCCGCTGGATGCTGCCCAGGAAGGTGGTGCCGGTGACGCGGCCCGCACCCTGTGCGCTGGCTTGCAGCTGCAGGCGTTCGGGGCGGATGCACAGCAGGGCTGACTCCGGCTCCATGCCTTCGGGGGCCCCGCCCAGGGCGGGCTGCAGCAGTCGTGCCTGGGCGGGCGGCAGCAGGTTGCTGTGCCCCATGAAGTTGGCCACAAAGCGGGTGCGCGGCGCCAGGTACAGCTCGCGCGGCGAGCCCGCCTGTGCAATGCGCCCACCCTGCATGCAGACGATGCGGTCGGCCATGGCCAGGGCTTCTTCCTGGTCGTGCGTGACCATGATGGTGGGGATGCCCAGGCGGCGCTGCACCTCGCGCAGCTCATGGCGCAGGTCGGCGCGCACGCGGGCGTCCAGTGCCGACAGGGGTTCGTCGAGCAACAGCAGCGAGGGGTTCACCGCCAGTGCCCGCGCAATGGCCACGCGCTGCTGCTGGCCGCCCGACAGCTGCGCCGGGTAGCGCCCGCCATAGTCGGCCAGCTTCACCATGTCCAGCAGCTCGGCCGTGCGCGCCTGCACCACATCGCGCGGTGTGCGGCGGATGGCCAGGCCGTAGCCCACGTTCTGCGCCACCGTCATGTGCGGGAACAGCGAGTACGACTGGAACACGATGCCAAAGCCCCGGTCGCGCGCCGGCAGCGTGGCCAGGTCACGGCCGCCCAGCGTGATGCGGCCGCCATCGGCAGGCAGCAGCCCCGCGATGATGCGCAGCAGCGTGGTCTTGCCGCAGCCGCTGGGGCCCAGCAGGCACACGAACTCCGAGGCGCCCACGGCGAGGTGGATGCGTTCGAGCGCGACCTGGCCGTCAAAGCTCTTGTGCAGGTCGGTGATCTGCAGGGACATGGTGTGTGGTCCTCGGGGAGTGAGGTTCAGTGCAGCGGTTCAGCGGCCGATGGTCTTTTGCCAGGCGCCCAGGATCGCGTCGCGTTCCTTGGCGGACTTGGCAAAGTCCATGGGGTAGAGCACCTTGGAGAGGTCGGCGGGCAGGCCTGCCGCTGCGGCCGCCTTGGATTGCGGCACGCCGGGCACGGTGACGATTTCCTTGTACTTGGTGTAGAGCTGCGCCGCGCCGGGCGACAGCGTCCAGTCCAGAAAGCGCTTGGCGTCGGCCTTGTTCTTGGAGCTGGCCATCAGGCCCGAGGCTTCCAGCTCATAGCCCGCGCCGTCAGTGGGGATCACCATCTTGACCGGGTAGCCCTCGTCCACCGACTGCATGGCCGCAAACGCCAGCGAGGTGCCAATTGCAAACTCACCCGCCCGCGCGGCCTTGCAGGGGCGCGAGCCCGACTTGATGTACTGCGCCACGTTGCCGTCCATGGCCTTGATGAGCTTCCAGCCCTCGTCATTGCCGCGCGACTGGATCAGCGCGGCAATCTGCAGGTAGCCCGTGCCCGAGGACACCGGGTTGGGCATGACGACCTCGCCCTTGTAGACGGGGTTGGTGAGGTCCTTCCACGACGTGGGCATGGGCAGCTTCTTGGCCTTGAGCACCTCGGTGTTCACACAGAACGCGGCCATGTAGCCGGTGGTGGTGAACCATTTGCCATCGGCGGCCTTGTCCTTGGCAGCCAGCTTGTCGCTGCCCTTGGGGCTATAGGGCTCCAGCAGGGCGGTGATGCGCGGGTCCAGCGTGTTAGTCAGCGCCCAGCCCCAGATCACATCGTGCTGCGGATTGGCGGCTTCGGCCAGGATGCGCGCACCCAGGTCGCCGGTGGACAGGCGCAGCAATTTGACATCCACATCGGGCAAGTCCTTTTTTGCGGCGGCCAGGTATTCCTTGATCTCATCTTCTTCGAGCGCGGTGTAGGCCGTGACGGTGCCCGCCTGCGCGGCGGTCAGCCCGCAGGCCAAGGCGCCCAGCACGGGCAGCAGGCGCAGGGCGGCAAAGAGGGAGGAGCTAGTGCGCATGAATTTCTCCAGAACGGTGCGTTGCCAAAAAACAGTGCGGGGTCGCCGCAGGCCAGGGAATTTGTTCACCAAAATTGTGCGTTTTATTGCACTTGTGCAAATTATTGTTTTTGCACGAAAATACACAAGCACTAAATATGCCAACCCGTTCATGCCGAGCGGTAGGCCCTTCTTCATTGCCCAAACACAGCCCGGACCTCTTTCCTTACACATTCCCATGAACACTTTGCCAACCCCCGTTTCCCCCTTCCTGGCCCTGGCGCACGCCCTGGCCGATGCGGCCCGCGTCCACTCGCTGCGGTACTTCCGCACCCCGCTGGATGTGCTGACCAAAGCGGACGAGAGCCCGGTCACCATTGCCGACCGCGAGGCCGAAGCTGCGATGCGCGCGGTGCTGCAGGCGCAGGCACCCACGCACGGCATCCTGGGCGAGGAGCATGGCCGCGAGCGGCTGGACGCCGAGTACGTGTGGGTTATCGACCCCATCGACGGCACCAAGAGCTTCATCACCGGATCGCCGCTGTGGGGCACGCTCGTTGCACTGCTGCACCAGGGGCTGCCCGTGCTGGGGCTCATGGATTTGCCGGTGCTGGGTGAGCGCTGGACGGGGCTGGCAGGCCAGCTGACGCAGTGCAATGGCCAGCCCGTGCGGGCCAGCGGGTGCGAGCAACTGGCGCAGGCCCGCATCTACACCACGTCGCCGGACGCCTTTGGTGCGGCCGACTGGCAGTGTTTTGAAGCGCTGAGCCGCCAGTGCGCGCTGCGCCGGTTTGGCGGCGACTGCTATGCCTATGCCCAGCTGGCGGGGGGGCATGTGGACCTGGTGGTGGAGGCGGGGCTGCAGCCCTACGACTACCTCTCGCTGGTCTGCCTGGTGGAGGGCGCGGGCGGGCGCATTACCGACTGGCAGGGCCGCGCGCTCACGGTGGCATCGGATGGGCGGGTGGTAGCCGCTGCCACGCCGCATTTGCATGCCCAGGCGCTGGCCCAACTGGCCGAAACCGCCATCGCCTAGTCGAATGCGGTGGCGCCTACACTGGGCGCACCATGTTCCGCTGGCTCCTCGTCATTCTCCTGGCCCTGATGTTCATCAGCTGGCTGTCGCCGCTGCTGCGCCGCATGGGCTTTGGGCGGTTGCCCGGGGACTTCCGGTTTCGCTGGCTGGGGCGCGATTGGGATGTGCCGCTGGCGTCCACGCTGCTGCTGAGCTTTGTGGTCAGCCTGATCACCAAGCTGTTGTAGGGCCGCCATCACCGCGGCCGCTGCGCCTGCTAGCCCGCCGTCTGCAGCGCGTCCAGAAACGCCTTGCGCCACCAGTGCACATCGTGCTCCCTGATGCGCGCCATGAGCTTCTGGTGGCGCGCCTGCCGTTCGGCCAGCGGCATCTGCAGGGCCTGCTGGATGCTGTCGGCCATGCCCTGGGGGTCGTAGGGGTTCACCAGCAGCGCCTCTTTCAACTGTTCTGCTGCACCTGCAAACCGTGACAGCACCAGCACGCCGGGGTTGTCCGGGTCTTGCGCCACCACGTATTCCTTGGCCACCAGGTTCATGCCATCGCGCAGTGGCGTGACCAGGCCCACGGCAGCGGCGCGGCACAGGCCCGGCACACGTTTGCGCGCCACCATGCGGTGGATGTAGCGCACGGGCATCCAGTCCAGTTCGCCGTAGTCGCCATTGACCGAGCCGCACAGGCCCTCCAGTTCCTGGCGCAGGTCGGCATAGGCGTGCACGTCGTCGCGGCTGGGTGAGGCGATCATGATCATCGTCGCACTGTCGCGGTTTTCGGGGTAACGATCCAGCAGCTCGCGGAATGCGCGCACGCGGTGTGGGATGCCCTTGGAGTAGTCGAGCCGGTCAATGCCCAGCAGCAGGCGCCTGCGCGAATACTCGTCGCGCATGTTCTCGTAGGTCTCCACCGCGTCGGGGGCGTGTGTGAGGCGGGTAAATTCGTCCACGTCGATGCCGATGGGAAACGACTGCACCACCACGGTAGCCCCAAAGGCGCGCACGCGCTTTTCGTCCACTTCTTCGGCGCTGCCCTCGTTGCGCACATAGCGCGTGAAATGCGACACGTCGGCCTCGCTCTGCAGGCCCACCAGGTCGTAGGCGAACAAAGACCGCATCAGCCACTCGTGCTGCGGAATGGCCGCCATGATGAGCGGCGGCGGCATGGGAATGTGCAGAAAGAACCCGATGCGCTGCTTGCAGCCCATGGCGCGCAGTTCGGCGGCCAGCGGGATCAGGTGGTAGTCGTGCACCCAGATCACATCGTCGTCGCGCAGCAGGGGCAGCAGCTTGCGCGCAAACATCTGGTTCACACGCCGGTAGCCGGTGATGTAGCGGGCGTTGAAGTCGGCCAAGTCCAGCCGGTAATGGAACACCGGCCACAGCACGCTGTTGCTGTAGCCGTGGTAGTAGCTGTCATGGTCTTCGCGGCACAGGTCCACGGTGGCCAGGGTGACGGCGCCGGCCTGGCGGGTGTGCAGTTCGCTCTCGCCGGGTGTGCCGTCTTCGACCACGGTGCCGCTCCAGCCAAACCAGAGGCCTCCGGTCTGGTTCAGGGCTTCACCCAGGGCCACAGCAAGGCCACCGGCGGCGGGCTTGCGCGGATCGGCAAGGCGGTTGGAGATGACGACAAGACGGCTCATGGGGGCAATCATCCGTGCTGACCGCCCCCGGCCGGTGTCGGACAGCGCCTCAAATCACGCTGTCCCAGGGCGCTGACAGGCGCACGGCGGCGTTGATCACACCCACCATCGAATAGGTCTGCGGGAAGTTGCCCCACATCTCGCGGGTTTCGGGGTGGGTGTCCTCCGACAGCAGGCCCAGCGGGTTGCGTGCGGCCAGCATGGTCTCGAAGATGGCCCGTGCCTCGGCCTTGCGGCCAATGCGCGCCAGCGCGTCGATGCGCCAGAAGGTGCAGATGTTGAAGGCCGTTTCGGGCTTGCCAAAGTCGTCGGCCGCCTCGTAGCGGCGCATGTAGGGGCCATCGCACAGGCTCTTTTCCATGGCCTCCACGGTGCTCACAAAGCGCGGGTCCTTGGGATCGATCAGGCCCACCTCGGCCATCAGCAGCACGCTGGCATCCAGCTCATGCCCGCCAAAACTCTCGGCAAACGCCTGGCGTTCTTCGCACCACGACTTGTTGAGGATCTCGGCGCGCATGCGGTCGGCATATTGCTGCCAGTGGCTGGCACGGTCGGCCAGCTGCAGCGTGGCGGCGATCTTGGCCAGCCGGTCGCAAGCGGCCCAGCTCATCAGTGCGGACGAGGTGTGCACCCGGGCGCGCGTGCGCAGCTCCCACATGCCGGCATCGGGCTGACCGTACACACGCACTGCGTTGTCGCCCACCTGTTCCAGCCGCTTGAATTCGGCCAGGCCCGCGCGGTGCAGCAGGCGGTGGTCATGAAAGGCCTGGGCCGCGCCCAGCACGATGTTGCCGTACACGTCGTGCTGAAAATGCTCGGCTGCCTGGTTGCCCACGCGCACCGGGCCCATGCCCCGGTAGCCCGCCAGCTGGGGCACAAAACTTTCGGGCAGGTCTTTCTCCAGCCCGATGCCATACAGCGGCTGGATGTGGCCGTCGCCGCCTTCGACCACCACGTTGCTCAGCCAGCGCAGGTAGTCCTCCATGGTGCCCACCTCGGAGATGCTGTTGAGCGCGCGCACCACAAAAAAAGCATCGCGCAGCCAGCAGTAGCGGTAGTCCCAGTTGCGGCCGCTGTGGGCCGACTCAGGGATGCTGGTGGTCATGGCGGCCACGATGGCACCGGTTTCTTCGTACAGCGACAGCTTGAGCGTGATGGCCGCACGGATCACCGCGTCCTGCCATTCCAGTGGAATGGCCAGGGCGCGGCTCCAGCTGCGCCAGTAGGCCGTGGTCTCCTGTTCAAAGCGGCGGGCGTTATCGGCAATACCGTCCACCAGCGTCTCGTCGGCGCCCAGCAGAAAGTTGTGTTCGCGCGTGAGCACAAACGCCTGGCCCGACAGCACATGCGACACCGGTGCATCGGTGGACAGGCGCAGCGTCATGCTCTCGCCCACATAGCGGATGTGGTTGCTGCCGCGCGTGATCTCGGGCGTGGTCTGGCCCCAGTCGTAGCGCACCTTGAGCGCCACACGGATGCGCGGCGACCCCTGGATGGGGCGCACCCGGCGTACCAGCGTCATGGGCCGGAAGTAGCGTGACCGGCTGTAAAAGCGTGGCGCAAAGTCGGTGATCTCGATGCCGTGGCCCGCCTTGTCGAACAACTGCGTGCGCAGGATGGCGGTGTTCGGCTCGTACCACTGGTGGGCCGATGCCAGGTCTTCCAGCTCGATCGCAAAGTGGCTGCCCCCATCCCCGGGCTGCAGCAGGGCATTGAACACCGGGTCGCCATCAAAGCGCGGCAGGCAGCACCACACCATGCGGGCGTGGTCGTCGATCAGTGCGCTGATGGCGCAGTTGCCGATCATCCCGAGGTTGAGCGAGCCCGTCTGGGGGGCTGTGGCGGCTGTGTTCATCGTTCGCGCTCCAGCGTTGTGCGTGCAGACGACAACCAGCCCCGCAGTGCGGCCGATGTCATGCAGCGGTGTTGTGCCATGGTGGGCCCTTCGCCCACCTTGATGCCCCAGCCGCCGAGCGTCTGCACAGCGGCAAAGCCGGCCTCGTCGGTGACGTCATCGCCCACAAAGACCGGCGTGCGGCCCACAAAGGGTGGTTGTGTCATGAAGTCGACGATGGCCTGGCCTTTGTGAACGCCACGGGGTTTCACTTCAAAGACGCATTTGCCACGCAGCAGTTCCACACCTTCCACCTCGCGCATGGCCCGCACCAGCGTGTCGTGGCACAGGGATTCGAGGTGGGGCGCCTGGCGGTAGTGCAGGGCCACGCTCACACGCTTGGTCTCCACCAGCAGACCGGGGTGGCGCGCTGCCAGGGCCTGAGCGGCTTGCAAGACGGACTCCAGCGCGGGTGGTGCGGTGGCGGGCACCGAAGTGTCAAAAAGGCGGTATTGGGCCCCATGTTCGCTCGCCAGCGGCAGGCGCAGCGGCGCCAGAAATCCGTCGATGTCGGCTTCGGGTCTGCCGGTCACGATGGCCAGCGCCCCACCCAGCTGGGTGTGCAACGATGACAGCGTGGGAATCAGGCCCGATGCGATGCGCACCGCCTCAGGGCGCGGTGCCAGCTCGGTGAGCGTGCCATCGAAATCGAGAAAAAGCGCATGGGCAGTTGTCAGTGTGGGGAGCAGCTGCATGCGCGAAACCATAGCAGACGCTGCAATGCAGGCACGGCCACCAGGGGGATTCAGGGCTGGTAAACGCGCGCAAGGTCTGCGACCGGTTGCAACTGGAGTGGCCGCAGATTGCCGCGCGGACTCTTGAAACCGCGCGCCTGCGGCGCCAAATGATCACCAAGCTTTTTGCCTCTAACTCTTGCTGCGCCATGACCGAAGCCCTGCACATCGTCTGCCCCCATTGCCACACCACCAACCGCGTGCAGAGCGCCGACCTGGGCAGCGCGCCCGACTGTGGCCAATGCCATCAGCCCCTGTTTGCTGGGGCGCCGCTGGAGCTGGATGCCACCAGCTTTGACAAGCATGTGGTGCGCAGCCACATCCCGGTGCTGGTGGATTTTTGGGCCCCGTGGTGCGGTCCCTGCCGCCAGATGGCGCCCGCCTTTGCGCAGGCTGCGCGTGAGCTGGAACCCCGCGTGCGCCTGGCCAAGCTCAACACCGAAGACCAGCAGGCCATTGCGGCGCGCTATGCCATCCGTAGCATTCCGACCATGATCCTGTTTCAGCAGGGGCGTGAGGTGGCGCGCATTTCGGGCGCGCTGGGGGCGGCGGACATCGTGCGCTGGGTGCGTACCGTGGTGGGGTGATTGGGAACGACTTGGCAGGTTTTGAAGCGTTTTAGGCCGCAAGCGATAGTTGAATATGCCTTGAGTGCTATTGAAATAGTAGCTATTGATCCCGCGCAGACGGGTTCCTCAACGAATCCCAAGCGCCCGGTCCAGCGACACGTTGCCGGCACCGCGCCCCACCAGGTACAGCATCAGCCCCGCCCATGACAGGTGGGTGGGCCACGCGTCCGGGTAGACAAACAGCTGAATCGTCAGCGTCATGCCCAGCAGCGCCAGGGCCGACAGGCGTGTGAACAGGCCCAGCACCAGCAGCACCGGGAATAGGTGCTCGGCCACGGTAGCCATCTGCGCTGCCAGCTCGGGTGGCAGCAAGGGCAGCTTGTATTCGTCGCGGAACAGCGCGTAGGCGCTGTCGGAGATGGTGAACCAGCCCTCGACCTTGGTGCGTGCCGACATCCAGAAGATGCCCGCAATGGCCACGCGGTTGACCAGGGCCAGCAGGCTGTGCGGGGTGAGCCAGGTGGCGGTGTCGGCCAGGCGGGCCCACAGCATGCGCGGGCCTGTGGCGGGGGGCGTGTGGACGTGGGTGGCCGGGGTGTTGGGGATGTGCATGGTGGGCTCCTCAGCCGGTGTGGGCGGTGTGTGGGTTGGTGGTCGTCAAGGCGCCCGCGTCGAGCAGGCTGGTCATCAGGGCGGCAAAGTCGGTCGCCGGCTCGGCCACCAGGGCGCGGGTGGCGGCAGTCTCCAGTGGCAGGCCTTGGGCGCACGCGTCCAGAAACGCCACGCCGGCGCGGGACAGGGGCCGCCATATCACGTCCGCATGGGGCCGGGTGAGCAGTGCGCCGTCGCCGTGCCAGTCCAAGGCCTCGGGCAGGGCCAGGCCTTCGCGGTGGTGGTGCCACAGCGCATAGGCGGGAAAGTCTTCACACCAGGCCCAGCGTGCGGCGGGGTGCGGCTGCAGTGACGCGTGGGGCACGGTGCCAGGGGCCGGCTGTGCCAGCCAGTGGCGGTCCACGGCGGTGGCGTCTGCCGCCAGATGGCATGCGGTCCAGCAGCGGTCAAGGCTTGCCACGGCGCTCAGGTAGGGCAGTTCGGCCGCCGGTGCAAAACCGGCCAGAAAGTTGTCAAACCCGGCGCCATAGTCCACCAGCAAGCCGTCACGCGGCGGCTGCGCACGGGCAAACACCGCCGCAGCGGCGCGGAACCAGTCTTCGCCCACCAGCTGGCACACCGTGGGGTAATTGGCCTGCAGCGCATCGATGCAGCCCTTGAGCACGGTGTTGCGGTACACGGCAAAACCGGGCTGAGCTTCCAATGCGGACAGCCATGGTGCATCTGCAGCATGGCCGAGCAGAGCGGCAGAGAAGCCGTCCTGAAAGGTGCTCAGCTGCATGCAACCTCCCGGGGCTGTGCATGGGTGAGCGCGCGGTGGGCACGCTCCCGCTCGGCCAGCAGTTCATTGAAGGTAGGCAACTGGTCGTCGCGTTCGATCAGGGTGGGCACGGGGCCAGTGCGCGCCATCACCTGCTCGTACAGCGCCCACACCGCTGGCGCGATGGGCGCATCGTGGCTATCGATCAGCAGAGCATTGCCATGCACCGGGTCGGCATGGTGGCCTGCCAGGTGGATCTCTGCCACGGCGTGCAGGGGGAAAGCTTCGAGGTAGGCTTGCGCGCTAAATCCCAGGTTGTTGGCGCTGATGTACACGTTGTTCACGTCCAGCAGCAGCGTGCAGCCGGTGCGCCGCACCAGCTCGGCCAGAAAATCGGTTTCTGCCCAGTCGTGGCCGTCGATGTGCAGGTAATGCGTGGGGTTCTCGATGGCGATGGGGCGCTGCAGCACATCCTGCGTGCGGGCGATGTTGCCGGCGATGCGGTGCAGTGCCGCGTGCGTGCGCGGAAACGGCAACAGGTCGGGCAGGTATTGCCCGTGCCAGGTGGACCAGGCCAGGTGCTCCGAAATGATGGCGGGCTCTATCCGTCTTGCGAGGGCCGCAAGCCGTGCCAGGTGGGCCTCATCAGGTGGTGTATCGGCCGCAAGCGACAGTGACACGCCATGCAGTGCCACTGGGTGGCGCGAGCGGATGGCTTCGAGCCAGGCCAGGCGCGGGCCGCCGTCGGCCAGGTAGTTCTCGGGGTGCACCTCCCACCACAGGCCGGGGGCAGTGCATCGCAGCGCCTCGTCGTAGTGCTGGGGCTTGAGACCCAGGCCGGCGGTGAGAGGGGATGCCATGGTCAGCTCTTCATGGGCGTCAGCATGCCCATGCCCTTGGGCGTCTTGATGGTGGTGCAGGTGCCTGCGGGCACAAACTTCCAGGCGTTGCCCTGGTAGTCCATCTTGGACGTGCCCGCGCAGGTGGTGCCGGGACCTGCGGCGCAGTCGTTCTTGCCAGCCATCGAGACGCCGTAGCACTTCTCCATGGCAGGCTTGGCGCCGTCCATGGGGGCGGCGTTGGTTTGGGCCATGGCGGCGCCAGAGGTCAGGGCAACGAGTGCGAGGGCGCCGAGGCTGAGGGTGCGAGTGGTCATGGTACGGTTCTCCGAGGGTTGGATAAAGGTTGAATCCGACCGGGTTGCGGCACTGAGGTCGCATTGAGTGGCCCGATCTGCGTTGTAATTCGGGCTGTGCAGCAGGCGGGTTACAGCACTGCTCAAAAAATCGTGGCGGCGTTGCGCAAATATTTTTTGTGTTGCCTGTAACCCATTGGCCCCGGCATACGAATTCTTTGCAGGGAGACACCATGGAGATAGTGGAAGAGCGCCTGCGCGGCTTGCTGATGCGGGGGCTGGATGCCGATGCAGCCTCTTACCAGCGTTTTTTGAAGGAGCTGAGCGCTCACCTGCGCGCCTTCCTGCGCCGCCGCCTGGCGCAGCGGCCCGATGAGGTGGAAGACCTGGTGCAGGAGACGCTGCTGGCCGTGCACAACCAGCGCCACACCTACCGGCCCGAGATGCCGGTGACCGCCTGGGCGCATGCGATTGCGCGCTACAAGCTCATCGACTGGCTGCGCTCGCATGCCGTGAAGGAGGGCCGCAACGACCCGCTGGACGATGCCGACGAGTTGTTTGCCATCAGCGACAGCGAGGCTGCCGAAGCCCGGCGAGACCTGGGGCAACTGTTGCGCACGCTGCCAGACAAGCAGCGGCTGCCCATTGAGTATGTGAAGCTGGAAGGGTTGTCGGTGGTCGAGACGGCGCGCCTCACGGGGTTGTCGGAGTCGGCCGTCAAAGTCGGCGTGCACCGGGGGCTCAAGGCCCTGGCCGCCAAGATCAGGGGAATGGCATGAAAACCGATGAATTGATCCACCTGCTGGCCACCGATGACCGGCCGGTGCAGCCCGTCGCTATTGAGCGACGGTTTGCTGTCGCTAGCGCTGTGGGCATTGCCGGTGCCGGGGGGCTGATGCTGGCCCTGTTCGGTCTGCGCCCTGACCTGCTGGCGACCATGGCGTTGCCCATGTTCTGGGGCAAGCTGGTGTTTGCGGCCGCCCTGGCAGCCGCTGGCCTGGCGCTGCTGCGCCGCATGGCCCGCCCGGGCATGCCGCTGGGCCTCGCAGCCCTGTGGCTGGCGGTGCCGCCGCTGGTGCTGTGGGCCATGGCCCTGGGGGCTCTGTGGCAGGTGCCTGCGGCGGAGCGTGTGCCGCTGATTCTGGGCAGCACCTGGCGGACTTGTCCCTTCAATATCGCCTTGCTGTCGGTTCCTGCGTTCGTTGGGGGCTTCTGGGCGCTCAAGGGCGCTGCGCCCACGCGGCTGGCGTGGGCAGGAGCGGGCGCTGGCTTGCTGGCAGGCGCGCTGGGGGCGCTGGTGTATGCCCTGCATTGCCCCGAGATGGCCACCCCGTTTTTGGCGGTGTGGTATCTGGCGGGCATGGCCATACCGACTGCTCTGGGGGCTGTACTGGGGCCGCGTCTGCTGCGCTGGTAGCGCTGGTGGGGGAATGGAGCTTCAGGCGCTGACACGCTTGCTGTACGCGCGGAACACTGTGTCCAGCGTCCAGCCCAGCGATTCGTAGAGCTTTTGCGCCGTGGTGTTGGTGTGGGCCGTGGTCAGGTCCATGCGCACCTTGCCATGGGCGCGGGCCGTCGCTTCTGCCGCCAGCAGCAAGCTGCGCCCGGCCCCTGTCTTGCGCGCTGCGGGCGCCACGAACAGGTCGTACAGCGTGTAGATGGGCGCTGCCTCCACCGAGCAGAACGTGGGGTAGAGCTGGCAAAAGCCCACCGCTGCCAGTGCCCCATCCATCGCAAGCAAGATCACGGACTCGTCGCGCTCCAACCGCTCTGCAATGAAGGCCCTCGCTCCGGCCAGGTCTGGTGCCTGTTCGTAGAACTGCCGGTAGGCATCCAACAGCGGCGCGATGGTGTCGGCGTCTGCCGGGGTGGCGGGTCGGATGTGCACAGAGGTCATAGCGGCGTCGTGATCGCAAAATAGCCAAAAGACGCACCCTTTCCAGGGTGCGAGCGGACGCGGATTGTAGGGAGGGTTGGACCGATCTTGGCGACGCAGCGCACGCGGTCAGGTGGTAGCGCCGTGCGCCTGGGTGTGCAGCCACTGCGCCACCGCCTCGACCCGTGCCTGGTGGATCAGCGCACCCACCTGCGGGCCGCTTTGGCCCCTGGCGGCGGCCTGGGCCGCAATCTCGCGCGTGACGACCGATTGGACGGCGGCCAGCACGGCCAGCAGGCGGGGGCGCTGCGGGTAGGCAGACTCTTCAAACCCCAGCCGCCCACGTGCGTCGCATTCGCAGGCCAGCAGAATCTCGGCAAACCGCTCGGGCTTGCGGATCGCGTCGCAGCGCTCCAGCAGGCGCACCAGGGCAGCGGCAGACAAATCGGTGCTGCGGTGGATGTGGCCATGTTCACGCGCCACCACGTCGGCCGTCTCGCGGCAGTCCACCGGCACGCGCAGGCGCTCGGCCACGTCTTTCAGCAACTCGGCGCTGCGGGTTTCGTGGTCGATGTGGCGTGGCAGCACATCGGCGGGCGTGGTGCCCTTGCCCAGGTCGTGCGCCAGGCAGGCAAAGCGCACGGTGAGCGGCGCCGAGAGCCGCGCGGCCATGTCCAGCACCATCATCAGGCGCACGCCGGTGTCTACCTCGGGGTGGTAGTCGGCGCGCTGGGGAACGCCCCACAGGCGAGCCACCTCGGGCAGCAGCACGGCCAGCGCGCCACACTCGCGCAGCACCTCGAACATGCGCGAGGGTTGTGCTTCCATCAGCCCGCGCGCCAGCTCTTGCCACACGCGCTCTGCCACCAGGTGGTCCACCTCGCCATGCGCGACCATCTCGCGCATCAGCTGCATCGTCTCGGGCGCCACGGTGAAGTCGGTGAAGCGCGCCGCAAAGCGCGCCACGCGCAGGATGCGCACCGGGTCTTCGCGGAAAGCGTCGGTCACATGGCGCAGCACCCGTGCCTCAATGTCTTGGGCACCAGAATAGGGGTCAAAAATGCCTTCTGCGCGCTTCCCATCTATGTTTTCAGCTATCGCATTGATAGTAAGGTCGCGGCGGGAGAGGTCTTCTTCCAGCGTCACATCCGGCGAGCTGTGCACCACAAAGCCCCGGTAGCCGCGCCCGCTCTTGCGCTCGGTGCGGGCCAGCGCGTATTCCTCGCGTGTTTCGGGGTGCAAAAAGACGGGGAAGTCGCGCCCCACGGGCAGGTAGCCTTGCGCCAGCATCTGCTCGGGCGTGGCGCCCACCACCACCCAGTCGCGGTCATTCACCGGCCTGCCCAGCAGCTTGTCGCGGACCGCGCCGCCCACCATGTAGATTTGCATCGGCGTAGTTTAGGCCGGGCCCCCGGCCGTATATTCCTGTCCACCATGTCCCTATCGTCCGACCTCACCATTGCCCAGCTCAACCCCGACGGCAGCGTGCCCGTGCCCCAGGCGCCTGACGCCGCCGCCAACGCGGCCGCCGAGGCCCTGCAGCGCGAGGCGCAATTCGAGGCCCTGAAGGCCCAGGTGGAGGCGCTGCAGGAGATCCTGGCCAAGCCGCTCAACGACATCCTGGCTGAACATGACAAGTTCAAGGAGGTGGCGGCCGCATGGGATTCCTTCGGCGCGATGTGGATGCTGTCGCAGCGCGCCATGCGCCGCGTGGCGATGGACCTTGCTGCCACCCAGGGCGTGAGCGAGGAGGATGTGGTGGCCCGCGCCATGGCCTACGCGAACCAGGTGCTCAACACCGAGGACGAAGACCTGGGCGGCTCCATGGCCCCCGCCCAGTTGGCGCACATCGCGCGGCACAAGGCGTTCTTGCGCAAGCAGTTTCGGTAGCGTGGCCCGGCTGCCCGTGCCCCTTCAGCCAAACACCGGCCTGAAAAAACTCCGCTCATAACTCACGATGCACCCCGTGTCTTCGGCATAGCGGAAGGCCGCCTGGCAGTCCGCATCCTGCATCGACGCCTCTCGGTAGCGCTCGTAGGCTGCGAGGCTCTCGAACGTGAACAGCGCCAGCGCGATGTTGTTGGCGCCCTCGCTGGGCATGAAGTAGCCGTGGTGTTGGCCGCCGAATTTCTCGACCAGCGGAATCCACAGTTTTCCGTAGTGCTCAAACTCTTTCAGCTTGCTGGTGTTGAGTACATAGCGCAGGTAGATGGTGACGGCCATGGTGGTGCTCAGCCTTGGGTATGGCGCAGGCGGTAGGGCTCTTCGAAGTCCAGGAAGTCCTTCTCGGCCAGTGCCTCGTCGATCCAGGCCTGCACGCCGGGCAGGGCGCGCACGCGATCCACATAGGCCTGGATGGTCGCAGGCACGGGCAGGGCGTAGGTATGCAGGCGCATGCAGACGGGCGCAAAGTAGGCGTCGGCCACGGTGAATTCGCCAAACAGCAGCGGACCGCCATGCTCTTGCAGCAGCGCACTCCACATCTCCACCAGGCGCTGCACGTCGGCGCGCACGCCGGCCTGGTCGCGCCAGATCAGGGCGCCGGTGTCGGCAAGGTTTGCTTCGATGTTCATGGGGCAGTGGCTGCGCAGGGCGGTGAAACCGCTGTGCATCTCGGCGCAGACGCTGCGGGCGCGTGCGCGGGCCTTGGCGTCGGTGGGCCAGAGCTTTTTGTCGGGGTGGGTCTCGGCCACGTACTCGGCAATCGCCAGGGTGTCCCACACCACCAGGTCGCCGTCCACCAGCACGGGCACTTTGGCCGTGGGACTCACGGCCCCGATGGTGCGCTTGAATTCCGACTGTGCGTCGAAGCTGTCAAAGCGCACGCGCACTTCTTCAAAGACGATGCCCGCCTGCTTGAGCAGCACCCAGGGGCGCATGGACCAGGACGAGTAGTTCTTGTTGCCGATGTAGAGCTTGAGCATGTTGGGCACCTGAGATGAAGAGGTCAGCCCGCCATGCTAGCGGCTGCCGGGCGCGTCAGCGATGCCAAAAACTGGTCTGAATGATGCGCTGCCGGCATCACAGGCCATCGTGCAGGTCTGCCTGGCCGGGGGTCAGATGGGCCAGACCACGCCGTTGTCGTTCAGGATGGCGTCGAGTGGCAGGTCGAACTCCTCGGGCTCGAAGTCGTCCAGGTAGCCATGGGTGAAGCCCAGGCCCACGGTGAACGGCTTGGGCTGCAGCGTCGCCAGCGTGCGGTCGTAAAAGCCGCCGCCATAGCCCAGCCGGTAGCCACCCGGTGCGTAGCCCACGCAGGGCACAAACAGCAGCGTGGGCACGATGACCTCGGTGTCCTTGGGCTTGGGGATGCCATAGGCGTCTTCTTCCATGGGGCAGCCGGGGTACCAGGCGTGGAAGGTGAGGGTCTTGTGCTGCTTGTTGACCACGGGCAGGCCGATGCGGCGGCGCAGGGGTTCGTCCAGCAGCTCGCCGTCTTCCTTCCAGCGGTGCAGGGCGGGCAGGGGGTCGAACTCGCCCTTGATGGGCCAGTAGGCGCCGATCACCGTATCCGGCCGGTTCACCAGCCAGATGCGCATCACCTGCTGTAACAGGTCGGCCCGCTGTAGGCGGTCGGGCAGGTTGAGGCGTTCTTCTATCAATGTGCGCCGAAGGGCTGCTTTGTCCATCAGATAATTCCCCCATGCAATTTCTCAGAGCGATTCTGACACCCCTTGTGGCCGCCACCCTGCTGGCCGCCACCGCGCCCCTTGTCATGGCGCAAAACCGTGGTGACGATACCCTGCTGGAGATGCAGCAGGCGTTCCGCAAGGGCGACCGCAACAAGCTCGCGCAGCTGCTACCTGCGGCACGCGGCCATGCGCTCGAGCCTTGGGCCGCGTACTGGGAGTTGCGCGTGCGTCTGGGCGAGGCCTCGCCACCGGAGATTCAGGCCTTCATGCAGCGCTACGCCGGCACCTACCAGGAAGACCGCCTGCGCAACGACTGGCTGCTGCTGCTGGGCCAGCGGCGCGACTGGGGCCAGTTTGCCGACCAACACCCCAGCTACCGCATGTCGGACGACCGCGAAGTGCGCTGCTACGCGCTGCTGATCGACCAGATCAAGGGCACGGCACCGGCCACCGTGGCCGAGGACGTGCGCAGCAACTGGTATGCGATCCGCGACGCCGACGATGGCTGCACCCACGCCGCGCGCGAGCTGTATGGCTACAAGAAGCTCTCGGCCCTGGACGTGTGGCGCAAGGCCCGCCTGGGCGTGGAGGCCAACCGCCCCCGCGTGGTGCGCTCGGCGGTCGAGATCGTTTCGCCCGAATCGCTGCCGCAGCTCAAGGATGTGCTCGATGCGCCCAGCAAATACCTGCTCTCGCGCGCCACGGCGGCCGGCAAGGCCCGGCAAGAGTTGGTGCTGCTCGCCCTGTTGAAGCTGGCCACCAGCGACCCGGACGGCGCGGCCTACCAGCTGGAGAACAAATGGGGCGTGCACCTCTCGGCCGAAGAGCGCAACTGGGCCTGGGGCGTGATCGGCAAGACCGCTGCGCAGAAACTGGCCAGCAACGCCCACGGCTACTTCGCCAATGTGACCAAGGACAGCGACCTCAACGACGACCTGCTGGGCTGGAAGGTGCGTGCCGCCTTGCGCGCCGGCCAGTGGAAGGCCGTGGGCAAGGCGGTGGATGCCATGGGCCCTGAAGGCCGCCAGGACAGCACCTGGGTGTACTGGAAGGCGCGCTCGCTGCTGGCGGGCCGCGTGAGCGATGCCGAACGCGCCGAAGCCCGGCAACTGCTCGAAGGCATTGCCGGAACGCGCGGCTTCTATGAGCAGCTGGCGCTCGAAGAGCTGGGCCAACGCATCACCACGCCCCCCGCTCCCGCGCCCCTCACCGCCGAAGAAAAGGCTGCCGCCCGCGCCAACCCGGGGCTCAACCGCGCCCTGTACGCCATCCTGCTTGGTCTGCGCAGCGAAGGCGTGCGCGAGTGGAACTACACCACCAACCTGCACCAGAGCGGCGGCATGCCCGACCGCGAACTGCTGGCCGCCGCCGACTTCGCCTGCCAGCGCGAGGTGTGGGACCGCTGCATCAACACCAGCGAACGCACCAAGGGCGTGGTGGACGTCACGCAGCGCTTTCCCATGCCGTTTCGCAGCACCGTGGTGGAGCGTGCCCAAGGCATCGGCATCGACCCGGCCTATGTGTACGGCCTCATCCGCCAGGAAAGCCGTTTTGTGATGGATGCCCGCTCGCATGTCGGTGCCTCGGGCCTCATGCAGGTGATGCCCGCCACGGCCCGCTGGACGGCCAAGAAGATTGGCCTCACCAACTTCACGCCCGACCAGATCACCGACCGCGACACCAACATCACCATCGGCACGGCCTACCTCAAGCTGGCGCTGGACGACTTTGCGGGCTCCATGCCCATGGCCGCGGCCGCCTACAACGCGGGCCCTGGCCGTCCACGCAGCTGGCGCAACGGCCCGGTGCTGGACGCCGCCATCTGGGCCGAGAACGTGCCTTTTGCCGAGACGCGCGACTACGTGAAGAAGGTGCTCTCCAACACCACCAACTACGCAGCCATCCTCACCGGCCTGCCCCAGTCTCTCAAAAGCCGCTTGGGCACCATTGGCCCCCGCGACGCGAACTTGCCCGAGGTAAACAAGGACTTGCCCTGAGGCCCTGTTGCTCGCCATGCGGGGGCGAGAGGTACCTGGATTGCTATCAATAGAGGAGCTGAAGGCGCATATTCAACTAGCGCCTCAGCCGGGTTTTATTCAAAAATGAGAGGGTGTGATGGGCAAACTGGCATGGATGGCCTGCGTGGCCACAATGGCCGCGGCAGCGGCGTGGAGCGTGGGCGCGCAGGCGCAACCCGTGTACAAATGGGTGGACGCCGAGGGCAAGACCCACTACGGCTCGCAGCCCCCGCCCGCCAAGCAGGATGCCGAGCCGCTGAAGCTGCAGAGCAACAACGGCACCAGCGGGGGCAGCGGCGCTTCCTCTGGCAGCAAGGGCACCAGCGCCAAGGCGGGCCAGCAGTACAACCCCGATGGCACCAAGAAGGTCTCCAAGGACGTTGAGGAGTTTGGCGAAGGGCTCAAGAAATCGCTGGGCACCGTGGACAGCCAGCAGGTCCCCCTGAACTGCGCTGTGGCCGTGGACAACATCCACTACCAGGCCGACCTGATGCTGGAAGTGGGCCAGAAGAACGTGCGGGACGGTTACATGACCCAAGCGGCTTTTGACGCCACGGCACCCAAGATCCGCGAAGCCAAGGGCAAATACAGCGTGTCCGACTGCCAGGGCGCATCGGGCAACAAGAAGTCGTTTTACCAGTGCATGTCCAGCAGCAAGAACCACGTGACGGGCTGCGACAAGCAGTTCAAGCATTGATGGGTATGCTAGGTCCAATGGGTAACCGGGGGTTCAGGTCTTTTTTGGCCGCTGCATGGCTGGCATTTGCCTGGCTTTGTGCGGCCGCAATCCCACTTGAAAAAACCCCCATCACGCTTGATGGTGCAGAGATGGCTCGGTTGGTCGCCGCCATTTCGTTGCCTCGGCCAGGCGTTCTGGTTACGGTCACCGGTGTGTATGTGTACGACTTGGGCCGCACGTCAAGTGCACCACACGCAAATTTTGAAACCGATGCATTCGAGACCGGGCCAGGATATCGCCGTCACCGCTTGGGGTGGTGCGAACTGGCGCAAGGGGCAAAGTGGAATTGCACCAACCGAGACCGGCTAACGCGAACCATTCGCGACTTCACGATCACTGCTACTCTGCCTATCGATATGTCCACGGAGCTTGCGATTCGGGCTCTTGATTTTGCCGTACCGCTCGTCAACGAGGGCCTTCGGCCTGAGATCGAGTTCTCATTGAAGGAATATGAAGATTACATCTCGGTCGGCTTCGGGTCCGGTTGCATAACGTTCATGGATATTCGGGTAAAGGGCGAAGCATTTGAGAAGGTGGACCGGAAAACAACGGCACGAATCTGCTACTGAGTTCACCTCTGGCCGGTCTGGAAGTTCTTGTTAACCCCTGCTGGCAACACCGTGCGGGCGGAAGTGTCCCGCGACATGGCCCTGGACCCTAAGGTTAAAACGGAGAAGGTAGTCGCTGAGTTCGAGGCGTTCTGCGAAGACTGCTGCAAACGCACACCGTTCGGACCGAAGTCGGAGCTATCCAAGCAGCTTCAGGCGTAAGTAGCAGGAGCCGCAGGACCCAGTGCGGCCCAAGTGTTACCGATGCATCAAAGTTACAGGTTGTGCAGCATGTCCCCTCGCCGCGTTGCGGCCCCCGACCGCACTAGGTCATCCGTTAGGCTCAGCAGCCACTCCCCCTCAGACTGATCGCCGAAATGGCGCTGGTGCAGCATACCGAAGTAGGGCGTGCACTGTGCCCAGCCCGTGAGGTCGGCCATGCCGATCTGCTGCCATTCGAGCAGCTTGTACTTCAGCAGCACCTTGGCCGCGTAGAGCGCGTGTTTGCCCGGGTTGCGCACAAAGCCGTCCAGGCGGCGGCGGGCGCCGTCGATGGCGCGGGGCGCATCGGCAAACACGGGGCCGTGCCCCGGGATCACGACCTGCGGCGACAGCGCCTCAATCAGGTCCAGCGTGGCACCCACCTGGGCAAAGGCATCGTCGCCCTCCAGTTCGGGGAACACCACGCCAAAGCCGTTCTCCCATAGGGCATCGGCTGAGATCAGCACGCGGCCCTGGGGCTCGAACAGCACCACCGAATGGGGGTCGTGCCCGGGCGCGGCGTGCACCTGCCAGGGCTTGTCGCCCAGCAGCACACACGAGCCCGGCACCAGCAGCGTGTCGGCCCGAAAGGGTGGGCACTCCTGCCCGGTGGGCGTGTAGCTCAGCGCGTAGGCATCCCACTGGCGCACATGGTCGGCCTGGCCGGGCGGGATGGCGGTGAGCACGCTGGGCCAGGTCTTTTGCAGCGCGGCGTTGCCGCCGCAGTGGTCGCTGTGCAGGTGGGTGTTGAGGATGCGGTCCAGCGCGCGGCCCTGCAGCGTGCCGCGCACCAGGTCCACGGTCTGATCGGCATGGCTGCAGTAGCCGGTGTCCACGATGGCCGTATCGTGCTGGCCGATGAAGAGGATGTTGTTGGCCGACAGCCAGCCGCGTTCGAGGACGGTGATTTCGGGGGGCAGGAGGTCGTGGGGCTCGGAACTGGGCATGGGGGCAGGCAATAGGTGATGCCCCAGCGTACCCCAGGTGCGCCCTGCCAGACGTTCTCCAAAACCCGCAACGCCCCGCCTGCGGCGAGCCTGGCGGGTTTCACAACGTCAGAACCTCAGAAGGTCACGCCCGCCACCAGGATCACGTTGGCGTACGGCGTGCACTCGCCCGTGCGCACCATCACGCGGGCTTGCTGCGTCAGGCGCTTGAAGTCCTCGTGCGAAACCGCCTGGGGCGTGACCGGCAGCTGGCACCAGGCGGGCAACTGGCCGCCGTTGCGCTCCATGGCTTCGGTGGCGATCACGGCCTTTTCGACCTGCATTTCTTCCAGCACCACCCGCAGCACATCCGCCACGGCGGGGATGCCAGGCGTGAGCGCCAGGTCAACGCGGCGCGGGCCGTTGGGGATGGGCAGGCCCACGTCGCCGATCACCAGCATGTCGCCGTGGCCCAGGGTGGCGATGGCGTGGGAGAGTTCGGCGTGCAGCAGGGCGGTGCGTTTCACAGGGGGCTCCAGGCGGGCGGTTGGGGGCTGTGCGCCACGGCGGCGCGGGTGGGGATGGAGGGCTGGGCGCCGGGCTGGGTGACGCACAGCGCCGATGCGCGGATGCCTTCGCGCACGGCGGCGTCCAGTGGCTCGCCGCGTGCCAGGGCCACGGCCAGCGCACCGAGGAAGGTGTCGCCTGCGGCCGTGGTGTCCACCGCCTGCACGACCAGGCCAGGGTGGTAGCGGTTGCCAGCGGAATCGGCGGCCACGGCGCCCGCAGCGCCCAGGGTCACCACCACCTGGGCGGGGCCCTTGGCGCGCAGGGCCTGTGCGGCCTGCGCGGCATCGGCGGGCGTGGTCACGCTCTGGCCTGCCAGCGCGGTGGCTTCCACCTCGTTCACGACCAGCGTGTGAACCCGCGGCCACAGGGCCTCGGGCAGGGGCTGGATGGGCGAGGGGTTGAGCACCACAGGGCAGCCAGCGGCATGCGCCATCTCGGCGGCGGCCAGCACCTGGGGCAGGGGCGTTTCAAACTGCAGCACCAGGCCGCCTGCGCCTTGTAGCGCGGCGCCCAGCGCGACGGCATCCAGCACAAAGCGGCCATTGGCGCCGGGCACGACCACGATGCGGTTTTGCCCGCTGGCTTCCACGGTGATGGCGGCCACGCCGGTGGTGGTGTCGGTGTCGGTCTGCACGCCGCTGTGGTCGATGCCGTCGGCATCGAGCCCGGCGCGCAGCGTGTGGCCGTAGCCGTCGTCGCCCACGCGGCCAAACAGGGCCACCTGGGCGCCCTGGCGCGCGCAGGCCACGGCCTGGTTGCCGCCCTTGCCGCCGGGCACCAGGTGCAGGGCATCGGCCAGCACGGTTTCGCCGGGACCCGGTGCGTGTTGTACCTGCAGCACCAGGTCCATGTTCAGGCTGCCGACGACGGCGATGCGGGGTGTGTTGTTGATGCTCATGCTGCACCTCCGGGCGCATGGGCCGTGGAGGCACGCACGCGCAGCTCGGGCTGCAGCATCACCTTGCGCGCGTCCTGGCGCTTGCCGTCGATGCGCTCCAGCAGCATGTCCACGGCCAGCGCGCCGATGCGCTGCTTGGGCTGGGCGACGGTGGTGAGCGGTGGGCTGGTGAAGGCGGTGAGTTCGATGTCGTCAAAGCCGACGATGGACAGTGCCTCGGGCACGCGCAGGTCGCGCTCGTGTGCGGCGCACAGCGCGCCCATGGCCATGAGGTCGTTACAGACGAAGACGGCGGTGGGTGGCTCGGGTGCGCGCAGCACGGCGTGCATGGCTTCGTAGCCGCCCTGGCTCGTGAAGTTGCCATGCCACAGCAGGCCGTCACCCGTGCCGCAGCCCGCATCGGCCAGCGCCGTGCGCCAGCCGGCAATGCGCTGCTCGCTGGGGGCAATGCCTTCGGGGCCGCCGATGCAGGCAGTGCGGCGGTGGCCCAGCGACAGGAGGTGGCGCGTGGCCAGCAGGCCACCCTGCATGTGGGCGGTTTCCACCAGGTCGCAGGGCTGTTGCTCGGCGATGTCTATTTCGCGGTCCACCAGTACGGTCGGGATGGACAGGCCCGCGAGCTGCGTGGCCAGCGTGGCGTCATGCCCGGTGGAGACCACGATGAGCCCGTCGATGCGCCGCTCGGCCAGCACCTGCAGGTAGGTGCCCTGGCGGTGCGCCTCGTCGTTGGTGTTGCACAGGATGACGTTGTAGCCCGCGCCAAAGCAGCGGTCTTCCACGCTGTGCACGATCTCGGCAAAGTAGGGGTTGGAGCTGTTGGGGATCAACATGCCCAGCGTGCGCGTGTTGTTGCTCTTGAGGCTGCGCGCGATGGCGCTGGGCACATAGCCCAGGGCGCGGATGGCGGCCTCGACCCGCTCGCGCCCCTCGGGGCTCACGCGGCGGGTGCCGTTGACCACGTGCGACACCGTGGTGACCGACACCTCGGCGTGGCGCGCAACGTCCTTGATAGTAGCCATGCAAAAAGAAGAATGAGGTCGTGGGTGGTGGTAGGCTGGATGCGGGGTCAGTCTCTCAGACCTTGGCGCGGCGCTGGCGCAGCGTGTCCACAATGACGGCCGCCACGATCACAAAACCCGTGATGATGCGCTTGCTGGGCTCGCTGGCGCCCACCTGGGCCAGGCCTGCTTCGAGCACTGCGATGATGAGCACGCCAAACGCGGTGTTCACCACCGAGCCGCGCCCGCCCATGAGGCTGGTGCCGCCAATCACCACGGCCGCAATCACCTGCAGCTCCATGCCGGTGCCGGCGTTGGGGTCGGCGGCTTCGAGCCGGGCCGACTGCATCAGGCCCGCCAGGCCTGCAAGCAGGCCTGTCATGGCAAACACGATCACGCGGATGGGGCGCGGGTCCACACCGGCCAGGCGCATCGCTTCTTCGTTGGTGCCAATGCCCACCACGCAGCGGCCAAACACGGTGCGCGACAGCACCAGCTGCGCCACCACCACCAGCACCACGGCGAGCAAAAAGGCGAACGAGATGCCGCCAAAAAACGGTGCCGACAGCCAAGAGATCGCATCGCCCACGTACTGCGTGCGCGAGTCGGTCACCACATAGGCGCTGCCGCGCACGGCTTCGAGCATGCCCAGCGACACGATGAACGAGGGCAGCCGCCACGCGACCGAAATCATGCCCGTGATGGTGCCGCACACCAGGCCCGTGGCCAGTGCCAGGGCAGCCGCAGCGGGCACCGTCCAGCCCCACTGCAGGATGGCGGCGGCCGAGGTGGCGGCGGCCAGCGCCATCACCGAGCCCACCGACAGATCGATGCCCGCAATGATGAGCACAAAGGTCATGCCCACCGCCATCACGGCCAGGGCCGGGATTTCGTTGGCGATGGTGATGAAGGTCTCGGCGCTCCAGAAGTATTCGGACAGCGACGAGAACAGCGCCACCATGCCCGCCAGCACGGCCATCAGGCCCAGGTAGGTGCCCAGCTGGCTGCGCCAGACCGAGGCGGAGGAGGGCGCCGCAGCGGGCGCGGCAGATGTGGTGGGGGCGTTCATGCGGTCACAGGAGAAGAAGTTGAAGGGGTGGTGCTGGTGCGCCCGCCCGGCTCGGAGAACGCGGCGGCCAGCAGCGATTGCTCGGACCACTCGCCGCGCTCGAACACGGCCACCAGGCGGCCCGCGCTCATCACGCCGATGCGGTCGGCCATGGCCATGAGTTCGCGCAGGTCGGACGACACCATGAGCAGCGCGCGGCCCTCGGCGGCCATGCGGTCCAGCTCGCCATACAGCTCGGCGCGCGCGCCCACGTCCACGCCGCGCGTGGGCTCATCGAGCAGCAGCACGCGGCCTTCGCGGTGCAGCCAGCGGGCGAACACCACCTTTTGCTGGTTGCCGCCAGACAGTTGTCCCACGGGTTGCTCGGGGCCGTGGCAGCGCACGCGCAGGGTGCGGATGAAGCCCTGCACCAGACGGCTTTCGAGCCCGCGCTGCAGCCAGCCGCCGCGCGACACGGCCGACAGGTCGGACAGCGTGGCGTTGATCCGGATGGGCTGCGACAGCAGCAGGCCCTGGGATTTGCGGTCTTCGGTGACCAGGCCCACACCGGCGGCGATGGCCTGCAGCGGCGATGCGAAACCCCGCTGCCAGGTGCGGGGGGCGGTGGGTGCTGTAGTGGATGGTTTTGCTATGTTTTGTGTAGCTGCTGGTGCATGATCTACTAGCGCTTGCGGCGGTTTTTGCTCTGAATTCGGGTGCAGTGTCACGCTGCCACGGTCTGCCCGGTCGGCGCCAAACAGCAGGCGGACCAGCTCGGTGCGGCCCGATCCGACCAGCCCGGCAATGCCAAAGATCTCGCCCGCGCGCAGCTCCAGGCTCACGTCCTGCACGGCGGTGCCCCGGCCCAGGTTTTCAGCGCTCATCACCACGGGGCCGATGGGGCGGCGCGGGCGGTGGTCCAGGTCGCTCACCACGCGGCCCACCATGCGCTGCACCAGGTCGTCTTCGCTCATGCCCGCCATGGGGCGCACGTCCACCAGGCGGCCATCGCGCAGCACGGCCACGCGGTCGGCAATGCGGCGCAGTTCTTCGAGCCGGTGCGACACGTAGATGATGGCCACGCCACGCGCGGTGAGGTGCGCGATCTGCTCGAACAGGTAGTTGGTCTCGCGCGGCGTGAGCATGGCCGTGGGCTCGTCGAGCACCAGGATGCGCGTGTCGTCCTGCAGGTTGCGCGCAATCTCCACCATCTGCTGCTGGCCGATGCCCAGCTGCGAGACGGGTGTGGCGGGGTCGATGGTGTCGAGCCCGATCTTGGCCAGCTGCGCACGGGCGGCGGCGTGCAGCACATCGCGCTGCAGCCAGCCCAGCCGGTGCGGCAGGCGGCCCATCAACAAATTCTCGGCCACGGTGAGCGTGGGCACCAGACCCAGCTCCTGCATCACCATGCGCACGCCGTGGCGCTCGGCATCGCGGCGCGACGAGGGCGCGTACGCCTGTCCCGCCAGCTGCATGCCGCCGCGCGTGGGCTGTTCCAACCCGCAGAGGATCTTGGACAGCGTGCTCTTGCCCGCGCCGTTCTCCCCGGTCAGCGCCAGCACCTCGCCCGCAAACAGCTCCACGTTCACGCCATCGAGCACGGAGGCGGTGTAGTCCTTGCCCACGGCCTGGATGGCGAGCAGGGGCGAGCGTGGTGAGTCAGGTGACGGGCTGGTGGGCATGGCAGTGTGTGCGGTTTTTAATTTTGCAGCGGTGAACAAAGCTCAGCGAAGCGGTTCTGGCTAGGCGCCGTGTCGCAGGCAGTACTGGAAGTACGACAAGACACGGCAACAACGCCAGAAGAGCTTTGTTCTCCGCTCCGAGGCTTACTTGCTGTCTTTCGTCACCAGCACCACATCCGTCTTCACCGTGGCGGGCAGCTGGTTCTGCGGCGTCTTGGCGGCCAGGGCCTTCTGCGCCAGCTCGATGCCGAACACAGCCTGCTTGGCGGCGTACTGGTCGGCGGTGGCCAGCACGCGGCCGTCGGCCAGCATGGGCTTGATGGCGCCGATGTTGTCGTAGCCCACCACCTGCACCTTGCCGGTCTTGCCGGCGGCCTTCACGGCGGCCACGGCGCCCAGGGCCATGCTGTCGTTGCCAGCCAGCAGGGCCACCAGGTCAGGGTGCTCGCGCATCATGCCGGCGGCCACGGTGTTGCCCTTTTCGATCTCCCAGTTGCCGGACTGCACGCCCACCACGGTGATGTTGGCGGCCTTCATGGCGTCCTGGTAGCCCAGGGTGCGCTGCTGCGCATTGAAGGTGGTGGACACGCCTTCGATGATGCCGACCTTGTCACCGGCCTTCAGCGTCTTGGCCAGGTGGTCGCCCACCAGCTTGGCGCCTGCACGGTTGTCGGGGCCCACGAAGGGCACGGTGATGTTCTTTTCCTTCAGCGCGTCGGCATCGAGCTGGTTGTCGATGTTGACCACGAGGATGCCCTTGTCGATGGCCGTCTTGACCACGGGCACCAGCGCCTTGGAATCAGCGGGTGCCAGCACGATGGCGCTGACCTTTTGCGCCACGGCCTGCTCGATCATCTTGATCTGTGCCGCCGTGTCGGTCTCGTTCTTGATGCCATTGGCCACCAGCGTGTATTCCTTGGCATGGGCCTTCTGGTGCGCCTTGGCGCCGTCTTCCATGGTGCGGAAGAACTCGTTGGCCAGCGACTTCATGATGAGCGCGATCTTCGGCTTGTCCTGCGCAAACGCAGGGCTGGCCAGCAGGCTGCCCACAACGGCGAGGGCGGCGGCGGTCTGAACGGAACGGCGGGTGAACTGCATGGGTGTTGTCTCCAGGTTGGAATATGGACTGAGGCAACGCTGAACAAGCCTCTCGCGCCCGGCGCATCCCTGGCTCAGGACGGTCTGCAGCGTTGCAAATCCTCGCGATAGCTACGGCTATCACTCTGGTTTGCGCCTTGCAGTCCATCCCGATCCAGGGCTCGCCGCATCGCGGAGGCTTATTCAGCATCGCCCTAAGGCGACCGACAGCGTGGAGGGAAATCCCCGGCACCGCCCCCAAAAAGGAGCGGCTACGGATGCCCGGTGCCTTGTCGCGATCAGGATGATAACGAAAGCAAACGTTTGCGCAAACGTTTGCTAATCAGTAAAAACCCGAAGATGCAGACATTGGATTACTGGCGCAGTGGGGCGATCTGCAGGGTTTACGCCCAAGAAAAAGGGCGCCGAAGCGCCCTGGGGGAGGTGATGGAGGACAGCGTTTGTCGCTCTGCCCTCAGGAACAACGGCCTCAGGCCTTGCGCAGCTCGCGGCGCAGGATCTTGCCCACGTTGCTCTTGGGCAGCTCGTCGCGGAACTCGATGTACTTGGGGCGCTTGTAGCCGGTGAGGTTCTGGTGGCAGTAGTTGGCCACTTCGTCCTCGGTCAGGGCCGGGTCGTTCTTGATGATGAACACCTTGATGGCCTCGCCCTGCTTCTCATCGGGAACACCAATGGCTGCGCATTCGACCACGCCGGGACACAGGCTGATGACCTGCTCCAGTTCGTTGGGGAACACGTTGAAGCCGCTCACCAGGATCATGTCCTTCTTGCGGTCGATGATGCGGGTGTAGCCCTGCGGGTCCATGATGCCGATATCGCCCGTGCGCATGAAACCATCGGCCGTGAAGGCCTTGGCGTTTTCTTCGGGCTGGTTGTAGTAGCCCACCATCACGTTGGGGCCACGGATGCAGATCTCGCCCGACTCGCCCTGGGGCAGGCTGTTGCCTTCGTCGTCCTTGATGGCGATATCGATGCCCGGCAGCGGCAGGCCGATGTTGCCGCTGAAGGTGGTGCTGATCACCGGGTTGTTGGTGCCGATGGCGCAGGTCTCGCTCATGCCCCAGCCTTCGATCATGGTGCTGCCGGTCACCTTCTGCCACTGCTTGGCCGTGCCCTCGCTGGCCGCCATGCCCCCGGCCTGCGACACGCACAGGTGCGAGAAGTCCAGCGTCTTGAACTGCGGGTTTTGCAGCAGCGCGTTGAACAGCGTGTTCACCGCCGGCAGCATGTGGAAGGGGCGCTTCTTGAGTTCGGCCACGAACTTCGGAATGTCGCGCGGGTTGGGAATCAGCGTGAGGCTGGAGCCCTGGCGGATGGCCAGCAGGCACAGCGTGAGCGCGAAGATGTGGTACAGCGGCAGTGCGGCAATGCTGTTGGCTTTGCTCAGGTCGCCCACTTTGGACAGCGCGGGCGTGAACCAGGCCTCGGCCTGCAGCGTGGCGGCCACGATGTTGCGGTGGGTCAGCACCGCGCCCTTCGACAAGCCCGTGGTGCCACCGGTGTACTGCAGGAAGGCAGTCGAATCCAGCGTGGCCTGGCTGGGTGCGAGCGACTTGTGCTCGCCCAGCGACAGCGCCTTCTTGAAGGTGACGACCTTGCGGCCATTCGACAGCGGCAGGTCATACGCAGGCACCATCTTGGCCAGGTGGCGCACGGCGAAGGTGATCCATTTGCCAAACCAGAAGCCCAGCAGGTCGCCCATGGAGGCCATCACCACATGCTTGACGGCCGTGTGGTCAATGACCTCAGCCAGCGTGTGGGCAAAGTTCTCCAGGATCACGATGGCGGTGGCGCCCGAGTCCTTGAGCTGGTGCTCCAGCTCGCGGGCGGTATAGAGCGGGTTCACGTTCACGCAGGTGTAACCTGTGCGCAGCACGGCGGCCATGGTCACGCCAAACTGGGGGATGTTGGGCAGCATGATGGCCACGCGCGCACCCGGCTCCAGCCCCAGGCTTTGCAGATAGGCACCCAAAGCGGCCGAGCGGCGATCCAGCTCGCCATAGGTCATCCACTGGTCCATGCAGACCGAAAACGGGCTCGATGCGTGTTTGCGGAACGACTCTTCCAGCAGGTGGGCCACAGAGCGGTATTGCTCGGGCTTCACGTCGTGTGGGACGCCCGGGGGGTAGCTCTTGAGCCAGATCTTTTCCATGCGCTTGTTTCCTTGTGCTCGCCAAATGCCATTGATAGGTGGGCACAGATTGTGGAAGGCGGGCGCGTAACGGGCTATCGGGCTTGTCCTAGTGTGCTGGCGAGCTGGGTCCCGCAGGTGACAGGATCGGCATCGAACAATTGGTCCATCAGCGCCCGCTCGCGTTGCTCAATGGTGGCCAGAAACTGCTCCACCCCGCCGCGCTGGCGCGCAAGCTGGCCGAAGGTGTCAAACCCCGCCTCCAGGAACCTCTGCAACGCGCCCATACCCGCAGCGTTGGCCGGGCCGCGCATCATGCGCAGCATCATCCGCAGGCCGGGGGTGCGCGTGAGGCGCGCCAGGTCATTCCCCATGGCCAGCACGCGCTGCAGCTGCTGCTGGCGCGCATGGCGCTGGCCCACAGTGCGCCAGGCGGTGGTGTAGCGGGCGGCGACGTTGGCCGCATCGGCTTCGTGCAGCAACCACGCACGGCCCATGTCCTGGTCCAGTCCCTCGGTCTGTGCGTGCAGCACGGCCAGGGCCACGGCGGTGGTCACGACCGGTTGAGGGAACATGGTCTGCAGCGTGCCGGCGATGCGGCCAAACTGCAGATCGCGGTCGGTGTAGTCGGTGTCGCTGTACAGCTCTTCCAGAAAGAACTGCGCTGCGGGTCCGAACGCGGGCGAGTCCATCAGGTCCGCATAGGTGCCCCGAAAGCGCCGCGCCTGCAGGCTTTTGACGCTGCCCACCGCGGCCCCCAGCGCCGGGTCGCCCGTGCGGTGCAGGCGCAGGGCGGTCACGTCGGCGATGCAGTCGCGGATGGTCTGGGCGGCATCCATGGGGCGGGGTCCTTTCTGCGTTCTGCGGGGTGCGGTGTCGGGCGGTGGTCAGACCGCACAATGCGGCTGGTCAATTACAACATTTGCCCATCACCACCATGATCGCGCGCTGGCAACGAATCCTTCTCCTGTGCATCCTGCTGGCCATGGCCGCCTGGCTGGTGTGGCAATGGCCCCATTCACCGTTGCGTGCCGTACTGGGGGCACTGGTGCCGCTCGGCATTTACCTGGTGGTGATGGCGGTGGAGTTTGTGCTGATGCACATCACCAACCGTGCCGATGCTGCGCCCCGCGCCCGCCTGTCGCAGGTGGTGGGTGCCTGGTGGGCCGAGGTGTGGGTGGCGTTGATGGTGTTTTGCTGGCGCCAGCCGTTTCGCCATGATTCCGTGCCCGACTGGCTGCCTGCACAGCCGACGGGAAAGCGCGGCGTGGTGCTGGTGCATGGATTCATGTGCAACCGGGGGCTCTGGCTGCCGTGGTTTGCGCCTTTGCAGGCGCGGGGTCATGCCTATGTGGCGGTGAATCTGGAGCCGGCGATGGGCTCGATTGACGAGTACGCGGACATCATTGAAGACGCTGTGTGCCAAGTGACGGCGGCCACGGGCCAGGCGCCGGTGCTGTTGTGCCACAGCATGGGTGGCTTGGCGGTGCGGGCGTGGCTGCGGGCGCACCAGGCGGATGGGCGGGTGCACCGGGTGTTGACGCTGGGCACGCCGCATGGGGGAACGTGGCTGGGGCGTTTCAGCCGGGCGGTGAATGGGCGGCAGATGAGCTTGGCGGGGGATTGGGTGGTGGCCTTGCAGCGGGCGGAGCCTGCGGGGCGGGCTGCGTTGTTTACCTGCTGGTATTCGAACTGCGACAACATCGTGTTTCCGGCGACCACAGCGGCGTTGGCGGGGGCAGAACACAGGTTGGTGGAAGGGGTTGCGCATGTGCAGATGGCGTTTGACCCCGGGGTGATGAAGGCTTGTCTGGAGGAGGTTGGGCGGGGGTAATGTTTTGGTTTTTGGGCTGGATGCGCTAGTGGGATATGGGTGGGTAGCTATTGATTTTGCAGTGTTGGTTCTTGTGCGCTGATTGGGTGGCGTGCCTTTGTTGAGGGCGGGAGCCGGGAGTCGCCCGGCGTGCGAGTAACTTTCTTTTGCTTCGCCAAAAGAAAGTCACCAAAGAAAAGGCGACCCCCAGTCTGCGACCCCTTCGCTGTGCGAAGTGGCAAACCTGCGGCGGGGCGGTTGTGGGGTGCGCCGTGGAACTCACTGCGCTGCGGTGCAGCTTCGTTCAGACATCCACGGCGAGTCAGAGCACGAGGCATGTGCGCTTCGACGCCCATGCTCACCCCACAACCGCCCCGCCGCAGGCGCAGCCAGCAGGGGTGGGACAGCCGAACATCCCAACGGCCCCACGGGCCATTGCTTCGCTCGGCCCAGGCTGCGCAGCGCGTGGCGCGTGGCGCTTGCGCCCGCGATTCGGGGCCGAGCGCAGCGATGGCCCGTGTGGATGTTCTGCTCCCCGAGCACCGCAGGTTGCCCCGTAGCGAAGCGCAGGGGACGCAGACAGTGGGGTCGCCCTTTCTTTGGTTCCTTTCTTTCGGCGACGCGAAAGAAAGGGACTCGCATGCCGGGCGTCTCCCGGCCTCCGCCCTCAAACCAGGCACAGAGACCGATTCATCCACAAGCTCCAACAACCTCAGTCAGGTATTGCTGAATGCAGAAGAAGTGCTATTAAATATGTAGCTGTCAAGGAATGAGTCACTAGCGCTAGCAGCCAATACCACCAGAAATCAAGCCGCCACAGCCTCCCGCTCATCCGCTGCAAACTCTGGCAACCCCCGCAGCCGCTCATAAATCGGCGCAAAGTCCGCCGCCGTCATCTCAAACAGCTGCTCAAAACTGTCGATCACAAAATACGTCTGCTGGTACGTATCGATCTTGTAGCGCGTGCGCATGGTGCGCTCCAGCTGCAGCGGAATGCGCTGCGGCTCCGGGCTCTGCACCGAGTACGCCAGTTCGCCCGACGAACTCAGGATGCCAGCGCCGTAGGCCCGCAACTGCCCCGCCTCACGGATCAGCCCGAACTCGATCGTGTACCAGTACAAGCGGCTCAGCATCTCGCACGACCCCAGCCCCTGCGCCTTCAGCCCGCCCTGGCCGTAGCGCTGCACATAGTCGGCAAACACTGGGTTGAACAGCAGCGGCACATGCCCGAACAGGTCATGAAAAATGTCGGGCTCGACGATGTACTCGAACTCTTCGGGCTTGCGGATCCAGTCCGTCACCGGGAACTTGCGGTTGGCCAGCAAGGTGAAGAACGGCACCTCAGGGATCAGCCCCGGAACGCCCACCAGCTCCCAGCCGGTCGCTTTGTAGAGGCGCTCGTTCACCTCTTCAAAACGCGGGATGCGGTCGCTCGCGCCCAGTGAGGGCAGGGCGTCGATGAACGCCTGGCTCGCCAGGCCCGGCAGCAGGGCGCGCTGGCGCTCGTACAGACGGCGGTAGGTGTCGTGGTCGGCGGCGGTGTAGGCCGCGTAGTCCTGCGGGCAGGTGTAGTCCGCGTTGGCACGCGAGTAGTCGCCACGCGGTGGGCGGGTGGATTGGCCATAGACGACAGGGGCTTGTCCCATTTTTTCTCCTTTGCCGCCATGGTCGGCGCACCGCGACGGGGGTGCGCACCAGCCCACGCGGCTGCTAATCGATCTTGATCTTTGCGGCCCGGATCAAGAACTCGTACTTGCTGTTTTCCGAGCGCACAAACTGCGCAAATCCGTCGAGCGTCAGCTCTTCGGGCGTGATACCCATCTTCTTGAACTTCTCCTTGCCCGCAGGCGAGTGCATTGCGGCGCTGAACGCGTTGGCATAGCGGCGTGCGTCCGCATCGGGCAGCGAGGCCGGCGCGAACAGGCCGAACCAGGTGGACACGTTGAAGCCCTGCACGCTGTCGTTGATGCTGGGCACTTTCGGTAGCGCCTCGTTGCGGCTGAGGGTGGTCACACCCAGCGCCAGCAGCTTGCCCGACTGGATCTGCGGCAGCGCCGAGGCCAGGTTGTCAAACACCATCAGCACCTGGCCGGATTCCAGCGCGGCGAGCGCGGGCTTGGAGCCCTGGAACGGCGTGTGGCCCATCCGGGTGTTGGTGAGCGACTTGAACATCTCGGCCGAGATGTGGCCGATGCTGCCGTTGCCGCCCGAGCCGTACTTGGTCTGGTCCGGGTTCTTTTTCAGGTACTGCACCAGGTCGGGCGTGGTCTTGATGCCCAGCTTGGCCGCCTGCTCCGCGTTCACCACCAGCACATTGGGCGTGCGTGCCACGAGGACGAGGGGTTTGAAGTCCTTGAGTGCGTTGTAGGGGAAGTTCTTGTGCAGCCAGGGGTTCACCGCGTGCGTGGCCACGGCGCCCATCAACACCTGGTTGCTGGTCTTCCCGGCCTTGGCGACCTGGTCGGCGCCGGTATTGCCACCTGCCCCCGGTTTGTTCTCCACGGTAATGGAGCCCAACTGGGCTGCAGCACCATCGGCCACGATGCGGGCCGAGGTGTCCAGCGGACCACCAGCGGGGTAGGGCACCACGATGGTGAGCGGGGCAGACGGGTTCTGCGCCAGCGCGGCAGTGGCCGCGCCGGCCAGAAGGGTGCTGAACAGGGTGCTACGGAGCGACATCGGGATCCTTTTGAGTTCCGGGGAGCGCGCAGTATAGGCACCTGTGCAGGGTTAACCCTGGATGTCCGATGTCTTACGTGTTCAGCACACCACGGCGGATCTGGTCGCGTTCCAGCGACTCGAACAGCGCCTTGAAGTTGCCTTCGCCAAAACCGTCGCGGTAGTCGCCCTCGCGCTGGATGAATTCGAAGAACACCGGGCCCAGCATGGGCGTGGAGAAGATCTGCAGCAGCAGGCGGGGCGTGCCGTCGGCCGTGGTGCCGTCCAGCAAGATGCCGCGCGACTGCAGCTCGGGCACCGGCTGGCCGTGGCCGGGCAGGCGGGTGTCCAGCATCTCGTAATAGACCTCGTTGGGCGCGGTGGCCAGCTGCACGCCGGCCATGCCCAGCTTGTCCACCACGTCCAGCAGGTTGTCGCAGATCAGCGCGATGTGCTGGATGCCTTCGCCGTTGAACTGCATCAAGAATTCTTCGATCTGGCCGCCACCCTGCTTGGACTCTTCGTTCAGCGGGATGCGGATCTTGCCGTCAGGCGCGGTCATGGCCTTGGACGTGAGGCCCGTGTATTCGCCCTGGATGTCGAAGTAGCGGATTTCGCGGAAGTTGAACAGCTTCTCGTAGAAGTTGGCCCAGAAACCCATGCGGCCCCGGTACACGTTGTGCGTGAGGTGGTCGATGAGGTTCAGGCCGTGGCCCACGGGGCGGCGGTCCACGCCTTCGATGAATTCGAAGTCGATGTCGTAGATGGACTTGCCGTCTTCAAAGCGGTCAATCAAATACAGCGGTGCGCCGCCAATGCCCTTGATGGCGGGCAGGCGCAGTTCCATGGGGCCGGTGGGGATTTCGATGGGCTGGGCGCCCAGCTCCAGCGCGCGGTTGTAAGCCTTGTGCGCATCCTTCACACGGAAGGCCAGGCCACAGGCGGAGGGGCCATGCTCGGCACCAAAGTAGGCGGCCTGGCTGTGGGGCTCGCGGTTCAGGATGAAGTTGATGCCGTTCTGGCGGTACAGCACCACATCCTTGGACCGGTGCTTGGCGACCAGGGTGAAACCGAGCTTTTCAAACACCGCCTCCAGCACGCCGGGCTGGGGCGAGGTGAATTCGACGAACTCGAAGCCCATCAGGCCCATGGGGTTGTCCCAGGCAGCGAGCTGGGCGGTGGTTTCTTGCGGCAAGGCGGCGTTCATGGGGTGTCTCCGGCATTCGTTGATGAATGTCATGGACTGTAGGCGCGGCCTGCCTCATGTTTCTGGCGAAATCAAGAGGCTTTGGCCTTTGATTTGCAGGAATCTTGTGAATGGTCAAAATTTCGCGCAGTCTGGCGGCGCGTCGGGCAGGGCTGGCCGCCGCAGCGCTGCGCGGTCGGCAGAAGGTCCCTATGAGCCCGAGGTGCCCGCGTTGAGCCGGCGCAGCGCCAGGGCGGCGTCAATGCGTTGTTGCTCCTCGGGCGAAAAGAGTTGCTGGCGCAATTGCTGCAGGCCAGGGCCCTCGCCCTGCTGGGTGCGGGCTTGGCTGTACTGGTCGAGGCGCTGGTTCCAGTGCTGTTCGTCACGGTCCAGCTGCGCCATGGCCTGGGCGGCTGCCGGGCCGTACTGCGCGCTGCGGGTGGCGTAGCGGCTGCGCTCGTCGGTGTTGCTGGCGTTGAAGGCGGCCGTCTGCGCGGCGGCGGTCATGTGTTCGGTGGCGGCGCTGCGTTCGGCGCGGCGCTCGGCGGAGAGTTCGTTGTCGGTCGCCTGCAGCGCCTGGGCGCGCTGCTCGGGGCTGAGCTGGGTGTTGCGCTCAATCTCCAGGCGCGCCAGGGTGTAGCGGTCCAGGTCGGCCTCGCGGGCAAACAGGGCGTCGTATTCGGCGTCGTCAAAAAACTGCAGGCGCACCTTGTGGCGCGCCTCCAGCGCGTCGCGCAGCGCGCGTGGGTCAGTCAGGTCCTGCGGCGCACGCAAGCTGCCCAGGGCCACACGGTAGTCCACGTAGCGCTCGGCCAGTGCCAGGGCTCGCGTGGCCAGGGCGGCGGGGAAATGCCGGTTGACCAGCGTGGCCAGGCGCTGTTTGAGCGTGGCTGGGTCGCTGGCGTCGCCCGCTTCCATCAGCAGGGCTTCCAGCGTGTCGCGCAGGCCGTGCACCAGCAGCGGGTCGGCCGGGCCGTCGGTGGTGATGGCGCGGCGGCGTGCAAAAAAACTGTGGTCCGCGCCCTGTGCTGGCGAGGGTTGTACCTGGGCACCGGCGGAGGCGGCGGCCGCCCCCGCCGGCGATGGGTGGGTATCCCCCGCGCCCAACCCGGCAGAGCCTCCCAGCCACCACACCACGGCGACCGTGGTGAGGGCCAGGACTGCGGCGGCAACCGCCCAGGTGCGCGAGGGCTGGGCCATGGCTTACAGGCCTTGTTGCTTGAGGCGGTTGGCGTGCTGGCGGTACAGCGTCACCGGGTCGGTGGAGAACCAGTCGCGCAGGCCCAGCAGCTGGTTGACTTCGTCGAGGTGGTTCTGGCGGTAGTCGCCCAGGTGTTTGCCCAAGCGCGACGAGCAGGCCGACACCAGGCCATCGTTGGCTTCGCCAAAGGTCAGGCTCAGCGTGGCCAGCAGGGCGTCGCTGGCATCGAGCACGTTGGTCAGGGGCAGGGTGCCGGTCCAGGAGTAGTAGCGCACGCCGTTCACCAGCTCTGCGCCGCTGCCGCAGCCGGAGGTGGGCACGCCTTGCGGAAAGCGGCTGTTGAACTTGGCCGAGCCGGCCGTGGTCAGCGAGTCCAGCGCCGCCGTGGGCATTTGCGGCAGGCCGGTGCCGCCGGAGGTCAGGTTGATCAGGCCCACCAGCGCCTTGGCGGCGGCGCTGGCCACGGCTTCGGACACCGAGCCCGCGGGCGCTACGCCGCGCAGGATGTCGGCTACGCGCGAACCCCGGTTCACGCCGCCGATCGAGGTGACCGATGCCACCAGCTGCGGCGCCACGCCCGCCACATAGCGGGTGGTGGGGCCGCCGTGCGAATGGCCTACCAGGTTCACCTTGGGGGCACCGGTCAGCGCCAGGATGGTCTTGACCTGTGCCAGCAATTGCTCGCCGCGCACCTCGGTGCTGTTGGCGGCCGAGACCTGGGCGACGTAGACCTTGGCGCCGCCCTGGCGCAGTGCGTCGGGGATGCCGTAGAAATAGTCGATCCCAAGGGCCGAGTCAAAGCCGAACAGGCCATGCACCAGCACGATGGGGTAGCGCGTCTGGGTGTAGCCCGTCTGCGCCTGCGCGCCCACGCCCAGCAGCAGCAACCCCGCCGTTGCTGCCAGCACCAGTCGTCGCAAAAAGCGGCTGAAAAATCCGGTCATGTGTTTGTCTCCGTTGGTATGGTTTCTTATGCTCGCAAAAACGAACGACCGTTCTTTTTTGCGAGATCAATTTTTGTATTCGGCCCGTGGAGTCACTATCGGGACATACCCGTGTGTGCGGCGCACCATGCAGAAATCGCGCAGTTCTTCGTAAAATCCTGCGCCATGAAAGCCTTTGACGCACTCGATAAGCTGGACCGCGCCATCCTGCGCCGCCTGCAGGACAACGGCCGCGAGACGTACGACGTCATCGGAGAACAGGTGGGCCTGTCGCCCAGCGCGGTGCTGCGCCGCGTCAAGCGGCTGGAAGACAGCGGCGTGATCCACCGCTACGTGGCCCTGGTGCAGCCCGAAGCGGTGGGGCTGGGGCTCACGGCGTACCTGAACGTGCGGCTGGAAAAACACACGGAAAGCCACAAGCGCAACCCCATGGACCTGTTCCGCGCCAGCGTGCAGACCTGGCCCGAGGTGGTGGAGTGCGCGTCGCTCACCGGCGAAATGGACTACCTGCTGCGCGTGGTGGTGGCCGACATGGCGCACTACAGCCGCTTCATCATGGACACGCTGCTCAAGCACCCCAGCGTGCAGGACTGCAAGACCAGTTTTGTGCTCGACCGCGTGAAGGCGACGACGGCTGTGCCGGTGTAGTCCAACACAGGCCTTCACTCGTTGACAGGGCCTGTGCAAGTCACGGGCGTGACTCCCTGTGGCGTCTGTTGATGCGGTGGAGGTTGCTGTAAGGCGGTCCGCGCTTTACGCTCCGCCCCGTGCAGAGAAGGCTTGGCGCAGACGGGGGTGCAGCCACCCCAGCCGTCGCGTCTGCGACCCATGCTGAGGAGATCCGGGGCATGAATACTCTCAAATTGATAGCTATTGAGGCACGATCTTCCAGCGCTTGGAGCCGATTTTTCCGCATTTTGAGTAGGATCACTATTTTGTTGCGGCGCAGCAATTTGGACTGGAAAAGATGAGGGAAAACCCTTATATTTGGCGGCATGTTCGCAACCAAAGACTGGCTCAAGGCATCCTGGTACGCAGGCCGGGACCTGCTGCGCCCGGTAACCAGCGGCTCTTCTGCCTCTGACATTCACATCCACCAGCAGGAGACGCCCGTGATGGTTCCTATCCGCTCCCTGGGCCCCTCCTACCGGGAGCGGATCACCCAGCACCTGCTGCAGCTGGAGCCTGCAGACCGCTACCTGCGCTTTGGCTATGCCGCCAACGACGAACAGATCCGCCGCTACGCCGAGCAGCTCAACTTCGAGCGCGATGAAATCTTTGGCATCTACAACCGCCGCCTTGAGCTCATCGCCATGGCCCACCTGGCGTTTTCGGAAAACCCCGAACACAAGCCGTGTGCTGAATTCGGTGTGTCCGTGCTCAAGCAGGCACGGGGTCGCGGCTTTGGCGCGCGCCTGTTTGAGCGTGCCGTGATGCATGCGCGCAATGAGGGCGTGAACATGGTGTTCATCCACGCGCTGTCCGAAAACACCGCGATGCTCAAGATCGCGCGCAACGCCGGTGCCACCGTGCGCCGCGACGGGTCCGAGGCCGAAGCTTATCTGCAGATACCACCCGCCAGCCTCGACACGCGCATGACCGAGATGGTCGAGCAGCAGTTCGCCGAGGTGGACTACCAGCTCAAAAAGCAGGCCAAGCAGTTCTGGGACTTTCTGGCCAATGTGCAGGAAGTGCGCAGCGGCGTGCAACACGCGCGCCACCAGTCGGCCGAGTGATGCATGGCGGTCACGCCCCCGGCCGTGACGCCGGTGGTGGCCGGCTGTCACGGCAATCCGCTATCCTAGGGGCCTGATTCACTACCGCACGTCCTGCACTCCAGACAGTGTCTGACCCGCACCCCGCGCACCCCGGGCGACCGCCCGAGAGGGAAGACAAGCGCACCTTCCTGCAGAAAGTGGCCGAGTTCATCCATCCTGGGCCGGACTCCACGGAAGAACTCATCGAAACCCTGGCCGAGGCCGAGGACAACGAGGTCATCGGCGCCGAATCGCGCGTGATGCTGGAGCGTGTGATCCGCATGGCCGACATGACGGCGGGCGATGTGATGGTGGCAGCACCGCGCATGGACCTCGTCAACATTGACGCGCCTTTCGATGAGCTGCTGCACCTGGTGATCAGCACCGCGCATTCACGGTTCCCGGTCTACCAGGGCGAGCGCGAGAACATCATCGGCATCCTGATGGCCAAGGACCTGCTCAAGCTGCAGCGGGCGCCCGAGCTGAACATCCGTGCGTTGCTGCGCCCGGCAGCGTTTGTGCCCGAAAGCAAAGGCCTGAACGACCTGCTGCGCGAGTTCCGTGGCAACCGCAACCACCTGGCCATCGTGATCGACGAGTTTGGCCGCGTGGCCGGGCTCATCACCATCGAAGACGTGCTGGAGCAGATCGTCGGCGAGATCGAGGACGAGTTCGACATCCCCGAAGACGATGGCGACATCTTTGGCCTCGCCGACCGGACCTACCGCGTGAGTGGTGACACCCCCATCGAGCGTGTGGCCGAGGCCTTTGAGGTGGCCATCGTGGGTAGCGACCCCAACGAGCATTTCGACACCATCGGCGGCCTGATTGCCCACGAAATGGGCCATGTGCCCAAGCGCGGTGAGCATCTGCAGCTCAGCGGCCTGCATTTTGTGGTGCTGCACACCAAGGGCGGGGCGGTGCGCTGGTTCAAGGTGTCCAGGGTCGAAGACACCCCCTCCGACGGCTGATGTCGCGGCGCTCTCGGATGGCGGGCGGGCCGCTGCTGCCGCAACTGCTGCTGGCACTGGCGGCGGGCCTGGCCCAGGCGGCCTCGCTGGCCTGGCCGGGCAGCGGCCAACCCTTGTGGTGGCTGCAGCTGGCTTCGATGGCTGCACTCGCCTGGATGGTGCGGCCTTTCGCTGGGGAGCACCAGCGCGTCGCTGCGCCCTGGCGGCGCGGTGCGCTAATGGGTGGGTTGTTTGCCACTGCCTGGCTGGCAGGCACTTTCTGGTGGCTGTTCATTTCCATGCATTCTTATGGCGGCCTGCCCGCGCCGTTGGCCGTGGCAGCGGTGCTGGGGCTCGCTGCCTTTCTGGCCAGCTACTACGCGGCGGCTTTGGCCTTGTTTTGCCGGTATGCGCCGATGAATCGTGCCGGGAGTGCTCTTCTTTTCGGAGCGCTGTGGCTGCTGGCCGAACTGGCACGGGGCGTCTGGTGGACGGGGTTCCCGTGGGGTGCTGGCGGCTACGCGCATGTGGATGGGCCGCTCGCCGTGCTGGCCCGCCACATTGGGGTGTATGGCATCAGCGCGGTGGCTGCGGCGTTGGCGATGGGCGTGGTGCAGGTGCGTGCCACCGATCTGCGCAAGGTGCGCTGGTGGGCGCTGGTGCTGGCGGCGGGCGGCCTGCTGGCCTGGGCCACGGTGGACCGGCTGTGCGCGGTCAATCTGTGCCACACCCCGGCACGGCGCGCAGCGCCCCCCCTGAGCCTGGAGCTGCTGCAGGGCAATATCCCCCAGGACGAAAAGTTCCAATCCGGCAGCGGCGTGCCCGTGGCCCTGCAGTGGTATGCCGAGGCCCTGCGCAACGCCCAGGCTGACCTGGTGGTGGCGCCCGAGACCGCCATACCGCTGCTGCCGCAGCAGCTCATTCCGGGGTATCTGGAGGGCATGCAGCAACGCTATGCGCAAGGGGCTCAGGCCGCCATGGTGGGCATTCCGCTGGGGGATGAAGCGCAGGGCTACACCAACTCCGTGCTGGGCATGAGCGCCACGACCCAGGCAGAGCCCTATCGCTACGACAAGCACCACCTCGTGCCATTTGGAGAGTTCATTCCGCCGTTTTTCAAGTGGTTCACGGCCATGATGAACATCCCTCTGGGCGATTTCAACCGGGGGACCGTGGGCCAGGCGTCGTTTGCCGTGGCGGGGCAGCGCATCGCGCCGAACATCTGCTACGAAGACTTGTTCGGCGAGGAGCTGGGGGCGCGATTCATCGACCCCGCCCAGGCCCCCACGGTGTTTGTCAACTTCAGCAACATAGGCTGGTTTGGCGACACCCTGGCCATTGACCAGCATCTGCACATCAGCCGCATGCGTGCGCTCGAATTCGAGCGCCCGATGGTGCGCGCTACCAACACGGGCGCCACCGTCATCATCGACCACCGGGGTGTGGTCACGCACCAGCTGGCCCGCTACACGCGCGGCGTGCTCAAGGGCGAGGTGCAGGGCCGGGGGCTGGACGCACAAAGTGGCTGGGCCATCACGCCTTATGCGTGGTGGGTGTCCCGTTGGGGGCTGTGGCCGCTGTGGGCGCTGGGGGCTCTGGCGCTGGTGGGGGCCATGGTCGCCAGCAGGGGCCGCAGGCCGCGTGGCAATTGATCCAGGTCAGGCATTGCGCCCGGCGGCGCAGGGGCCTGCGCACCCCCGTGTTTAGAGGCGGCTCCCTATGCCTTGATAATAGAGGCCCGCAACCGGGGGCTGGTGTTGCGTAAAACGATGATTTGAGGCGGGCCATCCGCCGTTCTGGAGTACGACTGAAAATGGCAGATTCCTTTTCCTACGAACAACTGATCGCCTCGGGCGAGGGCCGGCTGTTCGGCGCTGACAGCGGGCGTCTGCCGCTGCCACCCATGCTGATGTTTGACCGCATCACGCACATCGACAGCGATGGTGGCGCGCACGGGCTGGGAAAGATCCGCGCCGAGCTCGATGTCAAACCCGACCTGTGGTTCTTTGCCTGCCACTTCCAGGGCGACCCGGTCATGCCTGGCTGCCTGGGGCTCGACGCCATGTGGCAGCTCATCGGTTTTTACCTGACCTGGCTGCAACTGCCGGGCCGGGGCCGCGCGCTGGGTGCGGGCGAGGTCAAGTTCACCGGCGAGGTCGGCCCTGACGTGAAGCTGGTCACCTACGAAATCGATATCAAGCGCGTCATCAAGCGCAAGCTGGTCATGGCCATTGGCGATGCCCGCCTGCTGGCCGACGGCAAGGAAATCTATGTGGCCAACGACCTTCGCGTGGGTCTGTTCAAGCGCGAGGAAGACGGCAAGGACGCAGCATGACCACCAAGAAGCGCGTAGTCATCACCGGCGCGGGCATCGTCTCGTGCATTGGCAACGACCTGGCCTCCGTGGAAGCTTCGCTGCGTGCGGGCACCAGCGGCATCAAGGCCGTGGAGAAGTTCAAGGAACTGGGCCTGCGCAGCCAGGTGGGCGGCGCCCCGGAGATCGATATCGAAGCGCGCATCGACCGCAAGCAGCTGCGCTTCATGGGCGATGCGGCGGCCTATGCGCAGATCGCACTGGAAGACGCTATCCAGCAAGCAGGCCTCACGCCCGAGCAGGTCAGCCACCCGCGCACCGGCCTCATCATGGGTTCGGGCGGCGGTTCGCCCGCCAACCAGATCGAAGCGGCCGACACGCTGCGCGAAAAAGGCATCCGCCGCGTGGGGCCCTATCAGGTCACGCGCTGCATGAGCTCCACGGTTTCTGCGTGCCTGGCCACCAACTTCAAGGTCAAGGGCATCAACTACTCCATCACCTCGGCCTGCTCCACATCGGCCCACTGCATCGGCGCGGCCGCGCAGCAGATCGCCTGGGGCGTGCAGGACGTGATGTTTGCGGGCGGTGGTGAAGAGCTGAGCTGGGGCATGTCGCTGCTGTTCGACGGCATGGGCGCGATGTCCAGCAAGTACAACGAAACACCCGAAAAGGCCTCGCGCGCCTATGACGCCAACCGCGATGGTTTTGTGATCGCAGGCGGCGGCGGTGCCGTGGTGCTGGAGAGCCTGGAGCACGCCCAGGCCCGTGGCGCGACCATCCTGGCCGAAGTGGTGGGCTTTGGCGCCACCAGCGACGGTGAAGACATGGTGGCCCCGTCGGGCGACGGTGCCATTGCCTGCATGCAGCAGGCCATGGAAGGTCTGGACGCCCCCATCGACTACATCAACACCCACGGCACCTCCACCCCCGTGGGCGACATGCAGGAAGTGCGCGCCATGCGTGCCCTGTTTGGCGACAAGGTGCCACCGTTCTCGTCCACCAAGTCGCTCACCGGCCACTCGCTGGGCGCCACGGGCGTGCAGGAGGCCATCTACTGCATGATCATGCTGAACAAGGGCTTCATCGCCGGCTCGGCCAATGTCGAGACACCTGACCCGGCCTTGGGCGACATGCCTCTGGTCACGCAAACGCGCGATGCGCAGCTGAACACGGTGTTGTCCAACAGCTTCGGCTTTGGCGGCACCAACGCCAGCCTGGTGCTGCGCCGCTGGAACCACTGACCGCGGACTCCCCACCGCAACGGCCTGCCTGTCTCTGGACATGCAGGCCGTTTTTCCTGGGATCTATCGGGCCGTCAGCGCCTGACGGGCCTTGGGGTTGGGCTGCAGGGCCTCGTGCAGCAAGGCGGGCAACATGCCCAGCATGCGGGTGGCCTGCAGACCGGGCGGAAAGGCGCGCGCGTGGTAGCTGTACAGCGACATGGGGGCCAGCTCGTGCAGCTCCTGTGCCACCATCTGTGCAGGGTCCAGCCCCTTGGCGGTGAGAAAGTCCACCACCGTCCAGCCCATGCCCCGGCGCACCAGCTCCAGCGCCAGGCGCGATGTCTGCACCTGGATGCCGGGCCCGGCGGGCGAGCCGAGGCGGTGTGCGATTTCGTCAATCGCCTGGCGCATGGGGTCATCGCCCACCAGGCGGATCACGGGCACCTGCGCCAGCCGCGCACCGGGGCTGGCGGCACGGGGAGCACGCGCCCACACGCTGGTCGCGACCGCCAGGTACAAGCGACCACTGACCAGCAGATCGCTCGCGATTTGTGGGTGGGGGTGTTTGTAGAAACCCAGGCAAAAGTCCACGCTGCGCGTGAGCAGGGCCTGGGTCATCTGGTCCTGGTGGATGGTGCGCACCTCCACGCCCACCTGCGGATGCTGCTCGGCATGGTGCTGCAGCAGGCGCGGCAGAAATTCGTGCGTGATGGACGGTATGGCGCCCAGCCGCACATCGCCCGAATCACTGGTGGCCAGGTTGCGCGCAGTGCGCTTGAGGGCGTCCAGCTGCCGGTAAATGCCCGTGGACTCGGTGGCCAGCACCTGGGCCTCGGGCGTCGGGGTCAGGCCTGCCGGCGAGCGGTTGAACAGCCGGTAGCCCAGCTGCAGCTCGGTGTGCGCCACGGCCTTGCTGATTGCTGAGGGGGTGATGCACAGCAACCGCGCCGCAGCGCTCATGTTGCCGGTTTGCAGCACGGCCTGAAAAACTTCCAGTTGTCTCAAGTTCATGGCGGAGTTGTCTTGTGGCGGTGGCCGAGGGGCACTTCATGGCCTTCGAACGGCAGTTCAGGGGTGTGAGCTGAATTCATAAGGGTGGGTCAATTATTCCGCATGACTGTGTTCTGGTTTCTCATAGGATGCGGCACCGCTTCACCGGCGGTTTTGAATAAAGCGGCGCAACGCGCGCTGCCACCCAAAAAAATCAGGAGACTTCTTCATGCGCATTTCTTCCTCCCCCACCGCCAGTCGCTGGCTCGCGGGTTTGCTGTTGTCTGCTGCCTCCGCCGTTGCCATGGCCCAGGCTGCCAAGCCCAATGTGGTGGTGCTGGCCACGGGCGGCACCATTGCCGGTGCGGGCGCCTCGGCCGCCAACAGCGCAACCTATGCCGCCGCCAAGGTGCCGGTGGACAAGCTCCTGGCAGGCCTGCCTGAGCTGGCCAATGTGGCCAAGGTGTCGGGTGAGCAGGTGTTCCAGATCGCCTCCGAGAGCTTCACCAACGAGCACCTGCTGCGCCTCGGCCAGCGCGTGTCGGCCCTGGCCAAGCAGGCAGACGTGGATGGCATCGTGATCACCCACGGCACGGACACCCTGGAAGAAACCGCGTACTTCCTGAACCTCACCGTGCGCACCAACAAGCCCATCGTGGTGGTCGGCTCCATGCGTCCCGGCACGGCCCTGTCGGCCGACGGCGCGCTGAACCTGTACGACGCCGTGACCGTGGCCGCCAGCAAGGACGCCGCCGGCAAGGGCGTGCTGGTCACGATGAACGACGAGATCCAGAGCGGTCGCGATGTGAGCAAGACCATCAACATCAAGACCGAGGCCTTCAAGAGCCAGTGGGGCCCGCTGGGCATGGTGGTGGAAGGCAAGAACTACTGGTTTCGCGCCCCGGTCAAGCGCCACACGACCAACTCCGAGTTCAACATCGACGACATCAAGGCGCTGCCCGCCGTGGACATCGTGTACGGCTACGGCAACATGAACACCACGGGCATCGAGGCCTACGGCAAGGCCGGCGTCAAGGCGCTGATCCATGCCGGCACGGGCAACGGCTCGGTGGCCGCACAGGCGGTCGATTCGCTCAAGGCCTTGCGTGGCCAGGGCGTGCAGATCATCCGTTCGGCCCGCGTGCCCGATGGTTTTGTGCTGCGCAATGCCGAGCAGCCCGACGACAAGTACGACTGGGTGGTGGCCCATGACCTGCGCCCCCAAAAGGCCCGCATCCTGGCCATGGTCGCTTTGACCAAGACCAACGACAGCAAGGAACTGCAGCGCATTTTCTGGGAGTATTGATCCCTGTTTTCGAGGTTTGAACGCCATGCTTTGACGCGATGCATGCGTTGACGGCCACACCCGTGTGGCCACCGGTACGCACCGGCTTATAGCTCGCGTGACTGGTTGGGAAGGCTGGGGCTCCAAAAGGGCTCCGGCCTTTTTTCATGGGCGCGGGCCGGTGTTGCTGGCGCTGCCGCAGCACGCGCGGCTGCGCGCCGTAAAATCACTGGTTTGCGCGCGCGATGCCCGTCCTTGTTGCCCATGGGGCGGCGGGCGCTGGGTTTGGCTCGCGCACCGCGGTTTCTTCTTTTTCCCCTTACTTGCCAGGCCCTGGCTTGCCAGTGCCTCAGCCACAGACGCCATGTTGACATTCCAGCAAATCATTTTGAAGCTGCAGTCCTACTGGGACGCGCAGGGTTGCGCCCTTCTGCAACCCTATGACATGGAAGTGGGCGCCGGCACCTCGCACACTGCCACCTTCCTGCGCGCCATCGGCCCCGAGCCCTGGAAGGCCGCCTACGTGCAGCCCAGCCGCCGCCCCAAGGACGGCCGCTACGGCGAGAACCCCAACCGCCTGCAGCACTACTACCAGTACCAGGTGGTGCTCAAGCCCGCACCGGCCAACATCCTGGAGCTGTACTTGGGCTCGCTCGAAGCCCTGGGCTTCGACCTGAAAAAGAACGACATCCGCTTTGTCGAAGACGACTGGGAGAACCCCACGCTCGGCGCCTGGGGCCTGGGCTGGGAGGTGTGGCTCAACGGCATGGAAGTCACGCAGTTCACCTACTTCCAGCAGGTCGGCGGCATCGACTGCAAGCCTGCCACGGGCGAGATCACCTACGGCCTGGAGCGTTTGGCCATGTACCTGCAGGGCGTGGACAACGTCTACAACCTCAAGTGGACCGACACACTGAGCTACGGTGACGTGTACAAGCAAAACGAGGTGGAGCAGTCCACCTACAACTTCGAGCACAGCGACGCGGACTTCCTGTTCACGGCCTTCAATGCGCACGAAAAGCAGGCCAAGTACCTCATGGAGCAGCAGCTGGCGCTGCCTGCGTATGAGCAGGTGCTCAAGGCCGCACACAGCTTCAACCTGCTGGATGCGCGCGGTGCGATCAGCGTGACCGAACGCGCTGCCTACATCGGCCGCATCCGCAACCTGGCCCGTGCCGTGGCGCAAAGCTACTACGAGAGCCGCGAGCGCCTGGGCTTCCCCATGGCGCCGCGCGAGTGGGTGGAACAGATGACGAAGAAGGCTGCGTGAGAGAAATGACGATGACAACCCAAAACCTCCTCGTTGAACTGTTTGTCGAAGAGCTGCCGCCCAAGGCGCTGCAGAAGCTGGGCGATGCTTTCGCCACCGTGCTGGGCGACCAGCTCAAGGCCCTGGGCCTGGCGTCTGCCGCCTCGGTGGTCACGCCCTTTGCCTCGCCCCGCCGCCTGGCCGCGCATGTGACCGCCGTGGCCGACAAGGCCGCCGACAAGGCCGTGCAGCAAAAGCTGATGCCCGTGACCGTGGGCCTTCAAGCGGACGGCAACGCCACGCCTGCGCTGCTGAAAAAGCTGCAGGCGCTGGGCGCCGATGTGTCCAACCCCGCAGCCGCTGTGGCTGCCTTGAAGCGCGCGCAGGACGGCAAGGCCGAAGCCCTGTTCTACGACAGCGTGGTGCCCGGTGCCACGTTGCAAGCGGGCTTGCAAAAAGCGCTGGACGAAGCCATTGCCAAGCTCCCTATCCCCAAGGTCATGAGCTACCAGCTCGAAACCGACTGCGAGCTGCCCGGCTGGACCAGCGTGAACTTTGTGCGCCCCGCGCACGGCCTGGTGGCGCTGCATGGCAGCACCGTGGTGCCCGTGAAGGCGCTGGGCCTGACCGCTGGCAACAGCACCACCGGCCACCGCTTTGAAGCCGCCGTGTCGCCCGTGGTGCTGGCCGATGCCGACAGCTACGCCGCCACGCTGCAAAAAGACGGCGCCGTGATTGCCAGCTTTGCCGAGCGCAAGGCCGAGATCGCGCGCCAGCTGGCTGCGGCTGCTGCGAAGGTGGGCAACGGCGCCCGCCCCATCGAAGACGAAGCCCTGCTGGACGAGGTGACCGCGCTGGTGGAGCGCCCCAACGTGGTCATCTGCCAGTTTGAAGAGCAGTTCCTGGGCGTGCCACAAGAGTGCCTCATCCTCACGATGAAGGCCAACCAGAAGTACTTCCCGCTGCTCGACGCCGCAGGCAAGCTCACCAACAAATTCCTGGTGGTCAGCAACATCAGCCCCGAAGACACCAGCTTTGTGACCGGCGGCAACGAGCGCGTGGTGCGCCCCCGCCTGGCCGATGCCAAGTTCTTCTTTGACCAGGACCGAAAGAAGACCCTGGCCTCGCGTGTCGAGGGCCTGGGCAAGGTGGTCTATCACAACAAGTTGGGCACGCAGGGTGAGCGCGTGGAGCGCGTGCGCGCCATTGCCAAGGCGATTGCATCCCAGCTGGGCGACGCGCAACTGGTGCAGGATGCCGATCTGGCCGCGCAACTGGCCAAGACCGACCTCGTGACCGATATGGTGGGCGAGTTCCCTGAGCTGCAGGGCATCATGGGCGGCTACTACGCCCTGAACGACGGCCTGGGCGAGACCGTGGCGAACGCGATCGAAGACCACTACAAACCCCGCTTTGCGGGCGATGCACTGCCGCGCAACACCGCTGGCGTTGTGGTGGCGCTGGCCGACAAACTAGAAACACTGGTCGGCATGTTCGGCATCGGCAACCTGCCCACGGGCGACCGCGATCCGTTCGCGCTGCGCCGCCATGCACTGGGGGTGATCCGCATGCTGGTCGAAAAAGACCTGCCGCTGGACTTGAGCGCGTTGCTGGCCGGTGCCGTGCCTGCCTTTGGCGACAAGATCACCGATGCCACGCCCGCTCTGGCCGACTTCATCTACGACCGCCTTGCCGGCAGCCTGCGTGAGCAAGGCTACAGCGCGCAAGAAGTGGACGCCGTGCTGGCCCTGCGCCCGCAGCGCCTGGCCCTGGTCGAGAAGCAGCTGGCTGCAGTGCGTGCCTTCGCCGCCTTGCCCGAAAGCCCCGCCCTGGCAGCCGCCAACAAGCGCGTTGGCAACATCCTCAAGAAGGCCGAGGTCGAAGGCCCGGTGGATGCCCACGTCAACCCCAACCTGCTGCAGGAAAAGGCCGAGCAGGACCTGTACGCCGCGCTGCAGCGCTTTGTGCCCGAGGCCAATGCCCAGTTCGACGCGGGCGACTACACCGCCAGCCTGCAGACCCTGGCCGTGCTGCGTGCGCCCGTGGATGCGTTCTTTGACGACGTGATGGTGAACGCCGAGCAACTGGACCTGCGCCTGAACCGCCAGGGCCTGCTCAAGACGCTGCACGAAGCCATGAACCGCGTGGCCGATTTGTCCCGTCTGGCGGCCTGACCCCTGGTGCTGGTAGGCTGGTGGTTCTCACAAGGCAAACCCCTCCTATGAAACTCGCCATCCTCGACCGCGACGGCACCCTCAACCCGATGGGGGATGAATACATCACTTCGGCCGACGAGTGGGCGGCGGTGCCGGGCGCGCTCGAAGCCATTGCCCGCCTCAACCATGCCGGCTGGCATGTGGTGGTCGCCACCAACCAGCCGGGATTGGGCCGGGGCCTGTTTGACGTGGTGGCGCTCAACGCCATCCACGCCAAGATGCACCGGCAGGTGGCGGCGGTGGGCGGGCGCATCGACGCGGTGTTCTATTGCCCCCATGCGGCCGACGAGGACTGCAGCTGCCGCAAGCCCGCCCCGGGCCTGCTGGAGCAGATTTGCGACCGCTACGGCATGGAGCGTAACGAGATCCGCGTGGTCGGCAGCTGCGAGGTCCACCTGCAGGCGGGTGCCGCCCTGGGGGCCCAGTTGCACCTGGTGTGCACCGGCCGGTCTGCTGCGTTGCGGCCGGGCGGGGCGCTGCCTGCGGGGTTGCCGGCGGGTACGCAGTTGCACGCCAGCCTCGGAGATTTTGTGGACCAGTTGCTGCCGGTGGTGCCAAGCGCCGCAGCCGCCGTGGCCGCAGCGCCCTTGCCGCTGTCGTGACGGGGCGCAGCAGCATCTTGATGCTATTTAATTCATAGCTGTTGGCGCATATTTCACTAGCGCTTGCGGCCAAAAAGACATCCCAATGGCTCTTATCCGTTCTGTCATTCACCTTCTCTGGATGGGCATCACCGTGGTGCCCTACGCGCTGGCCATCATGCTGGGCACGCTGCTGGGCGTGCGGGGTGTGCCCCTTTACCGCATCGCCCGGGCCTGGCTGTCGCTGTGCATCAGCGGCGCGCGGGTGGTTCTGGGCATCCGCGCCGAGGTGACCGGCATGGAGAACCTGCCGCAGGGCGCCAACGAAGGCGCGATCCTGCTGGTCAAGCACCAGTCCACGTACGAGACCTTCCTGATGCCGGTGATCATGCCGCACCCTCTGGCCTACGTGTTCAAGAAGGAGCTGCTGCATGTGCCCTTCTTCGGCTGGGCCATCGGGCGGCTGGACATGATCCACATCGACCGCAACCAGCGCACGCAGGCCTTCAACAAGGTGGTGCAGCAGGGCAAGGACCTGCTGGCCAAGGGCATCTGGATCATCATGTTCCCCGAGGGCACGCGCATCGAGCGGGGGCAGAAGGGCAACTACAAGACCGGCGGTACCCGCCTGGCGATTGACACCGGTGCGCCGGTGATTCCGATCGCAGTGACCTCGGCCAAAGTGTGGCCGCGCAAGGCGTTCGTCAAGCGCCCCGGCGTGGTGGATGTGTCGATTGGCAAGCCCATCTCCAGCGTGGGGCGCCAGCCCGACGAACTGATGCGCGAGGTGGAGGCCTGGATCGAGGCCGAGATGCGTCGTCTGGACCCAGAGGCTTACCCAGCCCCAGCGGCCAACATCACGGCCCCCAGCGGGAAGTAAACCGACCGTGATGCAGCGGCTTGTGCAACTGGCGCTGGACCTGTTCGACCCGCCCGGGACCCCTGCAGCAGGCCCCAGTCCTGTGGCTGCAGGTTTCAAGCCCAATCAGCCACAAGCGCTAGTCGATCAAGCGCCGGTAGCTCCTAAAACTATAGTGAGCCGGCCTGCGGCGCCAGCGGTGCCGCTGCCTTCGCTGTTGTCGCCCGCCGAATTCCGCCACCCCCAGGCCAGCCGCGAGGTGTTGCTGGGAGATGCCGTCGTGGCCTATGCGCTGCAGCGCGCGCGCCGCCGCAGCATCGGCTTTACCGTGGGGGCCGATGGCCTGTCGGTGCGGGCCCCCAGCTGGGTGACGCTGGGCGCAGTGGATGCCGCGCTGCGCGAGAAGTCCGACTGGATCCTGCGCAAGCTGTCGGAGGCGCGCGAGCGCCAGCAGCGTATGGAAGGCGGTCGTATCGTCTGGGCCCATGGCGCAGAGCTGCCCTATCTGGGTGAGCCGCTGAGGCTGGTGCTGGACCCGAGCCACGGCTTTGCGGGCAAAGGTGGAGCGCTGGTGGCAGCGGTGGAGCAGGGCGGCGCAGCCACGACGCCCGGCCTGCACATCGGCCTGCCGCACAGCGCCAGCCCCGCACAGGTCCGCGATGCCGTCCAGGCCTGGTTGATGCGCGACGCGCGCCGCCACTTCACCGAGCGGCTGGACCACTTTGCCCCGCTGCTGGGCGTGCGCTGGGCCAGCCTGCGCCTGTCGAGCGCCAACACCCGCTGGGGCAGCGCCAAGGCCGACGGCTCCATCCGCCTGAACTGGCGCCTGCTGCACTACCGCCCGGCCATCATCGACTACGTGGTGGCGCACGAACTGGCCCACCTGCGCGTGATGGACCACAGCCCCCGCTTCTGGGACACCGTGGCCACCGTGGTGCCGGACTACGCGCAACTGCGCAGCCATCTCCGTGACGAACCCGCCCCCTTGTGGGATTGAAGAAGGACCCTGACGATGACCGAAGCCAAGATTTCCCCCGCCGAAGGCTACGCCGGTGACGTGACGCCCCAACAGGCCTGGCAATGGGTGCAGGCCGGGCAGGCCGTGCTGGTGGACGTGCGCAGCGACGCCGAACGCGAGTGGGTGGGCCACGTGCCCGGCGCCGCCGCGGTGGCCTGGAAGCAATGGCCGGGCATGGCGATGAACGCCGACTTTGATGCCCAGATGCGCGCTGCGGTGCCCGAGGGTGGACGGGCCGTGCTGCTGTGCCGCAGCGGTGTGCGCTCCATTGCCGCCGCGCGCCGCGCCACCGAGTTGGGTATCACCGCTTACAACATCCTCGAAGGGTTTGAGGGCGATGCGGATGCGCAAGGCCAACGCGGCAAACGTGGTGGCTGGCGCTTTCATGGCCTGCCGTGGAAGCAGGGCTGATTCGCTATCAAAAAAAGAGCTGCCAGCGCTTTTTCTACTAGCGCTGGCAGCTCAGAGGGCTTGAATCCGCGAGAGATTACTTGGTCAGTGGCGGAATCCGCAGCTTCTGGCCGGGATAGATCTTGTCGGGGTGGCTCAGCATGGGCTTGTTGGCCTCGAAGATCACGGGGTACTTGTTGGCGTCGCCATAGAACTTCTTGGCAATGGCGCTCAGGGTGTCGCCGCGCACCACGTCGTGGTATTGGGCCTCGGGCTCGGGGTTGGTCACCTCCATCAGGTTCTCGACGCTGGTCACGCTGGCCACGTTGCCGCAGCACAGGGTGACTTTTTCCTTGGCGGCCTGGGTGGGCGCGGTGCCTTTGACGGTGACCTTGCCTTGCGTGCCGTCGAATGCCACCTGTACGTTGCTGGCGCCCAGGTTTTGGGACGCGATGTAGGTCTCGATGGCCTTGGACGCCTTGGCGTTGAGTTCATCCTGCGTGGGGGCGGCGGCCGTGGCGGCCTGCGCTTCTTTGCCGCCGAACAGCTTTTCGCCGGCTTCCTTGATGAAACTGAAAAGACCCATGTCGTACCTCCTAATGTTGCAGAAACAGGAAGGACCACTGTAGCGGGTACGGGCGGCTGCGTCGTGTCGGACAGGGGCACGACACGATTTTTCACAATTTGGGGGCCGGGGAGGGTTGGTACTGCAGTGGCTGTCGCCCTCGGGCAGGGGCGCATCGCAAAACTCGGGATAATCCGCCGCATGACTTTTCTGGCCATCGACGTCGGTAACACCCGTCTCAAATGGGCGTTGTACGACGCTCCCCATCCCGGGGCTGCGCCCATTGCGCATGGCGCCGAGTTTCTTGACCACATCGACCGCCTGGCCGAAGGCAGCTGGGCCTCGCTGCCCCATCCGACACGCATGCTGGGCTGTGTGGTGGCGGGAGATGCCGTCAAACGCCGCGTACAGGAACAGATGGAAATCTGGGACGTCACCCCCTCGTGGGTGGTGTCATCGGCGCAAGAGGCGGGGTTGACCAATGGCTACGACCACCCCTCGCGCCTGGGCTCGGACCGGTGGGTGGCCATGATCGGCGCACGCCACCATGTGCTGGCAAGCGGCCCTGCACGGCCGCTGGTGGTGGTGATGGTGGGCACGGCCGTGACGGTGGAGTGCATCGACACCGAGGGCCGCTTCATGGGCGGCCTGATCCTGCCCGGCCACGGCATCATGCTGCGTGCGCTTGAAACCGGCACCGCCGGCCTGCACGTGCCTACGGGTGAAGTGCGCCCGTTCCCTACCAACACCAGCGATGCGCTGACCAGCGGCGGCACCTACGCCATCGCGGGGGCCGTGGAGCGCATGTACCAGCACCTGTTGCAGCACTGCGGCCAGGAGCCTGCCTGCATCATGACCGGCGGCGCCGGCTGGAAGATGGCGCCCAGCATGACACGGCCGTTTGAGCTGGTGGACAACCTGATTTTTGACGGTCTGCTGGAGATTGCCGCGCAGCGGTTTGGGGGCTGAGGGCTTTTGAGCTCCGCATCCATAGCAGCGCGACACGGCAATCTACTGAAAACCTCTGTGCAAAACTGGCGCTGCGCAAGCCAGAGACACCGAGCAAGGGCCACCCCGCAGCGAGGGTGTCGTCCCCCTTCCCGAATGGCGTAGCTAGTCGAGAGAAGGGGGGAGCGGCAAAGCCGCTCAGGGGGATGCCTCTTACTCTTCTTCCAGTTCCGCCCGTGCCATCTCCACGTCCAGCCGCTCCATGGCATCCATGGGTTCTGCGGTGGCGGCCTTTTCGTAGAGCGCAGTGGCTTCCTTCATCTTCTTGTCGCCCTCCAGCATGACGAGGGCATTGGCGTACTCAATCATGGCGATGGCCGATCCCGGGTTGAGCTTGAGAGCCTCCTGGAACAGCTTGAGGCCCGTGTCCTTCTTGGCGCCATAGGTCATGCCGCCAATCAGCGAACCCACCTTGTCGATCACCTCCGCATGGAAGGCGCCCAGCGCAATGCGCGCATCGGCGTGTTTGGGCGACAGGGCGATGGCCTTTTCCAGCGACTCCTTCACCTTGCCGCCCAGGCCCTGCGCCAGCGCCTTGGCCACGCTGATGCCCTGGCTGTAGCGGCCCAGCGCATACGCATGCCAGTACCAGGCGTTGGCGTTGTTCGGTTCTGCGGCTGCCTGGGCCTCGGCCCTTTCGGCCACCTGCATGAACAGGTCCAGCCGCGTCTTTTCCTTGGGCTCCAGGTAGTTGGCGTAGATGGAGGTGGCCTTGTTGGCTGCGGTAATGCCCGCTCCACCGGCCGCCAGGCCTGCAGCCGCCGCTTTCTCAAAGTCGCCGTTGTGGAACAGTGCCCACGCTTCCAGCGCGGCTGCGTCCTTGGGGCAGGGTTCGGCATCACCGCCATGCAGTCGTGCCCATTGCTTCTTGACGCTCGCAGCGTCGAACTGGTAGTCGCCGGCGTGGGGGAAGGGGGTCCATTTGGCCATGGTGTGTGTCTCCGGAAGTTCTTGTGGTTGGGTGTCTGTGGTGGGCCGTCTCTGTATCAGCCAGGCACTGCGGCGTAGGCGCCGACCAGCTCCAGCAGGTGGGCTCGCTGGCCGCTTTCGAGGTAGGGCATGAGCAGGTTCAGCACATGGTGGGCTCCGCGCAGCAGCGCGGCCTGGGCGCTTTCAGGCTCCAGCGCGCGGCGCGGGTCGCGCACGTATTCAAAACTGAGCCAGTAGGTGAGCACCACGACCATGCTGGTGGCGGTGGCCTCCAGCTCGCGCGAGTCGATGTGCAGCGCGTCTGCGCGCCCCATGCCATCGAGCATGGCGCGCACGGCGCGGGTCTTGTTCTTGAGGATGGCCTGGAAGTGCGTCTCCAGGCGCCGGTTCTTGGACAGCAGGTCGTTGAGATCGCGGTACAGAAAGCGGTACTGCCAGATCAGCTCGAACAGCGAGTGCATGAAGAACCAGGCGTCCTCCACATTGCGCACACCATCTGCTGCGGCCAGCAGCTCGGTGAGCGAGCCTTCGTAGCGATCAAACAGCGCGTTGATCAGCTCGTCCTTGGCGGGGTAGTGGTAGTAGAGATTGCCAGGGCTGATGCGCAACTCGGCCGAGATCAGGGTGGTGGAGACGTTGGGTTCACCGAACCGGTTGAACAGGTCCAGCGTCACTTCCAGAATGCGTTCTGCGGTGCGGCGTGGCGCTTTCTTCACCATGTGTGTGGGCCCCTTCGCGTCATTGTGTGTCGTTGTTGCGTTGTCTCTGATGGCTACTCTAACCCACGCAGTCATGCTGCAGTGCGACATGAGAAGAGGGCGCGCGCGTCGCTCCCAGATCGCTTTTAGCGCACTTCACGGGTTTCACCAAAAAAAGAAAAGCGGTCCAGGCGCCGTGGCGCGCGGACCGCTTGGTGCGGGCTGGGTGCTTGCCGCTGGCAAGCCGTGATCAGCTGGCCGACGGCGTGCTGGGGGCTGCGTCGGCAGCGGCACGTGTTGCGGTCTTCTTGGCCACAGCCTTCTTGGCGGGGGCCTTGGCTGCAGGCTTTGCGGCTGCCTTGGCAGGCGCGGCCTTCTTTGCGGCCGCCTTTTTGGCAGGGGCCTTGGCAGCGGGCTTGGCCGCAGCCTTGGCAGGAGCTGGCTTGCTGCCCTTGGCCAGTGCGTCCACACGGGCGCTCAGGGCTTCCAGGTCGCGGGCCGAGGGCACGCCCAGCTTGGCCAGGGCCTTGGCCACGCGGTCTTCGAAGATGTTTTCGAGCTTGTCCCACTGGCCCTGGGCCTTGGAGCCGATGTCGCTGGCCATGGTGGTCACGCGGCTGGTGGCTTCTGTGATCTTTTCTTCGGCCACGGCCTGGGTCTTGCGCTGGATGGTCAGGCCTTCCTTGACCAGGGCTTCAAACACCTTGCCACCTTCTTCCTGCGCCTTGGAGAAGGCACCCAGACCGGCCAGCCAGATCTGCTGGGCGGAGTCCTTGACGGTGCTGGACAGTTGGGCGTTGCTCTTCTTCTTGTCAGCGCTGAGTTTCTGCAGTTTCTTGACCATAAGGCCTCCATGGTGCGGTTGGTTGGGGTTGCCGGGGCGATTTTGCCTTCGACTCATGGCCGCACTGTACGCCGCACGGTGCGCAAGGTGTAGGCGCGCGCTCCTAAAAATGTAGAGCGTGCCATCTAGCCCGCGTGCCCGCTGGGCACCTAGCATCGGCGCGGGTTTCTGCTGAATCGGGGTGTGCAGGCCTTGGGCAAGAATGAAGCTATCTCAGAGGAGTTATCCATGCAGTATTTCGTGACGGGGGCAACAGGGTTCATTGGCAAGCGGCTGGTCAAGAAGCTGCTGGAGCGCAAGGGGGCGGTGGTGCATTTCCTGATCCGCAAGGAAAGTGCGGACAAGGTGGCCGACCTGCGCAGCTTCTGGGGCGTAGGCCCTGCACGCGCCATCCCCGTGTTTGGCGACCTCACCGCCAAGAAGCTGGGCGTCTCGGCAGACGACGTGAAGAAGTTCAAGGGCCAGATCGACCACTTCTACCACCTGGCCGCGGTGTATGACCTCTCTGCTGACGAAGAAACCCAGGTGGCCGTGAACATCGAGGGAACGCGCAACACGGTGGACCTGGCCAAGGCGATTGATGCCGGGCACTTCCACCATGTCTCCTCCATCGCGGCCGCAGGTCTGTACGAAGGCGTGTTCCGCGAAGACATGTTCGAGGAAGCCGAGGGCCTGGACCACCCGTACTTCCAGACCAAACACGAGAGCGAAAAGATCGTGCGCCAAGACTGCAAGGTGCCCTGGACGGTGTACCGCCCGGCCATGGTGGTGGGCGACAGCCAGACCGGCGAGATGGACAAGATCGATGGGCCCTACTACTTCTTCAAGCTCATCCAGCGCCTGCGCCAGCTGCTGCCGCCCTGGATGCCCACCGTGGGCCTGGAAGGCGGGCGCGTGAACATCGTGCCGGTGGACTTCGTGGTCAATGCCCTCAACGTCATCAGCCACCAGAAGGACATCACCAAGAAGTGCTACCACCTGGTGGACCCAGTGGGCTACCGCGTGGGCGATGTGCTCGATATCTTCAGCCGCGCAGCCCATGCGCCGCGCATGAACCTGTTCGTCAACGCCGCGTTGTTGGGCTTCATCCCCAAGAGCGTGAAGAAGAGCCTGATGGCGCTGGCGCCCGTGCGCCGCGTGCGTAACGCGGTGATGAAGGACCTGGGCCTGCCCGAGGACATGCTCACCTTCGTGAATTACCCCACGCGCTTTGATTGCCGCGAAACGTTGGCCGCGCTCAAGGGCTCCGGCGTCATCTGCCCCAATCTCAAGGACTACGCCTGGCGGCTGTGGGACTACTGGGAGCGCAATCTGGACCCCGAGCTGTTCATCGACCGCACGCTCAAGGGCACGGTGGCGGGCAAGGTGGTGCTGATCACCGGTGGATCGTCTGGCATCGGGCTGGCGGCGGCGCACAAGTTTGCCGAGGCGGGTGCCACCACCATCATTTGCGGGCGCGACCAGGACAAGCTGGACGAGGCCTGTGCCGAGGCAAAGGCGAAAGGCTACAGCTTCATCGCGTACTCGGCCGACATCGCCGACATGACCGACTGCGATCGCTTTGTGCAGCTGCTCATCGACAAGCATGGCGGTGTGGATTTCCTGATCAATAACGCGGGCCGCTCCATCCGCCGCGCCATCGAGTCGAGCTACGACCGCTTCCACGACTACGAGCGCACCATGCAGCTGAACTACTTCGGCTGCCTGCGCGTGACGATGGGTTTCTTGCCCGGCATGGTGGCTAAGCGCAAGGGCCATGTGGTCAACATCAGCTCCATCGGCGTGCTGACCAACGCGCCGCGTTTTTCGGCCTATGTGGCCAGCAAGGCGGCGCTGGACGCGTGGACGCGCTGCGCATCGAGCGAGTTTGCCGACCAGGGCATCACCTTCACCACCATCAACATGCCCCTGGTGCGCACCCCAATGATTGCGCCCACCAAGATCTACAACAACGTGCCCACGCTGAGCCCCGAGGAGGCGGCGGACATGATTGCCCAGGCCTGCATCTTCAAGCCGGTGCGCATCGCCACGCGGCTGGGCATCACCGGCCAGCTGCTGCACGCGCTGGTGCCACGCGTGGCGCAGATCACCATGAACACGAGCTTCCGCATGTTCCCGGATTCCACCGCCGCCAAGGGCGCCAAGGATGCCAAACCGCAGTTGTCCGCCGAGGCGGTGGCGCTGCAGCAAATGATGCGTGGCATCCACTTCTGAAGTTGCGCCGCCTTCCTCCAAGGGGCCCGTGTTGAAATCTGTTACCCAGAGGTCAGGCGGGCAGGGATAATCACAGGCTTTGCCCAACGGGCATTACACACAGCCCCCTATGATTCTGGTAACTGGCGGCGCGGGTTTCATCGGCGCCAACTTTGTCCTTGACTGGCTCGCTGCCTCCAGTGAGCCCGTTGTTAACCTCGACAAGCTCACTTATGCGGGCAATCTGCACAATTTGGAAAGTGTGCAAGGTGATGCGCGGCACATCTTTGTGCAAGGGGATATTTGCGACTCTGCGTTGGTAGCCCAGCTGCTGACCGAGCACAAGCCCCGCGCGGTGGTGAATTTCGCAGCCGAGTCGCATGTGGACCGCTCCATCCACGGGCCCGAGGATTTCATCCAGACCAACATCGTCGGTTCGTTCCGCCTGCTCGAAGCCGTGCGCGCTTACTGGACTGTGCTACCCGAGGGCGAACGTGCCGCCTTCCGGTTGCTGCACGTATCCACCGACGAGGTGTACGGCTCGCTCGCACCCACTGACCCGGCCTTCACCGAGACACGTGGCTTCGAGCCCAACAGTCCCTACAGCGCCAGCAAAGCCGCAAGCGACCATCTGGTGCGCGCATGGCACCACACCTACGGCCTGCCGGTCCTCACCACTAACTGCAGCAACAACTACGGGCCGTACCACTTCCCTGAGAAGCTGATCCCGCTAATGATCGTCAACGCGCTGGCCGGCAAGAACCTGCCGGTGTATGGCGACGGCAAGCAGGTGCGCGACTGGCTCTATGTGAAAGACCACTGCAGCGCTATCCGCCGCGTGCTGGAAGCCGGTACGCCTGGTGAGACCTATAACGTGGGTGGCTGGAACGAGAAACCCAATATTGAGATCGTGAACATGGTCTGCAGCCTGCTAGACGAGCTGCGCCCCCGCGCCGACGGCCAAAGCTACAAGGCCCAGATCACTTACGTGAAAGACCGCCCCGGCCACGACCGCCGCTACGCCATCGACGCGCGCAAGATCGAGCGCGAGCTGGGCTGGAAGCCCGCCGAAACCTTCGACACTGGCATCCGCAAGACGGTTCAGTGGTACCTGGAGCATGCCGACTGGGTGGCCAGCGTGCAGACTGGCGCTTACCGCGATTGGGTCCAGACCCAGTACGACCATGAAGAGGCTGCTGTCCTTTCAGGCGACCGCGTATGAATATCCTTCTTTTTGGCAAGGGGGGGCAGGTCGGCTGGGAGTTACAGCGCAGCCTGTCGGTGTTGGGCACCGTCATGGCCCTGGACTTCGACAGTACCGAGCACTGCGGCGATTTCTCCAACCCCTCTGGCGTGGCCGAGACGGTGCGTGCCTTGCGTCCCGACATCATTGTCAATGCTGCGGCCCACACCGCTGTGGACAAGGCCGAGAGCGAAGCCGACTTCGCCCGTACGCTGAACGCCACCACGCCGGGCGCCATTGCCCAGGAGGCGGCGAAGCTGGGTGCTTGGCTGGTGCACTACAGCACCGACTACGTCTTCGATGGCAGCGGCAGCCGCCCCTGGCTCGAAAGTGACACACCCGCTCCCTTGAGTGTGTACGGTCGCACCAAGCTCGAAGGCGAGCAGCTCATTGCAGAGGCTTGCGCAAAGCACTTGATCCTGCGCACCAGCTGGGTCTATGCGGCGCGTGGTGGCAACTTCGCCAAGACCATGCTGCGCCTGGCGCAGGAGCGTGAGCGCCTGACTGTGATCGACGACCAGTGGGGAGCGCCCACGGGTGCCGATCTTCTGGCCGACGTGACGGCACATGCCCTGAGCCACTTGCTACAGCGCCCTCAGGATGCAGGTCTGTACCACTGTGTCGCAGCCGGTGAAACGAACTGGAACGAGTACGCAAAGTTCGTGATCGCGCAGGCGCAGCTTGCGCAACCTGCTATCCAAATCAAAGCAAAAGAAGTCGCGCCCGTCCCTTCGAGCGCATTTCCCACTCCTGCGGTGCGCCCGCACAATTCGCGCCTTCATACCGGCAAGCTGCAAGCCACCTTCGGCCTGCAGATGCCCCACTGGCAAGCGGGCGTGGCGCGCATGCTGGCTGAAATCCTCTGATCGGCACCCTCACATGACGCAACGCAAAGGCATCATCCTTGCCGGAGGCTCCGGTACCCGGCTGCATCCGGCCACCTTGGCCATCAGCAAGCAACTGCTGCCGGTGTACGACAAGCCCATGATCTACTACCCGCTGAGCACCCTGATGCTCGCGGGCATCCGCGACATCCTGGTCATCAGCACGCCGCAGGACACGCCGCGGTTTGAGCAACTGCTGGGCGACGGCAGCCAATGGGGCCTGAACCTGCAATATGCCGTGCAGCCCAGTCCGGAGGGCTTGGCGCAGGCGTTCATCATCGGAAAGGCTTTCCTGGCCGGTGCGCCCAGTGCGCTGGTGCTGGGCGACAACATCTTCTACGGCCACGACTTCCACGAGCTGCTGAACAACGCCCGGCAGCGAGAAGTGGGGGCCAGTGTTTTTGCCTACCATGTGCAGGACCCTGAGCGCTATGGCGTGGCTGAGTTCGATTCCCGGGGCAAAGTGCTTTCTCTGGAGGAAAAACCAGCACAACCCAAGAGCAGCTATGCGGTCACAGGCCTGTACTTTTACGACGACCAAGTGGTTGAGATGGCCAAGAAACTTCAGCCCTCGCCGCGTGGAGAGCTGGAGATCACTGATTTGAACCGTCTGTATCTGGAGCAAGGGCAGTTGAGTGTAGAGATCATGGGGCGCGGTTATGCGTGGCTCGATACAGGTACGCATGAAAGTCTCCTGGAGGCGGGCCAGTTCATCGCCACCCTCGAGCGCCGCCAGGGTCTCAAGATCGCCTGCCCCGAAGAAATCGCGTGGCGCCAGCAATGGATCGACGCCGCCCAGCTTAAGCGCCTTGCGATGCCCCTCACCAAGAACGGCTACGGCCAGTATCTGCTGCGCGTGGCCCAGGAAAAAATTTATTGAGAACCCGTATGCAAGCCACTCCCCTCGCTATTCCCGACGTCGTTCTGATCCAGCCGAAGGTGTTCGGGGATGCACGCGGGTTTTTCTTTGAGAGCTTCAATCAGCGGGTGTTTAACGAAGCGACGGGGACGTCCCATCAGTTCGTCCAGGATAACCACAGCCGCAGCGCCAAGGGCGTTTTGAGGGGGTTGCACTTCCAGTTGGGACCGTGGGCGCAGGGCAAGTTGGTACGCTGTGTCAGAGGGGCTGTTTTCGATGTGGCGGTTGATATTCGAAAAAACTCGCCCTCTTTTGGACAATGGGTTGGTGCCGAGCTGACTGAGGAAAATAACCAACAGCTGTGGGTGCCCCCTGGCTTTGCCCATGGATTTTTAACGTTGAGCGATACCGCAGATTTTTTGTATAAAACTACTGCTTACTATGCGCCAGAGGCTGAGCGTTCTATCGCCTGGAACGATCCGCGCATCGGAGTGACATGGCCAGAAACTGGCGATAGTCCTGTGCTATCAAATAAAGACCGCGATGCTCCTCGTCTCGACGATCTCATTGCGATGTTGGATCAATAGATGTTCGGGGTCTTCGGGTGTCTGTGAGTATTTCCGTGGTTAGTCACGGGCATGGTGCGCAAGTGCTGGCTCTTTTGCAGCTGCTATCGGCTGCACCTGACTTGTCTTGGTGCCAGCGCATTTGGATCACCATCAATGTGCCAGAGCCAAAGCTATTGGATGGTCTTCGACCATGGCAGGTCAATGGAGAGTATTGCATCGGGCGAATCAAATTTTTTTTGATCGTTAACAGGCACCCTCTGGGTTTTGGTGCAAATCACAACCAGGCTTTTTTGAAGGATCGATCGCAAAATAGTCCTTCCAAGTATTTTGTTGTGATGAATCCAGATATTTCGTGGAGTGCAGATCCTTGGCTCGCCTTGCTGGATAGCGCTTGTCAGCCGGAGGTTGGTTGCGTATATCCCATACAAATCGACGGCAAAGGACGACCTCAGGACTACCGGCGTCTGCTTCCCACGCCGTGGGCGCTATGGAAAAGGCATGTGTTGAAAAGTGCGTCCGAGCGAGATGTGCACATTCCCGATTGGGTAAGTGCCGCGCTATTGCTGTTTCCTGCCGAGGTCTTTGCCGAAATTCAGGGATTTGATGAGCGTTACCACATGTATTGCGAGGATGTCGACATCTGCCTGCGGTTGCAGTTGGCGGGCTACCGCTTGGTGGGGGTGTCAAATGCGTGTGTGACGCACACGGCGCGGCGCGCGAGTCGCAGCGATGCGCACCATTTACTTTGGCATATTCGGAGCCTGTGGCGGCTGTGGTTTTCCTCTGCCTGCTGGAGATTCTGGCGGCAGCGTCATGCTCTTCGGACCCACTCCCCGCGTGGTCGATGACCGTTACCATTCGGTCCCTGCCATCGATCTGTCCCTACCGGCCACTGCATGAACTCCACCATTGCTATTGTTGATCCCACGTTAACCTCCGCACCAAGCATGCGATTGGGTGAGTTGCTTGTGGCGGCTGGGAAGTTGTCAGGCCGTGATCTTGAGCGCGCCTTGGCGGCCCAGGAGGAAATGGGGGGGCTGCTGGGGAGCGTGCTCTCTCGCTTGGGCCTAGTATCCGAGGTGGATGTCGCTCAAGCGCTGTCCCGGCAGCTGTCTGTACCCTGGCTGCAGGGCGAGCAATTTCCGTCGGTTCTTCCCGAAGTGGCAGGCCTTTTGCCCGAGTTTGCGCGTGCTCACGGCATCGTGCCGATACGTCTCGATGACACGGGGCTCACAGTGGCCATGGTGGCTCCGCAAAACGCATACGTCATCAAGGCGCTGCGCCTTGCCACGGGTCTTGCTATCCATCCGTGTCTTGCGCTGGCGGCCGACGTGGAAAAAGCGTTGTCCACCGAAGTAGAGGCAGTAGAGGAAGAACCCGACCACGAGATATTTGAGGGCGATGGGGGAGACTTCGTTGAGCACCTCAAGGATTTGGCGAGCGAAGCGCCCGTGATTCGGCTCGTGAATGCCATCATTGGTCGGGTGACGGATCTGCGCGCTTCGGATGTACACCTAGAGCCTTTCGATGACGGACTGCATGTACGTTATCGGGTCGATGGTGTCATTTCCACGGCAGAAATTGTTCCGCCGCGGCATAGCGCTGCGGTCAATTCACGCGTGAAACTCATGGCTCACCTGGACATCGCAGAGCGTCGTTTGCCGCAAGACGGGCGCATCAAGACCCGGGTCAAGGGCCGCGAACTAGACCTCCGTGTGTCAACGGTTCCTACTGTTCATGGTGAGAGTGTGGTCATGCGCGTGCTGGATCGCTCGAGCGTCTTGTTCAGCCTGGAGGACATGGGATTTGCGCGAACGACCTTGCAGCGGTTCAATGGCCTGCTGGCTAGGCCGCACGGCATTTTGCTGGTCACGGGACCCACAGGGTCTGGCAAGACGACCACGCTGTACGCAGCGCTCTCCAAAATTGACGCAGACGCGCACAAGATCATCACTGTCGAGGAGCCCGTCGAATACCAATTGGAGGGGATCAACCAGATACAGGTGCATGCCCAGATCGGGCTGACTTTTGCGCGCGCCTTACGATCGATCCTGCGCCAAGACCCCGACATCATCATGATTGGTGAAATGCGCGATGGCGAAACGGCCCAAATTGCGGTGCAGTCTGCGCTGACTGGACACTTGGTCCTGTCTACCCTTCACACCAACACCGCCGCTGGCGCAGTGGTTCGCCTCACCGACATGGGTGTTGAACGGTATTTGATTACTTCATCAGTCAATGGCGTTTTGTCTCAGCGCCTGGTTCGCCGTCTTTGCAAGCTCTGTCGGGAGCCTCATGTTCCAGAAGCCTCGGTGCTGGAAACCACGGGGCTGGGGAGGTTTATTGCTCCTGGTGCTCCCATCTACAGGGCTGTTGGTTGCGAGCACTGCAGGGGAACGGGATACAGCGGACGAACGGGAGTTCACGAGCTACTGGTTGTCGATGATGTGCTGCGGCGCGCAATTCTGGACGGTGCAGATGCTTCCTTATTGCATGCCAAAGCAGTGGCGGCCGGAATGATTAGCCTCTATGACGATGGTTTACGCAAAGTAGCAGAAGGCCAAACTAGCTTGGATGAGGTGCTCCGAGTGACCGAGGACCAGTCGGATGCCTGATTTTTTTTGGAAAGCGGCGACGTCCCAAGGGCAGATGTCCCAGGGTCATCTCGAAGCGCTTGAGCAGGCGCAAGTACTGCGTCATCTGCGAGCTCAGGGCCTTACGCCCATTAGCGTCGTAGAGCTCCTTTCAGCCGCGAGTCCTGTGAGTTCGACCGGCGTCTCGGAACCCGCAAAGTCCACACAGCCCTTCTGGAAGCTCGGCAGATCACAGGGAGGAACAGCGGGGGCGGGTGATGTGCTGCTGCTGACGTCGGAGCTTTCCATAATGCTCAAGGCTGGCTTGGCTTTGGACACGGCGTTGCGGGTGCTTATCGGGATGAGTCATAAGCCCGCAGTTTCAGAGATAACCCACCAGATCTTGGATGACGTCAAAGGGGGGGTCTCCTTGAGTAAGGCGCTCACTAGGCACCGCGACCTGTTTGGGGACTTCTATATCAACATGGTGAGATCTGGAGAAGCCAGTGGCCAGTTGGGTGCGGTCTTCGAGAGACTTGTCGAACACATGGAGCGACTCAGGGCTCTGCGTGAGAGCGTTGTGTCTGCAGCCATATATCCGGCGATTTTGCTAGGAGTCGCCGTACTGTCTCTCGGTGCTATGTTGGGCTTCGTAGTGCCCCAGTTTGAAACCTTGTTTAAAGACATGGGTGATGCCCTACCTGCGCCGACCCGATTTGTAATGCACCTGGGCCAAGCGTTTACGCAATATGGCTGGGCGATTGCCATACTGAGCTTTCTGGTGGGGTGGGCTTTGCGCCGCTGGTGGCGATCACCGCAAGGAAAAGTTTGGTGGCAAAAGAGGGCGCTCGGGACGCCCGTATTGGGGCGATTGCTGCACAAATACGATCTGACGCTCTTCTCGCGTTCACTGGGTACGCTGCTGGGCAATGGTGTCCCGTTGATCTCGGCATTGCACATCGCGACTGAGACCGTCGGCAACGTTAGCCTCAGAGCCTCGCTCGCCAATGTGGCTCCTCGGGTGAAGGACGGCGCCAAGGTGGTAGACGCATTAGGTGCGACCCAGGTGTTTGAACCTTTGGCTATCAACCTCATCAGAGTGGGCGAAGAGACCGGTCGTATCGGTCCTATGCTCCTGGAGTTGGCCCATATTTATAACCGTGATGTAGAAACCGGAATCAAGCGCGCGCTGACCATGCTGGAGCCGCTACTGATTCTGGTGTTGGGTCTGCTCATTGCGGCCATTATTGTGTCGATCTTGCTCGGCATCCTTTCAGTGAACGATTTGGCTGCCTGATGGCGGCTGCTACTCTCCCCTATCGAAGGCTTATCCATGTCCCCTTTTATGTTGAATGAACGCGCTCAAAAGCACCGGGGTTTTACGTTGATTGAGTTGCTGGTGGTCTTGGCGATTCTTACTTTGCTGGCAGGCCTTGTGGGGCCACGCGTTCTCGGGCAACTGGGTGGGGCGAAGAGCAAGACAGCCGCCGTGCAAATTGCAGACCTCGAAAAATCACTGGAACTTTTTAAGCTGGATGTCGGGCGTTTCCCAACAACCGAAGAGGGATTGCAGGCGCTCACCGCAAAGCCCGGATCCGCTAACGGCTGGAACGGTCCGTATATCAAAGGCTCAGTTCCGAACGACCCTTGGGGTAAGCCCTACAAGTACACTAGCCCGGCGCCTGGTGGGGGGGTCGAAATTCTGACCTTCGGCGCCGATGGTGTCGCCGGGGGCGATGGTGAAAACGCTGATGTGCGCAACCAGCAATAGCGAACTGCGGGCATTACCGTGACTTGTCGGATGCCGCAGCCTCCATTGGGCGTGGCCAGATTTCGGCGCTACTCGCGTTCCGGGGGATTTACGCTTGTGGAACTTCTGGTGGTTTTTGCCATCGGTGCGCTGATCGTGGGTCTGGCCCCTGTGGCCTTTGATAAGTTGCGGGAGGCCACCCAGTACCGCACCACGGTGCGTGCCGTGGTTGCAGAACTCCGCAGTGCGCGCATGCGGGCTGCAAGCGGCGGTTCGCCCGTCCGGTTTCAAATGGATATGCGGCACAGGGAGTTTGGTTTGCAGGGTGAGCGTTTTCGGGCCATCCCTTCTGCGCTGGAAATTCGGGCGACTGTGGGGCAACAAGAACTGACAGACAGACAGGTAGCGAATATCCTGTTCTTGCCAGACGGTGGAGCGACCGGCGGCACCCTGGAGCTGGCCCGCCCTTCGGGTGTCGGCACTCGAATCCGTGTTGATTGGTTGACGGGCCGAGTGGAGCAGGAGCCATTCAGCCAATGACCATGCGCAGGGGTTTCCGGGCCGTGCAACACGGTCTGTCGCTGCTCGAGTTGTTGGTTGCCTTTGCAATCATGGCAATGGCTCTGGGTCTGCTGTATCGCAGCATGGGGTCCAGCGCACGCAATGTGGCGGAAATGGTTTACCAGCAACAGGCCGCAATGGTTGCAGAGTCTCTTTTGTCCTCCCGAGAGTCTGTCGCAGCCGATGGATGGAACGAGTCGGGGGAATCCGCTGGCTTTGCGTGGCAGGTTCGAAGTATTCCCTATGTCCGAAGCGCGGGGCCTGCATCGCTGTCTGCGTCCTCCACATCTCTCAACGTCACCAGACTGCACCAGGTAGTGATCACATTGAATTGGATGGATGGCTCCAGGCCGCAGAAATGGGAACTGCAAACATTGCTGCCCCAGCGCAAGCCGGACCCTGGAGAGGTTGCGCAGTGAAAGCCGCCGAAAAAGGATTCACCTTGGTCGAAATGCTGGTGGCCGTGTCACTGCTGGCCGTGATCATGGTGGCACTGGGGTCATCGTTGCGGACCATCGCTCAGACTGAGTCCAGGGTGGACCAACGCCTTGGACGCATCGACGAGATGCGTGTGTCTGTAGGACTCATGCGGCAACTTATTGCGCGCGTATCGGGGCGTAAGCTGCAAATGCAAACAGCCGAATCGGGTACCGGTCAGGTCGTGCAATTTCGTGCCAGTGCATCCATGATTGAATGGGTGGGCGTCATGCCTGCTCGTCCGGGCGTTGGGGGGCGGCATTATTTCCGCCTGGGGGTGGAAAAAGCTTCCACCGGTCAACTCCAGTTGGTGCTGCGCTTTGTGCCGTGGCTCCCTGAGGCGGGCGATGCGCCGGATTGGCGGCGAAGTGATAGCAGGGTGCTGGTGCATCAATTGACGCAATTCAATGTCCAGGCTGAAGGGCGGCCCCCAGCTGGCGCTCCGTTGCAATCGTGGCCAAAGGGGTGGGTGGAGGGCTGGCCGGTCGCGGATCAGTTGCCAGAGCGGGTGCGCCTGCAGATATCCGATATTGACGGCGCATGGCCACCGACCGTTATCGGCATTTTTCCGTTGTTGCAAGGCTCCGGCTCGGGCGGCGATTTTACTGTCGGTGGTGGGTCGTCATGATCCGAGAAGTGCCGACTCATAGAGGCCTTGCACTTATCGCGGTGCTTTGGATTGTGGCCGCGCTCAGCCTGGCTGCCACTGGGCTGATCCACTCTGCCAAGCTGGAGATTCGCAAGGCTTCGCGCCACCGCGCGGTTGTGGAGGCTGCTGCACTCGGGGACGCCGCGAATCGGTTGGTCCTGCAAGAAATCACTGCGCGCGCTCTACCAGTCAACAAAAGCGAGCATGTTGAGTTGGAGTTTGGAGGCCGGTGGATTCGTGTAAGAGCGCGAAGTCTGAACGGTTTGGTAGACATTAACAATGCCGCAGAACCTCTTTTGGCTGCCTTGTTTCAGCATGCTGCAGGAGTGGCTCCTGCCAATGCTGCGGTTCTGGCGCGCGCTGTGGTGGAATGGCGCAAGCGTCCTGCAGCGGGTGGTACGCCAATAGGCTTCGATGCGCCAGAAGACCTGCTGGCTGTTCCTGGGGTGGACTATGCCCTCTATGCTAGGATTCAAGACCTCATCTCGGCCTCCTTGCGAGGGGGCGGGCTGGTGAATCCCGAGGCTGCGCCGCTCCCTGTGCTGGTGGTACTCGCAGAAGGTAACGTCGCTCTGGCGAGCCAGCTATACGCCCAGCGTGAAAACTCGCCCCTTCCCATGGACACGACGTCACTCAATGCCGCCTTCAAGGGCGGCGGCTCGGGTGGGCCGCTGAGTGTCATTGCGGAGGTTCCGTTAGATGGTGCTGTAACGCTTGAACGCAGCTGGGTGGTTGCGCTGTCTTCTTCTGGTCGTAACGGCCTGCCGTGGCGTGTCATTGAGCAGCGCCAGCGACTCCTGTCGTCGGCAAATTGATCCGCTATAAGCATTAAATGGCAACTATTCAAAATGATGCACGGTTGTTCGGGCTGGACCTGAGTGGCGTGCTGGATGATCTGAAGATAGCGTGGCGTGGCATGCTGGGTTGGCGTGTTCTCGCATGGCTGCGTCCCGAGCCTGTAGTTCGATGGCTGAGGGCCAATCGGCAAAGCGAGGTCTATCGGGGTTTGCGTAAGGATCCCCGTGTATCGCCCGCCGCAGCCAAGGCGGCTCGATTCGCAGCGGTGGAAGTGCCTGACGACCTGCTGTTGCGCCACGTGGTTCAACTACCACCATTGCCCAGCGCTGCTTCAGAGGGGGCCTTGTTGTTCGAGGTGCAGAACCTGAGCCCTTTTCCTGGGGATGAATTGTTATGGGTCGGCAGTGACATAAATGATCGTGAGCGTGACGCCGGACAAGCAACACTCAGCCAGGGGCGCCGCATTGCTGTTGTCCTTACATCGCGCAGCATGGTTCAAACGCATCTTGCAGCCATGCAATCGACAGAGGCCATAGCGTCCAATGCGGTCAGTCCGGAGGTGTGGGTGGATATGGGGAATGGGCGGCCTGCGGTCCTTCCTGGGTTTGGGGAGACTCGGCGCCTTGCTTACCAGCGCCGGTGGCAGCGAGTAAACGCTGTGTTGTGTTCCGGTACGGTGCTGCTGTTGGCAGGGATGCTGGTAACGCCCACCCTGCAGTTGCGTCTTCGCGCCCTAGATGCGGTCGATCAGTACACGGCCTTGCAAAAGCAGGTTGCTCCATTGATTCAGCAGCGCGAAGCCTACGTCAGGGCGCAAGGTTTTCTGCAGGCCCTTCCTGAGTCTGCAGTTCCCTCGGGGGCGGCGCTCCAAATCCTGGACATGATTACCCGCGCGCTCCCTGACGACACCTCGTTGCAATCTTTTCAATTGTCCGCTCCAGAAGGCCCGGGAAAGCCACCTAAAGTCTTGTTGGTGGGGCAAACGGGTAACGCAGCGGCCTTGATGCAACAACTGGGCGTGCAGCCTGGATTTAAGGACGTCAAGGCCCCTTCAGCGGCAGTCAAACCCCTCGGTGCAATCAAAGAGAGCTTCAGCATCGAACTGCTGGTAGACCTTACCCAGGCCAGTGGGTTAGCTTCTGCATCGCCATCACCCTCGATGCCAGCCGCATCTTCGGGAGCCAAGCCTTGAACCGAATTCCTCCTCGCATAGCCGTACTGCAGGCGACTATTCTTGCGATCTTGCTGGTGATCCCTGTGGTCGCGGGGGTGTTTTTTTGGAACAAGCACCGCTGGGCACAGGACCAATTGGCACAACTGGAGCCCCGCTTTGCCAGGTTATCTGGTTTGCAAAAGGGCAAAGACAGCCTGGCACAGGCCGAGGCATCTGCAAAAGCGCTATTGGCAGGCCAGGCTTATCCAAACGCACAGGATGCTGTTCAGGCTGGCAACGACGCGCAGCAGCGCATACGCACCCTTTTCGCCGATAGCAAACTCGACATTGGAAGTATCCAGGTATTGCCGGCCAAAGAGCAGCAGGTCTTTGACCGCATAGGGATAGCGCTGCGGGTAGAGGGCGACCTTGCTGGCCTGCAAAACGCCATGGCGCTACTGGACAAGCAATCGCCAACGGTGTGGGTGGACAACTTGTCCATTCAAACCATCGGTGCGGTCAAGCCTAAATCCGCGCAGCGTCTTGCTGCACAAGTCAATCTCTTCGTCCTGCGAGTCCGCTCATGACCGCATTCAGAGCATTGGTGGTCTTGATGATCGCCTTGAGTGGAGGGCTCGCATGGATGTGGGTGGCGCCTTCTGGTCAACTGCGGTCTCATGCCTGGACTCCTCCTGCGCCGATTACCCCCGACATGCCTGCGCCCAAGCTGCCTGCTGGGCTGGAGACAAAGCAGGGTGCTGGGGTCGGCGCATATGTGGCTATTTTGGACCGCCCCTTGTTTGCGCCCGACCGGCGCCCGCCGCCTCCCCCTGATGCCGCTCCTGAGGCGCCAAAGCCAGATCCGTTGGCTGGGCTGACCCTGTATGGCATTTTTAAAGGCCCTGATTTCAGTGGCATCGTGGCGCGGGTGAACGACAAAGTTCGCAGGGTTCGCCTCAACGAACCGCTGGGTGAGTGGACGGTACAGTCCATCGAGGGACGAGAAGTCACTTTTGCTCGTGGTGATGAGACTCGTAGCGTCCGGCTGGTGCATGTGTTTGGGCCGCAGCCGCCCGCTGTTGCCGGTAGTTCTCCGCCTGTTGCCGCGTCGCCGTCAATCGGTGGCCGTCCTGACCTCGTGTCCATTCAACAACAAGAGCAAGAGGCTGCCCGTGAGCGGCTGCGTCAACGCAACGAACTGTTTCGCAAAGCTGGGCTTCCCCCCGTCAAAGAATGAGTATGTCGACCATGGATCAATTCAAACGGCTGGCAGTTGCATGCCTTTCTGTGTACGTGGGCGTAACCTTCGCCCAGTCACCAGAACAACTTCCGCAACCGGCGGATGCGGCTCCCAGCGTGGAGCCCAGGATCATGCGCGGCAATGACTCCGTGATAGCCCCCCCGCGCGCCACCACGGCACTGCCTGCGGGCGCGACGGGCTTCAAGTTTGAAGAAGCGCCCATCGCAGAGTTTGCAACCATCGTCCTGAAAGACGTGCTCAAAGCCGACTATGTGCTGCATCAGCCACTGACGGGCTCTGTCACGCTGTCCACCAATGGCGATATTTCGCCGGATCAGGCCGTACTCCTGCTCGAAAGTGCTTTGCAAGCCAACGGGCTTGTCATGGCACGAGACACGCGTGGCACCTACCATGTCGGTAAGGTGGAGGCAGTGCGAGGCATCGTTCCGGCGGTGCGCCAGGCTGTGGCTGGGGCGCCGCTGCCGCCTGGCAGTGGCGCCATCGTGGTGAGGCTCAACTACATCGGCGCATCAGAAATGGCTGCCATATTGCGCCCCATGGCGCCGCCCGAGGCCATCGTCCGGGTGGACAACCTGCGAAATCTCTTGGTGCTTGCCGGTACCCGCACGCAGGCCGAGGGCTGGTTGGACCTCGTCAACACCTTTGACGTTGATCTTCTCAAAGGTATGTCGGTGGGGGTGTTTCCGCTCAAGTATGTGTCTGTCAAAGAGGTAGAGGCCGCACTGTCTATTTTGGGAGGGGGCTCTGGTGCTTCGCCATCTGCCGTATCTGGCGGCGCGGCTGGCAGCCCTACCGCTACGGCGCGTTCTGGCGCAAGCCCCGGTGTTGCGGTGCCATCTGGTGGCATGGCAGAGTCCAATCCCCTCTTCGGCGCGTTCCGTGTGCTGCCGATGGAGCGGCTCAACAGCATTTTGGTGGTAACGCCTCGTGCGGCCTACCTGGATGAGGCGCGGCGTTGGATTGACAAGCTGGATCAGCCAGGAGGCAACAGCGCGGAGCCCCAGTTGTTCATCTATCAGGTGCAGAACGTCAACGCCCGCCATCTTGCGTCGGTATTGAGCGGCATCTTTGGCGGCACTGCAGCACCAACGAACAGCGCATTTACCAACACCGGCGTTGCGCCTGGCTTGGCCAATGCGACTGGCATGACATCAGGGTTTGGTGCATCCTCCACGACAAACAATGTTTTTGGTGGTACCAACTCAGGCCTTTATGGCAGCAACCTGGGTAACAGCACAGGCATACGCAGCGGCAGCACTTTCTCAGGTGCAGGAGGAGTGGGTGCATTGGGTGGTCGCACCGTGGGTTCGCTGGGTAACACGGCCGCTACAGCAACGCAAGTCCAGGGCGCAGCGGTGGCGACCCTTGGAAGCATACGGGTGATGGCGGATGAGCTGAACAACTCGCTGCTCGTGTGGAGCACCAAGGCCGAGTACGCAAAGATCGAAGCTACGCTCAAGCGGCTTGACCTGCCGCTGACCCAGGTGCTGATCGAAGCCAGCATTGTCGAGGTCACATTGAATGACGACCTCGAATACGGATTGCAATGGGCGTTTAGCGACAGCCGTGCCAACACGGGCTACACCGGTAGCGGCGCGTTGAGCAGCAGCGCGGGTGGTGTGCTGGGCGGTGCACTTGCTGGTTTCTCTTACACGCTCAAAAATCCCGCTGGCAATGTGCGTGCAGTGCTAAACGCACTGTCCAAGAAGACGATGGTCAAGGTCATTGCCAGTCCATCGTTGATGGTACTCGACAACCATATGGCGTCCATTGCCGTGGGCACGCAAACTCCCATTCAGGCCGGCGAAACCGTAACCAGTGACGGCATTGTGCGCACCAGCATTCAATACAAGGACACAGGCGTCAATCTTATGGTGACGCCCTCTGTGAACTCTGGCAACGTAGTCACCATGCAGGTAGACCAGTCCGTCACAGACGTGGGGCAAAAAGACGAGGTCAGCGGCCAGCGGGCCTTTTTGCAGCGCCAGTTGTCCAGCAAGCTCGCAGTGCGCTCTGGCGAGTCCATCGTGATGGGGGGCTTGATCCAAAGTAACAACACCACTTCTAAATCGGGCGTTCCCATCCTGCATAGCATTCCCGTTCTGGGCAATTTGTTTGGCTCAACCTCCAACATAGGCAGTCGGACGGAGTTGCTGGTGGTGATCACCCCGCGCGTGGTGCGGACCGATATTGACATTCGGGAAGTCAGTGAGGATCTGCGTGATCGCATGCGAGGCTTGGCTCCAGCCGTGGGTACCGCGCAGTCTCGTTCTACCCCTACGGGCGTCGGGGCGTCTGACAGTAGCGGTGATGCTACCCGCCAGTAATAGAGACGAAACCATTCGGAGAGTTTCTGGGGCGTATCCCGAAGTTGGAGTTTTGCTTGCGCCAATGGTGTGTCCCCGCCAAGTAGGCTGGGTCTGTTGATGTAGGGCCCCTGGGTACTGCAACCCGCTGCTGGGTGTGGTGGTCGTGCGCTATGTCCAGGCACGATGGGTAGGTCGGTTTGGCAGCTGGCGAATTCGGGAGTGCTTGAAATGGAGCAGCCCTCCGCCATATTTACGTCGCTCTTCGGCGGGGGCAATGGCAGCAGCGTCCACTCGAGCATTGCTGGCCGTTCAGGGCTGGGCCATATCGGCGCCCAGTTTTCAGCTGTGTGGGGCCGCTTGCCTGTCCACGTGGCGAATGGATTTATTTGGTAACAAGGAGGTTTTGAAATGACAACAACGTCCGCGCTTTCTCTCGCGCGCCATACCGGCGCGGCAGTACTTGTGGTTGCTATGGTGGCTCTGTCGGGCTGCGCAACGACTGCGATGACGCCTGAGCAGCAAACATCCCAGCTGGCCAGCCAGCGCTGGGGCTACCTCATTGATGGGCAGTGGCAAAAAGCTTATGACATGCTCACACCCGCCTATCGCAGTCTGCATGATTTGCGCGAATACCAGTCGCAATTCAAAGGCGCCGTGCAATGGAAGCGTGCCGAAGTGGCCAGCACCACCTGCGAAGCAGAAAAATGCGAGGTGCGCATTGAGCTGACTGTGGCCTCGCCCTTTGGGCGTGGCAAAGGCGACACAATCAGCACCTTCTTTACCGAAACGTGGCTCAACGAGGGTGGCCGCTGGTACTATTACGAGAAGCCCTGACCGGTTACGGCAGTGGTGGGTTGTACTATGGTAAGGCTGCACTGTGTTTTGATGTACAGGCGGTCTTGGTCGGTACGCGCCGCTGGGCTTGATCTGCTTGTTGGCGCAGGCAATCTGAAGGGAGACCGTCCTATCGAGTGAATGATTCAAAGCTCATGCAGCCGCCTGTTGCTTTTTATGCACAACTCAAGGCGGTCGGTAGGCACTGCGGCCTAATCCCTAAGACCCTGTGCTAACATTTCGAAGCGTAAACAATCCTGGTAGTTGCGCTTACCAACTTTTTTAACGGAGTTATCAATGAAAAAAAGTATTCTCTCTGCAAGCATTGCTGCCATGATTGGTAGCCTTGGCTTTGCTGGCCTGGCTAACGCTGCAGTGGGTGTGTACTCTGACGCTGTGGATCCAAACTCTGCGGTTGCTGCGGGTAACCTTGCGAATGCAACAGCTGCCACGACCTTGGCTATCAATGAAGCAGGTCTCGGGAATATTCTGGTGGTGCCTTACTTCACCACCCAAGGCACTAATGCAACGCTGTTGAACATCACCAATACCGATGCCGCCAACGGTAAGGCTGTGAAGGTTCGCTTCCGTGGTGCATCGAACTCTGACGATATCTTCGACTTCACGCTGATGCTGTCTCCTGGCGACGTCTGGGCTGCCAAGATTAGCCAGGGTGCTGATGGCCGTTCGCAAATCGAAACTGCAGACAAGACTTGCACGTTGCCATCGATCGTTGCAACGCAGAAGAATTCGTTCCCCACAGGGCGTCTGAATTCGGCGCTGACCGCTGAGCAGAAGGCAAATGAAACCCGCGAAGGTTACATCGAAATTCTGAACATGGCCGACGTTCCAAAGGCTGTTCAGACGAATCAAGTGGTTGCTTCCGGTGTTACGACCAATCCGCTGTACACGGCTATCAAGCACGTCGGTGGCGTGGCTCCTTGCACCTCTGCTGCCCTGTCCCCATTGCTCACCGCTGCTACTAACTATGTAGCTGCTGCTGCTGATACAAGCGCAGCCACGATTCAGGGCAAGGGTATGGCATTCCCCACTGGCAAGCTGATGGCCAACTGGACCATCATCGACACGGTGAAGACTGCTACCTTCTCTGGCGCTGCTACAGCAGTTGCAGCAGGTTCGGGCACAGCAATCAACGCAAACGTTGTGTTCTTCCCCCAGTCTGATGCTTCTGCCGGTAACGTTGACGCATGGTCTGCTGATCCTCTGCTGCAAACCACTGCTGGTAACATCAGCCGGACGAACCCAGCAACTGGTACAGCTGCGACCGGTTCGGGCACTCCGTTCATTTCTGCTTCGTACTACGATCTGCCTGACCTGTCCACGCCTTACTTGGCTCTGACTACGGCTACTAACACGCCTTTTGCTCATGCAGAGGCACTGACAGCTAAGCTGGCCGCTAAGTCGGTGATCAATGAGTATCTGACGACCACCAGCATTGGTGCCACGACTGACTGGGTGTTTTCCATGCCCACACGTCGTTACAACGTTGCTATGAACTACGCTTACACCAGCCCTCTGGGCGGTGACGGTCGTGTTTACTCGCTGTGGACTAACAACTACTTTGATAACACCAACACTTCTGTTTCTTCCGGCAAGATCTGCGTGAAGGCTGATACCGGTACGGCTGGTGTGAACCAGTGGGACCGTGAAGAAACCACGACCTCCAGCGGTTTCGTGATCTCTCCCGGCACTGTGACCAGCGTGGTTTTCTGCGGCGAAACGTCTGTGCTGGCGATCAACAACGGTACGAACACTAGCTCGGGTTCGCTGTCGGCTTCGTTGGCTCTGCAGAACCTGAACGTGTCGTCGAACGAAGGCTGGATCAGCCTGGGTACGTCCGGTCTCGCCAACCGTGGTCTGCCAGTTCTGGGCGGCGCTTTCGCCAAGTCCAGCGCCTTCGGTGCTATGTGGCCCCACCGCTACACCCGTTAATTCGGTTGTAAGCGCATAGACCACGCAAGTGGTCATTCAAAAAAGGCGGGAACATTCCCGCCTTTTTTTTGATCTATGAAATCTGTTCCTGGCATGCAAATGTCTCTAGCCGTGGTTTAGTAATGACAACTGCGCTCGGTGATTTTTCTGCACTTTTCCTTTTCTTATGATCACTAGCTCTCGGTTCTTCAAAGTTTCTCCTGCTGTTTTGTTCGCGGCCACCTTATTGGTTTCTAACTCTGCTTGGTCGCAGAGCGCCAAGCCTGCTCCGGCGGTGGTCATTGAAGCTGATGGCGTAAGCATCACTACGCTGGATCTGGAAGCTGAACTGGCCAAGGCGCCGCCCGAGGTACGAGTCGGCTTCATGCAACAGCCCGAAAGATTGGCCCAGTTGGCCTCCAATTTGGTGATGCGCCGTGCCCTGGCAAAACAGGCGCAGGCAGCAGGCCTGGCCAAAACGCCTTTCAATCAGGCGGCATTGCAGCTGGGAGCAGACCGTGTTCTCTCCGATATCCAGCTCGCAGAACTGGACAAGATCAACCGTCCCAGTGACATGGTGCTGGAACAACGCGCCCGTGACGTTTACCGTGCCGAGACCAAGCGTTTCGAAATTCCGGAAGAAGTCAAGGCAAGCCATATCTTGATTTTGGCCACCGAGGAAAATGCCGAAGCCAAGGCGTCGGAGCTGTTGGCCGAGCTCAAAGGCGGTAAAGATTTTGCTGAGCTGGCCAAGGCCCGGTCGCAAGACCCTGGTAGTGGTGCAAAGGGGGGAGATTTGGGCTTCTTTGGCCGTGGTCGTATGGCCAAGGAGTTTGAAGAGGCGGCCTTCCAACTCAAGGTGGGCGAGCTCAGTGGGCTGGTTAAAACCCAGTTTGGTTATCACATCATCAAGGTGACAGACCGTAAAGAAGCCGGCAAGCAGCCGTTTGATGAAGTTCGCAACACCTTGCTGCAGGAAGTTACGCAAAAGATACTGACCGAGGGGCGTATTAAAGCGGGCCAGCAGATCATGCAGCATGCCAAAACGCATCCCGAGGCTCTGGACGCCTATGTGGCAAGCCAACAGCCAGGCAGCAAATAACTACTGCGAGCTTTGTGAGGCGGTAGACGGGCTACATTACAGCCTGTCATGTGCTGCTTCTGAATCGGTGAGCGGGCTGTAGGTGGGCTCGCTGGTTCAAGCGCCAGCTTTTTCAAGATAAAACCAGACAACATAACATGTGGCAAGACTTGCGCGCGGCATGGGCGATGCGTGCCATGCTGCGCGTAATGGTGTGGCGTGAGCTGGCCGCGCGCCACGCGGGCACAGCTGGCGGACTGGTATGGGTCTATGCCCAGCCGCTACTCACAGTGGCAGCGTACTACCTCGTGTTCGACGTAGTGTTCGCCATGCGTCTGGGTGATGCGGCTCCCACCAAGGCCGTAGGAACCTTCCTCATTGTGGGCATGTTGCCTTGGCAGGCGTTTTGCGAGGCTCTGGGCCGCGGTACGAGCAGCCTCATTGATTCTGGTCATTTGCTGCAAAAAAATGCGATTCCGCCCGTGTTGATGGTGCTGCGCACCGTTCTGTCCAGTGCTGCTGTGTATATGCCTCTGCTAGCGTTATTGGCGCTGGCGTATGTACCATTGCATCGTGGCGCCTTGGCTCTACTGAGCTTGCCACTGCTGATTGTTACGCAGTTTGCTTTGGCCTTTTTTCTCGCTTACTTGCTGGCCATCATGGCGGCGGCATTGCGAGACACGGTGCAAATCGTCACGTTTGCGCTGTCGGTGGGCGTGTTTTTGTCGCCCATCTTGTTTCCTGTAACGCTGTTCCCAGCGGACTGGCGGTGGCTGCTGTGGCTAAACCCGATGACTGCGTGGGTGTTGGCCTATCAAGACGTTCTGCTGCAAGGCCAGTGGCCCAGCTGGCAGTCGTGTGTTGGCATAGTGGTCTGGCTTGGCACTGCTTGCGCAGTGTTGTCCCCTTTGCTGCGTCGCAGTCGGGATGAACTCGTGGACTGGCTGTGACACAAAACCCTCATCAACTCGGCCGCCGGCATGCTGCAGCGCATGAAATAGCCACCGATTCAGCGCCCGTGCTGGATGTAAAAGGGATTGGCAAGGGCTACAAGCTTTATGACCATCCGCGCAAACGGCTGCGTGCACTGATCACGGGCGCCTCTTTGCACCGCAGTCATTGGGCATTGCGCAACGTAAGTTTTCAGTTGTACCCCGGCCAATGTTTGGGCGTGGTGGGCAACAATGGTGCCGGCAAAAGCACTTTGCTCAAGCTGCTGGCCGGCACATTGCAACCTACGGAAGGCTCGGCACAGTGTAGGGGGCGTGTCACCGCTATTCTGGAGCTGGGTGCGGGCTTTCATCCCGACTTCTCAGGTCGTGACAATCTGCGCTTTGCGGGGGGGCTGATCGGGCTTGATGCTGACACCATCAATGCGCTAGAACCAGAGATCATTGCCTTTTCGGAGTTGGGTAACTCCATAGACCGTGCGGTCAAAACCTATTCATCTGGCATGGTGGTGCGCTTGGCGTTCGCGTTGGTCACTGCAGTGCAGCCAGAATTACTGATCGTGGACGAGGCCTTGGCCGTAGGCGACCAAAACTTTCAGAAGAAGTGCGTAGAGCGCATTGAGGAATTCCGCCGGAACGGTTGCACCATCTTGTTTTGCTCACATAGTCTTTACCACGTTCGTCAGCTGTGTGATGTAGCCCTCTGGATGGAGCTTGGTCAGGTACGTCAGTTTGGCAACACCGAAGCAGTACTCGCCTCCTACGAAGCCAGCTTGCGCCAGCACACTCAGACGGAGCGGCACGCCCCTGATTTGAAGGGCGATTACCAGTCAGCGCCAGGCGATACACCGGAGGCATCCTCGGGTGGCCCCCACTCCGAAATCGATGGCCAGCATGGACATGCAATTGTCGCTGTGGTCGAGGCACGTGATACGGCAGGTGAAAACGGTCAGAGTAACCAAGCGGGCGTGCCCGGGGCAGGCGCTGCCGTAACGTCATCGCATCTCGTGAGCGTTGAGGTGGCCAGCCTTGACCAATCCGCTCCGCCCATGCTGTGCTCGTCCGATCTGGTAGTGACTGTGCGCGCGCGCACCGCGCATGGCGACGCCGCACCAAGCATTGGAGTGATGCTGGAACAGTCCCACGGTGTGGGCATCACATCGCTAGCCTCGCATGTGGAAGGTGCGGCGCCGCGTCAGTTGGCGGCAGGGCTGTGGGAGATCTCGCTCACCTTCCCCGACTTGCCGCTGCACACCGGCGAATACGTGGTCAGCGCGTACCTGTTTGATGCAAATGGGCTGGTGGTGTGCGATGAATGGAAGGCGTGTACCACCTTCACGTTTGTTTATCCCACCCAGACTCCGGGACTGGTGCGACTCCCTCACTACTGGAGCTAACGTGCATGGACTTGCATGTGCTGCGTCGCCTTCGACGGATAAGAACTGAGTTTAAGGATGCCATTGAGTTGGTGGCGCTACCCGCGTTGGCTGCGGTACTGCCGTGGTCGGTCGCATACCGTGTGGCGCGGCGCATCTTGGTTTGGTTGCCCGCCTACCGCGGAGCAGCCATACAAGCGTTGGCAGAATACAAGGCTCTGTTTCCGGTGTCAGACGAACGCGCATGGCTCATGCATCGCCGTTTGGTAACCTGGACAGACCATGCGGACCATTACCTTGCCAGGACTCGGCAGGACCACTGGATGAACATGCACCTGGATGTTCAAGGCGAGTGGCCGCCGTCAGGCCAAGCTGCAATGTTGTTCACTTTTCACTGGGGCGCGGGCATGTGGGGCCTGCGCCATGCTGCGCGGGGGGGGCTGCTTCCGCGCGCTTTGGTTGCCTCAACCGAGGGGGCACCTTTCTTGGGGCGAACCGTGCTGAGTTGGTATGCCCGTGCGCGAACAGCCACAGTGCATAAGGCGTTGGGTTGCGAGCCTTTAGATGTGTCTGGCAGCTTGCGACCGGCCATTAAAGCACTACGGGCGGGGGGGCAAGTGCTCGCTGCTATCGATGTGCCTACTGATCAATCAAGCAGCGCTGAGCACATACGTCTGCTGGGCCTTGTAGCTTCGGTGCCGCGTGCATTGCATCGTTTGGCAGTGGATCAGCGTGTGCCTGTGTATGTCTACATCACCGGCTTCGATGTTCAGACCGGTAGGCGCCAACTCAACATCGTTTCTTTGGGTGTTTACGACGACGTCTCCAGGCTCATCACCACAGTATTTGCTGAACTGGAGCGCGTGCTCCAGCGGGAGCCTGAAGCGTGGCATTTCTGGTCTGAGGCTCGGCGCTTTTTCAAAGATTAATACGCCGTGCCCAAAAGGCCAGGGAGGTGATTGCAGGCCATCCAAATATTCAATGCTTTGGCGTACAGAGTTCTGAGCTGCAAAAGCCCCTAACTAAGGGGCGCACTTGTTGAGCTGCACAGGTAGGCAATTTGCGAACCCTCGATCTTTTGAGTCAACGCACTAGCCAGTTTTTGACGCGTGTTTGCCAGCGAAGTGGCACCCGTCGCGCTGCTTGCCTTAAGCCTTGGCTAGACCGGAGCCGCATCACAATGGTCAACAAACCTCGCCGAAGCATGAGCGTTGCCCTTTGCGGGGGGGTATTCATTCGCCCGGGCAGAAATGCTATCAACCCGCGCGCGTCTATGCGAGGCGCCGCTTCCACGATGTGCTCAGACGGCTCTGCACCACTTGTGCTGGTGCGTAGGTATTCGTTGGTGTAGTCCCATGGAAGCATCGCCGTCTGCCACGAAGGAGAGAATGGCGGACAGTGGGGCGCAGGCTTGTCGTCAACAAGATAGTCGCGATGTAACGCCGTAAAGAAGTCGAGCCAGATGTCCGTTGTCGTGTCCCAGGGGAGCACCCATGACCAAGCACGCCCGGACAATCGCTCTGCAAATGCTCCCAGATCGGGGGCAACGATTGGCAGCCCCGCTTGGAGGCAAGCACTCAAGGTGTAGCTGTAGGTTTCAGGCCATTGGGCGGGGAACCAAGCCAAATCAGGTTGCAGCCACTCCAGTAAGCTGGGCAGCTCTGCATCGGTATATTCACCATGCACGGTGAGGCGCGCTCCAGGTTGAGTTTTGAGGTTGCGATAACCGTACCCCAACAAATGAAACTCCACAGGGGCTTTGGCCTTTGCCGCAGCGATTGCCACTGCCTCCAGAACATCTGCACCTTTAATACTGCTAAGCGCGCCAAGAATCACGACTTTGAGGGGCTCATTGGGGTCGCGGCGAGACAGGGGGCGGACGTTGGGTAACGGCTGCGAGCTGTCTATATCTAGATGTGGCACGTGACGAACGTCCGCCTCAGGCACAAATCTTTCCATGCGCGCTGACATGTCGGCACTGGGCGCCAAGATGTGTCGAGCCTGTCGTAGGAAGTCGCGACTGTTATTCCTCCATGTGACGATGTCAACTCCGCCGGGGGCCGGGGACTTGGCGAGACAGCCTTTGCACTGCTCTTCGCCTTTTTCCCCGCAGTAGCGATTGCGATGGTCGGTAAGCGATATCTGTGGGCAATAGCTGTAGTGATCGTGCGCTGTGAAGTCAAACGGAACGCCAAGGCGTTTTGGAAGGCTTTTGATTGCATCCACGTGCCCCAGCAAATGATGAAAGTGCACAAGCGATACCCCAATAGAGCGAAGCATCGATACCAGGGCATCCATTTGCTCATGCACTTGGAAATCCAGGGCGAATTCTTCGGTGGGAGCGGCTAAAGCCAAGCGCACACGCAAGCCGGGCGCAGGAGTAAGCGTCAGTATTTCAGCCGTATCCCGGAGGGTGGTCGCAAGTTCGCGCACGTGTCGTAGTGTTCCGCCTGCGCGATCATGCACGACGCACAGAACTTTGGGGCGAGTGCTTGTCTGTAGCCGTGCGATATCTAGCGCGCGTCGGTAAGGTAAAGAAGGATCATCAGCGATAAAGCGCATCACGGCGCCTTCGTAGTCGGGGTGGAGGCGCCTCAAGGTTTCCATGGCATCCAGCTCCCGCTGGCTTTTGCTGGCGCCGAAGCTCACGCCTCCAGCATGCAAGACAAAAGTATCAAGCGCTTGCAGATTACGCCACCCGAGAGCATGCGCCCGGCGACAAAAATCGTTCTCCTCTCCATAGCCCTTGCCGAAGTTGGGTACATCAAAAAGCCCGACAGCATCTAGGCAGTCGCGCCGTATGTACATGCAAAAGCCGACACCGGTAGGGACCTCTACTGCAGCCCTAGGATTGGCCTTGGCTGCCAAAGCATCCAGCGACGCGGTGGTGTGGCCAGGTGCCAGTACGTTGGGCTCGCAAAAGCGCGGGTAACTGCAAATGGTGGCGTTGTTTGAAAATGGGGTGACGGTTCCGTTGAGCTTGTGCGAATAGGCTGTAGCGCACAGCCTGTCTAGCCAGTCATTGGCAACCTCTGTGTCGCTGTTGAGCAGCAATACATCTGCCTGGGTAGATGCGGCCATGCCTCGATTGACCGTGCCGACAAAACCCAGATTTTCTGAGTTTTCCAGGAGCAGCATTCGTGGTTCCGACGCCGCAATGCTTCGAAGCCAGTCCGTCACCTCGGGCTCCGGGCTAGCATCATTGATCACTACCAAGCGCCACGGCCTCTTGCAGGTGCTGTTGAGGACAGATGTAATGCAGCGCTGCGTATCGAATAGACCCTTGTATACAGGAACGATAACGTCTATGGGCTGTAGCAGTGATGGTGCTCGTTCAGCCACTTGAAGAGCGGAAGAAGAAGGACATGAATTTGATGGCAGGTACCTGCTGATTGCCATCTTCAGGCGAACCAATGGGCGGGTGATACGAAACACGGTTGAGTTTTCGATCCACTCCAGATGGGTTTGTAGTTCTTCCAATGAGCGCTGTGTTTGATTTTGGGTTTCGATGAAGAAGGTGCGCTCCTGCTGCGCAATACGGATTTTTTCCTTCCAATCCTCATTTTCCTTGTGCGCGCGCTGCAATTCAGCTTGTAAAGAATGCTTTTCTGCCGCCAGGGTTTCAGCAACCATACGCTGCTCAGCATAGGCTTTCCGAATGTCTCGTACAGCGTTGATCGCTTGAAGGTAGTCTGCAGACATGGGCCAACCGGCGGTTACTTCCAGTTGTCCGCCTTCGAGAGACAGCATGCCAAGGCTGACCTTGTCAATGGGAAGCTCCAACCATGGGTCATCGTCGAGCAGCAACAGCAGAGGGATGGCAGTAGGAAAACCAAGCTGTGTCCAATGAATCTGATGCGATGCCGGGAACGAGCGAATAGCTTCTGGCTCCCAATCGTCGTAGCCTTTCCATGTCCAAAGAATGTTGCCGTGCGCGTCGATCAGGCGCAGTGAAAACAGATGCAGAAATCCGGGCCGGTCTGCGGGGTCAAGCCGCAGCGCGTGATAGGGTGAAACGGGGGACGGCGGAACTTTGAAATGAACAGTCTGATGTCGTTCGCCTATGACGCCTGTGCGATGAACTTTTTGTGCTTGCGTGTAGCCCTCACCCGTATCCCAGAAAAGCTCCATGCTGAACTTTGCTGCCTCTGGTCTGGCTGGCCCTGCGGAAGAGTTTTCAGCGATAACATGCGCAGCCCCGCCGCTTCTCTTTAGCCGCGCTGTGACCACGAATTGATAAGTCAGGGCATCTGGCTGTGTCAACAAGTAGCGGCTTACCGATGGCGGGATTGCGTCAAGAGGGTGGGAGAACTCGGACTCAATAAGCTCGCGACGCACCGTCTCGGTCGAGTCGACTTGCCAGCCAGCTTGCTCCAGAAAATCGAGGAGGCTACTGCGAGTAAAGAAGCGCAGATGTGTTTTGTCGAGCAAGCCCTCATCTCGATATCTGAATTGGCCATGCATCAACTCTGCGATGAGGCCTGCATAGGCTGCGTTGGGTACAGAGATTAGCAAACGGCCCTCGGGGGACAGTAGGGTTTTGCATTGCTCCAAGACGACCGCTGGGTTCTTGAGATGCTCTAGTACATCCGCGCACACGATCACGTCATAGTGGCGCGATGCAAACGCTGTCAGCAGATCAAGCGTTTCAAGGTCTCCCTCTACAACCTGCCGATAGTGCTTGCGTGCAATCTCCGCTTCGGCGCTGTTGAATGTCACACCATCCAGCGCAGTGTGCCCACGGTCGACAAGCCAGCGTCCAAGAGCACCCGTTCCGCATCCTAAGTCCAAAACACTGGCGTCTGAGGGTATGTGCTGGGTAAGAAAATTCAGCGATGTGTGCTCGTCTGGCTGGATATCGCGCGTGTAGATGTGAGGTTGCTCAGCAAGTGATGGCATGCGGGGATTATGCCGTCAGGGTTGATAATGCGAGGCTTATGCTGTTTGATCGCCGTAGCAATCCGGTGCGTGAAAGTCGCGCGACCAGCGCGCGGCAGAGAGGCTCCAACAAGTTGTCGAGAGTGGTAAAGGCTACGCGCTCCTGTTGCGAAAGTCAGCGAGGCAGTGGGGCGCTTGCTTGCTGCATAAGTTTGGCTTGTAGCATCGACCAGAAGCGGCCAAAGCAGCCTTCCAAGATGACCGGCGAAGAGAGAGTCGAATGAATCAATTCCCGCAGGACGGAAATAGTGTGAGTGGGCCCCTGGGATGGGCTGCCGCTTTAGCGTTAGCGCTGCTCATATGTTTGGCGTGGCTGGGTGTGGATCTGCAACGCGATTTGGCTCAAAAGCGGTTGTTGCTGCTACCCATGATTGGCGCGTTGGACAATTGCCTCCTATCTCGCGGGCCTACATCCAACGTTGAAACCTGCGGAGGTGATACTGACTCGGCGGCGGGCTTGATCGAGGGCACTTTGAATTCCCTCGGACCCCGCAGGAGTGCAGATGGCATTTACGAGGTTGGCTATACGCTGAATGTCCCGTTGTTGCGGCTGTTCACACTTTCCGCAGATGGGCGCTGGGTGATAGATGAGGCTGCCGCTAAGCGCGTAGCCAACACTATTCGCCGATCCGAGCGCCCGATGGTGCTGTATATGTTTTCTACGCATTTTTCTGTCGGAGGTGCGTTGGAGAAGCAGCTCGGTGCCGATCCTCGCAATTTGGCGTATGGCCCGACAGGCCAGCCTATGGACAAGGGACGGTATTACCACCTTGACATCTATCCTTGGAGTGTGGTGGATCACAGTAACAGTTTGACCCGCATGAGGGAAACAGCGATCAACGCGGTGTTGGAGCAAGTGTGCCAGCTACCGCTGCGAGATCGTAAAAAGGTTCACGGAGTGACAGTCCTTGGCGAGCTGCACCATCTTTTTCCAGACTTTGAGTCAGGCATGGGGGTGTCCACTTCCTATCAAGTCTCAGATTACAGTGACCAATCAATTCAGGGGTTCCGTCAGTTTTTGCGGGCGCGATTTGTCAATGTGCGTGCTCTTAACGAAGCATTAGGGGGTGACTACCGGTCATTTGACGAGGTGGTACCTCCGGCAAAGGATATACGCACGCAGCGGTTATCTCGGTATCAGGACCACATTGACTCATATGCCACCGGTGTGCTGCCAATTTCGGGTTGGGCGCATGAGGTAAACGGGCCATCAGCCAAAGCGCCGTGGATTCACATTTTCGTGAACGGATTGCCCGTTGCAAAGGTTCCTGCGAATCTAGCTCGGCAAGATGTCTTTACGGCTGTTCCTTCTGTGGGGTCGGCTGATGTGGGTTGGCGTTACGACTTGAACTACTCTGCACTCGCGAAGGGAATGCACCGTATCGACATCGCATTGGAACCGGCGGATGGTGGCCCAATGCAATATTTGGCAGGGCGGTGGGTGGGTGTTATGGGGCGAGATCAAGCTCCACCTAGGCTTGCACCGCAGTCGCCGTTGCCACCTATGAGTGCGAAGCGGTCAGGCACAAGTTTTTGGTTGGACGCACCGAGCGATCAGTTGTCTCTGTACTACAACCCCTTGGTCCCACATTGGCACGAGTACCGACAGAGGCAGGTCACTGATTATCTGAAGCATTTTGCGAGTTTGGTGAGGCACTCTTGTCTGGGAAGCGGGTCTGTGTATACCCATCAGATTGTTCCATTCGCTAACCCCGGATGGGATGCTTCCAGGTTCGCCATTGACGACTCGTTGGGCGACTCTACCGGCATGCAGCTTGGCATCAGCCTCTACGGGCGCGCCACATACGGGCCAGAGATGATCGATTGGCTGCGATCGCGCCGCTCCAAGGTAGCGGGGGTGGGAGCGCATGGGGGCAGCAGGGCTTATGGCGTAACGGAGTTTCATCCGCTAAAGGGAATGTCGGCGCGTGAGTTGAATCAGGTTTTGATGCGCCACCACGCCGAAGGCGCACAATTTATTTCGTTTTTTATGGAGCCGCGGGTGAAAGGAAAGCTGTTTGAACCTGGCATCAACCTCTTCTCTTTTGACCCTCAAAATGTTGCTTACGGGTCGGATTCGCTTTACGAAGCTATGGCAAATATCTTAAGGGCCAAGTCACACGATGAGCCATCTAGGGCTGTCGCTACGGGATCCGCTGCTACGCCTTGACACTTTGTCCTTCTGAAGAGCTTGTATCCTTGGGGCATATTGGTCGCTATTGCGATAGAACTTTATGTCGTTCCTTGGTGCTAGGTCGCATCTTTGCAGCGGCACCAAATTTCATGATTCTCTTGTCTCTGGTTAGTTTTATTGTCGCTACCCTTGCCGCTGGTTTGATAGTGCGCTGGTGTAAGGACCATGCAACTTCTTACGGCTACGCCATGCCCCAGCGTTTTCATCACGGGCATGTGCCGCGCGTGGGAGGTGCTGCTCTGGTTGCAGGGATGGTGGTGAGCTGGGGTTTGGGCGTGGCGCAATCGTCCCTTTGGGGGGACCCGGCATCACTGCGTCTCGATGCGTGGGTTGTGTCGTGGCTTGTTGTGCTACTACCGGCTGTACTTGGGGGCGTTGCCGAAGATTTGACCCAGCGGTTATCAGTACGCTACCGCCTTACTTTGACCGGTGCGTCTGGCGCATTGTCAGTATGGCTTTTGGGCCTCAATTTGCCCCGTATGGGGTGGCCTTGGTTGGATACCCTGTTGCTCATTGCCCCCTGGCTTGGTATCGCCATAGTCGTGCTGGCCGTCGCAGGCCTGCCCCACGCCTTCAACATCATCGACGGCTACAACGGGCTGGCGGGAATGGTTGCCTTGATCGTGTGCCTCGCCTTGGCGCACGTGGCGCTGCAGGTGGGTGACCGGGCGCTGGCTGCGCTGCTGGTATCCACTGCTGCAGCCACAGGCGGTTTTTTGGTCTGGAACTATCCGCGCGGCATGTTGTTTGCCGGAGATGGGGGGGCCTATGTGTGGGGCGTGGTGATTGCCATGGCCAGCATCTCGCTGGTGCAGCGCAATGCGGACGTATCGCCTTGGTTCCCGATGCTTCTGCTGATCTACCCGGTGTGGGAGACGATTTTCTCCATTTACCGCAAGGCGGTGCGGGGCGTTTCACCGGGCGTGGCCGATGCGCTGCATTTTCACCAGCTCATCTACCGCCGCATTGTTCGTGGGGTGTTTCACGATGATGAGTCCCGCCGGGTGCTGATGCGCAACAACCGTACGTCGCCCTATCTGTGGGGCTTTACGCTCCTGACGGTGGTGCCTGCAGTGCTGTTCTGGAACAACACGCCCCTGCTCATGGCGTTTTGCGGGCTTTTTGTGGTCAGCTATGTCATGGCCTATCTGGCCATCGTGCGGTTCAAAGTGCCGAACTGGCTGCGCCACTGAAGCCTTCTTGTGTTCGCGCGCCTGGCGAATGCGGCACAATTTGCGCCTCACAGTTTTCTCCGGATGGCACGCCCCCATGACCGACCTTCTTTCGATTGCCCCACGCGACAAGGCTGAAATCCTGGCCCAGGCGCTGCCTTATATCCGCAAGTTCCATGGTAAGACCATGGTGATCAAGTACGGCGGCAACGCCATGACGGACCCGGCCCTGCAGGCCGACTTTGCCGAGGACGTGGTGCTGCTCAAGCTGGTGGGCATGAACCCGGTGGTGGTGCACGGTGGCGGCCCGCAAATCGAAACCGCGCTCAACCGACTGGGCAAGAAGGGCGAGTTCATCCAGGGCATGCGTGTGACCGATGCCGAGACCATGGAAGTGGTCGAATGGGTGCTGGCCGGCGAGGTGCAGCAGGACATCGTGGGACTGATCAACCAAGCCGGTGGCAAGGCCGTGGGCTTGACCGGCCGTGACGGCGGCATGATTCGCGCACAAAAGCTCAAGATGGTGGACAGCAAGGATCCCACCATCGAACACGACGTGGGCCAGGTGGGTGACATCGTTTCCATTGACCCCAGCGTGGTGAAGGCGCTGCAAGACGATGCGTTCATTCCCGTCATCAGCCCGATTGGCTTTGGCGAGAACAATGAGAGCTACAACATCAATGCGGATGTGGTGGCCAGCAAGCTGGCCACGGTGTTGCAGGCTGAAAAGCTGATGCTGCTGACCAACACCCCCGGTGTGCTCGACAAGGCCGGCAACCTGTTGACCGACCTGACAGCCCGCCGCATCGACGAGCTGTTTGCCGACGGCACCATCTCGGGCGGCATGCTGCCCAAGATTGCCGGTGCGCTGGATGCCGCCAAGGCGGGTGTAAATGCGGTGCACATCATTGACGGGCGTGTGCCCCATGCCATGCTGCTGGAGATCCTGACTGACCAGGCCTACGGCACCATGATCCGGTCTCACTGACCCCGCGTGAGGTCTCCATGCGTCTGCTGTTGGTGGAAGACGATGTGATGGTGGCCAGCGGCATCAAGCTGGGGCTCACCGATGCGGGTTATGCGGTGGACTGGGTGGGCAGTGGCGAGCGGGCCGAAGAGGTGCTGCGCGCCGAGTCGTTTGACGCAGCCATCATCGACATCGGGCTGCCCGCCATGGACGGCCTGGAGCTGACACGCCGCCTGCGCCGCCCAGACATGGCAAGCCCCGCCATGCCAGTTTTGATCCTGACGGCGCGTGACGCGCTGCATGACCGGGTGCAGGGGCTGGATCTGGGGGCGGATGACTACATGGTCAAGCCGTTCGAGCTGCCTGAGCTGCTGGCGCGCCTGCGTGCGCTGTTGCGCCGTTCCCAGGCCGCGACCACGGCCGTGCTGAGTTTTGGTCCGCTGGAGCTGGACACGGCCGGGCGCCGGGCCAGCATGCGCACACCGGCTGGCGAGCAGGTCATCGAACTGGGCCCGCGCGAGTGGACGGTGCTCGAATACCTGCTCATCAACGCCCCCAAGCCTGCTAGCAAAGACAAGCTGCTGCAGGCACTGACCGGGTGGGACAAGGAGATCACCCCCAACGCGGTGGAGGTGTATGTCTCGCGCCTGCGGGGCAAGCTGGAACCCCACGGTGTGGCGCTGCGGTCCATACGGGGCTTTGGCTACCGGCTTGAACTGCAGGCAACCTGAGCAGGAATTTTCCACGCCCAGTTCGCCGCCTCGCCATGCTTTGGAAAAACTCCTCCCGGCGGCCCGGCCTGCGGGCCATGACATCGGACCTGCGCACCCGGCTGCTGCTGATGCTGGTACTGCCCCTGTGTGTGCTGGTGCTGGCAGGGGTCTGGCTGGACTACCGGTCGGCCGATGAGGCAGCTGGCCAGCACGACCAGCGTCTGGTGCGGCTGCTGCCCGCGCTGGCCGATTCGGTGCTGGCGCCGCCCATCCACGACAACGACCCACCGCTGCTGCTGCTGGCGCCGCCCATCGAAGAGTTTTTGCGCCAGAACGCGGGCTTTGCGGCCTATAGCGTGCGCGATACCTCGGGGCGCCTGTTGCTCGGAGAGGGCTGGGTACACGGCGCCGTGCCCACCACACAGGCCCCGGAGTTCCACAGCGTGGAGTTCGGCGGCGTGACGTACCGGGTGGCGGCGCAACGCGGGCGCACGGGGGCGGGCGAACTGGTCGTGGCCCTGGCCGACGGGTCGGACCCTCGCCAGAAATGGGCGCAGCAACTGCTCCTGAGGGTGTTGTTGCCCAACCTCGTATTGCTGATTGCCGCGGGTTTTGCGATCCATTGGGCGGTGCGGCAGGCCTTCAAACCCCTGGTGGGGCTTGCGGAGGCGGTGGAGCGCCGCTCTCCCCGCGATCTCAGTCCCATCGACGAGGCCGCCTCGCCCGACGAGGTGCGGCCCCTGGTGCACTCGCTCAACCGCCTGTTTGCGCTGGTCAACGCACAGGCCGAAGGGCAGCGGCGTTTTGTGGCCGACGCGGCGCACCAGTTGCGCACGCCGCTGGCGGGCTTGCAGGCCCAGGTGGAGGCCTGGGCCATGATGGCCAAGGCGGCAGCGCCGCCACGCACGTCATTCCCGGATTTCGACCGGAAAATGCCGCTAGCGCATGAAGATCGTGCACAAGGCGCTATTGTTTTGGGAGCGGATCAGATCGAGAAGCTGCGCAACGCCACGCGCCGCACCTCTCAGCTGGCGCACCAGCTGCTGGCGTTGTCTCGCGCGGACGCCCGCAGCCTGGACGCGCAGCCGCCGCAGCGGGTGGACCTCAAGGATCTGTGCGAGTCGCTGCTGGAAACATTTTTGGACGCCGCCACCGGCAAGGGCCTGGACCTCGGGCTCGATGTCCAGTTGGTGCATGTGACAGGCCATGGCTGGCTGCTGCGCGAGCTGCTGTCCAACCTGGTGGACAACGCCATCAAATACACACCTGCGGGGGGCGTGGTGACCATCCGCTGCGGACTGCGCCAGGGGCGCGCGGGCCCGCCCCGGCCCTACGTGGAGGTGGAGGACGACGGCCCTGGCGTGCCGGAGTCTGAGCGTACCCGCGTGTTGCAGCGGTTCTACCGCGTGCCCGGCGCGGGAGGCGAGGGCACGGGCCTGGGCCTGGCCATTGCGGACGAGATTGCCCGGGTACACCGTGCCGCACTGACGCTGGGAACGGGCCCCCAGGGGCGCGGGCTGCTGGTGACGGTGGTGTTTCCGCTGTAGTCGTGCGGGGTCCCCGGGCCGTCCGGACCGACAAGGGGCCTGTGCGAGAATCATTTCCACACACGATTGACTTGTGCAAACAGGTGGCGGCCCGGCCCCTCCTGGCTGCGGCAAGATGTGACATCGTGATCCACGCCCTGCAGTGATCCGACCATGCCCAGTGGCATGCGCACCGGGAGCAGGGCCCCACCGGAGTCCCTGTCCTGCATGTCTGAAATCTCGCCCCTCCCCGAGCCTGCCAGTACCGCCGAAGCGGGAGATGTTGCGGCTGCACGCAAGCGGCCCAAGCCCGGGGAACGGCGCGTCCAGATCCTGCAGGCCCTGGCCGCCATGCTGGAGCAGCCTGGGGCCGAGCGCATCACCACTGCCGCACTGGCCGCGCGCCTGTCGGTCAGCGAGGCGGCGCTGTACCGTCATTTCGCCAGCAAGGCGCAAATGTTCGAGGGCTTGATCGATTTCATTGAGCAGTCGGTGTTCACACTGGTGCAGCAGATCACGGGGCGCGACGTGCCTGACCCCACACAGCCTGCCGACGTGGGCGCTCGTCAGGCGGCGCGCATCGTGGCGCTGGTGCTGCAGTTTGGCGAGCGCAACCCGGGCATGGTGCGGGTCATGGTGGGCGACGCACTGGTGTTCGAGCACGAGCGCTTGCAGCAGCGCATGAACCAGTTCTTTGACCGCATCGAATCCACCCTGCGCCAGTGTCTGCGAGCTAGCACCGCCGCATCCAGCACGCCCACAGTCGATGCCCAGGTGGCGGCCAGCGTGTTGACGGCCTTTGTGGTCGGGCGCCTGCAGTGCTACGCCCGCTCGGGGTTTCGGCGCCTGCCCACCGAGCACCTGGAAGCCAGCCTGGCGCTGATGTTGTAGCGATCCGCGCTGTTGAGGCGGCGCATCACGGCGAGGGTGGCGCGGCTGCAACGGGTGGTTTGGATGGGTCTCCCTATTTTTTCCGGGGGCTTGGGGGCTGCAGGGAATTTGCTGCAGAATAGAACGAACGTTCGTTTTTATTCGTGCCCATGTCCTCCATCCCCGAATCCCGCCAGGTCACCCGCATCCCGCGCGCTCGCAGTGGTACCGGCCGTGCCTTGCAAAAAGGCCAGCAGACCAAGGCGGCCATCGTCGAGGCCGCGCTGGGCCTGGCCACGCACATCGGGCTGGAAGGCCTGTCCATCGGGGCGCTGGCCGATGTCACGGGCATGAGCAAGTCGGGCGTTTTCGCCCACTTTGGCTCCCGCGAAGAGTTGCAGATCTCCGTCATCCGCGAATACCACACCCGCTTCGAGCAGGAAGTGTTCTACCCCGCCATGTCCGCCCCCCGTGGCGTGGCGCGTTTGTCGGCGCTGTTCGACAACTGGATGAAGCGCACCTCCATCGAAATCGACTCGGGCTGCATTTACATCAGCGGCGCGGTCGAGTTCGATGACCGTACCGGCCCCGTGCGCGATGCGCTGGCCAGTTCGGTGCTGACCTGGCATGCCGCCATGCGCCGTGCCATCGAGCAGTGCAAGGAACTGGGCGAACTGCGTGCCGACACCAAGGAAGAGCAGATGCTCTTCGAGATCCACGGCCTGATCCTCGCGCTGCACTACGAGGCGCGGTTCCTGCAGACCCCGGGCTCCATCGACCGAGCTGTCGTGGGCTTTCACAACATTCTGGCGCGTTACAGCGCGCCGACAGCGGCAGCCAAGGCACCCACAGTGGCGCGCCGCAAAGTTTCCAACCAAACCACCACATCCAAGGAGTAAACCCATGCCTACCTATACGCCGCCCCTGCGCGACATGCAATTCGTCATGCACGAAGTGCTCAAGGTCAGTGATGAATTCAAGGCGATGCCACCCCACGCCGAAGTGGATGTGGACACCATCAATGCCGTGATCGAAGAGGCCGGCAAGTTTGCTGCCGAAGTCGCCTTCCCGCTCAACATCAGCGGCGACACCGAAGGTTGCGTGCTGAACAAGACCACGCACGAAGTGAAGACCCCCACCGGCTTCAAGGACGCCTATGCCAAGTACGTCGAGGGTGGCTGGGCGGCGCTGAGCTGCGACCCCACCTATGGCGGCCAGGGCCTGCCCTTTGTGCTGAACCAGTGCCTGTACGAGATGCTGAACTCGGCCAACCAGGCCTGGACGATGTACCCCGGCCTGTCGCACGGCGCCTACGAAGCCCTGCACGCCCACGGCACCGACGCCCAGAAGGCCCTGTACCTGCCCAAGCTGACCAGCGGCGAATGGACCGGCACCATGTGCCTGACCGAACCCCACTGCGGTACCGACCTGGGCCTGATGCGCACCAAGGCCGAGCCTCTGCCTGACGGCACCTACAAGATCACCGGCAACAAGATCTTCATCAGCGCTGGCGAGCACGACATGGCCGCCAACATAGTTCACCTGGTGCTGGCCCGCCTGCCCGATGCGCCCAAGGGCAGCAAGGGCATCAGCCTGTTTGTGGTGCCCAAGTTCAACGTGAATGCCGACGGCTCGCTGGGCGAGCGCAACCCCATCTTCTGCACGGGCCTGGAGCACAAGATGGGCATCCACGGCAACGCCACCGCGCAGATCGCGCTGGACGGCGCCATCGGCACCATGGTGGGCCAGCCCAACAAGGGCCTGGCCGCGATGTTTGTGATGATGAATGCCGCCCGCCTGGGGGTGGGCAACCAGTCGCTGGGCCTGACGGAAGTGGCTTACCAGAACGCCCTGGCCTACGCCAAGGACCGCATCCAGTCGCGCAGCCTGTCGGGCCCCAAGGCCAAGGACAAGGATGCTGACCCCATCATCGTGCACCCCGATGTGCGCAAGATGTTGCTCACCGCCAAGGCCTACGCCGAAGGTGGCCGCGCGCTGCAGATCTTCTGCACGCTGTTGCTGGACAAGGTGCACAGCCACCCCGATGAAAAGGTGCGCAAGGACTCCGAAGAACTCGTGGCCCTGCTGACTCCCATCGTCAAGGCCTTCATCACCGACAACGGCCACATCAGCACCAACGCGTGCATGCAGGTCTTCGGCGGCCACGGCTTCATCAAGGAATGGGGCATGGAGCAGTACGTGCGGGACAACCGCATCAACATGATCTACGAAGGCACCAACACCATCCAGTCGCTGGACCTGCTGGGCCGCAAGGTGCTGGGCAACAACGGCGCCACGCTGAAAAAGCTGGGTAAGCTGATTGGCCAGCTGGTGGAAGAAGAGGGCGTGAACGAGCGCATGGCCGAGTTCATCAACCCCGTGGCCATGCTGGGCGACCAGATGACCAAGTTCACCACCGAGATCGGCTTCAAGGGCATGCAAAACCCCGACGAAGTGGGCGCTGCTGCGGTGGACTACCTGCGCGTGGCCGGCCACCTGGTGTTCGGCTACCTGTTCGCCCGCATGGCCCAGGTCGCCCTGCGCGAGATCGCAGCCGGCAACACCGACCCGTTCTACGGCGCCAAGCTGCAGACCGCACGTTTCTACTTCGCCAAGCTGTTCCCCGAAACCGCCACGCTGATGCGCACCGCCCGTGCCGGTAGCAAGGTGCTGATGGACACCGATCTGGCCCTGGCCTGATCGGTGCCGGATGCGGATTTCAAGCCTTTTTGCCAGGGAGCGCAGATGTTCAAAGCGGTAGCAGCTATTGTTTTGGTAGCGGGTGCGCTGCCGGCCTGGGCGCAGATGACGCCCGAAGGCCTGTGGCGCAACATCGATGACAAGACCGGCGAGGCCAAGGCCGAGATCCGCATCCGCGACATTGGTGGCGGCGTGCTGCACGGAGCGCTGGAAAAGCGCCTGTCCAAGGACGCCAAGCCCGAGGATGTCTGCGAGGAGTGCTCCGACGACCGCAAGGGCAAGCCCTTGGTGGGCTTGGAGATCATCCGTGGCGCCAAGAAGGCCGACGGCAAAGAGGTGTGGGAGGGCGGCAAGATTCTCGACCCTGAGAACGGCCGCAACTACACCCTGCGCATGACCCCCGTCGAGGGCGGCAAGAAGCTCGAAGTGCGCGGCTCGATTGGCCCGTTCGGCCGCACGCAAACCTGGATCCGCGTCCAGTAAACCCCATTCCCGTGGCCTTGCGCGCCCCCTGCGGTGTCGCGCAACGCCCCAACCAGGAACCCAACCCATGTCCCGATTCCAAGTGAAAAAAGTCGCCGTGCTCGGCGCAGGCGTGATGGGCGCGCAGATTGCCGCCCACCTCGTCAACGTGAAGGTGCCCGTGGTGCTGTTCGACCTGCCCGCCAAGGAAGGCCCCAAGAACGGCATCGTCACCAAGGCAGTCGAAGGCCTGAAAAAGCTTAAGCCCGCTCCCCTGGGCGTGGCCGACGACGCGGCGCTGATCCAGCAGGCCAACTACGAAGAGCACATGCACCTGCTCAAGGAATGCGACCTCGTGATCGAGGCCATTGCCGAGCGCATGGACTGGAAGCTCGACCTCTACACCAAGATCGCTCCCCACGTGGCCAAGCACGCCATCCTGGCGTCCAACACCTCGGGCCTGTCGATCACCAAACTGTCCGAAGTGCTGCCCGAGAGCATCAAGCCCCGTTTCTGCGGCATCCACTTCTTCAACCCCCCGCGCTACATGACGCTGGTGGAGCTGATCAACACGCCCACCACCCAGCCTGAAGTGCTCGACCAGCTCGAAGCCTTCGTCACCAGCGGCCTGGGCAAGGGCGTGGTGCGCGCGCACGACACGCCCAACTTCGTGGCCAACCGCGTGGGCATCGCCGGCATGCTGGCCACGATGAAGGAAGTCGAGAACTTCGGCCTGACCTACGATGTGGTGGACGACCTCACGGGCAAGAAGCTCGGTCGTGCATCCAGCGGCACCTTCCGCACTGCCGACGTGGTGGGCCTGGACACCATGGCCCACGTGATCAAGACGCTGCAGGACAACCTGAGCATTGAGACCGACCCCTTCTACGAAAGCTTTGGCACGCCTGCCGTGCTGAAAAAGCTGCTGGAGCTGGGCAACCTGGGACAGAAGACCAAGGCCGGTTTCTTCAAGAAGGTCGGCCGCGATGTGATGCGTTTCGAGCTGGAAAGCGAAGAGTACGTGCCCGCCGGTCAGAAGGCCGACGAGGTGTATGCCCGCATGCTCAAGAAGCCCGCTGCCGAGCGCCTGCGCCTGCTGCGCAATGCCGAAGGCGCGCCCGGCCAGTTCCTCTGGGCCATCCTGCGCAACAGCTTCCACTACGCCGCCGTGCACCTGGGCACCATCGCCGACAACGCCCGCGACGTGGACCAGGCCATGCGCTGGGGCTTTGGCATGAAGCAGGGTCCCTTCGAGCTGTGGCAAGAAGCCGGCTGGCTCGAAGTCGCCAAGATGATTCAGGAAGACATCGACGCTGGCAAAGCGCTGTGCAAGGCACCGCTGCCCGAGTGGGTCTTCAAGGGCCCCGTGGCCGACGCCGGTGGCGTGCACACCGCGCAAGGTTCGTGGAGTGCATCGCAGAACAAGTTTGTGCCCCGCCGCCAGTTGCCCGTGTACGAGCGCCAGATCTTCCCCGAGGCCCTGTTGGGCGAAACCAGCCTGCCCGACTGGCGCACCGCTGGCACCACGATTGCTGAATCGAAGGCGCTGCGCACCTGGACGCTGGACGGCCAAGTACTCATCGCCAGCATCAAGAACAAGATGCACGCCATCAGCCCCGAGGTGATGGAAGCGCTGATGGAAGCGCTGGAACTGGCCGAGTCTGAGTACCAAGGCATGGTCATCTGGTCCGGCGACGCTCCTTTCAGCGTGGGTGCGGACCTGGAAGCCACGATGCCCGCCTTCATGGTCGGCGGCGCCGATGCGGTGGAAAGCATCGAGCAGGAGCTGCAAAACCTGATGATGCGCATCCGCTATGCGCAGGTGCCTGTCGTCGCAGCCATCCATGGCATGGCGCTGGGCGGTGGCTGTGAGCTGGCCGTGTATTCGGCCAAGCGCGTGGCCCACATGGAAAGCTACATCGGCCTGGTCGAAGTGGGCGTGGGCCTGGTGCCCGGCGCCGGCGGCCTGACCTACATCGCCCGCCGCGCGGCCGAGAACATGGCAGCTTCCACATCCAAGGACATCCTGCCTTTCCTGACCGAAGGCTTCACCGCCGCGGCCATGGCCAAGGTGGGTACCAGCGCCATCGAATCGCGCAAGCTGGGCTTCCTGCTGGATAGCGACGTGATCGTGCCCCACAAGGACGAGCTGCTGTTCGTCGCCATCAACGAAGCCAAGTCCATGGCCGCGAGCGGCTGGCGTGCACCGCACAAGCGCCTGTTCCCCGTGGCGGGCCGCAGCGGCCTGGCCACCATCAAGGCCCAGCTGGTGAACATGCGCGATGGCGGCTTCATCAGCGCCTACGACTTCAAGATCGGCGCCATGATCGCCGAGGTGGTCTGTGGCGGCGATGTGGATGCTGGCTCGATGGTGAGCGAGGAATACCTGCTCACGCTGGAGCGCAAGGTGTTCTGCCACCTGATCGCCCAGCCCAAGACGCACGAGCGCATCCTGGGCATGTTGTCCACCGGCAAGCCGGTTCGCAACTGATCCGGACGTCGATGGATAACCGGTAGACCGACATGAGCGAACACGCCCCCAACAAATTGCAGCGCTCGCTGATGCGCCTGGACGAGGCCCCCGCCTTCATGCGCGGCTTCGTGCAGAACATCATCCTGCGCCGGGCCGTGCCCTTTACCGGCACGGCCGGGGTGAAGTTCGTGTCGCTCACGCCTGAACGGGTCGAAGTGCATCTTGCCAACGAGCACCGTGTGCAAAACCACATCGGTGGCGTGCACGCCTCGGCCATGAACCTGCTGGCCGAAACGGCCACCGGCATGGCCGTGGGCATGAACGTGCGCGACGACTGCCTGCCGCTGGCCAAGGAGCTCTCCATGGCGTTCAAGAAGCGAGCCACGGGCGGCCTCAAAGCCGTGGCCACGCTCACCGCCGAGCAGCGCGCCGCCATGTTGGCCAGCGACAAGGGCGAGGTGCATGTGAAGGTCACCGTGACCGACGAAGCCGGTGTGGAGCCGGTCGAATGTGTATTTACGTGGGCCTGGGTTCCTTCCAGCCGCCCCCCCAAGAATTGAAGGAGTTTCACCATGGCTCAAAAACAAGTCCAGGACGCCTACATCGTCGCCGCCACGCGCACGCCCATCGGGCGTTCGGGCCGCGGTTATTTCAAGAACACCCGGCCTGACGACCTGCTGGTCGCCGCCATCAAGAGCGCCATGCTGCAGGTGCCCACGCTGGACCCCAAGGCGATTGAAGACGCCATCATTGGCTGCTCCTTCCCCGAAGGTGAGCAGGGCATGAACATGGCCCGCATCGCGGTGGGCCTGGCGTTCGACCACCCTGTGGGCGGCGTTACCGTGAACCGCTTCTGCGCATCGGGCATCACCGCGCTGCAGATGGCCGCCGACCGCATCCGCGTGGGCGAGGCCGACGTGCTGATCGCCGGCGGCGCCGAGTCCATGAGCCTGGTGCCCATGGGCGGCAACAAGCCCTCGTTCAACGCCGAGATTTTTGCCAAGGACGAAAACGTGGGCATCGCCTATGGCATGGGCCTGACCGCCGAAAAGGTGGCCCAGCAGTGGAAGGTGAGCCGCGAAGCGCAAGACGCGTTCGCCCTCGAATCCCACCTGCGCGCCATCAAGGCGCAAAAGGCCGGTGAGTTCAGCGACGAAATCACGCCCTTCGAAATCGTGGAGCGTTCGCCCAACCTCGCTACCGGCGAAGTGGTGGAAAAGCGCCGCACCGTGAGCCTGGACGAAGGCCCGCGCCCCGACACGTCCCTGGAAGGCCTGGCCAAGCTCAAGCCCGTGTTTGCGGCACGCGGCAGCGTCACGGCGGGCAACAGCTCGCAGACCAGCGACGGTGCGGGTGCGCTCATCGTGGCCAGCGAAAAGGCCGTGAAGCAGTTTGGCCTGACGCCCCTGGCGCGTTTTGTGAGCTACGCCGCGCGCGGCGTGCCGCCCGAGATCATGGGCATTGGGCCTATCGAAGCGATTCCTGCGGCGCTGCGGTATGCGGGTCTCAAGAGCGATGACATTGGCTGGTATGAGCTGAACGAAGCGTTTGCGGCGCAGTCGCTCGCTGTGATCAACACGCTGGGGCTGAACCCTGCCAACGTGAATCCGATGGGTGGCGCGATTGCATTGGGGCACCCGCTGGGGGCGACGGGTGCTATCCGTGCGGCGACGGTTGTGCATGCGCTGCGTCGGCACAAGCTGAAGTACGGCATGGTCACGATGTGTGTAGGTACCGGCCAAGGTGCCGCCGGCATCATCGAAGCTTTGTGAGTTAGCTGGCTACTGCGCGGGCCATCTGCGTCGTTGGGCGGTGCTCGGAATCCTCACGTACTTCAAGTACGTTCCGGTTCCTCCGCTCCGGCCGCCTAGCAGCTGATCCCGCTCGCTACGCCCCTGAGGGCGGAGTGTGAAGGCAGGGGGAAGTGCACTGCCTGTTTTTGTTTTCCATTCAAGCCGGCGCAGATCGGCATTGAGCTAAGGAGACAGACATGAACAAGCAAACTTTGCAGGTCAACGGGGCAGTGTCTTTGGCACTGCGTGTCTACGAACCCGAGCGCGCTCCGCGCGCCAGTGTCGTGATCGGCGGCGCGATGGGGGTGCGGCAGTCGTATTACGAGGCCTTTGCGCTGTGGATGGCGCAGCAGGGGTTTCGGGTCACCACGTTTGACTACCGAGGCCACGGCGATTCGCTGCAGGGCGCCATGCGCGATGTGAAGGCGGATCTGTTTGATTGGGCGCAGGACTACGAGGCGGTGATCACAGCCGCCAAGGCCGCACTGCCGTCGCAGCCGCTGTATTTGCTGGGCCACAGTCTGGGCGCGCAGTTGCCCGGTCTCTTGAAGAAGCCCGAGCAGGTTGACGGCCTGCTCAGCGTGGCCGCAGGTAGCGGCTACTGGCGCGATAACGCGCCCCAGCTCAAGCGCATCGTTCCGTATTTCTGGTGGGTGCTGGTGCCGCTGGCCACGCGGCTGTGCGGGTACTTTCCGGGGCGCACGCTCAAGAAGGTGGGCGACCTGCCTGCGGGGGTGATCCTGCAGTGGCGGCGCTGGTGTCTGGACCCCGCCTACAGTGTGGGGGCTGAGGGGCCTGCGGTGGCGCAGAGTTATGGCGCGGTGCGGTTCCCGGTGCTGGCGCTGTCGATGGCGGACGACGAGCTGATGACCTTGCGCGGCACGCACAACCTGGTGAACCTGTACGCCAACACCGAGCGCCGGGTGGAGAGCATCACGCCGGCCGACCTGCAGGTGCGGCGCATCGGGCACTTTGGTTTCTTTCGTGACCAGTTCCGCCAAAGCCTGTGGCCGCGCGCAGCGGCTGCGCTGGCTGCACTGGGCGGTGGCGGAATGCCCCACGGCGAAGTCTCCGGTACGACGGCCTGAGCGGTCGTTTCGCGGCACACTTGCAGCATGACTTCCTCTTCATCCACTTCTTCGTCTGCGTCTTCGTCCTCCGCTACCCACCCGCTGGACGAGGCGCTGCAACTGACGGCTTCGTCCGCTGCGACGGGCCAGTATGAAGGGCAGACCCACCCCGGCTACTGGAACATGGTCGGCCCGTTTGGCGGCATCACCGCTGCCACGCTGCTGCAGGCCATCTTGCAGCACCCCGACCGGCTGGGCGACCCGCTGTCGCTCACTGTCAACTATGCGGGCGCTTTGACCGCTGGTGCGTTCACGGTGCAGGCAACTCCGGTTCGCACCAATCGCTCCACCCAGCACTGGACGCTGTCGATCCTGCAGGCTGGTGCCGACGGCGCGCAGGTGGTCACCACCACCGCCACCGCCGTCACGGCCGTGCGCCGCGAGACCTGGAGCGTGGGCGATGTGCCCATGCCGCAGGTGCCCCCACCTGCAGAGCAAAAAGCCATCGTCGCCCCCTTGGGCGCTGTGGAGTGGCTCAACCGCTATGAGATGCGCCCCATCGCTGGCTTCATCCCGCGCACCTGGGACGGCAGTGGCGATCACAGCCTGACGCAGCTGTGGATGCGCGACACACCATCCCGGCCGCTCGACTTTGTGGCGCTGTCCGCATTGGCTGATGTGTTCTTCCCCCGTGTGTGGCTGCGCCGTGCGCGCCAGGTGCCTGCGGGCACGGTGTCGATCACCGTGTACTTCCACGCCACGGCAGAGCAGCTGCAGGCCACGGGCACGGGCTTCCTGCTCGGCCAGGCGCGCGGGCAGGAGTTCCGCAACGGTTTCTTTGACCAGACCGTGCAGCTGTGGAATGAGGCTGGCACCATGCTGGCCACCAGCCATCAGATCGTTTACTACAAGGAATAGGAAGTCGGCCTGTTGCCCTGCGCCGTACCGCATTCCTCTCGTCCCAATCCATCCGACCCGGAACCTCCATCACCATGACCGAAGCCACCCAAGACATCCTCGTCCACTCCGAAGCGGGCGTGACCACCATCACCTTCAACCGCGTGGACAAGAAGAATTCCATCACGCGCGACATGTACGCCGCCATGGCCGATGCGCTCGATGCCGCCAAGGCCGATGCCAGCGTGCGCGTGGTGGTGTTCCAGGGCGATGTGGCGATCTTCAGCGCGGGCAATGACATCGGCGACTTTCTGCAGCAGCCGCCCGCCACGCAGGACTCGCCGGTGTTCCGTTTTCTGCGCGGCATCGCCACCTTCCCCAAGCCCGTGATCGCCTCGGTCTGCGGCCCGGCCGTGGGCATCGGCACGACGATGCTGTTCCATTGCGACCTGGTCTATGCGGGCGATAACGCGGCGTTCTCCATGCCCTTCGTCAATCTGGGCCTGTGCCCCGAGGCCGCATCGAGCCTGCTGGTGCCGCAGATGCTGGGGTACCACCGCGCTGCGGAAGCCTTGCTGTTGGGCGAGCCGTTCATGGCCGAGGCCGCGTTGGAAGTGGGGCTGGTCAATCGCGTGGTGCCGCCGACCGAATGCAATGGAGTGGCGCAGGCGCAGGCCAAGAAGCTGGCGGCCAAGCCGTTGTCGTCGCTCATCGAAACCAAGCGGTTGATGAAGGGCGGGCAGACGGCGAAGGTGCTGGAGGTGATGGCGGAAGAGGGCGAGAGCTTTGGGCGCATGTTGCGCGAGCCGGCAGCGCGGGAAGCGTTCTCGGCTTTTATGGAGAAGAGAAAGCCTGATTTCAGCGCGGTTTGATTCGCTAGTTCTGAGGTATTTTGAGCTGCTGGCGCTTGTACATAAAGCGCTGGCAGCTATTGTTTTTATAGTTCGTTCTCGCCCCGTCCGTTTGGGTTGAGCCTGTCGAAGCTTTTGTGCGGGTGGCGACTGCATGCCCGTGTGAAGTGCGGGAGCCGGGAGTCGCCCGGCGTGCGAGTAACTTTCTTTTGCTTCGCCAAAAGAAAGTCACCAAAGAAAAGGCGACCCCCAGTCTGCGACCCCTTCGCTGTGCGAAGGGGCAAACCTGCGGCGGGGCGGTTGCGGGGTGCGCCGTGGAACTCGCTTTGCGCTGCGCGCGCCGCTCGGACATCCACGGCGAGTCAGATCACGAAGCATGGGCGCTTCGACGCCCATGCCACCCCACAACCGCCCCGCCGCAGGCGCAGCCAGCAGGGGGTGGACAGCCGAACATCCAAACAACCGAACAGCCGGACTTCCATTCGGGCCATTGCTGCGCTCGGCCCAGTTTGCGCAGCGCGTGGCGCTTGCGCCCGCGAGACGGGGCCGAGCGCAGCGCAGCGAAGCAATGGCCCGTGTGGATGTCCGTTTTTGGGTTCCCTTCTGCGCGTGCCGAGAAGCGCAGGGCAGGGGGTGCGTGCGTGTGCCGAAGGACACACGCACTTCGTGCACTGACTTGCCGCAGTTGTTTGAACGGAGCGCGTAGCGCGCAGTGAGTTCTGCGGCGCACCCTCTGTGCGAGCATCGCAGGTTGCCCGGAGCGCAGCGAAGGGACGCGCGCAGTAGGGTCGCCCTTTCTTTGGTGACTTTCTTTCGGCGACGCGAAAGAAAGTTACTCGCACGCCGGGCGACTCCCGGCCTCCACCCTTCGCACAATCACGCCGTTTGATTACAAACACATAGCAAATCAGGTAGTCAATACTGGCGCTTCACCTCAAAAAGCACCCGTAGCAATCACGATCAGACAAGCCATTTATTTTTACAAAGCACTTGCTTGCTAAAAATAAACAGTTTTGCTATCGTGCCTGCATGGACTCACCCGTGCCGCGCACCCGCGCCATCGCCCCCACTCTCAAGAAGCCCCCGGCCCGCCCCCGCAGCAAGGCCGTAGCGCCCCTCAACGCCAACTCGGCAACCACAACACAATCCCCCACCGAAGAAACCACCCGCCGCCCCCGCGGCCGCCCCCGCAAGACCGCAGAAGAACTGGACGACGGCAACCGCCGTCGCAAGCTCATGGACGGCGCGGCCAAGCTCTTTCGCACCCAGGGCTTCGCCGCCACCAGCACGCGCGACATTGCGGCGGCCGCAGGCATGCACAGCGGCTCGCCCTTCTACCACTTCGAAAGCAAAAGCGCGCTGCTCTACGCCGTGATGAGCGAGGGTATGACCATGGCCGCGCAAAGCCAGCAGCAGGCGCTGGATGCGCTACCTGCCCAAGCCACACCACGCGAACAGCTGCGCACGCTCATCCGACACCACTTCGAGATCCTGCTCGGGCCCCGCAGCAGCTTCATCCCGGTGATGCTGTACGAGTGGCGTTCGCTCACGCCTGCGCAGCGCAAGGGCATTGCCCGCATCAAGGACAGCTACGAGGCCACCTGGATGCCGGTGCTGGAAGTGCTGGCACAGCAGGGCGCGCTGCAGGCCGAGCCCGGTGTGGCGCGGCTGTTCATCTTTGGGGCGCTCAACTGGGCGGTGCAATGGTTCTCGCCCAAGAAGGGCAAATCGCTCGACGCGCTCACCGACGAGGCACTCGCCTTGTTCATCCGTTCATAACAAACAACCCCATCAAGGCAGAGTCACCATGGCCCCCACCGCGCGCAACGCCTACCAGTCAGTGTTTGCTCCGGGCCTGTTCCAGGGCCAGGTGGTGGTGGTCACCGGCGGTGGCTCGGGCATTGGCCGGTGCACGGCGCACGAACTGGCGCACCTGGGCGCGCATGTGGTGCTGGTCGGGCGCAAGCCAGAAAAGCTGCTGGCCGTGGCCGAAGAGATCACCGCCGATGGCGGCCGCGTGTCCTGCGAGGTGTGCGACATCCGATCCGAAGAAGGTGTGGTGGCGCTGGTGCAGCAGATCATCGCTGCGCAGGGCCGCATCGATGCGCTGGTCAACAACGCGGGCGGGCAGTTCATGTCGCCGCTCGAATCCATCAGCGCCAAGGGCTGGGAGGCCGTGCTGCACACCAACCTCACGGGCGGATTTCTGATGGCGCGTGAGTGTTATCGGCAGTGGATGGAGCAGCACGGCGGCTCCATCGTCAACATCGTGGCCGACATGTGGGGCTCCATGCCGGGCATGGGGCACAGTGGCGCTGCCCGTGCGGGCATGGTCAGCTTGACGGAAACGGCAGCGCTGGAATGGGCGCACAGCGGTGTGCGCGTGAACGCCGTGGCGCCGGGCTACATCGCCTCCAGCGGCATGGACAACTACCCGCCCGAGGCGGCAGACATGCTGCGTGCCATGCCGCGCACGGTGCCGCTTGGGCGCTTTGGCAACGAGGCCGAGGTGTCGGCGGCCATCACCTTTTTGCTCAGCCCGGCAGCCAGCTTCATCAGCGGCACCACGTTGCGGGTGGACGGCGCACGGCCCCAGGTGCGCATGGGCTGGCCGCAGCGACCGCCTGGTGCCACTGCCGCTGCACACCCGGCCGTGCGGCCATTTGACGGCTTTCACCGCGCGCAGGTGCCGCAGGTGTTTGCGCCTTCCCACACCCCCAAGACCGAGGCCGCATGAGCGCCGTCTTCACTTCCCGATTCAACCCAGGCAGCGCCGAGGCCACGCAGCGCCGCGCGGCGCTGCAGGCCCGACTGGACGCCCTGCGCGCGTTGGAAGAGCGTGCCGCCGCCGCCTCGGCCCGGTCGCTGCCCCAGTTTGAAAAACGCGGCCAGCTGCTGCCGCGCCAGCGTGTGGCCCTGCTGCTGGATGCGGGTGCGCCCTGGCTGCCGCTGTGCACCCTGGCGGGCTACCTGCAGGACGTGAAGGACCCCGAGAAGTCCGTGCCCGGTGGCGGCATGGTCGCGGGCATCGGCTTTGTCAGTGGCGTGCGTTGCATGGTGGTGGCCAGCGACTCGGGCATCGAGGCGGGTGCCATCCAGCCCATGGGCCTGGAAAAGATCTTGCGCGTGCAGGAAATCGCGCTGCAAAACCGCTTGCCGTTCATCCACCTGGTGGAGAGCGCGGGTGCCAACCTGATGCGCTACCGGGTGGAGGGCTTCGTGCACGGCGGCACGCTGTTCCGCAACCTCGCGCGGCTGTCGGCGGCGGGCATTCCGGTGATCACCGTGCAGCACGGCTCGGGCACCGCAGGCGGCGCTTACATGCCCGGCTTGTCGGATGTGGTGATCATGGTGCAGGGCCGCTCACGCGCCTTTCTGGCCGGGCCCCCGCTGCTCAAGGCCGCCACGGGCGAGATCGCGACCGAGGAGGAACTGGGCGGTGCCGAGATGCATACGGCGGTCTCGGGTCTGGGCGAATATCTGGCGCGGGACGACCGCGAGGCGATTGGCCTGGCGCGCGATGTGGTCGCGCAGCTGGGGTGGAATATGCCCCCACGAACCAGCACACCCGGCCCCACCTTGCCCGCCGACGATCTGCTGTCCCTGATGTCCGCAGACCTGCGCCAACCTGTGGACATGCGCGAGGTGATGGCGCGGCTGGTGGACGGCTCGGAGCTGCTCGAATTCAAGGCACGCTACGGCATGGCCACTCTTTGCGCGCAGGGCCGCATCGGCGGGCATGCCGTGGGCTTCATCAGCAACAATGGCCCCATCGACGTGGCAGGCGCGAACAAGGCCACGCACTTCATCCAGTGGATGTGCCAGCTGGGCCACCCAATCATCTACCTGCAGAACACCACGGGCTACATGGTGGGCAAGGACAGCGAGCAGGGCGGCATGATCAAGCACGGCAGCAAGATGATCCAGGCCGTGACCAACGCCACCGTGCCGCAGATCACCATCCAGTGCGGCGCCAGCTTTGGCGCGGGCAACTACGGCATGTGTGGGCGGGGCTATGCGCCGCGCTTCCTGTTCTGCTGGCCCGGTGCCAAGACAGCGGTGATGGGCGGCGAGCAGGCTGCGCGCACCATGCAGATCGTGACCGAGGCGGCGCTCGCGCGCAAAGGCATCACGCCCGACCCGGCCGAATCGCAGGCCCAGTTCGACAAGATCGTCGCCATGTTCGAGGCCCAGGCCGATGCGTTCTACACCAGCGGCCTGCTGCTGGACGACGGCGTGATTGACCCGCGCGACACGCGGGCCGTGCTGGCGTTTTGCCTGGACACCTGTGCCGAGGCACAGGCCCGCACGCTGCGGCCCCTGAGCTTTGGCGTGGCGCGGATGTAGGCGCTTCGCACGCAACCCCTGCGATGGCCGAGCCTCTCAAATACTTGCTGAATGACACCGTGCCCCCGCGCATCGCGGCCATGGTGCGCCGTGCGTGGCGCAAGTTCGACACCACCGCGTTTCTGCAGCAAGTACAGCCCGGCTACGAATCGCTGGAGCTGATGGCGCGCGGCCAGCGCATTGCGCAGGCCCTGCAGACACACCTGCCGCAAGACGTGCCGCGCGCGCTGGGTGTGCTGGTCGATTCGATGGACCCGCCGATGGGCCTCGATGCCGCCGGTGAGCCCGACGCGGGTGGCCGCCCCCATAGCGCCTTTTTGTACCTGCCGCACAGCATCTACATCGGCACACACGGTCTGCCGCATTTCGAGGCAGCGATGGCTGCGCAGCATGCACTCACCCAGCGCTTTACCGCCGAGTTCTGCATACGCCCTTACCTGCTGCACCACCAACAGGCCACGCTCGCGCGGCTGCGTGACTGGGCGCACGACGGCAACGCCCATGTGCGCCGCCTGGTGAGTGAAGGCACGCGGCCCCGCCTGCCCTGGGCGCCGCGTTTGCCTGCATTCCAGAACAACCCGCAGCTGGCCCTGCCGTTGCTCGATGCGCTCAAGGACGATCCATCGTCTTATGTGCGCCGCTCGGTCGCCAACCACCTGGGCGATATCGCCAAGGACCACTCCGACCTCGCCGTAGGCACCGCGCGCACCTGGCTGCAGGGCGCACCCGCCCCGCGCGAGGCCCTGGTGCGTCACGGCCTGCGCTTTCTCATCAAACGCGGCGACGCCGCTGCGCTCGATGCCCTGGGCGTGGGCCATGCCGTGGCGCTGGACGTGCGGTCCGCGCGCGTGCTTCCCGCCCGCGCACGCATCGGCGACAAGGTGCGCATCGAGGCCGAACTGCACAACCCCACACCCCTGCCCCAGCGCGTGCTTGCGGACCTGAAGGTGCACTACGTCAAGGCCCACGGCGGCGCGGCGCCCAAGGTGTTCAAGCTGCAGACGCTGGACATCGCCCCCGGCGCCACCGTGGCGGTGGGCAAGACGCTGTCGCTGCAGCAGATGACCACACGCACCCACTACCCCGGCGCGCACCAGGTGGAGCTGGTGCTCAACGGGCGGCCACAGCCGCTGGGGCAGTTTCAGCTTTCGTGATCGAGGTTTGCAGGCAGACAAACATACAAACGCAACAGCAGGAGACAAGCACCATGCAGTTCACACACGAGCACCGCGAGATCCAGAAGACCCTCAAGCGTTTCATCGACGAAGAGATCAACCCCCACGTGGACGAGTGGGAAGCGGCCGAGATCTTCCCCGCGCACGAGGTCTTCAAGAAGATGGGCAACCTGGGCCTGCTGGGCTTGTGCAAGCCGGAGGAATACGGCGGTCAGGGGCTGGACTATTCGTACAGCCTGGCCATGGCCGAGGCACTGGGCCACATCCACTGCGGCGGCGTGCCCATGGCCATTGGTGTGCAGACCGACATGTGCACCCCGGCGCTGGCGCGCTACGGTAGCGAAGAACTCAAGCGCAACTTTCTGGCCCCTGCGATTGCGGGCGACATGGTGGGCTGCATCGGCGTGAGCGAGCCTGCGGCGGGCAGCGATGTGTCGGGCATCAAGAGCGTGGCGCGCAAGGACGGCGACGACTATGTGATCACCGGCCAGAAGATGTGGATCACCAACAGCCTGCAGGCCGACTGGATGTGCATGCTGGTCAACACGGGCGAAGGCCCTGTGCACAAGAACAAAAGCCTGGTGATGGTGCCCATGCGGGATGGCCCGGGCGGCAAGCTCACCAAGGGCATCGAGGTGGCTCAAAAGATCCGCAAGATTGGCATGCACAGCAGCGACACGGGCCTGATCTACTTTGACGAAGTGCGCGTGCCGCAGCGCTACCGCATCGGTGCCGAAGGGCAGGGCTTCATCTACCAAATGCAGCAGTTCCAGGAAGAGCGCCTGTGGTGCGCCGCCAGCACGCTCGAATCGCTGAACCACTGCATCCAGTGGACCATCGACTACGCACAGGAGCGCAAGTTGTTTGGCAGCACGCTGGCCGACCAGCAGTGGGTGCAGTTCAAGCTGGCCGAGCTCAAGACCGAGGTCGAGGCGCTGCGCGCACTCACCTACCGCGCCTGCGATCTGTACGTGAACGGGCAGGACGTGCTGGAGCTGGCCAGCATGGCCAAGCTCAAGGCCGGCCGTCTGAACCGCGAGGTGCCCGACACCTGCCTGCAGTTCTGGGGCGGCATGGGCTTCACGCTGGAGAACAAGGTCTCGCGCATGTACCGCGACGGGCGGCTGGCGTCCATCGGCGGCGGTGCGGACGAGGTGATGCTGGGCATCCTCGCCAAGCTTATGGGCATCGCCAAAAGATGAGCAACACCCCCCTGAGCGACTTCGTCGCTTCCCCCCGCTCTCGCATTGCTGCGCAATGCGGGCAGGGGGACGCAGCCCTCGCTGCGGGGCGGCCCTTGCTCGGCTGCCCTGGCACTGGGCCGCGCCAGTTTCGTATGTCGTGCGTAGCGCGCAGCACGGTGGAGACCTGACATGCCTTTACAGATAACCCGCGCGCCGCTGGCCAGCGGCAGCGTGGAAACCTGGACGCTCAACGACCCTGCCTGCCGCAATGCTCTGTCAGAAGCCATGGTGGACGCCCTGCTGGCCGCGTGCGAATGGGCCGCGGCCGATGCCGACCTGCGTGGCGTGGTGCTACGAGGTGCCGGTGGGCACTTCTGTGCGGGCGGAAGCCTGGGCGGTTTTGCCAAGACCATCGGCCAGCCCCTGGCTGCGGACGCATCCGACCCGCTGGTGCCAATGAACCGCCGCTTTGGCACTCTGCTGCAAGCCCTGTGCGCGCTGCCGCAGTGGCTCATCGTGGGGGTGGAAGGGGCGGCCATGGGTGGCGGCTTTGGTCTGGTGTGCTGCGCCGACCATGTGCTGGCCCACACCAGCGCCCAGTTCGCCACGCCCGAGGTCACGCTGGGCATCTTGCCTGCGCAGATCGCACCGTTTGTGGTGCGGCGCCTTGGCCCGTCTGCTGCGCGGCGGTGTTTGCTGACCGGCGAGCGCTGGGATGCCGCTGCCGCCCAGCGCTTGGGCCTGGTCGATGACGTGGTGGAGGGCGACATGGATGCGGCTGTACGGGCTGCCATCGCACGCCACGCCGCCGCAGCGCCGCAGGCCTTGGCCGCTACCAAACGCTTGTTGCTGGCCCAAGCCGAAACGCCGTTGCCCGCACTGCTGGACGAAGCGGCAATTGCTTTTTCGCAGGCGCTGCGTGGCCCCGAGGCTCCGCAAGGGCTGGCGGCGTTTGCTGCGCGCAAGGCGCCGCCCTGGAGTGCGAAGCCATGAAAAAGATACTGATCGCCAATCGCGGCGAGATCACTCGCCGGGTGATTCACACTGCCCACCGCATGGGCATCGAAACGGTGGCGGTCTATTCCGACCCCGATGCCCACGCCCTGCATGTGCGCGAGGCCACCCAGGCGGTGGCGTTGGGCGGAGCGGCCAGCGCCGACACCTACCTGCGCATCGACAAGCTGCTGGCTGCAGCGCGCGCCACCGGCGCCGATGCCGTGCACCCCGGCTATGGCTTCCTCAGCGAGAACGCTGACTTCGCCCAGGCCGTGGTCGATGCGGGCCTGACCTGGATTGGCCCCTCGCCAGCCGCCATCCGCGCATTGGGCAGCAAGTCGGGGGCCAAGGCCCTGGCCCATGCGCACGGCGTGCCCTGCTTGCCCGGGTACTCCGGCGACGACCAGAGCGACGAACGCTTTGCCGCCGAGGCTGCACGCATCGGCACGCCCCTCATGGTCAAGGCCGTGGCGGGTGGGGGAGGGCGCGGCATGCGCCTGGTCACCGACCTGTCGCAGTTGCCCGCCGCGCTCGCCAGCGCCCGGTCCGAAGCACTGGCGGGCTTTGGCTGTGGCGACCTGCTCATCGAACGCGCGCTGTTGCAGCCGCGCCATGTGGAGGTGCAGATCTTTGCCGACGCCCATGGCGCGTGCATCCACCTGGGCGAGCGCGATTGCTCGGTACAGCGCCGCCACCAGAAGATCATCGAAGAGTCCCCCAGCCCCGCCGTGGACGCCGCGCTGCGCGAGTGCATGGGCGCCTGCGCCGTGGCGCTGGCACAGGCCGCTGGCTATGTGGGGGCGGGTACGGTGGAATTCCTTCTGGATGGGGCTGAATTCTTCTTGATGGAGATGAACACCCGCCTGCAAGTGGAGCACCCTGTGACCGAAGCGCTCACGGGGCTGGACCTGGTGGAGTGGCAGATCCGAGTGGCTCGGGGCGAGCCGCTGCCGCTCACGCAAGATCAGGTGCATCTGCAAGGCCACGCCATCGAAGTGCGCCTGTGTGCCGAAGACGCACATTTCCGCCCCCACACGGGCCGCGTGCTGCACTTCAGCGCGCCGCCTGCCATCGCGTTTGAGCGGGCCGTGCCGGGCGTGCTGCGTTTTGACCACGCGCTGGAAGAGGGCGCCGAAGTCACCCCCCACTACGACGCCATGCTGGGCAAGCTCATCGTGCACGCGCCCACGCGGGCCGAGGCCATTGCTGCCCTGTTGCGCGCGCTGCAGGGCACCCGCGTGCTGGGCCTGCCCACCAACCGCGCGTTTCTGGCGGCGTGCCTGCAGCACCCGGTGTTTTCCAGTGGGCAGGCGCTGGTGCCGTTCCTGGCGGAGCACGCCCAGGAGCTGCAGCGGTTGCTATTAAATAGTGAGCTATCAGTGCATATTCCTTCGGCGCTATCGGCCATTTTTGCTTCAAATACGCCGTCGGACCTGCCTTGTGCGATGGCCAGGCCCCTGCGGCTGCGCCACCAGGGCGAGGTGCACTCCATTGCCGTGCGCGAGCTGGGCGGTGGGCGGCTGCTGGTGGAACAGGCCGGGGCAGAGCCTGTGACTTTGCAGCTGCCCCAGCGCGGTGTGCATTGCGTGGCGGTGGGCCCCCGGCGCTGGCACTGGCAAACCGGTGGCGTGGATGGCTGGGTGGAAGACGCATCGTGGGAACCCGCTGCGCGCGCGGGTGCGGCGGGCGGTGCGACGGAGTTGCGCGCCCCCTTCAACGGCAAGGTGGTCGCGCTGCCCGTGGCCGCAGGCCAGGCGCTGGCGGCGGGCGACACCGTGGTGGTCATCGAATCCATGAAGCTCGAACACAGCCTGGCCAGCCCCGCCGCCGCCACCGTGGCCGAGCTGCTGGTGGCCCCCGGCCAGCAGGTGTCGCCCGGCCAGGTGCTGGCCCGCTTTGCACCCGCCAAGCAAGGAGCGCCCGCATGACCGCCACAACCGATGCAAGTTCTGTGAGCGACGAAGACCGCACCGCCCTCACCGACACCGTCACTCGCTTTGCCCGCACCGAGATCGCACCGCATGTGGATGCGTGGGACGCTGCCGGTGAGTTCCCCCGCAGCCTGTACCGCCGCGCGGCCGACCTGGGCCTGCTGGGCCTGGGCTACCCCGAGCAGCACGGCGGCACACCCGCAAGCTACGCCTTGCGCCTGCCGCTGTGGCGCGCGCTCAGCCGCCACGGCGCCAGCGGCGGTGTGCTGGCCAGCCTGCTGTCGCACAACATCGGCCTGCCGCCCGTGCTGGCGCATGGCAGCGACGCCGTGCGTGCCGAGGTCATCCCACCCGTGCTGGCGGGCGAGCAGATTGCCGCACTGGCGATCACCGAACCCGGGGGCGGGTCCGACGTGGCCCAGCTCAAGACCACTGCGCGGCGCGAGGGCGATGAGTACATCGTCAACGGCGAAAAGGTGTTCATCACCTCCGGCATGCGCGCGGACTGGATCACGGTGGCTGTGCGCACTGGCGACGCTGGCAGCAAGGGCAGTGGCGGCATCTCCATGCTGCTCATGCCCGGCCACAGCGCAGGCCTCTCGCGCACGCGCCTCGACAAGATGGGCTGGCTGTGCTCCGACACTGCCCACCTGCGCTTCGACAACGTGCGCGTGCCCGCCCGCTACCTGCTGGGCGAAGAGGGCGCGGGCTTTCGCATCATCATGGCCAACTTCAACGGTGAACGTTTTGGCCTCGCCGCATCGGCCCTGGGCTTTGCCGAGGCCTGCTACGACGAAGCCCTGGCCTGGGCCCGCCAGCGCAAGACCTTTGGCGCCGCGCTGGTAGAGCACCAGGTCATCCGCCACAAGCTGGTGGACATGCAAATGCGCATCCAGTCCACCGCCGCATGGTGCGAAACCGTGGCCTCGCAGGCCGACGCGGGCCGCACCGGCCCCGAGTGGGTAGCGCAGGTGTGTCTGCTCAAGAACCACGCCACCCAAACCATGCAGTTCTGCGCCGACCAGGCCGTGCAGATTCTCGGCGGCATGGGCTATATGCGCGGCACCGTCAGCGAGCGCATCTACCGCGAGGTCAAGGTCATGATGATCGGCGGCGGTGCAGAAGAAATCATGAAAGACCTGGCTGCGCGTCAGCTGGGCATTTGAAGGAGACAGGCACCATGCACAGCACCGACCACAGCAACAAAGCCATCATCACCTGCGCCATCACCGGCGTGCTGACCGACCCCGGCCAGCACCACGTGCCCGTCACGCCCGAGCAACTGGCTAAGGAAGCCCGCCGCGCCTACGACGCAGGCGCCGCCGTGGTCCACGTGCACTTTCGCAACCAGGAGCCCGGCAAAGGCCACCTGCCCAGCTGGGACCCGCAGGTGGCGCGCGACTGCGTGCAAGCCATGCGCGAGGCCTGCCCGGGTTTGATCATCAACCAGACCACCGGCGTGGTCGGCCCCAATTACCAGGGCCCGCTCGACTGCCTGCGCGCCACCCGCCCCGAGATGGCCGCGTGCAACGCCGGCTCGCTCAACTACCTGAAGGTGCGCAGCAACGGCACCTGGGCCTGGCCGCCCATGCTGTTCGACAACCAGCCCGCCAAGGTCAAGGACTTCATCGACGTGATGCTGGAAACCGGCACGCTGCCCGAATTCGAATGCTTCGACGTGGGCATCGTCCGCTGCGTGGAGATGTATGTGCAGACCGGCATGTACACCGAGCGCCTGCCTGAATACAACTTTGTGATGGGCGTCGAATCCGGCATGCCCGCCGACCCGGACCTGCTGCCCATATTGCTCAAGCTGAAAATCAAGGATGCCCTCTGGCAAGCCACCGTCATCGGCCGCAGCGAGATCTGGCCCGTGCACCAGCGCGTGGCCGAACTGGGCGGGCATTTGCGCACGGGGCTGGAAGACACGTTCTATCTGCCGGATGGGACCAAGGCGGAGTCGAACGGGCCGTTGATTGAGAAGCTGGCGGAATACGCGCGCAACGCGGGGCGGGAGGTGGCTTCGCCGCAGGAGGCGCGGACCTTGCTGGGCTTGTCGAGTGCTCCGCGGTAACCTGACCAGTGCCAGCGGCCTTTAGCAAGACGCCGTGGCTTGCGCCAGCCGCGTGATGGCCTGTGTGCTGCCGGCTTGCGCGCGCAAGAGGTATTTCTGAATTTTCCCGGTCGCTGTTTTTGGCAATTCCGTGAACACCACGCGCCGTGGGCATTTGAAGTGCGCCAGCTGGTCACGGCAAAACGCGATGAGCGTGGCTTCGTCCACGGTGTCGGCTCCTGGACGGCTTTCGACAAACGCGCAGGGGACCTCGCCCCATTTGTCGTCCGGCTGTGCCACCACGGCAGCGTGCAGTACGCTGGGGTGGCGGTGCAGAACATCCTCGACCTCGATGGATGAAATGTTCTCGCCCCCCGAAATGATCACGTCTTTGGATCGATCGGTGATCTGCACGTAGCCATCGGGCCACACCACGGCAATATCCCCCGTGTGGAACCATCCACCCGCAAAGGCCTGCGCAGTGGCGTTGGGGTTTTTGAGGTAGCCCATCATCACCGTATTCCCGCGGATCAGCAGTTCACCCGCGCTGCGCGCGTCGTGTGCTACCGGGGTGAGCGAGTTCGAATCCGCCACGCTCAGGCCTTCGAGCGCTGCGGCCCGCACGCCTTGACGCGCCTGCAGCCGCGCCTTTTCGCCCGCTGACAAGTCGTCCCAGTCCGTTTGCCAGGCGCAGCTCACAGCGGTGCCCGAGATTTCGGTGATGCCGAACACATGGTCGACTTCAAAGCCCATGGCGCCAACCGCCTGCAGCACGCTGGCTGGCGGGGGAGAACCGGCAGTGAGAACGCGAACGCGCCGTGGTAATGGCTTCTGCTCTGCTTCGGGGATGCTGGCAATGCCCGCCATCACGATAGGCGCGGCGCAAAAGTGGTCCACCCCGTCCTCAGCGACGGCGCGCATCACGTTTGCGGCGGTCACTTTGCGCAGGCAGACATGGGTGCCCGCAGCTGCAGTAATGGCCCATGTAAAGCACCATCCGTTGGCATGGAACATGGGCAGCGTCCACAGGTAGATGGGACCACGGGGCAAAGCCCAGTCGGTCATCTGCAGCAGGCTCATCAGGTAGGTGCCTCGGTGGCTGGGTACTACTCCTTTCGGGTCACCCGTGGTGCCCGAGGTGTAGTTCAGCGCAATGGGCATCCATTCGTCAGCAGGCCACACTCCGCCAAATGCGGGGTCTCCGCTTTGCAAAAGGGCCTCGTATTCCATGTCGCCAATCGAAGGCCCTTCGGGCGCCAGTAAGTCATGGATGTCGATGACCCTTGGGCGTGGCGCTGTGGCGGGCAGGCTATTCAGGGCGCGTGCCGCCAAGGGTGCGAATTCGCGGTCTACCAGCAACACACTGGCCTGCCCATGCTGCAGGATGAATGCCACGCCATCTGCGTCGAGCCGGCAGTTGATGGCGTTTAGCACTGCGCCCGACAGCGGGACGCCGAAGTGTGCCTCCAGCATCGCCGGGGTGTTGGGGGCAAGCACTGATACGGTGTCGCCAGGCTGCACGCCCAGGGTTTGGACCAGCGCCGACGCCAGCCGGTAGCACCGCTCCCGTGTCTGCCGCCATGTCTGGCGGAACCGTCCATGGACGATGGCGATACGCTCTGGGTATACGTCTGCTGTGCGGTCTAGAAAACGCAGCGGCGTCAGTGGCACATGGTTGGCAGCATTGCGGTCCAGGCCGTTCGCGTAGGGGGATGAGGCTGGAATGTGGGCGGTGGTGTCAGGGGCATGGGTTGGCGTGGTGGTCATGGCATGGAGTCCTGGGCAGGGGCAGCGTGGTGAAAACGAGTGAAGCTGGTCACGGGGATGCGGTCACTCACCAGTGCGTTCTCGGGTCGGCTCGGATCGGCGTGGCCCAGGCTCATGCCGCAGACGAAGGTCTGGTCGTCGGTGATGGCCAGTTCGTGTGCGATGAGGCGGTGAAACGTGGTGAAGACCGCCTGCGGGCATGTGTCCAGTCCGCGTGCACGGGCTGCAACCATGATGCTTTGCATGAACATGCCGCAGTCGATGAAGCTGCCCCGTTCCATCAGTCGGTCGATGGTGATGAACAACCCCACAGGCGCATCGAAGAATTGCAGGTTGCGCGCGTGTTGCTCGTGCATGCGCTGCTTGTCGCCCTTTGCGATACCCAGCAGGCCGTACAGGCCATACCCCACCTCGCGGCGGCGCCCAACGTAGGGCTCCACCCATTCGCGTGGATAGTAGGCGTAGGGTTCATCCATCGCAGACATCTGTTGCGGGTCGTCAAATGCAGCGCGCATACGCGCCGACAAGCGCTGCTTGGCCGCGCCGGTAACCACATGCACCTGCCAGGGCTGGATGTTCATGCCCGACGCAGCGTACCTGGCAACCTCCAGAATGGAGATCAGCTCGGCGTGCGACACCGGCGTGGGCAGAAAAGCGCGAACGGAACGCCGAGAGCTGATGGCCCAGTCCACAGCGCTTTGCAAAGTCTCGGCAGCCATGGGAGGCGGTGGTGCAAGTCGGTTCATAGGGGCGCATGGTAGGAAGTTGGGGCGCCGTTGAAAGTTGTTTGTAAGACATTCGCGCAGCGTCGATTGCCGCAAAATGGCTTGGCCATGCTCGACACGAACGATATGAACGCCCGCCTGCATGCATTTCTGGATGCATCCCCCTGGGCCATGCACATCACGCCTGCGCAGATGGACAGCGTCCGCCATGCCGCAACGGTCCGCCGCTTCACGGCTGGCTCTACCATCGGCCTGCGCGGCTCTCCCGCCATGCACTGGATGGGCGTGATCGACGGCATGCTCAAGGTGGACACCATCGCCCTGGACGGGCGTAGCACCACGTTTGCCGGTGTGCCAGCCGGGGCGTGGTTTGGTGAAGGTGCGGCGCTCAAGGGAGAGCACCGTCCGTATGCGGTGGTCTCCATCAGCGACTGCATCGTGGCATTCATGCCGCGCGACACCTTCCTGATGCTCATCGACGAAAGCCGTGGCTTCAGCCGCTGGGTGATTGACCAGCTCAATGCCCGGCTGGGCCACTACGTTGCGCTGGTCGAGAGCTTCCGACTGCAGGACGTGACCACGCGTGTTGCCTACTGCCTGGCGGAATTGTTCAACCCCCAGCTGTACCCATCAACCAGTCGTCAGTTGGTGATTTCTCAGGAAGAGCTGGCGCGGCTATGCGGTCTGTCGCGTCAGAACGTGAATCGCGAGCTGCACAAACTTGCGGACTTGGGTTTACTGCGCATCCGTTATGGCGCGATTGAAGTCATGCAACTGGAGGGATTGCAGCAATTTGCGCGGGGCGCTGCTGCTGTGTAGCCTTGGATCGGTAAGGCGCGGCATGGGGCGCGATCCATCTGCACAGCCCTAGAATACCCATGATTTTTCCCGCCAGCGCTTGTGTCATAAGGGCTGTACGCTATCAGTACGATAGCTGTTAGCGTTTTTTGCATCAGCAGCCCCGATGCCGCCTTTCTTTCAGGCACCGTCGTCCCCATGCGATTGCTGTGCCAGCAAACCCCGCCCATGTTGACCACCACCCAAATTCTTGCCTTTCTGCTCACCGCCGTGATGCTGACCGCCACGCCCGGTCCCGACAACCTCATGGTGCTCAGCGTCGGCATGTCCAAGGGGCGACGTTCCGGCATCGCGTTTGGACTGGGTTGCGCGTTGGGGTGCCTCAGCCACACCGTGCTGGCTGTCATTGGCGTGGGCGCGCTCTTGGTCGCATCGCCCATGGCCTTTACCGCGCTGAAGTGGGCAGGCGGTGCGTACCTGATTTGGCTCGGCATCCAGGCCCTTCGCCACGCAGGCGCTGTGCGCATTGAGGGAAGCAGCAACAGTCAGGCACCGGTTGATTCGCTGCGCCGCACCTTCTCCAAGGGCTTGGTCGCCAATGCGATCAACCCCAAGGTCGTGCTGTTCTTCCTGTCGTTCCTGCCCCAGTTCGTCGATGCTTCGCGCGGCAGCATGGAATTGCAATTGGGGCTGCTGGGCCTGCTGTTCACTGCGCAGGCGGCAGTGCTGTTTGGCGTCCTCGGGTACTTCTCCGGCAGCGTCGGCGGGTGGATCAATCGCAAGCCGCAGTTGGGCAAATGGCTCGACCGCCTAGCCGGTACCGTGTTCATCGCGCTGGGTGTTCGGATGATTGCGGTGCGCTAGGCGCCGGTCCAAGATCTTGCCGCAATACGCGCTGGGCTCTGGCGGGAGCCCAGGGACAAGGTCACCGAGTGAATGGCGACCCGACATCGCGAGCCCTTCAGTAGGACGGTTTGAATTTTTCGATCACGGCTCGCACTGGCTCGGTAATCTCGAAACCCCGACCATGACGCCCAGCCAGTTCTTTGGCCTTCGCTGCGAAGGCGTCGATGCCAGTTCCGTAGATGAACTGTGCGGCTCCCCCCGTCCACGCCGGAAACCCAATCCCAAAGATCGACCCGATGTTCGCGTCATGCACGCTGGTCAACACCCCCTCGTTCAGGCAGAGCGCGGTCTCGATGGCCTGGCGGTAGAGCAGCCGGTCCTGGATCTCCTGCACGCTCCATTCCACCCCGGGCTTTTCGAACAGAGGCTTCAGCTCCGGCCACAGGTGCTTCTTGGCGCCTGCGGGGTAGTCATAAAAACCGCCGCCACCGGCGCGGCCGGGGCGCTTCAGTTCCTTGACCATGCGCTCCACCAGCAGCTCGCCGGGCGTGGCGGTGTAGGTTTTGCCTTCGGCCGCGTAGTCGGCGCGGGTCTGGTCCAGCACGTGCACGCTCAGGGTCAGCGCGGTTTCATCCAGCACGGCCAGCGGGCCCACGGGCAGGCCCGCCTGCATGGCGGCGTTTTCAATGGCGGCGGCGGGGATGCCTTCGCCCAGCATGGCGGCGCCTTCCATCACAAAGGTGCCGAAGGTGCGGCTGGTGTAGAAGCCGCGTGAGTCGTTGACCACGATGGGCACCTTGCCCAGGGCCTGCACGTAGTCAAACGCGCGGGCCACGGTTTCGTCGTCAGTCTGTTTGCCGCGAATGATCTCCACCAGCTTCATCTTGTCCACGGGGCTGAAGAAGTGGATGCCGACAAACTTCTCGGGCTGGCTGCTGGCCGTGGCCAGGCCGCTGATGGGCAGGGTGGAGGTGTTGCTGGCAAAGAAGCCGCCGGGTGCGAGTTGCGGCTCGGCTTCTTGTGTGACCTTGGCTTTCAGGTCGCGGCTTTCAAACACGGCTTCGATGATGAGGTCGCAGCCCGCCAAGTCGGCCGCGCTGGCGGTGGGCGTGATGCGGGAGAGCAGCGCCTGCTGCGCCTCGGCCGTCATGCGGCCCTTGTCCACGCGGGCCTGGGTGAGCTTGGCGCTGTAGGCCTTGCCCGCCTCGGCCTTCTCGGTGCTCACGTCCTTGAGCACGGTGGCGATGCCTTTGCTCGCCTGGGCCCAGGCGATGCCTGCGCCCATCATGCCGGCGCCCAGGATGCCGACCTTTTGCGGCTTGTAGCGTGGGGCCGAGCCTGGGCGCGACTTGCCGCTCTTGATCGCGTTCATGTCGAAGAAGAACGTGTTGATCATGTTGCGCGCAACGGGGCCGGTCATCAGGCGGGCGAGGTAGCGGCTTTCGATGCGCAGGGCGGTGTCGTAGTCCACCATCGCGCCTTCGACCATGGCGGCCAGGGCCGCCTCGGGCGCGGGGTAGCGGCCGCGCGTGGTCTTCTTGAGCATGGCGGGCGCCACCGTCAGTGCGCTGGCGATCTTGGGGTTGGCGGGCGTGCCGCCGGGCATCTTGTAGTTCTTGTCGTCCCACGGTTGCACGGCGTGCGGGTGGGTGGCAATGTGGGCCAGCGCGGCGGGCAGCAGCTGATCGCGCGTGGCCACCAGCTCGTGCACCAGTTGCAGCTCCAGCGCCTCGGCGGGGTTGAAGAGCTTGCCTTCCAGGATGTAGGGCTGCGCACCCATCAGGCCCAGCAGGCGCGTCATCTTGGTCACGCCGGTGGCACCCGGCATCAGGCCCAGCGTGACCTCGGGCAGGCCGAACTGGATCCTGGGGTCGGCCACGGCGATGCGGTAGTGGGCCACCAGGGCGACTTCCCAGCCGCCACCCAGCGCCGCGCCGTTGAGGCAGGCCACCACGGGGATGCCCAGCGTTTCGAGCGTGCGAAAGTGCTTCTTCATGCGCTCGATCTCGCCAAACGCGCTGGGCGCATCGGCGGGCGTGAGGCGCATGGTGGCCTTGAGGTCGGCACCGGCAAAGAAGCTGGTCTTGGCGGATGCCAGCACGATGCCTTTGAGCGCGGTGCCCAGGCGTTCGCGGTCGCCCAGCACCTGTGCGGTGACCTCGCCCAGCTCTTGCTGCCACTGGCGGCACATGGTGTTGACGGGGGAATTGGTTTCGTCAAAGGTGATGACGGCTACTTCGCCGTCGGTGCCCTGGGCGGGGATGAGTTCGTAGCGGATGGTTTGCATGTTGTTGTCTCCTTCCCAGTCAATCAGATTCGCTCGACGATGGTGGCAATGCCCATGCCGCCGCCCACGCACAGCGTGGCCAGGCCATAGCGCTGGCCCCGGCGGTGCAGCTCGTCAATCAAGGTGCCGAGGATCATGGCGCCCGTGGCGCCTAGCGGGTGGCCCATGGCGATGGCGCCGCCGTTCACGTTGACCTTGTCGTGGGGCACGCCCAGCTCGCGCATGAAGCGCATGGGCACGGCGGCAAAGGCCTCGTTCACTTCGAACAGGTCGATCTGGTCGATGGTCATGCCCGCACGGGCCAGCGCCTTCTTGGCAGCGGGCACGGGGCCGGTGAGCATGATGGTGGGGTCGGCGCCGCTGAGCGCCGTGGCCACTATGCGTGCGCGCGGCGTCAGGCCATGTGCCTTGGCGGCGGCCTCGTTGCCGATGAGCACGGCGGCTGCGCCGTCCACAATGCCCGACGAGTTGCCCGCGTGGTGAACGTGGTGGATGCGCTCCACCTGCGGGTAGCGCTGCAGCGCCACGGCATCAAAGCCCATGCCGCCCAGTTGCTCGAACGATGCCTTGAGCGCACCCAGGCCTTCAAGGGTCGTCTTGGGCTTGATGAATTCGTCTTCCGCCAGGATGGTCTGGCCGATGAAGTCGCGCACAGGCACGACCGAATTTTTGAAGTAGCCCGCTGCGCGAGCGGCGGTGGCGCGGCGCTGCGATTCGAGTGCGAAGGCGTCCACATCGGCGCGGGTGTAGCCGTCCAGCGTGGCGATGAGGTCGGCGCCGATGCCCTGGGGGACGAACAGCGTGCCGGAGTTGGTGGCGGGGTCTTGCGCCCAGGCGCCGCCGTCGGAGCCGATGGGCACGCGGCTCATGCTCTCCACGCCACCCGCCACCACCAGGTCCTCCCAGCCGCTGCGCACCTTCTGCGCGGCCAGGTTCACGGCTTCCAGGCCCGAGGCGCAGAAGCGGTTGACCTGCACACCCGCGCAGCGAAAGTCCCACCCGGCCTTGAGCGCCGCGACCTTGGGCAGCACCGAGCCCTGTTCGCCCACGGGCGAGACGATACCCATGACCACGTCGTCCACCGCCGCCGTGTCAAAGCGGTGGCGCGTTTGCAGTTCGGTCAGCAGGCCCACCAGCAGGTCGATGGGCTTGACCTCGTGCAGGGTGCCGTCCTTCTTGCCCTTGCCGCGCGGGGTGCGCAGCGCATCGAATACATAGGCTTCGGTCATGAATGGTCTCCGGTGGTTTCTCTAAACTTCAAGCAGTGCGGCGATAAAGCAGCTGGGCTGCCTCACGCCACTACAAGGTGCTTTCTGACGCGGGTGCAGTGGTTTTTGCACTATCTTTCAGCGGTTGCTATCTACATTTCTGGCTATGGAACGAAATACATCCCCTGCATTGCAGCGCATCGCTCGCAGCGCCATCGAATACGACGACACGCGCGAAGGGTTTGCGCTGGAGCACCATGTCGTGCTGGCAGCATCCAGCGCGCTGGCGGTGGCGGCCTTCATGGCGCCCAGCCGCAGCTCGGCGGCCATACGCGGCATTGGCGCAGGCTTGCTGCTGATGCGCGCGCTGAGCGGCAGCCAGGGTGTGCGCTCCTGGCTGAATGTCACCGACCGCCGCCCTGGTGCGCCGCTGAGTCCCGAAGAAGCCCGCGCCGCCTGGTATCTGTAGCGGCATTCGGCGCCCACTGGTACGTTGTGAAGGGCGTTGTGCACTGCGTTATTCACGGTGCGGTGCATTCCGTTATTTGCCCAGGCCCATGGCCCGCGCAATCACTTCTTTCATGATCTCGTTGGTGCCGCCATAAATGCGCTGGACGCGTGCGTCGGCATAGGCGCGGGTGATGGGGTATTCCCACATGTAGCCATAGCCACCGAACAGCTGCACACATTCGTCCATCACCTTGCACTGCAGGTCGGTCGTCCAGTACTTGGCCATGCTGGCGGTTTCGGTATCGAGCTGATCGCGCACGATCAGCTCACAGCATTTGTCCACGAACACGCGGGCCACCTGCACCTGCGTTTGCAGCTCGGCCAGGGTGTGGCGGGTGTTTTGAAATGACGCCACGCTCTGGCCAAAGACCTTGCGCTGCTTGACGTAGTCCAGCGTCCAGTCAATGGCGGCCTGGGCGGCGGCCACGGCGGTGATGGCGATCTGCAGGCGCTCCCAGGGCAGCTGCTCCATCAGGCAGATGAAGCCACGCCCTTCCATGGCGGGGCCGCCCAGCAGGTTGTCCACCGGCACCTGCACGTCGTTGAAGAACAGCTCGGACGTGTCCTGCGCCTTCATGCCCATCTTCTTAAGGCGCTGGCCTTTTTCAAAACCGGGCATGCCGCGCTCCACCAGCAACAGGCTGGTGCCCTTGGCCCCGGCCGCCGGGTCGGTCTTGGCGACCACGATCACCAGGTCGGCATGCCAGCCGTTGGTGATGAAGGTTTTGCTGCCGTTCAGCACATAGTGTGATCCGTCCGCACTTTTGATGGCCGTGGTCTTGATGCCTTGCAGGTCGCTGCCCGCAGCCGGCTCGCTCATGGCGATGGCGCCCACCACGGCGCCGCTGGCCATCTGCGGCAGGTACTTGCGCTTTTGTTCCTCAGTGCCGTAGTGCAGGATGTACGGCGCCACGATCTCGCTGTGCAGACCAAAGCCGATGCCGGTGGTGCCTGCACGCGCCAGCTCTTCCATCTGCGCCACCGAATAGAGCTTGTCGGCCCCGGCGCCGCCGTACTCCTCGGGCAGGCTCATGCACAGAAAGCCGTTGGCGCCCGCCTGGCTCCACACCTCGCGCGCCACATAGCCCTGGTCTTCCCAGGCGGCGTGGTGGGGCGTCACTTCCTTGTCGATGAAGCGGCGAAAGCTGTCAGCAAAGGCCTGGTGGTCGGGCTGGAAGAGGGTGCGTTCGATCATGGTGGGGAAACCAGTTTATTTATGCAAAGTTACTGCTTGGTTAAATTCTGCCACCGACTGAGCCCGGATGCACCCCCTGAAACGCAAAAGCCGCCCGAAGGCGGCTTGAAGGAGGCGGGTCAGGCGCTCATGGCTTGACGTAGTCGGAGACCACCTTCCACTTGCCGTCCGTGATCTGCGACAGGCGAGAAAGATCGCTGCCCAGGCGCTTTTGTGGGCCAAAGGTGCCCTCGGCGCTGCCGAACATGTCGGGCGGAATCACCATGGTGTCCATGGCCTTGATGAAGCTGTCGGTGCTCAGGTTGGGGCCCGCCTTCTGGGCCGCCTTGATGAAGGCATCGATGGCGTTGTAGCCGTAGACCGAGAACACGGTGGGGTCTTCGTTGAACTTGGTCTTGTACTTGTTGGCCCAGAAGCGGATGGGCTGGCTGGCTTCATCCAGGTAGGGGTGTTGCACCGTCATGGTGGCGTACAGCCCGTCCATGGGCTTGCCGCCCAGCTTGTGGATGAGGTCGGTGTAGGCGGCGCTGGAGCCCAGGAAGGTGGGGTTGAAGCCCGTCTTGCGCGCCTCGCCGACCGTGCCGATGGTCTCGCGAATGATGGTGCCCAGGATTACGAAGTCGCATTCGGACGACTTCATCTTGGCGACCTGTGAAGAGAAGTCGGTAGCGCCGCGCTTGTACGAGGTCTTCTCGGTGAAGTCCATGCCCATGGACTTGAGTGCCGCCTCGCCCCCGCGCATCACCTCCAGGCCAAATTCATCGTCCTGGTAGATGGTGCAGATCTTCTTGGCGCCCTTTTCCTTGATGAGCTTGGGGGCTGCCAGGCGGATCTGGTCGTAGTAAGTGGCGGCAAACGAATACTTGAGCTTGTGGAAGGGCTCGTACATTTCCCGCGCGGCCGTCACCGGGAAGAAGTTGATCACGTTCTTGCTGAACTGCACGGGCATGGCGGCCAGGTTTTGCGCCGTGCCGATGTGCGCCACCATCATGAAGATCTTGTCCTGGTTCACGAGCTTTTGCGCGGCCAGCACGGCTTTCTTGGGGTCGTAGCCCGAGTCTTCCACCTTCAGGTCCAGCTTGCGGCCATTGACGCCGCCTTGCTCGTTGGCCTCGTCCACGCGCAGCATCATGCCCAGCCGCACCTGCTTGCCAAAGCCCGCCAGCGGGCCGGACAGATCCTGGATGGAACCCAGCGTGATGGTGTCCTTGCTCACGCCCTGGCTGGGCTGCGCCTGTGCAGCACCTCCGGCCATGGCCACGATGGCCAGCGCGGCAATGTGATGAAACTTCATGGCACGTCTCCTTTGGTTGGATCGAAATCGGTTGCTCGTTATAGAACGATGCCCGGGGTGGGGCACCAGCACTTTCCCTATCCTGATGGGCGTGCCCTGCGGTTGCGTGATGTGCGCACCTACCGGTACATCGCCTCAATCTGCGGTGCGTACTTCTGCTGCACCAGCTTGCGCTTGAGCTTCATGGTGGGTGTCAGCTCTTCGTCCTCGGCAGTGAGCTGTGTGTCGAGCAGGAAGAACTTCTTGATCTGCTCCACGCGGGCGAACTTGGCGTTCACGCGGTCGATTTCGCCCTGGATCAGCTCCTGCACCTCGCGCGTGCGGGTCAGGCTGGCGTAGTTGGAGAACGGCACGTCGTTGTCCTGTGCGTACTTCTCCACGTTCTCCTGGTCGATCATGATGATCACCGTGAGGTAGGGCAGCTTGTCGCCAATCACCACCGCGTCGGTGATGTAGGGGCTGAACTTGAGTTCGTTCTCCAGCTCGCTCGGCGTGATGTTCTTGCCGCCCGCCGTGATGATGATGTCCTTCATGCGGTCGGTGATGCGAAGGTAGCCATCGGCGTCGATCAGGCCCACATCCCCCGTGTGCAGCCAACCTTCGGGGTCGATGGTTTCAGCGGTTTTCTCGGGCTGGTTGAGATAGCCCTTGAACACATTGGGGCCGCGCACCAGGATTTCGCCCGTGGTGGGGTCGATGCGCACCTCGTTGTAGCTGGCCGCGGGGCCGATGGAGCCGGGTTTGATGCGGCTGGCAGGCACACCGGTGGAGGCGCCGCAGGTCTCGGTCATGCCCCACACCTCCAGCATGGGCACACCCAGCGCCAGGTACCACTTCACCAGATCGGGCGAAATGGGCGCTGCGCCTGTGACCAGAAAGCGCGCACGGTGGATGCCGATGAGCTTGCGCACATTGTTGAGTGCCAGAAAGCGCGCCAGCATGAACTGCGCCTTCAGCAAACCGCCCACCGGCTGTCCGGCCAGCACCCGATCTGCTATGCGGGTGCCCACGCCAATCGACCAGGCATAGGCCGCTTGCTGCATGCGTGTGGATTCCTTGAGCGCGATCATCACGCCCGAATAGAACTTCTCCCACACCCGGGGTACGGCGGTGAACACCGTGGGCGCGATCTCTCGCACGTTCTCGGGCACGGTGTCGGGGTTCTCCACAAAGTTCAGGCGCGCGCCGGTATAGAGCGAGAAGTATTCACCCCCCATGCGCTCGGCGATGTGGCACAGCGGCAGAAAACACATGGTCTCGTCGGCCTCGCTGCGCGAGATCAGCGTGTTGTAGCCGCGCACGGTGTAGGTGAGCGCGGCGTGCGTGTGCATGGCACCCTTCGGCTTGCCTGTGGTGCCCGAGGTGTACACCAGGATGGCCAGGTCTTCGGGTCGGCAGGCCTTGACGCGCTGCATCAGCGCGTCGGGGTGTTGTGTATTCCAGGCCCTGCCCAGCTCGCGCAGGCCCGCAAGGCTCAGCACATCGGGGTCGTTCAGGCTGCGCAGGCCTTCCATGTCGAACACCACCACCTTGCGCAGCAGGGGCAGGCTGCTGCGCACTTCCAAGGCCTTGTCGAGCTGTTCATCGTCTTCCACAAACAGCACGGTGGTGCGAGAGTCTTCGCTCAGGTAGTGCACCTGCGCCGCCGCGTCAGTGGGGTAAATGCCATTGGCTACGCCGCCGCAGCTCAGCACGGCCAGATCGGCCAGCACCCATTCAATGTTGGTGTTGGACAGGATGGATGCACATTCTCCGGGCGCAAAACCCAGCGACATCAGGCCGCCCGCAATCTCCCGCACGGCTTCGGCCGTCTGGTCCCAGGTCCAGCTCTTCCAGATGCCCAGCTCCTTCTGGCGCATCCACACGCGCGGGCCGCGCTCGGCCACGGCGTTCCAGAACATGGCGGCGATGGTGTCGCCCGCGAGCACGTCGGTGCCTGCGGGCTGGATGTGATTGAGGTCCCAGAGGTTAGACATTTGCGCTTATCTCCAGGTCTTCTTCTTCTTCCAGCGCCGCTCTCCGCGCACGCCGACATCTTTCATCCCAAGGTAGAACTCCTTGATGTCGTCCTTCTCGCGCAGGCGCTCGCAGCTGTCTTCCATCACGATGCGGCCGTTCTCCAGCACGTAGCCGTAGTCCGATGCGTTGAGCGCCATGTTGGCGTTCTGCTCCACCAGCAGGATGGTGGTGCCGCGCTCACGGTTGATGCGCACCACGATTTCGAAGATCTCCTTGGTGAGCTTGGGGGACAGGCCCAGGCTGGGCTCGTCGAGCAGGATGAGTTCGGGGTTGGCCATGAGCGCACGCGAGATGGCCAGCATCTGCTGTTGCCCACCCGAGAGCAGGCCGGCGTCCTGCGCGGCGCGCTCCTTCAGGATGGGGAAGTAGCCATACACCGTTTCGATGTCGCGGGCCACGGCGTCGGCATCGCTGCGCGTGTAGGCGCCCATGAGCAGGTTGTCACGCACCGAGAGCAGCGCAAACACCTCGCGCCCCTCGGGCACATGCATGAGGCCCCGGCGCACGATGGCCGCCGGATCGTTGGCGGTGATGTCGGCACCCTGGAATTCGATGGAGCCCTTGCGGGGGTCGATGATGCCGCTGATGGTTTTGAGGATCGTCGTCTTGCCCGCGCCGTTGCTGCCCAGCACGGCGGCGATCTCGCCGCGCCGCACCTGCAGGCTCACGCCGCGGATGGCCTTGATGGGGCCGTAGGCACTCTCCACGTTCTGCAAGCGCAGCAGGGGCTGGTCAGCGGCTGCAGCAACTGGTGTGCTGGTGGCGGCAAGTACGGCGCTCATTAGGAAACCTCCGTGCTGCGCACTGCGGTGCGAGCTTGCTTGGGGCGGCCCGGCGTGGCGCTCATGCCCGAACCCCCATGTGAGACCCCGCCGGGCGGCGCAGGTTGCTCACATCGTCGATGGTGCCCAGGTACGCTTCGATCACCCCGGGGTGCGACTGCACCTCGCGCGGCGTGCCCATTGCCACGACCTCGCCCTGGTTCATCGCCAGCACGCGGTCGGACACCTTGGAGACCAGCGACATGTCGTGCTCCACCATCAGCACGGTGATGCCCAGCTCGTGCTGGATGTCCTGTATCCAGAAGGCCATGTCGTCAGTCTCCTCCACGTTCAGGCCCGACGAGGGCTCGTCGAGCAGCAGCAACTGCGGCTCGGTGCACAGCGCACGGGCCAGCTCCACCACCTTGCGCACGCCGTAGGGCAGGCCGGCGACCATGGTGTCGCGGTAGTGCTGCAGATCGAGAAAGTCGATGACCTGCTCGGCCTTCTCCCGGGCCTGAACTTCGCCTTCGCGCACCTTGCGCGTGAAGAACATCTCGGCCCACAGGCTGCTGTGCTGTCGGGTGTGGCGGCCGATCAGCAGGTTGTGCAGCACACTCGCGTGCTCGAAGAGTTCGATGTTCTGGAAGGTGCGTGCAATGCCCAGGCCTGCCACTTTGTGCGGCGGCTGGTCGGTCAGTGGCAGCAGGGCCCCGCCCGGGCCCGCATAGGCGATGGTGCCGGTGGTGGGCGTATAGATGCGGCTGATCAGGTTGAACACCGTCGTCTTGCCCGCGCCGTTGGGGCCGATGAGGGTGAACACCTCTGCACGGCGCACGTCAAAGCTCACGTTGTTGACCGCGAGCACGCCGCCAAAGCGCACGCTGAGGTTCTGGGCGCTGAGCAGGATTTCGTCAGTCATGGGTACAGCAATTGGGGTCATTTCACAGGTCCAGTGTGCTGAATGCCGTCCGCAGCCTTTGCGACTGGCGTGACCGAGGCCAGTGCCCCCGCGCAAGGGCCGCCAAGCCGCGCGTGCGGCGCTTCGCTTGCGTGCGCTGGGGGCGTTCCCCTCCCGAATCGCGCAGCGAATCGAGAGAGGGGGAAGGCGCGAGGCGACTCAGGGGGGGCTTCATTTCAAGCGATCTGATTTCTGGAACGACTTCTGCCGCTTGAACAAGCCCTTGCGGTAGAACGGGAACATCTGCAGCCAGGTGCGCACCTTGAGCCAGCGGCCGTACAGACCCATGGGCTCGAACAGCACAAACGCGATCAGCACGACGCCGTACACCACCGCCTGCAGGCCGGGTGACTGGCCGATGGAGTCCGGCAGCCAGTCCTTGCCCAGGGAGATGAGCTGTGGCATGGAGATCAGGAAAATTGCGCCCAGAAAGGCGCCATGCACCGAGCCCAGCCCGCCGATCACGATCATCAGCAGCAGGTCGATGGACTGCAGGATGTTGAACTGGTCGGGCGAGATGAACTGCAGCTTGTGCGCGTACAACGCACCGCCGACGCCTGCCAGTGCGGCCGATATGGAGAACGACAGCGTCTTGTAGCGCGCGAGGTGAATGCCCATGCTCTGTGCGGAGATCTCTGAATCACGGATGGCGACAAACGCGCGGCCCGTGGGCGAGCGCAGCAGGTTCAGGATGGCCAGCGTGCTGACCACCGCAATCACGAGGCACAAAAAGTAGAACGACTCCGTGGTCTCGAACGAGTAGCCCGCGATTTGTGGCGGCACTAGGTGCTTGCCTGAGTTGCCACCGGTCACCGACTCCCAGCGCGCAAACACTTCTTCCACAATGAACCCGAACGACAGCGTGGCCATGCCCAGGTAGATGCCCTTGACGCGCAACGCGGGCAGCCCTACCACCACGCCCACTGCGGCCGACAGCCCCGCAGCGCAGGCCAGCGACAGCGCAAACGGCCAGCCCATGCCCGTGAGCACCGCCTGCGTATACGCCCCCACGCCCAGAAAAGCTGCGTGCCCCAGCGAGAACAAGCCGGTGAAGCCCGCCAGCAGCATCAGCCCCAGGCCCACGATGGCGTAGATGAGCACAAAGGTGAGCTGCGCCAGCCAGTACTCCGGCGCCACCCAGGGCGCGGCGACCAGCGCCAGGCACAGCAGGCTGTACCAGAACACATGCCCGCCATGCTTGGCGAGGCGAATGTCTTGCTCGTACGAGGTCTTGAAGAGAAAGCGCATGGGTCAGACTTTCTTTCTCAGCTTCTCGCCGAACAGTCCGTTGGGTTTGACCATCAGCATGATCAGCACCACGATGTACGCGGCCGTGTCCTTGAACCCATCGGGAAGATAGAAGCCCGAGAGCGATTCGACGATGCCGATCACCAGTCCGCCGACGATGGCGCCCGGCAAACTGCCAAAGCCGCCCACCACAGCGGCCGGGAATGCCTTGAGGCCGATCAGCCCCATGTTGGCGTGCACGAAGGTAATGGGCGCCAGCAGCAAGCCTGCCACCGCCGCCACAGCGGCGGCCAGGCCCCAGGCCAGACCGTTGAGCCGCTGCACCGGAATGCCCATGTAGTAGGCGGCCAGCTGGTTCTGGGACGACGCCTGCATGGCGATGCCCAGCTTGCTGTAGCGGAACATGGCAAACAGCAGCACACACAACACGCCCGTGGCGCCGATCACCACCAGCTGCTCGGCGTTGAGCACCAGCGCACCGAGGCGAAACGACAAGTCCTTGTAGGGCACGGGCAGCGTGTGAGTTTCCGTGCCGATGTTGGGGATCATGGTCACCAGCCCACGCAGCACGTAGCCGATGCCGATGGTGAGCATGACGATGGAGAAGGCGGGCTGGCCCAGGATGGGACGGATCACGGCGCGCTCCAGCACCACGCCAAAGCAGCCCATGGCCAGGATGCTGGCGAGCACGGCCACCCAGAAGGGAAAGCCCAGCACCGTCATGAGTGCCAGCCCGCAGAAAGCGCCGAGCATCATGAGTTCGCCCTGGGCGAAGCTCACGGTCTCCGTGGCCTTGTAGATGAGCACGAAGCCCAGCGCGATCAGGCCGTAGATGCACCCCTGGGAGACACCGCTGATCAACAGTTGCACAAATTGCACACTGGCTCTCCAGAATAAGTGATACGCAAAGCGGGTAAGAGCGGGGCGTATGCCTTGTGGGCATGTGCCAGGTGCATCGTTGCTTGCGCAGGTCCTGCAGAATATTTTTACAAAGCGATTGCTTTGCATAAATAATGGTGCACGCGTGCTGTGCATACCGCACTCGGGGCTAACCCTGATGGGGTGGGCGAGCGGGTAGCGGCGGATATTGACGCAGCGCTGCACCCTGCGCAATAGGAGTAACGTCGGGTGGGTGAACAGGTTCTGAGCACCGGACCACAGGAGAGCCGCATGTCCGTAGAGGTTGAAACGCAAGGCGGTGTCACGCTGGTGACATTGCGCCGGCCTGATGTGCGCAACGCGGTGGACGCCCACACCGCCCGCGCGCTGCATGCGGCCTTTCTGGCCTTTGAGCGCGATGAAAGCGCCAATGTGGCGGTGTTCCAGGGCGCTGGCGGGCATTTTTGTGCGGGTTGGGATCTGCAGTCGGGCGCGCGTCTGCTGGCCGACGGCGTTGCGCCCGAGGCGCTCGCCGAGACGCTGGACTTCACGGCCGATGCGGTCCACCCGCCTGGGCCCATGGGGCCGAGTCGCCTGCATCTGTCCAAGCCGGTGATCGCAGCGATCGAAGGCGCCGCTGTGGCCGGCGGCATGGAGCTGGCACTGTGGTGCGACCTGCGCGTGATGGCGGAGGACGCCTACATGGGCGTGTTCTGCCGCCGTTTTGGCGTGCCGCTGATCGATGGCGGCACCGTGCGCCTGCCGCGCCTTGTCGGACTGTCGCACGCGCTCGACCTGATCCTGACCGGGCGCAAGGTGGAATCTGCCGAAGCCCTGCGCATGGGGCTGTGCAACCGCGTGGTGCCTGCCGGGCAGGCGCTGGAGGCCGCCCTGGCGCTGGCACATCAGTTGGCCGCCTTCCCGCAGGCCACCCTGCGTGCAGACCGCGCCAGCGCGCTGGCCGCCGAGGGCTTGCCTTTGCAGCAGGCCTTGCTGCAGGAGTGGGCGGGTGGCCGCAAATGCCTGGCCGACGCGCTGCGTGGCGCCTCGCGGTTTGTGGCTGGGCAGGGACGCCACGGCCAGTTTTAAGCCAAAATGCCTCCAGGTGCTGGTGTATCAAGCGCCAGCAGCTATAAAAACAGGAGTCATCGGACCGGTGGGCGCAGCGCGCTGCAGGTCCGCACACAGCACACCATGAGCAAAACCATTTCCCCCCAGCCACAGGCTTTCGAGCCCGAGTTCATCGCCGGGCTCAAGTCCATCTTTGAAGAAAAGATCGTGTTCAACCAGGTCCTGGGGCTCAAAGTAACCGCCCTGGCGCCTGACGGCGTGGTGGGACGCATTGACATGAAGCCCGACCTGGTGGGGCACTACGCCTACAACCGCATTCACGGTGGCGTGATCAGTGCGGGGCTCGACGCCATGGGCGGCCTGGCCGTGATGGCTGCGATTGGCGCCAAGCACCTGGACGAGCCGCCCGAGCAGCGCCTGCACCGCTTTGCCAAGCTGGGCACCATCGACCTGCGCATCGACTACCTGCGCCCGGGCATTGGCAGCCACTTTGAGCTGCGCGCGCAGGTGTTGCGGCTGGGATCGCGTGTCGCCACGACACGCATGGAGTTTCTGGGGCCGGATGGGCAGATCATGTCGGCGGGGGCTGCGGCGTACATCGTTTCTTGATCCGGGCGTGCTGCCGTGCGCGGGATGTGTGATCCCGCAAGCCTTGCAAGCGCATGCTACGAGAGAACCGTTTGGTTACCGTTCTTGCGTAACGAAGGCATCTTTCCAGGGGCACGAAACCTACGATGACTCTCTTTTCAAGGAGATCTGATGGCCGTGCAAAACCCTTTCTTTGGCAAGCGTGAACCCGAGTCGTTCCAACCCCGCAGCAGCACCACCTCAGGCTCCGTATTGGGCGGCACGGCGGCCAGCAGCGCCGCATCTGCGCAGCCGGTGCCTGCTCCGTCTGCCCCCAAGTCGGCCAGTGCCAGCGACAGCTCGGGCAGCAAGCTCACGGTGGGCCCGAACATCAAGCTCAAGGGCGTGGAGATCACCGACTGCGACACGCTCGTGGTCGAAGGCACGGTCGAGGCCACGATGGATTCGCGCGTGATCCAGATCTCCGAGCACGGCGCCTTCAAGGGCTCGGCCGAGATCGATATTGCCGAGATCCACGGCGAGTTCAACGGCACGCTCACCGTGCGGCAAAAGCTGGTGATCTACAGCACCGGCAAGGTCAACGGCAAGATCCGCTACGGCAAACTGGTGGTGGAAGAGGGTGGACAGCTGGCAGGTGAGATCGAGGCTGGGTTTTCTACCTCCTCGTCCAGCAGTGCACAGCGCGCCGCAGCGCCATTGAGGGCAGAGCCCGCCGCGTTGGCGGCTTGATCCAAGCCCTGGGCCGTTGCGCGGGTGGGCGCCGCCCGGCGCGGCCCACCCACCTGGGCTGCTACGAATCCGCTTACGCAGGCGCGTTGTGCTTGGGCACCGGGCGCGGCCTGCCCTGGTGGTCGATGGCCACGTACGTCAGGCGCGCCTCCGTCACTTTCACATACTGACCCTGGGCAGAAAAACGCTCGGCATACACCTCCACCTCAACGGTGACTGAGGTGTTGCCCACCCGCGTGATGGCCGAGAAGAACGACAGGATGTCGCCCACGCGCACGGGCTGCTTGAAGATGAATTCATTGACCGCCACCGTGGCCATGCGGCCCTGGATGTAGCGCGCGGGCAGCACGGAGCCCGCCAGGTCGACCTGCGCCATCACCCATCCGCCAAAGATGTCGCCATTGCCGTTGGTGTCGGCGGGCATGGGGATGACCTTGAGCACCAGCTCCTTGTCGGTGGGCAATGCGGCGGGTGGTGGGCTGAAAACGGCAGACATGGGCACAATCTCGGTTGGGGCTGAGCCAATCCTTGGGGAAACCGGTGGTTTCACAAGGCCTCGCGCCCTGAAAAAGCCACCTGGGCATCAGCCAGGTCGGTAAAAACAACAACCGGAATTGTCCCCCATGCGCCACCACGGCGAAACCTCCCCCCCTGCCGCCGCCAGCGCGCCCGGTGCCACCGCCAGTGGCACGGCCGCCAGTCCCGCACCGGTCCAGTCGGACTGGGTCACCCTGCACCGATTGCTGCCCTACCTGTGGCAATACAAATGGCGCGTGATAGCCGCCATCGTCTTCATGGTGGGCGCCAAGTTCGCCAACGTGGGCGTGCCCATCCTGCTCAAGACGCTGGTCGATGCCATGAGCCTGAAGCCGGGCGACCCCGCCGCGCTGCTGGTGGTGCCGGTGGGGCTGCTGGTGGCCTACGGCGCGCTGCGGCTGTCCACCTCGCTGTTCACCGAACTGCGCGAGTTGGTGTTTGCCAAGGCCACGCAGGGCGCAGCGCGCTCGATTGCGCTGCAGACCTTTGAGCACCTGCACGCCCTGAGCCTGCGGTTTCACCTGGAGCGCCAGACGGGTGGCATGACGCGTGACATCGAGCGCGGTGTGCGCGGCATCGAGTCGCTGATCTCGTTCACCCTGTTCAACGTGGTCGCCACCCTGGTTGAGGTGGTGCTGGTGCTGTCGGTGCTGGCCATCAAGTTCGACGCCTGGTTTGCGTGGATCACGCTGGCGGCGCTGGCGCTGTACATCCTCTTCACGGTGCTGGTGACCGAGTGGCGCACCCAGTTCCGCCGCGAGGCCAACGAGTTCGACTCGGCCGCGCATTCCAAGGCCGTGGATTCGCTGCTCAACTACGAGACGGTGAAGTATTTCAACAACGAAGGCTTCGAGGCCCGCCGCTATGACGAAAGCCTGGAGCGCCTGCGCCGTGCGCGGCTGAAAAGCCAGACCACGCTGTCCCTGCTCAACACCGGCCAGCAGCTCATCATTGCCGTGGGCCTGGTGGCCATGCTCTGGCGCGCCACGCAGGGCGTGGTCGATGGCCGCATGACGCTGGGCGACCTGGTCATGGTCAATGCCTTCATGATCCAGCTGTACATCCCGCTCAACTTTCTGGGCGTGATCTACCGCGAGATCAAGCAGAGCCTGACCGACCTGGACAAGATGTTCACGCTGATGGACAAGGAGCGCGAGGTGGCCGACGCCCCTGGCGCCCAGCCGCTGGCGGGGCTGGACCAGCCCACCGTGCGCTTCGAGGATGTGGTGTTTGCCTACGATCCCAAGGATGGGCGCACCATCCTGCACGGTGTCAGCTTCGAGATTCCGGCGGGCAAGACCGTGGCGGTGGTCGGGCCTTCGGGCTCGGGCAAGAGCACGCTGGCGCGGCTGCTGTTTCGCTTTTATGACATCCAGCAGGGCCGCATCACGATTGCGGGGCAGGAGATCCGCAGCGTGACGCAGGCCAGCGTGCGCCAGGCCATTGGCATCGTGCCGCAGGACACGGTGCTGTTCAACGACACCGTGGCCTACAACATCGCCTACGGCCGCCCCGGTGCCACGCAGGAAGAGATCGAAGCCGCCGCCCGCGCCGCGCGCATCCACGACTTCATCGCCAGCACGCTCAAGGGCTACGCCACCATGGTGGGCGAGCGGGGGCTCAAGCTCTCGGGCGGTGAAAAGCAGCGCGTGGCGATTGCGCGCACGTTGCTCAAGAACCCGCCCATCCTGATCTTTGACGAAGCCACCAGCGCGCTGGACTCCGCCAACGAGCGCGCCATCCAGGCCGAGCTGCAGGGTGTGGCGCAGAACAAGACCACGCTGGTGATTGCCCACCGCCTGTCCACGGTGGTGGACGCGCACGAGATCCTGGTCATGGACGCGGGCCGCATCATCGAACGCGGCACACACGCGCAGCTGCTGGCCCTGGGTGGCCGCTACGCCAGCATGTGGTCGCTCCAGCAAAGTGATGCCGCCGCTTGAGCAGCGTCTTTCTCTCTTTCATTTGTTTCGCGATTTGTCATCCATGAAGCCCGTCATTCTCGCCCTCATGTTTTTGTCTGAAGAGCACATCGCCCAGATGGCCCAGACCTTTGAAGTGATCTACGCCCCTGACGCGCCGCAGGCCGCCACCGCCATCGCGCAGCACGGCAGCCGCGTGCGTGTGGTGCTCACCATCGGTGCGGTGGGCCTGAGCCCGGCGCAGATCGATGCGCTGCCCGCGCTCACCCTCATTTGCGCGCTGGGCGCCGGTTACGAGAACGTGGCGGTGGACTACGCCAAGGCCCGGGGCATCGTGGTGGCTACGGGTGCGGGCACCAACGACGACTGTGTGGCCGACCACACCTGGGGCCTGCTGATTGCCGCACAGCGCCGCATCCTGCCGCTGGACAAGGCCACCCGCGCAGGCGTCTGGCGCACCGCTTTGCCGTTGCCGCCCAACGTGTCGTACAAGCGCCTGGGCATCATCGGCCTGGGCACCATCGGCAAGAAGATTGCCCAGCGCGCGCTGGGCTTCGAGATCGAGGTGGGCTACCACAACCGCAGTGCACGCACCGATGTGCCTTACCGCTACTTTGCCGATGTCACCGCGCTGGCCGAATGGGCGGACTTCCTCGTGGTCGCCACGCCGGGCGGTGCGGGCACCAAGCACCTGGTCAACGCAGACGTGCTGACGGCGCTCGGCGCGCGGGGCGTGGTGGTCAACATCGCACGCGGCAGCGTGATCGACACCACCGCCCTGGCCGCCGCGCTGCGCGACGGCCGCATTGCTGCCGCAGGGCTGGATGTGTACGAGAGCGAGCCCGCCCCTCCGGCCGAGCTGCTGGACCTGGACAACGTGGTGCTCACGCCCCATGTGGCGGGCTGGTCGCCCGAGGCCGTTCAGGCCTCGGTGGACCGGTTCATGGAGAACGCCCGGCGCCATCTGGCGGGTGAGGCGCCGGTCACGCCGGTGTGACCGGTTTGGGGTTGTGCAGGTCGATAGCGCCAGTGGAATATGCGCTGTTAGCTATTGAATCAGGAGCAATGGAATGTCTGTCGATCTGACGGCGCTGCAGACCCGGTTGCGCGCGTTTGCTGCGGAGCGGCAGTGGCAGCCGTTCCACACCCCCAAGAACCTGGCGATGGCGCTGATGGTCGAGGCGGCCGAGCTGGCGGAGATCTTTCAGTGGATGACGCCGGAACAGTCGCTCGCCGTGCGTGAGGACCCGGCGCTGAAGGAGCCCATTGCCGATGAGGTGGCCGACGTGCTGCTGTACCTGCTGCAGCTCGCGGACCACGCGGGCGTGGACCTGGCCGAGGCCGTGGAGCACAAGCTGCGCAAAAACGCGGTCAAGCACCCAGTTCCCGATGGTTTAAAGTGAAAGTGGCTGGTAGCGCTAGTGCAATATGCCTTGGATGCTATCAAATGGATAGTGAAATCGCGGGCGCGTCCCCAGCTGTCGCTTTCGCGCACGCCCAACAAAAAGCCCCGCCATGGCGGGGCTTTGGCAAACACCGGGCGATTGCTCGCACCGGTGACGGACGGGCCCATTCAAGGGTCACTTCTTGCGTGCAGCAATGGCCTTCTCGGCAGAGCCCACGAGGTCGGCGCCGATCTGGCCCTTCCACTTTTCGTACACGGGGCGCGTGGCCTTCACGAACGCGTCGCGCTCGGCGGCGGACAGCTGCGTGACGGTCACGCCGTTGGCGGCGATTTCCTTGAGCAGGGGCTTGTCGGCCTCGACCATGCCCTTGCGGGCGATGGCGATTTCTTCCTTGCCGGCGTCGATGGCGGCCTGCTTCACGATCTCGCGGTCTGCAGGGGTCCACGAAGCCCAGATGTCCTTGTTCACCACGAACACCAGCGGGTCGTTCACGTAGCCCCACATGGTGATGTGCTTCTGCGCCACGGTATGCAGCTTGGCGGCCTGGTACACGGCGATGGGGTTTTCCTGGCCGTCCACGGCGCCACTGGCAAAGGCGGGCTGCGCGTCGGCCCAGCTCATTTGTGTGGGGTTGGCGCCCAGCGCGGTGAAGGTGTCCAGGAACAGGGGCGAGCCCACCACGCGGATCTTCAGCCCCTTGAGGTCGGCGGGGCTCTTGATGGCCAGCTTGGAGTTGGAGATTTCGCGGTAGCCGTTCTCACCCCAGGCGAGCGGCACGACACCTGCCTTCTCCAGCGTGGTGAAGATCTGCTTGCCCACGTCGCCTTGCGTCACGGCATCGACGGCAGCGTAGTCGGGGAACAGGAAGGGCAGCGAGAACAGGTTGAGCTGCTTGACCTGGGGCGACCAGTTGATGGTGGAGCCCACGGCCATGTCGATCACGCCCTGGCGCAGGGCGCTGAACTCGCGCGTCTGGTCGCCCTGGATCAGCGACACCCCGGGGTAGAGCTTGATGTTGATGCGGCCCTGGGTGCGCTCGCGCACCTTGTTGGCCCACAGCTCGCCGCCCTTGCCCCAGGGAAAGGCCGTGCCCAGCACCAGCGACATGCGGTACTCGCTCTTGTACGCGGTCTGCGCGATGGCGGCTGGGGCGGTGAAGGCGAGGGCGGCGGCAGCGGCCACGGCAGAAGTGAGGAAGGTGCGCAGTTTCATTGTTTCAGTCTCCTGGTTAGAAATTCGTCGGCAAGGGGTCAGTAGCCCAGCTTGGCGGGCAGCCACAGGGCCAGTTGCGGGAAGGCGATCACGGCCACCATCACGAGGAACATGGCAAACAACATCCAGCCCACCCAGCGCACGGTGGATTCCATGCGCACACCGGCAATGCGGCACGACACCATGAGGTTCACGGCCAGCGGCGGGGTGAACTGGCCCAGCGCCACCTTGAGGGTCAGGATCACGCCGAACCATACGGGGTCCCATTGGTAGTGCTGCATGATGGGCAACAAAAGCGGCACGAAGATCAGGAAGATCGAGATGCCGTCGAGGAACATGCCCACGGTGATGAGCAGCACGATGAGCAGCGCCAGCACGCCGTACTCGCCCAGACCCGAATTCACGATGGCGTTGGCCACCGGGTCGATCACGCCCAACGTGGAGAGTGAATACGCAAAGATGCCCGCGAGCGACACCACGATGAGGATCACCGCCGACAGCTCGCCCGATTCGCGCAAGATGGGGAACAGGTCGCGCACAGAAATCGTGCGGTGGATCACCATGCCCACGAACAGGCCGTAGAACACCGCGACCACGGCGGCTTCCGTCGGCGTGAACCAACCGGCCCGCATGCCGCCCAGGATCAGCACTGGCGCGGCCAGGCCCCAGGTGGCCTCACGCAGGCTCTTCCAGAATGGGGGGCGGGGCATGGTGGCTTCGAGCGCGCCCATCTTGTGCTTGCGCGCCATCCACACGGCGGGCACGATCAGCGCAACGCCCGCCAGGATGCCCGGGATCATTCCGGCCGCAAACAGCGCGGGCACCGAGGCGCCCGGCACCAGCACCGAGTAGATGATGAACGCGACCGAGGGCGGGATCAGGATGTCCGTGGCCGCAGCGGCCCCCACCACGCTGGCCGAGAACGAGGGCGGGTAGCCCGCGCGCGACATGGCCGCGATCATCACCCCGCCCACAGCAGCGGCATTGGCCGGGCCCGAGCCCGAGATGCCGCCCAGGAACATGGCCACGGCAATCGCCACCAGAGGCAGCATGCCCGGGCCACGCCCGACGATGGCCACGGCGAAGTTCACGAGGCGCAGCGCCACGCCCGAGCGGTCGAAGATGGAGCCGACCAGCACGAACATGGGGATGGCCAGCAGCGGGTACTTGCCCAGCCCGGCGTAGAAGTTCTGCGGCACGGCCAGCAGGCCGAACCACTGGCTGTCGGCATTGGCCAGCGCGATGGCGGCGGCACCGGCCAGGCCCAGCGCGGCGCCAATCGGCACGCCCACAAACATCAGGCCCAGAAAGGCCACAAACAGCAGCGTGGCGATCATGGTTGCGCATCCTTGTGCGCCGGGGCGGCATCGCTGACCGCGCCGCGGCTGCGGCGGATGAACAGCCCAATGGCGCGTGCCGTGATGAGCGCAGAGAACACGGGCAGCCAGATTGAATACCACCACTGCGGCACGCCGATGCCGGGGGAGGTTTCGCCAAAGCTGTAGTCGTCCCACACCACGCGCACGCTCAGGACGGCGATGACGCCAAACAGCAGGGCCACAGTGGCCGCGCCCAGCATGGACAGGCGCTTGCTGCGCAGGGCAGAGCCGCCCTCGGCAAAGTACTCGATGCGGATGTGCTGGTCACGTGCCACGGCGGCCGAGCCTGCGATGAGCGCCAGCGCGATCATCAGGAACACCGAGATTTCTTCGGTCCAGGCGAACGAGGAGTTGGTGAAGTAACGCACCAGCACGTTGGCAAATGTGATGAGTGCGAGGGCCGCCATGACGATGACGGTGAGCCAGTCTTCAAGGCGCAGCGAGCGGGGCTCGGCCTCGGGACTCGCGGCGCCGGGCAGTGCGTCGGTCGCAGGCCCTTGGGGGGAGGAGGAGGACATGGGGCAGGGGAAGGAGGAGAACAAACACGGGAGCATGCGGGTCGCCCTGCCCGGCAGTGTTGTGCACCAGGGGCCTCGACGCGGAGCGCTGTAGGCGCCGCTTTCTATTATGCGATGGGTTGCTATGCATGCACACCATTGGTGCGCCGCGTCCGCACTGTGTAAACCCTCATGCCTGCGGCCAGCAGGCTCCAGCCCGCGCGCGGATAATGCGCCGATGGAAACCAAGTGGCTTGAAGATTTCGTCAGTCTTGCGGAAACCCGCAGCTTCAGCCGGTCAGCGCAGCTGCGGCATGTGACCCAGCCCGCGTTCTCGCGGCGGATCCAGGCGCTGGAGGCCTGGGCCGGCACCGATCTGGTGGACCGCAGCTCCTACCCCACCCGGCTGACCCCGGCCGGCAAGACCCTGTACGACCAGGCCCTGGAAATGCTCCAGTCGCTGCAGAACACGCGTGCCATGCTGCGCGCGCACACCAGCGCAGGCAAGGACATGATCGAGTTCGCCGTGCCCCACACGCTAGCGTTCACGTTCTTCCCGGCCTGGGTGTCCAGCCTGCACGACAAGTTCGGCCCGTTCAAAAGCCGCCTGATTGCGCTGAATGTGCACGACGCGGTGATGCGCCTGGTCGAAGGCGGGTGCGACCTGCTGATCGCCTACCACCACCCCTCGCAGCCCTTTCAGCTCGATGCCGATCGGTATGAAATGGTCAGCCTGGGTCAGGAAGTGTTGTCGCCCTACAGCAAGGCCGACGCCGATGGCCAGCCCGTGCACCGCCTGCCCGGTCGCGCAGGCCAGCCGCTGCCCTACCTGGGCTATGCGCCCGGCGCCTACCTGGGGCGGGTGACCGAACTCATCCTCAAACAATCGCAGACGCCCATTCACCTGGAGCGCGTGTACGAGACCGATATGGCCGAAGGCCTCAAGGCCATGGCGCTGGAAGGGCATGGCGTGGCCTTCTTGCCCCACAGCGCCGTGAAGAAGGAGCTGCGCTCGCGCCGCCTAGTCAGCGCCGCGCCCCCCGATACCGAAGGCCTGCAGATGACCATGGATGTGCGTGCCTACCGCGAAAAGCCCAATGGCAAGGACACCCCCAAAGGCACGGCGCAGGCGCTGTGGACCTACCTGCAGGCCCAAGCGGCCTCATGCTAAGGGTAAATACGGACATAAACACTTTGCATAGTTGTGCGCGCAAACGGCATTGGAATTTCACCGTAACGACACGTACAGTCTGCGCCATCGCCGGATCGGTGGATAGCAGCGTGTGCCTTGGCAGGGCCCCACGGTGGCACGAAGATTGCAAACCCGGTTCATTCCTTCACAGAGGCATCGTATGAAAGTTCAGCATTGGGGATTGGCCTGGGGCCTCGCAGCACTGTGCTGTGCGGTCGGTGCGTCTGCGCAGGCCAGCGTGCTGGAGCGCGTGGCTGGCGGTGGCAAGCTGGTCATTGCCTACCGTGAATCCTCGGTGCCTTTCTCGTACATCGACAGCCAGTCGGGCAAGCCCGTGGGCTATGCGCTGGACCTGTGCCTGCGCATGGCCGAGCTGGTGCGCAAGAAGACCGGCAAGAAGGACATGGAGATCGAGCTGGTGCCTGTCACGCCGGCCAACCGCATCGCCATGATCGAGCAGGGCAAGGCCGACATGGAGTGTGGCTCCACCACCAACAACGCCGAGCGGCGCCAGAAGGTGGCCTTCACCATCCCCCACTTCATCACCGGCGCGCGGCTGCTGGTCAAGTCCTCCAGCACCATCGACAGGGTGGAGGATCTCAACGGCAAGAAGCTGGTGTCCACCAAGGGCACGACGCCCCTGAAGGCGGCCGACCAAGCCAACCGCGAGCGCCTGATGGGCATCACCATCGTCGAGGCACCCGACCATGCCAAGGCGGTCGAGATGGTCGAGAAGGGTGAGGCCGATGCGTTTGTGATGGACGACGTGCTGCTGTACGGCCTGGCGGCCGGGCGGCCCGACCCCAAGGCGCTCAAGGTGGTGGGCCGCTTCATGACCACCGAGCCACTGGCCATCATGCTGCCCAAGAACGACCCTGAGTTCAAAAAGCTGGTGGACGAGGAAATGCGCCGCCTGATTACCAGCCGCGAGATTTACCCGATTTACGACAAGTGGTTCAACAAGGCCATTCCGCCCAACAACACCGTGCTGAGCCTGCCGGTCAGTTACTTGTTGCGCGACTTCTGGAAATACCCTACCGACCAGGTCCCGTTCTGACTAATATCCCTGGTTGCGTGCTACCCCTTTTTGGAGTGCGGTCCTGACCGGTTACCCCCGGCTGGCCCCTGTCTCTAAAATCCCCCCCTTTTTCGTTTTCAACACAAGGAGATCCCTATGAAGAAACATTTGCTCGCGGTTGCCGTGACCGCCTTGGCTGCAGGCAGCGTATTTGCCCAGGCCAATGACACTCTGGCCAAGATCAAGGCCTCCGGCAGCGTGACGCTGGGCGTGCGCGAGTCTTCAGGTCTTTCGTACACGCTGGGCAACGGCAAGTACGTGGGTTTCCACACCGAAATGGGCGAGATCGTTCTGCACGACATCCAGAAGCAACTGGGCTTGCCCAAGCTGGATATCAAGTACCAGCCCGTGACCTCGCAAAACCGTATTCCGCTGGTGACCAACGGCACCGTGGATCTGGAGTGCGGCTCCACCACCAACAACGCTGCTCGCCAAAAGGACGTGGCGTTTGCCGTGACCACCTATGTGGAAGAAGTGCGCACCGTGGTGAAGGCCAACTCGGGCATCACCTCGATCAAGGACCTGAACGGCAAGACCGTGGCCACCACCACCGGCACGACCTCCGTGCAGACCCTGCGCAAGCACGAACGTGCTGGCGGCATCGACTTCAAGGAAGTGTTCGGCAAGGACCACGCCGACAGCTTCCTGATGCTGGAAACCGGCCGTGCTGACGCGTTCGTGATGGACGGCTCCATCCTGGCTGCCAACATCTCCAAGTCCAAGAACCCTGCCGATTACAAGATCGTGGGCGAAGTGCTGTCGGTGGAACCCATCGCCTGCATGCTGCGCAAGGACGACCCCGCGTTCAAGAAGGCTGTGGACGACTCCATCAAGCGCCAGATCGCCGACGGCTCGCTGGCCAAGCTGTACGACAAGTGGTTCATGCAACCCGTGCCACCGACCAACACCAAGATCGGCCTGCCGATGTCCGACGCTACCAAGGCAGCCTGGGCATCGCCTAACGACAAGCCCATGGAAGACTACGCCAAGAAGTAAGCTCTGCAACGCTTGTGCCCCTTCGGCCAGCTGGTTTGAAGGGGCTTTTTTGTTGGGTCGGCCCAGTGGGTCCCCCAGCGCAAAACCAAAAATTAAAGGGGTGCTCCTATGAGTTGGGATTGGCAGGTGTTCTGCCAGGACACCATGGACCGGGATGTGGTGCAGGGCTGCTTTGGCAAAGGCGGCGAGATCACCTACCTGGACTGGATGCTGTCGGCCTGGGGCTGGACGGTGTCCGTTTCGCTGCTGGCCTTGCTGCTGGCGCTTGTGTTGGGTTCATTCATCGGTACGCTGCGCACCTTGCAGGATCGCCCGATGATCGTTCGGCTGGGCAATGCCTGGGTCGAGCTGTTTCGCAATATTCCGCTGCTGGTGCAGATTTTCCTGTGGTACCACGTGCTGCCCAGCCTGTTCCCGGTGCTGCGGGGCGTTCCCGGTTTTGCGCTGGTGGTGCTGGCGCTGGGCTTTTTCACCTCGGCACGTATCGCCGAGCAGGTGCGTTCGGGCATCCAGGCCCTGCCACGCGGCCAGCGGTATGCCGGCATGGCCATGGGTTTCACCACCTTCCAGACCTACCGCTATGTGCTGCTGCCCATGGCGTTTCGCATCATCATTCCGCCGCTGACCAGCGAGACGATGAACATCTTCAAGAACTCGTCCGTGGCGTTTGCCGTGTCGGTGGCCGAACTCACCATGTTCGCCATGCAGGCGCAGGAAGAAACCTCGCGCGGCATCGAGGTCTATCTGGCGGTGACCACGCTGTACATCATCTCGGCGTTTGCGATCAACCGCATCATGGCCTTCATTGAAAAACGCGCACGCATCCCTGGCATGGTCGTGAGTGGCGCGGCCGGAGGGGGGCATTGATATGAATCTCGATTTCTCCTTCTACAACTGGGACCTGATCTCCAACTTCGTGCTCAAGGGGCTGTACTTCAGCCTGATCCTCACGCTGGTGGCCACCATCGGGGGCGTGCTGTTCGGCACCGTGCTGGCACTCATGCGCCTGTCGGGCAAGAAGTGGCTGGATGTGCCCGCCACCATCTACGTCAACGGCATGCGCTCCATTCCGCTGGTGATGGTGATCCTGTGGTTCTTCCTGCTGGTGCCCGCCATCATCGGCCGCCCCATTGGCGCGGAAGTGTCGGCAGTCATCACCTTCATTGCCTTTGAGGCAGCGTACTTCAGCGAAATCATGCGCGCTGGCATCCAGTCCATCCCACGCGGCCAGGTGTACGCCGGCCAGGCATTGGGCATGACCTACGGCCAGAACATGAAGCTGGTGGTGCTGCCCCAGGCGTTCCGCAACATGCTGCCCGTGCTGCTCACCCAGACCATCATCCTGTTCCAGGACACGTCGCTGGTTTATGCCATTGGCGCCTACGACATGCTCAAGGGCTTTGAAGTGGCGGGCAAGAACTTTGGTCGTCCGATCGAGGCGTACCTGGCCGCTGCGGTTCTGTACTTCATCATGTGCTATGCGCTGTCCTGGGCGGTCAAGCGCCTGCACCAGAAGATCGCGATCATCCGCTGATCGAGGCTGGTGCAAAAGAGATTGGATTGAGGAAAAAGAAATGATCGAACTCAAAAACGTATCCAAGTGGTATGGCCCGGTGCAGGTGCTCAACGAGTGCTCGGCCACCATCAACAAGGGTGAAGTGGTTGTGGTCTGCGGGCCCTCGGGCTCTGGCAAGTCCACACTCATCAAGACCATCAACGCGCTCGAACCCTTCCAGAAGGGCGAGATCACGGTCGATGGCGTGAAGCTGCATGACCCCAGCACCAACCTGCCCAAGCTGCGCAGCCGCGTGGGCATGGTGTTCCAGCACTTCGAGCTGTTCCCCCACCTGTCGGTGACGGACAACCTGACCATTGCGCAGATCAAGGTGCTGGGCCGCAGCGCGGACGACGCCAAGAAGCGCGGCCTCAAGATGCTGGAGCGCGTGGGCCTGATCGCCCATAAGGACAAGTTCCCCGGCCAGCTCTCGGGCGGTCAGCAACAGCGCGTGGCCATTGCGCGCGCGCTGAGCATGGACCCCATCGTGATGCTGTTCGACGAACCCACATCCGCGCTCGACCCCGAAATGGTCGGCGAAGTGCTGGACGTGATGGTGGGCCTGGCCAACGAAGGCATGACCATGATGTGCGTGACCCACGAAATGGGCTTTGCCCGCAAGGTGAGCAACCGCGTGATCTTCATGGACGTGGGCGGCAAGATCCTGGAAGACTGCTCCAAGGACGACTTCTTCAACAACCCCGACGCACGCCAGCCGCGTACCAAGGACTTCCTCAATAAGATCCTGCAGCACTGAACGGTGCCTGCACCCCCGTGCCGCAAGGGTTGGGGGCTACAAAAAAAGCGCTCTACGGAGCGCTTTTTTCATGGATCTGACCCGTCCTACCCGGCGTTGACACATGGACCTTTCAAAAAGGGCATGTGTCATGGAATCAAGTGTCAAACGCACGCAGCGCGACTACACACTGGCCTTTAAGTTGGCGGCGGTGGAGCAGGTGGAAAAAGGCGAGCTCACGTACAAACAGGCGCAGCAGCGCTACGGTATCCAGGGCCGCTCGACGGTTCTGGTCTGGCTGCGCAAGCACGGTCGCCTGGGCTGGAGTCCTGCGGCATCATCTGCAGCCATGCCGATAGACAAGAAGAACACTGGGGCTCTCACGCCCGAGCAGCAGATCAAGGCCCTGCAGGTGCAGCTCGCACAGGCGCAGGAGAAGGCCAGGCTATTCGAAGCCGTCATCGACGTGCTGCGCAAGGACTACGGGGTGCGCGTCGTAAAAAAGCCTTTGGGCAAGTCCTCGCGCAAAACCTTGTCACAGGGTTGAGCGTGAAGAGGGCTTGCCAGCACATGGGCCATAGCCGGCAGGCGTATTACCAGGGCAGGCGCCGCCAGGCCGATCGCCTCGCGAACGCGCAGGCGGTGGTGGAGTTGGTGCGCGAGCAGCGCATGCGTCGGCCACGCATCGGCACGCGTAAGCTGCACTACCTGCTGCAGGAGCCGCTGCAGCGCTGAGGCATCGACTTGGGCCGCGATGCAATGTTCGACGTCCTGCGCAACGCCAGGCTGCTGGTGGCGCCCCGGCGGGCGTACCACAAGACGACCGACAGCCACCACCGCTTCAGGCGCCACCCCAACCTGCTCAAAGCCGGGCCACAGCAGGTTCGCGCCAGCGCCAGCGAACAGGTCTGGGTAGCAGACATCACCTACTTGCCCACACACGGCAAGTTTGTTTACCTGAGCCTGGTCACGGATGCTTATTCCAGAAAGATCGTCGGCTGGCACGTGCATGAGAGCCTGCAGACCGAGGAGGTGGCGCAGGCCATGAAGATGGCGCTATTGGGGCGACAGAGCAGTCGGCAGCTGGTGCACCACTCCGACAGGGGTATCCAGTACTGCTCGACGTATTACCAGGCCCTGCACAAGCGCCATGGCGTGATCTGCTCGATGACGGACGGCTACGACTGCTACCAGAACGCGCTGGCCGAGCGGGTCAACGGCATTCTGAAGACCGAGCTCTTGTTGCAGCGCCCTGCGGATCTCGCCCAGGCCAGACGCATGGTCGAGCAGTCGGTGCGCATTTACAACTGCGAGCGGCCACACCTATCGCTGAAAATGCAAACGCCCGATGCGGTGCATCGGGCGTCGTTGGCCGGATAGTCCGGCTGGAGTTTTAAACCGTCCTGGGTGTCAACGCTATTCAGGACGGGTCAATCCACCCAGGGCTGAACGTCTGCTGCGCGCAGGCTAGCGCTTGCTCCGCCGACTGGCTGGCGAGGGGCCTTCCACGATGAGCTGGGACTCAAAATCCGTCCACAGGTCGTCGCGCCGTTTCAGCGCCTCGGACACCGCCTTGTGCCGCAGCTGCGCCACGGCCGACACCAGCGCATTGCACAGGAAGAACGCGGCGGTGTACGAGTCAAACGGCGACGCGTTGGACGTGCGCACCTGCAGCCGGTGGTGAGACAACGCGGCCAAGGGCGCTGCGGCGCTGTCGGTGATGGCCAGCACCTGGGCGCCCGCGTCGCGAAAGCGCTGCGCCACTTTCACCGGCCCGCTCGCGTAGCGGCGAATGCTGAAGACCAGCAGGGCGTCCTCAGGCTGAATCCACAGCAGCTGATCGGTGGCGTCCACGGCGCCAGCCCCCAGCTCGTGCACGCCGGGGCGGCACATGTTCAGGTGCAGCGCCAGCCAGGCGGCCACCGGGGCGCTGTTGATCTGCGCCAGCACAAAAATGCGGCCCTTGCCCTGCGCGATGCGCGCCACCATGGCCTCGAAGGCCACCATGTCCAGTCCGTCGCGTGTGGTGGTGAGGTTGTGCTGGTCGTGTAGCAGTGCATCGTCCACGCACTGCTGCAGGCTGCGCCGGGTGCCGATGGTGACGGGGGCGCGCTGCCCGGCCGTTTGCAGCAGGGCGGTGACCTCGGCCCGTGCCTCGCGCTGCGCCTCGGCATAGCTGCCGTAGCCCAGCTTGGCAAACAGCCGCACCACGGTCGATGCACTGGTGCCTGTGCGCGCAGCAAGGGCGGTGGCGGACTCCAGCAGGGCATGGGGGTAGTCGCGCCCCAGCGCCTCGGCCAATGCACGTTCGCTCGCGGTCAGGTCGGCATCCTGGCGGGCCAGCCGCTCCGTCAGCAAGGCGGTGGTTTCTTGCAATGATGATTTCATAAAATACTCAATCGTGCAAAATACGTTGCAAAACCTGGAGTCGCATGCAACACTGCGACCCAAATTTTGCCCCCACCCGGCATTGCCCAAGGACAAAGATGCTCAATACCTCGAACGAAACCCGACTGCCGGTGCATGCTCAGGTGCTGGACTGGCTGGCCCGGCAGCAGCAGGCCATGCAAGACCTGTTGCAAAAAGTGGTCAACATCGAAAGCGGCAGCCGCAATGAAGCGGGCGTGACGGCGGTGGCGCATGCTTTGGCCGAGCGCCTGCAGGCGGCCGGTGTGCCCGTGCAGTTCGAGCCCGTGCCTGGCTATGGCGTGCTGCTGCACGCGCAGGTCAAGCCTGCGGAAGGTACGGACACCGGCGGCGCCCCCATCATCCTCATGGGGCACATGGACACGGTGTTTCCCGATGGCACGGTGGCCAAGCGCCCCTACCGCGAGGAAGCGGGGCGCGCCTATGGTCCCGGCGTGGCCGACATGAAGTCGGGCCTGGTGCTCAACGTGTTTGTCGCCGAGGCCCTTGCTCGCTGCGGTGGGCTGAAGGCCCCGCTGCACCTGTTCTTCTCGTGCGACGAAGAGGTCGGCTCGCCCGCCACGCGTGACCTCATCATGGCCCGCGTGCGGGGCGCGCGTGCGGTGTTCAATGCCGAGCCCGGCCGCGTGAGCGGCAACGTGGTCACCAGCCGCAAGGGCTCGATGGTGGTGGAGTTCGAGGTCCAGGGCGTGGCCGCGCATGCAGGCATCAACCACGCCGCTGGCGCCAGTGCCATCGAAGCCCTGGCCCGCAAGACCCTGGCGCTGCACGCGCTGACCGACACTGCCATGGGCATCACCTGCAACGTGGGCGTGGTGCAGGGCGGCATCGTGCCCAATATGGTGGCCCCTCACGCGCGTGCCGAGGTGGACTTGCGCTTCACGGCCGACACCAACCCCGACGACCTGCTGGAGCGCGTGCGCGCCATCGTCGAAGAAGAGTCCGTGCCCCGCACCCAGGGCCGCATCACCACCACGCGCCGCTCCCTGCCCATGAAGCCCACGCCCGACTACCTGCTGGCGCTGTACCAGCAGGGCGCCCGTTCACTGGGCTTTGAGGTGCAAGGTGAGTTCACCGGCGGCGCGGCCGACAGCGGCCTCACCGCCTCGGTGGGCGTGCCCACGCTATGCGCCACCGGCCCCGTGGGCGGCCACCCGCACACCGAACGCGAGTACTGCGAGCTGTCCACCTTCGTGCCCCGCGCACAAGCCGTGGCACTGGCCGTGCTGGCACACCCCTGATTCTTTTCGTTCCTGTTGGACCTGCTGGACCTGTTTTGACCCGTTTTCTGAGTTCCTTGACTGCCATGACCGCCACCACTTCCCGCCGCCATCTCCTGACCACTGGCCTGGGCCTCGCGGGCCTTGCTGCATTGCCCGCCCTGGCGCAGGACAAATTCCCTTCGCGTCCCATCACGCTGGTGGTGCCGTTCCCGCCCGGCGGGTCGGTGGACATCATGGCGCGCCAGTATTCCGAGCCGCTGTCGCGCGTGCTGGGCGTGCCGATCGTGGTGGAAAACCGCGCTGGCGCCGGGGGCTCGGTGGGCGCGCAGTATGTGGCGCGCTCCAAGGCCGACGGCTACACCCTGGTGGTCTCGTCGCAAAGCAGCCACCTGGCCAACCCGCTGACCCAGCCCAAGATCGGCTACGACCCCATCAAGGACTTTGAAAACATCGCCCTCCTGGGCCGCCAGCCCAATGCCCTGGTGGTGCACAGCAGCCTGCCGTTCAAGACCTTCAAGGAGTTCATCGACTACGCCAAGAAGAACCCCGGCAAGCTCAACTACGGCAGCGGCGGCGTGGGCAGCATGGGCCAGCTCAATGTGGAAATGCTCAAGGTCTCCACGGGCGTGTTCACCACGCACATTCCCTACCGTGGGGGCACGCCGCTGATCACGGGCGTGCTGGGCAACGAGGTGCAGTTCATCCTCGACAACCTGGTCATCATGCTGCCGCACATCCAGGCGGGCAAGGTGCGCGCCCTGGCCGTGGCCGCCGACCAGCGGCTGCCGCAGCTGCCGGACGTGCCCACCATGGCCGAGGTGGGCCACCCCGAGCTGAACCTTACCTCCTGGACCGGTCTGGCAGCCCCTGCCGGCACGCCCGAGTCTGTGGTGCAGACCCTGTACAAGGCCGTGCGCCAGGTGGCCACGTCGCCCGCCATGGTGGCCAACCTCAAGGACCGTGGCGTGATCGTGCCGGAAGAGATGCCGCCCGCTGCGTTCGAAAAGATGATGGCCGACCGCATGGTGAAGTTCGGTGCAGTCGTCAAACGCGCGGGCATCACCGCCGAATAAACCGGTCCACCTGCCCGTAGCGCGCCGGTTTTGAGCGATTTTGCTCGGTAGCGCTACGTTCATATGCCTCGACAGCTATGAAAATGAGAGCGTTTGGGAGCCTCTTGCCCACAATGGGACAATCACACCCATGACTGCAGCCCCCCAAACCCTCACCATCACCCGCCCCGACGACTGGCACCTGCATGTGCGCGACGGCGAGCCCTTGCACACCGTCGTGCCGCACACCGCCGCCCAGTTCGGCCGCGCGATCATCATGCCCAACCTGCGCCCACCGGTCACCACGGCCGAGCAGGCCCTGGCGTACAAGCAGCGCATCCTGGCTGCCGTGCCCGCCGGTATGCAGTTCGAGCCGCTGATGACGCTGTACCTGACGGACAACCTGCCGCCCGAAGAAATCGCGCGTGCCAAGGCCGCTGGCGTGGTGGCCTGCAAGCTCTACCCCGCAGGCGCCACCACCAACAGCGACGCGGGCGTGACCGACATCCGCAAGACCTATAAAACGCTCGAAGCCATGCAGAAGGCCGGCATGCTCCTGCTGGTGCATGGCGAGGTGACCAGCAGCGACATCGACCTGTTCGACCGCGAGGCCGTTTTCATCGAGCAGCAACTCATCCCGCTGCGCCGCGACTTCCCCGAGCTGAAGATCGTCTTCGAGCACATCACCACCAAGGACGCGGCCGACTACGTGATGCAGGCCGACCGCTTCACGGCCGCCACCATCACCGCGCACCACCTGCTGTACAACCGCAACGCCATCTTCATCGGCGGCGTGCGGCCCCACTACTACTGCCTGCCCGTGCTCAAGCGCGAAACGCACCGCGTGGCCCTGGTGCAGGCCGCCACCAGCGGCAGCAGCAAGTTCTTTCTGGGCACCGACAGCGCACCCCACCCGGCGCACCTCAAGGAGCACGCCACCGGCTGCGCGGGCTGCTACACCGCCCACGCCGCCATCGAGATGTATGCCGAGGCATTCGACAACGCGGGCGCGCTCGACCAGCTCGAAGGTTTTGCCAGCTTCCACGGCCCGGACTTCTACAGCCTGCCACGCAACACCGGCACCATCACCCTGCGCCGCGAGTCGTGGACACCGCCCGACAGCTTTGCCTTTGGCGAGGCCGAACTCAAGCCCCTGCGCGCCGGTGAAGCCCTGCCGTGGCGGCTGGTGTAAGTCCGCCCTTCGACGCCATCGACTGGAGCGCCCCCTGGCTGGCGCCGTGGCGCGGCCTGGGCCAACCCCTGGCCCAGCAGCTGTTGCAGGATGACCCATCGGTGCACCAGGCATTGCAGACCGCAGCGCCGCAGGGTGCTCCCGTGGTCTTTGTGCCCCAGTCCGCGCTGCCCGAAGGCACCGCCTACGAGCAGTACATCTGGGACACCCGCCGCGTGCCCACGCGCGACAACCTGCACGACTTTTTCAACGGCCTGGTCTGGCTGCGGTTTCCGCACACCAAGCGGCGCCTGAACCAGCTGCAGGCCCAGGCCATCGCCGCCGATGGCGTGCAGGCCGTGCGCGGACCGCTGCGCGATGCACTCACGGTGTTTGATGAAAACGGCGCGCTGCTGCAGGCGCCGGATGCCCTGTGGGATGCGCTCCGGGCGAGGGACTGGCAGCGCCTGTTCATCGACCTGCGCCCGCTGTGGGGCCAGGCCCGGCTGGTGCTGTTTGGGCACGCACTGCTCGAAAAGCTGGTTTTTCCGCGAAAACCCATGGTGGCGCACGTATTTCATGCGCCGGCAGCTATTGATTCCATAGCGGAGGTGGATGCGTGGCTGGCAGGGCAGGTGGAGGCCTCGGCATGGTCCAGCAAGCCCTTCACGCCGCTGCCGGTGCTGGGCGTGCCCGGCTGGTGGCCGGCCAATGCAGCGCCGGGCTTCTATGCCGATGCGCAGGTGTTCCGGCCCTTGCGGGCCGCGGCGGTTTCGTAATTCCCGCCAAGGCTTGTGTGATAAGGCCCCGGCCGGGGTTTGCACCTACCATAGCGCGATGAAATCGCGGCCATGGGGGGCTGCCACGGCCTCGCCGCCTGGAGACTGGCGCTTGAAGCGGCGCCCCCGGCCCCCATCTGAGCCAGCAAACACTCGTTGTTGTTTACCCCACGGAGAAACCATTCCATGAAGCGGATCCTTTTGTTTGTGATGACCAACCTGGCCGTCGTTGTCGTGCTGGGGGTGGTGGCCAGCCTGCTGGGCGTCAACCGCTACCTCACGGCCAACGGGCTCAACCTGGGCGCGCTGCTGGGCTTTGCGCTCATCATGGGTTTTGGCGGCGCGATCATCTCGCTGCTCATCAGCAAGCCCATGGCCAAGTGGACCTCGGGTGTGCGCGTGATCGACGGCTCCGGCTCGCCGGACGAGCGCTGGATCGTCGAGACCGTGCGCAAGTTCGCCGACCAGGCCCAGATCGGCATGCCCGAAGTCGGCATCTTTGAAGGCGACCCCAATGCCTTTGCCACGGGCGCGTTCAAGAACTCCGCCCTGGTGGCGGTGTCCACCGGCCTGCTGCAGGGCATGACCCGCGACGAGGTCGAGGCCGTGATCGGCCACGAAGTGGCCCACATCGCCAACGGCGACATGGTGACCATGACGCTGATCCAGGGCGTGATGAACACCTTCGTGGTGTTCCTGTCGCGCGTCATCGGCTACGCGGTGGACAGCTTCCTGCGCAAGAACGACGAGAACAGCTCGGGCCCTGGCATCGGCTACTACGTGACCACCATCGTGCTCGACATCGTGCTGGGCTTTGTGGCCGCGATGATCGTGGCCTGGTTCAGCCGCCAGCGCGAGTTCCGCGCCGACGCGGGCGCAGCCCAGCTGATGGGCCGCCGCCAGCCCATGATCAACGCGCTGGCCCGCCTGGGTGGCATGCACCCCGGCGAGCTGCCCAAGAGCGTGGCGGCCATGGGCATCGCCGGTGGCATTGGCAAGCTGTTCAGCACCCACCCGCCCATTGAAGAGCGCATTGCTGCGCTGCAGAACGCACAGCAGCAATAACCCGAACCGCCTCAGGCGCAACGCCTGATCGGCACCGAGGGCCGCCACAGTCTTGCACTGTGGCGGCCTTTTTGTTGTTGCGTTGCGGCTGTTGCTTTGGCGCTCCGGCAGGGTGTGGCCTGTTGTGGGCCGGCTCAAGGACTTGTAACCTTTTGTCGATACATTCCCAACGCCTGCCACCCCCAGCCGCTGTCCCGCGTTGCCCCATTCACCCTCACGAGAGCCTCCCATGTCCATCTCCCACGCACGTGTTGCTGTCCGCCTGGCCCTGGCTTTTGGTGTGGTCTGCCTCGTCATGTCCCTGTCGGCGGCGGTGGGCATCTGGCGGCTGGCCGGGCTGCAGGACATTGCGGACGACCTGGGCGGTGCGTCGTCCGAGCGCGCGCTGCTGGCGCGGGAGCTGCACGCCATCGTGGTGCTCAGCTCCGCCCGCGCCGAAACGCTGCTGGAGATCGACAACAACCCCGACTACGCGGCGCGCATCGACGCCGACCGCAAGACCACCTCGGCCCGCTCGTCCGAAGTGCGCAAGCGCCTGGACGAGCTGGCGGCAGACCCGGAATCGCAGGCCTTGTTCGATGCCATCGACAAGGCCGGCAACGGCTTTCGCACGGTGCGGGACGACCTCGTCAAGCGCCGCAAGGCGGGCGAGGCCTTGCCGCCCGACGCCATTGCCAAGCAGCTGCGTCCTGCGGCAGACGCCTACGCCGCTGCCGTGGACAAGCTGGCCGAATACCAGCGCCAGCGTGTGGCCGAAGCGCGAGCCGCTGCCGCCCGCAGCGAAAGCCAGGGCATCACGCTGCTGGCGGCGGGCTCGTTGGTGGGCTTGCTGCTGAGCCTGGCCTGCGCCTGGCTGCTGTCGCGCTCCATCCTGCAGCCCCTGGCCCATGCGTCCGAGGTGACCGACCGCATTGCCGAAGGCGACCTCACCTCTCCCGTGCCCGCGCCGCAGGCGGGCAACCGCGACGAGCTGCAGGCCCTGCTGGCGCGCCTGGGGGGCATGCAGGCACGGCTGGCCGAGCTGGTGGTGGGCATGCGCCAGGCCAGCACCTCGGTGGCCGGTGCCAGCAGCGAGATCGCGGCAGGCAACAGCGACCTGTCGGCCCGCACCGAGCAGACCGCCTCCAACCTCGAAGAGATCGCCGCCAGCATGGAGGAGCTGCTGGCCACCGTGCGCCACAGCGCCGACGCGGCTGCGCAGGCCAGCACCCTGGCCACTGGCGCCAGCAGCGTGGCCCAGCGCGGGCGCGAGGCGGTGGACCGCGTGGTGGGCACCATGGACGGCATTGCACTGTCGTCGCGCCGCATTGCCGACATCACCAGCGTGATCGATGGCATTGCATTCCAGACCAACATCCTCGCGCTGAATGCGGCCGTGGAGGCAGCCCGTGCTGGTGAGCAGGGCCGTGGCTTTGCGGTGGTGGCCAGCGAAGTGCGCAGCCTGGCCCAGCGCTCGGCCACGGCGGCCAAGGAGATCGGGGGCCTCATCAGCGACAGCGTGCGGCAGGTGGACGAAGGCACCCAGCTGGTCCACGCGGCAGGCGGCACCATGGGCGAGATCGTGAACTCGGTGCAGCAGGTGGCCACCATCATTGGCGAGATCAGCACTGCGGCGCGCGAGCAGACCACGGGCCTGAGCCAGGTGGGTGAGGCGGTCTCGCAGCTCGACCAGATGACGCAGCAGAACGCCGCACTGGTGGAGGAGTCCTCGGCCGCCGCGCAGGGGCTGCGGGTGCAAGCGCAGCAGCTGGCCGAGCTGGTGGAGGCGTTTCGCCTGCCTTCGGGCAACGCGCTGCCTCGCTAGGCGAGAGTACACCGGGCTTTCACGTCAGATCCACCCGCCAGCGCCTTCGCGGCGCGCGCAAGGCGTGGCGCTTGCGGTACTCCCCCGGCGCCATGCCGGTGTAGCGCACAAAGATGCGCCGGAACGCCGCCGGGTCGGCATAGCCGCAGGCCGTGGCAATGCTGGGCACGCTTTCCAGCGTCACCTCCAGCAGCACCTTGGCGCGTGCGCAGCGCAGGCTGTGCAGGTGGTCCAGCGGCGACTGCGACAGCTCCAGCTGAAAGTGCCGCAGCAAAGTGCGCGGGCTCACCGCCGCCGCCTCGGCCAGCCGGGCCAGCGAATAGGGCTCGTCCAGATGGGTCTCCATCCAGGCCATGGCGCGGGCCAGGGTGCTGTCGCGCGTCGCTGGGATGTGTTGCTGCGCGTTGGCCTGCAGCGCAGCCCGGGCGCGTTCGTGGTCGGGCCGCAGCACGCTGGCGCAGGTCTGGGCCAGCGCGTCACCCAGTGCGTGGCGCACCAGGGCGATGGCCATTTCTCCCAGGCTGTGGGGCAGCGCACAGCTGAGCCAGGGGCCGTCATCGGTCAGGTCGTGGCCTGCATCGAGGTCGATGTCGGGAAAGTCGCGCTCAAACCCGGCCAGGTAGAACCACGGCAGGCCGCAGCGGCGGCCCTGCAGGCGCCCGCTCTGCGCCGCCAGCCAGGCCCCGTTGCCGACGGTGAGCACCTTGTGCCCGGCATCCAGCGCAATGCCGATCTGGCGCGAGAGGGCGCGGTGGCGCGACGCCACGCTGCGGATGGCGGGGATGTCGGCGGCGTGGAAGGAGGGAATGAACCAGGCGAATGCAGGCCCCTCGGCAGGTGCCGCCGTGGGCTGCGTGTAGGCCGCCAGCGGGCCCGGCTGGTGCGCCAGCGGCTGGCCTTGGGCATCCAGCAGCCGCCAGGCCAGGCGGGGCGAGCCAGCGCCGCCCCGCAAGCCGGCCAGCAGATTGGCGCTGCGCAAGAGGTCGATGAACTGCAGTGCGTTGCCCACCGCCGATTCGGGCAGCAGCGGGATGTCGATGCGAAAAACCGGCGCCGTCGCAGAGGGGACAGAAGAACGGGGCATGGCGGTATTGGCTCTGTGGATGGCCATTTTCGCTTGTCTGCAGCGTGGGGTGGGCTCTTAGCATGAACGTGCGCTTTTTGCCGCGTTCCTTTTTGTTTTCACTTCCTGCACGGATCTGTCTCATGCACAAACCCCTCTCTGCCATCTCGCTGGCCACCGGCCTGCTTCTCAGCGGGCTGACGTTCGCATCGTCCGCCCAGGCCCAGGCCCTGGACGCCGCCGGCCTGCAGGCCATCGATGCCGCCGTGACGGCCGTGGCGCCCAAGATGGTCAACTGGCGCCGCGACATCCATGCCCACCCCGAACTCTCGGGCCAGGAAGTGCGCACGGCCAAGCTCGTGGCCGAGCACCTGAAGAAGCTGGGCATGGACGTGCAGACCGGCGTGGGCGGCACCGGCGTGGTGGGCACGCTCAAGGGGGGCCTGCCCGGCAAGGTGGTGGCCCTGCGCGCTGACATGGATGCCCTGCCCGTGCCCGAGAACACCGGCCTGCCGTTTGCGAGCAAGGCCAAGGCCAACTACCTGGGCAAGGAAGTGCCCGTGATGCACGCCTGCGGCCATGACGCCCACACCGCCATGCTGATGGGCGCGGCCGAGGTGCTGGCGGGCATGAAGGCGCAGCTGCCCGGCACGATCAAGTTCATCTTCCAGCCCGCCGAAGAGGGCGCGCCTGTGGAGCCCGACGCCAACGGCAAGGTGCCCAGCTTCGGCGCCAAGGCCATGATCGAAGCCGGTGCGCTCAAGGACGTGCAGGCCATCTACGGGCTGCACATCACCTCCAACCTGCCAGGCGGCGTGGTGGGCTACCGCAGCGGCCCGCTGATGGCCGGGTCGGACAACATCACCATCCATGTGGAAGGGCGTGGCGGCCATGGCTCGTCGCCCTGGGCCACCATCGACCCCATCGTGGCCGCCAGCCAGGTGGTGATGGGCCTGCAGACCGTGGTGAGCCGCCAGCTCAACATCAGCCAGGAGCCGGCGGTGGTCACCATCGGCCAGATCCAGGGCGGCACACGCTACAACATCATCCCCGACAAGGTGGAGATGATGGGCACGCTGCGCACCTTTGACGAAGACATGCGCCAGGAAGCGCTCAAGCGCATCACCACCACGGCCGAGTCGATTGCCGCCGCCAGCGGTGCCAAGGCCAGCGTGCGTTTTGGCCCCGTGGCCTACCCCGTGACCACCAACCCCGCGCCGCTCACGCAGGCCTCGCTGCCCGCGCTGAACCTGGCCATGGGCGGCAAGACCATGGTGATCCCGAAGGTGGCAGGGTCGGAGGACTTCTCGGAGTTCCAGAAGGTCGTGCCGGGCTTCTTCTACTTCCTGGGTGCGCCACCCAAGGGCAAGGATTTTGCCAAGGCCCCGCCCAACCACTCTGCGCTGTTCGACATCGACGAAGACCAGTTGCCCGTGGGCGCCCGCTCGCTGGCGGCGCTGGCCGTGGACTTTTTGCAGCGCAAGTAAGCGGTGCCACGGGCCGGCTCCGCCAGGAGGCAGGTCAGCCCGTTGCGCCCAGCAGGCTGCGGGCCACGGCCTCGCCGACCTTGATGCCATCCACGCCGGCGGACAGAATGCCGCCCGCGTAGCTGGCGCCTTCGCCCGCCGGGTACAGGCCCGGCGTGTTCAGGCTTTGCAAGTTGTCGCCACGGCCAATCTTGAGCGGCGACGAGGTGCGTGTCTCCACACCCGTCAGCACCGCGTCGTGCATGTCAAAGCCCTTGATCTTGCGGCCGAACACGGGCAGCGCCTCGCGCAGCGCCTCGATGGCATAGCCGGGCAGGGCGGCGTGCAGGTCGCCCAGGGCCACGCCGGGCTTGTACGAGGGCTCCACGCTGCCCAGCTGGGTCGAAGGCTTGCCCGCAATGAACTCGCCCACCAGTTGGCCCGGTGCGCTGTAGTCACGGCCGCCCAGCACAAACGCATTCGATTCGAGCTGGCGCTGCAGCACGCTGCCCGACAGGGGGTGGAACTGCCCGGCGGGCAGGGCTTCCACGCCATAGGTCTGGCCCAGGTGGGTTTCAAACGCCTGCGCGTCCTGCGGGTAGTCGCGGGGGTCGATGCCCACCACCATGCCCGCATTGGCATTGCGCTCGTTGCGCGAATACTGGCTCATGCCGTTGGTCACCACGCGGTGGGGTTCGCTGGTAGCGGCCACCACCGTGCCACCGGGGCACATGCAGAAGCTGTACACCGCGCGGCCATTGGCGGCGTGGTGCACCAGCTTGTAGTCGGCTGCGCCCAGCAGGGGGTGGCCCGCGTGACGGCCCCAGCGGGCGCGGTCGATCACGCCCTGCGGGTGCTCAATGCGAAAGCCGATGGAGAACGGCTTGGCCTCCATGGCCACGCCGCGTTGGTACAGCATGGCAAAGGTGTCGCGCGAGCTGTGGCCCAGCGCCATCACGACGTGGTCGGCGCGCAGCTCGGTGGTCTCGCCCGTGGCCTGGTTCAGCACTTGGAGGCCGCGCAGGTGGCGCTGCTCGCCCTGGCCTTCGATGATCACGTCCGTCACGCGCTGCTCAAAGCGGATCTCGCCGCCCAGCGCAATGATCTGCTCGCGCAGGTTTTCCACCACCTTGACCAGTTTGAAGGTGCCGATGTGCGGGTGGGCGACGTACAGGATTTCTTCGGGCGCACCGGCTTTGACGAACTCGTTCATCACCTTGCGGCCCAGGTGGCGCGGGTCTTTGATCTGACTGTAGAGCTTGCCGTCGCTGAAGGTGCCTGCGCCGCCTTCGCCAAACTGCACATTGCTTTCGGCATGCAGTTCGCGCTTGCGCCACAGGCCCCAGGTGTCTTTGGTGCGTTCGCGCACGGTCTTGCCACGCTCCAGCACGATGGGCTTGAAGCCCATTTGCGCCAGCACCAGCGCCGCAAAAATGCCGCAGGGCCCAAAGCCCACCACCACCGGGCGCAGGGGTAGGTTGGCAGGCGCCTGGCCCACGGGGTGCCAGGCCATGTCGGGCGTGGGCTGGATGTGCGGGTTGCCTGCAAACTGGGCCAGCTGCGCGGCCTCGCGCTCGGGCTGGGCCAGCGTCACGTCCACGATGTAGACGGCCAGCAGGTCGGCCTTGCGGGCGTCAAAGCTGCGCTTGAAAACGTGCAGGTGGGCGATGTCGGCGTCGGAGATGCCCAGGATGTGGGTGACGGCGGCGCGGAGGGGCGCCTCGGGGGCTTCGGCAGCGGTGAACGGCAGCCGGATTTCGGAGAGTCGGATCATGGTCTTGCGGGCCCGTGTCGATCGGGCGAAAAGCAATGGCGTGGGGCCGGGATGATACGGGGTCTGCGCAGCGGGCGGAACCCCGCCGGCCTACGCGGCCGGGGTGTGGGAGGCGCTATCTATATAAAAATGATAGCAATCAAGGCATGTTGCACTAGCGCATTCGGCAGTTTTGGCTGAATTTTTGTTGTCAGGACGTGTTTAGGCTTCCTGGGCAGGCCGCTGGCGCCAGCGCAGCTCGGCCACACCCAGTGCGAAGGCCGCCAGCACCAGCGGCCCAAAGTAGTACAGCGCCCGGTAGGCCAGCAGTGCCGCCAGCACCTGTTCCTGCCCCAGTGCGTCGGTGGCCAGCAGCGCTACGCCCATGGCCTCCAGCACGCCCAGGCCTGCAGGCATGCGCAGCACCAGCCCGGCCACGGCCCCCAGCAGCACGGTGGCCAGGGCGGCGGGGTAGGGCACCTGGTGTTGCAACACCGTCCACAGTGCGGCGCCCATCAGCATCCAGTTGGTGGCCGATGCCGCGATTTGCCACAGCGCCACGGGCCAGCGCGGCAGTGGAAAAGCGTGGCCCCGCAGCGTGATTGCGCGGCCTCTGCGCACTGCGCACAGTGCCAGGTAAACCAGCGGCAAGCAGCCCAGCACCGTGCCGCCCAGGCGCCACTGCCAGGGCGCTACCGCCCACCCGGCCACCGCTGGCGGCTGCCAAATCCACGCCAACACCCCGGCCAGCAGCAGGTAGCCCATCCAGTTGGTCACGATGCTGGTGCCCACCACCTGGCCGATGGTGCCGGGGTCCACGCCGCGCCGGGCATACAGCCGGTAGCGCACGCCCACGCCCCCGATCAGCGAGCCCAGATTGAGCGTGAACGGGTAGCTCGTCATGGCGATGGCCAGCGTGGTACCACGCGGCAGGCGGTGACCGCTGCAATGGCGGCCCACCCAGTCAAAGCTGCCGTAGGTGAAGTGGCTCAGCAGCGCCAGTGCGCCTGCCAGCGCCAGTGCGGCGGTGGGCAGGTCGCGCAGCGCCTGCAGCACGGCGGGCCAGTCCACCGTGCGCGCCTGCCGAAAGATCAGCGCGGCCACCACCGCAAAGAAGGCGATGGCGACCCCCCGCGTGAGCCAGGGCCACCAGACCTGCTGTGACCAGTGGCGCCAGCCACTGGTGGTGTGCCGGTTGCTGCCCACCTGGGTGTCCGCGTGCAGCGTGGGGGTGGCCATGGTGTGTGCCTGTCCGCTCAGGTGGCGGGACTGCCTGCGGGCTCTGCGGCACCCGGGTTGGCGAGCGTGATGTTGGGCTCGTGCCGGGGCAGCCAGCCCGCCCAGGCGGGGAACCAGCGCAGCAGGTGGAACACCGCATAGCTGCGCAGCAGGCGCAGGCCGTTCCAGCGGCTGGGCGCGGTGGCTTGCACTTGCTTGCAGCTGTGCTCCATCAGGTGCGACAGGCGCCTGTGCAGGTGGGCGTTGAAGGCGCGGTCCTGGATGATCACGTTGGCCTCCAGGTTCAGCGACAGGCTCAGCGGGTCGAGGTTGCTGGAGCCCACGGTGGACCAGTCCTCGTCCACCAGCGCCACCTTGCCGTGCAGCGGGCGGTCGCAATATTCGTACACCCGCACCCCTGCGCGCTGCAGGTGGTCATACAGCAGGCTGGCCGCCGTCTTCACGATGGGCATGTCGGGCTGGCCTTGCAGGATGATGCGCACATCCACCCCCCGTTTCGCGGCGCGCCGCATCTCGCGGATGAAGCGGTAGCCGGGGAAGAAGTAGGCATTCGCAATCACGACCCGGCTGCGCGCTGCGCGCAGGGCCACGCGGTAATGGCGCTCGATGTCGTTGGTGTGCTGTTGGTTGTCCCGTGTCACAAACATCGCGTGCGCGGTGCCCGCGTGCGGGCGCCCGGTGATGCCGGCAGCCTGGTGGCGCTTGCGCTCCTGGCGGCTGAGCACCGCCTCGCGGGTGAAGTGGTGCATCTGCGCCACGATGGGGCCGCGCACCTGCACGGCGTAGTCCTGCTTGGCCTCGGGGCCAAAGTCGGCCACATGGTCGGCCGAGTAGTTGATGCCGCCAATGAACCCCAGGTGCCCGTCCACCACCACGATCTTGCGGTGCATGCGGCGCAACATATTCAGCCGCTGGCCCAGGAAGCGGCGGCCCGGGTCAAAGATGCGAAAGTGCACGCCGGCCTCCACCAGGCTGCCGACAAACTGGTCCGACAGATCGGGCGAGCCAAAGCCGTCCACCAGCACATGCACCTCTACACCCCGCTGGGCGGCCGCCAGCAGCGCGGCGTGCAGTTGCTGGCCGATCTTGTCCTCGAACAGGATGAAGGTTTCCAGCATCACCTCGCGCCGGGCGTCGGCAATGGCCTGGAACACGCGGGGAAAGAACTCCTCACCGTTTTCCAGCAACTCAAAATGGTTGCCGGGCACCCAGCGCGAGGACCGGGGTGCGCGCAGGGCGCGGGGCGTGCTGAAGGCAAGGCGTTTCATAGCAGGATCTCCGCAGCCAGGGGCGCATGGTCCGAGAGCTTGTCCCAAGGCTTCTTGGGCAGCGCCAGCGGCGAGTGCACGGTGGCGTTGCGCACATAAATGCGGTCGAGCGCCAGCAGCGGCATCGCCGCGGGAAACGTGCGCACCGCCCTGCCAAAGGCCTGCACGAACACCTCCTGCAAGCCGGCTTCGCGGTGCAGGATGCCGTGTGCGCGGTGGCGCCAGTCGTTGAAATCGCCGGCCAGCACTACGGCCTCATTGGCGGGAAAACTGTTGACCAGATCGCACACGCGGCGCAACTGGTGCTGCCGGTGCGACTCCTGCAGGCCCAGGTGCACACACACGGCATGCACCGGCAGGTGGTGCCCGGGAGGCTGCAGCACACAGTGCAGCATGCCGCGCCGTTCGGGCCCGCTCACCGAGATGTCGTGATTTTCGTAGTGCGTGATGGGAAACTTGGACAACAGCGCGTTGCCATGGTGGCCGTTGTCATACACCGCATTGCGCCCGTAGGCGTACTGCGACCAGAGGGAGTCGGCCAGAAACTCGTAGTGCGGCACCTGCGGAAAGTTGGCCAGACGGCTGGCGTGCCGGTGGTGCGTGCCCAGCACTTCTTGCAAGAACACCAGGTCCGCCGCCACGTCGCGCACGGCCTCGCGCAGCTCGTGCAGCATGAAGCGCCGGTTGAAGGTGGTGAAGCCCTTGTGCACGTTCACGGTGAGCACCTTGAACGCAATAGGCTGAGAGTCTGTCGCGGAGTTCGGGGCCATGGGCAGTTGCAATCGTTGGAAGGGGCTCCGGCGAAATCACCGCAGAGGTGGGCCGGCGCGAACACTGATTGTTCTGGCCTGCGTGCCCCGCCGCTGTAGGACGGCTGGCCGTGGCTTTGTGCTGCGCAGCCCAAAAAAAAGGCCCCGAAGGGCCCTGGTGTGAGTGCGCTGCGTGCCAGCGGCCATCAGGCCGGCAGGAAACCTTCCACCGACAGGTAGCGCTCGCCCGTGTCGTAGTTGAAGCCCAGCACCTTGGCGCCTGCGGGCAGCTCGGGCAGCTTCTGGGCAATGGCGGCCAAGGTAGCGCCGGACGAGATGCCCACCAGGATGCCCTCTTCGCGCGCAGAGCGGCGGGCGTATTCGCGGGCCGGTTCGGCATCGACCTGGATCACGCCGTCGAGCAGGCTGGTGTCGAGGTTCTTGGGGATGAACCCCGCGCCAATGCCCTGGATGGGGTGGGGCGACGGCGCGCCGCCCGAGATCACCGGCGAGGCCGTGGGCTCCACCGCAAACACCTTGAGTTGGGGGAACTTGGCTTTGAGCACCCGCGCCACGCCCGTGATGTGACCACCCGTGCCCACCCCCGTGATCAGCACATCAATGCCGTCGGGGAAATCTGCCAGGATCTCCTGCGCCGTGGTGCGCACATGGATATCGATGTTGGCGGGGTTCTCGAACTGCTGCGGAATCCAAGAGCCAGGCGTCTGCGCCTGCAACTCTTGCGCGCGGGCGATGGCACCCTTCATGCCTTTTTCGCGCGGGGTCAGGTCGAACTGCGCGCCATAGGCCAGCATCAGGCGGCGGCGTTCGATGCTCATGCTGTCGGGCATCACGAGGACGAGCTTGTAGCCCTTGACGGCCGCCACCAGCGCCAGGCCAATGCCGGTGTTGCCCGAGGTGGGCTCGATGATGGTGCCGCCGGGCTTGAGCGCGCCGGACTTTTCAGCGTCTTCCACCATCGCCAGCGCAATGCGGTCCTTGATGGAGCCGCCGGGGTTGCTGCGCTCCGACTTCACCCACACATTGGCGCCGGGGCCGAACAGGCGGTTGATGCGCACGTGGGGCGTGTTGCCAATGGTCTGAAGAATGTTGTCAACTTTCATGGCGTCTCCTGTGAGGTGTCGGATGGGTCAAAGGGAAGGGGTGTGGTGCGCATTCTGAACCACTTGTTCTACGGCCCTGGTCATATGGATATAGCCAGGGTATGGGTCCATGCCGCGCTGGCCCTTCAGGGCACGGGAGATATCTCAACGTGCATTGCATCCTCTGAGGGGGTGATCTGAACCTGAACCGGCAAGCCTAGCGCGATGGTCTGCGCATTGGTAACCGTGTGCTGCGTAACCTTGGTGCAGGTGTAGCGCGCGGCCTGCCCACTGCGCCACACAGACAGGGCCAGCGGCAGCATCCACTGGTCCGCCAGGTGCGGGCCCAGCGCGCCGGTGCTGCGCTGGTAGGCGCGCACTTCGTCCGCCAGCCGCTTGGCAACCTGCTCGGCCGACAGGCTGCGCTCGCCCAACTGGCAAAACACCTCGGTCACCTGCGCATACTCCAGCGTGGCGATCAGCGCATTGCCCGGGCCCTCGTTCTGGCGTGTGGATGGCTGGCGCAGTTGGCCGGCCTCGAACGTCCAACCCATGCGCTGGCCCAGCGCCTCCAGCTCCCGCGTCGCTATGTGGCGCGCCAGGCCGGGTGCCAGTGCCTCGCCCCAGCCGTTTTGCAACGGGCCGCGCTCCAGCACATCCACCGGCGCCAGCGGCTGCGTGGTGGCGGTGGCGGGCATGATGTGCGCCACCAGCTCGCCGCCCCCGGCGGGGTAGAAGCCCCGCCGCTGCAATTGCAGCTCCAGCCCCACCCCCAGCCGCCGCACCAGCGGCGCAAAGGCGCGTTCCAGAAAATCAAACGGCGGCGCCATCGGGTTGTGCGTGCCACCCGCCAGCTCGACCTTGCTCGGGCCATCGGCCAGCATCAGCGCGGGTAGCACCGTCTGCAGCACCAGCAGGCAACTGCCTGCGGTGGCAATCTGAAAACGGTAGTCGCCCGCACGCACCACGCCGGGTGTGAACACCAGCGTTTGCGAATTCAGCTCCGCGCCTTCGGCCTGCCCGCCGCACACGGCCACCGCCGCTTGCACGCAGGCCAGGTGCTGGCGCATCAGCCCCGGCTTGGGCCGCCCCGCACGGATGCGCGTGATGTGCAGTGGGCGGCCGGTGACCATGGACAGGGCCAGGCCGGTGCGCAGGATCTGGCCGCCGCCTTCGCCAGTGGAGCCGTCTAAGTCCAGTTGCTGCACGTTCATCCCTTCACGCACACGACTTGCTTGAGCGTGTAAACCACCTCCACCAGGTCTTCCTGCGCCGCCATCACCGCGTCGATGTTCTTGTACGCCATCGGAATCTCGTCAATGACATCCGCATCCTTTCGGCATTCCACGCCTTCGGTCGCCTTGATCTGGTCTTCGACCGTGAACAGCTTCTTGGCCTTGGTGCGGCTCATGGTGCGGCCTGCGCCGTGGCTGCAGCTGTTGAAGCTCTCGGGGTTGCCTTTTCCGCGCACGATGAAGCTCTTGGCCCCCATGCTCCCAGGGATGATCCCCAGCTTGCCTTGCTCGGCACTCACCGCGCCCTTGCGGGTCACGAACACGTCCTGCCCGAAGTGCGTTTCGCGCTGCACGTAGTTGTGGTGGCAGTTCACCGCCTCCACGTGCGTCTCGAACGGCTTGGTGATCACTTTGCGCAGCGCAGCAATCACGCGGCCCATCATCACTTCGCGGTTGGCGGCGGCGAATTTCTGTGCCCACCCCACGGCCTTCACATAGTCACCGAAGTACTGCGCGCCTTCCTCGAAGTACGCCAGGTCCTTGTCGGGCAGGTTGCGCTGGTTCATCTCGGCGTCCTTCTTGGCCAGCTCGATGAAGTGGGTGCCGATGGCGTTCCCCACACCGCGCGAGCCGGAGTGCAGCATCACCCACACCGACTGGTGTTCGTCCAGGCAGATCTCGATGAAGTGGTTACCCGTTCCGAGCGTTCCCAGGTGCTTGTAGTTGTTCGTGTTCTTGATGCGCGGGTGCGCCTCGCAAATTTCCTCGAACTCATCCACCAGCCCCGCCCAGGCGCGGTCGGTTTCAGCGGGCGGCGTATCCCAGCTTCCCTTGTCGCGGCCAAAGCGCTTGGGCGTCATGCCTACCGGAACGGCGCGCTCGATGGCTGCTCGCACGCCTGACAGGTTGTCGGGCAGGTCGCTGGCCGTGAGCGTGGTCTTGCACGCCATCATTCCGCACCCCAGATCCACCCCCACCGCAGCAGGGATGATGGCCTTGAGGGTGGGCACCACCGAGCCGATGGTCGCGCCAATCCCCAGGTGCACGTCGGGCATCACCGCCACATGCTTGAACACGATGGGCAGGCGCGCGATGTTGCGCAGCTGGTTCTTGGCGTCTTCCTCCACAGGCACGCCGTTCGTCCACATCTTTACGGGCACACCGTTCGGGATTTCGAGTTGTTCGTAGTTATTGGTCATAGTTCTTTTCTCGTTGTTTCTTTGTTGTGTTGTTCGTTTTTAGGGCGACGGGCGTTATGCGGTCATCGCGTCAAAAACTGCGCTGATCCGCTCCGGGAGCGGGTAGCGCTGATGGTCCACGGCCCCCGCAGGCAACCAGGAATTGGTGGGGCCTGCATCCACCAGGCGCATGAGCTTTTCCGTCCAACGTGCCTTGGTGGCTGGCCTGTTCAGCCATTCCTCCATGGTGCGTTTGTATTCGGCCTGGTCAGCGGCAAACGCGTTGCCCATCTGGTTGGCATTCCACACATAGTCCCAATAGCACGCGTCCACAAAGTGCAGGGTCGATGCGTCGCTGTCGCTATCGAGCCAGTGCTCTAGCAAGGGCTCCAGCGGCACGCGGGCATAGGCCCACATGAGCAAGATGGTGAAGGCGTTATCCCCCTGGAAAAGCGAATCGCTGCCCGCAGGCCATTGCTCCAAGCCTTGTGCAAAGTACGCCAGCGCAAAGCCCTGCAGCGCAGCCTGTTCTGTCGCTGAAAAGGAGCCGGGCTCGCACCGCCCCAAGCGGTCCAGGTACAGCTCGGTGGAGTGGTGCAACCGGGCGCCTTCGGCCAGCAGTTCCAGCAGCCGTGGGGCCAGGTATTTGATTTCATCCGCAGGCTGCACCTGGCTCTTGGCCGAATCGTTGTATTGGTAGAAGTGCTTCTCGGTCAGTTGGGGCATCGGCAGGTGGCTCATTTGCAGCGCCAGGTCAGCATCCATGCAGCAGGCAGTGCAGACATCCAGGGTGCCCACCTCTGGTGCGCTGTATTTGGCAAATGCCTGGTAGACCGCCTGTGTGGCTGCTTCCAGCGGTGTGGTTACAGGTGTCGGTTGCTTCTTCATAGGGTTCTTTCATCTCATCTTCACCAGGCCATTGAGCACCTGGTCCAGGCCGCCAAAAACCGAGATCTTGTCGATGCGTTCAGCCACGCGCTCCAGCGTCTCCAGCTCCTTCATGCGCAGGGCGACAGGGTTGTCCTCCATCACTTTCGCGGTGTTGAGCAGCGAGCGCGTGGCGGCAGTTTCCTCGCGGCGGCGGATCACGTTGGCCTCGGCCTGCTTCTGTGCCTGCACCACCTGGGTCAGGATGGTCTTCATCTCGCCCGGCAGCACGATGTCCTTCACGCCCACGCTCTCCAGTTGCATGCCGTAGGGCAACAGCTTGGCGGCCATGTGTGCGGTCACCACGTCGTCGATCACCGTCTTGTTCTCCAGCAGCTCATCGAGCGTGCGGGTGCCCACGGCGGCGCGCAGCGCAAACTGCAGCTCGCGGTACAGGTGGTCGGCAGGCTTTTGCAATTGGGCAAAAGCGCGCAGCACATCGGTGTAGCGGCAGGTGGCGCACAGGTTCAGGCGCAGGCTGACCTTGTCGCGGGTCATGATGTCCTGGCCCGAAACCTCCACGGCTTGCAGGCGCAGGTCCACCAGCTCCACGGCCACAGTGCGGCCGTACTTCCAGAAGGCGTAGGTGCCAGCCGTGAGCAGGCGCTCCACCTTGCCGTCCACCGTCAGCAGCGCGCACTGGCCCTCGGGCACCTGCACCTGCAGCACACCGGTCAATCCGGTCACGCTGCGCTGGCGCAGCTGGGTCTGCGTCAATCGCGCCACCAGTGCGGCGGGCAGTTCAGCGCCCGCTTGCAGGTCCACCACGTGCACGCTCACCTCCACCAGGCCTTTCCAATAAAGGCGGCGGGTGCCGGGCGGCAGAAGCTCGACCAGCACGCCGTTTTCGCTGCGCAGGCCCACTTCGGTTTCCGACAGGTTGACCTGCACAAACTCGGCGGCCACCACCGCGGGCTCTTGCGCCATCAGGTACTCGGTCAGGCCGTGGGTGAAGGCGGGTTGTTCCAGGGCGAAGGTTTCCACGCGCAACTGGTCGGTGCCCGCAAACAGCCAGTAGGTGCCGCTGCGCAGCACGCGGTCAAAGCTGCCGTTGCGCAGCAGCAGTGCGCGTTCGTTTTTCTTGACGGTGGCGCGTTGGAACATCTTCGTCAGCATCTCTTTTTCCTCTCTCTTCTTCGTTGTCGTATCGGGTTGCCGTTACAGCGATGGCGGGGTGCCAGGGGGTGCAGCCTGGGCCGTGCAGTGCGCCGTGGTGGCTGCCCCCATCCCCAGCGGGAATGGCGGCAGCGCGGCTGGCTGCGGGCGCGGGCTGTGCCGGGCGCTGGCACAAACCGCCACCGGCTGACGGGGTGAATCCCTTGCGGTCGCTGCGCAACCTCAGGGCCTCTCCCCGCGTTCGGCGGGTGGTCTTTCGACCGGTACTTCCAAACAATGTCTTGCGACCGTGGGCAGGAATCGAACCTGCGACAACCGCCTTTCGGCGGGGCTCTACCAGACTGAGCTACCAGTGGTGGCACGCCTGGAGTCGAACCAGACACTTCCTTTCGGAGTAGTCACCACGACCGTGCCGCTACCCAGCGTTGGCGATGTGCGGCATGCAGAACATCAACAGAACCCGAAGGCCCCGGACGCCCGGCACCGGTGGGGCGAACATTTGTCCTAACCCCAGCCTGTGAGCGGTCACCGCTTGCGCTGGATGCTTCTTCTATTGCCAGATGTGTGCCAGCTTGTGGTGAGTGGTATTCAACTTGCGCAAGCTGTTGATTTGTATGGTGATATTTTTGTTTTACGAAATTGGTGTGGTATGCGCTTATCAGAATAACTAGAATGAAAGCTAGTTAAATAGACACAAATAAATGCGCAAAAACAAGGTGGTCATAGGATTCCTTGGCACCCAGCTCGACTCCGGCCGGGGCGCCGGGCGGTGGGAGAAATGGCGCCCCACCGTATCGCTGGTGCAGCATGAGGACGTGGTGATCGAGCGGCTGGAGCTGCTCTACACACCACCGCACCGCGAGCTGGCCCACCAGGTGCGCGCTGACATGGCGACTGCCTCGCCCGAGACCACGGTGAACCTGGTGCCGCTGCCCATTGCCGACCCGTGGGACTTTGGCGAGGTCTATGCCCAGCTGTACGACTGGACGCAGGCCTACCGCTTTGACACCGAGCGCGAGGAGTACTGGACGCACATCACCACCGGCACGCACGTCGCGCAGATCTGCCTGTTCCTGCTGGTGGAGTCGCGCCGCATTCCGGGTGTGCTGGTGCAGACCTCTCCGCCCAAGCGCCAGCAGATGGGCAACCCTGGCAGCTACACGCTGATCGACCTGGACCTCTCGCGCTACGACGTGATCGCGCAGCGCTTCGGCGCGGAGCAGCAGGATGCGGTGCAGTTCCTCAAAAGCGGCATTGCCACGCGCAATGCGCGCTTCAACGCGCTGATCGACGAAGTGGAGCGCGTGGCGGTGCGCTCGCGTGCGCCCATTCTGTTCACCGGGCCCACGGGTGCGGGCAAGTCGCACCTGGCGCGGCGCATGTTCGAGCTGAAAAAGTCGCGCCACCAGGTGGAGGGCGAGTTCGTGGAAGTGAACTGCGCCACGCTGCATGGTGACGGCGCAGCGTCCACGCTGTTCGGCCACAAAAAGGGCGCCTTCACCGGCGCTGCGGCCGACCGTGCGGGTTTGCTGCGCACGGCGCACAAGGGCGTGTTGTTTCTGGACGAGATTGGTGAGCTGGGCCCGGACGAGCAGGCCATGCTGCTCAAGGCCGTGGAGGAAAAACGCTTCTACCCCCTGGGCAGCGACCGCGAGGTGGAGAGCGACTTTCAACTGGTGGCTGGCACCAACCGTGACCTGCGCACCGAGGTGGCGGCAGGGCGCTTTCGTGAGGACCTGTTTGCGCGCATCAACCTCTGGAGCTATGTGCTGCCGGGCCTGGCCCAGCGACCCGAAGACATCGAGCCCAACGTGGAGCACCTGCTGGTGCGTGCGGGCACGGAACTGGGACGCAGCGTGCGCTTTTCCAACGAAGCGCGCGCCGCCTACCTGCGCTATGCCCAGTCGCCCGAAGCGTTGTGGACCGGCAACTTTCGCGACCTGTCGGCCAGCGTCACGCGCCTGGCCACGCTGGCTGACAGCGGTCGCATCGGCCTGCCCCTGGTCGAGGCCGAGATCGCCCGCCTGCGCTGGCTGTGGCAGCCCGCCAGCGATGCGCGCAGCGGGCTGGCATCTGCAACAGGGACGGTGGGACGCGACGAACTCGCGGCCCTGCTGGGCGACGAGGCGGTGGAATCCATGGACCTCTTCGACCAGCTCCAACTGGCGGCGGTGCTGCAGGTCTGCCGCCAATCGCGCACTTTGTCGGACGCGGGGCGCCTGCTGTTCCAGGCCTCGCGCACGCAGCGCACGGTGGTCAATGACGCGGACCGGCTGCGCAAGTATCTTGTGCGCTTTGGTCTGGACTGGGATCGCGTCGCGGCCGCTGGGCGATAATCCTACCCGTGAAGCACGCCAGACCGCCGCTGGTGCAATCTGGGAAACCAGGCACTGGAGGAACGTCCGGACTGCACAGGACAGCGTAGCAGCTAACGGCTGCCCACCGTGAGGTGAGGATCAGAGCAACAGAGACGAGTCCCGGGGGAGTGCCGCAAGGTAGACCACTGGGGGTGAAACGGGCAATCTCTACGCGCAGCAATACCAAGTAGGCCAACGTTGATGTGGTTCCGCAGAGTTGGCGGGTAGGTAGCACCGAGCCGTGGTGGCGACACCCGGCCCAGATTAATGGCGGTCACACTGCGGGCAACCGTGGTGCACAGAATCCGGCTTATCGGCGCGCTTCACACTTTATTTTCACCCTGACTAGCCAAGGGTCGTGTGGTGAGCACGCCGCCCCTGTGGCGGGGCTGTGTTCAGTTTTTTGCGCAATGGGGTGCTTGCCCCCGCTCCAGCTCTGTCGCACGCTCCACCGTGTCGGGGTGGCTGCTCAGCAGCGACCAGACAGGGTGCGAGCCGATCTCCTGAGCCACCTTGCGCTGGCGCGCTGCATCGGGTGTGCTGGCCCCGGAGGAGGGCGCCGATGCTGCGGCGGTCGGGCCCTTGCCCAGGTCCTTTTTCTGGGTCTCTTCGTTGTCCTCATCGCGCGCAATCGCCAGCAGCAGCTGGCCCATGGGCGCAGTGGGCAGTGCGGCGTGGCGCATGACGGCGATGGCGTAGCAGTCGGCCTCGCGCTCATGGCTGCGGCTGTAGGCCAGGCCGGTCAGCAAGGATGCACCCGTAGAGACGATGCCAGACACATCGCCCAGCGCCAGCCCCAGGCCCATGTTGAGCACGCCCTGCTGCACCACCATGCGCGTGGTGTGGCGCTGCACCACGTGGCCGACTTCGTGGGCCAGCACGCCCACCAAGGCGTTGTCGTCCAGGCCCTTGTCGGCCGCTGCCTTCACGATGCCGTCGGTCATCACGATCTTGCCGCCGGGCAGCGCAAAGGCATTGGCACCCATGCCGGATCGGAACTCCAGGGACAAAGGCGGCCGGTAGCCGGAGTAACGCTGCAGGCCAGGGGGCGTCTGCTGCACCAGGGCATCAAAACGCGCCTTGAGCTGGTCTTGTCGGGCCGAAGGCAGCTTGCTGGGCTTCAGGGTGCCGTTGTCCATTTGCTGGAGCACGTTCTCGGCCACGCTGGTCTCCCAGCTGATGGGCACAAACCGCGTGAGCTGCGTGGCCGCCCAGGGTGTGCCGTAGCGGTAGAACAGCGTGAGGCCAATGACGGCGGCGGCCGTCACGCCCAGCAGCACGGGCCAGCGGGTCTGCATGCGTTGTGCGATGCCGGGGCGCTCGCCCGCTGCTGCCAGGGCAGCGCGCCATTCGGCCACGGCATCGATCTCCACGCTGCCATGGTCGCGCAGATCGACGACCACGCGGGGCTGCGGCTTGCGCTCGTTCCAGGCCTCGGGCCAGCCCACCTGTTTCCAGGCAAAGACGACAGGCTCGGCCCCGGGCTGTGAGAGCGGGTGCAGCACCAAGGAGGGGCCTTGCGGCGTGGGCCGCAGGCTTACCACCACGGGCCGGGCCTTGCTGCTCTGGCCATCGAACCAGCGCCCGGGGACGAGGGCTGGGTGCGCAGATGCCGACATGTTCAGCCGATGAGGTCGAGGCCAGCGGCATCCGCCAGTGCATCGCCCAGGCCCCCCTGCTGCTGGCGCACCATGGCACCGGTCACCTGCTCCACGCCGCCCTTGACGTGCAGGGTGACGGACTCGCACTTCATGCGGTATTCGCTGACCCGCGCAAACGGGCGGTACAGCCCCAGCGTCAGCAGGGTAAGCAGCATGTTCTTGATGCGCAGCCACACGTAGCGGCCGCTCTTGAGGTGGCACTTGAAGCGGGCCACGTGGCTCACGCCGATGTTGTTCCACATCAGCTGGAACATGCGCGCCTCGCGGTATGCGCGGGCCGGTGCCGACGCCAGGATCAGCATGAAGATGCCCGCGATGATGGACACGATGATCACCACAAACATCCACAGGCCCAGGCGGTCGCTCTGGCTGGCCACCAGGGCGATGGAGCTGCCTGCGAGGATGCCGATCAGCGCCGAGAACCCCACCACGCACAGGATGAACACAGCCACGGTGGCCATCCACACCTTGACGAAGTCCATGTACACGGGCTTCCAGCGGCCTCGCTCGGCACCCACCTGGGCCTTGAGCACCAAGAGGCTCTTGAAGTTGTATTCGGTGCGGATCACGCACAGCACCGACAGCACCAGGCCCAGCAGCACCAGGCCGCCCATGGCGGGCGTGAAGCGGGGCATGGGTTGTTTCTTGCCCTCTTCTTCGATGGCCTCCAGCGCCTGGGCCAGGTCGGGCGATAGCAGCTGCAGACCATAAAACACGCCAAACCACACCAGCGCCAGCGCAAACACAGGCCAGCTGGCGATGTAGACCTCTTTCCAGCTCGCGGTGAACTGCAGTCGCAGCCCGCGCCACCGCGTGGCGCCCAGGCGAAACCGCATGGCGCTGGCCCAGATGAAGGGCGCCAGCGCCGCGCCCGCCAGCAGGAACAGGCCCACCGCCGTGTCCTGCCCGGTGTTGGCGGCCAGGTTGTAGGCAATGGTCAGCAGCATCAGCAGCACAAAGCCCATCACCATCTTGCGCTGCTGCGCGGTGAATTCGAGGGGGCTGCCGGCCACCAGCGTGTGGCTGTAGAAATACTGGGCGGTGCGGCGGCGCGCCCAGGGGGTGTAGATGCCCAGCGTGACGATGGACAGCAGCACGTTGACGATCCAGACCCGGAAATACTCGCCCCCGCTACCCGTGAACTCGAGCGGGTGGGCATCGATGTTCATCGGCATGAAGGTGGACATCGGCCCCGCAGCGCCGCCAGACGATTGGTTTGTGTTCATGAACTCCCTCCAGAGTGCTGCGCAGTGTAGCAGCGGTGCGGATCGAAGGAATTCAAATGAAAAAGGCTTGAAGCGCTTGTTGTAAAAGCGCTGGTAGCTATGTTTTCAGGAGCATATGTGCTTGACTTGTCCGGTGCGCATCGGCAGGGTGCGGCTGGGCCTGCAAGCCCTTAGGGCAACGCTGAACAAGTCCCTCGCGCACCGCGCACCCCTGCTTTGGGCGGTCTGCCGCGTTGCAAATCCTCGCGATAGCTACGGCATCGCTGTGGTTTGCGCCTTGCATCCCATCCCAAATCAGGGCGCGCGCCACTGCGAGGACTTATTCAGCGTTGCCTTAGAACTTCTCCCAAGGCTGCAGGTAGCGCCACTGCCCCTCGGGCACCTTGGCCAGCGGCACGCGGCCGATGCGGATGCGCTTCATGCCCACCACCGTCAGGCCCACCGCCTCGCACATGGCCGGGATCTGGCCGGGGCGGATTCCCTTGAGCGCAAAGCGCAGCTTGGTTTCGTTCTGCCAGCTCACCTTGATGGGGGGCAGGGGGCGGCCATTGAACGTGAGGCCATGGCACAGGCGCTGCAGGCCATTGGGCGCGATGTCGCCCTTGACCTCGACGATGCACTCTTGCTCCAGCGACTCGATGTCTTCGGCCAGTTTGCGCGCGATGCGCTTGTCTTGCGTGTACACCACGAGGCCGCTGGCCTCGGTGGGCAGCGGGGTGAAGCATTCGAGCTGCTTGAAGTGGCGCTGCAGCACGCGGATGCCCGAGGCATCTTCCGGCAGGTGGGACGCCGCGCTGAGCAGTGTGAGCGCCTGTTGCGCACCCTGGCTGCGGCTGGCGTGGGCCGCCTGCCCGGTGGGTGAGCCAGGCAGGCCCAGGCCGGCTTCAAACCCTGCGGGCTTGTGCAGCAGCAAGGTCACTGGGGTCAGCTCCAGCAGGCTGGCATCGGGTGCGACCGCCACGGTCTGATCGGGGCGCACGCGCGCGCCGGGGGCTTCCTCGATCTGGCCGTCCACGCTCACAAAGCCGCCCTCGATGAATTGCTCGGCAGTGCTGCGCGAGCAGCTCAGCTGCTCGGCCACGCGTTTGGCCAGGCGGATGTGGGTGGGGTCGGGGTTCTTGTCGGTCATTGAATATGAAGGCGGTCTTGGTGTTCTTGTGGCTCAGTTGTTGCCGGGTTGCAGCGAGCGTATGCGCTCCACATGCGCCAGCAGCGAGCGCTGGGCCACGGGCCACATGCGCTGCGGTACGTCGTCATAGGCGTGGCGCACCCAGTCGTCCATGCTGCCCTGGGGCAGCGCCTGCATGGCGGCCAGTACCTTGGCCTCGCGCGCCAGGCGGTGGGCCCTGAGCTTGGCGATGGCATTGCGGGCACCGAGGACCGGGCCCCCCAGCACGTAGCCATGCGCGGGCAGGATGAACTCCACGCTGCGCTCGGCGCAGACCGCATCCAGCCGGTCCAGCGAATCCAGGTAGTCGGCCATGTTGCCGTCCGGCGGGTCGATCACGGTGGTGCTGCCGTTCAGGATGTGGTCACCACTGAACAGCAGCGCGTCTTCCACCAGCAGCAGGCACAGGTGGTTGGCCGCATGGCCTGGGGTGTGGACTACCTGCAGGGTGTGGGTGATTTTGCCTTCAGGTGCCAGTCCCTCAAGCACGAGCAGCTCACTATTTTGTAGCGCCCGGTCGGGGGCGAACTGGCTGGCCGCGCGGGCCGTGGGGGCCGACGGCAGGCCCAGAACGGGCGGGCGCGCCTTGCCGGCCTGCACACACATCGCCTGCAGCGGCGCCGCGCCGGGAGAGTGGTCGGCGTGCGAGTGGGTGCACACAATCATGCGGATGTCGCCCCCCGCTGCACGCCAGAGCTTGTCCAGGTGCTCGGCATCGGCCGGGCCAGGGTCGATGGCGATGAAGCCCGTGGCCGGGTCGCCCACCAGATAGCTGTTGGTGCCAGGGCCGGTCATCACGCCAGGGTTGGGCGCGGTCAGCCGCATCACGTTGCGCAGCAGCGGCACGGGGCGCTCGGTCTGCCAGTCCAGCGGGTGCACGATCTGCCCGTCGGGGCAGACCAGCGCCAGCTCGCCAAACGGCATTTCGTCCTCCATGTAGCGCGCTTCCTTGCCTGCCAGCAGGCCTGCGCGCGGGCAGCTGACCCACAGGGGCTGCTCGTGCGCCACGGCGTCCAGCACTGCCTGGGTGCTGGCAAATTGGGCCAGGCGCTGCAGCGTGCGGATGGTCGGGAAGATCATGAAGAACTGCCCCGCCTCGTGCCGCGCCAGCGCGTCGGCAGGGCGCACCCACACGGGCTCGAACTGCTCTGCCTCGTCGGCCACGGGCTCCTGGCCGTCGGGCATGCGGGCCACCAGAAAGGGCACTTCAAAGCGGCGCGCCAGGTCACGGTCGGCCGTCCAGTGGGCCAGCAGGTACACCCCATCGGCCGCCAGGCGCAGTCCGCGTGCGGCGCACTGTGCGGCAAACGGCTGGTGGCGGTCGATGGCGGCAATGTCCTGCGCATCGGCCATCTGCCCTTGGCGGGGGCCTTCTGCATGGCGCGCCAGCAATACGCCCAGCTCTTCAAAACTCTCGCGGATGGCGGCAATCGCCTGGGTGAGGTGCTGGTCGCTTTGGGTGGGGCGGCGGTCGGCGGCGGCGTGCGTCGCGGGTGCTGCATCCAGCGCATCAATGCCACCGCCGGGGAACACATACGCGCCAGGCGCAAAACTGGCCGTGGCCGAGCGCCGGGTCATGAGGACTTCGAGCCCGCCGCCGCCAGGCACATCGCGCAGCAGCAGCACGGTGGCAGCGGGGCGGGTGGCTACCGGTTCTCGGTGGGGGTGGAGTTGTTGGCTGGAGCGGGGCATCGGGCCATTATCCGGCGTTGCCCTGCAGCCTGCCCGCCAGCTGCTTTCGTCAACGGACCGGCCTCTTGCCCTTGGGGAGGTCAGTAGGCGCCAGAGAGCAGGGCCCCTGCGTTGGGTACCCGCGTTTCCAGCCCCAGGCGCTTGAGCATCGCCCAGGTGGTGCAGGCTGCAGCGGACACGACAGGAATGCCCAACTGGTCCTGTGCCATCTGCACGGACGCCAGCGAGGGCATCTGCACGCAGGCCGAGATCACCACCACGTCCACGCCGCGCGTGTCCAGCCGTTGCACCAGCTGGGCCGGGGCGGCGGGGTCCTGCGCGCCCACCTGCAGGTTGTCGGCAATTTCCAGCGACAGGCTGTCGTGCACGCCAATGCCCTCGTGCTCGATGTAGTCCACCACCAGTTGGGTCAGCGGCTTCATATAGGGCGTAAGCACCGACACCTTCTTGGTGCCCATGGCCTTGAGCCCTTCGACCAGCGCGCCTGCGCTGGACACCACGGGCGCGGGCTTGCCATTGGCCACGGTGACCTCATGCAGCCGCTTTTCGGATGCGCGGTGGTAGCCCAGGCCCATGCTCATGATGGCCACGAGGCAGGCATAGCCCATCACGTCCATCTTGCCGTCCGACAGCTCCAGTGCGCAGCGGTCGGAGTCGCGGTCCATCGCGACCAGCTCTTCCTTGGTGACTTTTTGCATGCGCATGCGGCTGGCGTGGAAGCTGAAGCGCTCGGGCAGGATCTGCTCGCGGGCGCGCAGCATGGCCGGGATCTCGGTCTCCATCGTGGTGTTGGAGCTGGGCACGATCTGCCCGATGCGGTAGGTGCGTTGCATGGTGGTCTTTCAGAAGTCAATGGGCAAAGCGCTGCCCGCCCGGCGCGCGGAGCGCCGGAAATGGGATCGCGCAGGGGATGTCTATGGGCCGGTCAGTCGGCTTTGATACCGGCGGCCTTGATGGTCTTGGCCCAGTAGGCAGTTTCGGTCTTCACCAGCTCACCGAGGGCGTCGGGCGGCAGGTAGCGCAGTTCGATGCCCGCCGCGTCGGCGCGCTGGCGCGTCTCGGGCATGTCCAGCGCCTTCTTCACATCGGCCGTGAGCTTGGCCACCACGGCGGGTGGCGTGGAGGCCGGGGCGAACAGGCCCACCCAGGCTTCGAGCTTGAAGTCGGGCATGCCGGCCTCGGCCACGGTGGGCACGTTGGGCAGGCCCGGATGGCGCTTGGTGCCGGTGACGGCAAAGGCCTTGAGCTTGCCGCTGACCACATGCTGCATGACCGACGGTGGCGTGGTGATGAACACCTGCACCTGGCCTGCCAGCACATCGGCCACCGCTGGGCCCGAGCCACGGTAGGGGATGTGGGTCATGAAGGTGCCGCTTTGCTGCTTGAAGATCTCGGTGCCGATGTGCGACAGCGAGCCGTTGCCCTGCGAGGCGTAGTTCACCTTGCCCGGGTTGGCCTTGAGGTAGGCGATGAATTCCTTGAGGTTGTTGGCTGGCACCGAGGGGTGAGCGGCAATCACGTTGGTGGCCACGGTGAGCAGCGCGACGGGGGCGAAGTCCTTGGCCTCCCAGGGCAGGCTGGGGGTGAGGGCCGGGTTGCCCACGTGGTAGGCCGAGTACGAGATCAGCAGGTTGTAGCCATCGGGTTTTGCGCGGGCCACGGCGCCGTAGGCCACGTTGCCGCTGCCGCCCGCCTTGTTGTCGATCACCACCGGCTGGCCGATCACGCGCGCCAACGGCTCGTTGAGCAGGCGGGCCGAGGTGTCCACCACGCCGCCGGGCGGGTTGGGCACGGTGAGCGTGATGGCCTTGCTGGGGTAGTTGTCTTGCGCCATGGCCAGGCCCGAGAGGGCCAGCGTGGCAGCCAGCAGGCTGTGCTTGATCGTCATGTTCGTCTCCACCAGATGTTGTAGTGAAGGTATTGTGGAAACAAGCGAATCCGCAGTCCAATATATTGTTGGTCTTGATCAAGACCTGAAAAGTATCAATGGAACTGCGCCATCTGCGTTACTTCGTCGCCCTGGCGGAAGAGCTGAGCTTCACACGCGCCGCGCAGCGCCTGCATGTCTCGCAGCCGCCGCTGAGCCTGCAGATCGCCCAGCTGGAACAAGAACTGGGCGCCCAGCTCTTCGTGCGCACCAGCCGGCGCGTGGAGCTGACGCTGGCAGGCCAGGCCTATCTGGTGGATGCACGCGCGGTGCTGGAGCGGCTGGACACGGCGCGCCAGCGTGTGGCGGCCATCGGCCAGGGGCAGGCGGGGCGCATTGAAGTGGGGCTGTCGGGCTCGCATTTCCTCGGGCCGTTTCCGGCGGCGCTGGCGCGCTACCGACAAAGCCATCCGGGCGTGGATGTGGTGCTGCACGAGATGCAGCCTTCGCTGCAGCAGGCGGCCCTGCGCGACAAACGCATCGATGTGGGCATCTCGCGCACAGCCGTCAACGACGACCAGCTCGCCAGCACCCTGCTGTGGCCCGACCCTGTGGTGGCGGCTTTGCCGCCCGGCCACCCGCTGGCGGCGCGCAAGGCACTGGCCTTGAAGGACCTGCGCAGCGAGGCCTTCGTGATGCTGCGCCGCGACTCGTCGGCCCATGCCGAGCACATGGTGCAGTGCTGCGTGCAGGCCGGCTTTGCGCCCCGGGTGGCGCAGACCACGGTGGAGCTGGCCGCCGTGCTGAGCCTGGTGGCGGCCGGGCTGGGCGTGGCCCTGGTGCCTTCGTCCCTGGGCATGCTGTTCGGGCCGCGCGTTGTGTTCAAGCCCCTGGGCGCCAAAGCGCCGCGCGCCGATGTGCATGCGGTGCAGCGGCGCGACGACCTGCTGGGCGTGGTGCCGGCTTTCGTGCGGGTGATGGCGGGCTGACGTGGGCTCAGTGCCCCACAGGCACCACACCAGCGGCACGCACGGGGATGCCGCTGCGCCGGTCCAGCACACCGCTCCAGTGCGTGAGGGCCAGCGACACCAGCACCACCAGCGCACCGATCCACGGCGTGTGCTGCAGGCCCAGGTGCGTCACGATCAGACCACCGGCCCACGCGGCGCCGGCGATGCCCAGGTTGAACGCTGCGATGTTCAGGCCCGAGGCCACGTCCACCGCCTGCGGCGTGAAGCGCTCGGCCTGCTTGACCACATACACCTGCAGCCCCGGCACATTGCCGAATGCCACGGCGCCCCACAGCAGCACGGTGCCCACAGCCAGCCAGGGGTGGGGCGCGGTGAACTGCAGCAGCAGCAGCACTGCCGCCAGCAGCGCAAAGATGATGCGCAGCGCCGGGATGGGGCCCAGCCGGTCGGCCAGCTTGCCGCCCCAGAGATTGCCCACGGCCACGGACACGCCGTACACCAGCATCACCCAGCCCACCGAACCCGCGCTGAACCCCGAGATGTCGGTGAGGATGGGCGCGAGAAAGGTGAACGGAATGAAGGTGCCGCCGTAGCCGATGGCCGTCTTGGCATATACCAGCAGCAGGCGCGGCTCGGCCAGCACCTTGGCCTGCTGCAGCAGCGAGGCGGGCGGGGTATGCGCCAGGTTGCGCGGCACGAAGAGGGCGCTGCCGATGAAGGCTGCCGCGCCCAGAGTTGACACGGCCAGGAAGGTCTCGCGCCAGCCAAAGTGCTGGCCGATGAAGGTGCCCAGCGGCACGCCCGTGACCAGGGCCACCGTAAGGCCGGTGAACATGATGGCAATCGCACTTGCGGCCTTTTCGCGCGGCACCAGGCCGGTGGCGATGGTCGAGCCGATCGAGAAGAACACGCCATGCGCCAGCCCGGTGAGGATGCGCGCGGCCACCAGTGTCTCGTAGCTGGGGGCCTGCCAGGCCAGCAGGTTGCCGGCGGTGAACAGCGCCATCAGCGCCAGCAGCAGCGCCTTGCGCGGCAGCTTGCCGGTGAGTGCGGTGAGTACCGGGGCGCCGACGGCGACCCCCAGGGCGTACAGGCTGACCAGCAGGCCCGCCGAGGGGATGCTGATGGAAAGGTCTGCCGCCACGGTGGGCAGCAGGCCAACGATCACGAACTCTGTCGTGCCGATGGCAAAAGCGCTGAGCGTCAGCGCGAGCAAGGCAATGGGCATGGGAACACTCCAGTTTTCAGACTTTCGGGCTCTGGAGTGTGGGTGTTTGGGTCTTGCAGAAAAAGAGGGTGAGTCGCCATTGATAATTGACTGAAAATCAACAATCAAAGCGCCAGGAGCACCCATGAAAACCACGCTGGAAGAACTGCAGGCCTTTGTCGCCGTGGTGGATGGCGGTTCGATCACGGCTGCAGCCGACGCACTGGGCCAGACCGTCTCTGGCATCAGCCGGGCACTGGCGCGGCTGGAGAAAAAGCTGGACACCACGCTGCTTCGCCGCACCACGCGCCGCACTGAGCTGACCGAGGAGGGGCAGGCCTTTTTGCAGCGCACGCGCGCCATCCTGGCCTCCATCGACGACGCCGAGGAGCACATGGCTGCGCGCCGCCAACAGCCCGCAGGCCGCCTGCGGGTGAATGCCGCCACGCCGTTCATGCTGCATGCCGTGGTGCCCCTGGTGCCGGCGTTTCGCGAGGCGTATCCGCAGATCACGCTGCAACTGGACACGGACGAAACGTACATCGACCTGCTGGAGCGGCGCACGGACGTGGCCATTCGCATCGGACAACTCCAGGACTCCAGCCTGCATGCGCGCCCCCTGTGCACCAGCCGGCTGCGGGTGCTGGCCAGTCCCGACTACCTGGCGCGGACGGGCAGGCCCAAGAGCGTGGCGGACCTGGCACGGCACACGCTGCTGGGCTTTCACCAGCCTGAGTCGCTTAACCACTGGCCGCTGCGGGGCGAGCATGGCGATGCCTGGCCCATCGTGCCCAGCCTCACCGCGTCGAACGGCGAAACGTTGCGCCAGCTCGCGCTGCAGGGGGTGGGCATCGTGTGCCTGTCCGATTTCATGACGGCCGGTGACCGTGCGCGTGGCGACCTGGTGCAGGTGCTGGCCAAGGACACGGTGGAGGTGCGCCAGCCCATCAGCGCGGTGTACTACCGCAACACGCAGCTGGCGGCACGCATCGCGTGTTTTCTGGACTTTCTGCAGGAGCGTCTGGGCTGAGCAGGCCTGCCTTGCAGGCCCGCCGTTAGCGCAATGCGCGCAGCTGCTGCAGGCGAGCCAGCACCGCGTCGATGACGGCATTGGCACCCTCCACATCGCAGCTCCACAGCATTTCCAGCAACTCGATCAAGGCGATGGCGTTCGTTTCCTGCAGCGCTGCACGGGCGGCAGCCTGGAGGTCGTGCAGGTCCAGATCCTGAAGAACATCAACGGTCAATCCCATGGGGCACTCCCTGTTTTTTTGAGGAGGCCCATGGTAGGTGCGTGGCGGCCGGATGCAGGGCTGCGCGGCATGATCAAGATCAAGGGCCGATGAGAAACCCAGGCGCCCTGGCGCCCGCCGTCAGCCACGTGCCGGAATCGCCAGCCCCCGGGCCACCGCTGGGCGCGCCACAAACGCATCGAGCACGCGCTGCACTTCGGCGAACTGGCCAAACTCCACCAGGTCGCCCGCGCCATAGAAGCCGATGAGGTTGCGCACCCAGGGCAGGATGGCAACGTCGGCGATGGTGTACTGGTCGCCCATCACCCATGGGCGGCCCGCCAGGCGCTCGTCCAGCACCTTGAGCAGGCGCTTCGATTCGGCGACATACCGGTCGCGCGGGCGTTTGTCTTCGTAGTCCTTGCCCGCAAACTTGTGGAAGAACCCGAGCTGGCCAAACATGGGGCCCACGCCGCCCATCTGCCACATCACCCACTGCAAGGTCTCGTAGCGCCCGGCGGTGTCCTGCGGCATCAGCTGGCCGGTCTTGCTGGCCAGGTACACCAGGATGGCGCCGGACTCGAACAGCGCCAGCGGCTGGCCGTCCGGGCCGTTCGGGTCCAGGATGGCCGGGATCTTGTTGTTGGGGTTGAGCGAGAGAAACTCGGGGGAGGTCTGGTCATTGGTCTCAAAGCTCACCAGGTGGGGCTCGTAGGGCAGGCCCAGTTCTTCCAGTGCAATCGACACCTTCACGCCGTTGGGCGTGGGCAGGGAATACAGCTGGATGCGGTCGGGGTGCCGGGCGGGCCATTTGCGGGTGATGGCAAAAGCGGAAAGATCGGTCATGCGAGGTTCCTGAAAAAGCCGGTGGAATCGAGAGAAGCTGCCAAGCGTAAGCCCGCACGTGGTTTGGCGCAGGGGCGGGGCCATAATCCCATCCCATGCAGATTCGCTTCACCAAAATGCAAGGCGCGGGCAACGATTTTGTGGTGCTCGACGAGACCCAGGGCCGCCTGGGGCTGAACACGGCCCAATACCGCTTCCTGGCAGATCGACACTTCGGTGTCGGGGCCGACCAGATCCTCACCGTGCGGCCTTCTCCTGGTGACGGCATTGACTTCGAATACGTGATCCACAACGCCGACGGCGGCGAGGTGGAGCAGTGTGGCAACGGCGCGCGCTGCTTTGCGCGCTTTGTGCATGACCGGGGCCTGTCGGGCAAGGACACCATCCGCGTGCAGACCAAAAGCGGCGTGATCGCGCCCCGCCTCACGGGCGACGGCCGCGTCACGGTGGACATGGGGCGTCCCGAGTTCGACCCCGCCCAGGTGCCGTTCGACACCACCGGTCTCACGCCCGTGCAGCAGGGTTTGGGGCAAAAATGGCCGCTGGCGCTAGAAGAATATGCCTCTGGTGCTTCTGTTTTGATAGCTGTTGCCTCCATGGGCAACCCGCATGCGGTGCAGCTGGTGGACAACGTGGACACCGCTCCGGTCGCGCAGACAGGGCCGCTGATCGAGCGCCATGCGCGCTTCCCCCAGCGGGTGAACGCCGGCTACCTGCAGATCGTGGACCGCTCCCATGTGCGCCTGCGTGTGTTCGAGCGCGGCGCAGGCGAGACCCTGGCCTGTGGCACCGGCGCCTGCGCGGCAGTGGCCAGCGGCATCCGCCTGGGGCTGCTCGACCCCGAGGTGCAGGTGGACACGCGCGGCGGCCGCCTCACCATTGCGTGGAGCGGTGCCGACACCGATTCCGTTTTCATGACAGGCCCCGCCACCACGGTGTTCGAGGGCCAGATCGACATTCCCGACACGCTCGTATGACTACCCACATCCCACCGATCACCGAAGACGACATCGCCCAGTTTCTCACCAACACGCCCGGCTTCTTCGAGCGCCATGCCGAGGTGCTGGCCAGTGTGCAGATCACCAGCCCGCACGGCGCGCGTGCGGTGAGCCTTCAGGAGCGCCAGGCCGAGATGCTGCGCGAGAAGATCAAGGGTCTGGAGCATCGCATCATGGAAATGGTGCGCAACAGCACCGAAAACGCCGCCATTGCCCAGAAGGTGCACCAATGGACTGGCAGCCTGCTGCAGGTGCGCGACCCGTTCGACCTGCCCCAGGCCGTGGTCGATGGCGTGCGTACCCTCTTCGACGTGCCCCAGGCGGCGGTGCGTGTGTGGGAGGTGGCAGCGCCTTACATCGACGCCGACTTCACCCAGGGCGCGAGCGAGGACGCGCGGGCCTTTGCGTCGTCGCTGACCATGCCGTTCTGCGGGCCCAACCTGGGTTTTGAGCCTGCGGGCTGGCTGGCGCAAGAGGCCGGTGAGCCTGCACAGTCGCTGGCCCTGCTGCCGCTGCGCGCAGGCGCCATCGACAGCGCCACGCCTGCGTTTGGTCTGCTGGTGCTGGGGTCGCACGACCCGCAGCGTTTTGATGCCACGATGGGCACCGACTTCCTGTCGCGCATGGCAGAGCTGGCCAGCTCTGCCCTTCTGCGGCTTCAGTAAGCAGTCGCAAGCCCCGCCGCCATTGCCAACCCAGCGGCGTCTCAGCCACGGCCCCCATGTCTGAAACGCCCGCGGCACCCACCACGCTCGACCCCCACGTCCTGCGTTATCTGGAACATGTGCGCGTCGAAAAGCGGCTGGCCGCGCGCACGCTCACGCTCTACACCCTCGACCTCGAAAAACTGGCGCAGTTTGCGGCCAGCGTGAATGTGCCGATGCTGCAGTTGCAGACCGCTCACATTCGCCGCTTCGTCGCGCAGATGCACAGCGGCGGCCGCAGCGGGCGGGGCATCGCGCTCATCCTGTCGGGGTGGCGCGGCTTTTTCATCTGGGCGGGGCGGCAGGGGCTGATCCCGCACAACCCGGTGCAGGACGTGCGTGCCCCCAAGGCGCCCAAGCCTTTGCCCAAGGCGCTGGGGGTGGACGACGCCGTGCGGCTGGCCGAGTTCGACAACACCGGCGCCGACCCCTGGCTCGAGGCGCGCGATGCAGCCATGGTGGAGCTGCTGTACGGCTGCGGCTTGCGCGTGGGCGAACTGGCGGGGCTCGATGCCATCCCCAACGCCGACACCCAGCGCCAGGGCCGTGGCTGGGTGGACCTGCAAGCCGGCGAGGCCCATGTGTTCGGCAAGGGCAGCAAGCGGCGCAGCGTGCCGGTGGGCGCCGCTGCCACGGCCGCGCTGCAGGCCTGGCTGCAGCTGCGGGCCACACCGTTTGGGGGCGAGGGCTCTGTGCGGCTGGACACCGCCCTGTTCGTGGGCCAGCGCGGCAAACGGCTCACGGCCCAGTCCATCTGGCTGCGCCTGCGCCAGCGCAGCCAGCAGGCGGGGCTGACCACGCCGGTGCACCCGCACATGCTGCGCCACTCGTTTGCCAGCCACCTGCTGCAAAGCAGTGGCGACCTGCGTGCGGTGCAGGAGCTGCTGGGCCACGCCAACATCACGACCACGCAGGTGTACACGCGGCTCGACTTTCAGCACCTGGCCAAGGTGTATGACGCTGCCCACCCCCGCGCGCGAAAGAAGTCCCCCTGAGTTGCCGTGCGGCGTCCCTCCAAAGGGCGGCGCGCCTGCTGGCATGGCGGAACCAAGTGACAACCAGGCGCCTCCGAGCAACGTGGCGCCCGCTGTGGAGCGCCCTGGAGTTGTCCTCATGCTGCTGAAATGGATCCAATCGAACCGGTGGTTCATCGTGTTGCTGTTGTGCTTTGGCGTTTTTCGCACTGCAGTGGCCGACTGGAATCCCATCCCTTCGGGCTCGATGCGGCCCACGCTGCTGGAGGGGGACGTGGTGCTGGTCAATCGCCTGGCCTACGACCTCAAGCTGCCGCTCACGGACATGATCCTGGCGCACATCGATGATCCGCAGCGCGGCGATGTGGTCACCTTCTCGTCCCCGCTGGATGGCACCCGCCTGATCAAGCGCATTGCGGCCTTGCCCGGAGACACGGTGGAGATGCGCAACGAGGTGCTCTACATCAACGGCCAGGCCGCCGAATACGAGATGCCCGATTCTGTGCAGGAGCCGGTGCTGCCAGGCCACACACTCACGGCCACGCGCTGGACGGAGCGCCTGCTGGGGCATGAGCGCCGTGTGCAGTGGCTGCAGGGCGTGACTGCGCGCAGCAGCTTCGATCCGTTGCAGGTGCCCGAGGGCGAATACCTGGTGCTGGGTGACAACCGGGACAACAGTGCCGACTCGCGCTACATCGGCCTGGTGCCACGCCATCTGCTCATCGGGCAGGCGCACCGCGTGCTGCTGTCGGCCGATGTGCTGGGCCACTGGGCGCCGCGCCTGGAGCGCTTTGGCAAGGCGCTGTAGCCAGGTTCATCGAGGGCGCAGCCTGCCAGGTCACGCCGCTCAGGCGGCCGCCATCGGCAGATGGGCGTGACCCAGCAGGGGGCGGCGTACCGGCCGGTGTTGCACGACAGCGCGTGGCTCTTGCACGGGGACCTGGGCTTGGTCCTGGCAATCAGGCAGCTTGAAGGTGGCGACCGTCTGGACCAGTTCGCCCGCCTGCTGGTTCAGGCTGGCAGCGGCTGCGGCCATTTCTTCCACCAGGGCGGCGTTTTGTTGGGTGGCGTGGTCCATCTGCGTTACCGCTTCGTTGATCTGATCCACCCCTTGGCTTTGCTCGGTGCTGGCGGCACTGATCTCGCCCATGATGTCGGTGACACGGCGGATGGAGGCAACGACCTCACTCATGGTTTGACCGGCGCGGTCCACCAGGGCCGACCCGGCTTCCACGCGCTCCACACTGGTCCCGATCAGGCCCTTGATCTCGCGGGAGGCCTCGGCCGAGCGGCTCGCCAGCACGCGCACCTCGGTGGCCACCACGGCAAAGCCCCGGCCCTGGTCGCCGGCGCGTGCGGCCTCCACCGCCGCGTTCAGAGCCAGGATATTGGTCTGGAATGCGATGGAGTCGATGACGCCAATGATCTCGGAGATCTTGTTGCTGCTGTCGTTGATGTCCCTCATGGTGCGCACCACGTCAGCCACCACCTCGCCACCCTGCACTGCAATCGAGGTGGCGGTCTGGGCCAGCTGGTTGGCCTGGCGGGAGTTCTCGGCGTTCTGGCGCACAGTGGCGTTGAGCTGCTCCATGGAGGCTGCGGTTTCCTGCAGTGCGCTGGCCTGCTGCTCTGTCCGGGCCGAGAGATCATTGTTGCCCTGAGCGATTTCGGCCGATGCGTAGGAGACGCTGTCACTGTTGGTCCGCACCTGGCCGACCAGATGCACCAGTGACTGTTGCATCTCCTGCAGGGCCTGCAGCAGTTGTGCGGTTTCGTTGGTGCCACGGTAGGTGATGGGCAGGCTCAGGTCACCGGCTGCCACAGCGCGGGCGGCATCCACCGCGCGGCGCAGGGGGCCGGTGGTGGAGCGCACGATGCCAAAACCAATCACCGCACCGGCCACCAGGGCCAGCCCCGTGAGCACCAGTACAGACACGTTGAGTGTGGACACAGCCGCAACAGCATCGGCCTGTGCCGTCTTGGCCAGCGACTCCTGGAAGTCGATCAAACCGTCGAGGGCATCGAAGTAGGCTTTGCGCGGCGCCACCATGGACCCTGTCAGGACTGCCCGTGCTTCGTCCATCCGGCCGGCGGCCACCAGTTCGGAGTAGCGCAATAACTGAGCGGCGTACTCGCCGCGTGCGCGCAGTGTCTCGGCCAGCGCTGCCTTGCCTTGGGGGGTGGTGATCTGCTGTGCGAGGGTCTCGAACAGCTGGGTGATCTGTTGTCGCTTGGCGTTGATGGTGGCCTGGTGCCGTTGCACGTTTTCGGTGCTGGTATCCAGCAACATCTGGGTGAGGGCCAGCTCGACCCCAGTCACGTCTTCCTTGGCCACATGCAGGTGCAGCACCTTGGGGAAGCGGTCGTCGATGATGGAGTGGAAGGCCTTGTCAGCGCTGCGTGCCAGCACCACCGACAGTGTGCCCATGAGGCCTATGAGCAGCGCCATCAAGCCAAAGCCCAGCGTGAGCCGGGTCGAAATCTTCAGGTCGTTGAATTTCATGGTGTGTCCAGTTCGTAGGGGTGTGCGGGTGGCCGTTCAGTGGGTGGCGGCCAGGGCTTCGCCTGCCGCGGAGCGGGCCAGAAATTTCTCGATGTCGAGCAGGATCAGCATGCGCGGGCCGACCGAGCCGATGGCCAGCAGGTGTTCGGGCTTGACGTTGCCGCGCAGGGCGGGCACGGGGCGCAGCTGTTCGCGCTCCAGCGTAAGCACGTCGGACACGCCGTCCACCACCACACCCATCGTCCGCTGGCCGATGTGCAGCACGATCACCACCTTCAGGTGGTCGTACTGCACGGCGGTCTGGCCAAGCTTCAGGCGCAGGTCGAGGATGGGCACGATCACGCCACGCAGGTTCATCACGCCCAAAAGCTCACCGGTCGCGTTGGCGATGGTGGTGGGCTTCTCGTAAGACCGGATCTCCTGCACGCGCAGGATGTCCACCCCGTATTCCTCGTTGCCTATCTTGAAGGCCAGAAATTCGCGAAGATCGGTCATCACGGCCTGGGCCGTGCCGGGCGCGGGGGCCAGGCGGGTGATGCTGGGGCGTGTGGCAGAGGTGGTCATCGGAGTGTTTGTGATAAAAATGATACTTTACGCAATTCTATCGATTGCAAATCATATTTGTCAAATACGCGGTTTCAATGAGGCAGATCGGCTGCGTTCCTGCCGGGCTGGGAAGGGCTGGCTGGGCCTGCCTGATGGGGGTGTGACCAGGGGCGTGGGTAGCTTTCGCGCGCAGTTTTCCATCGGCGGGTGGCTCACCCGTGCCCGCCAGCCCGCACAATCCGGGTCATGAAAACCCTTCGACTCCGCGCAGGCAAAGAGCGCTCGCTATTGCGCCGCCATCCCTGGATCTTCGAATCGGCCATCGCCAAGGGCGGCGGCGACAGCGGCGAGACCGTGCGCGTGGAATCGCACGAAGGCCAGTTCCTGGCTTGGGCCGCCTTCAGTCCGACCTCGCGCATCCGCGCGCGGGTGTGGAGCTTTGACGAAGCACAGCGCATTGATGCTCCGTTTTTTATAGCTGCTTGCGCCCGATCCATCATCGCCAGAGCCCGATTTGATGTGCAAAGTGATGGCGTGCGTCTGGTGCACGGCGAATCCGACGGTCTGCCGGGGCTCATCGTGGACCGCTATGGCGATACGCTGGTGGCGCAGTTCACCAGCGCAGGCACCGAGCGCTGGAAGGGCGTGATTGCCGATGCGCTGCTGCGCGAAACGGGGCTGACCAAGCTCTACGAGCGCTCGGATGCCAGCGTGCGTTCGCTGGAGGGCCTGGAGCCCGCCACCGGCTGGCTGCGCGGCGGGCCCTCGGGTGCGGCAGGTGATGGTGAGGGGCCGCCGCTCGAACTCACGATCCGTGAACACCAGTGGCGTCTGACGCTCAACATCGCTGAGGGCCACAAGACCGGCTTCTATCTGGACCAGCGCGACAGCCGCCAGCGGTTTGCCGACTACACCCAGCGCCTGGGCTTCAAGCATGTGCTCAACTGCTTTTGCTACACCGGCGGCTTCAGCGTGGCCGCGCTGGCGGGCATGCGTGCAGCGGGCACTGTGGCCGACGGGCATGTGACCTCCATCGATTCCTCGGGCCCGGCCCTGGAGCGCGCCCGCGCCCATGTGGCGCTCAACGGGTTTGATCCGAACCGGGCCACCTTCCTCGATGCCGACGTGAATGCCTCGCTGCGCCAGTTCCTCAAGGAAGGCCAGCGCTTTGACGCCATCATCCTGGACCCGCCCAAGTTCGCCCCCACGGCGGCCCACGCCGAGCGGGCCGCGCGCGCCTACAAGGACATCAACCGGCTGGCGCTGCAGTTGCTGTCGCCCGGTGGGGTGCTGTTCACCTTCTCGTGCTCGGGCGGCATCAGCGCCGACCTGTTCCACAAGATCGTGGCCTCGGCCGGAGCGGATGCTGGGGTGGACGGCTACATCCTGGAGCGCCTGGGCGGCGCGCCCGACCACCCGATGACGCTGGAGTTTCCGGAGGGCGAGTACCTCAAGGGGCTGGTGGTGATGCGCAAGGGGTGAGCTTTCCGGTGCCAGCAGGGGCTTGACAGCCTCGGTACACTGAAAAAGATGCCCCTGGGTGGGGCACTGCGCCGCGCAGCGCAAGTATTTGATTCCCTTGAAAGACAGATTTATGGCACTGATCCCCGTCACCATCCTCACCGGCTTCCTGGGCTCGGGCAAAACGACGTTGCTCAAGCGCCTCTTGAGCGAAGCCCATGGCCAGAAGATCGCCGTGATCGAGAACGAATTCGGCGAAGAAAACATCGACAACGACATCCTGGTGACCGAGTCCAAGGAGCAGATCGTGCAGATGAGCAATGGCTGCATTTGCTGCACCATCCGCGAAGACCTGCGCGAGACGCTGCAACTGCTGGCGGCCAAGAAGCGCAAGGGCTTGATCGACTTTGACCGCATCGTGATCGAGACCACCGGCGTGGCCGACCCGGGCCCCGTGGCGCAGACCTTCTTCATGGACGAAGAGATCGCCGAAACCTACCTCATCGACTCGATCATCACGCTGGTGGACGCCAAGCATGCGCCACAGCAGCTCAACGACCGGCAGGAAGCGCGCCGCCAGGTGGGGTTTGCGGACCAAATCTTCCTGTCCAAGACCGACCTGGTGTCCAAGGACGAGACCGAAGCGCTGATCCATCGCCTGAAGCACATGAACCCGCGCGCGCCCATCAAGGCCGTGCATTTTGGCGAAGTGCCGCTCAAGGAGGTGCTGGACCTGCGCGGCTTCAACCTCAATGCCAAGTTGGACATCGACCCGGACTTCCTCAAGGAAGAAGGGGATGGGCATGGCCACCACGACCATGACCACGAACATGGCGAGCACTGCAGCCACCCCTCCCACCAGCATGAGCACGGCCATGGCCATCATCATCACCACGATGACGATGTGAAGAGTTTTGTGTACCGATCGGACCGCCCGTTCGATCCGGCCAAGCTCGAAGACTTCCTTGGCGCCATCGTCAATATTTACGGCCCGCGCATGCTGCGCTACAAAGGGGTGCTGAATATGAAGGGCACTGAACGCAAGGTCATATTCCAGGGCGTGCACCAGCTCATGGGCAGCGACCTGGGCCCCCAGTGGGCCGAGGGCGAGGCGCGTACCAGCAAGATGGTCTTTATTGGCATTGACCTGCCCAAGGACATCTTCCTGCAGGGGCTGGAGCAAAGCCTGGTCTGACCTGTTCGCCGGTTCCGAGGGGGCAATGGAGCCCGATTTGTGTTGTATCTGCAACGTTTCCGTTTGCGTCAGCCCAGGTCGATACAATCGCGCCCCGGCAAGAACCTGTGAACAGGTTCTAGACCCCGGAAGGCTTGCCACACGCCCTTGGCTGCGAATGCAGCTGGGGCCCGCCCGTACTGCGAGGAGACCAGGAAGTGAAAGCCGACACCAGCAAATCCAAGGGGGCCACCAAGGCAACCCCTGCCGCGGCGAAAAGCGCCGCCGCCCCAGCGGCACCAAAAGTTGCTGCGAAGGCCACTGCCAAGGCTGCTGCGGCACCCAAGGTGGTCGCGCCCCCGGCAGTGGCGGCACCCGCTCCGGCGCCCGCACTGCAAGCGGGCTCGCAGGTACCCGTGCGCACAACCCGGCCTTCTTCCCGATTGGCCCAATTGACCGTACCATCCATGGCACAGACGGTGGCTTCGACAGCTGCCAAAGCCAGTTATCAACACACCATGCCCACGACCGCGCAAGCGCAGCCTACTTACACGGCTGCCAAAAAAGACCCCAAGCTGGCGAACAACTGGAAAACCAAGTCCGTCGCCGAGCTGACCGACGCTGAAGTCATGGCCATGCCCGACAGCGAGTACATGAACGAAAAGCAGATGGCGTTCTTCCGCCTCAAGCTCGTTCAACTCAAGCAGGACATCCACAACAGTGCCGGAGAAACCACTGAGCATCTGCGTGAGGACACCGTGGTGGTGCCCGACCCGGCCGACCGCGCCACCATCGAAGAAGAGCACGCACTGGAGTTGCGCACCCGCGACCGCGAGCGCAAGTTGCTCAAGAAGATCGAACAATCCATTGCCCGCATTGATGCGGGTGACTACGGCTACTGCGACGAAACCGGTGAGCCCATTGGTGTGGGCCGCCTGATCGCACGTCCCACCGCCACGCTGTCGCTCGAAGCGCAGCAACGCCGCGAACTCAAGCAGAAGATGTTTGGGGATTGAGCAGGCAGCCGCCTGTTGATCAACGCGCGCACTCTGCACCCTGAGCCATGAGCAAGGAAGAATCCACCCCTGGCGGCCTGCTATCGAAGGTGGTGCGGTTCGTGAAGAATCCGACCGTCAACTGGACGGAGCTGGATTCCCTCCAGGACGACCGGGAGAGCCAGTACAGCAAGCAGATGCTCAAGGAGATGATCGAGCGCAAGCGCCGCAACGATTTTGTGCGGCGCCGCGAGTTCGATCAGCTGCGCAAGCTGCGCCAGCGCGAGGTCTTGCACGGGCAGCGAGTGGAAGATGCCGCAGGGCGCCCCTCGTTTTTCCAGAGCAGCATGGCATCGCCCGACGAGCGGGCCGTGACGCTCAAGAAGATCGACGAGATCGAAGCGCAGATGTCCCAGCAGTGGTGGAAGAGCAAGCAGGGCGCCGACGCACCCACCCAGCCAGGGGTGATGCCGGATTCCAGCACGGAGGCGTCTGCGGAAGAGCAAGCCCGTGCCTATGCGCCCACGGTGCCCGGGAGCCTGTCTGCCCCGCTGGATACCAAACCCGCCGTTCAGCCTCTGTTCGCTGATGACAGCATGGCCATTGGCCGCTTTGGTGGCACGGACGCCACCATGCTGCCCGGCAGCACCCCACACGTCGAAGCATCCTTCAGCCCTGCGGCTCCCACGGCTGCGCCCGCGCCCGCATTCGAACCGGAGGAATTCGTGCACGAACCCGATCTTGAAGAAGCCGCCATCCGGTTTGCCAATGGTGACCATGCAGGGGCCGAGTCTGGCCTGCTGGAGGTGCTGGCCCAGCACCAGCAGGACGATCCAGCGCAGCAGCTGGAAATCTGGATGACGCTGTTCGACCTTTACCGGGCCACCGGGCAGCACGACCGTTTTGACACCCTGGCCATCGACTTTGCCGCGCAATATGGCCGCTCGGCGCCGCTGTGGTTTTCCATCCCGGCGCAACTGGGCCTGGCCGTTGAAGTGGCGCCCGCTGCCGAGCCTGCCGCCGCCATGCGCCGTGATTTCAGCTGGAACGCTCCGCCCACCGTGGCGGTTTCTTCGGTGGCGGCACTGCAGGCCTCGCTGGCCCGTGCGGCGTCCCCCTGGACGCTGTCCTGGTCACGCCTTGCTTCGATTGACGAGGCGGCAGTGCCCCTGTTGGCTGACCAGTTCAGCTCGTGGGCCGACCGCGATGTCCAGATCGTGTTTTCGGGGGTTGAAAAACTCCATGCCCTGCTCGATGCCAAGACCCAGTCGGGCGACCGCTCAAACAGCCCCGAGTGGTGGCGTTTGCGCATGGCAGCCATGCGCCTCATGGGCAAGCCCGACGAGTTTGAACTGGTGGCGCTCGACTACTGCGTGACCTACGAAGTCTCTCCGCCCTCCTGGGTGTCGCCACGTTGTGGATACTCGGACAACGAGGGTGTGTCTTCAGGCTCTGCGCCTCTGGCCGCCGACAGCGATTTCATGGCGTCCGATCTCGGTGAGTCGTCGGTCCCCGCTCCCTTGGACACCGGACCCGTCGCACAGCTCAGCGGCCATATCGACGGCGATGCCACGCCCCTGCTGCAGCCGTTCGAGGCGCACTTCAAGCCCGGCGTGCCGCTGACCATTGCCTGCGACAAGCTGATCCGGGTGGACTTTGCTGCTGCAGGCTCCGTGCTCAACTGGGCGGCTGAGCAACAGGGCCACGGCCATGTGATCCAGTTCCACAACCTGCAGCGGCTGGTGGCGATCTTCTTCAACGTGATCGGAATCAACGAGCACGCCTGGGTGGTCCCCCGGAAGAACTAGCAGCACCGCTCCTGGGGGGGGCTGTTCCGGTCCAGATTCCAGTCTTGCGGGTAGTAGGGAAGGGCATGTCGCGTGGTTGGCCAGGCTGCGTGCGCGGCATCCGTTCCGAGGCCGGCATTGCAAAATGCCTGGTGATCCCCATCTGCCGCAGCTATGGATTCATCTCAAGACAACCATCCGGTGTTCCACGGCACCACCATCCTCAGTGTGCGTCGCCAGACGCCTTCCGGCATCCAGGTCGCCATCGGCGGCGATGGACAGGTCACGCTGGGCAACATTGTGGTCAAGGGCACGGCGCGCAAGGTGCGCAAGCTCTACCACGGCAAGGTGCTGGCGGGATTTGCGGGCGCCACGGCCGATGCGTTCACGCTGTTCGAGCGCTTCGAGGCGAAGCTGGAAAAGCACCAGGGCCACCTGACGCGCGCTGCCATCGAACTCACCAAGGACTGGCGTACCGACCGGGTCTTGCGCCGCCTCGAAGCCATGCTGGCCGTGGCTGACGCCAGTGCGTCGCTCATCATCACCGGCAATGGCGACGTGCTGGAGCCCGAGCAAGGCATCGTGGCGATTGGCTCGGGGGGCGCTTATGCGCACTCGGCGGCCAAGGCGCTGCTGGTGAATACCGAGTTGTCTGCCCAAGAGATCGTGAAAAAGTCGCTCGAAATTGCGGGCGAACTCTGCATCTACACCAACATGAACCACACCATCGAGACGCTCTGAGCGTACGACGGTGGAACAGGCCCCGCGCTGGCCTCACGGTCAGCGCATCGAGGGCTGAATGCTCTGTTTTTTATAGCTGCTGGCGCATGATTCACCAGCGCTTCGGCCCTATTTGATACCAGGAAGACCTGTATGTCGTCCATGACCCCCCAGGAAATCGTCTCCGAGCTGGACCACCACATCGTGGGCCAGGCCAGCGCCAAGCGTGCCGTGGCCATCGCTCTGCGCAACCGCTGGCGCCGCCAGCAGGTGGAAGGCAGCCTGCGCCAGGAGATCACGCCCAAGAACATCCTCATGATCGGCCCCACCGGCGTGGGCAAGACCGAGATTGCACGCCGCCTTGCAAGACTCGCCGATGCGCCCTTCATCAAGGTCGAGGCCACCAAGTTCACCGAGGTGGGCTACGTGGGCAAGGACGTGGATTCCATCATCCGCGACCTGGCCGAGATGGCGGTGAAGCAAACGCGCGAGGCCGAGATGAAGAAGGTGCGCACCCGCGCCGAAGATGCCGCCGAGGAACGCATCCTGGACGTGCTGATCCCCCCGGCCCGCGCAGCGGCAGGCAGCGAACCCGCCGCTGACAACACGGCCCGCCAGGTTTTTCGCAAGAAGCTGCGCGAAGGTGCACTGGATGACAAGGAGATCGAGATCGACGTGGCCGAAGGCCGCCCCCAGCTCGAAATCATGGGCCCCCAGGGCATGGAAGAGATGACCGAGCAGCTGCGTGGCATGTTCAGCCAGCTGGGGCAGGACAAGCGCAAGACCCGCAAACTCAAGATTGCCGAGGCCCTGAAGCTCATCGCCGATGAAGAGGCGGCCAAGCTGGTCAACGAAGAGGACATCAAGACCCGAGCGGTGGCCAGCGCCGAGCAAAACGGTATCGTCTTCATCGATGAGATCGACAAGGTGGCCGCGCGGCAGGAAAGCAGTGGCGCCGACGTATCGCGCCAAGGCGTGCAGCGCGACCTGCTGCCGCTGGTGGAGGGCACCACGGTGTCCACCAAGTACGGCATGATCAAGACGGACCACATCCTGTTCATCGCCTCGGGGGCGTTCCACCTGTCCAAACCCAGCGACCTGATCCCGGAGCTGCAGGGACGGTTCCCGATCCGGGTGGAGCTGGAATCGCTGTCGGTCAAGGACTTCGAAGCCATCCTCACGCAGACCCATGCGTCGCTGGTCAAGCAGTACCAGGCGTTGCTGGCCACCGAGGGCGTCACGCTGGAGTTCGCGCCCGAGGGCATCACACGCCTGGCGCACATCGCCTTTGAGGTGAACGAGCGCACCGAGAACATCGGTGCGCGCCGCCTTTCCACGGTGATGGAGCGCCTGCTGGACGAGGTGAGCTTTGACGCCACCCGCCTGGCCGGCCAGACCATCACCATCGACGCCGCCTACGTCGATACCCGCCTGCAGACTCTGAGCCAGGACGAGGACCTGTCGCGCTACATCCTGTGACCACTCGGTCAAGCCTTGAGAGGTCACTTTCATAGGCCTCTCTAAGTGCTTCTTTTTCAACGACTTTTAGCGTTCTGGTGTCTGAAAAAAAGCATCTAAGTCGTTGATTTCATTGAAAAGTTTGTGGGACAACCCCCTTGTTCGGTGTGCTTTTCCTGCTACAGTGCAAAAAAGTGCAATTAAGTGGTGAAAAGTGCCCTCAAGGTCCGTTTCTGGACCTGCGAGGCGCAAAACCGAACTGGGAATCTGTCCGTGTTTCAAGGTGCCTCGTCGCTGAGTCTCGATGCGAAGGGTCGGCTGTCCGTGCCGACCCGGCATCGTGACGTCCTCGCGGCCACGGCATCGGGCCAGCTCACCATCACCAAGCACCCGCACGGCTGCCTCATGGTCTTTCCCCGTCCTGAATGGGAGAAGTTCCGCGAGCGCATTGCCCAGCTGCCCATGTCCGCCCAGTGGTGGAAGCGCATCTTCCTGGGCAATGCCATGGATGTGGACATGGACGCCACCGGCCGTGTGCTGGTCTCCCCCGAGCTGCGCGAAGCCGCCGGTATTTCCAAAGACACCATGCTGCTGGGCATGGGCAACCATTTCGAACTCTGGGACAAGGCCACCTACGACGAGCAGGAAGCCAAGGCCATGCAGGGTGAGATGCCGGATGTCTTCAAGGACTTTTCCTTCTAAGGCGCACTGTGACATCCCCCTTGCAACACACCACCGTCCTGCTGAATGAGGCCGTGGACTCTCTCCTGGGCGGCGCAGGCCCGGAGCCTTCCGGCACCTGGATCGATGCGACCTTCGGGCGCGGCGGGCACTCCCGCCTCATCCTGCTCCGGCTGGGCCCCCAGGGGCGCCTGGTGGCCTTTGACAAGGACCCCGAAGCCATCGCCGAAGCAACGCGCATCACCGATGCGCGTTTTTCCATTCGGCACGAAGGTTTTCGCCATCTGGCCGACCTGCCGCCCGCCAGTGCTGCGGGCGTGCTGATGGACCTGGGCGTGAGCTCGCCCCAGATCGACAGCCCCGAGCGGGGCTTCAGTTTCCGTTTTGACGGTCCGCTGGACATGCGCATGGATACCACGCGCGGCGAAAGCGTGGCCGATTGGTTGGCCACGGCCGAAGTCGGTCAGATTGCGGAGGTGATACGTGACTACGGTGAAGAACGGTTTGCTGGCCCCATTGCAAAGGCGATTGTTGCTCGGCGCGAAGAACGGGGTCCTCTTGCAACCACCGCAGAATTGGCCGACCTCGTGGCTGGCGCGGTCAAAACCCGCGAGCCGGGCCAGAACCCTGCAACGCGCACATTTCAAGCTCTTCGGATTTTCATCAACGCCGAGCTTGAAGAGCTGCAACAGGCGCTAGAGGCCAGCCTCTCGGTGCTGCAGCCCGGTGGGCGGCTGGTGGTCATCAGCTTCCATTCGCTCGAAGACCGCATCGTCAAGCAGTTCATCGCCAAACATTCCAAGGAGGTCTACGACCGCCGCGCACCGTTTGCTGCGCCGCAGGCCATGAAGTTCATCGCGCTCGACCGCATCAAGCCCAGTGCGGCCGAGGTCGAGGCCAATCCCCGCTCGCGCAGCGCCATCATGCGCGTGGCCGAGCGCACGGCGGTCGTCTGACATGACGCGGCTCAACGTGGTCCTGTTGCTGGCGGTGCTGGCCAGTGCGATCTATCTGGTGCACACCCAGTACGAATCGCGCCGCCTGTTCACCGAGCTGGACCGCGCCGTGGCCGAGGCCCGCCGTCTGGAGACGGAGCACCAGCGCCTGCAGGTGGAAAAGCGCGCCCAGGCCACGCCGCTGCGGGTGGAGAAGATCGCGCGCGCGCAGCTGAACATGCGCACCGCCACCCCAGCGATCACCCAGTACGTGTCTGACCCGCAAGGCGTCGCAACTGCCACTACAGCGGCAGCGGCCGCCGCTTCGCAACCCGCCGGGGTGCAGCCATGAGCCGCAGCGTGCTCTACACATCCAGCCCTTTGCTGGCCAGCAAGACGCCGGTCTGGCGCAGCAAGTTCATCGTGGCGGTGATTGGGCTGGGCTTTCTGGGGCTGGCTGGGCGGGCGGCCTATGTGCAGGTGTTTGGCAACGCGTTCTTCCAGCGTCAGGGCGAGGTGCGTTTTGCGCGCACGCTGGAGCTGCCTGCCAACCGCGGCAAGATCGTGGACCGCAATGGCCTGATCCTCGCGTCCAGCGTGCCGGCTGCCAGCATCTGGGCGATCCCCGAAGACGTGGACCAGGACAAGCCCGAGGTTCGCGCCAAGCTCAAGCAGCTGGCCAAGCTGCTGGACATGCCGCAGGCCGACCTGCTGAAAAAACTGGCGGATGAGGACAAGACCTTCGTCTGGATCAAGCGTCAGCTTGACTGGGACGTGGGCCAGCAGATCGCCGCCCTGGACATCAAGGGCATCTACCAGCGCAAGGAATACAAGCGCCAGTATCCCGAGGGCGAGGCTGCCGCACACGTGGTGGGCTTCACCAACGTGGAAGACCACGGCCAGGAAGGCATGGAGCTGGCCTTCGACAAGGAGCTGGCAGGCAAGCCCGGTTCGCGCCGCGTGATCAAGGACCGATTGGGCCGTGTGGTCGAAAGCGTGGGCGAAACCGTGCCCCCGGTCGATGGCAAGGACATGCAGTTGTCCATCGACAGCAAGGTGCAGTTCTTTGCGTACCAGAAGCTGCGCGACCAGGTCGCCGCGCACAAGGCCAAGGCGGGCAGCGTGGTGGTGCTCGATGCCCACACGGGCGAGCTGCTGGCGCTAGCCAACTACCCGAGCTACGTCCCCGACAAGCGCCAGAATCTGACCGGCGAGCAGCTGCGCAACCGTGCGCTGACCGACGTGTTCGAGCCCGGCTCGACCATGAAGCCGTTCACCATCGGCCTGGCACTGGAGACCGGGCGCGTGCGCCCCGAGACCGTGGTGGATACCAACCCCGGACGCATCACCATCACAGGCTCCACGATCTCGGACACGCACAACTACGGCGTGCTCACGGTCGAAGGCGTGATCCAGAAGTCCAGCAACGTGGGCACCACCAAGCTGGCCATGCAGATGCCCGCGCGCGAGATGTGGGAGACCTTCTCGGCCGCCGGTTTTGGTCAGAAGCCCCAATTGCACTTCCCGGGCGTGGTGACGGGCCGCCTGCGCCCCTACAAGAGCTGGCGCCCCGTGGAGCAGGCCACCATGTCGTACGGCTACGGCCTCTCGGCCAGCCTGTTCCAGATGGCACGGTCGTACACCGTGTTTGCCAATGGCGGTCGGGTGATTCCCGCCACCATGCTCAAGACGGCCGAGCCCGCCGTGGGCGTGCCTGTTTTTTCCGAGCGCACGGCCGACCAGGTGCGCAAGATGCTGCAGATGGCCGCAGGCCCCGGCGGCACGGGCCAGAAGGCGCAGACCGTGGGCTACTCCGTGGGCGGCAAGTCGGGCACGGCACGCAAGCAGGTGGGCAAGAACTACGCCTCGGGCAAGTACCGCGCGTGGTTCACCGGCATGGCACCCATCGACAAGCCCCGCATCATCGTGGCCGTGATGATCGACGAGCCCAGCAACGGCGTGTTCTACGGCGGTGCCGTGGCCGCGCCGGTGTTCAGCGAGGTGGTGCAGCAGACCCTGCGCATGATGGGCGTGCAGCCCGACATGGCCGTCAAGCCGCAGATCGTGGCCAATGCCGTGGAGGAGTCGCTGTGATGCAAGCGCCGCTCCACACCCTGCAGACTGCCAGCGACGCGGTGCAATGGCTGCGCACGCGCGTCACCGGCGCCCTGCACACCGACAGCCGCCAGATCACGCCCGGCGACGGCTTTATTGCCTGGCCCGGTGCCGCCACAGACGGCCGCGCGCATGTGGCCGACGCCATGGTGCGTGGCGCCACGGCCTGCCTCGTCGAACAGGCGGGGGTCGAGGCCTTCGCTTTTGCGGGCGACCACATGGCCGCGCTGCAAGGTCTCAAGGCCGCCACAGGGCCCATCGCCGCCGAATGGTTTGCACAACCCACGCAGCAGCTGAAGGTGCTGGCGGTGACGGGAACCAACGGCAAGACCAGCACGGCGTGGTGGCTCGCAGGTGCTCTGAATGCGCTATCGAATGAGGAGCAATCAGGGCAAGATCAATGTGCGCTGGTGGGCACTTTGGGCATGGGACTGCCACCCGCGCTCACCTCCACCGGCATGACCACGCCCGACCCGGTGCGGTTGCAGCGCGCGTTTGCCCAGTTTGTGGCGCAGGGCCTCGGTGCCTGCGCCATCGAGGCCTCGTCGATTGGATTGGCCGAGGCCCGGCTCGACGGCACGCACATCCACGCGGCCATCTTCACCAACTTCACGCAAGACCACCTGGACTACCACGGCAGCATGGCCGATTACTGGCTGGCCAAGCGGGCGCTGTTCGACTGGCCGGGCCTGCAGGCTGCCATCATCAATGTGGACGACCCTGCAGGCGCCCAATTGCATGGCGAGCTGAAGGGCAGTGCCCTGGATCTGTGGAGCGTCTCGGCCCAGGGGGCTGCGCGCCTGGCGGCGCAGGACATCACCCTGGGCGACCAGGGTCTGTGTTTCACGGTGGCCGAGGGCTCTGACCGGCAGCTGCTGCAAACCCGCGTGATCGGCCAGTACAACGTGCTGAACCTGCTGGGGGTGCTGGCCACGCTGCGCAGCCTGGGTGTGCCGCTGGGCCGCGCTGTGCGCGCCTGTGCCGGCCTGCAGCCCGTGCCGGGCCGCATGCAGCGGCTGGTGGCGGTGGGCCAACCCCTGGTGGCCGTGGACTACGCCCACACCCCCGACGCTTTGGACAAGGCCCTGCAAGCCCTGCGCCCCCTGGCCACCGAGCGTGGCGGGCGGCTGTGGTGCGTGTTCGGCTGCGGCGGCGACCGCGACGCGGGCAAACGCCCGCTGATGGGTGCCGTAGCCCAGCAGCAGGCCGACCAGGTGCTGGTGACCAGCGACAACCCCCGCAGCGAAGACCCGGCCGCCATCCTGCACCAGATCCTGCAGGGCACGATTGCCGGTGGCACCGTGCGCGCCGAGCCCGACCGTGCGGCCGCCATCGCGCAGGCCATTGCCGAGGCCGCACCTGCCGATGTGGTGCTGATTGCCGGCAAGGGCCATGAAGACACCCAGGAGACGGCAGGCGTGCGCGTGCCGTTCTCCGACATGGCCCATGCGCAGGCTGCGCTGCAGGCCCGAGGAGCCCACACATGGGCATGAACACCATTGCACCCGTCATGACACTGCAGCAAGCCTGGGCACTGCTGCAGCCGCGTATTCCCGCTGCCCGCTTGGTGGGCGATGGCGCCACGCCGCTGGCGCGTGTGCACACCGACACGCGCACCCTGCAGCCGGGCGATCTGTTTGTGGCGCTCAAGGGGGAGCGTTTTGATGCCAACGCCTTCCTGGCCGATGCCCGTGCTGGCGGCGCCGCTGCAGCCATTGCACACGGTGGTCTGGAGGCAGCCGGTTTGCCCGGCATCGAAGTGCCCGACAGCCTGGCTGCGCTGGGCGCACTCGCCACCGGCTGGCGTACGCAGTTCCACCTGCCGCTGATCGGCGTGACGGGCAGCAATGGCAAGACCACGGTGACGCAGATGATCGCGTCCGTCCTGCGTGCCTGGCAGGGTGAGGCTGCGTTTGCCACGCAGGGCAATTTCAACAACGACATCGGTGTGCCGCTGATGCTGATGCGCCTGCGCGCCAGCCACCGCGCCGCCGTGATCGAGATGGGCATGAACCACCCTGGCGAGATCGCCACGCTGGCCGCCATGGCCCAGCCCACGGCGGCCTTGGTCAACAACGCGCAGCGCGAGCATCTGGAGTTCATGCATACCGTCGAGGCGGTGGCCCGCGAGAACGGCTCGGTGTTTGCCAGCTTGCCCGCCGATGGCGTGGCCGTGTTCCCGTCAGGGGATGCCTACACGGGCCTGTGGCAGTCGCTGGCCCTGGGGCGGCCCGGCCGCCGCACGGTGACCTTTGGTGATGGCGGTGATGTTCGCTGTGCCCAGGCCACGTGGGAGCGCGGCGCCTGGGCGGTCACCCTGGCCACACCACGCGGCGAGATCACGACCCGCCTGCACATCGCTGGCCGCCACAACGTCACCAACGCGCTGGCAGCCACGGCGTGCACGCTGGCAGCGGGTGCACCCGTCGCGGCCATTGCCCAGGGGCTGCGCGACTTCACACCGGTCAAGGGCCGCTCGCGCGCTTTCAGTGTGACCGTCGCGGGCCGCGACATCACGGTGGTGGACGACACGTACAACGCCAACCCCGATTCCATGCACGCAGCCATCCAGGTGCTGGCCGAACTGCCAGGCCCGCAACTGCTGGTGATGGGCGACATGGGCGAGGTGGGCGACCAGGGGCCACAGTTCCACACCGAGGCCGGCGCACTGGCCCGTGAGGCTGGTATCCCCACGTTGTTTGCGCTGGGCGCGCAGTCGGTGCACGCCGCGTCGGCGTACGGCGACGGGCAGGGTGGTGTTGCCCGGCATTTCAACGATATGAGCGCACTGCAGGATGCGGTGCGCAACGCCCTGCCCACGGTGGGCAGCGTGCTGGTCAAGGGATCGCGATTCATGAAGATGGAACAGGTGGTCGAGGCGATCAGCGCCGCCGCACTGCCCCCAGAACAACAACAAAAGCCGATCAACCCAAGGGAGGGACACCATGGCGCAACGCATTGATATTGCCCGTACGGTGCCAGCCTATGCCGGAGGTGCCACATGCTGCTGATGCTGTCGCAATGGCTGCAGGGCCTGTCGCCCGAGTTCGGCTTCTTTCGGGTGTTCCAGTACCTCACGTTCCGTGCGGTGATGGCCGCCATGACGGCGCTGCTCATCGGGCTGGTGGCCGGCCCCAAGGTGATTCGCATCCTCACCTCGCTCAAGATCGGCCAGCCCATCCGGGGCTATGCGATGCAGTCGCACCTGTCCAAGAGCGGCACGCCCACCATGGGCGGTGTGTTGATCCTGTTGTCGATCGCCATTTCCACCCTGCTGTGGTTTGACCTGTCCAACCGCTTTGTGTGGATTGTGCTCATCGTCACGCTGGGCTTTGGTGCCATCGGCTGGGTGGACGACTGGCGCAAGGTGGTCAACAAGGACCCCGAAGGCATGCGTTCGCGCGAGAAGTACTTCTGGCAGTCGGTGATCGGCCTCATGGCCGCGCTGTACCTGGTGTTCAGCATTTCTGAAAGCTCCAATGCCAAGGTGTGGGAGCTGTTCGTGGGCTGGGTGCAGTCGGGCTTTTCGCTGGACCTGCCGCCCAAGGCGGGGCTGCAGTTGCCCTTCTTCAAGGAAGTGAGTTACCCGCTGGGCGTGCTCGGTTTCGTGATCCTCACCTATCTCGTCATCGTGGGCTCCAGCAATGCGGTGAACCTGACCGACGGCCTGGACGGCCTGGCCATCATGCCCGTGGTGATGGTGGGCTCGGCGCTGGGCGTGTTTGCTTATGTCACCGGCAGCTCGGTGTATTCCAAGTACCTGTTCTTCCCGCACATTCCGGGTTCGGGCGAGTTGCTGATCTTCTGCGCCGCCATGGCGGGCGCGGGCCTGGCTTTCCTCTGGTTCAACGCGCACCCCGCCCAGGTTTTCATGGGCGACGTGGGGGCACTGGCGCTGGGCGGAGCCCTGGGCACCATCGCCATCATCGTGCGCCAGGAGATCGTGCTGGCCATCATGGGCGGCATCTTTGTGGTCGAGGCCCTGTCGGTGATGCTGCAGGTCACCTGGTTCAAGTTCACCAAGAAGCGCTATGGCGAAGGCCGCCGCCTGCTCAAGATGGCGCCTCTGCACCACCACTTTGAAAAGAGCGGCTGGAAGGAAACGCAGGTGGTTGTGCGCTTCTGGATCATCACCATGCTGCTGTGCCTGATCGGCCTGTCCACGCTGAAACTGCGATGAACCCGAACGATCCTCTTGTCCCTGACCCCCTCGGTACACCCGAGGCCATGCCCCCGTTGGCAGGGGCCGGGGTGGGTGCGGACGGCACTCCCGAAGGCGATCCTGGCATGCAGGCCCCTTTGCCCGTAGCGCCCGCAGCGCCTGAGGCGAATCCGCAGCAGGATGTTGCCGCGACAGGCAGGGAGGCCACAGACGCTTCGCCCGCAGCCAAAAGCACCAGCACCGCCTGGAACCCCGAGGCCGTGCCCGCCGTCTCCGCCGCGAAGGCAGCGGCGGACTTTGTGGCGCAGATCTTTGCCGAGGTGACCGCTCCCGAGCCGGGCGCTGCGGACAGCGCGGACGTTGCCGAGACCGCTGAGGCCGATGGGCCCACTTCGCCCGATGTGCCTGCAGGCCCGGCGCGCGAAGGCGTGGCGAACCTGCTGCAAGACCAGCACATCCTGATCCTGGGCCTGGGCGCCTCGGGCATGGCGATGGCACGCTGGTGTGTGCGTTGTGGTGCACAGGTTACCGTGGCCGACACACGCGCTGCCCCGCCGCAACTGCCCGCACTGCAGCAGGAGCTGCCCCAGGTGCGTTTTGTGTCGGGCGCATTCGATGCCAGTCTGGTGCAGGGGCAGAACCTGCACGCGGTCTATCGTTCGCCAGGGCTGAGCCCCGAGGCAGTGGCTCCTGTTTTGGAAGCGGCTCGCGCAAGCAACATCAGCGCTGGCGGTGAGTTGAGCCTGTATGCCACGGCCTTGGCTGCGCTGCGTGCATCGCACGCGTATGCCCCCGCCGTGCTGGCTATCACCGGGACCAACGGCAAGACCACCGTGACCTCGCTCACCGGACAGTTGGTGGAGCGCTCTGGCAAACGCGTGGCCGTGGCCGGCAACATCGGTCCGACCCTGCTCGACACACTGGCAGAACACCTGGATGTAGACACCTTGCCCGACGTGTGGGTGCTGGAACTGTCGAGCTTTCAGCTGGATGGCGTGAATGGGGGTGAAGGGGGCTTCGAACCCACAGCCGCCACGGTGCTCAACATCACGCAGGACCACCTGGACTGGCACGGCAGCATCGAGGCCTATGCTGCGGCCAAGGCGCGCATCTTTGGCCAGACGGGCTTGATGATCCTGAACCGCGAAGACGCTGCGGTGATGGCCATGCTGCCGCCACCCGTCAAGGCCAAGCTGCAAAAGCCGCAGGTGCGCGCGCACCTCACTTTTGGTGGCGACATGCCCCGGCGTCCGGGCGATTTCGGCATTGAGGTGGTCAGCGGCATGCCCTGGCTGGTGCGCGCCATGGACGCGGACGAAACCCGAAAGCGTGGCCGCAACGAGGTCGAAGAGGACCTGCACATCCAGCGGCTCATGCCGGCGGATGCCCTGCGCATCCGGGGCCGCCACAACGCCACCAACGCATTGGCCGCGCTGGCGCTGGCCACGGCGGCGGGTTGCCCGCTGGCGCCCATGCTCTACGGCCTGCGCGAGTACCGGGGCGAGCCGCACCGTGTGGAGCCCGTGGCCATCATCCACGGCGTGGAATATTTTGACGACAGCAAGGGCACCAACGTGGGCGCCACGGCGGCTGCGCTGGTGGGGCTGGGCACGGAGCGGCGTTTGGTGGTCATTCTGGGCGGAGAAGGCAAGGGGCAGGACTTTGCGCCCCTGGCAGCCCCCGTCGCACGTTATGCACGTGCGGTGGTGCTGATTGGCCGCGACGCACCGCTGATCCGCGCTGCGCTCCAGGACGCTGGCGTGCCTTTGCTCGATGCGGACACCTTGCCTGAGGCCGTTGCACTGGCCGCGCAGCGCGCCCATTCTGGCGATGCGGTGCTGATGTCGCCCGCCTGCGCCAGTTTCGACATGTTCAAGGACTACGAGCACCGCGCCCAGGTCTTTTGCGAGACCGTGCGGGCGATGGCCGACGATGCGGGCCAGTCGGCGGAGGGCATGCAATGACGGCACCCGCCAGCACCCTGTTGCAACGCGTGACCGGCTGGTTCGGTGGCCTGCCCGGCAAGGCGGCCGATGTGTTGCCCGTGCGCGTGGGCGGCACCGAGTACCGCCAGTCGTCCAGCACGCCCGCGAGCGTGCTGGGCTTTGACCAGGCCTTGCTCTGGGTGGTGGTGGCACTGCTGGCGTGGGGGTTGGTGATGGTGTATTCGGCGTCGATTGCCATGCCGGACAACCCGCGCTTTGCCAACTATGCGTCCACCCATTTCCTGACACGCCACATGATGTACCTGGTGGTGGGGTTTGTGGCGGCGCTGCTGGCGTTCCAGGTGCCCATGGCGCTGTGGGAGCGGGTGGCGCCCTGGTTGTTCATCGTGGCCTTGCTCATGCTGGTGGCGGTCCTGATTCCCGGCGTGGGCAAGGTGGTCAATGGCGCGCGCCGCTGGCTGTCCATCGGCCCCGTGGGCTTCCAGCCCTCCGAGGTGGCCAAGTTTGCGGTGCTGATCTACGCCGCCGACTACATGGTGCGCAAGATGGAGGTGAAGGAGCGCTTCTTCCGCGCCGTGTTGCCCATGGGCGCTGCGGTGGCCATCGTCGGCGTGCTGCTGCTGGCCGAGCCTGACATGGGGGCCTTCATGGTGGTGGCCGTGATTGCCATGGGCATCCTGTTCCTGGGCGGTGTGAACGCCCGCATGTTCTTTCTGATCGCCGGCGTGCTGGTGGGGGCCTTTGCGCTGATGATTGCCAGCTCGCCCTGGCGCCGCGAGCGCGTGTTTGCGTACCTGGACCCCTTCAGCGAACAGCATGCACTCGGCAAGGGCTACCAGCTGTCGCACTCGTTGATCGCCATCGGACGCGGCGAGGTGTTTGGCGTGGGGCTGGGGGGCAGTGTGGAGAAGCTGCACTGGCTGCCCGAGGCGCACACCGACTTCCTGATGGCCGTGATCGGCGAAGAGTTTGGTCTGGTGGGCGTGGTTGCGCTCATCGTGCTGTTCCTGTGGATGACCCGCCGCATCATGCACATCGGCCGCCAGGCCATTGCGCTGGACCGCGTGTTCGCGGGGCTGGTGGCGCAGGGCGTGGCGATCTGGATCGGTTTTCAAGCCTTCATCAACATGGGCGTGAATTTGGGCGCGTTGCCGACCAAGGGGCTCACGCTGCCACTGATGAGTTTTGGCGGGTCGGCGATTCTGATGAACCTGGTGGCGCTGGCGGTGGTGCTGCGGGTCGATTACGAGAATAAGCTCCTCATGCGGGGAAGTCGCGTATGAGCACGCAGAAGACCGCCCTCATCATGGCTGGTGGAACCGGCGGCCACATCTTCCCCGGCTTGGCTGTGGCCGAGGAACTGCGCGCACGCGGCTGGCGTGTGCACTGGCTGGGCGCGCCCGGCAGCATGGAGTCGCGCATCGTGCCGCAGCACGGCTTTGCGCTGGAGCTCATCGATTTTTCGGGCGTGCGCGGCAAGGGACTCGTCACGCTGGCCCTGTTGCCGCTGCGCCTGCTGCGTGCGTTCTGGCAGGCGCTGCAGGTCGTGCGCCGTGTGAAGCCCGACGTGGTGGTGGGCCTGGGTGGCTACATCACCTTTCCGGGTGGGATGATGGGCGTGCTCGCGGGCAAGCCCCTGGTGCTGCATGAGCAGAATTCGGTGGCGGGCATGGCGAACAAGGTCCTGGCAGGTGTGGCCGACCGGGTGTTCACCGCCTTCCCCCAGGTGTTCAAGCAGGGCCAGTGGGTGGGCAACCCCCTGCGCACCGCCTTCACGCAGCAGCCGGGCCCGGCCGAGCGGTTTGCAGGCCGCAGTGGCCCGCTGCGCCTGCTGGTGGTGGGCGGTAGCCTGGGAGCACGTGCGCTCAACGAGATCGTGCCCCAGGCCATCGCATTGATGCCGGTCGGCCAACGACCCACCGTGGTCCACCAAAGCGGTGCGGCACAGATCGATGCCCTGCGCGCCCACTACGCCGCTGCAGGGGTCGAGGCAGAGCTGACGCCATTCATCGACGACACCGCCAGCGCGTTTGCAGCGGCCGACATCATCGTCTGCCGGGCGGGGGCGAGCACCGTCACCGAGATCGCCGCCGTGGGCGCCGCGTCTATCTTTGTCCCCTTCCCGTCGGCCGTGGACGACCACCAGACCACCAACGCGCAGTTCCTCGTGAACGCAGGAGGCGGCTGGCTGGTGCAGCAGCGCGACCTGACGCCGCAAGGGCTGTCTGAAATGCTATTGAAATTAGAGCGCCCCACACTTGTGGATGTAGCGCTCAAGGCCAAAAACATGCAAAAAATCAATGCCACCCGCGAGGTGGTGACTGCCTGCGAGGAGTTGGCCCAATCATGAAACATGCGATTCGCCACATCCATTTCGTAGGCCTCGGCGGCGCCGGCATGAGTGGCATTGCCGAAGTGCTGTTCAACCTAGGTTACCGCATCTCGGGCTCGGACCTGGCCGACAGTGCCACGCTGCGCCGCCTGGCCGACCTGGGCATCAAGACCTGCCTAGGCCACGCGGCAGCGCACATCGATGGCGCCGACGCCGTGGTCACGTCCACAGCCGTCACTTCGGACAACCCTGAAGTGCTGGCCGCACGCGAAAAGAAGATCCCCGTGGTGCCGCGCGCACTGATGCTGGCCGAACTGATGCGCCTGAAGCAGGGCATTGCCATCGCGGGCACACACGGCAAGACCACCACTACCAGCCTCGTGACCAGCGTGCTGGCCGAGGCGGGGCTGGATCCGACCTTCGTCATCGGCGGCAGGCTCAACAGCGCGGGCGCCAATGCCAAGCTGGGCAGCGGCGACTACATCGTGGTCGAGGCCGATGAGTCCGACGCGTCGTTCTTGAACCTGCTGCCCGTGATGGCCGTGGTGACCAACATCGACGCCGACCACATGGAGACCTATGGCCACGACTTCGGCCGGCTCAAGGGCGCGTTTGTCGATTTCCTGCACCGCATGCCGTTCTACGGCACGGCCATCCTGTGTGTGGACAGTCCCGCCGTACGCGACATCCTGCAGAGCGTGACCTGCCCTATCACCAGCTACGGCTTCTCGGAAGACGCGCAGGTGCGCGCCATCAACGTGCGCGCCGAGGCGGGCCAGATGCGCTTCACCGTGCAGCGGCGCAACGGCGTCACGCTGCCCGATATGGAGATCGTGCTCAACCTCGCGGGCGAGCACAACGTGCTCAACGCGCTGTCGGCCATTGCCGTGGCGGTGGAGCTGAACATCCCCGACGACGCCGTGCAGCGCGCGCTGGCGGGCTTCAAGGGCGTGGGCCGGCGCTTCCAGCGCTATGGCGATCTGCCCGCGAAGGACGGCGGCACCTTCACCGTCATCGACGACTACGGCCACCACCCTGTGGAGATGGCTGCCACGCTGGCGGCCGCACGCGGCGCGTTCCCCGGGCGGCGCCTGGTGCTGGCCTTCCAGCCGCACCGCTACACCCGCACGCGCGATTGCTTTGAAGATTTCGTCAAGGTGATCGGCCATGCCGATGCGGTACTGCTCACCGAGGTGTATGCCGCAGGCGAGGCGCCAGTCGTGGCCGCCGATGGACGCTCGCTGGCCCGTGCCCTGCGTGTGGCAGGGCGCGTGGAGCCGGTGTTTGTGGACAACGTGGCCGATCTGCCCCAGGCCATTGCCGACAACGCACGCGCGGGCGACGTGGTGATGTGCATGGGAGCCGGCTCCATTGGCGCAGTGCCCGGCAAGGTGGTTGAGATGCTACAAAATAATGAGCTGAAAGCGCATGAAGGGAGCGCACTATGACCCTTCCTGAATCGAATATCGATGTGAAATCGCTGGGCAAGGTCGCCGTCCTGATGGGCGGGGACTCGGCCGAGCGCGAGGTGTCGCTGATGTCGGGCAGCGGCGTGCTGCAGGCGCTGCGCTCGCGTGGCGTGGATGCCCATGCGTTTGACCCCGCACAGAACGCGCTGGGCGACTTGAAGCGCGACGGCTATGCGCGCTGCTTCATCGCACTGCACGGCCGCCATGGCGAAGACGGCACGGTGCAGGGCGCGCTGGAGCTGCTGCGCATTCCGTACACCGGCCCCGGCGTGATGGCCTCGGCCATCGCCATGGACAAGGTCATGACCAAGCGGGTGTGGCTGGCCGAGGGCCTGCCCACGCCGCGGTACGTGTGGCTGGCCCCTGACCGTCAACAGCGTGAAGTAGTGCGCACCGTGCCCGACGAGCTGGGTCTGCCGCTGATCGTCAAGCCGCCGCGCGAAGGCTCGTCCATCGGCGTGACCAAGGTGCGCGGCTATTCGGACATGCAGGAGGCCGTCCAGCTGTCTGCCCAGTACGACCCCGATGTGTTGTGCGAAGAGTTCATCGAGGGCGAAGAGGTGACCTGCCCCGTGCTGGGCCAGGGCGCCAACGCGCGCGCACTGCCGGTGATCCGCATCGTGGCGCCCGATGGCGCCTACGACTACCAGAACAAGTACTTCACCGACGACGTGAAGTACCAGTGCCCGAGCGGCCTGCCCGAGGCCGAAGAGCGCGAGATCCAGCGCATCGTGCTGGAGGCTTACCGCACCCTTGGCTGCCGGGGCTGGGGCCGCGCCGACCTGATGATCCGCGCGAGCGACCGCAAGCCCTTCCTGCTGGAGATGAACACATCCCCTGGCATGACGGGTCATTCGCTGGTGCCCATGTCGGCCCGCGCCTCTGGCATCAGCTACGAAGAGCTGTGTCTGCGCATCCTCGCCGATGCGGCCCTCGACACGCCCGCAAAACCAAAGGCTGCCTGATGAATCAGACGCTGCCCGCACCCCTGGACGTCAAGCTCATGAACCTGACCGCGTCGGTCCTGTTCGTGGGCTGCGCCCTGGCCGTGCTGGCGGCGGGGGTGGGGTGGGTGCTGCGCTACCCCGGCTTTGCCATCGCACGCATCGTGGTGCAGGGCGAGCTGGTGCACAACAACGCGGTGACCCTGCGGGCCAACGTGGCGCCACATCTGGTGGGCAACTTCTTCACCGTGGACCTGCGTGCCGCCCGCGAGGCCTTCGAGCAGGTGCCTTGGGTACGCCGCGCGCAAGTGCGTCGGGTGTACCCCGGCAGCTTGCGTGTGGAGTTGCAGGAGCATGACGCGGTGGCGTACTGGGGGCCGGACACCGGCTCAGCGCTGGTCAACAGCCAGGGCGAAGTCTTCGAGGCCAATGTGGGCGATGTGGAGCAGGAGGGCCTGCCGCGCCTGCAGGGGCCTACAGGCAGCTCGGCCGAGGTGCTGCAGATGTATGGGCTGCTGGAGCCCGTGTTCAAACCTCTGGGCCTGGACGTGGAAGAGCTGCAGCTGACCGGGCGAGGCGGCTGGCGCGCGACCCTCGACAGCGAGGCCGTGGTGGAGCTGGGAGGCGGTACGCCGCAGGAAGTGGTGCAGCGCACGCAGCGTTTTGTACGCACCCTGACCCAGGTGGCCGCGCAGTATGGCCGCCGCGTGGACGCGCTGGAGTCTGCGGACCTGCGCCACGCCGGGGGCTACGCCCTGCGCCTGCGGGGTGTGACCACAGTGACTGCAGACGCAACCGGCGCGACGGCCGTGCGCAAGAGGTAATGGCATGAGGCAAGACAGAGCAAGACGCAGCACGCAGACTGGATGCAGCGTGCTGTGGGCCCCGAGAGGGCGGTGTGAGGGCTTGGTGGGACAGCGGGACAGAACCGAGAAGGGCAGAGACTGATATGGCAAGAGAATACAAAGACGTCGTCGTGGGGCTGGACATTGGCACCGCCAAGGTCATGGCTGTGGTGGCCGAGGTTCTGCCCAATGGCGAGCTCAAGCTCGCAGGCTTGGGCGTGGCCCCAAGCAACGGTCTGAAGCGTGGGGTGGTAGTCAACATCGATGCCACCGTGCAGAGCATCCAGCAGGCGCTGAAAGAGGCCGAGCTGATGGCTGACTGCAAGATCCAGCGCGTCTACACCGGCATCACGGGCAGCCACATTCGCGGTCTCAACTCCAGCGGCATGGTGGCGGTGAAGGACAAGGAAGTCACGTCGGCCGACGTGGCCCGCGTGGTGGAGACGGCCAAGGCTATCAACATCAGCAGCGACCAGCGCCTGTTGCTGGTGGAGCCGCAAGAGTTTGTGATCGACGGGCAGGATGTGAAGGAGCCCATTGGCATGAGCGGCATCCGCCTCGAAGCCAAGATCCACATCGTGACCGGCGCACAGAGCGCGGCCGAGAACATCATCAAGTGCGTGCGCCGCTGCGGCCTGGAGGTCGAGCAGCTCATGCTGAACCCGTTGGCCAGCAGCCAGGCCGTGCTGACCGACGACGAGCGCGAGCTGGGCGTGGTGGTGGTGGACATCGGCGCAGGCACGACCGATGTCGCCATCTTCACGGGTGGTGCGATCCGTCACACGGCGGTGATCCCGATCGCGGGCGACCTCATCACCAGCGACATCGCGATGGCGCTGCGCACCCCTACGAAGGACGCCGAAGACATCAAGGTCGAAAGCGGCTACGCCAAGCAGCTGTTGGCGGACCCCGAGGCGCAGGTGGAAGTTCCCGGCCTGGGCGACCGTAGCCCGCGCATGCTGAGCAAGCAGGCGCTGGCCGGTGTGATCGAGCCGCGCGTCGAAGAAATCTTCTCGCTCGTGCAGCAGGTGGTGCGCGAGTCGGGTTACGAAGAGGTGTTGTCCTCGGGCATCGTGCTCACGGGCGGCAGCTCGGTGATGCCCGGCATGATCGAACTGGGCGAGGACATCTTCCTCAAGCCCGTGCGGCGCGGCATCCCCAAGTATTCCAGCGCTCTGGCGGACATGGTGGCCCAGCCCCGTGCAGCCACGGTGATGGGGTTGCTTGAAGAAGCGCGCCTGGCACGCCTGCGCGGTTTCAAGGTGGCTCAGAAGAGTGGGTCCATGAAGACCGCGTTCGGACGCTTCAAAGATTTCATCGTGGGGAATTTCTGACCATGAAATACCCCCTGTGGCTAGCGCGTGGGAGCCCTCACCAGATACCGCGCGAGCGATGGCGATGTACAGGACCGCCACGCACTACAAGAAAAATGATCCCATCTCTCAATTGGCAATTGCATACGAATTTAGAACCAGGAGCTCCAAGATGACCATCGAAATGATCGAAGCCGAAGAATTCAACCAGGGCACCCAGATCAAGGTGATCGGTGTGGGCGGCGGCGGCAGCAATGCCGTCGAGCACATGATTGCCCGCAGCGTGCAGGGCGTGGAGTTTGTCAGCGCCAACACCGACGCGCAGGCGCTCACACGCAGCTCGGCCCACCGCGTCATCCAGCTGGGCAACAGCGGGCTGGGCGCAGGGGGCAAGCCCGAGAAGGCCCGCGACGCGGCCGAGGCAGCGGTGGCCGATATCCGTGAAGCCATTTCCGGCGCCCACATGCTGTTCATCACGGCGGGCATGGGCGGCGGTACGGGTACGGGCGCTGCGCCCGTGATCGCGCGCGTGGCCAAGGAGATGGGCATCCTGACGGTGGGCGTGGTCACCAAGCCTTTCGACTGGGAAGGCGGTCGCCGCATGAAGAATGCGGACGATGGCCTGGCCGAACTGGAAGCCAACGTGGACTCGCTGATCGTGGTGCTCAACGAAAAGCTGCTGGACGTGCTGGGCGACGACATCACCCAGGACGAAGCCTTTGCCCACGCCAATGACGTGCTCAAGAACGCCGTGGGCGGCATCGCTGAAATCATCAACGAATACGGCCAGGTGAACGTGGACTTTGAAGACGTGCGCACCGTGATGGGCGAGCCCGGCAAGGCCATGATGGGCACGGCCACGGCCAGCGGCCCGGACCGCGCACGCATCGCTGCCGAGCAGGCCATTGCCTGCCCGCTGCTCGAAGGCATCGACCTGTCGGGCGCCAAGGGCGTGCTGGTGCTGGTCACGGCCAGCAAGGGCAGCCTCAAGCTGTCCGAGTCGCGCCAGGCCATGAACACCATCAACGCCTACGCATCCACCGATGCGCATGTGATCTTCGGCGCCGCCTACGATGAAAGCCTGGGCGATGAGATCCGCGTGACCGTGGTGGCCACGGGCCTGTCGCGTGCCAATGCACGCCGCCAGCCCATCTCGGTGGTGCAAGGTGGTCTGCGCACGGGCACGGACAACATGGCCTACCAGATGCCCGTCGCTGGTGTGGGCACGCTGGGTGGCGCTGTGGGCGTTCCTGGCGGCCATGCCGGCAGCGCCCAGGCCGACTACGGCAGCATGTCGGTGCCCAGCGTGTGGCGCACCAACCGTACGCAGGCTGCAGCCCGCGTGGATGCCCTGTCGTCCGGCGGCATGGATGACCTGGAGATCCCCGCCTTCCTGCGCAAGCAGGCAGACTGAGAGCCCCGCTGATCGCACTTCGCCGCCCCTTGATGGGGGTGTAAAACAAAAAGCCCTGCCAGCGCAAGCTGGCAGGGCTTTTTTACTGATGTAGCGTGCTTCAGCGCGCGTTCAGGCCTGGGTGGCCCCAGGCCTCTCAGTGATCAAAAAGATTCCCAGTCATCGTTATTGTCAGCCGCAGGCTTGGGGCTGCTTGCCTTGGGGGGCAATGCCGCCGCTGGCGCGGGTGAAGGCGCAGCAGCACGAGGGGCTGCCGGCACCTTGGCCAGAGCCGGGCGGGGCGCTGCCGCACGCACGGCAGGGGCCACGGCGGGGCGGGGCGCGGCTGCGGGGCGGCTGGCCGGGGCGGGCGCGGAGGTGCTGCCGTTCACGCGGAACAGCGCCACCACCTGGGTGAGCTTCATGGCTTGCTCGCGCAGGCTGTCGGCGGCGGCCGTGGATTCTTCCACCAGCGCCGAGTTCTGCTGGGTCATCTGGTCCAGCTGGTTCATGGCCGTGTTGACCTGCGCGATGCCTTGGCTCTGCTCCGATGTGGCCGCACGGATCTCGCCAATGATGTCGGTCACGCGCTGCACGCTGGCCACGATCTCCGTCATGGTGGCGCCTGCATTGCCCACCAGTGCGGTGCCGGACTCGACCTTTTCGACCGACGCGCCGATCAGCGACTTGATCTCCTTGGCAGCCTCGGCGCTGCGCTGCGCCAGGCTGCGCACCTCGCCCGCCACGACTGCAAAGCCCCGGCCCTGTTCGCCTGCGCGGGCGGCCTCCACGGCGGCGTTGAGCGCCAGGATGTTGGTCTGGAACGCGATCCCGTCGATGACGCCGATGATGTCGCTGATCTTCTTGCTGCTGGCGTTGATGTCCTGCATGGTGGACACCACTTGCGACACCACCTCGCCCCCGCGTGCGGCCACTTCAGCGGCGGACGTGGCCATCTGGTTGGCGGTCTGCGCGGAGTCGGACGTCTGCTTCACGGTGCTGGTCAGCTCCTCCATGCTGCTGGCCGTGGTCTGCAGGTTGCTGGCCGTGTCTTCGGTGCGGTGGGCCAGGTCGTTGTTGCCCTGGGCGATCTCGCTGGACGCGGTGGCGATGCTGTCGGTGGCCGAGCGCACTTCGGTCACCAGCTTGCGCAGCGAGGTCACCATGTGGGCCAGGCCGTCGAGCATGGAGCCCGGTGGGGCGGCTGGGATCTGGGCGTCGAGGTTGCCTTCGGCCACCTCGGACATGATGGCAATGGCGTGGGTGGGTTCGCCTCCAATCTGGCGCAACACCGAGCGCGACACCAGCAGGCCGATCACCCCCACCGCCACAAACACCGCCACCACCAGTGCAAGGCTCGACCACAGGGCCTTGCGCAGCATGGCATCGACGTCGTCCGTATACAGCCCGGAGCCCACCATCCAGTTCCAGCCGTCCACTTTGACGATGTACTGCAGCTTGGGCACGGGCGTCTGCTGGCCGGGGCGCGCGAACATGGTGGGTACAAAGGCCTTGCCGTCCTTGCTGCTGCGCATGCCGTTGACCAGCAGGCCGATGATGTCCACGCCCGAACCATCCTTGACCTTGCCGAGCATGTCCTGCCCGTCCCACTCGGTCTTGAAGGGGTGCATCACGCCCATGCCCTCGGTGGTCCAGATGTAGAAATATTCGGTCTTGCCCTCGGGGCCGCCGTAGCGGGCAATGCGCAGGGCGTCCTTGGCAGCCTTCTGCGCGTCTTCCACCGACATGGCGCCGCTCGCGGCCTTGGCCTGGTAACCGACCACGATGCTGTGTGCGGACTGGACGGCGGTGGTCAGCAGATCCTTGCGGGACTCGGTGATCAGCCGTCGCTCCTGGAGGAGCGACAGGATGGCCATGATCAGCAGCGCCGTGAGCGCGGTGCCGATCATGAGCATGACTTTCATCTTGAAACTGAGTTTGCTCATGGGGGTCTCCTGTGGGGCGGGTGTCGTGTGTTCATGTTGTGGTTATTAAGGCCCTCTGTACCAAATTGTGCGGCGAACCATGGGGCCTGCACAGTAGGTGAAAACGCGGCGGTAGCTCTACGTACGCGTCGCTTTGAGGTGCGACAAGACCTCGGCACGTGCGGGGCGGTGCCGCAGAAACTAAAATGCGCAGATGCTCCAGCAACGCACCCTCAAGACCCTGACCCGCGCCGTAGGCGTGGGTCTGCACAGCGGCCAACGGGTCGAGTTGACCCTGCGGCCCGCGCAGCCGGACACAGGCATCGTGTTCCGGCGGGTGGATCTGCCGCAGCCGGTGGACATTCCCATCCGTGCCGAGGCTGTGACGGATACGAGGCTGGCGTCCACCATCGCAGTGGGCAATGCCAAGGTGCACACGGTGGAGCACCTGATGTCGGCCTGTGCGGGGCTGGGCATCGACAACCTGTACGTGGACATCACGGCCGAAGAGGTCCCCATCCTCGATGGGTCTTCGGCCTCGTTTGTGTTCCTGTTGCAAAGCGCCGGGGTGGAGCTGCAGAACGCACCCAAGCGCTTTATCCGCGTCACCCGGCCCGTGGAGGTGCGCGAGGGTGAGGGTGCCAATGCCAAGTGGGCGCGCCTCACGCCGTACCACGGCTACAAGCTCAGTTTTGAAATCGACTTTGACCACCCGGCCGTGGACTCCACCGGCCAGCGCGTGGAGTTTGACCTGGGGCAAGGCAACTACAGCCGCGATATCGCTCGCGCGCGCACCTTTGGCTTCACCCGCGATGTGGAAATGATGCGCTCCAACGGCCTGGCGCTGGGCGGCGGGTTGGACAATGCCATCGTCATGGACGACTACAAGGTGCTCAACAGTGACGGCCTGCGCTACGACGACGAGTTTGTGAAGCACAAGATCCTGGATGCCATGGGCGACCTCTACCTCATCGGCAAGCCGCTGCTGGCCGCCTACAGCGCGTTCCGCTCGGGCCATGCCATGAACAACCTGCTGCTGCGCGAGTTGCTGGCCCAGCGCGATGCCTGGGAAGTGATCACCTTCGAGGATGAGCGCCAGGCACCCACCGGCTTTGCGCAGCCTGCGCGTGCCTGGTAGGGCCCGTTGGCCATGTTGATCTTTCGCTGGCTGGCCATGCTGCTGCTTTTGGCGGCCGCCGTGTCATTTGCGTTTTATGCCGGCACCGGGCAGCCGCGCTACAAGCGCCTGGGGCTCGTCATTCTCAAGTGGACGGTGATTGCCGCTGTGTTCTTTTTTGCAGTGATCCTCATCGGCCGCCTGGCCTGATGTATCGGCTGATGCGCGGGCTCTGCGGGCCCGTTATTTCCTCTGCCCTATACTCGCGCCTGCTCCGGGGTGTGCTGATGCGCTGAGATGCAAGGGCCTGAAGGAATTCAGGCGAGCTTGCGAACCCGACGAACTTGATCCGGTTCATACCGGCGGAAGAAGAGCCGACCTCCTTGTCCCCGTGCCCGCAGTCCCTGTGGGCACGCCTTGCCTCAGGGGCTGCCATGCGCAGCCATCCGAGGGGCGCACAGGTCCATTCCGGAGCAGACCCCACCGCCACCGGAACCAGGAGACCTGCCCATGAACGCCCCCGACCCTCACACCCCACTGGCCAGCGCTGAAAAGTTTGCCGAGCTGCTCGCCCGCACCCGCGAACCCTTCCCCGCATCGCGCAAGGCCTATATCCCCGGCCAGTTGCACGCCGACCTGCGCGTGCCCGTGCGTGACATCGCGCTCACCAACGGCGAGCTGGTCAGCGTGTACGACACCTCGGGCCCCTACACCGACCCGAACGCCGTGATCGATGTGCGCCAAGGCCTGGCCAGCGTGCGTGGCGGCTGGATCACCGGCCGTGGCGATGTGGAGCACTACGAGGGCCGCGCGCCCGTGGCGCTGGACGACGGGCAAAAGAGCGAAGACGCCACCCGCCTGGCCCAGCTGCGCGCCGAGGCTGCGGCCCTGCAGCGCCAGCCCCTGCGCGCCAAAGCCGGTGCCAACGTTACGCAGATGCACTACGCCAAGAAGGGCATCATCACGCCCGAGATGGAATACGTGGCCATTCGCGAAAACGGCAAGCGCGAGTGGATGGAGCAGTACATGGCCGACGCAGGCCGTGAGAAGCGCCTGATGGGCAACCCGATGGGTGCCAGCATCCCTCGCATCATCACGCCCGAATTCGTGCGCGACGAAGTGGCCCGGGGCCGCGCCATCATTCCGGCCAACATCAACCACCCCGAGGTGGAGCCGATGGCGATTGGCCGCAACTTCCTGGTCAAGATCAACGCGAACATCGGCAACTCGGCCGTCACGTCGAGCATTGAAGAAGAAGTGGAAAAGCTTGTGTGGGCCATCCGCTGGGGCGCCGACAACGTGATGGACCTGTCCACCGGCAAGAACATTCACACCACGCGCGACTGGATCGTGCGCAATTCGCCCGTGCCGATTGGCACGGTGCCCATCTACCAAGCGCTGGAAAAGGTGGGCGGCGTGGCCGAAGACCTGACCTGGGAAATCTTCCGCGACACGCTGATCGAGCAGGCTGAGCAGGGCGTGGACTACTTCACCATCCACGCGGGCGTGCGTCTGGCCTACATCCACCTCACGGCGCAGCGGCGCACGGGCATTGTGTCGCGCGGGGGCTCCATCATGGCCAAGTGGTGCATGGCGCACCACCGCGAGAGCTTTCTGTACGAGCACTTCGAGGACATCTGCGACATCATGAAGGCGTACGACGTGTCGTTCAGCCTGGGTGACGGCCTGCGGCCTGGCTGCGCGTCCGATGCCAACGACGAAGCGCAATTTGCCGAGCTGCACACGCTGGGCGAGCTGACCCAGGTGGCTTGGAAGCACGACGTGCAGACCATGATCGAAGGCCCCGGCCATGTGCCCATGCACATGATCCAGGCCAACATGACCGAGCAGCTCAAGACCTGCCACGAAGCGCCGTTCTACACCCTGGGCCCACTGACCATCGACATCGCGCCGGGCTACGACCACATCGCCAGCGCGATTGGCGCGGCCATGATCGGCTGGATGGGCACGGCCATGCTGTGCTACGTGACGCCCAAGGAGCACCTGGGCTTGCCCGACCGTGACGACGTGAAGCAAGGGATCATTGCCTACAAGATTGCCGCCCACGCGGCCGACGTGGCCAAGGGCCACCCCGGCGCCCGCTCGCGCGACGATGCGCTCAGCCAAGCGCGCTTCGACTTCCGCTGGCAGGACCAGTTCAACCTGGGCCTGGACCCGGAGACGGCCAAGGAATACCACGACGAGACCCTGCCCAAGGACTCGGCCAAGGTGGCGCATTTCTGCTCGATGTGTGGGCCCAAGTTCTGCTCGATGAAGATCACCCAGGAAGTGCGCGACTTTGCCGCGCAAAAGGGCGTGGCCGAGGCCGAAGCCCTGGCCCAGGGCATGCAGGCCAAGGCGGCCGAGTTCCAGCAGGGCGGCGGCGAGCTGTACATCCCCCTCAAGCCCGTGTGATGGCAGCGGCGCAATAAGCGCAGCTACTGGCCCCGAGGATTCCCTGAAACAGGGCCCCGGGGCCGTGCTTACCCTGTGCGGCGGACGGCCTGGCCCGGCATATAGTCCCGCCCACCCCCGGCCCAGAAGGTGGGGGGTGTGTGTGGCACCAAATTTGCTATGCTGGACTATCTGTTAAAAAATGTAAGGAAGAGCCATGAATGCTCTCGGCCGCTTCTCCATCCGCACGCGTCTCTACTTCGGAACCGTCTTCTCCCTGATCCTTCTGGTCGTCATCGGTGCCATGGGCTACGTAGCCCTGGACCGCACGCGCGGCACCCTGCAGGTGCTGTTTTCAGAGCGCGTGCAGACGCTGACCGACATGTCCGAGCTGCGCACCACCCTGGGTGACCTGCGCCGGACCGAAAAAGACATCATCATCAACTTCAACAACTCGGTCGAGGTCTCTGCCCTGCGCGAGTCCTGGGCCAAGACCCTGACCTCCCTGCGCAAGCGCCTGGCCGATGTGCGCCAGGTGCAGTCGGGCGATGCCGATTTTGTGGCCTCCATCGACAAATCGCTGGACGAGATCAAGCAGTACGAAACCGGCATTTCGCCCATCTTCGAGAAGATCGAAGGCGCGCAGCTGGACGGTGCGGGTGGCGGCGCCTACGCCGATCGCCTGAAGGTCCACATGGAGGCCACCGACAAGCTGTTCTCCAGCCTCGCGGACTCGGCCCGTGCGCAGATGGACGAGGCCCGTGCGGGCGTCGAATCACGCACCTCCACCATGGCCGCGCTGATCGGCGTGGGCCTGGTGCTGGCACTGGCCGTGCTGATTCCGCTCACGTTCTTCAGCGTGCGCTCCATCACCAAATCCCTCGGGCAGGCACAAGAGCTGGCCGAACGCATTGCCAGCGGCGACCTGTCGCGCGATGTGGCGGCCATGAACCAGGACGAAGTGGGCCAGCTGGTGGGCGCCATGGGCCGCATGCAGGACTCGCTGCGTGACCTGGTGCGCCAGGTGCAGGACGCGGCGGGCAACATCTCCACCGCCAGCTCCGAGATCGCCAGCGGCAACCACGATCTGAGCCACCGCACCGAGCAGACGGCGGCCAACCTGGAAGAGACGGCCTCGTCGATGGAAGTGCTGACCAGCACCGTGCAGCAAAGCGCCCAGGCCTCGCGCCAGGCCAGCGACTTCGCGTCGACCGCTGCCGAGGTGGCCGCACGCGGCGGCGCCGTGGTGTCGCAGGTGGTGACCACCATGGACCAGATCACCACCAGCTCGCGCAAGATTGCCGACATCACGGGCGTGATCGATTCGATTGCATTCCAGACCAATATCTTGGCGCTGAACGCCGCCGTGGAAGCCGCCCGTGCCGGTGAGCAAGGCCGCGGCTTTGCCGTGGTGGCCAGCGAGGTGCGCAACCTCGCGCAGCGCAGCGCCGAGGCCGCCAAGGAAATCAAGGGCCTGATCGGTTCGTCGGTGGAGCGGGTGGAAGACGGCTCGCGCCTGGTGAGCCAGGCCGGTCAGACCATGACGGAGATCGTGAGCAGCGTGCGGCGTGTGTCCGACATCATTGCGGAGATCACCGCCTCGTCGGCCGAGCAGAGCGACAACATCGGCCAGATCAGCCAGTCGGTCACCCAGCTGGACCAAATGACGCAGCAGAACGCGGCGCTCGTGGAGGAATCCACCGCAGCGTCCGAGTCGCTGCGCGAGCAGGCCCACCACCTCAACAGCGCGGTCAGCCAGTTCAAGCTGCAGGATGGCGCATCGCCCTCGGCCACGTTCAACACCCCCGTTGCCGCAGCACCCGCCGTCGCCCAGGCGGCGCGCCGACCTGCGTTGCAGATCCGGTAATTTCAGGTGTTTTTGGCTGATAGCGCTAGTGCTTCATGCGCTAGCAGCTATCAGATGTATAGCAAATCAGTCCCGCGTCACCCGCAGCACTTCTTCGCGGCTGGTGATGCCGGCGGCAATCAGGCGTTCGCCATCCTCTCGCATCAGTGCCATGCCATCGGCCATGGCGGCGGCGCGGATGTCGGCCTCTGACGCCTGGGCGTGGATTTGCGCGCGGATCGCGTCCGTGGTCACCAGCAGCTCGAACACGCCGGTGCGGCCGGTGTAACCCGTCTGGCCGCAGTGCTCGCAGCCCGCGCCATGGCAGTGGCTGCAGAACTTGCGCACCAGGCGCTGGGCCAGCACGCCCAGCAAAGACGACGACAACAGGAACGGCTCCACGCCCATGTCGGTCAGGCGCGTGACGGCGCTGGCCGCATCGTTGGTGTGCAGCGTGGCCAGCACCAGGTGGCCCGTGAGCGAGGCCTGGATGGCAATCTGCGCGGTCTCGAAGTCGCGGATTTCACCAATCATGATGATGTCCGGGTCCTGCCGCAGGATGGCGCGCAGGGCCTTGGCAAAGGTCAGCTCGATCTTGCTGTTGACCTGGGTTTGCCCCACGCCGGGCAGCTCGTATTCGATGGGGTCTTCCACCGTCATGATGTTGTTGCGCGTGGCGTCGAGCCGGCCCAGCGCCGCGTACAGCGTGGTGGTCTTGCCCGAGCCCGTGGGGCCGGTGACCAGGATGATGCCGTGCGGCTGACCGATCAGGCCCTCGAAGCGGTGCAGGGTGTCGCCCTGCATGCCCACGGCCTCCAGGCTCAGCTTGCTTTCGCTCTTGTCCAAAAGACGCAGCACCGCGCGTTCGCCATGGGCGCTGGGCAGGGTGGAAACGCGCACGTCGATGGCTCGGGTGCCCAGGCGCAGGCTGATGCGGCCGTCCTGGGGCAGGCGTTTTTCGCTGATGTCCAGGTCGGCCATGATCTTCAGGCGCGAGATCAGGGCGGCGTGCAGTGCGCGGTTGGGCTGCACCACTTCGCGCAGCGTGCCGTCCACACGAAAGCGCACGCTGCTGTGGCGCTCGTAGGGCTCGATGTGGATATCGCTCGCGCCGTCGCGCGCGGCCTGCGTGAGCAGGGCGTTGAGCATGCGGATGATGGGCGCGTCGCCGGCTGATTCCAGCAAGTCCTCGACGGCCGGCAGCTCCTGCATCATGCGCGAGAGGTCGGCGTCGCTCTCAACCTCGCTCACCACGGTGGCGGCGCTCGATTCGCTGTGCGAATAGGCCGCACTGATGCGCTGGGCCAGGGCAGGCGCATCGAGCGCAAGCAGTTGCTGCACCGGGTGCTTGCGCAGCACTTCGGACAGCGCGCCCGCGTCGGGGCTGGGGCCGTGCCACAGCACCAGCTGGTGGCCGTCGTCTTCCAGCAGCAGCTGGGCGGTGCGGGCAAAGGCGTAGGGCAGGGGGTGGCGCATGCGTGGCGGCCCTTCAGCGTGGCGAGGTCTCTGCGGGCAGGGGCGCCAGCGGCTGTGTAGGCACGGTGGCGGCGCCGGGATCTGTGCGTTGTGGCAGTGCGGGCAGGATGGGTGCGCCCGACACCGACTTCATCACCACGCTGGGCGCGGGCTGGGTGGTCTGCTGCAGCGCGCGGATGGCCTCGTAGCGGTCCATCATCAACGCGTCGCTGGTGGCGTTGTCACGCACCACAATGGGGCGCAGGAACACCATCAGGTTGGTCTTGTTGCGGGTGCGGTTCTCGCTGCGGAACAGGTTGCCCAGGACCGGGATGTCGCCCATCACCGGCACCTTGTCCTGGCCTTGCGAGTAGCTGTCTTCCAGCAGGCCGCCAATCACGATGATGTTGCCGTCGTCCACCACCACGTTCGACTCGATGGAGCGCTTGCTGGTGGTGGGGCCGTTGGCGTTGCTCAGCGTAGCGGTGTCGATCTTGGAGACTTCCTGGTAGATCGCCATCTTCACCGTGCCGTTCTCGCTGATCTGCGGGCGCACCTTGAGCATCAGGCCCACGTCTTTGCGCTCCACTGTGGTGAACGGGTTCACCGTGCTGCTGCCCGTGCTGTTGGCGTACGAGCCGGTCACGAAGGGCACGTTGTTGCCGATGATGATGCGCGCCTCTTCGTTGTCCAGCGTCATCAGGTTGGGGGTGGAGAGCACATTGGCGTCGCCGCTGTTCTGCAGGAAGTTCGCCAGCGCGCCCAGGTAGTACTGGCCGTTGACGCGTGGCGCCAGCGCCAGGTTCAGTCCCTTGCCCAGCGAGCTGGCCGCCGAGGCGATGGAGGTGGTGGAGCCCGAGGCCAGCGCGGCCGTGACTCCCAGGATGTTGGCGCCCGCCTGGCCGGAGTTGGTACCGATCACGCCCACGGTACCATCACCGTTCTTGCCCAGAACGCCTTGCCACTGGATGCCGAACTCGGCCACCTTGTTGGCGGAGACCTCGACGATCAGGCTCTCGACCAGCACCTGCGCGCGGCGGCCGTCGAGCTTGTCGATCACGTCGCGCAGCTGGCGGTACAGCGGCTCGGGCGCGGTGATGATGAGCGAGTTGGTGGTGGGGTCGGCCTGGATCTGCCCGCCGGTGGAGGGCTGGTTGTTGTTGGTACTGCTGGTGCCCATGGCGCTCGCGCTGGAGCCCAGGCCGCCGGTGCTACTGCTGCTGGACGAGCTGCCGTTGGTGGACAGCATGCCGCCGGTGCTCAGCCCCGTGCTGGGTGCGGGCGCGCTGGCACCACCCCCGCCGCTGGCCGCACCGCCATTGTTGCCGCCCATGGCTGCCATGGCGGCGCGCAGGGTGGTCGCCAGCTTGGTGGCGTCGGCGTTCTTGAGGTAGACCACATGGATGTTGCCGCTGGCGGCGCTGCTGCCGGGCGCAGGCGCCTGGTCCAGCTGTGCCACCAGGGCGCGCACCTGGGCCACGCGGGCCGGGTTGGCGGCGCGCAGGATCAGCGAGTTGCTGCGCGGCTCGGCAATCAGGGTGGTCTTGAACGATGTGTCGGCCTGACCGGGCGCGGCCGCAGCGGCGGCGCCCCCGTTGGCGCTGCCGCCGTCGATCAGGCGCGACACCAGTGGCGCCAGGTCGCTGGCAATCGCGTTCTTGAGCGGAATCACTTCCACATCGCTGGCGTTGGACACATCCATGGCCGCCACGATGCGCGCCAGGCGCTGCAGGTTGTCGGCGTAGTCGGTGATCACCAGCGAGTTGTTGCCAGGGTTCACGTTGATGGTGTTGTTGGGGCTGATGAGCGGGCGCAGCACCGGCACCAGGTTGGCCGCGTTCTCGAAGTTGAGCTTGAAGATCTGCGTGACGATCTGCCCGCCGCCGGGCGCGCTGCCCGCGTTGCCCTGCACCACGCTCACGCTGCCTCCCTGCAGCTTGGCGTCGGCCTCGGGCACCACCTTGTACAGGCCCGCCGCCTCCACCACCGTGAAGCCCTGCAGGCGCAGCGCGGCCAGGAACTGCTGGAACGCGGCGGCAGGCGTCACCGCGCGCTCGGTCACGAGGTTGAGCTGGCCTTTGACCCGTGGGTCCACCACCACGTTGCGGCCGGTGATGGTGGCCATGGTGCGGGCCACGGCCTCGATCTCGGCGTTGGCAAAGTTGAGCGTGACGGGTTCACTGGGGCGCACGCTGCCGGTGCGGGTGTCCACCGCCGTTTGGGCGCCAATCTGACCACTGGCGCAGGTAAGTATTGCGCTGGCTGCTATGGTTTTGAGAGTGAAGCGCAGGCGTGGAGCAAACAGGAAAGTCATAGATTCAACCCACGGTGATGATGGAGCGCGCGCCATTGCGCCGTCCGATGATGTTCAGAAGATTGGACAGCGCGGCCTCCCGCTCGGGGGTGGCGCTGGCCTCGCCCGCAAAGCGCAGGCGGTTGCCCACCCACTGGCCGCTGCCGCTCAGTTGCAAGGCCCCGTCGAGCGTGCTGAGGGCGAGTGTGGGCACCTCGCCACCCTGCAGCACCAGCCGGTAGCTGCCCATGGGGCGCAGGGTGGACAGGCGCGAGGACATGGCCCGTGCATCCAGCTGGGCCTGGCCTGACAGCACCATGCGGCCAGCGGCCCACTGCACGGCCAGTGCGCGGGTCTGCAGCGCCAGCTGGCCCTGCGGCTGCAGCGTGTTCCAGGGGGTGCCCAGGCCCGCCAGCAACGCGGCGGGCCAATGACTCTGGCCGTCGGCCAGGGTGATTTGCGGGCCGGCCCAGCGCAGGTGCACCTGGGCCTGCAGGGGCTCCGCCGTGCAGCAACCCGCTTGCAGCCGGGCGCGCAGACCGCCCCAGGTGGGACGCAGCTGCCAGTCCACCCGGCCGGGCAGGGCGGCGCTGTCTTTGCTGGCCTGGCCGCCGGTCAGCACCAGCTGTGCCGATCCGGTCCACACCGTGCCGCGTGGCTGCAGCAACTGCACCTGCCCCTGGGTGGCGCGGGCCACGCCGCCGGCCAGCCAGTGCGCGGGCGCAAAGGCCACCACGGCGGGCAGCACGCCCACCAGCGCACCGGCCCATGCCCAGCCCCACGCGGTGCGGGGGGCGGAGCGGGGGGCGGGGCGTGTCGGACGGAGGTTGCGGGCCACGGTGGGGAGGGTGTCGTTCAGGGCGGTGACGGAGCGGCGGGTCAGCGGGCGGGTGCGGCGGGCAGGGCCAGCACCACGGTGCCATCCCAGCGGGGCATGGCCACGGGCGTGCTGCCCAGGGTGACGGGAGCATTGCCAGTCGGCGCCGCAGCAGCAGGAGCAGCGCTGCGGGTCAGGCGTGCTTCGAGCGGCGTGGCGCGGGCGTTGCTGCGGGCCTGGGCCAGCCACTGGGCCAGCGCGTCGGCCGATGCGCCTTTGAGCGTGACCGTGGCGCGGTCGCCCGCCACGTTGAGCTGTGCCGTGTTGCCCAGGCGCTGCGTGAGGGCGGTGCGCAGCGCGCCCACGGCATCGCCGGGGCTGGTGGCGGGGGTGGCCTGCAGCTGCTGGGCCTCGGCCTGCAGGCTTTGCATGCGCTGCAGCTGGGCGTCGAGTGCGGCGTGCCGCGCGGGCGCGGCGCGCAAGGTGCCGAGCGCGGGGGCGACAGCCACCCACCACAGCAGGGCCAGCGCCACCACCGTGCCGGCGACCAGCACCAGGTTCTGCTCGCGGGGCGCCAGGGCTTTCCAGCGGTCCTGGAGGGCGGAGGTTCGGGTCATGGGCTCACCTCGGTGCGCAGCAACAGGCTGCCATCGTCCATGCGGGCGCGGTAGCCGGCGGCTTGCAGGCGGCCAGACACCACAGATTCTTCATCGGGCGCCAGGGTCACGCCACGCAGGCGCAGCTCGCCGGGCGTGTATTCGATGCTGCTGGGCAGGCGGCCATCGGGCAGCGCCGCACCGGCTGCTGCCAGCAGGGGCTCCAGGTCGCGCGCCGACACACTGCCGGCAGCCTGCCGCAGCTGGGCGAGCTCGCGCTCCATCTGCACCGGCGCATCGACCACCACCTGCACTTTGGGGAAGGTCTGGGTCAGGGTGTTGCGTACGCTGGCCTGTTTGTCGGCCAGCGCCTGCCGTTCTTGCCAGGCCCAGGCATTGAGCCCCACCACGTGCGCCACCACCAGCACGCCCGCGCCCCAGCGGGCTGCACGCCACTGCGGGGCATACAGCGCCGCGCTCAGCGCGCTGCCCACTTTGCGCAGCGCGCGGGTGCTGCTGGTGCTGGAGAGGTCGAACTGCGCCAGGTCCCAGTCGCCGCGGGCGGCATAGAGCGCGCGCTGGCTGGTGGTGTGCAGGGCAATGCGTTGGCCTTGCTGGCCCAGGGTGCGTTCGGCCAGTGCAGCCACGGCGGGCTCGGCGCGGACCGTGAGGGCTGGGTCGTCACCACTGTCGGCGGTCGGCAGGCCGGCGCGCGCCAGGGTCAGGGCCATGGGGGTCAGCGGCAGCACCGCCACGCCTTGGTCGGCGCCATGGCCGGTCAGCACCACGTAGGCCTCTTCGGGCGTGCCCAGGGCACATAGCTCGGGCTGGCCGCTGCCCGTGGGGCCGGGCGCAAATTCGGGCACCACGCGGGCCACGCGGCGGCCTGCAGCCTCCAGCGCCTGCAGGTGTTCGCGCAGCCAGGCGCGGTCGCACACGGCCACCCACACCGGCTCGCCAGCCTGCGCACGACTTTGTGCGCCGGGTTGCAGCGCAAAGTGCAGCTGGCTGGCATCGTCCAGCACGCGGTCTTCCAGCAGGCCTTCCAGCACCGAGCGCAGCCGGGGCGTCTGCTGGCCGGCGCCCAGCGGCACACCGGCCGGAATGGTTACGCGCTGCCACGACAGCGCCCGTGCGGGCACCACGGCCACGACCTCGCCGCCGGGGCGGGTGGGCTCGGGCAGCAGGGCAGCGGGTGCGGTGGCGTGCTGGAGGGCGGAATGGCCGTCTGCCGTGAGCGTGTAGGCGTACTCGGAGGCGGGTCCCGGGCGTGCCGGCGGCAGGAAAAGGATCAGGGTGCTCATGGGCGGGTTTTGCGGGCCATTTTAGGGGGCGGGCGTGACACGGCGGCGGTGTGGGTGGTGCGGTGTTGAGGGTTGTTGTGCCTCAGAACAGGTTCTCAACGCTGCGCCCCTTGCAGGGTTTGCGTGGTTTCCCGGTCGAAGGCCCCGCGCTCGCGCCACAGCGTGGTCACGTCGATGCCCTGTTTGCGGACCAAAGAGCGCTCGTCCACCATCGCATCGCCCAGGCGCAGGCGGCCCCGCACTTCGAAGTACGACGAGGCCACGGCATGGGCGCTTTCGTTGATGTCGATGCTGGCGCCCACCAGGTCGCGCACGTCGCTGAGGGTGCGGAAGTGCCGCGCCTCGCGCGTCTGCACGATCTTCTGCGCCGTGGCGCTGTCCAGCCCGTCGATGGCGGCCATCAGCACGTTGATGTCGGCGGTGTTCAGGTTGACCGGGGTGCGCACAGGCAGCAGCGTCACATGCGGGGCGAGCGCCGCCACCGTGGCCGGGGTCAGGCCCAGCCACCCCAGCTGGGTCACGCTGGGCGGCAGAAGGGGGGCGGAGCCGTTGTCGGCACCCGCACCCGCTTGCGCGCGGCGCAGGCCGTCGATCAGGGTGCTCAGTTGTTGTCCGGGCAGGCCCAGGCGCTCGAACAATCGGGTGAACTGGCGCAGCGCCACAGCCTGCACCTGCCCGCCCTCCGCGAGGTTGGTGATGTTCAGGCGGCCCTGCAGGTCGGTGATCTGGCCGGACAGGAAGGCCTCCGTGGTGTCGGTGCTGGCATCGTCCACCTGGGTCACGTTCTTGTCGGCCGCAAGGAAGGTGGACAGCCGGGCCTCCTGCAGGGGGATGGCCCAGGGCTCGGCCAAGTGGTCGGCCCCGCCGGAGCGCCCATCCTCGCGCAGGATGAGCCGCGACCAGTCGAGCGCACCGACCAAGATCCAGGTGGACTGCACGTGGCCGCGCTCGGCCGTCTCGACCTCCACCGCGCGCCACTGCTGCCACATCGCGGCCGCCGCAAAGGTGGCGACCAGCGTGACGGTGAGCATGGCGGCGAGCAGGGCGGCGCCGTGCTCTTTACGTCTGTGCCACTGGCACCGCCAACGCGCGAGCCGGTGGGGGCTCATGTCCTGCCTCCGCCCAGCACGGGGTTGACCCAGTCGCGCGTCAGCTGGCCTGCCAGCGCCTGGCCCGGGGGCAGGGTGATCTGCAGGCGGATGCCGTCCGGAATGGCTGAGGTGCTGTCGCCCGACGGGGTGCCCGTGCTCGACTGCGGGTTGGACCACGCGCCGCCCCGGTAGTAGAAGATCTGCCAGCTGTCGAGCGGCAGCAGCGTCACCTCGTAGCGCCGCTCGGCGTCGCCCGGCGTGCGCGCCCACTGGGCGGCCTGCTCCCAGGCCTGCCGCCAGTCGGCGCGGGTGCGCACCGGCGGCGACTGCCAGCGCAGCCACTGGCCCACGCCCTGGTTGTTGTTGCGGCGGGTCCAAGCCACCACCAGCGCACCCTCGTCGGGCACGGCGCTGCTGCGGCGGGTGAGGCGCAGCACCTGGCCATCCCAGTCCAGCGGCGTGGTGTTGGCAACGGGCATCAGGGCGTCCAGGTCCGTACCCCACTGCCCCAGCGCAGCCTGCAGCACCAGCATCTCATCTGCCCGCTGGCGCGTGGACTCCTGCGCCCGCACCATGCCATCGAGCCCGCGCCAGCTCAGGATGGCAATCAGCGCCATCACGCTGATGGCCACCAGCAGCTCGATGAGCGTGAAGCCGCGCGGGACCTTCAAAACTGGCGCGACGCGAGGCCAGCGCACCCGTGGAACTGGCTCTGCCAGGCCACCGGGTGCGTCCCCCTCACGGGGGGAAGGCGCGAAGCGACTCAGGGGGGGCATCAATACCTTCCAATGATGGTGGAGAGGCGCAGGATGGAGTTGTCCCCGTCCAGCACCTGCGCATCGATGCGCCGAAAACTCGGGTTGGGCGTAGGCCGCACGATGGTCACCACCTGCAGCTGGCGCCCGGCCTGTTCGCAGGTCAGGTTGCTGTCACCCACACTGGGCATCTGGCGCGAGAGCCGGGCCTTGACCAGCTCGTTCTCCGCGCACAGCTGCGCGAGCACGATGTCGGACTGCCGCAGGGCGTTGCGCGTGAGTGCCGTCGTGGCCTGCAGCCCCGCCATGAGGGCAATGGCTACGATGGCCAGCGCCACCAGCACTTCCACCAGCGTGAAACCCCGGTGGCCGATGAGAGGGCGGCGCATCCTCACTGCACCGCATCCACGGAAAACGGGCGCACACCGTCGGTGGCAATGCGCAGGGTGCGGTCGGGGGAGGACTGGTGAGTGATCAGCACCTGCTGCGGGCCGATCAGGGGCTCGGGGCCCAGTAGCAGCACTGCCGGCCCGCGCACCACGGTGCCGGGGTCCAGCCACTGGTTGGGCAGAGCGGCCTGCGCGCTGCGCGGCAGCCCTTCAAAGCGGAAGCCCCCCGGCAGCGCGCGCCAGCGCACGGGGATGCCCCCTGCGCGGGACTGTGCACGCGCGGATTCGAGCAGCGCCGCCAGCCGTGCGGCTTCCCGCTCCAGCTGCGTCTGTCCGCCATCGCGCATCGCCAGCCCCACGCCCGCCGTGGCCAGCGCCATGATGCTGATGACCACCAGCAGCTCCAGGAGGGTGAATCCGCGCGAGCGGTTCATGAAGCTGCGCGATGGGCGGTCGCAACGGTGACGGCGCATCCACCAGGCGCACGGCCGCAGCGCCGGGCCGCCCCAAGCAAGGCCCAGCCCCATGCACCAGCGAAGCGCGGGGCGAGCCTGCTGCGGGGAGCAGGGAGTGACACGCCAGTGCACGACCGTGGGGACCACATCTCTTTACTGCCAGCTGCCAATATCGGCGTCCTTGCCTTCGCCGCCCGACTGGCCATCGGCGCCAAACGACATCACGTCGATCTCGCCCTTGATGCCGGGGTTGAGGTATTGGTAAGGGCGGCCCCAAGGGTCGTTGGGCAGCTTCTCCAGGTACAGCTTCCAGTTGCCGGGTACGGGGCCCACAGTGGGCTTGATGACCAGCGACTGCAGGCCTTGCTCGGCCGTGGGGTAGCGCTGGTTGTCCAGGCGGTAGAGCTTGAGCGCCTGCATGATGTTGGTGATGTCGGTGCGGGCGGCCGTCACGCGGGCATCGTCGGCACGTTCGAGCACGTTGGGCACGATCAGCGCGGCCAGCACGCCGATGATCACCAGCACCACCATCAGTTCGATGAGGGTGAAACCACGGGCCACGGACTTGGCAACGCGGCGCGGGGCGGAGCGCACAAGGAGGGAGAAAGAAGTGTTCACTGCTGGCGGTCTCTCGGATGGTCGAATCGCCTGAATCATAATCTCCGCATGGTGACCAATACGTACAGCAAATGGGGCGTCCGCCTGGGGACTCTGGTGCTCTGGGCAGCAGCCGGCGCCAGCGTGGTCTATTGGGGGCTGCGTCTGTCGGCGCCTTCGTCCGCATCCACCGCGCCGGCCGTGGCGCCTGCCCCGGTGGCCATGGATGCGCAGGCGCTGGCGCGTTTGCTGGGTGCGGCACCTGCCGCCCCTGGCGTGGCAGCACCGGTGGCGCCTACCGCAAGCCGGTTCACGCTGATCGGCGTGCTGTCGGGGCGCAGCAGCGGGGGCGGGGCGGCACTGATTGCCGTGGACGGCAAGCCCGCCAAGCCCTTCCGTGTTGGCGCTGCTGTGGATGAGGGGCTGGTGCTGCAGGCCCTGGGCCCCCGCCAGGCGCAACTGGGGGCCAGCATGGGCGGGCCTGCCACGGTGACGCTGGACATGCCGCTGAAAAACTGACGTTCTTTTTGTTGGCCTGCCGCACGTGGCGTCAGGCCAGCTCCCTGATTTCCCATTCCCCCCAGCCCGGTGCCACTACCGGCCAGTCCTCTGAGCGGGGCAGGGCGCTCTCACCCCGCTCCTGCAACCAGGCCACGCAGCGGGCCACTCCGGCGTGGGTGATCCACACCACCTCCTTCACGCCCTGTTCAGTGCGCCACGCCTGGGCGGTCTGCAGGGCTGCCGCCACGCGGTGCAGCATGTGGGCCAGGCTTTCGCCCCCGCCGGGTGTGTGGGTGGCGAACCCGGCCACCCAGATGTCGATGGCACTTTTGCCGATGGCGTCCCAGTTTTGCCCTTCCCAGCGGCCGAAGTCCATCTCGCGCAGCCGGGCGTCGGGAGTGAAGGTCAAATCCGGTCTGAGCGCTTGTAATTCATGCGCCAGAAGCTCACATCTTTGTAGCGTGGAATACGCCACGCACGCAGCGCGCCCCCCCGAGGGCAGGGCCGTTGCCAAGCGCTCTGCCGCAGCGCGGGTGGCCTGCGCGTCGGCCGGCACGTCCCACGCGCCGTAGCAAGTGCCCGGGGGAACCAGCGGGGCTGCATGGCGCACCAGCCACAGGCGGCTGCTGGTGGAGGCAGGGGGGGGCGTCATAGCCATCGCAGTGCGATGGCCGCGCCCAGGTAGAACCCGATCTCGCTCACCTGCTGCGTGGCGCCCAGGCAGTCGCCGGTGAAGCCTTGCAGCCGTCGGGCGAACCAGCGCGCCATCCAGCCCGCGCAGAGCGCGCTGAGAGCGATGGGTGCTACCAAAAAGAGAGCTGTCTGGGCATATCCGACTAGCGCAAGGGGCGGAAAACACCATAAAAACGCCGCAACCAGTGCCTGGCCGGAGATCTGGTCGGCCAGCGGCTTGCTTTTGGAGCGCGCCGTGTCACCCACATGCGGCATGCTGCGCACGATGAGCAGGGGCCAAAAGCGCGACAACACGTGTGCGCCGACCAGGGCCGCCAGTGCCACCGGCAGGCTGTGCGCCCCCAGCAGCGCCAACAGGCTGAGCTTGGCCAGTAACGCCAGCACCAGCGCCATGGCCCCGAAGGCGCCGATGCGCGAGTCCTTCATGATGTCCAGCGCGCGTTCGCGGTCGTAGCTGCCGCCCAGGCCGTCGGCCACGTCGGCCAGGCCGTCTTCATGAAAGCCGCCGGTCATCAGCACCGTGGCGATGGTGCAGAACACTGCGGCCACGGCCGGGGCCAGCGGGTTGGGCGCCAGCGCCCAGTGCAGCGCGGCATACACGGCCGTGGACAGCAGCGCCGCCAGCCAGCCGATGCCCGGAAAGTGCGCCGCGCTGGCCCGCAGCATGGCCGGGCTGTAGCCCACCCAGTTCGCCAGCCGCCCAGTGACGGGGATGCGGGTGAAGAACTGCACGGCCAGCAGGTAGTGGCGCAGGGCTTGCATGGTCTGCAGTGGAGGCTTGGTGCTTCTGATTTGATAGCTGTCAAGGCATTTTCAACTAGCGCTTGCAGCCATTTTGGGCATTATTTGGAGCGCAGGAACAGGCGGTAGGCCGGGTTCAGCGTTTCTTCCACATAGGGGTAGCCCAGCGTGGCCAGGAAGGCGTCGAAGGCCGCCTTGTCTTCGGGCGGCACCTGCATGCCCACCAGGATGCGACCATAGTCCGCGCCCTGGTTGCGGTAGTGGAACAGGCTGATGTTCCAGGTCGGCTGCATCAGGCTCAAAAATTTGAGCAGCGCACCGGGTCGCTCGGGGAAGGTAAAGCGCATCAGGCGCTCGTCCTGCGCCAGCGCCGAGTGCCCGCCCACCAGGTGGCGCAGGTGTTCCTTGGCCAGCTCGTCGTGCGTCAGGTCCAGCGCCTCGAAGCCGTGGCGGTTGAAGTTCTTGGCGATCTTTTCCGATTCGCCCTTGCCGTTGGTGGTCAGGCCCACGAACACATGGGCGCGGGCGGCGTCGCTGATGCGGTAGTTGAATTCGGTCACGTTGCGCGGGCCGCCGGGCAGGCCGCCGACCACCTCGCAGAAGCGGCGGAAGCTGCCGCGCTCTTCCGGAATGGTGACAGCGAGCAGCGCTTCTCGCTCCTCGCCCACCTCGGCCCGCTCGGCCACGAAGCGCAGCCGGTCGAAGTTCATGTTGGCGCCGCACAGGATGGCCGCGTAGGTCTCGCCCTTGGTCTTGCGCTGGGCCACGTACTGCTTGATGGCAGCGACAGCCAGCGCCCCGGCGGGTTCGACGATGCTGCGCGTGTCCACAAAAATGTCCTTGATGGCGGCGCAGACGGCGTCGGTGTCGACGGTGATGTAGTCATCCACCAGGCCCTGTGCCACGCGGAAGGTTTCCTCGCCCACCAGCTTCACGGCCGTGCCGTCGGAGAACAGGCCCACATCGGCCAGCGTCACGCGCTCATGGGCCTGCACCGACTGGATCATGGCGTCCGAGTCGTTCATCTGCACGCCGATCACCTTGATCTCGGGGCGCACGGCCTTGATGTAGTTGGCCACACCCGAGATGAGTCCGCCGCCGCCAATGGCCACGAACACGGCATCGAGCTGGTTGCTGCCCAGGCTTTGCAGCTGGCGCAGGATCTCCATGGCGATGGTGCCCTGGCCAGCGATCACGTCCGGGTCGTCGAACGGGTGCACGAAGGTCAGGCCCTGTTCCTTTTCCAGCTGGACGGAATGGCCGTAGGCGTCGGAATAGCTCTCGCCAAACAGCACGACCTCGCCACCGAGCGTCTTCACGGCATCAATCTTGAGCTGCGGCGTGGTGGTGGGCATCACGATCACGGCGCGCGTGCCCAGTCGGTGGGCGCTCATGGCCACGCCCTGGGCGTGGTTGCCGGCCGAGGCGCAGATCACGCCGCGCTGCAGCTGCTCGGGCGTGAGGTGCGCCATCTTGTTGTAAGCGCCCCGCAGCTTGAAGCTGAACACGGGCTGCTGGTCTTCGCGCTTCAGGAGTACCTTGTTGTGCAGGCGGCGGCTGAGGTTCTTGGCGGGCTCCAGCGCCGACTCCACCGCCACGTCGTACACGCGGGCAGTCAGGATTTTCTTGAGGTAGTCGGCGGGGGTGAGGTGCTGGGTCATGGCAGGTGCGGGAGGAGAGCCCCACCGGGGCAGGGCGGCGGGCGGGGGCCCACATCATAGGGCGTCGCCCTGGCGAGGGGCCGAGGCATCCGGGACGGCAGCCTGCCGTGGGTCGGTGCGAGCGGGCAAAAAAAAGCCCCGGGCCGTGAGGCCTGGGGCTAATCCATCCTTTGAGGAGATGGAGGAGACAATCGGTGCGAGGCAAGTGCCGGGTTCCGGGCTTCTTGCCGCCTGCCGGTTCCTTTCTGTTCGAAAGCGGCAGCGCATGGGCGAAGTTTAGCGCGAGTCTTGTTGCGATGCAGCAAAATTCGCATCAAATTCTTTTCGTTTCGGTTTTCCGTGCGAAAAAAACCACGTGTCACACAGGAGAAACACAAATGGAATGCACAGTCAGTTGGACCGGCGGGGCGGGAACCCGTTCTGGCATGGGTTTTGTGGCCGAGACCGGCAGCGGCCATGTTTTGACCATGGATGGCGCTCCCGATGCCGCCAACCCGGCCAACGGAGGCCAGAACCTGGCGCCCCGGCCCATGGAGACCGTGCTGGCGGGCACGGGCGGGTGCACCGCCTATGACGTGGTGCTGATCCTCAAGCGCGGCCGCCATGACGTGCGCGGCTGCAGCGTCAAGTTGACGACGGAACGTGCCGAGACCGACCCGAAGGTGTTCACCAAGATCCACATGCACTTCACCGTCACGGGCAAGGGCATTCCCCCGGCCGCCGTGGAGCGTGCGATTTCCATGAGCCACGACAAGTACTGCTCGGCCAGCATCATGCTGGGCAAGACAGCCGAAATCACCACCGGCTTCGAAGTGCTGGAGGCTTGAGGGGGCGGCGTGTAGTGGTCTGGACTGCCAAGCTGAGCGGGTTGCGGCGCGTATGTTTTGGTGCGCCTGCTGCCTGCGTGAGCCAGCTTGGGGTTCAAAGATAGTGCGCCGTGGTGGTCATGACCTTCGCGGCGCCTTTCATGGCAAGACGCACCGGGGCGGGCAATTCCAGCGCACCGGCGGCGCGGGCCTGGTCTGCGTGCCGCTCCTCGTCCTGCTTCATCCGGGCGACCACGGCCCTTGACGCCTGGTCTTGCTCGGGAAGCCTGTCGAGGTGGCTTTGCAGATGCGCGGCCACCTGGGTTTCCGTCTCCACCACAAAACCCAGGTTGGCCCGGTCGCTGACCTTGGCAGCCACCAGCCCGAGCGCAAAAGCCCCTGCGAACCACAGAGGGTTGAGCAGGCTGGGGCGTGCGCCCAGTGCGTCCAGGCGCTGTTGTGTCCATGCCAAATGGTCGGTCTCTTCGCGCGCCGCTGCCTGCAGGTGGTCCCGCAGGGCGGGGTCACGGGTGACGGCCGCCTGCGCACTGTAGAGTGCCTGGGCGCACACTTCCCCCACATGGTTCACGCGCATCAGGGCTCCCGCCAGCTTTTTCTGCGCAGGATCCAGCGACGCCTCGGGCACGCCGTGTGCCGGTGTCTGTTCGGAAGCGCGGGGTTGGGCAAACAGTGTGCGCAGCGCGTTGTCTGCGGCAGTCAAAAAAGCGTCCATGGAAAGCTCTCGGATGGCAATGGCGTCGAAACATAAATTGCACTTGGATACAAAAAACCGCAAGGCAAGGCACAGGAGTTGCATGCAGCAATCGTGATTTTGCCCGTGCGCACTGAAATGTTGCAACACTGCAACGAATTTCCCCTTTCGGGGCGATTGTGGGTGAATTCCTTTGCGAAACCCGGCCGGGTCTGGTGCAATAAGAGCAACTTCCCCACCAGGAGGTTGGCCCGGGAAACCGGCGGGACTGTGCAGGTGCTTTCACCATAGACCCCCCGTACCGGAGCCCGATGTTTAACCTTGGAGTAACTCGCAATGAAAAAATCCCTGATTGCCCTGGCTGTGCTGGCTGCTTCCGGCGCTGCAATGGCTCAATCTTCCGTGACCCTGTTCGGCGTGGTTGATGCAACCTACGCTTACGGTTCCGGCAGCGTCTCTAACAAGTCGCAACTGACGAACTCCGGCTACAACAGCAGCCGTCTGGGTTTCCGCGGCGTTGAAGACCTGGGTGGCGGCATGTCCGCTTCGTTCTGGCTCGAAGCTGGTCTGAACAATGACAACGGTACCGGCGGCGTTACCAACACCAACAACCAAGCAGCTACCAGCACTGGCGGCGGCCTGACTTTCAACCGTCGTTCGACGGTCAGCCTGAACGGCGGCTTCGGTGAAGTGCGTCTGGGCCGTGACTACACCCCCCAATTCTGGAACCTGACCGTGTTCGATCCGTTCGGCACGAACGGCGTGGGCACCACCCAAACCCTGAACTCCAGCCTGGGCGGCCCTACCACCATCCGCGCTTCGAACTCCATCGGCTACTTCCTGCCTGGCAACCTGGGCGGTTTCTACGGCCAAGCCCAGTACTACATGGGTGAGAACAACAGCAACGCTGCCAACAAGAAGGACGGCAACGGCCTGGCACTGCGCGCTGGTTACGCTAACGGCCCTATCAACGCCGCTATCGCTTTCTCCGAAACCAAGTTCCTGACGGGCAACATCAAGGCTGTGAACCTGGGTGGTCAATATGACCTGGGCATGGCTAAGATCATGGCTCACTACAACCAAGACAAGATCAGCGGCGGCAACGACGGCAAGGGCTTCCTGATCGGTGGTCTGATCCCCGTGGGCGCTGGCGAAGTTCGTCTGGCCTACTCCACCTACAAGATCGACACCGTTGGTGCTGATCCCCGTACGAACAAGCTGGCTCTGGGCTACGTGCACAACCTGTCCAAGCGCACGGCTCTGTACGCAACGTACGCTCACCTGAGCAACAAGAACGGCGCTGCACAAGCTCTGAACGGCGCTGTGACTGGTGTGAACAGCAACTCCAACGGTTACGACTTCGGTATCCGTCACAGCTTCTAATATCGTCAGCTGGCTTTGGCCAGTTGTTGATACATAAGCTCAAAAGCCGCCTTCGGGCGGCTTTTTTCATTTCTCGGGTTGTTTGCTTGTTTGTTTTGTCCCTGAGAGAGCCTTTGTCGGTGTGTTTGGGTTGATTCCAATTGACTCCCTGGTTGGCGTTCCAGGGAGGAACGCTCATGCGGAGCTTTGGCTGTGTTTTGCGGCCGGTTGCCTCCATGCGCCCGGTGTTCCCGTAGCGACTAGGGGCTCAAGAACCGCGGTTAGGAGGCCCAACGTCGGTACATCGGCCCATGGTTTATTGAAAAGGTGCCGAGGCGATATCGCCCTCGTGAGCAACCGCATGAGTGCCAATGGGTACTCGCGAAAGCAAAGTTTTAGCTGGCACCAACCTTGCATGACGAAAGCGTTGCCAGCGCAGTTATAGGCCCTTCATGGCATCGGGGATTCAGGGATTTCCCGTTGGCTATAGAGCAACCTTTACTGCATAGTAAAACTTTTAATCAAGAGGGTTCCATGAAACTCAACCACAGTCTTTTGTCGGTGGCTGCTGCTGCCGCGCTGCTGTTTGCGCCGTCATTGCAGGCCAAGCCCTTCAAATGGGCCAGTCAGGGGGAAATCGCGACCTGGGACATTCACTCCCAAAATAATGCGCTGCAAAACGGCCTTCATGCCAATGTGTATGAAAGCCTGGTGTACTACAACAGCAAGACGTTCGATGTGGAACCCGTGCTGGCGACGGCCTGGAAGGAGATCAGCCCCACGCAGGTGCGCTTCACGCTGCGTCAGGGCGTGAAGTTCCATGATGGTTCGCCGCTGACCACCGACGATGCGGTGTACTCCATCCAGCGGGCCATGGCCAAAACGTCCAACTTCACCCCCTACGTTCAGGGCATCAGCAAAGTGGTGAAGGTGGATGCGCAGAACTTTGACGTCATCCTGTCTTCGCCCAATCCGGTTCTGCTGCGTCAGATGACCGAGTTGCGCATCATGAGCAAGGCCTGGGCGGAAAAGAACAAGTCGGTTGAGCCCAAAGACATCAAGGGCACCGACGAAAATTTTGCCCACCGCAACGCCATGGGCACAGGCCCTTACACCCTGGAGTCGTGGCAGCCTGATGTGAAGATGGTGTTCAAGCGCAACCCCAACTGGTGGGGCAAGATGGACGGCAATGTGACCGAGATCGTCTACACGCCCATCAAGTCTGCAGCCACACGCATTGCTGCACTATTGTCGGGTGAAGTGGATCTGGTGCTCGACCCGTCACCCCAGGATCTGGGTCGCTTGCGCGCCAGCCCTGACTTGAAGGTGATTGATGGTGTGGAGAACCGCACAATTTTCCTCGGCATGGACCAGTTCCGGGAAGAGCTCCCGGGCTCGAACATCAAGGGCAAGAACCCGCTCAAGGATGTGCGGGTGCGCAAGGCGCTCTACCAGGCGATTGATGCAGAAACCATCTCGCGCAACATCATGCGCGGCCTGGGCAAGCCCACCGGCACCATCGTTGCGCCGCAAGTGGCTGGCTACACAGAGGCTGTTGGCAAGCGTTTCCCATACAGCGTTGATGCATCCAAGAAGCTGCTGGCCGAGGCGGGTTACCCCGATGGCTTTGAAGTGGATTTCGCCTGCCCTAACAACCGCTACATCAACGACGAAGCCATCTGCCAGGCTGTGACGGCCATGTGGGCGCGCGTGGGGGTGAAGGCCAAGCTGCGCACGCTGCCGCTGGTCAACTACTTCCCGATGATCCAGCGCTACGAAGCCAGCATCTACATGCTGGGCTGGGGCGTGCCGACATTCGACGCGCTGTACAGCCTGCAATCGCTGGTGCGCACGGTGGGCCAAGGCGGTGACGGCAACTACAACGTGGGTCGCTACAGCAACCAGCGCATGGACTATCTGGTGGACCGCATCAAGGCCGAAACCGATGCACCGGTGCGCGCCCGCATGCTGACCGAGGCGCTGCAACTGTCCAACGACACCGTGTCCCACATTCCTCTGCATGACCAGGTGATCCCATGGGCCATGAAGAAGAACATCGAACTGGTGCACCGTGCCGATAACCGCGTGGACATGCGCACGGTCAAGGTGAACTGATTTATTCTTGACAGACTGAAAGCAAGGGCCGTGCGGCCCTTGCTTTCTTTGGTATATCTGACGATGTATTGACCCGCAGTGCCTCAGCCACCAAAAGTGGCGGCGGCACTTCCATCGAACACTCACTCGACTCTCTGATGCTTGCCTTTATTTTGCGCCGCCTGATACAGGCTGTGATTGTCATGGTCACGGTGGCCTTCATCTCCTTCATGCTGTTCCAGTACGTGGGAGACCCCGTGGTGTTCCTGCTGGGCCAGGACGCCACCCCCGAGCAGATCCGCGAGTTGCGCAGCGCCCTCGGCTTGGACAAATCCTTCTTTGTGCAGTTCTGGCACTTTCTGGTGAATGCAGCGCAGGGTGAGTTTGGACTGAGCCTGCGCCAAGGTGCCAAGGTGTCGCGCCTGATTGCCGAGCGCTTCCCGGCCACTCTCGAGTTGGCGCTGGTAGCGGCCCTTCTCGCGCTGGTCATTGGCGTGCCGATGGGCGTGTATGCCGCCCTCAAGCGCGGCACCTTCACCAGCCAGCTGTTCATGACACTGTCCCTGCTGGGAGTGTCCCTGCCCACCTTCCTGATCGGCATCTTGTTGATTTTGGTGTTTGCCGTACACCTGGGCTGGTTCCCCAGCTTTGGTCGGGGTGAGGTCGTGCAGCTGGGCTGGTGGAGCACCGGCTTGCTCAAGGCCAAGGGCTGGCACCACATCACCCTGCCTGCGATCACGCTGGCCATCTTCCAGCTCACGCTGATCATGCGGCTGGTGCGGGCCGAAATGTTGGAGGTGCTGCGCACCGACTACATCAAGTTCGCCCGGGCTCGTGGCCTGTCCAATCGGGCCATCCATTTTGGCCACGCCCTCAAGAACACTCTCGTGCCCGTGCTGACCATCACAGGTCTGCAACTGGGTGGCCTGATCGCCTTTGCCATCATCACGGAGACGGTGTTCCAGTGGCCAGGCATGGGCCTGCTGTTCATCCAGGCTGTGACCTTCGCTGACATTCCCGTGATGGCCGCTTACCTGTGCCTGATTGCGTTGATCTTTGTGGTGATCAACCTGGTGGTTGACCTGCTGTACTTCGCGGTCGATCCTCGACTGCGCGTTGGCAAGGCAGGAGGCCATTGATGCAAGGCCCCCGTTTGAAAGCTGGTGGCCGCGCCTTCGCTCACATCGCGCAATACCACCCTGAGTTGACGGCACTGCGGCGTGACCTGCATGCCCATCCGGAGCTGGGTTTCGAAGAGATCTACACCAGCAAGCGCGTCAAGGAAGCGCTGAAGCTCTGCGGTGTGGATGAGATCCACGAAGGCATCGGGCGCACGGGTGTGGTGGGCGTCATTCGTGGGCGCAGCAGCGCCAGCGGTAGCATGGTGGGCCTGCGCGCCGACATGGATGCCCTGCCGCTGACCGAGCACAACGACTTCGCCTGGAAGTCCTGCAAGCAGGGCCTCATGCACGGCTGCGGCCATGACGGTCACACCGCCATGCTGATTGGCGCTGCGCGCTATCTGGCCGAAACCCGCAACTTCGATGGCACCGCCGTGCTGGTGTTCCAGCCGGGCGAAGAGGGCTTTGCCGGTGCCCGCGTGATGATGGAAGACGGGTTGTTTGACCGCTTCCCCGTGCAGTCCATCTTTGCCATGCACAACTGGCCCGCAATGAAACCCGGCACCGTGGGGATCAATGCCGGTCCGATGATGGCAGCCGCCGACCGTTTCACGGTCGAGATCACTGGGCGTGGCGGCCACGGCGCGCACGCCTACCAGACGGTGGACGTTGTGCTGGTCGCGGCCCACATCATCACCGCTGCGCAGAGCATCGTTTCGCGCAATGTGCGGCCCATCGACAGTGCGGTGGTCAGCCTGTGCGCGATGCAGGCAGGCGACCTGGGTGCCTTCAGCGTGCTGCCTGGCACGGCCACGCTAGTGGGCACCGTGCGCACCTTCGACCCGCTGGTGCAGGAGATGGTGGAAAAGCGCCTCAAGGAGTTGTGCAGCGCCATTGCGCTCGGCTTCGGTGCCACGGCCACGGTGCACTACGAACGCATCTACCCCGCCACCATCAACAGCGAAAGCGAAGCAATCTTCGCGGGCGATGTGGCCGAGTCGCTGCTGGGGGCCGACCACGTGGTGCGCGACCTGGAGCCCAGCATGGGCGCTGAAGACTTCTCTTTCATGCTGCAGAACAAGCCGGGGGCCTACCTGCGCATTGGCCAAGGCACAGGATCGAGCGGCAGCGCCTTGCACAACAGTCGGTATGACTTTAACGATGACATCCTGCCGCTGGGCGCTGCGCTGCACGCCAGCCTGATCGAGCAGGCCATGCCGCTGCCCGCGCTCTGATCAGGCGCGGGCGTCTGACTTCTCCACGCACACACCGCTCACCCACCGGAAGTCTTCGTACCCTTCCATCCCACCCTTTCACTACCAGGAGATTTCCATGAAATTCCAGAAAAAAGTCGCTGTGACCGCTCTCTTCGCTGCGCTGGCTGCGACGAGTTTGGTAGCTCAGGCACAGACCGTTCGCATCGCCAACCAGGGCGATGCCCTGTCGATGGACCCGCACTCACTCAACGAGTCGCTGCAGCTGAGCGTGACCAGCAACGTTTACGAACCCCTGGTGGGCCGCAACAAGGACCTGAGCCTTGCGCCCGCATTGGCTACCAGTTGGAAGCAGATTGCCCCCACCGTGTGGCGCTTCGAACTGCGCAAGGGTGTGCAATTCCACGACGGCACGCCGTTCACGGCCGACGATGTGGTGTTTAGCTTCGCCCGCATGAAGGGCGATGGCTCTGACATGAAGGCCACCAACAGCGACATCAAGCAGGTGCGCAAGATCGACGACCACACGGTCGAGATCGACACCATGGCTCCCCAGCCCATCCTGCCAGACGTGATCACCACTTCCTACATCATGAGCAAGAAGTGGTGCGAGACCAATCAGGCCACAACCCCGGTAGACCGCCGCAAGGGCATCGAGAACGCGGCGTCGTTCCGCGCCAATGGCACCGGCCCCTTCCGCCTGCGTGAGCGCCAGCCCAACGTGCGCACGGTGTTCGTGCGCAATGGCGCCTACTGGGACAAGATCGAAGGCAACGCCACCGAAGTTGTGTTCACGCCCATCGGCAACGATGCCACGCGCGTGGCGGCCCTGCTGTCGGGCGAAGTGGACGTGATGGAGCCTGTGCCCGTGCAGGACATCGAGCGTATCAACGGCAGCGCCAATGCCCGCGCCATCACTGGCCCTGAGCTGCGCACCATCTTCCTGGGCATGGACCAGAAGCGCGACGAGCTGCTGTACTCCAACGTCAAGGGCAAGAACCCCTTCAAGGACAAGCGCGTGCGCCAGGCCTTCTACCAGGCCATCGACATCGAAGGCATCAAGAAGACTGTGATGCGAGGCGCCTCCAACCCCTCCGCGCTGATGGTGGGCCCCGGCATCAACGGCTTCCAGCCGGATGTCAAGCGCCTGCCCTATGACGTCGAAGCCGCCAAGAAGCTGATGGTTGAAGCCGGTTACCCCAACGGTTTTGAAGTCACCATGAACTGTCCCAACGACCGCTATGTGAATGACGGTCGCATCTGCCAGACGGTGGCCGCCAACCTGTCGCGCATCAACGTCAAGATCAACCTCGCGGCCGAGACCAAGGGCACGTACTTCCCCAAGGTGCTGCGCCGTGACACGAGCTTCTACATGCTGGGCTGGACCCCCACCACCTACGACTCGCACAACGCCCTGAATGCGCTGATGATCTGCCCCGACGACAAGACCGGAGCGGGCCAGTTCAACCTGGGTGCGTATTGCAACCCCAAGCTGGACGAACTGACCAAGAAGATCCTGGTCGAGACCGACAAGCCCAAGCGCGATGCCATGATCAAGGAAGCCTTCGATGTGCACACCGCCGACGTGGGGCACCTGCCGCTGCACCAGCAGGCGCTGGCCTGGGGTGTGAGCAAGAAGGTCAAGCTGGTGCAGATGGCCGACAACTACATGCCTTTCAAGTGGATCACCGTGAGCAAGTAATCCTGCTTGTTCCCGCCTGATCGATACGACGACTACAACAACGACAACGCCACCGGCTGATTCAAGCCCGCAACAACACCTGCAGCTACCCGTTGCGCGTGTTGTTGCCTGTTGATTGGTTTCCCACAATGAAAACTACCCTTGCCCGCTGGTTCGACAGCGACGTTGGCTACAGCTTCCGCACATCGCCGGTCGCCATGCTGGCCGCCGCCATTGCGCTGATTTGCCTGTTCTGTTCGGTGTTCGCCGGATGGGTGGCGCCCCACAACCCGTTCGACCTCACCACGCTGGAGCTGAGCGACGCGCGGCTGCCCCCGGCGTGGAGCGAAATGGGCTCTATGAAATACCCCCTGGGCACCGATGACCAGGGCCGTGACATCCTGTCCGCGCTGATCTACGGTGCGCGCATCTCCCTCGTGGTAGGCATTGCCTCGGTGCTGCTCTCCGTGGTGGTGGGTGTGGCCTTCGGCCTGCTTGCCGGTTTCCGGGGCGGCTGGGTGGATGCTGTGCTCATGCGCCTGTGCGATGTGATGCTTTCTTTTCCTGCCATCCTGGTCGCGCTGCTGATTGCTGGCGTGGGCCGTGCGCTGTTTCCCAATGCGCACGAGTCGCTGGCGTTCGGGGTGCTGATCCTCTCCATCTCCCTCACCGGCTGGGTGCAATATGCCCGCACGGTGCGCGGCTCCACGCTGGTGGAGCGCAACAAGGAATACGTGCAGGCGGCCCGTGTGACGGGGGTCCCGCCGCTGCGCATCATGCGCAAGCATGTGCTGCCCAACGTGATGGGGCCCGTGCTGGTGCTGGCCACCATCCAGGTGGCCACGGCCATCATCACCGAGGCCACGCTGTCTTTCCTGGGGGTGGGCGCTCCGCCCACTTCGCCCTCGCTGGGCACGCTGATCCGCATCGGCAACGACTACCTGTTCTCCGGCGAATGGTGGATCACCGTGTTTCCTGGCGCCATGCTGGTGCTGATTGCGCTGTCGGTCAACCTGCTGGGTGACTGGCTGCGCGATGCCCTGAACCCGCGCCTGCGTTGAGCCACAACAAGAACAAGAAAAGCGATATCTCCATGAGCCTTCTCGAAGTCAAAAACCTCGTTGTCGAATTCCCGGGCCGCCGCGGTACCCTGCGCGCCCTGGACGACATTTCCTTCTCCATTGCGCCCGGCGAGATCCTGGGCGTGGTGGGGGAGTCCGGCGCCGGCAAGTCACTCACCGGCGCGGCCATCATCGGCCTGCTGGAGCCGCCGGGCCGTGTGGCCTCGGGCCAGATCCTGCTGGAGGGCCAGCGCATCGACAACCTCAGCAATGAGGAAATGCGCCACATCCGTGGTCGCCGCATTGGCGCCATCTTTCAGGACCCTCTGACCTCGCTGAACCCGCTGTACACGGTGGGCCGACAGCTCACCGAAACCATCCTGGCGCACCTGCCGGTCAACGCCGCCGAGGCCCGCCAGCGCGCCATCCAGTTGCTCAAGGACACCGGCATTCCCGCGGCTGAAGAGCGCATTGACCACTATCCGCACCAGTTTTCCGGCGGAATGCGCCAGCGCGTGGTGATCGCCCTGGCCCTGGCGGCCGAGCCCAAACTCATCGTGGCCGATGAGCCCACCACGGCGCTGGACGTGTCCATCCAGGCGCAGATCATCACGCTGCTCAAGAACATCTGCAAATCACGCGGTGCGGCCGTGATGCTGATCACCCACGACATGGGCGTGATTGCCGAAACCTGTGATCGCGTGGCCGTGCTGTACGCCGGCCGCGTGGCCGAGATCGGTCCGGTGCACGATGTGATCAATCAGCCATCGCACCCTTACACCAGCGGTCTCATGGCCTCCATCCCCGACATGACGATGGACCGTGAACGTTTGAACCAGATCGACGGCGCCATGCCGCGCCTGAACGCCATTCCCCGTGGCTGCGCCTACAACCCCCGCTGCCCCAAGACCTTTGACCGCTGCATGACCGACCGCCCCGACCTGATGGATGCAGGCGCTACACGCGCTGCTTGCTGGCTGCACGCTGGTGCCGCGACCCAAGCCGAGGTGACCGCATGAGTGCCGCAGCAACGAAAAGCAAGGCCCTGGTCCAGGCGCACGACCTGGCCAAGACCTTTGACGTCTCCGCTCCCTGGCTCAACCGTGTGATCGAGCGCAAGCCTCGCACCCTGTTGCATGCGGTGGATGGCGTGAGCTTCGAGATCGAGAAGGGCAAGACGCTGGCCCTGGTGGGCGAGTCCGGCTGCGGCAAGAGCACCGTGGCCCGCCTGCTGGTGGGGTTGTACGAGCCCACCCGCGGCGGCCTCACCTTCGACAACCAGGACGCGCACGCCGCCTTCAAGGGCAACGATGCCAAGGCCATGCGCCGCCGCATCCAGATGATCTTCCAGGACCCGTACGCCAGCCTGAATCCGCGCTGGCTGGTGGAGGACATCATCGGAGAGCCGCTGAAAGAACACGGCCTCATCACCGACAAGGAACAGCTCAAAACCCGCGTGGGCGAGTTGCTCAAGTCCGTGGGGTTGTCGCCGCTGGACATGGTCAAGTACCCGCACCAGTTCTCGGGCGGGCAGCGCCAGCGCATCTCGATTGCGCGCGCCCTGGCCACCGAACCCGAGTTCCTGGTGTGCGACGAGCCCACCAGCGCGCTCGACGTATCGGTGCAGGCCCAGGTGCTCAACATCATGAAGGACCTGCAGCGCGAACGGCAGCTCACCTACCTGTTCATCAGCCACAACCTGGCCGTGGTGCGCCACGTGAGCGATCAGGTCGGCGTGATGTACCTGGGCCGTCTGGTGGAGCTGGCCGACAAACACACGCTGTTTGATACGCCGCGTCACCCCTACACGCGCATGTTGCTCGATGCCATCCCCAAGATGCACGACACCGGCAAGGCGCGCACACCGGTACAGGGCGAGGTACCCAACCCGTTGAACCCGCCGCCCGGCTGTGCGTTCAACCCCCGTTGCCCGCATGTCAATGACCGCTGCCGCACCGAGCGCCCCCAGCTCCTGAGCATTGGCGGCATCCGCATTGCGTGCCATGCGGTGGAGGAAGGGCGCATCTGATGCCAGCCGCCACGCGGGTGTGCTGACGCGCGGCGGAGGGACTCATCCCGCAGTGCTACTGGCACAGTAGCGATTGCTATTAATAAAATAGCTGCTAGCGCAATGAATACCTGCGCTTGCGGCTATTTTTGCTTGTAAACGCGCAGAAGATGCTCATCCTGGCTCCGCAGTCACTCCTTGGCCGGCTACCGGCAGGGCCCGCCCCAGCAGGTAGTCAATGCAGGTGCGCACCGCTCGGGTCTGGTGGCGGTTGGGCATGTAGAGCATGAACATCTGGGTGCCAAAAATGCTCAGCCGCCAGTCGTCGAGTGTGGTCAGCACTTCGCCGCTGGTCACGGCGTCCTGCACCACGTAATCCGGTACCAGCCCTACGCCCAGCCCTGCCAGGATGCCCTGGCGCAGAAACGGAAAGTGCTCCGAAATGAGGGTGGGCTCCAGCATGGCTTCCTGGCGCTGGTCACCCCGGTACCCGCGCAGGCGCAGCTGCTTGCCCACCACCCCTGCGGTGATCACTGGCGCAGCCTGCAGAGCCTCGAAGTCCTGGGGCAGCCCGTGCGCCTCGGCGTACCCGCGCGATGCGCAGGCGATGTAGCGTACGCTGCCCAGGTCGCGCGCCACCAGCGTGGGTGGGGGCTCGGGCATCACGCGGATGGCGATGTCCACCTCATCGCGGATGAGGTCGTCCACCCGGTTTTCGAAGCGCACGTCCAGCACGATTCCGGGGTACAGCCGCTTGAAGTCGATCAGCCAGTCCGACATCACCATCTGCCCGTAGCCACTGGGCACGCTCAGCCCCACGCGGCCCTGCAGGCCTTGGCCCAGCGTGGCAATCGTCTCGCGCGCGGCCAGCATTTCGTTCTGAATGGCGCGGCCATGGGCGTACAGGCGCAGGCCCACCTCAGTGGGCTCCACCCGGCGCGTGGTACGGCGCACCAGCTGCACACCCACCGATTTTTCCAACTGGTGCAAGTGGTAGCTCACATTCGCACGCGTCATCTTCAGGTTGCGCGCGGCCTGGCTCAGGTTGCCGGCATCAAGGATGTCGACCAGCACGGTGAGGGAGGTGAGTTCCATAGGCGGGATAGGTGGGGCGGCGCCTGAACGCTCGCTTGCCGCAGTTTGTCAAAAGAAGTTTGACAGTCTGTCAATGGGCTATGTAATTGTCAAGATTACTTCGCGCATCAACAATCCGTCGGTCATCAACAGGCACAGCCATTGACCAGGAGACTTCCCCGTATGCACGCCGCCGCTGCCGCATCTTCCGTTGTTACCACCGCGCTGCATGGCGATGTTCTGGTCGTCACCATCGACAACCCGCCCGTCAACGCCCTGGGCGCCGCCGTGCGCCAGGGCCTGTTGGCGGCCATGCAGCAGGCGCAGACCGACGCCGCCGTGGCCGCCGTGCTGCTGGTGGGCACGGGCAAGGCCTTCATTGCCGGGGCGGACATCCGCGAATTCGGCAAGCCACCGGTAGCACCCATCCTGCCCGAGGTCTGCCGCGCCATCGAAAACCTGAACAAGCCCGTGGTGGCCGTGCTGCACGGCGCAGCCCTTGGCGGCGGGCTGGAGGTGGCTTTGTCGGCCCACTACCGGCTGGCCTTGCCCGCCGCCACGCTGGGCCTGCCCGAGGTGAACCTGGGTCTGCTGCCCGGCTCGGGCGGCACGCAGCGTGCCCCGCGCCTCATGGGCGTGCAGGCTGCGACCACCCTCATGCTCAGTGGTCAACCCCTCAAGGCCCAGGCCGCGCTGCAAGCCGGGCTGGTGGACAAGCTGGTGGAAGGCACCGACCCGCAGGCCGCAGGCCTGGCCTATGTGCGGGAACTGCTGGCGGCCAACGCTCCCGTGCGCCGCACGCGTGATCTGGCCATTGCCGAGCCGCAAGCTGCACTGGCCTGGCTGGACGCACAGAAGGCCGAGACCGCCAAAAAGTCGCGCGGCCTGTTCTCTCCCCTCAAGATCATCGAATGCGTGCAGGCCGCGCTGCAACTGCCGTTTGACGAAGGCATGGCCCGCGAGCGCGCCCTGTTCATGGAATGCCTGGACAGCCCCCAACGCGCCGGGCTCATCCACGCTTTCTTTGCCGAGCGCGAAGTGGTCAAGGTGCCCGAGGCACAGGCCGCGCAGCCGCGCCCCGTGGCCAGCATTGCCGTCATCGGCGGCGGCACCATGGGCGCGGGCATTGCCGTGGCAGCCCTCGATGCCGGCTTGCCGGTGACCATGATCGAGCGCGATGCCGAGTCCATCGCCCGGGGCCGCGCCAATGTCGAAAAGGTCTACAACGCCCTGGTGGCCAAGGGCCGCATGACCGATACCGCCCAGGCCGCCGTGATGGCGCGCTACACCGGCAGCACCAGCTATGCCGACATCGCCAATGTCGATCTGGTGATCGAGGCCGTGTTTGAAGACATCGAGGTCAAGAAGGCCGTGTTCCGCGAGCTGGACCGCGTGTGCAAGCCCGGTGCCGTGCTGGCCACCAACACCTCCTACCTCGACATCGACGCCATTGCCGCTGCCACCGGCCGCCCGCAGGATGTGATCGGCCTGCACTTCTTCAGCCCCGCCAACATCATGAAGCTGCTGGAGATCGTGGTGCCCGCCAAGGTGGCGCCCGACGTGGTGGCCACGGCATTCGAGCTGGCCCGCAAGCTGAAAAAGGTGCCTGTGCGCGCGGGCGTGTGCGACGGCTTTATCGGCAACCGCATTCTGGCCGTCTACAAGCAGGCGGCCGACTACCTGCTGGAAGACGGCGCAAGCCCCTACGAGATCGACGCCGCCGTGCGCGGCTTTGGTTTTGCCATGGGCCCTTTCCAGGTGACAGACCTGGCCGGTGGCGACATTGGCTGGGCCACGCGCAAGCGCCGCGCTGCCACGCGCGACCCCAAGGCCCGGTACGTGGAAATTGCCGACCGCATCTGCGAACGCGGCTGGTTTGGTCAGAAGACCGGGCGCGGGTTCTACCTGTACCCCGACGGTGCCCGCACGGGCCAGCCCGACCCGGAAGTGCTGGCCATAGTGGATGCCGAGCGCGCCAAGAAAGGCGTCACGCCCCGCAGTTTCAGCGCCGACGAGATCATGCGCCGCTACATGGCCGCCATGGTCAACGAAGGCGCCAAAGTAGTGGCCGAAGGCATTGCCCTGCGCCCGCTGGATGTGGACGTGACCTTTGTCGCGGGCTACGGCTTTCCGCGCCACCGTGGCGGCCCGATGAAGTGGGCCGACATGACGGGGCTGGACAAGGTGCTGGCCGATATCCGCGAGTTCGCCCAGGAAGACCCGCTGTTCTGGCAGCCCGCGCCGCTGCTGGAAAAGCTGGTGGCCGAGGGGCGCAATTTCGACAGCCTGAACAAAGCTGCATAGCGCAGAGACAGCCTGACCTGCATTGCACGCGAAGCGTTTTCCATCAGTCCACCGTATTCGAGTCATATTGGCCTCTAGTGCTTTATGAATAAGCGCAAAAAGCTATCAAATCAGGAGCAAATCATGCGTGAAGCCGTCATCGTTTCCACCGCCCGCACCCCGCTGACCAAGTCGCACCGGGGCGAGTTCAACGCCACACCCGGCCCGCAGCTGGCGGCCTTTTCCGTCAAGGCGGCCGTGGAGCGCTCGGGCATCGACCCCGAGTTGATCGAAGACCTGGTGATGGGCTGCGGCTACCCCGAGGGAATCACCGGCAAGAACATCGGCCGCCAGACCGCGCTGCGTGCGGGCTTGCCCCTGTCGGTGGCGGGCATGGTGGCCAGCCGGTTCTGCGCGTCGGGCCTGCAGTCGGTGGCGATTGCGGCAGGCCGCATCGTGGCCGAAGGCGTGCCCGCCATGGTGGCGGGTGGGGTGGAGAGCATCTCGGCCATCCGCCCCGGCAACCCGGCAGACATCGACCCCTGGCTGCAAGAGCACAAGCCCGATCTCTACATGGCCATGATCGATACCGCCGACATCGTGGCCCACCGCTACGGCATCAGCCGCGAAGACCAGGACCTGTTTTCGCTGCAGAGCCAGCAGCGCACCGCCGCCGCACAGCAGGCCGGGGTGTTCGCGGACGAGATCGTGCCCTGCGCCACGCGCATGATGGAAAAGAACAAGGAGACCGGCGAGGTCACCTACCGCGAAGTGACGGCCACGCACGACAACTGCAATCGCGCCAGCACCACGCTGGAAGGCCTTGCCAAGCTGGAGCCGGTGAAAGGTCCGGGCCAGTTCATCACCGCAGGCAACGCCTCGCAGCTGTCCGACGGCTCCAGCGCCTGCGTGCTCATGGAAGCGAAAGAAGCCGAGCGCCGGGGCCTGCAGCCCCTGGGCGCGTTCCGTGGCTTTGCGGTGGCCGGTTGCGAGCCCGACGAAATGGGCATTGGCCCCGTGTTTGCCGTGCCCAAGCTGCTGGCGCGCCACGGCCTCACGGTGCAGGACATTGACCTGTGGGAGATGAACGAAGCCTTCGCCTCGCAGGCCCTGTACTGCCAGCGCCGCCTGGGCATTCCGTCCGAGCGGCTGAACGTGAACGGTGGGGCGATTGCCATTGGCCACCCCTTTGGCATGACCGGTGCCCGCCTGGTGGGCCACCTGCTGCTCGAAGGCCGCCGCCGCAAGGCCAAGTACGGCGTGGTGACGATGTGCATTGCAGGCGGCATGGGCGCTGCAGGCCTCTTCGAAATTTATTGAAACACCCCCTGAGCGGCTGGCGCCGCTTCCCCCTCTCCTGCGGGAGGGGGACGACGCCCTCGCTGCGGGGCGGCCCTTGCTCGGCGTCCCCCGCGTGGGGCGCGCCGGTGCGAAGGCCCTAGACAGGCGCACAGCGCCATGGATGACTGAGGAAAACCGTCAATGGACCTGAATTTCACCCCCGAAGAAGAAGCCTTCCGCGCCGAGGTGCAGGCTTTCTTGAAAGCCAAGCTGCCCGAACGCATCGCCACCAAGGTCAAGGCCGGGCAGCGCCTGTCCAAGGCAGACCAGGACGAGTGGCACGCCATCCTCAACGAGCGCGGCTGGCTGGCCAACCACTGGCCCAAGGAATACGGCGGCCCCGGTTGGGGTGCGGTCGAGAAGTTCATTTTCGACACCGAATGCGCCCTGGCCGGTGGCCCGCGCATCGTGCCCTTTGGCGTGAACATGCTGGGCCCGGTGCTCATCAAGTTTGGCAACGAGGCGCAGAAGAAATACTGGCTGCCGCGCATCCTGAGCGGCGAGGACTGGTGGTGCCAGGGCTACTCCGAACCCGGCGCGGGCTCGGACCTGGCTTCGGTCAAGACCACGGCGGTACGCCAGGGTGACCACTACATCGTCAACGGCCAGAAGACCTGGACCACCCAGGGCCAGCACGCCAACATGATCTTCTGCCTGGTGCGCACCGACCGCGAAGCCAAGGCCCAGTCGGGCATCAGCTTTTTGCTGGTGGACATGAAATCGCCCGGCGTGGAGCTGCGCCCCATCCGCACCCTGGATGGTGACAAGGAAGTCAACGAAGTGTTCTTCACCGACGTGAAGGTGCCGGTGGAAAACCTGGTGGGCGAGGAAAACAAGGGCTGGACGTATGCCAAGTACCTGCTGACCTACGAGCGCACCGGCATTGCAGGCGTGGGCTTTTGCATTGCTGCACTGGCCAAGCTCAAGGTGGTGGCCGCCAAGGTAATGAAGAACGGCCAGCCGCTGGACCAGGACCCGCTGTTTGCCGCCCGCATGGCCCAGGTCGAGATTGACCTGGAGAACATGAAGACCACCAACCTGCGCGTGATTGCCGCCGTGGCAGGTGGTGGCGTGCCGGGGGCGGAAAGCTCCATGCTCAAGATTCGCGGCACCGAGATCCGCCAGGAAATCCTGTCGCTCATCCGCCGCGCTGTGGGACCGTACGCGCTGCCCTTCATCGAAGAAGCGCAGTACGAAGGCTATGCCGACGAACCCGTGGGGCCCAAAGAGGCGGCGACGGCAGCGGCCAACTACTTCAACTACCGCAAGCTGTCGATCTTTGGCGGCTCCAATGAAATTCAGAAGAACATCATTTCCAAAATGATCCTTGGTTTGTGAGGCTGCCGCGATGAACTTTGAACATACCGAAGACCGCCGCATGCTGGCGGACACCCTGAATCGTTTTGTGGCCGAGCAGTACGGGATCGAGACGCGCAACCACATCGCCTACGGCGACAACGGCATGGACGCGGCGCTGTGGAGCCGCTTTGCCGAGCTGGGCGCGATTGGCGCACTCTTCCCCGAAGCCGATGGCGGCTTCGGCGGCGCAGGCTTTGATGTGGCCGTGGTGTTTGAAGCCCTGGGCAGCGGCCTGGTGGTGGAGCCCTTCGTCGGCGCGCTGGTGGTGGGCCGGGCGCTGGGCCTGGCGGGCAGCGCAGCGCAAAAGGAGCACCTCGCCAGCATCATCGACGGGAGTACGGTCGCCACCCCGGCGCATGAAGAGCCCGGTGCGTACTATGCGCTCAACCGCGTCACCACCCGCGCCGTGCGCAGTGGCGACGGCTGGTTGCTCACCGGCCACAAAGCCGTGGTGCTGCATGGCGACCAGGCTCAACTGCTGTTGGTCAGTGCCCGCACCTCGGGCGCCGTGGACGATGAAGAGGGTATCTCGCTGTTCCTGGTGCCCGCCGATGCCGCGGGCCTGAGCCGCCGTGGCATGGGGCGCATCGATGGTGGCCGCGTGGCTGAAGTCACGTTGCAAAACGTTCATGTCGGCGCGGGAGCACTGCTGGGCGCAGAAGGGCAGGGCTACGCGACGCTGGAGCACGCGGTAGGCTGGGGCATTCTGGCCGTGTGTGCCGAGGCGCTGGGTGCGATGGAAGTCGCCAAGAAAAATACGCTGGAATACCTGCAGACCCGCAAGCAGTTTGGCGTGCCCATTGGCAGCTTTCAGGCCCTGCAGCACCGCATGGCCGACCTGCTGCTGGAAGTGGAGCAGGCGCGCTCTGCCGTCATCAACGCAGCGGCCGCGATGGACAGCACCGACCGCACCGAGCGCGAGCGCGCGCTGTCGGCCGCCAAGGTCACCATGGGCCGCATCGGAGCGTTGGTGGCTGAAGAAAGCATTCAGCTGCACGGCGGCATTGGCATGACGTGGGAGCTGCCCCTGTCCCACTACGCCAAGCGCCTCATCATGGTGGACCACCAGTTTGGCGATGAAGACCACCACCTGGCGCGCTTTATCGCGCTGGGTCGGAGCTGAAGCCATGGAGCAGCCACTGCCTCTGCTGCAACGCCGTGAGGGCGCGGTGCTCGTGCTCTCCAACAACAACCCCGCCGCGCGCAACGCGCTGTCGCCCGCGTTCTACGCGGCGCTGACCAAGGCCTTGGCGCAGGCCGAGTCCGACCCTACCGTCGGCGCCATCGTGCTCACGGGCGAGGATGGGCACTTCTGCGCGGGCGGTGACCTGCGCCAGCTGGCCAAGCGCCGTGAGCTGCCCATTGAAGAGCGCCGCGCCAAGCTCGAAGGCCTGCACGACCTGATCCGCACCGTGCGCGATTGCCGCAAGCCGGTGATTGCAGCGGTGGAGGGCGCTGCCGCTGGTGCGGGCCTGTCGCTGGCGCTGGCCTGCGACATGCTGGTGGCTGCGCGTAACGCCGTGTTTTCGGTCGCGTATGTGAAGGTGGGTCTCACGCCCGACGGCGGCGCCACTGCCTTCCTGGCCGAGTTCGTGTCGCGCCAGGTGCTGACCGAGCTGTGCCTCACCGGCGAACGCATCTCTGGCGAGCGACTGCATGCGCTGGGCCCGGTCAACCGACTGGCCGAACCGGGTGAGGCGCTGACGCAGGCATTGGCATTGGCCGCGCAGGTGGCCACCGGGCCGGACCTGGCCATGGGCCGCATCAAGGCGCTGTGCCGCAGTGCCTACGTCCAGCCACTGGACGATCAGCTGGAGTTGGAAGCACAGCTCATGGTGCAGTCGCAAGCCACCGAAGAATCCCGCGAAGGCATTAGTGCGTTTCTGGAAAAACGCCCGGCCGATTTCGCCCGCCTGCGCCAGGTCAATGCCGCTGGCGCGGGTACACAAGACACTACGCAATGACCTCCACCACCCCCACACCCCCATTGCCCGAGGGCATAGACTTCCCGCTCGAAGGCGTGCGCGTGCTCGACCTCTCGCGTGTGTTTGCGGGCCCGCTGTGCGGCCAGGTACTGGCCGACTTTGGTGCCGACGTCATCAAGGTGGAACACCCCGGCCGGGGTGACGACACCCGCGACTGGGGCATGCGCATCGGCAAGACCGAGACCACCTACTACAACAGCATGAACCGCAACAAGCGGTCCATCACGGTGGATTTGCAGACGCCCGAAGGCGTGAAGATCATCCGCGACCTGCTGCCGCAGTGCGACGTGGTAGTCCAGAACTTCAAGACCGGCGGCGCCGAGAAGCTGGGCCTGGGCTACGAGCAGCTCAAGGCCATCAAGCCCGACCTCATCTACTGCTCGGTGGCGGGCTACGACAGCTCCGGCCCCGAGGCCAAGCGCCCCGGTTATGACCTGGTGATCCAGGGCGAGGCGGGTCTGATGGCCATCAACGGTGAGGCCAGCCAGCCCCCGCTGAAGTTTGGCGTGGCCGCGGTGGACATGATGACCGGCATGTATGCGGCGCAGGCCGTGCTGGCCGCGCTGTTCCGGCGGGAGCGCACGGGCAAGGGCCGCCATATCGAGATGGCGCTGTATGACTGCGGTCTGATGATCACCGGCTACTACGGCCTGGACGCCATGCTGCTGGGCCACGACCCGCAGCGCTACGGCAACGCCCACCCGTCCATCGTGCCCTACGGCATGTTCGAGGCACAGGACGGTCCGCTCATCATCGCCGTGGGCAACAACAGCCAGTTCGACAAGTTCTGCCGCCAGGTGGTGATGCGCCCGGACATCGTGGAAGACCCCCGTTTTGCCACCAATGTCGAGCGTGCCCGCAATCGACTGACCTTGCTGCCCGAGATGAAGGCGTTGATTGCCAGCTTCCCGCGTGATGTGCTGCTCGAACGCCTGACCGCTGCAGGCATCCCTTGCGGCCGCGTGGCCGGCCTGCATGAGGCGCTGACTAGCGAGCGTACGCGGCGTGGCGGCCTGCTGCGGGAAATGCCCCACCCCGTGGCGGGCACCACGCATGTGTTCGCGCCGCCTTATCGGCTGGACGGCCAGCGCCTGCCCATCCGCAACGCACCGCCCACCCTGGGCGACGCCACGCGCGATGTGCTGCAGCAGCTGCTGCAACTGCCCGAGGCCGAGCTTCAGGCCCTGCGCGACAAGGGTGTGCTCACACTTCCCCCGCTTTAATAGCTATAAAAATAATAGCGAAAATCGCTTGCGGAACAAGCGCTATCGACCTTTTCCTATTGCCATCCGGAGACAAACATGAACTTCTTCCGTATTCCCCGCCGCAGGGTCCTGCAGGGCCTGGCCGCCCTCATCAGCACCGGCCTGCTGGGCTCGGCCCTGGCCCAGGCGGGCAAGGACGCCTGGCCTGCCAAGCCTATCAAGCTGATCGTGCCGTACCCGGCCGGTGGCGCCACCGACATCACCGCCCGCGCGCTGGGCGAGAAGCTCTCGGCCCGTCTGGGTCAGCCTGTGCTGGTGGACAACCGCGGCGGAGCCGGCGGGGTGACCGGCACCGACCAGGCGCTCAAGTCGCCGGCCGACGGCTACACCCTGCTGGTGTCCCTGGGCACCACCATGCTCATCAACCAGTTTCTGTACGACCGCCTGCCGTACCAGCCGCAAAAGGACCAGGCCCTCATCACCCAGATCGCGCTGGCGCCGGTGGTGCTGCTGGTCAACCCGCAGCTGCCGGTCAACAACGCAGCGGAGCTGATGGCCTACATCGACCGCAACAAGGGCAAGATCGCCTATGGCTCGTGGGGCATGGGTTCGTACGCCCACCTGGCGGGTGCATGGCTGTCCGACAAGCACAAGGCCGACATGAACCATGTGGCCTACAAGGGCGAGGCCCCCATGCTGCAGGACCTCGTGGGCGGGCAGTTCCAGATGGCGTTTGCCAGCCTGCAGTCGGCCCGGCCCTACATCGAATCGGGCCGCCTCAAGCCACTGGCCGTGACCGGCGCGCAGCGCATGGACGCGTTGCCCAAAGTAGCCACGATGGCCGAGCAGGGTATCAAGGACGAGGTCTTCCAGGTGACGGGCTGGGTGGGCATGAGCGCACCCGCGAAGACGCCGCCCGAAGTCGTAGCCCGGCTTGGCGTTGAGCTGCAGGCCGTGATCGCGATACCCGAAGTGCGCGACCGCATTCAGCAAATGGGTTTCATCCCCGTGGGCAGCAGCCCCGAGCAGTTCAACGCCCAGTTCAAGAAGGACGCGCCTGTATGGGAGCGCGTCGTGAAAGTATCTGGCGCAAAGCTTGATTGAGGCGACGTTGAATAAGTCCTCGCGATGCGGCGGGCCCTGGATCGGGATGGGCTGCAAGGCGCAAAACGCAGCCATAGCCATCGCTATGGCGAGTATTTGCAACGCCGCAGACCGTCTTGAGCCAGGGATGCGCCGCGCGGGAGGACTTGTTCAGCGTTGCCTTAACCCCCAGAGCCGCTGCGCGGCTTCCCCCCGCTCTCGCATGGCTGCGCCATGCGGGCAGGGGGACGCAGCCAGCGCGGCGGGGCGGCCCTTGCGCGGCTGCTCTCGCTTCGGCCTCGCCAGTTTCGGACGGCGTGGGCCTACGCAGCGCTTAGGACCACTGAAAGACAAGACGTTTTCGCCATGAACAAACCATCTCTTTTCCCTGCTGCTTTCTCCCGTCGCACCGTGCTGTCAGCCGCTGCTGCAGTGTCGGTCATGGGCCTGTTGGGCACGGTCCCAGCACACGCTCAGGCCTGGCCCAACAAGATGATCAAGCTCGTGGTGCCCTTCCCGGCAGGGGGGCCCACCGATACGGCCTCGCGCATCGTCGGCCAGAAGCTGGCTGAGCGGCTGAAGCAGCCCGTGGTGGTGGAGAACCGCGCGGGCGCTTCGGGCTCGATTGCCGCGCAGCAGATCGCCAAGACCCCTGGTGACGGCTACACGCTCATGATGCTGGCCACGCCCACGCTGTTGGCTCCGCACCTGTACAAAAAGGCGGGCTACGACACCACCAAGGATTTCGTATCGGTGGCCACGGTGTATGACCTGCCCATCGTGGTGGTGGTCAACCCGGCGCAGATGCCCACCGTGACCGATCTGCAAAAGCTCATCACCCACGCCAAGGCGCGGCCGGGGCAACTCAACTACACCTCCTCGGGCGTGGGCAGCTTTGGCCACCTGAGCATGGAGCTGCTCAAGCAGCTGGGTCAATTCGAGATGGAGCATGTGCCCTACAAGGGCGGTGTGCCCGCCATCACCGACACGCTGGGCGGCCAGGTGCCCATGATGTATGCCGACCTCGTGGCAGCGCTGCCCCATATCCAGACGGGCAAGCTGCGCGCCATTGCCGTGGGCTCGCCGCAGCGCGTGGGTGTGATCCCCAACGTGCCCACCATTGCCGAGCAGGGCTTCAAGGGCTTTGATGCCGTGTCGTGGGGCGGCCTGATGGCCCCGCTCGGTACGCCCAAGGATGTGGTTGATCGCATCAGCACCGAAGTCAAAGCCATCCTGGCCGACAAGGAGGTGCAGGACAAGCTGCTCAACGCCGGTGCCATCGCCAACCACCAGGGCCCGGACCAGATGGCCAAGCGCGTGCGTGGCGATTACGCCAAGTGGGGCCAGGTGATCCGCGACAAGGGCATTGTCTTCGAGTAAGTTGGGCCATGACCAACGCAACTGCCTCTGCCCCTTTGCCCCCATTCCGCCGGGTCTCCGATCTGCTGCGTGACAACGCGCGGCAGCGCCCGCAGGCCAGTGCCTTGGCCGATGACGACTCCGCGCTGGATTGGGCTGCACTCGATGCCCTGGTAGACCGCGTGGCCGCATCGTTGCAGCAGGCGGGCCTGCAGTCGGGCGATGTGGTGGCCGTATGCGCCGCGTCGTCGGTGCGTTATGCCGCTGTGTACCTGGGCGCCCTGCGTGCGGGGGTGGTAGTGGCACCGCTGGCACCCTCCGTCACTGCCGAGGCCATGGCGTCCATGCTGGGCGATGCCCAGGCGCGCATGCTGTTTGCCGATGCGCAGGGCAGGGCGGCGGTCCCGCCTGCCGTGATGGAAGGCGCCGGTGCGCTGGTCCTCGTGGCGCTGGACGACTCGGGTGCGGGCACGCCGTGGGTCACGTGGCTTGCGCCTGAAGGCGCGGTGCCGCAGCCGGTGGACGTGGGCCCCGAGCACCCGTTCAACATCATTTATTCCTCTGGCACCACCGGCAATCCCAAGGGCATCGTGCAATCGCACGGCATGCGCTGGGCGCATCTGGTGCGCGGCCTGGCGCAGGGCTACGGCCCGGACAGTGTCACGCTGCTGGCAACGCCGCTGTATTCCAACACCACGCTGGTGTCGTTCTTCCCCGGCCTGTGCTGGGGCGGCAGCATGCGGTTGATGGCAAAGTTCGATGCGCTGCGCTACTTACAGACCGCGCAGCAGATCCGCGCCACGCATTCCATGCTGGTGCCGGTGCAATACCAGCGCATCATGGCGCTGCCGCAGTTTGGTGAATTCGACCTGTCGTCCTTTCGCGCCAAGTTCTGCACCAGTGCGCCGTTCCGTGCCGAGCTGAAGGCCGACATCCTGGCACGCTGGCCGGGCGCGCTGTACGAGTTCTACGGCATGACCGAAGGGGGTGGCACCTGCATCCTGGCGGCGCACGAGCACCCGGACAAGCTGCACACTGTGGGCCAGCCCGCATCCACCAGCGACATCCGCCTGATTGACGAAGAGGGCCATGAGCTGCCGCCCGGTGCCACCGGCGAGGTGGTGGGCCACTCGCCCGGCATGATGACCGGCTACCACCGGCAGCCCGACAAGACGCGGGAGGCCGAGTGGTTTGATGCCACCGGCAAGCGCTTCATCCGCACAGGCGACGTGGGCCGGTTTGACGCGCAGGGCTTTCTGACCCTGCTGGACCGCCGCAAGGACATGGTCATCAGCGGCGGCTTCAACATCTACCCCAGCGACCTCGAAGCCGAGCTGCGCAAGCACCCCGCCGTGGAGGACGTGGCCGTGACCGGCGTACCCTCCGAACAATGGGGCGAGACGCCGGTGGCCTTTGTATGCCGCCGGCCGGGTGCCACCGAAGACGCCACCCAGATCATGGGTTGGTACAACGCCCGTGCGGGCAAGACGCAGCGGCTGGCTGCGTTGCATTTCATTGATGAGCTGCCGCGCAGCGCGATTGGCAAGGTGCTCAAGCGCGAGCTGCGCGACCTGCACCGCGCGCTGTCGCACTGATCGATTTCCTGTTTTTTCAGAAAGACCCAACCATGAAAATCCTCGTTCCCGTCAAGCGCGTGGTGGACTACAACGTGAAGGTCCGCGTGAAGTCGGACAACACGGGTGTGGACATCGCCAACGTGAAGATGAGCATGAACCCCTTTGACGAAATCGCCGTTGAAGAGGCCGTGCGCCTGAAAGAAAAAGGCCTGGTGACCGAAGTCATCGCAGTCTCCTGCGGCGTGGCCCAGTGCCAGGAAACCCTGCGCACAGCCATGGCGATTGGCGCCGACCGCGCCATCCTGGTCGAGACCGACGTGGAACTGCAGCCCCTGGCCGTGGCCAAGCTCCTGAAGGCCCTGGTGGACAAAGAGCAACCCTCGCTCATCATCCTGGGCAAACAAGCCATCGACGACGACGCCAACCAGACCGGCCAGATGCTGGCTGCTTTGGCAGACCTGCCCCAGGCCACGTTCGCCAGCAAGGTCGAACTGGCTGCAGACAAGGTCAGCGTGACCCGCGAAGTGGACGGCGGCCTGGAAACCCTGGCCCTGACCCTCCCAGCCGTCATCACCACCGACCTGCGCCTGAACGAACCCCGCTACGTCACCTTGCCCAACATCATGAAGGCCAAGAAAAAGCAGCTGGACACCGTCAAGCCCGAAGACCTCGGTGTGGACGTGGCTCCGCGCCTGAAGACCCTGAAGGTGACCGAACCTGCCAAGCGCGGCGCAGGCATCAAGGTGGCCGACGTGGCCGCCCTGGTCGAAAAACTCAAGAACGAAGCGAAGGTGATCTAAATGTCGGTACTCGTTATTGCTGAACACGACAACGCGTCCATCAAGGGCGCAACGCTGAACACCGTCACGGCCGCAGTGGCCTGCGGCGGCGACGTGCACGTGCTGGTGGCCGGCCACAACGCCGGCGCTGCCGCACAAGCCGCCTCCAAAATAGCCGGTGTTGCCAAGGTCATCCACGCCGACGCCCCTGGCCTGGAACACGGCCTGGCAGAAAACGTCGCCGCCCAAGTGCTCGCCATCGCATCCAACTACAGCCACATCCTGTTCCCCGCGACTGCCAGCGGCAAGAACGTGGCCCCCCGCGTGGCGGCCAAGCTCGATGTGGCCCAGATCAGCGACATCACCAAGGTGGTTGCCGCCGACACCTTCGAGCGACCCATCTACGCCGGCAACGCCATTGCCACCGTGCAAAGCCAAGATTCCGTCAAGATCATCACCGTGCGCACCACCGGCTTTGACGCCGCGGCCGCCACCGGTGGCAGCGCACAAGTTGAAACCGCCGCCGCCACGGCCGACGCAGGCAAGAGCAGCTTCGTGGGCAGCGAAATCGCCAAGAGCGACCGCCCCGAGCTGACCGCTGCCAAGATCATCGTCTCCGGTGGTCGTGCGCTGGGCAGCAAGGAAAAGTTCGACGAAGTCATGACACCCCTGGCCGACAAGCTGGGCGCCGCCCTGGGTGCCAGCCGCGCGGCGGTGGACGCGGGCTACGCGCCCAACGACTGGCAAGTGGGGCAGACGGGCAAGATCGTGGCGCCGCAGCTGTACATCGCGGCCGGTATCTCGGGTGCTATCCAGCACTTGGCGGGTATGAAGGACTCCAAGGTGATCGTGGCGATCAACAAGGACCCTGAGGCACCGATCTTCAGCGTGGCCGACTACGGGCTGGAAGCGGATCTGTTCACGGCCGTGCCTGAACTGGTCAAGGCCGTCTGAGCCCCGCAGATCACAGGCACACCCCATTCGATGGGATCTGAGTGCTATAAAAAAAATATAGCTTTTAGCGCTTGTTCGACGAGCGCTGAGGCTGCTTTTTATACCTATAAATCAGCAGGAGACAAAACCATGACCACATTCCTTTCCCGTCGCAGGCTTGTCCAGGCCACCGGCGCAGCGCTGGCCAGTGCGGCATTGCCAGCACTGGCCCAAACCAGTTGGCCCAGCCGCCCGATTCGCATCATCGTGCCGTACACGGCGGGCGGGTTTACCGACCAGATGGCGCGTCTGCTGACGGTAGGCCTGCAAAAGCAATTCGGTCAGTCGGTTGTCATCGACAACAAACCCGGCGCGAACAGCATCATCGGCGTGGATGCCGTCGCCAAGTCCACCCCGGACGGTCACACCTTTGGTGTGGTCATTCCGGCCTTTACCGCCAACACCACGCTCTACCCCAAGCTGCCCTACAACCCGCGCAAGGACCTGATGGGCGTGTCGCTGCTGGGTGTTTCTCCGTTGGTGGCGGCGGTGGCGCCCAATGCACCGTTCAAGACGGTGAAGGAACTCGTGGCCTATGCCAAGGCCAACCCAGGCAAGGTGAGTTTTGCCTCATCAGGCACAGGCTCTGCCGCGCACCTCACCAGCGAGCTGCTCAAGTCACTGACCAAGACCTTCATGGTCCACATTCCCTACCGCGGCGCAGCCCCGGCGTTGACGGACTTGCTCGGCGGCCAGGTGCCCTTGTTCCTCGACCCTCCGCCCAACCTGATCCAGCCCGCCAAGGCAGGTCGCATCACCCTCATCGGCGTAGCCAGCGAAAAGCGCTTGCCCATGTTGCCTGACGTGCCGACCTTCATCGAGCAAGGCGTGCCCGGCATGCTGGGCAGTACCTGGGCCAGCATGATTGCACCCGCAGGGACGCCGCGCGACATCGTCAAGCGCATGTCGGACGCCGTGAACGCCATCATCCAGAGTGATGAAACCAAGGCCAAACTCGACACCATGGGCACCTTTGGTGAAGGCACCACGCCCGAGGCGTGCGACGCCTTTTTGGCGGCCGAAACGACCAAGTGGGGCAAGGTGATCCGCGACGCGGGTGTCACGCTCGATTGAGAAGGCGTGGGCCGGCCTGGCCTGATGGCCAGGATTTACGCGTAACGCTTGGCCCGCAGGTTTTCCTTCATCTGCTGCAGGATCGGTTGCAGCGAGCTGCCGATGCGCAGCGCCACGCAGGTGGCCAGCACGTCGATGATGAGCAAGTGCATGAGGCGCGACACCATGGGGCTGTAGCGGTCGTAGCCCTCGGGGTGGTCGGCCGCCAGATGGATGTGGCAGGTGCTGGCCAGGGGCGAGCCGCTGGCGGTGACGACGATGGTGGTGGCGCCGTTGCGGCGGGCGATGTCTGCCGCGTCCATCAGGTCGCGGGTGCGGCCCGAGTTGGAGATGATCACGGCGCAGTCGCCTGGCCCCAGCAGGGTGGCGCTCATCACCTGCATGTGGCCGTCGCTGCTGGCAATCGAGGTCACGCCCAGGCGGAAGAACTTATGCTGCGCATCCTGCGCCACGATGCCCGAGTTGCCCACGCCGTAGAACTCGATGCGTTTGCCTTTTTTCCACGTGTCGGCAATGGCCTCGGCCGCACGTTCGATGGCCACGGTGCTGGCCGCGTTGCGGTATTGCAGGAACGCTGCCACGGCGTTGTCCACCACCTTCACCAGCACGTCGCCGGTCTTGTCGTCTGCATCCACACTGCGGTGGATGAAGGGCACGCCTTCGCTCACACTGCCTGCCAGCTTGAGCTTGAAGTCCGCCAGCCCGTCGTAACCCATGCTGCGGCAAAAGCGCACCACGGTGGGCTTGCTCACATGCGCGCGCTCGGCCAGCTCGCGCACGGGCAGGCGGGCGAAGGTGCGGGGGTCGGTCAGCACCAGCTTGGCCACGCGCTGTTCGGCGGGGGCCAGCGAGGGCAGGGAGGCGGTGATGCGGTCGAGCATGTCAGTCTGTGAAGGCAGGGCAGGCTGCGCAGGGGGCCTTGGAAAGGGCTTGGGTGGACGCTTCATCTACCGGCTGTGCGCGCGGTGGTGGGGCCATCTGCGTTTAATGTAACTCGGTTCCCAAAGGTATGGGGTCCGCGCAATCCCTGCCTTTCAACCTGCTTGCACCGACCCTGGGCGTTTCCCCCCTGGCCTGGGCGGGCCCTGCACGCATAGCATCCTCCATCACGTTATCCAGATACTGAGGAGCCTTCCATGCGCAAACCCTTGCTGACAAAACTTCTGGCCGGTGCGGCCCTGGTGGCCGCTGCATCGGGCAGCTGGGCCCAGGGCCAGGTCAACATCATCTGCTCGGTGCAGGCCGAGTGGTGCAACCTGATGTCCACGGTGTACGCCAAGACCACTGGCACCAAGGTCAACATGACGGCCAAGGGCTCGGGCGAGGCGCTGGCGCAGCTCAACGCCGAGCGCGCCAACCCCAAGACCGACATCTGGTTTGGCGGCACAGGCGACCCGCATCTGCAGGCGGCCGAGCAGGGCCTGACGCTCGAATACAAGTCGCCCCAGCTGGCGCAGCTGTACCCTTGGGCACAAAAGCAGGCGGGCGATTCCAAGTACCGCACCGTGGGCGTGTACCTGGGCCCGCTGGGTTTTGGCTACAACAAGGAGCTGCTGGCCAAGCGCAAGCTCAACCCGCCCCAGTCGTGGGCCGACCTGCTCAAGCCCGAATTCAAGGGCGAGGTTCAGATGGCCAACCCGGCCTCTAGCGGCACCGCCTACACCATGATCGCCACGCTGGTGCAGATCATGGGCGAGGAAAAGGCGTTTGAATACCTCAAGGCCCTGCACCCCAACATCAGCGCGTACACCCGTTCAGGCACGGCGCCTGTCAAGGCGGTTGCACGCGGCGAGACTACGGTGTCCGTGAGCTTCGTGCACGACGTGACCACCGAGGCGGTCAATGGCTTCCCTGTGGGCTCGGTCACACCTTCTGAAGGTACCGGCGCCGAGGTGGGCTCCATGAGCATCGTCAAGAACGGCCCCAACACCGAGGCCGCCAAGAAGTTCTATGAATGGGCGCTCACGCCGGGTGGTCAGCAGTTTGGCCTGGCGGCCAAGCAGTTCCAGCTGCCCAGCAACACGCAGGTGCCCAAAGACCCGCGCATGACCGATCCGGCCAAGATGAAGCTCATCAACTACGACTACGCCAAATACGGCGCCAGCGCCGAGCGTCGCCGCCTGATTGCGCGCTGGGAAAAAGACGTGCAAAACGCAACGCGCTAAGGGGTGGTGGTGTCGGCAGCAGCGGCGGCGCACGCAACCCTCCGGACCAGGACTCCCGGTGCCTCGGTCAACCGGCCCCTGTGGGTCTGGCTGGCCATGGGCGTACTGGGGTACCTGGTGTTCCCCTGGTATGCACAGCAGGACGCCAATGGCCTGTTGGCGGTGGGCCAGGTCTTCAGCAGCGAGCAGGCGGCCAACGGGCTGATGCAGGCGGCCTTGTTCGGGCGCCCCTGGCTGTGGCTGGGCCTCGCCGGGCTGGTGGTGGCGGGCCTGGGGGCGTGCCTGCCCGCCGGGCGCAAGCAGGGTGCCCTGCTGGTGGCGGGGGGTGCGCTGGGGCTGGTGGCCCTGCTGCTCAGCGGCTTTGCGATTGGTGCGCGCGGCTGGGCGTTTGAATGGATGAACACCAGCCTGGGCGAACTGGGCGCGCGCCAGCCCGGCATGGGCTGGGGCGGGTTTGTGGTGCTGTCGGCGCTGCTGGTGCTGCTGTCTTTTGGGGTGGCACGGCGGGGCTTCTTCAAGGGCGATCTGTTCGTGGCGGCTGCGGTGGTGGGCTGTGGCAGCCTGCTCGCGCTGTTCATCGTATTCCCGGTGCTCAAGGCGCTGTCGGCTGCGTTTTTTCTGGAGGACGGCCCGTTCTCGCTGGCCGTGGTGTGGGAGCGCATTGCGCACGAGCGCAACTTCAGCCTGTCGTGCCTGGCGGGCGGCCAGCGCTGCGGTGTGGCCTGGAACACGCTGTTCCTGGGGCTGATGACCGCCACCAGCACCACGCTGCTGGGCACCTTCATGGCCCTGATGGCCGAGCGCGCATCGCGCCGCTATGCGCGGCCGCTGAACATCGTGGCGCTGCTGCCCATCATCACGCCGCCGTTTGTGGTGGGCCTGGGGCTCATCCTGCTGTTTGGCCGCGCAGGCGTGTTCAACCAGTTTCTGGAATACGCGTTTGGCATCACGCCGTCGCGCTGGTTCTACGGCTGGCTGGGCGTGTGGGTGGCGCAGACCTTTGCCTTCACACCCATTGCTTTCATGATCATGCGTGGCGTGGTGCAGGGCGTGGCGCCCAGCCTGGAAGAGGCCGCGCAAACGCTGCGTGCCAGCCCGCACCGCACCTTCATGACCGTGACCCTGCCGCTGCTCAAGCCGGGCCTGGCCAATGCGTTCCTGGTGGGCTTCATCGAAAGCATGGCCGACTTCGGCAACCCCATCGTGGTGGGCGGGCAGTTCTCGGTGCTGTCCACCGAAATCTTCTTTGCCATCGTGGGTGCGCAGTACGACCAAGGCCGTGCCGCGTCGCTGGCCTGGATCCTCACGTTCTTTGCGCTCACCGTGTTCGCCATCCAGCGCGGCTTGCTGGGCAAGCAGAACTTCACCACCGTCTCGGGCAAGGGCGATGCGGGCATCGCCATGCCGCTGCCCACCGGTGTGCGCCGCGTGGTGCACTCGATTGCACTGCCCTGGATGGCGTTCACCCTGATCGTGTACCTGTTTGCGCTGGCCGGTGGCTTTGTGCAGACCTGGGGGCGCGACTACACCATCACGCTGGCGCATTTCCGTACCGCGTTCAGCGTGGAATGGGGCGAGTTTGGTGTGGTGTGGGCGGGCACGGCGTGGAACTCGTTCTTCACCACGCTCAAGCTCGCCGCCATCTCGGCGCCGCTCACGGCCACGCTGGGCATCGGCATTGCGTGGCTGCTGGCGCGCACCGAGTTCCGGGGGCAGGGCGCGTTCGAGTTTGCAGCGCTGCTGGCTTTTGCCATTCCCGGCACGGTGCTGGGCGTGAGCTACATCCTGGCGTTCAACGTGCCGCCGTTCGAGCTGACGGGCACCGCCCTCATCATCGTGTTGTGCTTCATGTTCCGTAACCTGCCGGTGGGCGTGCGTGCGGGCACGGCGGCGTTCAAGCAACTCGACCGGTCGCTCGATGAGGCGTCCGTCATGCTGCGCGCAGGCAGCGTACAGACGTTGCGCCATGTGGTGCTGCCGCTGCTCAAGCCCGCCCTGGTGGCTGCACTGGTCTACAGCTTTGTGCGAGCCATCACCACCGTGAGCGCGGTGATCTTCCTGGTCACCGCCGAGAACGAGCTGGCCACCACCTACATCATCGGCCGCGTGGGCAATGGCGACTATGGCGTGGCGCTGGCGTACTGCACGGTGCTCATCGTCCTTATGTCGGCCTCCATCGGACTCATTCAGCTGCTGGTGGGTGACCGCAAACTGGGCCGCCGTGGAGCCGCTCCCGCTGGGCACTGACCCCTCTGACAAAAAAGAAAACACGCCATGAACAACAATGACGCGGGCATCGTGTTCCGCAACATCACCAAGCGCTACGGCAGCGACAGCAGCGCGGCCCTGGCCGTCAAGGGCATCAGCTTTGAGGTGCCGCGCGGCACGCTCACCACCATCCTCGGCCCCTCGGGCTGCGGCAAGACGACCACCTTGCGCATGATTGCGGGGCTGGAATCGCCCACTTCGGGCGAGATCTTCATCGCAGGCCAGGACGTGACCACGCTGGGCCCCGCGCAACGCAATGTGAGCATGATGTTCCAGAGCTACGCGTTGTTCCCGCACATGAATGTGGTGGAGAACGTGATGTACGGCCTGCGCATGTCGGGCCAGCCCAAGGAGCAGGCGCGCACCAAGGCCGTGGAGGCGCTGCGCGGCGTGGGCCTGGTGGGCTATGACGACCGCCTGCCCAGTGAACTCTCGGGCGGGCAGCAGCAGCGTGTGGCCCTGGCCCGTGCGCTGGTGCTGGAGCCCGAGGTGCTGCTGTTTGACGAGCCCTTGTCCAACCTCGACGCCCGCCTGCGCCGCGAGATGCGCGAAGAGATCCGTGCGCTGCAGCAGCGCCTGTCGCTCACGGTGGCCTACGTCACGCACGACCAGGCCGAGGCCATGGCGGTGAGCGACCAGATCATCGTGATGAACCAGGGCCTGATTGCACAAAAGGGCTCGCCCCGCGCGCTGTATGAAACCCCGCACAGCGAATTCGTCGCGGGCTTCATGGGCGAGGCCATGCTGTTCCCGGCCGTGGCCGACGCTGACGGCACGGTGGCGCTCGGCCCACTGGTGCTGCGCCCTCGCATGGCGGTGAAGAGCGGCCCGGTGAAGGTGGCGGTGCGCCCTGAGGCCTGGCGCATTCACCGCCAGGGCGAGGGCCTGCTGCCCGCGCGGCTGGACAAGCGGGCCTACCTGGGCGCCGTGTACGAATACACCTTCGAGACCGCGCTGGGCCACATCTTTGTGGTGTCGTCCGACCTGGACGATGTGCTGGCTGTGGGCGACGCGGTGCAGCTGAGCCTGGGTGCCCACGGCGTATCAGTGGTTGGTAGTACCGAAGGCGCCCGGACCAATGCGGAATAATGGCGCCATGACGAACCAACTCGACGCCCTCAAACAGTTCACCACCGTGGTTGCCGACACCGGCGACTTTCTGCAACTGGCCCAGTTCCGTCCGCAGGACGCCACGACCAACCCTTCGCTGATTCTCAAGGCGGTGCAAAAGCCCGAATACGCGCCGCTGCTCAAGGACACCGTCGCCAAGTGGCAAGGGCGCGCCATGGACGAGGTGATCGACCGCCTGCTGGTGCGTTTTGGTTGCGAGATCCTGACCCACGTGCCCGGCCGTGTTTCCACCGAAGTGGACGCCCGCCTGAGCTTTGACACCAGCGCCACCGTCACGCGCGCCGAGCGCATCATCGAGCTGTATCAGGCCGAAGGCATCCACATCGACCGCGTGCTCATCAAGATCGCGGCCACGTGGGAGGGCATCCAGGCCGCCGCCCAGCTGGAGCGCAAGGGCATCCACACCAACCTCACGCTGCTGTTCTCTTTTGCCCAGGCTGTTGCCTGCGGCCAGGCCAAGGTGCAGCTGATCTCGCCCTTTGTGGGCCGTATTTACGACTGGTACAAAAAGCAGGCAGGCGCGAGCTGGGACGAGGCCGCGCGCGCAGGCGCCAACGACCCGGGCGTGCAGTCTGTCACGCAGATCTACAACCACTACAAGCGTTTTGGCATTGCCACCGAGGTGATGGGCGCGAGCTTCCGCAATGTGGGGCAGATCACGGCGCTGGCCGGGTGCGACCTGCTGACCATTGCGCCCGAGCTGTTGGCGCAGCTGGCTGCGAGTGATGCGCCGTTGCAGCGGGCGTTGGATGCAGAGGCTGCCAAGGGCATGGACTTGCCTGCGGTGAACTATGACGAGGCGGGGTTCCGGTTTGCGCTGAATGAGGATGCGATGGCGACCGAGAAGCTGGCTGAGGGGATTCGGGCGTTTGCAGTGGACGCTGTGAAGCTGGAGAAGCTGATCCTCGCGGCTTGAGCTCGGGTTTCTTTTTTGAGCGGCTGGTGCCTGGGTTGCGGGCGCTGGCCGTTTTTGTTTTTGGGGGGCTCTGGGGAGCACATCGCGCAGCATGCCTCGGTTGAGGGTGGAGGCCGGGAGTCGCCCGGCGTGCGAGTAACTTTCTTTTGCTTCGCCAAAAGAAAGTCACCAAAGAAAAGGCGACCCCCAGTCTGCGACCCCTTCGCTTCGCTATGGGGCAAACCTGCGGCGGGGCGGTTGTGGGGTGCGCCGTGGAACTCGCTTTGCGCTGGCGCGCGCCGCTCTGACATCCACGGCGAGTCAGTTCACGAAGCATGGGCGCTTCGACGCCCATGCTCACCCCGCAACCGCCCCGCCGCAGGCGCAGCCAGCAGGGGTGGGGCAGCCGAACATCCAAACAGCCCCACGGGCCATTGCTGCGCTCGGCCCAGGCCGCGCAGCGCGTGGCGCTTGCGCCCGCGAGATGGGGCCGAGCGCAGCAAAGGCCCGTGTGGCTGTTCTGTCCCCTGTGCCCCTGTGGATGCGCCGAGGAGCGCAGGGTTAGGCGGATCAGGGCTCGCGTGTGTCTGAGCGACGCGCAGCGGCGCGAGTTGAGCGAGACCTCGCCAAACCCGAGCACCGCAGGTTTCCCCGTGGCGAAGCGCAGGGGACGCAGACAGTGGGGTCGCTTTCTCTTTGGTGACTTTCTCTTGGCGAGACAAGAGAAAGTTACTCGCCTGCCGGGCGACTCCCGGCCTCCGCCCTGAGCCCAGGCAAGCAACCCGATAAGCACACAAGCCTCCACAGACGCGCTGCGCCCAACAACAGTCCGTTAGACCGTCAACGTCGACCGGAAATCTCCCACCCGGACGTGCTGGAGTTCACTATAAAAATCATAGCTGCCAAGGCATGAAGCACTAGCGCACCCAGCCAAAAACACCAGAAAATCACCCCGCAGGCAGCCGCATCCCCACCCGCAACCCCTTCGGCACCACCCCCTCTGCCACCGTCCGCCCCCCGTGCCGCAGCGCGATCTCTTCCACGATCGACAGCCCCAGTCCGCACCCCCCCGCCTTGTCCGACCCACGCCAGAACCGCGCAAACAGATCGCCCAGATGCTCGGCCGGCACGCCTGGTCCATCGTCCTCCACCACCAGCAGCGCCCAATGCCCCGGCTCTTCATGGCCCACGCGCACCGTCACCGTGGCGCCGGGGCCCGCGTAGTGCAGCGCGTTGTCGATGAGGTTGTTCAACGCTTCGCGCAGCAGCAGCGGGTGGCCCTGCGCGGGCAGGTGGTCCACGCCCTCGTAGCCCAGGTCCATGCCCTGGGCCAGGGCGCGGGCGGCCCATTCGCGGGCCACCTCGCGGGCCAGGGCGGCGAGGTCGATGGACTGCATCTCCACGTTCGACTCTGAGCGCGCCAGCTGCAGCAGCTGGTGCACCAGGTGCGCGCTGCGTTGCGCGGCCGACAGCACCTTTTGCAGGCGGGCCTGCACTGCGGGTTCGTGGCTCTCATGCAGGGCCAACTCGGTCTGGCCGATCAGGCCGGCAAGCGGCGTGCGCAGCTGGTGGGCAGCGTCGTTCAGAAACCGCTTTTCCTTTTGCTGGCCACGCGCCACGGTCTCCAGCAGGCGGTTGATGGTGCTGGCCAGCGAATGCACTTCCTGCGGTGCAGAGGTCAGCTCGATGGGCGGCAGCGGCGTGGTGCCCGTGTGGGGCTGCGCGCCTGCGCGCTCAATTTGCGCCTCCAGGCGCTTGAGGGGTTGCAGGCCGCGCAGCACGCCGGCGTACACCACGGCGCTCAGGGCCAGGCCCATCAGGCCCATGGGGAACACCATGCGCTCCAGCAGTTCCTGCGCAATGCGCTCGCGCACCGTGAGGCTCTGGGCCACCTGCACGCGCAGGCGCTGGCGGGTGGAGGCGGTGCCGTAGTCCACATCCAGCAAGGCCACGCGCACCGGTTTGTCGTCCACTCGGGCTTGGTACAAAAACGCCTCGCCCACCGCCACATCGACCTGGGCGGGCGGTGCTGGCAGCTGCGCGTTGCCCAGCAGAAAGCGGCCGGGCGGGGACGACACCATGTAGGTGATGCGGTCGGCCGGGTCCTGTTCCAGGATGTCCTGCGCGGCCTTCGGAAAGTCCACCAGCAGCCCATCGCCAATCGGCTTGATCTGCCGCGCCAGCGCCCGCACCGACTGGGTCAGCGTCTGGTCAATGCCCTTCTCGCCGTTCTGCAGCGCAATGCGCCACGCCAGAAACCCACCCGACAACCACAGCACCAGCTGCGGCAGCAGCAGCCACAGCAGCAGCTTGCGTTGAAGAGAGACCCCAGGTACGTGGCGCATGTCAGCGAACCCCACTGCGGGAGGTAGTGAAAGCCCGCAACGCGTGACACTGACGCGGCCCGGGCGCGGGATGCCGAGCAAGGGCCGCCCCGCAGCGAGGGCATCGTCCCCCTGCCCGCGTAGCGCAGCGAAGCGAGAGCGGGGGGAAGGCGCGCAGCGACTCAGGGGGGTGTGCCATCTACGGCTTATTCAGCATGTACCCCAGCCCCCGGATATTGCGGATCACCAGATTGGACTGGTCGAGCTTCTTGCGCAGTCGGTGCACATACACCTCCAGTGCATTGGAGTTCAGCGGGGCGGCGGTTTGGCCGGGCTCGGGCGGGCTGGCGCGCCAGGCTGCCAGCACGTCGTCGCGCGTGACGACTTCGCCACAGCGGTGGGCCAGCAGCTCCAGCAGCTCCCATTCGCGCTGAGTCAGCTCCAGCAGGTCGCCATTCAGGGCCGCGGCATGGCTGGCGTGGTCCAGCACCAGCGGGCCGATGGTGGTGCTGGCAACACCCGCCGCGCTGCTGGCCTGGGTGAAGGCGGGCTGGCGCGCGCGGCGCAGCATGGCCTGCAGGCGGGCCTGCAGCTCCTGCATGTTGAAGGGCTTGGTGATGTAGTCGTCGGCCCCGGCGTTCAGGCCCAGCACGCGGTCGTCGACGCCGTCGCGGGCGGTGAGGATCAGCACGGGCAGGCCGGCAATGTGCGCGCGGGCCCAGGTCAGCAGTTCCATGCCGTCGGCGCCGGGCAGGCCCAGGTCCAGGATGATGCCGTCCACCGCCTGCGTCTGCAAAAGCGCCATGGCCTGCGCCACGCTGCTGGCGGTGCAGACGCTGTAATCGAGTTGCTTGAGCTGGCCGGTGAGAGCGTCGAGCAGGAGGGCGTCGTCTTCGACAATCAGTATCGTGGCCATGGATTGAGCATAACAAAGGCCCCTGCAACGGGCCCTCTGTGGGGCCGCTGCGACTCTCAGGGAAAGCCCTGAGAATTAAATTAATTATTGTAATTAAAGTACCGACTGCGCTGAACGGCACCGGTATCACGGCGCAGCAACGGGTTCTGAAAACAACGTCGAGGAGACAAGGGTATGTGGAAGATGACAAAGATCGCCGCATTGGCGGTGGGCCTGGCGGCCGCGATGTCTGCCAGCGCGGGGGAGGTCGAGGTCCTGCACTATTGGACATCGGGCGGTGAGGCCAAGTCGGCCGCCGAGCTCAAGAAGATCATGCAGTCCAAGGGCCACACCTGGCGCGACTTTGCCGTGGCTGGGGGCGGTGGCGACAGCGCCATGACGGTGCTCAAGAGCCGCGTGATCTCGGGCAACCCGCCCTCGGCCGCCCAGGTCAAGGGCCCGGCCATCCAGGAATGGGCGTCCGAAGGCGTGCTGGCCAATGTCGATGCGCTGGCCAAGACCGAGAAGTGGGACGACGTGCTGCCCAAGGTGGTCGCCGACGTGATGAAGTACAAGGGCAGCTATGTGGCTGCCCCGGTCAACGTGCACCGCGTGAACTGGCTGTGGGCCAGCTCCGATGCGCTGAAGAAGGCGGGCGTTGCCAGCATGCCCAAGACCTGGGACGAGTTCTTTGCCGCTGCCGACAAGCTCAAGGCCGCAGGCCTGGTCCCCGTGGCCCATGGCGGCCAGAACTGGCAGGACTTCACGACCTTTGAATCCGTGGTGCTGGGCGTGGGCGGTGCCAAGTTCTACCAGGACGCTCTGGTCAAACTGGACGACAAGGCCATCAACAGCGACACCATGAAGAAGTCGCTGGAGACCTTCCGCCGCATCAAGACCTACACCGACCCGGGCGCTCCCGGCCGCGACTGGAACCTGGCCACGGCCATGCTCATTCAGGGCAAGGCGGGCTTCCAGCTGATGGGCGACTGGGCCAAGGGTGAGTTCATCGCGGCCAACAAGGCGCCGGGCAAGGACTTCCAGTGTGCAGCGGCACCGGGCACGGCCAACGCGTTCACCTTCAACGTGGACTCGTTCATCCTGTTCAAGCTCAAGGACGCAGCAGCACAGAAGGCGCAGAGCGACCTGGCCAGCTCCATCATGAGCCCTGAGTTCCAGGAGGTGTTCAACCTCAACAAGGGCTCGATCCCTGTGCGCACCGGACAGAAGATGGACAAGTTTGACGACTGCGCCAAGCTGTCCAGCAAAGACTTTGCCGACACTGCCAAGAGCGGTGGCCTGGTGCCCAGCGTGGCACATGGCATGGCGATTGCGCCTGCCACCGAAGGGGCGATCAAGGATGTCGTCAGCCAGTTCTGGAACGACGACAAGGTGAGCGTCGCCGACGCCATGAAGAAGATCGCGGCCGCCGCGAAGACCAAGTAAGCCGTGTACGACACACGCACCCGCACGCACTAAAACCAACCCCAGAGGGATCCCATCATGAAGACAAGAAACCGCCTCACGGCGGTGGCTTTGGCCGCCGCATGCGCGAATGGCGCCTTTGCTATGGACGTAGCAGGCTTTGAGTTCAACGGCTACTCCCGCGGTGGCCCGGTGTTCAACCACTCCGACGGCGTCAAGGGCAACCTGACGCTGGGCGGCGAGCTGCAGAAATACCGCCTGGGCAACGAAGGCGACAACGGCATCGAAGTCAACTTTGCCAAGGGCTTCGAGGCCGGCGGCATCAACTGGAAGGTGAACTACATGCCCGCCAAGTGGGGCAGTGGCGACATCAGCACCGAACAGGCGTTTGTGGAAATGAGCGGCTTCTCGTTCTCGCCCGAAGCCAAGTTCTGGGTGGGCCAGCGCCGCCTGCGGATCCAGGACGTGCACATCGTCGACTACTTCCTGCTGAACTACGGCGACAACATCGGCGCCGGTGTGACCGACGTGCCTGTGGGTGGCATGAAGCTGGGCGTGGGCGTGTTCTCTGGCGACAAGTTTGACGGCGGCCTGCCCAACAACGTGAAGGCACACCGCATCAACGCCGACCTGTCCGAGATCAACACCAACCCCGGCGGCAAGCTGCGGGTGCTGCTGACCGCCGTGGGCGGCAAGAACCAGGTGGGCGGTGGCTCGGGCTCTGGCATCTCGTTGATGCACACGCAAAAGGAGTTCCTGCTGCCCAGCATCACCAACACGCTGTACTTGCAGACATCGCGTGGCCACGCCCGCATCGACGGGGAGTTTGAAGCCATCGAGGGCACCAGCGCAGGCAAGCGCGCCACCCGCATCGCCGACTCCATCAACTGGCAAAGCGGCCCGTTTGGCGGCCAGGCCCTCATTGGCTACCAGACCAACAAGGCTGACCTGACCGGCGTGGAGACCAAGGACTTCTCGCTGGGCGGCCGTGGCTCATACGCGTTCACCAAGAACTTCAAGGGCCTGGTGGAGTTGTCCACCACCACCCGCAAGGGCAGTGGTCCGGACCAGCGCCTGTCCAAGGTCACGCTGGCGGGTGCCCTGGCACTGAATGAAGACTTCTGGTCGCGTCCTGAGCTGCGTCTGTACGTGACGAAGGCCAACTGGAACCAGGCGGCGGCTGTGGCCAACGCAAGCACCTTTGGTGCCAATGGCAAGACCTCGCGCACGCTGGTGGGCGTGCAGTACGAGGTGTGGTGGTAAGAACCTGCTCAAGATCTTTTCGGGGTCGCACAAGTACCTTGCCGGGATGGGATGCAAGGCGCGGTGCGCAGCCGATAGCCCGTGCTATCGGCAAGCGCCGCAACGCCGCAGACCGCCCGGCAAGGCACTTGCCCGAAGGGTTGGAGTGAAATCGGGCGATTGGACGCCCCGGCTGCTTGCATGGGCACGAGCCCATGCAGCGCATCCGAAGCATCCGCTCATCCCGATTGCACTCCAATGCGATCCCCGAACAGATTTTGAACAGGTTCTAAGTGAGAGCGTGAGTAGCGAGTTAGTTTGAGGTAGACACTTTGTTCATTGGGGGGTGCTCTGTGCGCACCCCCCTTTTTTCATGTGACACAAAGTGAATGTGTGAATGAGTGAAACGGTGATTCAGTGACTGATCGAGACACCGCGTACCGCGCGCGCAGCGTGTGCAGTGCGTACGCAAGAGAGATTCGCAAGCAATGAAGAATTCCTTTGAAACCTGGTTGCCCAGGCTGGTGGTGACCCCGGCGTTTGTGCTGGGTTTTGCCTTCATCTATGGCCTCATGGTGTGGAACGGCGTGCTCAGCCTCACCGCATCGCGCATGCTGCCCAACTACGAATGGGCGGGCCTGGCGCAGTACGAGCGCCTGTGGGAGATGGACCGCTGGTGGGTCGCCCTGAAGAACCTGGGCATTTTTGGCGTGGGCTATGTGGGCGGATCGCTCGTGATTGGTGTGGTGCTGGCCGTGCTGCTGGACCAGAAGATCCGCGCCGAGGGCGCGCTGCGCACCATCTACCTGTACCCCATGGCGCTGTCGTTCGTGGTGACCGGCACGGCCTGGAAGTGGCTGCTGAACCCCGGCCTGGGCATCGAAAAGATGGTGCGCGACTGGGGCTTCACGAACTTTGAATTTGGCTGGCTGGTGGACACCGAGATGGCGATCTACTGCGTGGTCATCGCAGGCATCTGGCAGAGCGCCGGGTTCGCCATGGCGCTGTTCCTGGCCGGGCTGCGCGGCATTGACGACAGCATCATCAAGGCCGCGCAGGTCGATGGTGCCTCGCTGCCGCGCATCTACTGGCGCATCGTGCTGCCCGCGCTGCGGCCGGTGTTCTTCTCCACGCTCATGGTGCTGTCGCACCTGGCCATCAAGAGCTTTGACCTGGTGATGGCGCTGACCGCGGGTGGCCCCGGTTTTGCCACCGATGTGCCCGCCACCTTCATGTACACCATGTCGTTCTCGCGCGGGCAGATTGGCCTGGGCGCGGCCAGCGCCACCATGATGCTGGCCACCGTGGCGGCCCTGGTGATTCCTTACCTTTACAGCGAACTGCGGAGCAAACCCCATGACCGCTAAGCCCTCTGTGTTTCCGTCCGTGGGTCGCCTGCTGGTCTATGGCGTGCTGGCCCTGGCCACCGCGTTCTTTCTGCTGCCGCTGTACGCCATGCTGGTCACCTCGTTCAAGGACGCCGAGGAGATTCGCAGCACCTCGCTGCTGGCACTGCCCGCGGCGCTGAATTGGTCGGCCTGGGGCACGGCCTGGCAGAGCGCCTGTACGGGCGTGGACTGCAACGGCCTGCGCCCGTTTTTCTGGAACTCGGTGGCCATGGCCGTGCCGGCCGTGCTGATCTCCACCGTGTGGGGCGCGCTCAACGGCTATGTGCTGAGCCTGTGGAAGTTTCGCGGCAGCGACACGCTGTTTGGCCTGCTGCTGTTTGGCGTGTTCATGCCCTTCCAGGTCGTGCTGCTGCCCATGAGCCAGGTGCTGGGCTGGCTGGGGCTGTCCAGCTCCATCACCGGGCTGGTGCTGGTGCACTGCCTGGCGGGGCTGGCGGGCACCACGCTGTTCTTTCGCAACTACTACGCGGCCATCCCCAAGGAGCTGGTGAACGCCGCACGCATGGACGGCGCAAGCTTCTGGCAGATCTTCTGGCGCATCGTGCTGCCGCTGTCCACGCCCATCGTGATGGTCACGCTGATCTGGCAGTTCACCAACATCTGGAACGATTTTCTGTTCGGCGTGGTGTTCTCGGGCACCGAGTCCAAGCCCATCACCGTGGGCCTGAACAACCTGGCCAACACCAGCAGCAGCGTGAAGGCCTACAACGTGGACATGGCGGCCGCCATCATCGCGGGCCTGCCCACGATGGTGATCTATGTGCTGGCGGGTAAATTTTTTGTGCGCGGGCTGACGGCTGGCGCGGTCAAAGGGTAGGAGAGCCTGTTATGTACTTTTACGCGCCCACGTTGGGCCCTCAGGCCTGTGATCGCAAGGCGCAGTCTGCCGCCAAGGTCGGGACCTTGGCAAGGACTGCAACGCCGCGAGCGCTGGCCTGTGGGCCCAACCCTTCGGGAAAGCCGGGGAAAGGCCCGGCCACGTTGTTGCAGACCGCTTGCGGTATCCATACCGCGGCGCGTCCTGCGCCTAGTTGCCGGGCCTTTCCTCGGCTTTCGTGGGCACGTAAAAGTGCATAACAGGCTCTCATCAATCATGGCGTCATCACTCGACATTGCAGGCATCAACAAGCGCTTTGGCAAGGGCGACAAGAGCGTGGAGGTGCTGCGCAAGGTGGACATCCACGTCGCGCCCGGCGAGTTTCTCATCCTGGTCGGCCCCTCGGGCTGCGGCAAGTCCACGCTGCTCAACATCATTGCGGGGCTCGATGAATCCACTGAGGGCGAGATCCGCATTGGCGGCAAGAACGTGGTGGGCATGCCCCCGCGCGACCGCGACATCGCCATGGTGTTCCAGAGCTATGCGCTGTACCCCACGCTGAGCGTGGCCGACAACATCGGCTTTGCGCTGGAGATGCGCAAGATGCCCAAGGCCGAGCGCCAAAAGCGCATCGACGAAGTGGCCGCCATGCTGCAGATCAGCCACCTGCTGGACCGCCGGCCCAGCCAGCTCTCGGGCGGCCAGCGCCAGCGTGTGGCTATGGGGCGGGCGCTGGCGCGCCAGCCGCAACTGTTCCTGTTCGACGAGCCGCTGTCCAACCTGGACGCCAAGCTGCGCGTGGAGATGCGCGCCGAAATCAAGCGCCTGCACCAGGCCAGCGGCATCACCAGCGTGTACGTCACACACGACCAGGTCGAGGCCATGACGCTGGGCTCGCGCATCGCGGTGATGAAGGGCGGTGTGGTGCAGCAGCTGGGCACGCCGGACGACATCTACAACCGCCCGGCCAACACCTATGTGGCCACCTTCATCGGCTCGCCCACCATGAACCTGCTGCGCGGCGCGGCCACGGGGGGGCAGTTTGGCATCCAGGGCGCAGCGTTGAACCTGGCCGCCCCCGCCAGTGCCAACGAGGTGCTGCTGGGCGTGCGCCCCGAGCACCTGGTGATGCAGGAGACGGCCCCGTGGCGCGGCCGCGTCAGCGTGGTCGAGCCCACAGGCCCCGACACCTATGTGATGGTGGACACGGCCGCAGGCAGCGTCACGCTGCGCACCGATGCCCAGACCCGCGTGCAGCCCGGCGACGCCGTGGGCCTGGCGGTAGAGCCCGCCAACGCCCACTGGTTTGACGCCAGCAGCGAGAATCGGCTGGCATGAGCCGCGCGGCGCAAGTGCCGCCGGATCGTTGCATGTAGTGTGCTGTCCCGCAAATAGCTGCACATGAAATCGCGTCCTCACCCCCAGGGCTGCGTTGCAAATCCTCGCGATAGCGACGGCTATCACTGCGGTTTGCGCCTTTCTCTGGGCGCGATGTCATCGATTTCATTTCGTGCAGCTATTTGCGGGACAGCACACTGGTTGCTATTGAAACAATAGCTGTTAGCGCATGTTCTACTGGCGCTAGCAGCTGTTTTTGCTTAAAAACACCGCATGACACCCCTGCGCCTGCTGGCCGACATTGGCGGCACCAACATTCGCCTGGCCTGGCAAGACCAGCCCGATGGCCCCCTGCACGACACCCGTGTGCTGCCCTGCGCACAGTTCCCCACGGTGGACGCCGCACTGGCGGCCTACCTGGCCGAAGTGAACATCGCCACCCCGCGCGAGGCGGCGTTTGGCATCGCCAACCCGGTCACGGGCGACGCCATCCGCATGACCAACCACAGCTGGAGCTTCTCGCAGCGCGCCGTGCGCGAGGCCTTTGGTTTTGAGCGGCTGGTGGTCATCAACGACTTCACCGCACTCGCGCTGGCGCTACCCCTGCTCACGCCCGAGCAGCTGCGCCCCGTGGGCGGCGGTGTGGCCGTGCCGGGCGCTGCGATTGCGCTGCTGGGCCCGGGCACGGGCCTGGGGGTGTCGGGCCTGGTGTTTCCGCCCGGATCGAGCCTGGGGGTGCCGCTGTCCGGCGAGGGCGGCCATGTCACGCTGGCCGCGCAGACCCAGCGCGAGTTCGATGTGCTGGGCATCCTGCAAGAGCGCTACGGCCATGTGTCGGCCGAACGCGCCGTGTGTGGTGCCGGGCTGGTGGACCTGTACCACGCGCTGCGCCGGCTGGCCCAGCGCGGTGGCAAGGAAGTCAGCTCCGCCGCGCAGGTGACCGAGCTGGCGCTGCAGGCCAACGACCCGCTGGCGCTGGAGGCGCTGGAGCTGTTCTGCGGCTTTCTGGGCAGTGTGGCGGGCAACCTGGCGCTCACGCTGGGTGCGCGCGGTGGCGTGTACCTGGGCGGCGGCATGGTGCCGCGACTGGGCACGTGGTTTGACCAGTCCCCGTTCCGCGCACGGCTTGAATCCAAAGGGCGCTTCCAGTCCTATCTGGCGACCATTCCCTGCTGGGTCATCGACCCCAGCGCCACGCCCGCGCTGTTTGGCGCATCGCGCGCGCTGGACATTGCGGGCTCGGACGCATGAGCAGCAACAGCGCACCACCGCCCATGCTCCGGCCCACCGGCGTGCACCACGTGGCCATCATCGCCAGCGACTACGCCCGCTCCCGCCGCTTCTACACCGAGGTGCTGGGCTTGCAGGTGGTGCACGAGCACTACCGCGCCGAGCGGCAGTCGTACAAGCTCGACCTGCAACTGCCCGATGGCACGCAGGTGGAGCTGTTTTCCTTTCCTGAACCGCCTGCGCGCCCGTCCTACCCCGAGGCCTGTGGCCTGCGCCACCTGGCCCTGCGCGTGGCCGACATGGCGGCCAGTGTCGCGGCCCTGGCGGCACATGGCGTGGCCGTGGAGCCGGTGCGCACGGACCCGTTCACCGGGGCGTTGTTCACTTTTTTTGCCGACCCGGATGGGTTGCCGATTGAGCTGGTCGGGCCGGCCTGACCGGTGCAGGTTCTCCTTCGTTGCCCTGCGCTCAGTCTACGGCGATGCGGCGTTCCTTGATGAGCGCTGACAGGAGCTGCGTTTCTGCCCCGATGGTCTGCTGGAAGGTGGTGGCGTCCTGGACGATGGGTTCGGCCCCCAGGTCGGCAAAGCGGCTTTTCACCTCCGGCAGGGCGACCGCCTTGGCGATCTCGCTGGCCAGTCGGTTCACGATGTCGCTGGGCGTGCCTGCGGGCGCAAACACGCCAAACCAGTTGCCCAGCTCCACGCCCTTGATACCCAGCTCGGTCAGGGTGGGGGCCTCCGGGAAGAAGGCCGAGCGCTTGGTGCCCGTCACGGCCAGCAGTCGTGCGCGGCCTTCGCGGATGTGCTGGAAGCCGGTGGCCGGGTCGAAGTAGTAGTCCACCTGCCCGGCCAGGATGTCCTGCAGCGCCGGTGCCGCGCCCCGGTAGGGCACATGCACGGCGTCAAACCCCGCCTGCTGCTTGAAGAGTTCGCCCACCAGGTGCATCTGGGTGCCAGCCCCCCCGGAGGCATAGCTGAGCTTGCCAGGCGCCGCCTTGGCCATGGCCACCAGGTCGTTGGCGCTTTGCACAGGCAGCCCCTTCTTGGCCACGAGGTAGAGCTGGGCGTAGCCCAGGCTGGCCACGGGGCGCAGGTCGCGCTCGGGGTTCAGTGCAGGCTTGAACAGGAAGGGGTTGGCCGTCTGCACCGAGATGGGGGCCACCATCAGCGTGTGGCCATCGGGTGCGGCCTTGCTGGTTTCCATCACGCCCAGGTTGCCGCTGGCCCCCGGCTTGTTGTCCACCACGACGGGCTGGCCGAGCGACTTGCTCAGTGCCGCGCCTGCGACGCGGGCCATCACGTCGGTGGTGCCGCCAGCCGGAAAGCCCACGACCAGCCGGATGGGCTTGCTCGGCCACGCTGGGGGCTGGGCCAGGCTGGCGCCCGTGGTGGCGGCCAGGCAGGCTGCGGCGCTGGCGCGCAGCAGCAGGTTGCGACGGGTGATGAAGGTGCGAAGGGATGGGATGTGCATGGTTTGTCTCCGTTGATGTTGTCTGTGGTGGCTGGTGGGCGCAAATGGGGCAGGGCGGGTGTTGCTTCAGGGCTGGTGCGTCCTACAGCCCGGCATGGGCGTTGCGCGGACAAGGCGCGTTTCCTGCGCCACGATCAGGTGCTCGGACGCTGCCAGGTAGGCGGGAAACGCTGGGTGGCTGTCGCGGGCCTGGCAGCGGCGCTCGTAGTCGGCCAGGTCTTCGTAGGCCCACAGGTGCACGAACTGGTTCAAGGGGCCGACCTGGCTGACGTAAAACCCCACGGGGTGTGCCAGCGTGTCCATCAGCACGGGCATGGCCATGCGGTTGAACACCTCCAAGAACTCGCCCATCTTGCGCAGGCGGATGGTGTAGATGCGGTGGTCCACCAGGGGCTTGGCCAAGGGCTCATGCGGCATGGCAGGCCTCCTTGCGGGTGGGCGCTGTGCGCTGGCCTGGCGGCCATGCGCCCGCCACGTGGCAGCCGGTGATCCAGCCAAAGGTCATGGCCGGCCCCAGCGTGATGCCGGCACCAGGGTAGTTGCCGCCCATGATGCTGGTGCGGTCGTTGCCCACGGCGTACAGCCCGGGTACGGCCTGCCCGTCGGCACGCAGCACCTGGCCTTCGGTGGCGGTGCGCAGGCCCTCGAAGGTGCCCAGGTCGCCCATGACGACCTTGACGGCGTAGTAAGGGCCGGCACCGATGGGGGCCACGCAGGGGTTGGGCTGCTGGTCGGGGTCGGCCAGGTAGCGGTTGAAGGCCGTGGTGCCGCGCCCGAACTGGCGGTCCTCGCCGGTGCGCGCGCCAGCGTTGTACTCGCGCACGGTGGCTTCCAGCCCCTCGGGGTCGATGCCAGCGGCCTGGGCCAGGTCGGCCAGCGTGCGGCCCTTGAAGAGATAGCCCTTGCGAATCAGGCCGCCCACGGGCATGGGCGCGGGCTTGGCATAGCCCAGGCCGTATTTGGACAGCGTGGCCTGGTCGCACAGCAGCCACATGGCGGTCTCGCGCTGGTCGCGGCAGGCCTCGATCATGGCAGCGCCCACGTCGTGGTACGAATGGGACTCGTTGGTGAAACGCTGCCCGTTGCGCAGCACCCCGATGATGCCGGGCTTGTAGCGGTCCAGCAGGTGCGGAAACACCCCCGTGCGGCCTTGGCTCAGGGGCACGCGCGACACCGGCATCCAGGCGGCTGCGCCCACGCCGTCAAAGCGCTCATCCACTTGCCCACCGACCTGCGCGCCCAGGCGCAGGCCATCGCCGGTGTTCTCTGCGGGCACAGGCGAGAGGTGCTCGCCACCGCTCGCCAGGTGCGGGTAGCGCTGGGTGATGCGGGCCACATCGTGGGGGTAGCCGCCGCAGGCCAGCACCACGCCCCGGCGGGTGCGGATGCGCCGTTCGCCCCGGGGCGTGTGCACGCGTGCGCCGGTCACGCGGTCGCCCGCTTGCAGCAGTTCGCGCGCTTCGGCCTCGGTGTGGATCGGAATACCCAGGTCGAAGCAGGTCTTGGCCAGGCGCGCAGCCAGGGCGTTGCCACTGGTCACTTGCACGCCCCGGCGGTAGCGCAGCAGGTCCAGTAGGTGGCCCCCCAGGCGCCGTGCCACATAGGCAGCCGACACCACCGATTTGGTGGCGCGGAAGAAATGCTTCAGGTCGGCGTTCGACGAGTTGAACATCATGCCCACGAAGGTGATCGTGGACAGCGGTGGGCGCAGCCGTGCCAGCTCTGGACCCAGCTGGCTCGCGTCATAGGGCGCGGCCAGTATGGAGCGGCCAATGGCAGCGCCCCCTGGTGCGTCGGGGTGGTAGTCGGGGTAGAGCGTGGGTACGAAGCGCACGGCAGTCTCGCGCTCGAACCAGGCCACCATCTCGGGCGCATGGTCCAGGAAGGCGTCGACCGCATCAGCTTGGTAGAACGGCCCCGTCTGGTCCTTCATGTAGGTGCGCATGGCCTCGCGGGTGTCCGGGGCGGCGCATTGCGTGTTGCCGGGTATCCAGAGCACCCCGCCCGAGAAGGCAGTGGTGCCTCCGAAGCAGGTTGCCTTTTCGATCACGATGACATCCAGTCCGTGTTTCCTGGCCGCGATGGCGGTGGACAGGCCGCCGGCGCCGGAGCCCACGACCAGCAGGTCGCATGTCAGTTCCTCGCTGGAGGAAGGGTTGGCAGGGTTCATGTTGCAGTCTCCTTGTTGAGGGGCGTATGTGCAGGGGGCGCTGGGCATTGCCCATGCGGCGGCCTGCACCGGTGGCGCTTGGTGCGTGGGTTGTGGTGAGGGGCGCCGTGCGGGGCGGTGCGCGTCAGGTGGCTGGGGCCGGTGTGCGGTTGAAGCCCGGGCGCGGCACCATGTCCATCAACATGCAGCCCAGGCCGCCATCGACCAGCAGCTCTGCGCCGTTCATGTAGGCCGATCGGTCGCTGGCGAGGAACAGCGCGGGTTCGGCAATATCCCGGGGCTCGCCGACGCGGCGGCTGGCCGTGGCTGCTGCGCGCCGCGCCTCGAAGCCTGGCTCCTCATAGAAGCGGGCAGACAGCGCGGTGCGGATCATTCCAGGGCAGATGGCATTGCTGCGCACGCCCCGGGGTCCCCACTCGGCTGCCAACTGGCGCGACAGCAGCAGCACCCCCGCCTTGCTGGCGCTGTAGGCGCCGCTGGCGGTCTGCGGGTGCAGGGCCGATACCGAGGCCACATGCACCAGTGAACCCCGGCCCGCATGCAGCATGTCCTGCCCAAAGGCCCGCGAGCACAGCAGGTAACCCGTGAGGTTGACGGCCAGCACGGCATTCCAGTCGGCCAGCGATACGCTGTCGAGGCTGCCCGGACGAAGCAGGCCCGCGTTGTTGATCAGCACGGCGGCGGGCCCCAGGCTTTCGCGCACGTGTGCGGCTGCGGCGGACACGGCACTTTCGTCGGTGATGTCGCAGGCCACGGCGAGTGCATGGCCTCCCTGTGTGTCCAGTCGCGCGGCCATCTGCCGGGCCGCATCGCCGTCGCGGTCCACCAGGGCTACCCGCGCTCCCACCGCTGCCAATGACTCTGCAATAGCCGCTCCGATGCCGCTGCCCGCGCCGGTGACCACGCAGACGCGCCCCTTCAGGCCCAGCCAGTCAGCGCCTTGCGCGGGAGAAAAGTCATCGGGGGCGATGCGGTTGTCGCTGTGGTTCATGGGCTGCTGTCTCCTTGTTGTGATGGGGTGAAGCATCCCGCAACATGCCTCCTTCCTCAATCGACAAACCGGGCCATGAGCAGGACAATTCGTGCATTGATGGCAATTAAGGATGGGTAGAAACCATGAGAACCGAACCCGGCACCGTGCGCCAGTTCGCGCTCTACGGCACGCAGGACGCCGCGCCTGCCTGGGCCGATCTGGTGCATCTGGAGCGGGTGCCGGAGCGCTCCAGCCTGTTTGGCTGGGAGATCGACCTGCACTTTCACGAAGGGCTGATTCAGGTGCTGTACCTGACGGCAGGCGGTGAAGGCGGTAGCGCGCTGATGGATGGCAAACGCTGGCCGCTTCATCCTCCGTGCCTGGTGGTGGTGCCTGCGCGCACCGTGCATGGGTTCAGCTTTCACCCGGGCACGGACGGCCCGGTGATCACGGCTGCGCAAAAGCCCCTGGAGTCACTGGCCGCGCTGGCGGCACCGGAGTTGCTGGAGCACATCCGCCGCCCCCTGGTGCTGCCAGTGGATCCGGCGGGGCGCCATGCCCAGGCGCTGCAGCCCCTGTTCGAGGTAATCGGGCAGGAGGCCCATGTGGACGGCGGTGTGCGCGCTGCAGGCATGCCCCTGCTGGTGGCGCTGTTCGTGCAGATTGCCCGCCTGGCGCAGACTTCGGCAGCGCTGCCCGAGGCGGTGCCCTCGCGCAAGGCGGTGCAGATCGAGCGGTTTCGCGCCCTGCTGGACACGAACGTGCGCCAGCACACACCGGTGCACGCGTATGCGGATGCGCTCGGGATCTCTGTGGGGCAGCTTTCGCGGCTGTGCCGCGAGGTGCTGGGGGTCTCCGCCCAGGAGGTGGTCAACGCCCGCGTGGTGCATGAGGCCCAGCGGGAGCTGGTGTATTCATCCCTCTCGGTCAAGCAGATTGCGGCCGAACTGGGCTTTGAGGATGAGGCCTACTTCGGACGCTTCTTCAAGAAGCGCACCGGCCAACGTCCCACTGATTTCAGGCGCGAAGCCCGGGCGCAGCTGGCGGGTGCGTAGTGCGCGCCAAGCGCCTGTCTACGGGGCCCTGCGAGGGGTATCAACAAGCCCCGGTGCGTCGGGCGCAGGATGGGCCACGCCGGATTGGCGGGTGGTGACGGTGAAAAGAGAAGCCAAGACGCGAGGCGGCCGCTGGCCTCACATCTCCTCGCTCCAGCAATACCCGTCGCGCGCAATCATCGCGCTGGCCGCACGCGGGCCCCAGCTGCCTGCAGGGTAGGGTCGGGGGCCTGCAGGGTCGTTCTTCCAGTATTGCAGGATGGGTTCCACCCAGCGCCAGGCTTCTTCCTGCTCGTCGCTGCGTACAAACAGGTTCAGGCGGCCGGCGATCACGTCGAGCAGCAGGCGCTCGTAGGCGCCCACGCGCTCGGTGCCAAAGCGCTGGTCAAAGTCCAGGTTCAGGTGCACCTGCGACAGCGCGGGCTCGGTCTGGTGCTGGGCGGCGCCCTGAGCCATCAGGTGCAGCTCCAGTCCGTCCTTGGGCTGCAAATTGATCACCAGCCGGTTGGCGGCGCCTGCGGGCGTCTTGAAGATGGGGTGGGGAACGGGGCGGAAGTTGATGACGATGTGCGCATCGCGCCCCGCGAGCCGCTTGCCGGTGCGGATGTAGAACGGCACGCCCGCCCAGCGCCAGTTGCTGATCTCGGTGCGCAGCGCCACAAAGGTTTCGGTGGTGCTGCTGGCGGCCACGCCTTTCTCTTGCGCGTAGCCGGGCACGGGCTGGCCCTGGTGGTTGCCGGCCGCGTACTGCCCACGGATTACGTGCTGGCCGATGGTCTCCAGCGTCCAGGGCTTGAGCGACTGCAGCACCTTGAGCTTTTCGTCGCGGATCGCGTTGGCGCTGGAGTTGATGGGGGGCTCCATGCCAATCGCGCACAAGAGCTGCAGCGCGTGGTTCTGCACCATGTCGCGCATCGCGCCGGTCTGGTCGTAGAACGCGCCGCGCGACTCCACGCCCAGCTCCTCGGCAATCGTGATCTGGATGTTGGCAATGGTTTCGCGGCGCCACAGGGGCTCGAACAGCGCGTTGCCAAAACGCAGCGCAAACAGGTTCTGAACGGACGGCTTGCCCAGGTAGTGGTCGATGCGGAAGACCTGCTCTTCTTTCAGCACGCGGCGCAGCGTGTCGTTGATCGCGCGGTTGGACTGCAGGTCGTGGCCCAGGGGCTTTTCCAGCACCACGCGGGTGGTGGGGCCGTTCAGGCCCACGGCGGCGATCTGCTCACACACATTGGTGAACAGGCTGGGGGCTGTGGCCACATACATCACCACCGAGTCGGCGCCGCGCGCTTTCAGCGTCTCGGCCAGACGCTCGTAGTCCTGGGTTTTGGACAAGTCCATGCGCAGGTAGTGCAGCAGCGCGGCGAAGCGTGCAAACTCGTCCGGGCTGGGGCGCTTGGCCAGCTCCACGCTGTCGAACCGCGACTGGATCAGGCTGCGGTATTGTTCGTCGCTCAGGTCATCACGTGCCACCGCGATGATGCGCCCCCCCTCAGGCAGCGTGCCATGCCGAAAGGCCTGAAACAATGCGGGCATGAGCTTGCGCCAGGCGAGGTCGCCGGTGCCGCCGAACAGGACGAGGTCAAAACTCATGGTGTCTCCGTGATGGGGTGGTTCGTTTTGTTGCGTGGGATTGTAATCACGTTACATGATTTTCTAAAGAGGAGTGCCTTGTATCTACTGCTTGTAACCCAAAAGAACCTGTTAATAGGCCACTTTGTCGTGTAATCAAGTTACTATTTCGGCGCTTTTTTCACCTTACCCGTTTGATGACCATGCCTCTCCGTTGCGACCAGTCTGCGCTGTGGCCCCAGTTGGCCGCCCACTACGCCTCCCACGGCCAGCACCTGGACATGCGCCAGGCGTTTGCGCAGGATGCACAGCGGTTTGCAGCCTTCAGCCAGTCGGCTCCGCATGTGTTTGCTGACCTGTCCAAGAACCTGTGGGACCGCGATACCGAAGCCCTGCTGCTGGATCTGGCCCGCGACTGCGGCCTGGTGCAACACCGCGATGCGATGTTTGCAGGCGAGGCCATCAACACCACCGAAAACCGCGCAGTGCTGCACACGCTGCTGCGCCGCCCTGCAGGCGTGGCCCTGCCCGGTGATGTGCCCGAGACCGCACAGCGCCTGGCCGACGTGCACCACACGCTTGATGCGATGCTGCAGTATGCCGAGCAGGTGCGCAGCGATGCCGCCATCACCGACGTGGTGAACATTGGCATCGGCGGGTCGGACCTGGGTCCGCACATGGCCGTGCGCGCGCTCGAAGAGTTCCGCATCCCCAGCAAGCGCTTTCACTTTGTGTCGAACGTGGACGGGCACGAGCTGCACCACGTGCTCAAGGGCCTGCGGCCCGAGAGCACGCTGTTCCTGGTCGCGTCCAAGACCTTCACCACGGCCGAGACCATGACCAACGCGCGCTCGGCACTGGCGTGGTTTGGTGCCCAGGGCGGGCGCGATGTGGCCCGCCACTTTGCGGCGCTTACCACCAACATCGAGGCCGCGGCGGCCCTCGGCATCACCACCACCTTCGGCTTCTGGGACTGGGTGGGCGGCCGCTACTCGCTGTGGTCGGCCATTGGCCTGCCGATTGCCATCGCGATCGGTGCCCAAGGCTTCCGAGATTTCCTTGCGGGCGCGTACGCCATGGACGAGCATTTCCGCACCGCACCGCTGGCGCAGAACCTTCCGGTGCGCCTGGGTCTGCTCGATGTCTGGTACCGCAATTTCCACGGCTTCACCAGCCGCTGCATCGCGCCGTATCACGCCGCGCTGGGGCGCTACTCGGCCTACCTGCAGCAGCTGGAGATGGAGAGCAACGGCAAGCGCGTGGCGCAAGACGGCAGCACGCTGGCCTGCGTCACATCGCCCGTGCTGTGGGGCGAGCCCGGCACCAACGGCCAGCATGCGTTCTTCCAGATGCTGCACCAGGGCGCCGATGTGCTGCCGCTGGAGATCGTGGCCGTGCGCAAGGCCTCGCACCCGCTGCCCGGTCACCAGCAAAAGCTGCTGGCAAACGCCCTGGCGCAAACGCAGGCGCTGATGGTGGGCAAGGCCAGCGACGACGGCCACCGGCACTTTCCGGGCAACCGCCCCAGCACCCTGATGCTGCTCGAATCACTCACCCCCACATCGCTGGGCGCGCTGATTGCACTGCAGGAGCACCGCGTGTTTGTGAGCGGCAGCCTGTGGGGCATCAACAGCTTTGACCAGTGGGGCGTGGAGTTGGGCAAGGTGCTGGCCAAGGACCTGGAGGCCCGGCTGGAGAGCGGTGATGTGGCGGGGCTCGATGGCTCCACCGCTGGCCTGCTGGGCTTGCTGCGCAGCCCTGCCTGACCTTCACGGCACAGCAAAGTCCTCGGGGTCGCTCTGGCGGAAGACCGGGCGCCCTGCCGGCAGAAGCCGGCACAGTTTCTGGTCGACAGCTAACGCATCAGGAGACACTCCCCATGGCGATTCCGCCCTATCCGGACTTCCGCTCCGCTGCCTTTTTGCGCCAGCATCTGCGTGACACCATGGCGTTCTACGACCCCGTGGCCGCCGATCCGAGCGGCGGGCAGTTCCACTTCTTTCTGGACGACGGCACGGTTTACAACACGCACACCCGCCATCTCGTCAGCGCCACCCGTTTTGTGGTCACGCACGCCATGCTCTACCGCACCACGGGGGAGGCGCGTTATCAGGCGGGCATGCGGCACGCGCTCACGTTCCTGCGCACCGGGTTCCTCGACCCTGCCACGGGCGGCTACGCCTGGCTGATCGATTGGCAGGATGGCCGCACCACCGTGCAAGACGCCACGCGCCACTGCTACGGCATGGCCTTTGTGATGCTGGCGTATGCCCGCGCTTACGAGGCCGGAGTGCCCGAGGCCCGCGATTGGCTGGCTGAGGCTTTTGAAACTGCCGAACAGCACTTCTGGCAGCCCGCCGCAGGCCTGTATGCCGACGAGGCAAGCCCCGAGTGGCAGGTGACCAGCTACCGAGGCCAGAACGCCAACATGCACGCCTGCGAGGCCATGATCTCCGCCTTCCGCGCCACGGGCGAGCGTCGTTACATCGAGCGTGCCGAGCAGCTCGCACAAGGCATCTGCCAGCGGCAGGCCGCGTTGTCCACCCGCGCCCTTGCGCCCGCTGCCGAAGGTTGGGTGTGGGAGCACTTCCATGTCGACTGGTCCGTGGACTGGGACTACAACCGCCATGACCGCAGCAACATCTTCCGCCCCTGGGGCTACCAGATCGGCCACCAGACCGAATGGGCCAAGCTGCTGCTGCAACTCGACGCCTTGCTGCCCGCCGAATGGCACCTGCCGTGTGCGCAGCGCCTGTTCGATACCGCTGTGGAGGGGGGCTGGGATGCCGAGCACGGCGGCCTGTACTACGGCATGGCGCCCGACGGCAGCATCTGCGACGACGGCAAATACCACTGGGTGCAGGCCGAGAGCATGGCGGCTGCAGCGGTGCTTGCTGTGCGCACGGGGGATACGCGCTACTGGCAGTGGTACGACCGCATCTGGACCTACTGCTGGGCCCACTTTGTGGACCACGAACATGGCGCGTGGTTTCGCATCCTGCGCCGCAACAACCGCAACACCACCCGCGAGAAGAGCAACGCGGGGAAGGTGGACTATCACAACATGGGGGCGTGCTATGACGTGTTGGGAGCGCTGGGGCTGGGGGCTGAGAAGGGCTGACCGGCAGCGAGTCGCCCTGACGACGTAAGCTCACCCCATCGGAACCATCCGGTCCAGCAGGAGAGGAAGCATGGAAGTCGGTTTGCTGACCCCGGCGCAACAGGAGCAGATGGTGGACTTGCTGCTTGCGCTGCATGATCACTACCACCCGGGCCGTGCGCTCGACCGGGTCCTTGTGCGCAACCACCTGTTGGACAACCTGTGCGGACCCCGCTCTCAGATTCGACTGGTGACGGCAGAGCTCGGCGGCGAGTTGTTGGGGTTTGCCGCCATTTACCTGGTGTATTCGTTGGTGGAGCCCGAGCCCGCCCACCAGCGGCAGTGTGTACTCAAAGAGCTGTTTGTTTCTCCGCACCATCGGAGCCAAGGTATTGGCTTGGCTTTGATGCAATGGGTGGCGCGATACGCGCTGGACAACGGCTGTGGCCGTATCGACTGGTCGGTCAAGTCGTCCAACGCCCGGGGCATTGCGTTTTACGAGAGCCTGAGTGCAAGGTTGGTCAGTGACCGCCTCAGCTATCGGATCGTGCGCGAGGAGATCGGCGCGTTGGCGGGCTGGTGATGGAGCGCTGGCCTTTGTGTCCCACTGTGAGCAGTTGCTCGGCGCTTTTCACACCTTGAAGAAATTCACCGGCAGCCCAGCCACTTCGACCTGCATGCTGAACAGCGACCCCGCTGCAACCGCTGCCTGCTGTTCTTGAAGAGGCCTTCCCGCCCGCGCCGATGTAATGAACAGCGTCCGCAAATCCTCTCCTCCAAAACACACCATGGTCGGACACTGCACCGGCACGGCAATGCGCTGCAGCACCTCACCCGCTGGCGAAAGCTGCAACACACACTCGCCTTCGTACATCGCCACCCAGTAGTTCCCCTCCACATCCACCGCAGCCCCATCGGGCCGCCCGCCGTAGGGCTGGCCGTCCACCTTGCGGTCGAACTGCACCCAGGGGCGGCGGTTGGTGATCTCGCCGGTAGACACATCAAAGTCGAACTGGTCAACGCGGTGTTCGGGTGTGTTGGACCAGTACATCGTGCAGTTGTCGGGGCTGAAGGCCAGTCCGTTGGCGGTGAAGTTGTCGCCTGCCATGTGGCGCACGCAGTAGCCGGTGGCGCTGCTGGCATCGGCCTGCAGGCGCCACAGCGCGGCATTCGGCGCTGTGCGGGGCGTGATGACCGAGCCTGCCCAGAAGCGGCCTGCGGTATCGCATCGGCCGTCGTTCAAGCGCAGGACCGCGGTGTCGTGCTGCTCCGGCGGCAGCAGGGCCAGGCAGGTGAGGGCGGTGGGATCATCGCCGTCCTTGGTCGTGTCCAGAAGATAGAAACCGTTTCGTAACCCGATTACCAATCGTCCATCCGCCGCTGGCGCGCAGCAGCCGGGCTCGCTGGGCATGCGCCATTGCCAGTGGCGGCCGCTTTCGGGGTGCCATGCATGCACCGCTTGTCCTTGAATGTCACACCAGTAAAGGGATTTTTCCGTGGGGTGCCAGAAGGGCGATTCGCCCAGTTCGGATGGCGGCAAAGGCAAGGTTTGCAGGGACATGGGTTGAAGCGGGGTGGTTATCGAGTTACATTCTAGGGCCTCAGATAACAGGCGCCGGGCACATCGCCCCGGGGCCTTGCCACCCACCGATGGAGACTTCCATGCACCCAGTTGTAGCGCGCGTGACCGAGCGCATTGTCCAGCGCAGCGCAGACACCCGCGGCGCCTACCTTGCCGGCGTTGACGCCATGCTTGCCCGCAAGCCCGCACAAGACCGCATGGGCTGTGCGAACCTGGCCCACGCCTACGCGGCATTGCCGGGCTCGGACAAGTTCAAGGTCACGGTCGAGAAGGCGCCCAACATCGGCATCGTCACGGCCTACAACGACATGCTCTCGGCGCACCAGCCGTACCAGGGCTACCCCGCTATCCTGCGTGATGAGGCCGCCCAGCTCGGTGCCACGGTGCAAGTGGCCGGTGGTGTGCCTGCCATGTGCGATGGTGTGACGCAGGGTACGCCCGGCATGGAGCTGTCGCTGTTCTCCCGCGATGCTATTGCCATGGCCACTGCGGTAGCGCTGTCCCACGATGTGTTCGATGGTGCACTGCTGCTGGGCGTGTGCGACAAGATCGTGCCCGGCCTGCTGATCGGCGCGCTGCACTACGGGCATCTGCCCTGCGTGTTTGTGCCCGCAGGCCCCATGGGCACAGGCCTGTCGAACAAGGAAAAATCCAAGGTGCGCGAGCAGTACGCACAGGGCCTGGTGGGCCGTGACGAACTGCTCAAGGCCGAATCGGCCGCGTACCACAGCCCTGGCACCTGCACGTTCTACGGCACGGCCAACAGCAACCAGATGCTGCTCGAAGCCATGGGCCTGCATGTGCCCGGTGCAGCGTTCGAGTCGCCTGGCACCGAGGCGCGCGAGGCCTTCACGCGCCAGGCGCTGCGCACGGTGCTCGACATCGGCAAGCGGGGCAACCGCTTCACCCCCATCGGCAAGCTGGTGGACGAGCGCTGCATCGTCAACGCCATGGTGGCCCTGCTGGCCACGGGCGGCTCCACCAACCACCTGATCCACTGGGTGGCGATTGCGCGCAGTGCGGGCATCCTGATCGACTGGACGGACTTTGACGAACTCTCGTCGGTGGTGCCCCTGCTGGCCCGCGTGTACCCCAATGGCGATGCCGATGTGAACCAGTTCCAGGCCGCAGGCGGCCCGCCTTGGATCCTGCGTGAGCTGCTGGCCGGCGGCTTGATGCACCCTGATGTGATGAGCGTGAACGCGGGCGGCATTGCCGATGGCGGCAAGAGCGCACCCGCCGTGTCGGGCGACACCTCGGTGCTGCGGTCTGTGAGCGAACCCTTCTCACCCACCGGCGGGCTGCGCCTGCTGCAAGGCCGTCTGGGCCGCGCGGTCATCAAAGTGTCGGCCGTGCCCGAAGACCGTCACATCGTCCAAGCCCCAGCGCGAGTTTTTGACTCGCAAGAAGCCCTGCTCGCAGCCTTCAGCGCGGGCGAGGTGAACCAGGACATGGTGGCGGTGGTGCGCTTTCAGGGCCCGCAGGCCAACGGCATGCCAGAGCTGCACAAGCTCACGCCCCCGCTGGCGGTTCTGCAGAACCAGGGCTTCCAGGTGGCGCTGGTCACCGACGGCCGCATGAGCGGCGCCTCGGGCCGCGTACCGGCCGCGATCCACGTCACGCCCGAGGCCCTGGCCGGTGGCCCGCTGGCCAAGGTGCGTGATGGCGACATCGTGCGGGTGGATGCGGTGGCTGGCACGCTCGATGTGCTGGTGGACGATGCCGAGTGGGCCGCACGCGCCCCGGAGCCCTGCAGCGCCCCATCACCCATCGGCTTCGGCCGCGAACTCTTCACCAACTTTCGCCGCCACGCAGGCGGTGCCGAACAAGGAGCCTGCACATGGCTGTAACCCCTGCTTCCACCCCCATGAATCCCCTCGACATCGCCAGCCATGGCCCGGTGATCCCTGTCATCGTGATCGACCGCGTGGAAGACGCGCTGCCCCTGGCCGAGGCCCTGCTGGCCGGTGGCGTGAAGGTGCTGGAGGTGACGCTGCGCACCGCTGCCGGTCTGCCCGCCATCGAAACCATCGCCCGCCATCTGCCCGAAGCTGTGGTGGGTGTGGGCACGGTACTCAACGCCGATGACGCGCGCCGCGCGAGCGAAGCCGGTGCGCGTTTTGCCGTGAGCCCCGGCTACACCTCGGCCGTGGGCAGCGCCTGCAAGGGCCTGAACCTGCCGCTACTGCCCGGTGTGGCCACGTCCAGCGAGATCATGGCGGCGCTGGCCGATGGGTTCTCGTTCCTCAAGCTCTTCCCGGCCGAGGCCGTGGGCGGCATCCCGCTGCTCAAGTCCTGGGCCAGCCCGTTTGGCCAGGTGAGCTTTTGCCCCACGGGTGGCATCACCAACGCCACTGCCTCCAACTACCTGGCACTGCCCAATGTGCGCTGCGTGGGCGGCTCATGGCTTACGCCCACCGATGCGGTGCGCGCGGGCGACTGGGCCCGCATCACCCAGCTGGCGCGCGACACCAAGGCATTGCGCAAGGCGGCCTGAGGGATCGTTAGCGCTGGGTTTTCGGCCAAAAAGCGCCCCATGCGCTAGTGCAATATGCGCTGACAGCTATCAAAATAAGAGCGTATGACTATGCAGGTCCGTGGCGCGGGCGGCACAGCGTGGCCGCTGTGTGTGTCGAGCTGGCTGGACTTGTCGCAACGCCCTTCTATCATGGCCACGCGGGGATACCCCGTGACCGAGCAACGATTGTTCAAGAGAGGGAATTCGCTATGGATTTTGTTTCGGCTGTCAAAAGCTGCTTCGCGCAGTACGCAGGGTTTTCGGGCCGTGCGCCACGCTCCGAGTTCTGGTGGTTTGCGTTGTTCCAGTTCGGGGTGCTGGTGATTGCCACCATGATCAGCCAGGTGCTGTATGGCGTTGCCGCGCTGGCCCTGCTGTTGCCCGCGCTGGCCGTGGGGGCTCGCCGTTTGCATGACATTGGCCGGTCGGGCTGGTGGCAGCTGCTGTCTCTCACCGGTATCGGCACCCTGGTGCTGATTTACTGGTGGGTGCAACCCAGCGGGGAGTAAACCCATGGCAGGCCAGTGTCCCGAGTTGGCCCCATAGAAAAACAAAAGCCCGCAGACCGTAAGGCCTGCGGGCTTTTGTGTAGTGGGCTGCGCAGTCAGCACGGGGCTGCTGCGCAGGGGCCAGGCAATTACATGCCCATGCCGCCCATGCCACCCATGCCGCCCATGTCGGGCATGCCGCCGCCAGCGCCGGCTTCTTCCTTCGGAGCCTCTGCCACCATGGCTTCGGTCGTCAGCAGCAGCGATGCCACGGAGGCAGCGTTTTGCAGAGCGGTGCGGGTGACCTTCGTGGGGTCCAGAATGCCCAGTTCGAGCATGTCGCCGTAGGTGTCGTTGGCAGCGTTGAAGCCAAAGTTGCCCTTGCCAGCCAACACTGCGTTCACCACCACCGAGGCTTCGCCACCGGCGTTGTTCACGATTTCGCGCAGAGGAGCTTCCACAGCCTTCAGCACCAGCTTGATACCGGCGTCCTGGTCAGCGTTGTCGCCCTTGATCGAGTCGCCCACAGCTTGCTTGGCACGCAGCAGAGCCACGCCGCCACCAGCCACAACGCCTTCTTCCACAGCTGCACGGGTAGCGTGCAGTGCGTCTTCCACGCGGGCCTTCTTTTCCTTCATTTCGACTTCGGTGGCAGCGCCCACCTTGATCACGGCCACGCCGCCAGCCAGCTTGGCCACGCGCTCTTGCAGCTTTTCGCGGTCGTAGTCGGACGTGGCTTCTTCGATCTGCACGCGCACTTGCTTGACGCGGGCTTCGATGTCAGCGGCAGCGCCAGCGCCGTCGATGATGATGGTGTTTTCCTTGCCCACTTCGATGCGCTTGGCTTGGCCCAGGTCGGCCAGGGTGACCTTTTCCAGGGTCAGGCCCACTTCTTCAGCGATGACCTTGCCGCCCGTCAGGATGGCGATGTCTTCCAGCATGGCCTTGCGGCGGTCGCCGAAGCCAGGAGCCTTCACAGCCACAACCTTCAGGATGCCGCGGATCGTGTTGACCACCAGCGTAGCCAGGGCCTCGCCTTCGACTTCTTCGGCGATGATCAGCAGGGGGCGGCCGGCCTTGGCGACTTGTTCCAGCGTGGGCAGCAGGTCGCGGATGTTGCTGATCTTCTTGTCGAACAGCAGCACGAAGGGGTTGTCCAGAATCGCGGATTGCTTTTCGGGGTTGTTGATGAAGTAGGGCGACAGATAGCCGCGGTCAAACTGCATGCCTTCCACGACGTCCAGTTCGCTGTCCAGCGACTTGCCGTCTTCCACGGTGATCACGCCTTCCTTGCCAACCTTGTCCATGGCGTCAGCGATCAGCTTGCCGATGGTTTCGTCGGAGTTGGCGGAGATCGAACCCACTTGGGCGATTTCCTTGGAGGTGGTGGTGGGCTTGGAAGCCTTCTTCAGCTCGGCGACCAGGGCCGTCACAGCCTTGTCGATACCGCGCTTCAGGTCCATTGGGTTGATGCCAGCGGCCACGTACTTGAAGCCTTCGCGCACGATGGCTTGTGCCAGCACCGTAGCGGTGGTGGTGCCGTCACCAGCGTTGTCGCTGGTCTTGGAGGCCACTTCCTTCACGAGCTGGGCGCCCATGTTCTGCAGCTTGTCCTTGAGTTCGATTTCCTTGGCCACGGACACACCGTCCTTGGTCACGGTGGGGGCGCCGAACGAGCGCTCCAGCACCACATTGCGACCCTTGGGGCCCAGCGTGACCTTGACCGCGTTGGCCAGGATGTTCACGCCTTCAACCATGCGAGCGCGGGCTTCGCCGCCGAAAACTACGTCTTTTGCTGCCATTTTGGAGCTCCTGAAAATTTGATTCAAATTGGCTGCTGGCGCTTATTCAAAAAGCACCAGCAGCTATGAAAAGATGAGTGATTCAGAGGGGAGAGAAATTACTTCTCAACCACTGCAAACAGGTCGTCTTCCTTCATGACCAGCAGCTCGTCGCCCTTGACCTTGACGGTCTGGCCCGAGTACTTGCCGAACAGAACGCGGTCACCGACCTTCACGTTAAGGGCGAGCACTTCGCCCTTGTCGTTGCGCTTGCCGGGGCCAACGGCCAACACTTCACCTTGATCGGGCTTTTCGGCGGCGTTGTCAGGGATCACGATGCCGGAAGCGGTCGTGGTTTCGCTTTCAATACGCTTGACGATCACGCGATCGTGCAGAGGGCGAAGGTTCATTGCAATGCTCCTGTTTTCAGTAAAAAGCTGAGGGACTCAATCAGCCCCGGCCATCCGGGGCCACCAAACTGCCAGCAGGGAGTGCGGTGTTAGCACTCGTCTGCGGTGAGTGCTAATGATACGGGCATTTGTGGCCATTTCAAGACACCCCCTCAGAACATGGGGGCGAAGGCTTTGTCTCCCTGTTCTGTCCAAGTCCGTCAGGCCGCAGCACCCAGCATCAGATCCAGGTTCTGCACCGCCGCCCCCGAGGCACCCTTGCCCAGGTTGTCAAACACAGCGGTCAGCAACACCTGACCGTGGCGGGCGTTGCTGAACACACCCAGCTGCAGCCGGTTGGTGCCGTTCAGGGCTTGCGGGTCCAGATGCTCGGCCGCTTCGGTGGAGGCGGGGGGCATCACCTCGACAAAGGTGGCGTCGGCATAGTGCTGCTGCAGGCAGGCGTGCAGGTGTTCGCCTTGTGTGCCGGGCGCGAGCTGCCGCAGATGCAGCCCGATGGTCAGCACGATGCCCTGGCGGACGGCGCCGTACGAGGGTAGAAAAAACGGCCGCTGCGACAGCCCGGCGTGTTGCGCGATCTCGGGCGTGTGTTTGTGCTCCAGCTGCAGCCCGTAGACCTGGAAGGTGGGCGCATGGGCTGCCTCGGGGCCTTCGTGCGCTTGCACGCGGGCACGCCCACCGCCGGAGTAACCCGACACCGCATGGATGTTGAGCGCGTGGTCGGCGGGCAGCAAGCCGGCCTGCACCAGGGGCCGCAGCAGGGCGATGGCGCCTGTGGGGTAGCAGCCGGGGTTGCTGACGCGTTGCGCGTTGGAGATGCGCGCAGTCTGCGCCGCATCCATCTCTGGAAAGCCGTAAACCCATTGCGCGTCCGTGCGGTGGGCCGAGCTGGCGTCGATCACGCGCACCGAGGGGTTGTGGATGGCGGCCACGGCTTCGCGGGCGGCGGCGTCGGGCAGGCACAGGATGGCGATGTCGCAGCTGTTGATGGCTTCGGCGCGGCAGGTGGGGTTCTTGCGGTCGGCTTCGGGCAGTGTCAGCAGCTGCAGATCTGTGCGGCCGTGCAGGCGCTGGTGGATTTGCAGGCCGGTGGTGCCTTGGTCGCCGTCAATAAAAACAAGGGGCTGGGTGGTCATGGTGCGGATTCCTGGCAGGGGTGGGAGATGGGATGTGGGAATCTTCAGCGCCGGTCTAAACTTTGAAAAGTTGAATTTCACAAACATCAAGATCAGTTCCGCTGAACGTTATGCGCGAGCTCAATCTCGACCGGCTGCGTACCCTGGTCACCATCGCTGACCTCGGGTCTTTCGCTGAAGCTGCCCGCACGCTGCACCTGGCGCCGCCCACGGTCAGCCTGCACATTGCCGACCTGGAGGCGTTGATCGGTGCGCCGTTGCTGGTGCGCAAGCGGGGCGAGGTGCGGCCGTCCGGCGCGGGGGAGGTGCTGGTGGAGCGGGCGCGGCGTCTGCTGGCCGATGCCGACGAGGCCATGGACCTGGTGCGGCGCCAGGTGCAAGGGCTGGAGGGGCGGGTGCGGCTGGGCGCGTCCACCGGCGCCATCGCGCACCTGCTGCCCCAGGCGCTGGAAGTGCTGGGCCAGTACCACCCCGGCATCGATGTGCAGGTGCTGGTGCTCACGTCGCGGGAGACTGTGTCGCGGCTGGCGCTGGGGGCATTGGATGTGGGTCTGGTGGCCTTGCCCATGGCCTCGGTGCGCGGGGTGACGGTGATGCCGTGGCGGCGCGACCCGGTGATGGCGTTCGTCCCCTCGGCCTGGGCGGCGCCCCGCAGGGTCACGCCCCAGTGGCTGGCGGGTCAGCCGTTGATCCTGAACGATGACGGCACCAGCCTGTCACGCCTGACGAACGATTGGCTGGCCTTGGCGGGCGAGCTGCCCAAGGCGCGCATCCAGCTCAACTACAACGATGCCATCAAGAGCCTGGTGGCCGCCGGCTACGGGGCCACGCTGCTGCCGCACGAGGCATCCACCGCCACGCCGCTGGACCCGCGCATTCGCATGCTGCCGGTGCAGCCCCGGCTGTGGCGCCCCCTGGGCATCGCCCACCGCGCGGGCCCGGTGGAGCGCGCCACCCAGCATGTGCTGGATGTGCTGTGGCAACAGAAGCAGGTGTGACGCGAAGCTGAACCGGGAATGTGCCGCCCCAGGCCGCCGCCTGTCGCTCAGGCAGCGTCGTCCCCGATGAGCAGCCGGGTGTCGGACACGTAGCGGTGCGGCGGTACCTCCAGGTTGGTGGGCGCGGGCTTGTTCCTGAAGACTCGGCCCGCCAGGTCGAAGGTGGAGCCGTGGCAGGGACAAAAGAAGCCGCCCTGCCACTGGTCGCCCACGCTGGGGTTGGAGGTGCCTGCGGGCACGGCGGTGGGGGAGCAGCCGAGGTGCGTGCAGATGCCCACGGTGACAAACACCTCCGGGCGGATGGAGCGTTGCGGGTTGCGGGCGTACTCGGGTTGCTGGTCCTTGCGCGAGGCGGGGTCGGCCAGTGCGGCGTCTTGCTGGGGCAGGGCGGCCAGCATCTCGGGCGTACGCCGCATGATCCACACGGGCTTGCCGCGCCATTCCACCGTCTTCACGCCGCCGGACTGCAGGTCGCTGATGTCCACCTCCACGCCGGCGCCCATGGCCCGCGCGCGCTCGCTGGGGGCCAGGCTGGACACCAGGGGCACGGCGACCCCTGCCGCCGCCACGCAGCCTGTGGCCGCCGTCAGCAGCACCAGCTGCCGACGCTCTGCGGAGGGATCGCCGTCGGTGTCTGGAAGGGGGCTATTGGGAGTAGCGGGGTGGAGGGCCATGGGGTGCTTTCAGAGAGAGGTAGGACTAGCCGTGGCGCCGAGCGGCGGCTAGACGGGGTGACGGCCACCGCTCGCAACGCTGCGGGCGCCATGCCTTACCGCAAACGACGTGCCATCACCCGCAAGACCGGCCCGCCATGGCGCGTGCTGCCTGAAAAGCTCGTGAATTCAATGGGTTGCGCGCGCGATGTCGGGTCGGCAGGTGCGCCGCAGGCCCGGCAGCGGCCGGATTCACTGCCACCCTGTCTGCCAAACCGGCTGCCAACTGCCATCCATTGCAGTCCGCATGGCATAGATCAAAGGCCCGCTGCCGAAACCGGTGCACCGTCAGGGCCCTTGCATGTACGAAGGTTTTTCCATGCCCCACCTCCCCGCACCACCCGCAGAACTGGTGTCCTTTCTGGAGGGCCTGCCAGATCCGCACATCCTGCTGGACGGCCGCTATCGCATCCTGGCGGCCAATGGCGCCTATCGCCGCCTGTTCGCTACGGCTGGCGGCGCGGGTGGCAGCGTGGTGGGGCGCACCTGCCACGCTGTGTCCCACCATGCCAGCGTGCCCTGTGACCAGGCGGGCGAGTCCTGCCCGCTGGCGCAGGCGCGCGCCTCGGGGCAATGCGAACGGGTGCTGCATGTGCACCACACGGCCCAGGGTGAGGAATATGTGCAGATCGAGCTGACACCGGTGGTGGGGGCGGAGGGCACAACGGGATTTTTTGTGGAAAAGATGGTGCCTTTGCCGGTGGCGGCGCAGCCGGTGCCGTCCGCGCGGGGGCTCATTGGGCGTTCGCCCGCGTTCCAGAAGATGCTAGGGCTGGTGGCGCGGGTGGCACCCTCGCGGGCTGCGGTGTTGCTTCTGGGCGAGTCGGGCACGGGCAAGGAGCTGGTGGCCCATGCCGTGCACCAGGGTAGCCTGCGCGCGCGGCGGGCGCTGGTGCCCGTGGACTGCTCCAGCATGCCCGAGGCGCTGTTCGAGTCCGAGCTGTTCGGGCATGAGAAAGGGGCGTTCACCGGCGCGGCCCAGACCCGGCCGGGGCTGGTGGAGGCGGCAGACGGTGGCACGCTGTTTCTGGACGAAGTGGGCGACATCCCGCAGCCGCTGCAGGTGAAGCTGCTGCGCCTGCTGGAGACCGGCACCTACCGCCGCGTGGGCAGCACCGAGCTGCGGCATGCCGACCTGCGCGTGGTGTCAGCCACGCACCGCAACCTGCAGCACATGGTGGCCGCAGGGCACTTTCGCGAAGACCTGTATTACCGCCTGAGCACCTTCCCCATCCACCTGCCACCGCTGCGCGAACGCCAGGGGGATACCGCTTTGCTGGCACGCGCGCTGCTGGAGCGCGTGGCGCCCCCGCCCCGTGCGCTGCAGTTGTCTGGCGCTGCGCTGGCCTTGCTGGAGGCGCAGCCGTACCCCGGCAATGTGCGGGAACTGCGCAACCTGCTGGAGCGCACCGCCTTGCTGTGCGATGGCGACAGCATCGGCGCGGAGCATGTGCAGCAAGCGCTTGCCTGTGGTCTGCCCCCACTCGCGGGTGCGGTGGCTCAGGGCGCAGGGGTGCTGCCTGTATCGGTTGCGTTAGCGGGGCTGCCACGCCGCCGCCCCTTGCCCGACGACGAGGCCCTGCGCCAGGCCGTGGCTGCCCACCAGGGCAGCCGTTTAGCCCTGGCGCGGCGGCTGGGCATCAGCGAGCGATCGCTGTACCGGCGGCTGAAAACATTGGGTGCTTGACGCCAATAAGTGGAGAAATTGGACTCAAGCGCATATATTCATTGCGCTGGTAGCTATCTTTTATATAGCGTTTGGTGCGCCTTGCTGGCTTAGACCACCGCATCGGGCGCCAGCGCGCTCAGCACCATGCGCACGATCAGTCCTTCGGCCTTTTCGTAGTCGCGCTCGGTCAGAGCGGGCTTGCCCAGCAGCAGGGCGAACTGGGCCTCCTGCTCCGCATAGGCCTGGGTCACCGACCAGATGATGAACATGAGGTGCGTGAAGTTGACCTTGGCAATGCGGCCCTCGCGCGCCCAACGCTCGAAGGTGCGCACCTCGGTCTTGAGCAGCGGCGCCACGCGTTCGGTGATGGCCGTGCCATACCGTGGTGCACCCGCAATCACCTCTTTGGTGAATACCTTGGCGCCCTGGGGGCGGGTGCGCGAATAGTGCAGCTTGGCGCGGATGTAGCGCCGAAGCGCCTGCTGGGGGTCATCGCTGTGCGACAGGTCTTCCATACCCGCCAGCCACTGGGTGAGCACATCGTCCAGCACCCGCTGGTACAGCGCTTCCTTGCTCGGGAAGTAGTACAGCAGGTTGTGGCGGCTGATGCCGATGGCGGCGGCAATGCTCTCCAGCGATGCGCCCTCAAAGCCGAATTGCGCAAACTGATTCTCTGCCTCGGTAAGGATGCCCTGCTCCTTGAGCAGCCGCGAGGCCGTGGGGGCGCGGGGGGCGGACTCGTCGTGGGCGGGCGGGAGGGCCGCCTTGCGGGGACGCGGGGGCGGGGGGGCAGGGGACGGGCGGGCTGCAGTCATTGCACCATTGTGGAACAAGCCGGGGCCTGAAAACTGGCAATTGGCTGGCTGGAGGCTGGCACGCGGTTTGCTGTAGGGATTTTACCAATTGGTAAATTTTTACGGGTTGGTAAATTGACCCACAACGCAGGGCACCGCCGTCGCAAAGCAGCGGGCACCTGCACCCCACAGCGAGGACCACGATGAAACCTCCGAAGTTTGCGGGTACCAGCCTTCACGCTGGTGCCGCATTGGTTGGCGCCACTGGCTGGCGCTCCAGCGCTGCGCGGCGTGCGCCTGCACGCCCTATAGGCGCCCAGACCCCCACCCTCACCCTCTCGGAGGAAACCTGATGGACACACCCGCAAGCCGTGCCTGCGGCATTCATGCCGCACGCCTGAACCTGGCCGACTACGCCGTCAACTTCGGCGACGCCCACCCGCCGCTCACCCGGGCGCAGGCGCTGATCGAGGCCGAGCGCTGCTACTACTGCCACGACGCCCCCTGCGCCACGGCCTGCCCCACGGGCATCGACATTCCGTCGTTCATCCACCGCATTGCGCAGGACAACAACCGGGGCGCCGCCCGCGCCATCCTGGAGGCCAACCCCCTGGGCGGCATGTGCGCCCGCGTTTGCCCCACCGAGGTGCTGTGCGAGCAGGCCTGCGTGCGCAACACCAACGAAGACAAGCCCGTGGAGATTGGCTCGCTGCAGCGCTACGCCACCGACGCCTTCTTTGCCCAGCCCGGTGCTCCGCTGTTCCAGCGTGCAGCCGCCACCGGCAAGCGCGTGGCCGTGGTGGGCGCCGGGCCTGCGGGCCTGGCCTGTGCGCATGGCCTGGCCGTGCGCGGGCATGACGTGGTGCTGTTCGAGGCGCGACCCAAGCTCGGCGGCCTCAATGAATATGGGCTGGCCAGCTACAAGACCACCAACAACTTCGCGCAGAAGGAAGTGGAGTGGCTGCTGTCCATCGGCGGCATCGAGGTGCGCACCGGCCAGCAACTGGGCCGTGACATCACGCTCGACAGCCTGCTGGGCGCCTACGACGCCGTGTTCTTGGGCCTGGGCCTGCAGGGCGTGAACGCGCTGGGCGTGGCCGAACCCACGGCCACCGGCCTGCGCAATGCGGTGGACTTCATCGCCGAGCTGCGCCAGAGCACCGACCTCTCCACCCTGCCCGTGGGCCGCCGCGTGGTGGTGATCGGCGGCGGCATGACGGCGGTGGACGCCGCCGTGCAGTCGCGCAAGCTGGGCGCGGAAGAAGTGACCATCGTCTACCGCCGGGGCGCCGAGGCCATGTCGGCATCGGCCGTGGAGCAGCAATGGGCGCAGACGAATGGCGTGACCATCCGCCACTGGGCCGCACCCAAGGAGGTGCTGAGCGAAAACGGCGTGGTGAAGGGTGTGCGCTTCGCGGCCACGGCACTGAGCGGCGGCAAGCTGGTGGAAACCGGCGAGACCTTCACGCTCGAAGCCGACATGGTGCTCAAGGCCATTGGCCAGACCTTTGTGGCCGATCCCGTGGGCAGCCGCATTGCACTGGAGGGCGGGCGCATCGCCACCGATGCTGAAGGCCAGACCAGCCTGGCGCGTGTGTGGGCCGGTGGCGACTGCCGCGTGGGCGGCCGCGACCTCACGGTGGAAGCGGTGGAGCACGGCAAGGTCGCCGCGGTCTCCATCCACGCCGCACTGATGGCTTGAGATGGCCTGAAGTGGCCTGAACCCCTTCACCCCAGTTTTCACGGGAGCACCCCATGGCAGACATTCGCAGCAATTTTCTGGGCATCCAAAGCCCCAACCCCTTCTGGCTGGCCTCCGCACCACCCACGGACAAAGAGATCAACGTCACCCGCGCCTTTGAAGCGGGCTGGGGCGGCGTGGTGTGGAAGACGCTGGGCGAAGACCCACCGGTGGTCAACGTCAACGGCCCGCGCTACTCCACGCTGATGTCGCAAGACCGCCGCGTGATCGGCCTGAACAACATCGAGCTGATCACCGACCGGCCGCTGCACACCAACCTGGAAGAGATCAAGCGCGTCAAACGCAACTGGCCGGACCGGGCCATGATCGTTTCGCTCATGGTGCCCTGCGTGGAAGAGAGCTGGAAGAACATCCTGCCGCTGGTGGAAGACACCGGCGCCGACGGCATCGAACTCAACTTCGGCTGCCCGCACGGCATGAGCGAGCGCGGCATGGGCGCGGCCGTGGGCCAGGTGCCTGAATACATCCAGATGGTCACGGCCTGGTGCAAGCACTACAGCAAGCTGCCCGTGATCGTGAAGCTCACGCCCAACATCACCGACGTGCGCCACCCGGCGCGTGCGGCCAAGGCGGGCGGGGCCGATGCCGTGTCGCTCATCAACACCATCAACTCCATCATGGGCGTGGACCTGGACCGCATGGTGATGAGCCCGAGCACGGACGGCTGGGGCTCGCACGGCGGCTACTGCGGCCCTGCCGTCAAGCCTATCGCGCTGAACATGGTGGCTGAGATTGCGCGCGATGCACAGACCGCCGGCCTGCCCATCAGTGGCATTGGCGGCATCACCACCTGGCGCGATGCGGCCGAGTACATCGCGCTGGGCTGCGGTACGGTGCAGGTGTGCACGGCGGCCATGGTGTACGGCTTCAAGATCGTGCAGGACATGTGTGATGGGCTGTCCAACTTCATGGACGAACACGGCTACGCCACGCTCGACGACTTCAAGGGACAGGCCGTGCCTACCGTGAAGGACTGGAAGAACCTCAACCTCAACCACATCGAAAAAGCCGTCATCAACCAGGATGCCTGCATCCAGTGTGGCCGTTGCCATGTGGTGTGCGAAGACACCTCGCACCAGGCCATCACCTTCACCAAAGAGGGCGGCGTGCGCAAGTTCGAGATCAACGAGGCCGAGTGCGTGGGCTGCAACCTGTGCGTGTCGATCTGCCCCGTGCCCGAGTGCATCACCATGCGCGCGCTGGAGCCGGGCGAGGTGGACGTGCGCACCGGCAAGAAGGTGACGGGCGAATACGCGAACTGGACCACGCACCCCAACAACCCGCAGCGCGTGTCTGCAGCCGCTTGATATGTGCCCCTGCGCGCGTGCGCCACAGGCCCCGCAAGGCGTTGCGGCAGCACCCGTTGTGGTGCCGATTTGCAACGCATGCTGCACTGCATCTGGTGCAGTTCTTGCGTGATCTCTAGCATCGCTCGCTTCCCTTTGCCCGCCATCTGCCAGCGTGAGGGCGCTGGAACAGACAGCGGGTTGTGTGCAACCCCAACGACGTCTTTGACAGGAGTACAGGCATGACCAACAGTACCGGCAGCGCGGCCCATGTGGCGGGGCTGATGCCCGGCGATGCATCCAACACGCTCGCCAATGAAGATCTGCTCCCCACCACCGCCGCGCAGCGACACTGGACGTGGAAGGACTTTGCCGCACTCTGGGTGGGCATGGTCGTGTGTGTGCCCACCTACACCATGGCCAGCTCCATGCTGGACCAGGGCTTTACCTGGCAGATGGCCGTGTGGCTGGTGTTCCTGGCCAACTGCATCGTGCTGGTGCCCATGGTGCTCATCGGGCGCGTAGGGCCCCGGTACGGCGTGCCGTTCCCGGTGCTGGCGCGTGCATCGTTTGGCGTGAAAGGCGCCAACCTGCCCGCTGTGCTGCGCGGGCTGGTGGCATGTGGCTGGTTCTCCATCAACTGCTACTTTGGCGCGTTGGCGCTGCATGGGTTCCTCAACATCCTGGGTATGAATCTGGCGGGACCGGCCGATGGACAGACCATCAGCACCTCGCAGTTCATTTGCTTTCTGGCGTTCTGGGCGGTGCACATCTGGTTCATCTGGAAGGGGCCGGAGTCCATCCGCATGCTGGAGGTGATTGCGGCGCCGCTGATGATCATTGCGTCCATCGCACTGGTTGTGGTGCTGATGATGAAGGTGCCCTCGGGCCAGCTCTTCAACCTGCCCGCCAAGGTGGTCGAGGGTGGCCCCAAGACCTGGGCGGCGCTCACGGGCCTGGTGGGCTTCTGGGCCACGCTGGCGCTCAACATCCCGGACTTCACCCGCTTTGCCAAATCGCAGAAGGACCAGGTGGTGGGCCAGGCCATCGGCCTGCCCATTCCCATGGCGCTGTTCTCCATGGTGGGCGTTATCGGCTTCTCTGCCTCGGCCATCCTGTACGGCAAGGCCCAGCTGTTCCCTGATGGTCTGCTCACGCAGATGGGCAGCGTGGCCGCAGGCCTGGGTCTGCTGGTGATCTTGCTCGCCAACCTCACGACCAATGTGGCCGCCAATCTGGTGTCGCCGTCGTATGACTTCAGCCAGTGCGCGCCGTCCAAGATCAGCTTCCGCATGGGCGGCCTGATCGCTGCGGGCATCGGCCTGCTGTTCATGCCCTGGAAGCTGCTGGCTACATCGGGCGGCTACCTGTTCACTTGGCTGGGCGGCTACGGCACGCTGCTGGGCGCCATCGCGGGCATCCTGCTGGTGGACTACTACCTGGTGCGCAAGAGCGAACTGAAGGTGGACGACCTGTACCGCCGTGGCGGTGAATACGAGTACAGCAACGGCTGGAACCTGCAGGCCCTGATCGCGTTTGCACTGGGCGTGCTGCCCTGCCTGCCGGGCTACCTGGCCGTGTCGGGTGTGGTGGACAAGGCGGGCATGCCTCCCATCTGGCTGTCGTTGTTCGACTCGGGCTGGTTCTTCAGCCTGGCGGTGGCCGGCACCTACTACTACCTGACGGCCAAGAAGAAGTGATGCCCTGGACCCTGCCTGGGCCTGGTGCCAGTGCAGGTTCCGTTTTTTTGAATTGATCCGTATCCCTGAAGGAGACCCCCCATGAGCCAAGCCCTTGTGATCCGCGGTGGCACCGTGGTCAACGCCGACCGTGAACAGCGCGCCGATGTGTTGTGCGTCGATGGCCGCATCGTGGCCGTGGGGGAGGACGCTGCGGCCCAGGCCCCTGCGGGCGCAGAGACGCTGGATGCCAGCGGCCAGTACGTGCTGCCCGGCGGCATTGACCCGCACACGCACATGCAATTGCCGTTCATGGGCACCGTCACCATGGACGACTTCTTCACCGGCACGGCCGCCGCGCTGGCGGGCGGCACCACGAGCATCATCGACTTCGTGATCCCCGACCCGCAGGAGCCGCTGATGGACGCCTACCGCAAATGGCGCGGCTGGGCGGAGAAGTCGGCGGCCGACTATTCCTTCCACGTCGCCGTCACCTGGTGGAGCGAGCAGGTGCGCGCCGACATGGGCACGCTGGTGCAGGAAGAGGGCGTGAACAGCTTCAAGCACTTCATGGCCTACAAGAACGCCATCATGTGCGACGACGAAACGCTGGTGAACAGCTTCAAGCGAGCCCTCGAACTCGGGGCCATGCCCACGGTGCACGCCGAGAACGGTGAGCTGGTGTACCTGCTACAGCAGGAGGTCGCCAAGATGGGTATCACCGGCCCCGAGGGCCACCCGCTCTCGCGCCCGCCCATGGTCGAGGCCGAGGCCGCCAACCGCGCCATCGCGATTGCCGATGTACTGGGCGTGCCCATCTACGTGGTGCACGTGAGCTGCATGGAGTCCGCCGACGCCATTGCCCGTGCCCGCGCACGTGGCCAGCGTGTGTACGGCGAGGTGCTGGCGGGCCACCTGCTGGTGGACGACAGCGTGTACCGCGACCCCGACTTTGCCAAGGCCGCCGCCTATGTGATGAGCCCACCTTTCCGCCCCAAGGGCCACCAGGAGGCGCTGTGGCGCGGCCTGCAGTCGGGCCAGCTGCACACCACGGCGACGGACCACTGCACCTTCTGCGCCGCGCAAAAGGCCATGGGCAAAGAAAACTTCGCCAAGATCCCCAACGGCACGGGCGGCGTGGAAGAGCGCATGGCCGCGCTGTGGGACGGCGGCGTCAACACCGGGCGCCTCACGCCCAGCGAGTTCGTGGCCATCACCTCGGCCAACGCAGCCAAGCTGTTCAACATTTACCCCCGCAAGGGCTACATCGGTGAAGGTGCCGATGCGGACCTGGTGCTGTGGGACCCGCAAGGCACCAAGACCTTCTCGGCCAAGACCCAGTTCAGCAAGGGCGACTTCAACATCTTTGAAGGCCGCACCGTGCGCGGCATCCCCAGCCACACCGTGAGCCAGGGCCGCGTGGTGTTTGCCAATGGCGACTTGCGGGCCGAGCAGGGCAAGGGCCGCTACATCAAGCGCCCGGCGTTTGGCGCCAACTTCCAGGCCGTGCAAAAGCGTGCGCAGGACCTGGCCCCCTCGGCGGTGGCGCGCTAAGCGCTGCAATGCATCTGGAGAACACCATGGACACCAAAGTCAAACCCAACATCGAAAACCTGCGCATCAACGGCCGGCGCCTCTGGGACTCGCTCATGGAGCTGGCGCAGATCGGCGCCACACCCAAGGGCGGCGTGTGCCGCCTCACGCTCACCGACCTGGACAAGCAGGGCCGTGACTTGGTGACCCGCTGGGCGCGCGAGGCAGGCATGACCGTCACCATCGACAAGATCGGCAACGGCTTCATGCGCCGCCCCGGCCGCAACAACAACCTGCCACCCATCATGACCGGCAGCCACATCGACACCCAGCCCACCGGCGGCAAGTTCGACGGCAACTACGGCGTGCTCGCCGGCATCGAAGTCGTGCGCACCCTGAACGACCATGGCATCGAAACCGAAGCCCCCATCGAAGTGGCCTTCTGGACCAACGAAGAAGGATCGCGTTTCGTGCCCGTGATGATGGGCTCCGGCGTGTTCGCCAAAGCCTTCACGCTGGAGCACGCCTACGCTGCCACCGACACCGAAGGCAAGACGGTGAAGGGTGAGCTGGAGCGCATCGGCTACATCGGAGACCAGGAGCCCGGCGACCATCCCATCGGCGCCTACTTCGAAACCCACATCGAACAAGGCCCCGTGCTGGAAGACAACGACAAGACCATCGGCGTGGTCAGCGGCGTGCTGGGCATCCGCTGGTTTGACTGCACCGTCACCGGCATGGAAGCCCACGCAGGCCCCACCCCCATGGCCCTGCGCAAGGACGCGATGCTGGCCGCCACACGCATCATGCAAGACGTAGTCGCCGCCGCCCACCGCCACCCACCGCACGGGCGCGGCACCGTGGGCATGGTGCAAGTCTTCCCCAACAGCCGCAACGTCATCCCCGGCCGGGTCAAGTTCAGCATCGACCTGCGCAACAGCACCGACGCGCTGGTGGACGCCATGGCCGCCGAGGTCAAGGCCTTTGCCGACCAGGTGGCCCAAGAACACGGTGTGCAGGTCCACATCGAAATGGTGTCCAGCTACCCCGCACAGCTCTTCCAGCCCGAATGCGTGCAGGCCGTGGGCCGCGCCGCCGCCAAGCTGGGCTACAGCCATATGCCCGCCGTCTCGGGTGCCGGGCACGATGCCGTCTACATGGCCAAGCTCGCACCCAGCGGCATGATCTTCATCCCCTGCAAGGACGGCATCAGCCACAACGAGATCGAGGATGCGAAACCCGAGCACATCGAGGCCGGGTGCAACGTGCTGCTGCACGCCATGCTGGAGCGGGCTGGCACCTAGTGCTATATAAAATATAGCGGCAGAGGCATGATTCTGTAGCGCTTGAGCCCGTTTGGATGCAAAAACGGGTGGAGCGGATCAGTCCAGCTTCGTCAGCCCCAGAAAGTGGTCCAGCATGTGGAAGTGGTCTTCGAAGAATTCCTCTTCCAGGCCTGCCAGCTGGTCGATGCGGCTCCACTGCACCAGCGCAGCATCGTCATCGGCCTGCACCACCGGGAAGGGCGCATCGCCCAGGTCAAAGTAGTGTGCGTGCGTGATGGTGCGGCCGCGCTGGCTGCGGTCGGGGTGGTCGAACACGGCCACCGACTGCAGCGCGGCGCGCATGGTGGCCTCGGGCAGGTGGCAGTGGGTTTCTTCCACCAGCTCGCGCAGGCAGGACTGCCACACGGTTTCTCGCTGCTCGATGAAGCCGCCGGGCACGGCCAGCTGGCCTTTGCCGGGCGCGTGGGCGCGGCGGATGAGCAGCACCTGGTCCTGGCAGCGCAGCACGGCGTCTACCGTCACGAACACAGGCGGGTAGGGCGCGGCAGACCAGGCCTGGCGGTAGCCGCGCAGCATGCGCCACTCCTCCTGCAGCGCGGCGTAGTGCGGGGTGTGCGCAAAGGCCTGGAGCTGGGCCATCGTGCTCGCCGGGATTTGCGCGGCCAGTGGCGCCAGGGCTTGGTCCACCGTGTCGGCCGTGGCGCCAAAGTAGGCGTCGCGGATGGTGGTGGCGTCCATGCTGCCCTGGCGGGGCAGGTCGATCAGCGCCCAGCTGGGGAAGGCGCGCAGGTAGCTGCTGGTCGCGTCCTTGAAATGGCCCACCAGCGCGATGCGGTCGCCGGGCTGCGTGTGCCGCGCCACGCTGCGGCGCACGGCCTGCACCCACACGGCTTCGTTGTAATAGTCGCGCACGGGCAGCACGCGCACACGGCTGCGGTCGGCAGGGGGCAGTGCATCCCGCAGCATGGCCTCGCGCTCTGCCCAGGTGAAGGGGTTCTTGGGCGAGCGGGCCTGCCAGGCCGAGCCCACCACCACGATGACCTGGGGCGCCATGCGCAGGGCCTCGTGCAGCAGGGCAAGGTGGCCGCTGTGCACGGGTTCAAAGCGGCCGATGAGGAGGGCGGTGTCGTACATGGGTCTCCAAAATTTTGAGGTTTTTGGCCTCTTGCGCTCGTCCATCATGCGCTTATAGCTACGATTTTAGTAGTGAATCCCTTTGGGGAATGGGGCGCGCCGCTTGGTACCGGCGCGGCCCCCGCCAGCGGACGCCGCGCAAGAGCCGCCCCGCCGCGCTGGCGTCGTCCCCCTTCCCACGCGCAGCGTGAGAGAAGGGGGAAGCCGCGAAGCGGCTCAGGGGGTTGTCACACATACCTTGCGGCGATGGGCATCTGCCGACCGCTGCCAAATGCGCGTGGCCGCACACGCAGGATGGGCGGGGCCTGGCGGCGTTTGTACTCGTTGCGCGCCACCATCATGCGCACCCGCTGCACCAGGGCGCGGCCTGCGCCGTCGGTCTGCAGCTGCGCCACGAACGCCTGTGCGGCGGCCAGTTCGGGGGCCGACAGGCGCTCGCCTTCGATGAGCAGCTTGAGCACTTCGTCCAGCACGGGGTAGGGCGGCAGGCTGTCCACGTCGCGCTGGCCTGGGGCAAGTTCGGCCGATGGCTCCTTGTCGATGATGGCCTGCGGGATCAGCTCGCGCCCCGCTTGTTCGTTGACATGGCGCGAGAGGGCAAACACCTCGGTCTTGTAGAGGTCGCCAATCAACCCCAGGCCGCCGTTGGTGTCGCCATACAGCGTGCAGTAGCCCACCGAGATTTCGCTCTTGTTGCCCGTGGTCAGCAGCAGGTGGCCGAAAGCGTTGGAGTATTCCATCAGCACCGTGCCACGGATGCGGGCCTGCAGGTTTTCAAGCGGCAGGCCAGAGAGCGGCTGGCCGAAGCTGCCCTCGAACTGCTGCGCGTACCCCGCCACCAGCTCGGCAATCGGGTGGGTGTGCAGCTGCACGCCCAGGTTCTGGCACAGCGCCACCGAGTCATCGACCGAGCCGCTGCTGGAGTAGCGCGAGGGCATGGTCACGCCCACCACGTTCTCAGGTCCGAGTGCCTGCGCAGCCAATGCCAGCGTAAGTGCGCTGTCGATGCCGCCCGAGCTGCCCACCACTACCTGGCTGAAGCCGCAGCGCCGTGCGTAGTCCTTGAGGCCCAGCAGGATCTGCTGGCGGTAGAACTCCATGGTGGGCAGGCCTTCGGCGGGCACACGCACTGGCGCGTTGCCATCGGCGGTGAGGAAGCGGCCGTTGTCAAACCGCAGCGTACGCAGGTCCTCCACAAAACGCGGCGCCTCGAACACGATGCCTGCCTCGGGTTCGGCCGCGAACGATGCACCGTCGTACACCACCTGGTCGTGCCCGCCGACCTGGTTCACGTACAGGATGGGCAGGCCGTGGCGGCGCGACGAGCCGCCAAAGATCTGGTGCCGCTGCTCGCGCTTTCCCACGTGGCTGGGGCTGGCGTTGATGCTGATGACCAGATCGGGCGCGGCGTCGCGCAGGCGCTCGAAGGGGTTGGTGGCGTAGTCGGTGCCATGGTCGTTCCAGCCGTCCTCGCACACCAGCAGGCCCACCTGCGTGCCGCCAATGCGCAGCACCTTGGCCACGTCTGGCCCGGGCTCGAAGTGGCGGCGTTCGTCAAAGATGTTGTAGGTGGGCAGCAGCTGCTTGGCGTATTGCAGGCGCACGGTGCCGCCCTGCAGCACCAGCAGGCTGTTGTGCAGGCGCTTGCCCGGGCCTGTGGCGGACGTGGGCGCGCCCACCACCCAGTGCAGCGCGGGCAGCTCGGCCGATGCCTTCTGCAACGCCGCCAGGCCGTCCTGCACGCGTTGCAGGAAGGGCGGCTCGTCCAGCATGTCACCGGGGTAGTAGCCGCACAGCGCGAGTTCGCTGAACACGATGAGGTCGGACTGCTCGCGGGCGGCCTGCTGCGCGGCGGCCACCATGCGGGCCACGTTACCTTCGATGTCGCCGACGGTGAGGTTGAGCTGGGCGATGGTTATGCGGAGCATGGTGTCAGCCTTCCACGCCAAAAACTTGGCGCAAGTAGGCGAGGTAGGTTTCATCGTCACACAGCGTCTTGCCGGGCGTGTCCGACAGCTTGGCCACCGGCTGCCCATTGGCGCGCACCAGCTTCATCACGATGTTGAGCGGCTTCATCTCCGGGGCATCCCCCATGTCATTGGTGAGGTGAGTGCCGATGCCAAAGCCCAGCTGCGTGCGGTCGCCAAAGTGGCGGTACAGCGCAAGCGCCTTGGTCAGTGTGAGGCCGTCGGAGAACACCAGTCGCTTGGTGTGCGCGTCGATGCGCAGCTTGGCGTAGTGCGCCAGCGCCTTCTCGCCCCAGGCCACCGGGTCTCCCGAGTCGTGCTGCAGGCCGTCGAACAGCTTGGCGAAGTACAGGTCAAAGTCGGCGAGGAAGGCGTCCATGCCCACGGTGTCGGTCAGCGCAATGCCCAGGTCGCCCCGGTACTCTTGCACCCAGTCTTCGAGCGCCGCCTTTTGAAAATCGCGCAGGCGCACGCCCAGTGCCTGGTAGCTTTGCAGGTATTCGTGCGCCATGGTGCCGATGGGTACCAGGCCCAGGTCGCGCGCCAGCAGCACGTTGCTGGTGCCCTTGAACCACTGCGGCGTCTGCGTGGCAAAGGTTTGCACCACCTCGCGCTGCCACGCGCCGCTGTAGCGGCGTCGCAGGCCAAAGTCGAACAGCTCAAACGGGTGGCGCAGCGTGGCCTGCTGTGCCAGGTCCAGCAGTTGCTGCACCTTTACGGTGAGCCGCTCGCGGCCGCTCGCGAGGGCGGCGCTGGCGTTGAAGCGGTGGAAGTACAGCTCGTTCACGATGGCCAGCACAAAGATCTCGAAGCCCATCACTTGCACTTGCGGACCCTCGGCCACGATGTGCAGCTTGTCACCCTCGGCCCAGGCGCGGATGAAGCTGCGCTGGAACTGGAAGATGCGCAGAAAGTCGATGAAGTCGCTCTTGATGAACCGCAGGCCGCCCAGGTAGGCCAGCTCGTCTTCGCTGAAGCGCAGGGTGCACAGGTGGTCCAGCGCTGCGTTCACCTCGGGCAACAGCTCGGCCAGCGGGTAAATCGGCTGGTTGCGGCAGACGAAGCGGTATTCGCTCTGCGTCTGTGGATGCCGGTGCAGCAGCGCCTGCCACATGGTGAACTTGTAGAGGTCGGTGTCGAGCAGGCTGGTGATGACGGGGGCCATGATTTGCTCCTGAATGGATAGCTGCCAGGGTAATAAGTAAAAGCGCTACAGGCTGATTTCGTGCATGGATGCCAGTTGCGCACCGGCCTTGCGCATCCCGTCCTGAAACGCCTGGTGCTGCGCTTCAAATCCCGCCACGGGGCTCATGCCGTCCGTCAGCAGCACGATGTGGCTGGCCTGCCAGCCGGGCACCAGGTGGGGCAGGTGCTGCACGATGTGTTCGGTGGTCGAGCGCACGCAGTGGCTGCTGGCCTCGCCTGCAATCAACAGCACATCGGCCTGGCCCAGCGACTGCAGCAGGACGGTGTTGAGCGCGGTGCTGGTGTCGTCCGCATCGGGCACCTCGGCCTCGATGGCGCTGTAGTGCTCCGTCCAGGGGTTGGTGCCCTTGAACACGTTGTGCACCGCGCGCTGGCGCTGCAGTTGCCAGTCGCCACAGGCGGCCAGTACATCGGCGTGGATGCCGTGGCCCCAGCTGCCCACCTCGCAGTGCACGGGCCAGACCATGAGCGTGTAGCGGCCCTGGGCTTCGAGTGCGTCCAGGTAGGCCAGCGTGCGGGGCAGGGCGGCCACATCGCGCGGCATGAAGTCGCCCGCACGCACCTGGGCGGCGGTGATGGGAGTGAAGGGTGTCACCTCCGCCCCCGCGCCGGTCTGCCAGAAGCCGGGGTGGGCGATGTCGAAACGCTGGTGCGAGTCGAGTGTGACGGTGATGGCGTCGAGCTGGTCGCCCTGTGACCGGATGAAGGCCGCCAGGCGCTGCATGTCGGCGTGGGCGCCCGCCACGGGCAGGCTGGGCGTGCTGCATGCGGGGCGGTGGCTGGCGGGCAGGTCGCAGAAATCGTTTTGGGGGTCGATCACCAAAAGCTGGGTGGTGCGCGTGGCCATGGTCTTTCTCCTTCGCTGTGACTGCAGTTTAGGTTTGTTAGATTAATTTTGCAACTAAGTAATTTGCAAGCCAATGTTTCAGATGAGAACGGTAATGGATGAATCGAGCCGCTTTCCTGCGGACTGGCTTGGTGGTAGCCTTGTTCGTTCAAAGTTGCAATGAACTAAAGCCCCGTGACCACCGAGAGCATTCCCGCCGTGATCTGCACCGTAGACGTGGTGCTGCTGACCCTGGAGCAATCCACGCTGAAGGTGGCCCTGGTGCGGCGCGAGCGCGAGCCCTTTGCCCAGGCGCTGGCGCTGCCCGGCGGCTACATCCATGCACAGGACGATGTGGACGCCCAGGCCAGCGCCGCGCGGGTGCTGCGGGACAAGGCCGGGCTCGAAAGCCCGTACCTGGAGCAATTGGCCACCTTCACCGGTGCGGTGCGCGACCCACGCGGCTGGTCGGTGGCGGTGACCTATTGCGCCCTGGTGCCCGCCACCGTGCTGGCGCAGGCTGCGGGGCGGGTGGAGCTGGTGGCGGTGGATGCGCTGCCGCCATTGCCTTTCGACCACCGCCAGATCATCGATACCGCTGTGTTGCGCGTGCGCAGTAAAAGCCAGTATTCGTCGCTGCCCGTGCACCTGTGCGCCGAGCCCTTCACGCTGCCGCAGCTGCAGGCGGTGTACGAAGCGGTGCTGGGCGAGCCGGTGAACAAGGTGAGTTTTCGCCGCAAGGTGGACGAGCTGGCCATGCTGGAGCCCGTGCCCGGTGCGCTGCAGACAGGCGGCGCCCACCGGCCTGCGCAGCTGTACCGGGTGCGCCCGGCCTACCGGCGGCAGCTGTCGCTCAGTGCCCGAGGGTTGTAGCGCGGCCTCCTCGCGCACAAAACATTGGACCGCCGCGCCCAAATCTGGCACAAACGCAAACTTTGTGTTCCACGAACGGTGGTCGCGCGCGGTCGGGTGCTCCGGCGCCAGGACTGCCTCACTGAAATACCGGCCCTGTGCCGGACCTGAGGGAGAACCATGTCTTTGCGGCTCAAATTCAACCTGGTGCTGGCGGGCGTGCTGCTGCTGGCGGTGCTGGGCGCGGGCGCGTATGTGCACCGCTTCCTGCAGCAATCGGCCATCGAGGAGGTGCAGCACAACTCGCAGATCATGATGCACGCCGCCATGGCCATCCGCGACTACACCACCGAGCTGGTCAAGCCGCACCTGGATGTGACGCTGGCCGAGAAATTCCTGCCGCAGACCGTGCCCGCCTATGCCGCCACCGAGACGCTGCGCCGGCTGCAAAACCGGTTTCCGGGCTATGAGTACAAGGAAGCGGTGCTCAACCCCACCAACCTGCGGGACCGCGCCAACGAGTGGGAAGAGCGCATCATCAGTGACTTCCGCGAAGGCCGGGCTGACCTCAAGAAAGAAGTGACTGGCGAGGTGGGCGAGGGCATGCACCGTGCGATGTACGTGGCCCGCCCCATCACCATCAAGCAGCCCCAGTGCATGGCTTGCCACAGCACGCCCGCCGTGGCGCCCCCCACCATGCTCAAGGTCTATGGCGACAAGAACGGCTTTGGCTGGGGCATGAACGAAACCGTGGGCATCCAGGTGGTGAAGGTGCCGATGTACTTCCCGCTGGAGAAAGCGCGCCAGACCTTCAACACCGTGATGGCAGCGCTGGTGGGCAGCTTTGTGCTGTTGTTTGTCGGCCTGAACCTCTCGCTGTCGTCGCTGGTGATCGAGCCCATGGCGCGGCTGAACAGCAAGCTGGAAGACCTGGCCACCAAGGACTTCCTCACCGACCTGGTCAACCGCCGCCGGTTTTTCGAACGGCTTGAGGCCGACATGGCCGAGACGCGGGTCAAGAAGAGCCAGCTGTCGGTCGTCATGTTCGACATCGACTTTTTCAAGCGCATCAACGACACCTTCGGGCATGACTCGGGCGATGTGGTGCTGAAGAACACGGCGCTGCGCGTGCGCGAACTGCTGCGCTCGTCCGACTGCGCCGCGCGCTTCGGGGGCGAGGAGTTCATCATTCTGCTCAAGGAAACCCCGGTGGATGCCGCCATGGCCATGGCCGAGGCGGTGCGGGCCCGTATCGCGGGTGTGCCGTTTGACGCCGTGGGCCATGTGAGCGCCAGCTTTGGTGTGGCCACCTGGGACCACAAGGAAGACAGCCACGCCCTGATCAAGCGTGCGGACACGGCGCTTTACAAGGCCAAGTCCAGCGGTCGCAACTGCGTGGTCCAGGCCGAAAACGCCGCCTAATTTGCGGGCGCTGGACGTTAGGCGTCAGGCCGTCGCGGCCAGGGCTTCTTCGTAATCCGCCCGGTAGTCAGCCGCCAGCGCGGTTTTCTGCTTTTCCGTCAGCAGTTTGCCCGCCATCTGGAAGAAGCGGTGTTCTTCTTCTTTCAGGTGGTGCTCTACCTTCTCGGCCAGCTTCTTGGCCAGGGGTAGCCATGCAGGGCTGGAGGGCTCGGTTTCTTCGAGCGACTCCACTAGCTCATCGATCTGGTGGTGCTCGGAAATGGCGTGGCGCGACAGGTCAATGCCTGCGTCGTGCGCCATCAGCGGGATGTAGAAGTGGCGGTCCTCCGCCTGGGCGTGGGCGGCGAGCTCCTTCTTGAGCTGATCGAACAGATCGCGCCGCTCCGGCGTGTCGCCGCTGGTGTTGGTGAGTGCGCTGTACAGCGCGCGCTGGCGCTCGTGGCTTTCGCGCAGGGCTTCGAAGATGTTGGTGGTATCAGTCATGGTGGGCTGTGCAGTGGTGTGGAGGGCGGCGCGTGGCCTTACTTGAGCACCTTGCGTGCTGCGCCCACGCCAATGGCGGCGAGCACCACAAACACCACGGCAACCACCAGGAACAGCACAAACAGCACCTTGGCGATGCCCGCCGCGCCTGCGGCCACCCCGCTGAAACCCAGGGCCCCGGCCACGAGGGAAATCAGGGCAAAAATGATGGCGTACTTCAGCATGGTGGTCGCTCCTTGCAGTGGATGTTGAGGCAGCTCGGGGCTGCGGAAGGTGTGCAGGAACGATACCGGTGGGCGGTGAGGTGCGCCGTCAGCGCAGGCGGGCGGCAGGTGTAGGAGAGTGCCGCTGGCGTGCTGCGGTGAGGCGCCAAAAGAAAAGCCGCAACGCGGGGCGTTGCGGCTTGGGAGGCGGGGCGGCTCTGACGGTGTTTGGGTCTGCGCTCACATCGCTGGCGCGATATGAACAGGGCACGAAGACCGATACCGCGCGACTCGCGCTGCGGGCTTTACAGCCTTGCCCGTGCGTTGGCTGCGGCACGGGCCTTGCGGCCTTTCACATCGCTGCGCGATATGAGCCTGCGCCGAAAGCCGGACAAGCTCGCTTCGCTCGGGACCTTTACAGGCCCGCTGCTGCGCGCAGCGCAGCAGCCTTGTCCGTCTTCTCCCAGCTGAACTCGGGTTCCTCGCGGCCGAAGTGGCCGTAGGCGGCGGTCTTTTCGTAGATCGGGCGCAGCAGGTCCAGCATCTGAATGATGCCCTTGGGGCGCAGGTCGAAGTGTGCGCGCACCAGCTTGGCGATCTGGTCGTCGGGGATGACGCCCGTGCCTTCGGTGTAGACCGTGATGTTCATCGGCTCGGCCACGCCAATCGCGTAGGCCACCTGGATCTGGCACTGACGGGCGAGGCCGGCGGCCACGATGTTCTTGGCCACGTAGCGGGCAGCGTAGGCGGCCGAGCGGTCCACCTTCGTTGGGTCCTTGCCGCTGAACGCGCCGCCACCGTGGGGGCAGGCGCCGCCGTAGGTGTCCACAATGATCTTGCGACCAGTCAGGCCGCAGTCGCCTTGTGGGCCGCCGATGACGAAGCGGCCGGTGGGGTTGATCAGGTAGCGCGTGTCCTGGATCCATTCCTTGGGCAGCACGGGCTTGATGATCTCTTCGATGATGGCTTCGGTGAACGAGGCCTTCATCTTGGTTTGCGTTTCGCTTTGGTCGGGGTGGTGCTGGGTGGAGAGCACCACGGTGTCGATGCTGTGGGGCTTGCCATCCACATAGCGCATCGTCACTTGCGACTTGGCGTCCGGGCGCAGGAAGGGCAGGCGGCCGTCCTTGCGCAGCTGGGCCTGGCGCTCCACGAGGCGGTGGGCGTAGTAGATGGGCGCAGGCATCAGCTCGGGCGTTTCGTCGCAGGCGTAGCCGAACATCAGGCCCTGGTCGCCAGCGCCGGTGTTCAGGTGGTCGTCGCTGGCGTGGTCCACGCCCTGGGCGATGTCGTTGGACTGCTTGTCGTAGGCCACCAGCACGGCGCAGCCCTTGTAGTCGATGCCGTAGTCGGTGTTGTCGTAGCCGATGCGCTTGATGGTGTCGCGTGCCACCTGGATGTAGTCCACGTGGGCGTTGGTGGTAATTTCGCCCGCCAGCACCACGAGGCCGGTGTTGGTCAGCGTTTCAGCGGCGACCCGGCTGCGGGGGTCTTGTTTGAAGATCGCATCGAGAATCGCGTCCGAGATCTGATCGGCCACCTTGTCGGGGTGGCCTTCGGAGACGGATTCCGAGGTAAAGAGAAAGTCGTTCGCCATTTGAATAAACTCCTGTGTTCCGGCATTTGGGGCGTTGCCCTCACCCCGAAGGAGATCTGGCGAACGCTTTAGCAGATTTTTTTAACGTCGCCCTGCAAGTTGCTCATTTAACTCAGCGACCCCTTTATTTTAATGCCAGTCGTCTTTCGATTCTTTTCCGTATTTCCGCTGTGGTTGCTGCACGTCATGGGCGCGGCCATGGGCTGGGTGGCGTTTGTGGCGTCTCCCACCTACCGGCGCCGGTTTCTCGCTAACTCGGCACTGGCGGGCTATGCGTTTGGCGATGTGCGCGCTGCCGTGGCCCATGCGGGCCGCATGGTGGCCGAACTGCCACGCCTGTGGATGGGCGCGACGATGCCCTGCGCACTCACTGGCGAAGCCTGTGTGGAGCAGGCGTACGCAGCCGGCCGCGGCATCGTGTTTCTGACACCGCACCAGGGCTGTTTTGAGCTTTCGGCCCAGGCCGCAGCGCGCCGCTGGAGCGCGGAGCGTGGCCCTATCACCGTGCTGTACCGCCCGGCGCGCCAGGCCTGGCTGGCCAAGGTGATGGAGACCGCCCGCAACCGCCCCGGCATGTTGGCCGTGCCCACCACGCTGGCGGGTGTGCGCCAGATGATCAAGGCCCTGCGCCGGGGTGAGGCCGTGGGCCTGCTGCCTGACCAGGTGCCGCCCGAGGGGCAGGGCCAGTGGGCGCCATTTTTTGGGCGCGACGCCTACACCATGACATTGGCCGTGCGCCTGGCGCAACAGACCGGCGCGACCGTGGTGCTGGCGCGTTGCGAGCGTCTGCCATGGGGCCGTGGATATGTCACGCATTTCGAGCCCTTGCCCCAGCCGCTGTCCGACCAGATGGACCAGGCCGTGCTGCAAATCAACCAGGCCATGGAACATCTCATCCGCCAATGCCCCGAGCAATACCTGTGGGGCTATGGCCGCTACAAGCAGCCGCGTGGCGAGGCTGCTGCGGCGGAGCCTGCTGCAGGGGGCGCAGCATGAAGGGCCTCACAGGGCGTTTGGGCGTGGGGTTCATGCGGGTGCTGGCGCTGCTGCCGCTGCCGGTGTTGCGCGGCATGGGCTGGCTGCTGGGGCAGGTGGCCTTTGTGCTGGTGGCGCCCCGCCGCAAGGTGGCTTTGCGCAATCTGGCGCTGTGTTTTCCTGACTGGAGCGAGGCGCGCCGCCGCGCCGTGGCCCGGGCCAGTTTTGTCGCGTTTTGCCAGACCTGGCTGGACCGCAGCTGGCTGTGGGCCGCGCCGCGTTCGGTGGTGGAGCAGCGTGTGCGCCTGACGGGCGCGGTGCACGAGCTGGAGGGCGACATGCCCACCATTTTGTTTGCGCCGCATTTCTACGGCATGGACGCGGGGGGGCTGGCCTTGCCGCTGCGCAGTGGCCGTGCGTTCACCTCCATCTTTGCCACCCACCCCGATCCAGCGGTGGATGCCTGGTTCATGGCCGGGCGCCAGCGTTTTGGTGACGTGCGCATGCTCAACCGTTCGGACGGCGTCAAACCCATCATCGCCAGCCTGCGCAAAGGGGGCTTGCTGTACCTGCTGCCCGACATGGATTACGGGCGCAATGATTCGGTGTTCGTGCCTTTTTACGGGGTGAACACGGCCACCATTCCGTCGCTGTCGCGGTTTGCGCGACTGGGCCGGGCCAAGGTGGTGGGCGTGTATTCGCGCATGACACCCACCGGGTACGTGGCCGAGGTTTCGCCCGCCTGGGCCAACTACCCCACCGATGATGCCGAGGCCGACACGGCCCGTATGAACCGCGAACTGCAGACCGTGATCGACACCATGCCCGAGCAGTACTACTGGGTGCACAAGCGCTTCAAGACCCGCCCGGAGGGCGAGCCCTCCGTGTATTCCCGCTGAAATATCAGCAAAAATGGCTTGATGCGCTAGTAAATCATGCGCTGATAGCTATTGTTTGGATAGCAAAAAACGCTGGAGCTCCGCGACCACGCGCTCGGGGTGCTCGTGCACGACCCAGTGTGATGCCTGCTCTACCTGCTGCACCTGCAACCGGGGAATCCAGCCGGGCAGGCCGTCCAGCAGGCCGGGCAGCAGGGCCGGGTCGTCCATGCCCCAGAACACCAGCGTGGGCACGTCCACCGTCAACATCGACTCGGGCAGGGTGATGGCCTGGGCGCCCGGGTCGCCCTCGCGCGGCGGGCGGATGGGGCTGGCGCGGTAATAGTTGCAGGCACCCTGCAAGCCTTGCTGCCACAAGGCCCGGTACTGGGCGCGCACCTCATCGGTCAGCCATGCGGGGGCGCTGCCGTCCGGGGCGTTGAAAAAGGCGAACAGGCGGCGGAAGTCGTCTTCGGCCAGCAGGGCCTCGGCATCAGGCCTGCACAAGAAATGCATGTACTGGCTGCCCGCCTGCTGCGCAGCGTTGTGCGACAGCTCGCGCACAAATGCGCCGGGGTGGGGCGAGTTGATGATGGCCAGGCGCTTCATCAGCTGGGGCTGCTGGTTGGCCAGGTTCCACGCCACGGCGCCGCCCCAGTCATGCGCAATCAGGCACTCCAGCGCGCTGCCGGGGCATTCGTGGGCGATCAGTGCCACCAGGTCCTGCACCAGGTGCTTGGCGCGGTACGCGTCCACCGCCTGCGGGCTGCTGGACGGGCCAAACCCGCGCAGGTAGGGCGCCACGCAGCGGTAGCCGCCGTTTTCGGGGCGGGCAAAGTGCAGCAGCAGTTCGTCCCAGATGAAGGCCCCCTCGGGGAACCCGTGCAGGAACAGCAGCACCGGGCGCCCGGGGATGCCGCTCACGCGGCAGTGCAAGGTGATTCCGTGGGGGAGGTCAACAGGGCAATCTTGGATCATGGCGCTATGCATTCTGTAGCTGCCAGCGCATGATGCAATTGCGCTTGCGGCTAGTTGGTCTCGGATTCGCTGGTGGGCGAAGGCTGTACGGGGCCGCTACTGGCCGCAGCCGCAGGGGGCTCTTCGGCGAGGGGCTTGACCGGGTGCGCCCACTGCCACAGCAACTGGGCCACTTCATCCACCCCTTGCTTTTTGAGGGCCGAGAACATCTTCACCTCGCCACCGCCGGCGTGCAGTCGCGTAATCGACAGCACCTTGGCCTGTTCGGCGCGCGTGAGCTTGTCGGCCTTGGTCAGCACGATGAGGAACTTGAGTCCTTCTTCCACGCGGGGGCGCACCACTTCGAGCAACGCCTCGTCCAGCTCGGTCAGGCCCAGGCGGGGGTCGCACAGCAGCACGATGCCCGTGAGGCCGGGGCGGCTGACCAGGTAGTTCACCATCACCTGCTGCCAGCGCACCTTGTCCGAGCGCGACACGGCGGCGTAGCCGTAGCCGGGCAAGTCGGCCAGCACCGCGTCCATCACCCCCTGTTTGCCCAGCGAGAACAAATTGATGTGCTGGGTGCGCCCCGGCTTCTTGGAGGCAAACGCCAGCTGCTTTTGCTGGGTGAGGGTGTTGATGCAGGTGGATTTGCCCGCGTTGGAACGGCCCACGAAAGCGATTTCGGGTACGTCGATGGGCGGCAGGTGGTGCAGCTGCGCCGCCGTGGTGAGGAACCTGGCGGTGTGCATCCAGCCCATGGCGATTTTGGCGTCAGGTGCGGGCGGGAGAGAGCCAGCAACTGGCGCAGAGGGGGGTGTCGTCATGGGGAGTTGGGAGAGAAAGAACCATCATTGTAGAATCGCGAGGTTTTGCGCACATAAACACACACCCTCGATATGAAGTTGCTCGCCTCATTGCTGACGGCTGCCGCACTGGCAGCACCTGTTTTTTCGGCCTTTGCAGCGGGTGACGCACCCAAAGCGGCCAAGCCGGATCTCGTCAAAGGCGAGGCCAGCTTCACTGCGGTGTGTGCGGCTTGCCACGGCGCAGACGGCAACTCGGCCATCGCGGCCAACCCCAAGCTGTCGCAGCAACACCCCGAATACCTGGTCAAGCAGCTGCAGGAATTCAAGTCCGGCAAGCGCAACAACGCCATCATGAAGGGCTTCGCCACGGCCCTGTCGGACGACGACATGCGCAATATCGCCTACTGGCTCACGTCCAAGCCCGCCAAGGCCGGCTTTGCCAAGGACAAGGACCTGGTGGCCATGGGTGAACGCATCTACCGCGGCGGCATTGCCGACCGCCAGATCGCCGCGTGCGCTGGCTGCCACAGCCCCAATGGCGCTGGCATCCCTGCGCAGTACCCCCGCCTGTCGGGCCAGCACGCCGACTACACGGTGTCGCAGCTGAACATGTTCCGCGACGGCTCGCGCGCCAACAGCATCCAAATGACCCAGGTGGCCGCCAAGCTCAATGACAAGGAAATCAAGGCCGTGGCGGACTACATCGCCGGCCTGCGTTGATTGATTGCTTGATATTTGTCATGGCCCGGCCTGATTGACCGGGCGGCACGGAACCTACCGCCAATAACAACCCCAAAAAGGGCGGGTCCATCGCAGCGATGGTCCCGCCCTTTTTCTTTCGCGCTTCGCAGACACCGCACCCACCCATGTCCGACAACACCCAGGGCCTTCGCATGAAGTCCGGCTCCCAGGCCCTGCGCGCCGGGGTCGAGCTGCTGTCTTCGATGCGGTTCGCCATTTCGCTGCTGACGGTGATCTGCATCGCCTCGGTCATCGGCACGGTGCTCAAGCAGCACGAACCTTCGGCCAACTACGTCAACCAGTTCGGACCGTTCTGGGCCGAGTTGTTTGGCGCCATCCAGCTCAACGCGGTGTACAGCGCCTGGTGGTTCCTGCTGATCCTGGCGTTTCTGGTCATCAGCACTTCGCTGTGCATTGCCCGCAACACGCCCAAGATCCTCACCGACCTCAAGGTCTACAAAGAGAACATCCGCGAGCAAAGCCTGAAGGCGTTTCACCACAAGGCGGAGGCTGCGCTCAGCGACTCTGCCGAGGCCGAGGCACGCCGCATTGGCACGCTGCTGGCGGGGGGCGGGTGGAAGGTGCGCCTGCAGCAGCGCGACACCGCCGCCGGCCCAGGCACCGGCTGGATGGTGGCGGCCAAGGCGGGGGCGGCCAACAAGATCGGCTACATCGCGGCGCACAGCGCCATCGTGCTGGTGTGTGTGGGGGGGCTGCTGGATGGCGACCTCATCGTGCGGGCGCAGATGCTGCTGGGCGGCAAGTCGGTCTACGCCGGGGGCGGGCTGATCGCCGATGTGAAGCCCGAGCACCGCTTGTCCGAGCGCAACCCTACCTTCCGGGGCAACCTGCTGGTGGCCGAGGGCACGCAGTCGAGCACCGCCATCCTGAGCCAGTCCGATGGCGTGCTGCTGCAGGACCTGCCGTTTGCGATCGAGCTCAAGAAGTTCATCGTGGAGCACTACTCCACGGGCATGCCCAAGCTGTTCGCCAGCGAAATCATCATCCACGACAAGGCCACGGGTGAGAAAACGCCCGCCCGTGTGGAGGTAAACCACCCGGCCAGCTACAAGGGCATCGAGATCTACCAGTCGAGCTTTGACGACGGCGGCTCGCACCTCAAGCTGCGCGCCGTACCCATGGTGGCGGGGGCCAAGCCTTTCGATGTCGAAGGGGTGGTGGGCAACTCCACGCAGCTCACCAACAAGGGCGGAGGCCCTGGCAGCGATACGCTGACGCTGGAATTCACGGCGCTGCGCACCATCAATGTGGAGAACTTTGGCGGCGCTGGCCCGGGCGGCAGCGGTGCCGACGTGCGCAAGGTGGATCTGCGTGAATCGGTGGAATCGCGCCTGGGCGCCGCCAACAAAACCGTCACCAAAAAAGAACTGCGCAACGTGGGCCCCAGCGTGAGCTACAAGCTGCGTGATGCGGCCGGCCAGGCGCGGGAGTTCCATAACTACATGTTGCCGGTGGACACTGGCGACGGCGTGCCCGTGTTCCTGCTGGGGGTGCGCGAGTCCCCGGCAGAGCCCTTCCGCTACCTGCGGGTACCGGCGGATGACAAGGGCAGCATGGACGGTTTCATGCGCATGAAGGCCGCCCTGGCTGACCCCCAGGCCCGGGAGCAGGCGGTGCGCCGCTATGTGTCGCAGGCCATGGACGCCTCGCGCCCCGACCTGGCCGAGCAACTGCAGCAGTCTGCCGTGCGTGCACTCGCGTTGTTCGCGGGGCGTGGTGTGGTCGATGGCAAGCCCACCGGCGGGCTGCAGGCCATCTCGGACTTCATGGAAGCCAATGTGCCCGAGGCGGAGCGGTCGCGCGCAGGCGAGGTACTGGTGCGCATCCTGAACGGTACGCTGTTCGAGCTGGCCCAGTTGACCCGCCAGCGTGAGGGCCTGCCGCCGCTGCCGCAGGACGAGCAGACCCGGGGTTTTATGACCCAGGCCGTGCTCTCGCTCAGCGATGCGCAGATCTACCCAGCGCCGCTAGCGTTTGAACTCAAGGACTTCACCCAGGTCCAGGCCAGCGTGTTCCAGGTGGCACGAGCCCCTGGCAAGAATGTTGTCTATCTGGGCTGCGCCTTGCTGATCCTGGGCGTTTTTGCCATGCTCTACGTGCGCGAGCGGCGCGTGTGGGTCTGGGTGGCCCCGCAGGATGGCCGTACCCACGCCACCATGGCCCTGTCCACCAACCGCAAGACCATGGACGGCGACCAGGAGTTTGTCCAGCTCGCACAAAAACTGATCGGGGCATCGCCCCGCGAAGGCACCGCATGAATACCGCGACTTCTTCCTCGACCGTCACCACGATCACCCTGAACGAGGGGTTCTTCGCTCGCCGCAACTGGTTTGACTGGCTGTTTGCCGCCATCGTGGCCGTGGGGGCGTTGTATGCGCTGCAGCGCTACGGGGCCTTCATGGATGTCTACGAAAAAGGCATTTTGCTGGGCGCCATTCCGAGCACCATCTGGCTGGGCTGGTTCTGGCGCCCGCTGCGCGTTCTGATGCTGGTGGTGGCGGCCGTGGCGCTCATGGCCATTGGCCTGTACCAGCAAGATGGGGCAGGCAGCCTGGCGCGGGCCGACACGGTGTTCGGCCTCAAGTATTTCCTGTCCAGCCAGTCGGCCATCCTGTGGATGAGCATGCTGTTTTTCATCAGCACGGCGTTTTACTGGGTGGGGATGTTTGCACGTGGCGAAGGCAAGACCATGAGCATGCTGGGCTCGCGCATTGCGTGGGTGGCGGTGGCCATGGCGCTCATTGGCACCCTGGTGCGCTGGTACGAAAGCTACCTCATCGGCCCGGACATTGGCCACATCCCGGTGAGCAACCTCTACGAAGTGTTCGTGCTGTTCTGCTGGATGACGGCCGCGTTCTATCTGTACTACGAAGAGCAATACGACACGCGCGCCCTGGGCGGCTTCGTGATGCTGGTGGTGAGCGCGGCGGTGGGCTTCCTGCTCTGGTACACCGTGGTGCGCGAAGCGCATGAGATCCAGCCGCTGGTCCCTGCGCTCAAGAGCTGGTGGATGAAGCTGCATGTGCCCGCCAACTTCATCGGTTACGGCACGTTTGCGCTGTCGGCCATGGTGGCGTTTGCCTACCTCATCAAGCAGCAGGCCACCGAAACCCGTTGGTACAAGCTGGCGCCGCTGTGGCTGCTGGGCGTGGTGCTGTGTTTCGAGCCCATCGTGTTCCGCCAGGGGGCGACGGAGAATGGCGGCAGCTACTGGATGGTGTACTTCGGCATTTCTGCGCTGATCGTTGCGGGCATCCTGCTGGGGCGCAAGCGCATCGCGGCGCGTCTGCCTTCGTTCGAGATTCTGGATGACGTGATGTACAAGTCCATTGCGGTGGGCTTTGCGTTCTTCACCATCGCTACGGTGCTGGGTGCGCTGTGGGCCGCCGAGGCCTGGGGCGGCTACTGGAGCTGGGACCCCAAGGAAACCTGGGCCCTGATCGTCTGGCTCAACTACGCGGCGTGGCTGCACATGCGGCTCATGAAAGGCTTGCGCGGTACCGTGTCCGCCTGGTGGGCGCTGGTTGGCCTGGCGGTGACAACGTTCGCGTTCCTGGGCGTCAATATGTTCCTGAGCGGCCTGCACAGCTACGGCACGCTGTGATGATTCAAGGCCTGCTAACGACTCCCCGCGAGATTGTTGGCAGGCGCGGCAGGCATGTCGGGCATTCGGTGGCGCGCAACAACTATTGCGTCTTCGGTGTAACCTGAGCGGTCCAGGGAACGAACTAACAGTTGTTCTGCTCTACCGCTGCAGCTGTCTCACCCCACATGACCGGAGCCACCATGCTGATCCCCTCGCGCGATTCGGGTTTTCACCACCCACACTCCTCCGAAATCACCCCCCGCTCGGTCTATGAAGACCGCCGCCAGATGCTCAAGCTGATGGCAGGCGGTGCCGCTGGTGCGGCAATGGCGGCGTGGGCGGGCCGTGAGGCCCTGGCGCAGCAGGTGGCGGTCACGCGTCCCGGCAAGCTGGCGCCTCTGGTGGGCGCCAAGTCGGCGGTGGCAGGTGCGGTTTCCATGGAGAAGCTCACGGACTACAAGGACGCGAGCACCTACAACAACTTCTACGAATTTGGCACTGACAAGGCCGACCCCGCCCGCAATGCGCACACCCTCAAGACCAGTCCGTGGACGGTGGAGGTCGAGGGCCTGGTCAAGAAGCCCGGCAAATACGGCATTGAAGACCTGATCAAACTCAGCGCGCAGGAAGAGCGCATCTACCGCTTGCGGTGCGTGGAAGGCTGGTCCATGGTCATCCCGTGGGTGGGGTACTCGCTGGCCGAGCTGATCAAGCGGGTGGAGCCCCAGGGCAGCGCCAAGTACGTCGAGTTCGTGACCCTCGCCGACAAGGCCACGATGCCATTCGTCGGCTCGCGCGTGCTGGACTGGCCTTATGTGGAAGGCCTGCGCATGGACGAAGCCATGCACCCTCTGACCTTGCTGGCCTTTGGCATGTACGGCGAGGTACTGCCCAACCAGAACGGTGCACCGGTGCGTCTGGTGGTGCCATGGAAGTACGGCTTCAAGAGCGCCAAGAGCATTGTGAAGATCCGCTTTGTCGAAAAGGAACCCGGCACCGCTTGGAACAAGGCGGCCCAGCAGGAGTACGGGTTCTATTCCAACGTGAACCCCAATGTGGACCACCCCCGCTGGAGCCAGGCGACCGAGCGACGCATTGGCGAAGACGGCTTGTTTGCCAAGAAGCGCAAGACGCTGATGTTCAACGGCTACGAAGCCCAGGTTGGCCAGCTTTACGCCGGCATGGACCTCAAGAAGTTTTACTGATGGCCCTGGTCTCGCCGCCATCGTTGGCGGTGTATGAGGCTGTGGTCTTCTCTTGATCGCGATGCGAAAACTACTGCTCCACCCCGTCGCCAAGCCGGCGGTGTTTGTGTTGTGCCTGTTGCCGCTGGCATGGCTGGTCTATGCGGCGGTGGCGAACCAGCTGGGTGCCAATCCTGCGGAGGCATTGATCCGGGCAACCGGTGACTGGACGCTGCGGGCGCTCTGCCTGGTGCTGGCCATCACTCCACTGCGCGTCATCACCTCCACTCCTCAGCTGGCTCGGTTTCGGCGCATGCTGGGGCTGTTCGTGTTTTTCTATGGCGTGCTGCACCTGCTGAGCTACAGCTGGTTCGACATGGGTTTTGACATCCCGGACATCCTGCACGACATCGCCAAGCGGCCATTCATTCTGGTGGGTACATTGGCCCTGGTGCTGCTGGCCCTGCTAGCCGCCACGTCATTCAATCGTGCGATCAAGGCACTGGGTGGCAAACGCTGGCAGGCGCTGCACCGCACCGTGTATGCGGTGGCCGGGTTGGCGGTGCTCCACTTTTTCTGGATGCGTGCTGGCAAGAATAACTTTGGCGAAGTGGCGGTCTACGCCGGCATCCTCGGCGCGCTGCTGGGCTGGCGGTTTTGGCAACGACTGCGCAAGCGGTCGGCCACACCGGCAGTTGCTGCGGCAAGACGGACAGCCGCACGATCGTCTTGAGGTTGATTACTACCAAATTGATAGCTTTCAGCGCATATTTTCAATACGCTAGCAGCCGATTTGGCTGATTTTTAACCGTTGACTGCCCGCAGCGCTGGGCGCATTTGCCGGGTCACTGGGTCGATGTACCCGGTGGGAATCTGGTAGGCGCGGTCATCGAACAGGTCAATGCCACACATCAGGTTCTCGATCCATTCAAAGAAGTCGTTGATGGCTTCCTTGCCCATGATGGGGGCGCCGTGCTGCGGCACCAGCATGGCAATGTCGAGCTGCCGGGCCATGCGCGCCCACAGGCGCAGGATCTTGTTGGACACCATGTAGCGGCGATGGAAGCCCTCCATGCGCGGGATGTGCGCCTTGAGGTCGGTCACCGGGACACGGGCCTCGGCCCCCGACATCATGGACACCCCCAGGTCGCCCGTGAACAGGATGCGGCTGACCGGATCGTAGAAGTGGAAATTGCCTTCGGAGTGCATGAAGTGCGCGGGTAGCAGCACCAGCTCATGGCGTCCCAGGGGCAGATGGCCGCCGCCGTCCGGCACACCGATCACCCGGTTTTCTGTCTTGCCCACCTTGGTGAAGTGCGGCGCAAAGCGCTCCCAGACGCGCGAGATCACCAGGTTGGCCTTGGTGCTGGTCATCCAGCGGTCCAGCGAGGCGATGATGTCTGGGTCTGCGTGCGAGGCAATCAGGTACGACAGCTTGTGGGGCGGGAAATGTTTGGTCATCCCCATGAACAGCTCGTTGAACGCGAGATTACCGCCCGGGTCGATGATCGCGCCGGTGTCGTCGTCCACGATCAAGAACTGATTGGCCTGCACGGCCTGCCCATCCTCCTCAATGAGGTCGGTGAACATCAGGCAAGCATGATTTTTGTCGCGGTAGAGTTCCAGGGCCATGGCCATCCTGCGGTGCAATAAAGCGCAGACTGTACGAGTACCCCTAGAGTTTGTGCTTGATGGAAATCAAGCGAAACCGCATTGCCTGGCGATCCTGCGCAGGCGGCTGGGTGCGTCAGCGTGGCTGGGAGGCGGTGGCAGCGGGCGTTGGCGCACTGCTGGCGTCGTTGCCCGGGGTGAGTGTTTGCGGTAGCGTGGCACGCTGGCTTGCCGCAGGGCCGGTGGGCAGATACAACGGCCCCCGCTGACCGCAGCCGACGAGGGCTGCCGCACTGGCAGCAAGGACAAGCGTCCTGACTAGAATTTGGGGAGCTTTCAACATGCGCAAATTGTAATGACCGACCTCGAATTCATGGACCACGCCGAACAACTGCTGCTTGCCGTCGAACGCAGTTGTGATCGCATCAATGACACCTCGGATGCCGATGTGGACAGCCAGCGCTCGGGGGGCATGGTGACCTTGACATTTCCCAACCGCAGCCAGATCGTGATCAATCTGCAAAAACCGCTGCACGAGGTTTGGATGGCCGCCCGGTCTGGCGGCTATCACTATCGTTTTGATGGCAGCCATTGGCAGGACACCAAAGGCGCCGGAGAATTTTTTGCATGCCTCACGCGCGATGCCTCGCAACAGTCCGGGATGTCGCTGCAGTTTGCCCCGTAACTTACTCCGCGCCCGCCCAGCTGAGGAGGGGCGCGGCGGAGTATGCGGCGCTCAGTTTCGGAACAAGTCGAGGATGCGGCTGCGCTCTTCAGAAGGCGGAGGTGCTTGGGGCGCTACTGCGGGAGACGCGGACCGGTCGTCCACACCCACGCTTGAAACACCCGCATTGCGTGCGTACTCGTCGTAGAACCACTCACCGCCCACATTCACGACACCGGGCGGCACTGTAGGCTCCATCACTGGCACGCCCTTCAGCGCACGCTCCATGAAGCTGATCCATACGGGCAGGCTGAGCCCGCCACCGGTTTCGCGGCTGCCCAGATTGCGTGGCGTGTCATATCCAATCCAGGTGACAGCCGCGATGGTGGGCTGGAACCCTGCGAACCACGCGTCCACCGAATCGTTGGTAGTGCCGGTTTTGCCATAGAGATCGGGGCGCTTGAGAGTGGCCTGGGCCCGCGCTGCAGTGCCGGTGCGGGTCACCTCCTGCAACAGACTGCTCATCACAAAGGCATTGCGTGCGTCGATGGCCCGGGGCTGCTCGTTGAGCGCCGGTGGCGTGATTTCTGAAATCACTCGCCCCTTGTGGTCAGTCACCTTGGCAATCAGCCAAGGATTGACGCGGTAGCCCCCGTTGGCAAACACGGAATAAGCGGATGCCATTTGCAGGGGCGTGACCGAGCCCGCACCCAGCGCCATGGTCAGGTAGGCCGGGTGCTTTTCTGGGTCGAATCCAAATCGTCCCACCCATTCCTGCGCGGTTTTGGGTCCTACGGCTTGCAGGATCCGAATGGAGATCATGTTTTTGGACTTCGCCAAGCCTGTGCGCATACTCATGGGGCCGTCGTACTTGCCGTCGTAGTTTTTGGGTTCCCAAGGCTGGCCGCCGGTGATACCCGCATCAAAGAACAGCGGGGCATCGTTGATCACGGTGGCAGGCGTGAAGCCCTTTTCGAGCGCTGCTGAATAGATGAACGGCTTGAAGCTCGAACCAGGCTGGCGCCATGCCTGCGCTGCATGGTTGAACTTGTTCTTGTCAAAGTCAAATCCACCTACCAATGCCCGGATGGAGCCATTGCGGGGGTCAAGGGCTACAAAAGCCCCTTCCACTTCGGGCAGCTGTGTAATCTCCCATGCGCCCTTTGGTGTCTTGACCACTCGGATGACGGCGCCGCGCCGGATCTTGATGTTGGGCGGCGCCTTGTCGCTGAGCCCCGACTGCGCTGGTTTGAGTCCATCGCCGGTGATCTCCAGTGAGTCCCCATTGGCTCGTGCGGCCAGGATGCGTTTGGTGGATGCTTCCAGCACCACAGCGGAGAGTACGTCTCCGTTGTCTGGGTGGTTGGCAAGGGCGTCATCAATGGCGTCCTCCACTTCCTGGGCTGCTGTGGGCAACGCGACGAACTTCTCTGGTCCCCGATACTGCTGGCGCCGCTCGTAGTCCATGATCCCGCGCCGCAGGGCCACATAGGCGGCCTCTTGCTCCGCCGCATTGAGGGTGGTGTACACGTTAAGGCCGCGTGTGTAGGCCTCGTTGCCGTACTGGGCGAAGATTAGCTGGCGGGTCATTTCGGCAACGTATTCCGCGTGGATGCGCGTGTTGTCGGGCCCCGTACGGATTTTCAACTCTTCCTTCTTGGCTTGCTCTGCTTGTTGCGCAGTGATGAAGCCGTTCTCTTCCATCCGTTCGATGATGTACTGCTGTCGAGCGCGGGCACGTTTGGGATTGCTGATGGGGTTGTAGGCAGATGGTGCCTTGGGCAGGCCCGCAAGCATTGCTGCTTCAGCAATGGAAACGGATTTCAGCGGTTTTCCAAAATAAGCCTCGGAGGCTGCCGCAAATCCATACGCACGATTGCCAAGGAAAATCTGATTCATGTAAATCTCAAGAATCTGATCCTTGGTCAGCAAATGCTCCAATTTGAAAGTCAGTAAGATTTCGTAAATTTTGCGAGTAAATGTTTTTTCTGATGATAGATAAACATTTCGCGCAACCTGCATGGTGATCGTCGAGGCGCCCTGGCTTTTCACACGGCCCAGATTGGCGAGGCCCGCACGCAGCACGCCTTTGTAGTCCACACCACCGTGCTGGAAGAAGCGAGAGTCTTCGATCGCCAGCACTGCGTCTTTCATGACCTGCGGAATCTCGTCGATGGGCGTGAGGTTGCGACGCTCTTCTCCAAACTCGCCCAATAAGGCCCCTTCCGCAGAGTACACCCGCAGCGGCAATTTGGGGCGGTAGTCCGCCAAGTCAGAGATGTCCGGCAGGTTGGGGTAGGCCACCGACAGAGCCACAGCGATTGTGAGCGCCAAGCCCACGGCCGCGGCCGCCGCCAGTCCAGTGATCCATAGAGCGATGCGAACCAACCAGCGAAGCCAACTGGGACGGGTGCGAGCAGGAGAGGAGTCCGACTTGTCGGAGGACTTCGAGGGGGAGGGCGGCATATCGCTCCGATGGGGTAAGACCACCCATTATAAAAATGTCCGCCGCTGGGGCTGGAAATCCGATTTCGTACTTGGCAAGGTGTCGCTGAAAGGCTTCCCGTAGTAGCCAAGCGGTATTGCAGTGCTCTGAAATTTCGTCTGCTTTTGGCAACGCTCTTCGGGCGTTACAGGGGGAAAAATCTTTGCCGGAGAACTATCTTACTGATAGCATTCATGTGAAGTGTTAAGTTTTGTTGCCTCATTTTGGCAAGTTACAGGGGACCAATCTTGATCTCAATGGGGTCTTTGTTCAATCGCCAGTCTGCTCCGCTGCTGGGAATCGACATCAGCTCCTCCAGTGTCAAGCTGGTGGAGTTAGGGCGCGATAAGGCAGGTAGTCTGGTCCTAGAGCGTTGCGCGATCGAGCCGCTGGAGCGAGGCTGGATCACCGATGGCAACATCGAAAAATTTGACGAAGTGGCCGACGCATTGCGTCGACTGGTCAAGAAGAGCGGCACTCGAACCAAAAACGTGGCACTGGCATTGCCCCCCTCCGCTGTGATCACCAAGAAGATTACGCTGCCGGGTGGAATGACGGAGCAGGAGCTTGAGGTTCAGGTCGAATCCGAAGCCAACCAGTACATCCCATTTTCGCTCGACGAGGTGAGCTTAGATTTTTGCGTTATTGGTCCCAGCAAAAACGCGCCCGGGGACGTTGACGTTCTGATTGCTGCCTCCCGGCGCGAAAAAGTCCAGGACCGACAGGGCTTGGCGGAGGCTGCTGGGTTGAAGCCCGTGGTGGTCGATATTGAATCCCATGCATCGCGATTGGCTGCAGGGCGTCTCATTGAAGCGCTGCCGAATAAAGGCGTCGATGCGATGGTGGCGCTTTTCGAGGTGGGCGCCTTGACGACCAGTATGCAGGTGATTCGGAACGAAGAGGTTCTGTACGACCGCGACCAAGCCTTCGGCGGCGCCCAGCTGACCCAACTGATTGTTCGGCAATATGGTTTCTCTGTGGAAGAAGCCGAGAGTAAAAAACGCAGCGGTGATTTGCCGGAAGACTATCAATCAGCGGTTCTTCGTCCTTTTGTTGACAGCATGGCCCAAGAGATTGGCCGAGCCCTCCAATTCTTCTTCACCAGCACGCCCCACAACCGTGTGGACCATATTATGCTGGCTGGCGGCTCGGCCCCACTGCCAGGGCTAACCGAGGCTGTCACCCAGCAAACCGGTTTTGCGTGCAGTGCTGTCAATCCATTTGACGGTATGGAAATCGGAAGTTCCGTGCGACTGAAAAAAATGGTGCGAGAAGCGCCGTCTTACCTGACCTCTTGCGGTCTCGCTATGCGGAGGTTTCTGCAGTGATCCTCATCAATCTATTACCTCACCGTGAAGAGGCGCGTAAACGTCGCAAGGAGGCATTCCAGGCGACGATGTTTGCGTCGTTTCTGTTGGGTCTCGCTATTGCCGGAGCCATCTATTGGTGGTTTCAAATTATGATCGCGGATCAGCAGAATAAGAACGCTTTCCTCCAGCAGGAGATTAAGGTGTTGGAGGGGCAGATCAAAGAAATTGCCACGATTGAGGATGAGATTGCCTCACTACGTGCGCGTCAGAAGGCTGTTGAAGATCTGCAGTCAGATAGAAATTTGCCGGTTCATCTGCTCACCGAACTTGTAAAACAACTGCCCGATGGGGTTTACGTGACGGCGATCCGGCAGGCTGGACAAACGATTACCATGCAAGGCATGGCGCAGTCCAATGAACGAGTTTCTGAGTTACTGCGTAATTTGGCAAGCAACACGCCATGGCTTGCCAAACCGGAGTTGGCTGAAATTACTGCTAGTACTGTGGCTTTGAGTCAGCGAGATCAACGGCGAGTCTCGTCTTTTAACTTGAGATTTCAGTTGGTACGGGCTAGTGATGCTCAGAAATCTATAGCTGCAGCGAGTGCCGCAGCGTCTTTGCCGGGAGGTAAATAGCATGGCGAAGGCAAATGTAAAAGAAAAATCAATAAGTACAGCTGAGCGGTTAGACGCTATACAGCGCCAGTTTAAGAATCTGGATGGTAGAGATCCGTCGGCTTGGCCGTTCTTACCAAAAAGTATTCTCTGTATTTTAATTGCTGGTGCCGTTGCGGCTGTCTCTTGGTTCGCCTTTCTGCAAGATTTTGAAGTCCAGTTGGATGGGGAGCGCAACAAAGAGGTGGCGTTGCGAACGGACTACCAGAAGAAACTTGTGAAGGCTGTGAGCCTAGATGCTCTAAAGAAGCAGAGAGAGCAGATTCAACAGTACGTGATCCAGCTAGAAAAACAACTTCCGAGTAAAGCTGAAATGGCAGCACTATTATCTGATATAAATCAGTCTGGTTTGGGGCGTAGTCTTCAGTTTGAGCTTTTTCGTCCAAGTCAAGTTGTTGCAAGGGATTATTACGCCGAGCTGCCAATTTCTATAAGAGTCACAGGTAAATATCATGATATTGGAGCATTTGCATCGGATGTGGCGCATCTGTCTCGCATTGTAACGCTCAATAATATATCGATTACCCCTGGGTCTCGTGACATGTTGATGATGGATGCAACTGCCCGAACGTTCAGGTATCTGGATCCGGAGGAGATTCAGGCGCAAAAAAAAGCTGGGGGGGCTAAATGACAAAGGCTCACCTTAGCTTGTTTTTTGTGGGTTGGTCACTAGCACTAACTGGTTGTGCGCCTTCGGGTGAAGATGAATTAAGATCGTGGATGGCTGAACAGAGAGCTACAACTAAGCCTAGCGTTCAGCCTTTGACTGAGCCCAAAAAATTCATTCCCGAGCCTTACACTCAAGAAGGTGCTGTAGAACCGTTCAATCAGATCAAGTTAACTCAAGCACTAAAGCGTGACACTAATCAAGTGGCATCAAATGCTGCTTTGATTGCGCCAGAAATGACTCGCCGAAAGGAGTCTCTAGAGGCTTTTCCACTAGATTCGATCGCAATGGTCGGAAGTTTGAATAAATCCGGCGTGCCTACCGCATTGGTAAAAGTTGACAATCTGATTTATCAAATAAGAGTTGGGAATTATATCGGGCAAAATTACGGCAAAGTTATTAAAATCACGGAAAGCTCGGTTCAGCTGCGTGAAATAGCTCAGGATGCAACTGGGGACTGGGTAGAGCGCTTAACGTCGCTTGATCTGCAAGAGGTTAAAAAATGAAACCAAATAGTAGCAAATTTCTGACTTATTGCCGTAGCGCTGCTGTTGGCATTTCAGCTATTTTTATATCTTTTGCGGCATCTGCGCAGGGGGCAATTAGTGCAGTATCCGCCAGCGTTCAGGCTGGTGTCGAAACATTAAAAATTGATTTTACTGAACCTGTTGCAATCTCTCCCACGGGGTTCGCAACGCAATCACCTGCTCGAATAGCGTTAGATCTCCAAGGTGTGACCAATTCCTCCGGTAAGTCTCTGTACGAAGTTAATCTTGGCAATCTGAGATCTATTAATATAGTACAGGCTGCTGAGCGGTCGCGGGTTGTTTTGAATTTGAAAGTGCCTGCGGCATACAAAACCGAATTGAAGGGGAATTCACTTTTTCTTTCATTGGAATCCACTGCAGCGGTATCTGCGGCCACATTGGCGCCAAGCCCTGCGTTTTCTGAGAATAGAAATGTCGATATATTGCCCCTTAGGGATATTGATTTTCGCCGTGGTTCCGACGGAGCGGGGAGGGTGATAGTTAATCTGAATAATAGTCAGGTAGGGGTGGATCTGCAACAACAGGCCAAAGGTATCGTTGTGGATTTTATGCGGTCCTCCCTTCCTGAGGGGTTGCGTCGTCGTCTTGACGTTACTGATTTTGGTACTCCTGTGCAGACAGTAACTACGACGCAGTCGGGGGAACGCGTGCGGATGTTGATTGAGTCCAGCGGTGATTGGGAGCACAGCGCTTATCAAAGTGATAACCAGTTTGTCGTTGAAATTCGACAGAAAAAAATTGATCTCAGCAAGTTAACGCAAGGCCCTGGATATTCTGGTGAAAAACTATCATTAAATTTCCAGAACATTGAGGTGAGATCTTTGTTGCAGGTCATTGCAGATTTCACTAATTTTAATATTGTGACTTCTGATACGGTAACCGGTGCACTGACGCTGCGATTAAAAGATGTCCCATGGGATCAAGCTCTGCAAATCATCATGGATGCTAAAGGTCTTGGAATGCGAAAGACTGGATCTGTGCTCTGGATTGCGCCCAAAGACGAAATTGACACACGCACGAAAAAGGACTTTGAAGCTGCCCAAGCTATTCAAAAGCTTGAACCCCTAAAGACGCAGGCCTATCAACTTAACTATGCTAAGGCTGCTGATATTCTTACGCAGCTCACTACCAGTAATGGTGCGGCAGGAGTTACGAGCACTCGATTCTTATCGGAGCGAGGCAGTGCCATCTCCGAGCCAAGAACCAATCAGTTGTTTGTTACGGACACGCCCAATAAATTGGAAGAGGTGCGTCTTCTATTGGCGAGCTTAGACGTTGCTGTGCGGCAAGTTCTCATTGAAGCCAGGATCGTTGAGGCTCGCGACACTTTCGGGCGTTCGCTGGGTGTGCGCTTGGGAGCTACAGATTTACGAGCTAATCGAGGAGGTGATGGTGGATATGGGCTTGGCGGCGATAATCGTGTCGCATTTGGTACTTCCTACAACAATGCAGTTGCTTCAAGCGGAGCTGGTGGGGTAACAAACACGAGCGGTAATTTTGTGAATTTACCTGCTAGCTTATCCAATGTGGCAAGTGTTGGCAGTTTTGCACTTTCTATTTTTAATTCTGCGGCAAATAGGTTCTTGACATTGGAATTGTCTGCTATGGAGGCGGATGGTAAGGGGCGTATTGTTTCAAGCCCCCGTATCATCACTGCTGATCAAACAAAAGCGTTGATTGAGCAGGGTACGGAATATCCTTATGCCATCACGGCGCCCAATGGTGCCACTACTCTAGCGTTCAAAAAAGCGGTACTTAAACTAGAGGTCACTCCACAAATTACACCAGAAGGAAATATAATATTGGATTTGGATGTTAATAAGGACAGTCGAGGGGAGACCACGACCCAAGGTGTGGCGATTGACACAAAGCATGTAAAGACCCAAATTTTAATTGAAAATGGCGGCACTGTGGTAATTGGTGGAATCTTCGAAATGGAGGAGACTAACCAAGAGAACAAGATTCCGTTGTTGGGTGATGTTCCTGTTGTTGGAAATCTGTTCAAGAGCCGAACAAAAGAGTCCACCAAGCGTGAAATGTTGGTGTTTATCACTCCCAAGGTTATCTCTGACAATGGGCCTAGAAAATAAGCAATAACCTCTTGATTGATTATGAAAAACTTTCTTAAATCCATGCTCGTTGCCGTAGCGAGCGCTCTACTTGTGGCATGTGGTGGTGGCGGCGGCGGTGGCACGCCCAATGGGCCATCGGCCACTCTGAGGGTCTATCCTCCCGTCGATACTATTAGCCTTCCTGTGGGGGCAAGTGGCTCTACCGGTATTGAGGTCCGTGGAGGCAAGGGACCTTATGGAGTTATCAGCTCCGACGCCTCGGTGAGCGCCACGTTGTCGACAGATGGGATATTGTTTATCTCGGGGAATAGTGACGGCACGTCGACTCTGACTGTGTATGATGAAAGTTTGCCTGTTCAACAAGTGAAAATTACTGTAACTGCCAAAGCTGTTCCACTTGTGAGCAGTGCTGGTACGGCAATTACATTGCGTCCAAACCAATCGCTGCAATTTAACGTGAGGGGTGGGGTTGCTCCTTACTCGGTGAATAGCTCCGACGCAAGCGTCGTGAGTGCTTCTATTTCAGGCTCGGCTGTAACAGTCGTAGGCTTGCCAAAGGCTGGAACGGCTACAGTTTTGATCACTGATGCAGTTGGCGCTACTCTGAGCGTTGTGGTTACCGTGCAGGTTAGTACATTGACAACTTCTCCTGCAACAATCACTGGGCCTGCAGGCACCTCGAACACAGTCGTTATCAGTGGTGGCGTGGCTCCGTACATTGTGAGTTCAACTAACACTGCCGTTGCTACGGCAAGCATTTCTGGCAATTCGGTATCGGTCGGCTTGGTTTCTCTGGGTACATCCGATATTAAGATCACGGATGCTGCTGGGCAGTCAGTTGTCGTGTCGGTCACCGTTAACTCCAATGTTTTGCAGGTGTCGCCCTCAAATCAGACGATAGATGAGAAAAGTCCAACAGCTACTACGTTAACCTATTTGATTGCAGGTGGTACTGCACCTTATACTCCACTGGTCAGTCCGGCTGATCAAGGATTTTTTACCACACTCTCCATTACTGCTAACACGTTAACTGCTGTAGTACCAGCCTCTTCATTAACGACACGTTGTGTCACTGCTGACAAAACAATTGCTATCGATATTTTTGACTCCAAGCTTGTCAAGCAAACTGTGACGCTAACCATTAAAGATGGTGGCGCTGTGGCTTGTCCATAAATTCTGATATGCTCTCAAAAAAGGCCAATAATTGGCCTTTTTTTGTTTTTAAATCCTTTTGATTTTTCAAAATGAATTCTATTAAAATAGATTTGCCTTATAAAGGTTATGATATTTTTGTTGGGTCTGGATTGAATTTGGCTCGAGCTCTTGGGGATATAAAAATATCATTCAAAGTGGCTGTTATCGTGACGAATGTAATTGTTGCGAAATTACATCTTAATAAAATTGTGCACTCTTTGAAAGGCGTGTTTGATGAAGTTCATGTGATCGAACTCCCCGATGGAGAGTTGTTCAAAAATTGGGATTCGCTCAACAAAATATTCGAAGCACTCTTGACTTGGGAGTGTGATCGAAAGACGGTTCTATTTGCTCTTGGTGGTGGGGTTGTCGGTGATTTAACTGGGTTTGCGGCGGCTACGTATATGCGGGGAGTACCTTTTGTGCAGCTTCCAACGACCTTGCTGGCACAGGTTGATTCGTCTGTAGGAGGTAAAACTGCTATAAACCATCCGTTGGGTAAAAATATGATAGGGGCTTTTTACCAGCCTCAATTAGTGCTTTGTGATCTGGAAGTGTTGGATACCTTGCCATCTCGTGAATTAAGCGCTGGTTTGGCCGAGGTAATTAAATATGGTCCCATTGCTGATGCAAATTTTTTGAATTGGTTGGAAAATAATATAGATGCTGTGCTGGCAAAGGATAAGGATGCACTGGCTCATGTTGTACGGCGTAGCTGTGAGATTAAGGCAGGGATCGTGAGCCAGGATGAAAAGGAATCCGGTGTGCGCGCCATCCTCAACTTTGGACATACATTCGGCCATGCTATCGAAGCCGGAATGGGATATGGCGTCTGGCTGCATGGGGAGGGCGTGGCGGCGGGAATGGTTATGGCCTCAGAACTCTCTATGCGTTTGGGACTGGTGGATGCCAGCTTTGTTTCACGCTTGAAGACGTTGATTCGACGAGCGGGGTTACCAACCGTTGCACCCCTTATTAGTGCATCAGATAACGCGGGCCGGTATTTGGAGTTGATGCGGATTGATAAGAAGTCAGACGCTGGAGAGATCCGCTATGTGCTGATTGATGGGGTCGGTCGCGCGATACTGCGAGCCGCTCCGGATGCTCTCGTGCGCGAAGTGATTGACGCATGTTGCGAATGAGCGCGAGTCTTGAGAATTCGGTTTCCTTGGCAGTACTGGTCCAAACTCTTTCGGGGCTTGGCAGGGAGGAATGATTCAAAAATCTAGCCTGTTATCTTGCGCATCCGATGCTGCAGCAACGCGCGGGCGTCGCTTTTCGGAGTTGGTCGCGCCTACCCGAACTGAATACCAGCGCGATCGCGACCGAATTGTCCATTCCACGGCATTCCGACGGCTTGTCTACAAGACGCAAGTCTTCCTCAACCACGAGGGGGATCTATTTCGGACCCGGCTAACTCATTCGTTAGAAGTCGCGCAACTCGGGCGATCCATCGCACGGTCGCTACAGATTAACGAAGACTTGGTTGAGGCCATCTCGTTAGCCCACGACTTGGGACATACCCCGTTCGGGCATGCAGGGCAGGACGCCTTGAATGGCTGCATGGCAGACTTTGGAGGCTTTGAACACAACTTGCAGAGCTTGCGAGTGGTGGACAAGCTGGAAGAACGATACCCGTTGTATGACGGACTCAATCTCACATTCGAGACCCGAGAAGGGATTCTCAAACACTGCTCGCGCACTCATGCTTTGCAGTTGGAGAGTGAGGAGCCCAATGGTGTTGGTGCCCGCTTCCTGCACAATGAGCGGCCGAGTCTGGAGGCGCAGTTGTGCAATTTGGCCGACGAGATTGCTTACAACGCACACGATATAGATGACGGCGTGCGCTCTGGGTTGATTACTCTGACGCAGCTGCAAGAAGTGCCCTTGTTTGATGCGTACCGTTCGGCAGCCCAGATGGAGCATCCCGGCCTCGCCACGCCATCAATGCAGCGCCGCTTGTTGTATGAGGCGATACGGCGGATGCTGAGTGCGCAGGTGTACGACGTCATTGACACCACAAAAGCCGCGCTGCACGAGCATGCACCAGCCCATCCCGATGAGGTACGGAAGCTTCCAGTTCTGGTGAGCTTCAGTGGTGAGATGCGCGAGCGCTCTACCATACTCAAGCGGTTCCTCTTCAAGCATCTGTACCGGCATCCCCGGGTCATGGAGACTACGGGCCATGCCCAAGAAATCGTGCGTGAGTTGTTCGATGCCTATATGGCCCAGCCTCACGAAATGAAAGCTGCCTTTACCGCGCGAGCCCTGGAGGGCGATAGCTATGGGCGAGCGCGGGCGGTGGCCGACTTCATTGCCGGGATGACGGACCGCTTTGCGGTGCGGGAGCATGAGCGCCTGACAGGGCGCCGACTCCTGCAGGAATAGCGCCCGGTTCCGAGGTGGAGCGAGATGCGTTGTTTTTTTTTTGGGGGGGCGTCGCTGGTGTCGCGCGACTTCAGGCTCCGTTAGATGTGGCCGCCTGAAGCGTATTTGCTGTGTGGGCTTGCGTATCTATTCTTTTCCTCCGCTGCCCTCCCGCCGATGTGAGCGTGCACTGAGGAGTCCATGAGGCTTCCAGATTGGACCGCCGCGATCGCTAGATCTGCCAACAACTCACGCCGATAAAATCCCACCTCTATCCCTGCGCTTCTGCGCGCACCCATGACATCTTCCTCCACCAATGCCGCTAAGGCGCTCCCCCATTTTGTATCCACTGATACCTACGTCCAGGACACTGTCCGGTGGTTGGAGCGAGCCGTCATTGGATTGAATCTCTGTCCATTTGCCAAGTCGGTGCATGTCAAAGGGCAAATTCACTACGTGGTGAGCTTGGCCACGACCGGGGAGGATGTGCTGGAGGTGTTGCGCGAAGAACTTCAGGCGCTCGCAAACACACCCGCAGAAGTCAGGGACACCACCTTGCTGGTGATGCCGCATTGCATGCAGGATTTCCTGGATTTCAATGACTTTCTTGGTGACGTGGAGGACGTGGTGCACGTTCTCGGGTTGGAGGGCACGCTGCAGGTCGCAAGCTTTCACCCGCAGTTTCAGTTCGCCGGCACCGATGCGGACGACGTGACCAATTGCACCAATCGCGCTCCATACCCCACGCTGCATTTGTTGCGCGAGGCCAGCATCGATCGGGCGGTGTCGGTCTTTCCCGAGGCGGAAACCATCTTCGAGCGCAACATGGAAGTACTTGAAGAGATGGGCATGGCCGGTTGGCTGGCGCTGGACGTGGGCCCCCATGACAAAGGCGGTGCGAACATAACCGCCACTGCCGCCAGCGATGACAATCCGCCAGCACAAGGCCCCGGTTTATGAACAAAAAGAACCCATCTGCAGTGACGACCGACAAGCGAATTCGCGATGCGGGCAAATCCAAGAACGAGAGTGCTGAGCTGCAGGAACTGCGCCCTGGCCAATCGGTAGAGCTGCTCAAGGAGCTGCACATCCTCACCCGGGATGGCCGTCTCAATCAGGGCTCACGCCGCAAGCTCAAGCAGGTGTACCACCTGTTCAACTTCATCGAGCCCCTGCTCACGGAGCTGTCCGCCCAAGGCGGTGGGCCCACGTTGGCGGACCACGGCGCGGGCAAGTCCTATCTGGGTTTCATCCTGTACGACCTGTATTTCAAGGCGCTGGGCCACGGGCATATCTACGGGGTGGAGACCCGGGCGGAACTGGTAGAGAAGTCGCGGGCGCTCGCGCAGCGGCTTCATTTTGAGCGGATGTCGTTTCTCAATCTATCCGTGGCCGAGTCTGCGGATGCCCGTGAGTTGCCCGACCAGATCGATGTGGTCACCGCCTTGCATGCTTGCGACACCGCCACTGACGACGCGATTGCCTTCGGGCTGCAAAAAAAGGCCCGGGCCATGGTTCTGGTGCCCTGTTGCCAAGCGGAGATGGCAGCCTGCCTGCGCCAAGGCAAGGCCTTGCAGTTGGCGCGAACGCCCCTGGCGGAACTGTGGCGTCACCCCTTGCACACCCGCGAACTCGGCAGCCAGGTGACCAATGTGCTGCGCTGCCTGTACCTGGAGGCCAATGGCTACCAGGTCACTGTGACCGAGCTGGTGGGATGGGAGCACAGCATGAAGAATGAACTCATCATCGCGCGCTACACCGGACAGAAAAAACGCAGCGCGGCCGAGCGGTTGCGGGCGCTTCTCGGCGAATTTGGCCTGGAACATGTCATGGGGGCGCGGTTTGGCATCGGTGTGGTGGTAGACCCAGTGGAGAACTTGGCTACGCATTGACGCGTGCCCAAAAGGCGCGCAAGGGCAGGCCAGAATCAAGCACGCGCCTCGCTATCTTCGTGGCGGATGATGGGCGTTGCCAGCTTGCATCGACGAGAAATAGGGGACAGGTCTATGATCGTAACTCCCCTATTCCTGATCAAGACCCATGGCCCGTTTGCCACGCCTGACCCTGCCGGGTCATTTGCACCACGTCATCCTGCGGGGTAACAACCGCCAGCCGATCTTCCGCGGAGTGGAAGATTTCGACGCGCTGCTGGCGCTGTTGATGGACAACGCGCAGAAATATGCCGTGGCCGTCCATGCCTATGTGCTGATGGACAACCACTTTCACCTGCTGGTTACGCCAGCCTCACAAGACGGACTGCCCCAGATGATGCAGGCGGTGGGGCGCCGGTATGTGCAGTACTTCAACCGCCGGCATGCCCGCACTGGTACTTTGTGGGAGGGGCGCTACCGTTCCACGGTATTGCAGCCGGAACGGTATTTGCTGGCGTGCATGGTGTACCTGGACCTCAACCCTGTACGGGCCGAATTGGTGCAGCAGCCCGCTGACTACGCCTGGTCCAGCCACGCACACTGGTTGGGCTTGCGTAACGACCGGTGGTTGACGCCCCATGCGCTGTATTGGGCTTTGGGCAACACCCCGTTTGCGCGCGAGGCCGCCTATGCCGCACTGGTGCAGGCGGGCTTGGGGGCGTCGGTGCAAACGGCGTTGACCGACTCGGCACTCAGCGGGTGGGCTTTGGGCGACACCGAGTTTCTTGCGGGCCTGCAACAGCAGACCCCGCGCCGCGTGACTCGGGGAATGCCTGGCAGGCCTCGAATGGCAAAAAGTCATGCAAAAACCGACGAGGGCGCTTGAAATCATTGGCCTCATTGCTATTGATTTTAATATGTCCCCAATAATATGCTTGTGTGAGTTCTGGTTTGCTTAATAGGAATCTGACCCCAATTAAATTGCTTGCCAAAATATGCTGCAATGCACTAACCTCGGCTCCCCTGCGAAAAATATAGGAGTGCGCCATGACCACGGCTGCCGAGATCCAGCATCTGCAACAACACGGTTTGTATTCATCGGGTAACGAACACGACGCCTGCGGCCTCGGGTTTGTGGCCCACATCAAGGGCATCAAGCGCCACGATATCGTGACGCAGGCCCTGAAGATTCTGGAAAACATCGACCACCGTGGTGCGGTGGGTGCCGACCCGCTGATGGGCGACGGCGCCGGCATCCTGATCCAGATCCCTGACGCGCTGTACCGCGAAGAGATGGCCAAGCAAGGCGTGACCTTGCCAGCGGCTGGCGAATACGGTGTGGGCATGATCTTCCTGCCCAAGGAGCATGCCTCGCGTCTGGCTTGCGAGCAGGAGATGGAGCGCGCCATCAAGGCCGAAGGCCAGGTGCTGCTGGGCTGGCGCGATGTGCCGGTGAATGTGGACATGCCCATGTCCCCCACCGTGCGCAAGAAGGAGCCCATCCTGCGCCAGGTGTTCATCGGCCGTGGCAATGACGTGATCGTGCAGGACGCGCTGGAGCGCAAGCTGTACGTGATCCGCAAGACGGCCAGCGCCAACATCCAGGCGCTCAAGCTCAAGCACAGCAAGGAATACTACGTTCCGTCCATGTCCAGCCGCACCGTGGTCTACAAGGGCCTGCTGCTGGCCGACCAGGTGGGCGTGTACTACAAGGACCTGTCCGACGAGCGCTGCGTCTCGGCCATCGGCCTGGTGCACCAGCGCTTCTCCACCAACACCTTCCCCGAGTGGCCGCTGGCCCACCCGTACCGCTATGTGGCGCACAACGGTGAAATCAACACCGTCAAGGGCAACTACAACTGGATGAAGGCCCGCGAAGGCGTGATGGCATCGCCCGTGCTGGCTGCTGACCTGCAAAAGCTCTACCCCATCAGCTTTGCCGACCAGTCCGATACGGCTACGTTCGACAACTGCCTCGAACTGCTGACCATGGCCGGCTACCCCATCAGCCAGGCCGTGATGATGATGATCCCAGAGCCCTGGGAGCAGCACACCACCATGGACGAGCGCCGCCGCGCCTTCTATGAATACCACGCCGCCATGCTGGAGCCCTGGGACGGCCCGGCCTCCATCGTGTTCACCGATGGCCGCCAGATCGGCGCCACGCTGGACCGCAACGGCCTGCGCCCCTCGCGCTACTGCATCACCGACGACGATCTGGTCATCATGGGCTCTGAGTCGGGCGTGCTGCCTGTGCCCGAGAACAAGATCGTGCGCAAGTGGCGCCTGCAGCCCGGCAAGATGTTCCTGATCGACCTGGAACAAGGCCGCATGATCGACGACGACGAGCTGAAAGCCAACATCGTCAACACCAAGCCCTACAAGCAGTGGATCGAAAACCTGCGGATCAAGCTGGACAGCATCGAGACGGGCGAAGCCGCCGCGGTCCCTGCAGCTGCCAGCCTGCCGTTGCTGGATCGCCAGCAGGCCTTTGGCTACACCCAGGAAGACATCAAGTTCCTGATGGCGCCCATGGCCAAAAACGGCGAAGAAGGCATCGGCTCCATGGGCAACGACAGCCCGCTGGCCGTGCTGTCGGGCAAGAACAAGCCGCTGTACAACTACTTCAAGCAGCTGTTCGCCCAGGTGACCAACCCGCCGATCGACCCGATTCGCGAGGCCATCGTGATGTCGCTGAACAGCTTCATCGGCCCCAAGCCCAACCTGCTGGACATCAACCAGGTCAACCCACCGATGCGGCTCGAAGTGAGCCAGCCCGTGCTCGACTTTGCCGACATGGCCAAGCTGCGCGACATAGAGAAGTACACGCAAGGCAAGTTCAAGAGCGCGACCATCGACATCACCTACCCGTTGAGCTGGGGCCGTGAGGGCGTGGAAGCCAAGCTGGCCTCGCTGTGCGCGCAGGCCGTGGATGCCATCAAGGGCGGTGCCAACATTCTCATCATCAGCGACCGTGCCGTGAGCGCCACGCAGGTGGCCATCCCCGCGCTGCTGGCGCTGTCGGCCATCCATCAGCACCTGGTGGGCGCAGGCCTGCGCACCACGGCCGGCCTGGTGGTCGAAACGGGTACCGCGCGCGAGGTGCACCACTTCGCCGTGCTGGCTGGCTACGGCGCCGAGGCTGTGCACCCGTACCTGGCCATGGAAACCCTGGCCGAAATGCACAAGGACCTGGGCGGCGACCTGTCGGCCGACAAGGCCATCTACAACTACGTCAAGGCCATCGGCAAGGGCCTGTCCAAGATCATGTCCAAGATGGGCGTGAGCACCTACATGAGCTACTGCGGCGCCCAGCTGTTCGAGGCCATCGGCCTGAACACGGAAACCGTGGGCAAGTACTTCACCGGCACCGCCAGCCGTGTGGAAGGTATCGGCGTGTTCGAGATCGCCGAAGAAGCCATCCGGATGCACAAGGCCGCGTTTGGCGACGACCCCGTGCTCGAAACCATGCTGGACGCCGGTGGCGAGTACGCCTGGCGCGCCCGTGGTGAAGACCACATGTGGACACCTGACGCGATTGCCAAGCTTCAACACAGCACGCGCGCCAACAACTGGAACACGTACAAGGAATACGCACAGATCATCAACGACCAGAGCAAGCGCCATATGACGCTGCGCGGTCTGTTCGAGTTCAAGATCGATCCGTCCAAGGCGATCTCGATTGATGAGGTCGAACCTGCCAAGGAAATCGTCAAGCGCTTCGCCACGGGCGCCATGTCGCTGGGCTCCATCTCCACCGAGGCGCACGCCACACTGGCCGTGGCCATGAACCGCATCGGCGGCAAGAGCAACACCGGTGAAGGTGGCGAGGACGCGGCACGCTACCGCAACGAACTCAAGGGCATCCCGATCAAGAAGGGCGACACCCTGAAGAGCGTGATCGGCGCCGAGAACGTCGAGGTCGATCTGCCCCTGCAGGACGGCGATTCGCTGCGCAGCCGTATCAAGCAGGTGGCGTCGGGCCGCTTCGGCGTGACGGCGGAGTACCTGTCGTCCGCCGATCAGATCCAGATCAAGATGGCCCAGGGGGCCAAGCCCGGCGAGGGCGGTCAACTGCCTGGCGGCAAGGTGTCCAACTACATCGGCAAGCTGCGCCACAGCGTGCCGGGTGTGGGCCTGATTTCGCCACCGCCGCACCATGACATCTACTCCATCGAGGACTTGGCCCAGCTGATCCACGATCTGAAGAACGTCGCACCGCACGCAGGCATCAGCGTCAAGCTGGTCTCCGAAGTGGGCGTGGGCACCATCGCCGCAGGCGTGGCCAAGTGCAAGAGCGACCACGTGGTGATCGCAGGGCATGACGGCGGCACGGGCGCTTCGCCCTGGTCGTCCATCAAGCACGCGGGCGGTCCGTGGGAAATCGGCCTGGCCGAAACCCAGCAGACGCTGGTGCTGAACCGCCTGCGCGGCCGCATCCGTGTGCAGGCCGACGGCCAGATGAAGACCGGCCGCGACGTCGCCATCGGCGCGCTGCTGGGCGCGGACGAATTCGGCTTCGCCACCGCTCCGCTGGTGGTCGAGGGCTGCATCATGATGCGCAAGTGCCACCTGAACACCTGCCCCGTGGGCGTGGCCACGCAAGACCCCGAGCTGCGCAAGAAGTTCTCGGGCAAGCCTGAGCACGTGGTGAACTACTTCTTCTTCATCGCGGAAGAAGTGCGCCAGATCATGGCCCAGCTGGGCATCCGCAAGTTTGACGACCTGATCGGCCGCACCGACCTGCTCGACATGCGCCAGGGCCTGGAACACTGGAAGGCACGCGGCCTGGACTTCAGCCGCCTGTTTGCCCAGCCGAACGTGCCCGCCGATGTGCCCCGCTTCCACGTGGACGTGCAGGATCACAACATCGAGCACACACTGGACCGCAAGCTCATCGAGCGCAGCAAGCCTGCCATCGAAAAGGGTGAGCGCGTGCAGTTCATCGAGGTGGCGCGCAACGTGAACCGTTCGGTCGGTGCGATGCTGTCCGGCGCGGTCACCCGTGTGCACCCCGAAGGATTGCCTGACGACACCATCCGCATCCAGCTGGAAGGCACTGGCGGCCAGTCGTTCGGCGCGTTCCTCACCCGCGGTATCACGCTGTACCTGATCGGCGACGCCAACGACTACACGGGCAAGGGCCTGTCGGGTGGCCGTGTCATCGTGCGCCCCAGCATCGACTTCCGGGGCGAGGCGGTGCGCAACACCATTGTGGGTAACACCGTGATGTACGGCGCTACCACCGGTGAGGCCTTCTTCAGTGGCGTGGCTGGTGAACGCTTTGCGGTGCGTCTGTCGGGTGCCACGGCCGTCGTCGAAGGTACGGGCGACCATGGCTGCGAGTACATGACTGGCGGTACGGTGGTGGTGCTCGGCAAGACCGGCCGCAACTTTGCAGCAGGCATGAGCGGCGGAGTAGCGTATGTGTACGACGAAGACGGACAGTTCGACACACGCTGCAACCTGTCGATGGTGACGCTGGAGCGCATCCTGCCCGCCACCGAGCAGGAAGCTACGGTCCCCCGCTCGATCTGGCACAACGGCCAGACGGACGAGGCCCAGCTCAAGAAGCTGCTGGAAGACCACAACCGCTGGACGGGCAGCAAGCGCGCGCGCGAGCTGCTGGACAACTGGGCCGCATCGCGCAGCAAGTTCGTCAAGGTCTTCCCGACCGAGTACAAGCGTGCGTTGGCTGAAATTTATGAACGAAAAGTGCTAGAGGAGTCCGCTACACCAGCGGTAGCTGCTACCAAAAAAGAAGTGGCCCCCGCCAAGTAAGGCGTCGCCACCCCCTTCGCACAGCATTCATAGACAAGGACATCGTCATGGGAAAAACTACTGGCTTCATGGAATACGAGCGCATCGAAGAGGGCTACAAGCCCGTGCCCGAGCGCCTGAAGCATTACAAGGAATTTGTCGTCGGGCTCGATGAGAGCCAGGCCAAGGTGCAAGGCGCGCGCTGCATGGACTGCGGCACACCGTTTTGCAACAACGGCTGCCCGGTGAACAACATCATTCCCGACTTCAACGACCTCGTGTACCACGCGGACTGGAAGAGCGCGATCGAGGTGCTGCACAGCACCAACAACTTCCCTGAGTTCACCGGCCGCATCTGCCCCGCGCCTTGCGAGGCTGCCTGTGTGCTCAACGTGAACGACGACGCTGTGGGCATCAAGAGCATTGAGCACGCGATCATCGACCGTGCCTGGGCCGAAGGCTGGGTGCAGCCGCGCCCCGCCAAGCACCAGACGGGCAAGAAGGTGGCTGTGGTGGGCTCCGGCCCCGCAGGTCTGGCGGCTGCGCAGCAACTGGCCCGCGCTGGCCACAGCGTCACGCTGTTTGAGAAAAACGACCGTGTGGGCGGCCTGCTGCGCTACGGCATCCCCGACTTCAAGATGGAGAAGTCGCACATCGACCGCCGCGTGAAGCAGCTCGAAGCCGAAGGTGTGGTGATTCGCACCGGCGTATTCGTGGGCGCCGCGAAGGACGGCCTGGGCAAGGATTCCAAGGTCACCAACTGGGCCAAGGAAACCGTCACGCCCGAACAGCTGAACAAGGAGTTTGACGCCGTGCTGCTCACCGGTGGCGCTGAGCAGTCGCGCGACCTGCCTGTGCCAGGCCGTGAGCTCGACGGCATTCACTTCGCCATGGAATTCCTGCCCCAGCAGAACAAGGTCAACGCGGGCGACAAGCTCAAGGGCCAGATCATGGCGACGGGCAAGCATGTGATTGTGATCGGCGGCGGCGACACCGGCAGCGACTGCGTGGGTACCAGCAATCGCCATGGTGCAGCCAGCGTCACCCAGTTCGAGGTGATGCCCCAGCCCCCTGAAGTGGAAAACCGCCCCCTGACGTGGCCTTACTGGCCACTCAAGCTGCGCACCAGCTCCAGCCATGAAGAAGGTTGCGTGCGCGAGTTCGCGATCTCCACCAAGGAGTTCACGGGCGAAAAGGGCAAGGTCAAGAGCCTGACTACGGTGCAGGTCGAGTTCAAGGACGGCAAGCTGGTCGAGATTCCTGGCACCGAAAAACACTACCAAGCCGATCTGGTGTTGCTGGCCATGGGTTTTGTGAGTCCGGTCGCGCCGGTGCTGGAGGCTTTCGGCGTCGAGAAGGATGCACGAGGCAATGCCCGCGCCACCACGGACTTTGACGGCGGTTATGCCACCAACGTGCCCAAGGTGTTTGCGGCGGGCGATATCCGCCGGGGTCAGTCACTGGTGGTTTGGGCCATCCGTGAAGGCCGCCAGGCCGCGCGTGCGGTGGACGAGTTCCTGATGGGATATTCGGACCTGCCCCGCTGATCCTGCGGTTTTTCGCACCCTCCAAGCAACGGCGCCTTCGGGCGCCGTTTGTGTTGACGGGGCCTTTGACGGTGGGGCAATGGCCGGGCGTCAGCCTTCTGGACGCTTTGTTGGCACAATCAGGGGTTCTGTCAATCCGGGCTTGCCTCGGTCTCGCTCGGTCGGGATCGCTGGCGGTTGTGCTTTTTCTTTACAAACATGCATGAATGTATGTTTGTGTCTTCGGCTACCATCTGCGCTCCATTTTCCGGGGGCGGATGCTGTTTTGGCAGGCCTCAGATCAGACATCCATTTCTTGCATGGCCGAGTCCACATTTCTTGCCGAGTTGCGCAACGTCACGTTTTCGTACGGTGACCGCGTGATCCTGCGCGACGTGACCCTGGCGGTGCCGCGCGGCAAGGTCACGGCGCTGATGGGCGCATCGGGCGGGGGCAAGACGACGGTGCTGCGCCTGCTTGGGGGGCAGCACAGGGCCCAGAGTGGCCAGGTGTTGGTTAACGGTCAGGACGTAGGGCGCATGGACGTACAGGCTTTGTATGCTGCGCGCCGGCGCATGGGCATGTTGTTCCAGTTCGGTGCGCTGTTCACCGACCTCAGCGTGTTTGAGAACGTGGCCTTTCCGCTGCGTGAGCACACCGATTTGTCCGAGGAACTGATCCGCGATGTGGTGCTGATGAAGCTGCATGCGGTGGGCCTGCGTGGTGCACGCGACCTGATGCCCAGCCAGATATCGGGTGGCATGGCGCGCCGCGTGGCGCTGGCCCGAGCGATCGTGCTGGACCCGGAACTGGTCATGTACGACGAACCCTTTGCGGGCCTGGACCCCATCTCGTTGGGCACGGCTGCGCAGTTGATCCGTCAGCTCAACGACGCCATGGGCCTCACCAGCATCGTGGTGTCGCATGACCTGGAGGAGACTTTCCGCCTGGCGGACCATGTGATCATCCTGGGCGAAGGCGTTGTGGCGGCGCAGGGCACGCCTGAGGAGGTCCTCGCCAGCCGTGACCCGCTGGTGCATCAGTTTGTCAACGCTCTGCCGACTGGCCCGGTGCCGTTCCATTACCCCGGCCCGGCCGTTGCCGAGGATTTCGGACCTGCAGGAGGACGTGCGCTGTGAGTTGGTACAAGCCCTCCGACGTCGGTTTTGCTGTGCGCCACAAGCTGGCTGACATCGGCATGGGCGCGCGGTTGTTTGGGCGGCTGGTGCGGCTCCTGGGTGCGACCTTGATGCGGCCCTCGCTGGTGCGCGACCAGGTGCATTTTCTGGGCAACTATTCGCTGGCCATCATTGCCGTGTCGGGCCTGTTCGTTGGGTTTGTGCTGGGCTTGCAGGGCTACTACACGCTGCAGCGCTATGGCTCGTCAGAGGCCTTGGGCCTGCTGGTGGCATTGAGTCTTGTGCGCGAGCTGGGCCCCGTGGTCACGGCGCTGCTGTTTGCGGGTCGCGCAGGCACGTCGCTCACAGCAGAAATTGGCCTCATGCGCGCAGGGGAGCAGCTCAGCGCCATGGAGATGATGGCGGTGGACCCGGTGCAGCGCATTCTGGCGCCTCGCTTCTGGGCAGGGGTGATCACCATGCCGCTGCTGGCCGCGGTGTTCAGTGCGGTGGGCATCATCGGCGGCTGGATCGTCGGGGTGCTCATGATCGGCATTGACCCCGGGGCGTTCTGGAGCCAGATGCAGGGCGGGGTGGATGTCTGGAAAGACCTGGGCAACGGCGTGCTCAAGAGTGTGGTCTTTGGCTTCACGGTAACTTTTGTGGCGCTGCTGCAGGGCTATGCAGCCAAACCCACCCCTGAGGGTGTGTCGCGCGCCACCACGCGCACCGTGGTCATGGCGTCTTTGGCGGTGCTGGCACTGGACTTCGTGCTCACCGCACTGATGTTCAGTATCTGACGCTGGCGGTGCTGGCAGTTCTAGGAATCAAACATATGCAACGCTCCAAAAACGATCTGTGGGTAGGGCTCTTTGTGATGCTGGGCGCGGTGGCACTGGTGTTTCTGGCGCTGCAGTCGGCCAACCTGCTGAGCCTTCAATTCCACTCGGGCTACCGTGTCACTGCCAAGTTCGACAACATCGGCGGTCTCAAGCCCCAGGCGGCGGTGCGCAGCGCGGGTGTGGTGGTGGGGCGTGTGGAGTCCATCACCTTTGACGACAAGACCTTCCAGGCGCGGGTCACGCTGGCCATGGAAGACCGCTATGCCTTTCCCAAGGACAGCTCTCTCAAGATCCTGACCAGCGGCCTGCTGGGTGAGCAGTACATCGGGATCGAGGCAGGTGCCGACGAAAAAAATCTGGCGGCGGGCGACACGATCACGTCCACCCAGTCGGCGGTGGTGCTTGAGAACCTTATCGGACAATTTCTTTACAGCAAAGCCGAAGACGGCGCAAAACCTGCAGGGACAGGTGGGAAAAAATGATGCATTCACTCCATACACTCCGCGCCCGCATTGATGGCGGCAGGTTGTCGATGTCCCGCCTGGCAGCCAGCCTGGCCTTGTTGCTGGGGGCTGTGCTGCTCACCGGGTGCGCCACGGTGGCCAACCCCGATCCCCGCGATCCGCTGGAGTCTTACAACCGCAGCATGACCAACTTCAATGAACAGGTCGATGCCATGGTGCTCAAGCCCGTGGCGACGGCCTACAAGGAGGTCACGCCCGCACCGGTACGCACGGGGGTCAGCAATTTCTTCGGGAACCTGGGCGACGTCTGGTCGTTTGTGAACAACGTGCTGCAGCTGCGCGGTGAAGCCGCTGCGTCCAGCTTCATGCGGGTCAATGTGAACACGTTCATGGGCCTGGGCGGGCTGCTGGACATCGCCAGCGAGCTGGGCATCGACCGCTACAAGCAGGACTTCGGCCTGACCCTAGGGCGCTGGGGCGTGGGTACTGGCCCCTATCTGGTGCTGCCCATCCTGGGGCCTTCCACCGTGCGCGACACATTCGCGCTGCCGGTGGACATGAAGGGCAACGTGGTGAGCTATGTGGACCCGGTCTCGGCCCGCAACTCGCTGTATGCGCTGCGCGCCGTCGAGGTGCGCTCCAACCTGCTGCGCGCGGGCTCTGTGCTCGACAGTGCGGCCCTGGACAAGTACAGCTTTACGCGTGACGTGTACCTGCAGGTGCGCAGCCACGCCGGTGAGGCGCCGAATGCAGACGGCAAGGACGACGGCGGCGCCAGCAATGGCGTGCTGCCCGAGGAACCTCCTGCGCGCTGATGGCATGCCGGGCGGGGCACATGCACCGATGCGCAGCCCTGGGTCTGGCCCTGTTGCACTTGCTTGCAATCCGCAACCGCTGCGACGCATGCCAGTGGGCCTGCACCTCCACAATGATTTGACGGGCACAAGCCCGCACCGATGAAAGCCGAGAAGATGATGAACCGACGTTCCCTGGGCCGTGCCGCCCTTTGCATTGCAGCCAGTGCCGTGCTCAGCCTGCCATTGTCTGCCCTCGCGGCCGACGAGGCGCCCGATGCGCTGATCAAGCGGCTATCCGCCGATGTGCTCAACACGGTGAAGTCCGACAAGGCCATCCAGGCCGGGGACCTGAGCAAGGTGATCGCCCTGGTCGATAAAACGGTGATGCCCAACGTCAACTTCCGCCGCATGACGGCCGCAGCCGTCGGCCCCGGCTGGCGCCAGGCCACGCCCGAGCAGCAAAAACGCCTGCAGGACGAGTTTAAGATCCTGCTGGTGCGCACCTATGCCGGCGCGCTGGCCCAGGTCAATGACCAGAGCATCCAGGTCAAGCCCCTGCGCGCGGCGGCCGAAGACAAGGACGTGCTGGTGCGCACCGAAATCGTGGGCCGGGGCGACCCCATCCAGCTCGACTACCGCCTCGAAAAGACTCCTGGTGATGGCGCAGGCTGGAAGATCTACAACCTGAATGTGCTGGGTGTCTGGCTGGTGGAAACCTACCGGGGCCAGTTCGCGCAGGAGATCAATGCCAAGGGCATTGAAGGCCTGATCGACACACTGGCCGCCCGCAATAAGACCAATGCGGGCACTGCCAAAGGCTGACGGCCGCCTCGCCATGCTGGTGCTGCCTCCCGAACTCACCCACCGCCAAGCTACCGCCTGCCTGCACATGCTCAAGCAGGGCCTGCGGGTGCACCGCGACAGCGCGGTGGTGGTGGACGCCCATGCGCTGACGGTGTTCGATACCTCGGCCCTCGCCGTGCTGCTCGAATGCCGGCGCGAAGTCTTGTCCGAGGGCAAGCAGTTTGCCGTGCAAGGCATGCCCGCTGGTCTGGCGGGCATGGCTGGGTTGTATGGGGTGGATGCGCTGCTGGTCGCCGCACCTTGATACGAAATAATTTTCAGGGTCCCGGGTGGCTTTGCCCACCCAAGCCATGAAACTGAGGGCCCACAGCGCCCGCCAGGGGCCATTGAAGCGGCCGCCCCGCCTGCAGAGGGCTGAGGCCTTAAAATCGAAGGCTTCATGCCCGCAGTCTCCTTCCAAGCCATCTCCAAGACCTTTGCCACGCCCAAAGGCCCTTTTCAGGCACTGAACCAGGTCAACCTAGACATTGAGGAGGGCGAGTTCTTCGGGCTCCTCGGCCCCAACGGTGCCGGCAAAACCACCCTGATCAGCATCCTCGCAGGCCTGGCGCGTGCCACCAGCGGCCGCGTGCTGGTGCAGGGCAGCGATGTGCAGGCCCAGTACGCCGATGCCCGCCGCAAGCTGGGCATCGTGCCGCAAGAACTGGTGTTCGACCCATTTTTCAACGTGCGCGAGGCGCTGCGCATCCAGTCGGGCTACTTCGGCGTTAAGAACAACGACGCCTGGATCGACGAGTTGCTCGAAAACCTGGGCCTGGCCGACAAGGCCAACGCCAACATGCGCCAGCTGTCGGGCGGCATGAAGCGCCGTGTGCTGGTGGCACAAGCCCTGGTGCACAAGCCGCCCATCATCGTTCTGGATGAGCCCACGGCCGGTGTCGATGTGGAACTGCGCCAGACGCTGTGGCACTTCATCGCCCGCCTGAACAAAGAGGGGCACACCGTGCTGCTCACCACCCACTACCTCGAAGAAGCCGAGGCCCTGTGCGGCCGCATCGCCATGCTCAAGGCGGGGCAGGTGGTGGCGCTCAACCGCACCAGCGAGTTGCTCAAGGCCGCCTCGGGCAGCGTGCTGCAGTTCAAGACCGACACGGCCCTGCCGCCCGCACTGGCCGCCGTGGCGCGGGTCACCGGTCGCATCGTGCAATTACCCGCGCATGACGCGGCAGAGATCGAAAACCACCTGGCTGCGTTGCGCGTGGCCGGGGTCGAGGTGCAGGACATGGAGATTCGCCGACCCGATCTGGAGGATGTGTTCCTGCAGGTGATGTCCGGTACATCGGCGTCCAACATCCCACTGGAGGGCGTTGCGCTATGACCGGCTGGCAGACGCTGTTCTACAAAGAGGTGTTGCGCTTCTGGAAGGTCAGCTTCCAGACCGTCGCGGCTCCCGTGCTCACTGCCGTGCTGTACCTGTTGATCTTCGGCCATGTGCTCGAAGACCATGTGAAGGTCTACGACCGCATCAGCTACACGGCCTTCCTGGTGCCAGGTCTCGTGATGATGAGCGTGCTGCAGAACGCGTTCGCCAACAGCTCGTCCAGCATCATCCAGAGCAAGATCATGGGCAGCCTGGTGTTTGTGCTGCTCACGCCGCTATCGCACTGGGCGTGGTTCTGCGCGTACGTGGGCTCGTCCATCGTGCGCGGGCTGGTAGTGGGCCTGGGCGTGTTCATCGTCACGCTGGCGTTTGCGCGGCCCGAGTTTGCGGCGCCGCTGTGGATTCTGGCGTTTGCCTTGCTGGGCGCGGCGCTGCTCGCCACGCTGGGGTTAATTGCGGGGCTCTGGGCCGACAAGTTCGACCAGATGGCCGCGTTCCAGAACTTCATCATCGTGCCGATGACCTTCCTGTCGGGCGTGTTCTATTCGATCCAGTCGCTGCCTCCGTTCTGGCAGGCCGTGAGCCACCTCAACCCGTTCTTCTACATGATCGACGGCTTTCGCTACGGCTTCTTCGGCCAGAGCGATACCTCGCCCTGGCTCAGCCTGGGCATCGTGGGCATCGCCTGGCTGGCCGTGAGCGCGCTGGCCGTGCACCTGCTGCGCACGGGCTACAAAATCCGTAACTGACATGACTTACGCGAAACAAGGTTCAGGCAAGCGCTCCCCTCCAGGGCGAGGCGGTTGCTGCATCCCGATTTGCGTCAGTCCTCATTGATCCCGAGCGCCCCACCATGACCGCTGACCAACTCAAAGACCTCATCACCGCTGGCCTGGCCTGCGAACACATCACGCTCGAAGGCGACGGCCGCCACTGGTACGCGACCATTGTCTCGGCCGAGTTCGAGGGCAAGCGCGCCATCCAGCGCCACCAGCGCGTGTATGCCACGCTGGGCGCGAAAATGCACACCGACGAGGTGCATGCGCTGTCGATGAAAACCTTCACCCCGGCCGAATGGGCCGCCCAGGCGCCATAGCGCCTGCACACCCACTGGCACTCACGTTTTGATAGCTTCTGGCGCATATTCCACTAGCGCAAGTGGCACTTTTGACCCCTATTTTGGTGATTTGAGATGGACAAACTCCTGATTCGCGGCGGACGCAGCTTGCAAGGCGAGGTGCTGGTCTCCGGCGCCAAGAACGCCGCCTTGCCGGAGTTGTGCGCCGCCCTGCTCACGGCAGAGCCCGTGACGCTGCTCAACGTGCCCCAGCTGCAGGACGTGAGCACCATGCTCAAGCTGATCCGCAACATGGGCGTGGCGGCGGAGCGGGCTGACGACGGCACGGTGCGCATCAACGCCAGCGCGCTGAGCACACCCGAGGCGCCCTACGAACTGGTCAAGACCATGCGCGCTTCCGTGCTGGCGCTGGGCCCGCTGCTGGCGCGCTTTGGCGAGGCCACGGTGTCGCTGCCCGGCGGCTGCGCCATTGGCTCGCGCCCGGTGGACCAGCACATCAAGGGCCTGGCCGCCATGGGGGCCGAGATCGTGGTCGAGCACGGCTACATGATCGCCAAGCTGCCCGCAGGGTGGAAGCGCCTGAAGGGCGCCCGCATCACCACCGACATGGTCACTGTGACGGGCACCGAAAATTTCATGATGGCCGCTGCGCTGGCCGAGGGCGAGACGGTGCTCGAAAACGCCGCGCAAGAGCCTGAAATTTCGGATCTGGCCGAGATGCTGATCGCCATGGGCGCAAAGATCGAAGGCCACGGCACCAGTCGCATCCGCATCCAGGGCGTTGAGAAGCTGCACGGCTGCACCCACCGCGTGGTGGCCGACCGCATTGAAGCAGGCACCTTCCTGTGCGCCGTGGCGGCCACGGGCGGTGATGTGGTGCTGCGCCATGGCCGTGCCGACCACCTCGACGCAGTGATCGAAAAGCTGCGCGAGGCCGGTGCCACCGTGCAGGCCGTGGACGGCGGCATCCGAGTGCAAAGCGCGGGCGGCGCCACGCTCAAGGCCCAGGGCTTTCGCACCACCGAGTACCCCGGTTTCCCCACCGACATGCAGGCCCAGTTCATGGCGCTCAACTGCATTGCCCAGGGCACGGCCACGGTGACCGAGACGATTTTTGAAAACCGTTTCATGCACGTCAACGAGCTGGTTCGGCTGGGCGCCAAAATCCAGGTGGATGGCAAGGTGGCAGTGATCGAGGGTGTGCCTCGCCTGTCCGGCGCCACCGTGATGGCCACCGACCTGCGCGCGTCCGCCAGCCTCGTCATCGCGGGCCTGGTGGCCGACGGCGAAACCGTGGTGGACCGCATCTACCACCTGGACCGTGGCTACGACTGCATGGAAGCCAAACTGCGCGGCATCGGCGCTGACATCGAACGAGTAAAAGCATGAGCAGCAGCAACATGATCACCCTGGCGCTTTCCAAGGGCCGCATCTTTGACGAAACCCTGCCGCTGCTGGCCGCTGCAGGCATCGAGGTGCTCGAAGACCCCGAAAAATCGCGCAAGCTCATCCTGCCCACCAACCAGCCCAATGTGCGCGTGGTGCTGGTGCGCGCCACCGACGTGCCCACCTATGTGGAATACGGCGGCGCCGACATCGGCGTGACTGGTAAGGACACGCTCATCGAGCACGGCGGCCAGGGCCTGTACCAGCCGCTGGACCTGCGCATTGCCAAATGCCGCGTCAGCGTGGCCGTGCGCAACGACTTCGACTACGCACAGGCCGTCAAGCAGGGCTCGCGCCTCAAGGTCGCCACCAAGTACACCGGCATTGCGCGCGACTTTTTTGCGAGCAAGGGCGTGCACGTGGACATGGTCAAGCTCTACGGCAGCATGGAACTGGCGCCGCTCACAGGCCTGGCCGATGCGATCGTGGACCTGGTCTCCACCGGCAACACGCTCAAGGCGAACAACCTGGTCGAGGTCGAGCGCATCATGGACATCAGCTCCTACCTGGTCGTGAACCAGGCCGCGCTCAAGCTCAAGCAGGCGCCACTGCGCCGCATCATCGATGCGTTTGCCTCAGCCATACCGGCCGAAAAGAACTGACCTCCACCCAACGACTGACACTATGACTTTGGTAGCTGCTCCCGCCCGTCTGTCCACCGCTGCGGCCACTTTTGAGGCTGATTTTGCAGCCCGCCTGCATTGGTCTGCTGACACCGACGCGGCCATTGAGCAGCGCGTGGCCGACATCCTGGCCGACGTGCAAAAGCGCGGCGACGCGGCGGTGCTGGAGTACACCGCCCGCTTCGACGGCCTCTCTGCGCCCAACATGGCCGCGCTGGAGCTGACCCAGGCCGACTTCAAGGCCGCGTTCGACGCCATCCCGCAGGCCCAGCGCGACGCGCTGCAGGCCGCCGCCAAGCGCGTGCGCAGCTACCACGAAGCGCAGAAGAAGGCTTCGGGCGAGAGCTGGAGCTACCGCGACGAAGACGGCACGCTGCTGGGCCAGAAGGTCACGCCGCTGGACCGTGTGGGCATCTACGTGCCCGGCGGCAAGGCCGCCTACCCGTCGAGCCTGCTGATGAACGCCATCCCGGCCCATGTGGCGGGCGTGCAGGAAATCATCATGGTTGTGCCCACGCCCGTGCGCGGCAGCGTGGCCACGGGCGGAACGGGCGAGGGCACCTCGACGAAGGGCGAGCGCAACGAGCTGGTGCTGGCCGCCGCCTACGTGGCCGGTGTGACGCGCGCCTTCACCATCGGCGGCGCCCAGGCCGTGGCCGCGCTGGCCTACGGCACTGCCACCGTGCCCAAGGTGGACAAGATCACCGGCCCCGGCAACGCCTACGTGGCCAGCGCCAAGAAGCGCGTGTTCGGCACCGTGGGCATCGACATGATCGCGGGCCCGAGCGAAATCCTGGTGCTGGCCGATGGCACCACGCCGCCCGATTGGGTGGCGATGGATCTCTTCAGCCAGGCCGAACATGACGAGCTGGCGCAGAGCATCCTGCTGTGTCCCGACGCCGCCTACCTCGACGCCGTGCAGCGCGAGATCGACCGCCTGCTGCCTACCATGCCGCGCGCCGAGATCATCGCCAAGAGCCTCACCGGCCGCGGCGCGCTGATCCTCACCAAGGACATGGAAGAAGCCTGCGCGATCAGCAACCGCATCGCACCGGAACACCTGGAAGTGAGCTCTACCTCCCCACACCGCTGGGAGCCGCTGCTGCGCCACGCGGGCGCGATCTTCCTGGGGGCCTACACCTCCGAAAGCCTGGGCGACTACTGCGCAGGCCCCAACCACGTGCTGCCCACCAGCGGCACGGCGCGCTTCTCGTCGCCGCTGGGCGTGTACGACTTCCAGAAACGCAGCAGCCTCATCGAGGTGAGCGAGGCCGGTGCCCAGGTGCTGGGCACCATCGCCGCCGAGCTGGCCTATGGCGAGGGCCTGCAGGCCCACGCGCAAGCCGCAGAGATGCGGCTGACCACGCCCGTCAAGCCGCGCTGATGGCACCCCGGGGCAGGGCGCCCTGCGTGGGGGCTGCTGTCCTGGGCTGAGGGGTTGCGGCCGGCGCTGCGGTTGTAGAGGGCGCTGGCGGATACGCGGCACCTTCCACGGCCCGGTGCTGCGCCCAGTTCAGCCGTGCAGGTCGGCGGCCTTCGGCGCTGACGCGCAGCCGCACCGGTCCGGCGAACGACAGGCGCTGCCCAGCCTCCAGAAAATAATCCTCCAGCAGACCATCACAGGTCACCCAGACGCGGCCCTGTTCGACTTCGAGCAGGGCGATCTCGCCCGCGCGGAAGTCCAGCACCTGGACGGCCTGCAGTGGCGGCAGGGGCTGGCGCTTCCATTGCAGGGTGAGGGGCACCGCAGGCTGGGTGGGCAGCGTGGGCGACGGTGGGGTGGGGGTGTGCAGCGTGTTCATGCCTTCACTGTGCGGCCAGCTGCCGTGGGCCACCAGCCACAGGCGCGTGCGATCTGGCCCAGTACAGAACAGCGAACCGGCCCATCTGTACTGTACGCACTGGGCCGTCTCTGTACTGTCTGCCGGCCAAAGTGCCAGTACAGAATGCAGTATGGCCACCGATGACGCACCCCCGCTGTACCTTCAAATCGCCGAACAGCTCGCGCAGCTGATCCGCAACGGCACCCTGGCGCGCGGCGAAAAGCTGCCCTCGGTGCGTGAGCTGGCGCGCCAGCACGGCGTGGCGCAGACCACGGTGGTGCAGGCCTACCACTGGCTCGAAGATGCGCGCCTGATCACCGCGCGCCCGCGCTCCGGCTTTTTTGTGGCGGCGCGGCCGGTGAGCCTGCCCGAGCCCAGCACGCCGCGCCCGATGCGCCGCCCCCGCGAGGTGTCGGTGGACTGGCTGGGCCAGCGCATCCTGGGGCGCAACCAGCCGGTGGACATCATTTCGTACAGCAGCGGAACGCCTGGCCCCGAGCTGTTCAACCCTGACCGCGTGCGCCGCGCCGTGGTGCGAGCCGCGCAGCGCCACCGCAACCTGCTGTGCACCTACCCCGGTTCGTCGGGCCATGAGGACGCGCGCCGCGCGCTGGCGCGCTATGCCGTCAGCCTGGGCTGCAGCCTGGACCCCGAGAACATCGTGATCACCGGAGGCTGCATGGACAGCATTGCGCTGTGCCTGCGCGCGGTGACGCAGCCGGGCGACGTGGTGGCGCTGGAGTCACCCACGCATTTTTCGTTTCTGGAGGTGCTGCAGGGCCTGCACCTCAAGGCGCTGGAGATTCCCACCCACCCGCGCAACGGCCTCTCGCTGGATGCGCTGCAACTGGCGTTGGACACCCAGCCCGTCAAGGCCGTGATGGTGGTGCCCACGCTCAGCAACCCGCTGGGCAGCTGCATGCCCCAGGCCGAGCGCAAGCGCCTGGCGCAGATGGCGGCGCGGCACGACATGGCGGTGATCGAGGACGCGATCTACAACGACCTGGTCGAGGTGGACGAGATGCGGCGCACCGTCAAGTCGTACGACACCACCGGCCATGTGATGCTGTGCGACTCGTTCTCTAAGACGCTGGCGCCGGGCCTGCGCCTGGGCTGGCTGGAGGTTGGCCGCTGGGCCGACAAGCTGCGCGCCATCAAGGACCTGCAGGCGGGTGGCCAGTCCGCTGTGCTGGAGCTGGCGCTGGCCGATCTCATCACCCAGGCGGGCCACGTCGCCGCCATGCGCCAGCTGCGCGCGGCCGTGGCGGCGCGCATGGACGAGGTGCGCCATGTGATTGCCGCGCACTTCCCGCAGGGTACCCGCGTGAGTGACCCGCCCGGCGGCCTGCTGCTGTGGCTGGAGCTGCCGCGCGCGCTCGATTCCGTGCAGCTCCACGAAGCCTGCCTGGCCCGGCAGATCCTGATCGCACCCGGCACGGTGTTCAGTGCCAGCGGACGGTTTCGCAACTGCCTGCGTATCGGCGTGGGAGGCGACTGGACGCCCGCCCACCTGGAGGCGCTGCGCACCGTGGGGGACATGGCGTGCCAGATGCTGCAAAGCGGGGCACCCCGCAAGGCGGCTTGAATGTGATGTTTTAATCAACACGAAGTTCGTGGTGCACGAAGTTCGTGTAATATTTAACCCATGAAAAACATCACCGTGACCATGGACGACACCGTTGCCGAATGGGTGCGCGTGGAAGCCGCCAAGCGCGGCAGCAGCGTGTCCCGCCTGCTCGGTGAATGGCTGGCCGAAAAGATGCGCCAGGAAGACGCCTATGCCCAGGCCATGCGCGAGGCGCTGAGTTTTGAAAGCTGGGGTGCTTCGAGCGGGCCCTATGTGCCGCGCGAAACCCTGTTTCTGCGCTGAACGGGGCAGAACACATGGCCACCGTCCCCATCTTTGTCGATACCGAAATCCTGCTCGCCAGCGTGGACGACCGCGATGCCGAGCGCCAGGCGCGGGCCCGCGAATGGATCGCCTTTTGCTGGCAGACGCGCAGCGGCCGCATCAGCTCGCAGGTGCTCAACGAGCTGTACAACCAGGCCATCCAGCGTTTTGATGGCCCGCAGGTGCTGCAGCAGGTGCGCGCCCAGGTGCGCCGCCTGCGCGTGTGGCTGCCGCCGCACCTGGACTCCTACACCGTGGACGGCGCCTGGGACCTGCAGGACCGCTACCGCCTGGGCTACTGGGACGCGCTCATCCTCTCGTCCGCCCACCAGCAAGGCTGCCGCTACCTGCTGACCGAGGCACTGCCGCACGATCAGCCGATGGACGCCGTGCGCCCCATCAACCCTTTCCTTGTCACCCCCAACGAACTGGACACCACCGAATGACTACTCCCGCGTCGTCCCCCCTCCAGGCCCTGGCCCGCATCCGCCCTGACGTGCGCGCGATGCATTCCTATGTCGTGCAGCCGTCCACCGGCATGCTCAAGATGGACGCGATGGAGAACCCCTTCCGCCTGCCCGCGCATTTGCAGGCCGCGCTGGGCCAGCGCCTGGGTTCGGTGGCACTCAACCGCTACCCCGGCGACCGCATTGCTGACCTGAAGGCGGCCCTAGCGCAGTACGCGGGCATGCCCGAGGGCTATGGCATCGTGCTGGGCAACGGGTCGGACGAACTCATCACCCTGCTGGCCCTGGCCTGCGCACAGCCGGGCACAGGTCAGCGCGCCACCATGCTGGCACCCATGCCCGGTTTTGTGATGTACCCGCTGTCGGCGCAGCTGCAGGGCCTGGACTTTGTCGGCGTGCCGCTCACGCTTGATTTCGAGCTGGACGAGCCTGCCCTGCTGGCCGCCATCGAACAGCACCGCCCGGCCATCACCTACATCGCCTACCCCAACAACCCCACGGCCACGCTGTGGGACGAGGGCGCGGTGCAGCGCATCATCGACGCTGCGGGCGCGCAGGGCGGCATCGTGGTCATGGATGAGGCCTACCAGCCCTTTGCCAGCCGCACCTGGATCGACCGCATGCGTGCCGAGCCTGCGCGCAATGCGCACGTGCTGCTCATGCGTACGCTCAGCAAGTTTGGCCTCGCAGGCGTGCGCCTGGGCTACCTCATCGGGCCCTCGGCGTTCGTGAGCGAGATCGACAAGGTGCGCCCGCCCTACAACGTGAGCGTGCTCAACTGCGAAGCCGCCCTGTTTGCGCTGGAACATTCCGAGGTTTTTGCCGCCCAGGCCGCCGAGATCCGTGTCGAACGCACCACGCTCATCGCCGCGCTGCGCCAGATGCCGGGGGTCGAAAAGTGCTGGGACAGCGAGGCCAACATGGTGCTGATCCGTGTGGCGGATTCCGCCAAGGCCTACGAGGGCATGAAAAACCGCAAGGTGCTCGTCAAGAACGTTTCTACAATGCACCCATTGCTGGCCAACTGCCTGCGCCTGACGGTAGGCAATGCCGAAGACAACGCGCAGATGCTGGCCGCACTCCAAGCCTCCCTATGACTTCCTCCGCACTCGTACCCTCCGCCCCATCGGCCGATCCGATGGCCGACCGCATTGCCGAGGTCAGCCGCAACACCGCCGAGACGCGCATCCGTGTGCGCATCAACCTCGACGGCACCGGCCAGGCCAAGCTGCACACCGGCATCGGCTTCTTTGACCACATGCTCGACCAGATCGCCCGCCACGGGCTGATCGACCTCGACATCGACTGCGAAGGCGACCTGCACATCGACGGCCACCATACCGTGGAAGACGTGGGCATCACCCTGGGCCAGGCTTTTGCGCGCGCGGTGGGCGACAAGAAAGGCATCCGCCGCTACGGCCATGCCTACGTGCCGCTGGATGAAGCGCTGTCGCGCGTGGTGGTCGATTTTTCGGGCCGCCCCGGACTGCACATGGACGTAAAGTTCACGGCCGGGAGCATCGGCCAGCTCGACACGCAACTGGTGTTCGAGTTCTTCCAGGGCTTTGTGAACCACGCGGGCGTGACGCTGCACATCGACAACCTCAAGGGCGTCAACGCACACCACCAGTGCGAGACCATCTTCAAGGCGTTCGGGCGCACGCTGCGTGCGGCGCTGGAGCGCGATCCGCGCTCGGCCGGTGTCATCCCCTCCACCAAGGGCTCTCTGTGAATTTTTCAGCCAAATCAGGCGTAGGCGCTTGATTTGTATGCGCTAGCAGCTATGAATATGGAAGCAAAAACAGTGGCGGTCGTGGACTACGGCATGGGAAACCTGCGCTCCGTGTCGCAGGCCGTGCAGGCCGCCGCCGAGGGCACGGGCTGGACCGTGGTCGTCACCCAGCGCCCCGAAGACGTGCGCTCCGCCCAGCGCATCGTGCTGCCAGGGCAGGGCGCCATGCCCGACTGCATGCGCGAGTTGCGCGAGTCCGGTCTGCAGGAATCGGTGCTCGAAGCCGCTGCCAGCAAGCCGATGTTTGGGGTGTGCGTGGGCATGCAGATGCTGCTGGACCACAGCGCCGAGGGTGACACGCCTGGGCTGGGCCTGATCCCTGGCGACGTGCTCAAGTTCGACCTGGCAGGCCGCACCCAGCCCGACGGCAGCCGCTTCAAGGTGCCCCAGATGGGCTGGAACCAGGTGCGGCAGATGCCCCACGCCCACCACGGCGGCGGCGTGCACCCGGTGTGGGCGGGCGTGCCGGACAACAGTTATTTCTACTTCGTGCACAGTTTCTACGCTGTGCCGCAAAATCCTGCCCATTGCGCAGGGCAGGCCGACTACGGCGGTTTGTTTGCTGCCGCGGTTGCGCGCGATAATATTTTTGCCACCCAGTTTCACCCGGAGAAGAGCGCGGAGCACGGCCTGGCCCTGTACCGCAATTTTCTGCACTGGAATCCCTGATCCCTTAACCCCCACCCGTTCGGGCCGAGCTGCGTCTCGCCCTTTTTCACCCGAACTTCACCACCATGCTGCTCATCCCCGCCATCGACCTCAAAGACGGCCACTGCGTACGCCTCAAGCAAGGCGATATGGACCAATCCACCACCTTTGGTGAAGACCCCGCCGCCATGGCGCGCAAATGGGTGGATGCCGGCGCACGCCGCCTGCACCTGGTGGACCTGAACGGTGCGTTTGCGGGCGTGCCCAAGAACTACAGCGCCATCAAGTCCATTCTGAAAGAGGTGGGTGACGACATCCCCGTGCAGCTGGGCGGCGGCATCCGCGACCTGGACACCATCGAGAAATACATCGACGGCGGCCTGCGCTACGTGATCATCGGCACGGCGGCCGTGAAGAATCCCGGCTTCCTCAAAGACGCCTGCAGCGCGTTCGGCGGCCACATCATCGTGGGGCTCGACGCCAAGGACGGCAAGGTGGCTACCGACGGCTGGAGCAAGCTCACCGGCCACGAGGTCGTGGACCTGGCCAAGAAGTTCGAGGACTGGGGCGTCGAATCCATCATCTACACCGACATCGGCCGCGACGGCATGCTGTCGGGCATCAACATCGACGCCACGGTGAAGCTGGCCCAGGCTTTGAGCATCCCTGTGATCGCCTCGGGCGGCCTGTCCAACATGGCCGACATCGAGCAGCTGTGCGCCGTCGAAGACGAGGGCGTGGAGGGCGTGATCTGCGGCCGCGCCATCTACAGCGGCGACCTGGACTTTGCGGCGGCACAAGCACGTGCCGACGAACTGAACGGCTAAGGACTGCATGCTCGCCAAACGCATCATCCCTTGCCTGGACGTCACCGGAGGCCGTGTGGTCAAGGGCGTCAATTTCGTCGAGCTGCGCGACGCAGGCGACCCGGTCGAAATTGCCGCGCGCTACAACGCGCAGGGCGCTGACGAGCTCACCTTCCTGGACATCACCGCCACCAGCGATGGCCGTGACCTCATCCTGCACATCATCGAGGCCGTGGCCAGCCAGGTGTTCATTCCGCTCACCGTGGGTGGTGGCGTGCGCACCGTGGACGACGTGCGCCGCCTGCTCAATGCCGGCGCGGACAAGACCAGCTTCAACTCGGCCGCGATTGCCAACCCTGAGGTGATCAACGCGGTGTCGGCCAAGTACGGCGCGCAGTGCATCGTGGTGGCCATCGACGCCAAGCGCCGCTCGGCCGAGGACGCCTTACGCCTGGCCGCCAACGGCCAGCCCGTGGGTGCGGGCTGGGACGTGTACAGCCATGGTGGGCGCAAGAACACCGGCCTGGACGCCATTGCCTGGGCCACCGAGATGGCGCAGCGCGGTGCGGGCGAGATCCTGCTGACCAGCATGGACCGCGACGGCACCAAGGCGGGTTTTGACCTGGAACTGACCCGCGCGGTGAGTGACGCTGTCAGCGTGCCCGTGATCGCCTCGGGCGGTGTGGGCAACCTTGACCACTTGGCCGACGGCATCCAGACCGGCGGCGCCGACGCGGTGCTGGCCGCCAGCATCTTCCACTACGGCGAATACACCGTGGGCCAGGCCAAGCAGCGCATGGCAGAGCGCGGCATCCCCGTGCGGATGTGATCGGCTTTGCTCCTGATTTGATAGCTGCAAGCGCATGTAATACTTGCGCTTGTAGTCAAAAACACTTGAAAAGTGCAGGTGCGCGCCCTGGTTGGCACTGGTGCGCCACACGGATCACCGACAATGGCCCCCATGAACTGGCTCAACGAAGTGAAATGGGATGCGCAGGGTCTGGTGCCCGTGATTGCGCAAGAGCAGGGCACGGGCGACGTGCTGATGTTTGCGTGGATGAACCGCGAGGCCCTGGCGAAAACCGCTGAACTGGGCCGTGCCGTGTACTTCAGCCGCTCGCGCAAAAAGCTGTGGTTCAAGGGCGAAGAGTCCGGCCACGTGCAGACGGTGCACGAAATCCGCCTGGACTGCGACAACGACGTGGTGCTGCTCAAGGTCACCCAGCAGGGCCACGAGCCCGGCATCGCCTGCCACACGGGCCGCCACAGCTGCTTTTTCAGCGTGCTCAAGGACGGTGCCTGGCACGCGGTCGATCCGGTCTTGAAAGACCCCGAATCCATCTACAAGTAATGGCAATGGACGACAAGACCATGAGTTCCCACGATTCCCTGGCGCGCCTGGCCGCCGTCATCGAGAGCCGCAAGCCCGCCAATGGCGGCGACCCGGCCACCAGCTACGTGTCGCGCCTGCTGCACAAGGGGCCCGATGCCTTCCTGAAGAAGATCGGCGAAGAAGCCACCGAGGTGGTCATGGCCGCGAAGGATGTGGACCATGGCGCCGACAAGTCCAAGATCGTCTATGAAGTGGCCGACCTGTGGTTCCATACCATGGTGGCGCTGGCCCATTATGGCCTCACCCCCGCCGACGTGGTGGCCGAGCTGGAGCGCCGCGAAGGCACCAGCGGCATCGAGGAAAAGGCCCTGCGCAAGGTGGCGGAACGCGCTGCCGAAGAAGGTACACCGTGAGCGAGATCATCGACGTGCAGACCAACGACCAGAAGGCCGAAGACCTCAAGGCCATCGGCTGGGTCAGCTATGTGCTGCACCTGATCGTGGCGCTGGGGGCGGTCATCCCGGGCGCGCAGCCCGGCGCAGCGCTGCTGATCGTGGCGCTGGTGATCGACTTGGTGAAAAAGGGCGATGCCGAAGGCACCTGGCAGGCCAACCATTTCTCGTGGCGCATCCGCACGGTGATTTGGGCGGGCGTGCTTTACATCGTCACTGCGCCGCTGTGGCTGCTGTTCGTCCTGCCCGGCTGGATCGCCTGGGGCCTGATCTCCATCTGGTTCCTCTACCGCATCGTGCGTGGCATGGTCGCCATGAACAAGAGCCAGGCCGTGGATGCATGAAGCTGCCCGTCCCCGCCCGCGTCTGAATCTGGCGCTGCAGGGCGGTGGCTCGCACGGCGCGCTCACCTGGGGCGTGCTGGATGCGCTGCTGGAGGACGGCCAGTGGCAGTTTGATGGTGTCAGTGGCACCAGCGCAGGCGCCATGAACGCGGTGGCCCTGGCGCACGGGTTTGCGCAGGCAGCGCAGCAGCACAAGGACCCCGAAGACGCCCACCTCGCAGGCTGCACCCTGGCCCGCGAATCGCTCACCCGCCTGTGGGAAGGGGTGGGCGCGCTGGGCAGCCTGACCTGGGGTACGCCGTTGTCTGCCGCCAATCCGCTGGTGGGCATGATGTCGCAGTGGTTCTCGCCCTACCAGACCAATCCGCTGGGGATCAACCCCCTGCGCAAGCTGCTGGAGCGCGAAGTGGATTTCAGCCTGCTGTGCTCCGCCCGCACCGGCGTCGTCGGCCCCAAGGTGTTTGTGTGTGCCACCAACGTGCGCACCGGCCGGGGCGAGATTTTTTTTGGGCCCCGGCTTAGTGCGGATGCGGTGATGGCGTCGGCCTGCCTGCCCATGCTGTTCAAGGCGGTCGAGATCGAGGGTGAGGCGTACTGGGACGGCGGCTATTCCGGCAACCCTGCGCTGCATCCGTTAATCTACCAGACCGATACCTCGGACATCCTGCTGGTGCAGATCAACCCCGTGGAGCATCTGGACGTGCCCAGCAGCGCCTCCGAGATCATGGAGCGCATGAACGAAGTCACCTTCAACGCCAGCCTGCTGGCCGAGCTGCGCGCCATCGAGTTCGTTCGCCGCCTGCTCGCCGAGGGCAAGCTCGACGCCCGCCGCTACAAGAGCGTGCGTATGCACCGCATCGATGGTGGCTCGGTGCTGGCGCCCTTCGGGGCCGACAGCAAGCTGCGTGCGGACCTGGCCTTTGTGCGCAAGCTGTTTGCGCTGGGCCGCACAGCGGGGCAGGAGTGGCTGCACGCGCACCGCAAGGACGTGGGCGTGCGCCCCAGCATCAAGATCGCTGACAATGCCTAGGGATGTCCTGCATAACTCCCTGCGGTCCGTAATAGCGCGGTCTCGGGCGGTCCGCTGCGTTGCTTTTTTGGCCAATAGCACAGCTATTGGCTGCAAAAAGACGCCTTGCGGCCCATCCCGATCCGCACTACACCGACTCGCGAGGGTTATGCAGAACATCCCTCGCTCGCGCGCGAGGCACCCTCAGGGTTGATCCGCGCCTGTACCCCAGATTCCCTTTGCTCCGATCCCCCCATGCACGATCCGAACTGCCTTTTCTGCAAAATCATCGCGGGCCAGATCCCTTCCAAGAAGGTTTATGAGGACGAAGAAATTTTCGCCTTCCACGACATTCACCCGTGGGCGCCGGTGCACTTTTTGATGGTGCCCAAGCTGCATATCCCTTCCATGGCACAGGTCACCCCGGAACATGCCGGGGTGCTGGGGCGCATGATGGCGCTGGCGCCGAAGCTGGCGCTGGAGCAGGGCTGCAACCCGTACCCGGATGGTGGCTTTCGCGTCGTGGTAAACACGGGGCTTGAAGGTGGGCAGGAAATCCACCACCTGCATATCCACGTGATGGGCGGCCCCCGCCCGTGGCTCAAAGGCTGAACCAGGCTGACGATCGGGGCAGATACAGAGGTGCCGGCATGTCCCGGCATTGAACTCCTGTCACGCCCCCCGTCTAAAATGATTGCAATTCGTTAGGAGATATTTCATGGGCTCTTTTTCCATCTGGCACTGGCTGATCGTGCTGTTGATCGTTGTGATGGTGTTCGGTACCAAGAAGCTCAAGAACATGGGCTCCGACTTGGGCGGCGCCGTCAAGGGCTTCAAGGACGGCATGAAGGACGGCGCTTCGGACGCCCCTGCTGCGGCCACGCCCCCCGCTGGCCAGGTGGCCAACAGCCAGGCTGCCGACAAGACCACCATCGATGTCGAAGCCAAGCAAAAGAGCTGAGCGGGTGCCTTTGACCTGCAGCCTTTGCCTGCCTTGTACGGGCGCTTGATCCATGATTGATATTGGTCTGTCCAAAATGGCGCTGATCGGTGCCGTGGCGTTGATCGTCATCGGCCCCGAGAAGCTGCCCCGCGTGGCCCGCACCGTCGGCACCTTGCTGGGCAAGGCGCAGCGCTATGTCTCCGACGTGAAGGCGGAGGTCAACCGGTCCATGGAGCTCGACGAGCTCAAGAAGATGAAGGACACGGTGGAGAACGCCGCGCGCGACGTGCACAACACCATCCAGACCAGCGCCAGCGAGTTCGAGAAGGACTGGTCCGAAGCCATCGATTCCAGCAGCAACGCCGATCTGCGTGAGCAGGCGGCTGTGGTGCCTGCCTACAAGCACCCTGGCAAGAACTGGCGCCTCAAGCGCGGCGCGGTGCCCCAGTGGTACAAGGCGCGCAGCGGTGTGCGCACCAAGGCACAGTCTGGCGCAGCCCGCGTAGCACGCTACCGCCCCCAAAAATTCCACTGACGCAGCCTGCCGCGCCCCCTGCGCCGCATGGGCGGCCTTGACGCCCACGAAAACCCACCATGTCCGAAACCCCCACCAAAGAAGACGAACTCGCCGGCACCGAGCAGCCGTTCGTACAGCACCTCATGGAGCTGCGCGATCGCCTGGTCAAGGCCATGATCGCCATCGCCATTGCGGCGGCGATCCTGTTCTTCTTCCCGGGCCCCGGCGCGCTGTACGACTTTCTGGCCGCCCCCCTGGTGGCCCACCTGCCCAAGGGGGCCACGCTGATCGCCACTTCGGTGATTTCGCCGTTCATGGTGCCGCTCAAGATCTTGCTGATGTCGGCGTTCCTGCTCGCGCTGCCTTTTGTGCTGTGGCAGATCTGGGCTTTTGTGGCGCCCGGCCTGTATTCGCACGAGAAAAAACTGGTCCTGCCGCTGGTGGTGTCCAGCACGCTGCTGTTCTTCATCGGGGTGGCGTTTTGCTACTACCTGGTGTTTGGCCAGGTGTTCGCGTTCATTCAGAGCTTTGCCCCCAAGAGCATCACGGCCGCGCCTGACATCGAGGCCTACCTGAGTTTTGTGCTGTCCATGTTCCTGGCGTTCGGCATGGCGTTTGAAGTGCCGATTGCCGTGGTGGTGCTGGCCCGCATGGGCATCGTGAGCGTGCAAAAGCTGCGCGAGTTTCGCGGCTATTTCATCGTGCTGGCCTTTGTGGTGGCCGCCGTCGTGACACCGCCCGATGTGGTGTCGCAGCTGTCGCTGGCCGTGCCCATGTGCCTGCTGTACGAGGTGGGCATCTGGGCCGCGCAGATCTTCATCAAGCACACCCAGGCGCCCGAAGAGCCCGGGGAATCCGCTTCCGCATCCTGACCTGCCAGCCCCGCAGGCTGGTGGGGTTGCGTTGGGGGTGATGCACAGATCGCGTCCGTGGGGCTCTGCCTGGGCGACGAGAGAGAGAAAACAATAAAAATAGCTGCAAGCGCTAGTGGGATATGCGCTGGCAGCTATGTTTTTTATAGTGCTGTGAGGGCTGCAGCCCTTCAGAGGAAGGGACACTCCTCACCCGCATCTGGCCCCTTCCGGTTGGCCTGTTCTTCACCCCGGCTTGGCCCTGCAGAGGGGCCCCAAAGCCGACGACCTTCGCCTGTTTCGCCCCCAATCGGCAGTGGTGATGGCTTGTACCCGCCCGGCGATGACCGCGCAGAGCCGGGCTCGCTGAAGGGGCTCAGCGCCTCACATTGCGCTGTGGCCGGGGGCGCACGCCTGGGTTGATGCTCAGCTCCACGCGCCTATCGGCCCGTTGTACGTCAAACGCCGCAGCCTGGCCCGGCTTGAGTGCCGCCACGGCGGTCAGCAGCTGCGACACATTGCCCACGCTCTTGCCGTCCACGCTCACGATCACATCCCCCGGGCGCATGCCAGCCTGGGCGGCGGGGCCGTCCTGCAGCACGCCGGTGATGATCACGCCCTCGGTGGCCTTTTTGACGCCAAAGGTTTCTGCCAGTTCGGGCGACAGCTCGTTGGGCTCCACGCCAATCCAGCCACGTGTGACCTGGCCGTCCTTCACGATGCCATCGAGCACCATGCGGGCTGTGGACACCGGAATGGCAAACCCGATGCCCATGCTGCCGCCCGAGCGCGAGTAGATCGCGGTGTTGATGCCCATGAGGTTGCCGTTCACGTCCACCAGCGCACCGCCCGAATTGCCGGGGTTGATGGCCGCGTCGGTCTGGATGAAGTTTTCAAACGTGTTGATGCCCAGCTGGCTGCGGCCCAGCGCGCTCACGATGCCGCTGGTCACGGTCTGCCCCACGCCGAAGGGGTTGCCGATGGCCAGCACCTGGTCGCCCACATCCAGGGCGTCGGAGTTGCCCAGCACGATGACGGGCAGCTTGTCCAGTTCGATCTTGAGGATGGCCAGGTCGGTGTCGGGGTCGGTGCCGATCACGCGCGCACGGGCGCGGCGGCTGTCGGTGAGGGTCACCTCGATCTCGTCAGCACCTTCCACCACATGGTTGTTGGTGAGGATGTAGCCCTCGGGGCTCACGATCACGCCGCTGCCCAGGCCGGCCTGCGCCTGGCTGCCTTGGTCACCAAAGAAAAACTGGAACCAGGGGTCGTTGCTGCGCGGGTGGCGCACTTCTTTGCTGGTGTTGATACTGACCACGGCCGGCGCCGCCTTGCGCGCCGCACCGCTGAAGCTGCCCGCCGCGGGCTGCGACGGCGGCGTGGCAGGGGCCTCCAGCAGCGCAATACCGGCCCCGGAGCGCGTGGTGCCCCGGCCCAGCCAGTCAGGCTGGAGCGTGGCAACAACAAAGTAGGCCGCAACGAGGACCGTCACGGACTGGGAAAACAACAGCCAGAGTCGCTTCATGAAAGGTGCTTGCCGGTGGTAGTACAGGGTGTGGGCGATGGAGGTGGACGCTGCAGGTTCGCCGTGGCGGCTTGGGCGCTCCCTCTCACACAGGATTGTCTCCGAATGTGGGGGCGCGAACGGCGCGCCACAATAGCGGCATGAGCATTCACCGCAGTCAACTTTTGCAGGCATTTGACAGCCTGCTGCAACCCGAGCGCTTCAAGGACTACGGCCCCAACGGCCTGCAGGTCGAGGGCAAGGCTGAGATCCGGCGAGTGGTCAGTGGCGTCACTGCCAGCCGTGCGCTGATCGAAGCCGCCATTGCCGCGCAGGCCGATGCAATTTTTGTGCACCACGGCCTGTTCTGGCGCGGGCAGGATGGCCGCATCACGGGCTGGATGAAGCAGCGGCTGCAGCTGCTGCTGGCGCACGACATCAACCTGTTTGCGTACCACCTGCCTCTCGATGCCCATGCCGAACTGGGCAACAACGCACAGCTGGGCCGGGTGCTGGGTTTTGCCTTCGATGCGCGGTTTGGCGAGCAGGACCTGGGCTTTGCAGCGCCCGCGGCTTTCGAGAATGTCCAGACTGTGGCCGACCATGTTGCCCAGGCGCTCGGCCGCCCCGTGACCCTGGTGTCGCCGGGTGAGGTGGGCGGTGGTGCCGCTGCACGGCGCCCCGTGCGCCGCGTGGCGTGGTGCACGGGCGGCGCGCAAGGGTATTTCGAGTCGGCCATTGCTGCAGGGGCGGATGTTTTCATCACCGGCGAAATCTCCGAGCCCCAGGCGCACCTGGCGCGCGAGACGGGGGTGGGCTTTATTGCCGCCGGGCACCATGCCACGGAGCGCTATGGCGCCCCCGCCGTGGCGGCGCATGTGGCAGACCAGTGCGGGCTGAGCCACCAGTTCATCGAGATCGACAACCCCGCCTAGCCCATGGCAAGACGCCGCACGGCAAGCAATCACATCGTGCGGATATCCGGTCCATTTTGCTCATTTATTCATAGCTGATAGCGCATGAAAAACTAGCGCTACAAGCACTTTTGGCTCCAAACCCATGCAACCCATCGCCATCACCCAGGGAGATCCCGCCGGCATCGGTCCCGAGATCGTGGCCAAGGCCTTTCGCGATGCGCCCGATGCGCTGCGCCACTGCTTTGTAGTCGGTGACTTGGCCACTGTGCGACGCGCTGCGGACGCCATCACGCGCCCTGGTGTGCCCGGTGTGCCTGTGGCGCAGATTGGGTCACCGGGCGAAGCAGCGGATGCTCCGCCCCGCTGCATCCCCGTGCTCCAACTGCCTGGGATCCCGGGGCCCCAGCCTTGGGGCGAGATCAGCGCCGCCGCCGGCCGTGCCGCGGCGGACAGCGTGGTCTGGGCGGCGCGTGCCGCATTGCGTGGGGAGGTGGCAGCGCTGGTGACAGCCCCTTTGCACAAGGAGGCCTTGTCGGCCGCAGGGGTGGACTTCCCGGGACATACGGAGCTCTTGCAGGCAGAGGCTGCTGCGCACCAGGGGGTGCCGCTGGCGCGGATGCCCGTGCGCATGATGCTGGCCAATGACGAGCTGCGCACCGTGCTCGTCAGCATCCATGTGTCGCTGCGCGACGCGATTGCGGCGGTGACGCAGGACAACGTGCTGCAGACGCTGCAAATCACCCACACCGCCTTGCAGCGCAGCCTGGGCCGTATGCCCCGCGTGGGTGTGGCAGGGTTGAACCCCCATGCGGGCGAGGGCGGATTGTTTGGCCGCGAAGAGCTGGAGGTGATCGCCCCGGCCATCGCGGCGGCGCGCGCGCAGGGGCTGGATGTGCACGGCCCGTTTGCGCCTGACACGGTGTTCATGCGCGCGCGCAGCACCCCGCAGCGCGCGGGCGAGTTCGATGTGGTCGTTGCCATGTACCACGACCAGGGCCTGATCCCGGTGAAATACCTGGGGGTGGAAAAGGGCGTGAACGTGACCCTGGGCCTGCCCCTGGTGCGAACCAGCCCCGACCATGGCACGGCGTTTGATATTGCAGGGCAGGGCGTTGCAGATGCCTCCAGCCTGATCGAGGCGGTGCGCATGGCGCGGGCGCTGTGTGGATGACGTCAGCCGCTGAAGCCTTGGGGCCCAGCGCTGATCGATATCAAATGAACCGCTGAAAATTGTGCCAGCCTGGACGCGGGTGTGCGGGCGGCGCGACCCCAAAAAAGCCAACGCCACCGGCGGCTGGTGGAGGCAGCGCAGCGGTGGCGTTTTGTGCGGCCACTAAGGCCGCTGGCCCAAGGGTTTACTTTTTCAGGCTGTCGCGAATTTCGCGCAGCAACACAATGTCTTCGGGAGGGGCCACCGGCGCGGCGGGGGCGGCAGGGGCTTCGCGCTTGAGGCGGTTGATCTGCTTGATCATCATGAAGATGATGAACGCCAGGATCACAAAGTTGACCGCCACGGTCAGGAAGTTGCCATAGGCAAACACTGGCACACCGGCTTTTTTGAGGGCGTCGAGCGTGGTGCCCGTGCCCGGAGGCACGTTGCCCAGCACGATGAACAGGTTGGAGAAATCGAGCTTGCCAAAGACCAGCCCTACCACGGGCATGATCAGGTCCGCTACCACCGAATCCACGATCTTGCCAAAGGCACCGCCAATGATGACGCCCACCGCGAGGTCAATCACATTGCCCTTGACCGCGAACTCCCTGAACTCTTGCATCATCCCCATGTAGTTTCTCCTGGTAAAACGGTGATGGGCGAGTATCGCCCGGTTCGCCCCTCTGTCAAGGCAGCAAACCACTTGGAAATAACCATTTTCACTCCGCTACAATTCGCGGTTGACCCCAATCTAGCGATGTTCATCGAGGATCCCCATGAGTGACACTCCAATCGACTCCAGCAAGCGGACGTGGATCATCACGTCAGCATGTGCTGGTGCGGTGGGCGGCGTGGCAACCGCCGTTCCTTTCGTGAGTACTTTCCAGCCCTCAGAGCGTGCCAAAGCCGCTGGTGCTGCTGTCGAGGTGGATATCTCCGCCCTCAAACCTGGAGAAAAGGTCACTGTGGAGTGGCGCGGCAAGCCCGTCTGGATCATTAAGCGCACCCCCGAGCAACTGGCAGAGCTGCCCAAGCTCGACGGCCAGCTCGCCGATCCCAAGTCGGAGCGCAAGCCCTCTGAACTCACGCCCGAGTACGCCCGCAACGAGGCGCGCTCCATCAAGCCGGAAATTTTTGTGGGTGTGGGCATTTGCTCGCACTTGGGTTGCTCGCCGTCGGACAAGTTCCAGACCGGTGCACAACCTTCGCTGCCCGACGACTGGAAGGGCGGCTTCCTGTGTCCTTGCCACGGCTCCACGTTCGACATGGCAGGCCGCGTCTTCAAGAACAAGCCAGCACCCGACAACCTTGAGGTGCCTCCGCACATGTACCTGTCCGATACGCGCCTGCTGATCGGTGAAGACAAGAAGGCTTGACGGAGAACGACATGGCCCACGAATTCAAAGAAATCTCGCCGAACGCCTCTGCGGGCGCCAAGGTCACCAACTGGTTCGAGAACCGGTTCCCGACGGCCTTTGACGCCTACAAGGTGCACATGTCGGAGTACTACGCTCCGAAGAACTTCAACTTCTGGTACATCTTCGGCTCGCTCGCGCTGGTCGTGCTGGTGATCCAGATCGTGACCGGCATCTTCCTGGTCATGCACTACAAGCCGGACGCCAACCTGGCGTTTGCCTCGGTCGAGTACATCATGCGCGATGTGCCCTGGGGCTGGCTGATCCGCTACATGCACTCCACGGGCGCCTCGGCGTTCTTCGTGGTGGTGTATCTGCACATGTTCCGTGGCCTCATCTACGGCAGCTACCGCAAGCCGCGCGAGCTGGTCTGGATCTTCGGCTGCGCGATCTTCCTGTGCCTGATGGCTGAAGCCTTCATGGGCTACCTGCTGCCCTGGGGCCAGATGTCCTACTGGGGCGCCCAGGTGATCGTGAACCTGTTTGCCGCCATTCCGTTCATCGGACCGGACCTGGCCCTGCTGATCCGTGGCGACTACGTGGTGGGCGATGCGACGCTGAACCGCTTCTTCAGCTTCCACGTGATTGCCGTGCCCCTGGTGCTGCTGGGTCTGGTGGTAGCGCACTTGCTGGCGCTGCACGACGTGGGCTCCAACAACCCCGACGGTGTGGAAATCAAGGGCCCCAAGGCTCCCAAGGATGCCAACGGCAAGCCGCTCGATGGCGTGCCCTTCCACCCCTACTACACGGTGCATGACATCTTCGCGTTGAGCATGTTCCTGATGGCATTCACGGCTGTGGTGTTCTTTGCTCCCGAATTCGGTGGCTACTTCCTCGAATACAACAACTTCATCCCTGCGGATCCGCTCAAGACCCCGGCCCACATTGCCCCGGTCTGGTATTTCACGCCGTTCTATTCGATGCTGCGTGCCATCACCACTGAGATGATGTACGTGCTCGTGCTGTGCGTGGTCGCTGGCGCCGGTTTTGGCGTGCTCAAGGCCAAGCTGCCCAGCTTCGTGAAGGCGGGTATCGCCGGTGCGGCCGTGGTGGTCATCGCCATGATGCTGTCCATCGATGCCAAGTTCTGGGGTGTGGTGGTGATGGGTGGCGCTGTGATCATCCTGTTCTTCCTGCCCTGGCTGGATCACAGCCCTGTCAAGTCGATCCGCTACCGTCCTGACTGGCACAAGTACCTGTACGGTGTGTTTGTGATCATCTTCCTGATCCTGGGCTACCTGGGTGTGCAGCCACCATCGCCGATCGGCGAGCGGGTGTCGCAAGTCGGAACGCTGTTCTACTTCGGCTTCTTCCTGCTGATGCCCTGGTGGAGCCGCATCGGTGAAACCAAGCCCGTGCCTGACCGCGTGACCTTTGTGGCGCACTGAGCCTGGAGATAACAACAATGAAGAAAATCATCCTCACGTTGATCGCCGCTGTGGGTCTGGTCGCCGGTGCTGCCCATGCGGCGGGTGGCGACACCATTGCCTGGGACAAGGCGCCCAACAAGACCAACGACTTGGCCTCGCTGCAAAACGGTGCCAAGGTGTTCGTGAACTACTGCCTGAGCTGCCACTCGGCAGCCTACATGCGGTTCAATCGCCTGCGCGACATCGGCCTGACCGAGCAGCAGATCAAGGACAACCTGCTGTTCACCACCGACAAGGTGGGTGAAACCATGAAGGCGTCGATCGATCCCAAGCAGGCCAAGGAATGGTTTGGTGCCAATCCGCCCGACCTCACCGTGATCGCACGTTCGCGTGCAGGCCACGGCGGCACGGGGGCTGACTACCTGTACACCTTCCTGCGCACCTTCTATCGCGACGACACCAAGGCCACCGGCTGGAACAACCTGGCTTTCCCCAGCGTCGGTATGCCCCATGTTCTGTGGCAGTTGCAGGGCGAACGTCGTCCCGTGTTTGAAGAACACGAGAGCCACGGCCACAAGACCCATGTGTTCAAGGGCTGGGAGCAGATCACGCCTGGCACGATGACGCCTTTGCAATTCGATCAAAATATTGGCGATCTGGTGAACTATCTGCAGTGGATGGGCGAGCCCGCGCAGAACACCCGTTGGCGCGTGGGCGTCTGGGTGCTGATGTTCCTGGGCGTGTTCACGATCATTGCCTGGCGCTTGAACGCTGCGTTCTGGAAGGACGTCAAGTAAACGCCAGATCCATCGCTAGCACCCTGCGGGGTGCCGTCGGATTTATTACAGAGTGGGCGCTTTTGGCGTCCCACTCTTTTGATTTTTAGGAGCCTCCCACCATGATGGTGCTTTACTCGGGTACGACCTGTCCCTTCTCCCACCGCTGCCGTTTTGTTCTGTTTGAAAAAGGCATGGACTTTGAAATCCGCGATGTGGACCTGTACAACAAGCCCGAAGACATCAGCGTGATGAACCCGTACGGCCAGGTGCCGATCCTGGTCGAGCGCGACCTGATCCTGTACGAGTCGAACATCATCAATGAGTACATCGATGAGCGTTTTCCTCACCCGCAACTGATGCCTGGTGACCCGGTGGACCGCGCCCGCGTGCGCCTGTTCCTGCTCAACTTCGAGAAGGAATTGTTCGTGCATGTGAACACGCTCGAATCGCGTGCGACCAAGGGCAATGAGAAAGCGTTGGAAAAGGCGCGCGCCCACATCCGTGACCGCCTGACGCAGCTGGCCCCGGTGTTCCTCAAGAACAAGTACATGCTGGGCGACAACTTCTCGATGCTGGACGTGGCCATCGCGCCGCTGCTGTGGCGCCTCGACTACTACGGCATTGATCTGTCCAAGAATGCGGCCCCGCTGCTCAAGTACGCTGAGCGCATCTTCTCGCGCCCGGCTTACATTGAAGCGCTGACGCCGTCCGAAAAGGTCATGCGCAAGTAAGCAGCGGCCTGCAGACTTCCCTCTTTCCATAGCAGCTGTAGTACCGCCATCCATGACCGCACAGGAATCGACCTCCACGCGCCCCTATCTCATTCGCGCCCTGTACGAATGGTGTACCGACAACGGGCTCACGCCTTACGTGGCGGTGCGTGTGGACGACTCCGTGCAGGTGCCGCGCGAGTATGTGAAGGATGGCGAGATCGTTCTGAACATCAGTTTTGATGCGACCAGCGCGCTGCAACTGGGCAATGAATTCATTGAGTTCAAGGCGCGTTTTGGTGGTAAGCCTCGCGAAATTCTGGTGCCGGTCGGGCGTGTGATCGCTATCTATGCCCGTGAGAACGGTCAAGGTATGGCGTTCCCGCCACCGGTGGATCTGTTGACTTCTGCGGAGGGTGCTCCCTCTGCACTGTCTGCTGCTGCGTCCCCCGCGCCGGTGCAAACAGAAGAGGCGACTGCTGCCGTGCCTGCCGAAGACCGTGTGGTGCAGCTGGTGGGTGTGGAAGATGGCCACAAGGATGATGGGGGCGACGCTCCTCGGCCGCCGCCTGCTCAAGGTGGAGCACGCCCCTCGCTGAAGCGCATCAAATAGCTGCAGTTTCAAATTTCGGGCGGTTTTTACAGGATAAAATACTGCCTTCGCCGGTTTAGCTCAGTTGGTAGAGCACCCGCCTTGTAAGCGGTAGGTCGTCAGTTCGATTCCGACAACCGGCACCATTTCTCTTGCTTTTTGCATTCCCTGGCACTGACGCCCTGGCCGTCAGGTTTGAACTTTCAGGCGAATCGCGTTAACCTCCCACCCCCGACTGCGCAGATGCGCCTGCAAAGCAGGCAGCAGTTGGCGTATTTTTGCCGCCGCAGCATTGCTCTTGACCAGCAGGCACCAGCTGTCCCCGTCAATGGGGCCTGCCTGAACCGCTGGGCGCAACGCGGCGGGAATCAGCAATTCAATGGCCTTGAGCCGATCACTGGAGTCGCGTGTCAGCGCTGTAAGCTTTGCCAGCGTGGGGGATTCCTCGCTGGCTTGCTGCAGGGTGACGGCGTAGTGGCGGCGATTCATGGTGTGGCGTCTTCGGGCGTGGAGTATTGGCAGTGCATTTGATTATCACGGACGCCAGACTGGCGCGCAGCCGGGCCATTCATTTGTCTGGCACGCGCTTGGTCCTGGCGGGGCTTGCTGTGTCGCTGTGCCTGATGGTGGTGGCTGCAGGGCTCTACCACTGGGTTTTTCTGAAAGGGGCGCGTGAAGGGTGGCCTATCGTGGGCTCGCTGGTGCGCCTTGTGGTCAAGGATGAGTTTGCCGAGCGTGACCGATTCATGCGCGCCAACCTGGACGCCATGGCCCGGCGCGTGGGTGAAATGCAGGCGCGCATGGTGCAGCTGGAGTCCCTGGGGGACCGTGTGTTGGGTTTGGCAGGCATGGCGCCTGCGGACATCCCGAAGCAGGATGCGCGCGGTGGGGCCCTGGTCAGTGCTCGCAATCTGTCGATGGAAGAATTGCAGGCCACGCTGGACGATCTGGAACGCCTGACCAACCAGCGTGTGGATCTAATGACGGTGCTGGAGTCCCGTCTGTTTGATCAGCACATCCGCAAGAAGATGATCCCGACCCATGCGCCCGTCACGGGGCGCGTGGCAGGTTCGGGATTTGGCTGGCGGGTCGATCCCATCACGGGGCAGTCGGCCTTGCACACGGGGCTGGATTTCCAGGCAGATACTGGAACGCCGATCCTGGCGGCCGCCGGGGGCGTGGTCGTGACCCAGGAATACCACCCCGCTTACGGCAACATGATCGAGGTGGACCATGGCAACCAGCTGGTGACACGCTATGCCCATGCGTCGCGCGTCCTGGTCAAACAAGGCGATATCGTGCGCCGCGGGCAAAAGATTGCAGAGATTGGCACCACCGGTCGCTCCACGGGCCCCCATCTGCACTTTGAGGTGCTGGTGCAGGGGGTTTTCCAGGACCCGCAGAAGTTTCTGAATGCGGGCGGTACGGCCACCGGGGCGCAGGTCGCCGCCGTTCAGCCCTCCCCGTTGGCGGGACAGCCGGCTACCCCGGCAACGGGCAGGTAAAATCGCGGGTCCGGCGTTCTCTGCCCGCCGTTGCAATGCTTGCAATACCGGTCGCAGGACCCATCTGAACTCAATTCATCTTAGGGATTTCGGTCGCCTGACGCGCTGATGGCAGCGGGACAGGCGGTCCTGTTCGCATGGCCACCAACTTCCTCACCAAAATATTCGGCAGCCGCAATGACCGGCTTCTCAAGCAGTACCGCAAGACGGTGAACCGCATCAATGCGATGGAGCCTGAGTACGAGAAGCTGTCGGACGAGCAGCTCCGGGCCAAGACGCAGGAGTTCAAGGACCGCGTGGCCAAGGGCGAGTCGCTGGACAGCATCCTTCCCGAGGCGTTTGCCGTGGTGCGCGAGGGCTCCAAGCGCATCATGAAGATGCGGCACTTTGATGTGCAGCTGCTGGGTGGCATGGCGCTGCACTTCGGCAAGATCGCCGAAATGCGCACCGGCGAAGGCAAGACCCTGACAGCCACGCTGCCGGTGTACCTCAATGCCCTCTCGGGCAAGGGCGTGCATGTGGTGACGGTGAATGACTACCTCGCCAACCGCGACGCGCAGTGGATGGGGCGCCTGTATAACTTCCTGGGCCTCACCGTGGGTATCAACCTGCCCAACATGCCCCGTGAAGAAAAGCAGGCTGCGTACCGTGCCGACATCACCTATGGCACCAACAACGAATACGGCTTTGACTACCTGCGCGACAACATGGTCTACGAAGCGCAGGACCGCGTGCAACACGGGCTGAACTACGCCATCGTGGACGAGGTGGACTCCATCCTGATCGATGAGGCCCGCACGCCGCTCATCATCAGCGGCCAGGCCGAAGACCACACGGCGATGTACATCGCCATGAACAAGGTGGTGCCCCTGTTGGTGCGCCAAGAGGGAGAAGCCGACCCCCGCACGGGTGAGGGCGTGACCAAGCCCGGCGACTTCACGCTAGACGAAAAAACCCACCAGGTGTTCCTGACCGAGCAAGGCCACGAGACGGCCGAACGCATTCTGGCCTCGCATGGCCTGATCGCCGAAGGCGCATCGGTGTATGACCCGGCCAATATCACGCTGATGCACCACCTGTATGCGGCGCTGCGGGCCAACCACCTGTACCACCGCGATCAGCACTACGTGGTGCAAAACGGCGAGATCGTGATCGTGGACGAGTTCACCGGCCGCCTGATGTCGGGCCGCCGCTGGAGTGAAGGTCTGCACCAGGCCGTGGAAGCCAAGGAAGGCGTGAACATCCAGGCCGAGAACCAGACACTGGCCTCCATCACGTTCCAGAACTATTTCCGCCTGTACAACAAGCTCGCCGGCATGACGGGTACGGCCGATACCGAAGCCTACGAGTTCCAGGAAATCTATGGCCTGGAAACCACGGTCATCCCACCCAACCGGCCCAGCAAGCGCGACGACCAGCTGGACCGCGTCTACAAGACCACGCGCGAGAAGTACGAAGCCGCCATCAAGGACATTCGCGAATGCCATGAGCGCGGCCAGCCCGTGCTGGTGGGCACGACGTCGATCGAGAACTCCGAGATCATCGACCAGCTGCTGAACAAGGAAGGCCTGCCCCACCAGGTGCTCAATGCCAAGCAGCACGCCCGTGAGGCCGACATCGTGGCCCAGGCGGGGCGCGAGGGCATGATCACCATCGCCACCAACATGGCTGGTCGTGGTACCGACATCGTGCTGGGCGGCAACATCGAGAAGGATGTGGCGGCCATCGAGGCCGATGAATCCCTGTCCGAGTCCGAGCGCGCCGCCAAGGTGGCCGCGCTGCGCGAGCAGTGGAAGGTGGACCACGAGAAGGTCAAGGCCTTGGGTGGCCTGCGCATCATCGCCACCGAGCGCCATGAGTCTCGCCGCATCGACAACCAGCTGCGTGGCCGTTCGGGCCGCCAGGGCGACCCAGGATCGTCGCGTTTCTATCTGAGCCTTGACGATTCGCTGATGCGCATCTTCGCGGGCGACCGCGTCAAGGCGATCATGGACCGCCTGAAGATGCCCGATGGCGAAGCCATTGAAGCTGGCATCGTGACCCGCAGCATCGAGTCGGCCCAGCGCAAGGTGGAGGCCCGCAACTTCGACATCCGCAAGCAGTTGCTGGAGTACGACGACGTGGCCAACGATCAGCGCAAGGTGATCTACCAGCAGCGCAACGACATCCTGGACGCGTCTGACCTGTCGGATGTGATTGCGGCCATGCGCGAAGACTGCATGACCGATCTGGTGCGCCAGTACGTGCCTGCCGAATCGGTGGAAGAGCAGTGGGATCTGGCCGCGCTGGAAAAGGCGCTCGCAGAAGAATGGCAGGTGCCAATCGCGCTGCAGCAGGAAGTGCAGGGCGCCAATGCGATCACCGACGACGAGATCCTGGACAAGGTCTTGCAGGCCGCGCACGCTGCCTTCAATGCCAAGGTCGAGCAGGTGGGCCGCGAAAACTTCACGCAGTTTGAGCGTGTGGTGCTGCTGCAGAACTTTGACTCCAACTGGCGCGATCACCTTAGCGCACTTGACTACCTGCGCCAGGGCATCCATCTGCGCGGCTATGCGCAAAAGCAGCCCAAGCAGGAGTACAAGCGCGAGGCCTTCGAGCTGTTCCGCCAGCTCATCGACCAGGTCAAGAACGAGGTCACCAAGATCCTCATGACCGTGCAGGTGCAGTCGCAGGCGCAGCTCGACCAGGCCGCGCAAGACATGGAACAGCGCGCCGAGAGCATTGCCAACGTGACCTATACCGCACCCACCGAAACTGGCGAGGTGGAGACCACGGTGGATGCACAGACCGTGGCCCAGCAAGGGCTGCCCGAAGGTATGCGTGTGGGCCGCAACGACCCCTGTCCCTGTGGCAGCGGCAAGAAATACAAGCAGTGCCACGGCAAGCTGGCTTGATTTCCTGATCCAGACAACACGGGCTTCGGCCCGTGTTTTCATTGGCGCGCCACGGTTTTCCGGATAATCGGCCGCAGTTTTTTGAGAAAGACCTTCATGCCCGTCAATCTAGTCGCCCCCGTTGCTGCCGATCTGCACCCCATCGCGGGCGTGCGCATCGGTGTTGCCGAAGCCGGTGTCCGCAAGGCCCACCGCAAGGACCTCACCGTGTTCCTGCTGGACGAGGGCGCCAGCGTGGCTGGCGTGTTCACGCAGAACCGCTTTTGCGCAGCGCCGGTGCAGATCAGCCGTGAGCATTTGAGCAGCGGCCAGCCCATTCGCGCCATGGTCATCAACACGGGCAACGCCAATGCAGGTACCGGGGCTGACGGCCTGGCGCGTGCGCGCTCCACCTGCATTGCGCTCGCTCGTCAGCTGAGCGTGGCGCCCGAGCAGATCCTGCCGTTCTCGACCGGCGTGATCATGGAGCCGCTGCCCAACGACCGCATCGAAGCGGGACTGCCCGCCGCCATCGCCGATGCGCAGCCCGGCCACTGGGCCCGTGCCGCCGAGGGCATCATGACCACCGACACACTGCCCAAGGCGTTCTCTGCGCAGGTGCAGATCGGTGGCGCTACGGTGTCCATCACGGGCATCAGCAAGGGCGCGGGCATGATCCGCCCCAACATGGCCACCATGCTGGGCTTCCTGGCCACGGACGCTTGCGTGGCGCCCGCCGTCATGCAGCAACTGGCGCGTGATCTGGCTGACGGCTCTTTCAATCGCGTCACCATTGACGGTGACACATCGACCAACGATTCGTTCGTGGTCGTTGCCACCAACAAGGCAGCGCATGCGCCCGTGACCTCGCTCGACAGCGCGGACGGCCGGGCCCTCAAGGCTGCGATGCTCTCGGTGTCACAAAAGCTGGCGCAGGCCATCGTGCGGGACGGCGAGGGGGCGACCAAGTTCATCTCAGTGCGGGTCGAAGGCGGCAAGACTGGCGACGAGTGCCGCAAGGTGGCCTACGCCATTGCCCATTCGCCGTTGGTCAAGACGGCCTTTTTTGCCAGCGACCCCAACCTGGGCCGCATCCTGGCCGCCGTGGGCTACGCCGGCATTGAAGACCTGGACCAGACCGGCATCGACCTGTACCTGGACGATGTGCATGTGGCGCTGCAAGGGGGGCGCAATCCTGCCTATCGCGAAGAAGACGGCCAGCGGGTGATGAAGCAGAGCGAGATCACCGTGAGGGTGCTACTGGGGCGCGGTACCGCAGCGGACACGGTGTGGACCTGCGACTTCAGCCACGAGTACGTGACCATCAACGCCGACTACCGCTCGTGAGTTGGGTTTTGCTATCTTTGTGATAGCTGTTGAGGCATATTCCACTAGCGCATGTCGCCACAATGAACGAAAAATTTGAACGCTTGGTCGAACGTGCCGAGCAGCTCATGGCCCGCATCGAGTCGGTGCTGCCCCAGCCGCTGGGAGCACCCGACTGGTCCGCATCCATTGCCTGGCGCTACCGCAAGCGCAGCAGTGGGCATGGCACGCTGGAACCCGTGCGCCACGTGGGGGCGATGCGGCTGGCAGACCTCAAGGAAATCGATCCGCAAAAAGAAAAGATCGAGCGCAATACGCAGCAGTTTGTGCAGGGCAAGCCCGCCAACAACGTGCTGCTGACTGGCGCGCGTGGTACCGGCAAGTCGTCGCTGATCAAGGCCTGCTTGAACGCTTACGCAGCCGAAGGCCTGCGCCTGATTGAAGTGGACAAGGCCGACCTGACCGACCTGCCGGACATCGTGGACGTGGTGTCTGACCGGCCCGAGAAATTCATCGTCTTCTGCGACGACCTGAGTTTTGAGGACGGCGAGCCAGGCTACAAGGCGCTCAAGTCGATCCTGGACGGCTCGGTGGCGGCCGCCACACCGAACGTGCTGATCTACGCCACCAGCAACCGGCGCCACCTGCTGCCGGAGTACATGGCCGACAACCTCACGTACACCCACACCGAAGACGGCGAGGTGCACCCGGGCGAGGTGGTGGAGGAGAAGATTTCGCTGTCGGAGCGTTTTGGCCTGTGGGTCAGCTTCTACCCGTTCAGCCAGCAGGAGTACCTGACCATCGTGGCGCAGTGGTTGTCGTCGTTCGGTGTGCCCGCGCAGGCCATTGAGGAGGCGCGGCCTGAGGCCCTGGTCTGGGCGCTGGAGCGTGGCTCGCGCAGCGGCCGTGTGGCGTACCAGTTTGCGCGTGACTATGCGGGGCGACATGGCGGCTGAACATCTCGCTCCAGACAGCGTCCCGGCCACTGCCGAACGCAAACACACCGAAGTGGCCGTGGGCATCCTGCTGCGCGCAGACGGCGCGATGCTGCTGTCCACCCGCCCGCCGGGCAAGCCCTACGCGGGGTACTGGGAGTTTCCGGGTGGCAAGCTGGAGGCGGGCGAGACCGTGGAGCAGGCGCTGCGCCGCGAACTGATCGAGGAGCTGGGCGTGACCATCGGCCCGGCCAGCGTCTGGAAAGTGACCGAACACGATTACCCCCACGCACTGGTGCGGCTGCACTGGTGCAAGGTCTGGGAGTGGACTGGCGAATTCGAGATGCGTGAAGGCCAGGCCATGGCCTGGCAGCAAATGCCGATCACGGTGTCCCCGGTGCTGCCCGGTGCCTATCCGGTGTTGCAATGGCTGGCTGAGGAGCGGGGTCTGCAGTCCGCGGTGGAGTGAGACTCCCGCCTGTGTGGGACTGATTTGCTATTGAATTAGTAGCTCCTCAGGCATACAGCACTAGCGCTACCGCTGGTTTTTGGCGAAATCGCTCTTGAATGGCGCCTATGACCTTGGTCAATGCTGCTGGCGCGGGTCGCCATGGGGGGCGTCGTCTGGCGGCGCTTCGGTGGGCATGCGAAAGCTTTCGCTGGCCCACGCGCCAAGGTCTATCTGCTTGCAACGCTCGCTGCAAAACGGACGGTACACATTCGCGGCGCTGTACACGCTATCTCCGCCGCAGCTGGGGCAGGTGACGATGCGTGCCTGCGAGGAAGGGGCTGGGGAGTGGGGCATCCTGGGGTGATCCTCTTGCTCAAGTCGACCCGCCCGATCTTTAGCGGGCTTTGGCGCGATTCAGTCTCTGGGCTTGGGCTGGCTAAGGCCTACGCGCACAGGGTCAGTTCAAACGCCGCATCTTCGTTGCAGGCGTGCAGGCGTCCATCGCCTTCCAGCCGCATGAGCCGCACCGAGACAATCAAACGGTTGCCACTGATTTCCGGGATCAGGTTCAGCGCTGGGTCGATGCGAAGCCGCAGCAGCTGGAAGGTGCGGCCCTGGGGCAGATTCTGCTGAAACTGTCCGCGCTCTGCAGCGACCTTTTGGGGCACGCCTGAATCGCGCAGCAGCTTGAGCAGCACATAGATCGACTCGGCGAGGGGCGCCAACGTGGAGGCCCATTCCTCCAGGGCCTGCTGACGCACCGCCGGGGGGTGGTGTTGCCACGCGTAATAGGCTGGCAGGTCAAAGCCACAGGTTCCGCCCGGAATGCCGATGCGGCTACGAATGCTCATCAGCCAGTCGTTTTCCGTCAGTGCATGGCCCGACTTGCCGCTTTGGGTGTTGAGTGCCACGAAGCACCGGTCCAACTGGCTGATCACCGCGTCCAGTGCGGCTTCAGAAATGGAGGGGTTGCCTCGGTACGTGTCGAGCTGGTGCTTGTGCTTTTCGATGTCCTTGAGCACATCCGACTTCAGATCGGCCCGGGCGGCCACATCCATGATCTCGAAAATCGTCACCAAGGCGAAATGGTGGTCCAGCGCGTGAGGCCGGGGGATCAACTCCCCCAAGCGGCGGAACAGCTGCTCCAGCCGCAGATAGGTTCTGAGACGCTCGTTAAAGGGGTATTCGTAAAGGATCACGCTGGCGGGTTCCTGGAGGCTCAGGGAGTATTCTGACGCCGGTGGCGCACGGCATGGGGTGAAAGCACAAACGGTTTCGTACGCATCATAGCCCGAACAGTGTGGCCACTTGCCGCACCTCAGCCTGTAACTGCTCCAGGGAGCAATGTGCTTCGTTGGCAATCACCACATCGGCCACCGCCCTGCGCGCTGGGCGCGTAGCTTGTGAGGCGATGATGCCTTGCACAGCTTCGGCAGAGAGACCGCTGCGCTGCATGACTCGCGCTATCTGGGTCTGCTCTGTGCAGTCCACCACGACCACGGCGTCGAGCTGGCGCGCCCACCGCCCGGACTCCGTCAGCAGCGGGATGTCGTGCACGATCCATCGGCAGCCAGACTGTATGGCCTGTTGAATCCGTTGCTGGCTTTGCAAGGCCACCAAGGGGTGCACGATGGCCTCCAGTTGGCTGCGCGCCTGCGGTTCACTGAAGGCCAGTTGCCTCATGCGCGCACGATCCAGCGCACCCGATGCATCAACATATGCTTCACCAAAGGTAGTTCGAATGGCAGGCATGGCCGCACCGCCCGGCCCAGTCACCTCCCGGGAGATCTGGTCGGCGTCGATGAGGCTTGCACCCAAGGACGCCATCATCTGGCCTACGGTGCTCTTGCCGCTACCGATGCCGCCGGTCAGACCCAGGCGCAAGGGCTGTCGGTGGGTTGCCATGAGAGTTCGTCAGAGCCCCAGAAGACCGAGCACTGTACCCAAAATGGCGTTGGGGCCGAACACCATCGCGGTGAGCCCTGCACCCACCAGGAAGGGGCCGAACGGAATGTAGCCACCCTCACGCAAGCTGCTGAGAGTTTTCATTGCGATCCCGATGATGGCGCCAATCACCGAAGACATCAAAATGATCGGCACCAGCGCCTGCCAGCCAAACCATGCGCCCAATGCTGCAAACAGCTTGAAGTCGCCGTAGCCCATGCCTTCTTTGCCTGTCGCCAACTTGAAGCCCCAGTAGACCAGCCAGAGCGACAGGTACCCTGCCGCAGCGCCCATGACGGAAGCAAACAACGGTACGTTCGTCCATTGCAGGGCGGACGCCAGCAACCCTGCCCAGAGCAAAGGCAAGGTGATGTCATCGGGCAAAAGCGTGGTGTCCCAGTCAATGAACGCCAGAGCAATCAGGGCCGCCGAAAAGCCGCACCATGCCAACCCCGCAGGCGTTGCGCCCCAGCGGTGGATACAGAAAAAGAACAGCGCTCCCGTTGCCAGTTCGACCATCGGGTAGCGGGGACTGATGCGTGTTTTGCAGGACGAGCACCGTCCGCACAAAAACAGATAACTTAAGACAGGAATGTTTTCATGCCAGCGCACCACATGCCCACAAGCCGGGCAGCGGGACCGAGGTGTCATGAGGTTAAAGGTGGGCTGCGTGTCCTCGGGCAGCTCTTTGCCCTGGTTGGATGCCTCGACTTGCGCGAGCTCTGCCGCCCACTGCCTCTCCATCATTTTGGGAAGGCGGTAAATAACTACATTCAGAAAACTGCCGAAAAGCAACCCAATCACGCCGCCGAAAACGGCGTCCCACCACGCGTCCAACACCATTACACGACCTGACCGAGCTTGAAGATGGGGAGATACATCGATACCACGATACCGCCGATGAGTGTGCCCAGAAACACGATGATGATGGGCTCCATCAGGCTGGACAGGCCAGCCACCATGTCATCCACCTCGGCTTCATAGAAGTCGGCAGCCTTGCCAAGCATGTGGTCGATAGAGCCAGATTCTTCGCCAATCGCGCACATCTGCAGCACCATGGAGGGAAAAATATTGGCATTGCCCATGGCTGCGGTGAGGCTGGTGCCTGTAGAGACTTCCTGCTGGATCTTGTCCGTCGCCAGGGAATACACCGAATTACCTGCAGCTCCGCCCACTGAATCAAGGGCCTCCACCAAGGGTACACCCGCCGCGAACATGGTAGACAACGTCCGGGTCCAGCGTGCGACACAGGATTTGTCGATCAGGGCACCAAACACGGGCATCCGCAACAGAAGCCGGTCCATGAACATCTGCATCTTTTCATTGCGGCGCCATGCCTGCATGAAAAAGAAAAAGCCTCCACCGATGACGCCAAATATCAGCCACCACCATTTGACAAATACCTCGCTGATGGCCATAACAAAAAGTGTGGGGGCTGGGAGATCGGCTCCGAAAGACGTGAAGACCTCCTTGAACGCTGGAATGACGAAAATCATGATGACCGTCACCACCACGAAAGCCACAATCACCACGGAAATGGGGTACATGAGGGCCGACTTGATCTTCGATTTGATCGCCTCGGTTTTCTCCATGTATGTGGCCAGCCGATCCAGCAGGGCTTCCAAAATACCCGCGGCCTCGCCCGCCTCAACTAAGTTGCAATATAGGCTGTCAAAGTACATCGGGTACTTTCTGAATGCCCCGTTGAGAGATGTTCCAGTCTCGATATCGGACCGAACATCATTGAGCAGTTTGGTGACGCTAGCATTGGTATTGCCACGACCGACAATATCGAAAGCCTGCAACAGCGGGACTCCAGCCTTCATCATAGTCGCCAGCTGACGCGTAAACAGCGCTATGTCCTTGGGCTTGATTTTTTTGCCCGAACGCATGCGGCGCTTCTTGATTTTGGTAGGGAAAACCCCTTGGCGACGCAGCGTCGCCTGAACCTGATTTTCTCCACCGGCACGGATTTCGCCTCTGACAATTTTTCCGTTGCGGTCTTTGCCCTCCCACTCGAAGACAAAATCTTTGATATCTTTAGCTGATGCTGCGGTCGCCATGATGCCCTCGTCCGTGGATGCTATTCGTTGGTGACGGCCAGAACTTCCTCTAGAGAAGTGAGGCCCAGTTTGGCTTTGTAAAGCCCGGATTCGCGCAGCGAACGAACACCTTCATTGCGTGCCTGCTCTGCAATTTCCAATGCGCTCCCGTCGCGCAAAATGATGCGCTGGATCTCCTCGGAAATAGGCATTACTTGATAGATGCCGAGTCGGCCCTTGTAGCCGTTATTGCAGGCCGAGCAACCCACTGGTCGATAGGTCACCCAGGAACCATCAATCTCGTGTTCTTCGTATCCCGCATCCACCAAAGCCTCATGGGGGATATCGGCGGGAACCTTGCACACGGGGCACAATCGGCGCGCCAAACGTTGCGCCGTGATCAAAATCACGCTGGAAGCGATGTTGAACGGCGCTATACCCATGTTGCGCATCCGCGTGAGCGTCGTGGGCGCGTCGTTCGTGTGCAGCGTGGAAAGCACCAAGTGACCTGTCTGCGCCGCCTTGATGGAAATATCTGCAGTTTCCAGATCCCGGATTTCACCCACCATGATGATGTCGGGATCCTGGCGCAGAAACGACTTCAGCGCTACGGCAAAGGTCAGGCCGGCCTTTTCATTCACGTTGACTTGGTTGACGCCCGGCAAGTTGATTTCAGAGGGGTCTTCGGCCGTCGCAATATTGACCCCAGGTTTGTTCAGCAGATTCAGACAGGTGTACAAGGACACCGTCTTGCCAGAGCCTGTAGGGCCGGTGACCAGGATCATTCCGTAAGGACGACCAATCGCCTGGAGCAATCGTTCCTTCTCCACGGGTTCATAGCCAAGCGCATCGATCCCGAGCTTGGCGCTGCTCGGATCCAAAATACGGATCACGATTTTTTCGCCAAACAGGGTGGGCAAAGTGCTTACCCGAAAATCGATCACGCGATCCGGCCCCACCTTGAGCTTCATGCGACCATCTTGGGGAACGCGCTTCTCGGAAATATCCAGGCGCGAAATCACCTTGATACGGGACGCGAGCTTGTCCTTGATGGCGATCGGTGGGGAGGCTATTTCGCGCAGCTCTCCGTCAATACGGAAACGGACGCGGTATTGGTGTTCGTAAGGCTCAAAATGCAAATCGGAGGCGCGCATATTGAAGGCATCGAGCAGCATTTTGTGCAGGAACTTGACGATAGGTGCATCTTCAACTTCCGTTGTTCCTGTATCCGCTTCTTCAGGCGCATCTTCAATAGAGACGTCATCGAAAGCGAAGTCACCTCCTCCGCTGATTAGCGTATCCATGGATTCGCTGGCGGATTTGGTGGTGGCTTCTACGAGCCGGCTGAGTTTGTCATATTCCGCAATAATCCAATCCACACCCATTTGGGTGGTGAATTTGATTTTCTCTGCAGCTTCTTGGTCAGTCGGATCGGCTGTTGCGACGATCAGCCGGTTGTTGCGCTTGCTCAGGACCACCACGCGATATGCTTGGCATATCTTGTTATCAAGGAGCTCCTTCGGCAGGCGCAAAGGATCAATGGCGTCCAAGTCGAGCAGGGGGGCACCGAAAACCGCAGATACCGTGTGCGCCAGATCCGCTGCAGAAACAGCTCCAGAGCCCGTCAGCTCGGCAATGAAACTAGTACGGCTTATTTGTGATTTTTTGTAAATGTCTTCTGCTGACTTCTGAGTCAGCTTGCCCGCAGACATCAGGGCGCGGCCGAGCCCGGGCAGGGCTACTGCAGAGGCTTCTTTGAGGGCAGTATCAACAGCGGCCATGTAACCGGAAATGTGTTAGGTGTGGAAAAGAAACCATCCTATCATCACCGATCAACCATGGGCTGTACAGCGGCGCATATTGGCAACGGCGCCACAAACGGGTGGGATTTTGGTAGGTGACCATACTGCGATATATGGTCGGGGTGAGAGGATTCGAACCTCCGGCCTCTACGTCCCGAACGTAGCGCTCTACCAGGCTAAGCTACACCCCGCAGCTTGTAAAAGCACCCGCGAGTGATCTGGTGCGTCTTTTAATTTCGCCGCCCCAGCAATTGGGCTGCCAATTCTAGCAAACCCTCCGAATAGGCATTCGCGGGTAATAGTCGGGCGGCAGCCATGGCGCGGTGCGCTTCAGCGAAGGCTGCGGCGCGGGTAACGTCCAGGGCGCCTGTCGAGCGGACGATGCTCACGACTTCTTCTAATCGTTCGGTCGAACCTTGTTCGATGGCTTGGCGAACGATTTCCGCCTGGCTTGGGGTGCCTCGTTCCATGGCGGCGATCAGGGGGAGGGTGGATTTGCCTTCTCTCAAGTCGTCACCCAGATTTTTGCCCATCTCGGCAGTGTCGCCGTCGTAGTCCAGCACATCGTCAATGATCTGGAATGCTGTACCCAGTGCCTGCCCGTAAGTTGCGCATGCCTCTTCCACATCGGGGGGGCTGTTGGCCAGGATGGCGCCGAGGCGGGCGCTGGCTTCAAAAAGTTTGGCTGTTTTGGAGCGGATGACACGCAGATAGCCCGCTTCATCCAGTGAGGCGTCGTGCATGTTCATCAGCTGGAGCACTTCGCCTTCTGCAATCACGTTCGTGGCCTCGGAGAGGATTTCCATGATGCGCATGCTTCCAGCCTCGACCATCATCTGGAATGACCGTGTGTGCAGAAAGTCGCCCACGAGAACACTGGCAGGGTTGCCAAAGGTTTCGTTGGCTGTGGGGCGGCCACGGCGCAGGGTGGATGCATCCACCACATCGTCATGCAGCAGTGTTGCGGTGTGAATCAACTCGACCACTGCCGCCAGGCTGTGTCGATGTGTGCCACGGTAGCCCAAGGCTCCGCACACCATCAGCAGCAGAGCGGGGCGCAGACGCTTGCCGCCAGCTGCAATGATGTATTGCGAGATCTGCGCCACCAGGGGGACACTCGATGTCAAGCGCTGACCGATGACCTTGTCGACCTCGTGCATGTCTTGTGCAACGAGCGTGAGGGGGGAAGCTGCGGGGGCGGTATGGTCAGTCAAGATGGTGGTCACAGAAAGTGCCCGAATTATAGGAAGGCCCGCCACATGCCTGACGAGTGCGGTGGCGTGTTGGTCACGCCGAATTGACTGATGCGCGTGGTGCTGGCGAGGTGATGCCAGATGCGCTATACTCGCGGGCTCTGCGGAAATTCGTCTGCAGAACTCATATCAAGAGGTCAACATGTACGCGGTCATAAAAACCGGCGGCAAGCAGTATCGCGTTGCTTCCGGCGAAAAAATTAAAGTAGAACAGATTGCTGCGGACGTAGGCCAGGAAATTGTGATCGACCAGGTTCTGGCTGTCGGCAACGGCGCTGAACTGAAGGTTGGTACGCCCCTGGTGTCCGGCGCAACCGTGAAAGCCACTGTCGTGGCCCACGGCAAGCACGACAAAGTGCACATCTTCAAGATGCGCCGTCGCAAGCACTATCAAAAACGCCAAGGCCATCGCCAGCAGTTCACTGAGCTGCAAATCGGTGCGATTGCTGCTTAATCGAAGGAGCTAGTCATGGCACAGAAAAAAGGCGGCGGCTCTACGCGAAACGGGCGTGACTCCAAGCCAAAGATGCTGGGTGTCAAGGCCTTCGGTGGTGAACTGATCAGCGCTGGTTCGATCATCGTGCGCCAGCGTGGCACACGTTTCCACCCCGGCACCAATGTCGGCGTTGGCAAGGATCACACCTTGTTTGCCCTGGTGGACGGCCACGTGTCGTTCGGTACCAAGGGTGCATTGTCCAAGTCCACGGTCAATGTGACTCCCGCCTGAGGATTACTCCTCCGGCAACCATCGAAGCCCCGCTTTGTCGGGGCTTTGTTGTTTGGTCTGCACGCGTCGCTGGTGCGCATTTGGTCTGTGGCGCCTGGAATGGCCACTGCTGTTCCGCCACAATTGGTCAGCAGCCGACAGTACGGCCTCTTTTGTAAACTGGATACCCCATGAAGTTCGTCGACGAAGCCTTTATTGACATTGCCGCAGGTGATGGTGGCAATGGCTGCGTGTCGTTCCGGCACGAAAAATACAAGGAGTTCGGCGGTCCCAATGGTGGTGACGGTGGGCGCGGGGGGCATGTGTTTGCTGTGGCCGATCCCAACCTGAATACCCTGGTGGACTATCGCTACTCGCGCCGTCACGAGGCCAAACGGGGTGAGCATGGCATGGGCTCCGATATGTTCGGCGCAGCGGGTACGGACATCACACTCAAGATGCCGGTCGGGACCATCATCACCGACGCCGAGACGGGTGAAGTTCTGTATGAGCTGCTGACCCCGGGCGAGGTCATCACCATCGCCAAAGGCGGTGATGGCGGCTTTGGCAACATGCGTTTCAAGAGCGCAATCAACCGTGCCCCGCGTCAAAAAACACCGGGCTGGCCGGGCGAGAAAAAGAATTTGAAGCTGGAGCTGAAGGTGCTGGCCGATGTGGGCTTGCTGGGCATGCCCAACGCCGGAAAGTCCACCTTCATCACGGCCGTGTCAAATGCGCGACCGAAGATTGCGGATTACCCGTTCACCACGCTGCACCCCAACCTGGGCGTCGTGCGAGTGGGGCCTGAGCAGAGCTTTGTTGTAGCCGACATCCCCGGTCTGATCGAGGGAGCCTCTGAGGGCGCTGGCTTGGGCCACCAGTTCTTGCGCCATCTGCAACGCACGCGTTTGCTGTTGCACATCGTGGACTTGGCACCGTTTGACGATGCTGTGGACCCGGTGGCTCAGGCCAAGGCCATCGTGAACGAGCTCAAGAAATACGACCAGCAGCTTTACAACAAGCCGCGTTGGCTGGTGCTGAACAAGCTGGACATGGTTCCCGCTGATGAGCGTGAGGCGCGCGTGAAGGATTTTGTGAAGCGCTTCAAATGGAAGGGGCCGGTGTTTGAGATCTCGGCCCTTACGCGTGAGGGCTGCGAGCCGCTGATTCACGCCATCTTCCGCCATGTGCAGTCCGAGCAGCGCACGGAGAACGAGCCGGTGGAGGTGGATCCCCGTTTCGCCGGCGATGCGCCAGCCTGACGCATCGGCGCTCAGAGGATAGGAATTGCTACATTTTTAATAGCTACTCAGGCATGAAGCAGTAGCGCTATCGGCATCAAAGACATCAAAATGGTTTCCAGCGTATTGAGAGATGCCCGCCGCATCGTGGTGAAGGTGGGCTCCAGCCTTGTGACCAACGAAGGGCGTGGACTGGATGAAACCGCCATCGGTGAGTGGAGTCGCCAACTGGCCGCGCTGGTGCGCGGTGTTGGGGGTGCCCCACGCGAGGTGGTGATGGTGTCCAGCGGTGCCATTGCCGAAGGCATGAAGCGCCTGGGCTGGACCACAAGACCCCAGGAAATCCACGAGCTGCAGGCTGCTGCAGCGGTGGGGCAGATGGGGCTGGCGCAGATGTACGAAACCAAGCTGCGCGAGCAGGGGATGGGCAGCGCGCAGGTACTGCTTACCCATGCCGATCTGGCGGACCGTGAGCGCTATCTCAATGCGCGCTCCACCTTGCTCACGCTGCTGCGTTTGGGCGTGGTGCCGGTGATCAACGAAAACGACACGGTGGTCAATGACGAGATCAAGTTTGGCGACAACGACACGCTGGGTGCGCTGGTGGCCAACCTTGTGGAAGCCGATGCCCTGATCATCCTCACAGACCAGAAGGGGCTCTACACCGCCGACCCGCGCCGTGATCCGTCTGCGCAGTTTGTGCATGAGGCCAAGGCGGGTGATCTTGCTCTGGAAGCGATGGCGGGCGGCGCGGGCTCCAGCATTGGCAAGGGCGGCATGATCACCAAGATTCTGGCGGCCAAGCGCGCTGCAGGCTCTGGCGCATCGACCGTGATTGCCTGGGGACGCGAATCCGACGTATTGGTCCGTTTGGTGAGTGGTGAGGCGTTGGGTACTTTGCTGGTTGCCCAGACACAGAAAAAGCAGGCCCGCAAGCAGTGGATGGCGGACCATTTGCAACTGCGTGGGTCTGTGGTGGTGGACGCTGGGGCTGCGGCCAAGGTGCGCGACGAAGGCAAAAGCCTGCTACCCATCGGCATGACGGCGGTGGAGGGGGACTTTTCGCGCGGCGACGTGATTGCCGTGCGCGACGGGTCTGGGGCAGAGATTGCACGCGGCTTGGCCAACTATGCAGCGGCGGAAGCCCGCCTTCTGTGCCGCAAGCCGTCGACGGAGTTTGAGAAACTGCTGGGCTACATGGCTGAGCCGGAAATGGTGCACCGAGACAATCTCGTGTTGGCGCAAGGCGCATAGAGACTGGGTGCGCGCATCAATCCTTGTCGATTCAGGACTGAGCGGATTCGCCCATCAAAACAAAACGCCTGCAGATGCAGGCGTTTTTCATAGTGCGATGTCAGGGTCAGCGCGGTGTGTCTGATACCGATGGCATGCCGTCGAGTTCTCCCGGCATGCTGTTTTGAGGATCAGGATCAAAACTGGCACCTGGGGGGAGTTCCATGCCAGGGTTGACCAGCATGGAGCCTGTGCGGAACATGTTGGCGACGCCCGCATGTTCACCCTCGCGGGTGCGTAAACCGCTGCGCAAATAGCGGTTGCGCTGCTCGTGTCGCGGCAGATAGCGGGCCAGTTCGGTGAGCGCCATCTCATAGACACCGCGCTTGAACTCGACCACCACATCCAGTGGAACCCAGTAGTCGTTCCACCGCCAAGCGTCAAACTCCGGGTGATTGGTAGCACGCAGGTTCAGATCCCAGTCGTGCCCCATCAATTGCAAAAGGTACCAAATCTGCTTCTGGCCCTTGTAGTGGCCGCGCGCATCGCGGCGGATGTACCGGTCAGGCACCTCATAGCGCAACCAGTCCCGGGTGCGGGCCACCACGCGAACGTGGTTGGGCAATAATCCCACCTCCTCATGCAGCTCGCGGAACATGGCTTGCTCGGGGGTCTCGCCCCGGTCAATGCCACCCTGCGGGAACTGCCAGCTGTGGGTGCGAATGCGCTTGCCCCAAAACACCTGGTTTTTCTGGTTGAGCAGGATGATGCCGACGTTCGGCCGAAAGCCGTCCCGGTCAAGCATAATCAAACCCCAAATTTTTAAACTGTGTCCATTATGCACGGCGCCTAGCGCGCAGCAAGTGGACAGCCCCGTTCTGCCTGCAATCGATTCCCGATGAAAGCCTCCCAATTCTTCATTTCCACCCTCAAGGAAGCTCCGGCGGACGCCGAAGTGGTCAGCCACAAACTCATGACGCGGGCCGGGCTGATCAAGAAGCTGGGCGCTGGCATCTATAACTACATGCCTCTGGGCCTGCGCGTGATCCGCAAGGTGGAAGCCATCGTGCGTGAAGAGATGAACCGCGCGGGTGCTGTCGAGCTGACCATGCCCGTGGTGCAGCCCGCTGAGCTCTGGCAGGAAACCGGGCGCTTTGAGAAAATGGGCCCCGAGCTGCTGCGCATCCAGGATCGCCATGGTCGCGACTTCGTGGTGCAGCCGACCAGCGAAGAAGTGATCACTGACATCGCCCGTCAAGAGCTCAAGAGTTACAAGCAGCTGCCGAAGAACTTTTACCAGATCCAGACCAAGTTCCGCGACGAGCGCCGCCCCCGTTTTGGCCTCATGCGCGGACGTGAGTTCATCATGAAGGATGCCTACAGCTTTGACCGCGACCAAGTGGCCGCCAAGGCCAGCTACCAGGTGATGGCTGCTGCCTATCGGCGGATCTTTGACCGCTTCGGCCTGACCTACCGTGCCGTCGCCGCTGACAGCGGCGCCATCGGGGGGGACCTGTCGGAAGAGTTCCAGGTGATTGCCGCTACGGGCGAAGACGCCATCGTCTACTGCCCGCAGAGCGACTACGCCGCCAACATGGAAAAGGCGGAGGCGCTGGCCCCCGCCGGACCACGCGGCGCTGCCACGCAGGCGCTGACCAAAACAGCCACCCCAGGCAAGAGCACCTGTGCCGATGTGGCAGAACTGCTGGGTGTTCCGCTGAACACCACGGTCAAGTCACTGGTGCTGGCCACGGACGAAACCAACGAAGCGGGTGAGATCGTCAAGACCCAGGTGTGGCTGCTGCTGCTGCGCGGCGACCACGATATGAACGAGATCAAGGTTGGCAAGGTGCCAGGACTGGCGGGCTTCCGCTTTGCGACGCTGGGCGAAATTGAGGACCACTTTGGCTGCAAGCCGGGTTATCTGGGCCCCATCGGCTTGAAGAAGCCTTTGAAGATCGTGGCAGACCGCGAAGTCGCTGTGATGGCCGACTGGATCTGCGGCGCCAACGAAGTGGACTTTCACATCGCCGGCGTCAACTGGGGCCGCGACCTGCCCGAGCCTGACATGGTGGCCGATCTGCGCAACGTGGTGGCGGGCGACCGCTCCCCGGACGGCAAGGGCGAGCTGGCGATCGAGCGCGGTATCGAAGTGGGCCATGTGTTCTACCTGGGCACCAAATACAGCAAGGGCATGAACGCGACCTTCCTGGGCGACGACGGCAAGCCGGCATTCTTCGAGATGGGCTGCTACGGCATTGGCGTGACGCGCCTGCCCGCTGCCGCCATTGAACAAAACCACGACGAGCGCGGCATCATCTGGCCGGATGCGATTGCGCCGTTCACGGTGGTGGTCTGCCCCGTGGGCATGGACCGCAGCGAGGCCGTCAAAGCCACGGCCGAGCAACTGTATGCCGACCTGCTGGCCGCGGGCGTGGACGTGATCCTGGACGACCGTGGCGAGCGCCCCGGCGCGATGTTTGCCGACTGGGAATTGATCGGCGTGCCACACCGCGTGACCATTGGCGACAAGAGCCTGAAAGAGGGCGTTGTCGAGTACCAGCACCGCCGTGACACCGCCGCCACCAAGGTGGCCGTGGCCGACATCCTGGCCCATGTGAAGGGCCGCATGGCCGTATGAGCATGAGCGGCGCCTCCTCCATCGCTCCGTCGGCCGCGGCCTCGGGCGGCCCTGCGGGGCTGTCGCGGCGCGGCTGCCTGTTGTCGCTGGCTTCGCTGGCAGCGCCCGCCGCCTGGCTGGGCGCTCCGCAGGTGGCGCACGCTGGCGGGCAGCTGGAGGAGCCCCTGATGGACTCGGTGCGCACCGCACTCAGCTCTGCCATTGCCAACCAGGCGCCGCCCGAGCCGGAGTTTTTTACCACTGAAGCGCGCCTGCACTACCTGCGGTGGCTGGGCACGCAGAGTGATCGCCTGCGGCCGCGCAAACCGGACCTGGAAGTACGCCGCGATTTTTTGCAGACGGTCTGGTACGAATCCAAGCGCGCCGGGCTGGATGTATCCCTGGTCTTGGGGCTGATCCAGGTAGAAAGCGGATTCCGCAAGTTTGCGGTGTCCAGCGTTGGAGCGCGGGGCTACATGCAGGTCATGCCCTTTTGGACGCGCGTGATTGGCGATGGCGACCCGGGTAAGCTGTTTCACATGCAGACCAACCTGCGTTTTGGCTGCGTCATCCTGCGTCACTACATCGATCGTGAGCAGGGCGATTTGTTCATGGCCCTGGGCCGCTACAACGGCAGCCGCGGCCGGTCGCCTTACCCCGATGCCGTCTTTGGAGCGCAGCGCAAGTGGCTGTTTGCCGATCGGCCGCAGTCGCCGGCCGCATAGAACGATCAGCGTGGCTGTGACACGGGCCGCACCTTGGTCACTCCACAGCGGTTCCCGTCGGTGCTGACGGGCTCGGGGCCGATGCACCAGGGGCCCCGCCCAGCCTGGAGACCATGACCTGGTCGATGCGATAGCTGTCCACGTCCAGCACCTCAAACTTGTAGCCACCCCAGCTCACGCTGTCAGTGCGGCGTGGCACGCGGCGTAGCATCACCATCAGGAAGCCCGCCAGGGTTTCGTACTCGCCGGTGTGCGGCAGCTCGTCCAGCGACAGGGCGTGCAGCACATCCTCAATGGGGGTGACCCCATCGATGAGCCAGGAGTTCTCATCCCGTCGCACGATCTGCTCTTCGTCCGCCGGGCCCACCAGGTCACCCATCACGGTGCTCATGACATCGTTGAGCGTGACCACACCGACCACCAGGCTGTACTCGTTCACGATCACGGCAAAGTCCTCGTGGACTTGGCGGAACTGCTCAAGCACCTCCGACAGGGTCAGCCGGTCGGGCACGATCAGCACCTTGCGCACCAGGCTGTCGTCGGCCAGTGAAATGGGCTGGTTGTTCAGCACGCGCTGAAACAGGTCCTTGGCATCCACATAGCCCACCACATGGTCGATGTCGCCCTCGCAGACCGGGTAGGTGGAAAACGGCTCGGCCGCAATGCGCAGGCGGATCACCGAGTCGGGCTCGTCGCGCAGGAAGAACGCCACCCGGTCGCGCGGCGACATGGCGCTGGACACCGTGCGCGTGTCCAGCTCAAACACGTTGGTGATGACCTGTTGCTCGCGCGCTGCCAGCACCCCGGCGCGGGCACCGGCCTCCATCATGGCTAGGATGTCGTCGGAGGTGATGCGGTCGTCGCGCAACGATGACAAGCCCAACAGGCGGAACAGCGCATCCGCCCCCCGGCTGTAGAACCACACCAGCGGCCGCAACAGCGTCATGCACCAGGCCATGGGCTGTGCCAGCCGTATCACCAGCCGTTCGGGCTCGGCCATGCCCAGGCGTTTGGGGAACAGGTCGGCAAACAGGATGAACAGCGAGGTGATGATGAGGAAGGAGGCCAGGAACCCCGCCCGCTCGGCCGTGGGCCCTGACATCCACAGCGCAAACAGTTCGCTGAAATGCGGGCTCAATGCCCCTTCGCCCACGATACCGCCCAGGATGGCCACAGCGTTTTGCCCCACCTGCACCACCGTGAAATAGTCGCCCGGCTGCTCTTGCATGCGCAGTACCCGGTCCGCGCGCGCGTCGCCTTCGTCGGCCATCTGGCGCAGGCGCAGGCGGCGGGCGGCCGCGAGCGAAATCTCGGCCATGGAGAAAAAGGCGCTGGCTGCAATCAGCAGCCCGATCACGAAGAGGCTTTGGGACAGGGTCATGGGACGAGGGTGGAGCCGGTGCACGGTGTGTGTGCACGGGCCACCAAGTGTATCTGCGCACCTTGTGCGCCGGCCTGCTGATGCTGCCTGGGTGGGTGGTGCCAACCCCGCGCCAAGCCTTTGCTTGGCGTGGCGGGGGAGGCGGCACCAGCAGGCGACCGCGCTACTTACTGCACAAAGCCGATGCGGCTGCGCCCCGTGGCCGCCTTGGGCAGGTCGGTGATCTCCACGGTAGACCGGCGGTCCAGCCGCGCGTTGCCAAAGCCGGTCATCAGCGCCCGCCGCATCTCGCGCGGGGGCATTTGGGCCAGGTGGTCGAGCACGTCGTCCAGCGGTTCGGGGTCGATCAGGCGACCCCAGTCATGCCCTGCGCGGATACCCTGGTACAGGTTGCGGGCGATGGTGCGGGCCTGCTCCAGCGTGGGCGCCTCCACCTCGAACACGTTCATGCGGTTCAGGATGGGGTCGGGAATGCCGCGTGTGTCGTTGGCTGTGGTGATCCAGATCACCTGGCTCGCGTCGATGGCCACCTCGGCAAACTCGTCGGTAAAGCTCTGCGCCGTGTCGTATTCGAGCAGGCTGTACAGCGCGCCCAGTGGGTCGTACTGCGCATCGCTGCTGGCCTTGTCGATCTCGTCCACCACGATGACCGGGTTGGCGTATTCGCCCTCCACAAGCGCTTCGAACACTTTGCCAGGCCGCGCGCCCTTCCATTGTGCGGACGAGCCCGACAGCAGCCAGCCAGCGGTCATGGAACTCATCGGCAGCAGGTTCATGCCCGTGCCCAGCAGCTCGGCCAGGTGGCGTGCAAAGTGGGTCTTGCCAATGCCGGGCGGGCCCAGCAACAGCATGGGCGTAACTTCCAGGCCATCGCTGCTGTCCTGTGCCAGCGCCACGTGGCGCTTCACATCGTCCAGCACCTCGGTGAAGTTGGGCAACTGCTCGTACAGGCTGGCCATGTCGGGCACGCCAGAGGGCTTGACCTGAAAACGCTCCGGGCCACGCTCCAGCATGCGTTCGTACACGGTGCGCAGGGTTTCGTATTCGCGCTGGTTGCCCGACTCTTGCAACCGGGCCAGCTTGCGTTCCACATCACCCGGATGGAACACGTTGCGCATCTGGGCCACCGGCAGGCGCAGGGCGGGAGACTGGGGAACAAGGCTATGGCTGGTCATTGCATGCTCCTGTGAGGGTTACGTCACGCAATCATTCAAGCACACAACATGCCCGCTGCTCCATCGGAAAAGCCCCTGATTGGTGCCACTGTTGCGGGCAAACAAAAAGGCCGCCCGAAGGCGGCCTGATGGCGGGTGGCGCAACGGCTGCGTCGATCAGCCTTCGGTGCCCAGCACCTGCTTGAGTTCGCCCGATTCGTACATCTCCATCATGATGTCCGAGCCGCCGATGAACTCGCCCTTCACGTACAGCTGGGGGATCGTGGGCCAGTTGCTGTATTCCTTGATGCCCTGGCGGATTTCGTCGTCTTCCAGCACGTTGACGGTGACCACGCTCTTGGGGTCCACGCCGCAGGCCTTCAGGATCTGGATGGCGCGGCCGGAGAAACCGCACATGGGGAAGCTGGCGCTGCCCTTCATGAACAGCAGGATATCGCTGGATTTGACGAGGGCGTCGATGCGTTGTTGGGTGTCGCTCATGGGGAAAACTCCTGGTAAAGGGGCTGGCGGGCAGGGGGGGCTAGGAGCCCGCGATGGGGTGGATTATTTCACTGTCTGCGCCGCAGGCCACTGCCCGCCCGTGCAACGCGCAATGCCAGCGAGGTCATTGCGGCTGTGTACCTGCGTAAACCCCTGGGTGGCCAGCAGCGCCTGCACGGCTTGGGCCTGGTCGTAGCCATGCTCTAGCAGCAGCCAGCCGCCGGGGCGCAGGTGGGTGGGCGCCTGGGCCGCGATGGTGCGGATGTCTTCCAGGCCGTCTGCGCCGCTGGCCAGGGCCTGCAGCGGCTCATGGGTCAGGGCCGCCAGGTGCGGGTCGGCGCTGGGGATGTAGGGCGGGTTGGAGACGATGGCATCGAAGGGGCCCTCCACGCCCGCCAGCCAGTTGGCTGGCTGGAACTGCACGGGCAGGCCCAGCCGCTCCGCATTCGCCTGCGCCACAGCCAGCGCATCGGTACTGGCATCTACCGCGAGCACCTGGGCGTCGGTGCGCTGGCTTTGCAGCGCCAGGGCGATGGCACCGCTGCCGGTGCCCAGGTCCACCACGCGGGGCGATGCCAGCGGGGCGATCACCTGCAGCGCCCAGTCCACCAGGGTTTCGGTGTCGGGGCGCGGGTCCAGCACGCGCGCGTCCACCTGCAGCGGCAGGCCGTAGAACTCCTTGCGGCCGGTGAGGTAGGCCACCGGCTCGCCCGCCAAACGGCGCTGGCACAGGGCGATGAACTGGGCGTGCACGGCTTCGTCCATGGCGTCGGTGTCGTGCGCCAGCAGCCAGGCGCGGCCTGCATCAGGCCGACCCACGGCGTGCAGCAGCAGCAGTTGCGCGTCGATACGCGCCAGGCCCAGGGTGTGGGCCTGCGCCAAAGCCTGGGCGAGGGTGGGAGAGGTGGTGTGGTTCACTATTGTTTTGATAGCTTTTCAGGCATATGACTCTAGCGCTACCAGCCAATTTGTCTCAAATTCTGGCCTGGCTCACCCGGTGGCGCCCATCTCCAGCTCTTCCAGCTGCTCGGCCTCGCGGGCATGCTGCAGGGCCTGCAGCACATCGCCCAGGTCGCCTTCCATCACGGCCAGCAGCTTGTACAGCGTGAGGTTGATGCGGTGGTCGGTCAGGCGCCCCTGCGGGAAGTTGTAGGTGCGGATGCGGTCGCTGCGGTCGCCGCTGCCGATCAGGCCCTTGCGCAGCGCGGCTTCTTTGGCGGCGCGTTCGCTGCGCTCTTTCTCCTGGATGCGCGCCTGCAGCACCTGCAGCGCCTTGGCCTTGTTGCTGTGCTGACTGCGGCCGTCCTGGCATTCGGCCACGATGCCGGTGGGCAAGTGCACCACGCGCACGGCGGAGTCGGTCTTGTTGATGTGCTGGCCGCCCGCGCCGCTGGCGCGGAAGGTGTCGATGCGCAGGTCTGCCGGGTTCAGGGTGATGGCCTGGTGCTCATCGGGCTCGGGCATCACGGCCACGGTGCAGGCGCTGGTGTGGATGCGGCCCTGCGTCTCGGTGGCGGGCACGCGCTGCACGCGGTGGCCGCCGGATTCGAACTTGAGCGCGCCGTAGACGTGGTCGCCCTCCACGCGCAGCACGATTTCCTTGTAGCCGCCCAGCTCGCTTTCGTTGGCGCTCATGATCTCCACCTTCCAGCCCTCGGTGGCGGCATAGCGGGTGTACATGCGGGTCAGGTCGGCGGCGAACAGGGCGGATTCATCGCCGCCCGTGCCCGCGCGGATTTCGACGAAGGCATTGCGCGCGTCGTCAGGGTCCTTGGGCAGCAACAGGCGCTGAAGTTCGTCCTCCAGCTGTACCAGCTCAGCCTCGGCACCGGTGATTTCTTCTTGCGCCATTTCGGCCATGTCGGGGTCGGCCAGCATCTCGCGCGCACCGGCCAAGTCGGCCTCGCGCTGCTGGTAGCGGGCGTAGCGGCCGGCGATCTGCGTGACCTCGGCATGTTCGACGGAAATGCGCCGGTACTGCGCCATGTCGCTCATGATGTCTTCGCGCGAGAGCAGGAAGTCGAGCTCGCCCAGGCGTTGTGCGTAGCGCTCCAGCTGGCTTCGGAGAAAGGGTTTCATGGAATTCTGGGAAAAGGATTTGCTACAGATTTGGTAGCTGGTAGCGCTTGTATATCAAGCGCTTGAGGCCGATTTGACTCAAATCGGAACGGCTGCGGAGCGGGCGAGCGCCGCTACAGGCCGTTGTTGTGGGGGGTCTTGCTTTGCGAGCGCAGGAACAGGCGTGAGACGGTCTGGGCCGTCTGGGCGCGCATCTCGGCATCGCCCGCACGCAGCTCGGCCAGGGTGCCGTGCAGCATCTTTTGCGTGAGGCCGCGCGAGAGGGCTTCGAGCACGGCGTCCACATCCTCGCCCTTGGCCAGCAGCTTCTTGGCACGGGCGATTTCCAGCGCGCGCCATTCGTCCGTCTGGGCGTTGAGCTGCTGGATCAGCGGCACCACGCCGCCCTCGGCCGCCGCGGGGCTACGCAACTCCATCCAGTGCATGAAGCTTTGCACACCGGCGTCGATGATGGCTTCGGCCTGCGCCACGGCGGCCTGGCGGTTGGCCTGCGCGGTCTGGACCACGGTGGCCAGGTCGTCCACGGTGTACAGGTAGACGTCGCCCAGGGCTTTCACCTCGGGCTCGATGTCGCGCGGCACAGCCAGGTCCACCATGAAGATGGGGCGGTGGCGGCGCTTCTTGAGCGCGCGCTCCACCGCGCCCAGGCCGATGATGGGCAGGCTGCTGGCGGTGCAACTGATGACGGCGTCGAACTCGTGCAGGCGCTCGGGCAGGTCGGCCAGGCGCATCACCTCACCACCGAAACGGGTGGCGAGCTTTTCGCCGCGCTCCAGCGTGCGGTTGGCAATGGCGATGGCCTTGGGGTTCTTGGCGGCGAAGTGCGTGGCGCACAGCTCGATCATTTCACCCGCGCCGACGAAGAGCACGCGGATCTTGGAGAGGTCTTCAAACAGCTGGCTGGCCAGGCGCACGGCGGCGGCGGCCATGCTGATGCTGTGGGCGCCAATCTCGGTGCTGGTGCGCACCTCTTTGGCCACCGCAAAGCTGCGCTGGAACAGCTGGTTGAGCGTGGTGCCTAAAGCGCCGGCTGTTTCGGCGGCGCGCACAGCGTCTTTCATCTGGCCCAGGATCTGGGCCTCGCCCAGCACCATCGAATCGAGGCCGCTGGCCACGCGGAAGGCATGGCGGGCGACGAGGCTGTCTTCGAGGGTGTAGGAGTGCGAGCGCAGCAGCGCGGGGCTCACGCCACCGCTTTGGGCCAACCAGCCCAGCGTGTGGTCCATGGCCGATGCCTCGGCAGCGCAGTAAATCTCGGTGCGGTTGCAGGTGGAAATGATGGCGGTTTCCACGCCGGGGTGCCGGGTGTTGCTGCCCAGCGACTGGCGCAAACCCTGCAACGTGGGCGCAATCTGATCGAGCGCAAACGCAAACCGGCCGCGCAGATCGAGCGGCGCGGTGGTGTGGTTGATGCCGAGGGCCCAGACTGCCATAAGCCGCAATTATAAAATTGTTGGCCCGAACAGGCGGCCTTGCTTGTTCAAGCCTTGATTTGGGTCAATTCCATGGGTCCGCTGGACATCGCCAACCACCTTCTCAACTTTGTTGCACCCGCTGCCGCCATGGCGCTGGTGTTGTTGCTTTCGGGCCGCATGGTGGGCTCGCGCAGTGCCTCTGCAATGTCTGTGTGGCTGCGGTGGGCGATTCTGTTTGCCGTGGGGGTGGCGGTGCTCGCGGCAGGGCTGGTGCTGTGGGGGCGTGACGGCAAGATGCTCACCTATGCCGCGCTGGTGGTGGCCTGCGCCACTTGCCAGTGGGTGCTGGTGCGGGGCTGGAAGGCTTGAAGCTTTCAGCAAGCCGTCACGTGTTTTGAGGGTTTGCGAGAGGTGATCTGGAGGGCTGTCGCGCCCTGGTGTCTGATAGCCTCGTTACACCTTCCAGGACGGTTGCCATGGCCCGCTCTGACGGAACTAGCGAACACCCCCGTACACCCACAACCAATGCTGGAGACAACCCCATGAAGCTGCTGCGTACCTGCATCACCCTGGCCGCAGGCCTGGCCTTTGCTGCCGCCGTGCATGCGCAGGCGTTTCCGTCCAAGCCCATCCGTATCGTGGTGGGCTTCCCCGCCGGCGGGCCGCTGGACCAGCATGCGCGCCTGCTGTCCGACAAGCTGCAGACCGTGCTGGGCCAGCCGGTGGTGATGGACTACAAAGCCGGAGCCGGTGGCACCGTGGGCGCGCAGGAGGTGATGAAAGCGCCCCCTGACGGCCACACCATCATGCTGGCCAACACCGGGGTGATGGTCATCAACCCCGCGCTGTACAGCCGCCTGCCCTATGCCACCCTCAAGGACTTTGTGCCCGTGGCGCGCACGGCCATGCAGCCGCTGGCCTTGCTGGTCAACACCAGCGTGCCCGCCAAGAATCTGCAGGAGTTCATGGCCTATGCCAAGTCGCGGCCTGGTCAGGTCAACTTTGGCTCGGCGGGCAATGGCGGCATCAGCCACCTGGTGCCCGAGATGTTCAAGACCGCCACGGGCCTGTTCATGGTGCACATCCCCTACCGGGGCAGCGCGCCGGCATTCACCGACCTCATGGGCGGGCAGGTGCAGTTCATGGCCGAGAGCATTCCGCAGGCTGCGTCGTACCACAAGCAGGGCAAGGTGCGCGCCCTGGCCGTGACCAGCAAGGAGCGCAACCCCGCGCTGCCCGAGGTGCCCACGGTGATCGAGAGCGGTATCAAGGGCTTTGAGGTGGTGGGCTTCTACGGTTTTCTGGCGCCTGCAGGCACGCCCAAGGACGTGGTCAACAAGCTCAGTGACGCCTTTGGCCAGGTGCTGCAGATGCCCGACGTGCGCAACCGCATGGTGAGCCAGGGCGCAGACCCGGCGTTTCTGGGCGCGGACGACTTTGCCAAGTTCCTGGCCGCCGAGATGCCACGCTGGGCGGATGCTGTCAAGAAGTCCGGCGCGAAGATGGATTGACCCCCTGAGGCGCTAAGCGCGACACCACCGGTGGCCCGGTGAGGCCGGCCCACGGTGGCCGCTGGATTGGGATGGGGGGTGTTTTGGTGAAGTGGTGCCCTATGGCTTGGCAGGCGAGAAAAAATCCACTCGGTCGGTGATGATGCCGTCCGTGCCCAGCGCGATGAGGCGCTGCGCTGCCCAGTCGTCATTCACCGTGTAGCTCAGCGTACGCATGCCCAGGCCGTGCACTTGGTCCACCAGGGCCTGGTCCCACAGCGCGTGGTTGCACACGATGGCCACGCAGCCCAGCGCCTGGGCTTTGTCCAAACACCCGTCCCACAGCGCGTCGATCAGCAGCGCGCGGGGTATGTGGGGGGCGGTGGCCATGGCACCGGCCAGTGCCTCGGGCTTGAACGACGAGAACAAGGGCGGCACAGCCTGGCCTTGCCACAGCCGCGCAGCGTATTCACCCACCACGCGGCCAGTCACTTCTTCTTGGCCTGGTGTGGGCTTGATCTCGATGTTCAGGAAAAACCCGTTGGCAATGCAGTAGCGCGCCAGGTTCTCCAGTGTGGGAAGGGGCTCGCCCGCGTAGCTGCGGGAATGCCAGCCACCTGCATCCAGCTGGGCAAGCTGGGTCCAGGGCCGGTCGCCGCCGGTGCCGTGGCCGTTGGTCGTGCGCTCCAGCGTGGCGTCGTGCATCAGAAAGGGCACGCCGTCGCTGCTCAGCTTGGCGTCGCACTCGAACATGCGGTAGCCGTATTGGGCACCCAGCCGGAAGGCGGCCAAGGTGTTCTCAGGGGCCAGCTTGCCCGCGCCGCGGTGGGCGATCCAGCGGGGGTAGGGCCAGGGGGCGAGGGTAGACGAGGGTGCGCTCATGCGGGTTCACCAAATTTCAGCAGATTGCCATGGGGGTCGATGACATACATCTCCTTCATGCCCCAGGGCTGGACAGTGGGAGGTGCCAGTTGCAGGCCGCGTGCCGTGAAATCCGCATGCAGCAACCCAGTGTCTGCACGTACGTAGCACGAAGTGTTTTCTGCTATATGGCGCTCGGTGCAGGGCCAAAAGTGCAGCTCGCAGCCATCGCGCTGCAGGATCAGGTAGTTATCCATCTCTAGCAGTGCGGTGAACCCCAGCCGCTCGACGTAGAACTGCCGGGTCTCTGCCAGGTGCAGCGAGGCCAGCACCGGCACGGTGGCCAGAACCCCGTGCCCGGTGCCGGCGGCTTCAGGCGGCTGCACGGGCTCAGTCGGGGATGCGTTTACCGGTGGTGGCATCGAAAGCGTGCAGGCGGTCGGGACGGGGCACGACGTGGATCACCGCATCCGGCTGCGGCGCGTGGGTGCCTTCTTCTACCCGCACGATGATCTGTTCGCCGTTGATGCGGCCGTAGATCAGGCGCTCGGCACCCAGCAACTCCACAGTTTCGACGGTAACGGCCCAACCCTCGCTGCGCACATCCAGATGCTCCGGGCGGATGCCCAGAATGGTGCCCGGTTTGGCGCCTGGTGCGTTTTTGAGCAGGTTCATCGGCGGCGAGCCGATGAAACTGGCCACGAAGGTGGAGGCGGGCGTGTGGTAGACCTCTTCGGGCGTGCCGAACTGCTCCATGTTGCCCGCGTTCATCACGATCATGCGCTGGGCCAGCGTCATGGCCTCGACCTGGTCGTGTGTCACGAACAGGCTGGTGATGCCCAGTTCGCGGTGCAGCTTCTGGATTTCGAGGCGGGTCTGGGCGCGCAGCTTGGCGTCCAGGTTGGACAGCGGCTCGTCAAACAGGAACACCTGGGGCTGGCGCACGATGGCGCGGCCCATGGCCACGCGCTGGCGCTGGCCGCCCGACAGCTCGCGCGGCTTGCGCTCCAGCAGGTGGCCCAGTTCGAGGATCTTGGCGGCCTTGTCGACGCGCGCCTTGATCTCTTCCTTGGGTACCTTGGCGATCTTCAGGCCATAGGCCATGTTCTCGAAGTTCGTCATGTGGGGGTACAGCGCGTAGTTTTGGAACACCATCGCGATGTCGCGCTGGGCGGGTTCCAGGTCGTTGACCACACGGTCGCCAATGCGCAGTTCGCCGCCGGAGATTTCTTCCAGGCCCGCCACCATGCGCAGCAGGGTGGACTTGCCGCAGCCCGAGGGGCCGACGATGACGACGAACTCGCCGTCCTTGACCTCGGCGTTCACGCCGTGGATGACCTGGTTGGCCTTGGGGCCCACGCCGTAGCGCTTGACGATGTTGCGGAGAGAGAGGGATGCCATATGTGCAATGAATTTGATAGCTACAGGGGCTTATTGAACAAGCGCTTGCAGGAGTTTTGTCTTATTTTTCGGTGTCCACCAGGCCCTTGACGAACCAGCGTTGCATGACCACCACCACAAAGGCAGGCGGCAGCATGGCCAGGAGGGCCGTGGCCATCACGATGTTCCATTCGTTGCCTGCGTCGCCACCGGCCAGCATGCGCTTGATGCCGATGACCACCGGGTACATGTCTTCGGATGTGGTCACCAAGAGCGGCCACAGGTACTGGTTCCAGCCGTAGATGAACTGGATCACGAACAGTGCGGCAACCGAAGTGCGCGACAGCGGCACCAGGATGTCCTTGAAAAAGCGCATCGGACCGGCGCCGTCCACACGTGCGGCCTCCACCAGCTCATCGGGCACCGTCAGGAAGAACTGGCGGAACAGGAAGGTGGCGGTGGCCGAGGCGATCAGCGGCACCGTGAGGCCCGCGTAGGTGTTGAGCATGCCCAGGTTGGATACGACCTGGTAGGTAGGCCCGATGCGCACTTCCACGGGCAGCATCAGCGTGATGAAGATCAGCCAGAAGCAGATGCCCTTGAAGGGGAAGCGGAAGTACACGATGGCAAACGCCGACAGCAGCGAGATGGCGATCTTGCCCACCGTGATGACCATGGCGGTGACAAAACTCACCCACATCATGCGGGCCACAGGCGCGGTGGAGCCCGCACCCGCGCCGCCGCCAAACAGCGCGTCGTGGTAGGTCTGCCAGAAGTTGCTGCCGGGCACCATGGGCATGGGCACCTGAACGATGTCCTGTGCGGTATGGGTGGAGGCCACGAAGGCCAGGTACAGCGGGAAGCCGACGATGATCACGCCCAGCACCATGATGAGGTGCGAGAACGCTGTGAGATAGGGGCTGCGTTCGACCATTTTTAGTATTGAACCTTTTTCTCAACGTAGCGGAACTGAATGACGGTGAGCACCACCACGATGGCCATCAGCACCACCGATTGCGCGGCCGAGCCGCCCATGTCCATGGCCTTGAAACCATCGTGGTAGACCTTGTAGACCAGGATGGAGGTATCGCGCCCGGGACCGCCCTGGGTGGTCGAGTCCACGATGGCAAAGGTGTCGAAGAACGCGTACACGACGTTGATCACCAGCAGGAAGAACGTGGTGGGCGACAGCAGCGGGAACTGAATGCTCCAGAACCGGCGCCAGGGGCCCGCACCGTCGATGGCGGCGGCTTCGATCAGCGATTTGGGGATGGACTGCAAACCTGCGAGGAAAAACAGGAAGTTGTAGGAGATCTGCTTCCACACCGCTGCAATCACGATCAGCGTCATCGCGTGGTCGGAGTTGAGCATGTGGTTCCAGTCAAAGCCCGACTGGCGCAGCATGTAGGCCACCACACCCAACGAGGGCGAGAACATGAACATCCACAGCACACCTGCCACCGCAGGGGCGACGGCGTAGGGCAGCAGCAGGGCGGTCTTGTAGACGATGGCGCCCTTGATGATGCGGTCGGCGAAGATCGCGAGGATCAGCGACAGGCCGATGCCCACCACCGCCACCAGGATCGAGAAGAAGGCCGTGGTCTTGAACGAGGCGAGATAGCCCGGGTCTTCAAACAGGGCCTTGAAGTTGTCCAGCCCCACCCATTCGGTGGACATGCCAAAGCTGTCCTGCATCTGGAACGACTGCACCAGGGCCTGGCCTGCGGGCCAGAAGAAGAACACGCTGATGATGACCAGCTGGGGAGCCAGAAGCACCCAGGGTAGCCACGCAGAGCGGAAAAGTACGCGTTTTTCCATGACGAAACTCTCAAAAAGAAAACCCCGCCGCCCCGTGAACCAAGTGGGTTGACGGGGCGGCGGGCTTTCGATGCCGCCCGGCCGGGTGGCCAGGTGGCATCGACAGATGGTGGACCGTGCTTACTTGTTGGCGCGTGCGAAGCGGGCCAGCTGCTCGTTGCCACGGGTCACGGCGGTGTCCAGGGCTTCCTTGGGCGACTTCTTGCCCGACCAGATTTGTTCGGTTTCCTCGTCGATGATCGAGCGGATCTGCACGAAGTTGCCCAAGCGGATGCCGCGCGACTTGTCGGTGGCCTTGCGGATCATCTGCGTCACGGCCACATCGGTGCCGGGGTTCTTGTCATAGAAACCGGAGGCCTCTGTGAGCTTGTACGCGCCCATGGTCACAGGCAGGTAGCCCGTGCGCTGGTGGCTGGCGGCCTGCACCTTGGTGTCGTTCAGGAAGTTCAGGAAGCTGGCCACGCCCTTGTATTCCTCGGGCTTCTTGCCGGCCATCACCCACAGGCTGGCACCACCGATGGCGGTGTTCTGGGGAGCGCCCTTCACGTCAGGGTAGTAGGGCAGGGTGGAGATGCCGTAGGCAAACTTGGCTTCCTTGGCCACGCGGGCGTACAGGCCCGACGAGCCGGTGATCATGGCGCATTCACCGGAGGGGAAGGATGCATCGGCGGTGTTGTTGCGGCCCTTGTAGACGAAGCTGCCTTCCTTGGAGGCCTTGGCCAGGTTCTCGAAGTGGCGCACGTGCAGGGGGGTATTGATCTGCAGCTGGGCGTCGTTGCCATCAAAGCCGTTGTTCTTCGATGCGAACAGAGTGTTGTGCCACAGCGAGAAGCTCTCCAGCTGCGTCCAGCTCACCCAGCTGGTGGTGAACGGGCAGCTGTGGCCGCTGGCCTTCAGCTTGGAGGCAGCAGCAAACACTTCGGGCCAGGTCTTGGGCGGCTTGTCGGCGTCCAGGCCGGCCTTCTTGAAGGCGTCCTTGTTGTAATAGAAGATGGTGGTGGAGCTGTTGAGCGGGTAGCTCAGCATCTGGCCATTGGGGGCGGTGTAGTAGCCGGCCACTGCGGACACGTATTCGGTGGGCTCAAACTTGAAGCCTGCGTCGTTCAGCACCTTGGCCGCAGGCACGATGGCGCCCTTGCTGGCCATCATGGTGGCGGTGCCCACTTCGAACACCTGCAGGATGTGGGGAGCATTGCCGGCGCGGAACGCGGCGATGGCACCGGTCATCGATTCGTCATACTGGCCCTTGTACGTGGGAACCACCTTGTACTGGGTCTGGCTGGCGTTGTATTGCTTGGCCAGGTCATTGACCCAGTCGCCCAGCGCTGCACTCATCGAGTGCCACCATTGGATCTCAATGGGAGCCTGCGCTTGTGCAGGCACGCAGACCGACATGGCAACAGCAGCACAGACCGCCAGAAGCTTCGTTTTCATGAATATTTCCTCCGAGGATGACGAAAAGCACAAGGGCCGGATGCTATGCAGCCTTTGTGACATTGATATGTCGTTGTCGCATGACCTCGCGCCATGCATCAACCGGGGAAACCCCTTGGGTTACCCGTGAGGGGTGCGATTGTGACCTTTTTGTGACAAGGTGTGGCGCATTTGCCGAGGCTTGCAAGGTTTTGTGCAATGCACCATGCTGGTGACTGTTCACCTGCGTGGACACCCTCGGTTCGTTCGCGCCGCCGCGCGCCGGACGTTTCCTTCTTTCACCCCTTCTCCTTCATCGCCATGGCCACCAATTCGCTCGACAAGAACAAGATCAAGTTTCTGCTGCTCGAAGGCATCCACTCCTCCGCAGTGGATGTGATCCGGGCGGCGGGCTATACGCAGATCGAGACGGTGTCCGGTGCGCTGCCGGACGAGGAACTCAAGCGCAAGATCGCCGACGTGCACTTTGTAGGCATCCGCTCGCGCACGCAGCTGACCGAAGAGGTGTTTGCCCAGGCCCACAAGCTGGTGGCCGTGGGCTGCTTTTGTATTGGCACCAACCAGGTGGATTTGAACGCCGCGCGCGAGCGGGGCATTGCGGTGTTCAACGCGCCGTACTCCAACACCCGCTCTGTGGCCGAGCTGGTGCTGGCCGAAGCCATCCTGCTGCTGCGCGGGGTGCCCGAGAAGAACGCCGTGGCGCACCGGGGCGGCTGGCTCAAGAGCGCCGACAACGCCTACGAGATCCGTGGCAAGACCCTGGGCATCGTGGGCTACGGCTCCATCGGCACGCAGCTGTCGGTGCTGGCCGAGGCGCTGGGCATGCACGTGGCCTTCTTTGATGTGGTCAACAAGCTGCCCCTGGGCAATGCGCGGCAGGTGCAACACCTGCACGACCTGCTGGGCCAGAGCGACATCGTGAGCCTGCACGTGCCCGAGCTGCCGTCCACCGAGGGCATGATCGGCGCCGCCGAGATCGCTGCCATGAAACCCGGCGGCATCCTCATCAACGCCGCGCGCGGCACGGTGGTGGATATTGAGGCGCTGGCTGCGGCCCTCCAGGCCAAGAAGCTTCTGGGCGCCGCCATCGACGTGTTCCCGGTCGAGCCGCGCACCAACAAGGACGAGTTCCAGTCGCCCCTGCGCGGGCTGGACAACGTGATCCTGACCCCGCACATTGGCGGCTCCACCTTGGAGGCGCAGGCCAACATTGGCCTGGAGGTGGCCGAGAAGCTGGTCAAGTACAGCGACAACGGCACCAGCACCTCGTCGGTCAACTTCCCCGAGGTGGCGCTGCCGGCCCACCCCGGCAAGCACCGTCTGCTGCACATCCACCGCAACGTGCCAGGGGTGCTGTCCGAGATCAACCGCATCTTCTCGGACAACGCCATCAATGTGTCGGCCCAGTACCTGCAGACCAACGAGAAGATCGGCTATGTGGTGATCGACATCGATGCTGCCTCGTCCGACCTGGCGCTGGACAAGCTGGCCCGGGTGAGTGGCACCCTGCGCAGCCGCGTGCTGTTCTGAGGCTCTGGCAGGGCTGCTTCGGCTCAGCCTGGCAGCCCTGGCCCGGCAAGCCGTAGGCCGGTGGCTTAAAATCGCGCCCCCACCCCAGGTAGACCCCCATGAATGTACCGATCGCGCTGGCGGCCTTGCAGACGCAGGCCGCCGAGCCTGCCCGACTGCGAGAAATTCCCTATAACTACACCTCGTTCTCCGACCGGGAGATCGTGATCCGGCTGCTGGGCTCCGCCTCCTGGGAGGTGCTGGACCAATTGCGCAAAGAGCGCCGCACGGGCCGCTCGGCCCGCATGCTGTATGAGGTGCTGGGCGATATCTGGGTGGTGCAGCGCAACCCCTACCTGCAGGACGACCTGCTGGACAACCCCGGCCGCCGCAAGCTGCTGGTTGATGCGCTGAACCACCGGCTGGCCGAGATCGAAAAGCGCCGCACCCCCGCCGACGACGCCGACCGCGACCGCCTCGTGGGCGAGCTCGTCGTCGCCGCGCGCCGTGCGGTGGCCGAGTTCAACGCCACTTTCGAGCAGGCCGCGCAGCTGCGCCGCCAGATCCAGAAAACCCTGGGCCGCCTCACGGCCAAGGACAACATCAAGTTCGACGGCCTCTCGCGCGTGTCCCACGTGACCGACGCGACCGACTGGCGCGTCGAGTACCCCTTTGTGGTGCTCACGCCCGACACCGAGGCAGAGATGGCAGGCCTGGTCAAGGGCTGTATCGAACTGGGCCTGACCATCATTCCGCGTGGGGGCGGCACCGGCTACACCGGCGGCGCGATCCCGCTGACCTGGAAGAGCGTGGTCATCAACACCGAAAAGCTCGAAGCCATGACCGAGGTGGAGATGCGCCGCCTGCCGGGCCTGGACCGCGAGGTGGGCACGGTGTGGACCGAGGCCGGCGTGGTCACCCAGCGTGTGGCCGATGCGGCCGAGCGTGCGGGCTTTGTGTTTGCGGTGGACCCGACGAGCGCCGAGGCATCGTGCATTGGCGGCAATATCGCCATGAACGCGGGCGGCAAGAAGGCCGTGCTCTGGGGCACTGCGCTGGACAACCTGGCCAGCTGGCGCATGGTCACGCCCGACGCCCAGTGGCTGGAGGTGACGCGCCTGGACCACAACATGGGCAAGATCCATGACGTGGAAGTGGCCACTTTCGAGCTGCAGTATTTCGAGGCCGATGGCAAGACGCCCGTGCGCACCGAGCGCCTGAGCATTCCGGGCAAGACTTTCCGCAAGGAAGGCCTGGGCAAGGACGTGACGGACAAGTTCCTCGCCGGACTGCCCGGCATCCAGAAGGAAGGCTGCGACGGCCTCATCACCAGCGCGCGCTGGGTGGTGCACCGCATGCCCGAGCATACGCGCACCGTGTGCCTGGAGTTCTTCGGCAACGCCAAGGACGCCGTGCCCAGCATCGTCGAGATCAAGGACTTCATGTTTGCCGAGCAAAAGCGCAGTGGCGTGCTGCTGGCGGGCCTGGAGCACCTGGACGACCGTTACCTGAAGGCCGTGGGCTACGCCACCAAGAGCAAGAAAGGCAACGGCGGCCTGCCCAAGATGGTGCTGATTGGCGACATTGCCGGCGACAACGCCGATGACGTGGCCCGCGTGACCAGCGAAGTGGTGCGCCTGGCCAACACCCGCAGCGGCGAAGGCTTTGTGGCCATCACGGCCGATGCGCGCAAGAAGTTCTGGGCCGACCGCAAGAAGACGGCGGCTATCAGCCGCCACACCAACGCCTTCAAGATCAACGAAGACGTGGTGATCCCGCTGCCGCGCATGGCCGAGTACACCGACGGCATCGAGCGCATCAACATCGAACTCTCCCTGCGCAACAAGCTCAAGCTCTGCGACGCGCTGACCGAGTTCTTCGAGCGTGGCAACCTGCCCCTGGGCAAGCACGACGCCGACGACGAGGTGCCTTCTCCCGAGCTTTTGCAAGACCGCGTGGCCCAGGCCATCGCCCTGGTGGAAGAGGTGCGCGCCCTCTGGCAAGGCTGGCTGCACGATGTGGAAACCCTGTTCCCCCAGCTGCAGGACCACACGCTGCGCGCCAGCTGGAAGACCCAGCTGCGGGCGCCGCTGCAGGCCATCTTCACCGGTGCGGCGTTCAAGCCCATCCTGGACGAGGCCGTGGCCATCCACAAGCGCGTGCTCAAGGGCCGCGTGTGGGTGGCGCTGCACATGCACGCTGGCGACGGCAATGTGCACACCAACATCCCCGTCAACAGCGACGACTACGAGATGCTGCAGACGGCGCACGAGGCCGTGGCGCGCATCATGGTGCTGGCGCGCAGCCTCAATGGTGTGATCTCGGGCGAACACGGCATTGGCATCACCAAGCTGGAGTTTTTGACCGACGACGAGCTGCGTCCCTTTGCCGAGTACAAGCGCAAGGTGGACCCGGAAGGCCGTTTCAACAAGGGCAAGTTGCTCCGAAATCAGGAGCAATCCGGGCATGTTCCACTAGCGCTTGGCGCCGATTTGGCCTCAAAACCTGCGCTGCATGCCGATCTGACCAACGCCTACACGCCCAGCTTCGGGCTGATGGGCCACGAGTCGCTGATCATGCAGCAGAGCGACATCGGCGCCATTGCCGATTCGGTCAAGGACTGCCTGCGCTGCGGCAAGTGCAAGCCCGTGTGCTCCACGCACGTGCCACGCGCCAATCTGCTGTACAGCCCGCGCAATAAGATCTTGGCGACCTCGCTGCTGGTCGAGGCGTTTTTGTACGAAGAGCAGACCCGCCGGGGCGTGAGCATCAAGCACTGGCAGGAGTTTGAAGACGTGGCCGACCACTGCACGGTGTGCCACAAGTGCGAGAGCCCTTGCCCGGTGAAGATCGACTTCGGCGACGTCACCATGAACATGCGCAACCTGCTGCGCAAGATGGGCAAGAAGACCTTCCGCCCCGGCAACGCGCTGGCGATGACCATGCTCAACGCCACCAACCCGGACACCATCAAGCTGATGCGCTCGGCCATGGTGGACGTGGGCTTCAAGGCCCAGCGCATGGCCGTGGACCTGCTGCGCAAGGTGGGCCGCAAGCAGACGGCCAAGCCGCCGGCCACGGTGGGCACGGCTCCGATCAAGGAGCAGGTGATCCACTTCATCAACAAGAAGCTGCCCGGCGGCCTGCCCAAGAAGACGGCGCGTGCGCTGCTCGACATCGAAGACAAGGACTACGTGCCGATCATCCGCAACCCGCAGGCCACCACGGCCGAGACCGAGGCGGTGTTCTACTTCCCGGGCTGTGGCTCGGAGCGCTTGTTCTCGCAGGTGGGCTTGGCAACCCAGGCCATGCTGTGGCACGCGGGTGTGCAGACGGTGCTGCCGCCGGGCTACCTGTGCTGCGGCTACCCCCAGCGCGGCTCGGGCCAGTTCGACAAGGCCGAGAAGATGATCACGGACAACCGTGTGCTCTTCCACCGCGTGGCCAACACGCTCAACTACCTCGACATCAAGACCGTGGTGGTGAGTTGCGGCACCTGCTACGACCAGCTGCAGGGCTACGAGTTTGACAAGATCTTCCCGGGCAGCCGCATCATCGACATCCACGAGTACCTGCTGGAAAAGGGCATCCAGCTGCAGGGCAAGGGTGCCTACCTGTACCACGAGCCTTGCCACAACCCCATGAAGCTGCAGGACTCGATGAAGACCGTGAAGGCGCTGGTGGGCGAGCAGGTCTTGAAGAGCGAGCGTTGCTGCGGCGAGTCGGGCACGCTGGGTGTGACCCGGCCCGACGTGTCCACGCAGGTGCGCTTCCGCAAGGAAGAAGAGATCAAGAAGGGCGAAGCCCAGCTGCGTGCCAGCGGTGCTGTCGGCGCGCAGGACAACGTGAAGATCCTCACCAGCTGCCCCAGCTGCCTGCAGGGCCTGAACCGCTACGAAGGCGACCTGAACAACGGCTTGCTCGAAGCCGACTACATCGTGGTCGAGATGGCGCGCGAGATCCTGGGCGAGAACTGGATGCCTGAGTACGTACACCGAGCCAACAACGGCGGCATTGAGCGGGTGCTGGTCTGATGACCTGCCCCTTGTGCGCTGAAGACGGCGGCGCATTGGTCTGGCGTGGCGAGCGCCTGCGTGTCATCCGTGCGCAGGAGGCGGGGTTCCCCGCCTTTTACCGCGTGGTCTGGAACGCGCATGTGGCCGAGTTCTCGGACCTGGCCGCCGCTGACCGTGCGCATTGCATGGAAGCCGTGACCCTGGTGGAGCAGGCGCTGCGCCAGCACCTGTCGCCGACCAAGGTCAACATCGCAGCGCTGGGCAACATGGTGCCGCACCTGCACTGGCACGTGATTGCGCGGTTTGACTGGGACAGCCACTTCCCGGCCCCGGTATGGGCCGCTGCGCAGCGGCCCAGCCCGGCCGAGCAAGAGGCCGCCCTGCGGGCCCTGTTGCCCGCGCTGGAAGCGCAGCTGCAGTCCCAGCTGGCGCAGTGGGCCGCCCGGTAACCTTGCTGGCAGCGTGTGCCGGGGCGGGTGGGACAATGGCAGCCGTCGTTTCTGACAACAGTTTTCTCAAGGTGATTCCATGGCAGGTTTGAAAGCGGGCGCTCCCACGCCGCAGGCCCTGACGGTGCATGAACAGTCGCGCGTGCTGGAGGTGGGTTTTTCGGATGGCGCCACATTCCGCATTCCGTTCGAGCTGATGCGCGTGTACTCGCCCTCGGCCGAGGTGCAAGGCCACGGCCCGGGGCAGGAGGTGCTGCAGACGGGCAAGCGCAATGTGGCGCTCATCAACCTAGAGCCTGTGGGCAACTACGCGGTCAAGCCCACGTTCTCCGACGGCCACGACAGCGGCATCTTCACCTGGGACTATCTCTACGAGCTGGGCCAGAAGCAGGACGCACTGTGGGCCCAGTACACCGAGCGGCTGGCTGCGGCGGGGGCCGACCGTGATGCACCCATGGCGCCCAAGGGTGGTGCAGGGGGCCACGCCTGCGGCAGTCACTGACGCCCTCGGCAGGCCTGTTCAGGGGCCCGCCGCCAAAAGCCGCACAAGTCCCTGTGCGGCAAGGTGCTACTGAAAATATAGCTATCAGCGCAATATTTGCTTGCGCTAGCGGCTGTTTTTGTTTCAATAGTGTTCTCCAAATTGCGACAGATGCCCCAATTCAGTGCGGGGTTGTCGCTGTACCTCTGGCGTTCACGCGCCTAGCATGATTCTTATGAGCACCACGCATTTCGGTTTTCAGTCGGTGGACGAGCAGGAAAAGGCGCGCCGCGTGCGCGGTGTGTTTGATTCCGTGGCCTCCAAGTACGACGTGATGAACGACCTCATGTCGGCGGGCCTGCACCGTGCCTGGAAGGCCTACACCGTGATGGTGGCCAACCTGCGCGAAGGCAGCCAGGTGCTGGACATTGCGGGGGGCACCGGTGACCTGGCAGTGGCGTTTTCCAAGAAGGTGGGGGCGTCGGGCCGTGTGGTGCACACCGACATCAACGAGGCAATGCTGCGTGTGGGCCGTGACCGTCTCATCAACGAGGGCGTGGTGCTGCCTACGCTGGTCTGCGACGCTGAAAAGCTGCCGTTTCCCGACGCGCATTTCGACGTGGTGAGCGTGGCTTTTGGCTTGCGCAACATGACCCACAAGGACCAGGCCATTGCCGAAATGTGCCGTGTGCTCAAGCCCGGCGGCAAGCTGCTGGTGCTGGAGTTTTCCAAAGTGGCGCAGCCGCTGACCAAGGTGTACGACTGGTACTCGTTCAAGGTGCTGCCCCAGCTGGGCAAGCTGGTAGCGGGCGACGACGCGAGCTACCGGTATCTGGCGGAGTCCATCCGCATGCACCCGGGGCAGGAAGAACTCAAAAGCCTCATGCAGAAAAATGGTTTTGGGCATGTGGACTATCACAACATGACGGGGGGCATTGTGGCCCTCCATGTTGGAATCAAGTGCTGAGCGGTTTGCTCGGTCGATAACGGAGACGGAGAAGTCATGATGAAACTGTGGTCTGTGGTGTTGGTCGCGATGCTGGCGTTTGCGCACGCCGATGCCGACGCCGCGCGGCGACTGGGTGGTGGCAAATCGGTGGGCAAGCAGTCCAGCAATGTGACGCAGCGCGAGTCGGCCACGCCGCCCGCCACGCCGGGCGCACCGGCACAAAGCGCGACCAACACGGCTGCGGCAGCCAAGCCTGCTACCGCCACGCCGGCAGCGGCTCCGGCCGCGCCGGCCAAGAAGCCCTGGGGTGCCATGTTGGGCGGCCTGGCGGCGGGTCTGGGTCTGGCCTGGCTGGCGCACTCGCTGGGCCTGGGCGCGGGCTTTGGCAACATCCTGATGATTGCGCTGCTGGCGCTGGCGGCGTTTGCCATCTTCAAGATGGTCATGCGGTCGCGCAACGGCGGTAGCAATGGCTCGGGCAATGCTGCAGGTGGTGCCCCGTTCGCCTTCCAGGGCGCAGGGGCTGCAACGCCCGCCGCTGCCCAGGTGCCGCCGCAGTACAGCCCCAACAACGTGGGCAACGACGCATCGGCCCGCCCCTGGGAGCGCAGCAGCATGGCATTTGATGCCTCGCGTGCCGGGCAGGGTGGCGTGGGTTCGGGTGTGGTGATCGGTTCGGGCCTGTCGGGTTCGCAGAACTGGGGTGTGCCCGCCGATTTCGACACCGAGGGTTTCCTGGCGGCCGCCAAGCGCAACTTCGTGACCTTGCAGGGCGCGTGGGACCGCTCGGACATCGCCACCCTGCGGTCCATGATGACGGACAACATGCTCGATGAGATCCGCACCCAGCTGACCGAGCGCGAAGCCCACCGGGGCACGCAGCCCAATCACACCGATGTGGTCATGATCGAAGCGCAGCTGCTGGGCATCGAAGACCTGGGCGACGGCTACATGGCCAGCGTCGAGTTCTCGGGCATGATCCGCGAAGAACCCTCGGCCGGGCCCAGCCCCTTCCGTGAGGTCTGGAACATGACCAAGCCCAAGGCAGGCAACACCGGCTGGCTGGTGGCAGGCGTGCAAGCCCTGCAGTAAACACCGCCCACGGGGCCCCTGCGTGCCAGGGGCATTCCAGTTCAGGGAATAATCGGGGACTATGGCAACACCACAGTCCCCTTTTCCTTTTCTGGACGGCCTCTTCGAGCGCCTGGCAGCCGGCCCGCAGCCCCCGCAATGGCTGGTCCACGAGGTGCAGCAGCGCCTGGTGCTGTTTCTCAACCATGTGCTGATGCAGGAGAAAGAAGCCACGGACCGGCTGGTGCGCCAAAAGGGCCGCATCGCCAGGGTGCAGTGGCGGGCCTACTCCCTGTCGCTGGTGATCACCCCTGCGGGCCTGTTCAACCTGGCGCCCGAATCCGCGGTGCCAGACCTGCGGCTGGAAGTGACCGATACCTCCCCCATCACCCTGGCCCAGGCTGCGTTGCGGGGCGATAAGCCCTCCATCCGCATTGAGGGCGATGTGCAACTGGCGGCCGAGATCAACTGGCTGGTGGACCATGTGCGCTGGGACGTGGAGGAAGACCTGGCCCGCGTGATTGGCGATGCCCCTGCGCATACGCTGGCACAGTTCGCCAGCCGGGCTGCGCAGGCGCTGCGCCAGTTTGTGGGTTCGCGCATGGCTGCCGCCAGCGCGGCGTCTTCTGCAGTGGTCGTGTCGACGGCACCGGTGGCGCCCGGCGCGCCGGCGGCGGCGCCGCTGTCACCTTCGGCTGGTTCGGACCGGGCCGACGCATGAAGCGCTTCTTGCGGGGGGCGGCCATCCTGTGGGTGGTGTTCCGGTTCGGCCTGGATGGCTTGCTGCTCGACAGCTTTCAAAAGCCCTGGCTGCGCATGATCTCGCGCATCGTGTCCATCGGGCGCAATCTGGATGCGCCGCGTGGGCAACGCCTGCGCGAGGCGCTGGAAAGCCTGGGGCCTATCTTCGTCAAGTTCGGCCAGGTGCTGTCCACCCGCCGCGACCTGCTTCCGCCCGACATCGCCGACGAACTGGCCCGCCTGCAGGACCGCGTGCCGCCATTCGACCCCGACATCGCCATCGCCACCATCGAGCGTGCCTTCCGTCGTCCGGTGGACGAGGTGTTCACCTCCTTCGACCGCACACCGGTGGCCAGCGCGTCCATCGCCCAGGTGCATTTCGCCACGCTGCGCGACCGCCAGGGCATTGAGCGCGAGGTAGCGGTCAAGGTACTGCGGCCTGGCATGCTGCCGGTGATCGAGAAGGACCTGAGCCTCATGCGCATGATGGCGGGATGGGTGGAGAGCCTGTCTGCCGATGGCAAGCGCCTGAAGCCCCGTGAGGTGGTGGCAGAGTTTGACAACTACCTGCACGACGAACTGGACCTGGTGCGCGAGGCTGCCAACGCTGCGCAGCTGCGCCGCAACATGACCGGGCTGGACCTGGTGCTGATCCCAGAGATCTTCTGGGACTTCTGCCACCCCGAGGTCATGGTGATGCAGCGCATGAACGGTGTGCCCATCAGCCAGATCGACCGCCTGCGGGAGGCCGGTGTGGACATCCCCAAGCTGGCGCGCGACGGCGTCACCATCTTCTTCACCCAGGTGTTTCGCGACGGTTTTTTTCACGCCGATATGCACCCGGGCAACATCCAGGTGAGTCTGGAGCCTGCCACGTTCGGCCGCTACATCTCGCTGGACTTCGGCATCGTGGGCACGCTGACCGAAGTGGACAAGGAATACCTGGCGCAGAACTTTGTGGCGTTCTTCCGGCGCGACTACAAGCGGGTGGCAGAGCTGCACATCGAAAGCGGCTGGGTGCCGCCCGAAACGCGGGTCAATGACCTCGAGTCGGCCATCCGCGCCGTGTGCGAGCCATATTTTGACCGCCCACTCAAGGAAATCTCGCTGGGCCTGGTGCTGATGCGGCTGTTCCAGACCTCGCGCCGCTTTCATGTCGAGATTCAGCCCCAGCTGGTGCTGCTGCAAAAGACCCTGCTCAACATTGAGGGCCTGGGCCGCGAGCTGGACCCGGACCTGGACCTGTGGAGCACGGCCAAGCCCTTCCTTGAAAAGTGGATGCTGGAGCAGATGGGCCCCCAGCGCCTGTGGCGCGAGCTGCGGGCCGAGGCGCCGCACTATGCCAAGCTGCTGCCCGAGCTGCCACGACTCATCTACGACGCGCTGCGCCAGCGCCCGGCAGACCACGAGCCTGCACTGCGTGAACTGCTGGAAGCGCAAAAACGCACCAACCGGCTGCTGCAAGGCATCATTTTTGCTGGGGTCGGGTTTGTGCTGGGCTTGCTGCTCATCCAACTGCTGATCAGAATCCGGCTTTTCTGACGATCTGCATGCCCGGTGCCCCGGTGTGGGGAGCGCCGGGGTGCAGGTCGGATTTCTTCACCCTGGACCGACCGAGACAAAAAGAGAGAGGAGCGCGCTGTGCTGCTGACCCTGGTTATCGTTTACCTGCTGATCACCATCGGCATCGGCTTGCTGGCAGCCCGACGTGTGAAGAACGCTGCGGACTTTGCCATTGCCGGGCGCCACCTGCCGCTGTACATGATCATCACCACCACGTTTGCCACCTGGTTTGGGTCGGAGACCGTGCTGGGCATTCCCGCCAAGTTCATCGAGGGCGGTCTGGGCAATGTGGTGGAAGACCCATTCGGCGCGGGCTTCTGCCTGATCCTGGTCGGCCTGTTCTTTGCCGGCAAGCTGTACCGCATGACGCTGCTCACCATCAGCGACTATTACCGCGAACGCTATGGCCGCACGGTGGAAATCGTCTGCTCGCTGATCATCATGTTGAGCTACCTGGGCTGGGTTTCTGCCCAGGTCACAGCGCTGGGCCTGGTGTTCAACCTGCTGTCTGGCGGTGCCATCAGCATTCCGGTGGGCATGACGATTGGTGTGGTCTCCATCCTGGCGTACACGCTGTTCGGCGGCATGTGGTCGGTGGCGGTCACCGACTTCATCCAGATGATCATCCTGGTGGTGGGCCTGGCCGTCATTGCCGTGTTTGCGGGCAACATGGCCGGGGGGGCAGACAAAGTGATCGAGTTCGCGTCCAGCCGTGAGCTGTTCCGGTTCCTGCCTGAGCCCAAGTTCCATGACGTGGTGTTCTTCATCGCCGCGGGCGTGACCATGATGTTCGGCTCCATCCCGCAGCAGGACGTCTTTCAGCGTGTGATGTCGGCCAACAACATCCAGGCAGCCACGCGCGGCCCCGTGATTGGTGGCATCTGCTACATCCTGTTCGCCTTTGTGCCCATGTTCCTGGTGGCCAGCGCGCTCATCATCATGCCCACGGAAACGGCTGCGCTGCTCAAGGACGACCCGCAAAAGGTGCTGCCCACGCTGGTGCTGGAGAAGATGCCATTTGTGATGCAGGTGCTGTTCTTTGGGGCCCTGCTGTCGGCGCTCAAGTCCACGGCCTCTGCCACGCTGCTGGCGCCCAGCGTCACTTTCACCGAAAACATCTGGCGCCAGTTCCGTCCGCACAGCTCGGACAAGCAGCATCTGCGCACCATGCGCATCACCACGCTCGTTTTCAGCGCCTGCGTGTTGGCCTATGCCATCTACATGCAGGGTACTTCCATCTATGAGCTGGTGTCGGGTGCCTATCAGGTGCCGCTGGTGGGAGCGTTTGTGCCACTGGTGTTCGGCCTGTACTGGAAGCGTGCCACTACGCAGGGCGCCATCTTTGCCATCGTGCTGGGCCTGGTGACCTGGCTGTTGTTCCTGTCTACTCCGGCGGGGGCAATCTTTCCTGCGCAGCTGGCGGGTTTGCTGGCCGCGCTGGCGGGCATGCTGATCGGCTCCCTCGGGCCACAGGCCATCCGCAACAGCCATGCCTCCCACCACAAGATGGTTGGGGTCGAGTAACGCGGGGGGTAAAGGGGCATGCCGCCTATAATTGAGGGTTTTGCACTTTCCCTCAACACACTGACATGCCTATTTACGCCTACAAATGCGGCTCCTGTGGCCATGCCAAGGATATGCTGCAAAAAATCTCCGACGCACCCCTGACGGTGTGCCCCGCCTGCGGCGCCGAAGCCTTCTCCAAGCAGGTCACTGCCGCAGGTTTTCAGCTCAAGGGCTCGGGCTGGTACGTGACCGATTTCCGTGGCGGAAACGGTGGCAACTCCGCCCCGGCCACCGAGGCCAAGTCGGAGTCCAAGACTGAATCAGCGGCACCTGCCAGTGGCGGTGATGCTCCTAAAAAGGAAGCGGCTAGCACAAGCACTGCCAGCGCTACCGGCACCGCGGGTACCAGTGGCACTTCTTCCTCTTCGAGCTGAGGACCTGCATGGCTGCCCTGCGCAAATGGCTGTTGACAGGCCTTCTGGTCATCGTGCCCGGTGTCATCACGGCCTGGGTGCTCAACTGGATTGTGAGCACGCTCGACCAGACCCTGCAGATCCTGCCCGGCGCGTGGCAGCCCGACAAGCTGCTCGGAGTGCATGTCCCGGGCTTTGGTGTGGTCCTCACGCTGGCCATCTTGCTCGTGGTGGGCGCCATTGCCAGCAACTTTGCGGGCCGCAAGCTTGTGCAGTGGGGCGACGCGCTGGTGCACCGCATTCCGGTGGTGCGCTCTATCTACTCCAGCGTCAAGCAGGTGTCGGACACGCTGTTCTCCGAGAGCGGCAATGCCTTTCGCAAGGCCGTGCTCGTGCAGTGGCCCCGCGAAGGGGTATGGACCGTGGCGTTCGTCACCGGCGCCCCCAATGGTGAAGTGGCTGCGTACCTGCGCGACGAGTTCGTCAGCGTGTACGTGCCCACCACCCCCAACCCCACGGGGGGGTATTTTGTGATGGTGCGCAAGAGCGACTGTGTCGAGCTCGAAATGAGTGTGGACAGCGCCCTCAAGTACATCGTCTCCATGGGTGTGGTGGCTCCAGCGGACCCTACGCTGCCCCCACCCAAGTAAGAAAAGCAATCTCTTTCAACGTCAACGCGCCCTGCGGCGCCGGAAGTTTTGTCATGGCCATGCGTTCCCACTATTGCGGTCTTGTGACCGAAGCCCTGTTGGGCCAAACCGTTACCCTGTCGGGCTGGGTGAACCGCCGCCGTGACCATGGTGGCGTGATCTTCATCGACCTGCGCGACCGTGAAGGCTACGTGCAGGTGGTGTGCGACCCCGACCGCGCCGAGATGTTCAAGGTCGCCGAAGGCGTGCGCAACGAGTTCTGCGTGCAGGTCAAGGGTGTGGTGCGCGCACGCCCCGCAGGCACCACCAACGACAAGCTCAAGACCGGCCAGATCGAAGTGCTGTGCCATGAGCTGAACGTGCTCAACCCCTCCGTCACGCCTCCGTTCCAGATTGACGAGGAAAACCTGTCGGAAACCACGCGCCTCACGCACCGCGTGCTGGACCTGCGCCGCCCGTACATGCAGAACAACCTGATGCTGCGCTACAAGGTGGCGATGGAGGTGCGCAAGTTCCTCGATGCGAATGGCTTCATTGACATCGAAACCCCCATGCTCACCAAGAGCACGCCCGAAGGCGCGCGCGACTACCTCGTGCCCAGCCGCGTGCACGACGGCCATTTCTTCGCATTGCCCCAGTCGCCCCAGCTGTTCAAGCAGCTGCTGATGGTGGCGGGCTTCGACCGCTACTACCAGATCACCAAGTGCTTCCGCGACGAAGACTTGCGTGCTGACCGCCAGCCTGAGTTCACCCAGATCGATATCGAGACATCGTTCATGGAAGAGCAGGACATCCGCGACATGTTCCAGGGCATGATCAAGACGGTGTTCCAGAACACGCTGGGCGTGGACCTGGGCGAGTTCCCCGTCATGACCTACCAGGACGCTGCGCGCCTGTATGGCTCCGACAAGCCCGACCTGCGCGTGAAGCTCGAATTCACCGAGCTGACCGACGTGATGAAGGACGTGGACTTCAAGGTGTTCTCGGGCGCCGCCAACATGAAGAATGGCCGCGTGGTCGGCCTGCGCGTGCCCGGTGGCTCGGTCGAAGGCGGCGGCATCAGCCGTGGCGAAATCGACGCCTACACCGAGTTTGTCAAGATCTACGGCGCCAAGGGCCTGGCCTACATCCGCGTCAACGAACTGGCCAAGGGCCGTGACGGTCTTCAGTCGCCCATCGTGAAGAACATCCACGACGCAGCCCTGCAAGCCGTGCTGGAGCGCACTGGCGCACAGGATGGCGACCTGATCTTCTTCGGTGCCGACAAGGAAAAGATCGTCAACGACGCGATTGGCGCGCTGCGTATCAAGATCGGCCACAGCGAGTTCGGCAAGAAGAACGGCCTGTTCGAGAACCGCTGGGCCCCGCTGTGGGTGGTCGACTTCCCGATGTTTGAGTACGACGAGGAAAACCAGCGCTGGAACTCGGTGCACCACCCCTTCACCAGCCCCAAGGATGGTCACGAAGACTGGATGGTCACTGCGCCCGAGAAGTGCATCTCCAAGGGCTACGACATGGTGCTCAACGGCTGGGAAATGGGTGGCGGCTCCGTCCGTATCCATCGCGCCGACGTGCAGCAGAAGGTGTTTGACGCCCTCAACATCACGCCTGAAGAAGCCCAACTCAAGTTCGGCTTCCTGCTGGATGCGCTGCAGTACGGCGCGCCTCCGCACGGCGGTCTGGCCTTTGGCCTGGACCGCATCGTGACGCTGATGACCGGTGCTGAGTCAATCCGCGACGTGATCGCCTTCCCCAAGACCCAGCGCGCCCAGTGTCTGCTCACGCAGGCGCCCAGCCCCGTGGACGAAAAGCAGCTGCGCGAGCTGCACATCCGCCTGCGCAACCCCGACGCGGTCAAGACTGCGGCCTGATTCCGGACGCATCACGTCCTTCGCGCATGCAGCCATGCATCGCACACCAAGCGGCTCGGGCCTTGCGCCCTGGCCGCTTTTTTCATGCGCGGCGCATCGGGCACTGGCCGCCGGGCGCGGACTGAAAGAGGTACTTCCATGCGTTTGTTGACACGCTCCCATTGGCTGCTTGCGGCCGCATGCATCGCACTGGCCGGATGCGGCGAGAAGAAGACCGAACTGGGACAGGGCGGTTCGGTGGTCACGGGCTCGGCCGGGCCCCAGGGCGCGCAGAACGCGGCACGTGAGCTGGTGCGTTGCGATGCGCCCGTGGCCACGCTGGCGCTGGCCGAGAACCCCAATGGCTACATCATGGGCTCGGGCTACCAGCTGCCCGCGTCGCCGGTGCCGCTGGTCAAGCTGCTGGCCCAGCAGAGCGGGTGTTTCCGCGTGGTGGACCGGGCAGCGGGCCTGAAGGGCACTGTGCAGGAGCAGGAATTGAAGGACGCCGGCATCCTGCGCAAGAACAACTCCACCGTGGCCAAGGGCAAGGGGTACGAGGCGCAGTACACGCTCACGCCCAGCCTCACGTTCAGCGAGCAGGATGCGGGCCGGGGCCTGGCCGGGGTGATCGCCATGATCCCGGTACTGCGCGACATCGCAGGCCTGGCCGGGCTGGTGGAGCAGGTCAAGTTCAAGGAAGCACAGACGGCCTTGCTGCTGTCCGACAACGAAACCACCGAACAGGTAGCTGCGGCCACAGGCTCAGCGCGCACCACCGACCTGGGGGTGGGCGGCCTGGTGTTCGGCAAGCTGGGCGGTGCGGCGGGCGCTGGCTGGAGCAATACCAATGAAGGCAAGGTCATTGCTGCGGCGTTTCTGGACGCGCACAACCAGCTGGTGGTGCAGGCGCGTGCGTTGCAGGCCAAGGAGCTGCCCCCGCCCGTGCCCACCACCACGGCAGCCCAGCGCTCCAAGGGGGGCTGAAGGCACAGCCATGGTAGCCGCCGCCGGGCCACCGCGGCCTTACAAGCTTCCAGAGTCGGTGCTGGTGGTGATCCACACCCCCGCGCTGGAGGTGCTGCTGATCCGCCGCACCGGGGGCGAGGGGCATTGGCAGTCGGTCACCGGTAGCAAGGATGCGCTGGATGAGCCTTTTGCCGAGGCCGCACGCCGTGAAGTGGCCGAAGAAACCGGGATAGACACCCAGGCACCGGGTTGCCTGTTGACCGACTGGGCGCTGGAGAACGTGTACGACATCTGGCCCCAATGGCTGCACCGTTATGCACCTGGCGTGGTGCGCAACCGTGAGCGCGTGTTTGGCCTGCGTGTGCCCGCAGCCACGCCCGTGGTGCTGAGCCCGCGTGAGCACGATGCCTATGAGTGGCTGCCCTGGCAGCAGGCCGCTGACCGGTGTTTTTCAGCGTCCAATGCCGAGGCGTGCCTGTTACTCCCCCGGTTTTTGCATCTCGGGTGAGTGGACTCCGAATGGCCCGGCGGCAACGGGGGCAAGGCCGGGCGGCGTCGCCTCAAGAGGCGTCTGGAGGCCGCAAGCGCAGGGCGGCAGCAGGATCGTCGGCATCGTCTGCGGGCGACGGGCCGAGGGCCGAGCTGTCGGGCGATGGCTGCGGAGTGCGCGTGGGCGTGTTGTCACTGCTGCCCCGCACCCTCAGTGCCACTCCGCCGGGGTGACGTTCACTGTCTTGCCCCAGGATGGCCCTCGCCGGGGTGCTGCCCATGCGTGCGCGCAGTGCGTCGATGCTCTCTTGCAGCGGTTGGGGGGCGGCCATGCGCGCGCCATGGCGTAGCAGCACTTGCTGTGCCATATCGAGCAGTTTGGAGTTGAGGGTGCGTTCGGCTTCGGCCAGCAGGTTTTGCACGGCACCGCCAGGGTCGCCGCCCAGGCTTTGCGCCATGGCGACTTCGGCCGTCTTGTTGACGCGTTGCAGGCAGTCTCGCACCAGTTGGCTATAAGGCTCATGCAGATTGCAGGCGTTGGCCATCAGCTCGGTCAAGCCGCGTGTGTTGGCATAGCGCATGCCCAGTGCCAGCACCCAGCTGTCGCCCTCGGGCAGCTCGATCGACGTGACGGCCAATACGGCCAGCAGGCTGCCCAGGTTGCAGGCAGCCTCAAAGTCGAAGGTGCTGGACGTGATCTCGCGGGCCATGCCACGCACCGATTCAACCGCTTGCGAGAACTGCCGCTGCTGGATGAGCTGCAGCGCCCGCGCCACCTCGGCAAAACGCCGGATGCGCGCGCTGCCGTAGTGGCGCTCCAGGATGCGCGCAAAGTCGGCCATGCAGCGCTCGATGCCCTTGCGGTCGTTCTCGGCGTAATACGCAAACGTCAGCAGCACCAGCGACTGGTAGTCGAACAGCTTGGAGTCAATGCCCAGCACTGTGGCGCGTGCCAGCACCTTGGTGGCGGTGGCGCGGTCGCCCATGTAGTACGACATCATCCCCAGCTTCTGCAGCCGCACCACCGAGTCGGGCGTGAGGGTGCTGGCCGTGCGGTAGGTCTCGATGGCCTGCGAAAAATTGCCCATCTCCACCTGCGCGCGGCCCAGCACGTCGTAGGCGTCGGCGAACGACGCGTCTTCGCCAATCAGCTCTTGCAAGGTGGTGATGGCGCGCGCGGCCTGGCCTGATTCGATCTGTGCGCGGGCCACGCCCAGCTTGGCCCAGGGCAGGGCCCGTGCCGCGATGACGGCCTCGAACAGGGTGCGCGCCTCGTCGTGGCGGCCCAGGCGCAGCAGCAGCTCCGACCCGATGCGGGCGGCGTACAGCCAATAGGGCTTGCGGGCCTCGAAACGCTCCACGCACAGCGCGGCGGCCTGCTCAAAGTCCTCGGCCTCGATGGCATCGAAAATGGGCTTGAGGTGGATCTTGCGCAGGCGCGCCAGGCTCAGGCGCTCGAACAGCGCGCTGGGCGTGAAGGGCTTGAGCAGGTAGCCGTCCAGGGCCGACTCGGCGGCCTCGGCCACTGCGGCGTACGACGCCTCGGCCGTGACCATGAAGAACACCGTGGAAAACGGCAGCAGCTGTGCGCGCCGCAGGTCGTCCAGCAGGGTCTGGCCCGAGTAGTTGGATTCGCCAAAAAACTGGTCGCATAGCACGTAGTCGAACACCGTGTGCTCCAGCCGGGCGCGCGCGTCCTGCACACGGGAGCATTGCACGATGCGGGTCACGCCGTACTCGCGCAGCTGCCCCACCAGAATGCTGCGCGATGTGGCATTGCTGTCCACGATCAGCGCCTGGGTCTGTGGGGCGGGATTGGGGCCGCTCTCGGTAGCCATGGGGGTCGGGGCCGTCCCTGCGTGCTCAAAATGTTGGAGTCTCCAGTGTAAAGCGCTGCCGCCCCCTGCCTGCGTCGGGCAAACCCCTTGCCACCACGGCTTGCGACACAATCTCCAGTCCTAGGAGCGGCATTTGACCGCTTGCCGTTTTCAAGGGCGCCTCATGGATACTGACTCTCGCTGCTTCGTTGACGTTCGCTTGTCGAGTGGGCACGCTACGCATTTGCCAGCACCGCGCTGGGCGCGCCATGCGGCGTTGCTCCTTTTTGCGGGCATGAGCCCGCCGCGTCCTCGCGCCTTGCCTGGCGCACCCATCGCGACGCTGGCGAGCGCGTTCAATTACCCCTCCTAGGACCATGCAACACGACGACATCCTGCGCGTAGCCACCTACAACATCCACAAGGGTGTGCAAGGCATCGGGCCCGCGCGGCGGCTGGAGATTCACAACCTGGGCCTGGCGGTGGAGCAGCTCGACGCCGACATCGTTTGCCTGCAGGAGGTGCGCAAACTGCACCGGCGCGAGGCGGCCTACTTTCAGCGCTGGCCTGATCTGCCGCAGGCCGAGTTCCTGGCGCCCGAAGGCTACGAGGCGGTGTATCGCACCAATGCGGTCACCAAACACGGCGAACATGGCAACGCGTTGCTCACCCGTTGGCCGGTGATCGGGCACCAGCATGAAGACATCTCGGACCACCGTTTCGAGCAGCGCGGGCTGCTGCATGTGGAGGTGGATGTGCAGGGCCGCAACGTGCACGTGATCGTGGTGCACCTGGGCCTGATCCCTGGCAGCCGCATCCGCCAGGTCGAGCGCCTGCAGGGCTTCATCGAGCGCGAGGTGCCCCCCGGTACGCCGCTGGTGGTGGCCGGTGACTTCAACGACTGGGGGCAGCAGCTCAAGCGCATGCTGGCAGGCTTTGGCCTGTATGAATGGGATGCGCCCCGCACCTTCACCTACCCCGCACGCCTGCCCCTGGCGCAGCTGGACCATGTGTATGCGCGCGGGCTCACGCCGCTGTCGCTACAGGTGCCGCGTGGCCGTATTTGGTGGCGCATGTCGGACCATCTGCCCCTGATCGCGGAGTTCCGGCTGTGAGGCGTTGCCGTGGTGTGCGCGGTGGCGGGGTGACGGGATGAGGCGCAAGTCCTTTGCGCAGGCCCCGGGCACCGGGCCCGCCGACGACCACCAGGTCCGGCTGCTGCAAGGCGCCGAGGAGTTCTTTCCGGCGCTCACCGAGGCCATGGATGCTGCGATGGCGGACATCCAGTTCGAGACCTATATCTTTGACTTCACCGGCGCCGGAGCCACCGTGGCCCAGGCGCTGATGCGCGCTGCAGCGCGCGGCGTGCGCACCCATCTGGTGGTCGATGGCGTGGGCACGGGCGCGTTGCCCAAGGCCTGGGCCGATCAGTTTCAGGCCGCCGGGGTGCAGTGCAGCGTGTATTCGCCGCTGGGGCCGCTGGGGCTGCTGCTGCCACACCGCTGGCGGCGCCTGCACCGCAAGCTGTGTGTGGTGGATGGGCGGGTGCTGTTTTGTGGCGGCATCAATGTGCTGGACGACTTTCACGACCCCAACCACGGCGCGCTGGAGGCCCCCCGTTTTGACTTTGCCGTGCGGGCCACGGGCAGCCTGGTGGCATCGGCCAGCGACACCATGGACCAGCTCTGGTGGCGCATGCAGGCCGTGCGCGACGCACGCCAGCGCCGCTTGCCGGAGGCCCTGCAGGCCTTGCGCGCGGCCAGCGCGGCACGGCACGCGGAGCAGGGCGGCAACCCCGGCGCAGGCCCGCCTGTGCGCGCCACCCTGGTGCTGCGCGACAACGTGCGCAACCGCAGCCGCATCGAGAAGGCCTACCGCCGCGCCATCGGCGCAGCACGGCACGAGGTCATCATTGCCAATGCCTACTTCATGCCCGGCGGCAAGCTGCGCCGCGCGCTGGTGATGGCCGCGCGCCGGGGCGTGCGCGTGCGTCTGCTGTTGCAAGGGCGGTACGAATACTTCATGCAGTACCACGCAGCCCGGCCCGTGTATGGCGCGCTGCTGGAGGCCGGGGTCGAGATCTACGAGTACGCCCCCAGCTTTCTGCACGCCAAGGTGGCCGTCATCGACGCGCAGGGTGACCGGCCCTGGGCCACGGTGGGCTCGTCCAACCTCGACCCGCTTTCCCTGCTGCTGGCGCGCGAGGCCAACGTGGTGGTGGAAGACGCCGCCTTTGCCATCGACCTGCGCCAGCGCCTGGTGCACGCCATGCAGCACGCGGGCCGCCGCATGGACCCTGCGCGCTATGCCGGCCGCCCGCTGCGCCAGCGGGTGCTGGACCGCGTGGCGTTTGGTCTCATGCGCCTGGCGCTGTGGGTGACTGGCAAGCGGTACTGAGGGCGCCTTTGCCGAGATTGCTATATTATTAATAGCTTCTCAGGCATATTCCACTAGCGCTTGCTGCCTAAAACCCTTGTAATTGATCAAACTGGGTTCGCTGGTACGATGCCAGCCATGTCCAGCCAACCTGCCGCCGATATGACGCCCACCTCACCGGACGAAGGCACGCCCGTTTCCGTCAAGATCCGAGAACGCCTTGCCGCCGCGCGCAAGCGCTTTCACGCCAACGACAACATTGCCGAATTCATCGAGCCCGGCGAGCTGGAAAAGCTGCTCGACGAGGTCGAGGTCAAGATGCAAGGCGTGCTCGACAGCCTGGTGATCAACACCCAGGGCGACCACAACACCAACAACACCGCGCGCCGCGTGGCCAAGATGTACCTCAACGAGGTGTTCCGCGGCCGCTATGTGGCGCAGCCGCCCATCACCGAGTTCCCCAACGCCGAGCACTTGAACGAGCTGATGATCGTGGGCCCGCTCACCGTGCGCAGTGCCTGCAGCCACCACTTCTGCCCCGTCATCGGCAAGATCTGGATCGGCGTGATGCCCAACGAGCACACCAACGTGATCGGCCTGTCCAAATACGCGCGCCTGGTGGACTGGATCATGGGCCGCCCCCAGATCCAGGAAGAAGCCGTGGTGCAGCTGGCCGACCTGATCATGGAAAAGACCCAGCCCGACGGCCTGGCCATCGTCATGGAAGCCAGCCACTTCTGCATGTCCTGGCGCGGCGTGCGCGACAACGACAGCCGCATGATCAACTCGGTCATGCGTGGCGTGTTCCTCAAGGACAGCGCCTTGCGCCGTGAATTTTTGTCCCTCATCCCTGGAAAGAACTGACCATGCTGGTACGCCTGCTTTACGCCAGTCGCGCGGTCGATACCTCGCCCGCCGCCATTGAAGCCATCCTGACGCAGTCGCGCCAGCACAACCCCGGCAGCGGCATCACCGGCGTGCTGTGCTACGGCGGCGGCGTGTTTTTGCAAGCCATCGAGGGCGGACGCTCTGCGGTGAGCGAGCTGTACGGCCACATCCAGAAGGATACGCGCCACAAGAACGTGGAGCTGCTGCACTACGAAGAAATCGCCGAGCGCCGCTTTGGCGGCTGGACCATGGGGCAGGTCAACCTGTCCAAGATCAACCACTCCATCCTGCTCAAATACTCCGAAAAGCCCGAACTGGACCCGTATGCGGTGTCGGGCAAGGTGTCGTTTGCGCTGCTTGAAGAGTTGATGGCCACCGCCTCCATCATCGGCCGAGCTTGAAAAGCGGGGCGCTTGGCTACTGCGCGGCCTGATCCCGGGCCTGCGGTACTCGCCGCACGGGAGTGCGGCTGCGTTCCTCCACCCAGGCTGAGGCCGCTCGCTACGCCAATCACCCCACTTTTCTTCGTTGTCCTGAACTCGTCATTGCAGCCGCAGCCCACAGGGGCTGCGGCTTTTTGCATTCCAGCCCTCTCTCTTTCTGACCCGTGACCTTCACCGCCTTCGCCCTCATCATCCTCGCCGGCCTCATCCACGCGTGCTGGAACATCGTGGCCAAGAAGGCCGGGGGGGACTCGCGGTTTGCGTTCTTCACCTCGGTGATCATGATGGTCGTCTGGGCGCCGCTGGGCTGGTACCTGGGGCGCGACGCGGTGCCGCAGTGGGGCGCGGTGGAGTGGGGCTTCGTGGCCGCCAGCGGGCTGCTGCATGTGGCGTACTTCGTCATCCTGCTGCGCGGCTACCGTGTGGCGGACCTCACCGTGGTGTACCCGCTGGCGCGCGGCTCGGGGCCGCTCTTGTCGTCGCTGGTGGCCATCACGCTACTGGGCGAGCAGATCTCCGCGCTGGGCGCTTTGGGCATCGTGGGTGTGGTCGGGGGCGTGTTTCTGATTGCGGGCGGCCCGGGCCTGCTGCGCGCCGCCCACGACCCCGCTGCGCGGGCTCGGGTGCACAAGGGCATGTTGTATGGCCTGCTCACAGGCGCGTTCATTGCCAGCTACACGGTGGTCGATGGCTATGCGGTCAAGTTTTTGCTGATGTCGCCCATCCTGGTGGATTACATGGGCAACTTTGTGCGCGTGGGCCTGCTGGCGCCGGTGGTGCTGCGCGACCTGCCCACGGCCCGAACGCTCTGGCTGGCCCAGTGGCGTTTTGCGCTGGCCGTGGCGGTGGTCAGCCCGGTGGCCTATGTGCTGGTGCTGTACGCCATGCAGCAGGCGCCCCTGTCGCACGTGGCCCCAGCGCGCGAGGTGTCCATGCTGTTTGCAGCGCTGATCGGTGGGCATCTGCTGGGCGAGGGTGACCGCGTGGCGCGCATTTTTGGCGCGCTGTGCATTGCGACAGGCGTCACGGCCCTGGCCTTGGGATGACGGCCGCCGCACCACAACCTCTGCTGCTGGGCTGCGACTTCTCCAGCAGCCCCACGCGGCGCAAACCCATCGTGCTTGCGCTGGGCCAGCGCCAGGGCGCGCGCGTGTCGCTCACCACGCTGCAGCCGTTCGACACCCTGGCCGCGTTTGGCCAGTGGCTGGCGCAGCCCGGCGACTGGGTGGGCGGGTTCGACCTGCCTTTTGGCCTGCCGCGCGAGCTGGTGCAGGCGCTGGGGTGGCCCACTGACTGGCTGGCGTGTATGCAGCACTACCGCAGCCTCAGCCGCGAGCAGATCCGCGCGCAGTTTGCGGCGTTCTGCGATGCGCGCCCCGTGGGTGGCAAGTTTGCCCACCGCGCCACCGACGGCCCCGCAGGCTCCAGTCCTTCCATGAAATGGGTGAACCCGCCCGTGGCCTACATGCTGCACGCAGGCTTGCCGCTGCTGCTGGACGCGGGCGTGCACCTGCCCAGCCTGCACGCAGGCGACCCCCGCCGCGTGGCGCTGGAGGCCTACCCCGGCCTGCTCGCGCGCGAGGTGCTGCAGCGCCGCAGCTACAAAAGCGACGACCGCGCCAAGCAGACGCCCGACCGCCTCATCGCCCGCAAAGACCTGGTCAACGCGCTGGAGCTGGGCCAGACCCGCCTCGGCCTGCGCCTCAAGCTCAGCCATGCCCAGCGCGACGCGCTGGTGCAAGACGCCAGCGGCGACAGCCTGGACGCCGTGCTGTGCCTGCTGCAAGCCGCCTGGGCCGAGCAGCGCCATGCCGAGGGCGATGCGCTCTATGGCCTGCCGCCGGGGCTCGACCCGCTGGAAGGCTGGATCGTCACGGCTGACAAGCCCTGAGCCCTGACTGACGATCCCGCCGCTTTTCCGGGCATCGGCACGCCGCAGGCTGCGTAGCATGGGCGGGACACGTTGAATGCATTGTTTGCCCATGCCTATCGCCCCCCGCCTTCCGTGCGCGCTGTTCGCGCTGGTCGTCTTGCTGGCCCCGCTGCTGGTACAGGCCGCCCCCGCGCCCTGGTACTACTGGCGCAGCCTGGTCGACGGTCAGCGTGTGTGCGCCCAAACCTCGCCCGGCTCGGGCTGGGAGCAGGACAGCTCCGCCTACGAAGGCCCCGGCTGCCAGCCGCGCCGCAAGGTACTGGTTGTGCCCATGCGGTGACGGGTCGCTCGGTAGGTGGTGTACAGGCGGTTGTTATAAAAAACATAGCTATCAGCGCTTATTACATAAGCGCTTGCGGGCAAAAGAGCTTGCAATGCTGTGTGTACATTCGATAATGGCGGGAGCGTGCTATGTGCTTTTACGTGCCCACATTGGGCCAGTAGGCCAGTGATCGCAAGGCGCGGACTGCCGCCAAGGCTGGTGGCCTTGGCAAGGTCTGCAACGCCGCGAGCGCTGGCCTACTGGCCCAACCCTGTGGGAAAGCCGGGGAAAGGCCCGGCAACGTTGTTACAAGCCGCTTGCAGTATGCATACTGCGGCGCGCCTTGCGCCTAGTTGCCGGGCCTTTCCCCGGCTTTCGTGGACACGTAAAAGCACATAGCACGCTCCTATGACCGAACTCATCCTGATCCGCCACGGCGAGACCGACTGGAACCGCGAGCTGCGCTTTCAGGGCCATGTGGACGTGCCCCTGAACGCCACCGGCCACGAACAGGCCCGCCGCCTGGCCGAGCGCCTAGCCGCAGAGCGCCCCGTGGTGCACCACCTCATCTGCAGCGACCTCATCCGCACCCAGCAGACCGCCACGCCCAGCCTGCAGGTGCTGTTCCCTGAGGCCCGCATCGACACCTTCACCGACAGCGCCCTGCGCGAGCAAAACTTTGGCGTGGTGGACGGCAAGCGCGTGGACGACGTCAAGCAGGACCACGCCGACGCCTGGAGCCAGTGGCTGCGCTTTGAAGCCGACTACGGCATGCCGGGCGGCGAGACCACCCGCCAGTTCCACACCCGCGTGATGGACGCCGTCTACCGCATCGCCCAGCAGCACAGCGACCAGACTGTGATGGTCGTGACCCACGGCGGCGTGCTAGACATGATCTGGCGCACGGCACGGGGCACGGGGCTGGACGGCCCGCGCCAGAGCGACATCCCCAATGCAGGGCTTAACCGGGTGCGGGTGAGTGGCGAGGCGGTGGAAGTTCTGGACTGGGCCGACGTGCGGCACCTGGCGGATTTGCCGGAGCAGCCCGTGTATGACCAGACGAAGTTGGTGGTGCGGTGAGTTTGACCGTGGTCTTTACCCGCCTGCATAGATGACACCCGGGCGTGTACCGTCCAGGTCGTCAGTGCTGGGGTCCTGCACGGGCTCCGTACCAAACATTCGCCCCAGTGAAACAAAACGGTAGTTGCCCTGCCGGTCGGTATAGACGGCAACTCCTTGCGGAGTCAGTGCGATGGGATACCAGTCTCCAGCAACACGTTCGTCGGTTTGCTGGCTGACCAGCTTACCGTCCGCTCCGTACAGTCTTAGTTCTCCTGTAGTCGCAAGTTGGCGGATGCCTTGCTTGGCGTTGAAAGCGCGCACCGAGTGCAGTACAAACTGTCCGCCAGGGGCCAGGCTGAGTGCAGGTTCAGGATCGCCGCCAGGAATTCTCTCGATCCGTACGATGCTGCGCCGCGTGCGGTGCAGTAATGCATAAGCCGCACTCTGGGCATCCTGAGACGCGGTGTATCCAATCAGCACCGTGTTGGCAGATGTCGCGAGCGGGGTGGCAAATGTCAACGTGGTGCCGCCTTCGTACTGGCTGAGCTCTGCATGCAGTTCAGAAGCAGTGTCGATGTCAGCCGGTTGCGGCTTTAGCCGCCCGTCGGAGCTGCGTGCAATGCGTGGCGGGGTTCCGTTGAGTACGTCAAAGCTGCCCAGATCCTGTCGGCCCTGAAAAGTCCATGCAGGCACTGAAAAGTGGAGGAGGCTGTAGGGCATGCGCCCGCTTGTGTCGTCGCGCTGCAACCGAGCTGACGCAACGACGAACGCCATCCCCTCATCTTGAGGGAAGGCTTCGGTCAACGAGACTGGTCTGGCCAAGCAACTGTCAGGTCGCGCGCCTGCTGCCGGCAGCTTGGCCACGGCGGGAGGGCTACCGCTGCGGTCTGACAGTTGGAAGCTTGCTACCTTGGTCTGCTTCGCCAGATCCAGGTGGTCAACGGTGCCGTTGCAATACACCACATACAGATGTTGTGCGTTCTTTGTACCGCTGGTCGTCGCAGGCGCGCCTGTTGGAGAAGCGGTGGTTGTAGTCTCGGGGGAGCATGCCGCGAGAAGCCAAGACAAGGCCAGTACGCCGGAGGCAGCTAGCAGACCGCGTGGGCGAGCCGCAGTGGAATCAGAGGTTGTCAGCACGTTCAGAAGTCCGATTGGGCGAAGTACCTTGCATTCGTTCAAGCCATTGGCATATCCGTTGAAGCGCGAAGTGTGTCCAACCCAAGCTGCTCTTGCGTAGTCCGGTAGTGACACTGACAAGGCGGGTAGCCCTTACGAGGTACGAGCGCGATTTAGTCCGGTCACCAAATTGCGAAAACCTTCTCTCTGGAAGGCACAACGTGGGGGCGGTGAGGGTTGTAGTGGCATTCTGCTGAGTCAAACACACTGCTTCCCGTTCAACGCTCAGAAAAAAGCCCTCGATTGTCATTCCCGAACACTCGAGAAATCCTAATTGACCAAGCTTTGACTGTATCTGCGTGTGAAGGTTGTTAAGGCACTCTCGGTTCGGTCAGTACCAGTCTCAAAGGGCCGCAGTAGGTGATGTCTAGGTTCAACTAGGCAAACTAAGCGCTGCGTTAATCACCCCCATCTGCCGCGCCAGCCTCACCGACTCCGGCTGCCCATTCACTATCGGCTGCAACACGTTCTGCACCGCCGCCCACTGCCCGTTGCGCTGCAGTGCGTCCAACCAGATCTGGTGAAACAAATCCCGTTGCGCATGGCTGCCTCCAATCTCCACCAGCCGGGGCAGGGCCACGCCCAGTTTCTCCACCGCCGTCGCCCAGTCGCCCTGCGCATGTGCCAGCAGGCCGTGGGCGGCGGGCACGCACACCTGTTGCCACACGGTGCGCTCCTGCGCCTCGGTGCGGGTGGCGGCGTGGGCCTCGATGCCTTGTTGCAGCGTGCGTGCTGCCTCCATGCGCCCGGCACGGGCCAGGCCGTAGAGGTATTGCAGGTCCAGGAAGGGCAGCACATGGTCGGCAAGGCGTTGCGCGAGGTGGTTGGCTACGTCGGTCCAGCGGTCACCGACATCCACGCCTGCCAGCTCCAGCCGTGCGAGCAGGGACACGGCGTTGATCTGGTCCTGGGTGTATTCCTTGACCACGCCCCAGACCTGGCTGTCGTAGAGCGCCAGCACCTCGGCGTGCCGGTCCTGCTCCAGCAAAAACAGCGCCTGGTGCCACCAGTTGTGCGTGACCATGAAGGAGTTCAGGCCCGTCCAGGTGTTGCCCACGCTAGCCATAAAGTCGGTACCTTCGCGGATGCGGCCCTGGGTCAGCATGACGTGGGCCAGCGCGTGGTGGGCCCAGGGCTCTTTGCGGCACAGGCTGATGGCGTGGCGGGCGGCGTTTTCGGCCTCTGGCAGGCGGTGGCATTGCTCCCAGCCAAAGGCGAGCATGCCGTGCAGGTACGGCACTTCGGCCGCTGCGGGCAGGGCCTGCAGCGCCAGGCGCAGCATGCCCGGGGAGTCGCCCCGGTTGAACAGATGGTATTGGCCGAGCTTGAGGGAGGCGAGGTCGCGCGGGTGCAGGCGGGCTTGCTCTTCGTGCAGTGCAATGGCGCGGGGCAGGTCGCCATCCACCCAGGCAGCGATGGCGGCCACAAAGCGTTGCTCACGCTCGGTAGCATCTGCGGCACGGGCCAGGGCCTGGTCGATGAAGGGGCGCGCGTTGCGCGGGGCGTCTGCCGACTCGGCAAACATGTGCAGCGCCGCGCAGCTGGCCTGAACGATGGGGCTGGTGTCGGCCGCTGCGTTCAGCACGTTCACCGCGCGGGCTTCGCAGGCGATGAAGCCTTCTACAAAGTCATTCAGCGCTGCCGCGCTGGTGGCGTCGTGCAACGTGATGGGGTTGCCCAGGCTGTCGGTCATGCGGGTGTGCGTGGAGGATGGCATGGGGCATTGTTGGGTCGCTGGGCTCAGCCGCCGTTGATCAAGGTCACGTAGGCGTTGCGGGTTTCGGCAGACACCGACGCCACGAGCTGTTCATGCGGCGTCTGGTGCCGCGCCAGCATGCGGGCGCTGGCCACCGTTTTGGACTTGCAGTACCAGTGGCAGGTGTGCTGCATCAGAAACAGCTCGGCCGTCATCATGTAGGCGCGGTCCTTGGGCGACAGGTGGCTGGTGTTCTGCACCACATGGGCAATGCCGCGCGCGTGGATGGCCAGGGCTCGGCGCACGTCAAAGGTCATGGCGGGCAGCAGCTTGTCGGCAAACGGGATCGGCACGGAGAGCCGGCTGACGCGCGCGTGGGCTTCGTCCACCTTGGCAAAGTCGGCGGCAAAGCGGCTGAACTGCTCGCTCAGCTGCGACTCGGTGGTGCTCAGCAGGCTCCAAATCTGGCTGCGGCGCTCGTCGGTGCTTTCACCCAGGGCGCGCAGGTAGCCGTCGGTCAGCGCCTCCATCAGCTTTTCGATCTGGTAGTTGGCCAGGTGTTTGCCCAGCAGCGCAATGCGCTTGCGCTGCTCTTTGGCATTGAGCATGAAGGTGCCGGTGGCGATGAGGATCGCCAGGATGATGATGTCCATGCGGTGTGGGGTGGTGGTTGGTAGGGCGGGGGGGCTCCAGCGGTGGTGCCAGCGTCAGAGCGTATTCCCCCAAGGTTACCAACAACAACGCACGACAGATGCAGGGTTATGCCGCAGGCGGCTGGGGCCATGCCCGCTGGGGTTCGCGGATCAGCTCGAACGCGTGCGCCACCTGCAGCACGCCCAGGTCGTCAAAACGTGCGCCCGCAATCTGCAGGCCGATGGGCAAACCAGCGCGGGTGTAGCCGCAGTTGACCGAGGCCGCAGGTTGCTCGGACATGTTGAATGGCACGGTAAACCCGATGTGCTCCAGCGGCCGTAGTGGGTCGTTGGTGGGCGAGGGCAGCTCGGCCTGGAAGGCGACGTTGGGCGCCACGGGCGAGATCACATAGTCGAACGCGCTGCAGGCCTTGACGGCGGCCACGCGCGTCAGGTGGAACTGGTGGCTGGCGGTGAAGACCTCGGTGCCGCTCATGCCGGCGGCACTGTCGGCCCAGGTGCGGATGTAGGGCAGCACCTTGTCGCGCCGCGCCGCAGGTAGGGCCTGCAGGTCTATGTGGGAACGCATGCGCCAGAAATGGTCCATGCCGTCGAGCATGGCCTGGGTCATGAAGGGCGCCATGGGCACGATGGTGGCGCCGGCGGCTTCCATGAGTTTTGCTGCGCGCTCCACGGCGGCCTTCACTTCGGGCTCCACGGGCAGGCCGCAGCCAGCATCCAGCAGCAGGCCGATGCGCAGGCCGCGCAGGCGTTCGGCGCCCTTGTTGAACTGGCTCCACGCGATGTCCTGGTAGGGCAGGCTCATGCTGTCACGCGCGTCGGGCAGGCTCAGCACCTGCATCATCAGCGCGGCGTCGGCCGCGGTGCGGGTCATGGGGCCGGCGGCGCGGCCGGTGTAAGGTGGGTCAATCGGGATACGGCCCAGGCTGGGCTTGAGGCTGAAGATGCCGCACCAGCTGGCGGGCAGGCGCAGCGAGCCGCCAATGTCGGTGCCGATGTGCAGCGGGCCGTAGCCCGCAGCGGCCGCCGCGCCACCGCCGGCGCTGGAGCCGCCCGGGCCCTTGCTCACGTCCCAGGGGTTGCGCGACAGCGGGTGAAAGGTGGACAGGCCGGATGACAACATGCCGTAGTCGGGCATGGTGGTCTTGGCGACGATGACGGCACCTGCCTCGCGCATGCGGGCGGCGGGGGGGGCGTCAGCTGCGGCGGGCACCAGCTCAACGGCGGCCGTGCCCAGCGGGGTGGGGTCGCCTTCGGTGGCAATGTTTTCCTTGATGGTGCTGGGCACGCCGTCGAGCAGCCCCTTGGGCTCGCCGCGCAGCCAGCGGGCCTCGGAGGCACGCGCCTGGGCCAGGGCGGCCTCGGGGCGCAGCAGGTAGGTGGCCTGGATGTGGGGCTCCCACCGTTCGATGTGGGCCAGCACGGCCTGCGTGACCTCAACCGGTGACAGCTTGCGCTGGCGGTAGGCGGCAATCAGGTCGTGGGCGGGCAGGTCGTGCAGTTCGGTCATGGCGTGGTGGGTGGTCGCCGTAGCGGCGTTTATCAATAAAAAAAGGCTGCAAGCGCTAGTGGATCAAGCGCTGGCAGCTATTGTTTTAGGAGTATTGGCTCCTGCACGCGCCGCGTTGCGGCGCGTGGCTATCAGGACCAGGACAGCGCGGAGATGTCGTTCACGAACACGGGCATGTCTTTCCACAGGCCCTTGAGGTTCTTGTTGGCCACCGTGATCCACTGGTTGGAGTACAGGAAGGCGTGCACCGAGTCCTCGGCCAGCAGGCGTTGCGCATCGCCCAGCAGCTTGGCGCGGTCGGCGGGGCGGGCGGCGTTCTTGATCTGGTTGAACAGGTCGTTGAACTTGGGCGAGTTGTAGGCCCAGTAGTAGTCGGGCTTGGCAAAGTTGCCCAGGTCAAAGGGCTCCACGTGGCTGATCACGGTCAGGTCGTAGTTCTTGCTGCCGTAGGTACCGCTGAGCCACTGCGCCCATTCCACGTTCTGGATCTTGGCGACGATGCCGACCTTGGCCAGCTGGGCTGCAATCACCTCGCCACCCTGGCGGGCGTAGGGCGTGGGGGGCAGCGTCATCGTCAGCTCCAGCGGCGTCTTGATGCCGGCTTCGGCCAGCAGCTTCTTGGCCTTCTCGGGGTCGTAGGGGTTCACGCCCGTGGTGTCCACGTAGCCAAACGCGCCGGGCACGTAGTGGCTGCCGATAGACGCGCCGTAGCCGTCGCCCGCGCCTTCAATGACGGCCTTGCGGTCAATGGCGGCGGCAATGGCGCGGCGCACGCGCACGTCGTCCAGCGGCTTCTTGCCGTTGTTGATGGCCAGGATGGTCTTGGCGCGCGAGCCGCTGACCACCACCTGGAACTTGGGGTTGGCCTTGAACTGCGCCACGCTGCGCGGCGTGACGCGCGGGAAGGCGTCCACGTCGCCCGCCAGCAGGGCCGCCACCTGGGCAGCCGGGTCGGAGATGAAGCGGAAGGTGGCGCGCTTGATCTTGATGGCCTTGGCATCGCGGTAGTCGGCCCAGGCGGTCAGCACGACCGACGAGCCCTTGTTCCACGCCTGCAGCTGGTAGGGGCCGGTGCCCACGGGCTTGTTGGCGTTGGTGTCGGCGCTCTTGGGCTCCACGATGATGGAGGTGGCCTGGCCCAGCACGAACAGCAGGTCGGGGTCGATCTCCTTGTTGAGCAGCACGACGGTGTAGTCGTCCACCACCTGGGTGGTGATGCCTGCAAAGGTGCGCTTGTCCTTGTTGGTGCTCTTCTCGCCGCCTGCGCGGTCGTACGAGAACTTGACGGCCGCAGCGGTGAAGGGCTCGCCGTTCTGGAACTTCACGCCACGGCGCAGCTTGAAGGTGTAGGTCTTGAGGTCGGGCGAGACCTCCCAGCTTTCGGCCAGCAGGGGCGACACGCTGCCGTCGGGGTTGATCTTGGTGAGCGTCTCGAAGATGTTGTACTGAACGATCTCGGCGATGGCGGAGGCCGCACCGGCGGTGGGGTCCAGGCCTGGGGGCTCCAGCGTCATCGCCAGCGTCACCGCATCTTTGCGGCCTTGCGCCAGGGCGCCAAGCGAGGTGGTCAAGGGCACAGCGGCGATGGCGCCAGTGGCAAGGACGGTACGGCGGTTCAGCATGTTCGGACTCTCCAGACAAAAAACCAGACAACAACCATAAAGACCCCCGGTGCAATTTGTTACCGGGGAGGAAAGAAGCTTTTTACACCATCACACCTGCATGTGGTTATGCGGTTTTTGCCGTTGCCGCAGCGGCTGCCGCACGGCGCGCCCGCGCGCGGCCGGGCTGCACCTGCGGCACGGCGCCCACCAGCGACTGTGTGTACGGGTGCTGCGCGTTGCGGAACAGCTCGCCCGGCGAGCCGCGCTCCACGATGCGTCCCTGGTACAGCACCACCACCTCGTCGCACAGGTGGTTGACCACCGCGAGGTCATGGCTGATGAGCATGTAGGTGATGCCGAACTGCTGCTGCAGGTCTTGCATCAGGTTGAGCACCTGGGCCTGCACCGACACGTCGAGCGCGCTCACCGGCTCGTCGGCCACGATGAGGCGGGGCCGGGTGATGAGGGCGCGCGCAATGGCAATGCGCTGGCGCTGGCCGCCGGAAAACTCGTGCGGGTACTTGCCAAGGTCGTTGGTGCGCAGGCCCACCTGCGACAGCACCTGGGCAGCCTGCTCGCGCTGCTCGGCGCGCGTGGTCTGGCCTTGCGCCTGCAGCGGCTCGGTCACGATGCGCTCCACCGTCTGGCGCGGGTCCAGCGACCCGTACGGGTCCTGGAACACCATCTGAAAATCCCGGCGCGCCTGGCGCAGCTGCTCGGCGGGCAGCTGGTGCAGGTTGCGGCCCAGCAGTTCCACCGTGCCGGAGGTGGGCGCATCGAGCGCCATCACCAGCCGTGCCAGGGTGGACTTGCCCGAGCCCGATTCGCCGACGATGCCGAGGCTGCGGCCTGCGGCAATCGAGAAGTTCACGCCGTTGAGCGCATGCACCTTGCCCGGCGGGCGAAACAGGTGCTCGCGGGGCAGTGTGTATTCGCGCACCAGGTCGGTCACCTGGAGCAGCGGCGCGGTGGTTGGCGCGCCGGTGGTGTGGGGTGCCTGGGTCATGCAGCCACTCCGATGACGTTCACCACGCTCGCACTCTGCGCCTCGGCAATGGCTTCGCGCCGCAGGCAGCGCACCAGGTGGTCGCCGTCGGCATCGGTGGCCACCAGCGTGGCCTCGGGCTGCTTGTAGTGGCAGTCATCCACCGTGTAGCTGCAGCGCCCTGCAAACGGGCAGCCAGCGGGCAGGTCCACCAGCTCGGGCACCGTGCCCGGAATGGTGGACAGGCGCGGGCGTTGCCCGGGCGCATGCACGGCACCCAGGTGGGGCCGTGCTGCGAACAGCCCGCGTGTGTAGGGGTGCGCCATGGCCGAGAAGACCGAGGCGGTGGAGCCGCTTTCGACCACGCTGCCGCCGTACATCACCATCATGCGGTCCACGTTCTGAGAGATCACGCCCAGGTCGTGCGAGATGAGGATGAGCGCCATGTTGCGCTCGGCCACCAGGTCGCTGATGAGGTCCAGGATCTGCTGCTGGATGGTCACGTCCAGCGCTGTGGTGGGCTCGTCGGCAATCAGCAGGTCTGGCCCGCAGGCCAGTGCCATCGCAATGGTGATGCGCTGGCGCTGCCCGCCCGAGAACTGGTGCGGGTAGGCGTCAAAACGCTGCGCGGCGTTGGGGATGCCCACGCGGTCCAGCAGGGCAATGGCTTCGGTGCGTGCGGCTGCCGCATTCATGCCCCGGTGCAGGCGCAGCGGCTCGGCCACCTGGCGGCCAATGGTGTGCACGGGGTTGAGGGCCGTCATGGGCTCCTGGAACACCATGCCAATGCGGTTGCCGCGCATCTTGCACATCTGTGCATCGGTGCGGCCCACCAGCTCTTGCCCATCAAAGCGGATGCTGCCGGTGACCTGTGCGCTCTCTGGCAGCAGGCCCATGAGCGACATGGCGGTGATGGACTTGCCGCAGCCGGACTCACCGATCAGGCCCAGGGTTTCACCGCGCGCCAGCGAAAAGCTCACGCCGCGCACGGCATCGGCGGGGCCCCGGTGCGTCTGCAGGCGGATGCGGAGGTTGGAGACTTCTAACAGAGACATCGTGGAATGCAGGTGGTCTTCGGTGCGGAGCTGTCAGCGTTTGCGGGAGAGGCGGGGGTCGAGCAAATCGCGCAGCCCGTCGCCCAGCAGATTCAGCCCCAGCACCGCCAGCGCAATCGCCATGCCGGGCCACACCGCCAGCAGCGGGGCCTGGAACATCAACGTCTGTGCCTCGCTCAGCATGCGGCCCCAGGAAGGCTGGGGCGGCTGGGTGCCCAGGCCCAGGTACGACAGGGCGGCCTCGGCCAGGATGGCGATGGCGAACTGGATGGTGGCCTGCACGATGAGCACCGACAGGATGTTGGGCAGCACGTGTTCCAGCGTGATGCGCCAGCTGCCTTTGCCGCAGGCACGTGAGGCCAGGATGTATTCGCGCGACCACACGGCGTTGGCCGATGCGCGCGTGACGCGTGCAAACGTCGGGATGTTGAAGATGCCGATGGCGATGATGGAATTCACAATGCCTGCACCAAACACCGCCGTCATCATGATGGCTGAGAGGATGGCTGGGAAGGCAAACGTGAAGTCCGCCAGCCGCATGATCAGCTCTTCCACCCAGCCGCGCTTGGCGGCGGCCAGCAGGCCCAGGGCCGTGCCGATGGTGAGGCCGATGCCCACCGCGATCACCCCCACCAGGATGGAGTTGCGGGCGCCCACCAGCAGCAGCGAGGCCACATCACGGCCAAAGGCATCCGTGCCCAGCCAGTGGGTACCGGAGGGACTCGCCAGCTTGTTGGCCAAGTCCATCTCGTAGGGCGACCAAGGCGTCCAGACAAAGGAGAGCAGCGCAGCAAGGATCAGCAGCGCCGACAACACGGCGCCGATGACAAAACTGCGGTGGCGCAGCGCGCGGTGCAGCCAGCCGGGGGCGGAGGGCGTGGAAGAGGAGGGGGGGGATACAGCGGCGCTCATGGGGATCAGATGTCGGAAGCCTTCACGCGGGGGTCGATCACGGCATAGAGGATGTCCACGACGAAGTTCACGATCACCACCATGGCGGCGAGCAGCATCACGCAATTGCGCACCACGATCAGGTCGCGGTTGGAGATGGACTGGAAGATCAGGCGCCCGAGGCCGGGCAGATAGAACACGTTCTCGACCACGATGGTGCCCGCCAGCAGGTTGGCAAACTGCAGCCCCATCACGGTGACCACCGGGATCATGGCGTTGCGCAGCGCATGGCCCCACAGTGCAGCGCGCTGCGTGAGGCCCTTGGCGCGGGCGGTGCGTACAAAGTCTTCACGCAGCACCTCCAGCACGGCCGAGCGGGTGATGCGCGCCAGGATGGCTGCCTGCACTACGGCCAGCGCAATGGCGGGCAGCAGCAGGGCTTTGAGGGCTTCTAGCGGGCTGCCGCCAGCGTCTTCAGTCCAGCCCGGAAAGCCACCGGCCGAGAACCACTGCAGCTTCACCGAGAACAGCAGGATCAGCAGGATGGCGAACCAGAAGTTGGGGATGGCAATGCCGATCTGCGCCAGGCCCATCACGCCCACGTCACCCAGCTTGTTGTGGCGCGCCGCGGCGTACACACCGGCGGCCAATGCCAGCACCGTGGTGATCACCATGGCCATCAGGGCCAACGGCACGGTAAGCGCCAGGCGCTCCAGCACCAGGTCGAGTACGGGCGAGCTGTAGGCGTAGCTGTCGCCCATGTTGCCCACCACCAGGCCGCTCACCCATTGCCAGTAGCGCAGGCTGGCGGGCTGGTCCAGACCCAGCTTGGTGGCCAGAGCCGCCACCGCATCGGGAGAGGCATCGGGACCCATCAGAATCTGCGCGGCATTGCCCGGCAGGATTTCCAGCACCAGGAACACGACGATGGAGGCGCCAATCAACGTGGCCAGGAGGGTGACAAACCGCTTGAGAAAAAACAGGCCCATGGGTGGGGTGCGTTGGCAGGTGGGTCAGACGCAGGGGCGTCAAAATTAATGTGTATACACAGCATAACGGTAAAAACGTCCCCGTCAGCGGTGGTGGGTCGCAGTGTGGCACGCAAGGCACATGCCACCGGCGCGGGATAATACGGAGCATGAACTGCGCCGCTCGCTCCGTTGCCCCTGTTTTTGGCCCCGTGCACTGGGAGGCTGTATGGCGCTGATGATCACGGACGAGTGCATCAACTGCGATGTGTGCGAGCCCGAGTGCCCCAACCAGGCGATCTACCTGGGGCAGGAGATCTACGAAATCGACCCGAATAAGTGCACAGAATGTGTAGGGCATTTCGACGAGCCCCAGTGTGTGCAGGTCTGCCCTGTGGCCTGCATTCCAGTGAACCCGCAGCACGTGGAAAGCCGCGAAACCCTGTGGCAGAAGTTCCAGCGGCTGCAGGCGTCCACGCCGACGTAATTTGAGCCAAACCGACCGCTTGCGCTAGTGGGTCATGCCTTGGGTGCTATTGAATAAATAGCGATATCCACAGCACAACGGCTGGATGGACTGGTGGCTCTTCAGTCCTCCACAGGCCGAGGGGGCTTGGGGCGCGGCGGTTTGGTGGTGTGGATGAGCAGCGTGGCTTTTTCCATGTCCCCCGCCAACAGAGCGAGGTAGGCCTTGAGCGAGTGGGCGATGCTGTCCTCGATCAGCGTGCGCTGGTCTGGCGACGGTTTCTTGAGCACCCAGTTGGCGACTTCGCTTTTGACGCCCGGATGGCCGATGCCGATGCGCAGGCGCCAGTAGTCGGGCGAGCCCAGCTGTCCGTGGATGTCACGCAGGCCGTTGTGCCCGGCATGGCTGCCGCCGCGCTTGAGCTTGACCTGGCCCGGTGCAATGTCCAGTTCGTCGTGCACCACCAGGATTTCCTCGGGCAGGATCTTGAAAAAGCGCGCCAGCGAGGCCACCGACTTGCCCGAGAGGTTCATGAAGGTCTGCGGCTCCAGCAGCCACACGTTCTGGCCGTGCACCGTGGTGCGTGCCACCAGGCCGTGGTAACTGCGCTCGGGCACCAGCGTGGTCTTGAGTTCGCGCGCCAGGGCATCAATCCACCAGAAGCCGGCGTTGTGCCGCGTGTCCTCGTAGTCTGGCCCGGGGTTTCCCAGGCCTACAAACAGCTTGATCATGTGCGGGATTATCGGTGGCTGGGGGTGGAGAAAGGCCGACAGCATTGCTGCCGCTGCCTGAGGATGCAGTCGGCGAGAGAGAGGTGCGGCGTGCAAAGTGCGCCACACCAATGAAAACGGCCCACGCAAGGTGGGCCGTTTCGTGGTCAACACCGCAAAGCAGGTTGACCGGGTGAAGTGATTGAGGTCGTTAACCGGCGAATTACTTCTTGCCCTTGCCCTTGCCCTTGGCATCGGCAGCAGGAGCGGCTTCAGCAGGGGTCTCGACGACCACGACTGGAGGCACCACGGACACCAGCACGGGGTTGTTGTTCTGGCCACCACGGACCTTGGCCACCACGCCCTTGGGCAGCTTGATGTCCTTCAGGTGCAGGGAAGCACCCTTTTCCAGCTTGGACAGGTCCACAGCGATGAATTCGGGCAGGTCCGAAGGCATGCAGGTCACGTCCAGTTCGTTCACGATCGGGTTGACCATGCACTTGTCCACCTTGACGGCGTTGGACTCTTCTGCACCGCTGTAGTGCAGTGGCACCTTCAGGTGCAGCTTGGTCTTGTCGTCCACGCGCTGGAAGTCGATGTGCAGCACCAGTTGCTTGTAGGGGTGGTATTGCACGTCACGCAGCACAACCTTGGACGTGGCGCCAGCCACTTCCATGTCCAGCACGCTGGAGTGGAACGCTTCCTTCTTGAGGGCGTGCCACAGTGCGTTGTGGTCCACCTCGATCAGTTGTGGCTCGGTAGCACCACCGTACACGATGCCAGGCGTCTTGCCCGAATTACGCAGACGGCGGCTCGCACCCGTACCCTGCTTGGCGCGCTCAAAAGCGACGAAGTTCATAGTTAGCTCCTGAAAAGGGTGGACCGCGACCAGTCGTACCCCGATTAAAAAAGACCTGTGACGCCTTCATGGCGGCAGGCCTGCGCATTGCTCTCGAACAGACAAGCCTCCCGAAGGAGGCCTGCGTGCAATCCGACTGCAACGCTCCCGGGGGAGCGTGTCAGAACAGGTTGTCCTGGTCCGAGAACAGACTCATGACCGACTCACCCTTGGCAATGCGCTGGATCGTTTCGGCGATCAGCGGGGCCACGGAGAGTTGGCGAATCTTGGAACATCCCTTGGCGTTGTCGCTCAGCGGGATGGTGTTGGTCACCACGACTTCATCGAGGGCTGTGCCCTTGGCGATGCGTTCGATGGCAGGACCCGAGAAAATGGGGTGCGTGCAGTAGGCGTACACCTTCTTGGCACCGCGCTCCTTGAGCACTTCGGCAGCCTTCACCAGCGTGCCGGCGGTGTCGATCATGTCGTCCATGATCACGCAGTTGCGGCCTTCGATTTCGCCGATCACGTGCATGACTTCCGACACGTTGGCCTTGGGGCGGCGCTTGTCGATGATGGCCAGGTCACAACCCAGCTGCTTGGCTAGTGCACGGGCTCGCACCACGCCACCCACGTCGGGGGAAACGACGATCAGGTCTTCGTAGTTCTTCTGGCGCAGATCACCCAGCAGCACTGGCGACGCGTAGATGTTGTCCACGGGGATGTCAAAGAAACCCTGGATCTGGTCGGCGTGCAGGTCCATGGTCAGCACGCGGGCCACGCCCACGGCTTGCAGCATGTTGGCCACCACCTTGGCCGTGATGGGCACACGGGTCGAGCGGGGGCGGCGGTCCTGGCGGGCGTAACCGAAATAAGGAATCACAGCGCTGATACGTTCAGCCGATGCACGCTTGAGCGCATCGACCATGATCAGCAGTTCCATGAGGTTTTCGTTGGTGGGTGCGCAGGTGGACTGCACCACGAAAACGTCACGTGCACGCACGTTTTGCTTGATTTCGACGGTGACTTCACCGTCAGAGAAGCGACCCACGTCAGCCGCACCGAGGGTGGTGCCGAGGTGTTGGGCAATTTCAGCTGCCATGCCAGGATTGGCATTGCCGGTGAAAACCATGAAGTCGGGGTGGTTGGCTTGCATGAGCGTCCCAGCAGTCTGAAATAAAAGCCCGTACGCGGAAAGCGTTTGGCAGGGGAAGAAGGATTCGAACCTTCGCATGCCGGAATCAAAATCCGGTGCCTTAACCAGCTTGGCGACTCCCCTACACAGGTCAATTGCCGAGGGCAACCAACCTTAAATTTCTCCTGATGCCCAACCTGCCAGAGGATGAACCATCAGATTTTCACATGCCTTCACTTGCCAGCCCTCGGGGGCTCCGCTCAAGTCAACTGCGTGTGACATATGCGCAAACACCGCACTGCCTGAGCCTGTCATTCTGCCTTTGAGGCCGCGATCTTTGAGCCATTCAATGGCTTGTAAAACATCGGGGCAAAGAGCCTGAGCAACTGGCTGCAAGTCGTTTCGACCGAAGTCAAAGTGTGCTGCAGCAAAGCCTAAGATTGTAGCACTATCTGAATCGCGTTTCAAACTTGGTGACGAAAAAATTTCTTTTGTCTCCAAACCTGCTGCGGGCTTCACGATCACAAAGCTCGCTTGCGGTAGCTGGTGCACTTTCTCAAGCGGCGTGATTGTCTCACCAATTCCCTCCACCCAAGCGTTGTGACCGCATAAAAAAAACGGGACGTCAGCGCCCAGCTGCAAACCGATCTTTGCCAATGCGTGTCTTGGCAGGTTCAGCCCCCACAGCCGGTTCAAAGCCAGCAGCGTGGTGGCAGCATCCGAAGAGCCGCCTCCCATGCCTGCCTGCGCAGGCACGCGTTTCAGAACGCCAATGTGAGCCCCCTCGCTGCAGCCCGTTGCAGCCTGCAGTGCATGTGCAGCGCGGACCGAGAGGTCCACTTCGGGCAGCGCTGTGGACAGGTCTTCCCGCGAAATCAATCCATCCGTGCGGCGTTGGAAGTGCAGGGTGTCGCACCAGTCCACAAGCATGAACACGGACTGCAGCAGGTGATAGCCGTCAGCACGCCGTCCGGTGATGTGCAAAAAAAGATTGAGCTTGGCCGGGGCTGGCACGTCATACAAGGCTTGCATGGGGCGAAAGAGTGGGGAGCGAGGTTTTGCTGTGCGAACGGCTCTGCTGGCCGCAGCAGTTTGCAGGCCGTCAGGGAGTCAGCGCAATGCGCAGCGTGGCGGTAGGCTGCGGGTCGCTGCGGCGTGCCGTCAGCCGCCCGTCTGCAATGCCGGTAAGGTCTGCTTGCCACCCCGTCGCACTGGCCTGGGTGCCCTTGAGCCAGCTGAACAAGGCGGTCACGGGAATGCGAGTGCCGGTCACGTCCTGGAGCAGCGTGTCCAGGGAATCAGAGGTACGGGTGTCCTGACCGCTAAGCAGCTGCGCGTGACCATCTTTCCAGTCGAGTTGCGCAATGCGATTGCCAAAGGGGCTGAGCAAAACGAGTCCACCCGCCTGGGCGGTGCCGCGCAGCTCGAACATGGCGGAAAAAGACTGCGAGGCCTGCCCGTCGATCTGCAGGGCAATGCGCCCACTCCAGCTGTCTTCAGCCAGGGGGGCTTTGGCCATTGGCTGCGCACAACCTGTGAGCCACAGCGCCCACAACACCAGCCACCATGCCCACCGGTGAGGAAGAGTCCGTAGCCGACTGTTTGAAGTGGCGCTGAAAAGGCCTTGCATCAGAGGGAGGCCCCGAGGCGTTTCAGGGTCTCTTTGAGGGTGTCGTTGTCAGGGCTGGCACGCTGACCTTCTTTCCAGACGCGTGCCGCACCGTCCCTGTCGCCCATGCTCCAGAGCACCTCGCCCAGATGTGCAGCAATCTCCACATCGGGCCGTGCCTTGAAGGCTACTTCAAGGTGTTTGCGGGCGTCTGCCTTGTTGCCCAGGCGAAACTCCACCCAGCCAAGGCTGTCCATGATGAAGGGATCGTTGGGGGCGAATTCCAATGCCTTCAAGATGAGCTGTTTGGCCTCGGCCAGCCGCACTCCGCGGTCTGCGAGCGAATAGCCAAGGGCGTTGTAGGCGTGGTGGTACTCTGGCTGGCGTGCGATCACCTGACGCAACAGCTTCTCCATCGTGTCTGGCTGGCCCGCCTTTTCGGCCAGCATGGCCTGGTCGTAGACCAGCTCGGCGTCGTCCGGCGCCAGGGCCACCAGTTCGACTTGTACCTTGTAGGCTTCCTGGTACAGGCGCTGGTCGCGTAACAGCTGCACTTCGGCCATCAGCTTCATGCGTTGGCTGTCTGCTGAATTGCCTGGCAGGTTGCGCAACAAGGCCCGCGCCTGGGTGAGCTTGCCCTGGCGTGCCAGCAAGGATGCGCGGCGCGTCTGCGCACCAAAGACTTCCTCTGCGTTGTCGATCCGTGCGAGCCAGGCTTCTGCGCCTGCAAAGTCTTTCTTTTTCTCGGCAATCTGCGCGTGCAGCAGGTACGCTTGCGTGAGGCTCTTTTGCCGCAGGTCGGTGTCACCAGCTGCAGATGCCAGTTCCATGAACCGTTGCAGCGATGCCTCTGCGGCAGGCAGGCGGTTGTCCTGGTACTGCAAGGTGGCGGCCACCAACCATGCCTCTGCCAGGTCAGGCTTTTCCTTGGTGACCGTCTCCAGCTGGCGACTAGCCTCGGGGTAGCGCTGAAGGCCCAGCAATACCCTGGCATACGCCATGCGCAGGTCCGGAATGGGTTGCCTGGACAGCGTTTGCGTCACGATGGGCTCTGCGTCCAGCAGGCCTTCGTCCATCAGCTCCAGCGCCAGCCGGGCCGCGCTTTCGCTGGCATTGTCCAGGCCCTGGGCCCTGCGTGCTGCGTCGAGCGCACCGGCCTTGTCGCCCGCTGCAAGTCTTAAGCGGCCCAGCGACACCCAGGCCTCGGGCCCGGTGGCGGGATTGGTGAGTTCATTGACCAGGGCCTGTTCCACCACCTTGGCGGCCAGCGCTTTGTCACTCGCGCGTCCATACAGTTGTGGCAAAGATGCCAGCGTTGACGCCTTGGTCCTAGGAGAGGCTTGTGCCAGTTCCTGGCGCAGCAAGTCCGGTGTTTCTGCGATGCGGTTCAATGCGATCAGGATCTGCAGCACATATTGATTGGCCTCGCGCGACTGGGGCAGGGCTTCCTTCCAGGCTCGGGCTGCGGCCAGGGCGTATTCGCCTGATCGTGATTGCAATGCAATGTCTGCAGCCCTTTGGTAGAGCTGCCCGTCAGCGCTTCGGCGCGCAGCCTCCAGCATGAACGCGTAGCCTGCGCCTGGGTCCCCGGTTCGTGCACTGATCTCGCCCAGAAAGATTTCGTAGAACAGCTCTGCGTCCAACGCGGGGTTGGACTCTACCGCAGGGGGCTCGCTCGGGGGGCGGTTTTCGCCGGCGGGCTTTTGGGCCCAAGCTGAGTGGGCGGACGCCGCAATCACGGTGACCAAGGCGACGGTACGAAAGCTGTGGGATAACACCATCGGGCCATAATAATCCATGCCTGTTAAGCCGTTGCCCGGTTGTTTGTATGCCTGAGTTGCCTGAAGTGGAAGTGACGCGGCGCAGTTTTGCTACCGCGATCGCTGGAGCCCGGATCGAGGCTGTGATGATGGGCAAGCCCCTGCGGTGGCCTCTGGGTTGTGACCCGCAGTTGCTGGGAGGCCAACAAGTGGTCGGATTGCGCCGGCGGGGCAAGTATCTGTTGCTCGATATGAACCAAGGCGTTCTGCTTCTGCATTTGGGGATGTCGGGAAGCCTGCGTTTTGCTGCAGACATGCCAGAAGCGGGGGTGCATGACCACTTTGACCTTGTCACCGACCGGGGCACGCTGCGCCTGCATGACCCACGCCGATTTGGCGCGGTGGTCTATGCGCCATCAGAGAACTCGCCGGCAGCCGCCAAATTGCTGGGCGGCTTAGGTATGGAGCCCTTGTCTGAAGAGTTTCTACTTCCGACTTTTCAGGCAGGACTCAAGAAAAGCCGGATGCCTATCAAACAGTTGCTTCTGGCGGGGCGCGTGGTCGTGGGGGTCGGGAATATCTACGCCTCTGAGGTGCTTTTTTTGTCTGGCATCCGTCCTACTACCGTTGCATCACGCATTGGTCCGGCACGAGTACATAAGCTGCATCAGGCCATTCGCTCGGTGCTGGCCCGCGCTGTGGAGATGGGAGGTAGCACGCTGCGCGATTTTTCGAATGCCGAAGGAATGGCTGGCCACTTTCAGACGGCCGCGAACGTGTATGGCCGCGATGGTCAGCCTTGCCATGTGTGCGGTACCGCCATCGAGCTGATTCGCCAGGGACAGAGAAGCACTTACTTCTGCCGCCAGTGCCAGCGCCCATAGATGCTGCCGCCGATGGACGGTTTGTGACAGCTGGCGGACGGTCGATGCTATATTTTGTGTATACCTGCCTCGCGGGCCATCCATAGATCTCTGGGAGCAAAGTGGGACCTTCATTCAACGAACAGTTTGACCAGCATGGCGTCTGGCGACGGGAGTTCGCCCAGCAGCTCAAGCGGCTGGCCGATTGGATGGCCACGCACGACCTGATGGATGCAGCAGTGCAAGAGCGCCTGCAGCGGCTGGAAGAGCAGGTACGCAGCGACAAGGTCATGGTGGCGTTTGTGGCGGAGTTTTCGCGTGGAAAATCCGAACTGATTAACGCGATCTTTTTTGCTGACTATGGTCGCCGCATCATGCCTGCCAGTGCGGGCCGCACGACCATGTGTCCCACCGAACTGGGGTATGACGCCAATGTTGCACCCAGCTTGCGGCTATTGCCCATTGAGACTCGACTTCAGATGCAGAGCCTGGCGGAGTGGCGGGTCAAAACCGACCGTTGGCAGGAGATCCCGCTGGATGTTGGCAACGCTGACCAGATTGCCAAAGCACTGGAAAAAGTGGCCGAGGTTCGCAAGGTCAGTCTGGACAATGCGCGTGCGCTGGGTTTCTGGCATGACGATCTGACAGATGAAAACCCTGTGCCGGACGCGCAGGGCTTGGTAGAGGTGCCCATGTGGCGCCACGCCATCATCAATATTCCCCATCCGCTCTTGAAGCAGGGTTTGGTGATTCTGGATACGCCTGGCCTGAACGCAGTGGGTGCAGAGCCCGAGCTGACGGTCAACCTCATCCCCCAGGCGCATGCAGTGGTGTTCATCCTGAGTGCCGACACCGGCGTGACGCGCTCGGACCTGTCGATCTGGCGCGAGCACCTGGCCATCTCTCCCGAGAGCATGGAAGCGCGTTTGGTGGTGCTGAACAAGATCGACACCCTTTGGGATACGCTCAACAGCGCCGAGCAGGTCCAGGCGCAGATGGAGCGGCAGTGCGCGACCTCGGCTGAGATGCTCGGCGTGTCTCTAGACCGTGTGGTGCCTGTGTCTGCGCAAAAAGGCCTGGTGGCCAAGATCACTGCGGACGACGTTCTGCTGGAAACCAGTGGACTGCCAGCGTTGGAAGAGGCCCTTGCCAAAGGTATCATGGGCAGACGGCAGTCCATACTGCGCGCCGCGGTAGCAGCGGGGGTGGCGAGCCTGCGTACAGAAACGTCGCGGGTCATCAATATCCGACGCCGCGACCTCGATGACCAAATGGCCGAGTTGCGCAGTCTGCGGGGTAAGAACGCATCGGTGATCGAATCCATGCGCCATCGCATTGAGCAGGAGCAGCGTGAGTTTGATCTCAGCACTGCCAAGATCCAGGCGGTGCGTGCGGTTCACCTCAAGTTGCTGCGTGACGTTTTTCAGCAGTTGGGCGCCAAGGCGCTCAAAGCAGAGCTGGCTGAGCTGGCCCAGACATTGCAGCAAAAGGGGCTCAAGCTGGGCGTGAAGAAAATATACGTCCAGACCTTTGACAAACTGCGCGGCACCTTGGACAAGGCGCAAGCCTCTGGTACCGAGATTCAGGCCATGCTCAGCGGCACCTTCAGGCAGCTCAATGCAGAGTTCGGTTTTTCTTTGCAGGTGCCCACGCCGCCGCAGCTTGAACACTTTGCGCAAGACCTGCACCAGATCGAGCAGAGCCATTTGCAGTACCTGGGCATGGGCAATGCGCTCAAGCTGGCGCAACCCGAGTTTGCCGAGCGTCTGGTGCGCGCTTTGGCGATGCGTTTGCGTACCGTCTATGAGTCGGCCGCCAACGACCTGGAACTGTGGAGCAAATCAGCCACTGCGCAATTGGACGCACAGCTGCGAGAACGGCGTCGCAGCTTTACTCGCCGCATGGAGGCCGTAGACCGCATACAACAGGCTGCCAGCGGCTTGGTGGAGCGCATCTCGGAGATCGAGGCTGGCGAGGAGGAACTCGGCCAGTTAGAGAACAAGTTGCATGAGCTGACTTCCAAGTTGGTGGCTCTGCCAGGGGCTGCACCGGCATTGACTGACGCGCATCCGGTTGCCGCATGAGTGCTGAATCCCTGGAGGGTGTGGCCGCGCGGGTAGTCGCTTGGCAAGCTGTACATGGGCGCAACCATCTGCCCTGGCAACAGACCCGCGATCCATACCGGGTTTGGTTGTCGGAGATCATGTTGCAGCAGACCCAGGTCACCACTGTGCTGGACTACTACGCCCGCTTTCTGGGCCGATTTCCTGATGTGAGCGCCCTGGCGGCAGCCCCTCAAGATGAGGTCCTGGGCTTGTGGAGTGGTTTGGGCTACTACAGTCGTGCACGCAATCTCCATCGCTGCGCTCAGCAGATCATGACCGACCATGGTGGCGCCTTCCCGCGAAAGGCGTCGCTATTGGCGTCTTTGCCGGGCATTGGGCGTTCAACCGCAGGCGCTATTGCCGCGTTTTGTTTTTCAGAGCGCGTGCCCATTCTGGATGCCAACGTGCGGCGGGTGCTCACGCGCCTGCTGGGCTTTGGCCAAGATCTGGCTTCTGCCAAAAACGAACGCCTTCTATGGGAGCATGCCGATGCGCTGTTGCCAGTGCGCGATCTTGATGTGGCGATGCCTCGTTACACCCAGGGCCTGATGGACCTGGGGGCGTCCCTTTGCACACCCCGCTCTCCAAAATGCTCCGATTGCCCTTTGATGGGCGATTGCGCAGCTTTCAAGGAGGGGGGGGCTGAACGCTATCCCGTCAGAACCCGCAAACTGTCACGCCGGGCTGAATCCTGGCAATTGGTGATCCTGCGCGATGGCGAGGGGCGCATCTGGCTGCAACGCCGCCCACCCACTGGGATCTGGGCGGGAATGCACTGCGTGCCCGTGTTTGCTGACCTGGAGTCGCGGGATATTTTTGTGAGTGCTTTGGGTAGCGATGGGCAGTATGCGCAGCAAGAGTTGCAGCCATTTGTGCATGTCCTCACGCACCGGGACTTGCATCTTCACCCCTTGGTGATACAGACCGACGGAATGGTGCCTACCGTGGAGGGCGGAGAGTGGCTGGGGCCAGATCAGTGGTCCTTGGTGGGGTTGCCGGCGCCCATTCGTAAGTTGCTGGACACTACGCAATCTTCGCTATGGTGAATTCAAACGGGAGCGCGCTCTCAGTCGCGGGGGGCTCGTCTCGTTTCGTTGGCGCCAAGCTCTACAACTTGTTCCCAAGGGGTTTGGCTCCAAGAGCTCACTTGTGAAGGCAATGGTCAGCGCCCATCCAGTTCACGATGCCGCTTCAATGCAGTCCATCGGTCGCTGAACGCTTGCGCCAGTTTCTCCACCAGATAGACAGAGCGGTGTTGTCCGCCGGTGCAGCCGATGGCTACAGTGACGTAGCTTCGGTGATTGCGATCCAGCATGTCCAGCCAGTGCGCTAGAAATTTTTCAATGTGGGCCCGCATCAGGTCTACCTCGGGTTGCAGGTCCAGAAAGTCAGCCACCGGCTGGTCCAGTCCTGTGAGGTCCCGGAGCGCGATCTCATAGTGTGGGTTGGGCAGCATGCGGACGTCGAAGACGTAGTCGGCATCCATGGGAATCCCGCGTTTGAAAGCAAATGACTGGAAAACCAAGGTCAATTGCCCTTGCGCTGTGGACATCAGGCCTTTGACATAACTTTGCAACTGGGAGGCGCGGATGGTGCTGGTGTCGATCACGTGTGACTGTTCGCGCAGTTCAGCCAGCAACTCCCGCTCCAGCTCAATGATCTGAACTAATGCCCTGCGTCCTTGCTGGAGGTCGTCGTGCGACAGGGGATGGCGGCGGCGCGTCTCGGAGAAACGCCGCACCAGGGTATCAATCGTGGCATCCAGAAAAAGGGATTTCACGGCCACGCCCTGACTGCGCAAACGGCTCAACTCTTGAGGCACTTGGTGTAAGGACGTTGCGCTGCGGACATCCACTGCAATGGCTACGCGGTTGCCATGGTGTTTGTGTTCGAGCGCTACGAAGGCTGGCAGTAGCTCCGGCGGCAGGTTGTCTACGCAGTAGTAGCCAGCATCTTCCAGTGCGTGCAAGGCGACGGATTTTCCAGATCCCGACATGCCCGTGATGACAACAATTTCAAGGGCCATCAGCGTTTCCTAGCGGCGTTAGAGGAGGGAGCGGGCGGGGTAGGCGCCGCGACCAACTCCGGTGTCGCAGTGCCCAGCATTTCACGCGCGTGCGCCAGCGTGGTTTCGGTAGCGCGCTCCCCACCCAGCATGCGGGCGATTTCTGCCACACGCTCGTCTTGCTGCACGACCAGCACGGTGCTGGTTGTGCCTTGAGCGCTTTTATTTTTTTCCACCTTGAGGTGGTGATGCGCACATGCGGCTACTTGGGGCAGGTGAGTTACTGCCAGCACTTGGCGGTCGCGTCCCAGCTGCTGCATCAAACGTCCCACGGTTTCGGCGACTGCGCCACCCACGCCGGAGTCCACCTCGTCAAAAATGAGTGTGGGGGCTGAGCCCAATTCACTGGTTGTGACTGCGATAGCCAGCGAAATGCGGGACAACTCCCCGCCGGAGGCGACTTTGCCGACCGCCTTGGGGGTCATGCCGGGGTGTCCTGCCACCAAAAACACGACATCATCGATCCCGTCTGGAGAGGGCTCCGACGCCTTTGTCACTGACACCTCGAATTTGCCGCCCTCCATCCCGAGACCTTGCATGGCCTGAGAGATGGACACGGAGAGCTTTGGTGCTGCTTTGGCGCGAGCCAGAGACAGTGCGCGCGCCGCCGCATGGTACGCCTTGGCGCTGGCGGATTCGTTGGCTTGCAGCTTTTCCAGATCGGTGGCGGCATCAAGCTGGCGCATGGATGCTTTCCAGTCCTTGAGCAGAGCGGGCAGTTCCGCCGGAGGGCGTTTGTACCTGCGAGCCAGTCCCATCCACAAGGACATGCGTTCGTCCAGTTCTGCCAAACGTTGGGGGTCAATGTCCGCATGGCGTAAATAGGTGTGCAGAGAATGCACCACGTCTGTCGTCTGCGCCAGACTCGACGCCAGGATATCGGCCAGATTGGCGAACTCTGGCTCAATGTGTTCTTGCGCCTGAAGCAGCGAATGTGCGTGGGTCAGTGCGGAAACGGCTCCCGCGTCGTCTTCTTGCAAAGCTTGAAGCGCTCCATGGGCCCCATCCAGCAAAGCCTGCGCGTGCGATAGGCGCTTGTGTTGAGCGTCAAGATCCTCCCACTCCAGGTCACTTGGCGCGAGTTTGTCCACTTCGCTGATTTGCCACTGCAGGCGCTCGCGCTCTTGCTGAAGCGTTGCCTGTGCTGCGCGTGCCTGCTGCAATGCCTTGAGGTCAGCGCGCCATTGCGTCCAACGCGATGCTGTATCGCGGGTATTCACACCGGCAAAAGCGTCCAGCAAGCCGCGCACCGACTCTGGGCGGGTCAGGCTTTGCCATGCGTGCTGACCATGGATGTCGAGAAGCATCTCGCCCAAGGCACGTAGCTGCGAAGCTGTCGCTGGTGTCCCATTGATCCAACCGCGGCTCTTGCCCTGTTTGTCGACGGTACGGCGCAGTAGCAGCCAGTCATCGGTTTCAAACCCGGCTTCTTCCAGCCATGGGCGGGCATGGGCAGGGCAGTCGAATTCCGCGCAAATGTCGGTTTTGCTGCATCCTTCCCGTACTACCCCGGCATCCGCGCGTGCTCCCAGTGCCAGTTGCAATGCGTCAATCAAGATGGACTTGCCCGCCCCGGTTTCACCAGTCAACACGGTAAAGCCGCTGCGCAAGTCAAGTTCCAGCGTTTGAACGATCACAAAATCCCGCAGGGTTATCCGCCGCAGTGCCATGGTCATGAGCCCCCTTCGTTCCAGCGCAGCTTCTTGCGCAAAGTCGCGAAGTAGTTCCAGCCTTGAGGGTGTAGAAATCGCACGCGGTGCTCAGAGCGTTTGACGAGGATGCGGTCGCCATGCAGCAAAGACGCAAGGGACTGCATGTCAAAGTTCGCGCTGACATCGCGCCCGCTCACTACTTCGACAGCCACCTCAGTCGCATCGGAGAGCACGATAGGGCGATTGGACAGCGTATGTGGCGCTATAGGAACCAGCACCCAGCCCGGGATGGATGGGTGAAGCATGGGGCCGCCCGCAGACAACGAATATGCGGTCGATCCGGTGGGGGAGGCGATGATGAGGCCGTCGGCCCTTTGATTGGCTACAAACTGCCCACCAACTTCGACACGCAATTCCACCATGCCCGATGTCGCGCCACGGTTGACCACCACATCGTTCATGGCCAAGGCTTCGAACACCACACGTTCATCGCGAACGACTGTTGCGTGCATTAAAGGCCGCTGGTCTTCTTCGTATGCACCTCGCAGCATCGGTGGCAATGTGGTCTGATAGGTGTCGAAGGGAATGTCAGTGATGAATCCGAGCCGGCCCTGATTGATGCCGATCAGCGGCGTTCCGAAACGCGCCAAGCGTCGGCCAATGCCGAGCATCGTTCCATCCCCCCCCACCACCAGCCCCAAATCGCACCGTGCACCGATCTGGTCTACATTCAAGGAAGGGTAGTGTGTCAATCCGGTATTGCTGGCGGTCTCCGCTTCCAGCACCACCTCACATCCCTGGCGCTCCAAGAAATGCGCAATATCCTCCAAAGCCCGGCGAGAGCCATCACCGGGGGCGCCTGCAGCTGAAGTCTGGTACTTGCCTATAAGTGCGACATGGCGGAAATTGGACGTCATCGCGAAATTACATCATTAAAATCATTCCATGCTCGATGACCGTGCCAAGTTGTTGCTCAAAGCCCTGGTCGAGCGTTACATCGCTGATGGGCAGCCCGTAGGGTCGCGTACCCTTTCGCGCGCGTCCGGGTTGGATTTGTCGCCTGCCACGATACGAAACGTGATGGCGGACCTGGAAGAGCTGGGGCTGATTGCGAGTCCCCATACCTCCGCTGGCCGTATTCCCACAGCGCGTGGATACCGATTGTTTGTGGACACGATGCTCACGGTGCAGCGGGAGTCTGTCATGCCGCCCCAGCTGGCACCTGAACAGCCGCAAAAAGTCATCGCCAACGCCGCACAGCTGTTGTCCAACCTCTCCCAGTTCGTTGGAGTGGTGATGGCACCTCGGCGTACCTCGGTATTTCGCCACATAGAGTTTCTTCGACTCTCCGAAAAGCGCTTCCTCGTGATCATCGTGTCGCCGGAAGGTGACGTACAGAATCGCGTGATCTTCACCGAGGTGGATCACTCCCAGTCGCAACTGGTAGAGGCCTCCAACTTCCTGAATGCCCACTACGCCGGACTCGCAATGGAGCAGGTGCGAGAACGTTTGAAGTCCGAGGTCGATGTATTGCGCGGAGAGATCGCATCGCTTATGCAGGCGGCAGTCAACGTAGGCTCTGAGGCACTGTCCGAGGCGCAGGACGAGGTGGTGATTTCTGGAGAGCGCAACCTGCTGTCCGTCAGTGATTTCTCCAGCGACATGGGCAACCTGCGCAGGGCATTTGACTTGTTTGAGCAGAAGACACAAATCCTTCGCCTTCTGGACATCTCCAGCCAAGCGGAAGGGGTGCGCATCTACATCGGTGGCGAGAGCCAGGTTGTGCCCTTTGAAGAGCTTTCGATCGTCAGCTCCCCCTATGAGGTTGATGGCAAGGTGGTGGGGACTTTGGGCGTGATTGGTCCTACGCGCATGCCATACGACCGCATGATCCAGATTGTGGACATCACCTCCAAGCTGGTGTCCAACGCGCTCAGCCACCGCAAGTAAGCCCCTACAATACGGCGCTTGCCCCGTTGTATAGCGCTGGAGCATGGCTTGGGGGCGTTAGCTCAGTTGGTTAGAGCAGAGGACTCATAATCCTTTGGTCGTTGGTTCAAGTCCAACACGCCCTACCAGTATTCCGCAGTGTTGGCGTCAAAAGATGCCGCGTTGCGTTTCTACAAAAGCAGAGGTTGTTCTACAAAAATGACTGCACCTCCACCAGTGATCGAGATAAAGGACATTGTTCTCGGTGCCGGGGTGGTTGTTACGTTGCTCCTTGGGTTGTTTAACCTGTATTTCAACCTGCGCGCGGGTAAGCGAGCGGCGTTCGTAAATACAGTCACCAATGAGCGGGTGAAGTGGATATCCAAGGTCAGGGGCATCGTTTCCGAACTCTGTGCCTTGTCCGATGAGTGGATGAGGTCAGGCTCAAACATGGAGCTTGAGAGACAGAAGCAGATGTTCCAGTTGCAAGATGAACTGCGGCTGATGATGAATCCGAGTGATCCTCTGGACCTTCAAATCACCGGTTTGCTGGACCGTTTTCCAAGTTGGACTTACGGGCCTGGGGACGAGTTCCAAGGTACACGCAAAGCGCTCATATCAGCCACTCAGGTCATGCTTAAGAGAGAGTGGGACAAAGTCAAAGATGAAGCTGTCCGTGGCGACTTGAGGAATTCTTAACTGTCGCTGCTACCGCAAGGGCATTACTCGCTCCCCGGTTCGCGCCTTGACGTAGTGCTCGGTCATACCTCGGTTCTTGTGCGCCAGCAGCTTTTGCGAGTGCGCCAAGTCCCCCGTATCGGTCGCAGCCTTCGCCCGAATGTCCCGAAACTGAAAATCCACCTTCGCCAGCGTGCGGGCCTTGTCAAAGCGTGAGCGTAGCGCCCCCTGGCTGAGTGGCTGGCCGTTCTCGTCCTGAATCAGAAACGCGCTGATGGCCTTCCTGGGCCGTTGGTTGATCCTGTCGATGACCGCCGCCAGCTCGCCGGTTATCTCGATGCCCAGGCGTGCCCCGGTCTTGTTCTGCACAATCCATAGGGCCCCATCCCGAATGTCGGTGCGCTTGATCTTGAGCACATCGGCGGGCCGCTGACCGGTGAGCAGGGCAATGTCCATGGCATCCACCACAGTGCAATGTGCGTTGGCCCGCACGCGGTCGAATTCCTCGTCGGTGACATAGCGTGATCGCCCCGTTTCTTTGAAGCCCTTCACGCCCTGGCAGGGGTTCTGCGCGGTGGTGAAGCCCCATTCCCTGGCCTTGTTGAAGATGTGCGAAAACAGGGCCTTCTCGCGGTTGGCGCGCACCTTTGCCACCTGGCCGCGCAGGTCCATGTATTGACGGATGTGCATGGGCGCGATGGCCTCGATGGGCATGTGGCCGAACACGCGCAGCAGGTTGGCGAGTTCCTTGTCGTTGTCGCGCCGGGTCTGAGCGCTCTTGGTGGGGAACACCTCCCGCACGTACCGCCTGGCCACCACCGAGAAAAGCCGGGTGGATTCATCCTCGCGCACCCCTTCACGCTGGGCCCAGAGGCGCAGGGCTTCGGCCCGGTCGTTGGATAGCTTGGTCCAAACGCGGGGCAGGGTGCCGCTCACGTGATACCAGACGTTGCCCTTGCGGTGAAAGCGCGGGGGATCATCGAAGTTGGACTGTCTACGCCGCCCCATCACGCCCCCTGCATTGCGCCGAAGTTCGGCTGATAGGTATGGGCCTCGGGTGCACCGCATCCAAGCATCTTTTCGGCGTATTTGCGTGCCACGATGGCGCGGCGATTGCCGTTGACCTCGAAGCGCCAGCCCTTCGAGCGCAGCCAGTCCACCTGCTTCTTCGGGGTCTTAAACCCCGTGAGCGTACTGAGCTCATCGGACGTGAGAAAGAGTGGCGCGTCCACGTTGAATCCTTCACCGGCGAGCTGCTGCGCGGGTGCGATCGAGTGCGTGCATTGCCTTGGCAGCACGTGAGGACACAGGCGCGGTCGTGGTGTCGGGATTGGATGGGGCGGGCGGTAGCGGCATCGGCAGGCCATCGCCCAGGTTGAAAGCGACATTGAGCGCGAAGGAGAGATTCGGCAGCTCATCAAACACCGGCTCATTCGCCGACCCCACGTGCATGGCGCGCAGTCCCGTGATGATGTCCTTGGCCTTTTGGTACTGCTCGCGTACCAGGCAGAGTTGCTGATACAGCATGCGAATTTCATTCACCTGGTCCGTAAAAATGTGCGAGCGTCCCCACTTCGACTCCCAAAACAAGGCGAGAACGGCTGCGCGAGGGACGCGGCCGGTATCGAGCCACCGGAGGACAGATCGCTCTGTAACGCCCAAGTATTTGTGGACGTGTTTGACGCCGCCCAGCTCGTCAATGAACATGCGCAAGAGCTGGGGCCCATAGATGTTGTGGGGTGCGTGAAAGAACATGGAGAACCTCGATTCGTGGCCTCTGACGGCCTACATGCAGTAAGCTGTCAGGGCCGATCACGGAGTGGTTTTTGTGGTTCGGTGGGCGCTCATGTGTTGCTGCACGTGAGCGCTTTTTTTATTCCGACTCGGGCAGCTTGAATGGCTGCTGGAACTTGGCTTTCACCAGCGTCACAGTGGCTGTGCCATCTTTTCCCGGCCTGGTCTTGGTCGTGATGTCGTAGATGGCCGGGGCGCCGTAGTGCTTGATGTCGTTGAATACCTCGTCGCTGATGGCAACCTTCATCGGCTTGTCGCCTACAGCGTTGGGCGTTTCGACCTGGGTGTCGCTGATGAAATAGACGTTGGCGCCCTTGATGATTTCGCCGGTTTTTTCACTGGGGAATTCGTACCGGTCGGCACGTAATACGAGAACGGTTTCGCTCATGATGATTTCCTTTGGAAAGATGGCCTTACGCGGCCAGTTGGAGTAGTCCGCTTCGGTAGTCGAAGGCGGGTCTTTCGCGCACCAGGCTGGTACAGCGCCTGGCGTTTGCACGAACGGGGGAGAAATCAGCGGGCAGCATTTGCCCCTGACGCTCAATGAGTTGCATGTCGGTGGCGAGCCAGGACACACCAGCATCGACAAGCAGTTTGCGACGGCGGTAGAACGTGGCGCGGGTGCTGCGCTTCTTCATGTCGTCTTCGCCATGGGCGGACATTCCCAGCCAAAAGCCATGCAGCAGCCCTGCCAGCTCGGGCGAGAAACGGGCTTCAAGTCGATCACGCACAGCCAAGCTGGAACGGACTACGTTCACACCCTCTCGACCCTCACGCAGCAGGCGAGCCATTTCCTTGTCGAAAACGGCCTGCAGGTATTCCGTGGTCACCTCGCGGACCTTGGGTTTGTGGCCGAAGTCGTAGTCGAGCTTTTCCGCGTGGATCTCCACTTCGGCGCGCAGACGGTTGTTTGCTAGGCGCTGTATAGCCGCAACCTTGCGATAAGCCTGTCTTTGCGCCCAATCCGACGGTGAATTGAGTGGCCTGTTTTGAAAGAAGAGATTGCGTAGCACCCAGGCCAAGCGCTTGCTGTCGTTCTTCTGAAACTCCGGTCCCTTGTGATAAATCTTGATCGTGGTGGTGGTGCCTGGCACGAAGATCGATTCGTTGCCGTACTTCTGCATCTTCCGGCGCGGAAAGGCCACGTGGTAGATGCCCTCAAAGAACTCCTGCACGGCCTGGTAGGGCAACCGGAAGGACTCGGCCCAGTCCACACGCTGCACGGTCCAATTGCCGGTGTGGGGCAGTTCGATGCCCATGAGTTGCTGCAGCAGCGTGCGCACGTTCTCGCAGGCCGTCTGCATGTCCTCGATCACGCCATAGACGTTCTGGCCGTGCATGGCCTTGGGAATCGAGCATTCAACGATCACATAAGGTGGACTGGGATGCTCCTCTACTCGCCCGCTCTTGGACTTGCTGAAATCCTTGTACATCGGCTTCACCATGATCCGAGAGTCAAATGACCCTTGGAGACTGGTGCGAGTCATCTCCCACTGCATTTCCCCGGTTTCGTTGAGCACCTGGCAATAGTTGATGCCTTTGGCTTTCACTTTGTCCACGATGTTCTTCGCCATGTAAGGGCTTTTGATCCGTACCGTATCGAGTCCCATGAGCTGCTGCGCTTCGCTGGCTGCTGTCTCACTCATGAGACTCATACGGGGTGTTACTGCCCGTGAAGGGGAGAATTTGTGCTGTTGCACGGCGAGCCTCCAGAGGGCGTTGAGGCGTGGTCTTTGCGCCAGAAAAGGGACGGCGATATGGGCCCGTGGCGGGCTGTGTGGGCGCGCGATGCAACGCGCGGGTGGTGGGGGTGGTCCACCAGGCGAAGGAGGGCTGTGCGGGCTTCTGGCTCATACCTTCACCCAGGGCCACAGCAGCGCGAGCTGCACGGGCTTGAGGAACAGGAAGACGCCCTCGTGATCGATGGAGAACGAGAAAGGGCCGGTGTTGGCCGAGGGGTTGGAAAGCACGTACCAATCGAGCTTGGCAATGCCCAAATCGAGCTTGACCATGATTCAGAGCCTCTGTGTGTGGTGTTGATGGGGTGACCTCGGCCGGGTCTGCTGCGGGGCGCTGTGGACCTGCGTCCAGCCCACCGCGCGTGATGAAAACCGTGCGGGGGTCCTGCCAGGTCAGGAGAAAACCGGCAGCGCGCCAAACGGCCACGTAGCCGTCGAAGCACTGAAGCTGGCGGAAGCGCTTGCACCGGCCATCGGGTAGCGTGGCCCTGGCGATCCACCCGCCGCCGTCTGCCTGATCCACCGCCCTGGCGGACCTGGTTCCCTCCCCCCCCGCATGCACTGGCGTGCAAGCGGGTGCCCCGGTCGGCGCCTTGTGGCGCCACGTCTGGGCAGGGCGGGGGAATGCGAAGGCACCCTGTTCGGCATTGAAGGGGGCCGCCTGGCTGCTGCGCGCGCGACGGTCGCAGTCGTTGCGCGTAGGCCAGTCGGTGCCCGCTGCTGTCTGCGCGACCGCCGCAGACGCAACAGACCCGAAACCCGCATCAGAACTGGGTTTTGACGGTTCTGACCGCATCAAAATCACCGTCCGGTGGTCTGATTGCGTGCTGTCGGATCGCTCTTGGACGCAAGCGCCAGCATCAAAAGCAGCCCGATCACGCCAGCGGCCAAGGCTGCGCCCTTGCCTGAGCCAGCCACCATCGAGATAGGCGTGGTGAAGGTGTTCATGCTGCCTCCGCTTCGGCATCGGCAGGGTCAGCCTCGGGCAGCAGATCGGCCAGTGGCGATGCCGCCAGGTAGCCCGACAGCCAGTCCCCCATGGTCTTGGGCTGGGCACCTTCGGGCAACTTGCGGGCGATGTTCCGGCCCTGCAGCATCAGGATGGCCACGTAGTTCAAGGCCAGCAGCGCGAAGATTTCGCGGATCGCGTTCTCGGTGGTTTCCGAGAATTCGCCACCGAAAAAACCCCCCTTGGCGAACTCGGTGTTCAGGATGTCGCCCACCTTGAGGCGGTTGGCCTCGATCAGATCGGTGAGCTTTTCCACCTGGGCGGCGGGCACATCCTCAGACAGCAGGATGGCAGGGCGGGTGATGCGCTTGACCATGCCTCCCAGACCATTCAGCAGCTCTTGGTCGCTGGCCTCTTGCTCTTCGGGGAAGTCCTCGCCCTGTTCTGCATATTCAGCTTCAAGGTAGCTGCGGAGCAGGGCTTGCTCTGAGGGTTTGAAGTTTCGCTTCCCGTTGCGAAACTCGCTGATGTAGGCCTTTGACAGGCCGGAACCCTCTGCAATTGCCGCAACCGTCAGGTTGAGGTCTTTTGCTGCTTGCTGCAGCTGTTCGGGCGTGACGCCCCTTTTTGATGCACTCATACGATTCCTTCGTCATTCCGCGAAATGCATCATTGCGAGATTGCAATGTATTGTTTCGAGGATGTGCGAAGAATACCGCTTGCAATTTTTAATTGCAAGAGTGAAATGAAAAATTGCCTATCGCGAGTGTTCTAGCGTTGCTTGCGTAGCTCGTCGGCCATATCGAGCAGTAACTGATTGGCTCGTTCTTGGGCGCCCTGATCAAACTTCTTGTTCGTTCCGCGAGCTAGATCAACCAGCAGGCGCATCGCAGCTTCGGCGTGACTCAGGTGCGCGCTTGCCAGCACGTAGGCCATCCAGGCATAGCCTTCAGGCTCTGAACGGGAGAGCATCCCGTACCTCTGGTAGTCATTGCTTTCGTGAAATGGCGCATCGTCGCCATAGATCAGATAGTTAGGCGTGATCGTGAGAGCTTCGCAGAGCAAGCGAATTTCCCGGGGGGAAGGGCGGTTGGTGCCCGATTCGTACAGTGAAAGAACTGCACGAGAGATGCCTTTGTCTTCAGAGTCGAGACTGCGAGTTAGATCGGCCAGATCGCCCTGCGTTAGATTTTTTGCTTTGCGGTTTTCTTGAATCCGCTGCCCAAGATCATCTTCTGGCGCACTGCGGAATCTGCCGGGTTGCCTCGTTCCGGGCGGCTGTCGCTTGCTCCTTTCCCCTGCTTCTATCGCTAAAGCGTCGGCCTGAGCCGCTAACCCAGCAAGGCTATCGAGGGCTGAACCTTGAGGTTGTTGAGGGGTCTTGCGAGTCACCATCGTGGCAGTTTACAGCGCGAGCCTATCTGCCAAACAAGCCGCGGTTCTTGGGGAGCCGCGATCCTCTACAACTCTTTGTGAACGCAAGCACCAGAGCGCTCTGCGGCCATGGCAAGCCGCATTCTTTTGTAGATGGCGGCGTGTGCCAAAGCGTTGTTGGGCCAGAGTTTCCGGGCAGACTCATAATCCTTTGGTCGTTGGTTCAAGTCCAACACGCCCTACCACCCTCGCTTGCAGGGTGAATCCATCAAAAAACGATGTGTTTTGTGATCCAAATCGCTCAGTTTGTTTTTGGAGCCTTCATCGTGCATTACAATCTCGGCTTGCGTTGAATTGACTGTCTGTTTGCATGGCCTGATTCAGGAAAGCAATCAGAAAGAAAGCAAATTTCAAGGGTCGCCAAGAAATCATGCTATAATTCGAAGCTTAGCGGCTGTAGCTCAGCTGGATAGAGTACTTGGCTACGAACCAAGGGGTCGTGGGTTCGATTCCTGCCAGCCGCACCAATGTTTAAAGCCTGCAATCGTGAGATTGCAGGCTTTTTCATTTGTCCAGGCGCTTTGCGCTGATTGGAGAGTTCTGGCAATGAGCAAGGCTTTTACCAAGGAAACCGACAGTGCTGACGATGACGAAGGATTGGCACTACCTCCTTTGCCACCGGGCGGCAAAAACTACATCACCCCGTCTGGGTATGCGCGTCTAAGGGCGGAGCTGTTGGATCTCATCGACAACGAGCGGCCGAAGATCGTGGATGTGGTGCACTGGGCTGCCAGCAATGGAGACCGGTCTGAAAACGGCGACTACCTCTACGGCAAGAAGCGTCTGCGCGAAATTGATCGGCGCATCCGTTTTTTGACCAAGCGGCTGGAGATTGCCGAAGTGGTGGATCCCAGTTTGCATGCAGGCAGTGAGCAGGTCTTCTTCGGGTCTACCGTCACCTACTCGGACGACGAGGATGGTGAGCGCACGATCACCATCATGGGCATCGACGAGGCCGACAGCCGTATGGGTCAGGTCAGCTGGATTTCACCTGTGGCTCGGGCGCTGCTGAAGGCGCGCGTTGGGGACGAGGTGCATTTACCCACGCCGGGCGGAGTGCGCCATTTGGAGGTGGTGGAGGTGCAGTACCCGCCTCGTAGTGTCGCTACGTAACCCGTTCGCACACAGACGCCGAGCTGCGCGTCTGTTGTATCGACCTCGGGGCTTGGTGCTTTGCCGAGGTTTCAGGGTTGTGGAGTAATCCTGGCTGCACGCAGCACAGCCTGTGTGCGGCGCAGGTTGCGCAATGCCAGCTCGAGATGGGCCTGATCGCGAACCGCCACGATGAATCGCAGATCCGTGGTGTCCAAGGCTACCTCATCGTCCATGTCCACGTGGGTGATGTCGGCCTCTGAATTGGCAAGCTCCGCTGCCACGCGCGCCAGCACTCCCTTGCCGTTGTTCACGGTGACGACCACGCCCGTTTCGAACATGCGTGTGGGCTCGTCCGACCAGTCCACGGCAATGAACCGTTCGCTGTCTTTATGCTGAAGCCGTTTGGCAACACTGCAATGTGCGTTGTGCACCACCAGCCCCTCACCACGGCCCAGATAACCGACGATGCTGTCGCCTGGCACGGGGCGGCAGCAGGTGGCGTATTGCACGGAAGCATTCTCGCTACCGTCCAGCGTAACGGCCCCTTGCGACAGGTTTTCGTGGGATGTGTAGCGCTCACGGGTCATGAGCAGGGCGTCCGGACGGTGGCCATGCTCTGACATCAACACCATGAGCCGTTTGGCGACGATGCTGGCAATGCGTTTGCCCAGACCCAGATCGGTCATCAGCTCGCTGCGCGTGCGATTGCCGGTAAAGCGCAGCAGTTTGTCCCAGAGCGGTTGGGTCTCGGCGTTGACGGGGGGCAGTTGCTCGAGGCCTTCCGCGCGAATCGCCTGGGTCAGCAGTTTTTCGCCCAGCCCTTCGGACTCGGTTTGGGCCAAGGTTTTGAGGTAATGACGGATCTTGGACCGCGCGCGACCCGTACGCACAAAACCCAGCCACGCAGGATTGGGTGTGGAGACCGGGGCAGTGATGATCTCGACCACGTCACCGTTTTTCAGTTCCGTGCGCAGCGGGACCTGCTCGTTGTTGATTTTCGCGGCGGTGGTGCGGTCGCCCACATTGCTGTGAATGGCGTAGGCAAAATCCACGACGGTAGCACCACGCGGTAAGGCCATGATCTGGCTCTTGGGCGTGAAGACATACACCGCATCGGGAAACAGGTCTACCTTGACGTGGTCCCAAAACTCCGCCGCATCCCGCGTTTCGTTCTGGATGTCCAGCAGGGACTGCAGCCACTTGGTTCCCAGTCGCTCAGCGGCCGTGCCTTCTCCGTCCTGGGCCTTGTACAGCCAGTGTGCTGCCACGCCGGCTTCGGCAATCACATGCATCTCGTCGGTGCGCATCTGGAACTCAATGTTCACGCCCGAAGGGCCAACCAGCGTGGTGTGCAGCGACTGGTAGCCGTTGAGTTTGGCAATAGCAATGTGGTCTTTAAACTTGCCGGGCACCGGCTTGTACATCTGGTGCAAAACACCCAGGGCGGTGTAGCAATCAGTCACGGTGGGCACGATGACCCTGAAGCCGTAGATGTCCGTCACCTGGGCAAAACTCAGGTGCTTGAGGTCCATCTTTTGATAGATGGCGTACAGCGTTTTCTCGCGCCCGGCCAGGCGCACCTTCATACCGATCTTGGAAAAGGCGGCATCCACTTCCGCCTGCACTTTTTGAACCAGATCGCGCCGGCGGTTGCGGGATTTGTTGACCGCTTTGGCCAGCGTGGCGTAGCGCCAGGGGTGCAGGTGCCGGAAGGCCAAGTCCTGCAGTTCGCGATAGGTCTGGTTCAGGCCGAGGCGGTGGGCGATAGGGGCATAGATTTCCAGCGTCTCGGACGAGATGCGGCCCCATTTGCTGCGCGGCATGTCCGACAGCGTACGCATGTTGTGGGTGCGGTCGGCCAGCTTGATGAGAATGACGCGCACATCCCGCGCCATGGCCAGCAGCATTTTGCGAAACGACTCGGCCTGGTTTTCTTCGCGGGTGTTGAACTGGAGCTTGTCCAGCTTGGTGAGGCCGTCCACCAGCTCGGCCACGGGGGCGCCAAACCGGTCGATCAGGTCGGCCTTGGTCACACCGCAGTCTTCCATGGCGTCGTGCAGCAGCGCCGCCATCAGCGCCTGGGCATCGAGCTTCCACGCCGCGCACTGTGCGGCGACCGCAATGGGGTGGGTGATGTAGGGCTCGCCACTGTTGCGCAATTGCCCCAGGTGGGCTTCGTCGGCAAAGCGGTACGCCTGGCGCACCTGTTCGATGCTGGTGGCGTCCAGGTAGTCCAGGCTGTCGGTCAGTGCGGCGAAGCTGGCCGCAGCCGCATTGGCGGCCGCAGCGGCTGCCGAAAGATTGCCTGTCGGGGCCGGTTCACCGGGCCGGGGCTGCGTTGCAGAAGGTGAGTTGAGCACCGCGTTCATGCCTTAAATGTAGCGCGGGACAGCGCCAGAGGACTTTTGGGCAAAAAAAAGCACCGCTGGCGCGGTGCTTTTGGATGGGCTTTGCCCAGAAAAACGTTCAACCGGGAACCTTCTTGAGCATCTCCAGGCCCACTTTGCCTTCGGCGATCTCACGCAGGGCGGTCACCGCTGGCTTGTTGCGGCTTTCGATGCGGGGAGCGTGGCCCTGGCTCAGCATGCGGGCGCGGTACGTGGCGGCCAGCACGAGCTGGAAGCGGTTGGGGATCTTTTCCAGACAGTCTTCTACGGTGATGCGTGCCATCGTTTACTCCGGGGATTCAGGTGATATTGAGCGACTGGAAGGTGTCAGCACGGGCGCGGCGCTGGGCGGCGTACTTGAGTCGCTGGGCGTGAACTACGGCTTTCAGGTCGAAAAGCGCGCGCTCAAACAACTCATTGATTATAACGAAGTCGAATTTGCTGACCTGAGCCATCTCGATGGCAGCATTTTTGAGGCGTACCTCGATGACATCCGCAGAGTCTTCGCCCCGCCGCTCCAGCCGCGATCGCAGTTCTTCCCAGCTGGGCGGGAGGATGAAAACCAGCACCGCATTGGCAAATGCCTGCTTGATCTGCAGTGCGCCCTGGAAATCGATTTCCAGAATCACATCTGAGCCCTGGGCAATGCGCTCTTCGATGGCTTTCTTGGAGGTGCCATAGCGGTTGCCGTGCACATGGGCCCATTCGACAAACGCGTTGCCTTGCACCATGGCATCGAACTCGGACTCCGACGCGAAGAAGTATTCGCGGCCATGCTTTTCCTGGCCGCGGGGCGCACGGGTGGTGTGCGAGATGGAGGGGTGGACATGCGAGTCCAGCTCCAGCAAGGCCTTGACCAAGCTGGACTTGCCGGCACCACTGGGTGCTGCCACGACGATGAGATTTCCTGGATAGTCCATGGTTGATGTGCGCCAGGCGCTATCAAAAAATGAGTGTTATTCGATATTTTGCACTTGCTCGCGCATCTGCTCGATCAGCACCTTCATGTCCACGCTGATGCGGGTGAGGTCGAGCGCGGCAGATTTGGAGCCCAGCGTGTTGGCTTCGCGGTGGAGTTCCTGGATCAGGAAGTCCAGGCGTTTGCCCACTTCGCCGCCTTTTTTCAGCAGGCGCTCGATTTCATCCAGGTGCGAATCCAGCCGCGTGATCTCTTCTGCCACGTCGATGCGGATGGCAAACGCCGTGGCCTCGGTCAATGCGCGGTCACGGGCAGCCTCGGGGAGGGTAGAGCCGTCGGTGAGGGCCATCGCCTCTTTCCAGCGCTCCATGAAGCGCAGGCGTTGCTGCTCCACCAGCAGCGGAACCATGGGGACCGCCTGTTCGGCCAAGGCCCGCAGCTGCTTGACGCGATCCAGCAGCATGGTCGCGAGGCGCTTGCCCTCACGTTCGCGGGCGGCCAGTAAGGTGGTCAGGGCTTCTTCGGCGAGGGCCGGAACGGCTTCGCTCCAGTCCTCGGTGCCCGAATGTGCATTGGCACACAGGCGCAAGGCGTCGGCCACGGTGAGGGGGGCTGCGCTGGGCAGCCAGGCCCTGACGGAGTCCTGCAAAGAGTTGAGCCGCTGCAGCAGTCGTGCAGGCGGGTCTTGCAGGCTGTTGCTGTCGTCGGTGTCGAGGGCGGCTCGCACTTCGACCTTGCCGCGTTTCAGGCGCGCTGTGAGCAGGCTGCGCAGCGTGGGCTCCATGGCGCGCAGCTCGTCAGGCAGGCGAAACGACAGGTCCAGAAAGCGGCTGTTGACGGATCGGATTTCCAGTCCCAGCCGGCGCGTCTGGGGGGCGCGGGCGTCGGTTTCAGCGCCAGTGGCAGATGCGCCATGCTGTGCGCTGGCGTATCCGGTCATGCTGTAAACTGGCATTGGACTTTTTGATGGTTGCTTGCGATCCGGCGATTATCCGGGTTCCGCCTTACCCCCGAATCATCTTCGCAAAATATGTCAAAAATCAAACCGGCCCCCTTGCCGCCCGATACCGCAATTGGCGGTTACCGTGTGGTGCGCCGGTTGTCCTCCGGTGGTTTTGGTGTGGTCTATCTGGCCCTCGACGCCGAAGGCCAGCAGGTGGCCATCAAGGAGTACCTTCCTTCCTCCCTGGCGACTCGCGCTCCTGGTGAGTTGCTTCCGAAGGTGCCGCCCGAAAAGCTCTCGCTGTACCGCCTGGGGCTCAAGAGCTTTTTTGAAGAGGGCCGCTCGCTGGCCCAGATCTCGCACGCCTCCGTGGTGAGCGTGCTCAATTTCTTCCGCGAGAACGAAACCGTTTACATGGTGATGAACTACCTGGAGGGTGCGACCCTGCAGGACTTCATCATCACCGCCCGCGACCTCAAGACACAGAAGGTGTTCCGCGAGTCCACCATCCGCTCGTTGTTCGACGAAGTGCTGCGCGGCCTGCGCATCGTGCACCAGCACAAGATGCTGCACTTGGACATCAAGCCCGCCAACATCTTCATCACCGACGACAACAAGGCCGTGATGATCGACTTCGGCGCGGCGCGCGAGGTGCTGAGCAAGGAAGGCAACTTCATCCGCCCCATGTACACCCCCGGCTTTGCTGCGCCCGAGATGTACCGGCGCGATTCGCAGATGGGGCCGTGGACCGACATCTACGCCATCGGCGCCTGCATTTACGCCTGCATGCAGGGCTTTCCGCCCAACGAGGCGCCGCAGCGCGTGGACAAGGACCGCCTGTCGCTCGCCCTGACCAAGTTGCGTGGCGTGTATTCCGACAACCTGATCGAGGTGGTGGAGTGGTGCATGGCGCTTGACCCGCTGTCCCGCCCCCAGTCGGTGTTTGCCTTGCAAAAAGAGCTCAGCCGCGAAGGTGAGCGCCGCTACACCAAGCTCACGGTGGCCGAGAAGATGCGGCTGCAATTGGACACCCTGGTGTCTGACACCAAGAAAAATGTGCAGAAGGTGGGTGAAGCCACCGGTATCGGAGCCAAGCCCAAATGAACCAGACGCACGCAATGCGGGTTCGGGCGAGGTACATGTCCACGGATGGCGCCCGGGTGCATCCTTGTTTGCGTGAGTCCTTATGAAGTTCTCGGTATTCCAGATCAGCCGCCGTGGCGGCCGCGAGAAGAACGAAGACCGCATGGGCTATTGCTACACGCGCGAATCGGGCCTGTTTGTATTGGCCGACGGCATGGGTGGCCACCCTGAAGGTGAAGTGGCTGCGCAGATCGCGCTGCAGACCATCTCGGCGCTGTTCCAGCGCCAGGCCAAGCCCCAGCTCAAGGATGTGCAGGAGTTCCTGTCCGGCGCGTTGCTCGCGGCACACCACCAGATCCTGCGCTACGCCACAGAGAAAGGCATGCTCGACACACCGCGCACCACCTTGGTCGCGGCGGTGTTGCAGGCCGGTACCGCCACCTGGATCCATTGCGGAGACTCGCGCCTGTACATGGTGCGCGATGGCGATCTGCTGACCCGTACGCGGGACCACTCGTACATGGAGTTGCGCAACACGCCGCCCCCTGGTCTGGACAAGATCAACCGCAACGTGCTGTTCACCTGCCTGGGTTCCCCCACCAAGCCCATTTACGACATTACCGGCCCTGTGTACCTGGAGCAGGGCGACCGCATTCTGTTGTGCTCAGACGGCCTGTGGGGCACGCTCAGCGACGAAGACATCGCCAAGCAGCTGGGCCGCAACACCGTGTCGCACGCTGTGCCCGAGCTGGTGGAAGATGCCCTTCGCAAAGCCGGGGACAGCAGTGACAACGTGACCGTGGTGGCTCTGGAGTGGGAGACGCCAGATGCGTTCGAGTCCACCCAGGGGGTGTCCACGGACAGCATCAGCGACGACGTGTTTGCGTCCACCATCCAGGCGGGCCCGCTCGATGGGCTGGTGGATGACCTGGACGATGCGGCCATCGAGCGGTCGATCGCCGAAATCAACGAAGCCATCCGTCGCTCTGCTGCCCGCAAGGCCTGAACTGCCATCGGCGCTGTGGGTTGCATCCAGGCTCCCTCCATGCGAATGCATGGAACCAGGTTTTTTCGCCTTCCATCGCCCACCTCATGACGCAGGTGGGCGACCCGCTCCATACAGAGAATCACATGACCACCTTCATCCGCACCGGCAACCGCGCCGCCAACCAACTGCGCCCTGTGCGCATCACGCGCCACTACACCATGCACGCCGAAGGCTCGGTGCTGATCGAGTTTGGCAACACCAAGGTGCTCTGCACCGCCTCTGTGGAAGAGCGTGTGCCCCCGCACAAGCGCGGTAGCGGCGAGGGCTGGGTCACGGCGGAGTACGGCATGCTGCCGCGTGCCACCCATACCCGCAGCGACCGCGAGGCCGCACGGGGCAAGCAGACCGGCCGCACGCAGGAGATCCAGCGCCTCATCGGCCGCAGCCTGCGCGCCGTGTTTGACCTCCAACTGCTGGGCGAGCGCACCATCCAGCTCGACTGCGACGTGATCCAGGCCGATGGCGGCACGCGCACCGCCGCCATCACGGGCGCCTGGGTCGCGGCCCAGGATGCGGTCAACCAGCTGCTGGCCAGCGGCAAGATCGCCCAGTCGCCGCTGCTGCAGCCCGTGGCGGCGATCTCGGTGGGCATCGTGCAGGGCACGCCGCTGCTGGACCTGGAATATGTGGAAGACGTGGATTGCGACACCGACATGAACGTCGTGATGACGGGCGCAGGCCACTATGTGGAGGTGCAGGGCACAGCCGAAGGCGTGGCCTTTACCCGCGCCGAGATGGACCAACTGCTGGGGCTGGCTGAACAGGGCATCGCCCAGCTGGTGCAGCTGCAGCAGCAGGCCCTGCAAAATACTCCTTAATTGATAGCTGCTTGCGCATATTTCACTAGCGCTTGCGGCCATTTTGACCATGAAAATTGTTCTGGCATCCAATAATCGCGGCAAACTGGCCGAGTTACAGGCCATGTTTGCGCCCCTGGGCGTGGAGCTGGTGCGGCAGGCCGAGCTGGGCGTGGGTGAGGCCGAGGAGCCTTTCCGCACCTTTGTCGAAAACGCCCTGGCCAAGGCACGGTTTGCATCCGAACACACGGGCCTGCCGGCGCTGGCCGACGATGCCGGCATGTGTGTGGACGCTTTTGGCGGCCTGCCGGGCGTGGACACCGCGTATTACTGCACCCAGTTCGACTACGAGAAAAGCGACGACAACAACGTGCGCGCGCTGCTGGAGCAACTGCAAGGCGTGACCAACCGCCGCGCCGCCATGGTCAGCACCCTGGTCGCCGTGCGCAGCCCGCAAGACCCGGAGCCGCTGATCGCCGTGGGCCGCGTGGTGGGCGAGATCACCACCGAACCCCGGGGCAGCAACGGCTTTGGCTTCGACCCCGTGATGTTTATCCCCGAGTTCGGCAAGACCTTTGCCGAGCTGCCTGTGGAGGTGAAAAACGCCCACAGCCACCGGGGCCGATCGGCCGCACAGATGCTGGCGCTGATGCGCGAACGCTGGTTGTAGAAGGGCGCTGACCGTGGTTCATATTCCGATCACGCCACAGGCCGAGGCCGAATCTGCCGTGGTGCGCGACATCCAGCACTACATGCGTCCGGGCCTGTTGCAGCTGCCCAGCCTGCCGCCCCTGTCGCTGTACGTACACCTGCCCTGGTGCCTCAAGAAATGTCCGTACTGCGACTTCAACTCGCACGAATTTCGCGCGGATGCCACTGGTGGCGAGGTGCCCGAGCAGCGCTACATCGATGCCCTGATGGCCGACCTGGAGGCCGCGCTGCCCCTGGTCTGGGGGCGGTCCGTGCACAGCATCTTCATCGGCGGCGGCACGCCCAGCCTGTTTTCGCCGGCAGCCATCGACCGGCTGATCGGCGACATCCGCGCCCGCCTGCGGCTGGAGCCAGATTGCGAGATCACGATGGAGGCCAACCCCGGTACGTTCGAGAAAGACCGTTTTCGCGCCTTCCGCGCGGCGGGCGTCACGCGCCTGTCGGTGGGGGTGCAGAGCTTTAACGACCAGCACCTGAAGGCCCTGGGCCGCGTGCACGACCGTTCCCAGGCGATGGCGGCGGTGGAGGAGGCCGCTGCGTCCTTCGACACCTTCAACCTCGACATCATGTACGCCTTGCCGGGCCAGACGCTGCCAGAGCTGGGGCAGGACCTGCGAACGGCGCTGGCCTTCAAGCCGCCGCACATCTCCATCTACCACCTCACCATCGAGCCCAATACCTACTTCGCCAAGTTCCCCCCGGCCATCCCCGAGGACGACCAGGCCTACGCGATGCTTGACCGCATCACCGAGATGACGGGGCAGGCGGGCATGGCGCGGTACGAGATTTCTGCGTATGCGCAGCCGGGCCACCAGTGTTTTCACAACACCAACTACTGGCAGTTTGGCGACTACCTGGGCATCGGCGCGGGTGCGCACAGCAAGCTGAGCTTTGCGCACCGCGTGGTGCGGCAGGTGCGCTTTCGGGACCCCGCGCGCTACATGGACAACGCCCTGGCAGGCCATGCCGTGGCGCAGGACGACGAGGTGCGCCGCGCCGATCTGCCGTTTGAGTACATGCTCAACGCCCTGCGCCTGCGCGAAGGCTTTGCGCTGCAGGACTTCATGGCCCGCACAGGCCTGCCGTTGACCGCCATCGCCAAGGGCCTGGAGGCCGCCGAGCGCAAGGGCCTGATCGAGCGCGACATGGCGCGTGTGCGGCCCACCGAGCGGGGCTTTGACTTTCTGAGCGATCTTCAGGAGCTGTTCCTGGCGGACTGACGGAGGCTCCGTCAAAGCCGGTTTGTGATCTCCCGGGAGATTGTTGGCAGGCCCTCAGGCCAGTCAGCAGCCGGGGGCAAGCTCAGCCACACTTTGCCGCAAGGATGCGGCCATTGCCGTCTACCTCCAGGTTCAGCCGCTGGGTGTCGTATTCCTTGGTGATGATTTGCCCTGGGCGCAGGATGCGCGCCGTCTGCGCGCCCGAGCGCTGCCGTGCAGACTCCACGATCGATGCCGTGCTGTTTTGTCCCACTGCAAACTGCGCGGGCTGGGCATTGCACATGCCTCCGGGCGCCGCGCCTGTCGGTGCCGTGCTGGCGGGTGGTGCGGGTGTTTGTCCGTAACCCGCACACCCCGTCACAGCTGCTCCCAGGGCCAGGCAACAGGCGACGGCAAAAGGGGTGGTTTTTTTCATCATGCGGCTCGCTCCAGGGTACAAAACACCCACCATAGCGGAACGCAGGCGCGACAGGGTTCCGGTCACGCTATGGATCAGTTTCCAGCCGTAACGACGACGGGGCCTGGCATCCGCGCTGGTCTCGGTTGATTCTTGACTTGCATCAAGGTTTTGTGGTGCTGGCACAACATAAACCGCTGCCTTCAACTTGTCCGTGGCCCTCAGACGGTTTGCTGTAAGTACGGTTCCGCACAATGAAACGACCGGCGCTGTGCGTCGGCGTTGGCAGACCCCTTGCCACCTGGGCCAGTGTGTTGCACGGGCTTGTGCTGACAGTGCCGTATCCAACCTCCTGACCATGCCTGACGCTTCTCGCCTCCGCCTCATCCGTGCCCTGGGTGACACCCTGGATGGTTTGGACGTGGCGCTGTGCGCGTTTGACGACAGCGACCGCACGGTGGCCTGGAACAGGACCTTCTTCAAGTTCTTCCCGGAGCACGAGGGGCATGTGTACGAGGGCGAGCCCTACGAAGCCAACCTGCGCCGCTTCTATAACCAGCGGCTCGATGCCCAGGAGCTGCCCAACATCGAGCGCTACATCACCGCCGGGGTCGAGCGCCACCGGGCGCAGACCCGCCCCTACAGCTTCGATCACCGGGGGCTGCGCGTGCATGTGTCGTCGTTGCCCATTGAAGGCGTGGGGCGGGTGCGCGTGTGGCGTGCCGAGGCGCTGCCGGCGCAGAGCGCGCAAGCCACGCTTGCCACGCCGGCCGAGGCCGACATCCATGAGCCCGGCTACCTGCGCAGTCCGCTGTTTGAAAGCTCCGAACTGTTTGACCGCATTCCCGATGGGCTGATGATCTGCGCCGAGGATCAGCGCATCCAGTGGGTCAACCAGCCCTTTATGCAGATGTATAGCCTGTCGGACCGTACGGCTGCCGCGGGTAAAGCGTTCGACGAGGTGTACCGCCACGTCTGGTCCGTCGAAGGCCAGGGAGATATGGCGCCTTTTTACGACGGCCTGTCGATCTTGCAGGAGCACATGCGTTTTGCGGGGGCGCCGTTTGAGGTGCCCTTGCCCCGCAGCCGCTGGAGCCGCGTCATCGCCAAACAGGGCAGCGACGGCACGGTGTTCTATGCCCATGTGGACATCACCGAACTCAAGCGCCAGCAGCGCTTGCTGGCCCAGGCGGAACGCAGCGCCCGCGACAGCGAGGCGCAATTACGCGAGAAATCCATCTTGCTCGAAGCCACGCTGGAAAACATGGACCAGGGCGTGGCCAAGATCAGTGCCGCCGGGGTCGTCGAGCTGTGCAACCGCCGTGCACTGGAGCTGCTGGAGCTGCCCGCCGAGCTGATGGCGTCCAAACCCACGCTGATGAATGTGCTGGCCTACCTGCGTGCTCGCGGTGAGTTCAAGGGTGCCTCCCAAGACATCCAGGACATGCTGCTGCACAGCAACGGTGGAGTCGATCAGCTGCAGGTGTACGACCGCCCCCGGCCCGACGGACGCATCCTGGAGGTCCAGACCGTACCCATCAAAGGCGGGGGAGCGCTGCGCACCTTTACCGACGTCACCCAGCGCAAGCAGGCCGAGCAGCAGATCCGCCACGTCGCAGAGCACGACGGCCTGACGGGCTTGGTGAACCGCACGGCCTTTTTGCAAGCGTTGCAGTCCGCCGCCACCGATGTGCACCGCCTGGGCCGTGGCTTTGCCGTGTTGTATGTGGACCTGGACGGTTTCAAACCCATCAACGACCGCTACGGCCACGCGGTGGGCGACCAGTTGCTGGTATGGGTGGCCCGGCAACTGACGCAGGCTGCGCGCGAGGACGACGTGGTGGCGCGGCTGGGCGGTGATGAGTTTGCGTTGTTGCAACGTGGGGTGTCCGACCGCGAAAGCGCCTACCGCCTGGCCGATCGCCTGGTGCAGGCGCTGGGGCAGCCCACCGAGATCGAGGCACACGCCCTGCAAATCGGCGCGTCCGTCGGTATCGTCCTGTCGCCCGGCGACGGAACCGAGGCCGAAGAACTCCTGCGCAAGGCCGATTCCGCGATGTACCTGGCCAAGGCCACGGGGCGGGGCTGCGCACGGATCTATGGCACTTGAGCGCTGGGTGAGCGGTACATTGACCCTATGACGGCCGCACGCTGCCAAGCGGTACGGGACCCGGGGACACACATTTCAGCCCTTGCGCGCGCCTCTGGAGGAATCGGCTCTGTCCTACATGCCCTCACGGGTCACCGTCCTAACATTGCCACGTCGATACCCCTCGACATCCCTCCCGCTTGCATCGTGCAAGTGTTAAGCCCGCAACCTGCGGGCTTTTTTTTGTCCGCCCTTCGGCATCAACATGGGGGTGAAAAAGCGACTGCGTCGTAGGTCTTTTGTCGAGCGGCAAAGCCCCGGCGCCCATCTGTTGGCACCATCACGGAATGGGTGATGTCGTCATCCTCCGGCCATCCCAGCGCGCTACATCACAAGAATGATTCTGTACAAACCCGGCACGCAATTTCTCTACAAAGGCAGAACGGTGAGCGTGGACTACGTCATCATCAAACGCACCGGTCTGTGGATTCGGTTGGCGCACAGCGAAGAGGTATGCCGCCCTGAAGATTTGACCCCCATCGCACCGCAGGGAGCGGGACTGGCGAGGTGAAAGAAAGGTCACACGCAGGGCACAGGCCCGGCGTGGCACCCCACCGAGAGGTCTACTTGAGCTGCTGGGACAACCACAACAGCCCCCAAACGATCGCCACCAGCTGAACCAGGTTGACGAAGAGCGCCGCCGAATGCACGCGGCGAAAGTGGTGAATCGCTCCGTCGCTACTCGCCTCGATCTGTGCACCGAGCTGCTGCATGGCTTGCAACAAGTGCTTGCGCAGCAGCGAGACGATGCAGGCATTGACCGCCACGCCGATTGCAAAGGGGTACCTGCCCCAAAGCGCATAACTGACAAACGCCCCCAGTGACGCCCAGAACGCGGCGCGGTAGTACACGTTGAAAAACCCCCGAACGAACCGCGCGTCCAGTGGGGTGTCGTGTTTCAGCGTAAGAAGCGGCAGACCGCCCATCAAGAAGTAGGCGGTGGTGACCAGCAGGGCCACCGTGAAAAAGAACGATGCGTAGAGGGCCGACGACAACATCTTTCTCTCCTCGACATGGCTAGTCACTTCAGGCCGCAGGCCCACACCCAATTTCTCCATCCTGCCGATGGATGCGGCAAGGTTCAGCCAAACACAGTCTAGGGGGCAGACGTTTTCTCGTAAATCGGGCGAGAGGTAGCTGGCCTCATCATGCAGTGCGCCCAAGACATCAAAGACCTAATGGTCAAGCTCACGCGGTACATGGCATACGTGAGGTTGTATACCCATCTACGATGGTCCGGGTACTCGCATTCGCAAGACCGAGAGTGCAAAGATCGCCGATTGCACCCCACAGTCACTCCACTTACATCTGCTCTGGCGTCACCGCTTGGAGCTGTACAGAGGGATTCCCCGATAGAGGGCTTTGCAGCCGCCTCTGCATACAAGCGCGGCTTTCAAGTCGGTACAGACGACACTGCAGCAAACTTCCTATTGCTCAACAAGTGCAACTACCGCTACGTTTTTTGGCCCTGTGACAGCGAGAATAGAAGCAAGGGAGCGTCGATCGAGTAGAGCGGCGAGCGCATTGACGAGCTGCGCTGTCATCGTGAGGCCATGTCTCACCTTGACCCGGTGCATGTTAACAAGATGCACCTGAGCCCAGACATCCGGGGGATCTCGCGGCCCTGTGCCGACAAACGTCTACGAAAGAACGAAGTCAAAAATGACAACAAGTGTTTGGTTTAGATCGTCCATCGCGGCGGCCTTAGCAGCAGGTTTCACAAGCGCAATCGCCGCGCCGCTATCAGACCTCAGTGCTGGTCAAACCGGCCGCATTGAGTTCACATCCTCCACCCCGGACCACCGCTGGGCACTGATCCGTGGCCGGTTGGGTACTGAAGTCACGGTCTACGGCGATCTGTTGATGCCAACTCAAGCGAGCAGCGGAAAGGTACCAGCAGTGGTGTTCTCGCATGGCAGTGAGGGCGTGAGTAGCCTGTACTTCGATGTGTGGGCCAAAGCGTTGAACAACGCAGGGTATGCCGTGTTCGTGGTGGACAGCTTCAAACCTCGTGGCGAGGACCGAGTGACCGGCCCCACAAAGCAATTGACTTGGAACACGGTGGCCAACACCACTGATGCTCTATATGCGCTCAAGCTGCTGGCAACCCATCCCCATATCGACAGCAGCCGTATCTTCCACATGGGTTGGTCACGTGGCGGGCAGGCTTTGCTGGATGCGGCATGGCCGACCTACCAGCAGCATGTGCTTCCCGCCAACTTGAAATGGGCCGGCAGCGTGGCGATCTACCCCGGCTGCAACATGCGTTACCGGGTGGATCACCACAGCAAGTTACCCGCACCAATATTTATGGTGCTGGGTGAGAAGGATGACATGACCTTGCCCAAGCCGTGCATGGAATTGGCAGATGAGTACGCCGCAGCAGGTAATCCGGTGAGCTACAAGATTTATCCGGGTGCCACGCACGTCTTTGACCGGCTCAACCAGCCATGGAGGAAGTACAACGAGGGCAACTTCAATCTCTGTTCCATGGACGTGCGAATGCCCTATGGCACGAATGACCGCAGCTGGGGGCCAGCTCAAGACAAGTATTCAGGAAAGACCTTTACGGACAACGCCGAATGGAACGCCTACGTACCAAAGTGCAGGCAGACGTCCTGGGTCACGGTGGAAAGTAACGAGAAGGCCCGAGAGCGGGCCGTAAAAGACGTTCTGGCGTTTCTGAAAGGCATCCAATGAAGCGCGCCGCCCAGCTTTCCCTGTGTCTGTTGACTGGTGCTGCGTTGGCCTTCTGCGCAAGCGTAATGGCTCAGGTCACTCCAGTGGCCGATGGCGGTGCAGCCGCGCCGGATGAATGGCTGCTGGCCAAGACTGGCCCGCGCTGGTTCCAGATCACGCAGCCCAGCCCCAACCCGAGCACGCTCAATACCCGCGCACCATCGGCCGGAGAAAAGGCCCTCGTGGATCGTGCGCGTGCCCTCGTCGGCCAAAGGCCCGCCAAAGCCTTTGCGCTGATGGATGGCAACACCGTTGTGTACTCTGCATTCAACGCCCCGGCCGATTCCGAATCCTTGTTCTTCGGTATGTCCATGGGCAAGACGGTCACGGCCATCGCAACCGGGCAAGCCATCTGCGCAGGCAAACTCACGCTGCAGTCCAAGGCCGGAGACGTGCTGCCGGAACTTCAGGGCAAGGCACTGGGCAATGCCACGGTGCATGATCTGCTGCGCATGGCATCGGGGGCGGCAGAGCAAAACGGCGACAGCACGATCTGGACGCCAGAGCAGACCAAGGACTGGAACCAGGGCCTACTGAACCTCGCAGAATTGATTGCGACGGATCGCATTGCCAAGGCTGCGCGTGGTGCGTTCTCTGAATACAAGCCCGGAGAAGTGTTCGCGTACAAGTCCACGGACCCCATGACGCTCGGCCTCATGGTCAGCCGCGCAACCGGCATGCCGCTGAGCCAGTGGATTCAAGAACAGGTGCTCAACCCCATGGGCGCAGCGCATCCGGGGCTGTACTCGCAAGACCGTGCCAAGAATGGGCTGGGGGACTCCGGCATGCGGCTGCGCATGGAAGACTGGATGCGGTTCGCCGTATGGGTGAAGGAGTCGTCCAAGAAATCAGACTGCTTCGGTGACTTTGTGAAGGCGGCGATGACCAAGCAGATCAGCAACGACCGCAATCCTGCGGCCCGCAAACATGGCCGGATGTTCGGTGGCTATGGCTACCTGATCTGGACGGAAAACACGACGGCACCGGGCACGGCATGGGCCACTGGATGGGGTGGTCAGCGCATTGGCTGGAACTACCGCAACGACCGGATGTTGGTGGTGTTCTCCAGCAGAGAGGCATGGATGCCGGAGGTGTATGAGCTTGCGCGCGATTGGGGAGAAGCGCAGCGCTGATCTGTTGGTCGAAAATCCGTTCGATGCCGAAGAATTCATCGTACGAAGGCAGACTTTAGATTGGCAGGACTGATGAGTTCCAGAGTCGCTGTTTTGGCGTTGGAATAGTTCAAATACCCCGCGCCAGAACGGCTGTGGCGTAGCTAGTTCAACCACCAACCAACCGGCAGAAATGATGGCCGGGAAAAAACAAATAAGCGCCCCGAGAGGCGCTTATTTGCTTACTAACTGGCGGAGACTGTGAGATTCGAACTCACGGACGGTTGCCCGTCGGCAGTTTTCAAGACTGCTGGTTTAAACCACTCACCCAAGTCTCCGGGAGGGAAGGCGCGAATTCTAGCCGACTGCGGGTGCTGATTTTTTCAGCATGCCCCGGGTCTCGATGAACTTGACCACATCGGCTACGCCAGCCAGGGTTTTGAGATTGGTCATCACAAAGGGCTTGAGGCCCTGGGCGTTGGTGCGCATGCGGGTGGTGTCGGCGTGCATCACATCCAGGTTGGCGCCCACGTGGGGGGCCAGGTCGGTCTTGTTGATGATGAACAGGTCGCTTTTGGTGATGCCAGGGCCGCCCTTGCGGGGGATTTTTTCGCCAGCGGCCACGTCGATGACGTAGATGGTGAGGTCGCTCAGCTCGGGGCTGAAGGTGGCGGCCAGGTTGTCGCCGCCGCTTTCCACAAACACGATGTCGGCGTTGGGGAACTCACCCAGCATGCGGTCGATGGCTTCGAGGTTGATGGAGCAGTCCTCGCGGATGGCGGTGTGGGGGCAGCCGCCGGTTTCCACGCCCAGGATGCGCTCGGCGGGCAGCGCGCCGCTCACGGTGAGCAGGCGCTGGTCCTCCTTGGTGTAGATGTCGTTGGTGATGGCGATGAGGTCGTAGTCATCGCGCATGGTCTTGCACAGCATTTCCAGCAGCGTGGTCTTGCCGGAGCCGACGGGGCCACCGATGCCCACGCGCAGGGGCGGCAGATTCTTGGTGCGGTTCGGGACGTGGTGCAGGTTGCTGGTGGTCATGATCGGAAGAGGCGGGAGTATTGGGTTTCGTGCAGCGCTGACAGGATGGCGAGCATGGGCGAAAAGGCCTGGCGCTCGCTGTCCATCAGCCCGATGGCATGGTCGGCTGCGGCTGGGATGGCATCGGCCAGCCGGGCCAGGATGCGCTGGCCGGCGCTTTGGCCCAGCTGCATGGATTTGAGGGCGGCCTGCACCATGTTCTCCGCCCAGCCAAAAGCGTAGGCCAGCAGGACGTCGCGCACGGGCGCCTGGGTGGTGGAGGCGGCCAGTGCGAATGCCACAGGGTAGGTGGGGGGTAATGCGGCCAGGTGGCGCACGGCGGGCATCAGGGTCTCGTCGCCCTGGTTCTGATTGCGCAGCCAGTCGGCCATCGATCGGCCCATTTGCTCGGTCTGCAGGCGCAGTTCGCTTGTTTCTCGGGTGTGCAGCACCCAGTCGTTGAGTTCGCGCACATGCGCCCAGTCGGCGCGCCGCCACGCACCCACGGCCTTGGCGATGAGGGCCATGTCGCCCCGGGCCTGGGTGATGTGGAGCTGGTCCTGCAGCCAGTCACCCACGGCGGTTTCGCTGGCGAGGCCCACGCTTTCAATGGCGCTCTCCAGCCCCTCGGAATACGAAAACCCGCCCACCGGCAGTGCAGGGGAGGCCAGCCACATCAGCTGCAAAAAGCTGGCGGCCGGCAGCGGCGTGGGGCGGTCCAGGCGCATGGGCGGTGGCTCAGTGGTCGTGGTTGCAGTTCGGGCCGTGCACGTGCCCTTGGGCCACCACGGGGATGGACGCCGTGCGGCCTCGGGCTGGGGGCGTGGCCGCAGCCGGTACCTCTGTGTGCGTGTGCCCGTGGTCATGGCCATGATCGTGCGCGTGACCATGCTCGTGGTCGGGATCGTGGCTATGGCCGTGACCCCCATGGTGGTGCCCGCCTCCATGCCCCGCAGCATAGGCACCGCCTTCGGGTTCAAACGGCAGGTTTTGCTCGTTCACGATGAGGTGCATGGCGCGCAGCATGTCGGCCAGCACGTGGTCAGGCTCGATCTTGAGGTGGTCGGGCTGCAGCTCGATGGGCACGTGGCGGTTGCCCAGGTGGTAGGCGGCGCGGGTCAGGTCAAACGGTGTGCCGTGGTGTTGGCAGTGGGTGATGACCAGCACCGGCTGCGGCGCTGCGATCACGCGCACCATGGAACCGTCTTCGGCCACCAGCACATCGCCGCCGCGCACCAGGGTGCCACGGGGCAGGAAGATGCCCAGTGCGCGTCCGGCCGAGTCGGTGGCCGCAAAGCGGCTTTTCTGGCGCACGTCCCAGTCCAGCTCGATGGTGGTGGCGCGCTTGAGCAGTACGGGAGCGAGGCCTTGGCCTTGGGGGAGAAGTTTGGAGACCTGGATCATGGCAAGAGGGAAGGGCGGAGCCGGAAAGGCGAGGTCAACATTGTGGCCCTGGCCGAAAGGCGATGCGCGGATGCGCTACAGGGCGCGGCTCATGTAGCGGCTGTGGGGATCGGGCCGGTAGCTGCCGAATGGTGCACAGTCGGTAAAGCCATAGCGCAGGTAGAGCTGGTGCGCGGGTTCAAAGAAGGGCTGGGTGCCCGTTTCCAGGCTGATGCGCTGGTAGCCCAGGTCCACCGCCTGGCCCAGGATGTGTTCCAGCACGGCCCGGCCCACTCCCTGACCACGCACGCTGGCTGCTGTGCGCATGGACTTGAGCTCGGCATGGTCGGCATCCAGGTGCTTGAGTGCGCCGGTACCCACCAGCTCGTCATCGCCGCGCCAGGCCGTCCAGAAGCGGATCTCAGACTGGCGCAGTTGCACCATGTCGAGCGCGTGCACGCTCTCCGGTGGTGAGGTGGCACGCATGTCCTTCAAATGCTCCTGCATGAAGGCTTCGATGCGGGGATCGGTCAGGTCGTCCAGGCGGATCCGCAGGTCTTGCAGCAAGGCGTTCATGGGAAGCGACCTCAGAACAGGAAGTAGCGCTGTGCCATGGGCAGCACGGTGGCCGCTTCACAGGTGAGCAGCTGGCCGTCGGCGCGCACGGTGTAGGTCTGCGCGTCCACCTCCATCTTGGGCGTGTAGCTGTTGTGCACCATGTCGCGCTTGCGGATGCCGCGGATGCTGCGCACGGCGGAAAGCGTCTTGCGCAGGCCAAAGCGCTCGCCAATGCCAGCAGCCAATCCTGCCTGCGAGACAAAGGTGAGCGACGTTTTGGCGATGGCCCCGCCAAACGCGCCAAACATGGGCCGATAGTGCACGGGCTGCGGCGTGGGGATGGACGCGTTGGGGTCGCCCATCGCAGCCATGGCAATCAGTCCGCCCTTCAGGATCAGCGCGGGCTTGACGCCAAAGAACGCGGGCTTCCAGATCACGATGTCGGCCCACTTGCCGACTTCGAGCGACCCCACCTCGTGGCTGATGCCGTGCGCAATCGCGGGGTTGATGGTGTATTTGGCCACGTAGCGCTTGATGCGCTGGTTGTCGTTGCGGGCCGTGTCGCCCTGCAAGCTGCCGCGCTGCACCTTCATCTTGTGCGCCGTCTGCCAGGTGCGCAGGATGACCTCGCCCACGCGGCCCATGGCCTGGCTGTCGCTGCTCATCATGCTGATGGCGCCCAGGTCGTGCAGGATGTCTTCGGCAGCGATGGTCTCCTTGCGGATGCGGCTTTCGGCAAAGGCCAGGTCCTCGGCAATGCTGGCATCGAGGTGGTGGCACACCATGAGCATGTCCACATGCTCGTCCAGCGTGTTGTGCGTGTAGGGCATGGTGGGGTTGGTGGAGCTGGGTAGAAAGTTGTCTTCGCCCACCACGCGCAGGATGTCCGGTGCATGGCCGCCGCCCGCGCCCTCGGTGTGGAAGGCGCAGATGCCGCGCCCGCCCACGGCGGCAATGGTGTTCTCCACAAAGCCCGATTCGTTGAGCGTGTCGCTGTGGATGGCCACCTGCGTGTCGGTGGCTTCGGCCACATCCAGGCAGTTGCTGATGGCCGAGGGCGTGGTGCCCCAGTCTTCGTGCAGCTTCAGACCAATGGCGCCCGCGGCGATCTGCTCGTGCAGCGCATCGGGCAGGCTGGCGTTGCCCTTGCCGAGGAAGCCGAGGTTCATGGGGAAGGCGTCGGCCGCCTGCAGCATGCGCTCCATATTGAAGGGCCCCGACGTGCAGGTGGTGGCCAGCGTGCCCGTGGCGGGGCCGGTGCCGCCGCCCAGCATGGTGGTCACGCCGCTGGCCAGGGCCTCTTCGATCTGCTGCGGGCAGATGAAGTGGATGTGGCTGTCGATGCCGCCTGCGGTGACGATGTTGCCCTCGCAGCTGATGACCTCCGTGCCGGGGCCGATGACGATGTCCACGCCGGGCTGGGTGTCGGGGTTGCCGGCTTTGCCGATGGCGGCGATGCGGCCTGCGCGCAGGCCGATGTCGGCCTTGAAGATGCCGGTGTGGTCTACCACCAGGGCGTTGGTCAGCACTGTGTCCACCGCGCCTTGTGCGTTGCTGCGCTGGCTCTGTGCCATACCGTCACGAATCGTCTTGCCGCCGCCAAACTTCACCTCTTCGCCATAGCTGCCGGCGCGCAGGGTGTGGTCGGCCTCGACTTCGAGAATGAGTTCGGTGTCGGCCAGGCGCACGCGGTCGCCCACCGTGGGGCCGAACATCTCGGCGTAGGCGCGTCGTCCAATGGTTGCCATGTGAGGGGTGCTCCGCAAGAACGGTTTAATATGTTTTTGATAGCTGCTGTGGCAATTGATACCAGCGCTATCGGCCAATTGGGCTTGAAGTTGCTACAGCGAGCCCTGGGTCAGGCCCTGAAAGCCGAACACGCGGCGCTCGCCTGCGTAGTCCACCAGCTCCACGGTGCGCTCCTGGCCGGGTTCAAAGCGCACGGCGGTGCCGGATGCGATGTTGAGCCGCATGCCGCGTGCAGCCGCACGGTCAAAGCCCAGGGCGTTGTTGGTCTCGGCAAAGTGGTAGTGCGAGCCCACCTGGATGGGCCGGTCGCCGGTGTTGCGCACCACCACGGTCTGCGTACGGCGGCCCGTGTTGAGCGCGTGCTCGCCGGGTTCGGTAAAGAGTTCGCCTGGGATCATGGTCGGGTCCTTGAGGGGGGAGCTGCTGCTGTGTCGGTATGCATGACGCCAGTCAGACCTGTCAGGCCATCTGGGCCAGCAGGGCGCCACCCATCAGCGCCACGCCAGCGCCTGCAGCGCGGCTGAGCCACACGGTGCGATGGCGCAGTGCCCAGCCTGCCGCCAGCCCCGCGCCATGCAGCAGCACGGTGGCCGTCAGCATGCCCGCCAGGGTTTGCCAGGCGCTGTGGCTGCCCGCCAGCTCGACGCCGTGGGCCACGCCATGAAAGACGGCAAACACGCCCACGCCCAGCGCGGCCATGAGGCCGGGCACGCGCAGGCGCGACACGACGAGCAGGCCCGTGGCCAGCAGCGACACGGCAATCATCGGCTCCACCGCAGGCAGTGCCAGGCCCTGCAGGCCCAGCACGGCGCCTGCCAGCAACATGGCCGCAAAGCCCATGGGGCCCCACAGCAGTTCGCGTCCAGCATGGCGCGCGGACAGGGCGCTCCACAGGCCTACGGCCACCATGGCGGCCAGGTGGTCCAGGCCGAACAGGGGGTGGGCCAAGCCGCTCAGAAAACTGTTGTGGATGTGGGATTCAGCGCCGGTATGGGCGATGGCGCTAGAACTGATTGCACTGGCTGCTATGAAAAGAAGAGCGGCTGTGTGACGGTGTGAGAGTGTGATGCGCATGGGGGGCTCCACAGAGAGAAGGTGGGAGGTGTTGGGGAGGGGTCAGACGATCGGCTGATGGACGGTGACGAGCTTGGTGCCGTCGGGGAAGGTGGCCTCCACCTGGATGTCCGGAATCATCTCGGGGATGCCTTCCATCACGTCCGCGCGGGTCAGCACGGTGCGGCCTTCGCTCATGAGCTGCGCCACGGTCTTGCCGTCGCGCGCGCCTTCCATCACGGCGGCACTGATCAGGGCGACGGCCTCGGGGTAGTTGAGCTTCAGCCCCCGGGCCTTGCGGCGCTCGGCCAGCAGGGCAGCAGTGAAGATCAGCAGCTTGTCTTTCTCACGAGGGGTCAGTTCCATGTCGTTCTGCTCAATGTAAGGAGGGGTGGGCTCGTGTGGCGGGTTGTCCAGGCCGGACACACGGGGCAATCGTCATCGATGGCCATGCGGTCCGAAGGGCAGCGGATTCATCATAGGCAGCAAGCCCCGTGCCCGCCATACGCCAGAGGGCGAAGGTGCGCTGGACGTGACGGCGAATCGTGGCATGGAAACTGCACTTGCAAGGGCTGCCGCCGTCCTTTGCCCATGCCCCTTTCCACCGCCCCCCTTGCACCGCCCGACGCGGCCTCGGCAGCAGCCTTGGGGCGGGATGCCGACGCGCAGGCGCCGCAGCAGGTCGTGAAGGTCCGGCGCGACTACAACAGCTGGGTGGCCACCGAGACCATGGAGGACTACGCGCTGCGCTACACGCCCCAGCGCTTTCGCAAATGGTCCGAATGGCGGGTGGCCAACACCGCGTTTGGTGCGGCGTCGTTCCTGATCCTGGAGGCCGTGGGCGCCACGCTGCTGGTGCAGTACGGCTTCATCAATGCCTTCTGGGCTATCGTGGCCACGGGGCTCATCATCTTCCTGGCGGGGCTGCCCATCAGCGTGTATGCGGCGCGCTATGGGGTGGACATGGACCTGCTCACGCGCGGCGCGGGCTTTGGCTACATCGGCTCCACGCTCACCTCGCTGATCTACGCGAGCTTCACCTTCATCTTCTTCGCGCTCGAAGCCGCCGTCATGGCCTATGCGCTGGAGCTGGCGCTCGACATTCCTCCCACCTGGGGCTACTTGATCTGCGCCATTGTGGTGATTCCGCTGGTCACCCACGGTGTGTCGGCCATCAGCCGCCTGCAGGTGTGGACGCAGCCGCTGTGGCTGGTGATGCTGGTGGTGCCGTTTGCCTATGTGCTGGTGCGCGATCCTGGTGCGTTTTCCGGGGTTGTGCACTACGGCGGTGAATCAATGCGCGGCGCCACGTTCCAACTGCCCTTGTTTGGTGCAGCGCTCACGGTGGGCATTGCACTCATCACCCAGATGGGGGAGCAGGCTGACTACCTGCGCTTCATGCCCGCCCGCACGCCTGCCACGCGCGGGCGCTGGTGGTTGGGCGTGCTGGTGGGCGGGCCGGGCTGGGTGGTGCTGGGGGTGCTCAAGATGCTGGGCGGCGCGCTGCTCGCCTATCTGGCGCTCACCCACATGGTCCCCGCCGACCGGGCGGTGGACCCGAACCAGATGTACCTGGCCGCCTATGAATATGTGTTCCCCAACTACGGCTGGGCGGTGGCGGCCACGGCCTTGTTTGTGGTGGTCTCGCAGCTCAAGATCAACGTGACCAACGCCTACGCAGGCTCGCTGGCGTGGTCCAACTTCTTCTCGCGCCTCACGCACAGCCACCCGGGGCGGGTGGTGTGGGTGGTGTTCAACACGCTGATTGCCTTCATGCTGATGGAGATGAACGTGTTCCGCGCCATGGGCGAGGTGCTGGGGCTGTACTCCAACATCGCCATCGCCTGGATCATGTCCGTGGTGGCCGACCTCGTCGTCAACAAGCCGCTGGGCCTGTCGCCCAAGGGCATCGAGTTCAAGCGCGCGCATCTGTACGACATCAACCCGGTGGGCGTGGGTTCGATGGCGCTGGCGTCCATCCTGTCCATCAGCGCGCACCTGGGGCTGTTCGGCCCGCTGCCGCAGGCGTTCTCGGCCGTCATTGCGATGGCGGTGGCCTTTGTCACTGCGCCGCTCATTGCCTGGGCCACCGGGGGGCGCTACTACATTGCGCGCCAGTCCGAGCCCGTTGCGCTGGCCGACGTGGTGGCTGTGCCCCTGCATGACCCGCTGCGCCGCAATGCCGAAGGGGGGCTGGGCACAGAGGTGGGCAGTTACCGGCGCACCACCGTGCAGCGCTGCGTGATCTGCGAGCGCGAGTACGAAGCGCCCGACATGGCGCAGTGCCCCGCGTACCGGGGCGCCATCTGCTCGCTGTGCTGCACGCTGGATGCGCGTTGCGGCGACCTGTGCAAGCCCCACGCGAGCATGGCGGTGCAGTGGTCTGCCGCCCTGCGCTGGGTGCTGCCGCGCGCCATGTGGCGCTACCTGGACACGGGCCTGGGGCACTTTTTGCTGCTGATGCTGGTGATTGCGCCGCTGCTGGCCTCGGTGATGGGCCTGCTGTACCACCAGGAGCTCAACACCATCGCCCAGGCGGCCACGGACACCGAGGTGATGGCGGCACCCGAAGTGGCGCTGCGCTCGGGCCTGCTCAAGGCTTACTTGGCGCTTCTCGTCATTTCGGGCATCGTGGCCTGGTGGCTGGTGCTGGCGCACAAGAGCCGCCAGGTGGCGCAGGAGGAGTCCAACCGCCAGACCGGCCTCTTGGTGCGCGAGATCGAGCTGCACCGCCAGACCGACGAGGCGCTGCAGACAGCGCGCAGCGTCGCCGAGCAGGCGCGCCAGGTGGCCGAAGCGGCCCAGCGCGCGGCCGACCAGGCCAACCAGGCCAAGAGCCGCTATATCAGCGCCATCAGCCACGAGATCCGCACGCCGCTCAACTCCATCCTGGGCTATGCCCAGCTCATGGGCGAAGACGCGGGTGTGCCCCCGCACCGCAAGCAGGCGGTGCATGTGATCCGGCGCGGCGGCGAGCATTTGTTGTCGCTCATCGAAGGCACGCTCGACATCGCGCGCATCGAGTCGGGCAAGCTCACGCTCGACGTGGCGCCCATGCGCTTTGCGGACGGGCTGCACGAGATGGCCAGCCTGTTCGAACTGCAAGCTGCCGCCAAGGGCCTGGCGTTCACTTTCGATGTGCAAGGCGTGATTCCGGAAGTGGTGCGTGCCGATGACAAGCGGCTGCGCCAGATCCTCATCAACCTGCTGGGCAACGCCGTCAAGTTCACGGCGCACGGCACTGTCACGCTGCGCGTGCGCCATGCGCGCGAGATGGCACGCATCGAGGTGCAGGACACGGGGCCGGGCCTCACGGCCGAGGAGATCGAGCGCATCTTCGAGCCCTTTGCACGCGGCGGCTCGGGCGGCGGCAGCACCACGGCCGCGCCGGGCGCAGGCCTGGGCCTGACCATTGCCAAGATGCTCACCGCACTCATGGGAGGTGAACTGACGGTGAGCAGCACGCCGGGCGTAGGCTCGGTGTTCCACGTCAAGCTGTTCCTGCCCGAGGTGCATGGGGATGTGCTGGGCAAGGCGGCGGCGCCCGTAGCGGTGCAAGCCCAGCGCGCCCGCAGGGGGTATGCAGGCGAGCGCCGCCGCATCCTGGTGGTGGACAACGAGGAGCCCGACCGCGAACTGCTGCTGCAACTGCTGGAACCCCTGGGCTTTGAGCTGCGCCAGGCGGCCAGCGGCCACGATGCGCTGGACCTGCTGGCCACCGGCTACCGGCCGCACGCCATCTTCATGGACCTGGCCATGCCGGGCATCGACGGCTGGGAGACGCTGCGACGTGTGCGGCAGATGCGGTTGCCGGACGTGCAATGTGCCATCGTCTCCGCCAATGCCTTCGACAAAGCGCTGGACAATGACGTGGAGATCAGCCCCGAAGACTTCATCGTCAAGCCCGTGCGCCACAGCGAGCTGCTGGACTGGCTGGAGCGCCGCCTGGGCCTGCAATGGCAATTCGACGAGGCTGCCGAGGCCTCCACGGGGCCAGCGCCCACGGCGGCCTCTGCGGCGCCCGCACCCCTCACGTACCCCGATGCCACTGCGCTGGCGGCTTTGGCGCAGGCAGTGTCTTTGGGCTACTACCGGGGCATTCTCAACACCCTGGACGACATTGAACGCAGCCAGCCCGCGCACAGCGCTTTTGTGGGCACCATGCGGCAGCTGGCCAAGCAGTTCCAGTTCGATGCCATGGGCCAGATCCTGGAACAGGCACCCTCGTGATGACCACCGCCAACCCACCTTCCTTCCAGGCCCCGGGCGCGCCGGGTGCCGCGCTGGACCGCACCGACAGCGACGTGGTCCTGATCGTGGACGACGTGCCGGACAACCTGGCCGTGCTGCACGACGCGCTGGATGAGTCGGGCTACACCGTGCTGGTGGCCACCCATGGCGAGGCCGCCTTGCAGCGCGCCGCGCAGGCCCTGCCCGACATCGTGTTGCTGGACGCGATGATGCCCGGCATGGACGGCTTTGAAGTGGCGCGGCGCTTGAAGGCATCGCCCGCCACGGCACACATTCCCATCATCTTCATGACCGGCCTCACCGAGACCGAACACCTGGTGGCCGCGCTGGAGGCGGGCGGCGTGGACTACGTCACCAAGCCCATCAAGCCGCGCGAGGTGATGGCGCGCATGGGGGTGCACCTGGGCTCTGCCCGCAAGGCCCGGCAGGACGCGCGCCAGGCCCGCGAGGCGCGCAACGCGCTCGATGCGTTTGGCTACGCCAGCATCACCGTGCGTGCGGTGGACGGACGCATCGTGTGGCAGACCCCGCTGGCGCGCGAGCTGCTGCAAAGTTACTTTGGTGAAGTGGGCCCGGACGGCGCGCCCACCGCCTTCGGCCAATGGGCGCCCGAGCCGGTGCAGGCCTGGCTGCGTCGCCATGTGCTGGCCGACAACGCGGCCGAGCTGCTGGCCGCTTCGCTGGCCGAGCCCCCGCGCCTTGCGGTGGAGCAGGGCGCCCGCAGGCTGACCTTCCGTCTGCACCAGCAGGCTGGCGACAGCGCCGGCGGCGGCGACTGGCTCATCGTGATGCGCGAGGTGTCGGATGCCAAGATCATCGAATCCATGAGCCTGTCCTTCAAGCTCACCGCGCGCGAGGCCGAGGTGCTGTACTGGGTGGTCAAGGGAAAGATCAACCGCGACATCGGCGACATCCTGGGCGCCAGCCCAGCCACCGTCAAGAAGCACCTGGAGCGTGTGTTTGCCAAGCTGGGGGTGGAAACACGCACCGCAGCAGCGGCCATGGCCATGAACCGCATCCGGCAGTTGCATCCCCAGTTTGAAGGGTGACCGTCGGGGCCAAAAAAACGCATTGACCTCGTCATGTTGCAGCGCAATAATCGCGCACCTTCATTTCCGGAGCCCCAGCGTGGAAAGTGCCAGTTGTTGCAGTGAACCCCAGCAAGCCGTGACGGCTGCTGCCTGCCAGGCCTCCTGACGCCCGCTCCCGGGCCGTGGATTGCCTTGTGCAAGCTCCGGCCCCGTCTCTCACAGCCCCTGTTGTACCCCGTGCGCCCCCTTCGGCCATGGCGGTGTGGGTGGCTTTACCGTCTTGCCGCTTTGCTGCATCTGTGCCGTCTGCACGGGCCGCGCCCCTTTGGCTGGGGCATGGCCCGCCTGCTGTGACGGTGCCCCCTGGCACCCATCTGCGTCTGCGTGCTCCGCCCTGCCTGCCAAGGACAACGGCCATGCGTTTTTTTGTTGTGGATCTGCCCCGCCTTTTCCAGCGTGCGGTGGCGCCTGGCGCTGAACGCGCCGAGCATGCTGCATCGCTGCCTTCAGGCGCACAGGGCCCTGCCCATGGGGCCGCTGGCAGCCTGCAAGCCGTGGCCGAACTTGACGGCACCACGTTGTGGCCCACGCACCGCATTCGCTGCTACCTGCATGGCCAGCCGCCTGCGCGGGCATTGCGACGCCGGGCGCGGCCGCTTTAAGCCGGCCCACGCCTGTATTGCAACCACTACCCAGGAGGCCCCATGGACCCAGACCCGCGCAGGCGCTCCGAAGCGCCGCCCCACACCACATCCCCATTGAACTTTGCATACCAGGCCCAGGGCCCGGGGCGATGGCTCGCGTGACGGCGTGAGCCTCACGCCTCTGGCCGTTGCCGGCCAGAAGGAGTGACTCACCATGTTCCGTTTCATCAACATTTCTGCGCACACGGCACCACTGCCCGTGACGCGCAACGCCGTCAGCGCTTGCTGCTAGGGAGACCGCCATGAGCTTCCTGCACCACCTGTTCGACCGCTTTCTGCACACCCGCCATGTGACGCGCCACTTTGCGCGGCGGCTGATCCTGGACACGCTGACCCTGGGCCGCGCGCCCACCCCCGCCACGTCGCCCGACCTGCTCAGCCGCGAGCTGCAGCGCGCCGCCAGCGATGAACTGCCCGCACTGATCGAGCGCCTGCAGTCTGACCCTGCAGGCCTGAGTGACGCCCAGGCCGTCACCGCCCTGGCCCAGCACGGCCCCAACGAGGTGGAGCACGAAAAACCGCTGCCCGCCTGGCTGCACCTTTGGCACTGCTACAAGAACCCGTTCAACGTGCTGCTCACGGTGCTGGCACTGATCTCGTACCTCACCGAAGACCACGAGGCCACCGTCGTGATTCTGGCCATGGTGGTGCTCTCCACGCTGCTGCGGTTTGTGCAGGAGGGCCGCTCCAACCGCGCGGCCGAGCGCCTCAAGTCGCTGGTCAGCAACACCGCCACGGTGCTGCGCCGCAGCGGCGCGGAGGCCGCAGCCACGCCGCGCGAACTGCCCATCCACCAGCTGGTGCCGGGCGACCACATCGTGCTGTCGGCGGGCGACATGATCCCGTCGGACTGCCGCGTGCTCACGGCCAAGGACCTGTTCGTGAGCCAGTCGGCCATGACGGGCGAATCGCTGCCGGTCGAAAAATTTGCCGAGCGCAGCCAGCCCGGCACCAGTGCGCTGGACGCCACCAACCTGCTGTTCATGGGCACCAACGTGGTCTCGGGCTCGGCCACGGCGCTGGTGGTGGCCACAGGCAACCACACCTACTTTGGCACGCTGGCCACGCGCGTCACGGCTACCGACCGCACGCCCACCGCGTTCCAGGCAGGCGTCAACAGCGTGAGCTGGCTGCTGATCCGCTTTGCGCTGGTCATGGTGCCCATCGTCCTGGTGGTCAACGGTTTTACCAAGGGCGACTGGCTGGAGGCGTTTCTGTTCGCGCTGTCGGTGGCTGTGGGCCTCACGCCCGAGATGCTGCCTATGATCGTGACCAGCACGCTGGCCAAGGGCGCCGTGCTGCTGTCGCGCAAGAAGGTGGTGGTCAAGCGGCTGGACGCGATCCAGAACTTTGGTGCCATGGACGTGCTGTGCACCGACAAGACCGGCACGCTCACGCAGGACAAGATCTTTCTGGAGCGCCACACCGACGTGTTCGGCCACAACAGTGACGAGGTGCTGGCCTTTGCCTACCTCAACAGCCACTACCAGAGCGGCCTGAAGAACCTGCTGGATCACGCCGTGCTGGAGCATGTGGAGCTGCAGACCGACCTGCGCCTGGCGCAGGACTACCGCAAGGTCGATGAGGTGCCGTTCGACTTCGTGCGCCGGCGCATGTCGGTCATCGTCAGCGAGCGCAACGACCACCACGAGCTGATCTGCAAGGGCGCGGTGGAGGAGATGCTGGACGTGTGCACCCAGGTGCGTGTGGTGGAAGACTCCGGCGCGCAAGACCTGCCGCTGGACGCCACCCTGCGCGCGCGGGTGCTGGAGGTGACGCGCGGTCTGAACAACGAGGGCCTGCGCGTGGTCGCCGTGGCCATGAAGGAGACGCCGCCCCACCAGACGGTGTACAGCGTGGCCGATGAATCGGGCCTCACGCTGATCGGCTACGTGGCGTTTCTGGACCCACCGAAGGAATCCACCGCCCCTGCGCTCAAGGCGCTGGCCGCGCACGGTGTGGCCGTGAAGGTGCTGACCGGCGACAACGAGCTGGTGACGCTCAAGGTCTGCCGCGAGGTGGGCCTGGCGGTGCAGGGCGTGTTGCTGGGCAAGGACGTGGACGCCATGGACGACGCCACCTTGGCGCGCGCAGCCGACACCCACAACGTGTTTGCCAAGCTCTCGCCACTGCACAAGGAGCGGCTGGTGCGCGCGCTGCGCGCGGGCGGCCATGTGGTGGGCTTCATGGGCGACGGCATCAACGACGCCCCGGCGCTGCGTGCGGCCGACATCGGCATCAGCGTGGACAGCGCGGTGGACATTGCCAAGGAGGCGGCCGACATCATCCTGCTGGAGAAAAGCCTGATGGTGCTGGAAGAGGGCGTGATGGAGGGCCGCAAGACCTTCAGCAACATGCTCAAGTACATCCGCATGACGGCCAGCTCCAACTTCGGCAACGTGTTCTCGGTGCTGGTTGCCAGTGCGTTCCTGCCTTTTTTGCCCATGCTGCCGCTGCACCTCTTGGTGCAGAACCTGCTGTATGACCTGTCGCAGATCGCCATCCCGTTCGACAACGTGGACGAGGAGCTCATCCGCAACCCGCTGAAGTGGAACCCTGGCGACATCGGCCGCTTCATGGTGTTCTTCGGGCCCATCAGCTCGGTGTTCGACATCACCACCTTCGCCGTCATGTGGCACGTGTTTGGTGCCAACAACGAGGGCGCACAGACCCTGTTCCAGTCGGGCTGGTTTGTGGTGGGGCTGCTCACGCAGACGCTGATCGTGCACATGATCCGCACCCCCAAGCTGCCGTTCGTGCAGAGCGTGGCCTCGGTGCCGCTGCTCACGGCCACGGTGCTCATCATGGCGGTGGGCATCTTCATCCCCATGGGGCCGCTGGCCGGTCACTTCAAGCTGCAGGCGCTGCCGCTGGCTTACTTTCCGTGGCTGGTGGGCATTCTGGCGGGCTACGTGCTGCTGACGACCGTGATGAAGCGCTGGTACGTGCGGCGCTACGGCTGGCAGTGAGGGGGCGCCAGGTGCGCGCCCGGGTCAGCGCGCCAGGGCCTGCTCCAGCTGCTGCTTGTTCATCCGGGACCGGCCCCGGATGTTCGCGCGTTTGGCGTCTTCATACAGCTGCTCGCGGGTACGGCCCTGGGGGCCGCGATGCGAGTTTTTCCCGCCGCGCACCGGCGCGGGCGTGGCTTTCAGGGTCTTGGGGTTGGCCGTGCGGGCTTCGCCATGTTGCGCGCGCTCCTTGTTCACTGTGCGCGCGGCAATCTCTTCGGCGGTGCTTTCGCTCTCACCGCGTTCCAGCAGGCTGTCCTTGATGTGTTCGTACTGGCGCTCGCGTTTGGCGCTCCAGGCGGCACGTGGCATGAGGGCTCCTTTCCGATCAACAGGTGCTTTTCAGCTTAGACCCGTGACCCGGCAGAGCGGTCAGTGCATCGTGACGGCGGGTGTAGGACGGGCCCGCTGGGCTGGCCGGAGGAGCGCCGCAGGCACTTCGGGCGCATATTTGAGAAAAAGTGGCTGCAAGCGCTAGTGTTTCATGCGCTGCTAGCTATCTTTTTTGTAGTGTTGCTACATGCCCAGGGACTTGAGCAGCGCATCCGTGTCGTCCTGGCCGGCGGGCGGTGGGGCGGGCACGGGCGGCGCTTCTTGCGACTGGGCCATCAGCGCGTCCGGGTCGGGAGCTTCCTGGGCTTCAAAGTCGTAGAGCTTGATGAACTCGGTGCGGTCGATGGCGAGTTCCAGGTAGAAGATGTTGTTGTTGCTGGTGTAGAAGGTCACGCGCCGGGCCTCGGGCTTGTCGAGGTTGGCGTCCACCGACAGCTGCACCTGCTTGTTCAGCACCAGCATCTTGGGCTGGTTTTGTGTGATGTGGGTCTGCAGCTCGCGGCGCACCTTGCCGGTGAAGTCGCCCACCACCTGGTTCATCAGCTCGCCCATCACGTTGCTGACCTCGTCGGAGGTGTACGAACTGACCAGGTCATCCTTGGACATGCCCATGTTCAGCAGGTAGTTGGCGTACAGCTCCATCGCCGCCTGGCCTGAGAAATTGATGATCACCAGCCCCGAGAAGCCGCCGTCAAACAGCACAAAGCAGCCAATGTCGGGTTTCAGGCAGGTCTTGCTGATGCGCTGCACCATGCCGGAGTAGTGGATCTGGCTGTGTGTAGCCACGCCCAGTACGCGGGTGACGGAGTTGCAAAGGCTGATCAAAAGGTCTTCGGTGCCGTAAACGGGGGATTTTTCGGGGGTGCTCATGGTGGGGGTAGCGGAAAACAACTTGGTGCACAGCATAGGCGATGATGCCGCCGTAAACCAGAGTGCAGGCCCTGCCGTGGTGCCGATCCCCCCGTGGTATCCCGGTCATTGACTTTCGACGGGGCTCGGATATCGTGCTTTTCATCCAAATAAGAGAGGGGGGCCCGATGGGCAATGTCTATTTCTATGGCCTGACCGATTTCCAGGCGATCGCCACCGGGGCGGCCGTGCTGGCCAGCGGCGGTGGTGGCAGTTACCAAGACGCCTGCGCCATCGTGCAGCAGCTGGCAGACCAAGGCTACACGGGCACGGTGCAGGTGCAGGTCTACGACGGCGCCACCAATGCCTGTGTGCTGGCCATCATGGGTTCGCCCGACGCGGCCGACAACCTCACCCTCACGGCGGTGCAGAACTCCATCAGCAACACCGTGGCCGTGATGCAGGCGTACACCGGCATGCAGCCAGGCGCCTTCATCCCGGTGGAGATCGGGCCCATCAATTCGCTGGTGCCGTTGATTGGCGCGGCCATGTCGGGCGGCAGCATCTGGGTGGTGAACGGCGATGGCGCGGGCCGTGCCGTGCCTGAACTGCCCCAGACCACCTTCACCGCCCCTTCCGGGCCAGCGCCCAGTCCCGCCGTGCTGGCCAGCGATGCGTCCACGTTGGTTGCGGCGGAGTACGCGGTGCTGGGCTCCGGCACAGCGTCGGGCATCGAGTCGCTGGCGGGCGGGGTGGTGGGCGGTTTTGGCGGGTACTCGGGCATTGCGATGTGGCCCTCCAACGCAGGCAACCAGTTCGCGTTGTCGGGCAGCTACATTCCGGGCACGCTGGAGCAGGCACGCCAGCTGGGCCTGCAGCTCTTGCAGGCGGTCACGCCGCTCAGCACCCAGGCCGTGGCGGCGGGCATCCAGAACCTCACCGGCCGTGCCGCGCGCGCCGTGGTCACCAACTTTTTCATCACCTCGGTCAGCCAGTCCACGTCCAGCGCGTCGCTGGACTCGGGCATCATCCGGCTGGACAATGCACCCGACCCGGCCCAGAGCACCGAGACACATTACCTCTACAACCTCAACGAGAACCTGATCATGTATTCGGCGGCCAGCACCACCCCCGACATCATTGCACCCGACTCGATCTGCTACTACTCCGAGAGCACGGTTCGTGGGTTCTCCAACGCCAGCGACGACCTGGCCCAGTATTTCGATGCCACAACGGGCCGCAGCACCGGCAACCAGGTGAGCGTGATTGCGGTGCAGACAGCACCCCAGCTCTACAACACCCCCGGCGTCGTGGCATCGTTTGCCGCGCTGCTGCGCAATATCGGTTACGCGGGTGGCATGCCGCCCGGCTGAACCCTGCAGCCCGCACCGACGCACGAGAGAAACGGAACGCTGTGAAAAAAGGTGGTCATGGCCATGGGTGAGGCGGACCTGAACAAGGAGCGGCTGGAGCTGGCCCTGGAGGCCGCCGGGCTCGACCTGTGGGAGAACGACCTCATCACCGGCAACGTCACGCGCAAGGCGACCAAGACGTTTGAAGAGCTGGGGTTCTCCGAGGATGAAATCGTCTCGGGCGTGCAGGACATCTACGGCCTGTTCCACCCCGACGACATCGACACCGTGCGCAAGGCCGTGGCCGACCACCTGACGGGCGTCACGCCGCAGTACCGGTGTGAGTTCCGGCTGCGCTCCAAGAGTGGCGAGTGGATCTGGTTTGCCAACTATGGCCGCATCATGGACGGCCACAGCGAGACGCCCGGCAAGCGCTTGATCGGCGTCACGTTCAACATCCACGACCGCAAGTGCCGCGAGACCGAGATCGCCCAGATCAACCAGCAGCTCACCGAGCAGAACCGCCTGCTGCAGCAGCTCAACGCCACGCTGGAGCGGCTGGCCGCCAACGACTCGCTCACGGGCCTGTCCAACCGCCGCACGCTGATGGAGCTGGGTGCCAAGGAATACAAGCGCACGGAGCGTTTTGGGCACCCGATGTCCGTGCTGGTGGCAGACATCGACCTGTTCAAGACCGTCAACGACCTGTACGGCCACCTGGCGGGCGACCGCGTGATCTGTGCCGTGGCCCAGGTGTGTGCTGGGCACAAGCGCAGCGGTGTGGACATCGTCGCGCGGTTTGGGGGCGAGGAGTTTGTCATCGTGCTGCCCGAGACCGACAGCGCGAGCGCGTTGCAAGTGGCAGAGTCGCTGCGCCGCGAGGTCGAGTCCTTGCTGGTGTGCGTGGGCGACGAAGGGCAGGAGGTGGCCGTCACCGTGAGCATTGGCGTAGCCACCCTGTACAAGGGCTCGGGGATGAATTTTGAAGAGCTGGTGAACCGTGCCGACCAGGCCCTCTACCAAGCCAAGGGCACAGGGCGCAATGCCGTGTACTGCGCCGACATGCCACCCGAAAAAGGGGGCGTGGTCGAGCAGGTTTCGCTCGACCTGGGAGGGGGGATCTCTCAGCCCTGAGGCCCGCGCGCAGCCTGGTGGATCGCCGCCCGGATGCGCGGGTAGGTGCCGCAGCGACAGGCATTGCCCGACATGGCGGAGTCGATGTCGGCATCGGTAGGCTGCGGCGTTTTCTTCAGCAGGGCACAGGCCGACATCAGCTGCCCGCTCTGGCAGTAGCCGCACTGCGCCACATCCACTGCGGTCCATGCGGTGCGCAGTGCAGAGGCTTCGGGGCCCTGCAGGCCCTCGATGGTGGTGACCTGGGCGCTGCCCACGGCCGACAGGGGCGTGATGCAGGCGCGCACCGGCTCGCCGTTCAGGTGCACCGTGCAGGCGCCACAAAGCGCCATGCCGCAGCCAAACTTGGTGCCGTTCATCTGCAGCTCGCCGCGCAGCACCCACAGCAGGGGCGTGTCGGGTTCGGCATTGACAGCGACGGGTTGGCCGTTGATGTTCAGGGTCGTGGTCATGGGGGCTCCGGTGCGTCGGGTCAGCTGAGCTTGAGTGGCAGCGCGCGCAGGCGCTGGCCGGTGAGGGCAAACAAGGCATTGGCCACGGCGGGTGCAATGGGCGGCACGCCGGGCTCGCCCACGCCCTCGGGGGGCTCGGCGCTGGCGATGATGTGGGTCTCCACGCAGGGGCAGTCGGCCATGCGCAGCAGGGGGTAGTCGTGCAGGTTGCTCTGCTGCACCTGGCCATCCTTGATCGTCACTTCGCCCCACAGCGCAGCGGTGAGGCCATAGACCACGGCGCTTTCCATCTGCTGGGCAATGAGGTTGGGGTTGATGGCCGCACCGCAGTCGATCACGCACACCACGCGGTGCACGCGGATGGCCTTGTCGGCACCCACCGACACCTCGGCCACCTGCGCGACGATGGAGCCGAACGACTGGTGCAGCGCCACGCCGCGCGCCCGTTGCACGCCCGACGCATCGGGCGGCAAGGGCTGGCCCCAGCCCGCCAACTCGGCCGCCTTTTGCAGCACCTTCATGTGGCGCGGGTGTTTTTGCAGCAGCGCGGCGCGGAACGCCACCGGGTCCTTCTTGGCGGCGTGGGCTGCTTCGTCCACAAAACTCTCTTTGAAGAACGCCTGGTGCGAATGCCCCACCGAGCGCCAGAAGCCCACGGGCAGCGGCAGGTCGATGATCTCGTGGGCAATGCGTGCGTGGGGCCACTCGTAGGGCTGGTCGAACGCGCCTTCGGACGCAGTCTTGTCCGGCCCGGCGCCCGGCAGGCCAAAGGTGCGGGCCAGCACCTGCGGCACGATGGCCTGACCGGCCGACACGTTGTGCCAGGCCGCCAGCTGGCCCTGTGCGTCCAGCCCGGCCTTGAACCGAGCCACGCAGGCGGGGCGGTAGAAGTCGTGCTGCAGGTCCTGCTCGCGGGACCACAGTGTCTGCACCGGCGCGCCGCCTGCGGCCTTGGCAATGGCGGCGGCCTGGGCCACATAGTCCACTTCCAGCCGCCGGCCAAAGCCACCGCCCAGCAGCAGCTGGTGCACGGTCACCTTGGTGTCGTCGATGCCCAGGGCCTTGGCGGTGGCCATGCGCGCCAGGCCCGGTACCTGGGTGGATGTCCACACGCTGGCCGCGCCATCCTTGAACTGCACGGTGCAGTTGATGGGCTCCAGGGTGGCGTGGGCCAGGTAAGGCGCGCGGTAGTCGGCAGTGAGGGTGGTTGCAGCGCCTTGCAGGGCCTGGTCCACATCGCCCACGCTGTGGTAGCCAAAGCCCTGGGCCTGGTCCAGCGCCTGGGTCAGCTGCGTCATGACAGCGGCGCTCGACAGCGTGGCGGCGGGGCCGTGGTCCCACTGCACGGTGACTGCGGCGGCGGCCTTTTTGGCGTGCCAGGGCGTGTCGGCAATCACGGCCACGCCGCCAGTGCCGCCGTGGTACGGCGCGACGGCCAGCACCTGCTTCACCCCGGGCATTTTTTGCGCGGCTGCGCCATCGAACCGGGCCACTTTGCCGCCCCGCGTGGGGCACATCACCACGCTGGCGTACAGCAGGCCGGGCGGGTGGGCATCGATGCCAAACACCGCACTGCCATCGAGCTTGGAGGGCGCCTCGATGCGGGTGAGCGGCTTGCCGATCAGCTTGAATTCAGCAGGCGCCTTGAGGGGCACCTTGCCTGGAGGCGGCTGCTGCGCCGCCAGTGCGGCCAGCTCGCCAAACGTGGCGCGCTGGCCTGCCGCATGTTCCACCACGCCGGCGTTGGCCTTGCATTCGGCGGCCTGCACCTTCCATTGCACGGCCGCTGCGTTGATGAGCATGGCGCGGGCGTGGGCACCGGCCTCGCGCATCGGGCGCCACAGGTCCTTGATGCTGCTGGAGCCGCCCGTCATCATCACGCCCACTTCGCGCATGGTCTTGGCGGTCAGCCAGCCCGCCACGGCCTTGATGGAGCCGTCGTTGTCGGGGTGGAACGGCAGGCCGTCCACCACCGTGGCCAGGTTGTTGTAGATGTCGTCGATGGGCGCCATCTCCAGCCGCACCTGGGCCCAGTCGGCGTCCAGCTCTTCCGCCAGGATGGCGGCCAGCCCGGTGTGCGCGCCCTGGCCCATTTCGGACTTGGCCATCATCACCGTCACCGTGTTGTCGGCTGCTACCTTGAGCCAGCCATTCAGCGCCACCTGGCCTGTGCCCTGGGGCAGGGGCTGCGCGGTGTGCAGCCGCTGGCGCGGGGGCACCACGCCCCAGCCGATGACCAGCGCGCCGGCTGTTGCGGCGCCACCGAGAAGCACTGTGCGTCGTTTCACCATGGGTTGTCCTGAGCGGTTGAGAAAGTGCACGCCGGCGCCTTCGATGGCAATCACCGCGTGGCAAGGGCAGGGGGCCATCCTAGCGCCACTGCGCAGCGCTGCGCTGCTGGCGAATGTCGGCTATGTGACGCTGCGCCGCACGCGCATGGCAATGCGGTTGAGCCCGACGGGCGTCAATCCCAGGTGGCGGGCCAGGTCTTTTTGCGGGATGCGCAGCGCCAGGTTGGGGTGTGATGCCAGGAAGGCACGGTAGCGGCCCTCGGGGGTGAGGGTGAGCAGTTCGCGCTCACGCGCCTCCTTGCGCGCGGCGTACACCAGGGTCAGCTGGTACAGCGCCTTTGCCCAGGGCAGGTGGCGTTCGGCCAGCGCGAGCAGCACGCCGTGGTCGATGCGCTCCAGGGTGGCGGGCTCGATGGCCGTCACCATGAAGGCCGTGCGGCCGCCCGGCTGCAGGGCGGACACGCTGGCAAAAAAGCGTCCTTCTTCGGCAAACGACTTGATCCATTCCGTGCCGTCATCCTGCAGGTAGCTCAGCTTGAACAAGCCTGCTTGAACCGCGTAAACATACGGGTGCTGTACCCCCTGCAGAAAGACCGTGCCGCCTGCCTGTACCGCGTGCGTGGTGATGGCGCGCTCTGCCGTGGCCCAGTCGGGCAGGGCCTGCGTGCCCGCCGCCTGTGTGAGGAGCGACCAGAAGGCGGGGTGCTGGATGGGGGCCATGGCGTGCAGTATGCCGCGTGGCAGCGTGGCGAAGTGTCCGCCGCGCCTGGGGGTGAGAGCCTCCTTCGTTCGCCAATTAACCTGGGTTGATGACGACGGACGGCGCCATGCCTAGAGTGCGGCCCATGTCACACGCTCGCACCCCCACCACCGCACGCCGGGCCGCGCCCGCAGGCCCCTTGCCACGCACCATCGTCACTGGCGCGAGCTCGGGCATTGGCCGGGCGCTGGCCCTGGAGCTGGCACGGTGCGGCGTACCGGTGCTGGCCGTGGCACGGCAGCCCGAGCCGCTGCAGGCGCTGGCAGATGCCCATGGACTGATCGAGCCCTGGGTGGCCGACCTGTCCCGCATCGAAGAGATGGACGGCCTGGCGGCGCAGTGGCTGCTGCGCTATCCCGATATTGGCGCGCTGGTGAACAACGCAGGCATCCAGCACGACCTGCGGGTAGACGATGCCGGCTACAGGGCACAGGACATGCGCGCGGAGGTCGAGATCAACCTGCTGGCGCCGATGGCGCTGACGCGTGCGTTGCTGCCCCATTTGCAGGCCCAGCAGCGCGCATGGGTGGTCAATGTCGGGTCGGTGCTGGGCTCTTGCCCCAAGCCCACGGCGGCGGTTTACAGCGCCACCAAGGCCGGGCTGGACCTGTTCACCCAGGCGCTGCGGGTGCAGATGCAAGGCAGCCCAGTGCGGGTGGTTCACGCTGTGATGCCGCTGGTGGACACGCCCATGACCTGGGGCCGAGGGCGCGGCAAGATCCCTTCCGATGTCGCTGCACAGGCACTGGTCCGCGGCCTGATGGCGGGGCACACCGACATCCGCATCGGCAAGGCACGCGCGGCCTGGCACTTGCAGCGCTGGGCACCCGGGCTGCTGGCCCGCCTGCTGCGCACTGCTTGATCCAAGCCTGCTGGCTCAACACCTGTCTTCTCGTCGACCCCAGGAGATCACCCCATGGCCACCCGTTATGCCTTCTTCATCCACCTGCGTGCACTGCCCGCGTGGCTGCGTTTGCCCCGTGAGCAAAGGCGTGAGTTGGGTGAGGCGCACCTGCATGCCCTGCTGCCCCGCTACCAGGGAGCCCTGCGCCTGCGCCACTTCGATGCCGAGGCCTTCGCAGCGCCCTGCAGCGACCTGATGCTGGTGGAAACCGATGACCCGCTCAAGCACTACGACTTCATGGAGCGGCTGCGCGATTCCCCCCTGCTCACCGTGCCGTATTTCGAGGTGCTGCAGATCCTGCCTGCCATCGAAGACGGTTATGTGGCGTTCGAGCGCGCCGAAACGGCTTAGGCCGCCTTGCAGTCGGCCAGCGCCGGAGCCTTGTGTGTGGGCTGCCGGTCCAGCCAGGCAATGTAGGCTGTGAGCGCCAGCGCACTCAGCGTGACGGCGGCCGCCACCAGCGGAATGGCCTGCAGCGACCACCCGGCCGTGATGACTGCGCCCCCCAGCCAGGCACCAATGGCATTGCCGAGGTTGAATGCGCCGATGTTGAGCGTGGACGCCAGACTGGGCGCATCGCCCGCCTGCGACACCACCCGCGCCTGCAGCGGCGTGCCCGCCGCGAACGACACCATGCCCCACACCACCACGGTGATGACGGCAGGCCACAGCCACACGCTGGTGAACGAAAACGCTGCCAGCACCCCCGCCAGCACGGCAAAGATGCCCATCAGCGAGGGCAGCAGCTTCCAGTCTGCCAGGCGGCCGCCCAGCAGGTTGCCAATGGTCAGGCCCACGCCGCACAGCAGCAGCACGCCGCTCACGTTCTGGGGCGACACACCGGTCACGTCGCGCAGGATGGGCGTGATGTAGGTGAACAGCGTGAACATGCTGGTGGATGCGAGCACGCTCACCGCCAGCGCCAGCCACACCTGGCGAATGCGCAGCACGCGGAACTCGCCCAGCGCGCTGCCGCTGATCTGGTGGCGCAGGTGCGGCACCCAGCGCACCACGGCGGCCACGGCCAGCACCCCGATCACCACCACCGCCCAGAAGGTGGAGCGCCAGCCCAGGTGCTGGCCCAGCAGCGTGCCCAGCGGCACGCCCAGCACGTTGGCGAGCGTGAGCCCGGTGAACATCAGCGCCATGGCCTGGGCGCGCTTGTGGGGCTCCACCACGCTGGCGGCCACCACGGCGCCAATGCCAAAAAACGCGGCGTGGCAGAACGAGGTGACCACGCGCGCCACCATCAGCCACGCATAGCTGGGGGCCAGCGCGCAACCCACATTGCCCACGATGAACAGCACCATCAGCCAGGTCAGCGTGGTCTTGCGCGGCCAGCGCGCGGTGGCCACCGCCAGCAGCGGTCCACCCACAGCCACGCCCAGTGCGTAGGCCGACACCAGCATGCCGGCGGCGGGGATGGAGACGGACAGGTCACCTGCCACTTCGGGCAGCAGCCCCAGGATCACGAATTCGGTGGTGCCAATGCCAAAAGCGGCAATGGCCAGGGCCAGCAGGGGGAGGTTCATGGAGCGCAGAGGGACTAAAGGGCAGCACCGGGGCCGATGGGGTCAGGCGCGCAAGACTAGGGAAAACCCTTGGATTCTACGGAGGCCCCACAACCTTTGCAGGCCAAGGTTTTTGCATGAAATGGGCTGGTAGCGCTAGTGATATATGCCGTAACAGCTATTGTTTTCATAGTGAATGCCATCCTTGCCCTTGTGCGCCTGAGGCGTGCATCAGGGGTGGTGAGTCGCCTCGCAACGGCCCCCGTGTGATGCGGGCTCGCAGCGGGGCGTGTACGCCACCCGGCGTATTTCGCCAACCGGCCCCGCTCTCCAGAATCCATTCCATCGCCCGATCCACAGGGGCTCCACATCGGGGCCCACCGGGCGAAGCGGTTTGATTGATTTCCTGATTGAAACCACCACCGGAGAAGCACACATGCAACGTCGTTATTCCCTCAAGGCCCTCGCGGCCGTCGCTACGCTCGCTGGCCTGTCTGCGCTGCCAGCCCACGCCCAGGACACGATCAAGGTCGGCATCCTGCACAGCCTGTCGGGCACCATGGCCATCTCTGAGACCGTGCTGAAAGACACCGTGCTCATGGCGATCGACGAGATCAACGCCAAGGGCGGCGTGCTGGGCAAGAAGCTCGAACCCGTGGTGGTGGACCCAGCCTCCAACTGGCCCCTGTTCGCCGAAAAGACCAAGCAGCTGCTGGGCCAGGACAAGGTCTCGGTCATCTTCGGCTGCTGGACCTCGGTGTCGCGCAAGTCGGTGTTGCCGGTCGTGGAAGAAATGAACGGCCTGCTGTTCTACCCCGTGCAATACGAAGGTGAAGAGCTGTCCAAGAACGTGTTCTACACCGGCGCCGCGCCCAACCAGCAGGCCATCCCTGCGGTGGACTACCTGATGAGCAAGGACGGCGGCAGCGCCAAGCGCTGGGTACTGCTGGGCACCGACTACGTCTACCCCCGCACCACCAACAAGATCCTGCGCGCCTACCTCAAGAGCAAGGGCGTGAAGGACAGCGACATCGACGAGAAGTACACCCCCTTCGGCCACTCTGACTACCAGACCATCGTGGCCGACATCAAGAAGTTCAGCCAGGGCGGCAAGACGGCCGTGGTCTCCACCATCAACGGTGACTCCAACGTGCCCTTCTACAAGGAACTGGGCAACGCGGGCCTGAAGGCCAAGGACGTGCCCGTGGTCGCCTTCTCGGTGGGCGAGGAAGAGCTGCGTGGTGTGGACACCAAGCCGCTGGTGGGGCACCTGGCCGCCTGGAACTACTTCCAGTCCATCAAGAGCCCGGCCAACACCGAGTTCATCAAGAAGTGGAGCGACTACGCCAAGGCCAAGGGCATTGCCGGCCACAAGGACAAGCCGCTCACCAACGACCCGATGGAAGCCACCTACATCGGCATCAACATGTGGAAGCAGGCGGTTGAAAAGGCCAAGAGCACCGATGTGGACAAGGTGATTGCCGCCATGGCCGGCCAGACCTTCAAGGCACCGTCGGGCATCGTCTCCAAGATGGACGAGAAGAACCACCACCTGCACAAGAGCGTGTTCATCGGCGAGATCAAGGCCGACGGCCAGTTCAACGTGGTGTGGAAGACGCCCGGCCCCGTCAAGGCCAAGCCATGGTCTCCTTACATCGAAGGCAACGACAAGAAAAAAGACGAACCTGAGAAGAAGTGATCTCCCCCTGAGCGGCTACGCCGCTTCCCCCTCTCTCACGCTGCGCGTGGGAGGGGGACGCCCCCAGCGCGGCGGGGCGGCCCTTGCGCGGGGGCCCTGGTCTAGGCCCTGCCCTCTGCATGGGCCTTTGCATATTGACCGACTGGCCCCCCATGAATTTCTCTTTCTTATCTCGCCTCATTGTCTGCCTCTTGCTCTACGCAACTGCGCAGGCACAAGCACTCACCGCCGAGCAGGCCCTGGCCATGGCCGCTGGTGACACCGACGACCGTGTGGCCGCCGTGCAGCAGGCCGTGGTGGAGCCCAGCGAACGCACCGCTGCCTTCTTGCAGGCGCTGGCCGACGACGCGGTGAAGGTGGCCGATGGCAAGGCGCTGATCGTGCGCGATGACAAGGGCATCGACCCTGTCACTGGCGGCGAGGTCCCTGTGCCCGCCGATGCCGAAGACATCATCAACAACAACCGCATGCGCGGCGAGATCGACACGGCCCTGGCGGGCCTGGCGCTGTTTGGCAAGGACGAAACCCAGCGCATGGCCGCCGCCAAGGCACTGAGCAAGGAACCGGATGCAGGCCGTCTGCCCCTGCTCGACAAGGCATTGGCGCAGGAGACCAACGACAAGATCAAGACCCAGCTGGAGCTTGCGCGTGCCGCCACGCTGCTGGGCAGCGACGACCCCGCACAACGCATCGCGGCCGCCCAGGCACTGTCGCTCAGCGCCACACCTGATACGCGGCTGCTGCTCAACGAACGCGTCACCGTCGAAGAAGACGCCAAGGTCAAGGCCGCACTGCAGGCCGCACTGCGCGCCATGGAAGGCCAGCTCGCCTGGGGCGAACGCCTGGGCGCTGCGTTCTCGGGCATCAGCCTGGGCTCCATCCTGCTGCTCGTCGCCTTGGGCCTGGCCATTACCTACGGCCTGATGGGCGTGATCAACATGGCCCACGGCGAGCTGATGATGATCGGCGCCTACGCCACCTATGTGGTGCAGGGCATCTTCCAGAAGTATTTTCCGGGTGCGTTCGACTGGTACCTGGTCGCTGCGCTGCCCCTGGCCTTTGGCGCCTCGGCCGCCGTGGGCGCGGTGCTGGAGCGCGGCGTGCTGCGCTTTCTGTACGGCCGCCCCCTGGAGACGCTGCTGGCCACCTGGGGCATCAGCCTGGTGCTGATGCAACTGGTGCGCACGATTTTTGGCGCGCAGAACGTGGGTGTGGAAAACCCCGCGTGGATGAGCGGTGGCGTGCAGGTGCTCTCCAACCTCACGCTGCCCTACAACCGCCTCGTCATCATCGGCTTTGCCATCGCCGTGCTGCTGGGCATGGGCTACCTGATTGGCCGCACGCGCCTCGGCCTGTTCGTGCGCGGCGTCACACAAAACCGCCCCATTGCATCGTGCATGGGTGTGAACACCGCGCGCATTGACACCATGGCGTTTGCGCTGGGCTCGGGCATTGCCGGCCTCGCTGGCTGCGCGCTGAGCCAGGTGGGCAACGTGGGGCCCGACTTGGGCCAGAGCTACATCGTCGATGCCTTCATGGTGGTGGTGCTGGGCGGCGTGGGCCAGCTGGCGGGCACTGTGTATGCCGCGCTGGGCCTGGGCATCCTCAACAAATTCCTTGAAGGCTGGGCGGGCGCCGTGCTGGCCAAGATTGCGGTGCTGGTGTTCATCATCATCTTCATCCAGAAGCGGCCCCAAGGCATCTTCGCGGTCAAGGGCCGCACGGCAGATTGAGTAGCCACGCGACAACCATCATGACGACTCCATCTCCTACTCCCATCCAACTGCCCGCACCCGCGCCGCTGCTCACGCGCGGCGGCTGGTCGGCCTTCATCGTGGCGCTCATCGTGGTGTGCGCCGTCGCCCCCGTGCTCAACCTGTGGGTGCCTGCGGGCAGCATGTTCCACCTGTCGGACTACGCCGTAGCGCTGCTCGGCAAGATCATGTGCTACGCCATCTGCGCGCTGGCCATGGACCTGATCTGGGGCTACACCGGCATCCTGAGCCTGGGTCACGGCCTGTTCTTTGCCCTGGGTGGCTACGTGATGGGCATGTACCTCATGCGCCAGATCGGCCGCGACGGCAACTACAAGAGCGACCTGCCGGACTTCATGGTGTTCCTGGACTGGAAGGAGCTGCCCTGGCACTGGGCGCTGTCCGACAGCTTCATCGCCACGCTGATCCTCATCGTGGCCGTGCCGGGCGTGATCGCGTTTGTGTTCGGCTACTTCGCCTTCCGCTCGCGCATCAAGGGTGTGTACTTCTCCATCATCACCCAGGCCATGACGTATGCGGCCATGCTGCTGTTCTTCCGCAACGAAACCGGCTTTGGCGGCAACAACGGCTTTACCGACTTCAAGCGCATCCTGGGCACGCCCATTGCCACGCAGAACATGCGCATGACGCTATTCGTGCTGACGGGGTTGTCGCTGCTGGGCTTCTTCCTGCTGGCGCGCTGGCTGGTGCGCAGCAAGTTTGGCCGCGTGCTGCAGGCCGTGCGCGATGCCGAGAGCCGCGTCATGTTCTCGGGCTATTCGCCGCTTCCCTACAAGCTCACCATCTGGACCATCAGCGCCATGATGTGCGGCGTGGCGGGGGCGTTGTATGTGCCCCAGGTCGGCATCATCAACCCCGGCGAGATGAGCGCCGCCAACTCCATCGAGATCGCCGTATGGGCGGCCGTGGGCGGGCGCGCCACACTCATCGGACCCATCGTGGGGGCGTTCATCGTCAACGGTGCCAAGAGCTGGCTCACGGTGACGGCGCCGGAGTTCTGGTTGTACTTTCTGGGCGCGCTGTTCATTGCGGTCACGCTGTTCCTGCCCGACGGTGTGGTGGGGCTGGTCAAGAAGCTCAAGGCAAAAATGACAACAACGAAGGGAGCCGCGCAATGACGCCCGATCTGATGGAAGAAGGCGCGCGGCGGCTGCAGAAGACGCTGGCGCCCGTCGCACTGGGCCAGACCGAGTCGGGTGGCCGCGCTGCAGGCTTCTCGCGCATTGCCACGCCGGGCGAAGTGGACGTGACCCACGGCCGCATCCTGTACCTGGAAGACGTGCATGTCAGCTTTGACGGCTTCAAGGCCATCAACGGCCTGAGCCTGGACATCGCACCCGGCGAGCTGCGCTGCATCATCGGCCCCAATGGTGCGGGCAAGACGACGATGATGGACATCATCACCGGCAAGACCCGGCCCGACAAAGGCACGGTGTTCTTTGGCTCCACCATCGACCTGTTGCGCCACAACGAGCCCGAGATTGCGAGCCTGGGTATCGGCCGCAAGTTCCAGAAGCCCACGGTGTTCGAGCAGCTCACCGTGTTCGAGAACCTGGAGCTGGCGCTCAAGACCCACAAGGGCGTGAAGTCCAGCATGTTCTTCAAGCTCGACTCCGCACAGTCGGACCGCCTGGCCGAGGTCCTGCACACCATTCACCTGGCCGACAGCGTCACGCGCCAGTCGGGCAACCTCAGCCACGGGCAAAAGCAGTGGCTGGAGATTGGCATGCTGCTCATGCAGGACCCCAAGCTGCTGCTGCTGGATGAGCCGGTGGCGGGCATGACGGATGAAGAAACCGCCCGCACTGCGGAGCTGTTCCTCACGCTCAAGGGAAAACACTCGCTCATGGTGGTGGAGCACGACATGGGCTTCATCCGCACCATCTCAGAGAAGGTGACGGTGCTGTGCGATGGCTCGGTGCTGGCCGAAGGCACGCTCGACCAGGTACAGGCCGACGAGCGCGTGATCGAGGTGTACCTCGGCCGGTGAAAGTATTCACTATCAAAAATATAGCTGCCGGCGCATATTGAACTAGCGCTAGCGGCCCAAAACACCCCAAGTCACCATGCTCACCGTCCAGAACATCAACCAGTACTACGGCGGCTCCCACATCCTGCGTGACGTGAGCCTCACCGCCACCCCGGGCAAGGTCACCGTGCTGCTCGGCCGCAACGGCGTGGGCAAGACCACGCTGCTCAAAAGCCTCATGGGCCTGGTGCCCATCAAAAGCGGCTCCATCCAGTTTGACGGCAAGCCCATCGACAAGGCCACGCCCTACGACCGGGCGCGTGCCGGCATCGGCTTTGTGCCGCAAGGCCGCGAAATCTTCGGCCGCCTCACCGTGGAAGAAAACCTGCGCATGGGCCTGGCCTATAAAAGCGGCTCCACCCCCGTGCCGCCGCACCTGTACGAGTTGTTTCCCGTACTCAAGCGGATGCTCAAGCGCCGGGGCGGTGACCTGTCGGGCGGACAACAGCAGCAGCTGGCCATTGCGCGTGCACTGGCGCCCGGCCCGCGATTGCTGATCCTGGACGAGCCCACCGAGGGCATCCAGCCCAGCATCATCAAGGACATCGGCCGTGTGATCCGCATGCTGGCCGACCAGGGTGAGATGGCCATCCTGCTGTGCGAGCAGTACTACGACTTTGCGCAGGAGCTGGCCGACGAGTACCTGGTGATGGAGCGCGGTGAGGTCATCGCACGCGGGCCGGGTAGCGAGATGGAAGCCAAGGGCATTCGCAACCTCGTGGCGATTTAAGAGCGCACCCCCTGAGTCGCCTGCGGCGCCTTCCCCCTCTCTTGCTGCGTGGGAGGGGGATGCACCCGGTGGCCCGGCGAGGCCAGTTCCACGGGGGCACTGGCGAGGGGCGCGCCAGTTTCAGAGAGCTGAAGGCTATGCCACGGCGGGGGACGGTGCTTCCATCGCCTCCACCAGCAGTCGCGTGAAAGTGTCATGCAACGGCGAAGCCGGTGCGTTGTTCACCGTGGCGATGCCCAGCTGGTAGGCGATACGGGGCCTGAACGGGCGCGACGTGATCGCCTCGTACGGGCAGTGCCGCGCCAGCAAGGCGTTCACGATCGAGACCCCGAGCCCTTGGGCCACGTGGGCGCAGGCCTCGCTGATGGAGTGCACCTCCAGCGCCACGCGCGGCTGCACGCGCCGCTGGCGAAAGGCCATGTCGATGTCGTGGCGGATCTGCCGCTGTCGCCCCAGCAGGATCAGGCTGACGTCGATCAGGTCGGTGGGGCTGACCTCTGCCAGGCCTTCGAGCGCATGGCCCCGGGGCATGATGCACACGGCTTCGGAGTCCAGGCTGACGCGGGTGTTCAGTCCCTGCATTTCCATGGGCAGGCGCACGAGGCCGATGTCCGCATCGCGGCTCAGCAGCGCGCGCTCGGTGTCGTTGTACGAGCCTGACAGCACCTCCAGCACCACGTCCGGGTGCGCCTGCATGAAGCGCTTGGCCAGCACCGGCATGAGTGTGGTGGCCAGCGTGCTGGGCACCGCCACCTTCAGCAGGCGCCGCTTGAAGCCGCCCAGGCGCAACTGTTCGGCATGGCGGCGAAAGCACTGCGCCGAGTCCATCAGCACCTGGGCGTCGTGCAGCAGCGCATGGGCTTCGGCCGTGGGGCTCAGGCGGCCTTTTTCGCGCACGAACAAACGCAGGGCCAGGTCCTCCTCCAGCTGCGCCAGCAAGCGGCTGATGGCGGGCTGCGACAGCCCCATGCGCTCGGCCGCGCCGGTGGTGGAGCCGCTGAGCATGATGGCCTGGAAGGCCTCGAGTTGCTTGAAGTTCATGGGGTGGAAAAGGGGCAGACGTTCGGGTATGCAGGCAGCCAGCCTGCATCTTTGCATTGCTGCCACGCCAGCGCAAACCTGCGGTCTATTGCATAGGGTCATCAGCGTTCGTCATAGCGTTGTGGCCGAGCACCTCGCTCCACAGAATCGGCGGCGTCATCAGCCAACCTGGCACCACCCCTTCAAGGAGCAAGATTTCATGAGGCGCTCATTTCCCTTCGCGCTGGCCGCCTGCGGCCTTTCCGTTTCGGCTGCGGGGCCCGCTGCCGCACAGGACCTGCAGGTCTATGGCCAGGTGCGGCTCACCGTCAACAACGTGAAGACCGGCAACGCCGGTTCCGTCACGGAAGAGCGCGACAACGCATCCCGCCTGGGCTTTCGCGGCAAGGAAGACCTGGGCGATGGCCTGGCCGCCTTGTTCGGCCTGGAGATGGGGCTCGAAGCCGACTCCGGCGCCGCCACCACGCCAGCGTTTCGCAACAGCTATGCCGCCTTGCGCGGCAGCCTGGGCACGGTGGCGCTGGGGCGGCTCGACTCCGCCAACCCGACCGGCTCGCCGCTGTACTCGCAAGTCACGCGCATCACCTCGTTCGCCGCCAACGATGCCGGGGCCACGGCCATCGGCACCTCCATCCTGAACGCGCGCAACCGCACGTCCAACGCCATCGGCTACCAAAGCCCCACCTGGGGCGGCGTCAACCTGCGGGCGCGCTACTACCTGCGCGGCGATGCCAAGACGCCCGAGCAGGAAAACGGCGCCAAGTCTCTGGACCTGGGCCTCAACTATGCCGACGGGCCCTGGTCGGCAGGCATCGGCTACGGCAAGGACACGCGCCCCGGTGGACTGCTGGCCAACGAGTTCTCCAGCAAATGGCAGGCCGGCGTGCGCTACGACTTCGGCGCGATCGAGCCCTATGTGCTGCTGGGCCGCGATACGTACGCCAGGACGTCGGCCACCACCCGCGCCGATGTGGACTACTGGCTGGTGGGCACCCGCTTTTCAGCTGGCCAGCACGCCATCGTCGTCAACGTGATGCAGCGCGATGTGCAGGCGTCGCTGCGCGGCCTGCGCAAGCGCCAGCAGGTAGCCTATACCTATGCCCTGTCCAAACGCACCGAACTGCAGGCCTTCATCGACCGCGACGGCATCGATTCGAGCCGCAGCAATGTTTCCGTGCGCGCCATTGGCGCGGGAGTTCGCCATGATTTCTGATAACAAGCACCGCATGATTCCCTGGATGTCCCGCATGCCGCAAACGCTCGCGCTGTTGTGTTCATTCATGCTGTGCCACCCCCTGATCGCCGGCGCGGCCGAGTTCCCCGAGAAGCCCGTGCGCATCGTGATTCCGTTTCCGGCAGGGGCAGCTGCGGACACGGCCATGCGTGTGGTGGCACGCAAGATGTCGGACCAGTGGCGGCAGCCTGTCGTCATCGACAACCGGCCCGGTGCGCACGGCTTCCAGGCGGTCTCCTCGGCGCCGGCCGACGGGTACACGCTGCTGATGGGCGCAGGTTCCGGCATGGTGACGGCGCCGCTGCTGTCCAGCAAGCTCACGTACAACCCCTCGCGCGACTTCGTGCCGGTGGGGCGGGTGGTGGTCAACGTGCCCATCCTCACCACGCACCCGAGCCTGCAGGTCCGCACGGTGCAGGAACTCATCGAGCTGGCACGCAAGAACCCCGGCGGCCTGAACTACAGCACCAGCGGCAACGGCAGCCCGGGGCATTTGTCGATGGAGATGTTCCAGGCGGCCACCGGCACGCGCATGGTGCAGATCCCGTACAAGGGCGGCGGCCCGGCGGTGAACGAGCTGGCGGGCGGGCATGTGCAGCTGGGCATCAATGCAGTGCCCAGCGTGGCGGCTCATATCAAGGCGGGCAAGCTGGTGCCGCTGGCGGTGGCGAGCGCTAAGCGCTCGCGCGCCTTCCCGCAGGTGCCGACCATGGCCGAGGCGGGGCTCAAGGACTTCGAGTACGACATCTGGTACGCCCTGTTCGCGCCCACCGGCACGCCGGCGGATGCGGTGCAAAAAATCAGCAAGGTGCTGCGCGCCTCGCTGGCCGACGCGGAGGTGACCGCCTCGCTGGTGGCGCAGGGTGCGGAGCCCGCGCCCACCACGCCGCAGGAGCTCGGCCGCTTCATCCAGGAAGACACAGCGCGCTGGGCCAAGCTGGTCAAGGACCGCAACCTCAAGCTCGACTGAGGCAGGACCTTCCATGACCACGATGATGAATCCAATGGCGCCGTCTGCCGCCCCGGCCGGTGTGGGCGGGGTGGTGCGGCACACCTGCCGGGTGCCCATGCGCGACGGTGTGCACCTGGCCACCGATGTGTATCTGCCGGCCGGTCACACCGGCCCCCTGCCGGTGCTGCTGGAGCGCACACCCTACGGCAAAGACGAACCCACCCGGCGCGAGCGCACCGCCGCCGACCCCGCACCCCTGCGGCGCGGCGAGGTGGCCGAGCGGTTTGCCCGCGAGGGCTACGCGGTGGTGGTGCAGGACTGCCGGGGCCGCTTCGACTCCGAAGGGCAGTTCACCAAGTACCTGGGCGAGGCCCACGACGGCGCCGACACCATGGCGTGGATCGTGGCGCAGCCCTGGTGCAACGGCGCCGTGGGCACCTACGGGCTGTCGTATGCGGCCCATACCCAGACGGCGCTGGCCAGCCAGCGGCCCGCCGGGCTCAAGGCCATGTTTCTCGAATGCGGCGGCTTTGCCAATGCCTACCGGGGCGGCATCCGCCATGGGGGCGCTTTCGAGCTCAAGCAGGCCGTGTGGGCCCTGCGCAATGCGCGCAGCGGCAGCAACAGCCTGAGCGACGCCGCGCGCCAGGCGCTCGACCAGGCCGACATCGGCGAATGGTTCTTGCGCCTGCCCTGGACGCGCGGCGACTCACCGCTGCAGTGGGCGCCCGAGTACGAGGACTATCTCTTCGGCCAGTGGGAGCGCGGCAGCTTCGATGACCATTGGCGCCAGCCCGAGCTGTATGCGGCAGGCCACTACGGCGCCTTCGAAGGCGTGGCCGTGATGCTGATGTGCGGCTGGTGGGACCCCTATGCGCAGACCACCACCGACAACTACCTCGGGCTCTCGCAGCGCGGGCAGGGCGACGTGCGCATGGTGCTGGGCCCCTGGACGCATGGCGAGCGCAGCGTGCCGTACGCGGGCGATGTGGACTTCGGCCGCGATGCGGTGCTGGATGGCACGCTTGCACCCGACTACGTGCACATGCGGCTCGCGTGGTTCAACCACTGGCTGCGCGGGCAGCCGCTGCCCGCGGGGCAGGGCGATGCCGTGCGCTACTTCCGCATGGGCGGGGGCACGGGGCGGCGCACGCCGCAAGGCCGGCTCGACCATGGCGGCGTCTGGCGCAGCGCGGCCCGCTGGCCTGTACCGGCGACCACGCTGGTGCCCTGGTACCTCGCGCCGGGCGGGCTGCTGTCGCAGTCCGTACCGCAGGCCGAGGCCCAGGCCGGTTTTTGCTTCGACCCCGCAAGGCCGGTGCCCACCATCGGGGGCTCCGTCACCTCGGGCGAACCGCTGATGGTGGCCGGTGCCTACGACCAGCGCACGCACGACGGGCTGTTTGGTGCGCAGGCGCCGTTCGGGCCGCTGGCCGGCCGGGACGACGTGCTGGTGTTCCAGACGCCGCCGCTCGACGGCGATGTGGAGATCACCGGGCCGGTGACCATCGCGCTGTGGGTGTCGTCCACCGCACCCGACACCGACTTCACGGCCAAGCTGATCGACCAGTATCCGCCCAGCGAGGACTACCCCGAGGGGTATGCGATGAACCTGACCGACGGCATCCTTCGCTGCCGCTACCGCGACTCGTGGGAGCAGCCGGGGCTGATGGCGCCTGGCGAAGTGGTGGAGATCACCATCGAGCCCATGCCCACGTCCAACCTCTTCCGCCGGGGCCATCGGATACGGCTCGACATCTCGAGCAGCAACTTCCCGCGGTTCGACGTCAACCCCAACACCGGCGCTCCGGAGGGCAGTGCGGGGCCACGGGTGGTGGCGTTCAACACCGTGCACATGGGGCCGGGGCGTGCGTCCTGTGTGGTCTTGCCGATGCAGCCCATGGCGTCTGCCGAGGACTCCCCCGCGCGGTGAACCAGGGCGCCCGGGCGGCGGCTCAGCGGCGCGTCGTCGGGGGCGCAGCGCCGCGCCAGCGCGACACACTCTCCATGATCAGCACCGTGCACACCATCCACGTGCCGCCCAGCAGCCAGCCTGCCAGCACATCACTGGCGTAATGCACGTGCAGCACCACACGGCTCCAGCCGGTGGTGAAGATCAGCGCGCCGGCCAGCACCACCGCAGGCAGGTGCCAGGCGCGGGGCAATAGCCGCGTGGCCAGGTAGGCCAGCATGGCATAGGCCACCATCGATGCGCTGCTGTGCCCACTGGGAAAGCTGTAGCCGCTGGCCTCGGCGATGCCGTGCGTGTGCTCGGGCCGCACCCGCTCGAACAGACGCTTCAGCACCTTGGTCAACGCGCCGTTGCCCGCCATGGCCACCAGCCAGCCGGTGGCCAGCAGGCGGTGCCGGCGCAGCCACATCAGGGCGGCCACGCCCAGTGCCAGCGCGGTCAGCACCCAGGTGTCGCCCAGGTGGGTGAGGGTGGCAAACCATTGCAGCACGGCGGCGGATGTCTGTGCTTGCAGGCCTGCGGCCAGTGCGTCGTCCAGTGCGCCCCAGGTGCCCGGGGCGCGCCCGCTTTCGGCCAGCTCTGCGAGCGCGGCACCTGCCAGAGCCAGCGTGCAGGCCGAGGTGGCCATGGCGGCCACCAACACCCAGCGCGCTTGCGCCGGAAACATGCGGCCCAGCGGGGCGCCCGCGTGTTGTCGCAGGCGGCGCAAGCCGGTCAAGGCGACGCTACCCAGCAGGGCAAACGACAGCACGCCAGCCATCCACCAGCCCAGGGGGTGTTGCGCCAGCAGGGCGCCGATGTCGGTGGCGGCCAAAGCGCTGGAGGTTGTGGTCATGGAGATAGTGGGTCCTTTCTTCGGATGCACCCGCAGGGCGGGCGGCCCCTGGAGAGAAGCCGCGGGTTGTACCGAAGTTCCCAGCATCCCGTTGCGCGGTGGGTGTATCGCATCATCACTGCCGCTGTCGGCGCCGGCTGACAAAGGGTAGGCGTGGCTACCGGCTGCGCGGGGGACAGCCGTTTGTCACCATCGAGTGCCCTGCAATCCGTGTTGGCGCTCATGGTGTGGTGTGGGCCTGCGGGCTCGCCCGGTCGCTGCGATTGGCTCAGCGCGCTGTGGGGTTGCTCTTGTTTGTTGCAGAGTTTTTGCATGACACCTTCGGAACACACCCTTCCTCCCCAGCCCCGTGGCCCCATCCACCTGGTGGTGCCTCGGCGGCCCGGTGCCGACCTGGACCTGCTGCGCGCCAAGCTGGAGGGCGTGCCCGCCTTGCAGACGCACGATGTGGTCTGGCATGTGCCCGACCACCGTGCAGACATCGTGCAGCTGGCCGAGCGTGCTGCCCAGGCCGCGCAGGATGACGGCGGGCTGTTGGTGGCCGCCGGGGGCGACGGCACCATCAACGCCGTGGCGTCGGCTGCCCTGCGCGCCGGGGTACCGCTGGGGGTGGTGCCCATGGGCACCTTCAACTATTTCAGCCGCGAGCACGGGCTGGCGCTGGACCCGGAAACCGCCGTGCAGGAACTGCTGCAGGCCCTGCATGCAGGCGACCTGCGGCCGGTGCAGGTGGGGTTTGTGAACCGGCGCATGTTTGTGGTCAACGCCAGCGTGGGCCTGTACCCCAAGATGCTGGCCGACCGCGAAATGGCATCGCGCCGGTTTGGCCGCAAGCGCTGGGTGGCCGTGGCGGCGGCGGTGTGGAGCCTGTTCCGCCCCGCGTCGGGCCGCCGCTGGCGCGTGGTGATGAAGACGCACCAGGGCGCCGAGGCGCAGCAGGAAGAGCACCTGGTCACCACCCTGTTTGTGGGCAACAACCCCTTGCAGCTGGACCGCATGGGCCTGCCGCAGGCGCAGAAGGTGGCCGATGGTGGGCACCTGGCTGTGGTCATGCTCAAGCCGCAGGGGCGCTGGGCCATCGCCCGCACGGTGTGGAATGCCGCCACCGGCCAGCTCGACAAGGACAACGCGGTGGTCAGCATAGCTTGTTCCGAGCTGTCCGTAGCACCCGCCAGCTGGCGGCCGCCCCAGGTCAAGGTGGCGTTTGACGGCGAGCGGGAATGGATGGCGCCACCCCTGCATTTCCGCATCAGTGCGCGGCCACTGTGGCTGGTGGCACCGAGTCAACTTGCGCGTGACGGTGCATCGCAGACCCCCCCGCCAGAAGAAAACACGGCTTTCGTCCCTGCCGACACGCCCGCGCCCGGCTTGCTGCCCGCTTGATGGAGTGACCCTTGCGTCTGCCTACCCCTCGACACCCCTTGCCATGACGGTTCTGATGCACCTGTCCGACCTGCACTTCGGTGCGCACGACCCGGTGGTGTGCGCCGCTGTGCAGCGGCTGGCGCAACGGCTGGGCGTGGCGATGGTGGTGGTGTCGGGCGACCTCACGCAGCGCGCCACGGCCGACCAGTTTGAGCAGGCCGCGCGGTTTGTGCAGGGCCTGCATGCGCGCAGCAATCTGGTGCTGGCGGGCAACCACGACCTGCCCCTGTTCGCGTGGTGGATGCGCTGGGGCCGGTCGTACGAGCGGTTCTCGGAACAGTTTGGCCTAGACCAGGAGCCCGTGCGGCAGATGGGGGCGTTCTACGTGGTGGGCGTGAACACCACACGTGCTTGGCGGCACGAGCGCGGCAGCCTGTCGTCCGCCCAGATCGAGCATGTGGCGCTGCTGCTGGCGCGGGCGCCCCCTGGTGCATGGCGTATCGTGGCCAGCCACCATCCCCTGGTGGCCCGCGATGCCGAGGACCGCGACCACCGCCCCCACCGCGCGGACGAAGCCGTTGAGCGCTGGCGTATTGCCGGTGCGCAAATGCTGCTGTCCGGCCACGTGCATCAGCCGCGCCTGCTGCAGCCCTTGCCCGGGCTGTGGGCCAGCAGCGCAGGCACGGCGGTGTCGCACCGCCTGCGGCACGGCAGCCCCAACAGCCTGGTGGTGCTTAGCACCGAGGCATCGGGCGCCGCACTGGACGGTCAGGCAAGGGTGGCGGCCCGCTGGGACTATGACGGTGCCGTGGGCGAGTTTGTGTGCGTGGACCGGGTGAGCGCCGGGTGAAGGTGGGCAATCCGCCGATTGCTACACAAGTAATAGCTATCAGCGCATGTGTTTCTAGCGCTTGAAGTCAAAAACACTCCAAATCACCCTCTGACAGTGCTGGGACGCTGCTCGCGTCCTCCGCACATCGGTTTTTTGATGGTGAGTAGTTGCCGTGGCGCTCGCTGTTGCTGCTTTGCCCGGAGTGTTTTCACCGGTTGACCAGCCGTGGGGCGGCGCCTATTCTGGGTGGCGAAGGGCAGGCATTGCCTCTTGAACAGGTTCTTACCCCCACCCACAAAAGCCCGGCCGCTCCACGCCCCAGACCTCCATGCACAAAGAATTCCACCACGACGCCGTGCGCCGCCTGCAGGCGCTGATCGAACGCGAAACCGGCAAGCCGCTGGGCGAGGCGGCCCAGGCCGAGATGGCAGACATCCTGCACGGCATGGAGAACCCCGAGGGCGCAGCTGCCAACGGCCTGGAGGTGGCACCGCGCGAGGTGACCATCCTGCTGGCCGACCTGCGCGGGTTCACGGCGCTGTCGGGGTCACAGCCTGCGTCGGTGGTCATTGCGGCGCTCAACCGCTGCCTGGCACGGCTGTCGGAGGTTGTGTTCAAGTACCAGGGCACCATCGACAAGTTCATGGGCGACTCGATCATGGTGCTGTTTGGCGCGCCGGTGGCCCGCGACGACGATGTGGACCGCGCGCTGCTGTGCGCGGTGGAGATGCAGATCGCCATGCGCGAGCTGAACCTTGCCCACCTGACCGAGCGCCTGCCCGAGGTGTTTCTGGGCATCGGCGTGAACACAGGCACCGTGATGGCCGGGCGCTTTGGGTCGGACGTGTATTCCGAATACACCGTGATCGGCGAGGCGGTGAACCTGGCTTCCCGCATCGAGGCGCTGAGCCTGCGCGGCCAGGTGCTGATCAGCGACTCCACCTACCAGCGCTGCTGGGGGCTGGTGTCGGCGTCTGCACCCATGCAGGTGTTCGTCAAGGGCCGCACGCAGCCCGTCAGCCTGCGCGAGCTGATCGCCATCCCGTCGCACAAGCTCAAGGTGCCCCGCCAGGAGTTCCGCCGCAGCCACCGCGTGGACGCGCGCCTGCCCTGCCTGTGCCAGCGCATGCAGGACAAGATCGTGGTGCCCCACATCGTGCACGGCGCCATCCGCGACATTGGCTACCACGGCCTGCTCGTGGAGTTGATCGAGCCGCTGGAACCCCACAGCGAGATCAAGCTGGAGTTTGAACTGCCGCTGGTGGACTACCGTGTGGCCGATGTCTACGCCCGCGTCGTCACGCTCAAGCAGGAGGGCGACGAATGGGTGGCGGGGCTGGAGTTCACGTCCATCAGCGCCGAGTGCCGTGCCAAGGTGCAGATGTTTGTGCAGCTGCTGGTGGCGCACTGAAGCGCGCGCACACCGGCGCACACCGCACCGCAGGCCGTTCAGCACCCCAGCATGCTGGCGAGATCGTTCAGGTCCTGGGCGTGCAGGTCATTGCCCGGCTGCGGCGACACATCCTTGGGCTGAGCCACGCCAAACTCGTGCGGCCGTTCTATGTAAGCCGTGCGCAGGCCGCAGCCCCGCGCAGCGGCCAGGTCGTCGTGGTGGGCCGCCACCAGCGCCACTTGCTGCGGTGGCAGGTCAAACACCCGCGCCACGCCCAGGTAGGTGTCGGGGTGGGGCTTGTAGGCATTGAACACCTCGGCGCTCAGCACACAGTCCCAGGGTAGCCCGGCGCGCTTGGCCATGTCGGTCAGCAGGCCGATATTGCCGTTCGACAGCGTGGTGATCGTGTAGCGCTGCTTGAGCCGCGTCAGGCCCTGCACGCTGTCGGGCCAGGCATGGAGCCGGTGCCACACGCGGTTGAGGTGCTGGCGCTCGGCCTCGCCCAGGTGGCTCAGGCCAAAGCGCGGCAGGATCTCGTCCAGGATCTGCCGGTGCAAGGCATCGATCAGCGTCCAGCCCTGTTCGCCGCGCATCACCCGCGCCATGGCAGGCTGGTAGCCCGCGCGCCAGGCCAGCGCGAACGCATCGGCATCCACCTGGGGGTAGAGCGCACGCACCTCGCGCGCAATGCTGCCGTGCCAGTCCACCACGGTGCCAAAGATATCGAAGGCCAGCACCTGCACCTGGGCAAAAGGGTGGTCGGCAGGCAGGGCAGTGGGGTTGGTGGGTGGGGTGGTGTTCATGCGCCCATCGTAGAGGCGGCGGCAAGCCCTCGTCCCCACTGCGGCATTGCCGCCACACTGCGCACAAAGGACTGGAGCGCTGCCCGCAGCTTGCGCTACATTGGCTGCGGGCCGGCCTTTCTGCTGGCCACGTCGCTCGGACGGTTCCGGGCGCTTACGTGAAAGTCACACCGCATGTCTGCATCGCAGGGCAAGCGCCGTTTTGCGCGCATCGATCGCCTCCCTCCCTACGTCTTCAACATCACGGCCGAGCTTAAACTCGCCGCCCGCCGCCGGGGCGAAGACATCATCGACATGAGCATGGGCAACCCCGACGGGGCCACACCACCGCACATCGTCGCCAAGCTCACTGAAGTGGCCCAGCGGCCCGACACCCACGGCTACAGCGCCAGCAAAGGCATCCCGCGCCTGCGCCGCGCCATCAGCCACTGGTACAAAGACCGCTACGCGGTGGACATCAACCCCGACACCGAGGCCATCGTCACCATCGGCTCCAAGGAGGGCCTGGCCCACCTGATGCTGGCCACGCTGGACCGGGGCGACACCGTGCTGGTGCCCGACCCCAGCTACCCCATCCACATCTACGGCGCGGTGATTGCCGGCGCCGACATCCGCAGCGTGCCCGTGGCGCCCGATGTGGACTTTTTTGCCGAGCTGGAAAAAGCCATCCGCGGCAGCTACCCCAAGCCCAAGATGATGATCTTCGGCTTTCCCAGCAACCCCACCGCGCAGTGTGTGGACCTGGGTTTCTTCGAGCGCGTCATCGCCCTGGCCAAGAAGCACGACATCCTGGTGGTGCACGACCTGGCCTACGCCGATATCGTGTACGACGGCTACCGCGCCCCCAGCATCATGGAAGTGCCCGGCGCCAAGGACGTGGCGGTGGAGTTTTTCACCCTGAGCAAAAGCTACAACATGGCCGGCTGGCGCGTGGGCTTCATGGTGGGCAACCCCGACCTTGTGGCGGCCCTGGCCCGCATCAAGAGCTACCACGACTACGGCACCTTCACGCCCCTGCAGGTGGCCGCGATTGCTGCGCTGGAGGGCGACCAGCAGTGCGTGAAAGACATCGCCGCCCAGTACCAGCGCCGCCGCGACGTGCTTTACAAGGGCCTCACTGAGTCCGGCTGGGCGGTAGATTGCCCCAAGGCCAGCATGTACATCTGGGCGCGCATTCCCGAGCCCTACCGTGCGCTGGGCTCGCTGGAGTTTGCGCGGCAGCTGCTGGACAAGGCCAAGGTGTGTGTGTCCCCGGGTATTGGTTTTGGCGACCAGGGGGATGAATATGTGCGCTTTGCGCTCATCGAGAACGAGGCACGGATTCGGCAGGCGGTGCGGGGGATTCGCGCCATGTTCAAGGCGGATGGGTTGTTGAAGCTGCCCCCGGTGATACCAGCCTGAGAAAGGCGCCGCAAGGCGGCGCTGAAACCCGTTGCAACGACTGCTTACGGCATTGGCATGCGCCGCCGCGTAGACTGCGGCGCATGTTTCTGGACTACAACCCCGACGACCTCGATGTCACCATTTTCGAACTGCTGGTGGCCACCAGCGACGCTGCCGATCCCGACCTGCCAGCGGCTGTACCGCAGGTGCTGAAGCTGCTGCGCACCCGCCTCAACATGGACGTGGCCTTCGTGTCCCAGATCACCGAGGGGCGCAGAACCATTAAGGCGGTGGACAGCGCCGCAGACTTTTCCGCAGTGCAGCCGGGCAGATCGGACCCCGTGGAGGAAAGCTGGTGTCAGTGGGTGATTGAGGGGCGCTTGCCCGAAGCGATCAAGGACGCCGGGCCCCTGGTGGCGGCGGGCCGGGCACCCAACCCCGGCTTTCCCATCGGCACGCATCTGAGCACGCCGGTGCGGCTTTCGGGCGGGGAGATATATGGCACGTTGTGCTGCTTCAGCCGTGGCGTGCAGGCCGACGTGGACATCGGCCGCCTGCGGTACACGGCTGACCTGCTGGCCTCGCGGCTCACACTGGATCCCTGGAAGCGCTGACCTCCTGCAGGGCAGTGTTGATCGGCCCCTTACATCGCCCAGATCCGGGGTGCTTCCCCTTCCAGCGACCACATCGCCCGACGCCACGCCACCCGCACGGCCTTGAGCAGTTTCATCGCAGGCTCCACCTGCGGCGCCAGCACACGCACCACCACCATGCGGTCGTTGGGGCTGGTGGCGCCTGCGGTGGCCTTGACCAGGGGGTGCTGATCCATCACTGCACGGGCCGCGTCCAAGGCCGCGTCGCGGCGCGTGCGGTCGAGGGGCGTGCCTGCGGCAAAGAACATGCTGGCCATGCAGCGGTGGCCCGCCAAGCCCAAGGGGCTGCTCAGCAGCCGGTCATCGGCGGCGTCGATGACGCCGCGCTCCAGCCACAGGCCGGGCACTTCCAAGTGCTGGGTGAAGCGGCCTTGTTCAAACGGCTGGCCCGCGTGCGGCAGGCCCAGCGCCGTCACGTCCCAGGCGATGCACTCGGCGCCGGGGGCGAGGTTCAGCGTGAGGTGGTTTTCAGCGTGGCAGGCGCTGTAGCACAGGGCTTCCAGCGGCAGCCACTCCAGGCGCGCGCCTTCGGCCAGGGTGAGGTGGCTGCGTTGCAGCGCCAGCGGGCCGGTGGAGCGGTAAAAGCGCGTGGCACCGGGCGTGGTGACCAGGCCATGGGCGCCAAGGCCCACGGTGGTGGTGATGTCCAGCGTGTCGCCGCCCACCAGGCCGCCGGGCGGGTGCACCAGCACGTTGTGGCAGATGCCATCGCCCTCGGGGTACAGGCTTTGCAGGATGCGCAGCGGCCCGTTGTGCTCGTAGCGGGCTACCGTGCGGGCGCTATGTTCTGCCGTGTAGTCGAGCTGAAGGCGGGCGTGCCAGGGCATGTTTCGATGGTTTGCTACTAAATGAGTAGCTGATTATGCCCTGCAGGCAAGCGGTAGAGGCCTGTGGGTGCGACACGCGCCACCCGTTTTCTCTACGCTGTTTGGCGTACAGGTGTCTGCACGGGGGCTGTGGGTTCGGCCGTGTACCAGCTGCGCAGCTTGCCCGGGTTGAGCAGGCCCTGGGGGTCAAAGCGGCGCTTCATGCCCACCACGGCCGGGTCCAGGTTGTTCTGCTTGCCGTCTTCCACGATGTACACATGTGGGTTGTTGATCTGCACGCCGTGGTCGCGGTAGATCTGCATGATCTGGTTCAGGCGTTCTTCGGTGGTGTAGCGGATGATCTGCAGGCCGCTGCAGTTGAAGGCGCCCTCCTTGGTGCGCAAGAACTCCAGGTGCATCATCACCTCGCCCTTCAGCGCGGCCTCCAGCGCCTTCACCTGCTTGAGGCGGTGCATGGGGTTGAAGCCGCTCTGGATATAGGTCAGGCCCTTGTCCACCTTGAGGGCGTGCAGGGTGGTGTGGTTCCAGGTGTATTCGAGCAGCGTCTTGTGGCTGCTGGCCACTTCGTCGGCCGTCTTGCGGTAGGTAACCTGACCGCCGTGCTGGGCCACCATGTCGCGCATGCCGGCTTCTGAGTGCGGGGCCACCAGCAGCAGCACGGCGTGCTGGTCGGCAGGCAGGTGTTCGGCCAGACTGGTGAAGTACTGCGGGATGGGCGCGGCCACAAAACACACCTCCTTTTTCTCCAGCCCGGGCGCGCTGCCAAAGCGGTCGGCAAACTCCAGCGCGGCGTCGAATTGCTCGAAGGTGGCGATGCATTCGGTCCACTCCACGGCAGGTGTCAGGGCCACTTCCAGCTCCAGCACGATGCCGTTAGTGCCGTAGGTGTGGTGCAGCAGCATGCCCTCGGGGCCGCGCAACTCGATGACCTGCGGCTCGGGCTCCACTGTCATCGCACGCACGGCCAGCACGTTGCCAGGCGCGGCCAGCGGGCCGTGGTTGATGGAGCCCGCACCACCAAAGCCGCCGCCAAACAGCCCGCCCAGCGTGGCGCTGCGGTAGGTGCTGGGCAGCCAGCGCAGCTCTTGCCCGTGGGGCTTGGCCTGCGCATCAAAATCCGCCAGCCGGATGCCCGACTGCGCGCGGCCCACGCCGCCGCGCACCCAGCCAAAGGCGTTGTAGCCCGACAGGTCCAGGATCACGCCGCCGTGCAGCGGTGTGCTCTGGCCATAGTTGCCGGTGCCGCTGCCGCGCACGGTGAGGGGGATGCCCGCACTGGCGCAGGCGGCTACCACCTGGCGGATTTCTGCTTCGGTGCGCGGGCGCACGGCGATGTCGCCGCGCTTGCCCGCCAGGTCGCGTTTGAGCACGGGGCTGAACCAGGCAAAGTCCTGTGAGAGGCGGCCCACGCGCAGCGGGTCGGCGATCCAGTCGAGGTCGGGCAGCAGGTCGGGGAGTTGTTGGGCGGTGGTGGTGGTCATTTCGGTATCTCCTTGGCCGCTGGTGGCCGTTTTGGGCAAAAGGAAGCCCGTGCCGCGCGCCAGTGGCTGCGCGCGGTGTGTTGGCGATGGGGTTGAAAGGGCTAGTCGTGCGACGTTTCGCTGGCGTGCCAGCCGCCCAGGGCGGCGCGGGTGAGCCAGGCCATCAGCACGAACAAGGCGACGCCAGTGAGCGAAATCAGCAGCAGTGCAGCAAACATGCGCGGGATGTTGAGCTGAAAGCCGGCCTGCAGGATCTGGTACGCCAGCCCCGCACCCTGGCCCCCGGTGCCCGCCACAAACTCAGCCACCACAGCGCCGATGAGCGCCAGGCCGCTGGAGATGCGCAGCCCGCCAAAGAAGTAGGGCAGCGCGCTGGGGATGCGCAGGCGCAGCAGGGTCTGCAGCCGCGTGGCGCGGTTGAGCTGGAAGTAGCTTTGCAGATCCGGCTCCACACTGCGCAGGCCCAGTGTGGTGTTGCTGATGATGGGGAACAGGGCGACCAGTGCGGCGCAGATCACCATCGACGCCGTCGGGTCCTTCACCCAGATGATGATGAGCGGTGCCACGGCCACGATGGGGGTGACCTGCAGCAGCACGGCGTAGGGGAAGAGCGCGGTCTCGATGCGTTTGCTTTGCACAAACAGGAACGAGATCAGCACGCCCGCCACCGTGGCTACCACAAAGGCCAGCACCGTGATCTTGACGGTGACCCACAGCGATCCGCCCAGTGCGGCCCAGTCGGTGAACAGCGTCTTCATCATCAGGATGGGCGAGGGCACCAGGTAGGGCGGCAGCTCCATGGCCGTGACCAGGCCCTGCCACAGCGCGATCAGCACCAGGCCGACCAGCACGGGGTAGACCACGCGCTGCACGCGGGGCTGGGCCATGAGCGGCGGGCGTTTGGGTGTGGTCTTGGTGGCAGGTTTGGCAGCGACTGGTGCAGGCGCTGAGCGCGGTGCGGCTGCGGGGTGGGCGGTGACCACGGGCGACGCCATGGGTGCGGAAGGGAAGGGGGTGCTCATGCTACGGTCTCCTCGGTGTGCACGCTGGCGCGCAGCAGGCTGTCCTGCAGCAGCTTGGCGTAGCGGCTGAATTCGGGCGACACCATGAAGTCGGACGTGCGGGGGTAGGGCGCGTCGATGCGGAACTCTTCGACCACGCGGCCGGGGCGTGCGGCCATCATGACCACGCGGCTGGAGAGGAACACCGCCTCGTGGATCGAGTGCGTCACAAAAATCACGGTGAGCTTCTTCTTGCGCCACAGGTCCAGCAGGTCGGCGTCGAGCTTGTGGCGCGTGATTTCGTCGAGTGCGCCAAAGGGTTCGTCCATCAGCAGCAGGTCGGGCTGGGTGACCAGGCCGCGCGCAATCGATACGCGCATCTGCATGCCGCCCGACAGCGCACGGGGCAGTGCGTTGGCAAACTTGGCCAAACCCACCAGCGCCAGCGCTTCGGACACGCGCGCATCGGCCTCGGCACGCGGCACGCCCGCCAGGTCCAGCGGCAGGCGCACGTTGGTCTGCACACTGGCCCAGGGCATGAGCGTGGGTGACTGAAAGACAAACGCCATCTTCTTGCCGCTTTCGTCTAGCTGCGCCACGGGCTTGCGCCACAGGTGCAGGCGGCCGTCGGTGGGCTCCAGCAGGCCTGCCACCATTTTCAGCAGCGTGCTCTTGCCGCAGCCCGAGGGGCCCAGCAGGGTGACGAACTCGCCTTCCTCAATGGTCAGGTCCACCGGCAGCAGGGCCTGGGTGCCATTGGGGTAGGTTTTTTCGGCGGAGAGCACCTCCACGGCGGGTGTGGAATAGGTGGCTGGCATCGGGGTGTGCACCAGCGGCGGAGAGTCAGCGGGGGATGTCATGGTCGCCTTTCGATGGATGCGGCCGGGCGGGCAAAGGGTCGCACCGGCCGCTGTTTCAGGGCTGTCAGGCTCAGGGCAGAACCTTGAGGTCTTTGACGAACGAAGTTGTGTAGGTCTCGGCCAGCTTCACCTTGGCAGGGTCGATGAGCTTGGCGTCCACCAGGAAGTCGTAGCTGGCCTTGGCGCGTGCGTCGGTCATGATGCCGATGCCCATGGTGGCCGCGTCACCCCCGGTGGCCATGCCCATTTCCTTGAGTTTGGCCACGCTGTAGGCGAGCTGCTCGTCGGTCATGTTGGGGTTGTCCTTCTTGATGAGCGCGTTGGCGGGTGCGGGGTCGGCCAGGTAGCTCTTCCAGCCTTCCATCGATGCCTTTACGAACGAGGCCACGGCTGCGCCGCGGTCCTTCACCGTCTTTTCCATGCACGAGATGGTGGTGGCGTACGCTGGGTAGCCCTGGTCGCTGAACATCAGCGTATTGGCCTTGACGCCCGCCTTGGCAATCGCAAACGGCTCGGATGTCAGGTAGCCCTGCTGCGCGGTGTTCTTGTCGGCCACGAAGGGCTGGATGTTGAAGGTGTAGGGGCGCGTCTGCGAGTCGGTGAAGCCGTATTTGGCCTTGAGCCAGGGCCAGTAGCCGCGCTGGGCCGACGAGGCGATCAGGATGGTTTTGCCCTTGAGGTCTTCGAATTTCTTCACGTCCTCGTGCGCGATGAGCACCTGCGGGTCCTTCTGGAATACGGCCGCCACATTGACCACGGGCACGCCGCCTTCACGCATCTGGATCATCTGCAGGTCGCTCGACCCCATCACGCATTCGGCCTGGCCGGCGGCCATCATCTGCACGATGTTGACCTGCGGGCCGCCCATCTTGATGGTCACATCCAGCCCGTACTTTTTGTACAGGCCCGTGGCCACCGCCTGGTAGAAGCCGCCATGCTCGGCCTGCGCATACCAGTTGGTCATGTAGGTGAACTTTTCCTGCGCGTGGGCTGTGCTCGACATGGTGCCGACGGCACCAACAGCGAGCAGCGCGGCTGCACCAAGTTTGGAAAGGCGGGAGGCGGTCTTCATCATGGTGGTACTCCGGTAGGGTGGTGGAGGTGAAACGAAGGGACAACGAAGGGGAAGGCGAAAAGGTTTTGCGGTGGCGTTCGCAGGTTTCAGGCCAGTGCGCTGGAGTGCTCCACGTGGCCGGTGTGATGGGCGCGGCCCCAGGTGGGCTCCGCGCGCGGTGCCCACTGCAGCTTGTGCAGCTCGGTGATGGCGGCGGCCCAGCTCACGGCCAGCGAGTCGAGGATGGCGTGGCCCTGTTCGGCCGTGGCGGGCAGCGGGTCGCCAATGATTCCGCTGGGGCCGAAGTCGCGCGCACTCCATGCGCAGGCAGGGCGGCCGTCGGGCGAGAGCAGGGGCGAATCAAAAACGGGCGGGTAGTTGACCACCGCACGCTCCATGTGCACGGTGTCCGGAGCCAACGCCAGCATCAACGCCGTCTCGGCGTGGCCTGCGTGCATCGCCAGTTTCTTTTCGGTGTCGGACAGGTACTTGCCCGCCACATGTGGCACACGCCAGGTGAAGCTGGGCACCACGATGAAGTCGCCATGGCGCAGACGCAGCTCGCGCGCGCACATCTCCATCACCTGCGGCTGACCGCCGTGGCCGTTGACGAACAGCAGCTTGCGAAAACCTGCGCGGTACACCGACTCGCCCACTTCGTTCATGGTGGCCAGCAGGGTCTCGCCGCTGAGCGTGACGGTGCCGGGGAAGTGCAGGTGCTCCTCAGACTTGCCGTAGGTGATGGGTGCCATCGCAAACGCGGGCACCTCGGCCGGCAGCCTTGCCAGTGCGTGGCCCACCACACCCGCGCTGATCACCGTGTCCACCGCACAGGGCAGGTGCGGGCCATGCTGCTCGGTGGCGCCCGTGGGCAGCACGATGACGGTGTTCTCCTTGTCCGGCAGGTCTGCGATCTCGGTCCAGCTCAGGTAAGGCAGGTAGCGGTGGGGCGGGTTGTAGCCGTGCAGCATGGGTGGTTCTTTCGTGAAGGAAGGCGTTGTCAGCGCAAGGGGAGGTAGGCCGTGGCCTCCACCTCGATGAGGATGTCGGGCGTGGGCAACATGCCGCTCACTTCCACTACGGTGGATGCGGGTGGCTCGCCGGGGAAGAACAGCTTGCGCACGCGGCTGTACTGTGGGAAGTGGTCCAGGTTCTTGAAGTACTGCACCAGCTTGAACACGTCGGACATCTGGCCGCCTGCGGCCTCGATGGTCTGGCGGATGCGGTCGAGCACATACCAGCTCTGCGCGAGGATGGGGCCCTCCTTGATGTCGCTGCTGAACTCGCCCGTGCGGCCAATCAGCGTGGCGGCCTCACGCGGGATGTCGTCGTAGCCACGCACGATGCGGCTGGCGGCAGGGTCCACGGCAATGATCCCGCTCAGGTAGATGAAGTCGCCTGCGCGGCGCCACGCGGCGTAGCGGGCCAGGGGCTGGGCGATACCTGGCGCAGGTACGGGCGCAGATGTGGGGCTCATGCGAGGCTCCTTGCGGATTGGGTGGTTGGCACATGCCAGGCAGCCGGTGCATGCCCGCTGGCGACGCGGCCCTGGCGCAGCACCACACGGTTTTGTGCGCGCGATGGAAAGCCCCAGTGGTCGGCCTGCGTGAAGACCAGCAGGTCAGCCACCGTGCCAGGCTGCAGCGGCAGCGCCGTGGTGCCAGTGCGGCCGGTGCGCAGCCAGTCGGTGCGGCACAGCGATTCGCTCCATTGGTCGAAAGGTGCATCCAGCTGCGCAGCCAGAACGCCCGTGGCCAGGGCTTCCAGCGGGTCGAAGCTGCCCACGGGGCAGAACGGGTCTTGCACGTTGTCACTGGCGACCAGCACCGGGATGCCGCGTGCACGGGCTTCCTTCACCAGCGTCAGGCCACGCTGGCGTGGCGTGCGGCCGGTGGTGGCGTCCTGCAGCAGCAGGTTGGTGATGGGCAGCGTGACCAGCGTGATCGGGCTTTGTGCCACCGCGTCGAGCGTGGCGAGGGCCGTGGCCTCGTCCTGTGCGGCCAGGGCGCAGGTGTGGCCGCAGACCACATGGCCTTCGAAACCCAGCTCCTTGAGCAGTGCGGCCGTGGTCGCCAAGCCCTGTGCGCCGGGGTGCAGTTCTTCGTCCACATGCAGGTCCACGTTCAGCCCGTGGTGTTGTGCGGCTTCCAACAGGTGGCGCAGCGCCTGCGGGTCCCAGTTGGTGGAATGCACAAAGCCGCCCAGCAATGCGCCAGGGCCGCTGGTGGCCACAGTGGCGGCCAGCCGCAGGGCGGCGCTGCGGTCTGCGTACAGGTGCAAGGGGATCAGGCTCACGTGCTCCAGCGTGATGCGGTCGGCCCAGTCGTGGGCCAGTGCGCGCAACACGTTCCAGGCCAGTGGCTGCGCGTCGGGCTCCCACCAGTCGCAGTGGGTGCGCAGGTGCACGGTGCCTGCGTCGTAGGCCCATTGCAGCGCGCGGCTGGCGCGGGCGTGGATGTCTGCTTCGGTCCAGCTTTGGCGATCCACCATCATGGCCTCGATGGCGCCCAGCAGGCCGGGTTTGACTTCTCCCATGTGCGGCAGGGTGAAGGCCTTGTCCAGGTGGGTGTGCGCATCGACCAGGCCGGGCAGCACCAGCGCGCCTGCCACGTCCCACGCAGCGCCGTGTAGCGCTGGCTGGGTGCCGTGGGGCAGCACTTGCACGATGCGGCCCTGGGCCAGGCGCAGATCGGCCAGTGCGGGCTGGTGGCCCTGCTGCGGCCACGCGGAGGGCAGCAGCCAGCGCGGCAGCCGGGCGCGCAGGATGTGGTCGGGGGTGTTGGATGCGTGCATGCCGTGGCCCTTAGAACGTTGTCTTATGCAAAGCGCGCCATCGCCTGGCCCACGCGGGCCTTGAAGGCCGCGAGTCGGGGCGGTGTGGCCACGTTCATGTGGTAGTAGGCGTGGTAGTCCACCCGCGCCTTGCCGCCCGTGAGCAGGCGCATGTAGCGAGTGATGGACTTGCGCGGCGGGTCGCCCATGAACAGGGCCGTCCAGCGGGGGCGCCCGTAAGTGACCACGGCCGAGATGCGCCTGATGTGGGTGAGTGAGGGCTTGACGTTGTGCGGATCGCTGATGTCAAAGGCCACGCCGGGCATGAGCACGCGGTCGAAAAATCCCTTGAGCATCGCCGGCATGCCAAAGCACCAGGTGGGAAAGCAGAACACCACGGCTTCGGCCCAGAGCAGGCGGTCCACATAGCCCTGCACGGGCAACTGGTTGCTGGGCACCTCGTGGTAGCCCAGGCGCTCTTCGCGTGTCATCACGGGGTTGAAGCCCTCGGCGTACAGGTCGCAGTCGTCCACCTCATGGCCCGCGCCGCGCAGCTGCTGCACCACCTCGGTGTGCAGGGCTGCGTTGTAGCTGGTCTCTACCGGGTGGCAATAGATCACGAGGATGCGCATGGCGGGGGGCCTTCGGGTTGTGGGGGATGGGCCTACAGGTCCAGCGTGAGCGTGGCGCTGTGGCTGCGCGCGCAGCACACGGCGACGTGGGTGGCTTGCTCTGCAGCGCTCAGGCAGCTGTCGCGGTGGTCGGGCTCGCCGTCCAGCCAGCGGGTGACGCAAGTGCCGCACATACCCTGCTCGCACAGGGTTTCCAGCGGTACGCCTGCGAGCTGCAGCACATCAGCCATGCTCTCGCCGGAGGCGACGGGCAAGCGCATCTGGCTGCGCTGCAGGATCAGCTCGAATGCGTGTTCTGTGCGGGCGGCGTCGGCGGTGTCAGGGGCTGTCTGCATTGTTTGACCATGTGATTTGATCGATTGGTCAAACTATTGCAAAGGCTGTGCCAGCCACAAAAAGCGGTCAAACGTCTTTGTGGTGGATCAACGCGGCCTGAAAGCGGCTTTTGACGCCGCGTGCTGGTGCAAATTTCCCGGGACTCGTCCCTCGGGCACCCGATGCATGCCCAGAATGGGGCGGGGGCCTTAGTCTGGTGCGAGGCCGCAGCCCAGCAGCACAAAGGTGGTGAGTTCACGCACGATGGGCTCGCGGTCGATGGGCTCGTCGGGCGCCAGGCCCAGCATGATGTGCACCTGCACGCCGTAGTCGGCATAGTGCTGCGTCATGCCCCAGATCTGCATGAGCAGCAGTGTGGGGTTGACGGCGCGCATGCGGCCTTCGGCAATCCAGCGGTTGATGAGGTCCACCTTCTGCTGGGTGGACTTGACGGCCACCGGCCAGTACTTGCCCAGGTTGCGCCCACCGCCCAGCACCTCGGTGGTGAAGATGCGCGACAGGCCCGGGTTGTCCAGCGCGTAGTCGAGCTTCTTGCGCACGTAGCTGCTCAACACCTTTTTGGGATCGTCGCTGTTGCTGTCAAAAATGAAGGCCCCCGACCAGCCGTTGAGCACCGAGTACAGCAGCTCTTCATACAGCTCTTCCTTGCTGCTGATGTAGTAGTGCAGCTGGGGCTTGGTGAGGCCCGCGCGCTCGGCAATGGCCTTGGTGGATGCCCCTTTGAACCCATGGCGGCTGAACTCGGCAATGGCCGCTTCGCGGATGGCGCCCAGGATGCGTTCACGGCCCTGTTTGGCGCGGCTGAGTAGCGCGCCAGAGGCGGCTTCGGCTTCGGATTCGGTCATGGCTTTGGTGCGAGGCATGGGGAGTGCAATGTGTACGCTGCAGATTCTGCCCGCGCGGGAATGGGTCAGACTTTCCAGAACCCGATATGCGGCGCGCTGGCTTCTTCGACCAGCGCCGGGCCGATGCATTCGATGGCATGGGGCGAGGCGGCAAACACGTCACGGCACGATAGCTCGGCATCGCGCTGTTCGGCCCGCTCGCCCCGGAACACGCGCAGGCGCTCGGCATCAATGCCAAACACCACGCGCCCAATGCCCGACCAGAAGATAGCGCCCGCACACATCACACAGGGCTCGGCCGACGAATACAGCGTGGCCTTGGCCAGGGCATCGCGCCCCACGCGCGGGCTGAGTTGGCGCACCGCATTGGTCTCGGCGTGGCCGGTGCAGTCGCCGGTCTCGGTGGTGTTGCAGTAGGCCTCGGCCAGCAGGCGCCCTTCGGCACTGATGACCACCGCACCAAACGGGCGGTTGCCGCGCGCGCGGGCCGTGCACGACCACGCGATGGCCTGGCGCAGGTAGGTCCCGTCGGTGTCGTTGATGGGGGTGGGGTCGTCAAAGCTGGCTGGGGGTGCAGACATGAGCGCGTGCATGGTGTGGGTGTCTCCGTCGATGGTGGGTAGGTGGCTGTCGTTGTGCAACGCCGGACTGTCTGCACGCCCGCCGTTGTGGTGCAGGGCACTATGCATTTGGCATGCCAATCACAATCAGTGACATGTATGCATGGCTTGTGATGCGCTGTGCACAAGTGCTCTCACCCTGCGTGGACACACAAGCAAGGAGCCGTGGGCATTCTTCTTGCATCGCTTTTGGCAAGAGTAGAAGCGTTCACTGCGTTGCCCCTGTGCCATCCTGCACGGGGCGATGCCAGTCGGAAATTGCTCTTGAAGCCCGCTGTGCGCACAGCGGTGTGCGTTGGCACACCGTGGCTTCAAGGGTTGAACGGCCGGCCGCAGCAGGCGGTGCCAAACGCTCTTGAAGCACCCAGCGGGAGGGCCTTTCTTCCTTCCACTTGTCTTCAGGAGAACTGCATGACCACCACTGCCACCTACGACCTCGCCGAGTTGCAAAAAGAAAAGCGCATGGGCGCGATGGGCTCGGAAACCGCGAGCCGCGAGATCCGCCGCATCGACCTCAGCCACTTTGCTCAGCGCAAGACCGAGATTGCCGACCAGCTATGGGACGCCGCCGTCGATGTCGGCTTTTTCCAGATCGTGAACCACGGCATTGACCTGGCCGAGGTGCATAAAGCCTTTGCGATGACCGAGCGTTTCTTTGCGCTGCCGGATGCCGTGAAGGCGCAGTACCCGCTCAAGAAGGCGCTCAACGTGGGCTGGGAGAGCCGCGCGCAGGTGCGCCCCTCCACCGGCACACCGGACCAGAAGGAGTCGTACCAGATCACCCGCCCGCACATGGCAGGCCTGTGGCCCACCGACGAGGAGCTGGCGGGCTTCCTAGCCACCATGCTCGCGTTTGAGGGCCAGTGCTGGCAGGTGGCCATGCAGGTGCTGTCGTGCTTTGCGTGGAAGCTGGGGTTTGACGAGGCCTTCTTTGCCCGCGCGCACGACCCTGCGCAGGCCAGCTACCAAAGCACCTTGCGCCTGCTGCACTACTTTGCGACCCCGCCCGAGCAACAAGCCAGCCTGGGCCTGTGGCGCGCCGGGGCGCATACCGACTTTGATTGCCTGACCCTGCTCTTTCAGCGCCAGGGCCAGGGCGGCCTGCAGGTGTGCCCGGGCAAGGAGATGGACACCCAGGCCTGGACCTCGGTGGAGCCCGACGAGCAGGCCATCACCTGCAACATCGGGGACATGCTGATGCGCTGGAGCGACGACCAGCTGCCCAGCAACTTCCACCGTGTGAAGAACCCTCTGCCCGGCGAGTACATGGGGCCGCGCTATAGCATCGCCTTCTTTGCCCAGGCCAACCGCGACGCCATCATCGAAGGGCCCGACAAGAAGTACCCGGCGATTGCCGCGGGCGACTACCTGAACCAGCGGGTGGCGGCCAACTTCAAGGCTTATTGACGCGTGACTTGGGAGGCAGGGGTGGGCGCTTGTCCGCCCCGCCGATGCCTGGGTGGGTGGCTGCCGTCGATGGCGCGGCCGGGCTAGGGGCAGGCTCAAGCGACGTGGCGCGGTACACCCACAGCGCTTATCCGGAACACGTTGTCTTCCGGGTCCGCCAGCACCGCCTGCCATTGGCCGTAGTACGTGGCGTAAGGTGGCTTGATGACCTGTCCGCCCAGAGCTTTGGCCTTTTCGGTGGCAGCCTCCACGGTGTCCGGTGTGTCCAGCATGAAGGTGGCATAGCCTGTCACGCCGCGTGGTGACGGCAAGGCTGCGCCAGGCTGCCGGTCGGCCAGGCCCAGCAGGGCATAGGCCTCGGGGGCATTGAAGCCGAGCTGGAAGTGCTCGGTCTCCACCGCCCGGTAGATGGCGGAGCGCGTCCCCGGCGCCTCGGGCAACTGCAGCAGGGCTTGATAGAACTGCATTTGTGCCTCGATGTCCTGGCACAGCAGGTTGAACCAGAGCCTCATGCCATCACCGCCGCGCTGGCTGGGGCGGTGGTCTGACCCAGGCCGTACGTCTTGCGGTACATGGCCTGCAGGTGCTCGCCCACGGTGCAGGGTGCAAAGCGCGGCGACTCGCCCGCAGGCACGCAGGTGGGGACGGGGACCACCTGGGCCTCGTAGTCGGGCGTGTAGAAGAACGGAATGGAGTGGCGCGGTGCGCCCCCGCTGTGCACGTTGCGCACGCGGTGGGGGTTGGATCGGTACAGCCCATTCGTCCAGCGCGGAATCATGTCGCCCAGGTTCACCACCAGCGCCCCCTCGATGGGTGTGGCAGCCACCCATTCGCCGGTGGGAAGTTTCACCTCCAGCCCTCCATGGTGGTCCTGGGCCAGCAGGGTGATGGCTCCCCAGTCGGTGTGCTCGCCCGCGCCAAAGGTGAGTGCATCGGCGCTTTCAGGATGCGGCGGGTAGCGCAGCAGCCGCAGCGTGAGCATGGGGCTCTGGTGGGTGTGGTCGAAGTAGTCCTCGGGCAGGTCGAGCGAGAGTGCCAGCAGCTGCATCAGCCGCTGGGCCAGTTGCCGCATGGCGGCGATGTAGGTGCGGCTCTGGGCGGCCAGCTCGGGCAACCCCTCCGGCCACTGGTTGCTGCCGTAGGAGTGGTAGCCGCGCTGCACGTACGGGTGGTCTGCCGCGTAATCCAGCCCGCAGTAAAAGCTTTCCTTCAGGTCCGGGCGCGCATTTGCGTCCAGGGTCTGCCCGCCCAGGCTTTCGTAGCCCCTCATGGCGGGTGAGTGGTGCAGCGAAATCGCTTCCTTAGATCCCAGCGGCAGGTCGAAGAACTGCTGCGCAAAGGCAAACTGGCGCGCAATGACGTCCTGCGGCACGCCGTGGTGGCGCACGTAGAAGAACCCTGCGCCCATGCAGGCCTGGCGTAGTTGGGCGGCCACGGCCATTACGGCAGGGCTGCGCGGTGCGCCCGGCTGCAGGGCGCCGCTGAGGTCGATGAGGGGGATGCCCATGGCTTTCCCCGGGTCAGGCTTTGAGCTTGCGGTCGGCGGCCGGGGGCAGGAAGCGGTCGGTCCAGATGTCGGCCACCGCCAGGCTGCTCTTGAGGCCAAAGGCTGCCACGGTCTCATCGATGGTGGCCTGCAGGCGCGTAGGCGTGGCAGCGCCCCAGCCGTTGGCGCGTGTCTCGGCGGTCTTCATGGTGCCGTCCACGATGAGCTGCAGGCGTTCGAACTCGATCTCCTCATGGGCCAGGGGCTCGCGGGCCTTGATGGCGGCAGCGCCGGCGCGCGGGTCGGCAATCGCATCGACCCAGCCGCGTGTGGTGGCTTTGACGAAGGCCTTCATGGCATCCGGGTTGTCCTGCATGCTCTTGGCGTTGGCGATGAGCCCGTTGCCGTAGGACTTGAGGCCGTAGTCCGAGAAACGGAACACCGTGATCTGATCCGGCGTCAGGCCCCGCGCCTTCAGGTTGAGCAGACCGGTGAAGAAGAAGTACGCCGCTGCGTCAAAGTCACCTTTCACAAAGCGCGTGTCGCCAATGTCGGGCGCCACGTTATCCCATTTCACGCCGCTGCCGTCAAAGCCCTGCGCCTTGGCAAAGGCAGGAAAGAGCTTGCGCGAGGCGTTGAAGGGTTGACCCAGGATGGTCTTGCCCGCCAGATCGGCGGGCTTCTTGATGGCGCCGTCCTTGCGCACCATGACCGAGTTGGGGTTCAGGTCGTATTGGATGGCGACCGCCGCCAGTTTGGACTGCGGGTTGGCGGTGTTGAACTCGATCATGGTTGAGAGGTCGGCCGACGCCACGTCATACGCACCGCCCGCCACCAGGCTGATGGCCGAGGCGGACCCGTTGCCGGTGTCGATGGTGACGTCCAGGCCCGCATCCTTGTAGTAGCCCCGCTGCTGCGCCAGCAAAAAGCCCGCGCCCGAGGCCTCAACCTTCCAGCCCAGGTTGAACTTGAACTTTTGCAGATTGCCCTGGGCGCGCACAAACGGTGCGGCAGACAGCAGGGCGGCGGCGCCAGTGGCGCGGATGAGGGAACGGCGTTGCATGGTGGAGCACTCCTGGTCGTTGGCGGATAACCACGGGGGAGTGAAAAGCCAGGCTTCACACCCCTCCGGACGGGGTGCATGCAATCAACCGACAGGGCGCTGAGGCTGCAAGGCGGGGGCAGCGGCCTCCTGAAGACGCACAGTCCTGCGCGCCCGTGGTGGCGTCAGTTCATTGCATGCTTCAAGAGCAATTTCCGGGCGGTGGCCGCTGAACGCTTCTACTCTTGGCGTCGATGTATTTGCAGGATCTGTGCCATGCCAACCCAGCGAGAAACTATGTCTGGACGCCCCCGTGTGCCGCGCCATGGTGCGCGCTGCACCAGCGTCAGGCGTGCAGCGGCAACTGTGGTGCGGGGTAGGTTTTTACAGCCAGGGCTTGAGCCAGCCCAGCCCGTCGCTGGTGGCGTGGGTTGCCGCACCGCGCGCTGGCCGGTATTCGCAGCCAATCCAGCCGTCGTAGCCCAGGCTGTCCAGCAGCTTGAACAGGTAGGTGTAGTTGATCTCGCCCACATCGGGCTCGTGGCGCTCGGGCACACCGGCAATCTGGAAGTGGCCGACGTTGCCGGTGGGCAGGTACTGGCGCACCTTCATCGCCAGGTCGCCTTCCACGATCTGGCAGTGGTACAGGTCCATCTGCACCTTGACGTTGGCGGCGCCGATCTCGGCGATCAGCGCGTGGGCCTGGTCCTGGCGGCTCAGGAAGAAGCCAGGCATGTCGCGGCCATTGATGGGCTCCAGCAGGATCTGGATGCCGTGGGGCGCAGCCTGCGCGGCGGCGTAGCGCACGTTGGCGATGTAAGTGGAGCGCACGGTGGCGGCGTCTGCCCCCTGGGGCACCAGACCTGCCATCACGTGGATGCGGGGGCACTGCAGGGCCTTGGCGTAGTCGATGGCCTTGGCAATGCCTTCGCGGAACTCGGCCTCACGCCCCGGCAGGCAGGCCAGCCCACGTTCGCCCGCGTCCCAGTTGCCGGGCGGGGCGTTGAACAGCACCTGCTGCAGGCTGTTGGCTTGCAGGCGCGCGGCCAGTTCTTGCGCCGGGTAGGCGTAGGGAAACAGGTACTCCACCGCCTTGAAACCATCGCGGGCGGCGGCAGCAAAACGGTCGAGAAAGTCCACGTCGTTGTAGAGCATGGACAGGTTGGCGGCAAAGCGGGGCATGAAATATTCCTGAGAAAAAAGCGGTCAGCGGCGCGGTGCGTGGGTGAGCACCTGTGCCAGCCGGTCTTGGTAAAAGCGCGCCAGGCCCACCGTGCTGTGGCCGAGGGTGTCGGCGCTGGCAGGGATCACGTAGGCCTGTGCGTGCGGGATGCGGGCGATGGCTTTGTCCAGCACGCCCAGCTCGGGTGGGTTGCGCTCATCGTCTGCCGAGTTGATGGCCAGCACGCGCGCGGTGATGCGTTCCAGCCCGGGCTCGGGGTCGTAGTCGCGCGATGCCTCCCACTGGTAGATGTGGTCGTTGGCATCGCCACGGAAAGGCGCTTTGAGGCGTTGTTCCACCAGGGCGTCGGCCGCAACGCGGGTGGGGGCCAGCTTTTGCAGGCCCTGGTGACCCCCGTTGGTGCCCGTGCCAAAGAACACCGACGCGAACTGCAGGCTGCGGGGCTGGCGGATGTAGTTGCCGCCCTGCCATTCGGGGTCGTTGCGGATGGCATCCACCAGCAGGCGGCGCATCATCCAGTTGCGGCCCGACATGGCGGCGGGCAGCGAGGCCATGGGCACGGCAATGTCCACGAAATCGGGGTGGCGCTGGGCCCACACCCAGGTGTGCATGCCGCCCATGGAGTTGCCGATGATGGCGCGCACATGGCGCACGCCCAGGTGTTCGGTCAGCAGGCGGTACTGGGCCTGCACCATGTCGTCATAGTTGTATGCCGGAAAGGCCGCGCGCAGGCCGTCCGACGGCTTGCTGGAGCGGCCGGTGCCGATGGCATCCGGCAGGATGATGAAGTACTTGCGCGCATCCAGCGGTTGGCCGGGGCCAAACAGCGTGCCTGCAAAGCCGGGGGAGAGCATGCTCTCTGCCGAGCCATTGGTGCCATGCAGCACCAGCACGGGCTCTCCGGTGGGATCACCCACGGTGGAGTAGGCCAGCTTGAGTTCGGGCAGGGTCTGGCCGGTGTGAAAGCGGAAATCCTTGACGACCCACTCGCCGTGTTGGGGGGCGGGGTAGTCCGCAGCCGATGCACCGCCCGTGGCCAGCACGCCCAGCAGCATGGGAGCAAAGGCTTTGCGCCAGAAAGAAAGGGTCATGGTTTGTCTCCTTGTGTGTGTTCTTTCATCCCCGCGCCATGGGCGCAGCCAGCCCGTTACCAGTTCCAGTGGGCACCAAAGCTCTGGCGCAGCTCCTCGATCTGGGGCTCGGTCAGCGGCGTGGGGCGAGGCTGGCACAGCATCCACAGGCGGGCGGTTTCTTCCAGTTCTTCCAGCACGGCCATGGCGGCGGCGGGCGTGTCATGCCACACGTTGGGGCCCAGGCGCGCCAGCATCACGGCGCGCACAGGGCTGCCCTGTGCGGCATAGCGGGTGATGGTCTGCGCCACCAGGGCTGCCGCTGCGGCATCACCCGGGCGGTGGTAGGGGATGTGCGGCACCCGGCCCACCTTCATCACAAAGTAGGGCGTGATGGGGGGCAGCAATTGCGCATCGGGCGCCAGCTGGCCACCTGCAGCGGTGTCGGCCTGCAGCGAGCAACCCACCAGGTGCGTGCTGTGCGTGTGGATCACGCAGCGCGCTGGGGCTGCTGTCGATGCCGATGCCTCGTAAATCTGCCGGTGCAGCGCAATGGTCTTGCTGGCCCGGTCGCCCGCCACCTGCTGGCCCTGGGCGTCCAGGCGCGCCAGCCGGTCGGGCTGCAGGGTGCCCAGGCAGGCATCGGTGGGGGTGATGAGGTAACTATCGGCCAGGCGCACGCTGATGTTGCCGGCGGTGGCATGCACATAGCCCCGCTCAAACAGGCTGCGGCCCACGCGGCAGATTTCGTCGCGGGCTTGGGCTTCATCCATGAAGGCGGGGGTAGAGGTCATGCCAGCAATTGTGCAAAAGCCTTGGTGAAAAAGTCGGTGCTGCCGAAATTGCCCGACTTCAGCGTGATGTGCAGCCCGTCCTTGGCGTCGGGGGCCACGGCATGGCACCATGGCACGCCGGGGTCAATCTGGGCGCCAATGCGCATCTGCGTAATGCCGAGGGCCTGCACGCAGGCACCCGAGGTTTCACCACCCGCCACGATGAGCTGGCGCACACCGCGCTGCACCAGGCCGCGTGCAATGGCGGCAATGGTGTCTTCCACCATGGCACCGGCTTTCTCAGAGCCCAGCTTGCCCTGAATGGCGCGCACGGCCGAGGGCTCGGCGGTGGAATACACCAGCACCGGGCCCTGGCCCATGTGGCCTTCGGCCCAGGCCAGCGCTTCGGCGGCCACGTCCACGCCTGCGGCGATGCGCAGCGGGTCGATGGCGAGGGCGGGCTTGCCTGCCTTGATGAAATCCATCACCTGCTGGTTGGTGGCTACCGAGCAGCTGCCCGACACAATGGCCTGCAGCCCTTGCGCGGCAGGCAGGCGGGCTGCCTCGTTGCTGGGGGATACGCCAAAGTTGCCCGGCAGGCCAATGGCCACGCCCGAGCCCGCTGTGACCAGCGGCATGCCCTTGAGGGCAGGGCCCAGGCGCAGCAGGTCGGCGTTGGACACCGCATCGACCACGGCCATGCGCACGCCCTCGGCCTTGAGTTGGTCGATGCGTGCGCGGATGGCGGCCTCGCCCTGCGCGACCACGCTGTGGTCGATCAGGCCCACGCGGCTGGGTGTTTGCGCCTGCAGCACGCGCACCAAGTTGGGGTCGGTCATGGGCGTGAGCGGGTGGTTCTGCATGCCACTCTCGTTCAGCAGCACATCACCCACAAAAAGGTAACCCTTGAACACGGTGCGCTTGTTGTCGGGGAAGGCGGGCGTGGCGATGGTGAAGTCGGTGCCCAGCGCCTGCATCAGCGCATCGGTCACGGGGCCGATGTTGCCCTCTGCCGTGCTGTCAAAGGTGGAGCAGTATTTGAAGTAGATCTGCTCAGCGCCCTGTGCCTGCAGCCACTGCAGCGCGGCCAGCGACTGGGCGATGGCCTCGTCCTTCGGGATGGTGCGCGACTTGAGTGCGACCACGATCGCATCGGCCTCAGCATCCAACGGTGCCGTGGGCACGCCCATGGCCTGCACCACACGCATGCCTGCGCGCACCAGGTTGTTGGCCAGGTCGGTCGCGCCGGTGAAGTCGTCGGCAATGCAGCCGAGCAGTGCACGTGCGCGTGTCATGCCTTGTCCTTCCCTGGACCTTCGCTATTTGGCAACGTGATGCCAGGGAAGATCTTGATCACGGCACTGTCATCTTCCTTGGCAAAGCCTGCGGTCGATGCCTGCATGAACATCTGGTGCGCGGTGGCGGCCAGCGGCAGGGGGAATTTGCTGGCGCGTGCGGTGTCCAGCACCAAGCCCAGGTCCTTCACGAAGATGTCTACAGCCGACAGCGGTGTGTAGTCGCCCGCCAGCACATGGGCCATGCGGTTTTCAAACATCCAGCTGTTGCCCGCGCTGTTCGTGATCACTTCATACAAGGCGCCTGCTTCCACGCCTTCGCGCAGGCCCAGGGCCATGGCTTCGGCGGCCACGGCAATGTGCACACCGGCCAGCAGCTGGTTGATGATCTTGACCTTGCTGCCTGCGCCCGCCTTGTCGCCCAGGCGGTACACCTTGCCGGCCATGCCGTCGAGCACGGCGTTGGCCGCGGCATAGGCCTCGGGCTTGGCCGAGGTCATCATGGTCATCTGGCCTGATGCTGCCTTGGCTGCGCCGCCGGAGATGGGCGCGTCCACATAGTGCAGGCCCAGGGCGTTCAGGCGCGCTTCCATCGCCACGGACCAGTTGGGGTCCACGGTGGAGCACATCACAAAGGTGCTGCCGGGGCGCATGGCCGCTGCTGCGCCGCCTTTGCCATCGTCGCCGAACAGCACGCTCTCGGTCTGCGCGGCGTTGACCACCACTGACACCACCACATCACTTACCGCTGCCAGTGCTGCCGTGGTGGCGTGGGCCGTGCCACCGTCTGCCACAAAGGCATCGGCCACGCCGGGGCGCACGTCGCACACGTGGATGGTGAAACCGTTGTTGCGCAGAGTCTTGGCAATGCCAGCGCCCATGGCGCCCAGGCCGATGATGCCGACGGTGGGTTGTGTCATGTTGTCAGTCCTTCAAAGAATTTCAATAAGAGGGCGCTTAGGCCACCAGCACCCAGAGCAAAGCGGTCATTGCAAAACCTGCAAGGCCCAGCACGGTGGTCAGCACGGTCCAGGTGCGCAGGCCATCGCCCACGCTCAGGCCCAGGTAGCGGGTCACGATCCAGAAGCCCGAATCGTTGACGTGCGACAGCCCGAGGCTGCCAAAGCCGATGGCAACCGTGAGCAGCGCCACTTGCAAGGGGGAATACCCGCCACCCGCCATCGCATCGGCCAGCAGGCCGCAGGTGGTGATGATGGCCACGGTGGCCGAGCCCTGCGCGGCGCGCAGCGCCAGAGAAATGATGAACGCCAGCAGGATGAGCGGCAGATGAGTAGCGGTGAGGCTTTGCGACAGCGCCGTGCCGATGCCGCTGGCGGTGAGCACTTTGGCAAACACGCCGCCAGCGCCGGTCACCAAAATCACGGTGGCGGCAGGGGGCAGGGCAGATTCCATGATGGCGTTGGTGCGCTCACGGTTCCAGCCCTGGTTGCGGCCCAGCAGGAACATGGCCAGACCCACGGCCACCATCAGTGCAAAGATGGGCGAGCCGATGAAGCCCAGCACATTGCGCAGGCTGTCGCCCTTGGGCAGCAGTGTGGCGCCGGTGGTGCCCGCCATGATGAGGGCCAGGGGGATGATGATCAGCGCCATGATGGTGCCGACGCTAGGCGCGGCGCTTGCTTTGCTGGTCTTGCTGTCTTCGCTGTTGCCAAAGGCGGCAAACTGCTCAGCCGTGGTGGGCAGCATGGGGTAGCCCTTGCGATTGAGCCAGCCCGAAACGACCTGCGACAGCGCCGCCAGCGGGATGCAGATGGCCAGGCCAATGATGGTGATCCAGCCAATGTCGCCCTTGACGATGGCTGCGCCGCCCACGATGCCGGGGTGCGGTGGCACCACCACGTGCGCGGCCAGCATGATGCCCGCCACGGGCAGGCCGAACTTGATGGGGTTGACGCCCGCCGCCTTGCAAAAGCCGTAGACGATGGGCACCAGGATGATGAAGCCCACATCAAAAAACACGGGGATCGCCAGCACCAGCGCGGCGGCGGTGAGCGCCATGGGCACCCGTGTGGGGCCCAGCAGCTGCGTGAAGCGGTTGGCCAGGCTGGCCGCGCCGCCCGAGACCTCGATCATGCGCCCCAGCATGGAGCCCAGGGCCACCAGGATGGCCACCGACCCCAGCGTGCCGCCCATGCCCGCAATCAGCGTGCTGATGATGTCGCCGATGGGCATGCCCGTGGCAAACGCCACCAGAAAGCTCACCAGCATCATCGCCACGAAAGCGTGGACCTGCCAGCGGATGATGAGCAACAGGAGCAGGCCAATGCTGCCGGCGCCGATGCCGAGAAGTGCGAGGGTGGACATGAACGGGGTATCTCCGGGATGGAAGGGGGGCAGGCCCAGATGGAGGCCGCTGAAAACGGCCTGTTGAGGAAGGCTGGGCGCACCCGGTTTGATGTGTTTATATGGTTATCATACAAATTATTGCGATTGGTACTCCTACGGGTTAACCCGCGTGTGCCAGTGCGTGGAGAGGGCAGGTGACGCGCTTTTGAGGCGTTTTGGTGCTCAAGCGCTAGTGCAATATGCTTGAGTAGCTACCAGATATGTAGCAAATCAACAATGTGGCCGGGGCGCAAGCCCCGCCGCCGCCGTGCCACAGGCCTCACACGGATGCGTGCTGTGCCGCTAACGCAGACGCGCTCAAGCCCGTCGCGCAGGCATCTCAGCGATGCAGCTCAGAACACCAGCGGCGCGGATGCCGCCACCAGCGGCTGGGCCAGCCGCGCGCCGTCCTGGGCCCAGAACGAAAGGTCGGCCTGCTCGATGCGGGCCAGTGCGTTCTTCATGTGCTGCGCCGCAGCGGCCCGTGCGGCCACGGGGTCGCCCGCCTCGATGGCGCGCACGATGTGGGTGTGCTCGTGGGTCACCGCATCGGCAAAGTCGGTGCGCCGCGCCTCGTTGGCGCGGGTCACACGCGTGGCGCCTTTGAGAAACTGGGCCAGGTAGTCCAGCGTGCTGATCATGAACGGGTTGCCCGCCGCCTGGGCAATGGCGCGGTGGAACAGCACGTCTTCCTCCACCCCGTCACGGCCGGCACGCACGGCGTCGGCGATGTGCTGCATGGCGGCGCGGATGGCGGCAATGTCTTCCTCGCTGCGGCGCAGGGCTGCCAGCTCGGCCACCTCGGCCTCCAGCGCACGGCGCACCTCCACGATCTGCATCACCGCCTCGCGCGATGCGGCAAGGGGCACATCAAACTGCAGCGGCTCGATGCCGGGCGCCAGCACATACACCCCGCTGCCCTGCCGTGAGTCCACCAGCCCCAACGACTTGAGGCGCGAGATAGCCTCACGCACCACCGTGCGGCTGACCTGGAACTGCTGCGCCAGCACGGCCTCGGTAGGCAGCTTCTGCGCAGCCTGGATGCGGCCCGCGCGAATCTCGGCCTCCAGCGCACTGGCCACCTGGTCGGAGAGCTTGGCGCTGGGTTTGACGGCGGAGAAAGGCGAAGACATGGAATGGGTGGGGCGGGCAGTGTGGAGCGTGAACGCGTTGCCGGGTGGTGCGGGCAGGCGTTGGGCGCAATGGACTTTACCCGAAGGGCGCTGTGCCGGAAGGGTTTGTTGGCTGCTCTACTTAGGCGCCGGGCAGGAGTCGTCCAGCTTGGCCAGGCCCGCAAGCTTCTGCAGCCGGCTGCGGTTGTCCAGGCAGGCCTGGTACTGCGCCTCGGCCGCTTTCTGCTGGGCCTGCGCCGCCGCCTTGGCGCGTTCGGCCTGCAGCTGGGCCACACGCTCGCGGATTTGCGGCATCACGGCCAGCGCGGCCTTTTCGCCTTCCACGATGGCATTGGCGCGCTGGCTGAAGTCGGCGGCGCCGATGTCCAGCACCTGCGGGCGGACGATCACATCGGCCCGCGCCAGCTCTGCCTGGCCCAGCTTCTGGCCCATGATGGCAATCGACTGGTTCAGCGCGCCCAGCATGTTGCCGGGCGTCTGGCCCCGGGCCTTGTTGGAGATGTCTACCGCAATCACGATGTCGGCACCCAGTTGGCGTGCGGCATCCACCGGCACGGGGCTCACGATGCCGCCATCCACAAAGTGGTACTTGCCGATGGTGACGGGCTGGAACACGCCCGGCACGCTGCTCGATGCGCGCACGGCCTGACCGGTGTTGCCGCGTGCAAACACAGTGCGCTCACCGTCCTCCAGTCGGGTGGCGACGACGACAAAGGGCTTGGCCATCTGTTCCAGCGGCTTGCGGCGCACCTGCTCGTTCACATAGTCTTCAAGCTTCTGTCCCAGTACCAGCCCGCCGGACGACAGCTGCAGGTCGCGGATCTTGGCCTCGTCCAGTGCCACGGCCTTTTCCTGCATCTCGAAGGCGTTCATGCCGCTGGCATACAGCGCGCCGACCACGCTGCCTGCGCTGGTGCCCGAGACCACGGCGGGCGCCAGGCCATTGGCCTCCAGCATCTTGATCACGCCGATGTGCGCAAAGCCTTTGGCCGCGCCACCGCCCAGGGCGATGCCAATGCGGATGGGTGGAGTGGTGGATGTGGTCGCAGCGGCAGGTGGCGCGTCGCCCGCCGAGGGCTGGGTCGGGGCCGTGCCGCCGCATGCGGCCAGACCTGCTGCGGCCCCAAGGGCCAGAAGGCGCAAAAGAATGGTCAAGCGCATGCCGGGTGATCCTGCTGTCGTCCAAACGGGGCGGGCAGTATAGCGGCAGGGTGCCGAGTCACCAGTTGGTGGTGTCTTTTGCTCCTGAAAGAGGAGCTGCTTGCGCTTCAAATACAAGCGCCAGCTTCCATTACTGCCAGAAGTCGCGGTGCAGGGCCGTGATCTCGTCCTGCAGTGCGGGCACCGGGCCCAGCACCTCGGTGGGGTGTTGGCCGCTCGCAAACACCGTGCGGCAAGGCAGGGCCAGCGTGGGGTTCTCGGGGTGGTCGCCCGTCAGGGCGAGCAGGGCGGTTTCTTCGGCGCCATACAGCACGCGGCCGATGCCCGCCCAGTAGATGGTGCCTGCACACATAGCGCAGGGCTCGAAGGTAGTGACCAGGGTGCACTGGGCGAGATAAGCGCCGGGATAGTTGGCCGCCGCCGTGCGGGCCAGCGTGCTCTCGGCATGGTTCACGGTGTCGATGTTGCCCTGCTCGGCCAGCACGGTCTCGCCATCGGGCGCAACGAGTAGGGCGCCAAACGGGTGGCGGCCCACGTCCTTGGCGCGTTGGGCCACGGCGTTGGCGCGGCGCAGCAGCGTGGCTGCCTGGGCTTCGCTCAACGCCGTCGGGTTATTCACCTTGAGAACCCCGGTGCGCCCAACCCGTGGTGCGTTTTTCGATCCAGCTGAACAGCTCGTACATCACCATGGCCATGGCGCCCACCACCATCAGGCCCGCAAAGGCCAAGCCCATCTGCATGGACGAGCCCGCGCTGATGAGCAGGTAGCCGATGCCTTCGTTCGCAGCGGTCATCTCCGACACCGTGGTGCCCACAAAGGCCAGCGTGATGGCCACCTTGAGTGAGCCGTAGAAGTACGGCATGGAGCGCGGCAGGCCCACCTTGGTCAGCACGTCCCAGCGCTTGGCGCCCAGCACGCGCAGCACGTCTTCCAGCTCGGGCTCCAGCGTGGCGAGGCCGGTGGCGATGTTGACCATGATGGGGAAGAAGCTGATGAGGAACGCCGTGAGGATGGCCGGGCCCACGCCAATGCCGAACCACACCACCAGGATGGGCACAAAGGCGGCCTTGGGCAGTGCGTTGAAGGCCGTCATCAGCGGGTACACGGCGGCGTAGGCCAGGCGCGAAGAGCCGATCACAAAGCCCAGCAGCACCCCCACGACGATGGCGATGCCAAAGCCGGCCATGGTGACCCAGAAGGTGCGCCAGGCGTGGCCCGCGATGACGCCGCCAAACTCCACCAGCTGGGTGGCAATGGCCCAGGGGCTGGGGAAGATGAACTCGGAGACATTGAAGGCCGAACAGATGATCTGCCACAGCAGGATGGTGGCGGTCAGCAGCAGCCAGGGAGACCAGCGCTCGACGGTTTTCTTGTGCATGGGATGAGGCGCTTTCTTGTTATTGCTGGATGGGCGCGCCGGCCTTGCGCAGTGCGCCGATGTGGCCGCGCAGTTCGTGGACGATGTCGGTGAACTCCTTGGTGTAGGTCACCTCCAGGTCGCGCGGGCGGGGCAGCTCGATCTCCTTGCGCACCACAAACCGGCCGGGGCTCTTGCTCATCACGTACACCGTGTCGGCCAGGAAGACCGACTCGCGCAGGTCGTGCGTGACCAGGATCACGTTGAACTGCTGCTCGGTCCACAGGTCGCGCAGGATGCACCACAGCTCCTCGCGGGTGAAGGCATCCAGCGCGCCGAAGGGCTCGTCCAGCAGCAGCATCTTGGGTTCGTGGATCAGTGCGCGGCAGATGCTGGCGCGCTGCTGCATGCCGCCCGACAGCTGCCAGGGGAACTTGTCTTCGTAGCCCGCCAGCCCCACCTTTTGCAGCAGCTTGCGGGCGCGCTCTTCGTATTCCTTGCGCTTTTGCTTGAAGTTGCTGCGGTAGGGCTCAACGATTTCGAGCGGCAGCAGCACGTTATCCACCGTGGTGCGCCAGGGCAGCAGCGAAGGCGCCTGAAAGGCCATGCCCGAGACCTTGAGCGGCCCCGTCACCGGCTGCCCGTCGATGAGGATCTTGCCCATGGAGGGCATCTTCAAACCGGTGGCCAGCTTCATGAAGGTGGACTTGCCGCAGCCCGAGGGGCCCACGATGGCGATGAATTCACCCTGGCGTACCTGCAGGTCGATGGCTTCGACCGCAAACTGGTTCTTGGCGCGCAGCTCGTCGTTGTAGGCAAGCCAGACGCCCCGGAAGTCCACAAAATAGTTGTCAGCAGCCTGCATGGAAGTCTTTGTGCTCATAACGGCTGCAAGCGCTAGTCAATCATGCGCCTGCAGCTATCAAATTAATAGTGTTTACTTCTTCGGCAGGATGTTCAGCTCGGCAGCGCTGGGCAGAAAGCTGGCGTTCCACACATCGTCGGCGTTCACGCGGGTCTTGGTGTTGAACGCATCCGATACCTGCGACGCCATCAGCGAGAGGCGTCCGGGCTTGAGCTGGCCGAAGCCTTCGGTGCGGGCGTCGGGGCTGTTGATCACGGTGTCGATGGCCAGCTGCAGGCGACGGGTTTCGAGCGGCACGTTCACGATGCCGTCGCGTGCCTTCACGTATTCGATGGAGGCTGCGGGGTTGGCAATGACTTCCTTGGCGCCCTTGGTGAAGGCCGACAGGAACGCCTTGATGGCGGCCGGGTTCTCCTTGATGAGCTTGGGCGATGCGATGATCACATTGCCATACAGCTTCACGCCGAAGTCGGCATAGGGCAGCACCACCACATCGGCGGCCTTGGCGCCCCGGGCTTCCAGGTTGAGCAGCGAGGTGAAGGTGAAGCCGGTGATGGCGTCCACATCGCCGCGCACCAGCATGGTTTCGCGCAGCGGGGGGTCCATGGCGGTCCAGGTCACGGCGCCGATGCCGTTGGCCTTCTGGAAGATGGGAAACGCGCGGCGGCCTGCGTCGAACACGGGGGCGCCCAGCTTCTTGCCAGCCAGGTCGGCGGGCTTGGCGATGCCGCTCTTTTTCAGCGCCATGACCGAGGCGGGCGTGTTGTTGTAGACCACCATCACCGCCACGGGCTTGTTCTGCGCGTCGGGGTTGTTGGCGTGGAACTCCATCACGGCGGCCAGGTCGGCAAAACCCATGTCGTAGGTGCCCGAGGCCACGCGCTGCACCGCACCGCCGGAGCCGTTGCCCGCATCCACCGTCACATCCAGGCCTGCGGCCTTGAAGTAGCCCTTGGCCACGGGTTGCAGGAACAGCGCGGCAGGTCCTTCAAAACGCCAGTCGAGCTGGAACTTGATGGGCGTGGTGGCCTGCGCCTGGGCCAGCGAGGTGCTGCCGATCAGGGCCAGGGCGGCGGCGGTTTGCATGAACAGTCTTTTTTTCATTCGGGGCTCCTGTCGGGCGAGGGGAAATTCGGTGAGGGAAGGCACTGGCCCCATTGATGGGCCATGGTCCTGCAGTCAGCAAAAACGATGCCCGGTTTGTGTACGCGGGTGCTTTGCTGCGCCCCATTGTTCACCGAAGTGGTGCGCGTCAGCATGCTGGGTTTCCCGAAATGGTGCATGCGCAGTGCCAGGGGTTGGCTTGCCCATGAAAAACGGGGCCCGAGGGCCCCGTTGCAACGGTGTGTGGGCAGGCCTGCTCACGGCCTGCGCTCAGGTCAGCATGGCACCGCGCGCTCAGCGTGGCCGGGCGGCAGCGCTGGCCACGGCCAGGGCCGTCATGTTGAGCACCCGGCGTACGGTGGCGGCCGGGGTCAGGATGTAGGCCGTGGCAGCGGCGCCCATCAGGATGGGGCCCACCGTGACGCCACCACTGGTGGTCGTCTTGAGCACGTTGTAGAGGATGTTGGCAGCATCCAGGTTGGGGCAGATCAGCAGGTTGGCCGAGTCCGTCAGGGTCGAATCCGCCATGTAGGCGTTGCGGATGTTCGGCTCCAGCGCGGCATCGCCGTGCAGCTCGCCATCACACTCGATCTCAGGGTGGGCGGCCACGAACAGGTCGCGCGCCTCGCGCATCTTGCGGGCCGATGCGCGCTTGGACGAGCCATAGCTGGAGTGCGACAGGAAGGCGACCTTGGGCGGGATGCCAAAGCGTTGTACCTCTTGCACCGACATCCAGGCGATGTCCGCCAGCTGCTGGGCCGTGGGGTCTTCGTTCACGTAGGTGTCGGCAATGAACAGCGTGCCCCGGTTGGTCATCAGCGCGTTCAGCGCCGCGTAGTTGTTGGCGCCTTCCTGGCGGCCGATGATGCTGTGGATGCGCTCCAGGTGCGTTTCATACGTGCCCACCAGGCCGCAGATCATGGCGTCGGCATCGCCCAGCTTGACCATCAGCGAGGCGATGATGGTGTTGGAGCGGCGCACGGCGGCCTTGGCCACCTCGGGCGAGGCGCCGTTGCGCTTCATGAGCTGGTGGTAGTGCTCCCAGTACTGGCGAAAGCGCGGATCGTCCTCGGGGTTGCACACCTCGACGTCCTTGCCCAGCTGCATGCGCAGGCCGGCCTTGGCGATGCGCGCGGCAATCACGGCGGGGCGGCCGATGAGGATGGGCGTGGCGATCTTGTCGTCGATGGCCATCTGCGCTGCGCGCAGGGCGCGTTCGTCTTCACCGTCGGCGTAGGCCACGCGCTTTTGCGCATCGGGCAGGGCCTTAGCCGCGTTGATCACGGGGCGCATCAGCATGCCGGTCTGGTAGACAAAGCGCGACAGCGTTTCCTTGTAGGCCTCCATGTCTTCGATGGGGCGCGTGGCCACGCCGGATTCGGCAGCGGCCTTGGCCACGGCGGGCGCGATCTTGAGGATCAGGCGCGAGTCGAATGGTGTGGGAATGAGGTAGTCAGGGCCAAAGGTGAGTTCCTTGCCCGCGTAGGCGCTGGCCACTTCTTCGCTGATGTCGGCCTTGGCCAGGTCGGCAATCTGGCGCACGCAGGCCAGCTTCATCGCTTCGGTGATCTTGGTGGCGCCGCAGTCGAGTGCACCCCGGAAGATGTAGGGGAAGCACAGGACGTTGTTGACCTGGTTCGGGTAGTCCGAGCGGCCCGTGGCGATGATGCAGTCGGGGCGAATGGCCTTGGCGAGTTCGGGGCGGATTTCAGGCTCGGGGTTGGCCAGCGCCAGGATGATGGGCTTGGGACCCATGGTCTTGACCATCTCGGCCGTGAGCACGCCGGGGGCCGAGCAGCCCAGGAACACGTCGGCGCCGTTGACCGCATCGGCCAGCGTGCGGGCGTCGGTCTTTTGCGCGTAGGCCGCCTTGGATTCGTCGTAGCCACCGGGGCGGCCTTCGTAGATCACGCCCTTGGAGTCGCACACGAAGACGTTCTCGATCTTCACGCCCAGGCCCACCATCACGTTCAGGCAGGCAATGGCGGCCGCACCTGCGCCCGACACGGCGATCTTGACCTGGTCGATCTGCTTGCCCACCAGCTCCAGGCCGTTGAGCAGCGCCGCGCTGCTGATGATGGCCGTGCCGTGCTGGTCGTCATGGAACACCGGGATGTTCATGCGCTTGCTGAGTTCGCGCTCGATGTAGAAGCACTCGGGTGCCTTGATGTCTTCGAGGTTGATGCCGCCCAGCGTGGGCTCCAGCGCCGCGATGATCTCGATGAGCTTGTCGGGGTCGCGTTCGGCCAGTTCGATGTCGAACACGTCGACGCCCGCGAACTTCTTGAACAGGCAGCCCTTGCCTTCCATCACCGGCTTGCTGGCCAGCGGGCCGATGTCACCCAGGCCCAGCACCGCCGTGCCGTTGGTGATCACCGCGACCAGGTTGCCGCGCGATGTGAAGTCAAACGCCTTGGAAGGGTCGGCAGCAATGTCCAGGCATGGGTAAGCCACGCCCGGCGAGTAGGCCAGCGACAGGTCGCGCTGGTTGGACAAAGGCTTGGTGGGGGTGACCGAAATCTTGCCCCGGGTGGGGTTGCGGTGGTATTCGCGCGCAGCGTCGCGCAGGGCCTGTTCGGCGGCGGAAATGTTCTGTGTCATGCGGAAATCCTGGAAGTCCTGGGCGGAAAGCAAAAACAAGGGTACCCGATGGCGTGGGCGGCGGACATGCAGGTTTATGCGTATGCAGCATGAAGCCAAAACCCCCTGGCAGCCGTGGCGGACAGGGGGCGGGGCCACGCGGGCAGTGGCAGGTTTTCGGCAGCGGGCAGGCGGGATGCTAGTGGGCGTCGGCCTGGCGTGCGGCGTTGACAGCGGCGGAGGTGTCGCGGCTGGCGCCATTGAAGAAAACGTTCAGGGCCACCGCCGTGATCGAGGCCAGGAGGATACCGGATTCGATCAAGGGGTGGATGGCATGCGGCATCCACTGGCGGAAGTTGGGCGCGATCAGCGGCACCATGCCCACGCCGATGGAGACGGCCACGATCATGGCGTTGAAGCGGTTGGTCTTGAAGTCCACCCCGCCCAGGATGCGGATGCCCGTGGCCGCCACCATGCCGAACATCACCAGCCCCGCGCCGCCCAGCACCATGGTGGGCAGCGACTCGACCAGCGCGGCCATCTTGGGCAGCACACCCAGCACGATCAGGATCACACCGCCGGCCACACACACAAAGCGGCTCTTGACGCCGGTGACGGCCACCAGGCCCACGTTCTGCGAGAAGCTGGTGTACGGAAAGGTGTTGAAGATGCCGCCCAGCAGCGTGCCCAGGCCGTCGGTGCGCAGGCCGCGCGTGAGGGCGGCCTGGTCCACCTTGCGGTCGGTCATCTCGCCCAGGGCGAGGAACATGCCGGTGGATTCGATCATGACCACGATCATCACCAGGGTCATGGTCAGGATCAGGATGGGGTCGAACACGGGGCCGGCAATCTCGAACGGCAGCACCAGGTCAAACCACTGCGCCTTGGCCACCTTGTCGAAGTTCATCAGCCCCATGCCCACGGCAACCACCGCGCCGATCACGATGCCCAGCAGCACCGAGATGTTGGCAATGAAGCCCTTGGCAAACTTGGCAATCAGCAAGATGGACAGCAGCACCAGGCCCGAGATACCCACACCGGTCAGGTCTGCGTACTTGGGGTTGGGCACCGTGGGCACCACGGCAAAGCCCTTGGGGACCGGCGGCAGCGATGAACCGGGTGCACCCGCCGCTGCCTGCGCCTCTGCCAGCCATTTGAGGTGCTCGGGGTTGGGCACGCTGGGCGCTGTGGGGCCCACGGGGTTGCCAAAGATCCAGTTGATGCCCACGCGCATCAGGCTGATGCCGATGACTGCGATGATGGTGCCGGTGACCACGGGCGGGAAGAAGCGGAGCATGCGGCTGACCAGCGGTGCGATCAGGATGGAGATCACACCCGCGCCGATCACCGAGCCAAAGATCAGCCCGGCCCCGGCCGTGCCACCCGTGCTCTGCGCCATCGAAATCATGGGCGCCACCGAGGCAAAGGTCACCCCCATCATCACCGGCAGCTGAATGCCAAACCAGCGCGAGGCGCCCAGCGCCTGGATCAGCGTGACCAGCCCGCACACAAACAGGTCGGCCGAGATCAGTTTGGCCACTTGGTCGGGCGTGAGGTTGAGCGCGCGGCCCACGATGAGCGGCACCGCCACGGCGCCCGCATACATCACCAGCACATGCTGCAGGCCCAGCGCCGTCAGTCGCCCCAGGGGCAGGTGTTCGTCCACGGGGTGTACGGGCGGGTTCATGGGTGTCCTTCGGCGGGTTGGGGGTGTGAATACGAAAGGAACACGGGCACCGGATGGTGCACAAATGTCCATACAAAAATCGTATACAAAATGACCGGACGCGCTTATCCCGGTTAACCCTTAGGGACGCAGCAATTTCCCGCCTGCCGTGGTGGAGGCGGTTGGACGGTGGGTGGCCTGGGTGCCTTCGGTGTGGCTAGCCCGGGTCCGTAGCTGCCGCCTTGGTGCGTGGGCTGGTCAGCGGTGCCAGGGATTCCCGCAGCCGGTCGCGCACCAGCGGCTGGCCGGGGTTGAGAGCGCCTTCCACCTGGCCGATGTGGGCCAGCATGCGCTCGCGGGCCAGGGTGGTGTTGCCGGCCTCCAGCGCCTCGACGATGGCAGCATGCTCGGCGCAGGACTGGCTGGCCGCGTGCTGCGATTGGTAGAGTGATGCGGCCAGCGTGGTGCGCGCCGTGAGGTCGCGCAGGATGTCGCTCAGGCTGCGGTGGCCCATCGCCTCGGCCAGGCAGACGTGGAAGTCTGCGAGCAGAAAGGCGCGGGTGGCAGCGTCCGCCCCTTCGATGGCCTGCTGCTCGTCGGCGATGTGCGCGCGCAGGCGGCGGGTCACGCTTTGCAGCGGTCGGCCCGCATCGGCCAGGATGCCCGATTCGATGATGCGCCGGGCGGAGAACGCGTCGCGCGCATCCTCCACCGAAGGCTCCACCACGTACCAGCCCCGGCGCGAGCGCACTTCCACAAAGCCCCGTGCCTGCAGCTGCATCAGGGCCTCGCGCACCAGCGTGCGGCTTACGCCGAACAGATCGGCCAGCTCCTGCTCGCCCAGGCGCTCGCCGGGCGAGAGTTTTTGCGCGAGGATGGATTCCACCACCTGCTGGGCGATCTGGGTCTGGTTGATGCTCATGGCCGGATTGTCGCGTGCTGCAAAAGTGCTGTGCCCGATCAGGCGCGTGGCATGGGTGGCTCGCGGCCGTCGAGCACGGCATGGGCGCGTTCGCGGTCGATGTCGCCCTCCCACGCCGCCACGGCCACGGTGGCGACGCAGTTGCCAATGAGGTTGCCCAGCGCGCGGGCGATGCCCATGAACCAGTCCACCGACAGCACCAGCACCAGGCCAATCGCCGGAATGGCAGGGATGGCCTGCAAGGTGGCGGCCAGCACGACGATGGCCGAGCCGGGTACGCCGTGTGCGCCCTTGGAGGTGACCAGCGAGATCGCCAGGATGGTCAGCAGGTCGGCCATGGAAATCGGCGTGTTGGTGGCCTGGGCGATGAACACGGCCGCCAGCGTGATGTAGATCGAGAACGCGTCCAGGTTGAACGAGTAGCCGGTGGGGATCACCAGGCCCACGGTGGAGTCGCGGATGCCCATGTGCTTGAGCTTGGCCATGATCTGCGGCAACACGCTGTCGGACGACGTGGTGGCAAACACCACGGCCAGCTCCTCGCGCAGATAGCGCAGCAGCTTGAACAGGCTGAAGCCCGACACCCGCATGATGAGGCCCAGCACCACCACGACGAAAATGACTACCGCAGCGTAGAACAGCGCCACCAGCATGCCCAGCTGCTTGAGGGAGCCCAGGCCGTATTTGCCCACGGTGAAGGCGATGGCCCCCAGCACACCCAGCGGAGCCAGCTTGATGATCAGACCCATGGTCTTGAACAGCACATGCGACAGGTCGTCGATCAGGCTGGTAACGCGCGCGCCGCGCTCCCCGATCAATGCCAGGGCGCAGCCAAAAACGATGGAGAACAGCAGGACCTGCAGCACATCGCCGTTGGCAAACGCGCTCACGGCGGTGGTGGGGATGAGCTTGAGCAAGAAGTCGGTAAAGCCGCCCCCGGTGAGCTTGCTGGCGTTTTCGGCATAGGCACCCATGGCTTTAGGGTCGAGCGCCTTGGGGTCCACGTTCATGCCCACGCCGGGCTCGAACCAGAACGCCAGCGCCAGGCCCAGCACCAGGGCGATGGAAGTGACGACCTCGAAGTAGATCAGCGATTTGACGCCCACCCGGCCCACCCGCTTCAGGTCGCCCGTGCCTGCGATGCCATGCACCACCACGCAGAACACGATGAGCGGGATCAGCATCTTGATGAGTTTGATGAAGCCGTCACCCAGGGGCTTGAGCGCGATGGCGGTGTCGGGCCACGCAAGGCCCACCACCACACCGGCTATCAAGGCCAGCACCACCTGGCCAAAAAGGGATTTGAAAAACCGGGGCATGCCAACTCCTTCAGTAGCTTTTTGAACGCAAATCTTGCATACAAGAACTGTAGGCAAGTCTGAAGGGCGGCGTATGAGGGTATGCCCGCATGCTGTCGCGAAGGGCTCAATGAAAAAGGCCACACCTTTAGAGGGCGTGGCCTTGCAAAGGCTGACAGGCGCAGTTAGCCCGCACTAGGCGGGCCCTGGCAATCAGTAGCCGAGGGTCTTGCCGTCGGGGTTGCGGGGGTCCGAGTAGCCGTACAGCGCGCCACCGCGGATCTGGATGGTCTGCGTGCGGCCCATTGAGGGCTTCACCGCGATGTTGTGGCCGCGCTGCTTGAGCAGGGCGATGGTGTCGGGCGACAGGCCCTTTTCCACGCGCAGCTCGTCGGGCGTCCACTGGTGGTGCACACGGGGAGCGGCAGCGGCCTCGGCGGGGTTCATGCCAAAGTCGATGGTGTTGACCACCGTTTGCAGCACCGTGGTGATGATGCGTGCGCCGCCGGGGCTGCCGGTCACCAGCGTGGGCTTGCCGTCCTTCAGAACCAGGGTGGGCGTCATGGACGACAGGGGGCGCTTTTTGGCGGCCACGGCGTTGGCGTCACCGCCGACCAGCCCGTAGGCATTGGCCACGCCGGGCTTGGCCGAGAAGTCGTCCATCTCGTTGTTGAGCAGGATGCCTGTGCCCTTGGCCACGATGCCGCTGCCGAAGTTGGTGTTCAGCGTGTAGGTCACGGCCACGGCGTTGCCCGCCTTGTCCACCACGCTGTAGTGGGTGGTCTGGTCGCTCTCATACGGCTGGGGCTGGCCGGGCTTGATCTCCTTGGCCGGGCGGGCGCGGTTGGGGTCGATGCCCTTGGTCAGCGATTCGGCATAGCGCTTGGAGGTCAGGCCCTTGAGCGGGATCTTCACGAAATCCGGGTCGCCCAGATATTCGGAGCGGTCGGCATACGCCAGCTTGCTGCTCTCGGCCATGTGGTGGATGGTCTGCGCGCTGTTGGGACCCCACTGGGCCAGGGGCAGCGGCTCCAGCATGTTCAGGATCTGCACCAAGTGCGGGCCGCCCGAGGAGGGTGGGGGCATGGTTACGATCTCATACCCACGGTAGGTACCACGCGTGGGTGCGCGCTCCACCACCTTGTACTCGCGCAAATCCTGCAGCGTGATGGCGCCCGCGTGGGGTGCCATTTCGGCCGCGATCTTCTGGGCGATCTCGCCTTCGTAGAACGCCTTGGCGCCCTGCTGGGCAATCAGGCGCATGGACTGCGCCAGGTCTTTTTGCACCAGCGGGTCGCCCACCTTGAGCGGCTCGCCGTTCTTCCAGAAGATGGCCTGGGTGGCGGGCCACTTGCCCATGTTCTTCTTCTCTTGCTGCAGGATCTTGGCGAGCGTTTCGCTCACCGGGAAGCCCTTGTCCGCCAGTTCGATGGCCGGGGCGATCACACGCGACAGGGGCAGGGTGCCCCAGCTCTTGAGTGCGTGTTCCATGCCCGCCACGGTGCCGGGAACGCCCACGGCATAGTGGGTGTACAGCGACTTGCCGTCCACCACATTGCCCTTGGCGTCCAGGTACATGTCGCGCGTGGCCTTCGATGGCGCCACTTCGCGGAAGTCGAGGGCCACGCTCTTGCCGGTCTTGGCGTCGTGCACCATCATGAAGCCGCCACCACCCAGGTTGCCCGCATTGGGCAGGGCCACGGCCAGCGCAAAGCCAATGCCCACGGCCGCATCCACAGCGTTGCCACCGGCCTTGAGGATGTCCAGGCCAATCTGCGAGGCCAGCTCCTGCTCGGAGGCGACCATGCCATTGCGTGCCACCACGGGGTGGAACACGTCCATGTCGAAGTCGTAGGCTGCACTGGCGGCCTGGGCCGAGGCGGTCTGCTGCACTGCGGGCGCGGGTGCAGCCGTGGCTACCGGCGGCGTGCTGCCGCAGGCCGTGAGGCTGGCCAGGGCCAGCACAACGCTGCCAGCCAGCAGCGTATGACGAATGTTCATGGGATATCTCCTGGTGTGTGGAATCTGGAAATGACAACGGGCGCACCCAGCCGAAGGATGCGCCCGCGCCAGTGTAGGTCGGTCAAAGGGCTGCCAGAGGCAATCTCGCCATGACATTGAAGCGCAGCACTGATGTGCTGCGTGCATTACTTACTGCCCTGTGGGACCTCAGGCGAGCAAGTCGCTTAATGTCCGTGCAATCACCTTGGTGGCGCGGCGCAGGTCTTCGAGCTGCAGGCGCTCGTCGGCGCGCTTGGCGTGCGATTCGAGGACCGTGCGGGGGCCTGCACCGTAAATCACGCCGGGAATGCCGCGCTCCACATACAGGCGCACGTCGGTGTAGAGCGGCGTGCCCACGGCAGGAACCGGTTCACCGATCACGGCTTGGGCATGTTGCTGGATCGCGTCGACCAGTGGCTTGTTGCCCGCCAGCGGCGTCATCGCGTTGGCCAGCAGCAGGCGCTTGATCTCCACGCTGATACCGGCGCGCTCGCCTGCGGCCTGTTCGATCACGCGGCGGATGGTGGCTTCGACCTCCACCGGGTTTTCCTCGGGGATCATGCGGCGGTCGAGCTTGAACATCACCTTGCCGGGCACGACGTTGGTGTTGGTCCCGCCCTCGATGCGGCCCACGTTCAGGTAGGGGTGCTTGATCCCCTCGACCTTGGACGTGACCTTCTTGTACTCATCGTTCTGCGCGTACAGCGCGTTCAGGATGTGCACGGCGCCCTGCAGAGCGTCCACGCCGGTGTGGGGCACGGCGGCGTGGGCCATCTTGCCGTGCACCGTCACTTCCATCTGCAGGCAGCCGTTGTGGGCGGTGACCACTTCATAGCTGAAGCCCGCGGCAATCATCAGGTCCGGCTTGGTCAGCCCCTTTTGCAGCAGCCAGCCGGGGCCCAGTTCACCGCCAAACTCTTCGTCGTAGGTGAAGTGCAGCTCTACCGCGCCCTGGGCGGGCCTGGCCACGGCTTCGAGAGCACGCACCGCAAAGGTGAAACTTGCAAAGTCGCTCTTGCTCACGGCGGTGGCGCGGCCGTACATGGCGCCATCGACGATCTCGGCGCCGTAGGGGTCGTGCGTCCAGCCTTCGCCGGGCGGCACCACGTCGCCGTGGGCGTTCAGGGCGATGGTCTTGCCGCCGCTGCCGTATGGTCTGCGCACGATGAGGTTGGTGATGGACTCCATGCCGTAGGCCTGCACATCGGCGGTGGGCACGGCATGCTTTTCGGCCTCGTAGCCAAAGTCCTTCAGCAGCTCTGCCGTGCGTTCGGCGTGGGGCGCGTTGTTGCCGGGGGGCGTGTCGGTGGGCACGCGCACGAGGGCCTGCAGAAAGCGCACTTCTTCGTCAAAGTGCTGGTCGATCCAGGCGTCCAGCGCGGCGTGGTGGTTCGGGGTGGTCATGGTTGTTGTTCCTCGGCAAGCTGGTGCAGCACCTGGGTGAAGGCGTCCACGGCCAGTTGCATGTCGTTGTTGGTGGTGGATTCGAGCGGGTTGTGGCTGATGCCGGAGTTTTCTCCGCGCACGAACAGCATGGCCTGCGGCATGATTTCGTGGAGCTTCATCGCGTCGTGGCCTGCGCCACTGGGCATGCGGAACACGGGTACGCCCAGGTGGTCCACCGCGCGCTCCCAGTGGTGCTGCAGCGCCGGGGCGCTGGGGGCGGCGGCAGCGCGCATGGATTCTTCGAGCGTGTAGCGCAGGCCGCGCCGAGCGGCGATCTGGCCCAGGTGGTCCAGCACATCGCGCACCAGCGCGTCGCGTTGCGGGTCGGTGGGCGCACGCAGGTCCAGGCTGAACTGGCAGCGGCCCGGCACCACATTGATGGAGCCGCCGGGCACGTTGAGCAGGCCTATCGTGCCCACCGAGTCCCCGTCCTGGGCGGCGCGCTGCTCGATGTACAGCGCCAGTTCTGCCACGGCCACGGCCGCATCGCGGCGGCGGTCCATGGGGGTGGTGCCTGCGTGGCTGGCGGTGCCGATCATTTCGCCCACAAAGCGCACGCCACCGTTGATAGAGGTGACCACGCCCAGCGGCAGGTCCAGCTCGTTGAGCACCGGGCCCTGTTCGATGTGGACTTCAATAAAGCCCAGGTACTGGGCCGGGTCGCGTTGCAGCTTGGCAATGTCGTCAATGCACAGCCCCGCCTGCTGCATGGCAGCGCGCATGGTCACGCCGTCGGCATCCTTCTGGTCCAGCCAGGCGGGGTTGAAGTGCCCGATGAGCGCGCCCGAACCCAGGAAGGTGGCCTTGTAGCGCTGGCCTTCCTCTTCGGCAAAGGCAATCACCTCGATACCAAACGGCAGGCGCCGGCCCGCGCGGTGCAGTTCGCGCACGCAAGCCATCGGCACAAAGATGCCCAGGCGCCCGTCGTACTTGCCGCCGTTGCGCACGGTGTCGTAGTGCGAGCCCGTCATAAGGTACTTTGCACCGGGTGTGGCGGCGCGATACCGTCCCACCACGTTGCCCACGGCGTCCACCTCGACCTCGTCAAAGCCGCAGTCGCGCATCCAGTGGCTGATGCGCTGGGCGCAGGCGCGGTGGGCGTCGGTGAGGTAGGTGACGGTGAGCTGGCCCTTTTCGGCAAAGCCGGGGTCGGAGTGTTCGGCCAGCTTTTCATGCCAGTCCCAGACGTCATTGCCCAGTACGGGTTCGGCGGCGAACTTGTCGTTCAGGCGGATCTCGGCGATGCGGTGGATGTTGCGCAAGGCCTCAGCCACCTCGAACTCCGGGTGGTTGTCGAGCCGTCGCGCAAAGGTGTCGATGATCTGCTGCTTGTTCAGCCCCGCGCCGCGCGGTCCGCGCACGGCCAGAATGAAGGGGAAACCAAAGCGGGCGTTGTAGTCCGCATTGAGCTGCTGGATGCGCGCAAATTCTTCGGGCGTGCACTGGGTCAGGCCCGCCTTGGACTGCTCGTTGGTCGATTCGGCGGTGAGGCTTTTGGCTACCATGGCCTTGCCCGCCAGCTCGGGGTGGGCGCGGATCAGGCCCAGCTGCGCCTCGGTGCTGGCGGTGCGCACCGCGTGGGCCAGGGCGTGCTTGAGGTGTGCCAGCGAGCGGAATGGCCGCTGAGCAAGCGCCTGTTCGGCAATCCAGGGGGAATGCTCGTACACGCCGTCCAGCGCCTCCAGGGCCTGCGCGGGCGTGGCGGCGTTCAGTTGGTCAAGGGTCCATGCCATGGTCATCAGGCCTTTGTGGTGGGATAGGGGTGCACGGCCTTCCAGTGGCGCGCGATGTCGATGCGGCGAGCCACCCACACCTTGTCGTGCTGTGCGATGTGGTCCAGAAAGCGCTGCAGCGCCGTGATGCGGCCCGGGCGGCCCAGCAGGCGGCAGTGCATGCCAATGCTCATCATCTTGGGCGCGTTGTCGCCGGCGGGGTCGCCCTCGGCATACAGCGCATCGAAGGTGTCCTTCATGTACTGGAAGAACGGGTCGGCGTGCGAGTAGCCCTGCGGCAGCGCAAAGCGCATGTCGTTGCAGTCGAGCGTGTAGGGCACGATGAGCTGTGGCACCACGCTGCCGTCGGTTTTTTGCACCTTCATCCAGAAGGGCAGGTCGTCGCCGTAGTAGTCGCTGTCGTATTCAAAGCCGCCGTAGTCAGCCACCAGGCGGTGGGTGTTGGGGCTGTCGCGGCCGGTGTACCAGCCCAGACCATGTACATGGTCTTTCGAACTTCCTCTTGCGCCCGTCATGCGTTGAATGATTTCCATCGCCTCTTGCATGTGGGCGCGCTCCACCTCTTCGGGGATGTGCTGGTAATGGATCCACTTGAGCCCATGGCACGCAATCTCGTGGCCCAGCTCCACAAAAGCCGCCGTGAGGTCGGGGTGGCGCTGCAGGGCCGTGGACACGCCGAACACCGTGAGGGGCAGCTGGCGCTTTTCAAACTCGCGCAGGATGCGCCACACGCCAGCGCGCGATCCGTATTCATAAATGCCCTCCATGCTCATGTGCCGCTCGGGGTAGCTGGCCGGGTTGAACATTTCGGACAGGAACTGCTCGCTACCCGCATCGCCATGCAGCACCGCGTTTTCGCCGCCCTCTTCGTAGTTCAGGACGAATTGCACGGCAATGCGCGCGCCACCGGGCCACTGGGCGTGGGGCGGTGTCTTGCCGTAGCCAATAAGGTCGCGGGGGTAGGCCTGGGTGGTGTCGTAGATCATGGTGGGGGTGGTTTTCAAGAGGCCAGTGCGGCGGCCAGGTCACTGGCCGGGCGCTTGCGGTCAAAGGTCAGGCTGGCTTCGACATGTTCGAGGTGGCTTTGCATCAGGGCGACGGCACGTTCTTCGTCGCGCGCGGCCAGGGCCGCCACGATGTCGGCATGCTCCTCGTGCGAGTGCTCGGCCGCGCTGGCCGACTGGTACATCAGCGTGATGAGGGCGCAGCGCGAGATCAGGTCGCCCAGCATTTGCGCCAGCACCTCGTTGCCCATCAGTTCGGCCATGCGCACATGGAAGTCGCCGAGCAACTCGGTACGGGTGCTGGCGTCGTGGGTGCCCATGGCGGCCTTCTCGCTGGCCACGTGGGCGCGCAGGGCCTTGAGCTTGGCGGGCGTCACGCTGCGCACAAAGGCGCGGGTCATCTCGGTCTCCAGCATGCGGCGCACGGCAAACACCTGGCGCGCCTCCTCGACCGAGGGTGTCGCCACAAATGCGCCCCGTGCGGGCTCCAGCGTGACCAGCCGGTTCTGTGCCAGCTGGAACAGCGCCTGGCGCACCAGCGTGCGCGACACGCCAAAGTGGTCGGCCAGCTTTTGCTCGGCCAGCTTGGTGCCGGGTTGCAGGCGGTGCTCTACGATGGCGCGGGTCAGCGCTTCAACAATGGCGCTGGTCGAGGAAGATTCCATGGCTGCATGATACGGTGGATGGTGAAAAGTGTATACACTTTTGGTCTACACACTGCGATCTGGCAATCGTCGCCGATTGGACAGACTCTTACTTCAGGAGATTTCCCCATGGGATTGAGCACCCACGTTCTGGACACCATGAACGGCTGCCCTGCGGCCGGCATGGAAGTGGCCCTGTATTCCACCGACGGCGACAACGCCACCCTCATCAAGCGCCTGGTGCTGAACCACGACGGCCGCACCGATGCGCCGCTGTTCGACAACGCCAGCCTGCGCACCGGTACCTACCGGCTGCGCTTTGATGTGGCGGGTTACTTCAAGGCCCGGGGCGTGCAGCTGCCCGAGCCGAATTTTCTGAACCAGGTGAGCCTGGACTTCGGCATTGCGCATGCCGACCAGCACTACCACGTGCCGCTGCTGGTCAGCCCCTGGAGCTATTCGACCTACAGAGGCTCGTAGCAAGCGCTGCCAGAAGGCGGAAGCGGCCTAGCCGCTCAGGGGGGTGTCGCTACAGCTGCCCTTCGGTCAGCGTATCGAGCTGAAAGTGCCCGCTCTTGTCCCACAGCCAGGTTTCGGTGTACGTGACCTTGCCCATGCGGGCCGGGACAGGGAAGGGGGCCGCAGCGCGCACCGTGCGCTCGATCTCGGTGACCACCTCGGGGGCGTGGCGCGGGGCGCGCATCCAGTGCAGGCGGGTGATCTTGCCCGCGCGGTCGATGTCGAGCTGCAGCACGCCAATGGCATACAGCTGCGGCGGGAGTTTGCCCTTGAAGATGCGTTCGCGGTTCAGGCCATACAGGTGCGTGGCGGCGTCCTGGCGGTAGGCCAGCGGTGTGGCAGCGGCCGAGGGGCGCGCAGACCCGGCCGTGGCGGGCACGGGGCCCTTGACGCCGCTGGCATCGGGGCCGGTGGAGGGGACGCTGTCGGGCGCGGGGGGCGGCGTGGGCTCTGGCGGGGACTTGCAGGCCGAGACCAGCGCCGCACCCACGGCCATGATGCCTGCCAGCAACCAGTGGCTGCGCTTTCCGGTGGAGCGGGGAGAGGGCGTGTCGTGCATGGTGTGAAAGGTTCCTGAGGCTGCGGGCACGATAACCCAGCGGCGAAGGTGGTACGTTACAAAATGACGACGGCTGCAAAGGGGATGCAGCAGACTCACCGGAGGGTGAGCCGCTTGCCTGGCCCCGTTTTTCGTCCGTCACGAAAAGGATCGCGGTGACAAATTTGCAAATGCTGCTGGACGGCCTGGGGGCCGCGCCAGCCTGTCTGGTGACCGTGGAGTCTACCCAAGGGTCCGTGCCCCGGGAGCGCGGCGCCTGGATGGCGGTATTTGCCGACCAGCTGGTGGGCACCATCGGCGGCGGGCATCTGGAGCTGCAGGCGATTGCCGAGGCGCGCCGCCGCCTGGCGGGTGGGCCGGTGACGGCGCTTGGGCCGATGCGGTTTGCGCTGGGCCCGGCGCTGGGCCAGTGCTGCGGCGGGGTCGTGCACCTCGGGTTTGAGTTGCTCACAGCGCAAGACGCACCAAGCCTGGCCCAGCGATTGGCGCCCCGCCTGCATCCAGTGGCCTTGTTTGGCGGCGGGCACGTGGGCCACGCGCTGGCCCGCGTGCTGGCGCCACTGCCCTTTGCCCTGACCTGGATCGACAGCCGGGACGGCATCTTCCCGCCCGACCCGCCGGAGGGCGTGGTCTGCGAACACTCCGAGCCGGTGCAACTCGCCGTGCCCCGCCTGGCACCCGGCAGCCGCGTGCTGATCATGAGCTTCAGCCACGCCGAGGACCTGGACGTGGTGGCCGCCTGCCTGCGCCGCCAGCGCGAGCAGGGCGACCTGCCCTTCATCGGGCTGATTGGCAGCCAAACCAAATGGGCCACCTTCAGCAACCGCCTGCATGGGCGCGGGTTCGCGCCCGAGGAGCTGGCGCAGGTGACCTGCCCCATCGGCATTCCCGGCATTGGCGGCAAGGAGCCCGAGGTGATTGCCGTGGCCGTGGCAGCGCAGTTGCTGCAGACGCTGCAGCCAGCGCCAAAGGCTGGGGAATGAGGGTAATTCCGGCCCCGAATGCCCCAGGTTGGGGCTGGAATCGGGAACAATTCCTGCATACACTTTGACGTACCGGTCGCAGCGGTGCCCCGGCCAGCAACCCACTGGCCAAGGTGCGCGACCTCAATGTCTGCTCAGAGCGCCCGCAGTGGTGAGCAGGTTGCAAGAACGTGTTTGTGATCTCCCAGGGGGCGCGCAGCTGTCTTTGCGGGATGGGGTGCCAGGCGCGGTGCGCAGCCAATAGCTCGGCTATTGGCAAGTGCCGCAACGCCGCAGACCGCCCGCAAAGACCACTGCCCGAAGGGTTGGAGCGAAATCGTGCGATTGAATGCCTCGGCTGCTTGCATGGGCATGAGCCCATGCGGCGCATCCGAGGCATCCACTCATCCCGATTGCGCTCCAACGCGGTCCCCTGCGAGATCGCAAACACGTTCAATGTGGCGCTAACGCGCCATCAAGGTTGAGATATGGAAAGCTACTTTCTCGACTGGGCCAACCTGCTTTTGCGCTGGGTCCATGTCATTACGGCCATCGCCTGGATCGGCTCGTCGTTCTATTTCGTTTTTCTGGACAGCAGCCTCACGCCGCCTGAGGACGAAGACCTCAAGAAACAAGGCGTGAGCGGCGAGCTCTGGGCCGTGCACGGCGGCGGGTTCTACCACCCCGTCAAGTTCGCGGTGTCGCCGCCGCAATTGCCCAAACACCTGCACTGGTTCTTCTGGGAGAGCTACAGCACCTGGATCAGCGGGTTTGCGCTGTTCACCGTTTCCTACCTCTACAGCGCCAGTACCTACCTCATCGACAAGTCGCGCATGGACTGGGCGCCCGCCACGGCCATCATGGTGGCGCTGGGCTTCTTTGTGGTGTTCTGGCTGCTGTACGACGCCATCTGCCGCATCTTCGGCCAGCGCAAGAACGGCGACGCCATTGTGGGCGCGCTGGTGCTGGTGCTGGTGTGCGTGGCCTCGTGGCTGGCCTGCCACTGGTTTGCGGGCCGCGCGGCCTTCCTGCTGGTGGGGGCGATGATCGCCACATCCATGAGCGCCAACGTGTTCTTCTGGATCATCCCTGGCCAGCGCACTGTCATCAGCCAGATCAAGGCTGGCCAGCCCGTGGACCCGATCCACGGCAAGCGCGGCAAGCAGCGCAGCGTGCACAACACCTATTTCACGCTGCCGGTGCTGTTTGCCATGCTGAGCAACCACTACAGCTTCACCTGGAGCCACCCGCAAAACTGGCTGGTGCTGATCCTGATGATGTTCGCGGGCGCGGCCATCCGCCAGTTCTTCGTGATGCGCCACGGCTACAAGCTGGGCCGCAACGGCAACCCGCTGCCGTATGCGCTGGTGGGTGTGGCCGTGATCGTGGGCGCCATTGTGTGGATGCGCCCCGCACCGGTGGCCACCCCCGTGGTGAATGCTCCTGTTTCAGGAGCTGCCAGCGCAGATAAAACCGGCGCTAGCGGCCAAAATGACTTCAAGGCCGTGCAGGCGGTGCTGGAACAGCGCTGCTACATGTGCCACGGCGCTGCGGTGCAGATGAAGAACCTGCGACTTGATTCGCCCGACAGCGTCAAGCAACATGCCCAGGCCATCTACCAGCAGGCCGTGGTGCAAAAGCTCATGCCCATGAACAACGCGACGGGCATCACCGATGCGGAGCGGGCGCTGATTGGGAAGTGGTTTGAGGCAGGGGCTGCAACGGGGCCTTGAGGTTTGCGGCATTGGACGGCAGGGAGGCAAACGCTGCGATGAGGGCAAACGGTTACGGAAGCTCAACGTCTCAGCTATGCACCACTGTCGCCCTTAAGTTTTGGTAACGCCTTGCCTGCACGCTCAATAAGCACCACAGCTTTCTCTAGCGCCGAGACATCCGGGGGGCCTTCGTCTGAACGAGAGAATGCGTTTGCCCCCGCAATATTCCAGTGCTCGAAGGCCTCCTTCACTTGCGACCAGTCAGCTGCTGCACCGTAGGATTCAAGGTAAAACTTCCCGAAATTGATGGCATGCCGGCGATCTGCGTTCTTCAAGGCCTCTTGCATGTACGAGCTGCTGAACAAGAAGGAATATTTGGCCAGGCCCGCGAGCAATGCGACGGCAATGAGACCTTTAAAAACTGAAAACGCGAGGAATTCCCAAGTTATTTGAGACGGCAGGCTTACAACAGACGTAAACGTGACGTATGCAAAAAGGAATACACCCCCAAGCAGCGCACCAGCGCCGACGCAACTCCAGATTTTTGAAATTCTGTGGAACTGCGTCTCCTTGCGATCCAACGTGTCAAGTGCATCCGAAACGTAGTCCTTAGAAGTCTTTTCGATCTTTCGCCGACTCTCTTCGTTGTAGCGCTCCTTCTCCTGTTGCAACTCGATTAGAGCCTGCTGTAGTTTCGCTTCGCGATTGCCGATTTCATTCTGAAGATGCTCCCGCAAGGCTTCTGTTTCGGCTTGGCGATGCATTAGGTGATTTTCAAAATCACGCTGGCGCTCAATCAACTTCTTCTCTCGTTCTGCAAAGAACCTCTCACGAGCTTCCATTTCCCTTTGCAGTTCCTTCTCCCGCGCAAGCTGCTCTTCTTTTAGCTTGGCTCGATAAGCATCTAGCTCGTGCTCTTGTTTCTGGATGACCTCCCGGTAGCGCAGCAATTCGCGTTCGCGTGCTGTCAGGCGCTTCTCTTCTTGAAGGGCCAGATCCTTCATTCGGGCCTCTTCCATCATTCGGGCCTCTTCCATTCGTTCTTGCATGCTAGAAGTCTCCGAGTGGTGCATAACGTGATGTATCTCGTACAGCTTACGAAGTAAAAATCACTGTGCAGGATATTCTGAAAACAGAATCCTCCTGAATTTGGCTTGCAGCCTGGGATTACGGTAGATGTACTGTAAAAATTCCGCGAGATTCCGCGCGCCTCAGTTGAGCAAACTATAGCCTGCGAAGTTTGAAATGCAGTGTGACCAAGACTCAGATGTGAGCTGCAAATGAGCCAACGATTGGTCCTACGCTGCTAAAACATCCTGCAGCGCCCGCGTGGCAGCCACCGCCCCCAGGCTCGACTCGGTAAACCCGCCATGCAGCACCACCCCGGTTGATGCCTGCTTCGCCTCATGCTTGGCCACGGCGGCCAGGTTGGCCACTTCTTCGGCATGCCGAAAGCGCCCGGGCGTGATGCGTACGGCACCGATGGCCAGCGTGGTGCACGGAAAGAAGCGCTGCACGCCATGCCGGTCCTCGGCATGGATGCCGCCTGCCAGCCGTGCGCTGTCGTCGAACAGCGTGACGGCCTCGCGTGCGAACTCGTCCACGATGTTCTTGCAGCGCTGCAGCCAGTTGCTGCTCTGGAAGATCAGCATGAAGTCGTCTCCGCCCACATGGCCCACGAAGTCGCTGCGCGCGTCGCAGTGGGCCGTGGCCAGGCGCGCCACCAGGCGGATCATCTGGTCGCCGCGCCAGTAGCCGTAGTGGTCGTTGAAGGGCTTGAAGTTGTTCAGGTCCGCGTAGCAGGCCACAAACTCGGTGCCGCTTTCCAGCAAGCGCTGGATGTGCAGGCTGATGGGGATGTTGCCTGGCAAAAAGGTCAGTGGGTTGGCGTGGCGTGCGGCTTCGATGCGGGTCTCTGTCACGGCGCGCACCAGTTGGTCGCCGGTGCCCAGGCCCAGGTAGCGGCCGTTGTCGGTGACGATGTAGCCGTCGCTCAGGTAGCGCTGGTCCTGCGAGGTGAGGATGCCCACGAGCTGGTCCACATCGCAGTCCAGCTCCACCACGCGCGGCGCCAGGTTGGCAAACGCCAGGCAGGACTTGCGGCCATGCACCTCACGGAAGTACGGCGTGGCGTAGTGGTTCATGAACTGCTGGCGGTTGATGAGGGCCACGGGGCGCGACCCGTCCACCACCGCTAGCGCATGCAGGTCAGTGTGCTGGCGGAACAGGGCGGCCACGGCGTCGTTGTTGGTGGCGGGCGCTGCGGTGGGCGCCTGCACCACCAGCAGGCTGCGCAGGATGCCCGGGCGCGCAGTCTGGCCCAGGTGCGGCAGCACGGCCACGCGGCGGTCGTGCATGACCTCCAGCGCTGCGTCGTCCACGGCCTCGCGCGGAGCCATGGCGGGGCGGCCCAGCAGCCAGCCCTGGCCCAGGGGGATGTCCAGGTCGCGCAGCGCGCGCAAGTCGTCGCGGGTTTCGATGCCTTCGGCAATGAGCTGGGTGCCGAACACGTCGGCGATGCCCTTGATGGCCTGCAGCATCTGCAGGTTTTCGGGGTGGTCGCTGATGTCGCGGATGAAGTATTTGTCGATCTTCACGAAGTCGGGTTTGACCTCGGACCACAGCCGCAGGCTGGAGCGGCCGTCGCCAAAGTCGTCCAGCGCCAGCCGCGCGCCGCAGGCGTGCACGGCCTTGATGGCCTGGCGCAGCTGGGGCATGTCGGTTACGCGTTCGTGTTCGGTGATTTCCAGCACCAGCATGCGGGCGCTCAGGCCCAGGCTGCGCACGGTGTCGCCCAGCGCTGTGGCACCGATCAGCTGGACGCCATGCACCAGCGCATCGGCGCTGATGTTCACAAACAGCCGACCCGGGGCATCGTGCCGCCCCCATTGCTCCATGGCGGTGTAAACGCAGAGCAGCTCAAAGTCCTGCAGGATGCCCTCGTGCCGGGCCAGCTCCAGCAGTTTGTCGGGGGTGTGCAAGGGGGTGTTCTGGGGGCCACGTATCAGCGCTTCGTGCGCGTAGACCTGGCCCTCGCGCAAGTCGGCCAGGGGCTGGAACACGCAGTACAGACCGCCCTCGCGCATCAGCCGCGCCAGGGGGCCGGTGCCCTGGCGGGCGGCGGGCGACAGCAGTGCCATCATCGCCTCCAGTCGGCTCCATGGGGTGTTGTGCATGGCTGTTGTGGGTCCCTGAGCAAGGGTGCCGACGATACCGGCGGCGTGTGACAGGCTTGTTACAGCAACGTGACTGGTACTACCGCTGCACAATGCGCGGCATGCACCCAGAAACCCAGCCAGCCAGTCCCTCCCTGCCGGACTACTGCACCCATCCCCGCGCCTTTCTGAAGGCGCTGTTTGACGCCGCCGTGCACAGCGCACAACCCCTGCACGGCATGCGCCAGTGGCTGCCCCAGCCGCCCAGCCGCGAGAGCGGGGGGCGCACCCTGGTGCTGGGCGCGGGCAAGGCGGGGGGCGCCATGGCCCACGCACTGGAGGCCATGTGGCCGCAGGACGCCCCCCTGTCGGGCCTGGTGGTCACCCGCTACGGGCATGTGCCGCCCCGGCCTGCGGGCGTGCCGCAGCGCATCGAGGTGGTGGAGGCCGCGCACCCCGTGCCCGATGCGGCGGGGCTGGCCGCGGCGCAGCGCATTCTCGATCTGACCCAGGGGCTGACGGAGCACGACCTGGTGCTGTGCCTGATCTCGGGCGGGGGCTCGTCCCTGCTGACCTTGCCCTGCGACGGGGTGACGCTGGAAGACAAGCAGCGCATCAACCGCGCCCTGCTCGATAGCGGCGCGCACATTGGCGAGATGAACTGCGTGCGCAAGCACCTCTCGCGCATCAAGGGTGGGCGCCTGGCGGCGGCCTGTGCGCCAGCGCGCGTGGTCACGCTCACCATCAGCGACGTGCCCGGCGACGACCCGTCGGTGATCGCCAGCGGCCCCACCGTGCCGGATGCCACCACCTGCGCCGATGCGCTGGCCATTCTGGCGCGCTATGGCATCGATGTACCCCCGGCCATCCGCACTGCGCTGGAGGAAGGCCGCCTGGAGACGCCCAAACCTGGCGACGACCGTTTTGCCGGGCATGCCGTGCATCTGATCGCCACGCCGCAGCAGGCTCTGGAGGCCGCGGCCGCGCTGGCCCGTTCGGCGGGGCTGCCTGCGCATGTGCTGTCAGACGAGATGGAGGGCGAGTCGCGCGAAGTGGGCAAGGTGCATGCGGCGCTGGCCCGTGCAGTGGCGCGGCGCGGCCAGCCGTTTGCGGCGCCGTGTGTGATCCTGTCGGGGGGGGAGACCACCGTCACCGTGCGTCCGCGTGCACCCGGTGTGCCTCGGGGGCGGGGCGGGCGGGCGGGCGAGTTTTGCCTGGGCCTGGCGCAGGCGCTGCAGGGCGAGCCCGCCGTGTGGGCGCTGGCGGCCGACACCGACGGCATTGACGGCAGTGAAGACAACGCGGGGGCCTTTGTGTGCCCCGACACGCTGGCGCGCGCAGGCGCTGCAGGCCTGCGCATCGACGACCACCTGGCGCGCAACGACGGCTGGGGATTTTTTGCGGGGCTGGACGACCTGCTGGTCACCGGCCCTACGCACACCAACGTGAATGATTTCCGAGTGCTACTGATTTTGTAGCGCCTCAGGCATATTGCACTGGCGCCTGGGGCCGCTGGGGCTTGAAAAAGGCCCCAGGTGCTGCGTGCAGGCCTCAGAACCGGTGGCGGATGCCCACGCCGAAGCTGTTGCCCTTGGTCTGGTTGGTGATGCGGTCGTTCATGGCCATCACGTACACATCGGTGCGCTTGGACAGGAAGTAGTCATACCCCACGGTGAAGGTCTTGCGCGAGATGTCGGTGGCCGTCATCTTGGTCTGCGCCCACGATGCCAGCACCTTGCCAGTGGCGCCTGCGGGCACCGACACGCCCAGCTGCGTCGTCTTGGCCTTGTTGGTGGTGTTGTCGGCCTTGGCCTGGCCGTAGCTCGCAAAGGCCTTCACGATCGCGAAGTCATATGCACCGCCCAGCATCCAGTCGGTCTTGGTGGTGCCCAGGTAGGTGCTGGGCACGGCGGGGTTGCTCATCTGGTCGCGCTCGTAAAAGCCGGTGAGGGTGACGGGGCCGTTGAAGTACAGCGCGTTGATGCCCACGTTCTTCTTGCTGCTGTCGCCCGCGACCTCGCCAAACTGGTAGTGCAGGTTGGCGGTCAGGCCGCCCAGGTTGGGCGTGCTGTAGATGATTTCGTTGGACCAGCCCGTGTCGGACGGCGTGGTCGAACCCCAGCCCGTGCCGTTGAACAGAGGCACGTTCATGTGCAGGATCAGCGGTGCAAAGGTGAACGAGTCGCCCAGCGGGTTCGACAGGATGGACGGCAGGAAGTTGGGGGCCAGGCCGCGCCCCACGGTCACGGTGCCCCAGCTGTCGCTCAGGCCCACGTTGGCATCGCGCGAGAAGAACGTGTCGTTGGCAAATCGGCCCTGGATGCCGCTGTCCACCTTGATGAACGAGGTGAGCGCAAAGTTGGCCTTGAGCCCGCCGCCCAGGTCTTCGGTGCCCTTGAATCCGAACCACGACGTGGTCATGCCGCCGCTGTTGACCACCTTGCTGCTGCCGGCGTCACCGGCGTTTTTCATGGAGCCCACAAACACATCGGTCAAGCCCATCAGCTGGACGGAGCTCTGGGCCTGGGCGCCGGTGGAGCACAGCAGGGCGCCACCGAGCGATAGAGACAGTGCAATCAGGTTTTTTTTCATGGAGTGATTCCTGGGGATGAAAGCGCCGGAGGTCCGGCGGGTGCAAGGGGAGACGCGGCCCCTGTTGCACCGTGGTGCAGGGCGGGGCCCGCCGTTGGGGCATCGCAAGTTCCATGCCCTGGTGCAACACCTGTTTACATACTTTTTGGCCGGTTCAGGGCGCACCCATGCACGTTGCTGGCGCAGTTTTCGTGTGTTTTGGCGCAAACCTGGGGCGTGCCGGGCAGGCGACATGGTGCGGCTTTGATGTGGCTCAATGCCACGGGCGCAGCCGCACGGCACAGTGGCTTCCATGCTGCCATCTACCCTTTTTTCTCTGCCCGCTGACACCGAGGTGATCGCCCCCGGCGAAGTGCTGCGCAGGCGCAATGAGGTGCTGACGACGGTGCTGCACCTCGAAAACGGCCGTGTGCTGCGCGGTGTGCTGGACGACGGTTTCCTGCGCCACCAGCTCGGTGCCGTCGAGGGGCCGTTCTGGCTCGACGCCGCGTCGGCCCTGATGGGCCTGCCGCTACCGGTGGACATGGTGGCCGACACGCGTGTGCATGTGCGGCGCATCCCCATCGAGGAGTTTCGTCGCAGCCTGGCTGCCATGCCTGCGGGCGCGCGGGGGTTGCTGCTAGACATGGCGCAGGGCTACCGGCAGCAGTCCGAGCTGGCCGTGAGCCGCCTGGCGCAGGACGCCGAATCGCGCTGCGCGCAGTGGCTGCTGAACCACGCCCAGCCCGACCACAGCGGTGCCATGCAGGTCACCCTGCACCAGCGCAAACGCCTGATTGCGGCGCAGCTGGGCATTGCGCCCGAAACCTTCTCGCGTGTGCTGCGCCACCTGCGCGAGCTGGGCCTGATCCACGGCACCGGCAATGTGCTGGCACTGCCCCAGCCCCGGGCCTTGCAGTCGATGGCGGGCTGCTGACACAGCGTTCTTGACATCGCGCTCTTGACGCCCTGCAGCGACTGTCGCGTTGCGCCTGCCGCCAGCCACGGACTGCCCTTGCGTTGCATTTGCTGACAAGCCCCGCACCCCGGGGTAATGCGCCTTGGGTGGTGACACGTTCTGCCTGGCTGTGAGAGCTGGCACCGCGCTGCAGGACCCTTGCCGCAGTCCGCTTTCATCCCTCCACACACCCTTCCCGTTCCCTTCCCGCACCCCGACGGGCTCAGGGTTTTTCCTTGGCTTTACCCAAGGGTTCCACCCAAGCCCCCGGGCACAAGCCCTGCGTATATTTGTTGGGACATGTCTGCCATGACCCGTCCCCATGCCGAACTTTGAGTGTGCCCATCAGCCTGCAGGGGGGAAGCGTCCATGACGCCGCCGCCCGGCCCCAAGGCAGCCCCGGACCTTGATCCGGGCTGGCTGGTGCCCGGCGCCCTGGTGCTGCGGCTGATGCTGGTAGCGGCGCTGGCGGTGGCGCTGTCGGGGGCGGTGGCCGCCTGGCTGGTGACTCGGGCCTCCGGACAAGAGGCCATGCGCCGGGTGGTGAGCCAGCAGACCGACGAGGTCGAGGTGGTGGCCCGGTTGCTGGCCAGCAAGATCGAACAAAGCCAGAAGGTGCTGCGCACCGTGGCCGCAGGCATCACACCGGCGATGCTGGAGTCACCCTCGTCGCTGGAATGGCTGCTGCAGCAGGGCCTGCCTGCGGTGCAGTTCTTCGACACCATGCAGGTCGCCCGCGACAACGGCGAACTGCGCCTGAATTTGCGCGCCGGTCAGATCGAAAAGGCCGCGGACCTGGACCCCACCGAACGCGATGCCCTGCGCCGCACCCTGGTCGATGGCAAGCCCCTGGTGTCCGAGCTGATCGCCGGCCGCCGGGGCGAGGCGCGGGTCATGTTCACCATGCCGTTGCACCGCGAAGACGGCACGGTGGTGGGCGTGGTGGCAGGGGCGTTGCGCCTGCAATCCCAAAGCCTGCTGCCACCGTCGATGACGCTGCCCGCCCGCGATGACTCGCAGCTCATCGTCTTCACCCGCGACGGCACCATCCTGTCGCACTCCGACCCCACCCGCGTGCTGGGCCAGGTGCGTGACGAAGTGGGCCTGGCCCCGGTGTACACGCGCTGGCAAAGCCAGGCCCAGCCGGTGGTCGGGCGGGGCATGACCCATGTGCAGTCCGACCACATCGTGAGCATGGCGGGCATGCCGCTGCCGCAGTGGATCGTGGCGCGCGTGAGCCAGTCGCAGGCGCTGCTGGCACCGCTGCGCGGCGCCCAGCGCGAAGCCTGGTGGCTGGCGGTGGCCAGCATGGTGTTGTGCATGCTGCTGGCGGTGGCGCTGATGGGCTGGATGGCCCAGCCACTGGCGCAGCTGACCTTCAAGGCGCGCCAGTTGCTCAGGACCAGCGCGCGCCAGCAGCCTGCGCAAGATGTGCATTGGCCCCGCGCGGGCGGCGAGGTGGGCGAACTGGTGCGGGTGTTCCAGGGCCTGGTGCAGCAGGGCAGCCTGCAGCAGTCGCGCAAGGACACGGTGGTCGGCCAGTTCCAGGCCGTGCTGGACAGCGCCCCGGTGGGCATCGTCATCACCCGCCACGGCATGCTGGAGGTGGTGAGCCACCAGGCCTGTGTGATGCTGGGCTACAGCGCGCAGGAGCTGCAGGGCCGCCCCGCGCGCATCCTGTACGCCAGCGACGCCGACTATGCCCAGGTGGGAGACCGTGTGCGCGCCGAGGTGGCGGCGCATGGCGCGTTCGACGGCGATGTCTGTTTTTTGCGCAAGGACGGCACCCCCGTGTGGGCCCGCGTGCAGGGCCAGGGCGTGCGCCCCGAGGAGGTGCACGGTGGCACCGTGTGGATTCTGGAAGACATCACCGCCGCGCGCGAGGCCCAGGTGCAGCAGTCCTGGGGCCGCGCGCACGATGCGCTGACGCAGCTGTACAACCGCGCCGCGTTTGACGAGCGCCTGGGTCAGCTGATGGCGGAGCGCTCTGCCCGCCAGCGCGCTGTGGTGCCCGCCGCCGATGAGGAGGGCGGTGAGACTCAGGGCGATGGCGTGGTGCTGTTCCTCGACCTGGACCATTTCACCGTGGTCAACGACATTGCGGGCCACGACGCGGGCGACGATGTGCTGCGCCACGTGGCCCGGCTGCTGGCGTCCCATGTGCGCCAGATCGGCTGGGCGGCGCGCCTGGGGGGCGACGAGTTTGCGGTGGTGTTGCCCGGCTGCGCTCTGGCACGCGGCCAGGCTGTGGCCGAGCAGTTGCGTGCAGCGGTGCGTGCGTGGGAGCCGTCGTACCAGGGGCGCAGTTTTACGCTGGGGGTGAGTATCGGGCTGGTGGTGCTGGACGCCAGCTTGCAGGATGTGCCGTCTGTGTTGTATGCGGCGGACATGGCTTGCTATGACGCCAAGCGGGCGGGGCGCAACCGGGTGGAGACGCGGCATGCGAGGGATGCGTCGGTGACTTCTTCGGGGCGGATGGCTTTGGGGCCTGTTTGAGGGATTTTGGGCTGGATGCGCTAGTGGGATATGCGGTGATAGCTATTGATTTTGTAGCGTTTTCTTGTGGTTGCTGATTGGGCCGCATGCCTTTGTTGAGGGCGGAGGCCGGGAGTCGCCCGGCGTGCGAGTAACTTTCTTTTGCTTCGCCAAAAGAAAGTCACCAAAGAAAAGGCGACCCCCAGTCTGCGACCCCTGCGCTTCGCTACGGGGCAAACCTGCGTCGTGTCGGTTGCGGGGTGCGCCGTGGAACTCGCTTTGCGCTGCGCGCGCCGCTCAGACAGCCACGGCGAGTCAGAGCACGAAGCACGCGCGCTTCGACGCGCATGCCACCCCACAACCGCCCCGCCGCAGGCGCAGCCAGCAGGGGTGGGACAGCCGAACATCCAAACAACCGAACAGCCGGACATCCATTCGGGCCATTGCTGCGCTCGGCCGCGCCTGCGCGGCGCGTGGCGCTTGCGCCCGCGATGTGGGGCCGAGCGCAGCGATGGCCCGTGTGGATGTTCTGCCCCCCGTGCCCCTCTGGATGCGCCGAGGAGCGCAGGGTTTGGCGGATCAGGGCTCGCGTGTGTCTGAGCGACGCGCAGCGGCGCGAGTTGAGCGAGACCCCGCCAAACCCGAGCACCGCAGGTTGCCCCGGAGCGAAGCGCAGGGGACGCAGACAGTGGGGTCGCCCTTTCTTTGGTTCCTTTCTTTCGGCGACGCGAAAGAAAGGGACTCGCCTGCCGGGCGACTCCCGGCCTCCGCCCTTGAAAAAGGCATGCGACCCAATCAGCCACCCCACCAAACACTACAAAATCAATAGCTACCAGCGCATATCCCTTCAGCGCCAGCAGCCAAAAACATCACTCTCCCAACCGCCCCAACGCCCGGAGCACATTCTCCGCAGTCGCCGGCGCCGTCAGCACCACCGGCGCCGCCGCATCCACCCCGGTACGCCCCGCCGCCACCGCATTGCGCAGCGCCTCATACACACTGATCGCCAGCATGAACGGCGGCTCCCCCACCGCCTTGCTGCCACCCACGTTGTCCTCCCGGTTGGCCTCGGGCCACAGGTGGACGTTGAAGTGCTCCGGAATATCGCCCGTGGCCGGGATCTTGTAGGTGCTCGGCGCGTGAGTGGCAAGATAACCCTTGTCGTTCCACACCAGCTGCTCGGTCGTCAGCCAGCCCATGCCCTGCACAAACCCGCCCTCGATCTGGCCCACATCGATGGCCGGGTTGATGCTGTGGCCCACGTCGTGCAGGATGTCCACCTTCAGCACGCGGCTCTCGCCGGTCAGGGTGTCGATGGCCACCTCGGTGCAGGCGGCGCCGTAGGCAAAGTAATAGAACGGGCGCCCGGTGAGGGTCGTCTTGTCATAGTGGATCTTGGGCGTGCGGTAAAAGCCGTCGCTCCACAGTTGGATGCGGTTGGCGTACGCGGCCTGCACCACCTCTTCAAAACTGCGCACCGTCTTGGGCGAGATCACCTGGCCGCCCGCAAACCGGATCGCGCCTGCGCCGCAGCCGTCCAGGCCGCACACAAACGAGGCCAGGTTGTCGCGCACGTTGCGCGCAGCGTACTGGGCGGCGCGGCCGTTCAGGTCGGTGCCGCTGCTGGCGGCGGTGGCGCTGGCGTTGGGCACCTTGCTGGTGTCGCTGGCCGTCACCAGCACGCGGTGCAGGGGCACGCCCAGCTCGTCGGCCACGATCTGCGCCACCTTGGTGTGCAGGCCCTGGCCCATTTCGGTGCCACCGTGGTTCACCTGCACGCTGCCGTCGGTGTACACATGCACCAGCGCGCCCGCCTGGTTGAACAGCGTGGCGGTGAAGCTGATGCCGAACTTGACGGGCGTGATGGCCATGCCGCGCTTGATGACCGGGTGGCGCGCATTCCATTCCGCAATCTCGGCCTGGCGTTGGCGATAGTGCGAGGTCTGCTCCAGCGTGGGCAGCAGCTCGTGCAGGATGTTGTCTTCCACCGCCATCTGGTAGTGGGTGACGTGGCGGCCCGTGCTCGCGTCCTTGCCGTACAGGTTGGCCAGGCGCACGTCCTGTGCGTCCAGGCCCAGCGCGCGCGCGATGTCGCCCAGGATGGCCTCGATCACGATCACGCCCTGCGGGCCACCAAAGCCGCGGAAGGCGGTGTGGCTTTGCGTGTTCGTCTTGCAGCGGTACGACGCGATCTCGACATCGCTCAGGTAATACGCGTTGTCGGCGTGGAACACCGCGCGGTCGGCCACGGGGCCCGACAGGTCGGCGCTGAAGCCGCAGTTGGCGGCCATCTGCAGCTTCAGGCCCGTGATGCGGCCGGTGTCGTCAAAGCCCACGTCGTACTCGTACGCAAACGGGTGGCGCTTGCCGGTGACCATGAAATCCTCGTCCCGGTCCAGCCGCAGCTTGATGGGGCGGCCCAGCTTGTTCGCGGCCACGGCGGCCCACACGGCCAGGTGCCCGGCCTGCGTCTCCTTGCCGCCAAAGCCGCCGCCCATGCGGCGGCATTCCACCTTGACCGCGTGGTTGTCGATGCCCAGCGCGTGCGCCACCCAGTGCTGCACCTCACCGGGGTGCTGCGTGCTGGAGTAGATCCACCACTGCTTTTGCTCCAGTGGCATGGCGTAGGCGATCTGGCCCTCCAGGTAGAAATGTTCCTGGCCGCCGACTTCAAACGCTCCCTGCATGCGGTGCGCCGATTGCGCGAGGCCCGTGGTCGCATCGCCCCGGCGCACAAACACCGGCGGCAGCACATAGCTTTGTGCCTTCAGTGCGTCCTGAACCGTCAGCACGGCGGGCAGGGGGGTGATGTCAAGCTTCACGGCCCGCACCGCGCGGCGCGCCTGCATGACCGAGTCGGCCACCACCAGGCCGATCACCTGGCCGACAAACTGCACGCTGTCCAGTGCGAATACGGGCTCGTCGTGTCCGAACGCGGCGAGGATCTTGTCGCCCGGCACGTCGGCTGCCAGCACCACACCACGCACGCCGGGCAGGGTCAGTGCGGCGGTGGCATCCACACTGTTCAGGGTGCCGTGGGCCACGGTCGAGAGGATGGGCGCGGCATACAGCGTGCCCTTCACCTCCGGCAGGTCGTCGATGTAGTGCGCGGCACCCGCCACCTGGGCGCGGGCGCTCTCGTGGATGTGCGACTGGCCCATGGCGGCGCGGGTGGGCGCGGGCAGGGCGGTTTCTGCGATGGTGGGGGGGGCGTTCATACGGCGGCCTCCAGTGTCAAGGTATCCAGGTTGACCGAGGGCTGGCCCTGGTTCTCCAGCCAGTAGCGCTGCAGCAGGCTGCCCAGCACCTGGCGGCGGTAGGCGCCGCTGGCACGCATGTCGGAGATGGGGCTGAACTCGGCCTGCAGCACGGCGGCGGCGCTCTGCGCGGTGGCCTCGGTCCAGGGCTGGCCGGTCAAAGCTGCCTCGGTCTGCCGTGCGCGGGCCGGGGTGGCAGCCACGCCGCCCGCGCCGATGCTGGCGCGCTGCACGGTGCCGCCTGCGATGTCGAGGTTGAGCACCAGGCAGACGGCGGAGATGTCGTCGTCAAAGCGTTTCGAAATCTTGTATGCCCGCAGCTGTTCTTGGGCAGAAGGGCGGGGTACCACGATGCGCACCAGCAGCTCATCGGCCGCCATCACGTTTTGCCGGTAGCCGGTGTACAGGTCTTCGAGCGGCAGCTGGCGCTCGCCCCGGGCCTGGCTGGCCAGCACCACCTGGGCGCGCAGGGCGATCAGCAGGGGCATGGAGTCGCCAATCGGCGAGCCGTTGGCCACGTTGCCGCCCAGCGTGCCCGAGTTGCGCACGGGCAGCCCCGCAAACCGCGTGGCAAATCGGTGCAGTTGCGGCCACTGTGCGGTGAGGGCAGCAAACGCGTCGGTCAGCGTGACCGCAGCGCCGATGTGGATGGCGTCGGGGTGCTGTGCCACCTGCCGCAACTCGGCCGCGCGGGTCACGTCCAGCACCTGGGTGTACTGCTTGTGCTGCTTGGTCACCCACAGCCCCACGTCGGTACAGCCCGCCACCACCTGGGCGCCGGGGTGGGCGGCGCGGGCTGCGAGCAGATCCGGGAGCGTGGAGGGTGCGATATAGGCCGAATCGGCCGCATGCGCTAGTGCACCATGCCTCAGCAGCTTCAATTTTTGTAGCACTTCGGATTCATTGACCGCCATGCCGGGCAGTGACGCCATCTGCTGGGCGGCGTCGAGAATGGGGCGGTAGCCGGTGCAGCGGCACAGGTTGCCCGAGAGTTCTTCCTGCGCCAGTTCGCGGGTGATGGGTTGGCCGTGGCAGACGTGGTTCTGGTACATGCCGAACAGGCTCATCACAAAGCCTGGGGTGCAGAAGCCGCACTGCGAGCCGTGGCACTGGACCATGGCTTCTTGGGCGGGGTGCAAGGTGATGGCTTGCCGGGCCGCAGCGGGGGCGTCGCCCACCGGCTGGATCAGCGGGTCTTCCGCCAGGTCTTCCACCGTCCACAGCGCCATGCCGTTCACCGAATGGGCCAGGCGGATGCAGCTGTTCACAGCGCTGTAGTGCAGCTGTCCGCCGCGTTCTTCGCCCAGCACCACGGTGCAGGCGCCGCAGTCGCCTTCGCCACAGCCCTCCTTGGTGCCGGTGTTGCCCAGGTCTTCGCGCAGCACCTCCAGCAGGGTGCGGTCGGGTGGTACATTGCCCAGCGCCACGGGCTGGCCTCGGCGCAGGAATTGCAAGGGTCTTGTTGTCATGACAAACGCCACTTCGATCTTGGATGGAAAGGTTCAGCAGAGGGTAGAGCGCACTACCGCCACCGGCATATGCGCAAGCTTATGGCACCCATGCCCACACCGCTATGAGAGACCACGCCCTTTTCGACAAGATAGACCTCCATCTCATAAGGGTCTTGCACACCGTGCTCACAGAACGCAGCGTATCGAGGGCCGCCGTCCGACTGGGCATGCACCAGCCGGCGGTGTCGGCTGCGCTCAAAAGGCTGCGCGACCTGTCGGGCGACCCTCTGCTGGTGCGCTCCGGCGCCAGCATGATGCCCACCGACGCCGCACTGCGCATGGTGGAGCCCGCCGGGGCCATCCTGCGTGCGGCCGAGGCACTGTTTTCGGATGCACGCGGGTTTGACCCGCGCACGGCCACCCGCACCTTCCGCGTGGCGGCCAGCGATTACCTCGACCCGCTCTTTCTGCCCCAGCTCGTGGCCCGCATCAAGGTCGAGGCGCCTCTCTGCCCCATCGAAATCCTGCCCCTGTCTGCCGACACGCACTACCACGCGCACCTGGCGCAGGGCGACGTGGACGTGGTGATCGGCAATTGGCCCCAGCCGCCGGACGACCTGCACATGGGCCGCCTGTTTGGTGACGAGGTGGTGTGCCTGGTGGGCAGGGACCACCCCGCCGTGCGGCGCGGCTGGGATGTGGAGAGCTGGCTGGCCGCCGAGCACATTGCGCCCACGCCCACGCACCCTGGGGCGCGGGGTGTGATCGACGCCCACCTGGACAGCCTGGGCATGCAGCGCCACATCACGGCGCGCTGTGCGCATTTCAGCCTCATCCCTAGCATCGTGGCATCGAGCTTGCTTGTGCTGACCACCGGCCGCCAGTACTGCGAGCGGTATGTGGACCAGCTGCCGCTGGCCATCCTGCCGTGCCCGGTGCCGTTCCCCCGGCTCATGTACTACCAGCTGTGGCATGCCCGCACGCACCACTCGGCGGCGGCCGCCTGGCTGCGTGACTGCGTGAAAACCGTGGCTGCTTCGCTACGAAAAGAATAGCTGCTAGGGCATGCTGAACAAGCGCCATGAGGTATTTTCATTCTTATAACAAGTTGTAAAACTGAGAGACAATCCCCGCATGAGTTCTCCCCCCAATCCTTCAGCGCCTGGTGCGGCGCCGCCACGGCTGCAGCTGGTGGGCATCACCAAGCGCTACCCGGCCGTGGTGGCCAACAGCGGCGTGTCGCTCACGGTGCTGCCGGGTGAAATCCACGCCGTGCTGGGCGAAAACGGCGCGGGCAAGTCCACGCTGATGAAAATCATCTACGGCTCGGTCAAGCCCGACGAAGGCAGCGTGTTCTTCAACGGCCAGGCCGTGCAGGTGCGCAACCCGCAAGAAGCACGGGCCCTGGGCATTGCCATGGTGTTCCAGCACTTCAGCCTGTTCGACACCCTCACGGTGGCCGAGAACGTGTGGCTGGGCCTGGACAAGAGCCTGACGCTGGCCGAAGTGACTGGCCGCATCACCGCCAAGGCCGCCGAATACGGCCTCGACATCGACCCCCTGCGCCCCGTGCACACGCTGAGCGTGGGCGAGATGCAGCGGGTGGAAATCATCCGCGCGCTGCTCACCAACCCCAAGGTGCTGATCCTGGACGAGCCCACGTCGGTGCTCACGCCCCAGGCGGTCGAGAAGCTCTTCGTGGTGCTGCGCAAGCTGGCGAGCGAGGGCTGCAGCATTCTCTACATCAGCCACAAGCTGCACGAGATCCGTGCGCTGTGCACCGCCTGCACTGTGCTGCGTGGCGGCAAGGTCACGGGCGTGTGCAACCCGGCCGAGGAATCCAATGCCTCCCTGTCGCGCCTGATGATTGGCGCCGAACCGCCTGCGCTGGAGCACCGCGCGGTGCAGACTGGCGCCACCGTGCTGCGCGTGCAGGGCCTGTCGCTGCCGCGCGCAGACCAGTTCGGGGTGGATTTGATCGACCTGCAGTTCGAGGTCAAGGCGGGCGAGGTGGTGGGCATTGCCGGGGTGTCGGGCAACGGGCAAAAAGAATTGCTCTATGCGCTGTCGGGCGAAGACCAGCGCGCCGAGCCTGCCAGCATCCAGGTGTCCGGCCAGAACGCGGGCCGCATGGGTCCCGGCCAACGGCGTGCTTTAGGCCTGCACTTTGTGCCCGAAGAGCGCCTGGGCCGGGGCGCCGTGCCCACCATGGGGCTGGCGCACAACCTGCTGCTCACCCGCACCAATTCGGTCGGCGGCAGTGGCTGGATCAAGGTGGGTGCGCTGCAAAAACATGCCGAGGACATCATCCGGCGCTTCAATGTGAAGGCGGGTGGACCCAACGCAGCGGCCAAGTCGCTGTCGGGTGGCAACCTGCAGAAGTTCATCGTGGGGCGCGAGATTGACGCCAACCCCAAGCTGCTCATCGTTTCGCAGCCCACCTGGGGCGTGGATGTGGGCGCCGCCGCACAGATCCGGGGCTCCATCCTGGCCCTGCGTGACGCAGGCTGCGCCGTGCTGGTGGTGAGTGAGGAGCTGGACGAATTGTTTGAAATCTGCGACCGGCTGCATGTGGTGGCCAAGGGGCATCTGTCGCCTTCGGTGCCGCGCGCCGAGGCCACGGTGGAACGCATCGGTGAATGGATGAGCGGGCTGTGGCATGCCGATGTCCAAGCGCACCTCGCACAACAGGCCAAGGCAGCGGAGGTGCAGCATGCTTAAGCTGGAACCACGCCCCCAGGCTTCCAAGCTCTGGACCTACGGCTCGCCCCTGCTGGCGCTGGCCTTTACCGTGCTGATCGGTGTGGCCTTGTTCATTGCGCTGGGCAAAGACCCGGTGCGCGGGCTGCAGGTGTTCTTCTGGGAGCCCATCAAGACGCAGTACGCCATTGGCGAACTCATGGTCAAGGCCACGCCACTGTTGCTGATTGCGCTGGGGCTGGCCGTGTGTTTCCGCTCCAACGTGTGGAACATCGGTGCCGAAGGCCAGTTTGTCATCGGCGCCGTGGTGGCGGGTGGCGTGGCGCTGCTGGCCGACAAGACCACGGGCCCCTGGATCGTGCCCGCCATCCTGCTCGCGGGGGTGCTGGGTGGCATGGCCTGGGCGGGGCTCACGGCGCTGCTGCGAGACAAGTTCAATGCCAACGAAATCCTGGTCAGCCTGATGCTGGTCTATGTGGCTACGCTGGTGCTGGGCTACCTGGTCTATGGCCCGTGGAAGGACCCGATGGGCTACAACTTTCCGCAGACCAAGACGTTCGAGAAGGTCACGCAGATCCCGCGCCTGATGCAGGGCTCGCGCGTGTCCATCGGGCTGCTGCTGGCGCTCGCAGGCGCTGGGGCCTTGTGGGTGTTCCTGTTCCGCACGCGGGCGGGCTTTGCCCAGCAGGTGGGCGGGCTGGCACCGGCAGCAGCGCGTTACGCGGGCTTTTCGTCGCGCCGCGCGCTGTGGACGGCGCTGCTGATCTCGGGCGGCGCCGCTGGCCTGGCCGGTGCGCTGGAGGTGGCAGGGCCCATCGGCCAACTCACGCCCTATGTGCCTGCGGGCTACGGCTTCGCGGCCATCATCGTGGCCTTTGTGGGGCGGCTGCACCCGGTGGGCATGATCCTCTCCGCCATCCTCATGAGCATGTTCTACATCGGTGGTGAACTGGCGCAGTCGCGCCTGGGCCTGCCCAAGTCGCTCACCGGCGTGTTCCAGGGCCTGCTCCTGTTCACGCTGCTGGCCTGTGACACGCTGATTGCCTACCGCATCCGCTGGGTCGGCAGCAAGAAAGGAGGTGTCTGATGGAGTCTTATGCACTGCTCATCGGCGCCACGCTCAGCGCGGGCACCGTGCTGGCCATTGCGGCCCTGGGCCTGCTCATCAACGAAAAGGCGGGCATCGTCAACCTGGGGGCCGAGGGCATGATGCTCTGCGCCGCCATTGCAGGCTTTGCCACCGTGGTGCACACGGGCAACACCTGGCTGGGCTTTGCGGCAGGCATGGCGGCAGGTGCCGTGCTGGCCGCCATCTTTGGTGTGCTGGTGATCTGGCTCAACACCAACCAGTACGCCACGGGGCTGGCGCTCAGTCTGTTCGGCGTGGGCTTCTCCGCGTTTGCGGGCATCAGCTACGTGCAGGCCAAGCTGCCCGAGCTGCCCAAGTACGCTATTCCCGTGCTGGGCGATGTGCCGCTCCTCGGGCCAGCGCTATTCCAGCAGCACCCGCTGGTGTATCTCACCATGCTGCTGGTGGCGGGGTTGATCTGGTTTCTGTACCGCTCGCGCGCCGGGCTGGTGCTGCGGTCGGTGGGCGAATCGCCTGAGTCAGCCCATGCGTTGGGCTACCCGGTGCGGCGCATCCGGCTGGCGGCCGTGGTGGTGGGCGGTGCCCTGTGCGGTCTGGCCGGGGCTTACATCTCCACTGTCTACACCCCGCTGTGGGTCGAGGGCATGGTGGCCGGGCGCGGCTGGATTGCGCTGGCGCTCACCACCTTTGCCACCTGGCGCCCGGCACGGGTGTTGCTTGGTGCTTATCTGTTCGGCGGCGTGACCATGCTGCAGTTCCATTTGCAGGCCACCGGCGTGCAGGTGGCCAGTCAGTTGCTGAGCATGCTGCCGTATGTGGCCACCATCGTGGTGCTGGCGCTGATCTCGCGCAATCCGGCGTGGATCCGCATCAACATGCCGGCATCGCTGGGCAAACCGTTTTATCCGGGCTCCTGAAAGGGCTAGCCCATTGGAAAATCTGGTTACCCTGCGGTAGATCGCACCATAATTGATAGTTTCGTCCCCCAACCTTTGCAAGTCTTACTTCTTCGATAAGGAAACCGACATGACTGATCTGCAGAAACGCTCCCTGCTCAAGGTGGCAGCGCTCTCCGCTGTGGCTGCTGCTGCCCTGGTGGGCTGTGGCAAGAAGGAAGAACCGGCACCGGCCCCTGCGCCTGCACCGGCCCCTGCCGCAGAAGCACCGGCACCCAAGCCCGAGCCACTGAAGATCGCGTTTGCCTATGTCGGCCCGGTGGGCGACGGCGGCTGGTCGTTCGCGCACGACAACGGTCGCAAGGCCATCGAGAAGGAATTTGGCGACAAGGTCGTGACGAGCTTTGTGGAAAGCGTGCCCGAGTCTGCTGACGCAGAGCGCGTGCTGCGCGACCTGGCCGGCCAGGGCAACAAGTTGATCTTCGGCACCACCTTCGGCTACATGGAGTCCATGCTCAAGGTCGCGGAAGACAACAAGGGTGTGAAGTTCGAACACGCCACCGGCTACAAGACCGCCGAAAACCTGCGCACCTACGACAGCCGCACCTACGAAGGCGCGTACATGGCCGGCATCATCGCTGGCGCCATGACCAAGTCCAACACGCTGGGCGTGGTGGGCTCGGTGCCGATCCCTGAGGTGATCCGCAACATCAACAGCTTCACGCTGGGTGCGCAGTCGGTCAATCCCAAGATCAAGACCAAGGTGGTGTGGGTGAATGAATGGTTCAGCCCACCGAAGGAAACCGAAGCCGCGACCAGCCTGATCAACGGTGGCGCCGACATCCTGTTCCAGAACACCGACTCTCCCGCCGTGCTCAAGACCGCCCAGGAAAAGGGCAAGCGCGCCTTCGGCTGGGACAGCGACATGACCGCCTACGGCCCCAAGGCCCACCTGGCATCGGCGGTGATCAACTGGGGTCCTTACTACGTCAAGGCCACCAAGGACGTGCTGGACGGCACCTGGGCCTCGGGCCAAAGCTGGTGGGGTGTGAAGGAAGGCGCTATCGACATCGTCTCCATCGCTGAAGACGTGCCTGCTGACACCAAGGCCAAGGTCGAAGCCGTGAAGAAGGGCCTGGCCGACGGCAGCTTCAGCATCTGGAAGGGCCCCATCGTGGGTCAGGACGGCAAGCCCGTGCTGGAAAAGGACGCTGTGGCCGACGACAAGTTCCTGGGCGGCATCAATTTCTACGTCAAGGGCGTGGAAGGCAAGATCCCTGGCGGCGACAAGAAGTAATTCGCGCCGCGCGCATCAGCAGTTCTTGCGGGCTGCTGTGACAAAGGGCCGCCCTGGGGTGGCCCTTTTGTTTTGCAGGGACATTTTGTGACCTGCAGTCTTTTGAGGAGCAGGGACGATGGTGGAATCAACTTTGTGGCATCCGGTGGCCCTGTCAGGGGCCGTGGCTGGGCAGGCACCGCTGGCGGTGCAATTGCTGGAGCAACCCGTGGTGTTGTGGCGCGACAGCGAAGGCGCCGTGCTCGCGCTGGCCGACCAGTGCCCGCACCGGGGCGCCCGCCTGTCGCTGGGCCGCGTGACGCCCCAGGGCCAGTTGGAGTGCCCCTACCATGGCTGGCAGTTTGCGGCCGGTGGGCAATGCACGCACGTGCCTGCACTACCCACCTTTGTGCCCCCGGCCACGCACTGCGCCCGCCATTTCGAGGTGCAGGAGGCCTATGGCCTTGTGTGGGTGCGCATCGCACCAGGCGAGCAGGGACTGCCCGTGTTTGCGGCGGAGGGGGATGCTCGCCTGCGCAAGCTCAACTGCGGTCCCTACGACGTGGCGGCCAGCGCGCCGCGCATCGTCGAGAACTTTCTGGACATGTCGCATTTCGGCTTTGTGCACGAAGGCTGGCTCGGCAGCCGTGAGGCAACGGCCATCGATGATTACCGCGTGGAGCCCATGCCCACGGGCCTCCTGGCCACGGGCTGCAAGGCCTGGCAACCGCAATCCAACCTGCATTCCACGGCGGCCGCCCAGGTCGAATACACCTACGAAGTCACCGCCCCCTATGCAGCCGTGCTGACCAAGGTGCCCGAGGCGGGCACCACGGCGGTCGATGGCTGGCGCGAGTCCATTGCGCTGTTCATCTGTCCGGTGACGCCGGTGCGCAGCCGGGTGTGGTTCCGCCTGGCCGTGGCGGATTTCGATTCGCCGGACGAGAAGCTGCAGGCCTTCCAGCACACCATCTTCACGCAGGACCAGCCCGTGCTGGAGTCGCAGACGCCACAGTGCCTGCCGCTCGACCTGCGCGCGGAGTTGCATACCGCTGCCGACAAGGCATCATCTGCGTATCGCCGCTTTCTGCGCCAGAGTGGCATCACCTTTGGAGTCTGCTGATGTTCAAGATCCCCCCTATCTCCGCCGAGCGCCTTCCCAGCCTGCTGCGTGCCATGCCCAAGGCCGAGCTCCATATCCACATCGAGGGCTCGCTGGAGCCCGAGCTGATCTTTGCGCTGGCGCAGCGCAACGGGCTGACGCTGCCCTATGCCAGTGTGGACGCCTTGCGCAGCGCCTATGCGTTCACCAACCTGCAGAGCTTTCTGGACATCTACTACGCGGGCGCCAGCGTGCTGCTGCATGAGCAGGACTTCTACGACATGGCGCGCGCCTACCTGGGCCGCGCGGCGCGCGACAACGTGCTGCACGCCGAACTCTTCTTCGACCCGCAAACCCATACCGCACGCGGCGTGGCGATGGAGACCGTCATCAACGGCCTGCACCGTGCCTGCCAGGATGCCCGCGCCGAACTGGGAATCAGCGCCACGCTGATCCTGTGCTTCCTGCGCCACCTGAGCGAGGAGTCGGCATTCGAAACGCTGGAGCAGGCCATGCCGCTGCTCGACAAGATGGTGGGTGTCGGTCTGGACTCCAGCGAACTGGGGCACCCGCCCGAGAAGTTTGCCCGCGTGTTCGCCCGCTGCCGCGAGCTGGGCCTGCACCTGGTGGCCCATGCGGGGGAGGAGGGTCCTCCCGCCTACATCTGGAGTGCGCTGGATGTGCTCAAGGTCGAGCGCATCGACCATGGCGTGCAGGCGGTACACGACGCTGCCCTGATGCAGCGCCTGGCGCAAGACCGCATTGCGCTCACGGTGTGCCCGCTGTCCAACCAGAAGCTGTGCGTCTTCCCCAACCTTGCAGACCACAACCTCGGCAAGCTGCTCGATGCCGGGCTGGCTGCCACCGTGAATTCGGACGACCCTGCCTACTTTGGCGGCTACATCAACGAGAACTTCACCCAGGTGTTTGCGGCCACGGGGCTCACGGCCAAACATGCCTACCAGTTGGCTTTCAACAGTTTTGAAGCCAGCTTTGCAGGCAATGCTGACAAGCGGGTGTGGGAGCACAAGCTCAAGGAAGCGTTTGAGCGGTGCGTGGAGCACGATTACTGAGCTGGGCGCAGCCCGCACGGAGGGCCTGTCGCCTGGGCGGCAGGGGGCTGATCTGGGTAAACCCTTAAAATAGTAAGCATTCGTTCGAATTGCGTCCGGCCCAGGCCCACGGGGTGATCCACCACCATGGCCCTTACCCTGCGCCCCTTGAGACCTTGAACAGTTTCTTTGCGGAGTGCACGGGTGCCGTGTTGCCCCCCTTTTTTGGAGCCTTCCATGTTTCTCAGTCAAATGTCCATTGGCAAGCGCCTCACGCTGGTGCTCGGCCTGATCCTGGCGTTGTTTTTTGCCAGCAGCGTGGTGGCTGTGGTCAAGCTCAGCCAGCTGGGCCGAGAGATCGACGCCATGGTCAACGACAACATCAAGACCGAACGTGCTGGCTCGGACTGGCTGCGCCACACCACTTCCGGCGTACAGCGCGCTGCAGCCATCGCCAAGAGCAGTGACGCCAGCCTGATCCCCTATTTTGCGCCTGCCACGGCGGCGTCGATCCGCGAAACCAATGAGCTGCAGAAGTTCATCGAGTCCAAGATGGACACGCCGGAGAAGAAGCAGCTTTTTGCCAAGGTGGGTGACCTGCGCAAGGACTATTTGGCGGCCCGCGAGGAGGTGAGCAAGTTCAAGCAGGCGGGCGATGCCGAGAACGCCAACAAGGTGTTCACCGAGCGTTTTGAGCCCACCTCCCGCAGCTATCTGGCAGGCGTGCAGCAGATGGTGGACGGCCAGCGCGCCGAGCTGGATGCAGCCGGCAAGCGTAGCGAAGAGCTGCGTGCGCAGACCACACTGCTGCTTCAGATCTGCACCGGCGTATCGTTGCTGCTGGGCGCCTTGCTGGCCTGGCTGCTGACCACCAGCATCACGCGCCCGCTCCGCCAGGCCGAGGCCATTGCCGAAACCATCGCCAACATGGACCTGACGGGGGCTCCCCAGGCGAGCTATGCCAACGATGAGACCGGGCACCTGCTGCGCGCGCTGGATGCCATGCGCAGCGCGCTGCACCGGTCGCTGCAGCAAGTGCGGGGTGTGGTGGACAGCATCTCCACTGCCAGCACCCAGATTGCCATTGGCAACCAGGACCTGAGCGCACGTACCGAGCAGACGGCCAGCAGCCTGCAGGAGACCGCCAGCTCCATGGAAGAGCTGACCAGCACCGTGCGCCAGAGCGCGGATTCGGCCGTGCAGGCCAACCAGCTGGCCGTGTCGGCGGCGCAGGTGGCACAGCGCGGGGGCGATGTGGTGGCCCAGGTGGTGACCACCATGGACGAGATCAACACCAGCAGCAAGAAGATCGCCGACATCATCGGCACCATCGACGGCATTGCCTTCCAGACCAACATCCTGGCGCTGAACGCTGCTGTGGAAGCCGCCCGTGCGGGCGAGCAGGGCCGTGGCTTTGCCGTGGTGGCCAGCGAAGTGCGCTCACTGGCCCAGCGCTCGGCCCAGGCGGCCAAGGAAATCAAGACGCTGATCGGCGTGTCCGTGGAAAAGGTCGAGTCGGGTGCTGCCCTGGTGCAGAACGCCGGCACCACCATGGGCGAGATCGTGAGTTCCGTGCGCCGCGTGACCGACATCATTGGAGAGATCAGCGCAGCCGCGTCGGAGCAGAGCCAGGGCATTGGTCAGGTAAATGTGGCGGTGACCCAGCTGGACCAGATGACCCAGCAAAATGCAGCCCTGGTGGAAGAATCCACCGCTGCCGCGGAAAGCCTGAAGGACCAGGCTTCGCGCCTGGCCGAAGTCGTCGGTGCCTTCCGACTGGGCGCGGGCCCGCAGGCGCTGCGGCTGAACTGAAATTAATGGCGGGGCTCTGCGCGCTGCCGCAACGCCCTCCCGTGCTTGAAAGCGCTTTTTTCCGGCAGTCTTTGCAACACCGCTCCATGTAGTTTTCGCACAGTCTGACCGGCCCGGTGGCACCGTCGTCCTGCGGTGCTTCCGGTCCATTTCATCAGGGCCATGTAGAGGAACACCATGTACAAAAACCTCGCTGCCACGCTCGTGGCCGCCTGTTTTTTCTCCCCCGTTTTTTCCCAGACCACACCCGCCAAGGGCAGCGTCGCCGAGCCCGTCAAAGCCGGTTTTGTCTATGTCTCGCCCATCACCGAGGCAGGCTGGACGCGCCAGCATGACCAAGGCCGCAAGGCCGTCGAGGCCGCGCTGGGCAACCAGGTGAAGACCACCTTTGTCGAGAACGTGGCCGAAGGCGCCGATGCCGAACGCGTGATCCGCGACCTGGCCGCCACCGGCCACCAGATCATCTTCACCCCCAGCTTTGGCTACATGGAGCCCACGCTCAAGGTGGCGCAGGACTACCCGCAGGTGAAGTTCGAGTCCATCACCGGCTACAAGACCACACCCAATGTGGCCGCCGCCAATGCGCGCTACTACGAGGGGCGTTACCTGGCGGGCATCGCCGCGGGCCGCATGAGCAAGACCGGCGTGGCAGGGTTCGTGGCCGGGTTTCCCATCCCCGAAGTGCTGCAGGGCATCAACGCCTTCACGCTGGGCATGCGCTCGGTCAACCCCCAGGCCACCGTCAAGGTGGTGTGGCTCAATGTGTGGTTCGACCCGCCCAAGGAGCGCGACGCCGCCATGGCGCTGTTCAATCAGGACGTGGACGTGATTGCTTTCCATACTGGCTCCACCGCCGTGATGGCGGCTGCGCAAGAGCGCGGCAAGATGGCCGTGGCCTACCACTCGGACATGCGCAAGACCGGGCCCGATGCCCAGATTGTGGCCGTGACGCACCAGTGGGGCGCCTACTACACCGAGCGCGTGCGCGCTGTGCAAAACGGCACCTGGAAAAGCGCCAACCTGTGGGGCGGTGTGCGCGAGGGCATGATCCGCGTGGGCGACTTTGGCAGCCGTGTGCCTGTGGCCGTCCAGCAAGAGGTGCTCAATGCCCAAAAGGCCGTGGGTGCGGGCAAGCTGCAGCCCTTCCGTGCGGGCAAGGCGCCAGTGCGCGACAACGAAGGGCAGGAGCGGATCGCCGCAGGCCAGGCGCTGTCGGATGCACAAATCTTGCAGATGAACTGGCTGGTGGAAGGCGTGGTGGGTAAGGTGTCCCGCTGATACGGTCGGGCGTGTCGCCCATCGTTGTCACTGATCGGTGCTCCCCGAACCCCATAGCCTCTATGGGGTGCTGCATATACAAACGGCGCCCCCTGCCGCTAAGCTTGCCGCCATGCCTGTTTACCGTTCCGCCCTTTTGCGTTTTGCCGATGACGGCCGCGCCCTCTATGACGAAGATGGCCTGCTGGCCATTGGCCCGGATGCCCAGGGCCGCCAGCGGGTGCTGGCGGCAGGCGCTTGGCAGACTCTCGCGCCACAATTTGCCGGGGAGCCTGTGGTGCATCTGCCGGGGCGCATCCTGGCGCCGGGGTTTGTGGACATGCACATCCACTTCCCGCAGACGGACGTGATCGGCTCGCCCGCCGATGGCCTGCTGCCCTGGCTGGAGAACTACACCTTTCCCCACGAGTCGCGGTTTGTAGACCCTGGCTACAGCGCCCAGGTGGCCGAATTTTTTGTGGCCGAGTTGCTGCGCAACGGTGTGACCACAGCCCTGGCGTTCTCGACGTCTCATCCCGCGTCCGTGGACGCCTTGTTTGCCGAGGCGCAACGCCAGCAGATGCGCCTCATCACTGGCAAGGTGCTGCAGGACCGCCACTCCCCCGACGGTGTGCGCGACGACACCGAGCAGAGCCTCATCGACACCGAGGCGCTCATCCGGCGCTGGCACGGCGTGGACCGGCTCGGCTATGCGATCACCCCCCGCTTTGCGCCCACCAGCACCCACGAGCAATTGCGTGGCGCGGGCGAGCTGGCTGCGCGCTACCCCGATGTGTGGATCCAGTCCCATGTGGCCGAAAACCGCGACGAGATCCGCTGGGCGCGCGAGCTGTTCCCCGCCGCGCGCAGCTACCTCGGTGTGTACGACGACTTTGGCCTCATGCGCGAGCGTGCAGTGTATGCCCACTGCATCCACTTCGACGACGACGACCGCGCGCTGATGCGCGACACCGGTGCGGTGGCGGCGGTCAGCCCCACCAGCAATCTTTTTCTGGGCAGCGGGTTCTTCGACTACGCCGGTGCCGACCGCGTGGGGTTTGGTTATGGCCTGGCCAGCGATGTGGGCGGGGGCACCAGCTTCAGCCCGTTCCACACCATGCTGGCCGCGTACTACGTGGGGCGTGAGGGCCAGACCAAGCAGGGCCTGAGTCTGTCACCCCAGCAACTGTGGTGGCAACACACGGCGGGCGCGGCCAGGGCGCTGGGCCTGGCGGGTGTGGTCGGCAATCTGCAGCCGGGCTGCGAGGCCGATTTTGTGGTGCTGAACCCCGAAGCCACGCCGCTTTTGGCGCGCAAGACCCGCCAGGCGCGTAACCTCGATGAGCTTTTGTTTGCGCTGATCGTGCTCGGCGACGACCGTGTGGTGCAGCAAACGGTGATTTCTCAAGCAAAATACGGCTCTAGCGCTTGATATTCATGCGCTACCAGCTACGTATTTAATAGCGCCCGGCAGTCCACCACTGAGCGGGCCACAGCGCAGGGAGTTCTGCTATGAGCATCAAGAGCGACAAATGGATCCGCCGCATGGCGGCCGAGCACGGAATGATCGAGCCCTTCGAGCCTGGCCAGGTTCGCGAGGTCGAAGGCCGCAAGATCATCAGCTACGGCACCAGCAGCTACGGCTACGACATCCGCTGTGCGCCCGAATTCAAGGTGTTCACCAACATCCACAGCACGGTGGTGGACCCGAAGAATTTCGATGAAAAGAGCTTTGTCGATTTCGAGGGTGACAGCTGCATCATCCCGCCCAACAGCTTCGCGCTGGCCCGCACGGTCGAATACTTCCGCATCCCGCGCAATGTGCTCACCATCTGCCTGGGCAAGAGCACCTATGCGCGCTGCGGCATCATCGTCAACGTGACGCCGTTCGAGCCCGAGTGGGAAGGCTATGTGACGCTGGAGTTCAGCAACACCACGCCGCTGCCAGCGCGCATCTACGCGGGCGAGGGCTGCGCACAAGTGCTGTTCTTCGAGAGCGACAAGGACGACGTGTGCGAGGTCAGCTACCGAGACCGGGGCGGCAAGTACCAGGGCCAGGTGGGCGTGACACTGCCCAAGGCCTGACCAGGCGCACATGGCCGGCGGTGGCAGGGGTTGTGTCCTACACGCGCCATGCGCCTTGGCTGAAATGCAAGCATCGGTAAGTTTTCTAGCATCGGTGACACGCCTCCCGGGAGATGGAGGCTGATGGAGTTTCACCATGCTGATGTCCGCTGCCGCCTCAACCTTGTTCTTTGCGCCCACCCGCGCTCTGGCGCCAGCGCTGGCCGATCCCGCTCCAGCCTCTGCGCCTTCTGTCATCCCGCCGCCCCGGCGCCCAGACGCTGCGCCGCATTCCGCCGACGCCGACTGCCAGGCACACCACACCTACTGGCCCTGTGAGTTGCTCAATGCCTTTGTGCTGCGCATGGCAGCACACGGCCACTGCGTGAACATGTCGATGATGCTGGGCCACCGGCCCTATGCCCTGGAGCGATTGGCGTTGGCGGCCGGCGCTCCGGACGCTGGCCTGCACGAGCTGTCAGCCCAGCTGCAGCCGTATTTTGAGGCGCCCGTGCTGCAAGCCGAAAGCCCGGAGCCACGGCCCGCAACACCGGGGGACGGCGCCACTGCGGGCTCGGGCAGCCCTCACGCCTCCACGCAGACCCTGTTGCGTCCCTGGCCTTTGGCCTCGTAGAGCGCGGCATCGCCACGACGCAGCATGGCGGCGCCGTTGTCGTCTGCGCTGCGCATGGTTGCGACACCTGCGCTGACGGTGATGGTGCCCACGACCGGGTTCTGTTGCTCTGCCATGGCGGTGACAAGGGCCTGCGCAATGGACTGGGCGCCCTCCAGGTCGGTGTCGGGCAGCAACGCCACGAACTCTTCTCCCCCCAGTCGCGCCACCACATCAGAGCCACGCAGGCGGGACTCCAGCGTGCGTGCCAGGCGCCGCAGGACCTCGTCTCCGGCTTCATGCCCGTAGGTGTCATTCACCCGCTTGAAGTGGTCCACGTCCACGGTGATCAGACTCAGCGGACGGCTGCTGCGCCGCGCCAGCGCCACCGCAAAGGCCATTTGTGTCTCGAAGCCGCGCCGGTTCAGCAACCCGGTGAGGGCGTCGGTGCGTGCCTGCAGGTCCAGCGCGCGGTTCGCGGCCTCAAGCTCCAGCGTGCGCAGGCGCACTTTTTCTTCCATCGCCTCGCGGGCGGCCAGCAGGCGGTGCGTCATGCGGCCCAGAGACTGAGACAGCTGTTGTACTTCGCGGCTGCTTTGCATGGTCGGAATGTCGCTGCCGGGGAGCCCGGCCTCCACCGCACTGGCCGCGTCGGCCAGTGCATACAGGTCCACGCTCAGGCGCCGGGCGGCCAGCCAGGCCAGGGCGGATGCCAGCAGCGCGGCCGTCAGGCCAATCACCAGTGCCAGTTGCACGGTGTTGTCTGCCTCCGCGAAAGCCAATTCGACAGGCTGGCGCGCCACGATGCGCCAGCCCAGATCGCTGGCCGCGTTGCGCGGCTGCAGCTGCGTGGCAGCGGTCAGGTAGCGCTTGCCATCCCTCCACCGCACCACGGTGGTCTGCGTCCGGTCGCCATCACGGTTGTTGTTGACACTGATGTCCTCGGGCAGTCGCTGCCCGGCGGACCGCATCACCTCGGTCTGTCCGCCAGGCGCAAAAATCAACTGGCCTTCGCGGTCAAAGATGAACAGTTCCAGCGCGCTTTCATCGGATGACGCAGGGGTCAGACTCTCCAGTACCTCGCGTGTCCACTGCCAGCTGCCGTGGATGCCCAGCACGCCCACCGTGGTGGGGCCGACGCGAATGGGCGCTGCAAAGTCCACAAACCGGTGTGGTTCGCCAGTGGCGGTGGGGGGCAGCAGGGACTCCAGCAGCTTGGCGGGGTGGACGTCGCCCACATGCACCCCTTCGAGTCCGTGTTGAAACCAGGGCCGCTGGGCCACGCTCTGGCCCACCAGCAGGCCGCGTGTGGCATTGCGCACCACGCCTTGCGCATCGGCCACACCGATCCAGAGGTTGGTGGGCTGCATGGCCTGGCTGCGGGCCAGCATGTGCTGGGCCTCGGCAGAGTCGAGCCCCTTGGACCACACCACTTCGGCACTAGCCATCACCTCCGCCTCCAGGCTGCGCTGCATGAGGCCCAGGGCCAGGAGCTTGCCTGCGTTTTCGGCGACCACCTGCAAGGAACTGCCTGCATCGCGCTGAATGCGGTGCTTGAGCAACTCGCCAAACCCCAGCGACAGCAGCACTGACAGGGTCACGACCAGCGTGCCAAACACCAGCGCGATCTGCATGCGCAGGCTGTGGTCTGAAAAACGTGTGATGAGCATCATGCGGAAGGGTCTGCCCAGTGTGCCGTCGCGGCCGGTGCCGGGCTGGCGCGGCGCAGGGCCAGCCGGGCTGCTGCCAAGTCCCAGCCTGCCCAGCCGCAACTCTTGAACAGCACCGGACCCGAACGCCGCTCGGGGGCTGTGGCACCGAGGCTCCGGACCATCTCACCCAGCGTCGGCAGCGCCGCCACATCCAGGCCTGCCTGCAGCAGGTCGCCCGCCTCATGGAGTGCATCGCTGGTGTCCACCAGGATGCGTCCGTGCCGCGCCACATGCTGGCAAAGGGCTGGGGCCAGCTCTGCCATGGCGGGCGTGAAAGCGCCCACGGCCGCCAAAAATGCGTCGGGCCGGGGCGGGGCGCTCAGCACCAGCGCGCTGGCCGTGGTGCAGGTCGCTATCAGCGGGCAGTGGGGCACGGCGGCATCGGCATCGGCCACCACCCGCACGTGGGCGCCCAGGCCGCGCACCTGCGCTGCCAGGGCCTGGGCGCTGGCGCTGCTGCGCGAGGCAATCCACACCTCGCGCACGCCCAGGCCGTGGATGAATGCCTCGGCATGTGCCAGGCCCTGCACCCCTGCGCCGACGATGAGCAAAGGGCCCTGTGGCACCTGCGCCAGATGCCGGGCGGCCAGCAGAGAGACCGCGGCGGTACGCCGTGCGGTGACAGTGGGCCCGTCCAGCACCAGCCGACGCTCGCCCGTGGCGATGTCAAACACCACCACATCGCCCTGGATCGACGGGCGTCGTGTGCCCGCGTTGCCCGGGGTAAAGGTGATGAGCTTGGTCATGGCCACCGATTGATCCGTGGCGGGCATCACAAACAAGCTGCCGCCTTGCGCCAGCGGCAGCACGGTACGCTGCGGCACCACGACTGTGGGGTCTTTGAGCAAGGCCGCTATTTCGTCAGCCAGATCGGACCAGGGCAACCGCACAGCGGTGGCTGCTGCATCCAGCACGCCCGAGGGAGCTGAAGAGGGGGCAAAAAGCATAGGCGGACTGTACACAGCATGCCGCTCTTGTGGGAGCGGAGAAGCCCTCACCTGTGCAGTGCCCAAGATCACCCAGCGTGTGCTGGGCGCGGGTTCAGGTTCGCCATGGCGGCCATGCCCATCAATGCGTGGCCCCCGCCTGCAGCACGATGTCCTGCGGCGTCAGCACCGCAGCCCACAGGGCGGCATGGATGCCGCGCACCATGTCGCGCAGGGGCAGATGGGGGTCCCCCTGGCCACTGAGCCAGGGCACATGCACAAAACCGCCCCGTGCGCCCTCTGGGCCTGTGCCTTGTGCCAGCAGATGCATCAGGCCGTACAGCACATGGTTGCAGACAAAGGTGCCAGCGGTTTGCGACACTTCGCAGGGCACGCCTGCGCGTTGCACGGCGCGCAGCATGGCCTTGATGGGCAGGCTGGCAAAGTAGGCGGCAGGTCCGCCGGGTTGCACCGGGGTGTCTATGGGCTGTGCGCCACCGTTGTCTGGAATGCGCGCATCGTTGATGTTGATGCCGATGCGCTCGATGGACAGCGCTGCCCGACCGCCTGCCAGGCCCAGGCACAGCGTGAGGGTGGGCCGGTGTTCTAGCAACAGCGACTGCAGCCGCTGCAACGACTGCCCGAACACCGTGGGCAATTGCGCGGCCACCACCTGGTGTCCTGCGATGCGCTGCCCGTGCAGCGCTTGCGCAATGAGCCAGCTGGGGTTGTGCGCGCCACCACCAAACGGATCAAAACCGGTCAGAAGAATGGTTGGCGCGCCATGGTGTGCGGCAGATGTCATGAAAGGCAGGCAAAAGCGGGGTGGAACACATCGTAAATCGTCCGCGCCAGGGCGGCCCCGCGCGTAACATGCAGGCTTGGCCGCCCCATCTGGCGGGCGCTGGAGAGACGCAATGAAATGGGAAGGCAATCGCGAGTCCGACAACGTGGAAGACCGCCGTGACGAGGGCGGCGGCGGTGGATCGCCGGTGTTTGGTGGGCGCAGCATCAGCATCGGCACCATCGTGATCGCGCTGGTGGGGGGCTGGGTGCTGGGCATCAACCCCTTGACCATCCTGGGGCTGCTCAGCGGCGGCGGCCCGGCGCCCCAGGTGCAGACGCAACCCCATGCCCCGGCCCACCGCCCACCGGCCGATGACACCATGGCACGTTTTGTGTCCACGGTGCTTGCCGACACGGAAGACGTGTGGGGCGAGGTGTTCCGCCAGGGCGGCGGGCGCTACCAGGACCCGCGGCTGGTGTTGTTCCGGGGCGCTACGCCCACTGCATGTGGTACGGGGCAGGCAGCCATGGGGCCGTTTTACTGCCCCGCTGACCAGAAGGTCTATATCGACCTGGGTTTCTACGAGACTCTCAAGACCCGGCTGGGTGCCCCGGGCGACTTTGCCCAGGCCTACGTGATTGCCCATGAGGTGGGCCACCACGTGCAGAACCAGCTGGGCATCAGCGCCAAGGTGGACCAGATGCGGGGCCGTGTGAGCAAGGTGGAATACAACGCGCTGTCGGTGCGGCTGGAGCTGCAGGCCGACTGCTTTGCGGGGGTGTGGGCCCACCACGCCCAGAAGTCCCGCCAGATCCTGGAGCAGGGCGATGTGGAAGAAGCCATGAACGCCGCCGCCAAGATTGGTGACGATGCGCTGCAGCGGGCCAATGGCGGCGCGGTGGTGCCCGAGAGCTTCACGCATGGCACGAGCGCCCAGCGGCAGCGCTGGTTCAACAGCGGCCTGCAAAGTGGCAGTGTCAAGACCTGCGACACCTTTGCGGCGCGCAGCCTGTAGGCGCGCAATGCCCAGGGATTATTAGACCTTCTCCATGCCGCCGACCGCACCCGTGACTGCCTCGCTGCATCGCCGTGCCGGGCCTTCGGCGGGGGCTGAGGTCGGGCCGTCGGCGCCGCAGCCCTCGGGCGCAGCGGCGGCGTGGTCTGCGGCAGCGGTCACCGTGCCCCACGCCGTGGGGCTGGGGCTGCTGGCATTTGCGCCGCTGGCGGGCGAACATTCGCTGGCCGCGCTGGCTTTGTGGTCGGCTGCATTGCCCGGCCTGCTGCTGACCCTGGCGACACCCCGTGCCGGGGTGGTGTATGCACCGACCACGGTGGTGGCCCTGCTGTTTGCCGCCGTGCTGGCGACTGCCCACGGTGCGGCCCCCAGCCTGGGCCTGAGCGCGCGCCAGGTGCTGGCGGTCAGCGGTGCCACGGTGGCTTTGGCCTTTGTGTTCCAGTGGCTGCTGGGGGTGTTGCGGCTGGCGTCGGTGGCGCGGTTTCTTCCCATCTCGGTCACCCACGGGTTTGCAGCCGGTGTGGGCTTGTCGATGGTGGTGGGACAGGTGCGCAATGGCTTTGGTGCGGGTGCCGATGCGCTGTGGGACGCACGCACCGGCTGGCACCTGCTGGCTGCGCTGGCCGTGGTGGCGCTGGCCTGGGGGCTGCGCCAGCGCTGGCCCCGCATGCCAGGGCTGCTTTCGGCCGTGGCCCTGGTGGCACTGGCCGTGGCGCTGGCGGGGGTATGGGGTGTGGGGCTGGGCAGTGTGTTTGTGCCTGCCGTGCCGCCCAGCGTGTTTGCCTGGCCCATGCTGCCCGACTGGACGGGTATCCCCTGGATGGCCCTGGCCCGGCAGCAGGGCTCGGCCCTGGTGGTGTTGGCGGTGCTGATGGCGCTGGTCAACAGCCTGGAGATTCTGGTATTCAACCAGGAGCTGGAGCTGGACCATGGCCTGCGTGGCAATGCCAACCTGGCGCTGCGCCGCGAGAGTTTGCTGGGTGCGCTGTGTGGGCTGATGGGCATGATTCCCGCATCCACCAGCGCGTCGCGTTCGCGCATTGTGCTGGCGCAGGCGGGGGCCTCGCGCGATGCCCCGCGCTGGCACGCCGCCATCATGCTGGGGGTGGCGGTCACGGGGGCGTGGTGGCTGCACTGGGTGCCCATGGCCTGTCTTGCCGGAGGGCTGGTGCTGGCGGGGCTGATGCAGGTGCCGGGCCTCATGTGGTCGCTGGGCTATGCCCGCCGGTCCCGGGTGACCTGGGCGCAGAGCTGGCTGGTGGCGCTGGTGTTTGCCGTGATGGGGGGCGTGGGGGCGCTGGTGGCTGGCCTGGTGGTGGCCACGTTTGTGCTGCTGCACGACTCTGCCGCCACGGTGCTGCGCCATGTGCGTCTGGATGGCGAGTTGCGCTCGCGGCGCTTGCGCCGTGCCGGGTCGGACAGCTGGCTGACGCCGCGCATGAACCAGGTGGCGGTGTTTGAACTGCAAGGCGTGATGTCTTTTGGGGTGGCCGCCCATCTGGCCGAGCAGGTGCGCATGCTGCTGCTGCCGCGCCATCGCTGGGTCATTCTGGACGCGGGCCGCGTGCCCGCGTGGGACAGCACGGCAATGGCCCAACTGCGGGCGCTGGTGCGTGACCTGGACCAGCAGGGCATCGCCGCGGCCGTGGCAGCCCTGGACCCCATGGCCGCCGAGCATGCAGGGGAGCATGTGCGCGCCTTTGCCGACCTGGACCGGGCGCTGGAATGGGCCGAGGTGGGCATCCTGTCGCAGCGGCCCATCGAGCAACGCCCCGCGCACCCCGAGCGCGATGTGCTGGGCGAGGTGGGCGAAGGCGTGCCCAAGGCCGCTGCCGAGGCCTTGCAGGCGCTGCTGGTGTCCCAGGCCGTCCCGCCCCATGGCGTGGTGTTCCATGCGGGGGATACGGACCATGACCTCCTCGTGGTCAAGTCTGGCCACATCACGCTGGTCACCCAGTGGCCGCCCGACAAAGGCTTGCGCCTGGCCACCGTCGGTCCGGGCATGGCGTTTGGCGAGATGGCCTTCCTCAACGGTGCGGCCCGCAGTGCCTGCGCGGGCGCCGAACGTGGCCCGGCGCATCTGGTGCGTTTGTCGCGCGCGCATTTTGACGCCTGGGCAAGGCAGTACCCCGAGGCGGCCCTCACGGTGATGAACAACCTGGCCCAGATCGGCGCCCGGCGCCTGGCGGTGACCACGCGGCAGCTGCGGGCAGTGCTGGAGTAACGGGGCGCATGGCATCGGGTGTCGATGTGTGGTTGTCCCACACGCGCTGCAGGCGCTGACAAGGCCCAGATTTCTATAATCCAAGGCTTCCCGACACCGCCTGGCAATCTCTTTTTGCCAACCCCATGGAATCCACCCCCTCGTCCTCCGCCGCAGAGGCCCCTGTGGCCACCACCCCTTTTGAATGGATCGGCGGCGAAGAACGCGTGCGCGCCCTGACCGAGCGCTTCTACGACCTGATGGACCTGGAACCTGGTTACGCCGAGCTGCGTGCCGCCCATGGCAGCGACCTGGGCCAGGCCCGGCAAAAGCTGTTCATGTTTCTGTGCGGCTGGCTGGGCGGGCCGTCGTACTACACCGACCAGTTTGGCCACCCCCGCCTGCGTGCGCGCCACATGCCGTTTGCCATCGGCATCAAGGAGCGCGACCAGTGGGTGGCCTGCATGGACCAGGCCATGGGCGAGACCGGCGTGCCCACCGACCTGCGCGTGCGGCTGAAGGAAAGCTTCATGGGCACGGCCGACTGGATGCGCAACAAAGGGGTGTAGCCAGCCCGCAAGGCGGCCCTCTTTTGCGCCCTTGAAGGGTGCCCTTACGGGTTTCCCGAGGCTTCTTCCGCAGGCTCTAAGATGCTCCCTCCAACAAATTCAGGAGGTGGGGTATGTCGGCAACTGCATGGGTCGTGGTCGTTGTGCTGGTCGCTGTGGGGTTGTGGGCTGTGGCGGTCTACAACCGGCTGGTGCAGTTGCGCAACCGCATTGCCAACGCGTTTGGCCAGATCGATGTGCAGCTCAAGCGCCGGTATGACCTGATTCCCAATCTGGTGGAGGTGGCACGTGGTTATCTCGCGCACGAGGCCGCCACGCTGGAGGCCGTCATCAAGGCCCGCAGCCAGGCGCAGGGCGCGGCTGCAGCGGTGCGTGCCGCACCGCAAAGCGCCAGCGCCATGGGCGCGCTGGCAGCGGCAGAGGGCGTACTCGGCGGCAGCTTGGGCCGGCTGATGGTGGTGGCCGAGAGCTACCCTGAACTCAAGGCCGACGCCACCATGCAGTCGCTGTCCGAAGAAATCACCAGCACCGAAAACCGCCTGGGCTTTGCGCGCCAGGCCTACAACGACCAGGCGCTGGAGTTCAACGATGCGGCGGCGCAGTTCCCGGACCTCATCGTCGCGCGCCTGCTGGGTTTTGCGCCCGCGCCCATGCTGGCGTCCACGCAGTCCGACGAAGAGCGCGCCGCGCCCCGGGTGAAGTTCTGACCCTTCCACTGCCACATCCATGAAGTTCTGGGATCACCAGCACAACGCGCGCAGCGAGACGCGTCGCCTGCTGCTGGGTTTTGCCTTCGCTGTGGTCGTTCTGGTAGCGGCCGTGCATGCGGCCCTGGCGCTGGCCTGGTGGCTGATGGTGGCGGTGCTGCCCGTGCACTTGCCCTTCCCACAAGGTTTTCTGGCCGCCAATGTGGGGGTCTCGCTGATGCTGGTGCTGGGCGGCTGGTGGGTGGAGACGTCCAACTTGCGCGCAGGCGGTGTCAAGCTGGCACAGCGTGTGGGCGCGCGCGAGTTGCGCCCGTCGCTGTCGCACGCCGAGCAGCGGCTGTCCAACATCGTGGACGAGCTGTGCATTGCCGCGCACATGCCGCGCCCGCAGGTCATGGTCATGCCGCGCACCGATGCCATCAATGCGTTCGCTGCCGGGTGGGACGAGAGCGACGCCGTCATTGCCGTGACGCAGGGCGCCCTGGACTACCTCACCCGCGAAGAGATGCAGGGCATGGTGGCGCATGAGCTGAGCCATCTGCACGAGGGCGACACTCGCCTGAAGATGCGCCTGGCGGGCATGGTGTTCGGGCTGGAACTGGTCTACAACTTTGGCGACACGATGCGCGAGCGCCGGGGCCTGGCCTGGTGGTTCGGTTCGGCCATCATGGTGGCGGGCTTTGCGGGCTGGCTCACCGGCCGCATGCTCAAGGCCGCCGTATCGCGACAGCGCGAATATCTGGCCGACGCACGCGCGGTGCAATGGACCCGCAGCCGCGATGGCCTGGGTGGTGTGCTGCGCAAGGTCATGGCCCAGCGCCGCGACACCCCGGCCGGGTATGCCGAGAACCCCGTCCACACCGGCTTGGCCCACCCGGCTGTGCAGCACATGCTGCTGGTGGACGTACCCGGCCGCAGCCGCATGGAGCGCTGGCTGGACACCCACCCCACGCTCGACGACCGCGTGCAGCGCTTGTATGGCCGCCGCATGCAGCCCTTGCCCGCCGTGCCCGTGCCGGCAGGGCATGAATCGGCGCGGCGTGACGAGGGTGGGACTGCCGGCACCGTGTCGATCGCCTCGCTGGTAGACCCTTTTGCGCGCTTCATGTAGCCCGCAGCGAAGACTGCAGTTTTTTTTGGAGACCCATGTTCATGTCACGCGATGCGAGATTTGAGGAACAGGCCCAGGCACTGGGCTACCGCTTTGATGGCGAGATCAAGATTGGTGGTAACTACGTCCCGCTGGTGCGTGACGGCCACCACATCTACCTGAGTGGGCAGATCCCGCGCGTGGGCGACACGGTAGTCGTCACGGGCGCGGCGGGGGCCGGGGCCTCGCTGGCCGATGCGCAAAAGGCCGCCAAGGTCTGCGCGATGCGCGCGCTGGCGCTGCTGCAGCGCGCCGTGGGTTCGCTGGATGCCGTGCAATCCATCCTGCGCATTACCGTGTATGTGCAGTCGGCGCCCACCTTCACGCAGCAAAGTGAGGTGGCCGATGGCGCGTCGGAGGTGCTGTTTGCCGTGCTGGGAGATGCTGGCGCCCATACCCGCACGTCGGTCGGGGTGCTGCAGCTGCCCAAGAACGCGACGGTGGAGGTGGACTTGATCGCCTCGGTGCGAGCCTGACGGATCCCCCCGCGTCTGGACAACATCCTATGACCGCCGCTGAACCACTCCCCACACCTGCTCAACAGCCGGAAGCCCATGGGTACCCGCGGTTCAATGTGTTCGGCCGCATCGTCGAGGTGCGCCGCGAAGGCGCGCTGTGGCAGGCCTACCGCGTGGGCGCTGACGGCAAGCGCACGCCCTCGGGCTTTGTGATCCCCGACTTTGTCGAAGAGCATGAACTTGTGCAGTTTCTGGAAGACCTGTTCCACGAGAGTGCTTCACCCCACAACGGCGACGTGCACCGCATCGATTGAGCTGCCACGAGGCCCGCTGACTGCCGCGTGCGGCGAGGGTGTTGCATCGACGTTGCCACGTCACACCGCTGTCAAACCCGGCCCAGACACTCGGTCCCTTGTTTCCAACAGGGACTGTTCATGTCTGAACGCATTCTGGGTTTTCTGATTTCCCCTTCGCAGGTTTCACGCCGTGTCGCCGCACTGGGTGTGGTAGCACTTGCCGCGTCGCTGGCTGCCTGCGGCGGCAGCAGCGACAACGCCAGCAGCAACGCGGGCGCCACGGCCACGCTGGCCGTGCTGGAGACCACCGACCTGCACTTCAACGTGCGCAGCTACGACTACTTCAAGCTGGCCGAAGACAAAAGCTACGGCTTTGAGCGCACGGCCACGCTGGTGCGCGCGGCCCGCAAGGAGTTTGCCAACACGCTGCTGGTGGACAACGGTGACACCATCCAGGGCACCGCACTGGCCGACTACGAGGCCACCATCAGCCCTATCCCCTGCACGCAGCAGCTGTCCATGTACAAGGCCATGGGCGCGCTGGGCTTTGATGCGGGCACGCTGGGCAACCACGAGTTCAACTACGGCCTGCCCTTCCTGAACCAGGTGCTGGGTGGCGGGCTGGACGTGGATGGGGTCGATGCCACCAAGAAATGCGCAGGCGCAGGCTACCCCGCCGTGCTGGCCAACGTGTACAGCAACAAGACCAAGAAACCGCTGGTGCAGCCCTACACACTGCTGGAACGCACGCTGGTGGCCAAGGGCACCGATGGCAAGGAAGTGAAGCTGCCGATCAAAATTGGCGTGATTGGCTTCACCACCCCCGGCATCATGAACTGGGACAAGCGCTACCTGGAAGGTAAGGTCTACACGGAAGGCGCCGTGGAATCCGCTAACAAGTACGTGCCCGAGCTGCGCGCCAAGGGCGCCGACATCGTGGTAGCGCTGTTGCACGGCGGGCTCGATAGTGCCGCCTACTCGGCCACCATGGAGAACCCGGGCTTGTACCTGTCCAAGGTGGCGGGCATTGATGCCATGGTGATGGGCCACCAGCACGGCGTGTTCCCCGACACCGCAGCCACGCCCAGCTTCAACCTGCCCGGTGTGGACCACAAGGCGGGCACGGTGAACGGTGTACCTGCCGTGATGGCCAGCTCCTGGGGCAAGGCCCTGGGCGTGGTGCAATTGGCGTTGCAGTGGGACGGCAGCAAGTGGGTGGTCAACAAGTCCGCCAGCAAGAGCGAGCTGCGCAACACCCAGAGCAAGAATGCCGCTGGCGCCACGGTGACTGTGGATGCAGACCCCGCCATCGCCCCGCTGATAGAGACCCAGCACCAAGCTGCGATCCAGTATGTGAAGACACCGATCGGCCAGACTGACTTCCGCATGAGCACGCTGTTTGCTGATGTGGGTGACCCCGGCGCGATCCAGATCGTGAACCAGGCACAGCAGGCCTATGTGGCGGCTTACATCAAGGCTAGCCTGCCGCAGTACGCTGCGTTGCCCGTGCTGTCGGTGAGCGCACCGTTCAAGAGCGGCTTCCAGGGCGGAGCCGACTACACCGACGTGGCCGCGGGCCCGCTGGCCATCAACAACGCGGCCGACCTGTACCTCTACCCGAACACGGTGTACGCGGTGAAGGTGAACGGCGCGGACATCAAGAACTGGCTCGAAGCCGCTGCCAAGCGCTTCAACCAGATCGACCCGGCCAAGACCACCGAGCAGCAGCTCATCAGCACTTTCCCGGGCTACAACTTCGACATGTTCACCACGGCGGACATGCAGTATGAGATCGACGTGACCCAGCCCGTGGGCAGCCGCATCAAGAACCTGACGTACCTGGGCAAGCCCATCGATGTGGCGCAGGAGTTCGTGATCGCCACCAACAACTACCGCGCCACCAGCGGCAAGAGCTTCATCGACAAGCTCGACGGCTCGGGCACCATCTGGGCCTCGCCCGACGCGAACCGCGATGTGGTCATCGACTACATCCGCAAGAACCCGGCAGTGACCCGCGCGGCCAACGGCGCTGCCAAGAGCTGGCGCTTTGCCAAGGTCACGGTGGCGGGTCCGGTGGTGTTCAGCTCGGGCGCCAATGGCCTCAGCGTGGCGCAGGCGGCCGGGCTGGGCAATGTGTCGCTGCTGGCGGCCGATGACGGGTCGGGCAAGGGCACGTCTAAGTACGGCGTGGACCTGTCCAAGTAGTCGTCCCCCTCCTGTTACGGAGGCCGCGGCGGTGCATGCGTTCGTAGCACCGCTATGGAGCAGCCTGCTGTAGGGCTCTGAAATGCTCTGCTTTTGATAGCTGCAAGCGCATATGGATGTAGCGCTTGCAGCTATTTTTCATGAATTTTTGCGTAGAACGGGTTGCAACAGCACCACGAGCGCCCCTGCGCCCCCATCCATGGGTCGCGCCTGTACGAAGGCCAGCACCTCGTTCTTCTGCACCAGCCAGCGCTGCACGCGGCCCTTGAGCACGGGGCTTTTGCCGGGCGAGCCCAACCCCTTGCCATGCACCACGCGCACGCAGCGCAGGCCCGTCTTGTGGGCATGACGGATGAAGTCGCCCAGCGCTTCGCGCGCCTCGTCCACGCGCAGGCCATGCAGGTCCAGCTGGCGCTGGATGCTCCAGTGGCCAGAGCGCAGGCGGCGCGTCACTTCCACACCAATGCCTGGGCGGCGAAAGCTCAACTGGTCGTCGGTGTCGAGCAGGGTGCTCACGTCGAAGTCGTCGCTGATGGATTCAAGCAGCACCCGTTCCTCGTCCAGCCAGTGCTGCACCGGCAGCGGCGGCGGCTGGTGGCGGCGCAGACGCGCCACATTCGGGTTGCGCAGTGGGGTGACGGGGCCCACGCTGCGGCTGAAGAGGTGGCGCTCGGCTTCGGCCCGTGCTGCCGCTTCGCGTCGGGCTTTGTCTTCGGCCTCGCGGCGCTCCTGCTCTTCACGCAGGCGGCGGGCCACGGTGGCCAGGTCCTGCAGCTGGGTGATGCGCTCGCCCGCACGGCGCGGGGCCGGAGGGGCTCGGCGGCGGGGTGGTGAGGGGCTCGCTGCGGCTGTGGGCCCGGCGGGGGCCTGGCGCAGCGGGCGCATCGCTGCCTTGGCGGCTGCCTTTTTGTCAGCCAGGCCTGCGCGCCGGGCGGACCGGGGTGCGCTGGGGGCCGGGGCGGCGGCTGTGGCTTCCACCGGGGGCGCCTTGCCGGGAACAGCGCGCGCAGCACGCGCCAGCGCGGCTTGCAGGGCCGTGGGCGGCTGGGCGGGTGTGGGGGCTGGGGCGGTCACACCAGGCCCTTTTCAGCCATCGACAGCGCCTGGCCCGGTGCCACGATCACATGGTCGAGCACGCGCACGTCCACGAGGGCCAGCGTGGTCTTCAGGGTCTGGGTCAGCGCCTCATCGGCACGGCTGGGTTGTACGCTGCCGCTCGGGTGGTTGTGGGCCAGCACCACGGCGGCGGCCTGGTGGTGCAGGGCGCGCAGCACCACCTCGCGCGGGTACACGCTGGTCTGCGTGAGCGTGCCGCGAAACAGCTCCTCCAGTGCCAGCAGGCGGTTTTGCGCATCGAGAAACAGCACCGCAAACACCTCGTGCCCCTTGGCGGCCAGGTGCAGCTGCAGGTAATGCTTGACGGTGTCGGGCGAGTCGAACACTTCGCGCTCGCGCAACTGCTGGGCCAGGGCGCGGCGGGCCAGCTCCAGCACCGCCACCAGCTCGGCGCGTTTGGCCGGGCCCAGGCCCTTGATGCGCTCCAGGTCGGCCGCGCTGGTGTGAAGCAGCCCGGCAATGCCGCCAAAGCCGCCAGTGACGGCGCCCGTGTCCGGGTCGATACCGGGCGGGTCCAGCAGCTCCTGCGCCATCTGCAGCACGCCTTTGCCCACGATGCCGGTGCGCAGCAGGATGGCCAGCAGCTCGGCATCGGCCAGTGCAGCGGGGCCGCGTGCCAGCAGTTTTTCGCGGGGCTGGGCGTCGGCGGGCAGGTCTTTGAGGGGCATGGCGCGAGGAAAGTACGTGCGGGGCAGGGCACCGATGGACCCAGCCGATAGGGGTTTCCCCGGTTTTCTACAATCGGGGCAGTTTATCGGGACTCTCATGACCTCTATTTCCACCCCCCTTCCCACCGTGCAGCCGGGCTCCTTTCTCACGCTGCACTACCGCCTGGCTGGCCCGGCGGGGGATGTGATCAACACCTTTGCCGACAAGCCGGCCACCCTGTCGCTGGGCACGGGCGAGCTGTCGCCCGCGATGGAGCAGCGCCTGCTGGGCCTGGCCGAGGGCACGCGCACCACGTTCGAGCTGCCTGCGGGCGAGGCCTTTGGCGAGCGCAACCCCGACATGCAGCAGTGGGTGGCGCGCAAGCTGATGAACGAGCTGGGCGACCCCGACGAAAAGTACAGCGTGGGCGATGTGGTGCAGTTCCCCACGCCCGACGGCCAGGGCAGCTACGCCGGCGCCGTGATGCAGGTGCGCGAAGACGGCGCCGTGCTGTTCGACTTCAACCACCCGCTGGCGGGCCAGCCCGTGACCTTTGAAGTGCAGCTGATCGGGATCCTGTGATGCTGGCGCCGAAAGAAATCCTGCTGGCCGAGCCGCGCGGCTTTTGCGCCGGTGTGGACCGCGCCATCGAGATCGTGGAGCGCGCCATCCAGAAGTTTGGCGCCCCCATCTATGTGCGCCACGAAATCGTGCACAACACCTACGTGGTGAACGACCTCAAGGCCAAGGGCGCGATCTTCATTGAGGAGCTGTCGGACGTGCCGCCGGGCGCCACGCTGGTCTTCAGCGCCCACGGTGTGAGCAAGGCGGTGCAGCAAGAGGCCGAGGCGCGTGGCTTCAGCATTTTTGACGCGACCTGCCCGCTGGTGACCAAGGTGCACGTTGAAGTGGCCAAGCTCGCCAAAGAAGGCTACGAGTTCATCATGATCGGCCACAAGGGCCACCCCGAGGTGGAGGGCACGATGGGCCAGCTCGACCACGGCATCCACCTGGTGGAAGACGTGGAGGACGTGGCCCGCGTGCAGCCCGCGCAGACCGAGAAACTGGCCGTGGTCACGCAGACCACGCTGAGTGTGGACGACGCGGCTGAAATCTCTGCCGCCGTGCGGGCGCGCTTTCCGAATGTGCGCGAACCCAAGCAGCAGGACATCTGCTACGCCACGCAAAACCGGCAGGACGCCGTGAAGGTGCTGAGCCCGCAGGTGGATGTGGTGATCGTGGTGGGCAGTCCCACCAGCTCCAACAGCAACCGCCTGCGAGAGCTGGCGGCCAAGCTGGGCACCACCGCCTACATGGTGGACAGTGCTGACGAGCTGCAGGGCGAATGGTTCAAGGGCCGTTCGCGCGTGGGGCTCACGGCGGGCGCCTCCGCGCCGGAGATTCTGGTACAGCAGGTTATCGACCGCATCAAGGCGCTGGGCGCTGTGTCGGTCCGCACCATGGCGGGCATCGAGGAAACCATCAAGTTCCCGCTGCCCAAGGGGCTCAAGATCGACGCGGCCACGGGGCTGGAGATTCGGGAGCGCACGCCAGAGACAGGTCCATCGGCGCACTGACGGTGGCGTGAAGGGCCGCCGGTGATCGTGCAAGGGCGCCAACAGGCGCCCTTTTTATTCACTCCTGAATTGATAGCGGATGGCGCATATTCTTCTAGCGCCAGCGGCCATTTTCATTCAAATATCCCCTTACAAGTGCACGGCGGGCCCGCTCCACAGGTCCAGTGGCGGGTCGGCTGCCACGGCGCGCAGGATGTCGGTGCGCGAGATAAAGCCCGACAGCACGCCCGCCTCGTCCGTCACCGGCAGGCCGGGCAGGCCGGTGTCCAGCAGCACGGCGGCCACGCGGCGCAGTTCGGTGTCGGGTGACACGGTGGGCACCGGGCTCACCATCACCTCGGCCACCGGGCGGCGGGCCAGGTCGATGGCCTGTTTGACGGCGCCGGGCTCGGGCAGCAAGTCCAGTGGCGCCATGTCGGCCCTCAGCAGCAGTCCGATCACGCGGCCCAGCACATCGACGACGGGCGCCTGCGCCACTTTGTGCTCGGCCAGGGTCTGCCAGGCATCGTTCACACGCACGTCGGGCGCCACACTCACGCCGCCGGTGGTCATCACATCGCTCACCTTGGTCAACGGCTGGCGGGTGCTGGCCTGGGGGCCTTGCTCGGTCTGTGCGTAGGCGCTCACCGCGTCGTGCATGCGCAGGTTGACGATAGCCGCAGGCGCAGCAGCGTTGGTGTCGGCCGCAGTGGGGCGGGGCGGGGCCGTGAAGACGGGCCCTGGCTGGCCATCTTGTGCGTCCATGGCCCGCGTGCGCAGGGCCTGCGGGCGCTGCACGCTGCGCACCGCAGAGATACGTGCCAGGTTTTCGGGGCCGCCCCGGTACATCTGGCCCGACGGGCCGAACACAAAGAACATGCTTTTCTCCTGTGTGCAGAACCGCCGGACGGGTGGGGTTGGAACTGCTTTGGCCATGTTATCGGCAGTTGTGGGGCGCTCGTGCAGTCCACGTTGTGTCTGCATGTTGCGGGCAGCCCCTACACTGCCCCTTCTTTTGACACCACCTGCCATCCGGAGCCCCTGCATGATCGACCGCGCCGCCATTGCCGCAGCCCGCCGCCAACTGGCCACCCAGCCCGACTTTTTGCGCACCACGCCGCTGATGCGCCTGTCCGGCAAGTCCCTGGGCGTGGACTGTGCCGAGGTCTGGCTCAAGCTGGAGCATCTGCAGGTGGGCGGCAGCTTCAAGGCGCGCGGCATGCTCTACCGGCTGCTGGCCAACCCGGTGCCTGAGAGCGGCGTGATCATCGCCTCGGGCGGCAACGCGGGCATTGCGGTGGCGGCGGCCGCCCAGGCCCTGGGCGTGCGCTGCGAGGTCTTTGTGCCCGAGGTCTCGCCAGAGGCCAAGCGCGCCCGCCTGCGCGCCCTGGGGGCAGAGGTGGTCGTCACCGGCGCTGCGTATTCCGAAGCCTTTGAAGCCTGCGTGGCCCGCCAGAAGACCACTGGGGCCTTGCAGGCCCATGCCTACGACCAGCCCGAAGTGGTGGCCGGCGCGGGCACGCTGGCGCTGGAGATGGAAGAGCAGGGCGGCCGCCTGCCCGACACGGTGCTGGTCAGCGTGGGCGGTGGTGGCCTCATCGGCGGTGTGGCCGCATGGGTGGAAAGCCGCGCCCATGTGGTGGCGCTGGAGCCCGAACGCGCACCCACCCTGCACGCTGCGCGGGCTGCGGGCCAGCCGGTGGATGTGGAGGTGGGCGGCGTGGCCGCTGACTCGCTGGGTGCCCGCCGGATGGGGGCGATCAGCTGGGCAGTGAGCCAGCGTCACGTACACGATGCGTTGCTGCTGCCCGACGACGCCATCCGCGCGGCCCAGCTGTGGCTGTGGAAGGAGCTGAAACTGGCCGTGGAACCCGCCGCCGCGCTGGGCTTGGCAGCTTTGCAAACCGGCGCCTACAAGCCCCAGCCGCAAGAGACGGTGGCCCTGATTCTCTGCGGCGCCAACTTTGACCCTGCCAGCCTTGCCTGAGCCTGTGCCGACCACCCCCTTAAAATCCTGCAATGCTTGACATTCTTCTCCTCCGCAAAGACCTCGACACCGCCATCGCGCGGCTGGAAACCCGCAAAAAGCCCCAGGCCTTCCTGGACGTCTCCGCTTTCCAGGCCCTGGAGTCCGAACGCAAGACGCTGCAGACCCGCACCGAAGAGCTGCAGGCCCAGCGCAACCAGCTGTCCAAGCAGGTCGGCATGCTGATGAGCCGGGGTGACAAGGACGGCGCCGAAGCCGTCAAGGCCCAGGTGGCCGCAGGCAAGGCGGAGCTGGAGCAATCCGCCGCGCGCCTGGAACAGATCCAGTCCGAGCTGCTAGCCATGCTGGTGGCCGTGCCCAACCTGCCGCACGAATCCGTGCCCGTGGGCAGCGACGAAGCAGGCAATGTGGAAGTGCGCCGCTGGGGCACGCCTGCGAAGTTCGATTTTGAAGTCAAGGACCATGTCGATGTGGGCACCCCGCTGGGGCTCGATTTCGACATGGGCGTGAAGCTCTCCGGCTCGCGCTTTACCGTGATGAAGGGCTCTATCGCCCGCCTGCATCGCGCTCTCAGCCAGTTCATGCTGGATGTGCAGACGCAAGAGCACGGCTACACCGAGTGCTACGTGCCTTACGCAGTGAACGCCGACTCGCTCAAGGGCACGGGCCAGCTGCCCAAGTTCGAGGGCGACCTGTTTGCCGCCAAAAAGGGCGGTCAGGACGGCGAACCCGTGCCCGACAACGCGGCGCTGTACCTCATCCCCACCAGCGAAGTGCCGCTGACCAACTTCGTGCGCGACGTGGTGGTGGCCGAGGCCGACCTGCCCATCAAGCTCACGGCCCACACGCCATGCTTCCGCTCCGAAGCGGGCAGCTACGGCCGCGACACGCGCGGCATGATCCGCCAGCACCAGTTCGACAAGGTCGAAATGGTGCAGATCGTGCACCCCGACAAGAGCTATGAAGCGCTGGAAGAAATGACCCGCCACGCCGAGGCCGTGCTGCAAAAGCTGGGCCTGCCCTACCGCGTGATGAGCCTGTGCACCGGCGACATGGGCTTTGGCGCCGCCAAGACCTACGACCTGGAAGTGTGGCTGCCCGCGCAGAACACCTACCGCGAGATCAGCTCGGTGAGCAACTGCGAAGCCTTCCAGGCCCGCCGCCTGCAAGCCCGCTTCAAGAATGCCCAAGGCAAGAACGAGCTGTTGCACACCCTGAACGGCTCGGGTCTGGCCGTGGGCCGCACGCTGGTGGCAGTGCTCGAAAACTACCAGCAGGCCGACGGCAGCGTGATGGTGCCCGAGGTGCTGCGCCCTTACCTGGGCGGCACCGCTGTGCTCAAGCCCTGAAAATCTGGCTATAATCGAAGGCTTCGACACACAGGAGAGGTGGCAGAGTGGTCGAATGTACCTGACTCGAAATCAGGCGTAGTGGCAACACTACCGTGGGTTCGAATCCCACCCTCTCCGCCAGCATCAGGGCCCTGTAGCTATTTAATCGATAGCACAGGGCCTTTTTCTTTGGGGCTGCAGGAACACTTCAGGCAGCTGGATAGCCCGCTTCGGGCGCTGCGGTTGAAGAGACTCGCAGATTCGCCATTGTGTGGACATCACCATGCAGATGCGGGAATGACAGGGTATTGATTGCGATGCATGGCCGCATTTCCCTGCAGCGCCAGAATACGGGTTGCGCGGCCCGCGCCTGATGCCACGAAAGAACCTTGCATGCTCCCAGACACCTTGACAACACCCCCCATCCGCCTGACCCAGTACAGCCACGGCGCCGGCTGTGGCTGCAAGATCAGCCCCAAGGTGCTGGACGTGATCCTGGCGGGCAGCGGGGCGCAGCACCTGGACCCCCGGCTTTGGGTGGGCAACACGTCGCGCGACGATGCGGCGGTGTATGCCCTGGATGCGGAGCGCGGCGTGGTGTCCACCACCGATTTTTTCATGCCCATCGTGGATGACCCGTACGACTTCGGGCGCATTGCTGCCACCAACGCGATCAGCGACATCTATGCCATGGGGGCTGATCCGCTGATGGCCATTGCCATCCTGGGGTGGCCGGTGAATGTGCTGCCGCCCGAGGTGGCGCGTGAGGTGGTGCGCGGAGGGCGTGCGGTGTGCGACGCGGCGGGCATTCCCCTGGCAGGCGGGCACTCCATCGATGCGCCGGAGCCCATCTTCGGCCTGGCGGTGACGGGCATCGTCGAAAAGCGCCACCTCAAGCGTAACGACACGGCCACGGCGGGTTGCCGTCTTTATCTCACCAAGCCCCTCGGAATCGGCATCCTGACCACCGCCGAAAAAAAGGCCAAGCTGCGGCCCGAGGATGTGGGCGTGGCGCGCGACCTGATGTGCACGCTCAACCAGCCAGGGAGTCGATTCGGCCGACTGGCGGGCGTGAAGGCCATGACGGATGTGACCGGCTTCGGCCTGTTGGGGCATCTGGTCGAAATGGCGGAGGGCAGCGGCTTGAGCGCTGTGATTGACTACGCGGCAGTACCCCGCCTGGAAGGAGTGGACTACTACATGGACCAGGGCTGTGTGCCCGGCGGCACGCTGCGCAACTTTGACAGCTACGGCGCGAAGATTGCGCCCTTGACCGAGGTGCAAAAGCACTTGTTGTGCGACCCTCAGACCAGCGGGGGGCTGCTGGTGGCCGTGAGTCCGGAGGGCGAGGCCGAGTTCCTGCAGGTGGCCGCGGAACTGGGCCTGGCGCTGCAGCCCATCGGCCAGCTCACCCCGCGACAGGCCTTTGCCGTCGAGTTGCGCTGATGCCCGACAACCTGACGGACTACCGGTACATCTTCCTGAACGATGTGCCCATGATGGATGTGCGCGCGCCGGTGGAGTTTGGGCAGGGCGCGTTTCCTGGGATTGCCAACCTTCCCCTGATGGACGATGGCGAGCGTCAGCAGGTGGGCACCTGCTACAAGCACAAGGGCCAGGAGGCAGCGATTGCGCTGGGGCACCAGCTGGTGTCTGGCGGCATCAAGCGCCAGCGCATTGAGGCGTGGGCGCAGTTTGCGCAGGCGCATCCACAAGGCGTGCTGTATTGCTTTCGTGGCGGGCTGCGCTCGCAGATCGTGCAGCAATGGTTGCTGAACGAAGCGGGCATGGACTACCCCCGGGTGGTGGGGGGCTACAAGGCCATGCGGGGTTTCCTCATCGGCACCACGCAGGCTGCGGCGGCGGAGTGTGGGTTTGTGGTGCTCAGTGGCCTGACCGGCACCGGCAAGACCGAGGTGATTGCGCAACTGGCCAACGGCTTGGACCTGGAAGGCCATGCCAACCACCGTGGCTCCAGTTTTGGTCAGCGCGTGAGCGGCCAGCCGACGCAGATCGATTTTGAGAACCGGCTGGCCATCGACGTGCTGAAGAAACGAGCACGGGGCCATGCGACTTTTGTGCTGGAGGACGAGGGGCGCCATGTGGGCAGCTGCTCGGTGCCCCTGGAGCTGCGGCAGCGGCTGGAGCAGGTGCCCATCGTCTGCCTGGAGGACGCTTTCGATGCCCGTGTGGAGCGCATCTTGCGCGACTATGTGTGGCAGCAGTGCGCAGATTTTGTGGCCGTCCATGGCGAGGTGGCGGGTCTCGACCTGTTTGCAGCGCGGTTGCTCGATAGCTTGGGCAAACTCGCCAAGCGCCTTGGGGGTGACCGCTACCAGGCGCTTCGTGGGTCGATGCAGGCAGCGCTGGTACAGCAACGCAATCAGGGTGACCTGTCTCTGCACCGCGGCTGGATTGCTGCACTCATGCGCGACTATTACGACCCGATGTATGCCTACCAGCGGCAAAGCCGGGCTGATCGCATCGTTTTCCAGGGCGACCACCGGGCGGTGCTCGATTTTCTGCAGTCGCAGTCAGCCCCTCGCCGCTAGCTATTGCTCGTCGTCGTCCGGCGGCGCATCCAGCCACTGCGGCAGCACCAGCCGGAACTCGGCCCCCCGCCCTACGTCGCTGTCCACCTCCAGCGCACCGCCGTGGCGCAGCACGACGGTCTGCACCAGTGCCAGGCCCAGGCCGACCCCTGCGATGGCCGGGTGGCTGTGGTCGTGCAACCGCTGGTAGGGCGTGAACAGACGGCCTTGCTGCTCGGGGGCAATGCCCGGGCCCTGGTCCCGTACCGACACCACCCAGTGCGTACCCCGCGCCACGATGGCGCACTGCACCGTGCTGCCATCGGGGCTGAACTTGATGGCGTTGTGGATCACGTTGGTCAGCGCGCGGGACAGCAGGGCGCGGTCGCCCAGGCAGGGCGCAGTGTCTGGGGTGGACACCGTGCGCACGTCCACGTTGCGGTCGCGGGCCAGGGTCCAGAGGTCGTCGGTGGTTTCAGAGAGCAGGGCGGCCAGGTCCAGCGGCGCCATGCGGTATTCCTGCGTCTGCGCGCTGGCCAGTTGCACAAAACTTTCGGCCATGCCCAGCGAAGCCTGTGCATAACGTTCGATGCGCTCCAGCAACTCCTGGTCCGACAGGCGGCCGGGGTAGGCACGCTGCATCTCCAGCAGCGTCAGGATGGACGCGTTGGGCGCGCGGATGTCGTGCGAGATGAAGTGCATCGCCTGGTCGCGTTGCTGCAGCGCACGGCGCATCTCGGTCAGGTCCACCAGGGTCAGCAGCCAGCCTGCATTGGCCAGATTGGTGAAAGGCTTGCACTGCACCAACAGGCTGCGGCCCCGGGCGTCGGTGCCCTCGGTCTGTTCTGGCAAGGCAGCATGTTGCAAGGCTGCCTGGGTAACGATCGGCTCTTGAGTCCCTGTCTGCACCAGGTCGGCCAGCAGGTCCACCACGGACAGGCGCTGCAAGGAGGGCTGGGCGGGCCCACCCAGGTGTTGGCGGGCCGCCTGGTTGGCCAGCAGGATTTCACCGTCGGGGGCGCAGACGATGGTGGGTGAGGGCAACTGCTGCAGGCTTTCGCTCACGAACTGGTGCAGGTCGCGCAGCTGGCGGGATGCGCGCTCCACGGCGTTGATGCGGCGCTCCAGAAAGTCGGCGGAGTCTCCGGGCCGTCTGCGCAAGCGCATGGCCAGGCCTTGGCGCTGCAGGTTCTCCATCTCCAGCCGCAGAAAGTGCGCAGCCGCGCTCAGGCGCCGCCAGCTCCACAGTGGGTAAGCCAGCGCCAAGCCCAGCAAGGCGGCGGCCGGAGCGAACTGCAGACCTGCCCACCAGGGCAGGGCCATGCTCAGCAGCAAGGTGGCCAGGGCCAGCCCGGCGCTGGTCAGCAAGGCGGCCAGGGGGCCAATGAGCAGCAAGGCCACCAGCGCACAGGCCACTGGCACCAGGTTGAAGGCGATGTTCAGTGCCTGCGGTGCACGCAGGATGCGTTCGCCGGCCAGGCGGGCATCCAGCACATGGGCCACCACCTCCACGCCCGGCATCAGGCGCGACTGCTGGCTGACGGGGGTGGCAAACATGTCGCCCAGCCCCGAGGCTGCTGCGCCCACCAGCACGTACTTACCGTCCAGTGCCCCGGCCGGCACCTGGCCGCGCAGCACATCGATGTACGAGTAGGTGGTGAAGGGCGATGGCCCGGCGGCATAGGCGATGAGCGTGGGCTCAGCGCGCTGCCAGGGACTGGTGTCGGTGGCGCTGGCGGGCGAGCGGCCGCAGGTGGCCGCTGGTTGCCGGTCTGCCACGCACTGCAGCGCGGTGCTGAAGTGGTGCCAGGGGGCGGCCGCCGGGCCTTCCAACAGGTACAGGCTGCGCACCACGCCATCGCTGTCGGGCGCCACATGCACATGGCCCAGGCCGGCGGCAGCCTCGGCAAAGGCGGGCCAGGGCAGGTCGGTCTGGTTGCTGACCGGGCCATAGCCGCGTCGCAGCACGGGCAGCACCACATGGGCGCTGCGCCGGATGGCGTCGGTGAGCAGCACGTCGTCCTCGGGATAGTCCAGGTCGGCTTCGTTGAACAGCACGTCCATGCCGATGGCACGGGGGTTCTGGGTGGTCAGGCGCGAGATCAGCTCGGCATGCAGCGCCCGGCGCCAGGGCCAGCGGCCGATGGCGGCAATGCTGGCGTCGTCGATGGCCACGATCACGATGTCGGGGTGTGCGGGCCGCGAGACCAGTCGCATGCCTGCATCCTGCAACAGGTGGTTGACGCGGCTCAGGCTATCCGCGGTGCTGAGCCAGGCCACCAGCGCCATCAGCGCGCAGGCCAGCAGCGCCCATTCCAAGCGGCGTCGGCGGCGGCGCAGGTGGGCGATGGTCAGCATGAAAGGGGTGGTGGGATGCGGGGCGTCTGCTCAGCGCATGCCAGGGCCGCTGCGCGCGCTGGTACGACCCGCACGGCTGGGCTGGACGGGCTCCATGCCCCGCTCAAGGGCGCCCCACGGGCGTGCCGCTGCTGGTGGACACCGGCAAACCCGCACCGGTGCGGATGCCAGTGCCCACGCGGATCTTGCGCGGGGGGGAGAAATCGCTCTCCAGCCCGCTGGCATCCAGTACCTGGATGCGCACCAGGTACTCGCCGGCAGCGAGGTTGCTGGCCGTCCAGGTCGGGGCGTCGAGCACGGTGTCCTCTGCGACCTTGGCGAAGTCCAGATCGGCAGCCACAGTGCGCTGCAGCCGGAAGCGCTGGCCCGCCTGGGCAGGCCAGTGCAGGCGCACGGTCGGGTCTCCGTCCTCCGCCTGCAGGGCTTGCAGGGACAAGGCGGTCGGCCGGTCGGCCACCGTGAAAGGCTGTGGCGGTGCAAACGGCCCCTGGTCTGCTTGCCCGTCGGGCAGCGCCAGCAGGCTGGCGATGCGCCAGAAGTAGCTGCCTGCGGGCAGCGCCCCCAGGGGCAGGCGGCATTCGGTCAGGCGCTGCTCGTCGCGCAGGGGCTGGGTGAACTGGGCGTCGGCGGCCACCTGCACGCGGTACCAGCGCACGCCGGGGACTTCCGTGCAGCGCAGCTCGGCCGCGCCACTGGGTACGACGGCGCCGGGCGCAGGGTGCTGGTACAGCGGTGCGACCGGGCTTGTCTTGACGGTGAACGGCTGCACGGCGGGCAGGCCCGCGATGCCGGCATCGTCCAGTGCCCGAACGGCCAGGTAGTAGCGCCCATCGTCCAGCGCCTTCCAGCGCAGACGGCCGTCGGGGAAGCTGCCATGGCGCAGCACCTGGGTGAACGCCGGGTCCTGTGCCACCTGCGCCACATACCGGGTGGCCCCGGAGGCCATGGGCAGGTCGATGGCCAGCAGTCCCGCATCGCCCAGTGTGGTGGGCATGCCGGAGGTATCGGGGGCGGGCAGCAAAGGGCGGGGGGCGCCCACCGTGCCATCCGTGGCCACTGCCAGACCCTGGCCCGGAGCCAGCAGCGCGGTCGGCGCCTTGAGTGCAGCGCCGGGCTCGCTGTCAGTGTCGCGCCGCGATTGCACCGCGACCGAGCCATGCTCTACCGACGCCGTGGTCTGGCCCGAATCGGCCAGTGCCACGCTGAACTGCGTGCCCCGCACGCTGGTCACCGCCAGCGGTGTGCGGATCTCCATGCGGCGCAGGGGCTCGGCGCTGGGGGGCACGGTCGATTCCACGCCGCCCTTGTGCATCTCCAGCACTGACTGCACGCTGCCTGCGCGCCCCCGCCGACGCAGCTGGCGCAGCTGTAGCTCGGACTGCGCCTGTACCCGCACCACGGTGCCATCGGCCAGCTGCACTGCCACGAACGACTCGGGGCCCACCTTCAGCTCGGTGCCTTCTTCCAGCTTGCTGCCGGTCGCAATGGGGGCGGTCGTGCCGCTGCCCCGCGCCTGCGCCGTGACCTCGCCCTGCACAAACTGCACGGTGGCCGATTCGCTGGGCTGCAGCCGCACGGGGATGAAGATCAACGAGCCTGGCTGCAGACGCTTGGGGTCTGCCACCTTGTTGCGTGCTTGCAGCAACGGCCACTGGCGCGGGTTGGCGAGGTAGCTGCGGGCCAGTCCTTCCAGGGTGTCGCCCTCTTTCACGGCGTGGGCAATTTCATCGCCTTGTTGGGGGGCTGCCGGGGTAGCGACCGGCTGGGCCGAGAAGGCCGTGCTCGCCGCCAGGCACAACAGGGCTGCAGCAAGCGAGTGCATGCGAAACGGCAGGGGGGTGATCAAGTCATGTCTCCTTCATGGGGCACGGTACGGGCAGGCTTGCTGGTGGCAGAGCCCGCCGGACTCTATCGCGGCCTTCAGCCTTTGTGCTGGGCTTCGACGGCTTCAAAACGATAGCCCACGCCATACACCGCTGTCACGATGAAACCGTTGGCGGGGCGCAGGTCAAGCAGGGTGCGCAGGCGCGACATGTGGGTATCCAGCGAGCGCGACATCACATCGGCCACCTGGCCCCAGACGACTTCCTTGAGGTGATCGCGCGACAGCAGTCGCCCCATGTTCTGGAACAGGAACAATGCGAGGTCGTATTCGCGGTTCTTCAGCTCCACCGCCACTCCGTCCATTTCGATGGACCGGGTTTCGGGCAGGAAGCGGTAGCGGCCAAACTCCATCACGCCGCCGGTGTTGTCGGGGTAGGCGCGGCGCAGCAGGGCGGCCACGCGGGCATTGAGTTCGCCGATGCGCACGGGCTTGACCATGAAATCATCCGCACCACTGCCCAGGCCTTCCACAATATCGCGCTCCTCCTGGCGGTGCGTGACGAACAGGATGGGCACGCGGGCCGCAACGTTCTGGCGCACCCAGCGCACCACTTCGGGCCCTGTGGTGTCGGGCAGGTGCCAGTCCACGATCAGCAGATCAAAGGTTTCGCGGCGCAGCGTACGCATCAGCTCCGCACCGGTCAGGTGGGTATGGCACACATGGCCCATCGCCTCCGTGGCCTGCTTGATCAGATCCAGCTGAAGCGCATCGTCGTCCAAAGCGGCTATGCGCATGGTTCTCCCCATCCAAAATCGAACTGCGGATTATTGGCGATAACTACCACGGCGCGGGCTCGCGCCGAGCGGAGCGAGAGGGGATTTGACATTTGTTAACCCTCCCGGCCCGTGGTGGTCACCGCGCGGGTGGCTCTGCCGTAATCTCACGCACCAGTCGCATGCCGACCAGCGTGTAGCGCGTCTCCGGGCTGTTCCAGTTGCGGTAGCCGCAGCGTGCATAGAGCGCCCAGGTGTGCCACGAGCCGCCCCGGCGCACACGCACACTGCCCTCGGCCGGACCGGTGGGGTCATTGCGTGGAGACTCTGCGTAATAGGTGTCGCCATGCCAATCGCCCGTCCACTCCCAGGCGTTGCCCAGCATGTCGTAAAGCCCGAAGGCATTGGGGGCAAAGCGGCCTACCGGCGCGGTAAACGCGTATCCGTCATTGCCTGCCAGCGCATGCTGGCGCCAGCGTGACCACTGAGGGGCTGCGGCCTGGTCGAAGGTATTGCCCGCTGAGACCAGCTCTTGCGGGTTGTCACCATGCGGGTACAGGCTGCGGCTGCCCGCGCGGCAGGCGTATTCCCACTCCGCCTCGGTGGGCAGCCGGTAGCGGTGGCCCTCGGTGCGGCTGAGCCACTGGGCCATGGCCTGCGCGTCGTTCCAGGTCACGTTCACCACCGGATGAACCGGCCCTTGCGCAAAGCCGGGGTTGCGCCACGAGTAGCGCGGGTCGCGCCCCTCGAACGCATCGCCGCGCCGCGTGGTGGCCGGGTCGTAGGCGGGGTTGTAGCCATAACCCCCCGTGCCGTCGGCCTCAGACTCTGGCCGGTAGCCGGACGCCTCCAGGAAGCGCTGGAACTGCCCCACCGTGACCTCGTGCTGGCCGAGGTAGAAATCACGGGTGATCAGCACCTCGTGGGCTGGCGATTCATCTGCCAGGTCGGTCAGGCGCTTGCGCTCCAGCAGCGGGAAGTTCTTTTCCAGCGTTTCGACGGGGGGCACGCCCCCCATCCAGAAGGTGCCCGCAGGCACACGGACAAAGGCCATGCCCAGGCTGTTGACCCAGGGCGACGTGACCGTACCCGCCTGGGTGGACGGTGTGTGCTGGCAGCCTGCCAGCAGCGCGGACAGCGCCAGCAAGGCCGCACCGCTCGCCCAGCGGCGGCACGCTGGTGGGGCCGCTGGCCTCAAGGCTTGTCCTGCAACTCGCTCACGCATTCAAACACCAGACGCGAGCCATCGTTGCGCAACAGTTTGGCGTGCAAGGCCATGCGCTGGCATTCGCGGCTGGCCGCCGCATACGCCTGGGAAGTGTCGGGCCCATAGACCGGCACGCTGAAGGTGCGGTCGCGGCCCGAGGCCATGGGGCCCGATGGGCCGTAGGGGTTGGTGGCATTGCAGCCCGCCAGCAGGGCCAGCACGGACACGGAGGCACATAGCAGTTTCATGGAAGTCTCCCAAACCGATCAAAAGACCAGTTTACGCACATGCCCGGTGGCTGCCCATAGGTGTTGTGCGGGGCGGCCATGGCGCGAGTCATGCGTGTAAGCCCCCACTGTGCACGCGCAGGCACAGCCACTACAGTGGGTGCTGCGTGCACTGCTGCATGCAGCGGTGGAGGGGCGGGATGGCAAGTGCAAGTACGCGAGCACCGGTTACACAAGACGCCTGGCGGCCCTGGGCGTTGCGGGTACTGCTCGCGCTGGGCTTCATGGCGCTGCTGCCCGCTCTGCCGGTGTGGACGCCGCTGCAGCGGCTGGAGCATGACCTGCTGGCCAGTTGGACCGCTGCGCCGCCGCCCGATGTGGGCGTCCTGGTGGTCGGGCTGGACGAACCCAGTCTGGCGGCGCTGAACCTGACCCCGCCCCTGCCGCGCCGCCTGCACGCGCAACTGGTCCAGGCCTTGTCTGCGGCAGGCGCTTCGGCGCTGGGCATCGATATGCTGTTTGCCGCGCCACAGTCCTCTGAGGATGATGCCGCGCTTGCGGCGGCCCTGCAAGGGCGCATGCCAGTGGTGCTGGCGGCAGCCGATGTGGCGGTGAACACCTCGCAGGTAGCTCAATACCGGCAGACCGTGCCCTCGGTCTTCCCCATGGCACGCCAGGGCAGTGTGGCCGTGCAGCCAGACGATGACGGTGTGCTGCGCCTTGCGCCCACCCAGGGCGATGCCCTGTGGAAGGAGCTGGCGCGCAGCGGCGGGCGCAGTTTTCAGTCCCCACCGCCGGGTGCACTGCTGCGCTACTACGCCCCAGAAGTCCCGCTGCCCTATGCCCACTACACCCAGGCGCTGGAGGCCGGCCGGGCGCTGCCGCCTGCAGCCGTTCAGGGGCGCCTGGTGCTGCTGGGGCAGAACACGCCGGTGGATGGCGTGGATCAGTTCGCCACGCCCCTGCGTGCACTGGGCGCGGGCACGCAGTCCGGCGTGCTGGTGCACGCTACGGCCCTGGTCAACGGCTTGGCGGGGGACTGGGTGGTGTCCGCCCACCCGGCAGGCCCTTGGCTGCAGGCCATTCTGGCCGTGGGCTGTGTGGCCGCTTTGACCCGGCGCTGGCGCGGTGGGCGGGCGGTGCTGTTCAGCGCAGCATTGGCAGTGCTGGCCCTGCTGGGTGGGCTGTGGGCCTACCTGGCAGGGGTGTGGTGGACGGCGCTGCCCACGCTGGCGGGCGTGGCACTGCATTTGAACGTGGGTGCAGCCGACAGCTACTGGCGCGAGCACCGCCGCCGCGAACAGCTGCGCGCGGACTTTGCCCGCTACGTGCCTGCCGCTGTGGTCGACGCCCTGGTGGCCGACGGAGCCCAGCCGCAACTGCATGGCGAGCGCCGTGTGCTGACGTTGCTGTTCTCTGACTTGGCAGGCTTCACCGCCGCCAGCGAGCACTTGCCGCCCGAGGCCGTGGCCCAGGCGCTGAATGCCTACTTCTCGCGCATGACCCACACGGTGCACCAGCACGGTGGCACGCTGGACAAGTTCATCGGCGACGCCGTCATGGCGTTCTGGAACGCACCGTTGCCTGATACCCGGCATGCGGACCGGGCTCTGGCCTGCGCACTGGCCATGCAGGCCGACATGGTGGACCTGCGGGCCCAGTGGCAGGGCACACCGTTTGCCCAGGTGCAACTGCGCATTGGCTTGCACACGGGCGAGGCGGCGGTGGGACACCTGGGGTCGCATGAGCGCTTTACGTACACCGCCGTGGGCGATGCGGTGAACACTGCCGCGCGGCTGGAGGGGGCCAACAAGGCCTTTGGTACAGGCATCCTGCTGTCGGGCGCCACGCGCGATGCGATGGAAGCGCAGCAGGCGGGTGGTGCCCCAGAGGCTTTGCTGATGTGGCTGGACACCGTGGTGCTGGCCGGGCGCAGCACCGGCGTGGATGTGTACACCCCGTGCGGTGACACCACGCTGGCCTCCATCAGCCAAACGCTGCGGGGCCATTGGCAGGCTGCGCGTTGGGCGCAGGCCCTGCAGTGCTGTGCCGATGCGTGCGCACACGCGGCAGCGCATGCCCCGCAGTGGCACGGGCAGGCGCTGCGCTGGCAGGCCCGGGTGCAGGCCCAGGCGGACGGCTCTGCAACTGGCGCCACCCCCGTATTCACCGCGCTGGCGCTGGACAAGACCTGAGTCCCCGGCGCAAGACTCCCCCAGAGAGGCCCACCATGCCCATCCCTCCTGTGTCATCCCCGTCACGCCTGGTGTGGCTTACGCCGGTGGGTGTCGCCCTGTCGGCCTGGAGTGCTGCCAGTGCCAGCGCGCAATGTGCCGGTGTACCTCTGGCGCCTGACGCAGTGGCTGCGCAAATTGTGGCGCTCAGCGGGCAAGGCGAAACGCGCCCCCCCGGCACCCAGCCCTGGCTGCCTGCCACGCTCGCCCAGCCGTTGGGCCCGGGCGCCGACATGCGCACACTGGCGTTGTCATCCGCCGCATTGCTGCTGGCGGACCGCACGCAGATCCGCATGTCGGCAAACGCGCAATTGAGGCTGTGCGAGGCCCAGCCAGCGCGCACCCTGCTGGAACTGGCTGCGGGCCGGCTGTGGGCGCGCACCAAGAAGGCCCCGGCCAACCTGCAACTGCAAACGCCTGCAGCGCTGGCCGTGGTGCGGGGTACCGACTGGGACGTGGAGGTGGATGGAACGGGGCGGACCACGCTCACCGTGCTGTCCGGCGCTGTGGAGTTGCGCAACGACCTGGGCAGCGTGCAACTGGGGCCCGCCGAGCAGGGCGTGGCCGAGCCCGGCCAGGCGCCTGTCAAGCGCCTGCTGGTCAACCCCCGGGAGCGGGTGCAGTGGGTGGCCGCCTACCCGGGCGACCTGACGCGTTGGACCGAGTTCCAGCCCGTTCAGACGGCACCACCCGCTCTGGCAGAGGTTCGCGCCGCATTACAGGCGGGGCAATGGGCCCAGGCGCGTGCCCTGTTGCGGGCCCTGTCGGCGCAGGGCGATGGTGGGGCGGTGGTCGAGCTGGCCCTGGCGGACCTGGAGGTGCTGGACGGCCAGCCCGACGCCGCGCAGCAGCGCCTGGCCCTGGCCTGGCAGCGCACGCGAGATCCCCGTACCGCTGCGGGCCGGGCCGACCTGCTGATGGCGCTGGACCGCCTGCCAGAAGCGCGCACGTGGCTGGATACCGCGCGGGCCGGGTCGCCCGGCTTTGCGCCATTGCTGCAGGCCGACGCCGACTGGCACCGGCTGCAAGGGCAGGGGGACGCCGCCCTGGCCTTGTACCGGCAGGCGGTGACCCACGCGGAGGGCGATGCGCAGCGGGCCGCCGCCCTGGCAGGGCTGGGCCGCGCATTGCAAGAGCGCGGAGACCTGCGCGCGGCCCGCAGTGCACTGGCGCAGGCCGTGGCCCTGTCGCCAGACCAAGCGGCCTACTGGGGCGAAGCCGCCACGGCGGCCATCGAAGCCCTGCGCCTTGCCGAGGCGCGCACCGCCCTGGATGCCGCCCTGGTGCAGTCGGGCGACGACTATGTGGCCCTGGCAGCCGCCGGGTTGCTGGCCCTGCGGCAGGGCGATGCCGAGGCTGCCCGCACCGCGCTGCTCAAGGCCTTGGTGATTGAGCCGCGATACGCCCGCGCACAGGTGTGGCTGGCGGTGGCCGAATACACGCTGGGCGAGCGCGCCGCAGCGCTGGACGCGCTGGGCCGAGCACGCCTGGCTGACGCGCGCGACCCGCTGCCCTGGCAGGTGGAGGCCATGCTGCGCAACGACAGCGGCGAGCCCGTGGCGGCCATGGCCGCAGCGCGCGAGGCACTCACCCGGCTGCCCTACCTGAAGTCGCTCAACCCGCTGGCCTCGGACAGCCAGGGCTCTGCCAACCTGGGCAAGGCGCTGGGCGACTTCGGCATGGAGCACTGGGCACGGGCCTACGCCAGTGCGTCGTACTACCCGCTGTGGGCCGGCAGCCACTTTTTTCTGGCCGACCGGTACGAGAGCGACTTCAGCCGCCGCTCCGAGCTGTTCCAGGGCTACCTCACCGACCCCACCGTGTTTGGCGCCAGCGACAAGCGCGCGCCGCTCCTGCTGTCTGCAGGCACTGAATGGTCGATGGGCGCGAGCGCTGAACGCAACCAGCTGCGCCACAACGCCACAGCAGATGTGGGCTACCGTGGTTTTGCCGCCAGCAACGTGCCTGTGGCCTGGCTGGTGCGGGCCAACGACGTGCAGATGTGGCCCCGCGAAGGCCCCGCCACCACGCAGTACCGCCTGTCATCGCCCGGAGTGGATCTGGCGCTGGGTGTGCGGCCCAACGAGAGCCTGTCGCTGTTCGCGCTGCACGGTGACACCACCTTGCGCTACCGCTTTCCGCAGGGGCTGGACTTTGGCAACGGCATCACCTTCACCGGCGGCGCCGAGACGCACACCCGCCGCACCGACCTGGGCGCTGCGTGGCGCTGGTCCGCCGACAGCCAGACCTGGTTCAAGGTGCACAGCGGGCGCCAGACCTCCGGCCTGGTGCTGGACGATGCGCGCTGGGGCCCCCAGGACTACCGCTATGCCAGTGACGAGCAGGGCCTGTTCCTGCGCCACACCGTGTTGTGGGGCGCGCACCGCCTGAGCGTGGGCTGGGAGGGCGTGGACAGGGATACCGTCAGCGCGATCTCTGACCCCGGCATCACCACGCCGCGCGCCAACACCGAGCGCTACCACATGCCCTGGGTGGCGGGCGAATGGCGCAGCGGTGCCTGGACCTGGATGGCCGAGGCGTACTGGCCCCGGTTCACCACCCGGCAGCGCGACCGCTATGCAGACACAGCGACGGGACAAGACCTGCTGCCCGTGCAGGACGACGGCGCGGCGCACCGCCACCGGCTGCTGCCGCGCCTGGGCGCCAGCCTGCGCCTGGGCCCGGGCCGCGCCCTGCACTGGGCCTGGCAGGAGAGCGTGCGAGCGCCCGGCACGCACACCCTGTCGCCCGTCGCCACGGGCGCTATTGCCGTGGACAACCAGTACCTGCTGGCGGGCAGCTACGCCCGCAAGCACGCGGTGCAACTGGACTGGGAGGCCAGCGCCACCACCTTCTGGGGCGCCAGCCTGTCGGGGCAGCGCATCAGCAACCTGGTGGCCGCCAACGGTCGCCTGTTTGCGCAGAACACGGGGGCGCTGTTCGACAACGTGGCCACCATCGCCCCCGTGGTGCTCAATGCCCAGACCACGCTCAACACCTATGAGGAAACGCCTGTCTTCGGGCAGGGGCAGCTGGCGCAGGCCACAGTGTCCGTCAACCATTTGCTAGGTCCGCGCTGGAGCGTGCTGGGCAGCTACATCCACGCCACATCGCGCAACACCGGGGCGGGTCTGGAGGGGCGTTGGCTGCCCGGCTTTGCCCGCCACGTGGTGCTGGGCCAGACCACATGGCGCCATGAGGCGCGCAGCTTTTCGTTGCTGCGCCTGACCTGGCGCGGTATGCGCTACAGCGACGAGGCCAACACTGTGCAACGCGCCCCGGGCTGGAGCCTGGCCCTGGCCCATGGCTGGGAGTCGCAGGACCGGCGCTGGAGCTTTACCGGCACGGTGCAGACCGGGCTGCGCACCGGGGAGCGGCCCACGCTGTGGGCCCTGGTGCGGTACCGGGACTGAAGGGGCGCCGAGTGTGCAGAGGGCGCCTTTACCGGGTGATGGAAGGGTGTGTGAGGCCTTTTTGGCCGATAGCGCTAGTGCGATATGCCCAAGTAGCTATCAAAAATGTAGCGAATAGGCTTTGAAAGGCGTACAAAAAAAAGCCCGCAGCCTTGCGGCTCGGGCTGTGTGTCTTGCACGCTGCGCTCGGTGGCGCGCCGGCTTATGCAGCGGCGGCCTCGGCCAGCGCCTGCAGGGCGGCCGTCACTTCGGCAGCTTCCACGCCGTCCACTGGCGCCAAACGCGGGGCCAGGGTCTGCAGGGCTGCGCTGTCCTTCTGCAACTGGGCAATCGCCTGGCCAGCCTCCTTGGGTGCGTCAAAGCCCGTGCTCTGCAGCAGCAGGCGGCCGTCGGCGGCCACGAGCTTGAAGTAGAACTTGCCGTCGGCCTCGCGGTACTGCTTGAAAGCGGGCAGTGCGGCCTTGGCGGCCTTGGCCGGTTTGGCGGCTGTGCTGGCCTGCACCAGGCTGCGCAGGCCCACGGCGCTGCGCAGTTCGCGGATGAAGGGCGTGGCCAGCGCGCGGGCGCGCTCGGCGCCGGCCAGCAGGGTCTGCTCGATGCGGGCGGGGTTGTGGATGAGTTCCTCGTACTGCGCGCGCATGGGGGCGATCACCTGGTCCACGCGCTCCAGCAGCAGGTGCTTGGCGTCGCCCCAGGCAATGCCGTCGGCATAGGCCTTGCGCAGGGCCTCGGTCTCTTCGGGCGTGGCAAAGGCCTGGTAGATCTGGAACAGGGCCGAGCCTTCGACTTCTTTGGCCTCACCGGGCGCACGCGAGTCGGTCAGGATGCCGCCGATGAGCTTTTGCAGCTGGGCGCGCGAGCTGAACAGCGGGATGGTGTTGTCGTAGCTCTTGCTCATCTTGCGGCCGTCCAGCCCGGGCAGAGTGGCCACATGGTCGTCGATGGCCGCCTCGGGCAGCACGAAGTGCTCGCCGTACAGGTGGTTGAAGCTGGCTGCCATGTCGCGGGCCATCTCGATGTGCTGGATCTGGTCGCGGCCCACCGGCACCTTGTGGGCCTTGAACATCAGAATGTCCGCGCCCATCAGCACCGGGTACATGAACAGCCCTGCGGTCACGCCGTCGTCCTGCTCGCGCCCGGCGGCGGTGTTCTTGTCCACGCTGGCCTTGTAGGCGTGGGCGCGGTTCAGCACGCCCTTGCCGGTCACGCAGGTCAGCAGCCAGGTCAGCTCGGGAATCTCGGGGATGTCGGACTGGCGGTAGAACGTGACCTTCTCGGGGTTGAGCCCTGCGGCCAGCCAGCTGGCTGCGATCTCCAGCGTGGAGCGCTGGATGCGCACCGGGTCTTCGCACTTGATGAGCGCGTGGTAGTCGGCCAGAAAGTAAAAGCTCTGCACGCCGGGCGTGAGGCTGGCCGCCACCGACGGGCGGATGGAGCCGACGAAGTTGCCCAGGTGGGGGGTGCCGGTGGTGGTGATGCCGGTGAGAAAACGGGTGGTGCTCATGGGAAACAAAAACTCAGCAGATCAAATGAACAGGAAGTGGCAGGCTCGCAAGCTGTGCGGCGCTCAGCGCAGCAAGGCCGTCAGCGGGGTGAGCAACAGGTTGATGGCGGTGTAGCCCACGGCCATCAGGGGGCGCAGCCACAGCGTGCCCACCACCCCGGCGATCACTAGGCCCATCACGATGAAAAAGCCCCAGGGCTCGATGCGCGACACCATGTGCGCCTGCCGCCAGGGCAACAGGCCCACCAGAATGCGCCCGCCATCGAGCGGTGGCAGCGGAAACAGGTTGAAGGCCCACATCACCAGGTTGACCATGACCCCGGCGCGTGCCATTTCCAGAAAGAAGCGCTCCTCGATCCCCGTACCCACCAGCACCACCAGCAGCACGGCCCAGGCGATGGCCTGGATGAAGTTGGACGCGGGCCCCGCCAGGGCCACCCACACCATGTGCTTCTTGGGGTTGCGCAGATTGCCGAAGTTGACCGGCACTGGCTTGGCGTAGCCGAACAAAAAGGCGCCCGAGGTCGCAAAGTACAGCAGCAGCGGCATCAGGATGGTGCCGACCGGGTCGATGTGCTTGAAGGGGTTGAGGGTGATGCGCCCCATCATGTACGCGGTGTTGTCGCCAAAGTGGCGCGCCGCGTAGCCATGGGCCGCCTCGTGCACAGTGATGGCAAACAGCACCGGCAGGGCGTAGATCAGAACGGTTTGGATGAGATTGGAGGTGTCCACGCCGGGATTGTCTCAGACGCCCCGCTGCCCCCGGCGTTGCCAGGGTGACCCGGCGGGTGTTCAGGCGTCCGGCGGCAGCTGCGTATTGTGGGTTGTACGTATGCCGACGGGTCTCCAGGCGGGGTGTTCGTTGCTAGCATCAACCTCTTGCCCGCAGCCCGTGCCAGTTTGTGCAAGCTCTTGCCCTTTGGCGCGCAGCGCTGCGCGGCGGCCCCTCCCACAACGACATACAACAGGCCTGGAGACATTGAAGCCATGTGGAACAACTTGAAGATCGGAACGCGCCTGTTGCTGGCGTTTGGCGGCCTCGCACTGGTCGTGCTGCTGCTGATGGTGATGGCGCTGTCCGGCATCGGCGGTGCCGAGCAGGCGCTGCAGGGCGCCACGCCCCCGGCCCAGGCGGCGCTGGCGCAGCTGCAAAGCGCGCGCAACTGGGTCATCGGTTGCAGCGTGGTGGTGTTTGTACTGGCTGTGGTGGCCACGCTCAGCCTGCGCGCCAGCATCGTGGCGCCGCTCAACCAGGCCATCCTGATTGCCGAAACCGTGGCGTCTGGCGACCTGAGCCAGGAGTTCAACTCTGACCTGGAGGGCGACTTTGGCCGCCTGCTGGGCGCGCTGGGCACCATGGAGGACACGCTGACCGACCTGGTGTCCCGCATCAAGCAAAGCACCGATTCGATCACCGCTTCTGCGGCAGACATTGACCACGGCAACACCGACCTGTCGCGCCGCGCGGAAGACCAGGTGTCGTCCCTGACCGAGACGGCGGCCAGCATGGAGCAGCTGACGGCCACCGTGCGCCAGAACGCCGAACGGGCCCACTCGGCCAGCGGCCTCGCCGTGCAGGCGTCGGCCATTGCCGAGCAGGGTGGGTCGGTGGTGGGCGAGGTGGTGCAGACCATGCAGGCCATCAGCGGCAGTTCGCGCAAGATCGTGGACATCATTCAGGTCATCGAAGGCATTGCCTTCCAGACCAACATCCTGGCACTCAACGCCGCGGTGGAGGCCGCGCGTGCTGGCGAGCAGGGCCGTGGCTTTGCCGTGGTGGCCAGCGAGGTGCGTAACCTGGCCCAGCGCAGCGCGGTGGCTGCCCGCGAGATCAAGGCGTTGATCAGCGCGTCGGTCGAACAGGTCGAAAGCGGTGCTGGTCAGGTAGGCAAAGCGGGCAAGACCATGGAAGAGATCGTCGGCGCTGTGGGCCAGGTCAGCGCGCTGCTGGGCGAAATCTCCACCGCCCTGCGCGAGCAGAGCGAAGCCATCAGCCATGTCAATGTGGCGGTGTCGCACATGGACGGCAGCACGCAGGAGACAGCCTCGCTGGTGCAGCATGCGGTGAGCACGGCGTCGGCCCTGTCGGCGCAGGCCCGCGACCTGGAGCAGGCGGTCGGAGCGTTCAAGCTGTGATGAATCCCTGAGCCGCCGCGCGGCTCTCCCCTCCAAGGCGCGTTACCGGTGGCAGGGCGAAGCGCGCTGCACGGCGGCGAATGTATCGAGCGGGGTGCCGCTCTTGCGGCGGGCTTTTTAGGGGGCTCTTACAGCCCCAGCGCTTGCAGGCTGCCCCGGCCCTCGCGCACCACCACCGGGTCGCCGCCGGTGCCCATGGGGGTCAGGTCCACCACCGTGGTGGGCTCCAGCGGGCAGGCCCCGGCATCCACGATGGCGTCCACCAGCTTTTCGTAGCGCTCGCGGATTTCCTGAGGGTCGTTCAGGGGCTCGGTCTCGCCCGCTGGGATCAGCGTGGTGGCGAGCAGCGGGGCGCCGTGCAGCTCCAGCAGCAATTGCAGGCCCTTGCGGTCGGGCACCCGCAGGCCAATGGTCTTGCGCGAGGGGTGGCTCACGCGGCGGGGCACTTCCTTGGTGGCTTCGAGGATGAAGGTGTACGGGCCCGGCGTCCCCAGCTTGAGCAGGCGGTACTGGCGGTTGTCCACCCGCGCATAGTTGGCCAGCTCCGACAGGTCGCGGCACAGCAGGGTGAGGTGGTGTTTTTCGTCCACCTGGCGGATGCGGCGCAGGCGGTCCACCGCGTCCTTGTCGTCCAGGTGGCAGACCAGCGCGTAGCTGGAGTCCGTGGGCACGGCCACGATGCCACCCTTTTGCAGCAGCAGTGCGGCCTGCTTGAGCAGCCGGGGTTGCGGGTTGTCGGGATGGGCTTCGAAGTACTGGGCCATGGGGCAGGGTCTCAGTGATGCGTGGCGCTGCGTGTGGATGCCTTGCCGGGTGGCAGGTCGTCCAGGGGGCGGCTGGCGCGGCTGCGGCAGCGCGGGGTCATCGCAAAATCCGGTCGGACAGCAGTTCCCACACGGGGGTCAATGCGCCGGGCAGCAGGGGCAGCGTGCCCAGGTCGGTGTGCGATTCGTCGGGGCTGTGGAAGTCGCTGCCACGCGATGCGGCCAGGCCAAACTCCTGCGCCATGTCGGCGTAGGTCACGTACTCGGCGGCGCTGTGGCTGCCCGTGACGACCTCGACCGCCCGGCCACCATGTTGCTTGAATTCGGAGAACAGCGCGAATTCTTCATTGGCGCTGAACTTGTAGCGCGCCGGGTGAGCGATCACCGCCATGCCCCCGGCCTGTGTGATCCAGCGCACGGCATCCCCCAGGCTGGCCCACCGGTGGGGCACATAGCCCGGTTTGCCTTCGGTCAGGAATTTGCGAAACACCTCGGAGGTGTCCTTGCACACGCCGGTTTCCACCAGAAAACGCGCGAAATGGGTGCGCGAGATGAGTGCCGGGTTGCCCACAAACTGCAGCGCCCCTTCGTAGGCGCCCTTGATGCCGACCTGGGCCAGCTGGGCCGCCATCTCCTGCGCCCGTTCGCCGCGCCCGCCGCGTGTGGCGGCCAGGCCCTGGGCCAGCTGGGCGTCGTCAGGGTCAAAGCCCAGACCCACGATGTGGACGGTGGTGTCGGCAAAGGTGACCGAAATCTCGGTCCCGGTGAGGTAGGCCATGCCTTGGGCGCGGGCGGCAGCGGCCGCACGGTGCTGGCCGCCGATCTCGTCATGGTCCGTCAACGCCCACAGCTCCACCCCGTTGGCCTTGGCCCGCGCGGCCAGGTCTTCGGGCGTCAGGGTTCCGTCGGAAACGACGGAATGGCAGTGCAGGTCGGCGTTGAGTATGGAGGTCACCGATTCATTTTAGGGCTTGTACTGATAACGCGCCCCACGGAATCCATTAACACTTGTTACATGCACACTTCGCCTGGCTGGCGGGTGTTCAGCCGGGTCGAACGCCGGCAGTGTGGTGGTTTTCCTTGGGCAAGATACAACAACGCGGAACCTCGGGGTTTTTGCAGAGCATCAGGAGCAACCATGAAATTCAATGACCTGCGCGTCGCCCACAAGATGTGGAGCGTGATTCTTGGCCTGCTGGCGCTGATGCTGGTGGCCGCCGTCTGGACCCAGTGGTATGGGCGGCAGGTCACTGCTGCGACCGAAGAGTCCGTCAACAAATACGAGTCCGCCATCACCACGGCGGTCAGCTGGCGTGGCCTGGCGGAAGTGGCGGTCACCATGTCGATGGCCGGGTTTGTGACCACCGACCAGGCGCTCAAGGCAGATTTTGATACCCGGGTGGCTGCGCTCACCGCACGCATCACCCCGGTGCAGGAAAAGATCAACAAGGCGGCGGTGTCCCCCGAGGACAAGGCGGCATTGGCCGCGGTGGCCGCTGCGCGTGCCGATGTCCGGGGCCAGACCGACAAGCTCAAGGAGCTGACCGATGCGGGCGATGCAGCCGCCAAGCAGGCCTATGTGGACAAGGTTTACCGGCCCAAGGTGTTGGCTTATCTGGAGTCGATCGACAAGTTCGTGGCCGTGCAGGAGCGCCAGCGTGACGATGCGGTGCAGGCCGCACGTGCCACGCGCGGCAACCTGGTGCTGATCGGGGCTGCCGCAGCCATCGCGGTGGTGGCCCTGGGCATGCTGCTGGCGGCCCTGCTGGTGCGCTCCATCACGCGGCCGCTGGATCGGGCCGTGGTGCTGGCCGAAGCCATTTCGGCCGGGGACCTCACCCAAGACATTCAAGATGACCGCAAGGATGAGTTGGGCGTGCTCACCCGGGCGCTGTCGGCCATGTCGTCACGGCTGCGCGGTGTGGTGAGCGAAGTACGCCAGGGGGTGGATTCGGTCTCGTCGGCGTCGGTGGAGATTGCCAACGGCAACCACGACCTGTCGGCGCGCACCGAGCAGACGGCCTCCAACCTGGAAGAGACGGCAGCCAGCATGGAACAGCTCACGGCCACCGTGAGCCAGTCGGCCGACACGGCCCGCCAGGCCAACCAGCTCGCCGGCACGGCAGCCCAGGCCGCAGCGCGGGGCGGTGAAGTGGTGGGCCAGGTGGTCACCAGCATGCAGCAGATCACCGACAGCAGCCGCAAGATCAGCGACATCATCGGCACCATCGACGGCATCGCCTTCCAGACCAACATCCTGGCGCTGAACGCAGCGGTGGAAGCCGCCCGGGCCGGCGAGCAAGGCCGTGGGTTTGCTGTGGTGGCCAGCGAAGTGCGCAGCCTGGCGCAGCGCAGCGCCGAGGCGGCCAAAGAGATCAAGACCCTGATCAGCGCCAGCGTGGAGAACGTGGAATCGGGCTCGGCCCAGGTGGCGCAGGCAGGGCAAAGCATGCAAGAGATCGTTGCCAGCGTACAGCGCGTGAGCGACCTCATCGGCGAGATCACGGCCTCCTCGACAGAACAGCGCGACGGCATCGCGCAGGTCAACCAGGCCGTCACACACCTCGATCAGATGACGCAACAGAACGCGGCGCTGGTGGAGGAGTCCACGGCCGCAGCCGCCTCGATGCGTGACCAGGCACAGCACCTGGCGCAGGTGGTGTCGGTGTTCAACGTGGGCGCGGTGGCCACCCGGGCGCCGGCAGCGGCACCCCGTGCTGCAGCACCGGCGCCACGGCCTGCGCTGGCCGCCAAGGCCCCACTGGGCAACAAGCCTGCCACCGCCAGTAAGGCGGCCGCCAGCGCGCCCAAGGCCCCATCGCGGCTGGCGCCGCCAGTTGCACCCGCAGTCACACAGTCGGCAGCCCCTGCACCCAAGGCGGCGGCCAAGGGCGGGGACGACGACTGGGAAAGCTTCTGATTCCTGGCCCTTGCGTGCCCTGAAGGCTCCGGGGCGTGGGCCTGTCAGGGCCCTCAATACTGGGACAAGAGGTGTGGGTGTGGCGGGCTGGGACTCGCATACCGGTCTGGCCCCGTCAGCCCGTGGGTTCTAGCGCCTGTTCGATCTGTCTTCGTTCGCGCATTCCTGGCGGATTTTGGATGCGGGTTTTTCCCGGTGGGGCATGAGTCCGCCGGTGCCTTGGGCTGGCGTAGGCTATGGCCTGTTGTTGATGTAATCGAATGTGTCTTGCACGCCATGCGCAGACCATGGAGACATCACCGATCCACGAGGAAAAACCAACCATGCAATTTGACAATATCCGCGTCTCCCGCAAGCTGTGGGGCGCCTTTCTGGGGCTCATGATTGCCATGTTGCTGCTGTCTGCGTTTGCGCAGAACCGGGGCAACTCTTCGATGTCAGCGGCCATGGACGCCGTGGTCGAGATCGAGGCCCGCATCTCGGCTGCTGTGCGCTGGCGGGGCGCCACCGAAACGGCTGTCACCATGGTCATGGGCGGCGCGGTGACCACCGACTCGGTGCTGGCCGAGCAATACGGCGCCAAGGTCAAGGAGATCATTGGCAACATCAACAAGGTGCAGGAAGGCATCGTGGCCTCGGCCACCGCGCCCGAAGAGAAAGCCTCGCTCGACAAGGTGCTGGAGGCGCGCAAGGCAGTGCTGGCGGCCACCGCCAAGACCTGGGAGCTCAAGGGCGCAGGCGATGCCGTCGCCACCCAACGCTATGCGGACGACGAGTTTGCCCCCCTGGTCACCAAGTACCTCAAGGCGCAGGATGAGTTTGTGGCCACGCTCGAAAAGCGCCGCGACGTGATCCGTGCCGAAGCCACCCAGCGCCGCATCGAATACGCCATCACCGGCATCATCAGCTCCATGGTGCTGATGGCGGCGGGCCTGTTCCTGGCCTGGAAGCTGGTGCGCTCCATCACCCTGCCGCTGAACGAAGCGGTAGAGACCATCGATGCCATTGCGGGAGGTGACCTCACGCGCGAGCTGCAATCCACCCGCAAGGACGAGTTTGGCCACATGCTGCGTTCGCTGTCGGCCATGTCGTCACGGCTGCGCGGTGTGGTGAGCGAAGTACGCCAGGGGGTGGATTCGGTCTCGTCGGCGTCGGTGGAGATTGCCAACGGCAACCACGACCTGTCGGCGCGCACCGAGCAGACGGCCTCCAACCTGGAAGAGACGGCAGCCAGCATGGAACAGCTCACGGCCACCGTGAGCCAGTCGGCCGACACGGCCCGCCAGGCCAACCAGCTCGCCGGCACGGCAGCCCAGGCCGCAGCGCGGGGCGGTGAAGTGGTGGGCCAGGTGGTCACCAGCATGCAGCAGATCACCGACAGCAGCCGCAAGATCAGCGACATCATCGGCACCATCGACGGCATCGCCTTCCAGACCAACATCCTGGCGCTGAACGCAGCGGTGGAAGCCGCCCGGGCCGGCGAGCAAGGCCGTGGGTTTGCTGTGGTGGCCAGCGAAGTGCGCAGCCTGGCGCAGCGCAGCGCCGAGGCGGCCAAAGAGATCAAGACCCTGATCAGCGCCAGCGTGGAGAACGTGGAATCGGGCTCGGCCCAGGTGGCGCAGGCAGGGCAAAGCATGCAAGAGATCGTTGCCAGCGTACAGCGCGTGAGCGACCTCATCGGCGAGATCACGGCCTCCTCGACAGAACAGCGCGACGGCATCGCGCAGGTCAACCAGGCCGTCACACACCTCGATCAGATGACGCAACAGAACGCGGCGCTGGTGGAGGAGTCCACGGCCGCAGCCGCCTCGATGCGTGACCAGGCACAGCACCTGGCGCAGGTGGTGTCGGTGTTCAACGTGGGCGCGGTGGCCACCCGGGCGCCGACAGCGGCACCCCGCGCTGCAGCACCGGCGTCTGCGCCACGGCCCGCCGTGGCCAAGGCAGCGGCCAGCGCGCCCCGCGTGGCGTCTTCCGCCACCCCGAAGGCACCTGCGCCCGCCCCGGCGCGCCTGCCTGCGGCCAAGGCACCCGCCCCCGCACCCGCTGCCAAGGCAGCGGCGCAGGGTGGCGATGACGATTGGGAGAGCTTCTAAATCGATAGCGGCCAGCGCATGACCATCAAGCGCTGACGGCTATTTTTTGTGGTCGGTATTCCGGCCGAATTGACAGGAAGGCAGCGTGAGCTGCCTTTTGTTTTGGTGCACCTTGAAAGGATTCTCCGATGCCCCTGGTCAACATCCGCCTTGCGCGCCGCGACCTGCCGACTACCGCAGCCCAGAAAGCCGCCCTGATTGCGGGCGTGACCCAGCTCATGCAGCAGGTGCTGGACAAGCGGCCGGAAAGTGTCACCGTCATCATCGACGAGGTGGATCTGCAGAACCTGTTTGAGGCATTTTCGGGGATCGCATTGGAGTGCAATCGGGATGAGTGGATGCTTCGGATGCGCCGCATGGGCTCGCGCCCACGCAAGCAGCCGGGGCGTTCAATCACCCGATTTCACTCCAACCCTTCGGGCAAGTGCCTTGCCGGGCGGTCTGCTGCGTTGCGGCGCTTGTGGATAGCCGAGCTATCCACTGCGCACCGCGCCTTGCATCCCATCCCGGCAAGGGACTTGTGCGACCCCGAAAATACCTCAAACAGGTTCTCGTAACTGGGGGCAGGGCGGTGAGCCGGTGACCGTGATCCGCCAGCGAAGCAAGGGGCCGACGCAGGCTTGAGCGGTGGCGCGCTACACCTGCGCGCCTTCGACCAGAAACTGCACCTTGCGCTCGCCCTTCCACTCGTTCACATCCAGGCGGAAGGCCAGCAGCACCCGGGCAGGCAACTGCTCGGTGTGGCCGAACCAGATGGCATCCACTGGGTTGCCCTGGTGGATGAGCTTGAGCGACAGGTGGTTCTTGGCCTCGCCCACCAGGCGCTGGCTCACGATCTGCACCTCTTCGCTGAACGTGGGGGGCGCAAAGCCCTGGCCCCAGACCTCGCGGTGCAGCGTGTCCACGATGTCGGCGCGGCAGTATTCGGGGGCCAGCGGGCCGTCGGTTTCGATGCGGCGGGTGAGGGTGGCGGCGTCCAGCCATTCCTGCGCGACCTGGGCAAACGCCTGCTCGAACACGTCGAACGATTCCTCCGCCACGGTGCAGCCCGCCGCCATGGCGTGGCCGCCGAACTTGAGGATCACGCCCGGGTGGCGTTTGGCCACCAGATCCAGCGCGTCGCGCAGGTGAAAGCCGGGGATGGAGCGGCCCGAGCCTTTGAGCTCATGCTCCTTGCCCGGCGCGCTGCTGGCCGCAAACACGAAGGTCGGGCGGTGCAGCTTGTCCTTGATGCGGCTGGCCACGATGCCGACCACGCCTTCGTGGAAGTCGGGGTCGAACACGCTGATGGCGGGGGGCGGCTCTTCGCTCTCGTCAAACAGGCTCTCGGCCATCAGCATGGCCTGCTCGCGCATGCCTCCTTCGATCTCGCGGCGCTCGCGGTTGATGCCGTCCAGCGTGGCGGCCAGCTCGGCAGCGCGGCCTGCGTCGTCGGTCAGCAGGCATTCGATGCCCAGCGTCATGTCGGCCAGGCGGCCTGCGGCGTTGATGCGTGGGCCTAAAGCAAAGCCAAAGTCGAAGGTGGTGGCCACGGGTGCCTTGCGGCCGGCGGCGTGGAACAGGGCGGCGATGCCTGCGGGCATCTGCCCCGCGCGGATGCGCTTCAAGCCCTGGGCGACCAGGCGGCGGTTGTTGGCATCCAGCTTGACCACGTCGGCCACGGTGCCCAGCGCCACCAGGGTGAGCAAGGGGTCGAGCTTGGGTTGCGTGGCGGCGTCAAACACGCCACGCGCACGCAGCTCGGCGCGCAAGGCCAGCAGCACATAAAACATCACGCCCACCCCGGCCATGGACTTGCTTTCGAACGGGCAGCCGGGCTGGTTGGGGTTGACGATGGCGTCCGCCGCAGGCAGCTCGGGGCCAGGCAGGTGGTGGTCGGTCACCAGCACCTGCAGGCCCAGCGCCTTGGCCTCGGCCACGCCGTCCACGCTGGCGATGCCGTTGTCCACGGTGATGAGCATGTCGGCACCCCGCTCGGCCACGCGGCGGGCGATCGAGGCGGTGAGGCCGTAGCCGTCGGTCACGCGGTCGGGCACCAGGTAGTCCACGTTCTGGGCGCCCAGCAGCCGCAGGCCGCGCACACCCACGGCGCAGGCGGTGGCGCCGTCGCAGTCGTAGTCGGCCACGATGATGAGCCGTTGGTTCTGCGCCATGGCATCGGCCAGCAGGCGGGCTGCAGCGTCAATCCCCTTCAAGCCGTGGTCGCCACTGGGCGGCAGCAGGCGGCCCAGGCCATCGTCCAGTTCGTCCTTGGCCCGCACGCCACGCGCGGCGTACAGGCGCGCCAGCAGCGGGTGCACGCCGGCCTGCTCCAGCGCCCAGGCGGCACGGGGTGGAATGTCTCTTGCTATTATTTTCATAGCTGCACCAGCATATTCGACCAGCGCATGGGGCGAAAAAGACCTTGAATCCGCTGTGCAAGGCTGCGTGGAGCGGTGTGGAAGCCCAGCGCATTGCGTTCGCCGCACAGGGTCAGCTGCACGGGCGTGCCGCTTTCGGCCCGGCGCAGCAGGTCGGCCACGGGGCCTGCGTCCAGCGCGGCCCAGGCGCTGGCCCAGGTGCGCCAGTCGTCGTGCAAGGCGGCGTCCCGCAGGGTGGTGGGCATGTGGGGCATGTGGGGGGATGGGGGGGCGGGCGGTGGATTGGACAGTGCGCCCGTGCCATGCACCCAGAACGAGTTGACGACGGGCAGCCCGCGCGCTGAGCGCTCGTCGTTGAAGGCGTGGGTGTACAGCAGCATCTGCATCTCGCTGTGCAGGCGGTGCAGGGTGCGGGCTTGTTTGACATCGGGCATCCAGGCGCGCACGTCGCGCAGCAGCACACGCTCCAGCGACGCGGTGGCCAGGTCGGCAAACAGCGGCCCGCTGGCCAGCCAGCGCGTGGGCTGGTCGTAGTGCAGGGTGATGCCGTCCTCGGCAAACCAGGGCGCCACGATGGCCAGCAGCGCGCGGGATGCGGCTTCATCCAGGCCCAGTTGCGCTGGGTCGCGCAGCGTGACGTGGTCGGTGCTGACCTGCCACTGGCAGGGCGTGACGAAGGCCCAGGCCTCGCCGTGGGTCGTCAGGCCTTGCTGTTGGCGGTGCCAGGCGGCCCAAGGGATGCGGCCGTCCTGCGCGGGCAGGCCCAGGGCGCGGGCCAGGGCGCGTTCATGGGGCGCAGAGAAGCTGGTTTCTTCGCCGCTGTCGCTCTGGGCGGGACAGGGGCTGAGCCGGGCCAGCAGCCGGTCCAGGTGGGGCAGGGCCAGGCCCTGTTGGGCTTGCTGGCATCCCGGTGAGGCGCTGGCGGCGTAGGGAATGAGCAAATGGGTGGTGTCCGACATGGCTAGAGCGAGTGAAACACTTTTACGTGCCCACGAAAACCGGGGAAAGGCCCGGCAACAAGGCGCAGGACGCGCAGCGGTTGGGATACCGCAAGCGGGCTGCAACGCAGTGGCCGGGCCTTTCCCCGGCTTTCCCGAAGGGTTGGGCCTCCAAGCCAGCGCTCGCGGCGTTGCGGACCTTGCCAAGGCGCCCAGCCTTGGCGGCGGCCCGCGCCTTGCGATCACTGGCCTGGAGGCCCAACGTGGGTATGTAAAAGTGTTTCACTCGCTCTATTGTCCGGGATGCCACAATCGGCCCGGCCCGTAGCGTGCATTCCGCACCGTACAGGTCCTTCTTTCCTAATCCATGCAAATTCCCTACGAACTGGCCCTGGGCTGGCGCTACACGCGCGCGGGCCGCGCCACGCGGCGCAATGGCTTCATCTCGTTCATCTCGGGCGTGTCCATGCTGGGCATTGCGCTGGGGGTGGCGGCGCTGATCATCGTGCTGTCGGTGATGAACGGCTTTCAGAAGGACGTGCGCGACCGCATGCTCAGCGTGGTCTCGCACATCGAGATCTTTGCGCCCCTGGGGGCCGCATTGCCCGACCCGGCGCTCACCCTGGCCGAGGCCAAGAAGAACCCGAACGTGATCGGGGCTGCGCCTTTTGTGGCGGCACAGGCCCTGCTGGCGCGTGGCGAAGACATGAAGGGTGCGCTGGTGCGCGGCATCGACCCGGCCCTGGAAGGGGCGGTGACCGACCTGGCTGCCACCAACGAGAAAACGCTGAACCTGCTGGTGCCCGGCGAGTTCCGCGTGGTGCTGGGGGGCGAGCTGGCCCGTGCCCTGGGCGTGCGGGTGGGCGACCCGGTGACGCTGATTGCGCCCGCCGGCCAGGTGACGCCGGCTGGCGTGGTGCCGCGCCTCAAGCAGATGACGGTGGCGGGCACGTTTGACTCCGGCCACTACGAATACGACTCGGCCCTGGTGCTGCTGCACCATGAGGACGCGCAGCGCATCTTCCGCCTGGAAGGCCCCACGGGCGTGCGCCTGAAGCTCAAGGACCTGCACCAGGCCCGCGAGGTGGCGCAGCAGCTGGCGCAGTCCCTGAGCGGCCAGCTGCTGATCCGCGACTGGACGCAGCAAAACCGCACCTGGTTCGCTGCGGTGCAGCTGGAAAAACGCATGATGTTCATCATCCTCACGCTCATCGTGGCGGTGGCCGCGTTCAACCTGGTCTCCACGCTGGTGATGACGGTGACCGACAAGCGCGCCGACATCGCCATCCTGCGCACGCTGGGTGCCAGCCCCAAAAGCATCATGGGCATCTTTGTGGTGCAGGGCGCGATGGTGGGCGTGATTGGCACGCTGGTTGGCCTGCTGCTGGGCCTTGGCATCGCGTTCAACATCGACGTGATCGTGCCGGCCATCGAGCGCGCGCTGAACGCGAGCTTTTTGCCCAAGGACATCTACCTCATCAGCAAGATGCCCAGCGAGCCGCAGAGCAGCGACATCGTGCCCATTGCGGTCATCTCGCTGGTGCTGGCCTTTGTGGCCACCCTGTACCCCAGCTGGCGCGCCAGCCGTGTGAACCCTGCCGAGGCGCTGCGTTATGAATGATGAGAAACACCCCCCTGAGACGCTCCGCGTCTTCCCTCCGCTCTCGCATTGCTGCGCAATGCGGGCAGAGGGACGCAGCCAGCGCGGCGGGGCGGCCCTTGCGCGGCTGCCCCGACTTGGCGAGCGCCAGTTTCATGCCATGGATCACTGAGATGAATGCTGTAAACAACACCGTGGTGCTGGAAGCCAAGGGCCTGACCAAACGTTTTACCGAAGGCCGTCTGGATGTGACCGTGCTCAAGGGCGTGGACCTGCGGATCCATGCGGGTGAAACGCTGGCGATCGTGGGCGCCTCGGGCTCGGGCAAGAGCACCTTGCTGCACCTGCTGGGCGGGCTGGACGCACCCACGGCGGGCACCGTGCGCCTGAAGGGCGAGGAAATGTCGTCGCTGTCGGCAGAGCGCCAGGGGCAGCTGCGCAACCAGCACCTGGGCTTTATCTACCAGTTCCACCATCTGCTGCCGGAGTTCAGTGCGCTGGACAACGTGGCGATGCCGCTGCGCATTCGCCGTCTGCCGCTGGCCCAGTGCCATGCGGAGGCGGAGCGGGTGCTGGCGTCAGTCGGTTTGAAGGAGCGGCTGATGCACCGGCCGGCCGAGCTGTCGGGCGGTGAGCGTCAGCGGGTGGCTATTGCGCGGGCGTTGGTGACGCGGCCTGCTTGCGTGCTGGCGGACGAGCCTACGGGTAATCTGGACCGGAGTACGGCTGATGGGGTGTTTGACTTGATGCTGCAACTGGCGCGGGACCAGGGCACGGCGTTTGTGATGGTGACGCACGATGAGTCGCTGGCGGCCCGGTGTGACCGGGTGGTGAGGCTGGTGTCTGGGGTTTTGGGGTGATTTTGGCTGGGTGCGCTAGTGGTATATGGGCTGGTAGCTATTGATTTTGTAGTGTTGGTTCTTGTGCGCTGATTGGGTGGCGTGCCTTTGTTGAGGGCGGAGGCCGGGAGTCGCCCGGCGTGCGAGTAACTTTCTTTTGCTTCGCCAAAAGAAAGTCACCAAAGAAAAGGCGACCCCCAGTCTGCGACCCCTTCGCGTTGCGAAGGGGCAAACCTGCGGTGGGGCGGTTGCGGGGTGCGCCGTGGAACTCGCTTTGCGCTGCCGCGCGCCGCTCAGACAGCCACGGCGAGTCAGTTGACGAAGCACGCGCGCTGCGGCGGGCGTGCCACCCCGCAACCGCCCCGCCGCAGGCGCAGCCAGCAGGGGTGGGGAGCCAAACAGCCAAGCAGCCAAACAGCCGAACAACCATTCGGGCCATTGCTGCGCTCGGCCCAGGCTGCGCAGCGCGTGGCGCTTGCGCCCGCGAGATGGGGCCGAGCGCAGCAAAGGCCCGTGTGGCTGTTCTGTACCCCGGTGCCCCTCTGGATGCGCCGAGGAGCGCAGGGTTTGGCGGATCAGGGCTCGCGTGTGTCTGAGCGACGCGCAGCGGCGCGAGTTGAGCGAGACCCCGCCAAACCCGAGCACCGCAGGTTGCCCCGTAGCGAAGCGCAGGGGACGCAGACAGTGGGGTCGCCTTTCTTTTGGGTACTTTTCTTTGGCGAAGCAAAGAAAAGTGCCTCGCCTGCCGGGCGACTCCCGGCCTCCGCCCTTAACAAAGGCATGCGACTCAGTCAGCGCACACAACCAAACACTACAAAATCAATAGCTACCAGCCCGTATCCCACTAGCGCATCCAGCCAAAGTCACCAGAAAAAAATCACATCACCCGCCCATACCACCACACTGACAAACCCGCCGCCACTAGCGCCAGCACCGCCCCCAACAACGCCAGCAAAGAAGAAATCTCCGTCTCCTTCTTCTCCACCGTCAGCCGCGAGCTCAGCGTCTCGTACACCTTCTTCAGGTCTGCCGCCGTCGCCGCATGAAAGTACTCGGCATTGGTCCGCGCAGCCACCGCCTTCAGCGTTTCCTCGTCCAGCCGCACGCGCATCGACCAGCCCTCGAAGCCAATCGTTTCGCCCTGCACCGTGCCCACCCCCACCGTGTACACACGCACCCCCCGGTCGGCCGCCCACTTGGCGGCTTCCAGCGGGTCCACGCCCGTGGTGCGCTGGCCGTCGGTCAGCATGATGATGGCGGCCGAGTTGTAGGAGCCCGGGGCCACGGGCGTGAAGGTCTTGGCGGGGTCTTGTTGCTTGCCCAGCTCTTCGATGGGCCTGGGGCGCATGGCCTGGCGGCCGCCCAGCGCGGCGATGTCGATGCCCGCGTCGGGGAAGATCGTGGCCAGCGACAGCATGATGCCGTTGCCCGTGGCCGTGCCGCGCTGCAGCTGGAAGCTGTCGATGGCCTTGACCAGGTCTTCACGGCTCTGGGTGGGCAGCTGGGCCAGCTGGGCGCTGCCGGCAAAGGCCACGATGCCCACGCGCACGTGGCGCGGCAGGTCGGCGATGAAGGCCTTGGCGGCGTTCTGGGCGGCGGTGATGCGGTCGGGCTCCACATCGGCGGCGCGCATGCTGCCCGACACGTCCATGGCCAGCATGATGGTCTGGTCCTGCGAGGGCAGGGTGATGACGGCCAGCGGGCGTGCGGCGGCCAGCAGCAGGGCCACCAGGGCCAGCAGGAACAGCGCGGGCGGGATGTGGCGGCGCAGGTGCTGGCCGGGGCCCACGGCCTCGCGCACCAGGGAGAGGCTGGAGTAGGTCAGCGCTGTTTTCTTGCGCCGGTGCAGCAGCCACCAGTACAGCAGTACCAACAAGGGCACCGCCAGCAGCAGCCAGAGCAGGGTGGGCCAGAGAAAAACCATGGTGTGTGTCCTTGGTGGCGTGTACAGCGTGTGCGGCGGGTGACTAAGTAATCAATCCATCGATCGGTCAGGCGGCGGCCGCCTGTGTGGCAGGGCCTGCGGATGCCGATGCGGGGACGAGGGGGTGGCTGTGCGCCCGCACCCGGCGCTGGCGCAGGTCCATGAAGCGCAGTAGGGCGTCGACCAGGTCGTCGTCGGTGCACAGCTCCAGCGTGTCGGCGCCCGCGCGCGTCAGGCCTTCACGCAGCGCGGCCTCGCGGTCGGCGGCCAGTTGGGCAAAGCGGCGGCGAAAGCCCGCGTCGTGTGTGTCCACCTGTAGCTGCTCGCCGCTTTCGGCATCGCGCAGCGTCACCAGGCCCACATCGGGAAGCTCCAGCTCCAGCGGGTCGAGCAGGCGCACGGCCACCACGTCATGCCGCTGGGCCAGTTGGGCCAGTGGCTTTTCCCAGCCAGGCGCGCTGATGAAGTCGGACACCACAAACACGGTGGACCGGCGCTTGAGCGTGGCCAGACCGGTCTGCAGCAGCCGGTGCAGCTCGGTGGCGCCGCCACCTGTCTTGTGCAGCGGCACAGGGGTTTTGGAGGGCAGCAGTTTGTGCACCAGGTGCAGCACATGGGCACGGCTGCTGCGCGGGGGCAGCACGGCGTCGACCGCGCGCGCAGCCTGCGGGCTGGCGCCGCCATAGAGTACGGCGCCCACGCGGTTGCCGTGGCGAGTCAGCAGGCGCGAAAGCACAGCCACAAAGCCGGTCAGGATGTCGCGCTTGGCATGGCCGGTGGGGCCGAAGCTGATGGACGGACTCAGGTCCAGCAGAAACCAGGCCGACATTTCGCGGTCTTCGGTGAACACGCGCACATGGGGCGTGTTCAGCCGCGCGGTCACGTTCCAGTCGATGTGGCGCACGTCGTCATGCGGCTGGTATTCGCGCAGGTCGGTCAGGTCCAGACCAGTGCCGCGCATCAGCGTGCGGTAGTCGCCCTGCAGCAGGCCGTCCAGGCGGCGGATCACCTTCCACTCCAGCTCGCGCAGCAGCCGGTCGGCCTGCCCGGGCAGCGTGGGCAGGGTGTGGACCGTGGCGGATGGGACGGATGTGGCGGGCGGCTTGCTGGTCATGGCGGGTGGATTCAAGCGGCCTTTTGTTCGTGGTGCAAGGGGCGCGCCGGTGCCGGGATCTTGGCCATGATGCGCTGGATGAGCGCGTCGGCATCCAGCCCTTCAGACAGCGCCTCGTACGACAGCGCCACACGGTGGCGCAGCACATCGGCGGCCAGGTCCACCATGTCTTCGGGCAGCACATAGTTGCGCCCGCGCAGCATGGCCAGGGCCTGGGCGCCTTCGGCCAGGGCAATGGTGGCGCGCGGGCTGGCGCCGCAGCTGATGTAGCCGGTCAGGTCCTTCAGGCCATGCCGCGCGGGCTCGCGCGTGGCCGCCACCAGCTTCACGGCGTACTGCAGCATCGACGGATCTACATACACCGTGCGGCATTCGGCCTGCAATGCCGCCAGCTGCGCCGTGGTGGCCACGGGCAGCACCTGCACGGGCACATCGAGCGCGCGCTGGGCGATCACGAATTCTTCTTCCTCGGTAGGGTAGCCCAGCAGCACCTTCATCATGAAGCGGTCCACCTGCGCCTCGGGCAGCGCGTAGGTGCCTTCGGTCTCGATGGGGTTCTGGGTGGCCATCACCAGGAAGGGCTCGGGCACCTTGTGGGTTTCGCCCGCAATGGTCACCTGGCGCTCCTGCATCACCTCCAGCAGCGCGCTCTGCACCTTGGCGGGCGCGCGGTTGATTTCGTCGGCGAGCAGCAGGTGGGTAAAGACTGGACCCAGCGTGGTGCTGAACTCGCCGGTTTTCTGGTTGTACATGCGCGTGCCCACCAGGTCGGCGGGTACCAGGTCGGGCGTGAACTGGATGCGCTTGAAGCTGCCCTGGATGGTGCTGGCGAGTGTTTTCACCGTCAGCGTCTTGGCCAGGCCCGGCACGCCCTCGACCAGCAGGTGGCCCTGGGCCAGCATGGCGACCATGACGCGCTCCAGAAAGCGGTCTTGCCCGACCACCACGCGTTTGACCTCGTAGAGCACCTGTTCCATCAGCGTGGCGGTGGCGGCGTTCGATGCATTGGGCGATGTGCTGGACGACATGGGGCTCCTTGCGATGATGGGTGGGAAGGTGGTGATGGCGGGGCGGTGTACGGTCAGAACGGTGGCATGCCCACGGCAGACGCCGCGTTTTCGATGGGCACCGCAAAACCGATGCCGATGAAGGTGCGCGCCTGCGTGGGGTTGAGGATGGCGGTGACGATGCCCACCACCTCGCCGTCCATCGTCACCAGCGGGCCGCCAGAGTTGCCCGGGTTGGCCGCTGCGTCGAACTGGATCAGATTGCTGAGCTGGCGCTTGCCCTCGGGCGAAGTGAACTCGCGCTGCAGGCCCGATACCACGCCCGCCGAGGCCGACGGGCCGATGCCAAAAGGAAAGCCGACGGCCACCACATGGTCGCCCGGGCGCAGGTTCTGGGTGGACCGCAGGGTGGCGGCCTCCAGGTCGTCGGGCACCTTGTGGGCCTGCAGCACGGCCAGGTCGTTTTCGGGTTGCACGCCGGTGATGCTGGCCGTGGTTTCCAGTCCGTCGTGGAAGGTGATGCCGATGCGGTCTGAGCCCGCCACCACATGCAGGTTGGTCAGGATGACGCCTTTGTCCACGATGACCACGCCCGTGCCGATGCCGCGCTCGACCTCTTCCTTGCCGTTCTTGCTGCGCCCGTAGCCCACCACGCGCACCACCGAGGGGCCGATGCTCTCCACAGCCCGCGCGGCGGCAGAGGGCGGGGTGGTGGTCTCCAGCGTGCGCAGCACCGCGGCGTCGATGTCGTCCTGGGTGATCTTGCGGGCGGGGCTGCGGGTGTTGTGCCAGGCGCTGGCTACCAGCAAGGCGGCCAACAGCACCACGATGGTCCACAGGGCAACCAGCTGGCGTTTGAATGCCCGGGAATTCGGGGGCGTGGCGGCTGCGGTGGCGGCGTTCGTCGCTGGCGAATCATCTGCGGGCGGCGCTGTGGAGGCCACGGCTTCGGTGGCATCCACCGCCGCAGGCGTGCGGTTGCGGGCGGGGCGGGAGCTGCTGTAGAGGGCGGGCCGGGGCATCCTGTCACCTTTGCTCGTACACGCCAGGGCCTGGCGCACGCAAACGACAGTAGCACGGTTTGCGGGCAAATGCACATGCAGGGCTACATGGGCCCACCGTCCCCTGCGACCGCAGCCTTTGCAGGCTGCATCGGGCATCATCGGCGCATGACCGCCTGGATCGATACCCACTGCCACCTCGACGCCCCCGAGTTCGATGCCGACCGCAGTGCAGTCCGCACACTGGCGGCGGCGCAAGGCGTTTGCCATTGCGTGATTCCGGCCGTGGAGCGCAGCAACTGGGACACCGTGCGGGCGCTGGCGCACCAGCATGGGGACAGCTATGCGCTGGGCATTCATCCCCTCTACACAGGGCGCGCCGAGGAGGAGGACCTGCAGCATCTGGCCGCGTACCTGGAGCAGCACCACGCCGACCCGCGCCTGGTGGCGATTGGCGAGATCGGCCTCGATTACTTTGTGCCGGGCCTCGATCCGGCGCGCCAGGAGCGGTTTTACCGCGCACAGCTGCAGCTGGCCCGGCGGTTTGACCTGCCGGTGATCCTGCATGTGCGCCGCTCTGCCGACAAGCTGCTCAAGGGCCTGCGGGATTTGCCGGTGCGCGGCGGCATTGCGCATGCCTTCAACGGCAGCCTGCAGCAGGCGCAGGCGTTCATCGGCCTTGGCTTCAAGCTGGGATTTGGCGGTGCGGTGACCTATGACCGCGCCCTGCAGCTGCGCCGTCTGGCCACCGAGCTGCCCGGCGATGCCCTGGTGCTGGAAACCGACGCGCCTGACATTCCGCCCCACTGGCTGTACACCACCGCCGCAGAGCGCGCCGCAGGACAAGCCCAGGGCCGCAACAGCCCGGCAGAGCTGCCTGGCATTGCGGCGGTGGTGGCCCAGCTGCGCGGCCAGCCTGTGCAGGTGCTGGCCGGCAGCACCTGGGCCAATGCCTTGGCCGCTTTGCCCCGGCTGGAGAGGCTGCTGACAGACGGGTAGCCATCGCAGGGTGGATGAGGGATCGGCAAAAAAGATGAATGGGGAGAAATTTGGGAGCTTGACGCCCTGTGGCAAAGGGCCGACAGCTTCTTTTTTGTGCTGCCAGACGTGGCTGACGGCCCTTTGGGGCCAAAATTGCCCCATGCTTCCAGCCCCTGTTGCAGCCGACCCGTCGCTGGCCTCCACGCCTGACGCCTCCGGCCTGTCCGCGCGCTGTCTGGGCCTTCCGCCGGTGGCAGGTGTGCGCACCGTGGTGCTGGTGCTGGGCAGTTTTCCGGGGGCTGCGTCATTGCAAGCCCGCCAGTACTACGCGCACCCCCAGAACCACTTCTGGAAGATCCTGCAGGCCTTGTGGCCCCAGCATCCCTTGCCCCCGGCGGGGCCGGATAGCTATGCGGACCGCTGCGCCTGGCTGCTGGATCGCGGCCTGGGCCTGTGGGACGTGTACCAGAGCTGCGAGCGCGAGGGCAGCCTGGACACCAGTATCCGTAACGCCCGGCTCAACGACTTTGCGGCGCTGCGCAGTGTGTGCCCCCGGCTGGCCGCGCTGGCGCACAACGGTGCGGAGAGCTTTAGGCACGCGCCGGCGGCGCTTGCCGCGCTGGGAGCTGCCGGGCCGCCGACGCTCTTGCCGCATGATGTGGGCACGTCAGGCGCACGTGCCATCGAGGCCGTGCGGCTGCCATCGACCAGCCCGGCCAACGCCTCCTGGAGTTTTGAACGTAAATTGACCGCCTGGGCCGATGTGATGGCCCGGCACGGATTGCTGTGAATGGCCCGTAAAAAAGAAACCTTGCAAGAACTGCCCGAAGTCAGCGTGTCTGACGACGGCGAAGTGCGCCACCTGCACCTGGGCACACCCTGGATCCAGGGCTCCATGCGCATCGATGAGCCCTTTGCCCTGGAGCTGGAATACGTGCAGCGCATGATGGCCTGGTTGCTGTTTGCCGACCTGGCGCAGGTGTCCAAGGGCCATGCCATGCAGTTGGGCCTGGGGGCTGGTGCCATCACCAAGTTCTGCCACAAAAAGCTGCGCATCTGCACCACCGCCATCGAGCTGAACCCGCAGGTGCTGGCCGTGTGCCGCCAGTGGTTCAAGCTGCCGCCCGACGGCCCCAAGCTGCGCGTGGTGCTGGCCGATGCGTCCAAGGAGATCCAGAACCCCATGTGGCTGGGCACGGTGGATGCGCTGGCTGTGGACCTGTATGACCACGAGGCTGCGGCCCCCGTGCTCGATAGCCCCGATTTTTATGCCGACTGCCGCGCACTGCTCACGGAGACGGGCTGCATGACCGTGAACCTGTTCGGCCGCGCGTCGAGCTTTGACCGCAGCCTGCAGAGCATGTCCCAGGCGTTTGGCAGCGATGCGCTGTGGGCGTTCAAGCCCACGCGTGAAGGCAACACGGTGGTGCTGGCCCAGCGCACCACCACGCGGCCCAAGCGCACGGAACTGGCCGAGCGGGCCGAGGCGATTCAGGCGCGGTGGGACCTGCCCACCACCAAATGGCTGCGGGTGTTCAAGCCTGTGAACCCCTGAGAGGAATCTTGCAATGAATGCTCCTGTCGTGACCCCTGACCGGCTGAAGTCGGCTTCACACATTGGCCCGGTGGACTGGCGCCGCATGGTGCAGTGGCTCAGCGATGACAAGGTGATCTCGCGCGAGGAAGCGCAACGCACCATCGCCCGCTGTTCGCAGGCTGAGAGCTCCCAGCATGCCCTGGTACGCCTTGCCAGTGTGGCCATGGAGCGCGCCAGCGACAGCAAGCCGCTCGACATCGAGGCGCTGTCCGAGTATCTGGCGCAACGTGCGGGCCTCGCCTACCTGCGCATCGACCCCCTCAAGGTGGATGTGGGGCGCGTAGCAGACACCATGAGCGCCACTTATGCGGAACGCCACAAGGTGCTGCCCGTGCAGGTGACCAGCAAAGAAGTGGTGGTGGCCACGGCCGAGCCTTTCATCGATGACTGGGTGGCCGAGGTGGAGCGCCAGTCGCGCCGCTCGGTGCGTCGGGTGGTGGCGAACCCCCAAGACATCCACCGCTTCACGGCCGAATTTTTTGCGCTGGCCAAGTCGGTGCGCGCCGCGCAGAAGGCTGGCGGCAACTCGGGTGGCAGCAGCTTTGAGCAGCTGGTGGAGCTGGGCAAAAGCAACAAGCAGCTCGATGCCAACGACCAGGGCGTGGTCAAGGTGGTGGACTGGCTCTGGCAGTACGCGTTTGACCAGCGTGCGAGCGACATTCACCTGGAGCCGCGCCGCGACCAGGGCGTGATCCGTTTTCGTATCGACGGTGTGCTGCACCCGGTCTACCAGATGCCCATGGGCGTGCACAACGCGATGGTGGCGCGCATCAAGTTGCTGGGTCGCATCGATGTGGTGGAAAAACGCCGCCCACAGGACGGCCGCATCAAGACCCGCAACCAGCGGGGCGAAGAGGTGGAAATGCGCCTGTCCACCTTGCCCACTGCGTTTGGCGAAAAGATGGTCATGCGCATTTTTGACCCGGACAACGCGGTCAAGGACCTTGATGCCCTGGGCTTTGCGCAGCACGACGCGCAGCGCTGGGAGGCGTTGGTCAAGCGGCCGCACGGCATCATCCTGGTGACCGGCCCCACGGGTTCGGGCAAGACCACCACGCTGTACTCCACCCTGAAGCGCGTGGCCACCGAAGAGGTCAACGTGAGCACGGTGGAAGACCCCATCGAAATGATCGAGCCCAGCTTCAACCAGACCCAGGTGCAGCCGCAGCTCGACTTCAACTTTGCCGAAGGCCTGCGCGCCCTGATGCGGCAGGATCCTGACATCATCATGGTGGGTGAGATCCGCGACCTGGAGACCGCCGAGATGGCCATCCAGGCGGCGCTGACGGGCCACCTGGTGTTCTCTACCCTGCACACCAACGATGCCCCCAGCGCCATCACCCGCATGATGGAGCTGGGTGTTCCGTCGTACCTCATCAATGCCACCTTGCTGGGCGTGCTGGCCCAGCGGCTGGTGCGCACGCTGTGCAAGCACTGCAAACAAAAGGATGAGGCCGCGAGCCGTGAAGCCCTGACCGAGGTGGTCAAGCCCTGGAAGATCAGTGGTAGCTACCACCCGTACAAGCCGGTTGGCTGCGTGGATTGCCGCATGGGCGGTTTCAGGGGCCGCATGGGGCTCTATGAATTGCTCACCGTCAGCGAGGCGCTCAAGGACAAGATCACCCAGGCGCCTTCCATTGATGTGCTGCGTCGGCAGGCCGTGCAAGACGGCATGCGTCCCCTGCGCCTGGCGGGTGCGCTGCGCGTGGCCGAGGGGCTGACCACGATGGAAGAGGTGATTGCCGCCACGCCGCCTCTGGAGTGAGCGAAGGGGAGGGGCGGTCATTCCTCTGCGGTTGGCCAGCCGTCTTCCAGAGTGGTTTTCGAGACAGTCTCCTGGGCGACTCGCCCGGTGGTGCATGCTTGCCAGGCGTTACCGGATGTAGGTGGAATCCACATCGCGCTGCCCCCTCCTTGCCAGCACAATCGCGCAGTCGAGAATTCCGTCAAGGAGACAATTCGTGAAAATCAAGAGTAATAAAGACTTTGCGTCCGGGCTCATGTTCATGGGCGTCGGGGTCGCATTTGCGTGGGGTGCCACCACTTACAACGTGGGCACGGGCGCGCGCATGGGCCCTGGCTACTTCCCGTTATTGCTGGGGATATTGCTGGCCCTCATCGGCAGCGTGATCACCTTCAAGGCGCTGACCGTGGAAACCGCCGACGGCGACAAGATCGGCAAATGGGCCTGGAAGCCGCTGTTCTTCATCCTGGCCGCTAACTTTGCCTTCGGCATTCTCCTGGGCGGCCTGCCCAGCCTGGGCATCCCGGCCATGGGGCTCATCGTGGGCATCTATGCACTGACCTTCATCTCCAGCCTGGCTGGCAATGAGTTCAATGCCAAGGCCGTATTTGTTCTCGCCACCGTGCTGGCCATTGGCAGCTATGTGGCTTTTGTGTGGGCGCTCAAGCTGCAGTTTCCTGTGTGGCCGAGTTTCATCGCAGGTTAAGCAGGAGCACCGACCATGGATCTTATTAACAACTTGTCGTTGGGTTTTGGTGTTGCTTTCACTTTCCAGAACCTGATTTACTGTTTTGTGGGCTGTTTGCTCGGCACGCTCATTGGCGTGCTGCCAGGCATTGGCCCGGTGGCGACCATCGCCATGCTGCTGCCGGCCACCTATGCGCTGCCCCCGGTGGCGGCGCTGATCATGCTGGCTGGTATTTACTACGGTGCCCAGTACGGTGGTTCCACCACCGCCATTCTGGTGAACCTGCCAGGCGAGTCCTCGTCGGTGGTGACCGTGATTGACGGTTACCAGATGGCGCGCAAGGGTCGAGCGGGGCCGGCGCTGGCGGCTGCGGGCCTGGGTTCGTTCTTTGCGGGCTGCGTGGGTACGCTGATCCTGGCGGCCTTTGCGCCTCCGCTGACCGAAGTCGCGTTCAAGTTCGGCCCTGCCGAATACTTCTCGCTGATGACCTTGGGCCTGATCGGTGCCGTGGTGTTGGCCTCGGGTTCGTTGCTCAAGGCGGTGGCCATGATCGTGCTGGGCCTGCTGATGGGTCTGGTGGGGACCGACGTGAACTCGGGTGTGGCGCGCTTCAGCTTCGATATCCCTGAGCTGACCGACGGCATCGGTTTCGTGACCATCGCCATGGGTGTGTTCGGTTACGGTGAAATCATCGCCAACCTCTCGCGCCCCGATGATGAGCGTGAGGTGTTCACTGCCAAGGTGGAAGGTCTGTTCCCCACCAAGGAAGACTTCAAGAACATGATCCCCGCTGTGCTGCGTGGCACAGCGCTGGGTTCTGCTCTGGGCATCTTGCCCGGTGGTGGAGCCTTGCTGGCCGCTTTTGCTGCCTACACGGTGGAAAAGAAGACCAAGCTGCGTCCTGGCGAAGTGCCCTTCGGCCAAGGCAACATCCGCGGTGTAGCGGCCCCCGAGTCGGCCAACAACGCAGGTTCGCAAACCTCGTTCATCCCTCTGCTGACACTGGGCATTCCTCCCAACGCCGTGATGGCGCTGATGGTGGGTGCCATGACCATCCACAACATCCAGCCTGGTCCCCAGGTGATGACGAGCAACCCCGAACTGTTCTGGGGCCTGATCGCGTCGATGTGGATCGGCAACGCCATGCTGGTGATCCTGAACCTGCCGCTGATCGGCATCTGGATCAAGCTGCTGACCGTGCCTTACCGCTGGCTGTATCCGTCCATCGTGCTGTTCTGCGCGGTGGGTGTGTACTCCACCAACAACAACACCTTCGACATCTGGATGGTGGGTGCGTTTGGTCTGATTGGCTACATCTTTCACAAGCTGGGCACCGAGCCTGCACCTTTACTGCTCGGCTTCATTCTGGGCCCCATGATGGAAGAGAACCTGCGCCGTGCGCTGCTGCTGTCGCGTGGTGACTGGAGCGTGTTTGTGACGCGTCCGCTGTCGGCTGGCCTGTTGGCGGCTGCGGCACTGCTGCTCATCATCGTGCTGCTGCCTTCAGTCAAGAACAAGCGCGAAGAAGCGTTTGTGGAAGACTGATCGGTTACGATTCTTTTCTCACCCTGATCAACGGCACCTTCGGGTGCCGTTGTTTTTTGGGCAGTGGCGTCCACGTGGTACGGCTGTCGCCAGTACACAATTGCGGGCAGAGGTCCGCATGTCTACACCGTTTCATCCCACGCAGCACCCGCACCGGGCGATGCTGCACAACGAAATCCACGCCCGCCCGCCCGAGGCGATGAATGCTCCGCTGGCCATCGCGCACATCGTGATGCTGGCCGATGCTGCAGGGCGCGAGGCCAGCCGGGCCCATGTGGCCGCGCTCCTGCGGGACCACCACATGGCGCTGCCCGACGCCCAGACCACCCACTTGCGGATGGACTTGGGCGCTTTTCGGATGCGCTGGGAGATGCACACCGAATTCGTCACCTGGACCTTCATGGTCCCGGCGCCGGTGGAGGCTTTTGGAGAGCGGGAGCCGGTCAGTGCCGTGGATTCCGTTCCGCACGACTGGCTTGCAGCTTTGCCCGGCCAGTGCCTGTGCAGCCTGAACCTGTGGGTGCTGCCCACACACACCTTTGGATCGGGCTCCCTGGTCAAGCATGTTCTGCACGAAGACACATTGGTAGCCTCTACCGTGGCCGACGGGCATGGTGAGGTGTACACCGACTTTGCGATCCACGCCGACGGCTTTTCGCGCATGGTGCTGCTCGCAGGGGGTATGACACCACGGCGCTTGGGACGTTTGGTGCAGCGCCTGCTGGAAATCGAGACCTACCGCATGGCTGCCTTGCTCGGCCTGCCTGCCGCTCGCGAGGCTGCCAGCGTGCTGGCCTTTGCTGAGCGCGAACTGGCGGCGCTGGCTGAAGCCATCCGCACGGCCAACCGTGATGACGAGCCCGCCTTGCTCGACCGGCTGACGCGCCTGGCCGGGCAGGTGGAAAGTCAGTACGCAGCCACGCACTCGCGCTTCTCGGCCAGCAGTGCCTACTTTGAATTGCTGGACCGCCGTATCCAGGACATTGCCGAGTCCCGCCTGGCGGGCATGCAGACCATCCGAGAGTTCATGGACCGGCGCCTGACCCCCGCTCGGAGTACCTGTGAGTGGGCAACCCGTCGGCAGGATGCGCTGTCGCAGCGCGTATCGCGCATGAGCAACCTGCTGCGCACCCGGGTAGAGATCGAACAGCAGCAAAGCAGCCAGGCGCTGCTGACCACCATGAACCACCGGCAGGATCTGCAGTTGCAGATGCAGTCCACCGTGGAGGGGTTGTCTGTGGCGGCCATTACCTATTACATCGTCGGGCTCGTCAGCTATCTGGCCAAGGGCGCGCAAAAACTGGGCTGGCCGTTGTCGCCGGAGACTACGGCAGCCCTCGCGATTCCGGTGGTGGCGGCAGGGGTGTGGTGGTCACTGCGGCGGCTGCACCAGCGGGTGTTCCACAAACACCGCTGAGGCGGTAGGCCCACCGATCTGTCGAGCGGCACGGGGTGCACTTTGGCTTGTCAGCCATCGTTGATGAAGTGGGCGCCCGCGCAGAGGTTCGATGGCCTGCACCAGCCTTGCCGTGTCACACTGGGCGCAACGCTCCGGCGACCACTGTCCGGCAGATACTTCAGCAGGCGCTTTGCGTCCCTTCGTACCCGTGACCACTGAAAAGAAGAGCATTGCCTCCGGCCTTGTGCTGGCATTCCTGGGCTCCATCGCCTTCAGCGGCAAGGCCATCATCGTCAAGCTGGCCTACCGCCATGGGGTGGATGCGGTCACGCTCATCATGTACCGCATGCTGTTTGCGCTGCCCATCTTTGCCGTGATGGCCTGGTGGGCCAGCCGGGGCAAACCGCCACTGACCCGCAAGGACTGGCTGGGCGTGCTGGGCCTGGGTGTCACCGGCTACTATCTGGCGAGTTTTCTCGACTTTGCAGGGCTTGCCTACATCAGTGCCAGCCTGGAGCGCCTCATCCTGTACCTCAACCCCACGCTGGTCGTGTTGCTGGGCTGGGTGTTGTACGGGCGTGGTATCCGCTGGGCCCAGGCGGCAGGCATGCTGGTGAGCTACAGCGGCGTGGTTCTGGTGTTTGGCCACGAGGCCAACCTGCAGGGTGCCAATGCTGCCTGGGGCACCTTGCTCGTGTTCCTGAGTGCAGTCAGCTATGCCATCTATCTGGTTTACAGCGGCGAGATGGTGCAGCGCCTGGGCGCGCTGCGGTTGGTGGGGCTTGCCACGACCGTGGCTTGCCTGTGCTGCCTGTTGCAGTTTGTGGTGCTGCGGCCGCTGAGTGCGGCAGTTGTTGCGCCTGAGGTGATCTGGCTGTCGGTGCTCAACGCCACCTTGTGCACGGCCGCGCCCGTGCTGATGGTGATGATGGCCATTGAGCGCATCGGCGCGGGCATGGCCGCGCAGACGGGCATGGTGGGCCCGTTGTCCACCATCCTCATGGGCGTGTGGATTCTGGGCGAACCGTTCACGGTGTGGGTCGCTGCCGGGACGGTGCTCGTGGTCGCGGGTATCTTCATTTTTACCCGCATGGCGCGCAGGGCCTGACCCCCCACATCCCGCAGCCCTTTGGGGCGCCGTGACAAGGGCCGCCCTGCTTGCTTTTATGAGGTCTTCTTTTTGGGAGCTGCCTTGCTGCGGGCTGGTGCCTCGGCCGGTGCTGCAGGCGACGGCACCGCAGCTGCTGCGGGCGCAGTCTTGGGATTCATGCGCTGGGCCACCGTCACGGGGGCCGTGCCGGTGAATCCATCGAGGTTCTTGCCCATGGCCAGCTCCAGTTGCTCCAGGCGCGCTTGTGCCGGCGGGTGCGTGGCCAGTGCCAGCGTGAAGGCCGGGTTGTCAGGCGTAGCGGTGCGCAGGTGCTGGAGCACCGACACCAGTCCATAAGGATCAAACCCCGCGCGGGTGGCCAGGGCTACGCCCGTGCGGTCGGCATCGTATTCATCGGTCTGGTCCAGGCCGCGTGCGTACAGGTTGCGCCCCAGTGCCAAAAATTGCGAGGCCACCACGTTGCCCACGGCGTTGGTCTTGATCTGCGAAGCCACCAACTGGGTCAGCATGCCCGACTGTGCCGTCTTGCGAATGGCCAGCAGGTGGTGTTTGGCGGTGACGTGGGTGATTTCGTGGGCGAGGATGCCAGCCAGCTCGGCCTCGTCAGCGCAGCGGTCGATCAGGCCCTTGGTCACGAACACATACCCCCCCGGGGCCGCAAAGGCGTTGTACCCCGAGTCGTCCAGCACCACAAAGGTCCACGGCAGGTTGGGGCGGGGCGATTGCAGGCTGATCCAGCGCCCCAGCTGATTCACATACCGCTGCAGTGCCATGTCCGGGTGCAGGGGTTTGCTGCCCAGCAGCACGGCCGAGAGTTGGCGGCCGATTTCGATCTCGCGGGGCTCGTCGATGCTCTCGACCGAACGGGTGAGCATGCTGATGAGGTCATCCCCCTGGCCTGCGGGGCTGCCTCCACCGGTGATGGCGCCCAGCAGGCCTCCGCCGGTGTTGCTGGTGGAGCTGCCACCACCCAGGGCGTTGAGCAGATTCATGACCCCCTGGCTCTGCCCCTGGCTGGGGAGCAGGGTCAGGGCCAGGGCGGTACACGCCGCCGCGAGCAATCGGGTGCGGGAGAGGGATGGGGGCAGACGCATGGCAGCTCTCGCTCAGTTGGGGCTGAAATTGGGGTCGGACGGATTGTTGGACGAGCCTGTCGCCCCCGATCCGCTGCTGGAGGAGGGCCGGGGCGGCTCCGCCAGGGGTGCCACGTTGCGTGGCTGCAGCGACGCATTGCTGGCGAACTGGCGGGCTTGGTCGGCGTTGACCCGCAGCCCCTCGGCCTGGGTCACGGCTGCCGGGTTGGGTTGCGCCTTGGCGATGTCTTCGGCTCCCAGACCCCGGATTCCCACGGTGGAGGTGGCGGTCGTGGTGCCGCCGCTGTTTCCGCCGAACAAGCTGCCAAGGCCTCGCATTCCGCTCGTTGCGGCATTACCAGTGGCCGGTGCTGCGCCTGACTGGGGGCCCAGGTCAAACATATGGACCCAGCCCGTAGCGCCTTGTGCTGTGCTGACCTTGGCCCAGGGCCCCTTGCGCTCACTGCTACGCGTGACTACTGAGTTGGCCTCCAGGGGTGCCACGCTGGCGCCGCTTTCTGCGGGGCTGTCGCGCAGCTGGGTGGCGCGTTTGACCACGGCAGCCTCCTGCGCATGCGCTGTGGTGCAGAGCAGTGGCAAGAGGGCCATCGCGGCCGATGCCAGCCAAGGCGCCAGGGCTTTCCAGTGCGGCCGGTTCATGGTGATGCTCTCCAACTATGATTTAACAAAGCACACTTGTATCAGTGTGCAACCAGGAGATTGTTATGGATTTGGGTATTGCAGGCAAATGGGCGCTGGTGTGTGGCGCGAGCAAGGGGCTGGGCTATGGCTGCGCGCAGGCTTTGGTGCGCGAGGGTGTCAATGTGGTCATCAACGCCCGCAGTGCCGAGGCACTCGAACAGGCTGCTACTCGTTTGATAGCTGAAAGTGCAAACAAGACCAGCGCCAGCGGCCAAAAGGGTGCCTCACCCCAGGTGCTGGCTGTGGCGGCCGACATCACCACATCCGAAGGGCGTGCGGCGGTGTTCTCGGTGGCCGGAGGACCGGGCCGTGACTTCGACATCGTGGTCACCAACGCAGGCGGCCCACCCACCGGCGACTTCCGCGACTGGAACCGCGACGCCTGGATCAAGGCTGTGGACGCCAACATGCTGACCCCTATCGAGTTGATTCAGGCCACGGTGGATGGCATGGCTGCACGCGGGTTTGGCCGCATCGTCAACATCACTTCCAGCGCCGTGAAGGCGCCCATCGACATCCTGGGCCTGTCCAACGGAGCGCGCAGCGGTCTCACGGGGTTTGTGGCGGGTGTGTCGCGCAGCAAGATTGCAGCGAGCGGGGTGACCATCAACAACCTGCTGCCTGGCAAGTTCGACACCGACCGGCTCGCAGCCACCGTCACGGCAGCCGCCAGCAAGGCGGGCAAGAGCGTCCAGGATGTGCGCTCCGCGCAGCAGGCGCAGATTCCGGCAGGGCGGTATGGCACTGCCGAAGAGTTTGGTGCCATTTGCGCCTTCCTGTGCAGCGTGCACGCGGGCTACATGACGGGACAGAACGTGCTGGCCGACGGTGGTGCCTACCCCGGTACGTTCTGACGCAGGCCGGGCCCGACGAGGCCCGGCTGGTGGGCTGTGTGGCGCAGTGCTCCCGCAGAACGGAAGCTGGCGTGGTGTTTTGCCGACAGCTTTACCGGAGCGCTGAATAATTGGTGGAATACTGCGGGCCAGCGCCTGCCACTGTCCGCCGCCATGCAATCTGTCCACACTCCCTTTCTGCCGCGCCTGAAACGCCACTGCACCCTGCTGTGTCTGGCGCTGTGCGTTGGGGCTGCTGTGCAGGCCGCCGATGCGGCCAGCGCGGTGGGTGCGGGCACCACAGCGGCAGCTCCGTACCGGTTGCGCATCGTGGGCGGTCTGGCCGGCATCAGCCAGTACGTCCGGCAGGAAGAGCCCTTCTGGACCAAGGAGCTTTCTCGCCTGAGCGCCGGGCGCTTCCAGGCAGAGATCGTGCCCTTTGACCGGGCCGGCGTGCCTGGGGCCGAGATGCTGCGTTTGTTGCAGCTGGGCGTGGTTCCTTTTGGCACCACCCTGATGAGTTCGTTCACCGCGCAATACCCCGAATACACAGCGCCTGACCTGGCCGGACTGAACCCCGACCTTGCCACGCTCAAGACCACGCTGGCGGCGTTTCGCCCCTACCTCGAAAAGGCGTTGCGTGAGCAGCATGGTGTCGAGGCACTTGCCATCTATGTGTACCCGGCGCAGGTGGTGTTCTGCAAGAAGCCACTGCGCACGCTGGCCGAACTCACTGGCCGCCGCGTGCGTGTGTCGTCGGCCAGCCAGGCCGACTTTGTGGGCGCCTTGGGCGGGGTGCCCGTGCTGACCAGTTTTTCGCAGATCGTGCCGAGCTTGACCGCGGGCAATACCGAATGCGCCATTACCGGCACCATGTCGGGCAACATGCTTGGCCTGCCGTCGCTCACCACCCACGTGCACACCCTGCCGGTGACCTGGGGGCTTGCCGTGTTCGGTGCCAACCAGGCCGCCTGGGCGGCGCTGCCGGCCGACCTGCGCACGCTGCTCAAGCGCGAACTGCCCCGTCTGGAAGCCGCCATCTGGGCCGAGTCCGAGCGTGAAACTGCCGACGGGCTGGCTTGCAACCGGGGTGCCCCCACCTGCAGCGCTGGCACCAAGGGCAGCATGGTGGTGGTGCCCGTGTCGCCCCAGGATGAGCGCAGCCGCCAGGAGATCCTTGAATCCACCGTGTTGCCGCGCTGGGTGCAGCGTTGCGGCGCTCGCTGCGCGCAGGTCTGGAACCAGACCATCGGGCCAGCGCGTGGGCTGCAGGCAGCGCCTGCGAAATGACAGAGTCCGCCGCACCTTCGCGCATCAAGGCCTATGTCTGGGCGGGCGCTGCAGTGTTTGTGGCGGCCGTGGTGGCGGTGGCCGGTACCCTGGCGTGGAATGCCCGCCAGGCCGCGCTGGCCGATAGCGAGGCCCAGGCCACCCGCTTCGTGGCGGGCGCAGAGGCGGCACTCAACCGCTCGCTGCTGGCCGTGGACGTGCTGCTGGCCAGCATGGACGAGCTGCTGGGACTGTCCAATGCCATGCCCAAGTGGCTGGATGCCGATACGGCCAGCCAGCGGCTGCGGGGGGCGGCGCGGCAGAACCTCATGGTGCGCTACGTGGCGGTGCTCGACAGCACGGGCAAGGCGTTGGCGTCGTCCGACCCCGCAGGCGCCAGCCTGTTGGTGCAACTGCCGGCCGGTTTTCTGGAGAGCGTGCTGGAGCAACCTGTATCCACCCTGATGGTCAGCGCGCCGGTGGTGAGCTTTGCCAGTTCCGAGAAAGTGTTGTACTTCGCTCGCCACCTGCGCATGGCGGACAGCTCGCGGGTGGTGGCTGTGGCCGAGCTGCCGGTGTCGGCCCTCAGCTCGGTGCTGGTACAGGGCGTGGACATCAGCGGCCTGCAGGTCACGCTGGAGCGCGCCACCGGGCAACTGCTGCTGAGCGTGCCCAACCGCGAAGACGTGACCGCGCCCACCATCACGCCGCCCATCGGAGATTTGGTCGACCGGGGAATGGCCTGGCAGGCCCCTGCGCGATTGACCGGCGAGCCATCGCTGGTGGTGTTCCGGCCCATCCTGTACCAGGACTTGCGCATCGCGGCCAGCATTCCGCTGGATGCGGCGCTCGCCGGCTGGCGCGACCAGCGCGATGCCATTGCACTGACCACCGCGCTGTTCATCGCCATGATCTTTGCGGCGGGGGTGCTGGCGCTGCGCTATGTGGACCGGATGTCCCAGGCCCGCCTGGCCATCGCGCAGTCCAAGGCCACGCTGGACCAGGCGCTGGAGTCCATGGTGAGCGGCTTCTTGCTATTGGACAGCCAGCATCGGGTGGTGCAGTGGAACCGCCAGCTGGAGACGATTCTCCCGTGGCTGCAGGGCGTGATCACACCCCTCATTCCGTTCCGAACGGTGCTGGAGGCCACGGTGGAGCACCATGTGCCCCGCCTGTCCGACGATGAGCGCAAGCGGTGGGTGAGCCAGCGCCTGGAGAGGCAAAAGCACCAGCCGGAGCCGCGTGAACAGTCGTACGCCAACGGCAGCACCATCCAGATCACCGAACGCGCCACGCCCGATGGCGGCCTCGTCATCAGCTACCACGACGTGACTGCGCTGCGCAAGGCCAGCACGGAGATTGAGAGCCTGGCCTTTTACGACCCGCTGACCAACCTGCCCAACCGCCGTCTGTTGATGGACCGCATGCAGCAAGCCATTGCCGCCAGCGTGCGCAGCGGGCAGTACGGCGCCTTGTTGTTCCTGGACCTGGACCACTTCAAGACCCTGAACGACACGCGGGGCCACGAAGTGGGCGACATGCTGCTGCGCCAGGTGGCCCAGCGTCTGAAGACCTGCGTGCGGCGCGAGGACACGGTGGCGCGCCTGGGGGGCGACGAATTCGTGGTCATGCTCAGCGACCTGTCGGTGCACCGTGATGAAGCCGCCGCCCAGGCGCGCCGGGTGGGCGAGAAGATTCTGCGCAAACTGAATGTGCCCTACACGCTGGGGGGCAACGCGCACCACAGCACGCCCAGCATTGGCGCCACGCTGATGGGCGGCAGCCTGCAGTCGTCGGTGGACCTGCTGAAAGAGGCGGACATCGCCATGTACCAGGTCAAATCGCAAGGGCGCAACGCGCTGTGCTTTTTTGACCCCCAGATGCAGATCGTCATCAGCATGCGCGCGCAGCTGGAGACCGACCTGCAGATGGCGCTCACGGCGCGGCAGTTTGTGCTGCACTACCAGCCGCAGTTCCACCTGGATGGCCGCATGGTGGGCGCTGAGGCCCTGATCCGGTGGCAGCACCCCGAGCGCGGGCTGGTTGCGCCCGGCGAGTTCATAGGCGTGGCCGAAGAAAGCGAACTCATCGTGCCCATGGGCCACTGGGTGCTGCGCACGGCCTGCGAGCAACTGGCGGCCTGGCAGGGGGACGAGCGGTACCGGCACCTGCAGGTGTCGGTCAACGTGAGTGCGCGGCAGTTCCGCCAGCGCGACTTTGTGGCCCGGGTGGTGGAGGTGCTGCGCGAGACGGGCGCCAAGCCGCACCTGCTCAAGCTCGAACTCACCGAATCGCTGGTGCTGGACAACGTGGACGACACCATCGCCAAGATCGGCATGCTCAAGACCAAGGGCGTGCGCTTTTCGGTGGACGACTTTGGCACCGGCTATTCATCGCTGGCGTATCTCACGCGGCTGCCGCTGGACCAGCTCAAGATCGACCAGTCCTTTGTGCGCAACCTGGGGGTGCGGCACACCGACGATGTGATCGTCCAGACCATTCTGGGCATGGCACGCAACCTGGAGCTGGATGTGATTGCCGAAGGGGTGGAAACCGAGGCACAGAAGGACTTCCTGGCCCGGCACGGCTGTGTGTACTTCCAGGGCTATCTGCTGGGGCGGCCCACCCCGGTGATGGACCTGGAGGCGTTGATGGAGTCGGCCACCACGGTCACTGCCCCGGGTTGATGGGCCCAGAAAGGCCGCGCCGTTTGCTACTCTTTGTGTAGCAATTGGGGCAATCAATACCTGCGCTACCGCCGGTTTGGACCCAAAATTGCATCCGTCAACGCCGTGACGACACCACAATGCCACCCACGATCAGCGCGAACGCCACGGCATGGAACGCCCTGGGCGTGTCGCCCAGAAAGGCCGCCGAGAGCACCCCGGCAAACAGCGGCGTGAGGTTGATGAAAAACCCGGCGGCTGCGGGCCCGGCGCGTTGCACGCCCACCCCCCAGCAGCGGTAGGCCAGCACCGCAGGTCCCACAGCAATGAAGGCCAGGGCGGCTATCAGCGGCCATCCCCATGCGATGTGCGTGCGCCCGCTGGCCCATTCGGCCCCCGCAAAGCTGCCCGACCAGGCCAGTCCAAACACCATCTGTGCCATCAAAAACGCAGCCCAGTCGCCGCGGATGCTGGTGGGCTCGCTGGTGCGCGACAGCAGCCAGCTGTAGAACGCCCAGGAGATGGTGGCCAGCAGCATGAACAAATCACCCGGCACCAGGCGGAAGGCCAGCAGCTGCGACCACTCGCCCCGGCTCAGCACCAGCAGCACACCACACACCGACAGCAGCGCGCCCAGCACCTGGCGCCGCGTGACGGCCGCGCCGAAGAACAGCGCGCCCACGGCCAGCATCCAGACCGGCATGCTGGAGCCCACCAGCGTCACATTGATGGGGGTGGAGGTCTGCAGCGCCATGTACTGCAGCGCGTTGTAGGCCCCGATGCCCAGCAGGCCCAGCAGCGCATAGCGGCGCCAGTGCGGCCACAGCGGGCTGTTTGTGCGCAGCACGCCATGGGCCAGGGGCAGCAAGATGGCAAAGGCCAGCACCCAGCGGATGAAGTTCAGGGTGATGGGGGGAATCAGGTCATGGACCAGCCGCCCCACCACAGCGTTGCCGGCCCACAGCAGGGGCGGGATCACCAGCAGCACGGCCGTGCCGGGTGTGATTTTTTGAGTCATGGGGCTGCACTGTAACGGTGCAGCCCGGGCCCTGCTGCGCCCGGGGCACAAGGCCCCAGCACGCACCGGTGCTGCAAGGGCCGTCGGCAACCGCGTGCGATTCGTGGCAGGATGGCCGCCGTTGAGACATCCCCCCCTTTTTTGTTTGAGGAGACGTTAGCCATGAGCCTTGCCGTCCAGATCCGCCAGCACGGTGGTCCCGAAGAACTCCACATCGTTGACGTCCCTGTGGGCGAGCCTGGCCCCGGTGAGGTCCGCATCCGCCACCACGCCATCGGCCTGAACTTCATCGACGTGTACCACCGCACCGGCCTGTACCCCTTGAGCATGCCCGCCACCATCGGCATGGAAGGCGCGGGCGTGATCGAGGCGGTGGGTGAGGGCGTCACGCACCTGAAGGTGGGCGACCGCGCCGCCTATGCCAGCAATCCTCCCGGCGCCTACTGCGAAGTGCGCGTGATGCCCGCCAAATGCGTGTGCAAGCTGCCCGATGCGATCAGTTTTGAGACTGGCGCGGCCATGATGCTCAAGGGCCTGACGGCGCAATACCTGCTCAAGAAAACTCGGCCTGTGGAAGGCCTGCAGCCTGGCGACCATGTGCTGTTCCATGCCGCAGCGGGCGGTGTGGGCCTCATCGCCTGCCAATGGGCCAAGGCGCTCCGCCTGCAGCTCATCGGCACGGCGGGGTCCGATGCCAAGTGCCAGCTGGCCCTGGCCAACGGCGCGGCGCATGCCATCAACTACAGCACCGAGGACTTTGCGGCGCGCGTGAAGGAGATCACCGGCGGCAAGGGCGTGAAGGTGGTGTATGACTCGGTGGGCAAGGACACCTGGGACAAGTCGCTCGAATGCCTGCGCCCCTTCGGTTTGATGGCCAGCTTCGGCAACGCGTCGGGCCCGGTGGCGCCGTTTGCGCCCGGCAGCCTGGGCGCCAAAGGCTCGCTGTACGTCACGCGTCAGACACTGTTCACCCACATCGCCACGCGCGAGGCCACGCAAGCCATGGCGGACGACCTGTTTGCCGTGGTCGCCAGCGGACAGGTCAAGATCCACATCGACCAGCGCTACCCGCTGGCCGATGTGCAGCAGGCCCACCGCGACCTGGAAGCACGCAAGACCACCGGCTGCACCATTCTCACGCTGTGAACACGGCTGCACAGGCGCCCACCTTCGACCAGTGGCTGGCAGGGGCACGCCAGGCGGCGCTGCAGCCACCGGCCCAGCCGCGCCAGCCCCTGGTGGTGGCGGGGCAGGTGGTGGGCTCGGTAGCGCCCGGGTTTTTCAGCCAAATCAGCCCGAAGCGCTTGATAAATAAGCGCTACCAGCTATCAGAAGCAGAGCATTCTCAGGGCCTTGCTTGGCATTTGCAGGCATCGCCCACCGACACCACGGATGCCCTCAACACCCTGGCCGCCGCGCTGCGCGATGCGGGCCTGTGTGGCCCCTGGCGTGATGAGCAGTTGGCGGTCACCAACCCGGCGGGCGAGGTCATCGGCACCGTGGAGCGCGGGGCGGTGCGCGTACTGGGCGTGGCCACCCGCGCCGTGCACCTGGTGGGCCTGGCGCCTGACGGGCGCATGTGGGTGCAAAAGCGCTCCCTGACCAAACCCAACAACCCCGGGCTGTGGGACACGCTGATGGGTGGCATGGTCTCCGCTGCCGACTCTCTGCCGCAGGCCCTGGCCCGCGAAACCTGGGAAGAGGCCGGTTTGCGGGTGGAGGCATTGGCCGACGTGGCTCACGGGGGCCAGGTGCTGTTCAGCCGCCCCAGCCGCGAGGGCGGTGGCGCGGGCTTCATGGTCGAGCGCATCGACTGGTTCCGCGCCCAGGTGCCTCAGGGCATGGAGCCCGACAACCAGGACGGCGAGGTCGAGCGTTTTGACCTGCTGCCACTGGAGGTGGTCCGGGAGCGGGTCGCCCAGGGGGCGTTCACGCTGGAAGCCGGGCTGGTGATTGCGGGGTTTCTGGGGGTGTAGTTGCCCGTGCAGCGTGAGGGCTGCCGCTGTGGCCGGCGCTGGAGGGCAGGCAGCCCAGACCCTGCAAGGTGGCCTGCACTGCCTCGTCCAGCGGGGTGTGAGGCTCCTCGCCCAGCACCGCCCGCAGCCGGTCGTTGGCCATGCGCACGGGCTGCTGCCACAGGTAGCGCATCTCGCGCATCTCCCGCAAGGTGGTCACGAACGGCGAGGCCAGCGTGACCAGCCACCAGGGAAACGCCTGCACGCGCGGCGCTTGGCCGCCCTGCGCCACCACTGCACGGCCAATGGCGGCCGCCATCTGCGTGCCGTCGGCATCCCAATGCCCGGCCAGGTGAAAGTGGGCAAACGCGGGCAGCTCGGCGCGCCGCTCCAGCAGCAGCACCATGGCGCGCGCCACGTCGGGCAGGTACGACCACTGGTGCCCGATGCCGGGTGCGCCTGGCTGCTTCACCGTGGTCACCGGTCGTCCTGGCTGGACCAGGCCCTGCGCAAACCAGCTGTTGCCCGCCAGCGGGCCAAAGAAGTCGCCCGCGCGCACGATGATCACACGGCATGCTGCCTCCAGCGGGCGTGGCTCGGTGGCTTGCTGCAGGCGGCGCTCCAGCTCCACCCGCAGGGCGCCCTTGCGCGTGCGGGGGTGTTGGGGGGCGTCTTCGTGCAGCACCGGGAAGGCATCCGGCCCGTAGTTGTAGACGGTGCCTGGCAGCACCACCGTGGCGCCGTGCGCCCGGGCTGCTGTAATCGTGTTGTCGATCATCGGCAGCACCAGCTCGCTCCAGCGCCGGTAGCCGGGCGGGTTGACCGCATGCACGATCACCTGGCAGCCCGTGGCGGCGGCCATCACATCGGCGAGGGTCATCGCGTCGCCCCGAACCCAGGTGAACCCGTCGCGCTGTTCTCTGGCCTGCGCAGCGTTGCGGTGCAGTGCCACCACCTCCCACCCCCGGTCACGCAGCTGGCGCGCCACCTCGCCGCCAATGCCGCCGGTGGCGCCCAGAACCAGTACCTTGGGGCGGCTGCCGATGGGGTTGTTGGGGTTGTTGCTCATCGCGATGCTCCTTCAAAAACTATGGATGGAGGCAGTGTCTGCGCCCCAGCGATTCAATGGAATTGCTGAAAATGAGTGGGTGGCTATACATTTATGTATGGACCAACCGGATCGCCATGACATTGGCTGGGAGCTGTACCGTTCGTACCTCGGCGTGCTGCGAGAGGGCTCCTTGTCCGGCGCCGCGCGGGCCCTGGGGGTGACGCAGCCCACCGTGGGCCGCCACATTGCCGCGCTGGAGCAGGCCCTGGGGCTGGTGCTCTTCACGCGCTCTCAGCAGGGCCTGCTGCCCACCGAGGCCGCGTTGGCCCTGCGCAGCTACGCCGAAGCCATGGGCCACTCTGCGGCAGCCCTGGTGCGCGCGGCTGACAGCCAGGGCGACGGCGTGCGCGGCACGGTGCGCGTGAGCGCCAGCGAGGTGATGGGGGTCGAGGTGCTGCCGCCCCTTCTTGCACAGTTGCAGGCCGAGCACCCTGCGTTGACGGTGGAGCTGGTGCTGAGCAACCGCGTGCACGACCTGCTGCAGCGCGAGGCCGACATCGCCATCCGCATGACCGAACCCCGGCAGGACGCGCTCATCGCCCGCCGCGTGGGCACCATCCCGCTGGGGCTTTACGCCCATCCGAGCTACATCGCCGCCCATGGCACGCCCGCCACCCTGGCGGAGCTGGCGCACCACCGCCTGATTGGCTTCGATGCCGAAACCCCGTTTCTGCGCGCGGCGCAAAAGGCCCTGCCCGCGTGGCGGCGAGACCGGTTTGCCGTGCGCAGCGACAGCGATGTGGCGCAACTCGCCTTCATCCGCGCTGGCGCCGGCATAGGCATCTGCCAGGACGCACTGGCCCGCCGCAGCGCCCCCGCGCTGGTGCGGGTGCTGTCGCAGCAGCTCCAATACGGGCTGGAGACCTGGGTGGTGATGCACGAGGACCTGCGCACCAGCCCGCGTTGCAGGCACACGTTCGATGCGCTGGTGGTGGGGTTGGAGCGGTATCTTGTTGAGGGACTAGGCAGCTCCGCATCGGCCGGCTAGTCCGCTGAATCGGATGGGTGTGGGAGGCTGCGATTTATTGAGCAGCTGGAGACGCCCATGCAGATACGTTGGGAGTTTTTTCAACGGCCTTTGTTACTAAGAACCTGCGTGCCATTGCGCTGCACCGCCACCGTCTTTACCAGATCCCACGCCGCCTGCGCCACAGGCGAGAGCGCGCGGTGCCTCCGGTGTACCAGCATGATCTCGCGGTCCACGCGCGGCACCAGGGGGCGCACCGCCAGCCGTGTCAGGCCTTCTGGCGGGAGCGCCAGGGTGGGGATCACCGAGATGCCCAGGCCTGCGTCCAGCATGCGGAAGATGGTGGTGGGGTGGCCCACCTCCTGAGCCACCGTGCAGGTCACGCCGTGCTCGGCCAGGGCGCGGTCGATCAGTCGGCGGCTGCCGGATTCGTGGTCCAGCAGCACCAGCGCTTCGCCCTGCAGGTCGGTCCAGCGCACCTGGCGTTTGCCCGCCAGCCGGTGGTCGGGCGGGCAGGCCAAGCAAAAGGGTTCGGTGAGGATGGTCTCGCAGTGCAGCGCCTCGCGCTCGCTGGGGTCGATGACCACGCCAAAGTCCACCTCGCCCGACAGCACACTGGTCAGCACTGCGCTCTGGATGCGGTCCAGCAGCACCAGCTCCAGCGCAGGCAGGGTGCGCTGGCAGTCGGCGATGCAGTCGGGCATGAGGTTGGCCGACAGCGTGGGGCTGCTGGCCACACGCACGCGGCCGCGCCGCTCGGTGGCCAGTTCCCGCACGTCCAGCAGCGTGTTCTCCAGCTCCTCCAGCACACGTGGCAGGCGTGCCGACAGGCGCTGGCCCGCATCGGTCAGCGTCACTTCGCGCGTGGTGCGGTTGAGCAGCTTCAGGCCCAGCTGGGCTTCCAGCTCGGTGATGCAGCGGCTCACGGCCGGTTGGGTCAGTCCCACCGCATCGCCGGTGCGGCTGAAGTTGCGGGTGGCGGCCACCGACTGAAACACGTGCAGCTGGCGCAGGGTGATATTCATGCGCTCGAATCATAAATCCATCAGAGAAATCCATTTCTCTTTGGAATCAGGCTGCGGTCCAATGCGTGTCTTTGGGGTTTGTGTACCCCATGTCCCTTTGCATTTTTTGCGCTGCCGCTGCGCTGTCACCCATGGCCCGTTCCCGTTTTCTCCCTGACAACTTCACCCTGGCCTTGCTGGGCACCGTCACCCTCGCCAGCGTGTTGCCCGCATCGGGCGTGGCGGCCCAGGCGCTGGAGGGGATCACCGTGGCCGCGGTGGCGCTGCTGTTCTTCTTGCACGGGGCCAAGCTCTCGCGGGATGCCATCGTGGCGGGGCTCTCGCACTGGCGGCTGCACCTGGTGGTCGTGGGCACCACGTTTGTGCTGTTCCCGCTGCTGGGCTGGGCGCTGCGGCCGGTGCTGCTGCCGCTGGTCACGCCTGGGCTTTACACCGGCATCCTGTACCTGTGCGTGCTGCCAGCCACGGTGCAGTCGGCCATTGCGTTCACGGCCATGGCGCGCGGCAACATGCCGGCGGCCATCTGCAGCGCGTCGGCATCGACCCTGCTGGGCATTGTGATCACACCGCTGCTGGTGGGCCTGTTGCTGCCCGAGGCGCAGCAGCAGGCAGGCACTGCGCAGCATGACACGCTGGCCAACATCGGCCGCATCACCTTGCAGCTGCTGGTGCCCTTTGTGGCGGGCCACCTGCTGCGTCCGTGGATTGGCGGTTTTGTGCAGCGCCGGGCGGCAGCGCTCAAGCTGGTGGACCAGGGCTCCATCCTGCTGGTGGTGTTCACCGCCTTCAGCGCTGCGGTGGTCGAGGGGCTGTGGCGGCAGCTGCCAGCGTCTGCGCTGCTGGGCCTGGTAGTTGTGTGCGCCGTGCTGCTGACCCTGGCGCTGGTGACCACCACCTGGGTTGCGCGGCGCATGGGGTTCTCCAAGGAGGACGAAATCACCCTGGTGTTCTGCGGCTCCAAGAAGAGCCTGGCCAGCGGTGTGCCCATGGCCAAGGTGCTGTTTGCGTCGCACGCGGTGGGCGCCATCGTGCTGCCCATCATGGTGTTCCACCAGATGCAGCTGATGGTGTGTGCGGTGCTGGCGCAGCGCTATGCGCGGCGCAGTGCGTAGACGCTAGCTTGCTATCTTTTGTGTAGCTGAAAGCGCATGGAAAATATGCGCCTGCAGCCCCAAAGGCTTCAACTTTGTTCGTTGAGCGCGCGCAGGCGGCTGGGCGCCAGGGCACCGGCCGATTCCAGGATGGGGTAGGCCACCGAGCACAGCAGCGAGTTGATGCGCTTGAGCTCGCTGATCAGGTCGATGTGCAGTGAACTGGTCTCGATGCTCTGCACGGTGTTGTCTGACAGGCGTGCCAGGTGGGTGGCCGAATAGGCGTGTTCCAGGTCGCGAAAGCGCGCTTTTTCTTCGAGCAGCTTTTGTGCGTCGCGCACGCTGCCGTTCAAGAACACGCTCATGGCCAGCCGCAGGTTGTCGATCAGGCGGGCGTGCAGCTCGTTGATCTCTTCCATGCCCGCCTCGGAGAACTGGCGGCCCTTCTTGATCTTCTTGTCCTCGATGTCGATCAGCACCCGTTCGATGATGTCGCCGATCTGCTCCATGTTGATGGTGAAGCTGATGATGTCGGCCCAGCGGCGGCCCTCGCGTTCGTCCAGCGCCTCGCGCGAGATCTTGGTCATGTAGTACTTGATGGCCGAATACAGGCCGTCCACCTCGTCGTCGAGCTTGCGCAGGTCTTCCGCCAATTGCAGGTCGTCGGTGCGGATCACCTTGTGCAGGCCCAGCAGCATCGATTCGACCACGTCGGCCTGGTGCAGGGCTTCGCGCGCCGCGCATGAGATGGCGAGCGATGGCGTGGCCAGGGCGGAGGGGTCCAGATGCTGGGGGCGGGTGCCTGCGGCAGCCTGCGCCTTTTCCACCGGCAGCAGGCGCTGCACGGCCCGCGCCACCGTACCTGTCAGGCCAATGCAGACGATGCCCACCACGATGTTGAAGGCCAGGTGGAACAGCACGACCAGGGCGGCGGTTTCAGGCACGTAGGGCCGCACATGCTGCAGCCACAGGCCGGTAAGCGGCGTCATGATGAGCACGCCAATGATCTTGAAGAACAGGTTGCCCAGGGGCACCTGGCGTGTCTGCACGTTGGACTTCATGGTGGTCAACACGGCGAGCACGCCGCTGCCCAGATTGGCGCCCAGCACCAGTCCCAGCGCCACATCGGCCGGAATACCGCCCGAGCCCGCCAGCGCTGCTGTGAGCAGCACGGTGGCGAGGCTGGAATACGCCACGATGGCCAGGATGGCGCCGGTAAAGATCTCCAGCAACAAATCGCTGGTGAGCGCTCCCAGCAGCGTGCGCACGGTGGGCGACTGGGTGAGCACCGTGGTCGATTCGGTGATGAGGCGCAGCGCCAGCAGCATCAGCCCCAGGCCGATCAGCACCCGACCCACGCGGCCCACGGCGGTGTCCTTGCGCGAGATGAACAGCACCACGCCCACAAAGATGAACAGGGGCGACAGCCACGACAGGTCCATGGAGAACACCACGGCCATCACGCTGGTGCCCACGTCGGCGCCCAGCATCACGGCCAGCGCCGCAGGCAGGCCCACCAGGCCCTGGCCCACAAAGGACGACACGATGAGCGCGGTGGCCGTGCTGGACTGCACCACCGCCGTCACGCCAATGCCGGAGAGCACGGCAGTAAACCGGCTGCTGACGCTGTGCGCAATCAGCTGGCGCAGGTTGGCGCCGAACACGCGCAGGATGCCGGTGCGCACCAGGTGGGTGCCCCAGATCAGCAGCGCCACGGCTGCCAGGAGATTGAGGAGATGCTTCATGAAAACCGTTGTTTCTTCTTCTTGTGATGGGCGCAAGCCCTGCGATGACCAGACCCAGGGGCCAATGCAAGAACCGCGCACACCGGGCTGTCATAAAACTGACACATAAGCATACTCCTGATTCCATAGCGCTGGAGCAGATGCCCATGTCGGCGCTGGGTGCGTTGCTGTGCACAAACAGCACGGCCCGCATGCAGCGGGCCGTTCAGGGGGTAAAGCCAGCGTGGCCTCAGCGCTCCCGCCGTACCCGCAGCAGCTCGTCCAGGATCAGGCAGGCCGCACCCACGGTGATGGCCGAGTCCGCCAGGTTGAAGGACGGGAAGTACCAGCCCGCGTAGTGGAACTGCAAGAAGTCCACCACATAGCCGTGCATGAGCCGGTCCACCACGTTACCCACCGCTCCGCCGAGGATGCTGGACAGCGCAAAGCTGAACAGCTTCTGGCCCGGGTGCGCGCGCAGCTGCCACACGATGAAGATCGTGGCCGCCGCGCCGATGCCGGTGAACAGCCAGCGCTGCCAGCCGCCCGCGTCCGACAGGAACGAGAACGCTGCGCCAGTGTTGTGCGCGCGCACGATGTTGAAGAAGCTGGTGATGAACGTGGAGTCGCCCAGCTGGTAGTGGTTGAGGATCAGCGTCTTGGTGATCTGGTCGGCGCCCAGAAGAAACACCGCCCACGCCAGCCACGGCCACATGCCCGCGCCGGTGCGTCCGGCCTGTGCTGTGCGCGCCATCACGCGTGCGCCCGGCTTTCGCCGTCGCCGTGGAGGTTGCTGGTGCAGCGGCCGCAGATGGTGGGATGGGCGGCATCGCTGCCCACATCACTGCGGTAGTGCCAGCAGCGCTCGCACTTCGCGTCGGAGCTGGGCTTGACGCTGATCTGCAAAGCGCTACCAGCTACCAAATCGATAGCGGATGTGATGAACACGAATTTCAGGTCATCGCCCAGGCTGGCCAGCAGTGCGTGGTCCTCCGGCGCAGCCGTGAGGGTGACGGTGGCCTGCAGCGACGAGCCGACCTGGCCGGCGGCGCGCAGCGCTTCGATCTCCTTGTTCACCGCATCGCGGATCTCGCGGATGCGCGCCCACTTGGCCAACAGGCCTTCGTCGGCACCCGCACCCACGCCCGCCACGTTGCCGTAGGTCTCCAGGAAGATGGAGTCGGAGCTGCCAAAGACCTTCCACGCCTCTTCGGCCGTGAACGACAGGAACGGCGCCATCCAGCGCAGCATGGCGTGCGTGATGTTGTAGAGCGCCGTCTGCGCACTGCGGCGCGCCAGGCTCTTGGGCGCCGTGGTGTACAGGCGGTCCTTGAGTACGTCGAGGTAAAAGCCGCCCAGGTCTTCCGAGCAGTACAGCTGCAGCTTGGCGACCACGGGGTGGAACTCGTACACCTTGTAGTGCGCCAGCACCTCGGCCTGGAACTCGGACGCGCGCGTGAGTGCGTAGTGGTCGATCTCGAGCATCTGGTCAAACGGCACGGCATCCTTGGCCGGGTCGAAGTCGCTCACGTTGGCGAGCAGGAAGCGCAGCGTGTTGCGGATGCGGCGGTAGGCGTCCACCACACGCGCGAGGATCTTCTCGTCGCCCGCGATGTCGCCCGAGTAGTCGCTGGCGGCCACCCACAGGCGGATGATCTCGGCGCCCAGCTTCTTGTTGATCTCCTGCGGGTCGATGCCATTGCCCAGCGACTTGCTCATCTTGCGGCCCTGGCTGTCCACGGTGAAGCCGTGGGTCAACAGGCCGCGATACGGCGCGCGGCCTTCCAGCGCGGATGCCAGCAGCAGCGAGCTATGGAACCAGCCGCGGTGCTGGTCATGGCCTTCCAGGTACAGGTCGGCCTCAGGGCCGGTGTCATGGTGCACCTCGGGGTGCGTGCCGCGCAGCACATGGCTGAAGGTGGACCCGGAGTCGAACCACACTTCCAGGATGTCGGTGCTCTTGGTGTAATGCGGCGCGTCTTCGGCGCCCAGAATCTCTTCGGTCGTCACGCGGCTCCAGGCCTCGATACCACCCTTTTCCACGATGTCGGCGGCCTGGTCCATGATTTCCATGGTCCGCGGGTGCAGCTCGCCCGAATCCTTGTGCAGGAAGAACGGGATGGGCACGCCCCAGCTGCGCTGGCGTGAAATGCACCAGTCCGGCCGCCCGGCGATCATGTCGTGCAGGCGGGCCTTGCCGTTCTCGGGGTAGAAACTGGTGTGCTCGATGGCATCCAGGGCGATCTGGCGCAGCGTCTTGGCGGGCTTCATGCCGGGCTGGGTGAACACGCCTTCGCCCTCGTCCATGCGCACGAACCACTGTGCGGCGGCGCGGTAGATCACCGGCGTCTTGTGGCGCCAGCAGTGCGGGTAGCTGTGTGTGATGTCCTTGGTGGTCATCAGGCGGCCTGCGTTGCGCAAGGCTTCGATGATCACAGGCACGGCCTTCCAGATGTGCTGGCCGCCGAACAGCGGGAAGTCGGCCGCGTAGGTGCCGTTCCCCTGCACGGGGTTCAGGATGTCGTCGAGCGCCATGCCATGCGCGCGGCAGGAGTTGAAGTCTTCCAGACCGTAGGCGGGCGAGGAGTGCACGATACCCGTGCCGTCGTCGGCCGTGGCGTAGTCGGCCAGGTACACGGGCGACAGGCGGCGGTAGCCGAAGCTGCCGTCTTCGTTGGCCACGTCGTACAGCGGGTGCTCAAATTCCAGGCCGCCCAGGTTCTTGCCCAGGGTGGTGGCCAGCACGCTGCCGGTGAGGCCGTAGCGCTCCAGGCACGAGGCCACCAGCGGCTCGGCCACGAGCAGGATGCGTTCACCCGCGTCCACCAGCGCGTAGGTGATCTCGGGGTTCAGATTCAGCGCCTGGTTGGCGGGGATGGTCCAGGCGGTGGTGGTCCAGATGACGACGAAGGCGTCCTTTGCCAGCGCGGGCAGGCCAAAGGCGGCTGCCAGCTTGGCGGGGTCGTGCGACTTGAAGGCCACGTCCAGCGTGGTGCTCTTCTTGTCCTGGTATTCGATCTCGAACTCGGCCAGCGAAGAGCCGCAGTCAAAACACCAGTACACGGGCTTGAGGCCTCGGTACACGAAGCCACGCTCCATCACGCGCTTGAAGGCGCGGATTTCGCCTGCCTCGTTGGCGGGGTTCATGGTCTTGTAGGGGTTGTCCCATTCGCCCAGCACGCCCAGGCGCTTGAAGTCCACCATCTGCTGTGCGATCTGCTCGGTGGCGAACGCGCGGCTCTTGGCCTGCATGTCGTCGCGGCTCAGGTTGCGGCCGTGCTTTTTTTCGATGGCGTTTTCGATCGGCAGGCCGTGGCAGTCCCAGCCGGGCACGTACAGCGCGTCAAAGCCTTCGAGCTGGCGCGCCTTGGTGATCATGTCCTTGAGGATCTTGTTGACCGCGTGGCCCATGTGGATCTGGCCGTTGGCGTAGGGCGGGCCGTCGTGCAGGATGAACTTGGGGGCGCCCCGGCGGGCGTCGCGCAGGCGCTTGTAGATGCCTTGGTCTTCCCAGTCCTTCACCCAGCCCGGCTCGCGCTTGGGCAGGTCGCCGCGCATGGGGAAGGGGGTGTCGGGCAGGTTCAGCGTGCTGCGGTAGTCCGTGGCGGTGGATGCGGGGGTACTGGCGTTGTCGGACATGAAGGAGCCTTAAAACGGGGCATTCGGGGGCAGGCCCGGAGCAATGCGGGGAAACAGGGAGCGAAACGCGGGAGGTGTAGTGCCTGCAGGGCAGGCGCTGCGCAGGCAGCCCCCTAAATTCGGTCGCGCGTGGTCTGGCGCCGGGTCTCGGTGTGGTTGGGAGCGGCGTGGGCCGATGCAAAGTAGGCGCGCGCATCCGCACAGTCTTTCGCGATACCCGTCGTCAGGGCGTCCAGACTGTCGTACTTCAGTTCGTCGTGCAGTTTGTGCAGTAGTTCCACACGCACGATTTTACCGTACGCCCCTTCGGCACCCAGTTCCGCAGGCCAGTGCAGGCAATGGGTTTCCAGCAGCACGCGGCCGCCGTTCACGTCATTGGGGTCCAGGGAGGGGCGCACGCCCAGGTTGGCCACACCCGGCAAGGGCTCGCCAGCGAGACCATGGACCACTACGGCAAAGATGCCGCTGGCGGCGGGTTTCCAGTGCGCAAACCGCAGGTTGAGGGTGCGAAAACCGTCGCCCGCGCCTTCCGCCGTAGCGCCCAGTTCGCGCCCCAGCTTGCGGCCATGCACCACATGGCCGCTGATGGTGTAGGGCCTCCCCAGCAGGCGTGCGGCCGCCTCCATGTCGCCCGCCGCCAGTGCCTGGCGCACGGCGGAACTGGACACGCGCAGGCCGTGCACCTCGTAGCTGTTCATGCGCGCTACGTCGAACCCCTTGGCTTGCCCGGCCGCGTCCAGCATGGCGTAGTCGCCCGCTCGCTGGCGGCCAAAGCGGAAATCGTCGCCCACCAGCACGTAGCGGGCACCCACGCCGCGCACCAACACCTCGTCGATGAAAGCTTCGGGCGACTGGGCGGCCAGCCGGGCGTCAAAAGGCAGCACCACGGTCTGCTGCACACCGCAGCGTGCCAGTTCGGTCAGCTTGTCGCGCAGCGTGCCCACACGCGCGGGGGCGAGTTCCGGCTTGTTGTGAACCCCTGCAAAGTAGTCCCTCGGGTGCGGCTCGAAAGTCAGCACGCAGCTTTCCACCCCCCGGTGAGCGGCCTCGCTGTTCAGCAGGGCCAGCATGGCCTGGTGGCCCCTGTGTACACCATCGAAATTGCCGATGGTCAGCGCACAGGCATTGGCAATGCCAGGGTGGTGGAAGCCGCGAAAGATCTTCATCGGTTTGTTATCTTTTTGATAGCGGTCTGTGCAAGCGCAATAAGCGCAGGACGCCAATTTGTCATGAAAACGGAGTATATTGTGACCCACGGCTGGCCCCGCGCAGGGCTGCCCGCGAGACATCTGCGTTCCGATCCTTGTGTACTTTGTGTTCCAGGAGGCGTGTTTTGAAGGTCTTGAAGCTGTCAGCCCAAGGGCTGCCCCAATCGTGGATTTCGCTGGAGCAGGCGGTCATTCATTACGCCGCCGGGGAAGTGCGCTGGGAGTCTGGTGCCCAGATTGCCCGGTTCCGGGGCGGGCACAACGCCATCTCGGGTGAGCAATCGGTGATCGCCATCAACAGCATCATCGGCACCAAGGGCGTGCCCAGCATCAATCCGTTCGAGCTCAAGCCCAGCCTGACCAACAGCAAGCTCTTTGCCCGCGACCGCAATGTGTGTGCCTACTGCGGCGGGCACTTTCACGAAGAGGGCCTGACGCGCGAACACATCGTGCCCTTCGCCCGCAACGGCCAGGACCACTGGATGAACGTGGTCACGGCCTGCCGCCCCTGCAACCACCGCAAGGGCCCCCGCACGCCAGAGCAGGCGCACATGCCGCTGCTGTATGCGCCCTATGTGCCGAGCCTGTGGGAGGACTTCATCTTGCGCAACCGGCGCATCCTGGCCGATCAGATGGAGTTCTTGATGGCGCACGTGCCGAAGTCGTCACGCCTGCTGGCGTGACGGACCGATGATGGGGTGCGGGAAATCGTGCGAACGCTCTGGCCGCTAAGCAGTTGCGCGTTTTTGGAAGGCTGGTCTACCTCCAACGGTGATCACAGATCCCGGATCAAACGGGCTTATGGGCCGTGACGACAAAGCCTTGCACGGGAAAAAGATTTTCGTGGTGCAGCACTGTTTCTTCCACTTCCACCGCATCGAAGCCGGCGGCCTTGCAGATGGACTGAATGTGGCTAAGCTTGTGCGCGTAACGTCCAACTGGTAACAGCACGAGATCCGGTCCTGCCTCCGGAGCTGTTTCGCAGGAGAAGATCAGTACTCCGTTCGTTGTAAGGACGCGGAACGCATTGGGAATAGCCTTGGTTAAATCGCCTGCGTAACTGAACACATCCAGCGCGGCGATCACCTGATACAGGCCATCTGGCGTTTCACGCAAGGCGTCGTGCAGGTTGACAGTATGAAAGCGGTCGTACACATTGTGGCGCGCCGCCTGCTCCACCATCTTCATAGACAGGTCTACGCCGATCAGTGCGCCGTCCAGGCGGCCCAGGCATACGCCCAGCAGGCCGGTTCCACAACCGAGATCCAGCACATTGATTTTCTTGTCGGGGTGTCGGGCAAGAATCTTGTCTGCAACCTGTTTGGGCAGCTGGTACTTCAGGCTACGCACCATGTGCATGTCGTAGAACTCGGCCATGCCGTCAAACAGCGGGCGCATCAGCTCCACAGGTTGCTGTGCAGGAGTTTCGCCGCGGGCCACCTGTGCGTAGTACTGATAGACCGCGTCGCCAGGAGCCAGCTGCAGCAGGGCTACTGCGTCCTTCTCTGCGTCCGTGGGCTTGCCTGCAGCAATGTACGCCTGGACACGACCTAGCAGTGATTGGGACTCCTGGGGGCTCTCATCGACCAGTGCGTCCCACAGGGACAAAGATTCTTCGTGCTGGCCCAATTCGCTCAGGTCGCGCGCCAGCAGGCGCCGCAGCATCACATCTCCTGGGACCAACTCCAGCCCGCGGCGCAGATGGCGGATCGCCATTTCAGAATGGCCCGCGCGGTGGGCGATATCCACCACGCCCGCCAGCACCTGCAAGTTCTTGGGTTCGAGTAGCGCTACTTTTTCAGCGGTTTCAACAGCTTCCTTGAACTGGTTCTGCCGCGCCAGCAAAAGCGCCAGTTCCAGCAGGCCCGGTCCCCATTCAGGGGCCAGCGATACGGACTTGCGCAGTGCCTCAAAAGCGCCCTTCACGTTGCCAGCTTTTTCCGCCAGCAGACCTCCCAGCATGAAGACACGTGGGTCCTGGGGCCACTGGGCGTTGGCTTTGTTGAGCGTTAGGGCTGCGTTCTTCAGGTCGCCCTTGGCAATCTGTTCACGGGCTTTGGTGAGGTGCTTAAGGTTGGGGTCGTTGGCAATAGCGCTCATGGGCAGAAACAGAATAGGCAAAAGCGAGGGTCGAGCGAGTCGCCCGAACTGCGGTGGCGGCCGCAGGCGAATGGCGGATTATCCGGGATTTGGGGGCGGCTCTTTTCACCAACTTAGTGGCTTGCGCTCAGTGGTTCAGCTCCAGCATTACCACGTGCCCTTGCGCAGCAGGCCAAGTCTGCCCTGCCACCCGCTCCCCATTGAATTCACCCGCAATACTGCGCACGCCCCCCGCGGGCTTGACCTTGGCAGATGCGACGCCGGCACCAGCGGGCACGCCCGCAGGCACTGCACCATCCAGCAGCATCTTGTCGCGCGCCGGGTCCAGGTAGCCGCGCGGGCGGGTCAAGGTCACAACGCTCTCGGCGCCCTTGTCGGCATCGGCCATGCGTTCTGCGCGCAGATGGATGAGGTCACTACTGCGCGGAAAGCCGCTGCGGTAGATGTGGGTGGTGGCATATCCAGGCGCGGTGATTACGAACTCGATGGGTGCGCCGGGTGCAACCACCAACGGACCCCATTGGCCATCAGCACCCACTGTCTTTCGCAGCAGCGGGTTGCCCGTGCGTGCACCAGTGGCGGAGTCGGTGGCGTACACCTCCAGCTGGGCCCCCGCAAGGGGCAGGTTGTTGCTGAAGTTGCCGGTCTTGGGGTCGGCAGAGTCCACCCCCAGGCCCGTGACTTTGCCGTTGATCACTACGGATTTCTCCGCGGCGATCTCGGTGCGTGCGGGGGCCTTGCCGGTGATGAAGCGATAGGTGGCTTCAAACGCAACGGGGGAGTACGAAGTCTCGCGGTGGTCGATGCGTGGAATCACCACGTTGGTGGCACCCTTGAGTTCGGGGCCGGTGGCGGTCACGTTGGTGGGCGTGCCTTTCTGGCCGATCCACAGACCGTCGGGCTGGGCGAACTTGTCGTTGTTGTCCGAGCGGATGGTCAGCCATTTCACCGGGCCGCTCACTTCGTCGCCCGCAGCGTTCTTGGGGGCATTCAGCGCTTTGAGGAAGGGGCCTGTGCCCGAGAACTCGTTGCCTTCTCGGAACCCTGGTATCGCCCACACGCCGTGGTTGGGTGTGCCGCCTAGGATCGCGTGGCTCACCGTCTTGTCGCCGCCCCCGTTGTAGATGTAGTTGCGGATGGCATTGCCGCCGCGCGAGTTGCCGACCAGCACGACCTGGCGGGCGCCTGTGGCTTTGAGCACCTTGTCCACTTCGGCCTTGAGGTAGGCCATGTGCTCTGCGGCCGAGGTGCGGCCCGGCTGGGGCTTGGCGTCCTCATCGCGCGACAGGGGGTAGGGCACGTCGATGGCGTGCAGTCGCTCGCGGGGCCAGCCGTTGGACTCGAACCGCCAGACGGTGGTCTGCCACAGCGCGGCGGTGTCGCCGTTGCCATGCACAAAGACGATGGGCGGTGCTTCTGCCAGGCTGGGGCTCTGGGTGGCGCAGCCTGCCAGCGCCAGGCCGGCGGCCGCAGCGGCTGCCAGCAAGAGGGATCGGCGTGGCAACAGGAATGCGTGATTCATGGGGGAGTCTCCAAAAAGAAAAAATGCCCGTGGACTGGGGAATCCACGAGCATCGTTTGCGGGTGTTACGCGCCTGCGTCAGGTCACATCAGGCAAACACGCCCGCCGTGTCTTGCATGCGGGCGGACACTTCGCCCAGATGGTGCAGCGTGTCGCCAAAAGTCACTTCCAGCTGCGTGAGCTTCTTGAAGTAGTGGCTCACGATGTATTCGTCCGTCACGCCGATGCCACCGTGCAATTGCACGGCCTGCTGACCCACAAAGCGCATCGACTGGCCCAGCTGCACCTTGGCGCGGGCCATGGCGGCGCGGCGTTCTTCCGCAGGGGCGCCGAGCTTGAGGCTGGCGTAGTAGCTCATCGAGCGGGCCAGCTCCAGCTGCATCTTCATGTCGGCCACACGGTGGCGCAGCGCCTGGAAGCTGGAAATGAACACGCCGAACTGCTTGCGCTGGTTCATGTACTCGACTGTGATGGCCACGGTTTTGTCCATCACGCCCACGGCTTCGGCGCAGGCGGCGGCGATGCCGGTGTCCACGGCCAGCTCCAGCGCGGCCAGGCCGTCGGTGGTGATGAGCGTGGCGGGGGCGTTGGCCAGGTGCACTTCGGCGGCGCGGCTGCCGTCTTGCGTGACGTAGCCTTGCGTGGTCACGCCGCTCGCAGTGCGTTCGACGAGGAAGAGGGCGATCTTGCCGTCCAGTTGTGCGGGCACGATGAAGGCGTCCGCCTTGTCACCCGCAGGTACTACGCTTTTGATAGCTGTTACCGTATATCCTGATTGCGCTTTAGCTGCTTTTGCTTCGCAAACATCCAGGCGGTAGCGCGCCTTGCGCTCCTGCTGGGCCAGCACCACCAGGGCTTCGCCGCTGGCCACGCGGGGCAGCCAGGCACTTTGCACTTCGGCGGGTGCGTAGTGCGACAGCACGCTGCTGGCGATGAAGGCTTGGGCGATGGGCTCCAGCACAATGCCACGGCCCAGTTCCTCGGCCACCACCATCGCGTCGATGGCGCCCTGGCCCATGCCGTCGTGCGCTTCGGGCACCGTCAGGGCGGTCAGGCCCAGCTCGGCCAGCTCGCCCCAGGCGGCGCGGTCAAAGCCGCCCGCAGCCACGGCCGCGCGGCGGCGCTCAAAGGTGTAGCCCTTGTCCACCCACTTGCGCACGGCGTCGCGCAGTTGTTCCTGGTCGTCAGAAAAATCGAAATCCATGTTCTTGTCTCCTGGAACTTGAGATCAGCCGAGGACGGTCTGAGCCACGATGTTGCGCTGCACTTCGTTGGAGCCACCATAGATGGTGGTCTTGCGCAGGTTGAAGTAGGTGGATGCCAGCGGTGCGTTGGCGGTGACGCCGCCGGGGAAGTTGCCCTGCCAGCCGGCCTCCATGGCCTCTTCGATGAAGGGCATGGCAAAGGGGCCTGCGGCCAGCATCATTAGCTCGGCGTAGCGCTGCTGGATCTCGCTGCCCTTGATCTTGAGCAGGCCCGCGATGTCGAGCGAGTTCTTGCCGGACTTCTCGGCAGACAGTACGCGCAGCACCAGCATTTCGAGTGCCACGATGTCGACTTCGAGCAGGGCGATCTGGTCGCGGAAGCGCAGGTCGTCCCACACGCCTTCGGTCTTGGCGATGCGCTTGAGGCGCTCCAGCTCGCGCTTGCTGCGGTTCACGTCGGCGATGTTGGTGCGCTCGTGGCTCAGCAGGTGCTTGGCGTAGGTCCAGCCCTTGTTCTCTTCACCGATCAGGTTCTCGGCGGGCACTTCGACGTTGTCGAAGAACACTTCGTTCACTTCGCACTCGCCGTCCAGCAGCTTGATGGGGCGCACGGTGACGCCCTTGGACTTCATGTCCACCAGCAGGAAGGAGATGCCGGTCTGGGGCTTGCCCTCGGTGCTGGTGCGCACCAGGTTGAACATCCAGTCGCCATGCTGGCCCAGCGTGGTCCAGGTCTTTTGGCCGTTGACGATGTACTTGTCGCCCACGCGCTCGGCGCGGGTCTTGACGCTGGCCAGGTCCGAGCCCGAACCGGGTTCGCTGTAACCCTGACTCCACCAGACTTCGCCGCTGGCGATGCCGGGCAAGAAGCGCTTTTGCTGCTCGGCATTGCCAAACGCCATGATCACCGGGGCCACCATCACCGGGCCGAACGGCACGATGCGTGGCGCGCCCGCCAGGGCGCATTCCTCTTCAAACAGGTGCTTTTGCACGGCTGTCCAGCCGGGGCCGCCGAACTCCTTGGGCCAGCCAAAGCCCAGCCAGCCCTTTTTTCCCAGGATCTTGGCCCAGCCCTGCATGTCTTCGCGGGTCAGGCGCAGGGCGTTGTGCACCTTGTGCGAAATTTCCTTGGGCAGGTTGGCGTGAACCCAGGCGCGAATCTCTTCGCGAAACGCCTGTTCTTCGGGGGTAAATGCGAGATCCATGCGGTGCGTCTCCTAGTGATACTGCATTTGTAGCACGGTCGTTCGTTTTATTCCTGTCCGGGTGGCGACATTGGACTGAACTCAGGGGAAATGCCCAGCTCGGCGCACAGGCGCTGCACGGTGTTGCGCAGGCTTGCCACTTCGGCCTCCAGGGCGTCCACACGGGCCTGCAGTGCGGGCGATGGGCTGACGCCCGCACTGCCTGCGGGCGCATGGCTGGCGGTGGTGTCCACCGGCCCGCACATCAAATGCGCCCAGCGTTGCTCGCGCGCGCCGGGAGCGCGGGGCAGCTGCACGACCAGCGGGCCACCCTTTTCGGCACTGCGCTCCTGCAACTCGTCCAGAAAGGCTTCGACCGACGAAATGTCCGCAAACCGGTACCAGCGCTCGGCGTTGATGCGCAGCTCGCCCGCCGTCTGCGGGCCGCGCAACATCAGTAAGCCCAGCAGCACGGCCGACTGCTCGGGCACGCCCACGCCACGCTGAAAGTTGTGCTCCCAGCGTGTGGTGCGGTTGCCGCTGCTCTCAAACGCCAGCGTCAGCAGCTTGAGTGAATCCAGTGCCTCCTGCGCCTCGGCGTCACTCAGGTTCATCACCGGGTCGCGGCTGGTTTTCTGGTTGCAGCCGGTGACCAGGCCGTTGAGCGACATGGGGTAGCTGTCGGGCACGGTGCGCGCCTTTTCCATCAGAGTGGCGAGCACGCGGGCTTCGTTGGGTGTCAGGGGACGGGTGGTGGGGTCGAAGGGCATGAGGAGGCTGTCGGGCTTGGGGTTGGCGCTGCGTTGTGCGACAGAGTATGCAGGCTAGGCGCCCAGCGCAAGCAGCACTGGCTGTGCAGCGAGCATGGGCAACGCCGCCTGCGTGCTATGTCGCACAACCCTTCGGGCCGCCACCTGGGGCCGCCATGCTGCGTTGCGGGTTCGTTGTGTGGCTGGGCCACACGGCCTCACCCGCGCCTTGCCTGGCACCCCCAGGCGGTGGCGCAGAGCGAACCCCATGCTCGACAGCCTCCTAGATAATCCGTGGCAATTTATGAAGAACATCGTCATTCTGATCTCTGGCAGCGGCTCCAACATGGCCACCATCGTCCGCACGGCACAGCAGGAGCGCTGGGAGCAGCGCTACGGCGCCCGCGTGGCGGCCGTCATCAGCAACAAACCGGAGGCCGCCGGGCTGGTGTTTGCGCGCGAGCAGGGCATCGCCGCCGAGGCGCTGGACCACAAGGCGTTTGCCAGCCGCGAGGCTTTTGATGCCGAGCTGGCGGCCACCATCGACCGCCACCAGCCTGCCCTGGTGGTGCTGGCGGGGTTCATGCGCATCCTGACGCCAGGGTTTGTGGCGCACTACGCCGGGCGGCTCATCAATATCCACCCTTCGCTGTTGCCGGCCTTTACCGGGCTGCACACGCACCAGCGCGCCATCGACGCGGGCTGCAAGTTTGCGGGCGTGACGGTGCACCGGGTGACGGCCGAGCTGGACGTGGGCCCCATCCTGGACCAGGCCGTGGTGCCGGTGCTGCCGGGCGACACCGCCGAGACGCTGGCCGCCCGGGTGCTGACCCAGGAGCATGTGATCTACCCCCGCGCCGTGCGGGCGCTGGTGCGCTCCCTGTAGGGGGGTGAGGTCGGGGCGAGGTAGGCCGGGCGCGTGGGGTGCCCACCGCTCCCACGTTGACAGGGTCAATGCTACTAAATTTATAGCTATCAAGGCATGATGCACTAGCGCATCTGGCCGATTTGGATCAGGTTTCGTGTCCCAGGACCCACCCACCAGCCCCGGGGCCGGTTTCTGGCTCGCACAGCTCGTCAACTGACGGGCGAATCGCACTGTGCGGCCAGAAACCAGGGGTGCCCGGAGTGCGCCACCGGGTCTTTCACACCTTGTCAGGCCACGGCGCTCAGACTGCTGGTGTTCGATGCCGTGCGCCAGTCGCTGGCGGCGCGTTCGTACTGCTGCCGGGCAAAGTCGGCCAGCCGCGCCAGGTCGTTGCGGCCGGTGGACTCTGTGCTGGTGCTGGACTGGACCTGGCTGGTCAGTTGGTCGATGAACGCCTTTGACTCGCTGGCGCTGATGCTGGCATCGCCGTCGGTGTCGATGGCGTTGAACAGCGCGGTGATGGCGTCCTGCTCGGCTGTGCTGGTTCCGCCCGCCAAGCGCTCGGCGGCGGAGACCTTGCCATCCTCGTTGGTGTCCAGGGGGTCGTAGCTGGTCGCCGAGCTGCTGTCGGATGCGGCGCCAGCGCCACCTGCACCCCTCGGACCACCCGGACCACCCGGAGGTGCTGGCATGCCGCCCATGGCCTGCATGCCATCGGCACCCGCGCCGGGGCCTGAGGGGCGACCCGCATCGAACTCGGCCTGCGTCAGGCTGCCATCACCATCGGTATCCAGCTGGCCGAACACGTCGTCGCTGCTCACGCCGGTCTGGCTGGCGGTGCCGCCGGACATGGCCTCCAGCAGGGCCTGCAGCTCGGTCTTGCTCACGGCGCCATCGCCGTCGCTGTCCACTTTGCCAAACAGGTCGTCGCCCGCCTGGCCGGTGGCGCTGGTGGCCGAACTGCTGCTTTCGCCACCGCGCGACTGGGCAAATGCCATGGTGGAGGGGGGCGGTGGCAGCACGCTTTGCAGAGTCTTGCCCAGCTCGCCGGCGTTCAGGCTGCCGTCGCCGTTGGCGTCGTATTGCTTCACCAGGTCGGCCGCGCTGGTCTGGCTGCTGGCGCCGGTCTTCTTCGCCACGTTGTCCAGCAGGCCCTGCAATTCGGTGTCGCTCACGCCGCCGCTACCGTCGGTATCGATCTTGGACAGCAGCCGCTCCGGCGAAGGCCCCGGGCGCGATGCCCGCTGCACGCTCGCACTGGACCAGGCACTGCTGACGCTACTGATGGTCGTCATCGTTGTTCCTTTCGTTCCAAAGGTGGACCGGTGCCGGGCCCTCCACTGCGGAAGCCCTCAGCCATGGCCCGATCCCATTCTTGGGTGCGCGTGTCTCCAGGGTTTGTCCGCTTTGTACCAAGGCCGATACAAAGGGCAGATGCAAGGCATGAACAGGGGGGCAAAGGCCCGCCAGATTGCCCCGAGCAGGGTGCGCAGCCTCCCTAAACTTGGTGCGTTCTTTTGTGCCTGTGCCTGCCCATGCAACACATCCTGGTGGTGGACGACGATGTCGAGATCACCACACTCCTCACCGACTACCTGACCCGCTTTGGCTATGCCGCCCACGCGGCCTGTGACGCGCAGACGATGCGCGCCCAGATGGCCGCCCAGCCCATCGGCCTGGTGGTGCTGGATGTGATGCTGCCCGGCACCGACGGGATCACGCTGGCAAGGGAGCTGCGTGAGCGCTCGCGGGTGCCCATCATCATGCTCACTGCGCGCGCCAACCCGTATGACTGCGTGCTGGGGCTGGAGATGGGCGCGGACGATTACATGGGCAAACCCTTCGAGCCGCGTGAGCTGGTAGCCCGCATCCAGACCGTGCTGCGCCGCACGCGCGGCGCCGAGGCACCTGTGCGGCAAGGGCCTGATGAAGTGGTGCGGTTTGATGGCTGGACGCTGCACAGCCTGGAGCGGCATCTGGTATCGCCCGGGGGCATGGTAGTGCCCTTGTCGAATGCCGAGTTCCGTTTGCTGTGCACCTTTTTGCGCATGCCGCGCCGCGTTTTCAGCCGCGACCAGCTCATGGAGCAGGCCCGCGGCCGGGCCATGGATGCATTCGAGCGAAGCATCGACCTGCTGGTGTCACGCCTGCGCAGCAAGCTTGCGGACGATCCGCGGTCGCCTTCCATGATCCGCACCGTGCGCGGTGCCGGGTATCTGTTCAACGTGCAGTCGCTGCAAGGGCAGGTAGGGTGGCCCCACTGACGCCCACGCAATCGCAGCTGCGCGCTGCAGTCCAGCGCTGCATGCCTGACACCCTGTTCGGTCGGCTCGCCCTGCTGCTCATCGCCGCCGTCATCGTGAGCCATGTGCTGGCGCTGACGCTGATGTTCGAACTGCGCCCTGCCCATCCAGGCCACCCGCCCGGCCCGCCGCCGCACGCATTGGCGGCCGATGGGCGCCCATTGCCGCCGCCAGGGCCCGCACCGGGCTTGTGGAACGCACCACCGTCGCTGCAGCTGGGCCTGTTGCTGGACATCAGTGTGCGTCTGGCCGCATTGGTGGCTGCAGCTTGGTGGGCTGCGCGCTGGCTGTCGCGCCCCATGCGCCGGCTGGCTACGGCCGCACAGGAGCTGGGGCGCGACATCCACCGCACCCCGTTGCCCGAGGACGGCACGCTGGAATGCCGCGACGCCAGCCGTGTGTTCAACCAGATGCAGGCGCGCATCCGCCAGCAACTGGCCGAGCGCGACCGCTTTGTGGCGGCCGTGTCGCACGATTTGCGCACGCCCCTGACGCGGCTGCGGCTGCGCACCGAAAGCCTGGGCGACGCCCAGGCGCAGCAGCTGTTTCGGCGCGACATTGCCGAAATGGACGCCATGATTGCCTCCACGCTGGATTACCTGCGTGGCGTGGCGGGTGAGGAGGCTTGGGTGCATCTGGATGTGCAGGCCCTGGTGGACAGCATGGCGGACGACCAGGTGGCGATGGGCCACGCCGTCACCGTGGTGGGGCAGGCTGCCCCCTTGCGTGTGCAGGCCGTGGCAATGCGGCGTTGTCTGGACAACCTGGTGGGCAATGCCGTGCGCTACGGCGGCAGCGCCGAGGTCACGCTGCACGATGTGGCAGACGCCCTGACCATTGAGGTGCGTGACCACGGCCCGGGCTTGCCGCCCGAGGAGCTGGACCGGGTCTTGGAGCCCTTCTACCGTGTGGAGGCCTCGCGCAATCGCCAGAGCGGCGGGGTGGGGCTGGGGCTCACCATCGCCAGCGACATCGTGCGGCGCCACGGTGGCCGACTGGCGCTGCGCAATGCACCGGGCGGTGGGCTGGTGGTGGCCGCAGTGTTTCCGCGCGCTGTCGCCGGATATCAGTAGGGCTCAGGCGGCGGGAGCTTCGCCCTCCCATTTTTCAAACCGGGGGCGCAGCACGCCATCAATGAGCACTTGCTCCTCAAACATGGCGGCCGGCCGCACCCACAGGCCGCGCTGGCCATACAGCGCGCGGTACAGCGTCATGGGCTCCAGCGTCTCGCTGTGGCGCACGGTGTCGATCACTTCATAGAGCATGCCCTTGTAGTGGCGGTACAGGCCGGGTGGTGTGCGGATGAGCTCTGGCAGGTCGTCGTCGGTCATGGTGTTGCGGTGGCGTGAATGGTTAGGATGGCGGCTGAAAAAAATCAACCAGAGTGAGGGACGCCCGTGGATCAGGCAGATTTTGTGCACATGGTGCGCATGAGCGAACATGCCAGCGCCGAGAACAGTAGCGCATACCGCCGCAGTGTGGCTGCGTTTGCCGCCCTGGGTTATGCATGGGTGCTGGGGTGTATGGCACTGGCCGTGGGTATTTTGCTGTGGGTGGTGCCCCAGTTGCTGCAGGGGCGCTTTCGTTTCGCGATGCTGTGGGCCCTGCTGGGTGCCGGAGGTCTGCTGTGGGTGAGCCTGCGTGCGCTGTGGGTGCGGTTTGATGAGCCCCAGGGCGTGGAGATCACAGCACTGGATGCCCCCGACCTGTTTGAAGCGCTGGCGCGCATCCGCCGCAAGATCAAGGGCCCCCCCATCCACAAGGTCACGCTGACCGACGAGTTCAATGCCAGCATCCAGCAACTGCCGCGTTTTGGGCTGCTGGGCGGCGCCGTCAATCACCTGAGCATTGGCCTGCCCCTGTTGATGGCACTTGACCGGCCGCGATTCCTGGCGGTGCTGGCGCACGAGTATGGCCACCTGCGGGGCGACCATGGCCGCTTTGCGGCTTGGATCTACCGCACCCGCCTGTCGTGGATGCGCCTGAACCACAGCCTGGCCGACGATGAAGGGCCGGTGGCTGCCGCCACGCAGCTGTTCATGCGCTGGTACTTTCCACGGTTTTCGGCCAAGACCTTTGCACTGGCCCGCCAGGATGAATACGAGGCCGACCGCATCGCCGGCAAGCTACTGGGCCGCGACGTGACTGCTGCGGCCTTGGCCGAGATCGAGATCCGGGGCGCCTGGCTGCAGGCGGAGTTCTGGGGCAACCACTGGTGTGCAGCGGCGGGTAACCCGTTGCCGGTAGGCCCTTATCGCAGCATGCGCCGTGCCCTGGCCAAGGCCCCCGATGCCGCCTTTGCCAACGATGCCCTGCGCCAGGCGCTCAAGCGTCTGAGCAATCTGGACGACACCCACCCCAGCCTGCGCGACCGCATCGAGGCACTGGACGCCACGCCCACCCTGCCGGAATGGTCGCGCGGCAACGCGCTGGCCCTGCTAGGCCCGGATGCCAAACGCTGGGTGGCCCATTTCGACAAGCAATGGTGCCGCGACAACGCCAGCGAATGGAAGCAGCACCACGCCTGGCTGGGGCGCGTGCGCGCACGCGCCGAGGCCCTGGGTGCATCCACGGCACAGAGCAGCGCTGCGGACCTTGTGGAGCTGGCCCGCCTGAAGCGCCATCTGGACCCGCATGCCGATGTCCGCGCCCTGTACGAGCTGGCGCTGCAGCGCAGCCCCGAATACCCTGCCGCGTTGCGCGGGCTGGTGCCCTGCCTGGCAGAGGAGGATCGGGAGGGCAAGCTGCAGCTGCTGCACCGCCTGTGGGAAACCGGCAGCAGCGACCGTTACTGGGCTGCGCGCACGGCATTGGCCGAACTGGAGACTCCACGCCTGGGGCTGGACCACGATGCGGCCGCTTTCAAGCAATGGCGCAAGCGGCTGGAGCGCGCGCAAGAATCCGAAGAGCGGGCCTGGGAAGAGCTGTCGGGCACCTCGTTCTTCAGCCAGATCGTGCGGCATGACCTCAGCTCGTTCGAGCTGGCCGAACTGCAGTCCGAGCTGGCCCGCTGCGCTCCTCTGGCCCGCTGCTGGCTGGTGCGCAAGAACCTGCGCGAGTACCCCCAGCGCCGGGCCTACCTGGTGTTTGTCGAGCTGCCGGGCATGGACGATGAAAGCCGCTACCACCTGTGCCGCGCGCTGGAGCGCAACCTGAGCCTGCCAGGCCCCGCGCTGGTGCTGTGGGCGGGTGAGTCGCCGACCCTGCAGCAGATCGAGCGCTCGGCGTTCGAACCGATCTACAGCCGCTGACGACTTGGCCGTGCATGGAGTGGCTTGGCCGTTGAGGTTTGGCTCCCGCGTTGGACGGGTGGGGGCGAGGTCGCCAGGTTGGCCGGGAATGGGACAATCGCAGGATGCATCCCAAAGTTCTTCTCGACGCCTGCACCGAACTGGTCAGGCTCACCCTCACGTTTGAACACCCCGCCGACGCGGTGGTGTCGCGTTTCTTCCGCGACAACCGGGGCCTGGGGCCGCGCGAGCGCGCCACGCTGGCTGAAACGGTTTACACCGTTCTGCGCAAGAAGCTCCTGTTTGACCACATGGCCCCGTCAGGCTCGGGTCCCAAGGAGCGCCGCCTGGCCATCCTGGGTTTCTATGGCCCGCGCGATTTCCTCAAGAGTGCGTTGACCGACCAGGAGAAAAACTGGCTGGACCAGTGTGATGCGGTCACGGTCGATGACCTGATGGAGCGCCATCGTCACAACCTGCCCGAATGGATGGTCAAGCCCCTGAAGGACCAGCTGGGCGATGGCTTCTGGCCGCTGGTGGAAAGTCTGGCCCAGAGCGCCCCCCTGGATTTGCGCGTCAATGCCCTCAAGGACAAGCGCGCCGATGTGCAAAAGGAGCTGGCCAAAGCTGGCATCAAGGCGCATCCCACACCGTATTCACCCTGGGGCTTGCGCATTGATGACAAGCCCGCGCTGACCAAGCTCGATGCCTTCACGCGGGGCGCCATCGAGGTGCAGGACGAGGGCTCACAGCTGCTTGCCCTGCTGCTCGACGCCAAGCGTGGCGAGATGGTGGTGGACTTCTGCGCTGGCGCTGGGGGCAAGACGCTGGCCATTGGCGCGAGCATGCGCAGCACTGGGCGGCTGTACGCTTTTGACGTGTCAGCTCACCGCCTGGATGCGCTCAAACCGCGCCTGGCCCGCAGCGGCCTGTCGAACGTGCACCCCGCCGCCATCGCCCACGAGCGTGATGACCGCGTCAAGCGCCTGGCGGGCAAGATCGACCGCGTCCTCGTGGACGCGCCTTGCTCGGGTCTAGGCACCCTGCGGCGCAACCCCGACCTCAAATGGCGCCAGTCGCCCAAGGCCATCGAGGAGCTGGTGGCCAAGCAGACGGCCATCCTGGACAGTGCAGCCCGCCTGCTCAAGCCGGGCGGCCGTCTGGTGTACGCCACCTGCAGCATCCTGCCGCAAGAAAACGAGGCCATTGCCGAGGCCTTCAGCGCAACACACCCCGACTTCCAGCTGCTGGATGCTCGTGAACTGCTGGAGCAGCTCAAGGTCGAGGGGGCTAAGGGTTTGTGCAGCGGGGGTGCATCGGGCAGTGATTATTTGCGCTTATGGCCCCATCTGCATCAGACCGACGGGTTTTTTGCCGCCATCTGGGCCAAAAAGGACTGAAACGCTGGAGGTAGGGCTCTAAACACCCTAAACCAGCGTAAATACTGTGGATTCCCCTGATCCGTTCAGAAACGGGCCATCTAAAATTAGTGACCTGTTTCGTTGGTGAGCGGGTTCTCTGTAGTAAGGTTTTTGTGAATATGCTGTTACCCGACTGGGCTGTACTGAACGCCGCCATTGACTGGCTGGGAAATGGGTTGTGGAACCTGTCCTGGTGGCAGATCGTGTTGTACACCCTTGCCACGACCCACATCACCATCGCTGCGGTCACGATCTTCCTGCACCGCGCGCAGGCACACCGCGCGCTGGACCTGCATGCCATCCCCTCGCATTTCTTCCGCTTCTGGCTGTGGATTGGTACCGGCATGGTGACCAAGGAATGGGTGGCCATCCACCGCAAGCACCACGCCAAGTGTGAAACTGTGGATGACCCCCACAGCCCCCAGACCCGCGGGCTGGACACGGTGATGTGGCGCGGCGCCGAGCTGTACCGCGCCGAGTCCAAGAACATGGAAACCATCACGAAGTTCGGCCACGGCACCCCCGATGACTGGATGGAGCGCAATGTGTACACCCGCTACGGCTGGCAAGGCGTGGGCCTCATGCTCATTCTGAACCTGGCCCTGTTCGGCGCCCTGGGCGCCGCGGTGTGGGCGGTGCAGATGCTCTGGATTCCGTTCTGGGCAGCAGGGGTGGTCAATGGTGTGGGCCACTACTGGGGCTACCGCAACTTTGAGGCGCAGGACGCCAGCACCAACCTGTCGCCCTGGGGCATCATCATTGGCGGCGAAGAGCTGCACAACAACCACCACACCTACCCCACGTCGGCCAAGTTCTCGGTCAAGCCGTATGAATTTGACATTGGCTGGGTGTACATCAGCCTCATGAAGAAAATCGGCTGGGCTACCGTGAAGAAGGTGCCACCCAAGTTGCAACTGGGCGATGTCAAGCCGGTGGCTGATGAAAAGACGCTGGAGGCCTTGATCGCCAACCGCTATGAAGTGATGGCGGGCTATGCGCGCGGTGTGCGCAAGGCGTGCAAGGATGAGATTGCCGCGCTGCAGGCCCGTCAGGCCGATGTATCGGTGCTCAAGGCTGCCAAGCGCTGGCTGCATCGCGATGCCGAGAAGGTGCCGGCGGGGGCCTTGCCCCAGCTGGCTCAGGCCCGCGCTGCGCATCCGGCCCTGGACAAGATGGTGACCATGCGCGAAGAACTGCGTCAGCTGTGGCTCAACACGTCGCAATCCCGTGAGCAACTCACTGCCGACTTGCAGGCCTGGTGCCGCCGCGCCGAGGAGAGCGGTATTGCCACTCTGCGCGAGTTCTCCATCAGTCTGCGCGCTGCACGGGCCTGATGTAATGCCTTGGTGGCGCTGTCGGTCGGACCACTGACCCCGGCGCACCTCCCCATAAACCGCTGCAGGGCTTTGTGCCCTCAGCGGTTTTTTGTTGGCTGTGGGCCTGCTGGCTCTCGCAGTTGGTGGGGAACAAGTCGTCGATGGCGGGAGGCGGTGCTGTAGTCATCGGGCTGCATGGATTGCAGCCATGAAAAAAGCCGCCGGGCTGAATGCCGGGCGGCCTTTGGGATGACAAGAAAGAGACTGAATTACTTCAGCTTCATTTCCTTGTATTCCACATGCTTGCGAGCCTTGGGATCAAATTTCATGATCAGCATCTTCTCGGGCATGGTCTTCTTGTTCTTGGTCGTGGTGTAGAAGTGACCGGTACCCGCAGTGGATTCCAGCTTGATCTTGTCGCGTCCGCCTTTGCTTGCCATGGTGCTACTCCTTAAGCCTGGCCACGGGCACGCAGGTCTGCGAGCACCGAGTCGATACCGTTCTTGTCGATCAAACGCAGGGCAGCGCTCGAAACACGCAGGCGCACCCAACGGTTTTCGGTCTCGACCCAGAAACGGCGGTATTGCAGGTTCGGCAGGAACCGGCGCTTGGTTTTGTTGTTGGCGTGGGAAACATTGTTCCCCGTCATGGGCTTCTTGCCCGTTACGTCGCAGACGCGTGCCATGAGGACACTCCGATACTGATTAACGGCCGTTCGCTGAGCCCTGGGCTGTGTGCCCAGGTTGGCTTGCGGCCTCACCTCGCCAGAAAGGGTGGCGGTAACCCGATTTGCTTGGTTTCAGGTGCCGCAAAAACGGGCCGAATTCAGCAAAGCCGCAGATTATAACCTGCAGCTCATTTTTTCATCAAGACTCTTGTTCGAGGAAGCGCTGGGCGTCCAGCGCAGCCATGCAGCCGGTGCCCGCGCTGGTGATGGCCTGACGGTACACATGGTCCTGCACGTCGCCTGCGGCAAACACGCCGGGCACGCTGGTCTGTGTGGCAAAACCCTTGAGCCCACCCTGGGTGATGATGTATCCGTTTTCCATCTCCAACTGGCCCTGGAAGATCTCGGTGTTGGGCGCGTGGCCGATGGCGATGAAGCAACCTTGCAGCTTGATGTCTTCCGTGCTGCCGTCCTTCGTGCTCTTGATGCGGATACCTGTCACGCCCGTGTTGTCGCCCAGCACCTCGTCCAGAGTGTGGAACAGCTTGAGCTCGATCTTGCCCGCTGCCACTTTCTCGTTGAGCTTGTCCACCAGAATGGGTTCGGCCTTGAACTTGTCGCGGCGGTGCACCAGGGTGACCTTGCGGGCGATGTTCGACAGGTACAGCGCTTCCTCCACCGCCGTATTGCCGCCACCGACCACGCAGACATCCTGCTCGCGGTAGAAGAAGCCGTCACAGGTCGCGCAGCCGGACACGCCCTTGCCCATGAAGGCTTCTTCCGAAGGCAGGCCCAGGTATTTGGCCGATGCGCCAGTGGCCAGAATCAATGCGTCGCAGGTGTAGGTACCGCTGTCGCCGGTGAGTGTGAAGGGCCGCTTGCTGAAATCGACCTTGTTGATGTGGTCGAAGATGATCTGGGTCTTGAAGCGCTCTGCGTGCTCCAGAAAACGCTGCATCAGCTCCGGTCCCTGCACGCCGTGCACGTCGGCAGGCCAGTTGTCCACCTCGGTGGTGGTCATCAGCTGGCCACCCTGGGCCATGCCGGTGATCAGCACCGGGTTCAGGTTGGCACGGGCGGCATAAACCGCTGCGGTGTAGCCCGCAGGGCCCGAGCCGAGGATCAGAACTTTCGCGTGTTGGGTGGTGGACATGGTAAAAGCCTGTGTTTTGCGCCCGCTACATGGGGCGCTGTTGGGAAAGCTGGGGGCTGAGCCGCCGAGTATCAACCGGCGTCCGCTCGCGAGAGTGGCCCCGTTTTCAATCACGGTGATTGTAAGAACCCATTGATAACCCGTTGCGGCTCCGGTTGGGTCGCACCCCTGAAAGGAGATGTTTGCATGTCCACGATGTTGTCCAACCTCGACCTGCTGCGCCGGGTACCTTTGTTTTCGCTGCTGACGGTGGCGCAGGCCGAGGTGATCAGCGGCGCAGTGATCAAACGCCGCTTCAAGCGGGGCGAGGCGCTGGTGGAGCAGGGGCAAAAGTCCAATGCCCTGTTCATCCTGCTCACAGGGCGCGCCCGGGTCATGACCTCGGACAGCCGGGGGCGTGAGGTGATTCTGGCCACCCTCGCCCAGGGCGACTACCTGGGCGAGATGAGCATCATCGACAACGAACCCCACTCGGCCACGGTGCGTGCCGAGGTGCAGACCGACGTGCTGATGCTGGGGCGTGCGGAGTTTGCACGTTGCCTCACCGAGAACGCGTCCATGTCGCTGGTGGTGATGCGCGGGCTGGTCAAGCGGCTGCGCCACGCTGATCGCAAGATTGAGTCACTCGCGTTACTGGATGTGTACGGCCGTGTGGCCCATGCCTTGCTGGACTTTGCGGTGCCCGATGCGCAGGGGCAGCTGCTGATCAAGGACAAAATCTCCCGCCAGGACCTGGCCAAGATGGTGGGAGCTTCCCGCGAAATGGTCAGCCGCGTGATGAAAGACCTGGAGGAGCGCGGCTTCATCGAGGCGCTGCCCAGCGGGGCTACCCTGCTCAAGGACCGGCTGAACGCGCTGGGCTGAAATCCGGGGGGCGGACCCTGCGCCGGGTGGTGCGCCCAGCGCAACGCATGGGGTAAGCTCACCCCGCACGTTTATGACCTATTCCCTCAATACCCTGAATGCATCGGCGGCGGCCAAGTCGCCGCCCCGCACGGGCGCCGCCCGTTTTGGCCACGAAATTGCCCTGGTGGTGGGCTTGCTGGCCCTGGTTTTCTGGCTGCTGGCGCTGGTCAGCTATTCGGCGCAGGATGCGGCCTGGTCCACCTCGGGTGCCCGCGACGCGCGCTCCGTTGCCAATTGGGCGGGGCGCTTTGGCGCCTGGCTGGCCGATGGCAGCTACTTTGCGCTGGGGTTTTCAGTGTGGTGGTGCGTGGCGGCTGGCGTGCGGGCCTGGCTGTCGTCGCTGGCGCGCTGGATGCGCGGAGGCGAAGTGGTGGCAGGCGCCGCCAGCCCTCTGGTGCGCCGGGCCACGTTCTGGGGTGGACTGGTGGTGCTGATGTGTTCCAGCACGGCGCTGGAATGGTCGCGTTTGTACCGGTTTGAATCGTTCCTGCCTGGGCATGCAGGTGGCGTGCTGGGGTATCTGGTGGGGCCAGCTGGCGTGAAATGGCTGGGATTTACGGGCTCCGGCTTGTTGGCGATCGTGCTGGCGGTGGCGGGGGCGGCGCTGGTGTTCCGCTTCTCGTGGGGCCATGTGGCGGAGTTTCTCGGAGGGCGCCTTGATGCGCTGGTACAGGCGCGCCTGGCAAAACGCGAGGTGGCCAAGGACGTCGCCGTGGGCCGCAAGGCAGCACGCGAGCGCGAAGTGGTGGTATTGGAGGAGCGCACCGAAAGCGAGGTGCACCACCCCGAGCCCGTGCAAATCATCGAGCCGATTCTGGTGGATGTGCCACAGAGCACCCGTGTGGTGAAAGAGCGCCAGAAGCCCCTGTTCACCGAGATGCCGGACAGCAAGCTGCCGCTGGTGGACCTGCTTGACGGACCCCTGCAGCGCCAGGAAACCGTGGCCCCCGAGACGCTGGAGATGACCAGCCGCCTCATCGAGAAAAAGCTCAAGGACTTTGGCGTGGAAGTGCGTGTGGTCGCGGCCATGCCCGGCCCGGTGATCACGCGCTACGAAATCGAGCCCGCCACGGGCGTGAAGGGCTCGCAGATTGTGGGCTTGGCCAAGGACCTGGCGCGTTCGCTGAGCCTGGTCTCGATCCGCGTGGTGGAGACCATCCCCGGCAAGAATTTCATGGCGCTGGAGCTGCCCAACGCCAAGCGGCAGTCCATCCGCCTGTCAGAAATCCTAGGCTCACAGGTTTACCACGAGGCCAAGAGCATGCTCACCATGGGCCTGGGCAAGGACATCGTGGGCAACCCGGTGGTGGCAGACCTTGCCAAGATGCCACACGTGCTGGTGGCGGGTACCACAGGCTCGGGCAAGTCGGTGGGGATCAACGCGATGATCCTGTCGCTGCTGTACAAGGCCGAGGCGCGCGATGTGCGCCTGTTGATGATCGACCCCAAGATGCTGGAAATGTCGGTCTACGAAGGCATCCCGCACCTGCTGGCGCCCGTGGTCACCGACATGAAGCAGGCGGCGCATGGCCTGAACTGGTGCGTGGCCGAGATGGAGCGCCGCTACAAGCTCATGTCCAAGCTGGGCGTTCGCAACCTGGCGGGCTACAACACCAAGATCGACGAGGCCAAGGCCAAGGAAGAGTTCATCTACAACCCCTTCAGCCTCACACCCGAGGAGCCCGAGCCGCTGCAGCGCCTGCCGCACATCGTGGTCATCATCGACGAGCTGGCCGACCTGATGATGGTCGTGGGCAAGAAGATCGAAGAACTGATCGCCCGCCTGGCGCAGAAGGCGCGCGCGGCCGGCATCCACTTGATCCTGGCCACCCAGCGCCCCAGCGTGGACGTGATCACCGGCCTTATCAAGGCCAACATCCCCACCCGCATCGCGTTCTCGGTGGGCTCCAAGATCGACAGCCGCACCATCCTCGACCAGATGGGTGCCGAGGCGCTGTTGGGCATGGGCGACATGCTCTACATGGCCAGTGGCACGGGCCTGCCGATCCGTGTGCATGGCGCCTTCGTGTCGGACGAAGAAGTACACCGTGTCGTCAGTTACCTCAAGGAACAAGGGGAGCCGGACTACATAGAAGGCGTGCTCGAAGGTGGAACTGTGGATGGCGAAGGGGATCTGTCAGGGGAGGGCGGCGGTGGCGAAGGGGGCGAGAAGGACCCCATGTACGACCAGGCCGTCGAAGTGGTGCTCAAGGACCGCAAGGCCAGCATCTCTTACGTGCAGCGCAAGCTGCGCATTGGCTACAACCGCTCGGCGCGGCTGCTGGAAGACATGGAGAAGGCTGGACTCGTCAGTGGCCTGACCACCAGCGGCCAGCGTGAAGTGCTGGTACCCAACCGCAGCGAATGATCGGCCGGACCACAAGGCCGGACCCTACCCCACAGGAGTTTCTGTTGAAAAAGATCGCTACTGCAATTTTGATAGCTGCTGCGGCAAGCATGGCTAGCGCTGACGGGCTGAAAAGCCTGGAATCCTTCATGAAGGGCACGCAGACGGGCAAGGCCGACTTCACCCAGACTGTGACCTCGCCCCCCAAGGACGGCCAGACCGCGCGCACCAAGACATCGAGCGGCAGCTTTGAGTTCCAGCGCCCCGGGCGCTTCAAGTTCGTCTACAAAAAACCTTTTGAGCAGACCATCGTGGCTGACGGCCAGACTTTGTGGCTGTACGACGTGGACCTGAATCAGGTCACGCAGCGCTCGCAGTCCCAGGCGCTGGGCAGCACGCCCGCTGCGCTGCTGGCGTCCGCGCCGGACCTCTCGGCGCTGAAGGCCGAGTTCACGCTGGAGGCCTCGCCGGATGCGGATGGCCTGCAATGGGTGCTGGCCAGCCCCAGGACCAAGGACGGCCAGCTCAAGAGCGTGCGTGTGGGCTTTGCGGGCGAGCAGCTGGCGGCCCTGGACATTCTGGACAGCTTTGGCCAGCGCTCGCTGATTCGCTTTACCGGTATGCAGGCCAATGCGGCACTGCCTGCCAGCACGTTCCAGTTCAAGCCTCCGGCAGGGGCTGATGTGGTGAAGCAGTAGTTTCTGCTCTTGAAACAATAGCTGCCAACGCATGATTTTTGGGCGCTAGAAGCCAATTTGGCTTGAAAATCAGCGTACTGTAGACAGGATACGAACATGGCAGCACGCGGTGCCTCCGCCCCTTCTCCGGCACACCCCTCCACCCACCAGCCCCTGGCAGAACGTCTGCGGCCCCGCACGCTGGGCGAGGTGATCGGGCAGCAGCATGTGCTGGGCCCGGGCATGCCGCTGCGCCTGGCCTTCGAGTCAGGCCGGCCGCACAGCTGCATCCTGTGGGGCCCCCCTGGAGTGGGCAAGACCACCATTGCGCGCCTGATGGCTGATGCGTTCGATGCGCAGTTCATCAGCATCAGCGCCGTGTTGGGCGGGGTCAAGGACATTCGCGAGGCGGTGGAGCAGGCCCAGGCCGCGCGCGATGGGTTGATGCAGCAGCGCACCATCGTGTTTGTGGACGAGGTGCACCGCTTCAACAAGAGTCAGCAAGACGCGTTCCTGCCACACGTTGAATCAGGCCTGTTCACCTTCATCGGCGCCACCACCGAGAACCCTTCGTTTGAGGTGAATTCCGCGCTGCTGTCGCGAGCGGCGGTCTACGTGCTGCAGCCGCTGTCTGAGCAAGATTTGAAGCAGATTGTGGCCCTGGCGCAGGAGGAAGATGCGCTGCCTGCTATCGAAGGTGTAGCAATCGACCGCCTGGTGGCCTATGCCGATGGCGACGCGCGCCGCCTGCTCAACACGCTCGAAACCCTGGCCATGGCGGCTGCGCAGGAGAAGCTTTCCGAGATCACCGATGCCTGGCTGCTCAAGGTGCTGGGCGAGCGCATGCGCCGCTACGACAAGGGCGGCGAGCAGTTCTACGACACCATCAGCGCGTTGCACAAATCGGTGCGGGGCTCTGACCCCGACGCTGCGTTGTACTGGCTGGTGCGCATGCTCGACGGCGGTGCTGACCCCCGCTACATGGCGCGCCGGCTGGTGCGCATGGCAGCCGAGGACGTGGGCCTGGCCGACCCGCGCGCATTGCGCCTGGCACTGGATGCGAGCGAGGTGTACGAGCGCCTGGGCAGCCCTGAGGGCGAGCTGGCGCTGGCCGAATGCGTGGTGTACCTGGCGGTGGCGCCCAAGTCCAACGCGGTCTACAAGGCCTACAACGCGGCGCGGGCCTGGGTCAAACAGGATGGCACACGCCCGGTGCCCATGCACCTGCGCAATGCGCCCACCAAGTTGATGAAAGAGCTCGACTACGGCAAGGGCTACCGCTACGCCCACGACGAAGAGGGCGGCTTTGCGGCAGGGGAGAGCTACCTGCCCGAAGGCATGCCAGAGCCCGGCTTCTACCAGCCCGTGGAGCGGGGTCTCGAAATCAAGATTGCCCTGAAGCTGCGTGAGCTGCGCGAACGCAATGCCGCAGCAGCCACGCCAGGCCTACAGGATTCAGATACCGCCTCCTGATCCGAGACCTGATCGGTGGGGCGAGGTGGCCGCGCATGTCCTGCGGCAGTCCCAAGGTGCTGCGCAGCCTGCTTTATGCCGATTCTGCATGATCAAGGTAATAAGTTTGCACATCAATTATCTTGCGTGCATCAAAATTCCTTATGCAGTGCGTGGCGCGCTGATGTGACCAAAACCCGAGGGAAAACCCCGCCCGGCTTGGATTGGGGCGGTTGTGACTACTCGCTACAATCCCGTCCACAAACCCGCACAGCTGCATTCCTGGCGGGTTTTTTGCTAGATGGCAGTCGGGCCCACAAGGCTGTACCGATTCCGGTGCCAAAGCGGTGGGTACGTCACAAACGAAGGACTTCTCTTATGGACATTTTGCTGCAACAGATCATCAACGGTCTGGTACTCGGCAGCATGTACGCCTTGATAGCCTTGGGCTACACGATGGTGTACGGCATTATTCAACTCATCAATTTCGCCCATGGCGAGGTGCTCATGATCGGCGCCCTCACCAGCTGGAGCTGTATTGGAATGATGCAGGCTGCCATGCCCGGCGCGCCGGGTTGGGTCATACTGCTGCTGGCCACGCTCATCGCCTGCGTGGTCGCTGCCACGCTCAACTTCGTGATCGAAAAGGTGGCCTACAAGCCACTGCGCACCAGCCCCCGTCTTGCCCCCCTGATCACTGCCATCGGCATGTCGATCCTGCTGCAGACGCTGGCCATGATCATCTGGAAGCCCAACTACAAGCCCTATCCCACGCTGCTGCCCAGCACGCCGTTCCAGTTGGGTGGTGCCTACATCACTCCCACCCAGATCCTGATCCTGGGGGTGACGGCGGTGGCCCTGGCTTCGCTGGTCTATCTGGTCAACCACACCAACCTGGGCCGCGCCATGCGCGCCACGGCGGAGAACCCCCGCGTGGCCTCCCTGATGGGCGTGAAGCCCGACATGGTGATCTCGGCCACCTTCATCATCGGCGCCATCTTGGCGGCCATCGCCGGCATCATGTATGCCTCCAACTACGGCACGGCGCAGCACACCATGGGCTTCCTGCCGGGGCTCAAGGCCTTCACGGCGGCGGTGTTCGGCGGTATCGGCAACCTGGCCGGTGCGGTGGTGGGCGGCATCCTGCTGGGTCTCATCGAAGCCATCGGCTCCGGCTACATCGGCACGCTCACGGGCGGTTTGCTGGGCAGCCACTACACCGACATCTTTGCGTTCATTGTGCTCATCATCATCCTGACGCTGCGCCCCTCGGGCCTGCTGGGTGAGCGTGTGGCCGATCGCGCCTGAGGAGCCTCACACCATGAAGAACACCAAAACCAACTGGATCATCGGCGCCGTCGCGCTGCTGGTGCTGCCGCTGATCCTGCAATCCTTCGGCAACGCCTGGGTGCGTATCGCCGACCTGGCCCTGCTGTACGTGCTGCTGGCCCTGGGCCTGAACATCGTGGTGGGCTACGCCGGCCTGCTGGACCTGGGCTACGTGGCGTTCTACGCCGTGGGCGCCTACCTGTTTGCCTTGATGGCTTCGCCGCACTTGGCGGACAACTTTGCGGCGTTTGCCGCTATGTTCCCCAACGGGCTGCACACCTCGCTGTGGATCGTGATACCGGTGGCGGCTTTGTTAGCGGCGTTCTTTGGCGCCATGCTGGGGGCGCCCACGCTGAAGCTACGCGGTGACTACCTGGCCATCGTGACGCTGGGCTTCGGCGAAATCATCCGCATCTTCCTGAACAACCTGGACCACCCCGTCAACCTGACCAACGGCCCCAAGGGCCTGGGTCAGATCGACTCGGTCAAGATCTTCGGCCTGGACCTGGGCAAACGCTTGGAGGTGTTCGGTTTCGACATCAATTCCGTCACGCTGTACTACTACCTGTTCCTGACCCTGGTGGTGGTGTCCATCATCATCTGCTACCGCCTGCAGGACTCGCGCATCGGCCGCGCCTGGATGGCCATCCGTGAAGATGAAATCGCTGCCAAGGCGATGGGCATCAACACCCGCAACATGAAGCTGCTGGCCTTCGGTATGGGGGCTTCGTTCGGCGGCGTGTCGGGTGCGATGTTCGGTGCGTTCCAGGGCTTTGTGTCGCCCGAGTCGTTCAGCCTGATGGAGTCGGTCATGATCGTCGCCATGGTGGTGCTGGGCGGTATCGGCCACATTCCTGGCGTGATCCTGGGCGCCGTGCTGCTGTCGGCCCTGCCCGAAGTGCTGCGCTATGTGGCAGGCCCTCTGCAGGCCATGACGGACGGTCGCCTGGACTCCGCCATCCTGCGCCAGCTGCTGATCGCGCTGGCCATGATCATCATCATGCTGATGCGTCCCCGTGGTCTGTGGCCTGCGCCCGACCATGGCAAGAGCCTCACGCAGAAGACCTGAACACCGCAGAAAGTTAGAACATGGCAGAGAACATTCAGAAATCAGCCAGCGACGTGGTGCTGCGGGTTGCGGGCATTTCCAAGCGCTTCGGCGGCCTGCAAGCCCTCTCCGACGTGGGCATCACCATTGAGCGAGGCCAGGTGTATGGCCTGATTGGCCCGAACGGCGCAGGCAAGACCACGTTCTTCAACGTGATCACCGGCCTGTACACCCCCGACAGCGGTACCTTTGAACTGGCTGGCAAGCCTTACGAGCCGACGGCCGTGCACGAAGTGGCCAAGGCAGGCATTGCGCGCACCTTCCAGAACATCCGCCTGTTTGCAGAAATGACGGCACTGGAAAACGTGATGGTGGGCCGCCACATCCGTACCAAGTCTGGCCTGCTGGGCGCTGTGCTGCGCACCAAGGGCTTCAAGGAAGAAGAGCTGGCCATCGCCAAGCGCGCACAGGAACTGCTCGACTACGTGGGCATTGGCAAGTTTGCCGACTACAAGGCGCGCACCCTGAGCTATGGCGACCAGCGCCGCCTGGAGATCGCCCGGGCCCTGGCCACCGATCCGCAACTGATTGCGCTGGACGAGCCCGCCGCCGGCATGAACGCCACCGAGAAGGTGCTGCTGCGCGAGCTGATCGACCGCATCCGCAAAGACAACCGCACCATCTTGCTCATCGAGCACGACGTGAAGCTGGTGATGGGCCTGTGCGACCGTGTGACGGTGCTCGACTATGGCAAGCAGATCGCCGAAGGCAACCCTGCCGAAGTGCAGAAGAACGAAAAAGTGATTGAGGCCTATCTGGGCACCGGAGGACATTGAGAATGGCCGAAAAATCCAACAAGGTACTGCTGCAGGTCAAGGGCCTGAAAGTGGCCTACGGCGGTATCCAGGCCGTGAAGGGCGTGGACTTCGAAGTGCGTGAAGGCGAGCTGGTCTCGCTGATCGGCTCCAACGGCGCCGGCAAGACCACCACCATGAAGGCCATCACTGGCACCCTGGCCATGAACGACGGCGACATCGAGTACCTGGGCGAAAGCATCAAGGGCAAGGGAGCCTGGGACCTGGTGAAAAAGGGCCTGGTCATGGTGCCGGAAGGCCGCGGCGTGTTCGCGCGCATGACCATCACCGAAAACCTGCAGATGGGCGCCTACACACGCTCCGACAAAGCGGGCATCCTGGCCGACATCGAGAAGATGTTCACCATCTTCCCGCGCCTGCGCGAGCGCAAGGACCAGCTGGCCGGCACCATGTCGGGCGGCGAACAGCAGATGCTGGCCATGGGCCGTGCGCTGATGAGCCAGCCCAAGGTGCTGCTGCTGGACGAGCCCTCGATGGGCCTGTCCCCCATCATGGTGGACAAGATCTTTGAAGTGGTGCGCGACGTGTACGCGCTGGGCGTGACCATCGTGCTGGTGGAGCAGAACGCCAGCCGCGCGCTGGCGATTGCCGACCGCGGCTACGTGATGGAGTCCGGCCTGATCACCATGTCGGGCCCTGGCCAGCAGTTGCTCAATGACCCCAAGGTGCGCGCTGCCTACCTGGGCGAATAAGCGACCGCAAGCCTGCGCACCGCTGGTGTGGTGCGGCGGCTGTCCAGCAAGGCACTCCCTCGGGAGTGCCTTTTTTGTGTCTGTTGGTGGGGGTGGTGTTGCAGTAAACTGCTATTAAAAATATAGCTGACAAGGTATGTAACTCCAGCACAATCGATCGGTTTTGTTCATAATCGGCCGCTTCGTTCACTCCCCCAGCCTGCCGCTCCACCATGAACGCGCTCCAATCCCTGCCTATTTCTTTGCAAACGGTATTGCTGCTCACTGCCAGCAATATCTTCATGACCTTTGCGTGGTACGGCCACCTGAAGAACCTGGCGTCTTCGCCGTGGTATGTCGCGGCCCTCGTCAGCTGGGGTATCGCGCTGTTTGAATACCTGTTGCAGGTGCCGGCCAACCGCATTGGCTTCACCCAGTTCAACGTGGGGCAGCTCAAGATCATGCAAGAGGTCATCACGCTGGGCGTGTTTGTGCCCTTCGCCGTGTTCTACATGGGGCAACCCCTGAAGTGGGACTACCTCTGGGCGGGGTTGTGCCTGGTGGGGGCGGTGTATTTCATCTTCCGGGGCGCCTGAAGACACAGGGCCTGAACGGACGGCGTGTCGTCGCCCACGGCGCCGTGCGCATGACTGCATGAGGCAGCGGCATCAGTCCCTGCAGGGCGCACGGTTAAACTCGCCGGGTCACGAAAGCGTCATGGTTCTGTCATGGCGCGGCCTTTTCTCACCATTCGTTCCCGATCCAGGAGTCTCCATGCTGTTTGCCAAGCTGTTGCCACGCGAAGGCAATTTTTTCGAAATGTTCAACCAGCATGCGGACCGCATCGTCGAGGCGGCCCGGGCCTTCTCGCAACTGGTGGCCAACTACAGCGACCCGCACCTGCGCGACAAGTACAACCAGGATGTGGACAACGCCGAGCGTGCCGCCGACCGAGTGACGCACGAGGTGAACAAGGCCATCCACAAGACCTTCATCACCCCCATCGACCGTGAGCAGATCCACACGCTGATCAACACCATGGACGATGTGGCCGACCTGATCCAGGACTCAGCTGAAACCATGGCGCTGTACGACGTGCGCCACATGACGGAAGAAATCACCCGCCTCACGGACCTGAGTCTCAAGTGCTGCGAGCGCCTGCGCGATGCCGTCAAGCTGCTCGACAAGATCGCCGACCCGGCTGTGGCCGAGGCCGCGCTCAAGACCTGCGAGGAGATCGACAAGCTCGAATCCGACGCCGACCGTGTGATGCGCAGCGCCATGAGCAAGCTGTTCCGCGAGGAGCCCGATGTCCGCGAGGTGATCAAGCTCAAGGCCATCTACGAACTGCTGGAGACGATCACCGACAAGTGCGAGGACGTGGCCAACTGCATCGAGGGCATCGTCCTCGAGAACTCCTGATCCGCGCAGGCTGACCAGTATGGAAACCGTACAGACGGCCCTCTGGGTTGTGGTTCTGCTTGTGGCCCTGGCAATCCTGTTCGACTTCATGAACGGGTTCCACGACGCGGCCAATTCGATCGCCACGGTGGTCTCCACCGGCGTGCTCAAGCCCGCGCAGGCGGTGCTGTTTGCCGCCTTCTTCAACTTTGTGGCGATTTTTGTCTTTCACCTGAGCGTGGCAGCGACGGTGGGCAAGGGCATCGTGCAGCCCGGCATTGTGGACACGCACGTGGTGTTTGGCGCCCTGGTGGGCGCGATCACATGGAACGTGATCACCTGGTACTACGGCATCCCCAGCAGCTCCTCGCACGCCCTCATCGGCGGCATTGTGGGCGCTGTGATTGCCAAGGCCGGTGCGGGTGCGCTGATCTCGGCGGGCATCCTCAAAACCGTGGCGTTCATCTTTGTCTCGCCGCTGCTGGGTTTTGCGCTGGGCTCGCTCATGATGGTGGCCGTGGCCTGGATCTTCCGGCGTACGCGCCCGAGCAAGGTGGACAAGTGGTTCCGCCGGTTGCAGCTGTTGTCTGCGGGCGCCTACAGCCTGGGCCACGGCGGCAACGATGCGCAAAAGACCATCGGCATCATCTGGCTGCTGCTGATTGCCACCGGGTATGCGTCGGCGTCTGACGCCTCGCCACCCACCTGGGCCATCATCAGCTGCTACGTGGCCATCGGCCTGGGCACCATGTTTGGCGGCTGGCGCATCGTCAAAACCATGGGCCAGAAGATCACCAAGCTCAAGCCGGTGGGCGGCTTCTGCGCCGAAACGGGTGGGGCACTGACCTTGTTCCTGGCCACCACACTGGGTATTCCGGTGTCCACCACGCACACTATCACGGGCGCCATCGTCGGCGTGGGCTCCACGCAGCGCGCCAGCGCCGTGCGCTGGGGCGTGGCCGGCAACATCATCTGGGCGTGGATTCTGACCATCCCAGCGAGCGCCTTTGTGGCCGCCGTCGCCTACTGGATCAGCCTGCAGCTGTTCTGACGGCGGAGCTGTTGTGAATGCTATTAAATAGATAGCATTCAAGGCAATCAATACTAGCGCATACGCCCCATTGAGTGTGAATTCGATGGGGCGTTTGCATTGGCGCCTGCCAGTGGATCACTGCGAGATCTTGCGCGCTTCCTCGATCTGGTACTCAAAGTACCGCTGGAAACTGAACGCCAGGCTGGCCATCAGTACCGTGGTACCGATCAGCAGGGACACCACGATGGCGCCCACGGTGATCCATTGCGTCCTGCCCGGCGCGGCGTCCGGTGCGGCGCTGGGGTTGTAGCGCGCATTCCATGCCTCGGGTGTCATCAGCGCGTACAGGATGGCACGCAGCGCACAGGCGGCAATCGTGAAGCCCAGCAGCGGTATCAGTACCCAGCTGTAGTGGTCGTCCTGGCCGAGTTGCTGCACCCGCTGAATGCCATAGATGCCCAGCGCCGTGGGGATGGGCAACAACCAGCCGAGCATGTCGGACAGGCCATGAAGGTAAAAGCGGTGCAGGCCCAGGGGTCCGCCGACAAAGGCGAGCCAGGCGGCTACGGTTTTGTTTTTCATGGGTGCCGCGCTATTCGGGAGAAGTGGTGTCGCCCGCGCCCAGGGTCTTTTCCATGAGCACGATGTCGCGCCAGGCGCCGAACTTCCAGCCCACCGAGCGCATGATGCCCACATCGGTGAAGCCCAGGGCCCGGTGTACGCCGATCGAGCCTGCGTTGGCAGAGTCTCCAATCACCGCCAGCAGCTTGCGCACGCCAGCCGCTTCGGCCTGTACCGCCAGCTCGGCCAGCAGCTTGCGGCCCAGGCCCATGCCGCGGGCCTGATCGGCCACGTAGATCGAGTCTTCGGCCGAGAAACGGTAGGCCGGGCGGGGCTTGAACCAGTTGGCATAGGCAAAGCCCAGCACTTGACCGTCTTTCTCCGCAACCAGCCAGGGCAGGCCACGCGCCAGCACGTCAGCGCGGCGGCTTGCCATGTCGGCTTCGGAGGGGGGATCTATCTCGAAGGTGCCCGTGCCGTGGAGCACATGGTGTTGGTAAATGGCCGTGATGGCAGGAATATCGCTGTCAGTGCTGGGGCGGATAGAGGGCATTTTGGGGAAATGGATATAATCGCAGGCTTTGCAGCGTGTCGCTGGCCGGGTGGCCATGTCGCGTGTCTCAAGCGTTGCGAATATGGTTGCGAACACTGTGGCTTACGGCAAATGTTGCCGGAGTTCACCACCCGAAGGATAAATCATGGTCGTCATTCGACTCTCCCGCGGCGGCTCCAAGGGCCGTCCTTTCTTCAACATCGTCGTTGCTGACAAGCGCGTGCGCCGTGATGGCCGCTTCATCGAGCGCATCGGCTTCTACAACCCCACCGCCAAGGAATCTGAAGAAGGCCTGCGCATCGTGCAAGACCGTCTGGCTTACTGGGTGGGCGTTGGCGCCCAGTCCTCCCCCACGGTGGACCGCCTGATCAAGCAAGCCGCCAAGAAGGCTGCTTAAAGCTCCCTGAAAAGGGCGGGTTCCGTCGGCTGGTCTGGCGGAACCCGCCCTTTTCTCATTCTGGATTCACTGCCATGGCCACCACACCGTTGACCCTCGAACCTGCAGAACTGCCTGCCGACGCCGTTGAAGTGGGGCGCATCGCAGATGCCTGGGGCATCAAGGGCTGGTTCAAGGTGCTGTCGCACAGCAGCAATCCCGAGGCGCTTTTTTCGTCCAAACGCTGGTATTTGCAGCCCTCCGAGCGTGGTGCCAAGACCTTCAGCGGCACCGTGCTGCTGCCCATCCGCCAGGCCAAGGATCATTCGGACTCCGTGGTGGCCTGGGCGCAGGGCATTGATGACCGCAATGGTGCAGAGGCGTTGCGCGGTGCGCGGATTTTTGTGCCGCGATCCAGTTTTCCATCCACCTCCGAAGACGAGTACTACTGGGTCGATCTGATCGGTCTGTCGGTCTTCAACCGTGAAGGTGTGGCGCTGGGCGAGGTGCGCGAGTTGATGTCCACCGGTCCACAGACCGTGCTGGTGCTGGCCTATGAGCAGGACGGCAAGGCACAGGAGCGCATGATTCCGTTTGTCTCGGCCTTCGTGGACAAGGTGGATCTGGCCGAAAAACGCATCACTGTGGACTGGCAGCCCGACTACTGACCGCGCCGTCACGAGCCGCGCCCTATGCGCTTTGACATCATCACCCTCTTTCCCGAGCTGTTCGCGCCTTTCCTGGTGAGCGGTGTGACCCGGCGTGCCTATGCCAGCGGCCAGGTCGATGTGCGCCTGTGGAACCCACGCGACTACGCCGACGGCAACTACCGCCGGGTGGATGACCGCCCGTTTGGCGGTGGCCCGGGCATGGTGATGATGGCTGAGCCCCTGGCGCGGTGCCTTGCGGCCATCCGGGCAGAGCGTGGTGAGCCCGAGGGCGGCGAGGCGCCGCTGGTTCTTTTTTCTCCCATTGGCGAATCGCTGAACCACGCCGCCGTGGAGCGCTGGTCTGCCAGCGAGGGGGCCGTGTTGCTGTGTGGACGCTATGAAGGCATAGACCAGCGGTTCATTGACACCCATGTGAATGTTCAGATGAGCCTGGGCGACTTCGTGCTCTCGGGCGGCGAGATTGCCGCCATGGCGCTGCTGGACGCCGTGGCGCGCCTGCAGCCCGGGGTGCTCAACGATGAGGGCAGCCACCAGCTCGACAGCTTCAATCCCGCGCTCGATGGCCTGCTGGACTGCCCGCATTACACGCGGCCCGAAGAGTGGGCAGGGCAGCAGGTGCCTTCGGCCCTCATGTCGGGTCACCATGCGCAGATCGAGCGCTGGCGGCGTGATCAGCGCCTGGCCACCACGGCCCGCCACCGGCCTGATCTCATCGATGCCGCGCGCAAAGCGGGGCGTTTGGCACCCGCCGATGAAGCCGTATTGGCCAAGCTCGGCTGAATTGCTATAATCAAAGGCTTTTCGATCCTCTGGCCGGCCGTTTTGACTGGGAGTTCTCCCGCAAAACACTGAGACGTCAATCCCGACGCAGCCATTTTTGGCGCGGACAAGATCACTAGGAAACTCACATGAACCTGATCCAGACCCTGGAAGCGGAAGAAATTGCCCGCTTGAACAAGACCATCCCCGAATTCGCCCCTGGTGACACCGTCATCGTGAGCGTGAACGTGGTGGAAGGTACCCGCAAGCGTGTGCAGGCTTACGAAGGCGTGGTGATTGCCAAGCGCAATCGCGGCCTGAACAGCGGCTTCACCGTGCGCAAGATCTCCAGCGGCGAAGGCGTGGAGCGTACGTTCCAGACCTACAGCCCGCTGATCGCCAGCATCGAAGTCAAGCGCCGCGGTGATGTGCGCCGTGCCAAGCTGTACTACCTGCGTGACCGCAGCGGCAAGTCGGCACGTATCAAGGAAAAGCTGCCTTCGCGCGTCAAGGCTGCTGCTACCGCCGCTTAATTCAAGCAAGGCGAGGGCCTATCCTGACAAGCCGCTACAGCATCTGCCTGTAGCGGCTTTTTGTTTTTTGGTCCGTGGAACCTGCTTTTTGTGAACCCTTCTTCTCCTCCTGCTGTCTCATCGGTCATTGCGCCTCTGTCGAGCCTGCCCGACTTTGACCCTCGCATGGTGCCGGTGGTCGGGGTGGATGCGCACCTGCCCGCCGTGCCCCTGGCTGTGCAGACGCCCGATGCGCTGCGTGCGCGTTTTGCACAGCCACCCCAGTGGGAGCCGGAGGTGGTGCTGGAAAAGAAGTTCATGAACCGCGAGCCAGCCCACGCGTCCGTGTTGCTGGCGATCGTGTTGCGCGAGCAACCCATGGTGCTGTTGACGGAGCGCACCGCACATCTGTCCACCCATTCCGGGCAGGTGGCCTTCCCGGGCGGGCGGGCTGATCCGGAAGACGCCAGTGCTGCTGAAACCGCCTTGCGCGAAGCGCAGGAGGAGGTGGGTCTGGACCGTGAATTTGTCGAGGTACTGGGGACCTTGCCCACCTACGTGACCGGCTCGTCATTCATCATCACCCCGGTGGTCGCCCTGGTGCAGCCGGACTGTGTGCTTCGGCCCAACCCGTATGAGGTGGCCGACCTGTTTGAGGTACCGCTGGCCTTTTTGCTCGACCCGGCTCACCATCGCCGCCATGTGTTTGACCGCGATGGCGTGTACCGCGAGTGGTTCTCCATGCCCTACCAGCAAGGCGATAAGACCCACTTCATCTGGGGCGCCACGGCTGGCATGCTGCGCAATTTCTATCGGTTCATGATGGCTGAATGAAGCACCCCTGAGGCGCTTCGCGCGGATGCACCCGGTGTGTGGCAGCGCGACCCTCACATGGGGCTCTGGCTTCGGCCATGTGGGCTTTGAGGGCTGCGGGTGGGGTCCCCGCTTCATTGGAGGATGTGTTGCTGAGGTTCGGCGGAATCACGTGCTCCCGTGGCTTGGCGCCAGTATCATTGCCCCCCATGAGTTTCTTTGCCATCCTGTTCGCTCTGCTGATCGAGCAGGCACGCCCTCTGGCTCGCAGCAATCCCATCCACGCGGGGCTGCGTGCATGGGCCTTGTCCGTGAGCCGCAATTTCGACGCGGGCAAATCGCACCACGGGTGGGTGGCGTGGAGCCTCGCGGTACTCGTTCCTGCACTGGTCACACTGGGCATCCACTGGCTGCTGCTGTGGGGTCTCGGCTGGCCGTTTGCGGTGCTCTGGAGCGTGGCGGTGCTGTATGTCACGCTGGGTTTTCGGCAGTTCAGCCACCACTTCACCGGCATCCGCGATGCGCTGGAAGAGGGTGACGAAGACGCGGCGCGCGAGCGCCTCGCGCACTGGCAACAGGTGGATGTGGGCGCCCTGCCGCGCAGCGAGATCGTGCGCCATGTGATCGAGTATTCGGTGCTGGCTGCGCACCGGCATGTATTTGGCGTGTTGGCGTGGTTCTCGGTGCTGGCTGCGCTGGGTCTGGGGCCGACGGGGGCGGTGCTGTATCGCCTGGCTGAATTTGTCTCTCGCTACTGGCATTACAAGCAGCGCACCGGCGCATTGCCCGCCAGCAAGTCCTTGCAGCAGGCGTCCGCCCAGGCCTGGACTGCCATCGACTGGTTGCCTGCGCGGCTCACGGCGCTGAGCTTTGCGGTGGTCGGCAGTTTTGAAGAAGCGATTGAAGGCTGGCGTTTTCATGCGCAGCGGTTTCCCAACGACAACGATGGTGTGGTTCTTGCCGCCACTGCAGGGGCCATCAATGTGCGCCTGGGCGGTGAGGCGTTGAAGGCGCGCACCGAGTTGCATGCGCCACAGGGTCTGGAGATTGATGCCGACATGGGCGACAGCGACTCCACCCCCGGCCGCGAGCCTGAAGTAGGCCACCTTCGCAGCGTGGTGGGCCTGGTGTGGCGCTCGGTGGTGGTCTGGATGCTGCTGCTGGCGCTGTTGACGCTGGCCCGGTTGCTCGGCTAGCCCGTTCACCTGTCGCGCCATCTCGCGTGGCGCCGCTGGCATACGCCGGTCAATACCGGGTGTGACTCAGCTCTTCAAATAAATCGCTATATATTTTGTAGCGAGAAGGGCTTATTGCTCCAGCGCCTTGGCCCTTTTTGACTGCATCCAGCACGCCGCACCCCGGCTCATGCAGGTGGGTGCAGTTGTAGAACTTGCAGGCCGTTGCATGCTCGGCGATGTCGGGCATACAGGCCGCCAGCTGCATGGGGGCGATATGGTGCAGCCCGAATTCCTGGAACCCTGGCGAGTCGATCAGTGCCGTGGTGCGCGCCGCATCCATCCAGTACCAGTGCGTGCTGGTGGTGGTGTGTTTGCCTGAGTTCAGGGCCTGCGAGATTTCTCCGGTCAGCACCGAGGCGCCCGGCACCAGCAGGTTGATCAGCGTGCTCTTGCCGGACCCCGACGGGCCCAGCACCAGCGTGGTCTTGCCCTGCAAGTGTTCCATCAGCAGGGCGCGGTCCACATCGCTGGACAGCGCCAGAGATAGCGGCAGCACGCCATAGTGTTTGCCTGCGCCCATGTGCCGGTACGGCAGCAGTCGCTCCCATGCGCGGGCGAAGGGTTCGACTAGATCACTCTTGTTGAGTGCAATGATGGGTTTGATGCCCTCCGCCTCTGCAGCAATCAAAGCCCGTGATAGCTGGCTTTCGGAGAACACCGGTTCCGCCGCAATCAGGATGAGCACCTGATCGAGGTTGGCGGCGAAAGATTTGGTGCGAATCTCGTCCTGTCGGTAGAACAGGTTGCGCCGTTCCTTGACCTTTTCGATGGTGCCTTCTTCGCCTTGCCCGGGCGGCGGTGCCTGCCATAGCACATGGTCGCCAACGACGGCCTGGCTTTTTTTACCGCGGGGGTGGCAGATGCGGCGCTCCCCATCCGGGGTCTCGACCATACAGTGGCGCCCATGGCTGGCCACCACGGTACCTTCCATGAGGGCGCTGCGTTCAGCCATGGTGGGCCGGCCTCACAGTGCGACCAGTGCGTCGAACTGGGTGGCGCACTCGAAGTCGGTGCTGGAGATGCCATGCACGTCGTGCGTGTTCAGTCGCACTACGCAGCGGTTGTAGTGCACAGACAGATCGGGGTGGTGGTCTTGCGCATTGGCGATGAAAGCCAATGCGTTCACGAACGAGATCGTCTCGTAGTAATTGGCAAAGTGGTAGGTCTTCTCGATGGCGACGTTGGCGCCGTCGCCGCTGAGGCTCCAGCCCTCCAGTTTGGCCAGGTTTGCTACTATTTCTGTAGCTGTCAGTGCGCGGCGGGTCAGCGTAGACCAGTCTTTTTTCTTCAACATGGTAGTCATGGGTGAGCAGGGGTTTGCATGCGCGCCAGCCGTTCTGTGGCGGGTGGATGCGAGTAGTAAAACTTCACGTAGACCGGGTCTGGAGTGAGCGTGGAGGCGTTGTCTTCGTACAGCTTGAGCAAGGCCGACGACAGGTCTGCGCCGCTGGCCTGGGCCGCGGCATACGCGTCTGCCTGGAACTCATGGCGACGCGATTGTTGCGAAAACAGCGGCGAGATGAAGAAGGTAAATACCGGAACGACCAGCATGAAAAGCAGCAGTGCCAGCGCATCATTGGGTGCGGCGGCCATGGCCGGGTCCAGCGAGATGTTGGGCCGCACACCCAGGCCGGTGTAGAACCAGACCTGTGTGGAAAGCCAGCCCAGCAGCGCAAAGCCCGCCAGGCTGAGCGCAAACATCATCACGATGCGCTGGATGATGTGGCGGTGCTTGAAGTGGCCCAGCTCATGGGCCAGCACAGCTTCGACCTCGCCAGGTGCCAGCTGGCGCAGCAGGGTGTCGTAGAACACCACGCGCTTGGCGGCACCAAAGCCTGTGAAATAGGCATTGGCGTGGGCGCTGCGGCGGCTGCCGTCCATCACGAACAGGCCTTTGGCGGAGAAGCCGCAACGCTGCATCAGCGCAGTCACGCGGGCTTTGAGCGATTCATCTTCAAGTGGCTGGAATTTGTTGAACAACGGTGCGATGAAGGTGGGGTAAATCACCATCAGCAGCAGGTTCAAACCCATCCAGAAGCACCAGGCCCACAGCCACCACAGCGGGCCTGCAGCGCCCATCAGCCAGAGGATCAGCGCGGCAATGGGCAGCCCGATGATGGCGCCCACGAGCAGGCCCTTGAGGGCGTCCGCCAGCCACAGGCGCCAGGTCATCTTGTTGAACCCAAACCGTTCTTCCACAACAAACGTCTGGTACAGCGACAGGGGCAGGTCGATCAGGCCGCTGATGGCGGCAAAGGCGACCAGGAATGCCATCTGTTGCCACATGCCGCCGCCCAGCACGCCAAGCAGCGCCTGGTTCAGTGCGTCCAGCCCGCCCAGCAGGGTCCAGCCCAGCAGCACGGCCGCGCCCAGCGCCATCTCCAGCATGCCCAGCCGGGCCTTGGTGATGGTGTAGTCGGCCGCCTTCTGGTGCGCCGCCAAGGCGATGCGCTCGGCAAACGGTACCGGGACCGCAGCGCGATGGCGTGCAACATGCCGGACCTGGCGCGTCGCCAGCCAGAACTTGAGGGCCAGGCCCAGCAGCAGCGCGGCTGCAAAGGCCAAGGTGAACAGCAAAGAGGGGGAAATGTCGTCAGAGGTGGGCATGTGCGGCGAGTTTAGGCCATCGGCGACAATGCGCGCCATGTCAGAAGCCAACAACCTCACCCCTGCCACGCTTGCCAAATCCGACCAGAACCTGGTCTGGCTGGACTGTGAAATGACCGGCCTGGAGCCCGACACCGACCGCCTGCTGGAGATCGCCGTGGTCGTGACCGGTCCGAGCCTGGAACCCCGCGTCGAAGGCCCCGTCTTCGCCATTCACCAGCCGGATGAATTGCTGAACAAGATGGATGCCTGGAACAAAGGCACACACGGCCGCAGCGGCCTTATCGACAAGGTGAAGGCGTCCACGGTGACGGAGGAGGAAGCGGAGCAGAAGATCCTTGCTTTCCTGGCCCAGTACGTGCCCAAGGGCACTGCGCCCATGTGCGGCAACAGCATCGGTCAGGACCGGCGTTTTCTGGTGCGTTATATGCCCAAGCTCGAGCGGTTCTTTCACTACCGCAATGTGGATGTGAGCACGCTCAAGGAGCTGGCCAAGCGCTGGAAGCCCGAGGCATACACCAGCTTCAAGAAAGCGCAAAAACACACGGCCCTGGCCGATGTCCACGAGTCCATCGACGAGCTGGCGCATTACCGTCAGCACCTGTTGGCCGTGGATGTGAAAACGTCTTGAGCCACTGCTTCTCATCCCTTTTGTGAGGGGCGTGAGAGCCCTGGTGAGATCCGCGCCTTTGGTGCGCGTGTTTTACGACGACGCGGGACTGGATTCCTGGCGGAGAAGGCATTGCCACTGGCGAAAAGCAAAGGAGGGTATTGCGGGCAAACCCTTAATCGTGCAATAATCGCTGGCTGCGCAGGAATCCCTCGCAGATTGTGCATCTCCCCTCACACACCGGGCTTGCCAGCCGACTGTCAATCGACAGTGCAGGACTGGCGAATAACGCCCACCCGCTCCGGCCTTCTCTGAGCCAGCGCAGGTTTCGTTTGATGGTTGATGTTTTTTAACCATTTGACGAAGCCAATCGTGGGCTGCGCCCGCGACCGTCTTCGTGAGAGAAAAATCATGACCGACACCTCTTTGGTGCAGGGCGAATTCGCGCCTGCAGATACTTCCTTTGCTGCCGACATTTCCGTGCAGTCTTCTCCCCTGGACGCCGTGGTATCAGCCGTCGAAGCCGATGCGGCTGTGACCGCTGAGCCCAACGGCTTCATCGAGTTGGGCCTGGCCCCTGAACTCGTGCAAGCCGTGGCTGATCTGGGTTACACCCAGCCCACCAGCGTGCAGCTCAAGGCAATCCCTCTGGCGATGGGCGGTGGCAATGACTCCACCAAGTTCATCGACCTCATGGTCTCCAGCCAGACGGGCAGCGGCAAGACCGCCGCCTTCCTCCTGCCTGTGCTGCACACACTGATCAACCAGCAAGCTGCTGCCGAAGCCGAAGAGCGCGCCGCTTTTGAACGCGCCGTGGCCGAAGCCGCTGCCCGTGGCGAACCTGCTCCCAAGCGCGCCAAACGCAAGGACCCTACCAGTTCGCGCAACTTCAAGGCTGCCACCCCTGGTGCCCTGATCCTGTGCCCGACCCGTGAACTGGCGCAGCAAGTCGCGCACGATGCCATCGACCTGGTCAAGCATTGCCGTGGCCTGCGTGTGGCCAACGTGGTGGGTGGCATGCCTTACCAGTTGCAGATCGCCAAACTGCAAAACGCTGACCTCGTGGTGGCGACCCCTGGCCGCCTGCTGGACCTGCAGCGCTCGATGCAAATCAAGCTCGACAAGGTGCAGTTCCTGGTCGTTGACGAAGCGGACCGTATGCTCGACCTGGGCTTCTCGGATGACCTGGCTGAACTGAACCAGCTGACCGCGCAGCGCAAGCAGACCATGATGTTCAGCGCCACATTTGCGCCCCGCATCCAGCAACTGGCCATGCGCGTGATGCACGACGGTGGTTCGTCTGTGCAGAAGGTGACCATCGATTCTCCGCAAGAAAAGCACGCCAACATCAAGCAAGTTCTGTACTGGGCCGACAATGCCCAGCACAAGCGCAAGATGTTGGACCACTGGCTGCGTGACACCACGATTAACCAAGCCATTGTCTTTGCCAGCACCCAGGTGGAGTGCGACGGTTTGGCCAACGACCTGCAGCAAGAAGGCTTCTCGGCTGTCGCTTTGCATGGCGCCCTGAGCCAGGGCCTGCGCAACCGCCGTTTGATGGCGCTGCGCGCTGGTCAGGTGCAGATTCTGGTGGCTACTGACGTGGCAGCACGGGGCATCGACGTGCCTACCATCACCCACGTGTTCAACTTCGGCCTGCCCATGAAGGCTGAGGATTACACCCACCGCATCGGTCGTACCGGCCGTGCGGGCCGCGATGGCCTGGCCATCACGTTTGCCGAGTTCCGCGATCGCCGCAAGATCTACGACATTGAGTCGTACAGCCGCCAGCAGTTCAAGGCCGAAGTGATTCCGGGCATGGAGCCTTCACAGCGCGCTCCGCAGGCACCTCGCGGTGGCGATTTTGGTGGTGGCCGTGGCGCCCCGGGCCGTTCGTATGACAACCGTGATAACCAGTCGCGCGGTCGCTTCGGTGGTCCCGCACGTGGTGGCAATGATCGTGGTGGATTCGGTGGTGGCTTTGCTGGTCGTGACAACCGTGGCGCCCCTGCCCGTGGTGAAGGCGGCGGCGGTTTCGCTGGCCGTGATGACCGTGGCGGCGACCGTGGTTTTGCGCCGCGTCGTGACGGTGACGGTTATGGCCGCAAGCCTGGTTTTGGTGATACAGGCCGTGGTGGCTTTGCTCCTCGTGGCGATGCGGGTGCACCGCGCGGCGATTTCGCTCCTCGCAAGCCTGCATTTGCCAAGCCTGCCGGTGGTGGTGGCAAGCCCTTTGTGGCCCACGATGCCCGCAAGCGTCCTGCACGCCCCGCGCGCTGATAGTTGTGTGGCGCTAGCGCCGCCCTTTGTGCAAAGGCCAGTACCGCAAGGTGCTGGCCTTTTTTCATTGGGGAGGCCATTTCAGCTGCGGTTGCCAACGGCGCCTCGTCAATAATGGCCGCCGGAGGAATCTGCTGTGTTGTCTTCTTTATCTTCGGGTGCGGACTTTGAGCACATGTTCGGGCTGGCGCCAGTGTCGCTCTGGTTGGAGGACTACAGTGCGCTCAAGCAGCTTTTTGACCAGTGGCGCGCCGAAGGCGTGACCGACATCCGCCAGTTCCTGGCAGAGGACCCGTCCCGCCTGCGGGCCTGCAGTGCAGCCCTCAAGGTGCTCAAGGTGAATCAGCGCACGCTGGATCTGTTTGCCGCCGAGAGCCAGCAGGTACTGGAAGCCAATCTGGATAAGGTCTTCAGGGACGACATGCACGACGCGGTGGCGCATGAGCTGTCTCAGTTGTGGGACGGGCAGCTGGAGTTTTCTAACCAGACAGTCAACTATGCGCTCGACGGACGTCGGCTGGATGTGCAGATCCGTGCGCGCATCCTGCCCGGTTACGAGGACAACTGGAGCCGTGTGCTGGTGTCGCTGGAGGATGTTACGGCCACCGTGCGTGCAGGTGCCGAGCTGCGCCGCAGCGAGCGGTACGCACGCGATTTGTTCGAGCACTCACCCGTGTCCTTGTGGGTCGAGGACTTCAGTGCGGTCAAGAGCCTGCTCGATGGTGTGCGTGCGCAGGGTATTGATGATTTCAAGACTTTCATCCGGGTGCATCCCGAGTTCGTGACACGCTGCATGCACGAAATCCGGGTGATCGATGTGAACCAGCAGACCCTGCGCATGCTCGGCGCAGAGAGCAAAGAAATGCTGCTGAACAACATTGGCCGGGTGTTTCGCGGGGAGATGCACGAGTCCTTTGCGGAGCAATTGCTGGACCTGTGGGAGGGCAAAACCTTTCAGCAGCGCGAAGTGGTTAACTACGCACTGTCCGGGGATGCCGTGCATATCCATATGCAGTTCTCGGTGCTGGCCGATCACATGAGCGATTGGGGCCTGGTGCTCCTGTCGCTGGTGGATATCACGGCACGCAAGAAGGCCGAGGCTTATCTGGAGTACCTGGGCAAGCACGATGTGCTCACGCAATTGCGCAACCGAGCCTTTTATGCAGAGGAGCTCAACCGCCTGACCCGCAAGGGCCCTTGGCCGCTGTCCATCATCGCCGTCGACCTGAATGGTCTCAAGGTGGTGAACGATGAGCAAGGCCATGCGGCGGGGGACTCCATGCTGCGCCGCGTTGGCGAGGTCTTGGCCAAGGCCGTGGATGCTCCGGCCTGCGCAGCCCGCATTGGTGGTGACGAGTTCACGGTGTTGTTGCCGGGCACGGATGAGCGCGGAGCCATGGCTTTGCAGGAACGCATTTTGTCGATGCTCGAACTCAACAACCAGTTCTACCCTGGCCAGCATCTCAGCCTGGCGATGGGGATTGCCTGTTGCCAGTCTGGAGATGCGGTAGAAGGGGCGATTCACCGCGCAGACCAGGCGATGTATGCGGAGAAGAACCGCTATTACCAGCAAAAGAGCGTGGACCGGCGGCAGCCCAGTCCTTGATCAGTCGGGTATTGATCAGAGGTGGACCGGCGTACGTCCGATCTCGGGCCAGCGATGGTGCAGACAGATCCAGGACAGCATGCCAATGCACAACATCAGGAGTGATGACAGCGCCAGCAAAACGGTAGAGTGCATCACCAGCGGAGCGATGACGCCTGCCACCAGGCCATTGGCCGAAGAGCCGACAAATGCCTGCATGGATGAGGCCATGCCTCGGCGCTCCGGGTAGAGGTCCAGCACCAGCAGCGTCACCACCGGCACCATCAGTGCCCAGCCAAAAGAGAAGACCGCAATGGGCGCCAGAGCCCACCAGGCGTGGGGTGTGAACAGCAGATTGGCGACCAGGTTCAACACAGCCACCGAAAACATGATGACAAATCCGTGGCGGATCTGGCGCTTGGGCGGGATACGCCCTGCCAGCCGTCCACTGAGCCACGCACCGCCCATGATCCCCGAGATGGTCAGGACAAAAAACCAGAAAAACTGCGTAGGCGCCAGCGACAGGTGATCGCCAAGAAATGCTGGGGCCGAGAGAACGTACAGGAACATGCCATTGAAGGGTACGCCACTGGCCAGCGCCAGCAGCACAAAGCGCGCACTGGTGCCCAACTGCACATAGCCGCGCATTAGATGGCGCACATGAAAGGGCTGGCGCTGCTCCACATGCAAGGTCTCTGGCAGCAGCCTGAAGTTGGCGGTCCACAGGGCCACTCCCACGAAGGTCAGGAACCAGAAAATGCTGTGCCACCCGGTGTGGACAAACAGCCAGCCTCCGATGATGGGAGCAATCGCTGGAGCCACTCCAAAGTAGATGGTCACCTGGCTCATAACCTTCTGTGCTTGTGCTGGAGGGAACATGTCGCGGATCACCGCGCGGGAGACCACGATCCCTGCTCCCGTGGACAGGCCTTGCAGTGCCCGGAAAAAGACCAGTTGCCCGATCGTTTGCGACAGCGCACACCCTGCGGAAGCGAGCGTGAACACGGCGATGCCCCACAAGATCACGGGCCTGCGCCCAAAGCTGTCTGCCAGCGCGCCGTGGAACAGGCTCATGAACGCAAAGCCGAACAGGTAGGCGGACAGCGTCTGCTGCATTTCCACCGGTGTGGCTCCCAGCGCTGCAGCGATGCCTGAGAACGAGGGGATGTAGGTGTCGATGGAGAAAGGCCCGAGCATGCCCAGCACAGCCAGCAGGATCGCGAGCGCCCAGCGGGGTGCTTTCCAGAGCAGATGGGCTTGTGGGTTCATGGGTGGTGACAGATGGGGGTTGCGGGCACGCGAAGGACATCGCACCGCCGTGGCATCGCGGGATGGCGCGGCAGTGCGGATGGATTATGCGGGACGCATGCGGCAGGGTGTGGAGAAGGGGTCTGTCGCGCAGCCCCCTCGTCACACCCCCTTGGGGCTGTAAGCCAACGCAATCAATAGTTGTAGGGAACCCATTCACCGTTCCCCGAGCGCATCACGTACTTGCCTTCCATGTTGCGCATCACGATCACATCGGCGTTCTCTGACACAAAGGGGGTAGTGACCGGGGCCGCGAGCCGCTCCGCCAACGGGCGCGCGGAGTCGGCGTAAGGGTTGTCGCGAATCAGATCGCCTAGCAAGGTGTACAAGCCCAGGTAGCTCATCGGCTGGTTCACGATCACGGGCGCTGCTGGGGCGGATGCCTCAGATGGCTTCATGCCCACCAGCTTCACCGCAGCAGGGACCAGGGTGATGCGGGGGCCAGGAATCTCCCGCATGCCCGACATCTGGATCTTGTCGCCGCGCAGCGATGCGCCGTGCTCAGGGACCAGCATCACGACCACAGGGCGGCCTGCTGCCTCCAGTTCGGAGATGAACTTGTCGAAGTCGGCGAGCAGCTGTACCAGGCGGGGCTTGAACGTCTCCAGGCTGTTGCGCGAAGCCATGCCCGGCACGCGATTTCCGTCGTGCAGGGAGATGGTGTTGTAGTACAGCGCCACGGGCCCGGTGCTGCGGTCAGTGCTGCGCTTCTTCCACCATTGCGCCAACAAGGCGTGGTCGTTATAGATGGGCGAGCCGTCAAAATTCTGCATGTGCACGGGCGCGCCCTGATTGGACTGCAGCTTGCCAGCAAGGCCTCCGCGCTGCTCCAGCGCATGGGCAAACTCTTCGTACACCCCGTCGTGGTTGAGCAGTGCAGCGGTCTGGTAGCCCACTTTTTCCAGGTTGGGAAACACGTAGCACTGCGGATCAATGCCCTCGTACAGCTTGTTGTGTGGTGTTTGCCCACAGGTGCCGTGCAATACCCGCAGCGAGGCTGGCCCGCTGTAGCTGGCGGCACTGTTGAAGTTGGTGAACAGCGCATCAAAACGCTTGAGGAATGGGTTGTCCCGCTGTCCTACAAAGTCCATGTCATCCCACGACAAGGAGCACACATGCAGCAGGATGATGTCGAATGCCGGGGGGGCATTGGGCGCGGTGAACTGGACGCGCCTTTGGCTTTCGCTGGCGTAAAAGCGTTGCAACAGAGCGTCTGGCGACGTTTCCTGATTGTCGTTGGGCGCAGCGGCCGAGTTCGATCCGCTTGCTGCGGCCATGGTGGCCTGGGGCGTAGCCGCCTGCTCCTGCAGGGCCGCTACCACCGGTACGCTCAACAACGCCAGCAATGCAAAAGTCCCCGCACGGACCCGCCGGGCCAGTGCTGCATAAAGCACGATGCCGACCAGTCCCACCAGCAGCATTTCAGGGTTGAACACCCGCTGGGCAAGTTCCAGCCAGTAGTCCGCGCTGAAGCCACTCAGCGCTTTGAGCTGCGACAGCACGCGTCCTGGGCTGGGAAGGTAAGAGTCGGCATACAGCAGTGCGATGGCAGCCGGTACGGCGACTGCAGCGCGTACACGGCGCCACCCCGTGTGCGCAATGGGGGGCAGCATGGACGCCCACAACAGCAGGTTCAGCCACCAGTTCAAGCCGATATAGCCACCAAAGTACAGGCCCACCTTGGCAAGGAAAATCAAATGCCAGAAGCTCATGCCGGCAGCCTTTCTTGCCCGCGCTGCTTGCGAAGGGGCCATCGGCTGCGTGCCGACTCCACCAGCGAAGTCCAGAACTTGCGGTAGCCCAGCACGCCCAGCTGCGCGATTTCCTGCAGGCCATGCAAAGGTCGGTCGGTATCGTGGCTGTCGTTCCATTGCCTCCAGGTGTCGGGGCGGGCAAAGGTGCACTGCACCAGGTCGATTTGTTGTTCGCGCGTCATGGGGTCAAACTGAAAACCGGTGGCACTCTGGCCTCTGTGCAACATCACCGTGGCTGGAAAGGTGCATTCCGTATCGTTGCGCCACAGTCCCACCTGCACCTTGTCTCCCACGGCCAGTGGAGTGCCTTCAGGTAATTGCAGGCCTACACCAGTCATGGAAAAGTCGAGGCAAAGGGCCCTCAGCACGGTTCCGTCGTCCTGGTACAAGGTCGCGGGCAATTGCGTGGCCACGCGGTGCATTCGCCGCACCTGGCGTGCTTCAGATGCCACACCCAACGCAGCACCCAGCATGAGGATGCTGTAGACCGTCCATAGCAGATTGAGGAGTACGGTGGCGGTTTCCTCGGTATTCCAAAAGAACAGGCGCAGCAGCCCCATGCCGAAGGCTGCGAAGTTGAGCAGGACCAGCACGGTGTAGGGGCGGGAGATCACCCAGTCGAAGTACGGCTCATCCACCAGCCCGCCCTTGGCTGTCACGTTGAACTTGCCAAGGCGCGGATTGATCAGAGCCACCGTGGTGGGCAGGGCCACGTACCAGGCCAACACTGTTTCGTAGACCTCAGCCCAGAACGTGTGCCGGTGCTCGCCTTGCACGTGCGCGTTGGCGATGTTGGACTGCAGGATGTATGGCAGCACATACAGCGCGATCATGATGGCGCCCGCGTTGATGATGTGCCATTCAAAAAACAAGAAGGCCATGGGCGCGGTGAGGAACACCAGCCGCGGCAGCCCGAAGAAGAAGTGCACCATGGCGTTGGCATAGCAGATGCGCTGCCACAGCGTGAGGCCCTTGCCCAGGAAGGGGTTGTCCACGCGGAAGATCTGCGCCATGCCGCGCGCCCAGCGGATGCGTTGGCCCACATGGGCCGACAGGCTCTCGGTGGCCAGGCCAGCTGCCTGCGTCTCGTTGATGTAAGCCGTGGTGTAGCCGCGCCGGTGCAGCTTGAGGGCGGTGTGCGCATCCTCGGTCACCGTTTCCACGGCGATGCCGCCCACCTCCAGCAGTGGGCCGCGGCGTATTACGGCGCAGGAACCGCAGAAGAACGTGGCGTTCCAGAAATCATTGCCATCCTGGATCAGACCGTAGAACAGGGCACCTTCGTTGGGCACACGGCGGAAGGTGCCCAGGTTGCGCTCAAACGGGTCGGGTGAGAAGAAGTGGTGCGGCGTTTGCAGCATGGCGCACTTCGGGTCGCGCTGGAACCAGCCCACGGCCGTGGTCAGGAAGGAGCGTGTGGGAATGTGGTCGCAGTCGAAGATGGCGACCAGCTCACCATCGGTCTTGCCCAGCGCATGGTTCAGGTTGCCAGCCTTGGCGTGGTTGTTGTCGGGCCGCACGATATAGCCCACGCCCATGGATTCGGCAAAGGCACGGAATTCCTCGCGCCGCCCATCGTCCAGGATGAAGACCTTGACCTTGTCTTTGGGCCAGTCCAGTGCCATCGACGCCAGCACCGTGGTGCGCACCACACTCAGCGGCTCGTTATAGGTGGGGATGTACACATCCACCGTGGGCCAGGACGCGGGCGCGCCTTGCAGCTCCGCCGGACTGCGGTGCAGGGGCCAGGCAGTCTGTATGAAGCCCAGCACCACCACCAACCAGGTGTAGGCCTCTGCCGCCAGCAGGCCGTAGCCCAGGAAGGACTCGATGACCGAGTCGAATTCAATCGATGAAGTCAGGCGCCACCAGGCGTAACGCCCCATCGCCAGCAGGCTGATCGCTGCAAGCGCCAGCGAAGGATAGCGGCCTGGCAGGCGCCGGAGCACCAGGGACTGCCCCCAGCAGAGCAGCATGAACAACAGTTGCCCAAACCAGTTGAATGGGGTGGTCATGACGACCAGACCGGTGACCGCCCCCACCGCCAGGATCACCCAGCGCAGGCCAGGAATCTCCAGGGCCGGTGTGAGCCACTGGTCTGCCAGTCGCATGCCCTTGCCCACGTTGACGTGGGTTGCCAGGCGGTCCATGGCACGCAGGAAAAGCCGGATGGGCCAGAAAACCAGTGTCAGCGCCAGTGCCAGGACTCGCCAGAGCCAGCGCATGGCCCAGCCGAGGCCTGCCCAAAGCCCGCGCACTGGGCGCAGCAACCAGGGGCGCAATGCGCGCTGTGGCGAGGGTGGTAGAACGAAACAGCGCCACAACCACATCCACCAGGGAGCCTCATGCCCGACCTCAAGCTGGCGCCCGAGCCACATCAGCGCCTTGCGGGTGGGCACCAGCGCGTCCGCTTGTTCGGTGGCCGGGGTGGGTGTGGTGGTGCCCGAGGGCGCCTGGTCTGTCATGGTGCAACCACTCCAGCTGCAGGCGCAGGCAGCGGCGGCAACGGAGGCACTGCCGACAGCCAATGGAAGATGCCCTGGAGATCGTGCGCAGACTGTGCATGCGGTGCCATGCCGTTCACGCATTGCGATGCGGCCAGTGCACGTGAGAGGTTCTCGTCTTCATGCACGGTATAGGGCAGCAATTGGCTTCCCCACTGCTGGCGCAATGTGCTGAGCGCCTCCCGGTGCGATGCGCGGCGCGGGTCAAAACGCGTGACTGCGATGCCCTGCACGTTGGGCGCTGCTGACGACGCCTGCAGCATGGCGCGTACGGCGTCCGTGCTGGCACATCCGCGCGCAGACGCTTCCATGACCACCAACACCGCATCTGCGCAGCGCAGCGCTGCCTGGGCCAGCGGCGAAGGCCATTGCGGTGTGTCCAGCAGTATCGTGCAATCCTCTGGCACGTCGAGCAGTTCCAACTGGTCTTGTAGCCACTGTGGGTGGGCAGCCAGCAACTGGTGGAGCGTCGTGATGGTTTCTGGCGCCGCTGGGCCAAAGGGCAGAACGCAGACGCCGTCCGTGTTGTCGAAGCTGCCGTCTGCCCACCAAGAGCCTGTGGCAGCAAGTGCTGCCCATCCCTGACTGGCGGGGCGGGGCATGCCCAGGTGTATGCCCAGCAGATTCTGGGCGCAGAGTTCTACGGCCAAGGTGTGCTGGCCTTGACGGGCACCAATGGACGCCAGGTGGGCGACCATGGTGGTGCGCCCGGACCCGCCGAGCGGCGAAACGACAGCAATCACGCGCATGCAAACTCTTTGTTCATGGGGCTTTGGTCATCCCACCTTTTGGGGTAATGGGCGATTCGCTTTGCGGAAGGTTTGGCCGATAGGGCTGCACGCAGCGTAACGGCTGGCGCGCCTTCAGCACGCGGCGCAGCAGCCAACCACACGGCCAAGCCAGCAAGACGCCCAGCAGCACGTAAACAAGCATCCATGCAGTCATGCAGACGTCCTTCCAAGGGGGCGTGGCGCGGCGCGCCGTCCGATGGGACGTGGTCGCATTTGCGGTCTTGTCACAACGAGCGGCGAGGCCGCGGACTGTTGGCTCTCTATATGGGTGTGCTTTGGCAGTGCCAGCGCATCCTCTCTTAACTGCGCCAAAGGCGTGGCAGGAGGAGCCTCCAGGGCGGCAGGTGTGGGGGCGCTGACTGCTGCCAAGATGGCACTGTAGTCAGGTACGCCCTTGCGCAGGGATTCTTGCAACTGTTCAGTCATCGCGCGTATACCCGGCGCTGAGCAGTCCGTAGCTTGCGAAGTGAAAAGCTGGGTCAGCGGCAGCGCGAATACCCGTTGCAGTGCCAGCTCTACATCGGGCTCCCGGCAGGCGAACAGGAACACGTAGATCGCTTCGTGGTCGGCCGTGAACAAGTCGCCATCGCGCGAGGTGTGGCAGGCGCGCAAAGCATCGAGGTGCGGCATCCGGTCCAGCATGTTGAGCCGTACCAGACTGTGCGACAGGCCAATGTCATGGGTGCGGTCGAGCATGCCGCGTACTAACGTACAGAATCGTCCCGGGGCCTGGTAGCCCCGCTCGCGGGGGGGCATGAAGCTGTCGAGCGCCTGAGCGTAGTCGGGGTGGACTTTGCGGGTGTGGCTCTGAGCGTTGATGTCCTGCAGCAGTTGCAGCAGTCGCGAGAAACCCACCTCTTTGTAGACCACCGCGCTGGCGCCCAGTTGCAGCAGTGCCTGTTCGCTGTGGGTGCGCAACTTGCCGAGGTTCTCGCGCACCACAATCTTGAGCGTTGGGGGGCGCGAGAGACGCAGGTGGTGCACCAGGCGTGCGCGGGATTCAAAATCGCCCGCAGAGCCCGCGTCGATCAGCACCGTGGAGGCCACGCAGGTCGCAGCAGCCACTTCGATGTCCTCCAGCCCATCGACGATGCGCCAGTGACCAGGGATACCGCGTTGCCCCTCCACCGATGCCCGGGTTGCTAGCACGCCCCATTGGTCGGCTGCAGTGACCAGTTCGGGGGTAGCGCCTTGGGTGCGCGTGCCGTCGGCAGTCAGTCGGTGTGTGCTGGCTTCTTGCACCAGGCCAAAGCCGGTCTGAAACAGCGCCCCGGTGTCCGAACCCCAGCGGTCCAGGCTCAGGCGCCAGCGGTCAGCGTCAGCATGCAAGGTGGCGATGTGCATGGACATCTGGCACAGGTTGCGCAGCGTTGGCAAAAGGGCAGTGGCATCCAGCGGCGGGGTGAACCCCAGTACCACCGGGCGCTGCCGTTGGCGGCACAGGGCGCTGAGCTGGTCGCTGACATGTGCGAGTTGGGCGACGTTCAGTCCGGACAGCAGGTTCTGTGCGTCGCACAGATACAGTGCGTGCTGTGGCTGCAGGCCGGTCCGCTCAAGCTCCTGCACGAGTGGACTGAGTCCATGGCGCTGTACTTGCGCCTGCAACCCAGGCGATAGCACCCAGAGCTTGAGCCGACCAGCGCGGTAAGCCGCTCGCAGCTCGGGGTACTCCAGCAACTCGTCCAGCCACTGCGTGCTGGACGCCACCAGCCCCAAGGGGCCAGCGGCCAAAGCGTCTTCGATCAGCGCGGGAAACCATGCCGCAGCACTTCTGCTGTCGGCGGCAACCAGAGAGACGGGCACATGGGATGGCAACTGGCCAATGCCGTCTGGCAGGCCTGCAATGCCGATGCTTGTCGGTCGCTGGATGGCGCTGGCTGTACCCAAAGAGGGCCGAAGGCGCTGGGCGAGCGAGTGCAGCACACCTGTTGCGGGTGGGCTCTTGCGTGGGGATGAAGGGGCGGGGGACATGTCAGAAGCTGGAATAGGTTTGCACCGGCCGTGGGCGGTTGTCCAGTGGAGCGTTCCCGGGCTCAAAGCGGTAGCGGCCATACACCATGAAATTGGTGGGCGCGTAGTAGGCCGAGCGATCCAGCTCCAGCTGTGCACCCAGTGCGAGATGCGGCGTGACCTGGTATTCCAGTGCCCCCCGGAACGAACGCCCGAAACCCGAGCCCGAACTGCCCGCGTACACCGGAACGCCACCGTCGGCCGCCAGCCGGGCACGCGCCAGGGCCTGCAGGAGTGCGCTCTGCGGAAAATAGTCGCTGTCGCCACTGCTACTGCGCGATACAGAGACGGACCCGCGTGCCAGCCAGGTCAGTGCGCCGCGGCGTCCACTCCATTCCAGTGGCAGGGCGACGGATACGTAGTTGCGTGGGCTGTAGTAGCCGCCGTGGCCGAAGCTGAATTCGGACAGGTCTTTGCCATAGTGCCAAGCTGAGACGGCAACACCCAGGTTGACGACGCCATCGCTGTGGCGCCATACATCGCGGTCCAGTGCCCACCGCAGCTGGGCGCGGGTGTTGGTTGCCACATTTTTGCCGGTGAGGGCGGCCAGGCTCAGGCTCAGCGAGGTGCTGTAGGGCCCAATGTCGGTAGAAAGACGGCCTGCAGCGCCTGTTGCCACCACGCCGCCCCATACCTGGCCTGTGATGGGATCGCGTGCCCCTGCGTACGACAGCAGGCTGCCAGTGATGGGGCGCCGATACGCTTCGAGTTTGTAGCTGTAGCGGCCCAGATCGCCGGTTTTGGACAGGCCCCCTACGACATTGCTCACCGGAAATCCAACCCCAGTGGTTCCGATGTCCCACTGGACATCGTCTCCCACATAGCCGAAACCCAGGTTGGTGCCCTGGCCCCGTTGGCGTCGCTCGGTGGCAAAGGAGGACCCGGGTGGTCGTGCCGCCACCTGCCCGTAAGTGAGCAGGTCTGGACCATCGGCGGGGAGATCGCCCGCATCCAGCTGCACCCGATCCACGTGCAAGAAATAGTGCCCGTCGTAGCCACGCGGCATCCACGCCACCACAGGACGTTCCCAGCCACGCAGGCTGGAGATTCCGTCCGTGGAGCGTTTGCTCAGCGCCTGGTGTCCCGCTTCGATTCGCGGCTGGTGCCGTGCCTCGATAGCGTCGATCTCGCCCTGAATCTTGGCGACGACTGCAGGGTCTGCCGGCAGGGACAGCGTGTAGCTCTGCTGGAGAACCAGCGGGCTGTCTGAATCACTCGACGACCGGGTTTGTCTGTTGGGTTCCGTTGCGGGAGGGGCTTCCTTTCCGCGCGTCTCCAGCAGGAGGGCGCTGCGGAAGAACACCATGGCCTGCGTATAGTTGCGGTTGGCCCGCTCCAGGCGCGCAGCATGCAGCAGCACATCACTGTCTTGCGGAAAACTGTCCAGCAACCGGGTCGCCAATGTCCTTGCTTCGTCCATGCGACCAATGCGTTGCCAGATGCGCAGCAGTGCCAGCTGCTGCCCCACGTCGCTCGCAGGGACATGGTCTCTCAGCCAGTGGGCCTCATCGGCTGCGGCCCGCCTGTCTCCAGTGTCCTGCAGTCGTGACAACGTGTCAGCCAGCGCCATGCGAACGGACAGATCGTCAGGTTGTGCGAATGCCAGGGGCTTGAGCAATTGGGCGGCATCGGCATATTCGGCCGCAGCCATGAGCAAGCGGGCCTGAGCCAGGCTGCGTTGGCGCGGTGTGGAGAGTGTGTCTGGCAGAGGTGCCGCCTGGCGTGCCAGCCGCGAGGCTTCGTTGGGGCGTCCAGCCTGCCGCTGCTTCTCGATGAGCCGCTCCTGGTGCGCGGTATACAGCGCTACCAGCCGGTTTTCTTGCTCGGCGCTCCAGCCCTTGGTTTGCAGCAGGCGAGGCAATTGCTCGGCGAGGCCGGCCTCATCCTCCGCCCGGTTGAGCAGCTGTGCGTAGTCCAGTTGCGTGTCTGGCGCCAGTGTGGGAACGCGCGCTGCCAGGCGATGGAAGACTGCCACGCCCCGTGCGGGCTGTGCACGGCGAAACCAGGCATTGGCAACGCTGTAGAGCAGGTCTGCTTCATTGCCCGCTTCTTGTTCCGCTTGCTGTAGCAGCGCATCGACCTCTGCGGCAGGCAGGGGCTTCAGAGTTTGGGCGACGAGCGACTTGACCTGAGAGCGCCGCACCAGCGCGCGCATGGCGTCTGTCTGATCAGCGGTGGGGATCCGCTGCATGTCTGCGAGGGCAGCGCTGTCTTCGTCCAAGGCCGAACGTATCAGGGCGCGGGCATACAACATCTCTGCGCCGACGGTGCCGGACGGAATGCGCGCCACACCCTCATCCATGGCGTGCAGTGCTTCTTGGGGGCGGCCCAGGCGCATGTAAACACGTGCGAGGCGGTGTCTTATCCAGGCAGCGTCGGGGGTCAGTACCACTGCCGACTCCAAGGCACGCAGTGCGGGGCCCAGGCGCTGGGCCTGCAGGTCGTCCTCCGCCTGGGTCACCAGCACGTCGGCCTGGGCACTGGCGAGTTTTTCTGCGAGTGTGGTGTCACGTGCGGCAGCCTCGGCCAGCAGGGACAGCGCTTTGGTCACCCGCCCGGTGCGGGCATAAAGACTTGCCAGGCCTTTGATGGCGGAGGTGCTGTTGGGCTCCTGTTGGAGGGCTTGTTGGTAGAAATTCTCTGCCAGCGCATGGTCCCCTTGCAGGTCGCGAATGCTCGCCAGGGTGGTCAATGCATCAGCACTTTGAGGCTGCATCTGCAGCGCGCGTTCGGCCAGGCTGGCCGCCGTGACCAGTTCGTTCTGTTCGACGGCTCTGTCGGCCTGTCGCAGCAGTCCCCAGAATCTGGCGGTGACCTGCAGGTCCTTCCAGCGGCTCTGGCGTGTGAGCGCATAGGCCTGGCTGAAGAGGTCCTGTGCCTGTGCATGCTGGCCTTGGCGCAGGCGGATCAATCCCAGGTTTCCCAGGCTTTCTCCGTCCTGGGGGCGCAAAGCCAGCGTCGCCTGGACCTGCTCTTCCGCCAACTCCATATCGCCTTGGTCAAGGGCAGTGCGCGCTGCCTGGCGGGCGATGTTGGCGGGGTCGCGGGCCGCGCGCTCTGCGCGCTCGACCGCCTGTTGCATGGCGGCCAATCGTTCCACCATGGCGCTGTCAGCCGGGTAGCGCTGCAGAAATGCGCGCACGCGGGGCAGGTTGGCTGGGGTGTTGGCCAGCCGGTCCAGGGCGCGGCGCCAGAGGTCTTGCAGCTGCTGGGCATTGGTATCGGGCTGCTTTGCCAGGGCCTCGATCTCCTGCACCACAGCCGTCGGGTTGCCCCCCTGGTACATGCGCAGCTCCAGTTGTGCCAGCCGGTAACGGGACTCCCCGGTCTGCTGGTACAGCTTGGCCAGCTGGCGCTGGGATTCGGTGCTCTGCTTGGCGGTGGAGCCCATGATCTGGTGGTATTCCAGCGCCAGTCCGCCGAGCGTGGGCGGGCCTTGCGGAAACAGCTCGCGTGCCAGATCGGCGGCCTCGGCCTTGCGGCCTGCGCGCGCCATCAAGCGCATCTGGGCCAGTTTTTCGCGGTCGGGGCCATACACGCGCACCAGGGTTTCCAGTTCCTGGGTCAGCACATAGCCGGGGTGGCGTGCACGCAAGGTGGCCAGCACGCGCTGGGCCTCGTCGCTTTTCTTTTCGCGCAGCGCCAAGTCGCCCAGCGTTGCCAGCCCTTCGGGAGAGTTCGGGTCCATGGCCAGCAGCTTGTCCACCAGCTGGCGGGCCATATCCAGCCGGTTTTTGCTGGCCCACAGGCGGGCGCCGCTGAGCAGCTCAGCTTCGATGGCGGGTGGGGTGCTGGCGTGCACGCCGTGCTGTCCGGGCAGGCAGGCGGCGGCGAGCAAGGTCAGGGAAGGGAGCCAGCGGTGTGTGCGGCGTTTCACGGTTTCCATCGCACAGTGAGTTGGCCGTTTGCAGTGAAGCGATATTGCCCCTCCATGGCGCCCAGCCCAAACAAGCCGAGCATCTGCTCGTAGTAGGCCGTGGGACGCAAGGGGCGGGCCTCCAGGCGCATGCGCTGCGATTGCAGGGTGCGGTCGTCGCCCACTGCCCGCAAAAATGGCAGGACTGCAGCCGAGAACCCGGAGGGGGCGGGGCCCGAGGCTTGGGCTGTCAGGATGTCGATGGACTCAGGCGGGTATCCCTGTTCGCGCACGAAGCGTGCCATAGGCTGCAGGGTATCCAGCAAGGCCTTGCGACCGGGAGCGTTGGCGTGCAACGTGCCCGCCCACAGATAGACGCGGATGGCGTTGTAGCTGCCCTGGCCTTTTTCCTTGCCCTTGTCATCCACCAGAAAGCCCTGCTTAGGGTCGTACACGGTCCAGTCGGGCGTGAAGCCCTTGGGTGAGGCGCCCTGGATGACCTTGAGCGAGCTGTCCACCAGTTGCTTCCATTCGGGCTGTGGGTCCACTGCTGCCAGCCAGTGCATGAGGTGCATGGGCATGTAGCTGGGGTTCAGGCGCCAGCGTCCGTCCTTCTGTGCAAAGCCCTGGGGCGCTGGCAGAAGGGTCAGTCCCAGGCCGGGCAGTTGCGCGGTTTCTTCGCGCAGGATGCGGGCCGCCAGCAAGGCAGAGAGTGCGCGGTAGCTGCGCACGTTCCACAGACGGCCTGCCTCGCCCAGCGCGTAGGCCATCCAGAGGTCGGCGTCCGAGGCGGCGTTGCTGTCGATGACACCCCAAGTGCCATCGGGGCGTTTACCCCATAGCCACGCGGGGAGACGGGCGGTCATGTCCCCATCACAGAGGTTGTTTTCGGTCCAGCGCAACAACTTGTCGAAGGTGGTTCGGTCATTGGCCACCAAGGCAAAGAACAAGGCGTATGCCTGGCCTTCGGAGTAGGTCTGTCCTCCTCCCGCATCATCCGAGATGACGCGGCCGCCTTCGTTGGTGAACTGCGCCTTGAACGCTTCCCAGGCCGGCCACCCGGGGCGTTCTGCCGTGGATTGGGGTTGCGCGCGAAGGCCTGGCAGCCAGGACAGCAGTGCAGCACCGCCGCCAGCCTGCAGGGCCGTGCGCCGACGAAGGGACTCAGTCATGCTGGGATGCCAGTCGGCGGCGCGCCATGGTGCGCAAGGCGCCATAGACGATAAAGGTCAGCAGAAGGCCGGTGGCGATGCCCGCCAAGGCCAGCAGCAAGGGGTGGCTGTGCAGGTGGAACCACAGGCGTTGCCACCACGGCAGGTCGCCCACGTAGTACACAGGCTTGATGCGGAAGCTTTCGATGGCGTCGCCGCGCATCAGGCCCAGATCTCCGCGCAGGCTCTTGATCTTGCCTGCATCGTTCAGGCTCTGGCTCAGCAGCCCCATGGCTTCCTTGTCAGTGGCGGTGAGCGCCACCACGCTGCGACCACTGTGCAAGGGCGATTCAAAGCCGGTGACTGCTGCCAGCGGCCCTGTGCCTTGCAGCACAGCTTGCCCGCCAGAGGCGGACAGGCGGTGTTCGGATTCCAGGTTGAACAGTTCAATGAACGATCCCAGTGCGCGTTCCAGGGGCTGCACCGACCGGGCGCCAGCGGCCAGCAGGGCTGGCAGGTGGTTCTTCCACTGCTCCAGCAAACCATCGGCGTCGGCCTGCGACACGATCAGGATGTCCGTGTCACCCGCCTTGTTGGCGTCCGCAGCACGCAGCAGCTGAAAGCGGGTGCCCGGATAGCCGGTGGAAGCGCTCATGCGGCCTACGGAGGTCAGGAAGACCTCGATGTCTGCGGTGCTGGGCTGGTTGGGCAAGATGATGGAGGTCTGGGCCAGGTCGGGCACCCGGGTGAACGGAAAGCCGCTGTTGGCATAGGCCGCCAGATTGGGCATGGCCAGGTAGTGGCGAAAACCCGTGAGGTCGATGGTGGACTGCGGATCAATGGCCGCAAACAGTTCGGTGGGCGGCGCGGACTTGCAACGGCCCAGGTCGTTGGGCGGGATCTGGAATGCGAACTGCAGCTGGTTGTCGCCGCCAATCATGAAGGCAGGAATCTTCAGGTCCGAACGGTTCTGGGCGTTCCCGTCATCGAACAGGGGCAACATCACCGTGTTCTTGCCGCTGGTGCGGTCGTCTCGCGACTGCAGTGGATAGGACTGGATGAACTGGTTGTTGATGGAGATGTTCAGACTGCCATGGTCCGAAACGCTGCTGGGGGTGTAGCGATAGGCCAGGTCCAGCGGCACGCCTTTGGCGTTCCAGGTGAACAGGTCCGGGGCCATGCGGGTGTAGATGTTCACCGTGTCGTTGAGCACCGTACCACGCAGTTGCAGGTCCGACGGACTGCCCACCAGCTCGGCCAGTTTCACGGGCCTCTGGGTGGTGATCCAGCGAGGCGCGTCATAGGGCTTGGTCAGCGCGGGATAGTCCAGCGATTTGACAGCAATGGTTTGCCCGGACAAAACCGCTTTCCCCAGGGCCAGGGCATCTGCCGCCATCTGCAGCTGAGCATCGTCTTTGCCCAGCACCAGCAGCAGTTTGGCGCCTGGCACTTCGGGGTGGTTGAGCATCGAGATCGTGGGCTCGGTCACAGGTGCCATGTCCTGCAGGAACGCGGGACGGTGGCTGTTGGTGGCCAGCACCACGGCGTGCGAGCGGGGCAGCCGGTTTTCCAGCACCGGGAACTGGTTGCCTCGGTAGCCTGCCAGCATGCCAATCCAGCTGGCGATGGAGCCTGACGCCTTGAGCGTACCGGTGCTGGGTTGATTGCCGAACACAAACGGCAGCTTGACGGGGCGGTTGTCCCGGGGGTCGAAAAACGGCGCAGGCAGCAGCGCGAGGTCATTGCGCAGAGGGATCTGCCGCAACGAAAGCTCCAGCTGGCTGTCGTTGCTGATGGTGGCCCACAGGCTGGAATGGGTTGGCGTCTCACATTCCATCGTGTAGTGGCCGATGAACTGGAAGCGGAACCGGTTGTAATCCGTGAAGTAGCGTGGGTCGATATTGAGCTCGACCGTCTGCGGGGTGCCCAGGCGCTCCTTGTCCAGCACCACGGTCTGCAGGGTTTCGTCATTGAGCATCAGCTTGAGATGCGACAGTGACGGGATCAGCGCAGGTGACAGTGTGAAGGTCAGGCGCAGCTTGGCGGCTTCGACGATCTCGTCGCGCCGCACCCCCACACCCACACTGGCCTCACTCTCCACGCCTCGCAAAGAAACAGGGCGCCCCACGCCCAGTTCTTTGAGGCTGACTTTCCATTGCCGTGCGGGCAGCGTAGGAGTGTCCGACGGGCTGGCTCCGATCGCGCTGTCGCTGGCCTGCACTGCCCGGGCTGACTCGCGCTCCTGGCGGGTCAGAGCCTTCTCTTTGGCCACAGCGCTACGGGCCTTGCTGGTCTGGGCATTGGCTTGCGGGGCTGGGGCTGAGATCAGCCCGGCAGTGATCAGCGCGACAAAAAGAGGGAGCGCGCGGGTTGCAGATGTGGATTTCACAGTGTTCTTTTTTGCTGGCTCGTACCTGAAGGATGGGCGCATCGGACCCATGCCTGGGTGGTGTCACTTGTATGACAAAGTGTATCGATGGGACCGGGGCATGACGTTCCGCAGGACATTTGTTTGCAATTGCTTTGCCAGCAGTGTTGTTGCCCGACTGCAGCAGGTACGTGAAGGGTAAGTGCCTGGATTCATGGTTCGAAAAAACGGTGCGCGTCTGTAGCACTGTCTGGTCACCATGGCATGGCGGATGGCATGTTCCATGGCGGGCCGACGGCGGACAGAACACGCGGTGGTTCTTGCAAAGACACATCCGTTGCCACCCGTGGAGGGTGGACACCGGGGCCGTGGGCCCCAGGCGGCCAGACGATGGTGCTGCCGGCGGACGACTCCGGGCCAGGGGGGCCGGGTTGCCGCGAGCGGAGAAACAATCGGTCTGGAAACAAAAAAGCCTGCTACTTATGGGTAGCAGGCTTTTTGTGCCTTGCGGCTTGATTTGGTGGGTCCTGAGTGACTCGAACACTCGACCTACGGATTAAGAGTCCGCTGCTCTACCAACTGAGCTAAGAACCCAAATCTTTAAAATTTGTCTGCATCGCTGCAGAGCCTCGAATTATGCACTAGTTTTTGGACACTCTGCAAGTCGTGCTCAAAAATTATTGCATTGCGTTGCGGCTGGCCAGCTCGACGAAGAGGCCGCTGTGGTCCAGCTCGCCCAGGCCGTGGTCCACACCCTCGGCATACAAGGCCTCAAACAGGGCTGTGATGGGGGCGTCAAAACCTGTTTCCCGGGCGGTGGCCAACGCATTGCGCATGTCCTTCAGTTGGACCGCCATGCGGCCCCTGGGGGCGAAGTCACGTTCCACCATCCGCTGGCCATGCAGCTGCAGGATGCGGCTGTCGGCAAAACCGCCGCTAATGGCCTCGCGGACCTTGGCCATGTCGGCACCACCCTTGGCGGCAAACAGCAGCGCTTCGGCCACGGCGCCAATCGTAATGCCCACGATCATCTGGTTGGCCAGTTTGGCCAGCTGCCCGGCACCGTGTGGCCCCACATGCGTGGCGTGCCCCAGGCAAGCAAACACGGGCTGGGCGCGGACATAGTCCTCGGGCCTTCCTCCGGCCATGATGGCCAGAGTGCCGGCTTCGGCGCCAACGGTGCCCCCAGATACCGGTGCATCCAGGTGGGTCAGGCCCAGCTCGCCCAGGCGGGCTGCGTGGTCGCGGGCCTCGCTGGGCTGAATGGAGGCCATGTCAATGAAAAGAGCGCCCGGGCGCATTGCCCGCGCGGCGCCCTGTTCAAAGAGAACCTGGCCCACGACAGGACCGTTTTCGAGCAGGCTGATGACAATGTCCGCGTCCTTGGCGGCATCGGCAGGGCTGCCGTGCACGGTGACACCCCACTGCGCCAGCGGTTCTGCTTTGGCGCGGGTGCGGTTCCATGCGTGCACCCTGTGGCCTGCTTCGCTGAGCCGCCTGGCCATGGGCAACCCCATCATGCCAATGCCAAGAACGGCGATGCGAAGCGGTGTGGTGGTCATGGCGTTGTTCTGCTGCAAAGAGGGATGCAATGGTGTCTCTGTTGTCATCATGTGCCTTTTTGGCGCTCCAGTCTGTCACGGAGCTTGCAGCGTATAGCGATTGGCCAGATGATTCTGCAGCGCCAGCGCCGTTCCAGCGTCTGCCGAGCCTGTTGGCCGGGCTGCGGTATGGCACCGAAGGCAGCCCACATAACTCGGAGACCCTTGCCCATGACCTTGCCCCTGTACGACCCTGCCTGGCTGGAGCGCATGTACAACAATCGTGCCCTGGTCCCTGACCACATGGACTACTTCCAGCGTTGGGCTCAAGACTCTGCCCAGGTGCGAGCCACTGCCCCCTGTGCGCTGGATGTGGCCTATGGCACAGGTGCCGGGGAAACCCTGGACGTGTTTCCGTCCGCCCGTGCCGGGGGTGGGCCGGTGCCGGTGCTGGTGTTCATCCACGGCGGTTACTGGCGGTCACTCGACAAATCGGATCACTCGTTCATCGCGCCGCCTTTCACCCAGGCCGGGTTTTGTGTGGTGGTGGTGAACTACGCGCTGTGCCCGGGCACCCCCGATGCGCCGGTGACCATTCCCCACATCGCGCGGCAGATGGAAAAGGCGCTGGGCTGGGTGTGGCACCAGATCGCCGCCCATGGTGGCGACCCCCGGCGGATCACGGTAGCAGGGCATTCTGCCGGTGGGCAACTGGCGGCGCTGCTGCTGACCAGCGTGTGGCCGCTCATCGGAAAGGGTTTGCCAGATGGCCTGGTGCGCAATGCGCTGTCGATATCCGGGGTGCACGATCTGGAACCCGTCATGCACACACCCATGTACCAGTCGGTGTTGCACCTGACCGAGCAGCAGGTGCTGCAATGCAGCCCGGCGCGTTTGCTGGAGCCGCCCACTGGCACGCTGTATTGCGCTGTCGGGGCGGATGAAAGTCCCGAGTTCCTGCGCCAGAACCAGCTCATGCAGGATGCCTGGGGCAGCCATTTTGTACCCCGCAGCGTGGCCTTGCCGGGGTTGAACCACTTCAGCATCGTCGATGCCCTGGCCAAGCCCGGGCATGACCTGCACCACATGGCGCAGAACCTGCTGCGGGCCTGAGAACAGGTTCTCCTAACCGGGCGGCGGCTCGCGCCCGGGGGGTTACATCAGCAGGTGCTCGCCTGCGTTGTCGCCGCCCAGGATCACATAGTTCACCTTGCGCACGTCCATCAGCTTGGTGCCGCCCGCGTAGCTGATGGAGCTTTGCACGTCCTGCTCCATCTCGATGAGCGTTTCGGCCAGTTTGCCTTTGATGGGCTCCAGGATGCGCTTGCCTTCGACATGCTTGTATTCGCCCTTGTTGAAGTCGCTGGCCGAGCCGTAGTACTCCTTGAACAGCGCGCCGTCCACTTCCACTGTCTTGCCGGGGGATTCCTCGTGGCCCGCAAACAGCGAGCCGATCATCACCATGCTGGCGCCAAAGCGGATGCTCTTGGCAATGTCACCGTGGCTGCGGATGCCCCCGTCGGCAATGATGGGCTTGGTGGCCACGCGGGCACACCACTTGAGCGCGCTGAGCTGCCAGCCACCCGTGCCAAACCCCGTCTTGAGCTTGGTGATGCACACCTTGCCCGGACCCACGCCCACCTTGGTGGCGTCGGCGCCCCAGTTTTCCAGGTCGATGATGGCTTCGGGCGTGGCCACGTTGCCAGCAATCACAAACGACTGCGGCAGGTGCTTTTTCAGGTAGCCGATCATGTTCTTCACGCTGTCGGCATGGCCATGGGCAATGTCGATGGTGATGTACTCGGGCGTGATGCCCTGTACCACCAGCTGGTCCACGGTGGCGTAGTCGGGTTGCTTCACGCCCAGCGAGATCGATGCATAGCAGCCCTTGGCATGCATGTCTTTGGCGAACTGGATGTTGTCCAGGTCAAAGCGGTGCATGACATAGAAGTAACCGTTCTGCGCCATCCAGGTGCAGATGGTTTCGTCCACCACGGTCTTCATGTTGGCGGGCACCACCGGCAGGCGAAAGCGGCGACCGCCCAGCTCCACACTGGCGTCGCATTCCGAGCGGCTTTCCACGCGGCACTTGCGGGGCAGCAGCAGGATGTTGTCGTAGTCGAAGATTTCCATGAGATTCCAAGCTCCATAAAGGGACGCCGCCAAACGATTTCGACGGCGGTGGGCGCTTGGCTGTCAGACCGGCTTTGCGGGAGTGGACGTGACAGTCACTCCGAACCCTGCTGAGCGCAGGCACAAAAAACCGGGCGTCAAGAAACTTGGGCCCGGTGATTGATTCTACCCGCCTGCCAAAGGGCCGTCATAACGGCACCGGAATTACCTGCATACGGATTGGGCAGCCGCCACGATGCTGCCTGAGGCATCCTGCACCCAGCCAATCAGATGCAGCCTGTCGGCCTGTGCGCCATCGGGGATGCGCATGGAGCGGGTTTCCATCCATGCCCACGGCTTGCCCTTGCTGCGTGCGGGCCGCTGGGCCTGGGGCCAGGCGCCCTCGAACTGATTGCGTACGATGTAACGGGGCACAACGGTGCCGTCAGTACCTGCGGGTATGGCCTCTACCAGCAACAGGTAAAAGGCGAGGGGCGTGGCAGCCGCAGTGCGCTGTGGCGCCGCAGGGGAGGGGGTGAAGGCGATGCCGGTGCCCACATAGTCATTGAACGCCACCCCATGGGCCACACGCAACCGGCCACGCGCGGCTAAATCGACCGGGGTGACGTACACATCGGTGGAGATGGGGGGCTTGCGCCCCAGGGCTTGCAGGCGGGTCAGCGCGTCGGTCGAGGCCGCAGCCGACAGGGGGGCATCGTCGCCCGCCTTGCCCGGCACGATCCAGTCCAGCACCACGGCACCTGCCTTGGCTGACGGTGCCGGGGTGGCCGCATCGCCCCAGCAGGAATCGCAGTCGGCGCTGATGAAGCGCTCGAACACGGCCACAGGCCTGGGGGTGCCGTCGCTGCTGCAACTGGCCTGGGCCATCGCCTGGGGGGCGTGCGCCAGGGCCAGCCACAGGCTGGCCAGGGTGAGGGCAATGTTTTTCATGGTGCGAGGCGGCGTGGGGCAGGGTGCTTTCTACAATGGCTGGATGTTCCCACAAGACCCGTTTTCGGGTGTGCCAGATGCCCTGGTGCCCCCACACTCCGGTGCGCCCTCGGCCGCATCCCCCCTTCTGGCCCACCTGAACGATGAACAACTGGCTGCCGTGACCTTGCCCGCAGGCCATGCGCTCATCCTGGCGGGGGCGGGGTCGGGCAAGACCCGGGTGCTGACCACCCGCATTGCCTGGCTGCTGCAAAACGGCTACGCCACGCCCGGCGGCATCCTGGCCGTCACCTTCACCAACAAGGCGGCCAAGGAGATGGTGGCCCGCCTGTCGGCCATGCTGCCGGTCAACGTGCGTGGCATGTGGATTGGCACCTTCCATGGCCTGTGCAACCGGCTGCTGCGCGCGCACCACAAGGCGGCGGGGCTGCCGCAGTCGTTCCAGATACTGGATACGCAAGACCAGCTCTCGGCCATCAAGCGCCTGTGCAAGCAGCACAACGTGGACGAGGAGCGCTTTCCTCCCAAGCAGCTGTCGTACTTCATCGCCAGCTGCAAGGAAGAGGGCATGCGTCCCGGCGACGTGCCCACGCACGACAGCGACGCCCGCAAGAAGGTCGAGGTCTACCAGCTGTACGAAGAGCAATGCCAGCGCGAAGGCGTGGTGGACTTCGGCGAGCTGATGCTGCGGTCTTACGAGCTGCTGCGCGACAACGACCCGATCCGCGAGCACTACCAGCGCCGGTTCCAGCACATCCTGGTCGATGAGTTCCAGGACACCAACAAGCTGCAGTACGCCTGGCTCAAGCAACTGGCGGGCAACGAGGTGGGCGGGCGCTACGAGGCGCGCGGCAGCGTGATCGCTGTGGGTGACGATGACCAGAGCATCTACGCCTTCCGTGGCGCGCGCGTGGGCAACATGACCGACTTTGTGCGCGAATTCGATGTGCAGCGCCAGATCAAGCTGGAGCAGAACTACCGCAGCTACAGCAACATCCTCGACTCGGCCAACCACCTCATCAGCCACAACAGCCGCCGCCTGGGCAAGAACCTGCGCACCACCCAAGGTGCTGGCGAGCCCGTGCGCGTGTACGAGGCCAGCTCTGACCTGGCCGAGGCGCAGTGGATGGTGGACGAGATCAAGCAGTTGGTGCGCAACGACGGCTTTGAGCGCAAGGAGATTGCCGTGCTCTACCGCAGCAATGCGCAAAGCCGGGTGATCGAATCGGCATTGTTCAATGCCAGCGTCCCCTACCGTGTGTACGGCGGCCTGCGGTTTTTTGAGCGTGCCGAAATCAAGCATGCGCTGGCCTACCTGCGCCTGTTGGAGAACCCGCACGACGACACCAGCTTCACGCGCGTCGTCAACTTTCCTCCGCGCGGCATTGGCGCGCGCAGCATCGAGGTGCTGCAGGACGCGGCCCGCGCCGCAGGCTGCTCGTTGCACGACGCGGTGAGCGCTGTGCCCGGCAAGGCGGGGGCCAACCTGGGCGCGTTTGTGGCCATGGTGGATGTGCTGCGCGAGCAGACCCAGGGCCTGAACCTGCGCGGAATCATCGAGCAGATGCTCGAATCCACGGGGCTGGTGGAGCACTTTCGCACCGAGAAGGAAGGCGCCGACCGCATCGAGAACTTGGAGGAACTGGTCAACGCCGCCGAGAGCTTTGTCACGCAAGAGGGCTTTGGCCGTGACGCGGTGGCGCTGCCGCTGGACGAGCACGGCACGCCGCTCACCCAAAGCGCCGTGAGCCAAGGGCTGGACCCCAACGCTCCGGTGCTGGACGAACCTCTGAAACCCGCCGTGCCCGGCATCGTGGACGCCGACACCGGCGAAACCCTCTCGCCCCTGGCCGCCTTCCTGACCCACGCCGCGCTCGAAGCCGGTGACAACCAGGCCCAGGCTGGGCAGGACGCTGTGCAGCTCATGACGGTGCACGCCAGCAAGGGGCTGGAGTTTGACTGCGTGTTCATCGGCGGCATGGAGGAGGGCCTGTTCCCCCACGAGAACTCCGCCAGCGACCGCGACGGCCTAGAGGAAGAGCGTCGCCTGATGTACGTGGCCATCACCCGCGCCCGCAAGCGCCTGTACCTGAGCCACTCGCAAACGCGCATGCTGCACGGGCAGACGCGCTACAACATCAAGAGCCGGTTTTTTGACGAGCTGCCCGAAGCGGCCCTCAAGTGGATCACGCCCAAGCAGCAAGGGTTTGGCTCGTATACGCCCAGTTTTGCTACTAATTCAGGAGCTGGTGGCGCATATGGATCTAGCGCTAGAGGCCAATTTGGCTTCAAATCCGAGACGTTTGCCAGCCCCCCAGTGCCTGCGCAGAAGGCGGCGCCATCGCACGGCCTGCGCGCGGGCATTGCCGTGTTCCACACCAAGTTTGGCGAGGGCAAGGTGCTGGCCATTGAAGGCACCGGCGACGACGCACGTGCACAGGTCAACTTTCCGCGCCACGGCACCAAGTGGCTGGCGCTGTCGGTGGCCAAGCTGACGGTGGTCGAATAGCGCGGTTTGAGTCAAATCGCCTGCTAGCGCTAGTACCTTATTCCCTGGTAGCTATTGTTTGTATAGCAAACCGGGACCGCCAATGACAACGGGGCCCTGAGGCCCCGTTGGTTTTTGAAGCGGGCCGCACCGGGTGCAGCCCTGTTGGCCCTTCGCTCAGCTGGTTTCAGGCTGAGTTCAGGCCGGGTTCAGGCTGGGCTGTTTGGCCGCGGCCGTGAGGTAGCCCACGGCCGCGCCGTTCTTGTTCTTGTAGTTGGCCTTGATCATCGGGTCCAGCGTGTCCTTGACCACGCTGTGGATGGCGCCCCAGTCACCGGCGTGTTGGAAGTTGCTCATGATGTACGTCCAGCCGTTGATCTCGTCCACGGCGTGCAGGCCGGTGGACTCGCCGCCCGAGGGGATCGACATCACGCGCGACAGCTGCTTGGTGTCCACGTTGTAGGCCCACAGGAAGTTGTTGACGTGCTGGCTGCTGTCTTCGCCGATGAACAGGGTGCGCATCTTTTCGGAGAACTTGAGGTTGTCCGGGTTGGCGATGTTGTTGGGGTTGGCGGTGTTGCCCAGGGCGTCGGCGGTGATGTCTTCACCGGCCAGCAGCACCTTGGTGTCCACCGGCATCCATTCGCTGTTGATGGTGCCGCCAGCGGTGTCCTTCTGGCCACCCTTGAGGTTCAGCGCCATCACGGCGCCGGCCACCAGTTGCTTGGGCACCGAGATGCCGTTGCCCGGCACGTTGGCGGCGTTGCCTGCCACCATGGACGACTGGATGTTCTGCAGCGCAGAGTAGGCAATCTTGTCCTTGGCGTTGACCGTGGTGCCTTCCATCTTGGTGAAGCCCAGGCTGGCACCCAGGTAGGCGGCGTAGCGGTGGGTTTCCAGGAAGGCAGCGGCCTTTTCCATGCCAGGGTTCAGCTTGATCCACTCGGTCTTGCCGTTGGCCACGATCTTGGTGTAGCTGGCATCGGCCGGGTCGGTGGTCTTCACGGTCATGATGTCCGTGGGCTTGAGCGTGTTGGCCAGGTTCTCGATCTCGGCGCTGGTGGCCGAACCCATCTTGATCCAGGTGAGGGGCGCTGCTGTGCCGACCTTGGGGTCGATGGAGAAGCCGCTGCCCACCTTGGCAACGTACAGCGTGCCGGACGACAGGTCTTTTTCCTTGTCGGCCACGAACACGAAGTAGCCGCTGTTGGTGGCGTCGTCGCCCATCAGCGCCGTGCGGTTGTCAGGCATCACCTGCACCAGTTCATGCGAGATGCGGCCCATGCAGAAGTGCTTCTTGATGCTGGCAGTGCCGTCAGGGTTCACCGTCACCTCGGGCATGTGGCCGTAGTGGTAGGGGTTGGCCTTGGTTTCGTCGCCAAGCAGGTTCTTGCTGTAGGCCTTGAACATGGCGTTGCTGGCGATGCTGAACGCATCGGGTTCGTACTCTTCGCTCGACAGGTGGGTGCCCCAGGGCGACAGGCTGGCGCCGCAGGTGATCCACAGGCCGTGCACCTTGGAGGTGTCCACGTTGTGGTACTTGACCAGGCTCAGCTTGCCGGTGGTCTGGTCCTGGTCCAGCGTCAGCACGGCGATGGGCGAGGGCAGCTTGCCGTACATGTCGGTCTTGCCGTCTTGCGCCCAGGTGGTGTATTCAAACTGCACCACGGCAAACACGGCCTTGCCCTTGAGGCCGGTCACGGTGGGGTTGGCCACGGTCAGCAGCGAGGTGCCGTCGGGCGAGTCCGAGAAGTACTGGCGCTCCTTGCCAGCCACCGTGGCGTCGATGATGGGCTTGTTGTTGATGTCGTAGTAGCCACCCGACAGGATGGTGCCGCCCTTGCCGTCGGACACCATGTCGCCCGTCACGAAGAAGGGCTGGTAAGCCAGCTGGTACGAGCGCACCGAGTCGTCGCTGAGCTTGATGTTGAGCGTGGAGCCCACGGTGGTGGTGGCCATGGCAGCGGCGTTGGCCAGGGTGGGGGCTGCCATCGACGTGAAGCTGGCCGACACATAGCCGGGCGCGGCGGAGTCGCCGCCACCGCAGGCGGTCAGCAGTGCAGCCGAGGCGCTGGCGCTGAGCGGCAGCATGGGAACGCCGGCCAGCAGTTGCAGGGCCTTGCGGCGGGTGGGCATCGTCGGTTGGGTCATTTTCGGAGTGTTTCCAAGTGGGTATGCGAACGGGCATGCCACGCCCTGATCCGACCGGGAGCCTTGTTGGAAAAGGCGTAGTAGGCGGGTGGCATGGAATCCAGCCCGCGATCCTAGGAACGCCCCGTGACAGTGGTTTGACGTTTGTGTGACGGTTTGACGCGGTGCCTTGCGCAGCGCGTGACGCCCCCCAAAGGCGCGCCGCGCAGGCATGGCTGCGCGTGCGCTGCGGGACAGGCCCTAGTCCCGGGAGCCGGGCGGGCCGTAGGAGTTGCCGGTTCCGTAACTGTTAGACGGTGCGGCCGCGCCGCCGCTGCCGTCCTTGACGCCCTTGCGGCCCGACACCTGCCACGCGGTGCGCTGGTTGACCAGCCCCGCCAAGAACTCCATTTCTTCGTCCGTGTGGTTGATGGCACCGGCCGGTGTCAGCAGCCGGCCATTGCGGGGTGCGGGCTCGGCCCAGAACGACTGGTGGTAGCTGGATTGGCTCACCAGGCGTTCGCCGCCCGCCGTCAGCTCCACCGTGCCATAACAGTTGCAGAGGTAGCCGCGCTGGTCCTGGTCGGCAAACACCTCGGCGTACACGCCGGTACCTCGAATGCCTGCGGTAGCCGTGGGCAGCGCAATCTGCCGGTCGGGGCCGCGCCCCCACACCGTGGCCACCGCACCGCTGAGCAGGCGCAACAGCTTGACGGCGGTGGGGGTGTCGCTCTCCATCGCCATGCGCGAGTTCTGCCGCACCATGAAGGCGCTGTCGCCCACCGAGAACACCAGGCTGGCGCCCGGCCCGGTCTCAATGCGGTCGTTGGCGGTGATGGTGTGCTGCGCCGTCAGGGGCTCGCCATTGCGCAGCACATCGCCGCGCACTTCCACGATATTGCTGCGCGCCTGCGCATGGGCAGCAGCCCAGCCACCGCCCGCTACCCACAGCGCGGCGGCCTGCACCACGCTGCGGCGCTGGAACCAGACCAGCTCGTCGTCAGAGCGGCCCTGCAGGTGGTGCGTCAGGGGGGCTGGGGGGCGGGGTGTCATGGGGCGCCTCTTCTTGCTGGGGGGTGTAGGGGGGCTCGAAGCAGTCGCGGAAGGTGAAGACCACCGAGGTGAAGAACATCGCCGCCAACATCATGGCAGCGCCCACCATGATGCCACCGGCCATCGATCCCGCAAGCCCCGCCACGGCCAGCAGGGCCGACACGATGCTGACCACCAGCCCGCCCAGCAGAAACACCCCCAGCCAGCCCAGCCCGTAGACCAGGAACGCACCAAAGTTGCGCACGCAGGCCACGATGGAGAAGAACAGCGCCTTGACCGGCGGCACGCCATGCCAGTGCACGAGGCCCGGTGCATGCCAGAACAGCAGCGACAGGGGCAGGTACAGCAGCATCGACAGCCACATGGCGCGCTGGAAGTCCGGGTTCTCGGCAATCTCTCGGGTCATGGGCGCGCCACCCAGGTACACCTGCGCAAACTGGCCGCCGTCCAGCAGGGCCGACAGGCCCATGATGCCGAGAAAAGCCACCGCATACAGCACACCCAATGTGAGCATGTCGCGCAGCCGCTCGCGCCCAGTGCGAAACGCCACCAGCAGCACCGTGGGCATCGGAAACCGCCCTTGCGATGCCTGCGCTGCCGCCACCATCATGGCCAGCGTGGCAGACGGCAGCAGTGCCAGTGCAATGGCCGGACCCACCAGCGGGATCATGGTGGCCAGCGACATGGCCGCCATGGTCATGAAGAACAGCGCAGCCAGCGCCATGGGCTGCCGCCAGAACGCCCGAACGCCGAGCTTGACCCAGGCCATGCCGGTGCGCGCGGGGACGATGTGGAGTTTCATGAATACGTTGGAAAGGAAGAGGGGCCCGCACCGCCGACTGCGCCCGAGCGCCCATGGGGGGCGCCGAGCGGCATCTGATGTCGAGTGGGTGAATAAGGTCGAATTTACCCCACTGCCCCAAACCGGTGGCGGGGCCAGGGGTTAGAGGCTGCTCGCCTGTGGTGGGATCAGCCCGCGTGCACGGGCAGTGCCAGGCGCCCGCGCAGTACGCGCTCGAAGTGCGTGGGGTCGTGGGGCTTGAGCATGGAGGCCTCGCGCGGCAGGTAGAAGTCCCACAGGCGCGAGATCCAGAACCTCAGCGCCCCGGCGCGCAGCATGGCGGGCAGCAACTCGCGCTCGGCGGCGGTCAGCGGGCGAACAGCCTTGTACGCGTCGAGCATGCGCGTGGCGCGCTCGGCGTCGTGCGTGCCGGTGGGCAGGTCGATGCACCAGTCGTTCAGGCACACGGCCAAGTCAAACAGCCAGGTGTCCACACCTGCAAAGTAGAAGTCGAAGAAGCCCGTCAGCTCTTCACCCTCGAACATCACGTTGTCGCGGAACAGGTCGGCATGCACGGGCCCGCGCGGCAGGGCGGCATAGGCGGAGCTGGCGGCCACATGGTTCTGGTAGGCCAGCTCGGACCGCAGCAATGCGGCCTGTGCACCGTCAATGTGGGGCAGCACCACCGGCACCGTCTCGTTCCACCAGGGCAGCCCGCGCAGGTTGGGCTGGTGGCGGTCAAAGTCGCGGCCCGCAAGGTGCATTCGGGCCAGCATGGTGCCCACGGCCGCGCAGTGCACGCCCTGAGGGGCCAGCTGGCTCTTGCCGCGCAGCTTGTTGACCACGGCGGCGGGTTTGCCACACACGGTGTGCAGGATGTCGCCGTTCTTGTCGGCACGCGGGTCGGGCACGGGCACGCCGCCGTGCGCCAGGTGCTTCATCAGGTACAGGTAGAAAGGCAACTGCTCGGCCGTGAGGCGCTCGAACAGTGTCAACACGAACTCGCCCTGGTCGCTGGTCAGAAAGTAGTTGGTGTTCTCGATGCCGCCCTCAATGCCGCGCAGCTCCACCAGCTCGCCCAGTTGCAAACGGCGCAGCAACTCGCGCGCCTCGGGATTGGAGACTTCGGTAAAAACGGCCATCGCTCAGGGGGTCGAAGAAATGAGAAAGATGAAGGGGCGGGACAACGGGCGGCAAGCGGGGGCTCAACCGGTGGCTGCGCAGTGCGCGCGCGCCACCCTGCCACCCATCAGAACTTGAACACGTTCCAGACGCGAGGCGCCGTGGTGGTCTCGGCGCCATTGTTGCCGCCAGAGCGGCTGCGTGCGCCGTCAGGCGACTGCACTTCGTAGGCGGGCAGGTTGCCGGTTTTGGGCTGCACCGAGATGTTCTGGGTTTGCCCGCCCACCCGCAGTTCATCCACTCGGCTGCCTGCGTCTTCGATCTGGATGCGCTCCGTGCGCTGGTTGCTGCGGCCAGACAGGGGCTCGGGGTCGGGCAGCGCCTCGCGCTGGGCGCCCGCAGCGGCGGGTGCAGGGGATGGAGACGGGGTTTGGGCCAAGGCATTGCCGCAGGCCATGCCCAGCAGCAGGAGAAGGTGAACAGCGCGCATCGGGCGATTGTAGAGCGCCGCCCGGCAGGCGTTGCCATAGGGCGTGGACGTGCACAATTGCCGGATGAGCAACAAAAAGACCCTGGTGCTGGTGGACGGCTCCAGCTACCTGTACCGCGCCTTCCACGCCATGCCCGACCTGCGGGCCGTGCCGGGCGACCCCACCAGCCCTGCCACAGGTGCCATCCGCGGCATGATCAACATGATGCAGGCCCTGCGCAAAGAGGTGGCTGCCGACTACGCCGTCTGCGTGTTCGACGCCAGCGGCCCCACCTTCCGCGACGCGCTGTACACCGAGTACAAGGCCACGCGCTCGCCCATGCCCGACGACCTGCGCAGCCAGATCGAGCCCATCCATGAGGTGGTGGACCTGCTGGGCTGGAAGGTGGTGGCCGTGCCAGGCGTGGAGGCAGACGACGTGATCGCCACCTTGGCCCACGTGGCGGCCGCACAGGGCATTGAGGTCATCGTGTCCAGCGGCGACAAGGATTTGAGCCAGCTGGTCAACGAGCACATCACCATCATCGACACCATGAGCGGCAAGCGCCGCGATGTGGCGGGCGTGACAGCAGAGTTTGGCGTGCCACCCACGCTGATGGTGGACTACCAGGCGCTGGTGGGCGACACCGTGGACAACGTGCCCGGCGTTGCCAAGGTGGGCCCCAAGACGGCCGCCAAGTGGCTGGAAGAGTATGGCTCGCTCGACAACCTGATTGCCAACGCCGACGCCATCAAGGGCGTGGCAGGCAACAACCTGCGCGAGGCGATCGCCAGCGGCCAGCTGGCCTTGAGCCGCCAGCTGGTCACCATGAAGACCGATTGCGCGCTGGCCGACTACATCCCCGGGTTGCCCGCGTTTGATGACATCACGCTGGACACGCCGGACAACGCCGGCTTGCTGCCGTTTTACGAAAAGTATGGTTTCAAGGGCCTGGCCAGTGCGATCAAGGGTGCTGCAGCCCCGGCCACAGCAGCCCCCACCGTCGCCATGCCCGGCCAGAGCGGCGATCTGTTTGCCGACCACTCCGCCAGCACCGTGGCCGAAGAAGCCCAGCACCGCACCGTGGTGTACGACACCATCCTGAACTGGGCCGACTTTGACCAGTGGCTGGAGCGTCTGCACAAGGCATCGCTTACCGCTATTGACACCGAAACCGATTCGCTCGACGAAATGCGCGCGCAAATCGTCGGCATCTCTTTCAGCGTGCAGCCCGGCGAAGCCGCCTACATCCCCCTGCGCCACGAAGGCCCCGATGCCCCCGCGCAGTTGCCGCTGGATGAAGTCCTCGCCCGCCTCAAGCCCTGGCTGGAAGACCCCAAGCACCACAAGCTGGGCCAGCACATCAAATACGACCGCCATGTGTTCGCCAACCATGGCATCGAAGTGCAGGGCTACGCGCACGACACCATGCTGCAAAGCTACGTGCTGGAAGTGCACAAGCCCCACAACCTGACCAGCCTGGCCGAACGCCACACCGGCCGCAAAGGCATCACCTACGAAGACCTGTGCGGCAAAGGCGCGCACCAGATCCCGTTTGCGCAAGTGCCGGTGGATAAGGCCGCCGCCTACTCCTGCGAAGACTCCGACCAGACCCTGGACGTGCACAACGCCCTGTGGCCTCTGCTGCAGGCGGACGACAAACTGCGCTTTATCTACGAGCTGGAGATTGCCAGCAGCGAAGCCCTGTACCGCATTGAACGCAACGGCGTGCTGATCGACGCGCCCACGCTGGCCGCCCAAAGCCACGAGCTGGGTCAGCGCATCCTGCAGCTTGAAACCGAGGCGTACGAGATTGCCGGCCAGCCCTTCAACCTGAGCAGCCCCAAGCAGCTGGGCGAAATCTTCTTCGACAAGCTGGGCATGCCGGTTGTGAAGAAGACCGCCACCGGCGCGCGCAGCACCGACGAAGAAGTGCTGGAAAAGCTGGCCGAGGACTACCCCCTGCCCGCCAAGCTGCTGGAGCACCGCAGCCTCGTCAAGCTCAAAGGCACCTACACCGACAAGCTCGCGCAACTGGCCCTGCCACGCACCGGCCGCGTGCACACGCACTACGCGCAGGCCGTGGCGGTGACTGGCCGCTTGTCCAGCAACGACCCCAACCTGCAGAACATCCCCATCCGCACCCCGGAAGGCCGCCGCGTGCGCGAGGCTTTCGTGGCCCCCGCAGGCCGCGTGATTGCGAGTGCCGACTACTCCCAGATCGAGCTGCGCATCATGGCCCACCTGAGTGGCGACCACTCGCTGCTGCACGCCTTCCACGCCGGGCTGGACGTGCACCGCGCCACCGCTGCCGAAGTGTTTGGGGTAGAGGTGGATCAGGTCACCAGCGAGCAACGCCGCTACGCCAAGGTCATCAACTTTGGCCTTATCTACGGCATGAGCAGCTTTGGCCTGGCCAAGAACCTGGGCATCGAGACCAAGGCCGCTGCCGCCTACATTGACAAGTACTTCCAGCGCTATCCCGGCGTGAAGCAGTACATGGATGACACCAAGGCCGCCGCCAAGTCCATGGGCTATGTCGAGACCGTATTTGGCCGCCGCCTGTACTTGCCCGAAATCAACTCCCCCAACGGCCCCCGCCGCGCCGGGGCCGAGCGCGCCGCTATCAATGCGCCCATGCAGGGCACGGCGGCAGACTTGATCAAGCTGGCCATGGTGGCTGTGCAGAAGGAGCTGGACGCGCACAAGCCAGATATCAAGATGATCATGCAGGTGCACGACGAACTGGTGTTCGAACTGCCTGAGAGCGAGGTGGACTGGCTCAAGACCCACATCCCGCGCCTGATGGCAGAGGTGGCGGCGCTGAAGGTGCCGTTATTGGCTGAGGTGGGGGTGGGGCCGAACTGGGATAAGGCGCACTGAGCTTGCGCGCAAGTGTGGAAGGCTGGAGCCTTAGTCGTATTGCCAATCGGGCTCCACTACACATAACCTCAGAATCGCGCGGCACTCCCCCCCAACTCTTAACATTCATTAGAAAAGTCATGTCACTGATGCACCTGCCGGAAGCAGCTATCGGTTCTATTGCTGCGGCAGTAATAGGCGCCTTCTTTGCATTCATTGGGTTAGTAATTGCAAAGGAGAGCAAGGTTTCTGAGTTTCGGCAGGCTTGGATTGATGAACTGCGCACCGAAATCGCTCTGGTTATCGCAGCACTTAACAATCTTCGAGGGATTTCTGTTGTCCAGATTCCGTCTCAGCTAGAAGCGTTCAAGCTCACGGAATCTTTCTTTATGGAAGCCAACAAAGCATCATCCGCAATCAAATTGCGTTTGAACCCAAATGAAGAACGTTGCAAAGAAGTGCTTCGGCTGCTGAATAACCTTGAATCGCTGCATATGAAGGGCTTTCCTATCGACATACAGGCCTGTCGGAAGTGTGAGGACGATTTGCTTGCTGCATCGCAATTACTTCTTAAGGCTGAGTGGCGGCGGGTGCGAACTGGAGAGCGTGTATTCAATGTCGCAAAGTGGAGTGGCCTCGCGGTGTCCATTGCGCTTGTCGTTCTTTTACTGTTCAGCGTCGCTAACTCATCGGGCAAAAAAGCCGCGGTGAATGATCCGGTAGACGCAAAAGCTCCATTGCTTGGAGCTTCGGTACCTTTGTCAAGCACTGCTCGTTCGGTTGCGCCGGAAGCTGCCAAGCAATAGGAGTCATTCTGTGAGGACTCGTTGTTGAGTGGTCGCGATTCGTTCGAAACTCAGTATGTTGGGGACTTGATGACGCCATGGAATACGTGAACGCGAACAAAGAAATGGCCATGGGCACTGATCGCAAAATTTAGGTTGGTGCAGAGAGAGTTCGAGTAATTTCAGCATGAGTAACATGACTCCCTTCGCGGTGGCCTTTTGGAAATTGGATGGGACCGCGCGCTCTTTTAACGGACCTACCGGGAACTCTAAATGTCTGATCTCACCCCCTACACGCCCCCAGCCATCTGGCAATGGAACAAAGAAAACGGCGGCCAGTTCGCCAGCATCAACCGGCCCATTGCCGGGGCTACGCACGACAAAGAGCTGCCCGTGGGTAAGCACCCGCTGCAGCTGTATTCGCTGGGCACGCCCAATGGCGTGAAGGTGACCGTGATGCTGGAAGAGCTGCTGGCGCTGGGCCACAACGGGGCGGAGTACGACGCATGGCTGATCCGCATCAACGAGGGTGAGCAGTTTGGCAGCGGCTTCGTGTCTGTGAACCCTAATTCCAAGATCCCCGCGCTGCTGGACCGTACCGACCCGGCCAACCCGGTGCGGGTGTTCGAGTCCGGCGCCATCCTGATGTATCTGGCCGAGAAGTTCGGCAGCGCCTTTTTGCCCAAGGACGGCGCGGCGCGGGCGGAGTGCCTGTCGTGGCTGTTCTGGCAGATGGGCAGTGCGCCGTTTGTGGGCGGCGGGTTTGGGCATTTTTATGCCTATGCGCCAGTGAAGATCGAGTATGCGATTGATCGGTATGCGATGGAGGCCAAGCGCCAGCTGGATGTGCTGAACCAGCGCCTGGCCGTGACCGAATACGTGGCGGGCGATGAGTACACGGTGGCCGACATTGCGATCTGGCCCTGGTACGGCTTGTTGGTGAAAGGGCAGGCCTACAACGCGGGCGAGTTTTTGCAGGTGCACGAATACACGCATGTGGTGCGCTGGGCCGAGCAGGTGGCCAAACGCCCGGCGGTGCAGCGGGGGCGCAAGGTGAACCGGGTGCAGGGCGATCTGGCCAGCCAGTTGCGCGAGCGGCATGACGCCAGCGACTTTGACACCAAGACGCAGGACAAAATCGAGGCGGCGGCAGCGGCAGCTTCTTCCCCCGCACGCTGAGTGTTTTTTTGCAAGGCGTCACCATGATTACTTTGTATGACTGCGCCACGGCGCCCAGCCCGCGCCGTGCGCGCATCCTGCTGGCAGAAAAGGGCGTGGCCCACGACACCGTGCAGGTGGACCTGCGCAATGGCGAACAATTGGGCGAGGCCTATCGCCAGATCAACCCGCAGTGCACGGTGCCCGCGCTGCGCACGGAAGACGGTTTGCTGCTGACCGACAACGCGGCCATTACGGCCTATGTGGAGGCGCGCTACCCGCAGCCCGCACTGCTGGGCGAGACGCCCGCAGAAAAGGCCGAGATTGCGAGCTGGAACTGGCGCATGGAGTTCGAGGGCCTGCAGGCCATTGCCGAGGCGCTGCGCAACAGCGCGCCCGCCATGGCCAACCGGGCATTGCCCGGCGCGGTGGACTACCCGCAAATCCCGGCCCTGGCTGAGCGTGGACTGATGCGTGTGGGGCAGTTCTTTCAGCTGCTCAACGAGCGCCTCGCGGACCGCGAATTCATTGCCACCGACCGCTTCAGCGTGGCCGACATCACGGCGGTGGTGGCGGTGGACTTTGCGCGGGTGGTCAAGCACAAGCCGGGCGAGCAGCACCCGCACTTGCTGCGCTGGCGTGTGGCCATGGCGCTGCGGCCGTCGATGTCGCTTTAGCTGCAAGCGCGTGCGAGGCGCGCGGTTTGAGTGCGCGATTTCGCAATGGGTACATGCAAGGATTGCGCTTGCGGCCCATTCCTTGCATCGTCAGCATATGCGCCTTCGCCACATAGAAGTCTTCAACGCCGTCATGCTCACCGGCAGCGTGAGCGCGGCGGCCCGCCTCATCAACGTCACGCAGCCTGCGGTCAGTCGCATCCTGGCGCATGCTGAATTGCAGCTGGGCTTTCCGTTGTTCCACCGGCTCAAGGGCAAGCTGGTACCCACCACCGAGGCACAGACGCTGTACCCGCACATCGAGCGCCTGTTCACCCAGCTCGATGATGTGCAGCGCCTGGCCAACAGCCTCAAGAGCGACCGGCGTGAGGGTGAGTTGCACATCCTCAGCGTGCTGGCGCTGAGCTACGAGGTGCTGCCGCGTGCGTTGCGTTTTTTCAGGAAAAAGCACCCGGATGTGCAGGTGACCATCGACGCGCTGCACTCGCCCCAGATCGTCTCGGCCCTGGTGCTGCAGGAGGCGGATGTGGGCTTTGTGTTCAGCGCCATCGCCCACCCCGCGCTCACGCAGGAGCATCTGGCCGATGGGCGCATGGTGTGTGTGGCGCCCAAGGGCATGCTGGGTGCTGCGCTGGTGGCGGCCGGTGTGGTGCATCTGGCCGACCTGGCAGACACGCCGGTGGTGCGGCTGGATGTGCGCGACCCCATCGGCACGGTGGTCAACCACGCGTGCCGCGAGGCGGGCGTGGGCCTGCAGACGGCGTTCACGGTGCAGACCTACCATGCGGCGCTGGCGCTGGCCCACCATGGTCACGCGGTGGCACTGGTGGACGCCTGCACGGCGGCATCGGCCGATCGCAGCAAGGTGGATGTACTGGCGCTGGCGCCGCACATTGCCGTGCCCATCAAGTCGCTGCGCACCGTCAACCGTCCCAGCTCACTGCTGGCCAGTGCCATGACGCAATGCATGCGCCAGGCGGTGGCAGAGACGCTGGAAGCGGTGGGCCTGCAGCCCGAGGCGGAATGAACGCGCCACCTGCCGAGGCGGGCGGTGCCTTGTGCGGCTGCGGAGCGTGGGAGTGCGGGAGAGTCAGGCGGGTGCCAGCAGCTCGGCCACCTGCGCCGCCGTGCCAAACGCCAGCGTGAACCCCAAAGAGCCATGGCCTGTGTTGAGCAGCAGGTTATTCGGTGCCCCCACCCAACGGCCCACCATCGGCAGCCCGGTGGGCGTGGCGGGGCGCATGCCGGTCCAGGCATGCAGCTCTCCGCCTTGATGGCATGTCGGAAAAACGGTGCGGGTGGCATCGCACAGGCTCTGGATGCGCGCGGCAGGTATGCGTGCATCGTGCCCCACCAGCTCGGCCATGCCCGCCACCCGCAGGCGATGGCCGATGCGCGCAAACACTACCTTGCGTGCAGCGTCGGTCACATTGACGCGAGGCGCTGCCGATGGTGCAGCGCTGGTATCGAGTGTGATGCTGTAGCCCTTGAGGGGGTACACGGGCAGGCGTAACCCCATTGTCTGCGCCACCTGGTGGCTGCGGCTGCCCAGGGCCAGCACAAACTGCTGCGCCTCGATGGCGCCTGCACTGGTCTGCACCGCAGCAATGCGCGAGCCCTGGCGCACAAAGCCCTGAACTGTGGCACCCAGTGCAAAGCGCACGCCCCGAGCGGCCAGTACGGCCTGCAAGCCTTGGCAGACCATAAGGCAGTCGGCCGCGCATTCGCTGGGGGTATAGATGGCTCCGGCAATGCGCGGCTGGTAGTGCTGCAGTGCGGGCTCGATCTCCACGCAGCGCTGGGCGGACACGGCCTGTTGTTCGCAGCCCCACTGGCGCTGCAGGTCCATCTGGCGTTGCGCAGCGGCCAGGCCGGTGGGGGTGTCGTACAGCACCAGCTTGCCGGTGCGGGAGAAGTCGCAGTCCAGAGCTTCTGCCCGCAGCATGGCCTCGAAGTGGTGGCGGCTCAGGGCGGCCAGCGCCAGTAGCTGCGCGGTGCTGCGTTCAGAGGTTCGCCGGTTGCAGGCGCGCAGAAACTCCAGCCCCCAGCGCCACTGGTGGGTGTCCCACTGCAGGCGCAGCTTGAGCGGTGAGCTGGGCGACAGCAGCAGCCGGGGCAGCTGCCGCCAGATGCTGGCGTCTGCCAGGGGCTGCACATAGCTGTAGCTCAGCTGCGCGCCATTGCCACCGCTGGCGCCCGTGCCGGGCTGCGCCTGGTCGATGACGGTGACCTGCAGGCCGCGCTGTTGAAGTTCATACGCCGTGGCCAGGCCGACGATGCCTGCGCCCAATACACATACCTGCATCGGAGAGAGTGAAACGGTTGGAGGAGATGCCAACGAATGTAGGGGGCGATGCACCTGCTGAACAATGCCAAAGCAGTGCCTTGCCATGCCGGGAAGTTATGCGCATGTCGGCGCCTGACGCGTCCAGCCAAGCATGTGGAGGTGGAGTGGGGGCTGCCGACGCCATGGTTCAAAAAGAGGGCGTGGCGGTCCACGATGGTGCATGGATGTGCACCGAAACAGAGCCATAACTTTTCATCATGGTGGACCCGTGCAAATGAATTGTTCAAGACCGCCGCAAATTTTTACAGTGCCCCTGCGTCCTGTTTTCTCGTCTGTCCGACTGTCTGTTCACCTGATTTTTTGCAAAGGGATTCCCATGAAGCTCTCCGCTGTCACCGCTGCTGTCCTCGTGGTCGCCGGTGTGCTGGCCAGTACCGTGGCCAGTGCCGACACCCTCAAGAAGATTGCCGACACCGGCAAGATCACACTGGCCTACCGCGAGTCGTCCGTGCCCTTCAGCTACCTGGCGGGCCCGGGCAACCCGGTGGGCATGTCGGTGGACATCTCCAACGCTGTCGTCGATGCGGTGAAGAAGCGCCTGAACAACCCCGCCATCAAGGTGGAGCTGCAGGCCGTGACTTCGCAAAACCGCATTCCGCTGCTGACCAACGGCACCGTGGACCTGGAGTGCGGATCGACCACCAACAACACAGCCCGCGGCAAGGATGTGCAATTTGCCATCAACTATTTCTACACCGGCACCCGGCTGCTGACCAAGAAGGCTTCGGGCGTCAAGAACTACGCCGACCTCGCCAAGAAAAAAGTGGCCAGCACCTCGGGCACCACCAACGCGCAGGTGATCCGCAAGTACAACCGCGACAACAACCTGGACATGGACATCGTGCTGGGCAAGGACCACGAGGACTCGCTGCTGCTGGTGGACACCGGCCGTGCAGAGGCCTTTGCCATGGACGACATCCTGCTGTTTGGATTGATGGGCAACACGCGCAACCCGGCCGACTGGGTGGTGGTGGGCGACTCGCTGCAGGTGGAGCCCTATGCGTGCATGCTGCGCAAGGACGACCCGCAGTTCCAGGCGCTGGTCAACGGCGTGATCGGCGGGATGATGAAGTCGGGCGAGTTCGACAAGCTCTACACCAAGTGGTTCATGTCGCCCGTGCCCCCGCGCGGCCAGAACCTCAACCTGCCCATGAGCAAGGAACTGCGCGACAACCTGGTGGCCCAGAGCGACAAGCCTGCGCTGTGATGAGCGTGAGCATGTTGCTGTCCACCCCACACCTCCAGACCCCGCAGGTGGTGGGCATTCTGGGCGGCATGGGGCCTGCTGCAGGTGCTGACTTTGTGCGCCTGTTCGTGCAGGCCTGCACCGACCGCATGGCGGCGCTGGGCATCCCCGTGCACGACCAGGCTTACCCTGAGCATTGGCTGGCACAGGTGCCCATCCCCGATCGCACTGCCGCCCTGCACGACACGCGGCCCGGTGCCCACCAGCCTGCGGACCCGATGCTGCAGGCCACGGGCCGTTTGGCGGCGCTGGGCGCGCGCGTGGTGGCCATTGCCTGCAACACGGCCCATGCCTGGCATGGCCTGCTGCAGCAGCGCTTTCCGCAGTTGGTGGTGCTGCATGGGGTGCAGGAAGTGGCGGCCGACCTGGCGCTGCGCAAGGTGCACGGCGTGGGCCTGCTCGCCACGCAAGGCGCGTACGAGGCGGGCTTGTACCAGCGCGAACTGGAGCACCGCGACATCGACTGCTTTGTGCCCGAACCGCGCGAACGTGACCAGCTGATGCAGGGCATCTATGACGGCGTGAAGGCCGGCAACTACGCACTGGCCCGCCAGCGGTTTGAGGCGGTGTCGCTGGTGTTGCAACAGCGCTATGGGATCTCCACGCTCATCATGGGTTGCACCGAGATTCCGCTGGCGCTGTCGGAGCATTCCCGGTTGGAGGGGCTGACGCTGGTCAACCCGTCTCTGGTGCTGGCGGCCGCCTTGGCGCGGCATGCGTACGGGTCCATGGGTGCGGGAGTGTCACTCACCGCTGCGTCCTCCACCCCACGGGCGTTGGGGTAGCGGCTTCGCGCCATAGCGCTGCAGGCCGGTAGCGCCGCCGCGCCTGCTGGGCCTGATGCAAAGGGCAACGGCCACTTCGACGGTGGCAGTCATCCAGATTGAGGAGAGGTAAGCCATGGGCTTTGGAGCAACCCTACCGAGGCGGGGACTGGTGTGTGCGCTGATCGCCTGTGCCATGGGGCCCATGGCGGGCGCCATGGCGCAGAGCAGTGTTGCGGCAGCCAGCCCATCGTTGCTGCCCAAGGCAGGCGCGTCTGCCACCGTCGCTGCGCTCTCGGCGCAGCCGCCGGGCCGTACGCTGCAGCGGATCCAGGCCTCGGGGGTGGTGGTCATCGGCCACCGCGAGTCCTCTTTGCCCATGTCTTACGTGGCCAATGGGGTGCCCATGGGCTACAGCGTGGATGTGTGCCTGCAGATTGCGCAGGCCATCGGGCGCCATCTGCAGCGGCGGGATTTGCGGGTGGACTACCGGCAGGTCACGTCGGGCAACCGCTTTGAGGCCATCGAGCGCGGCGAGGTGGACCTGGAATGCGGCTCCACCACCAACACGGCCGCGCGCAGGCAGCGGGTGGCTTTCACCATTGCGCACTTCATTGCGTCGTCGCGCATCGTGGTGCAGAGCCAGCGCCCCTACGAGCGCATCGAAGACCTGGACGGTAAGACCGTGGCCTCGACGGTGGGCACCACCAACATCGAGTCGCTGGCGCGCGAGGCCGCCAACAAATCGGTGCGCCTGCGCATCGAGCCCGCCCGGGACCATGCCGAGGGCTTCGGCTGGGTGGTGGGTGGCAAGGTGGACGGCTTCGCGATGGACGATGTGCTGCTCTATGGCCTGCGTGCCAGCCATGCGCGTCCACAAGACCTGAAGGTGATCGGCAAGCCCATGACCATCGAGCCCTATGCGGTGGCGTTTGACCGCAGCGACCCGGCACTCAAGGCCGTGGTCGACGCCGAGCTGCGGCGGCTCATCCAGACGCGGGAGCTGCACCGCCTGTACGACAAGTGGTTCACCCAGCCCATTCCGCCCCACGGCATCAACCTGGGCATGCGCATGTCGCACCTGCTGGTGGATTCGCTGCGGTATCCGTCGGACTATGTGCCCCAGTGACGAGGGCCCAGGCTGTGCGCGTCACCGCCAGGCAGTCGCCACCAGCTGGCTGTAGTGCACTGCCTTGCGGCCCAGCAGCTGTTCGAACACTGCGGGGTCGCCCACGTTGTCGCTGCCCAGCATGGTCAGGGTTTCGGTGCACCAGGGCACGCTGGGCACGGCGTCGCCCAGGCGGGCACTCAACTGGGTGAGCGGGTCGGGCAGACGCATCACATGCGCCTTGCCATGGCCCAGTTGCTGGCGCAGGCTCGCAATGAAGTCGCCCATGGTCAGGGCCTCGGGGCCTGCGCATTCGACGATGCCCTGAGTGGCGATGGCAGGGCCCAGCAGGGCAACGATGGCGGCGGCCAGGTCGTGCACCGACACGGGCTGCACCCGCGCCGTGAGCATGGGGCCGGGGAACAGTGCCACCGGCAGGCGCGCCAGGTTCATGAACAGCGCGCTGCTGTCACCGCCTTTGCCAAACACCACACTGGGGCGCAGGATGGCGGGGTGCAATGCACCTTGTTGGGCCAGCGCCAGCAGGTGCGTGTCTGCCGCGCGTTTGGTGGTGGCGTAGCGGGTGGCGCTGCCTTCAATGCCCAAGGCCGAGATATGCACCACGCGCCGCACGCCCGCCTGGGCGCAAGCGTTAAACAGCGCGACGGGCGTGTGCTGGTGCACGGCATCAATCGGGCGCGCACGGCTGTCGCGCAGCACCCCCACGGCATTGACCACGGCATCGATGCCCGCCAGGCGCGGCAGCCAGGCCTGGGCCGAGGTGTCCCGCGCAAAGTCCATGGGTACCTGCAAGGCGCCGGGTGACCGGTGGCGGGGCGATATGCCGCCGTGCACCTGGTGTCCTGCCCGGGTGAGTGCGGCAGCCACGGTGCGGCCCACAAAACCCGTGGAGCCGGTGAGCAAAATGTTCATCAGCGTTGTCCTGCGAAGAAGGTGAAGCGTGCAAGAAACCGAGGGCCCGGCGCGGACCTGCTCAGGCCGTTGCTACCCCCGCAGGCAACACGGTCACTGCGGAGGCGTGAAGACCTCGAAGCGGTTGCGCCCCCCGTACTTGGCGCGGTACAGGGCTGCGTCGGCCGCGTGCACGAGTGTGTCAGAACTGGTGCCGGGGCGTGGCACCAGGCTGGCAATGCCCATGCTCGCCGTGATGTAGGGCGCCGTGGGGGAGCGGGGGTGGGCCAGGGCCGCCTCGCGCAGGCTGGCCATGCAGCGCTCTGCCACCGTCACGGCCTCGGGCAGGGGCACGTCGGGCAGCAGCAGCACAAACTCCTCGCCGCCGTAGCGTGCGGCCACTTCGTCGGCCCGGCGGATGGTGCCCTGCAGCAGCTGCGCCACGCGGCGCAGGCATTCGTCACCTGCCAGATGGCCGTAGTGGTCGTTGTAGAGCTTGAAGTGGTCGATGTCGATCAGGATCACGGCCAGCGGCAGCTGGTGCCGTCCGCAGCGCATCCATTCGGTGGCCAGCCGGTCGTCAAAGCGCCGGCGGTTGCCAATGCCCGTCACACCGTCGGTGGTGGACAGAAGGGCCAGCTTGGCGTTGGCGGCGGCCAGTTCCTGCTCCTTGCGCACCAGTTGGGTCACGTCGGTGCGCACACCGGCGATGCCGCCCTGGGGGGTGCGCCGCTCGTCGGCCTGCAGCCAGCGGCCCTCGGGCAGGCGCTGCAGCACGGCATGGTTGGCTGCGCGGTGGTCGGCCATGCGCTGGGCGAGCCAGGCCTCTTCGTTGCCAATGGCGTCGGGGTACTGGCCGCGCTCGGCGCCGTAGCGGGCGATCTGTTCAAACGTGCTGCCGGGCACGATCATGGGGGCCGAGATGGGGTACAGGCGCCGGTACTGTGCGTTGCACACCACCAGCTTGTCTTCTGCATCGAACAGGGCAAAGCCTTCTGGCAGTGACTCCACCGCGTCCTGCAGCAGCTGGCGCGCCTGCTGCGCGGCCTGCTGCGCGGCCTCCAGGGCCTGGCGTTGTTCGATGAGATTGGTGATGTCCAGCCGTACGGCCACGACGTAGTTCTCGGGGGTGCGGGTTTCGTAGATGTTGATCCAGCGGCCATCGCTCAGACGCTGCACCAGGGTGGATGTGCTGCTGCCGTGCTCTGACAGGCGCTCTGCGATCCATGCCTCCTCGCGCCCCTTGGCCGAAGGGATCAGGCCGCGCGAGACCGAATAACGCAGGATGTCCACAAAACCCTTGCCCAGGTGGTCCGCATAGTTGATGTACGGATACATGCGGGACAGCTGCTGGTTGTAGAGCACCAGCCGGTCCTGCTCGTCGAAGATCTCGATGCCCACGGGCAGGGCCTCCACCGCGCGCTCCAGCAGCTGGCGCATGCGCTGGCTTTCCTGTCGGGCGGTCTCGACCTTCTGGCGCTGTTCGATCAGGTCGCTGATGTCCAGGCGCACGCACACCGTCATGCCGGACGGGGTGCGGCATTCGTGCATGTGCATCCACGTGCCGTTGGGGTAGTGGCGCACTTCGGGGCCGGGCCGATGGCCCCGGATGGCCAGCTCATGCGCCAGCCAGAGCTCTTCCTGGTCCTTGGCCTCCTCGGGGATGCCGTAGCGCAGGCCCTCGCGCAGCAGTTCCTCATACGTCTTGCCCAGGGACTCAGCCACGGGCAGGTGCGGACGCAGGCGCGCCATCTGGTCATTGCACAGCACCAGCCGGTCTTGCTCGTCATAGATGTCCAGCCCGGCGGGCATGGCATTGACGGCCTCGCGCAGGCTGCGTTCGGCACGTTCGGCGTCGTGCAGGGCCTGCTTGAGGGCGCGTTCCTTGTGCACTGCGTCCGTGATGTCGGCGCGCAGCACCACCATGCCGCCCCCCTCTTGCAGTCGCTCGGTGATGAGCATCCAGCGGTCGCCCTCGACCTCCTGCACCTCGGGCTGACTGGGCGAGCGATGGCGGGCCATGCGGTCGGCCAGCCAGGCATTGGTGTCCTGCCGCGCAGCCACGATGTGGCCGGATTCGGCAGCGCGGCGCAGCACGTCTTCAAAGCGGGTGCCGTAATCGACGGCCATGGTGGTGCCGGGGCCGACTTCCCGGTACCGGGGATTGCACAGCACCAAGCGGTCGTCAGCGTCGTAGATGGCCAGCCCGTCGGGCAGGATGTCCAGCGTGGCGCACAGCTGGTTGGTGGCCCGCTGCGCCGCATCCTGGGCGGCCCTGGCGGTGGCATGCATCGCCAGCAACCTGAGGCTCAGCCACCAGCACAGCACCGCACTGGCCACCAGCGCCAGCCCGGCACCCGCGCTGGCCAGTCGCATGGCCGGGTCCATGCTTTGGCGGGCCAGCGCCCAGGTCAGCAACCCCAAGCCCCCCGCGCCGCAAATCCCGACCACCAGTCGGACCAGCAGCTGTCCGCGCAGGGGGAGTGGTGTGGGATGAGGGGGCATGCGCTCGGGCCGGTGCGGGTGGTCTGCGGGAGGTGGGCGGGTGGATGAAAAAAAGAAAAAAGCAAATGTGGGCGGGCGTGCAGGCGTTTGCGCGGTAGCGGGTTGGTGGCGCATGCCCACGGCGACGGTGCTCGCGGAAAGTCTAGCAGTGCTCCCCGTTTTTCGGTATCCGAAAATGCGGAGGCGGTGCAAACCCCATAGACTCCGGGGCTGGCAGTTTCCACCCCGTGGCCCATCCCCCCTTTTTTTGGAGAAAACCGATGTTCAATGACGACCTCCATGCCGACGCCCAGGCGCTGTTGCCGGGCCGCACCACCGAAGCGGGCGCCACGCGCCGCACTGCGCTGCAGGCGGCGCTGGGCCTGGGCTATGCGGCGGCGGCCGCGCCCATCATGGCGCAGACGGCCATTGCCACGCCGGCAGACGGTCTGACGGTGGGGGAAGTGAGCTTCACGGTCAATGGCTTCAAGGTGCCGGCCTATCGCGCAGCACCGGCTGGCAAGACCGGCCTGCCCGTGGTGCTGGTGATCCAGGAAATTTTTGGCGTGCACGAATACATCGCCGACACCTGCCGCCGCTTTGCCAAGGCGGGTTACCTGGCCATTGCTCCACAGCTGTACGCGCGCCAGGGCGATGCCGCCACCTATACCGACATTGCCAAGCTGATGGCTGAAGTGGTGTCCAAGGTGCCCGACGCCCAGGTGATGGCCGACCTGGACGGCGCAGTGGCATGGGCCGCAGCCAACGGGGGCGATGGCGCCCGGGTGGGGATCACCGGCTTTTGCTGGGGTGGCCGCATCACCTGGCTGTATGCCGCACACGGCCCCGTCAAGGCCGGCGTGGCATGGTACGGGCGGCTGGTGGGGCAGGCGAGCGAGCTCACCCCCAAGCACCCTGTGGACCTGGCGCCCATCCTCAAGGCGCCGGTGCTGGGCCTGTATGGCGAAAAAGACACCGGCATCCCCCTTGACACGGTTGATAAGATGAAAGCGGCCTTGTCCAGTGGCTCGCCACAGGCCAAGGCGTCGGAATTTGTGGTGTACCCCGATGCACCGCATGCCTTCCATGCCGACTACCGCGCCAGCTACCGCAAGGAAGCGGCCGAAGACGGCTGGAAGCGTGCGCTGGCCTGGTTCAAGACGCACGGTGTGGTTTGATGCACAAACCCCCGGCCCACCAGGCCACCCGCAGCCGCCCCACACCCGGGGCGGCTTTTTTCATCTTGCATCGGGCGTGCAGATTCTGAATAAAAAATGAGCCAAGGCTTAAAGATAAAGCGCAATAAGCTATGACTTTGGTAGCAATCATTCTGGCCACACTGGCCGCTGGTATCGGCAGCGTGTGGCTGGCCGCCTTGCTTATGCGGCTGGGCCTGGGTGGGCGGAGCGACAGCGTGGGGCCGCAGCACCTGCTCAGCCTGGCCGCGGGTGCCTTGTTGGCCACGGCCTTCATGCACCTGTTGCCCGAGGCGTTCGAGAGCCAGGCGGGCGCCCACGACCTGTTTGCCACCCTGCTGGTGGGTGTGGTGTTCTTCTTTTTGTTGGACAAGGCCGAACTGTGGCACCACGGGCATGAGCACAGCCACGCAGAGACCGCTGCCCATAGCCATGCTCACCATGCCCACCATGACCATGACCATGGCCATGAAACCGGCCATGACCACGGCCACGCGCACCACCACCACGGCCCGCGCTCGGGAGGCTGGGCGGTGCTCACGGGCGACAGCGTGCATTGTTTTGGCGACGGCATCCTGATCGCCTCGGCCTTCATGGCCGACATCCGCCTGGGCGTGATTGCCGCCGTGTCAGTGTTGGCGCACGAGGTGCCGCACCACATGGGCGACCTGGTGGTGCTGCGCCAGACCAGCCCCAACCGCCGCATGGCGCTGGTGAAGGTGTCGCTGGCGGGGGCCGTGACGGCGCTGGGCGGGGTGGTGGGCTACTTCCTGGTGGGGCAGTTGCAAGACTTTTTGCCGTACTTCCTGGCCGTGGCGTCGAGCAGTTTTGTGTACGTGGCGCTGGCCGACCTGATCCCCCAGCTGCAAAAACGCCTGACCGCGCGCGAAACCGTGTTGCAGATTGCCTGGCTGATTGCCGGCATGGCCGTGGTCACGCTGGTGAGCGGGGCGGCGCACGCGCACTGACGCACTTGACCTGGCTCAAGGCCGTGCCGAACGGTTCTGCCATGCTGGGCCCATGACTGCCCCACACGCCACCCCGATCTCCCTGGGGCTGCTCGCCCAGCCCACGCGTTTCCTTTTCTTCACGGGCAAGGGCGGGGTGGGCAAGACCTCGCTGTCCACGGCTGCGGCCATTGCCCTGGCGGATGCGGGCCGCCAGGTGCTGCTGGTCAGCACCGATGCGGCCTCCAACCTCGATGAAATGCTGGGCGTGCCGCTGTCCAACCAGCCGGTGGCCGTGCCCGGGGTGCCGGGGCTGCACATGCTCAACATCGACCCCGATACCGCCGCCGAGGCCTACCGCCAGCGCGTGCTGGCGCAGCTGGAGGCCACCGCCAGCAGCGATGAGCGCGCGACAGTGCGCGAGCAACTCTCGGGCGCCTGCACCACCGAGATCGCTGCATTTGACGAATTTGCCGCGCTGCTGGCCAGCGAGGGCAATGACACCGGCCATGTGTTCGACCATGTGGTGTTCGACACGGCCCCCACCGGCCACACGCTGCGCCTGCTGAGCCTGCCCAAGGCCTGGACCGGATTCCTGGCGGGCAATGACCGGGGCGCCTCGTGCCTGGGGCCGCACTCGGGCCTCAAGATGCAGGAGGCGCGTTTCAACGCTGCCCTGGCCGCGCTGAGCGACGCGGCCCTGACCACCGTGGTGCTGGTCACCCGCCCCGACCCCCGACCCATGCAAGAGGCCGCGCGCACCGCGCTGGAGCTGCGCGCCCTGGGCCTGGCCAACCAGCGCCTGGTCATCAACGGCGTGTTCCATGCCAGCCAGCCGGGGCAGGACGCGGTGGCCGACGCCATCGAGGTTCTGGGCCGGGAAGCCATGGACCAGATGCCCGATGCGCTGGCGCATTTGCCGCGCGACGAGGTGCCGCTGCGCGCCTTTGACACCGTGGGCCTGCCTGCGCTGCGGGCCTTGCTGGGTGGCGGCGATGTGACGTTGCGCGCGCCCGCTGCCGCAGCGGGTGTGCCGTTGCAGGCGGAGCCGCTCGCAGCCCTGGCCGACGCACTGGCCGCCAAGGGCCACGGCCTCATCATGGTGATGGGCAAGGGCGGTGTGGGCAAGACCACCATCGCCGCGGCGCTGGCTGTGGGCCTGGTGCAGCGTGGGCACAGCGTGCACCTCACCACCACCGACCCGGCGGCCCATGTGCAAAGCCAGCTCGACGGCAGCCTGCCGGGGCTGAGGGTGGGGCGCATCGACCCGCGCGCCGAAACCCAGGCTTACATCGACAAGATCATGGCCACGCGCGGCAAGGTGCTGGACGACGCGGGCCGCGCCCTGCTGCTGGAAGACCTGCAGTCGCCCTGCACGGAGGAAGTGGCCGTGTTCCACGCCTTCAGCCGCGTGGTGAACGAGGCCCGCAGCGCCTTTGTGGTGCTGGACACGGCGCCCACCGGCCACAGCCTGCTGCTGATGGACGCCACCGGCGCCTACCACCGGCAGATGACGCAGCAGTACGAAGGAAGCGCGAATTCCAAGCACATCATCACGCCCTTGATGCGCCTGCAGGACGCGGACATGACCCATGTGGTCATCGTCACGCTGCCCGAGGTCACGCCCGTGAGCCAGGCCGCTGCGCTGCAGGACGACCTGCGCCGCGCCCGCATCGAGCCATGGGCCTGGGTCATCAACAAAAGTGTGGCAGCCACCGGCACCAGCGACCCCTTGCTGCAGGCCCGGCTGGTGGGCGAGCAACAGCAGGCCGCGCGCATCGCCAGCGGCCTGGCGCAGCGTACCTACGTGCTGCCCTGGCTGGCACAGCCGCCTGTGGGCGTAGAGGCGCTGGGGTGGCTGGTGGCCGCACCGCCTGCAGTCACAGGAGACTTGCTATCTCATTGATAGCTGCTCAGACATATGGAACTAGCGCTGGCGGCAAAAATGGCTCAAAAAATATCTGTAGGGGTGTTCCAAGGCCCTCAAAGGCCTGCGCAGCCCTGCTGCTAGCGCGCCAGCTCCTCGCGCACGGCCGCCACCTGCCGCCGCGACACCGCCAGCAGCTCGGTCGATCCCTGCAGCCGCACCGCCCAGCCTTCGCCCTCCTCAGGGTCGTAGTGCTTTTCCAGCGCGCGCACGGCGCGGCGCGCCACCAGCGCATTGCGGTGGATGCGCAGGAAGCGCGGTGCAAACTTGGCTTCCAGCTCGCTCAGCGAGCCGTCCATGATGTAGCTGCGCGTGGTGGTGCGCACGGTCACGTACTTCTGCTCGGCCTTGAAGTACAGCACCTCGGCCAGGGGCAGGCGTTCGGTGCGGCCCCGGTCCTGGATCAGCAAGGTTTCGCCCTCGGGCAGGCTGGGCACGGCGCTGGGCCCTGCGGGGCGGCTGGTGCGTTGCACCTTGGCCAGGGCCTGCTGCAGCCGCTCGCGGCGCACGGGTTTGGTGAGGTAGTCCACGGCGTCCAGCTCGAACGCGCTCACGGCGTGGTCCGCATGGGCTGTCACAAACACCACAGCCGGCGGCTGGGGCAGGGCCTGCAGCGCATGCGCCAGCGCCAGGCCGTCCTGCCCCGGCATGTGGATGTCCAGCAGCACCAGGTCATACGCACGCCCCCCGGTGGGGCCCAGCAGCGCCATGGTCTCGGCGGCGTTGGAGGCCTCGGCCACCGTGCAGCGCTGGATGTCCGAGCAGTCGGACAGCAGGGTGCGCAAGCGGCTGCGCGCCAGGGCTTCGTCGTCAACGATCAGGATGTTCATGGGGTTTGGAGGGGGTAGGTTCGGTGGGCGCGACCACACCACGGCGGGAACTGCCGCGTGGGTCGCCACGCCCGCGTGGGGCCTTGCGCTGGCGGGAGGTGGGCTGGGACGTGGGGTCGGCAGCGGGCAGGGTGATGCGTACCTGGTACAGCCCGTCCTGCACACCGGCGGTGAACTCGCCCTGCACGTCGTGCAGCAAGGCCAGCCGCGCGCGCACGTTGGCCAGTGCGATGCCGTGCCCCCGTGTGCTGGGCTCGTCGTGCCTGCCGGGTTTGCCCTCCTTGGGGGGCAGGGTGTTGGTGATGCGCACCACCACGCGGTTGCCGCGCAGCTCGGTCAGCACGCGCAGCTTGCCGCCCCGGGCGCTGGGCTCCACGCCGTGCTTGACGGCGTTTTCCACCAGCGGCTGCAGCAGCAGCGGGGGCAGGCGCGCGCTGTCGGTGCGCGGGTCCAGGTTCCACTGCACCTGCAGGCGGTTGCCAAAACGCACCTGCTCAATGCCCAGGTAGCGCCGCGCCAGGGTGATCTCCTCGGCCAGCGTGGTGGATTCGCCTTGCTCGATAAGGGCCACGCGGAACAGGTCCGACAGGTCTTCGAGCAGCGACTCGGCCTTGGCCGGCTCCTCACGCACCAGCGCAATGGCGCTGTTGAGTGTGTTGAACAAAAAATGCGGGCGGATGCGCGACTGCAGCTCGGTCAGGCGCGCCGTGGTGGCGGCCGGGGTGCGGCCCCGGGCGCGCAGCACCAGCGCAGCCACCAGCATGGCCGCCAGCAACGCGCCTGTCGCTGCGCTGGCCAGCCAGGGCGGCGATGCCGACAGGCCCACCAGCGCCAGCATGGCGCAGGCATAGGCACCGGCCACGGCCCCCAGCAGCACCCCGGCGGCATATTGCTGCGCGGTGGACAGGCGCTGCAGCACCGTCTTGAGGCTGCAGGCCGTGATCAGCCACACCAGCGTGGCTGGCAGCGCGCCGCCGGTCAGCAGCGCCAGGCTGGCCAGCCATTCGACGGGGCTGCCGGCGCCATACATGGCACCCACGCCCACCACCACCTCCACAAACAGCACGGCCCGCAGCACCACACCGACCTGGCAGGCATCGAACACCAGGGCCCGCCCACGTGGCGGCTGCCCGCCCGGCCCGGCGCCCGCAGCGGCCCGCACGCTGCGCGCAGGCCTGTCTGGCAGGGCGGAATCCGGCGGCGGGGGCTGGGTCGATAAAATTTGGGTGTTTTGCATTGCGGCATCCGGACAGTCCGGGTGTCTGAACCACCGGATTATTGCCCTCCTTATGTCCAAAGCCCAAGCCACCAGCGCCGACTCTGCGCCGTCCCACAACCAGCTCGACACCAAGGCCCAGGCCTGGTCGGCGCTGTTTTCCGAGCCCATGAGCGACCTGGTCAAGCGCTACACCTCCAGCGTTTTCTTCGACAAGCGCCTGTGGCAGGCCGACATTGCAGGCAGCCTGGCGCACGCCGAGATGCTGGCCGCACAGGGCATCATCAGTGCCGAAGACCACGCCTCCATCCAGCGCGGCATGGCCCAGATCACGTCGGAAATCGAGTCCGGCGCCTTCGAGTGGAAGCTGGACCTGGAAGACGTGCACCTGAACATCGAAGCCCGCCTGACGCAGCTGGTGGGCGACGCTGGCAAGCGCCTGCACACCGGCCGCAGCCGCAACGACCAGGTGGCCACCGACGTGCGCCTGTGGCTGCGCGGCGAGATCGATCTGATCGGCGACCTGCTCAAAGAGCTGCAGGTGTCGCTGGTCGATGTGGCCGAGCAGAACGTCGAGGTGATCCTGCCCGGCTTCACCCACCTGCAGGTAGCGCAGCCGGTGAGCTTTGGCCACCACATGCTGGCCTACGTGGAGATGTTCAAGCGCGACGCCGAGCGCATGGCCGACGTGCGCCGTCGCACCAACGTGCTGCCCCTTGGGGCAGCTGCCCTGGCCGGCACCACCTACCCGCTGGACCGCGAGCGCGTGGCCAAGACGCTGGGCATGGTGGATGCGAACGGGTCCCCCGTGGTGTGCCAGAACAGCCTGGACGCCGTGAGCGACCGCGACTTCGCCATCGAATTCACCGCCGCCGCCAGCCTGTGCATGGTGCACGTGAGCCGCCTGTCCGAAGAACTCATCATCTGGATGAGCCAGAACTTCGGCTTCATCAAGATTGCCGACCGTTTCACCACCGGCTCGTCGATCATGCCGCAGAAGAAGAACCCCGACGTGCCGGAACTGGCGCGCGGCAAGACCGGCCGCGTGGTCGGCCACCTGATGGGCCTGATCACGCTGATGAAGGGCCAGCCCCTGGCCTACAACAAAGACAACCAGGAAGACAAAGAACCGCTGTTCGACACCGTGGACACGCTCAAGGACACGCTGCGTATCTTCGCCGAGATGGTCGGCGGCCAGTTGAACCCCGCCACGGGCAAGAAAGAGGGCGGCATCACCGTCAACGCCCAGGCCATGGAGCAGGCCGCACTCAAGGGCTATGCCACGGCCACCGACCTGGCCGACTACCTGGTCAAGAAGGGCCTGCCCTTCCGCGATGCGCACGAGACGGTGGCCCACGCCGTGAAGGCGGCCACCACCCATGCGTGTGACCTGTCAGAGCTGCCCCTGACCGTGCTGCAGGGCTTTCACCCCGCCATCGAGAAGGATGTGTACGAGTGCCTGAGCCTGCGCGGCTCGCTCAACGCCCGCAACACGCTGGGCGGCACGGCCCCGGCGCAGGTGCGTGCCCAGCTGGCGCGCCACCGCGCCCGCCTGGCCTGATCTTTGCACCGCCTGTTGACCCTTTACCCTGGAGCTTTTTCATGACAACTTCTCGCCGCAGCCTGCTGTCCCGCCTTGTGCGCACGGGTGCCTTTGTGGGGGCCGCGTTGGCCGTGGGCCTGGCGTCCGCCCAGCAGGCCAAGCCCATCCGCCTGCTTGTGGGTTTTCCGCCCGGCGGCGGTACGGACGCCATTGCGCGCACGCTGTCCGAGAAGCTCAAGGATGAGCTGGGCCAGCCCGTGGTGGTCGAAAACCGCCCCGGCGCGGGCGGCCAGATTGCCGCGCAGGCACTCAAGGCCTCGGCGCCCGACGGCACCACGCTGTTCCTCACGCACGACCACACCATCTCCATCCTGCCCCAGGTGGTGAAGAACCCCGGCTACGAACCCGCGCGCGACTTTGTGGCGGTGGGCGGTTTTGCCACGTTTGTGAATGCGTTTGCCGTGTCGGGCGGTACGCCGGCCAAGTCGTTCTCCGAGTACGTGCAGTGGGTCAAGACGGCCGGTGGCAGCAAGGGCGCGGTGGGTATTCCTGCGCCAGCTTCCACTCCAGAGTTTCTGGTCAAGCTGGTGGGGCAAAAGTACCAGCTGGACCTGGTCTCGGCACCGTACCGGGGCAGCGCCCCCATGATGGCTGACATGCTGGGTAACCAGATCAGCGCGGGCGTGGCCTCGGTGCAGGACTTCATGGAAAACCACAAGGCCGGCAAGGTGCGCGTGGTGGGCGTGCTGGGCACCAAGCGCCAGGCCTCCATGCCCGATGTGCCCACGTTCGACGAGATGGGTCTCAAGGGCTTTGAAGACCTGCCGTACTACGGCATCTACGCACCCACCGGCACGCCGCAAAAGTTCATCACCGACTTCTCGAACGCGCTGGCCAAGGTGGTGGCCCAGCCCGATGTGCGCGAGCACCTCACCGCCATGGGCCTGACGGTGGGCTACATGTCGCCCCAGCAACTGGCCACGCGCGAGAAGGCCTACACCGAGGCCTGGACGCGCATCATCAAGACCAGCGGGTTTGTGGCGCAGTAAGGGCCGTCGAGCGGGCGGCGGGTCATACACCTGACCGCCGCCCGGATTCGCAGCGCGGGCGGTGCGTCCCCTGAGGGGCCTACGTGAGGCCCTTGCACTGACCGACCTGGATGCCATCCCAGCGGCCAGCCCCAGCGCAGTCGGTGCTGGCCGGTCTGCACAGACCATGGCACCATCCGGCACCCATCCCGGACCTTCTTCATGCCCACCAGCCGCCTTCCTTCGAACTGGATCCATCACCGGTACCTGCCCCTCGCGGTGGGTGTGTGCAGCAGCATGCTGGCCGCCTCGCTGGCCTGGGTGGCCATCGATATCTCACACACCAAGGCGCGGACCGAGATTGCTGCGCAGGCGCAAAGCCACCTGCTGCAGATCCGCGACCGCCTGGACAGGCAATTGCAGAGCACGCTGTCGGTGCCCGAAACGGTGTCCGCCTTCATTGCCGCACAAGGCAGCATGTCGCCCGACATCTTTGCCACCGTGGTGGGCCGCCTGCTGGAGCACCAGCGCAATATCCGCAACCTGGCTCTGGCGCCCGACAACGTCATCAGCGATGTGTACCCGCGCGTGGGCAATGAGCGAGCGATTGGCCTGCGGTACCTGGACAACCCGCAGCAGCGTGGCGCGGTGGAGCGCGCCATCCAGACCCGCCGCACGGTCGTTGCGGGCCCCATTCCTCTGGTGCAAGGGGGGCTGGGCATCATCAGCCGCACGCCGGTGTTTCTGGCGCATCCGCCGGGGCGCGCACCGGTGGGCGGGCCCCGTTACTGGGGCATCGTGTCGCTCACCGTCAATGCCGACACCCTGTTCGCCGATGTGGGCCTGAACTCTGATCAGATGGGCTTTCAGGTGGCGGCACGTGGCCTGGACGCGATGGGCGCGCAGGGCGCGGTGTTCATCGGCCGCCCCCAGTTGTTCGACGAGGAGCCCGCCACGCTCGATGTGCCTTTGCCGGGTGGCGGCAGCTGGATTCTGGGCGCGGTCCCTACCGGCGGCTGGGGAGCGGCAGGCCGCGCACCCGTGCTGGTGGTGATGCTGGCCTATGCGTTTGCGCTGGTGCTGGGGCTGTTGAGCGCACGGCTGGTGCGCGCCCACCAGCAGGTGCTGGCCCTGGCCAGCCACGACCGCCTGACGGGGCTGCCCAACCGGCGCCTGTTTGAAGACCGCTTGTCGCAGGCGGTGCTGACGGCCTACCGTGACCACCGTGCGGGCGCATTGCTGCTGGTGGACCTGGATGGTTTCAAGGCGGTCAATGACAGTCTGGGGCACGGCAGTGGCGATCAGGTGCTGGTGCGTGTGGCGCAGCGTCTGGCCGGGCTGGCCCGTGCCAATGACACCGCCGCCCGCCTGGGCGGCGACGAATTTGCACTGGTGCTGAACGCTGTGGCGTCCCCGGAGGCCGCCATGGAACTGGCCCACAAGGTGCTGGCAGCGCTGGTGGCGCCCATCGGACTTGACAGTGGCCAACACGTGCTGACCGGCGCAAGCGTTGGGGTCGCCTTGTTCCAGGGCCCTGCTGTGGAATCCATGCCCGCGCTCATGGACCGGGCGGACCGGGCGCTGTACACCAGCAAGCGCAGCGGCAAAGGGCTGGCCACATTGGCCGAAGCCCCCGGCGCTGCAGAGTTGCCGCAGGAGACCCCGCCGCCCTTGGCCTGAGAAGCATGTTTTGCATGGAAATTCAAGCAAAAATAGCTGCAGGCGCTAGTACATAAAGCGCTTGCAGCTATATTTTTAGGGGCGTTTGCTGCCACGGGGCCTGTCGTCGTGCAGCCCCGGAACCCGGTCACAGCATGGCCGTGCGCTGTTGCTCGGCGCGCGATGCGCCAATGGCGGTCTCCACGTTCTTGACCTCCTCGGGCGGGGGCAGCACGGCGGGCATGCCCAGGGCCTGAATGGCCAGCTCGCGGCACCAGCCTTTGGTGTGGTACAGGTGGTGGTCCTCGTCTTTTTCCACGGCCTTGTGCGCTACCTTGAGGGTGTGGCCCACATCGCCCGTGGCCACCTTGGCGACCTGGCCCAGCAGTTCCCAGTTGGCGTGGTCCTTGGTCTCCGCGTGCACCACACATTCGCAGGCCACCAGCTGTGCGGCGTCGGGGCTGCCAGACTTTTTGGCCAGCTGCATCGCCTGCACCAAGGAAGTGCCAATGTGCTTGACCACGGCCCGCGTGGGCGACTGCGTATCAGGGTCCAGGCCCAGCGCATCGCAGATGCCGCGCACCACGTTCTGGTGCGCCAGTGTTTCTTCCAGATAACCTTGCCATTCCTTCTTCAGGTCGGGGTTGATGGCGCAGGTGAGGGCGGTGCGGTACACCTGTTCGCCGCCGAGTTCGGTCTCCATCATCTGCAGGACGAGATCGTCGAGTTGATGGCTGTCGTAGTGGCTTTTGGGCATGGGGGCTCCTTGGGGTGGTGGGGTGAACGAAAAGGTGGGGCTTCAGGCCAGGGTGCGCACTTTGGGTTCACGCTCCCACTGGCGGGTCTGGGCGGCGGCGATGAAGCCCTGGGCGTCGGCCGGGTCCACCACGCCTGCATCGGGCTCGATGCCACCGGCCTGCAGGATGGCCCGCGTGCCCTTGCAGGCGGCAATGGCCTTGAGGTGGCCGAACGCGTCGCGGAACCAGTCGACGGCCGCCGCCTCCTTGGCCAGCTGTGCGCCCATGTCGGGCGACAGGATGGAGGCCACGGCGTCAAACACCACCGATGGTGTGCCCGCCAGCTGGCCATCGGCGGGCAGCAGCGTGCCGTCTTTCAGCACGGCACCGCCCACCTTGGGGGCCACGATCTTCACGGTGGCGCCGACTTTCTCCAGCGCCTTGCGCAGGTTGGCCACCGATGCGCCGTTGGAGCCGTCGGCCACCAGAATGCCGATGGAGCGGCCCTGCAGCGTTTGCTTCATTCGGTCGATGATGCGCAGTGCGGGCGACAGGGGCAGGTCCTGCACCGGCTCGGTGGTGGCCGGGGCAGGGGGCAGTGCTGGCAGCCCCAGGCCGTCGGCCACGCGCTGGGCCAGGTCTGCGTCCACATGCAGCAGATGGCCCACCACGGCTTCGCGCACATGGGGTGTGCCGACCTTGGACAGCTCGAACACCAGCGCCGAGGCCATGTGGGCCTGCTCCAGCGGGCTCTGGCTGCGGTAGAACATGCGCGCCTGGCTGTAGTGGTCGGCAAAGCTCTCGGCCCGCACGCGGCCCTTCACGCCATCGTCGGCCTGCGCGAAGTGCCGAAAGCCTTGCGCCAGCGAGGCGCGGGGCGTGTCACCCTGCAGGCTGCTGGGTTCGTAGTTGACGCGGCCCTTGGGCACCTGCATCTGCATGTGGCCGTCGCGCTGCATGTTGTGGAACGGGCACTTGGGGGCATTAATGGGGATCTGCGCAAAGTTGGGCCCGCCCAGGCGGGACAGCTGCGTGTCCAGGTACGAGAACAGGCGGCCCTGCAGCAGGGGGTCGTTGCTGAAGTCGATGCCAGGCGGCACGTTGGCGGGGCAGAACGCCACCTGCTCGGTCTCGGCGAAAAAGTTGTCGGGCCAGCGGTTGAGTACCATGCGGCCGATGGGCTGCAGGGGCACCAGTTCTTCGGGGATGAGCTTGGTGGGGTCGAGATGGTCAAACGGGAAGCGTTCGGCATCCTGTTCAGTGAACAGCTGCACCGACAGCTCCCACTCGGGAAAGTCGCCCGCCTCGATGGCTTCGAACAGGTCGCGCCGGTGGTAGTCGTTGTCGGCCGATTGCAGCTTGACCGCCTCGTCCCACACGGTGGACTGGATGCCCAGCTTGGGCCGCCAGTGGAACTTCACAAACGTGCTCTCGCCCGCTGCATTCAGCAGGCGGAAACTGTGCACGCCAAAGCCTTCCATCATGCGCAGGCTGCGCGGGATGGTGCGGTCGCTCATGGCCCACATGATCATGTGCATGCTTTCGGGCATCAGCGAGACAAAGTCCCAGAAGGTGTCGTGCGCGCTGGCAGCCTGCGGAAAGCCCCGGTCGGGCTCCATCTTCACCGCGTGTACCAGGTCCGGGAATTTCATTGCGTCCTGAATGAAGAACACGGGGATGTTGTTGCCCACCAGGTCCCAGTTGCCTTCGGGCGTGTAGAACTTGACGGCAAAGCCGCGCACGTCGCGCGGTGTGTCCACCGAGCCCGCGCCACCGGCCACGGTGGAAAAGCGGGTGAACACAGGGGTCTGCACCCCTATCTCGGTCAGCACCTTGGCGGTGGTGTACTTTTTGAGCGAGTGCGTGAGTTCAAAAAAGCCATGGGCCGCCGTGCCCCGGGCGTGCACGATGCGCTCGGGAATGCGTTCATGGTCAAAGTGAGTGATCTTCTCGCGCAGGATGAAGTCTTCCAGCAGCGCCGGGCCGCGCGGCCCTGCGCGCAGCGAGTTCTGGTTGTCGGCGACCGGAATGCCCTGCTGCGTGGTCAGTACCGGGTGCTTGCCGCCAGCCTGTTGCTGCAGTTCGCCCGCATTGCCGCGAAAGTTGTCGGACTGGGTGGAAGAGGGCAGGGCAGACGGCGATTTGTGGGCCGCGCTGCGCGAGGTAGGGGGTCGTGCCATGGGCGCTCCTGAGGGTGCGTGGGGTAAAACGAAGCCGTCATCTTTGGGCGCAGAGCCAGGGCAGCGGGTAGGACATGGCCCCATCGGCACGTCGTCATGCACAGGAGATGCCCACGGGCCCGCTCGATACGTAAGTGCTTGCAACACACACCCGCGCGACATGGCACTTTGTTACGCTTGCCGGTTCCTTCGGAGGGGATAGCGTGAACGCAAAAAAATGGATGTTGGCCGCCAGCCTGTCTCTGGTGGCCTGGGGGGCCCAGGCCCTGCAGATCACCAGCTTCTCGCCCCAGGGCGAGGTGGCGCGCGTGCGCCAGGCGGTGGCCAAGTTCGACGCTGCTGCGGTCAATTTTGGCGACCCCAAGGCGCCCGCGCCGCTGAGCCTGAGCTGCAGCGACGCCAGCGTCACCAAGGGCACGGGCCGTTGGACCGGCGAGCGCGAGTGGGTGTTTGACTTCGAGCGCGACCTGCCGCCAGGCGTGCGTTGCACCGCCAGCGTCAAGCCGGGCTTCAAATCGCCCGCTGGCGCAGAACTGACGGGCGCCAAGAGCTATCAGTTCAATAGCGGCGGGCCATTTGTGCAGAACCTCCGCCCCAGCACCTACGAGCAGATCGACGAAGAGCAGTTCTTTGTGCTGTTCCTCAATGGTCCTGCCACCACGGCCAGCGTGCAGAGCAACGTGTGGTGCACGGCCGAGGGCGTGGGCGAGCGCATCCCCGTGCGTTTGATCGAGGGGGCGCAGCGCGCCGAAATCCTCAAGGGCCTGGGCCTGGAGAAAGACGCAGCACGCGAGCCCCTGTCCTTTGCCACGCTGGCCTGCAACCGCCGGTTCACCTCGGGCTCGCGCATGCAGATCGTGTTCGGCAAGGGGGTGGCCACCCCCAGCGGAGTCGCCAACACGGTGGAAAAACGCTTTGACTTCAAGGTGCGCGAGCCGTTCTCGGCCGAGTTCAACTGCGAGCGTGAAAACGCCCAGGCGGCCTGCCTGCCCATCCGGCCGATGATGCTGTCGTTCAATGCGCCCGTGCCGCGCAAGCTGGCCGCAGCCATTCGCCTCAAGTCCGCCAAGGAAACCCTCAAGCCCCAGATCGACGGCGGCGCAGAAGGCGCCCAAGCCGATGCCCTGGTCAACAGCCTGCAGTTCAATGCGCCCCTGGCCGAGAACACCGCCTTCACTATCGAGCTACCCAAGGACTTCAAGGACGCCTCGGGCCGCCCGTTGCGCAATGCGGACAACTTCCCGCTCAAGGTGTCTACCGGCGGCATGCCGCCGCTGGCCAAGTTTGCGGCGGCGCCGTTTGGCATCGTGGAGCGTTTTGCCGAAGGCCCCGCGTCCGACAACCCGCCTGCGCTGCTGCCCGTAACGCTGCGCAACGTGGAGGCTGCCCTGCGTGCGCAGGGCCTGCAGGCGGGCACTGCCACAGCCAGCGCGCCAGCGGGCAAGGTGAGCACGCTCAAGCCCCGCACCGATGCGGACATCATTGCCTGGTTCCGCAAGGTGCAGCGCTACGACAACTATGTGGTGAACCGTAAGCAGGCGCGCCAAGACGTGACCGGCCCCCTGCCCAAGGTGCTGGATGACGACAAGGAGTACGTGCAGTCGCGCATGCTGTCGCTGCTGGCGGGCAAGGGCGGCGTCAAGACGCTGGACCTGCCCAAGCCCGCGAGCAACGACCCGCGTCCGTTCGAGGTGGTGGGCATTCCGCTCACGCCCGGCTTCCATGTGGTGGAGATCGCGTCGCAAAAGCTCGGCGCCTCGCTGCTGGACGACCGCCATGGCGAAGGCCGTACGATGTATGTGCGCACCTCGGCGCTGGTGACCAACCTGGGGGTGCATTTCAAGCTCGGCCGCGAAAACGCCATGGCCTGGGTCACCACGCTGGACAAGGGCCAGCCCGTGCAGGGCGCCACAGTGCGCGTGTCGGACTGCCGGGGCAACGAACTGGCCAACGCCACCACCGATGCCCAGGGCATAGCCCGCATCGAAGGGCTCTCGCCCGAGCCGCCGGGCTGCAATTCCAATTCTGAGGAGGAGGCCGGCCAGTCGTACTTTGTGAGCGCCCGCCAAAAGGGGGTGGATGGCGTGGAAGACATGGCCTTCACTTGGAGCGACTGGCAGCGCGGCATTGAGCCCTGGCGCTTCAATGTGCCCACCAGCCGGTCTCCATCGCCGGACGAGCGCGCCCACACCATCTTGGACCGCACGCTGTTCCGCGCTGGCGAAACCGTGTCCATGAAGCACCTGCTGCGCGCCGAAACGCGCCAGGGCTTTGCCCTGCCAGGGTCGCGTCCCGACACCCTGGTCATCACCCACATGGGCAGCGGCCAGCAGTTCACCCAGCCCCTGGTGTGGCGCGGCACGGCCACGGGCGGGCTCAGTGCGCAAAGCACCTTTGCCATTCCGCCAGCAGCCAAGCTGGGCGTGTACCAGGTCGAGTTTGCGGGCAATGGCACGATGAACGGCAACATTGCGTCCGGCTCGTTCCGGGTGGAGGAGTTCCGGCTGCCTGTGCTGGAGGGGCGCATTGCCCCGGTCGATAAAAAGGCGCTGGTGCGCGTGCGCTCGGTGCCCACCGACGTGCAGATCAACTACGTGGCCGGTGGTGGCGCAGCCAACCTGCCGGTGCGCGTGTCAGCCCTGGTGCGCGGCAAGTCCCTGGAGTTCAGCGACTACGACACCTTCCGCTTCAGCCCGCCCCGCAAGCGCGAGCAGAGCAATGCCAACAGCGACGACGAAGAAGCCTCCGCCAGCCAGGACGCGCGCGTGATTGCCGACAAGCTGCCGCTCACGCTGGACAAGAACGGTGCGGGCAAGGTCACCATCGACAACGTGCCCCAGGCGCGCCAGCCGCAGGAGCTGCTGCTGGAGGCCACCTATGCCGACCCCAATGGCGAGGTGCAGACCCTGCGCAGCACGCAAACGCTGTGGCCCGCCGGTGTGGTCGCGGGCATCAAGACCGAAGGCTGGGTGTCTGCGCGCCAGAAGATTCGCTTCCAGGCGCTGGCGCTGCAGCACAACGGCAAGCCGGCGGCCGACACCTCGCTGCAGGTGCAGGCCGTGGCGCGCATCACCACCACCACGCGCAAGCGCATGGTGGGCGGTTTCTACAGCTACGACAACCAGACCGAAACCAAGGACCTGGGCACGCTGTGCACCGGCAAAAGCGACCCGCGCGGCCTGCTGCTGTGCGAGGCCAAGCTCGACGAGGCGGGCGAGGTGGAACTGGTGGTCACGGCCACGGACAAGGACGGCAACACCAGCGTGGCCGCTTCGTCGGTGTGGGTCACGCGCCAGGGCGAGCTGTGGTTTGGCGGCGAAGACCATGACCGCATCGACCTGCTGGCCGAGAAGAAGAGCTACCAGCCCGGCGAGACCGCCAAGTTCCAGGTGCGCATGCCGTTCCGCTTTGCCACGGCCCTGGTGGCCGTGGAACGTGAGGGCATCATCGACACGCAGGTGGTGCAGCTCAACGGCCAGGACCCCACAGTGAGCCTGAAGGTGCAGCCCGACTGGGGCCCCAATGTCTACGTGAGCGTGCTGGCCTTGCGGGGCCGCCTGCGCGAAGTGCCGTGGTACAGCTTCTTCACCTGGGGCTTCAAGGCGCCGCGCGAGTGGTGGACCTCGTTCTGGTACGAAGGCAAGGAATACCAGGCGCCCACGGCGCTGGTGGATCTGTCCAAGCCCGCCTACCGCCTGGGTGTGGCTGAAATCCGCGTGGGCACACAGGCCCACCAGATTGATGTGAAGGTGCAGGCTGACAAGGAGAGCTACGCCGTGCGCGGCAAGGCCCAGGTCACCATCACCGCCACGCTGCCGGGCGGCAAGCCCGCCGCCAACGCCGAAGTGGCCCTGGCCGCCGTGGACCAGGCGCTGCTGGAGCTGATGCCCAACAACAGCTGGAACCTGCTCGAAGCCATGCTGCAGCGCCGCAGCTGGGGTGTGGAGACATCGACCGCGCAGATGGAAATCATCGGCCGGCGTCACTACGGCAAGAAGGCCGTGCCCGCTGGCGGTGGTGGGGGCAAGTCACCCACGCGCGAGTTGCTGGACACCCTGCTGCTGTGGGAGCCCGCACTCAAGCTCGACGCCAACGGCCAGGCCAAGGTCACCGTGCCGCTCAACGATGCGCTGACCACCTTCAAGATCGTGGCGGTGGCCGATGCGTCCACCGGGCTGTTTGGCACCGGCAGCACCAGCATCCGCGCCACGCAGGACCTGCAGATCATCAGCGGCCTGCCGCCGCTGGTGCGTGAGGACGACCAGTTCCGCGCGCAGATCACGCTGCGCAACACCACCAAGGCCGCCATGAAGGTGGAGGTGGCACCACGCGCCACGTTGCTGGACCTGAAGCCGCAGACCATCGACATCCCGGCCGGAGAGGCGCGTGAGGTGGCCTGGGACGTGACCGCCCCCGCGCAACTGGCGCAAACGCGCGCCGAGGCCATCCTGTGGGAGATCGAAGCCAAGGACCAGGTCAGTGGCGCCCGCGACGCCCTCAAGGCCCGCCAGCGCATCGTGCAGGCGGTGCCGCTCACGGTGCAGCAGGCCACGCTGGTGCAGGTGGACGGTAGCTACAACCTCGATGTGAACCCACCCGCCGACGCATTGCCCGGCCGGGGCGGCCTCAAGATGTCGCTGCAGCCCAAGCTGGCCGAAGGCCTGCCCGGCGTGCGCGACTGGTGGGCGCGCTACCCGTTTGCCTGCCTGGAGCAAAAGACCAGCAAGGCCGTGGGCCTGCGTGATGGCGCGCTGTGGCAGACCGTGGTGGCGCAGTTACCCACCTACCTCGACAGCGATGGCTTGGCCAATTACTTCCCGCCGCGCGACGGCGACGCCAACCGGGGCAGCGACACCCTGACGGCCTATGTGCTGGCCGCCACGCACGAGGCCGCCAGCATCAACCCCGCGTTTGCCTTGCCCGACGAGGCCCGCGCGCCCATGGAGCGTGGCCTGATCGCGTTTGTGGAAGGCCGCATCCAGCGCAACTTCTGGAGCCCGCGCAAGGACCTGGACATGCGCAAGGTGGCCGCGCTCGAAGCGCTGTCGCGCTACGGCAAGGCCCAGGGCCGCATGGTGAGCAGCATCACCATCGCGCCCAACCAGTGGCCCACCCACACGGTGATCGACTGGGTGAATGTATTGAGGCGTGTGGCCGATGTGCCCGAGCGCGACAAGCGCCTGGCCGAGGCGATGCAGATCCTGCGCGGCCGCCTGTCGTACCAGGGCACCAAACTCATCTTCAGCACCGAGCAGGACGACTACTGGTGGTGGCTGATGCAGAACGGCGACGTGAACACCGCCCGCCTGATGCTGGCCGTGATGGACGACCCGGCCTGGAAGGACGACATGGGCCGCCTGGCCAACGGCTTCATCAGCCGCCAGCAGGCGGGCGCCTGGCACACCACCACGGCCAACCTGTGGGGCGGCCTGGCGCTGGAAAAATTCAGCGCCAAGTTCGAGGCCACACCCGTGTCGGGCACCACCAAGGCCAGCATGAGCGGCAACACCGCCAGCGTGGACTGGAGCAAGGTGGACCGCGTGAAGGCATCGGACGCCACCGGCGCTCCCAACCAGATCACCTGGTTTGGCGCGCCCGCATCGCCCGGCAACCTGAAGAACAACGGCATGTTCCTGCCATGGTCTAGTACTGCAGGCAAGACGGGCGGCAAGGAGCAGCTGGCCGTCACGCACCAGGGCCCGGGCAAGCCGTGGCTCACGCTGCAGTCGGTGGCGGCCATCGATCTCAAGGCGCCGTTCGCGGCGGGCTATGCGATCAAGAAGACCATCACCCCGGTGGAGCAGGCCAACAAGTCGCTGCCCGCCGGCCAGTACACACGCGGCGACGTGCTGCGCGTGACGCTGGAGGTCAACGCCACAGCCGACATGACCTGGGTGGCCATCACCGACCCCATCCCCGGCGGCGCCACCATTTTGGGCAGCGGCCTGGGCCGCGACTCCGAGATCGCCACGCAGGGCGAAAAGAAGAGTGGCGCAGGCTGGCCTGCGTTCGAGGAGCGCAGTTTTGAGTCCTTCCGCAGCTACTACGAGTACCTGCCCAAGGGCACCGTCAAGATGGAGTACACCGTGCGCCTGAACAACGCGGGCGACTTTGCGCTGCCACCGAGCCGCGTCGAGGCCATGTATGCGCCCGAGATGTTTGGCGAGTCGCCCAACGCACGGGTGAAGGTGCAGGTGGCCAAATAAGCCGCGACACCCAACGCCCTGACGTCGCCATGCACCGCCACGCCCATCGCCCACGCCAGGCCTGCATGCCATGAGCCTCAGCGTCTTTCTGGAGCTGCGGTTCTGGCTGCTGGTGGGGTTCTCGCTGGTGCTGCCGGTGGGCATTTATGCACTGCTGCTGGTCACCCGGTCGATCTCGCGCTGGGCGGTGCTGGGGTTTGGTGTGGCCCTGGTGCTGATCGCGGGGGTGGATGTGTACCTGCTGCAGTCCATGGCAGCACAGGCCAAGAGCACGCCGTCGCTGGCCGACGATGCGTGGTTCAGTTCCGAGCTGACGATTGCGCTCTACCTGCTGCCGGTGGTGTTCGGCGGTATCGGCGTCAACCTGATCTCGCACGTGCTGCTGCGCCACCTGACCGAGGCGGAGAAGCGGTTTGATCGGGAGCACCCGGATGAGTGAGTGGGCAGTGGCAATCGGTGCATGGTGGCGTCTTCGGTTGCTGGTGCGATCATGTGCAGCCCTTGGCTGGACCCGAATCAGTTGTCAAGGAATCCGTGACAACTGCCGCAGATGGCAAAAAGTACAGCACCCAGCACTCCCCTGCGCGCTGCGGCCAGCTCAGATTTGGGCGTATGCGTAGGGAGAATGGGTAGCGTTGCTGGTTATGAGGCTTGATGGCGTTGCGTGAGAGCTATATACAGGGCCAAATGCTAGAACTCACAAACTCTGACAAACCTCTGAATTGATCTTCACAAAATCATCCCATTCAAATAAATGGGAAAGATTCTGAGAATAATATTCCTCAACCCGGCAGACCAGTGGGCGATCTGTATAGATCAGGCACATATTGTTGGCTTCATCGAAATGCCTGCATATCGAATCACCGCGATCCAACCAAGATGTTTCAGGGCTCCTATCCACCTGTCTGCAACACTTGCCGCAGCCATTGCATGGAAAGGGTCGCCGGGTTGCGTCGGCGCTTGCTGTCACGCGCTCAATGCCTGTTGCTGGATAGTCACCCATTTTTGCAGGCGTTCGCTGGCCAGTCTTTCTGTATCGCTGAAACCTTCGCGCAGCTTGTCCACTTGGGCGTTTAACTGGGCAAAGAATCCATCGATTTCTTGCAGGATATTTTCGCGCATGAATTGCTTGAAGCCATCGGCCAGTTCTTGCGCAAAGTCATCCATTTGTTGCTCTGCCCGCTCACGTGTAAGGCGTTGTTTTTCCATGTGTTCGCGCATTGCTTTTTCTTCAGGGTCGCCGGAGAACATATCGAATACCGCCATCCCCACCGTGACGACGGTGCCAATGTAGGGAACGTATTTGGTCATCACGGTTCCGGCCCATTTTTCCATGGTCTTGGGGCCAATCCCCTTCATGAGTGATGGCAATATTTCCTTGACTGTTTTCAGTGTGCTGACGATGTGCTCCGGCCTGACCATCGAGGCCATTTGCTTGGAAGCCTGTGCCGCCATCTCGGCGGAAATACCTGAGGATTTTTGCGCTCGTGGCATGGGTTGCTCCAAGTCTGGCGCATTTTCTGTTGCCGGAATCTCATTGGCATGGGTGTATGGCCCCACCTGAGGCATGGTCGCCTGCAACTCCTCGATGTCTGCTTGTGCGATGGCGACAACCTCCTGCAGTCGGTTGCTCAGGTGCCTTTGCATCTGTTCGCTGGCCTGCTGCAGGATGCCTTCGATTTTCTGTTGGCAATCTTCCGGGCTGGTGCGCAGGGCACGTTTGGTTTTATCGTAAATCGCTTGCCGTTCCCTCTCGATTTCATTCACCATGTCAGAAGACAGTCGCGATTTATCCCGAACCATTTGACGCAGAAATTTGTCGAATTTTTTCGTGATGTCGGCATCGCCTTTTTGGCTGCCCAGCACTTGCACCTGGGTATTCAAAAATTCCACGAGCTGGTGCTTGAGGCGGTCATATACATCGTCGGGAGAAATACCATCCAGAAAATCCGTGAGCTGGTTTTTAAATGCGAGGTGACCACTCAATTCCACCAATTCGGGCTTGCCCTTCAATTGTCCTTGCAAGGCGCGTTTGGCATTGATTTTGACAATTGGCACTTCCTTGAGGATATTACCCATGCCGCGTTGCGTTGCAATCCGCTGGAGTTGCTCGCGGGTTTGGTCTTTGAGCTTGATGTAATCCTCGTCGCTCAATCCCTTCTTGTCGTTGAACACCATGAACACCTGCTTGTGCGCCGCCAGCAGATCCACCAGCACTTCCAACGTCTTGGATTCTTCAACAGTGCCCAGCGGATCGACCACAAAGATGATCGCATCTGCCTTGAGCATCTGGGCGTTGGTTACGTCTTCATGCGCAATGGGGGCGTCCACACCGGGGGTGTCGAGAATGCTGTATTTGTCCCAGGCGTAAGCAGTTACCTGGTCGGTCAAGGGAATGTCATCCATTGCGGCCTCTTCCCGGCCCAGCAGCACATTGATCAAGGTGCTTTTGCCTGCGTTGTAGACGCCATAAACCATGATGCAGGCATCTGGCTTGCACTTTTTCTCTTCAAATACGTGCTCAACTGGCGCGAAGGGTGTGGCTAATTCTGAATCGATTGCGGCGTAAGCACGGGCCTGTTCGTAGGCGCCTAGCAATTGGGTGGAATTGATTTTCATGATCTTGGATTTCAAAGTGCGAGCTGGGTTTTGTTGAGAATTTTCTGCAACTCTGAATCGAATTGCGCCATTTCGGCAGACAGTTTATTCAAAAGGGTTTTGATGCTGCCCTCAAACTCCTGCCATAGGTTGGTGGAGTTTTTCTGCAACAGTACGTCGAGCGCTTCGCAGTGGGTGTCCAGCAGTTTGCGTCGAATGTCCTGCAAGTTGTCGCCCACGGTGATCTGAACATCGCGGTAGCGAATGCTGGCGCTATCGCCAGTGGCACTCCCCAGCCCGCCTCCCACCATCGAGCCGACAGCCGCTCCAGCAGGTCCTGCGACCAAAAAACCGATTCCTGCACCCAAGAGAGAGCCTATGCCTGCATTGCGCTTTTTGGTGCCCGAGCGTATGCCAGCCTCCACCTGTTCAGTAATGGTGTCGAGCTTGAAATCGGGAATCCGGGTCAACAGGCTGTGCTGGTAGGTGCTTTTGACGCTGGCTTGAAACTCTTTGGTTAAATCATCCGCAATAGCTTGCAGTCGCTCGTTGGTGATTTCCTGGAATTTCTCTCCGAGCTTGCTGTTGAAATTTTTTAATTGGCTGTTAATACGATCCGCATCGTCCCTGCTATTCTCCATGCCGACAAAGAATGTGTCGATGAAACGTTTCAGATCGTTTTGACCCTCGCGGCTGTGCTGAGAGATTTGGTTTTCGAGGCTTTCATCCAATTTCCGCATTACTGGACTGAAGCCGGCAATCAGCTTCTGGTAGGGCTCCAGATCGTTCTCGCAGTTCACCAGAAAATGGTGCAGATTTCTCATGGGGACGCTCTGCTTGATCTTGACACCTTCGGATTGGCAAATGTCTTGCAATGTTGCGCAAAAGGGGCCTATACCGCTGTCTAGAAAGGCTGCCTGGTCATTGGCGTGCTCTTGGGCGTAGCGCGACGAGATGGAGACGATTTCCAGCTTGTTGGAATCTGGGAGCTCCTTTAATTCCCCGCGTACATAGTCTTGCTGTTTAGCGCGCCGTGCAGCGTCTTTCATGACGATGCATTGAATCAAATCACCGCTGTCGTCGACATCTTCCTCAATGTCGTCGCTGCCCGTGAGCAGCAGCAGCGTTCTTTTGTCTTTGTGGATGAGATCTCGGATTTCTGCCAGATCGCTGGCGCGTCCCGGCGCATCCGACTTCATGGTGTAGAGGATCAGGTCGGCATGGTCTAGGTATTCACGGGCCAGGTTGCCATTTTCTTCTTTCAGGGAGTGCAGGCCCGGCGAATCCACCCAAGTCAGACCCGGCAGGCTGAAACTCTGGATGGAACTGGTAGCCTCAGTGGCGCCGACCCGGAATTCACGCTTTTTCTCAGCCTCTTTGGGGCGGTCTCCACCTTCTACCTCCACCTTGGCGTGCGATTGGTACTTGGGGTAGCGCTCTGGTAGCGTCTGGCGTTTGGTGTCGTCCGTGGGGTCGGTATGGCCCCAGGCCATGTAGTTGCCCAGCGAGCTTTTGCCAGACTTGACTTTGCCAGTGACAAAAACCAGCAGCGAATCTTCAAACCCTTGACGGAATTCGACACCTTTTTGACGCCCTGCCACCTTGACGTCCCACTCGCGACTGGTTTGCGTCATGGTTGCCACGAAGTTGTTCAACGGCGCTTGCAGGGGGTTGGCTAGGGGCAAGCTTTTTTGCGCATTCTGCAAATGGCTGGAGATGGCCTGCACCAGTTTGGCGCGCGAGGCGTCGAATCCCTGTTCTAACGCCTGGGCATTTTTCAGTGAGCTGGTGAATTGCGATTCCAGCGCGCCGAACGATGCCAGCAGTGCCTCCCGGGTGATGGATTTTTCTGTCATGGTGAGATTTTTTTATGTGTGGGTTGATGCAGTTTCGTTCCCCAGCTTCTGGAGCTGGGTCTTGATTTTTTTCAGTGTTTCGATGCTGTCATCGATGCGTTCAACCCGTTCTTCCTTTTTTCTCAATGCCGCTCCGTATTGAAATGCTGGTTTGTATAGTTCAGAAAATATGGCTAGGTTTTCAATGGTTTTTTGGTGCGATGCCCTCTTGGTGAGAATCGTCTCTAGGCTGTCAATGGTGGCGAGGAGATCGGCGTCTCTTACGGATGCCTCTTCCATATCAAATTGCATGCTGCGTTTTTTCAAGTCGAAATCCAGCGCAAAGGCGTCGCGCGAGCTGACTTTTACGAAGTCAGAAGGCAGCGCCTGCGCCAGGTTTTTGCCAAATACTTGACCTTCTTTCTGAAAGTCTTCGTGCGCGGCCTCCTGCTTTTGCGTGCGCTCACGCTCTTTGCGCTCTTTGTCTGCGGCCTCCTTGCGGCGACGCTCTGCGTCATCGCTGTCGCTAGAACTGCCTGAATTGCTGGATTTGTCGTCGTCGCTGAGGGCGTAGGCGGCAACTGCTGCGGCTGCGGCTGCGACAAGGCCACCAATCAGAAAAGGAATTGGCATAAGAGTCTCCTTAAATCTTCTTGAAATTGGATGCGCTCTCGCTCAGGAAAGCCTGTAACTGCTCCATCTGCGCATTGAAATGGCAGAACTGTTCGCTGATGTCTTGCTGTATGGCGGCTTTCTCATCGCGCAGTTCTTGCGTCAGGGTGTCTATTTCGACCAACAGCGTCTCGATACTCGTGGCCAGTTTGTTCTGACGTGCCTGGCGGATTTTGGGGGATGTTTTTTTCAGGTGTTGCGCCAGTGCGTCGATATGACTAGCCTGAATCAGTCCATCTTTTTGTTGGCTGATACCTGTTTTATAGCGGGTGTTTGATACCTGAAAGGTGGTGAAGACGGTACCCAACTTCTCTTGGCACTGTTTCTGAATTTCCTTGTCGATGGCATCTATTTTGGATTCGGGCTCTTTGTCGATCTTGCTGATGACGATGACGACGCTGTTCTTGGCAGATTTTCCGAAGCTATCTTTCAATTGACGCAGAAAAGCCAGTTCACGCGGATCCAGTTCACCCTGTGGTTGATGAACGAAAAGCACGATATCGGCCTCAGCGATGCCTTGCTGCGCAATGGCATCGTCTTGGGCGTTGGCATCCAGACCTGGAGTGTCCAGGTAAATGTATTGCTCGGTTTCCAGCGTTTTGTTGGCGGTGGTTTCACGCTGATCGGCAGTTTTGAAATATTCCTGATCAATTTGCTGGGTGAGCATGTTGAGCAAATAACTTTTGCCCGCATTCATGAGCCCGCAGACTGCAATGACCGGTTTACTGGGCGTTGAATGCGCAACCAGCGCAATACTCGCTGAGCGGTTTTTAATGTCGAGAATTTTTTTCATGAACTATTTAGGCAGAGGTTCAGGTTTTCTACAAAGAATTTCTTTGAACTCTTGAAACTCTTGGCTCAGCGTTTTCTTGTCATTTCGATCAGCACACAGGCGGCTGACCACAAAATCCTGGGTATGGGGAAAGGTTGATGGGCGGGTTCGACGGCCGTGCCGTCACAAACAGTGCACCCCGCTGCCCAAACAACGTCCGAATTCCCGGGAATCCATTGCGTGCTCCCGCATTTCGCGCACCGAAGGCGCATGGGGCCGGTGGGAACTGGCATTTATTTCCTCCTTTTCTCGGTTTTGGTGTGTATCACTATTGATCCGACGCGGTTTATTCCAGAGTATCGAAAGCGATGTCCCTCAGCTTGCCCTGGCTTGGGCTACCTCAGCCCGAAGGGGCTCATGAATAAATTCCGCCGGATCAATAGCGCTGCCGCGCAGTGGTCTTGGTACCGACCAGCAGGCATTGCTTCATGCCATCGAACTCTTCCTGCGTCAGGGCGCCCTGCTGATATAGCGTGAAGAGTTCGCGCAGCACCTCTATGCTGTGTTGGAGGGGCGAAGAAGCCTCGGTAGCTTTCACCGTGACCGGGGATTGCGAGTTGGGTGAGGATGGCGCCGCTGGTGCGCTGTCGTTTGCCCCTTCGGTCAGCCGCGAGATCCCGTGCTGAATAACCTGCACCCCTGCCGAAATCCCATACAGCACACAGCCAATGGCGAACAGCCCCAGCAGAAAAAGAATGAATTGGCCCATGGTGCTTGCTCCTTGTTCGGTTCAGTCAATCAATGTGTGAATGGGGTTGGTTCGGCTCAGTCGCCCCACTTAGCCATCGCCTGCCGTAGCCCCTCCACCAGCGCTGCATGCCACTCCACTGGCTTGACGATCCGCACATTCGGCAGCCAAAACCGCACGACCGGCAGCAACTGATTCACATGGTTGATATGGGTTGTCACCAGCAGCGAGCCATCGGCATCTGCCCGGTGCTGCTGCTGGGGCAGCAACTGGCGACGGGCGAAGTAGTGGGCGGCCTCGGGCGCCACGCGCAGCAGCACTTCGGTGGTGCTTTCGGTAAACCACACGTCGTCCTTGGTGTTGATGTAGTCCAGGTGCTTAGGCTTGGGTGCAAAGCGGCTGGTTTCATTGACCTGTAGCGCTTCGATCAGCGCCACGCTGAAGTTTTTGAGCCGTCCGGCTTCTTCAGCGGCCAGGTACCACACACCGTTCTTGTGGATGAGCCGGTACGGTTGAGCGTGGCGCGGCGTGCCCTTGTAAGTAAAGTGGCATTCGCGGTGCTGCTCCACGGCAGTTTGCAGTTGGGCGAATGCCGGGCCTTGCGCGCGCAGGTCTTCGTGCGGTATGGGTTGCACATGCGTGGCACGGCGGGGTTCGGGGGTATCGAGCTGTTCCAGCAGGTACGGCAGGCTGCGGTCTGGAAACAGTTGCGCGGTGCCCGCCATGCGGGTGTAGTCGTGCAGGTGCCGGGCCGGGATGGTGCTGCGTTGTTGAGGGACCAGCTGCCAGCGCCCGTCGGCAGTGTGTTCAACGATGCCGTGCAGGCGGTCAGACAGGTCGCGCTCGATGGTGCGCACGCTGACCTTGTATTTCTCGGCGAGCCAGCGCTTGTCGATGTCATCGCCTTGGTGCAGTAGCGCCAGAATTTTTGACAAGCGCAGGGCGAGTTTGGTGACCGTGGGGCCTCTGGTGGATTTTGGCTTTGACTCAGGCAGTGGCTTGGCGGCGGGCATGTATTTGGGCTGGGCGGTAGTGTTGCGACAGAAGGCTGGTTGCAGGGCGCGACACGCTGTGTCGCGGCGCGAGGTGAATCTTTCTGTCGGTATTTGTAACGCAATGCGTCTTTGCATTCTGCCCGCATATTTTTGAAAGTCACGACACGCTTGCGCATGCGTGAAAAGAGCAGGGATGGAGTCATTCCGATGCGCGTGCAGTTGAAGTGTTGACGAACATGGTGCGGCACGCATCGGAGCAAAAGTGTCGGAAGGATTTTTCAAAAATTAGCCTGTAGCACTTTCTGGATAAGCGCTGGTAGCTATGCTTTTTGGGTATTTCAGTTTCGTACAGATATCTCATGCACCTGCCCCTGGCGCAGCACGAAACGATGCAGCTGCATGTGGGCGCGCCGTTGTTCCTCCTCGGGTTCGAACGGGCCGCGTGAGCCATTCATCGTGACGATTGGTTCGTGCGAGCCGCCGTGGCCTTCGTCAATTGCGACGGTGGCGATGTTGGTGCAGGTGCCGAACTCCGGTGTCACCCCGATGCCCTGGGGCGACAGGGTTGCGAAGCGGTAGAGCGCGGGGCACGCGGTGCCTCCGGTGTCCTGCAACAGCACGATGTCCTGCCCCTCCAGCTCGAAGTGCGCCACGATGTGGAGGGCCGAATTGCCTTGTACTGGTTCAGCTGCGGCTGGCGACGGGACGGGCGTGGATGCCTGTGTCTGGGGCGGCGTGCGTCCTAGCAGAGCGAGCAGCTTTCCGCGTACTTGGCTCCACCAACCTTGCCACCATGCTCTGACGTGCTCCAGCAGTGTGAGCGGGGCATTGTTGGGTACCGGGCTGGCTTGTGGTGCAGGCCCGGCGGTTTGGGGCTGGCTGGCCAGCACGGGGCGGTCATTGAACAGCAGCAGGTGTTCTTCAGTAATGGCAAGTTGCCCGTGGCGGGTGCTGAGTTGGCGCTCGCTCATGGGCAGGCTGGGCTGCATGTAGGCGTTAGTCGCCTGCGTGATGAGCCACCAGCCGGAAGGTTGGATGCTAAATGGCAGTTGTCCGGTCAGGCTTTCAGGCGGCTCAACGCTGCTGGCGCCTTCGGCGACGCAGTGCAAACCGGGCAGGCAGTGGGCAAGGATGGCCTTCCCGGCTTGAGAGGCGTTGGCGAAGACTTGGCCGATCAGGTCGCCCGATTCGGGGCTTACGGCCCACAGCACAGAGTGGACTGGGCCGCGTTCGAGCGTGCCTTCCAGCGTTTCAGCCCGAGCACTGGGGCACCCCAAGGCCAGGGCCAGCGCCGCAACCTGTGGAATGAAGGGATGGAGAAGTTTCATGGGTTCAGCTTTCCAGGAGTGCGCCGAGCAGAAAGATCAGCACGGTACCGATCAGCCCTGTGGAGGCGAACACGGTGCCAAGCACACCGAAAAGCTTGCTGCGCCCCGCTTGCACCAGGGCGGCGATTCCAAGTCCCAGTGCCAGGACGTGGGCCAGTGCCGTCAGCGCCAGTAAGAGACCCACCAGGACGGCTCCGGCGGATTCCTCGTCCATGCCGCCGGGTTGGGATTCGATGACGCCCGCAATGCCGAGAAGAACGACCAGCGCAGCGCCCGCCGCCAGGCTGATGATGAAAGATGCGATGCCCAGCCCCGAATGGGGCCGAGTGGGGATGACGTTGTAGTGCATGGTGGCCCCGGCTTACCAGAAGAAGGCGAAGGGGCCGGGCCGCGCGGCCTGATAAGCGAGTACCTTGGCGTCGAACTCGACATCGCTCATCCAGATGTAGCGGATGCTTTCCACCACGATGAACGCGAAGGCGGCAAAGTACAGCAAGCCGCCCAGCGGTGGCACCAGCGCGAACAAGATGCCGATGACCATGGGCACGCCCAGCAGTTGCACCAGCCCCCAACCCCAAGCACCCATGTAGAAGCGGTGTGCACCGAAGAAGCCCAAGAACAGGGCGAGCAAAGTGACCACGGGTTTACGCTTCGGCCGCAGTGCTAGCGGCGGGCCGGACGGTGGCGCGGGAATGGGGGCCGCTGGAGCAGCGGTTGGCATGGGGTCGGGCAGGGCAAGTTGCACCTGGCGCGGACGGTTTTCGGAGTCAAGCATGAAGCTCACGGCCATGCCACGGTCCGGCGGCACGACGTCCTGCCAGTCGCTGATGTGAAAGAGAATACGCCGCCCGTCTTCTGTGACGATTGCGCCTGCTTCCTTTTGTTCGTTGAAAACAAGAATCTGTCCTCTCATGCTGCGTCCTTTGGGATTGGTATTTGTTTTGGCTTTCGGGCTCTGTCCAGCAAGCGCAAGCAGCTCCTATTTTTGATAGTCGATGCTTGTTGATGTCGCTGTGAACGAGACTTTAAAAAGCCGGTGCGACAGGGTGTGTCGATGCGTGGCTGCGTTGCGTCGAAATGCCCCGGTGAACACAGGGGGCCATGAGCCACCGCACACCTCCGCGCATTGAGCCCCTTGGCGTCTGCTACAAACCGGAGTGGCCTTTCTTCATTCCTCATTCGTTTTATGTAGTCGTGCACGGGCCATCGTCCTGGCGCTGGCAGCTTGCGCGCCTGCGGCCTGGGCGCTGCCAGTCTTCGACGAAGTGCGCGCCGACTTCCGCCCCTCCGACACCCTCATCCTCTCCCGCGAAGGCGAGGTACTGCAGCGCCTGCGCACCGATGCCACCGTGCGACGCGGCCAGTGGGTGCCTTTGGCGGAGGTGTCGCCCGCCCTGCGCACGGCCCTGGTGCTCAGCGAGGACAAGCGCTTTTTTGAGCACAGCGGCGTGGACTGGCGCGCCGCATCGGCCGCTGCCTGGGGCAACCTGTGGAACCAGCGCACGCGGGGGGCCAGCACCATCACCATGCAGCTGGCGGGTTTGCTCGACGGCGACTGGCGCCAGGGCCCTGGCGGGCGCACCGTGGTGCAAAAGCTGGGGCAGACGGTGGCCGCCCAGGTGCTGGACCGGCGCTGGCGCAAGGACCAGATCCTGGAGGCGTACCTCAACCTGGTGCCGTTTCGCAGCGAGCTGGTGGGCATCGATGCCCTGAGCCGCACTCTGTTTGACAAGGCGGCCCACGGCCTGGACGACCGCGAAGCCGCGGTGGCAGCGGCCCTGGTGCGCGCACCCAACGCAAGGCCTGCGCTGGTGGCACAGCGTGCCTGCGGCGTGCTGCGCGACATGCAGCAACGCCCCTCCACCCCCGCCTCGCCCGCTGCACCGGCGGTGCGCGTGGACTGCGACGCGCTGGACCTGTTCACCACGGCCGCATTACAACGCCGCGCTTTTGATGCCAGCGAGGGTGTGGCGCCGCACTTTGCACGCTACCTTCTGCGCCAGCGGGACAAGGACAGCGCTGTGCCCGAGCGGGTGGCCACCACCCTGCGCGCGCCGTTGCAGCGTTTTGCGATGCAGAGCCTGCAGCAGCACCTGCGCGAGTTGCGCGGGCGCCATGTGGAAGACGGCGCGGTACTGGTGCTGGACAACGCCACGGGCGCGGTGCTGGCCTGGGTGGGGTCATCCGGCCAGCTCAGCCAGGCCAGCGAGGTCGACGGGGTGCTGGCGTTGCGCCAGCCGGGCTCCACGCTCAAGCCGTTCTTGTACGCCCAGGCGATTGCCGAACGGCGGCTCACGGCGGCCTCGCTGGTGGAGGACTCGCCCGCGCAGATCACCACGGCGGGGGGGCTCTACATTCCGCAAAACTACGACCGCCAGTTCAAGGGCTGGGTGTCGGTGCGCACGGCACTGGCGGCGTCGCTCAACGTGCCCGCCGTGCGCACGCTGGTCATGGTCACGCCCGATGCGTTCCACCGGCAGCTCGGGGCCATGGGATTGCCGCTGCGTGAAAGTGGTGACTACTTTGGCTACAGCCTGGCACTGGGCAGCCCCGAGGTACCGCTGCTGCACCTGACCAATGCCTACCGCACGCTCGCCAACGGTGGGCGGGCGAGTCCTGTTGCAGTCACGCTCGCCAACGGCGGGCGTGCCAGTCCTGTTGCAGCCACGCTTGCCAATGGCGGGCGGGTGAGCGCCGCGGCCCCGGCCATCGACCCACGCGCTGCCTACATCGCGGGTGACATCCTGTCCGACGGCAATGCACGCGCCCGCACCTTTGGCACCGACAGCGTGTTGGCCACCCGCTTCTGGACGGCGGTGAAAACCGGCACCAGCAAGGACATGCGCGACAACTGGGCGGTGGGCTGGTCCGAGCGCTACACGGTGGGTGTGTGGGTGGGCAATGCCAGTGGCGCGGCCATGCACGAAGTCAGCGGCACCAGTGGTGCGGCGCCCATCTGGGCAGCGGTGATGGGCTTTCTGCACGCCCGCGAGCCCAGCCGGGCGCCCAAGGCCCCTGGGGGCCTGGTCAGGGCGGCTGTGCGGTTTGGTCCGGGCCAGCCGCCCTCTGCAGGCGTCCCCCAGCCACTGGAAGCTGCGCGCGACGAATGGTTTGTGCCTGGCACGCAGCAGTCTTTGTTTGCTATTGATTCAATAGCTTCCGAGCCATATTCCACTAGCGCATCTGGCCAAAATGTCTCCAAAAGCGCTGCCTCGACCCCTACGGCGCCTCCTGCAGGTGCCTCTGCCCGCATCACCGCCCCGGCATCCGGCACGGTGATCGCGCTGGACCCGGACATCCCGCCGATGCGACAGCGCCTTCAGTTCACCGCCACGGGCGATGCAGTGCAGTGGCGGCTGGACGGCAAAACCCTGGGCCGGGGGCCTCGGGTGGCCTGGATGCCGTGGCCTGGGCGGCATGTCGTGCAGATCACGGATGCCCAGGGCAAGGTGCTGGACGAAGTCCGGCTGGAGGTGCGTGGTGCCGGTGTGGTGGCAGCGCCCACCCGGGCAGGTGCGCATTGACGCTGACAAATCCGAGGAATACGGTGTGAATTCGGGCCAAGTCCCGGTTAAGGCGACTGTTTAAAATAGTTACAAACTATCCCTATGCCCTCGCTTCGCCAGTTTTTCTCTCACCGCCTGATCTGGCTGGCTTTGCTGGTGGCTTTGGGTATTGGGGCATTGTTCGCCCGCACCATCTGGACCATTCGCGACGACGAGTGGAACTACGCGGTGCAAACCAACGCCAACCTGGCCCGCACCCTGGAGCAGGGCCTGGCCTGGTCGCTGGACTCGTTCGATAAATCCCTGGAAGGCGTGGCCCGCGAGGTGTCGCGCCCGGAGGTGTGGGCGTTGCCCCCCGACCTGCGCTCGCGGGTGGTGTTTGACAACTCGCTGCGCGCGCGCGGCGCGGGTGATGTGCTGGTGCTGGACGCGCAGGGCAACGTCATCCTGGACTCGGGCGCCAATGCCCCCCGCCGGGTCAACTTTGCCGACCGCGACTACTTTCTGGCTTTTCGCGACCGGGGCGAACAAGGGCTGTTCTTCGGCAAGCCTGTGCCTTCGCGGGTGACGGGCCTGAACATCCTGCCCATCTCGCGGGGCTACTACAACGCAGACGGCAGCTTTGCCGGGGTAGTGGTGGGCGCGATCCGCCTGAGCTACTTCAACGAACTGTTTGGCTCTCTGGACCTTGGCCCGAACAGCGGCATCAACCTGTTCAGGCAGGACGGGGTGGTGATCTCCCGCTTTCCGTACGGTGATTCGGACGTGGGCAAAACGATTGCCGGCTCCCCCAACCTGTTGCGCTTCCAGACCGAGGGCGCGGGTTCTTTTGTGGGCAAGGCGGCGCTCGACGGCGTGGAGCGCCTCTACTCCTTCCGGCCTGTGGGCAACTACCCGCTGATCCTGAACGTGGCGCAGTCCACCGACACCATCCTGGCCAAGTGGAGCCGCAGTGCCTGGGTGCTGGGTGGCTTTGCCGTGCTGCTGATGCTGGGGAGCCTGGGGCTGGCCCTGATGTTTGTGCGCGAGCTGCTGCTGCGCCAGAAGGTGTCCGCGCGCCTGGCCGAGGCCGAACACGACCTGCGCACGACGCTCGACAACGTGCCCTCGATGATTGCCTACTGGGATGCCAGCATGCACAACCGCTTTGCCAACCGTGCGGCGCTGGAGGAGTTCGGCACCTACCCGGCACCGGTACGGGGCCGCCATATCAGCGAGCTGCTCAGCGAGGCCCGCTATGCGGCCAGCAAGCCCAATTACGACTTGGCGTTGGCAGGAATGCCACAGCGCTTTGAACGGACGGACGAGGACGCACGGGGCCAGCCGCGTCACAGCATCGTCTCGTACCTGCCTGACACCGATGCGCGCGGCGTGGTCACCGGGCTCTTTGTGCAAGTGACGGACATCACCGAGCGCAAGCGCATGGAGAACGAGCTGTTCGACGAGAAAGAGCGCGTGCGCCTCACCTTGCAATCCATCGGCGATGCCGTGGTCTGCTCGGATGCCAAAGGCATGGTGACCTACCTCAACCCCGTGGCCGAGCGCCTCACGGGCTGGCAGGCGTTTGATGCGGCCGGGCATAACGCAGACGAAGTGGTCAGCCTGCGTTGCCCCGACAACGACGAACCTTTGCCCAACACCTTGCGCACCGCGATTCAGCAAGGCGCGGCCACAGAGCCCGTGCGGGGCGTGCTGGTACACCGCACCAGCGGCCAGCGCTTCCAGGTGGAGGAGACGGCCAGTGCCATCACCGACCGCCATGGCGCAGTGACCGGCGCGGTGGCGGTGCTGCGCGATGTGACCGAGGCCGTGGCCATGGCCGAGCGCATGTCCCACCTCGCGCAATATGACGCGCTCACCGACCTGCCCAACCGCGTGCTGCTGCAGGACCGCGCCCATCTGGCCATGGCCCAGGCGCGGCGTGACGGCAAGTCTCTGGCGGTGATGTATCTGGACCTCGATGGCTTCAAGGAAGTCAACGACCGCCTGGGCCACGATGTGGGCGATGTCCTGCTGGTGCAGTTTGCCCAGCGCCTGCAGGCAGCGGTGCGTGCGTCCGACACGGTGTGCCGGCAGGGGGGCGATGAGTTTGTGGTGCTGCTGCCGGGGCTGGATGGGGTGGAGCCTGCCTGCCTGGTGGCGCGCAAGATCCTGGCGGCCTGCGACGCAGCGTTTGATCTGGCTGGGCAGCCGGTGCGGGTGGGCGTGAGCGGCGGCATTGCGCTGTTCCCGCAGCACGGCAGCACGTTCGATGAGCTGTCGCGCCATGCTGACGGCGCCATGTATGCGGCCAAACGCGGCGGGCGCATGCGCTTTATGCTGTACCAGGGCCCGGATTCCGATCCCGAGGTGGTGTTGCCCGAGCCCTCTCCAGTGGCCGCGGCCCAGTAGTCCGCCTGCTGGTGTCGGGCGTCCGGGTGGCATGGCGCTGTCCGTCGCTGGAAATTTGTTGCAAGCCGTCGAAAAAATTTTGATGGCTGGCCCCCGCGCCACCGCCTACCATTCGGCGCATTCCCCATCCTGGAGAGCCTGCGTGCCCAATCTGTCCAAAATCACCTGCATCGAAGACCTGCGTGTCATTGCCCAGCGCCGCGTGCCGCGCATGTTCTATGACTACGCCGATTCGGGCTCGTACACCGAGGGCACCTACCGCGCCAACGAGAGCGACTTCCAGCGCATCAAGCTGCGCCAGCGCGTGGCCGTGAACATGGAAGGCCGCACGACCCGCACCACCATGGTGGGGCAGGACGTGGCCATGCCCGTGGCCATTGCACCCACCGGCCTCACCGGCATGCAACATGCCGACGGCGAGATCCTGGGGGCCAAGGCGGCCAAGGCGTTTGGCATCCCGTTCACCCTCTCGACCATGAGCATCTGCTCCATCGAAGACGTGGCCGAACACACGGGCCGCCACCCGTTCTGGTTCCAGGTGTATGTGATGCGGGACCGCGACTTCATCGAACGCCTGATCGACCGCGCCAAGGCGGCCAACTGCTCGGCGCTGCAGCTCACGCTCGATCTGCAGATCCTGGGCCAGCGCCACAAGGACATCAAGAACGGCCTCTCGGCCCCGCCCAAGCCCACCATCGCCAACCTCATCAACCTGGCCACCAAGCCGCGCTGGTGCATGGGCATGCTGGGCACAAAACGCCGCAGCTTCGGCAACATCGTGGGCCACGCCAAGGGTGTGGGCGACCTGTCGTCGCTGTCGTCGTGGACGGCCGAGCAGTTCGACCCGCAGCTCAACTGGGGCGATGTGGAGTGGATCAAGAAGCGCTGGGGCGGCAAGCTGATCCTCAAAGGCATCATGGACGCTGAAGATGCGCGTCTGGCCGTCAACAGCGGTGCCGACGCACTGATCGTCAGCAACCACGGTGGGCGCCAGCTCGATGGCGCGCCATCCTCCATTGCCGCACTGCCAGGCATTGCCGCAGCAGCGGGCAAGGACATCGAGGTGTGGATGGACGGCGGCATCCGCAGCGGGCAGGATGTGCTCAAAGCCCGCGCTTTGGGCGCGCAGGGCACGCTGATTGGCCGCAGCTTCTTGTACGGCCTGGGGGCCTACGGCGAGGCGGGCGTGACGCGTGCGCTACAGATCATCCAGAAAGAGCTGGACATCACCATGGCGTTCTGTGGCCATACCAACATCAACAACGTCGATTCGTCGATCCTGCTGCCCGGTACCTTTCCCACGGCCTGAGCGGCTGAAAGCCCTTTACCGGGCGGCCGTCGCCGGCGCCGGCAGGCGTTTGAGCGTGGCCAGGTAGGCCACCACGTCCTCGCGGCCCTGCGCATCGTCGAGCTGGTAGTCCATGCCCTGTCCGGGGATCAGCGCCTCGGGGTCGGTCAGCCAGGCCTTGAGCGTGGCACGCGTCCACAGCAGCTTGCTTGCGCGCAGCGCGGGCGAGTAGTCAAAATCCTTCAGTGCGCCCGCGCGGCGCCCCACCACGCCCCGGTGCGCCGGGCCGTCTCCATGCTGGTCCGGGCTGTGGCAGCTGCTGCAATGCGCCGCGTACAGCGCAGCGCCACGCTCCACCGACTGGGCCGCGGCGGGGCTGTGGGCCCCCCACAGCAAGGTGGCCGCAACGGCAACCCAATGAACCGGGGACAGTGGGCGAGGCAGAGGCATGGCGGGCAGCATGGGGTGGAAAGCGCGAGCGTTGTGGGCAGAGGTGACTCTGGCAGTACGGACGATCCCGCCGCCTGGATTCATGCCCATTGCGGTTGGGGTGCCCGATACCCCGACTACACCAACTTACCGGGCCAGGGCACTGTTTTTGTGTCCGGCGACATCCAAAGTGCCTGCTGTGGCGTATTCACCTACAGCAAAGCCCCGCAAGGCCTGCCAACCCGATCAATCCAAGACAATGGGCGCATGAGCACCCTCCACCCAGACAGTGAACTGATGGACCTCCTAGACCGCATCGCCGCGCAGGACGACTCCGCGCTGAAAAAGCTGTACGAGCGCACCTCGTCGCAGCTTTTTGGCCTGGCCCTGCGTATCGTCCGCAACCGCGATGCGGCGGAGGATGTGCTGCAGGAGGCGTTTTTGACCATCTGGCGCGGCGCGGGCAACTACCGCGCATCGCTGAGTCCGCCCATGGCGTGGATGGGTTTGATCGTGCGCAGCCGGGCGCTGGATGCCCTGCGCAAGCGCACTACCGACCGGTCCGATCTGATGAACGAGCTGGATGACGAGATGGCGCAGACGCTGGAGGGCGATACGCCCAACCCCATGGACGCCGCCGATGCCAGCGAGCAGGCCTTTGCGCTGCACCACTGTCTGGGAAAGCTCGATCACAAGCAGCGCGAAGTGGTGAGCCTGGCCTACCTGCGCGACCAGAGCCACGGGGAGCTGGCCGAGCAACTCAAGCTGCCGCTGGGTACCGTCAAGACCTGGATCCGTCGGGGCCTGGAACAGCTGCGCACCTGCATGGCGCGTTTTGCGTGAGGTTGCCATGAACATTACCCAACACCCCGAACTGCTCGACCGCCTGGCTGCCAGCTACGCCCTGGGCACACTGCGTGGCGGCGCCCGCCGCCGATTTGAAAGCCTGGCCCGCGAACACGCCACCGTGCGCGCTGCAGCGCTGGTCTGGCAGACCCGCTGGTCCGGCCTGACCGAGTTGCAGCCCGCCATCCACCCCGCGCCCGCCGTGTGGACGCGCATCGACAACCTGGTGCAGGCCGACCGGGCTGCGTCCGCCATGCAAGCTGCCCGTGTGCACCAGGCCGCAGAGGCCCCAGGTGGCTGGTGGCGCAACCTGCTGGTGTGGCGCGGTGCGGCAGCTGCGGGCGCCATCGCCACGCTGGCGGCTGTGGTGGTGGGCGTGCAGGTCAATGGAGGCCTGCGTGCCACCACGGGCGCGCAGATCGCCGCACTGCAGCAACAACTGCAAGCCACGCCCCAGATCCAGTACGTGGCGGTGTTGGCCGATGACAAGGCCGACGCGTCGATGCTGGTGACGTTCGACCCCAAGAACAACCAGCTCGTGCTGCAGCGCGTGGGCGGTTTCCAGGAGGGGACGGACAAGTCCTTACAACTGTGGGCGCTGCCGCCCGCTGGCGGCCCGCGCTCATTGGGCGTGCTGGGGCAGGACAAGCTGCTCAAGCTGGTGGCCCAGGAGGGCGATGTGAAAGAAGTCCCCACGCTGGCCATCAGTCTGGAACCCAAGGGTGGTGTGCCCAGCGCCACAGGTCCGACCGGGCCGGTGCTGTTCAAGGGCGCTCTGATCCGCAAGGCCACCTGACACCTGGGTTTCAGGCAGTTGCGTACAGGTCTGGAAGAACCGGTGGCAAAAGAAAAGAATAGTCGCCACCGTTGAATCCACGGGTTTCTCTTCGTCGTATTCAAGGTGGGGTGCTTGGCACCCCACCTTCCACCTACGAGGAGATCCCCATGCCATTGAAAAAAATCAGTCTGGCCGTGCTGGCTGTTCTGGCTGCCAGCACAGCGGGCGTCAGTCTGGCGTCCAGCCACCGCGAGGCACCGTTCATCACGACCCAGCCCAAGGTTGACGGCAGTGACTTCTACCTGTTCAACAGCTACGAACCGGGTCGAGCGGGTTTTGTCACCATGATCGCCAACTACCTGCCGCTGCAGGATGCCTATGGCGGCCCCAACTACTTCAGCCTGGACTCGAATGCGCTGTACGAGATCCACATCGACAACAACGGCGACGCAGCGGAGGACATCACCTTTCAGTTCCGCTTCAAGAACACGCTGAACAATGGTGGCAACGGCATCATGCTCGATATCGGTCCTGATGGTGCCCGCAAGAAGGTGGCCATTCCGCTGCGCAACGCCGGTGGCATCAGCGGCGCAGCGGGCGACCCGCTGGCTTACCGCGAAGAGTACGAGCTGTTCATCGTGCGCGGTGACCGCCGTACCGGCAAGCGCGAGCAGATCACCATGGCCGGTGGGGGTACCACCTTCACCAAGCCCATCGACTACATCGGTGAAAAATCGCTGGGCAATGCGGCCGCCTACGACGCCTATGCCGGCAAGTATGTGTATGGCATCAACATCCCCGGCTGCTCCACCCCCGGCAAGGTGTTTGTGGGCCAGCGGCAGGACCCGTTCCCGGTGTCGCTGGGCACCATCTTTGATCTGGTGAATGCACCTGCCGCCGTCATCACCAGCGAGTCGAATGCTGCGGCCTTCGGCGCGGGCCAGATTGCCAACAAGAACGTGACGTCGCTCGCGGTGGAAGTGCCCACCAATTGCCTCACGGCGGCATCGGGCGAGAAGGTCATTGGCGGCTGGACCACTGCCAGCCTGCGCCAGGCCCGCTTGCTCAATGGCAAGCCAGACTCGGGCCTGCAGACCAGCGAGAAGGCCGGTGGCGCATGGACGCAGGTCTCGCGCCTGGGCATGCCGCTGGTCAACGAGGTGGTGATTGGCCTCAAGGACAAGGACAAGTTCAACGCGTCCAAGCCCAAGGATGATGCGGCCAACTTTGCGGACTACGTGACGCACCCCACGCTGCCCGCGCTGGTCGAGACGCTGTTTGGCGCCAAGGCCCCCACGAACTTCCCGCGCACCGACCTGATGACGGCCTTCCTCACGGGGCTGCCCACCGTCAATCGCCCCGGCAACGTCACCGGCCTGGGTGCTGGAGGCCCCCTGGCCGAAATGCTGCGCTTGAACACGGGCATTGCCGCCACGGCTGCGGCTGCGCAGAACTCGCTGGGGGTGGTGGCAGGGGACGCGGCCGGCTTCCCGAACGGCCGCCGCTTGGGCGACGACGTGGTGGACGTATCGCTGCGCGTGGCCATGGGTGCGCTGTGCACGGCGACGGGTGCCACGGACACGCTCAAGGTGGGCTGCAAGCCGGGGGATGCCCCGGCAGGAGGGGTAGCGTTTGTGGACGGCTCGCGCACCAAGGCGACCGACTACCGTACGGCATTTCCGTACGTGAACCCACCGCTGCCCGGTGCCAAGAACTTCTGATCCGAAGGAGCCACACCATGCAAAAGAACCTTCGGATTCAGCACCTGGCCCTTACTTCGGTGGCGGCATTGGCCATCACCGGTTGCGGCGGGGGCGGTAGCGGCGACAACACGGCAGACCCTGGCAATGGGGGCCCCGTGATGGTGAATGCGTTCGCGTATGTGCAGCCCATTGTGGCCAGCGGCACATCGGACACCACTGAACCTCAGGCGGTGGACCAGCTGGTGCTGTCCAGCACCGAGGCAGAAGAGCCCGATTCGCGGCTCTGACCCTCGCGCGATGTCCTGGTTGCGCCCTGAAGGGGTGTGGCCAGGGCGTGCGTGGGTGATTGTGTCTCTTTCGATATCCGCTGTTGTCACGAGCCCATGAAGAAACCTCATCACTGTTTGTGCGTGGCCTTGTGCCTGGTGTTCTGGGCGGGCACGGCCCTGGCGGCCTTGCCGCAGGACTTGCCACCTGGCCTCAATGCCGATGTGGTCGAGCGTCTGCCCGAGCGTGTGAGCGCAGCCCCCGCCACGCCCCAGGCCGCTGCCGCCACGGCCCGGCGCTGGATCACGCTGTCACGCGAGACGGCGGACCCGCGTTACCTGGGCCGGGCACAGGCGGCCCTGGCTCGCTGGTGGGGCCAGGCGGACGCCCCGGCCGATCTGCTGGTGTTGCAGGCCACCGTAGAGCAAGGGCGCCATGAATTTTCAGCCGCGCGCGCCACGCTGGAGCGCGCCTTGCAAACCAACCCCGCACAGGTGCAGGGCTGGCTCACGCTGGCCACGCTGGAGCGTGTGGCCGCGCGCTATGAGGCCGCCGAGGCCGCCTGCCGCAACGTAGCCCGCTATGGTGCTGCGCTGTACGCCACCGCCTGCCTGCTCGAAACCCGTTCACTGCAAGGCCAGCACGATGCCGCACGCAATGGCTTCACCGCCCTGCGGCAGCAGGTTGCGGGGGATGCTGCCCAGCGGGCCTGGATCGGGTCGCTGCTGGCCGAGAGCGAAGAGCGCGCAGGGCGCGATGACGCTGCCGACGCGGCCTACCGCCGCAGCCTGGCCGATGCCCCCGACGGCTACACCGCGCTGGCCTATGCCGACCAGCTGTTGCGCCGCAATCGTGCGAGCGCCGCACTGGAGGTGCTCCGGCACCAGCCCGACAGCGACTCCGTGCTGCTGCGGCGCGCGCAGGCCCTGCGGCTGATGGGGGACGCCGCGTGGCAGCCCCTGGTGCGCGACCTGGAAGCGCGTTTTGCCGCCATCGCGGCGCGCGGTGAGGGGCTGGACGCCCACGCCCGGGAGCGTGCCTTGCTGGCGCTGTGGTTGCAGGGGCAACCCGCCGCCGCATGGAAGGCGGCCCGCACCAACCTTGCCCTGCAAAAAGAGCCCCTCGACTGGTGGCTTGCACTGCAGACCTCTGAGCAGTCGGGCGACGCTGCTGCCCACCAGGCCGTGCGGCAGGCCCTGCAGCAAGCAGGGCTGCAAGACCTGCGTCTGGCGCGCTGGCAGACCCGGGGAGCCCAATGATGCGCTGCATGCACTGGATAACGGGCCTCCTGCGCCCACACGGGCGTTCCCTGCGGGCCATGGTGGCTGTCGCGTTGACTGCCGCAGCACTGGCGCCCAGCGCGTGGGCCCACAAGGCCAGCGACGCCTATCTGCGGGTGACGGATGCGCTGGCACCCCAGGGCACTGCAGGGGCGGGCGCATCGATAGGCCTTGTGCTGTCGGTGGCCTTGAAGGATGTAGATGCCGCGCTGGAGCAGCTCGATGCCGATGGCGACCGCCAGCTCACATGGGGCGAGGTGCGGCAGTCCATGCCCGCCATCGTCCAGTGGGTGGGCCAGGGCATGTTGTGGCAGTGCGACGGAACGGCGACGGTGCCTGCCTGGCGCTTTGAAGCGTTGGAGCAGCGCACCGATGGGCGTTACGCGCGGCTGGCTGCCACGCTGCCCTGTGCGCCAGCCCAGGCGGTCACCCTGCGCTACGGCCTGATGCAGGGCATCGACCCCACACACCGCCTGCTGGTGGGCGGCGCGTTGAGCGGCCAGACGCTGGCAGCCGTGCTGGCCACTGACGGGCGCTCCGGCACCGACCTGCGCTCTGCAGGCAGCCGCGCCGGACAAGCGGGGCCAGACGGTGCAGAAGGTGCTCAAGGCACGGACGCAACAGTGCCCGGCGCCCCACGCGGCGGGGTGGCCACGCTGCTGCACTTTGTGACCGAAGGGGTGCACCACATCCTGTCTGGCTACGACCACCTGGCCTTTTTGCTGGCACTGTTGCTGCCCATCTCCCTGGCGCGGCCGCAGCCCCGCCACCGCGATCTGCCATTGCACACGGAGTCCGGCACAACACCGATCGCTGACACCCCGGCCTCCGGCGCCAGGGACCGCTTCGCCGGGATCAAGGCGCTCCTGCTCACGGTGACCTGTTTCACCGTGGGCCATTCCATCACGCTGGCACTGGCAGGCCTGGGCTGGGTCACCGTGTCGGGCAACTGGGTGGAGCCCGCCATTGCCATCAGCATCGGCATCTCGGCGTTGCTGAACCTGTTTCCCGTCCAAGGCCTGCGCAGTAGCTGGCTTGCTCTGGGCTTTGGTCTGGTGCACGGGCTGGGTTTTTCCGGGGTGCTGGTCGAAGCTGGCGTGGCGGGCGCTTCGCTGTTGTGGGCCCTGGCGGGGTTCAACCTAGGAGTCGAAGTGGGCCAACTGATGGTGGTCGCCCTGTGGTGCGCGGTCTCGACAGTGCTTGCGCGCAGGGTGTGGTACCGCTCGGTGGTGGTGCGTGGGGGCTCCGTCGCGTTGCTGGTGCTGTCGCTGTACTGGACCGTGCAGCGCCTTGCCTTCGCTGGCTGACGAGAACGGTGGCCAGTCCGTCGTGGGGGCCGGACCCTGATCAGGCGCTAAAGACCCTTTGCGGTACTCTGGATTCACATCTGGACGTCGCCCGTGTGCGTAATGACGCTGTCGTAGCAATTATTTACAAACACGAGGAGCGCCCCATGAAGAGTCCCCTTTCCATCGCCGTGCTGGCTGGCGTTGCGCTGGCCTGCAGTGCGGCCCAGGCCGATACCGGCAAGCTGCTGCTCACCGGTGGTGTCAGCACCATCGCCGGATCGGCGGGCGGCGGGCTGACCCCCTGGGCAGTGATTGGCAGCAACGCCACCGAGGGCGAGGTGGGTGTCAGCGCCTATGCCACCCGTGCTGCGACCCAGGATTACAGCCTGAACGGCTATGGCGTGGCCCTGGGGCTGCACGACCGCCTGGAGCTGTCGCTGGCGCGCCAGGACTTTGATGCCTCGCCCGCGATCGCGCTCAACGGCATTGCGCCGTTTGGCGTGACACCCGGCCAGCACATCAAGATGGACGTGCTCGGCATCAAGCTCAAGGTGGCGGGCGACGCGGTGCTCAACAGCGACAGCTGGATGCCCCAGATTGCGGTGGGGCTGGAGCACAAGCAGGTGCACCCGGGTTCCATCAGGTCGGTGCTGGACTTTCTGGGCACCAAAACCAGCGGCACCGATGTGTACGTGAGCGCCACCAAGCTGCTGCTGGCGCAAAGCGTGCTGGTCAACGGCACGCTGCGCTACACCAACGCCAACCAGAACGGCCTGCTGGGCTTTGGCTCGGCTGCACCGGGCAAGAACGGCCGCAGCCTGCAGCCCGAGTTCTCGGTGGCGTACCTCATCAACAAGAACCTGGCGGTGGGCGCCGAGTACCGCTTCAAGCCCAACAACCTGCAGGCCCTGGGCGCGGCGGCCGGCCTGGGCGCTGCGCTGCGCGAAGACGACTGGAAGGACATCTTCGTGGCCTGGGCGCCCAGCAAGAACGTATCGCTCACGCTGGCCTATGTGGACCTGGGCCGCATCGTGCCCGGCATCACCAACAACCGCCGCCAGACCGGCTATTACCTGTCGGCCCAAGTCGCCTTCTGAGGACATTGTCATGACGCACTCCAAAACCCTCATCGCCCTGGCCGTCTCCCTGGGCGGCTTGCTGGCTGCCCCGGCCTTTGCGCAGACTGCTGCGGCGCCGGTGGCGAACACTGCAGCCCCTGTAGCCCCTGCCGGCCTGTACCAGGCCCTGGGCGAAAAGCCTGGCATCACCCGTCTGGTGGACGATTTTGTGAACCGTGTGGTCAAGGACCCACGCATCGGCAGCCACTTCAAGGACACGAAACCAGCCGCCCTCAAGGAGAGCCTGACCGACCAGTTTTGCCAGCTGAGCGGGGGCCCTTGCAAATATGAAGGCGCTGACATGAAATCGGCCCATGCCGACATGGACATCAACAAGGGCCATTTCAACGCCCTGGTGGAGGTGCTGCAAAGCGCCATGGACGCCCAAGGCATACCGTTCGCTCAACAAAACCGCCTGCTGGCCTTGTTGGCGCCCATGCACCGCGATGTGATCACCAAACACTAAGACGATGAAAAATGCTATTTTTTTCATAGCTGCCAGCGCAATATTCACTAGCGCTTGGGCCGGAAATGTCCAAATCCAGGTGCTGGACCGCGACGGCAAGCCTGTGCCCGACGCCGTGGTGGTGGTGTACCCCAGCGCCACCACCGCTGCGGCCCCCAGCCTGCTGCAGCTCAGTCCCACCATTGAGCAGGAGCGCATGCGTTTTGTGCCTGCCGTCACCGTGGTGATGCCCGGCACCACCGTGCGTTTCACCAACCAGGACCGCTGGGATCACCATGTGCGCGGCAACCCTACAGGCGTAGCCGCTGCAGCGGCCCCTGCTGCGCCTAGTTCCAATTTTGAGTTGCGCCTGGCCGGCAAGGCCGACGGCAAGCCCGCCAACTTTGCGGACGTCAAACTCGACACCCCTGGCGTGGTGCTGCTGGGCTGCCACCTGCACGGTTCCATGCGCGGCCACGTGTTTGTGACCGATTCGGCCTGGACACTCAAGACCGACAACGATGGCATTGCCCGATTTGCCAGCGTGCCGGATGGCGCCGCACAGGTGCGCGTGTGGCACGCCGAGCAACTGGTGGACCTGCCGCGCAAGGCGCTGAATGTGGTGCCCGGCCCGGTGCTCGATACCGTGCAGCTCAGCGTGGTGCCACGGGTGCGCCGCGCACCGCCGCCTGCGCCCACCGGCCCTACCAACAGCCCCGGTGGGCCCATGGGGTCATACAGCCAGGCGCCCGTCTCGCCTCCCCACGCACATCAGCACCCTGGCAGCTGACCCGCCACCACAGCGGGTGGTCCAAGGGGGGCGGGTCAGCAGGGCAGCGCTTTTTTGGGGGCGCGGTCCTTCGCCCGCCTTTCGTCTGAGTGTCTGCGGGCGTCCCCCTGCGGGGCCGTTCACAGGCTCTCAGGTCAACCTGGCAGCTTGAGCCCGCCCGGCCCGGAGGGCACGGTGTTGGCGCTGCTCTTTTGGCTGCCGGCCGTTGCACTGCCCACGTCCTGCTTCACGCTGCCAGGGGGTGCGTTCAGGTACAGGTACAGCGCTTGCGCATCCACGTCGCTGAGTTGCCCGAGCGACTCGAAGGGCATCACCTGGATGGGTGTGCCGTCAGGCCGCTTGCCTGTGCGCAGCATGGCCACAAAGCTTGCGGCGTTGGGGTAGCGTGTCAGGGCACTGTCGGCACTGTGTGTGCCAGGGCGGATGTCTGCCGCCGCAGGCCAGTCAGGCGGGCCGCCGGGGATCTTGCCGCCCGACAGGTCGGCACCATGGCAGCCGATGCACATGTTGGCCACGTACTGGCCGTTGGCCAGCGTCACTCCGGCAGCCGTCGGCCGTGAGGGGGCCAGCTGGTGGTCAATGCGCGAGGCCGCGTCGGGAATCGCACCCAGCCCATACAGCACCCAGGCAGGGTGCGGCAGATCGATCACGGCCTGCGTGCCCTCCTTGGGGGGGAACTGGCGCACATACGACACCAGGGCGTTCAGGTCTTCGTTGGTGAAGCGGTTGTAGTCCTCGCTGGGCATGACCAGCACCGGGCGGCCATTGGGCTTGACGCCGTGGCGGATCACGCTGTTCCAGTCCTCGGGCTGGTAGCGCGCCACCACACCAGCCGGCGTGATGTTGGGCCCAGCGATGCGCGTGCCCTTGCCATCGTTGACGAACTCGCGGCCCGTGCCTTGTGCGCCATGGCAGTCGGTGCAGCCACGCGATGCATACAGATAGCGCCCGCGTTCGATGGTCTGCGCATCGGTGGTGTAGGCCACGGGGCGGGGTTTGATGTCGATGTAGCGGTTGCGTTTTTGCTCGGCCAGGTACAGGCCGCTGGCGGCGGTGGCGACAACGATCACGCCCAGCAGCAGCGCGCTGCCTGCGGTCCATTTGATCCAGCGTTTCATGGTGGTATCCCTCTTCTTCGAATGGTGGCGGACTGGCTGAACGAATCAGCATGCCCAGGCGCCGGATTCTGAAGTCGAAGAAGCGGTTTGTGGCACCCCACCACCGCAGGGTATGGCGGGGCCGGTGACATTTGTCACAAACGGCCCGCCAGTGTGAGCAGGTGTAGCCTGTTCACACGCGCTCCATATCCTCTCAGCGCTCGATGGTCTTGTTCCAGCGCGCGTTCCACGCAGGGCGGTTGGCGTTCACGCTGTCCCAGTCCAGTGTCACGGCGTTTTTCATCCACTGGCTGATCTGCGCGACCTGGGCGGCACCTTCACCCACGGCAGGCGCCTTGGGGTTGGTGGGAATCTGCGCGCCAAACTGCAGCACGTTGGCCTGTGCCAGCGGGCTCAGCAGAAACTCGGCCAGCTTTTGCGCCAGTTCGGGTTCGCTGTTCTTGGCGATCACGCATTGGCCGGTCATCAGCACCACCGAGCCCTCCTTGGGCTGTGCGTATTCCACCGGAATGCCCTTGGCCTTCAAGGCCGCCACACTGGTCGGCGTGAGCGGGAAGATCGCGGCTTCACCCGTCTGCACCATCTCCGAAATCTTGGCCGAGCTGGGGATGTATTCCAGCACGTTCGGGCCGATGGTCTTGGCCCAGTTGGTAAAGCCTGGCTCCACGTTCTTGTCGGTGCCGCCCTGGATGCGGTTGAACATCAAGAAGCCGTGCAGCCCGAACGACGACGACGGCATGGACTGGAACACCACCTTGCCCTTGTACTTGGGGTCGGCAAAGTCCATCCACGACGTAGGCGCGGCCCAGCCCTTTTCGGCAAACATCTTGGTGTTGTAGGCGATGCCGGTCATGCCCAGGCTCACGCCACTGGCCAGGTCGTCCTTGAAGCGGGCGGCGGGGTAGATGTCGTTCAGGTGCGGGTTGGGCTTTTGCTTTTCGCACAGGCCCATGCCCATGGCGCGCACCATGATGCCGTCGTCCAGAAACATCACGTGCATCTGCGGCTTGTCCTTGTTGGCCTGGGCCTTGGCCAGGATGTCCGAGGACGTGCCAGGCACCACCACCACCTTCACGCCATGCAGCTTCTCGAACGCCGGGAACACGTACTGCGTGTACGCCTTCTCCATGGTGCCGCCATTCATGCCGATGTACAGCGTTTTGGTCTGCGCGGTGGCGGTGTCTGCGGCGGCCACGGCGGTCAGTGCAGCGGCCGTCACAAGGGCGCGGCTGGCAAAGCGGGGGGAGAAGGTCATGGTGGTTTCCTTTCTGGTGGGGAGGGGAGTTTTGTCGGTGGCAGACGGGGTCAGTGGGCAGCGGCAGTGCTGGCCACGTCAGCCACCGTCGTTGGGAGAAATCGCTCAATCGCAAAGGCATCAATCGGCGTGGTGCTGCGGCCATCGCGTGCCAGCTCGGCCAGCACCTCGCCCACGCCGGGGCCAATCTGAAAGCCCGCACCGGCAAAGCCAAAGCCATGGATCAGGCCGGGCGTGGTGTGGCTCTTGCCCAGCACCGGCTGGCGGTCAGGCAGATAGCCTTCGGTGCCGCTCCAGGTGCGAATGAAGTGCGCGTTCTTGAGGGCGGGCAGCAGCTCCACCGCCTGCACTGCCAGGGTAGCGATGGCGCTGCGCTCGGAGCGGGCGCGGTCGGCATCCAGCGCCACACCTGCGCCGCCGCCCAGCACCAGATTGCCGCGCGCCACCTGTCGGCAGTAGATGCCGCCGCCTTCCACACCCAGGCTCCAGTGCATGAAAAAGGGCAGGGGCTCGGTCACGGCCATGGCCGGATGGCCGGAGTGAATGGGCACGGCCTCGCCAAACTGCGCGGCCAGCGCACCGGCCCAGGCACCAGCGCAGTTGATGAGCACGGGCGCACGCACGGCCACGGTGGTGCCGGAGCGCACGGTGAACAGCTGCCCGTCGTGCTCCACCGAGGTCATTGGTGTGCGCTCCAGAATCTGCGCGCCCGCGCGCTTGGCCGCCAGCGCAAACGCGGGCGACACCAGGCGCGGGTTGGCCTGGCCGTCGTCGGGGCACAGCGAGCCACCCACGGCACGCCCGCCCAGCCAAGGGCAGCGCTCGCGCAGCGTGGTGCCCGAGATGAGCTGGATGCCCAGGTCAAAGTCGCGGCTCAAGTGGGCATAGGCTTCCAGCGAAGCCATGTCCGCCTCGCTGCGCCCGATCTTGAAGTGCCCGCTGCGCTGGTATTCGCCATCGGTGCCAATCAGCGTGGGCAGGTTGGCCCACACCTGGTGGGCGCGCTGCGCCAGGGGCAGTTGGCTCACAGGCCGGCCCTGGCGGCGCACGCCGCCATAGTTCACGCCGCTGGAGCGCGAGCCGCACAGGTCGCGCTCCAGCAGCACCACCGCCACACCTTTGCGGCGCAGTGCCAGCGCGGCCGATGCGCCCATGATGCCGCCGCCCACAATGGCGACGTCGGTGTCAATCGTTGGGGTTGCGGTCATGCGCGTGCCTCCGCCTGGGCTTGCAGGTGGATGGGGATGGGCTTGATCGGCGCCTGTCCGCGCAGCCGTCCTACCGTGTCAATCGGCTTGCCTGTGGCCTGGGCCAGGATTTCTGCAGCGGCCACACCGCACATGCGGCCCTGGCAGCGGCCCATGCCCACGCGGGTCAGGGCTTTAAGACGGTTCATCTCGTCTGCGCCCGCATCGCGGGCACAGGCGCGCAGCTCACCGGCCGTGATGTTCTCGCAGCGGCACACCACCAGCGCGTCGGGCGCGTGGGCCGCCCAGTTGGTGGGGAAGGGGAAGGCGCGCTCCAGCCCTTGGCGGAATGGCATCAAGCCCGTGAGCTTGCGTTCCAGCTCCGCCGCGCGTGCAGTGTCCACCTTCACGCCATGGTCTGCCAGCAGCGCCAGCGCAGCGCGCTCACCCGCCCATTCGGCCGCATCGGCGCCCATGATGCCCGCGCCATCCCCCGCCAGGTACACGCCGGCCACGCTGGTGCGGCCTGCTGTGTCGCGCTCAGGCAGGTGGGCGTGGTGCATCGGGGCCCAGGCAAAGCGGCAGCCCAGCAGGTCTGCCAGTTGGGTTTCGGACCGCAGTGCGTAGCCAAAGCCCACGGCATCGCACTGCACGGTGTGCTCGTTCTGGCCGTCGGTCCACACCACGGCATTGACCCGTGTTTCGCCCTCCACGCGAACAGGCCGCACGCCGGTGTGCACCGCCACGCCGTGCGCGCGCAGCCCGCCCACGTAGTACATCCCTTTGGCCAGCACGGCGGGCTGCGTCAGCATGCCGGGCAGGGCGGCCAGCTGGTCGGCAAAGCGGGCGGTGTCCAGCACTGCAGCCACCTTCACGCCCGCCTTGGCGCCTGCCTTGGCATATTGGTACGCCACCAGATACAGCAGCGGCCCGGTGCCCATCAGCACCACGTTGCGGCCGATGGTGCAGCCCTGGAACTTGAGCGCCACCTGCGCTCCCCCCAGCGTGTACACGCCGGGCAGCGTCCAGCCTGGCATGGGCAGCACGCGGTCGGTGGCGCCGCTGGCCACGATGAGCTGGCCGTAGGGCACCGTGCGCGTGGTTTGCGTAGGGCCATGCAGCACATCGAGCATGCCGCCTTGGGCGTTCCACACTAGGCTGTCGGGTTGGTAGTCGATGTGCGCGCTCAGCCCATCAAAGGTGCTGTGCAGCGCCATGGCGCGTGATGCTTCGGTGCCGTACAGCGTTTCTGGGCTGCGGGCAAAGTGGGCGGGCGGGCGGCGGTAGATCTGCCCGCCGCCGCGTGCGGCCTCGTCAATCACCACGGGCCGCACGCCATGCGCCACCAGGGTTTGCGCCGCACGGATGCCCGCAGGGCCTGCGCCCACGATCACGGGTTGCAAGGTGGGGGTGGTCATTCGGCCCCTCCCGTAGTCAGCTGCATGCCCGTCTGGATGAAGGTGGCGCAAGACCGTAGGCGTTCGCCGGTAGCCGTCATCACCCAGCAGTCCTGGCACGCGCCCATCAGGCAAAAGCCTGCACGCGGCTCGTGGCTGAACTCGTTGCGGCGCAACTGGGCGCGGTGGGTGAGGATGGCGGTCAGCACCGTGTCGCCTTCGAGCGCAGCGGCGGGTTCGCCATCGAGCACGAAGGGCACGGGCGCGCGGTCTTTTTCGGCCACGCGGTGGAGCAGGGCTGTGTTCACAGTCATGGAAGTCGTGCCCATTTATTTGCGCCCTACGAGCACGCGGTCCAGGCCGTACACCCGGTCGAGAATCACCATCGCGCAGGCCGTCAGGGCCACCATCAGTGCCGACACCGCAGCCATCAGCGGGTCAATCGACTCGGTGGCGTACATGTACATGCGCACCGGCAGCGTCACCGTGCTGGGCGAGGTGACAAAGATCGACATGGTCACTTCGTCAAAGCTGTTGATGAAGGCCAGCATCCACCCGCCCGTCACGCCGGGCAGGATCATCGGCAGCGTGATGCGCGTGAACACCGTGGCCTGGCTCGCGCCCAGCGACAGGGCCGCGTGCTCGGCACTGCGGTCAAAGCCCACCAGCGCCGCCACCACCAGCCGCAGCGTGTAGGGCGTGACGATGAGCGCGTGCGCAAACACCAGCCAGCCAAAGCTGCCTGTGCCGCCCAGCAGCGCAAACAGGCGCAGCAGGGCCACGCCCAGCACCAGGTGCGGAATGATCAGTGGCGAGAGGAACAAGCCATTCAAAAAGCCGCGCCCCGCAAATTCGTAGCGCGTGATGGCAATGCCCGCAGGCACGGCCAGCACCGTGGCCAGCGTGGCCGATGCCAGCGCCAGCCACAGACTGTTCCAGAACGACTGCACAAAGTCCGAATGTTCGAACACCGCCTTGAACCAGCGCAGCGAGAACTCGGTGGTGGGCAGCGTCAGCGTGTTGTGCGGCGTGAACGCCACGATGCACACCACCAGCAAGGGGGCGAGCATGAAGGTGATGACCAGCGCGTTGAACGCGAGGGCTAAAGGTCCGTTCTTCTGCATAGTTTCAGCCCAGCGCTTTCTTGTAGCGGCCTTCAACCAAGCGGTTGTAGCTCAGCATGACCACGAGGTTGGCCACCAGCAGCGTCAGCGCAATGGCGGCGCCCAGGGGCCAGTTCAGCTCGTGCAGGTACTCGTCGTACACCACCGTGGCCACCATCTTCAGCCGCCGCCCGCCCAGCAGGCCGGGGATGGCAAACGAGCTGGCCGCCAGGCCGAATACGATGAGGCTGCCGGACAGGATGCCAGGCAGCACCTGCGGCAACACAATGCGCCGCAGCGTGGTGAAGGGCGAGGCCTGCAGCGACAGCGCGGCGTTTTCGACACCGGGGTCCAGCTTCTGCAGCGAGGTCCACACGGGGATCACCATGAAGGGCAGCATCACATGCACCAGGGCGATGACCACCGCGATCTCGGTGTAGAGCATCTTCACCGGGCCGATGCCAACGAGTTGCAGCGCGCCATTCACCAGCCCCTCGGGGCCCAGCAGCATGCTCCAGCCGAAAGCTCGCACCACCACCGACACCAGCAGCGGCGCGAGCACCACCAGCAGCAGGATGGAGCGCCACGGGTTGCCCATGCGGCTCAGGATGTAGGCCTCGGGTGCGCCAATCAGCACGCAGATCAGAGTGACCAGCCCCGCGATCCAGAACGTGCGCCAGAAGATGGTGTGGTAATACGAATCGGTGAACACATGGGCGTAATGCTCCAGCGTGAACTCACCCGCCTTCACCCCGGTGGCCGGGTCGAACGCGTTGAACGACAGCACGGCCGTGAGTGCCAGCGGCACCAGCAGCAGCACCGTGAACAGCACCAGCGCCGGGCCGGACAGCCACCAGGGCGCAGCCTTTTTGTGCAGCAAGGTGGTGGCCAGGCTCATGGCGCCACCTCGGCGGCGGTGTCTTCGGCCTCCAGCTCGGCCAGGGCAGTTTCATCGGCGGGCAGCAGGCGCATGCAGTGGTCGGGCCAGTCCACGCCAGTGCGCTCGCCCTCGGCCAGCGCAGCGCGGCCGTCGTTGGGCGCCAGCACCATCAGGTCGCCCACGGGGGTGCCCACACGGTACAGCCACTGGCTGCCCAGGAAGAACCGCTCGCACACCTGGCCATCCATCCGGCCCTGCACGGCGGGCACCAGTTGCACTTTTTCAGGCCGCACGCTCAGCAGCACGGCGGCGCCGGGGCGGTAGCGGGCACCGTCCACCTCCATCGTGAGGGCGCCCACCTTCACCTGCGTGTGCGTGCCATTGGCATGCGTTACCTGGCCGGGCAGCAGGTTGGCCTTGCCCACAAAGGTGGAGATGAAGCGCGTGCGCGGGTGCTCGTACACGCGGTGCGGGTGGTCGATCTGCGTGGCGCGGCCGGCCTCCATCACCACCACGCGGTCGCTGATGGACATGGCCTCGCTCTGGTCGTGCGTGACCATGATGGTGGTGGTGCCCACCTTGCGCTGAATCTGCCGCAGCTCAAACTGCATCTCCTCACGCAGCTTGGCGTCGAGGTTGGACAGGGGCTCGTCCAGCAGCAGCACGGGCGGCTCGATCACCAGCGCACGTGCCAGTGCCACCCGCTGGCGCTGGCCGCCCGACAGCTCGCGCGGGTAGCGCGTGGCGTGCTGCTCCAGATGCACCAGCGCCAGGGCCTGGGCCACGCGCTCGGCGCGTTCGGCCTTGGGCACCTTGCGCATCTCCAGCCCAAAGCTCACGTTGGCCGCCACCGTCATGTGCGGGAACAGCGCATAGCTCTGGAACACAATGCCCAGCCCGCGCGTGTTGGCCTTGGCGTGGGTGATGTCCTTGCCATCGAGCTCGATGCGCCCGCTGGTCACCGGCTCGAACCCCGCCACCATCTGCAGCGTGGTCGTCTTGCCGCAGCCCGACGGGCCCAGCAACGACACAAATTCACCCTTTTGCACCGTGAGGTTCATGGACTGCACCGCGCAGGTGCTGCCATAGAACTTGGTCACATCCGTGAGCTTGAGAAACGACATGGCGAAAGCCTTTCCGGTGGTGGCATCGCACGGTTTGCCTGGGGGGCTGTGCGTGTCACCTGCTGTGGAGTTGCATGGATGGGCTGCGGGCCTTCGGTGTGCTTGCACCGGGGTGGTGCAAGTGCCGCACAAAGGCTGGAACAGCCGCTCGATTCAATTGAATCTATTGCAATAAACAAACCAGAATGCTTCGGGTATTCCATTAATCAGAATTTTTATTGAATTTATTCCGTTCAATGAAATATGATGCCTTCAGTTTGATCAACGAATTCCACAGGAGCGAGGTATGGAAGCCGCATCCACCGCCACCGGCGGCGTACCCCGGGTGTTTGCCGTCATCCGGGCCCTGTCGGCCGTGCAGGCCGAGGGCGGGCGAGTCACCCAATTGGCGCGTGCCGTGGGCCTCACGCAAGGCACCACGCACCGTTTGCTGCAATCGCTGGTGGCAGAGGGCATGGTCGAGCAGGACGAGCGCAGCAAGCTCTACCGCCTGAGCATGGACTTCTTCGCCCTGGCTGCCAAAGCGGGCAACCCCGGCGACCTGCGCAGCCTGTGCCGCCCCGCGCTGCTGCGCCTGTGCGCCAGCCTGGGTGACAGCATCTTTCTCTTGGTGCGCAGCGGGTTCGATGCCGTGTGTCTGGACCGCAGCGAGGGCCCGTTTCCCATCCGCTCCTTCACCGGCGACATCGGCGGCCGCGTGGCCCTGGGCGTGGGGCAGGGCGCGCTGGCCATCCTGGCCTTCTTGCCTGAGGCCGAGCGCGAAGAGGTCATCCGCTTCAACCTGTCGCGTGTGCGCGAGTACGGCGTGTTTGACGAGGTCTATCTGCGCACCGAAATCGAGCGTGTGCGCCAGCTGGGTTATGCGGGGCGCAATACCGGGTTGTTGGAAGGCATGGCCGGTGTGGCCGTACCCATACTGGACCGCGAAGGTCGCGCCGTCGCTGCATTGAGCGTGGGCACTATCTCCGCGCGCTTGAACGATGACCGTCTGCCGACCGTCGTGGAGTTGCTCAAACGCGAGGCGGCCGCGATCGGGCCGAAGATCAATCCGTTTGATGCCACGTTGAGACGGCCGGCGCAGAGCCTGGGGGGTGGGGCGCAGGGGTTAGCGATTGGGGTGGCGGGGGAGTAGGGCGGGCAGTTTTGGACCCAAAGCAGTCGGCCAGTTCACCGCTACAAACCCGTCATCTGACGATGACCAGCCCCATGGCGTGGCCTAGCCCCGTGCGCAGGCTATAGTGTTTGTAACGAATTCGCTCACGGACTTGATCCAGCAAACGTGCGGCGCGCAACACAGGAGGGGCGGCGGGTTTCATGGTCAAATTTAGTACTGTATTTGTATACAAAAACGTACCGCGCAGCTAGCCTACAAGCCCCTTGCGGCGCTTTTCGCGTACCGATTTAGACCGCAGGCGCCAGATATGGCCTGCGGCTTGGTGCGGTCTACATTACGTTAGGCCGCGAATTCAAATCCCTATGATCCCGAACTTCTTCACGAATCTCAGCGTACGACTCCATCCGTTTCGTCGAGCTCTTATTGCCGGGTTACTTTTCGTTATATCGGCAATTTTTGCCTTCGTATTTCTTCTTGTAGTTCCTGGGCGAGTGGCGCTTCCGACGCTCATGCTTATCGCAGTGCCACTTCTCGTCATTCTGTGGGCCAGTATTTGTTGCGCATCCTGGTTCCATCCCGAGCACGGAAGACTTTCAATAAATCGCTTTTCAGGTCGCAAGCAACCTGCAGCGGTGCAATCGTTCGCGCGCTGGTACGCGGCGACGTTCTTGGTCATCTTTGTGCTTGCTGGCGTCCTTGGGCCGCTAGCCCTTTTCCGGTAACTGAGGTGTCGAATGTCTGCTGATTGATTCCATCAGCGACCGCTCTTGGTCGATAGCTGGCGTACAGATGCACCTACTTCAATTTTGATAGCTGGTAGCGCTTATTCAAAAATCGCTAGAGGTGCCTTTCGCCTGTTTTTTCGCGATGCAAAGTAATCGGCAACCTACGTCCTCACTCGTGCTTCTGCCCCGCGCATTCCCCCACCACCCAATCCCTGAACGCCTTCACCAGCGGCGTCTGCGCCCGCGCCTCTGGGTACACCAAGTAATACGCATCGGTGCTGGTCAGCACCTGGTTTGACAGCTCCACCAGGCTCCCTGCCGCCAGCTCCTGCTCAATCAAAAAGCGCGGCAGCAGGGCCGCTCCCAGGTGCGAGACCGCAGCCTGCGCGATCATGGCGAAGTGCTCGGACTGGGGGCCTCGCAGGGCCAGGGCCGTGGGGGCGCCCACCAGCTCAAACCATTCAGCCCATTGCGTGGGGCGGGTGCTTTGCTGCAGCAGCACCACGCGGGTCAAATCCTGCGGGGTGTGGATGCCGTGGCGGTCGCGGTAGGTAGGGCTGCACACGGGCACGGTTTCTTCGTGCATCAGGTATTCGCACACAGCGCCCGCCCAGTGCGGGGTGCCGAAGTGGATGGCCGCGTCGAACGGTGTGCCCGCAAAGTCAAACGGCTCGGTGCGGGCCGAGAAGTTGACCAGGGCCTCAGGGTGCAGCGCCATGAAGCCGCCCAGGCGCGGTATGAGCCAGCGCGTGCCCAGCGTGGGCAGCACGGCCAGGTTGAGCAGGCCATCGGTGCTGGAAAACGCCATGGCCTTTTGTGTGCTGGCCGACAGCTGTTGCAGCACGTTTTGCACGTCGGCCGCGTAGACGCGGCCCGCGTCGGTCAGCACCACACGCTGGCGTACGCGGTGAAAGAGTGCGGTGCCGATCTGCTCTTCCAACTGGCGGATCTGGCGCGACACCGCGCTCTGCGTGAGGTGCAGCTCCTCGGCCGCGCGCGACACGCTCTGGTGGCGGGCGGCGGCCTCAAAGGCCAGCAGGTCGGCGGTGGAGGGCAGGAAGGTGCGGCGCAGCAGAGTCATGTGGGGTGATGGCGTGGATCATGCGCAGGGGGAATGAGCGGCTCTGTCACGTTGTGCATGGTTTTCGGCTGTAGCGCTAGTGCATCAAGCGCTGGTAGCTCTGCAATTTTCAGGCACTTCATGCTGATTTGTGATCAAGTAGTTCCATTTTTTTGCTATCCAGCACGGCACGATTGGCGGATATTGGCGCATTGATCACGTGCTTTCTCCCACGCCGCTTCCTTCTATCCGCCCCCCATTCACTTTTGCGAGCCTCGCCATGTCTGCAACCCCTGCCGCCACACCCCTTGTGTCCGAAGTCGATCAACTGCTGCAACGCCTGGGCGTGCCCCGCGCCGCCTACACGGGCGGCACACTGGCTGCACGCTCGCCCATCACGGGCGAGGTGCTGGCCCAGGTGCCGCAGCAAAGCGCGGCCGATGCCACGGCCGCCATCGGTCGCGCGCATGTGGCTTTCCAGGCTTGGCGCAATGTGCCCGCACCGCGCCGGGGCGAGTTGGTGCGCCTGCTGGGGGAAGAGCTGCGCGCCGCCAAGGCGGACCTGGGCCTGCTGGTGACCATCGAGGCGGGCAAGATCCCGTCCGAAGGCCTGGGCGAGGTGCAGGAGATGATCGACATCTGCGACTTTGCCGTGGGCCTGTCGCGCCAGCTGTACGGCCTGACGATTGCCACCGAGCGCCCCGGCCACCGCATGATGGAAACCTGGCACCCGCTGGGTGTGTGCGGCGTCATCTCTGCCTTCAACTTCCCGGTGGCCGTGTGGTCGTGGAACGCCGCGCTGGCACTGGTGTGCGGTGATTCGGTGGTGTGGAAGCCTTCGGAAAAGACGCCACTCACCGCCCTGGCCACGCACGCCATCGCACAGCGTGCCATTGCACGCTTTGGCGCCGACGCACCCGAAGGCCTGCTGGAGCTGATCGTGGGCCAGCGCGACATTGGCGAGGTGCTGGTGGACGACGCCCGCGTGCCCGTGCTGTCGGCCACCGGTTCCACCGCCATGGGCCGCGCCGTGGGCCCGCGCCTGGCAGCGCGGTTTGCGCGCGGCATCCTGGAGCTGGGCGGCAACAACGCGGCCATCGTGGCGCCCACGGCCGACCTGAACCTGGCCCTGCGTGGCATTGCATTTGCCGCCATGGGTACGGCGGGCCAGCGCTGCACCACGCTGCGCCGCCTGTTTGTGCACGAAAGCATTTACGACCAGCTGGTGCCCCAGCTCGCCAAGGTGTACGCCAACGTGCAGGTGGGCAACCCGCGCACCGCTGGCACGCTGGTGGGCCCGCTGATCGACCGCATGGCCTTTGACGGCATGCAAAAGGCGCTGGAGCAAAGCCGCGCACTGGGCGCTACGGTGCACGGCGGCGGCCGTGTGGAGGGCGTTGGCGGTGCGGATGCGTACTACGTGCGCCCCGCGCTGGTGGAGCTGCAAAAGCACGAAGGCCCCGCGCTGCACGAAACCTTTGCGCCCATCCTGTACGTTGTGCGGTACAGCAGCATCGACGAAGCCATTGCCATGAACAACGCCGTGGGCGCGGGCCTGTCGTCGTCCATCTTCACGCTCAATGTGCGCGAGGCCGAGCAGTTCATGTCAGCCGCCGGTTCGGACTGTGGCATCGCCAATGTCAACATCGGCCCCAGCGGCGCCGAGATTGGCGGAGCGTTTGGCGGCGAGAAGGAAACCGGCGGTGGCCGCGAGGCGGGATCGGACAGCTGGAAGGCCTACATGCGCCGGGCGACGAACACCATCAACTACTCCACCGCTTTGCCGCTGGCGCAGGGCGTGACGTTTGACGTGTAAGCCACGCGCTGCTGGCCCCGTTCATGTCCATCGCTAAGGCTTCACACCCCATCGTCATCATTGGCGGTGGTGTCATCGGCAGTGCCATTGCGTACTTCCTCACGCTGCAGCAACCGGGCTGCGAGGTGGTGGTGGTCGAGCGCGATCCGACGTACGCGCGTGCATCGTCCGCGCTGTCGGCCAGCTCGATCCGCCAGCAGTTTTCTACCGACATCAACATCCAGATCTCGGCGTTTGGCATCGGCTTCTTGCGCAACGTCGGCACGCTGTTGGCGTGCAACGGCGATGTGCCCGACATTGGTCTGCACGAAGGCGGCTATCTGTACCTGGCCACCCAGGCGGGCGAGGCCACGCTGCGCGAAAACCATGCACTGCAGAAGCAGCATGGCGCCGATGTGGCGCTGCTGAGTCCGCAGCAACTGGCCGAGCGCTTTCCGTGGCTGGCGTTGCAGGATGTGGTGCTGGGCTCACTGGGCCTGTCGGGCGAAGGCTGGTTCGATGGCTACCTGCTGCTCACGGCCTTGCGAAAAAAAGCGCAAAGCCAAGGTGTGCGCTACGTGGCCGATGAGGCCGTGGGGCTGGATACGGCGGCCAGCGATGGCGTGCTGCACGTGAACGCGGTGCGCCTGCAAAGCGGCACCGTGCTGCTATGCCGCTATGCCGTGAATGCCGGTGGCCCTTGGGCTGCAGCGATTGCAGGCTGGGCGGGCATCGATCTGCCCGTGGTGGGCAAGCGCCGGACGGTGTTCAACCTGGCCAGCCCCGCCACGCTGCCGGGCTGCCCGCTGCTGATCGACACCAGCGGAATCTGGCTGCGGCCCGAGGGCCAAGGCTTTATCTGCGGCTTTGCGCCGGATGCGGACAACGACGCCGACTTTGCCCCGCTGGAGCCCGAGTACGCCGCGTTCGAAGAGCACATCTGGCCCACGCTGGCCGAGCGCATCCCCGGCTTCGAGGCGCTGCGCATGCAGGGCGCCTGGGCGGGCTACTACGAGATGAACACCTTCGACCACAACGCCATCGTGGGCCTGCACCCGGCGTGCGACAACCTGGTGTTTGCCAACGGCTTTTCGGGCCATGGGCTGCAGCAGTGCCCGGCTGTGGGCCGGGGCGTGGCCGAGCTGTTGCTCACGGGCAGCTACCAAAGCCTAGACCTCTCGCCACTGTCCATTGAACGCATTGCGCGCAACGCGCCGCTGCTCGAAAAGAACGTGATTTGAGCGTCACCCGGCCGCCCGATTTCTCTCTCACCAATTCATCCACCTGCCAACCACAACACACACGGAGACAACGACATGGCAATTTCCCGCAAGACCTTTACGGCGATCGCTGCAGGCCTGGCCCTGGCCTGCATGGTCACCGCCACCGCACAGGCGCAGACGGTCACCCAGCCCACGCTGGAGAAGATCAAGACCAGCGGCAAGGCCGTGCTGGGCGTGCGCGAGACCTCGCCGCCCATGGCCTACGCGCTGGGCGCCAACGAAAAATACGTGGGCTACCACGTCGAGCTGTGCGAGCGCGTGCTCAAGGAGATCGCGCCCGACGCCAAGCTCGAATACATGGCCGTGACGGCGCAGAACACGCTGCCCCTGGTGCAAAACGGCACGTTGGATATCGGCTGCGGCCCCACCACCAACAACACCGCGCGCCAGCAGCAGGTGGCCTTTGCGCTGACCACCTATGTGAGCGAAGTGCGCATGGCAGTGCGCAAGGATTCGGACCTGAAGTCCATCAGCCAGCTCGCAGGCCGCACCATTGCCGCATCCACCGGCACCACCGCCGTGCAACTGCTGCGCAAGCAAGAACGCGCGCTGGGCGGCGCCCCGATCAAGACCGTGCTGGGCAAGGACCACCACGAGAGCTTCTTGCTGCTGGAGACCGGCCGTGCCGATGCCTTTGTGCTCGACGACAACCTGCTGGCCGGGATGATCGCCAACTCCAAAGACCCCTCGGCCTACCGCATCGTGGGCGAGCCCTTGGGCGCCGAGCCCATTGCACTGCTGTTCCGCAAGGACGACCCGACCTTCAAGGCTGCGGTGGATGGTGTGCTGACCAAGCTGATGCAAAGCGGTGAGATGGAAAAGATCTACACCAAGTGGTTTGTGAACCCCATTCCGCCCAAGAACATGAGCCTGAACCTGCCGCTGGGTACCACGCTGCGCCAGCTGTTCACCACCCCCAACGACAAGCCCCTGGAGACTTACCAGCAATGAATGCTGCCATCCCCGCCACGGCCTTCCGCGCGGCCGACCGCCTCGGCGCCATCGGCGTCTCGGAAATCGTGCGCCTGACGCAAGAGGCCAACCAGCTCAAGCGCCAGGGCCAGCCCGTGATCGTGCTGGGCCTGGGCGAGCCCGACTTCGATACGCCGGCCCACATCCTGGAGGCCGCGCAGCAGGCCATGGCGCGGGGGGAGACGCACTACACGGTGCTGGACGGCACGGCCGAGCTGAAAGCCGCCATCCAGCACAAGTTCAAGCACGACAACGGGCTGGACTTTCAGCTCAACGAGATCACCGCAGGCGCGGGTGCCAAGCAGATCCTCTACAACGCGCTGATGGCCTCGGTGAACCCTGGCGACGAGGTGATCCTGCCCGCGCCGTACTGGACGTCATACGCCGACATGGTGCTGATTGCAGGCGGTGTACCCGTGGTCGTGCCCTGCACCGAGGCCAACGGCTTTCGTATCACGCCCGAGCAGCTGGAGGCCGCCATCACGCCGCGTACGCGCTGGGTGTTCATCAACTCGCCCTCCAACCCCAGCGGGGCCGCCTACAGTGCCGAGCAGCTGCTGCCCCTGCTGGAAGTGGTGGAGCGCCACCCGCAGGTGTGGCTGCTGGCGGACGACATCTACGAACACATCCTGTACGACGGCCGCGCTTTTGCCACGCCCGCTGCTGTGTTGCCGTCACTGCGCGATCGCACGCTGACGGTGAACGGTGTCTCCAAAGCCTATGCCATGACCGGCTGGCGCGTCGGCTATGGCGCAGGGCCCAAGGCGCTGATTGCCGCCATGGCCGTGGTGCAGAGCCAGGCCACGTCCTGCCCCTCGTCCATCAGCCAGGCGGCGGCCGTGGCGGCGCTCACGGGGCCGCAAGACGTGGTGCGCGAGCGCTGCCAAGCGTTCCAGGAACGGCGCGATCTGGTGGTGGCCGCACTCAATGCTTCGCCCGGCCTGCGCTGCCGTTTGCCCGAGGGCGCGTTCTACACCTTTGCCAGCTGCGAAGGTGTGCTGGGTCGCACCACGCCGGGCGGCATGCTGCTGCGCACCGATGCCGACTTTTGTGCGTACCTGCTGCGCGAGCACCATGTCGCGGTTGTGCCCGGTGGTGTGCTGGGGTTGGCGCCATACTTCCGCATCTCTTACGCAGCCTCTACCGCTGATTTGCAAGAAGCCTGCGCGCGCATCCAGCGCGCCTGCCAGGCCCTGTTCTGAATTTCTGATCCGATACCGTTGATATGAACACGACCTCCCTCACCCCCCGCACCGGCGGCCAGATCTTGGTGCAGCAGCTCATCACCCATGGTGTGAAGCAGCTCTTTTGCGTGCCCGGCGAAAGCTACCTGGCCGTGCTCGATGCCCTGCACGATGCCGACATCGGCGTGACGGTATGCCGCCAGGAGGGCGGGGCGGCCATGATGGCCGAGGCGCAGGGCAAGCTCACAGGCCAGCCCGGCATCTGCTTTGTGACGCGCGGGCCCGGTGCCACCAATGCATCGGCCGGTGTGCACATTGCGCACCAGGATTCGACCCCCATGATCCTGTTCGTAGGCCAGGTGGCGCGCGGAGCGATGGGGCGTGAGGCGTTTCAAGAGCTGGACTACAGCGCGGTGTTCGGCACCATGGCCAAGTGGGTGGTGCAGATTGACGACCCGGCGCGCGTGTCGGAGCTGATCTCGCGCGCATTCCATGTCGCCACCTCGGGCCGCCCTGGCCCCGTGGTGGTGGCGCTGCCCGAAGACATGCTGACCGAGGCCGCCACCGTGGCCGATGCGCTGCCCTACCAGGTTACGGAGACCCACCCTGGCACTGCGCAGATGGCCGAGCTGGCGCAGCGCCTGCAAGCCGCCAAAAATCCCGTGGCTATCCTGGGCGGCAGCCGCTGGTCTGAGCACGCGGTGCGCGAGTTCACCGCGTTTGCCGAAGCGTGGTCCATTCCGGTGTACTGCTCGTTCCGCCGCCAGATGCTGTTCCCGGCCACACATGCCTGCTACGGCGGTGACCTGGGCCTGGGCGTCAACCCCAAGCTGCTGGCGCGCCTCAAGGCGTCGGACCTGGTGCTGGTGGTGGGCGGTCGCTTGTCGGAGGTGCCATCGCAGGGCTACGAGTTGTTCAACATCCCAACGCCCGCGCAGCCCCTGGTGCATGTGCATGCCGATGCGGACGAGCTAGGCAAGCTGTATCGCCCTACCCAGGCCATCCACGCCACGCCGCAGGCTTTCACTTCTGCGTTGAATTCTGTGCGACCCACGGCGGCAGTGCCCTGGAAGGCGCACGCTGAAGCGGCCCATGCCGAGTACCTGGCCTGGAGCGACACGGCGCCCATCCGCATCCCTGGCAACCTGCAAATGGGCCAGGTGATGCAGCACCTCAAAGACGTGCTGCCCGCCGACACCATCTTCTGCAACGGTGCAGGCAACTTTGCCACGTGGATTCACCGCTTCTGGCCCTTCACCACCTACGCGAGCCAGCTGGCGCCCACCAGCGGGTCGATGGGCTACGGTCTGCCCGCAGGCGTGGGCGGCAAGCGCCTGTGGCCACAGCGCGAGGTGGTGATCTTTGCGGGCGATGGCGACTTCCTCATGCACGGGCAAGAATTTGCGACCGCCGTGCAGTACGGCCTGCCCATCATCGTGGTGCTGCTGGACAACGCCATGTACGGCACCATCCGCATGCACCAGGAGCGCGAGTACCCCGGCCGCATCAGCGCCACGCAGCTCAAGAACCCCGACTTCAAGGCCTACGCCCAGGCCTTTGGCGGCCATGGCGAGCGGGTGGAGCGCACCGAAGACTTTGCCCCCGCGCTGGCCCGTGCCCGCGCCAGTGGCCTGCCCAGCGTGCTGCACTGCCTGATCGATCCCGAGGCGATCACGCCCACGGGCACGCTGCAGGGCATTCGCAGCGCAGCACTCTCCAGAAAATAGGCCCCATCTCGTACTCAGGCCCTTAGGCGCTCAGCCGGTCACGCGGGCGCCGCCCGACTGCCGCAGGGTCTGCACCAGCAGGTTCTGCAGGCTGTCCACCGCCTTGGAGCCGCGCGATGCGCGGCTGCGGTACACGGCCACCTCCATAGGGGCCAGTGGCCCCAGGCCTTGCTCGGCGCCGAGCACCTGCAGCTGCGGTGGCACGCTGCAGTGGGTGAGGGCGGCCACGGCCAGGCCACTTTCCACCGCTGCAATTTGCCCGGCCAGGCTGGAGCTGTGATAGACCACCTTGTAGCGGCGCCCCTGCTGCGCCAGCGCGTGGATGGCGCCGCGCCGCGCCAGGCTGGCCGATTCGTACACCGCAATCGGCAGCGGGTCACGCCTCCACAACTCGAACTGCGCCGACCCCACCCACACCATGGGCTCATGGAACAGCAGCGTGCCCCGGCGTGCGTGGTCGCGCGAGATCAGGGCCAGGTCCAGGTCGCCATTGGCCACACGCGGGATGAGTGCGGTGGACTGCTCGCAGTCCAGCTCAATCTCCACCGCACTGTGACGGGGTGCAAAGCGCTTGAGCACAGGCGTGAGGTAGCGCGCTGCGTAGTCATCCGGCACCCCCAGCCGCACCCGGCCTGTGAGGGCGTCGCCGTTCAGTGCGTCGTGCGCTTCTGCGTGCAGTTCCAGAATGCGGCGCGCATAGCCCAGCAGGGTTTCACCCTCGGGCGTGAGGTGCTGCTTGCGGGCATCGCGCTCCAGCAGTCGGTGGCCTACAGCGTCTTCGAGCTTCTTTAGCTGCATGCTGACCGCCGACTGGGACCGGTGCACCTCGGCCGCCGCGCCGGAGAGCGAGCCTGCATCCACCACAGCCACCAGGCACTGAAGCCAATCGAATTGCAAATCGCGGTAGCTCATGGATTATCCCAGTGATGATGTATTCGATGATCGAATGGTTGGTTTATAAATTATGCGCTTTGGATTGCAAAGGCTGGCAGCCACACTGCGGGCATGCAGCAGTCTTCCTCTACCGTTTCCGGCACATCCGCACCCGTGGTTCCAGCGTCCGCTTCACCTGTGGCCGTTGCCCACGTGCTGCCGGATGCCCGCCGGCTGGATGGCTGGGTCGCCTTCGTGCTGGGCAACGCGCTGCTGGGCACCATCGGCGTGTTTGTGCACGAGGCGCAGGCGGCGCCGTTGACAGTGACGTGGTTCCGGTGCGCGTTTGGCCTCATTGGGCTCACGTTGTGGATGGCCTGGCGCAACCGGTCATGGTCGGGACTTCGGCGGGGGCTCTGGGTGGGCTGGGCTGCTTTGCCGTGGGTGTTGCTGCTCAGTGGGCTCATGTTGGCGAGCTGGTGGCTGTTTTTCACCGCGATCCAGCAGGTGCCCACCGGGGTGGCGGTGGTGCTGTTCCATGTGCAACCGCTGTGGGTGTTGCTGCTGGGGGCTTGGTGGTTGAAAGAGTCCGTGCCCCGGCAGCGCGTGGTGTCGGTGCTGGTCGCCATGGTGGGGTTGGTCCTGGCCACGGGGGTTGCGGAGGGGGTGGCTCCATCGCGCGGTAGCCACGCGCCAGGCTACTGGGTGGGCGTGGGCCTGTGCCTGATCGGTGCGCTGTGCACAGCCACCGTCACCGTGGTCGCCAAACGCTTGGGGGTGCTGCCGCTGGGGACCCTCGCGTGGTGGCAATGTGCGCTGGGTGCGGCCGTGCTGTGGGTGGCCCCCGTGGGACACGGTTGGCCTGCCTGGGGAGTCTCCTGGGCATGGCTGGGTGGGTTGGGGCTGATCCACACCGGCTTGGCGTATACCTTGATGTACGCAGGCATGGCCCGCCTGGCGACGGCCCGGGTGGCGGTACTGCAGTTTGCTTACCCCACGGTCGCCATCGTGGTGGACTGGTTGTACTTTCAGCACACTTTGGGCGGTTGGCAGATGGCGGGTGTGGTGCTGATGCTGGGGGCCATCGGGGCCGGGGAACGCAGCGCGCGGCGCAATCGCTAATCATCCGCCTGCGGTAGGAGGGCGCCGCCCCGCACAATATCGGGTGTGACCGCCATCGAGCCCGATTCTCCTGAGACACCTCCTCCTGCGCAGGCTGCCCCTACCGGCAAGCTGCGCCGCATCGCGCACCTGGACATGGACGCGTTCTTTGCGTCCGTCGAGTTGCTGCGCTACCCGCAACTCAAAGGCTTGCCTGTGGTGATCGGTGGCGGGCGGCGCAAGGTGGACGAGCTGCTGCTGCGCGGGCCAGACGGCACCGAGGAGCGCGAGCGGCGCTTCATACCGGTGGAAGACTTTCCGCTGCTCAAGGACTACGTGGGCCGGGGTGTGATCACCACGGCCACCTACCCGGCGCGGCAGTTCGGCGTGGGCTCGGCCATGGGCATGATGAAGGCCGCCAAGCTGTGCCCGCAGGCCATCGTGCTGCCGGTGGATTTTGACGAGGTGCGACGCTTTTCGCGCCTGTTCAAGAGCACCATCACCGAGATCGCACCGGTGATGCAGGACCGGGGGGTGGACGAGGTGTACATCGACTTCACCGACGTGCCCGGCGGCCAGCGCGAAGGCGGGCGGGTGCTGGCGAGGCTCATCCAGAAAAGCATCTTTGATAGGACCGGGCTGACCTGCTCGATCGGCGTGGCGCCCAACCGGCTGCTGGCCAAGATGGCCAGCGAGTTCAACAAGCCCAACGGTATCTCCATCGTTTACGAGGAAGACCTGCAGAGCAAGATCTGGCCCTTGAACGTGCGCAAGATCAACGGCATCGGTCCCAAGGCGGGCGAGAAGCTGGCGCGGCTGGGCATTGAAACCATCGGGCAGCTTGCCGCGCAGGATGAGCAGTGGCTGATGGGCCACTTTGGCAAATCCACCGGCGCCTGGATGCACCGCGTGGCCTGGGGCCGAGACGACAGTCCGGTGGTGACCGAGAGCGAGCCAGTGAGCATGAGCCGCGAGACCACCTTCGACCGCGACCTGCATGCGGTGCGTGACCGGGCCGAGCTGGGCGCCATTTTTACCGACCTGTGCATGCGGCTGGCCGAAGATCTGCAGCGCAAGGGCTATGTGGCGCGCACCATCGGTATCAAGCTGCGCTACGACGACTTCAAGATCGCGACGCGTGACCACACCGCCAACAGCTACACCGCCGACGGGGCGACCATCCGGCAGCTGGCCGGGCAATGCCTCAAGCGCGTGCCGCTGGACAAGCGCCTGCGGCTGCTCGGCGTGCGGGCCAGCATACTGGCGCGGCGGGGGGAAGAGCCTGCGCTCGAGCCGCGTGCCACTGCGGCCGCAGAGGGGCGTCGGCGCGGGCGTCAGACAGAGGCGACCATGGAAACCGGGCAGCTTTTTTGATTGAGGCGGAGGATTTCCAAAAGGCGGTGAGCAGGCTTTCAGTGTTTGCGCTTTGAGGGGTGCGAGGAGGCACCTTTTTGGGGCAAAGCAGGGGAGGGAGCAGTTAGACTTGATTCGTATCAAGCGGTTACACATAACACGCCACAAAAAGCCGCGCCGCCTGCCCCTGCCGCAGGCCCTTCAGGAGCCTCGAATGCGCATCAATCTGCCAGTGACCCAGCAGAATTTTGACTACCCCGGTGATGAGCTGCTGGTGTCCAGCACCAACACCAAGGGTGAGATCACGCACTGCAACCCGGCGTTCGTGCGCGTCAGCGGTTACAGCTACGACGAACTCATTGGCCAGCCCCACAACATCATTCGCCACCCCGACATGCCGGCCGAGGCCTACAAGGACATGTGGCGCACCATTGGCCGGGGCGAGCCCTGGACGGGCTTGGTCAAGAACCGCCGCAAGAACGGCGACCACTACTGGGTGCGAGCCAACGTCACCCCCATCATGGAGGGCGGCAAGCCACGCGCCTATATGTCGGTGCGCACCAAGCCCAGCGCGGCCGAGATGGTGGCCGCCGAGGCCCTGTATGCACAGATGCGCAGCGAGGCGGCTTCGGGCGCAAGCAGCTTCTACCTGGACTCGGGCAACGTGCGCTACCGGGGCGTGCGTGGCTGGCAACAGCGCCTGGCGCAGATGGCGTTGCTGCCCCGCATGGCGATCCTGCTGCTGATGACGGTGCTGCTGGCCTTGGTGCCCGACGTGATGGGGCTGCAAGGCACCACCGCCTGGGTGGCCCGCCTGGTGCTGCTGTTGCTGGGGGCGGGGTGGACGCTGTGGCGCCTTCAGGCCACCGTGCTGCAGGGCGTGCACGATGCCACCCGCTTCGCGTCCGACATCTCGGCCTGCAACCTTGCCACGTCGGTGGGCGCCGACTACCCCCAGCCCCTGGGCGCGCTGATGCAGCGCCTGCAGCAGACCCAGGTCAACCTGCGCGCCGTGGTGGGCGACGTGCGCACCGAGGTGCGCAACTTCATCGAATCGGCCGACGAAATCGCACGCGGCGGCATGGACCTGTCAGCCCGCACCGAGTCGCAGGCAAGCAGCCTGGAAGAGACTGCCGCTGCGATGGAGCAACTGGCCAGCACGGTGCTGCAGACGTCGGAGACAGCGGCCAAGGTGTCGCACGAGAGCGCACAGAGCAGCGACATCGCCACACGTGGCGGCCAGGCGGTGCAGGAGGTGGGCGCGGCCATGCAGCAGATGAAGCTGTCGTCCACCAAGATCAGCGAGATCGTGGGCGTGATCGAGGGCATTGCCTTCCAGACCAACCTGCTGGCGCTCAACGCCGCCGTGGAGGCAGCCCGTGCAGGCGAGCAGGGCCGGGGCTTTGCGGTGGTGGCGGGCGAGGTGCGAGCCCTGGCGCAACGCAGCGCCAGCTCGGCCAAGGAGATCAGCGGCCTGATCGGCGTCACGGTGAACCAGATCGCCAGTGGCGCGCAGCAGATGGACCATGCGGGCACCACCATCGAGGGCGTCGTGCACGCCGTGGAGCGCGTGAGCACGCTGGTCCAGCAGATCAGCAGCGCCACCAAGGAGCAGTCGCAGGGCATTGCCCAGGTCAACGAGGCGGTGACGCAGCTCGACACCGTGACGCAGCAGAACGCCGCGCTGGTGGAGGAGTCGGCCGCCGCCGCCCAGGGCCTCAAGGAAAGCGCGGTGTCGCTGGGCCGCTCGGTGGATGTGTTCCGGCTGGGTTGAGCGGCATTGCAACGAACCGCCAAGGAACACTCGCACCTTGACGAATTCTTACTCGTAACTTACAGTGATTTTCCCGTTTTCCGGGAGATCACCATGACCCTCGACGAGCTGCAGCGCATCAAGCAGTGGCATGTGGCGCACAAGGCCGACCACCCGCTCGAATACCACCTGTGGGACCTGGTGCTGACGGTCTGGATGCTGGGCTGGGTGGGCTGGTTTCCCATCTGCGCTTTTGGCGAGCCCTGCGCCGCGCCGGTCTGCCTGATCGGCATTTTTGTCCCCAGCCTGTACGTTGCCTGGCGCACCCGCGCGCACTTGCGCCACACCCTGCGGTGCGACTGGATCGACGCGCGCAACTGACGGATGCGGTCGGTTGACGGGTGGCGGGGGCAGGCCTACTGCCGGGCAGTGCGCACGTTGCGCGGCAGGGCCTGCGGGTGGCTGGTGCGCAGGGGGTTGATGTCCAGCCCGCCCCGGCGCGTGTAGCGTGCATACACCGTGAGTTTGATGGGTTTGCAGCGTATCCACACGTCCACGAAGATGCGCTCCACACACTGCTCATGGAACTCGTTGTGGTTGCGAAAGCTCACCAGGTACTGCAGCAGCCCTTCCTGATTGATCTGCGGGCCGCTGTAGCTGATCTGCACGCTGCCCCAGTCGGGCTGGCCGGTCACCAGGCAGTTGCTCTTGAGCAGGTTGCTGGTCAGGGTTTCGGTCACGGGCGCTTCGTTGAATGTAGCCGTCAGCAGGTCGGGCGCGGGCTGGTAGCGCGTGCATTCCACGTCCAGCCGGTCCAGGCTCAGGCCGTCCAGCTCATGCACGGGCTCCTGGTCGAACAGCTCGGGCGCGATGAGCTTCACGCCCACGGTGGCGGGGTGGTCGGCGCCACGCCATACGGCTTCGCTGATGTCGGCGCGGATGCGGGCCTGCACCTCGGCCGCATCGGCAAAACGCGTGTTGTTGAAGCTGTTGAGATACAGCTTGAACGACTTGCTCTCGACGATGTTGGGTGTCTCGCAGGGCACGGTGATGTGCGCCAGCGCCACCTGCGGCTTGCCACGCGCATTCAGCCAGGACAACTCGAACGCCGTCCACAGGTCGGCCCCGAAGAAGGGCGCCGCGCCGCTAATACCGATCTCGGCCCGCTTGCCCGCGCGCGGGATGGGGAACAGCAGCGAGGCGTCGTACTGGTCCACATAGGCCGATGCCTTGCCGAGTTGGGATTGTTCTGGCGTGTTCATGGCCTGGTCTTTCGGGTGTGTGGGTTCCAAGGGGGTCTGTGCTATTGCTACTATTTTTATAGCTGCTGGCGCATGTTCGACTAGCGCATGCCGGGGTTTTTACTGAAATTCCCGCTCACGCAGCCATTTGGTGGCGATCCATTTGTCCCCGGCGATCACGGGGGCGCCGCCATGCAGGGTGCGGGTGGACGGGTGCGGGCGCTCGTAGCTGAAGAACACCGCGTTGCCACGCTGCGGCGCCACCTCCAGGTGCACGTCGGGGAAGGTGGTGCCGCCGCCTTTGTCAGGCGTGTTCAGGTACATCACCAGCGTGCCCACGCGCTGGCCGCCGCGCTGGATGATGCTGGGCGTGCCGGGCTCGGCGGGGTCGAAGTAGTCGTAGTGGGGCTTGTATTCGGCGCCGGGGCGGTAGTGCAGCACCTGCAGGCCTTCGCCGTTTTCGATGGGCCACTGGAGCAGGCGTGCAATGCGCTCCTCGATGCGCTGGATCAGGGGGCTTTGCCCGCGCTGGAAGAACATGCCGTCGCTGGTGCGGTCGGCATTGATCTCTTCGCCCCCGGTCTTGGTGGCCACGGTGAGCGAGCGTGCCATGCGGGGCTCTGCAGCGGCTATCAGGGCATCACACTCCTCGGGCGACAGCAGGTTGCCAAACACCACGATGCGCGGCTGTGCCATGGCCAGCAGCACATTCACGGTGCGGTCTCCGCAGTCCACCTGGGCGGGGGATTCATCCAGCCGGGGCTCGGGCACCCGCACGGCCGAGGGCAGGCCCTGCTGCACAGCCAGGTCGTTCAGGTGCTCCTGCAGCGTGATCTCCAGCGCATCCGCCGCCACGTCTTCGTCCCAGCCTGCGTCACGCATGGACTGCAGCACCACGGGTGCGGCGTAGCCCGCCTGGGCCTGCTCGATGATCCAGCGGCGCAACTCGGGGGTGATGGCCTGCCGCGCTGCGCTGGCGTGCTGGGTGGTGGTGCTGTCCGGGTGCTGGTCAGAACGCGATGCCATGGCGGTCCTTCAACAAGAGCAGGGTGGTGGGCGGATTTATGCGGAGGCCGGGGTCTTGCGCCGGAAGACCAGGCGCTCGGGCTCGGATGATGCCGGGGCAAAGGCATAGCCGTCCAGGTCAAACCCTTCGAGCTGCTGGGGCGTGGCAAGGCGGTGGGTGATGGCATAGCGCGCCATCAGGCCGCGTGCGCGCTTGGCAAAGAAGCTGATGATCTTGTAGTTGCCGCCCTTCCAGTCCTCGAACACGCATTCGATCACGCGGGCCTTGAGTGCCTTGCGGTCCACGGCCTTGAAGTATTCCTGCGAGGCGAGGTTGATCACCACTGGCATGGTGTCGGCGCGCAGCCGGGTGTTCAGGTGCTCGGCAATCTGGCGGCCCCAGAACTGGTACAGGTTGCTGCCTGCCTCGGTGGCCAGGCGCGTGCCCATCTCCAGGCGATAGGGCTGCATGCGGTCCAGCGGCCGCAGCACACCATACAGGCCGCTGAGGATGGCGACATGGCTCTGGGCCCAGTGCAGGTCGTCAGCGCTCAGGCTGCGGGCTTGCAGCCCCTCGTACACGTCGCCATTGAAGGCCAGCACCGCCTGGCGCGAGTTGTGGGCCGTGAAGCGGGGGCGCCAAGCCTGGTAGCGCGCCACGTTCAGCGCCGCGAGCGTGTCGCTCAGTTCCATCAGCGACGCGATCTGCTGCGGCGACTGCTCCCGCAGGACTTCGATCAGGGCCGTGGACTGCGGCACAAACTGGGGCGTGGTGTGCGGCAGGCCTTCGGGAACGGGTGTGTCGTAGTCGAGCGATTTGGCGGGAGACAGCAGGAACAGCATGGGGGCGAAGGGTCCGTGGATCTCGGGGGTGAAGTGTGGCCTGGAAAGCGCGGGTTGCCGGCAGCACCAGCGGCCTGAAATGGTACCTGCTGGACGACCGTCTTCTGTCGCTTGCGGGTATTGGCGCCCAGCACGTTGCTTGCTCAGTTGCCCAAAAAAAGAAGGCGACCTGAGCCGCCTTCTTGGTGCAGGCTGCAGCCCTGGGGCAGCAGCCATTGCAGCGCATCAGGCTGCGGGGGGCTGCTCAAACGGCAGCGCCATGGCCGACAGGTCGCGGCGGGTTTCCACCAGTACCAGCGGACCTTCGTCCAGCACCACCGCAGGGGGGCGCTCGCGGGGCACGCGGATGGGCTTGGGCTCGGCAGCGATGGCGGCCTGCACGGCAGCGATCTTGTCCGCGTCAGAGTTCACCCACTGCAGGCCTGATGCGGCAGCCACTTGCTGCAGTTCATCGATGGGCAGCGTGAACGCCTGAACGCGGGGCAGTCCCTTGGCTTGCGCAGCTGTTGCTACGGGTGCCTGGGCGGCTACCGCCGGTGCGGGTACTGCGACAGGCGCTGGTGCGGCCACCGGGGCGGCTGCAGGGTTTGCAACGGGCGCTGCAACAGCTGCCGCGGGCGCTGCGGCTGGCTCAGTGGCTGAAGCGGCTGGGGCTGCCACAGGAGCTGCGACAGGGGTTGCCACCGGTGCCACGGGCTCGGCGGCGGGCGCGTTGCTGAAGTAGCTGCGGCGCGGCGCCTCGTCCTGTGCCGGTGCGGGCTCGGCCTGGGTGGGGTCAAAGTCCAGCATCGCTGGCGCAGCTGCTTCGGCGTTGCCGTTGTTGTCGCGCGGGCCACGCTCGCCACGTTCGCGGCGGTCACGGCCATAGCGGTCGCGGGAGCGGCGCTCGCGGCGCTGCTCTTCGGTGGCGCCATTGCCGTTGGCGGGTGCGTCATTGCCGCTCAGGTCCAGGTCCGGCAGCGATGCCAGTGGAGCGGTGTCCGCAAAGTCACCAGCGGCGGCCGTGGCGCCTGCCTCCTGGGCCTCGACCGCGCGGGGAGCGCGTTCACCGCGTTCACCACGGTTGCCACCGCGATCACCCCGTTCGCGGCGCGGACCGCGCTCGCCACGGGGTTGCTGCGCCGGCTGGCCTTCTGCGCCACCGGTGTTGCCTGCGTTGGGGCCTTCCACCGGAGTGGTTGCAGCATTGGTGTTGTCACCATTCACGCCAGCGTTCAGGTTGCGCGGCTCGCTGTCGCGGCGGCCACGGCCCCCTTCACGGCCTTCGCCACGTCCGTTGCGGCCCCCTTCACGGCCTTCGCCTTCGGGACGGCGCTCTGCGTCGCGGGGTGGACGGCTGTCTGCATCGCGGGGAGCGCGGCCTTCGGCCGAGCGTTCGCCACGGCGGCCACGGCCTTCGCCAGAGCTGCCTTCGCGGTTGCCATCACGTGGTGCGCCTTCGCGCTGACCGTCCCGGTTGCCATCGCGGCCGCCACGGCGGCCACGGTTTTCACCGTTGCGGCCTTCACGGCGCGGTTCGCCACGGCTGGTGGTTTCGGCAGCGGCAGGTGCGGCTGCGGGCGATGCCGTTGTGACCGGGGTGGGGGCTGCCGGTGCGCTGCCAAAGCCAAACAGGCTCTTGAGCCAGGCGAAGAAGCCTTGCTCTTGCGGTGCGGCTGGGGCGGGTGCTGGAGCGGCTACTGGTGCCGGTGCAGGGGTGGCAGCGGCTGCAGGGCGTTGGCCACCACGGGGTGGGCGTGCGGCGCCTTCGGGGCGGGGCTCTGCCACGGGGGCGGGTGCGTCAGGCAGCACGCCCTTGATCACCGGGGTCTGCTTGTTGGTGGGCTCTTGCGAGCGGCGCGTCACGGCGGTGGGGTCTTCCACTTCTTCGGCGAGCTTGTAGCTGGCTTCGATGTGGTCCAGGCGCGGGTCGTCGTGCTTGAGGCGTTCCAGGCGGTAGTTGGGGGTTTCCAGCGTCTTGTTGGGCACCATCAGCACGGCCACGCGCTGCTTGAGTTCGATCTTGGCGATCTCGGTGCGCTTCTCGTTCAGCAGGAAAGAGGCCACTTCCACCGGCACCTGGCAGTGCACGGCAGCCGTGTTGTCCTTCATCGACTCTTCCTGGATGATGCGCAGGATCTGCAGCGCCGAGGACTCGGTGTCGCGGATGTGGCCCGAGCCGCCGCAGCGTGGGCAGGGGATGGACGAGCCTTCGCTCAAGGCGGGCTTCAGGCGCTGGCGGCTCATTTCCATCAGGCCGAACTTGCTGATGGTGCCGAACTGCACGCGGGCGCGGTCCTGGCGCAGCGCGTCGCGCAGGCGGTTTTCCACTTCGCGGCGGTTCTTGCTCTCCTCCATGTCGATGAAGTCGATCACGATCAGGCCGCCCAGGTCGCGCAGGCGCATCTGGCGCGCCACTTCGTCGGCGGCTTCCAGGTTGGTGCGGGTGGCGGTTTCCTCGATGTCGCCACCCTTGATGGCGCGGGCCGAGTTCACGTCCACGCTGACCAGCGCTTCGGTGTGGTCGATCACGATGGCGCCACCCGAGGGCAGCTGCACGGTGCGGGCGTAGGCCGATTCGATCTGGTGCTCGATCTGGAAGCGGCTGAACAGGGCGGCGTCGTCGCGGTAGCGCTTCACGCGGGCAGCATGCTCGGGCATGACGTGCGCCATGAACTGCTGTGCCTGTTCGTAGATGTCGTCGGTATCGATGAGGATGTCACCGATGTCATTGTTGAAGTAGTCGCGGATCGCGCGGATCACCAGGCTCGATTCCTGATAGATCAGGAAGGCGCCCTTGCCACCCTTGGCGGCGCCGTCGATAGCGTTCCACAGCTTGAGCAGGTAGTTCAGGTCCCACTGCAGCTCGGGCGCGGTGCGGCCAATGCCGGCGGTGCGCGCGATGATGGACATGCCGTTCGGGTATTCCAGCTGGTCCATCGCCTCCTTGAGCTCGGCGCGGTCCTCGCCCTCAATGCGGCGTGAAACGCCACCGCCACGGGGGTTGTTGGGCATCAGCACCACATAGCGGCCGGCCAGCGAGACGAAGGTGGTCAGGGCCGCGCCCTTGTTGCCGCGTTCTTCTTTTTCGACCTGGACCAGCAGTTCCTGGCCTTCCTTGATCACTTCATTGATGCGCGCATGGCTGGGCGAGACACCGGGGGTGAAGTAGCTGCGCGAGATTTCCTTGAACGGCAGGAAACCGTGGCGGTCTTCGCCGTAGTCCACAAAACAGGCTTCCAGCGAAGGCTCGACGCGGGTGACGACGGCCTTATAGATGTTGCCCTTGCGCTGTTCGCGCCCTTCGATTTCGATTTCGTAGTCGAGGAGCTTTTGTCCGTCGACGATGGCCAGGCGCCGTTCTTCGGGCTGCGTGGCGTTGATGAGCATCCGCTTCATGATGCGATTCCTTCAGTGTTTCGCGAACAGCAGCGGTGCAGCCCACCTGACCCACAGGGAGGGCTGCGCGGGCTGCCGCCCACAGTTTCCAAACCAATACAACAAGCTCTACAGGAGCTGTGAATGCCTGGACTGACGCATCGAAACGAAGGGAATTGCCGGGAATGCCAATGATCTGCCGCGCTCTAGCGCAGCATCGTGAGGCAGGGGCGCGTGGATGGGGGCGAGTGGTAGGAGCGCAGTTTTGCTAGCAAAAGAGTAGCTGATTGCGCTTGCTGGCTGGGCGTTGGGGCTGAATTGGAGCGTGCAGCCGGGGGCATCAGCCACCGCCACAAGGTCACCATCCAGCTCATCAACAACCACATGCTCGCTTTGATCCGCTGACAGGCTGCGCCCGGGTAGGGAACATCTGCCAGCTTGGGGGATTCCGTATCAGTGTTTCAATCTGTCAGCCCGCCGCACGGCGTGCTGGCCACCACAGGCATCTGGCCTGCAATCTGCGCGCACGACGCCCGGTGGCATCGACCTGCCTGCGTGAGGGGCAAGGGCTGTGTGGACTAAACTCCAGACAAATCAACCACTTACATAACAACGCGCAGGTGAAACACATTATAGGGGCCAAACCGCCCACAGCCCCTGCGGGGCTTCCCGCAGCCCGCCTGGTGGAAGTGGATGCTGACTCCGCTGGCCAGCGGCTCGATAACTTTTTGATACGCCACTTGAAAGGCGTGCCAAAAACGCATGTCTACCGCATCATCCGCAGCGGTGAGGTCCGCATCAACAAAGGCCGCGTGAGCGCCGACACCCGCGTGGAAGCAGGAGATGTGGTGCGCCTGCCGCCCGTGCGCATCTCCGACAAGGTGGCCGAGAAGGCCGAGCGTCCGGCGCCTGCGCGCGAATTTCCCATCCTGCTCGAAGACGAGCACCTGATTGCCCTGGACAAGCCTGCGGGCGTGGCGGTGCACGGCGGCAGCGGCGTGAGTTTTGGCGTGATTGAGCAATTGCGCCAGGCGCGGCCGGCGTCCAAGTTCCTGGAACTGGTGCACCGTCTGGACCGCGAGACCTCGGGCATCCTGCTGGTGGCCAAGAAGCGGTCAGCGCTCACTCACCTGCAAGACCAGTTCCGTGAGCGCGAGACAGGCAAGACCTATCTGGCACTCGTCACGGGCACCTGGCCTGCCAACAAAAAGGTCATCGACCTGCCACTGCACAAGTACCTGCAGGCCGACGGCGAGCGCCGCGTGCGTGTGACCACGGCCGATGACCCGGATGGCATGCGCTCCATCACGCTGGTCAAGGTGCGCAGCACCGTGCCCGCGCGCGCCGCTCAAGGCCTGCCGGCGATGTCCCTGCTGGAGGTGACCATCAAGACCGGCCGCACCCATCAGATCCGTGTGCACCTGGCCAGCCAGGGCCACGCCATCGTGGGTGACGATAAATACGGTGACTTTGACCTCAACAAGCGCCTGCAGAAGCTCTCGATGAAGCGCATGTTCCTGCACGCATGGCGGTTACAGTTCAACCACCCCGCCTCGGGCGAGCGTGTGCAACTGATTGCCGAGCTACCCCCTGAGCTGGCCGATTTTGTGTCCCCTGCCTGACGATCCTGCGCGAAGAACCCCCTCCATGTCTGCCAAAAACTTCCGTCCGCGCCGCTTCGACCTCATTGCCTTTGACTGGGATGGAACCCTGTTCGACTCCACCGCCATCATCGTGCGCTGCATCCAGGCAGCGGTGCGCGACGTGGGCGGCACGGTACCCACAGACAAGGAGGCCGCCTATGTGATTGGCATGGGCCTGATGCAGGCGCTGGCCCATGCCGCCCCCGACGTGCCGCCCGAAAAGTACACCGAGCTGGGCAACCGCTACCGCTTCCACTACATCCAGCACCAGGACGACCTGAGCCTGTTCGACGGCGTGTTGCCGCTGTTGAACGATCTGCGTGAACGTGGGCACCTGCTGGCCGTGGCCACAGGCAAAAGCCGGCGCGGGCTGGACGAGGCGCTGCATTCGGTGGATTTGCGCGGCGTGTTCGACGGCTCCCGCACCGCCGACCAGACCGCTGGCAAGCCGCACCCCCTGATGCTGCAGGAGCTGATGGCCGAATTTGACGTGGCGCCTGAGCGCCTGCTGATGATTGGCGACACCACCCATGACCTGCAGATGGCGGTCAACGCGGGCTGCGCGAGCGTAGGGGTGAGCTATGGCGCACACGAGCCCGACGCCTTTCATGCCCTCCAGCCGCTGGCGGTTGTGCATTCGGTGCGCGAGCTGCACGACTGGCTGCTGCACAACGCTTGACGCGGGTATCGGAGCGGGACGAGCCCATGACCATACTCTCCACTGATCAGCCTATCGCGCTGTGCAACAGTGCCGACCTTGTCGATGGAGGCTTGGCCGTGCCGTTTGATGTGCAGTACGCAGGCCAGACGTGCAGGGCCTTTGCGATTCGCTACCGAGGCCTCCCGCACGCTTACCTCAACCGCTGCACCCATGTGGCGATGGAGATGGACTACCAGCCCAACCGCTTTTTTGATGACACAGGCAATTGGCTGTTGTGTGCCACCCACGGGGCGGCCTACTTGCCCCATACCGGCCAGTGCGCGGGAGGTCCCTGCCGCGGTGGGCTGGTCAAAATTGCCCTGTCGGAGAGCGATGGTGTGGTGCGCTGGCATACTGCCTACAACCTGCAGCCTGTAGAGTTCTAGAAAATCCAGATGAATTACCCTGATGTGCTGCCGCCCGATGTGGGCCACCGCAAAGCGCGGGCCGCAGCGGTGCAGTGCCCAGGACCCATGACATGACTGACCCCCAGCAGCCCGCCTCGTCGGGCTTTGACCCCAAAAGCAATTCCGCCCCCGATCTGTGGGCGCAAGCAGCTACTAATTCAGGAGCCCCTGTGAGCGATTCATCGCGTGAACCCGGGTGGGAACGCGCCACGCTGGAAAAGCTGGCCTTTGCCGCCCTCAACGAACAACGCAGCGCCCGCCGCTGGAAGATTTTTTTCCGCCTGACATGGCTGGTGTTGTTTGCTGCTGTTGCGTTCGTGGCCCTGCGACAGGCGTCGCCCAGCACCAGCAAAAGCACGCCGCACACCGCCGTGGTGGACATCAAGGGCGAGATCGCCAGTGGCGCCGAGGCCAGTGCCGAGTTTGTGGTGGCCGCCATGCGCAGCGCGCTGGAAGATGAGGGCTCGCAAGCGCTGGTGCTGCTCATCAACTCGCCCGGTGGCAGCCCGGTGCAGGCCGGCATCATCAACGACGAGATCGTGCGCCTGAAAGCCAAGCACAACAAGCCGATCTACGCCGTGGTCGAAGAAACCTGCGCCTCGGCTGCCTACTACATTGCAGCCGCCGCCGACGATATCTACGTGGACAAGGCCAGCATCGTGGGCAGCATTGGTGTGCTGATGGACGGTTTTGGGTTCACCGGTGTGATGGAGAAGGTGGGCGTGGAGCGCCGCTTGCTCACTGCAGGCGAGAACAAGGGTTTTCTGGACCCCTTCAGTCCGCAGACCGAGAAGCAGCGCGCCTACGCGCAGACCATGCTCGACCAGATCCACCAACAGTTCATTGCCGTGGTGAAAGCAGGGCGCGGTGACCGTCTCAAGACCACGCCCGATACCTTCAGCGGATTGTTCTGGACGGGCCAGCAGGCCGTGGAAATGGGCCTGGCGGACAAGCTGGGCAACCTGGACTATGTCGCGCGCGAAGTGGTCAAGGCCGAAGACATCATCGACTACACCCGCCGCGACAACGTGGCCGAGCGCCTGGCCAAGCGGTTTGGCGCGGCGGTGGGCATGGGCGCCGTCAAGTCACTGGCCATATCGGGGCCACAGTTGCGCTGATATTCGCCTCGGAGTCGGCAGGGGGCGTGATCATCCGCGCAAGCCCTTGCATTGACGGCAGATGTCTATTCGGAGCCCCGGCAGAGGGATCTGCCGGGGCTTTTTGTTGGGCCCAATTTCGCTGTGCCGCCGTGCCGGTGTGGGGCCGTTGTGCAGCGGTCTAAGGGTTTTGGGGGTGTTTTGGGGCGGTTGCGCTAGTGGAATATGCCTGGAATGCTCCTGAATATGTAGCATTCCAGGCGCCTCGCCCGTAGCGTGTTACCCCGTCGCTGTCTCAACGCCCCAGCGCAAACACCACGGGGGTGCGGTTGTCCGGCGGTGCGGGCTGCTGCTTCCACTGGCGCACCAGCTGGCTTTGCACCCGCGCGTCGGGCAGGGTCAGGCCGCTGGCCAGCGCCAGCCGGGTGTGCGGCTGCAGGGTCTGAACCAGTGCCTGCCACAGGGCCGGGTTGCGGTACGGGGTCTCGATGAACAACTGGGTCTGGCCCGTGCGCAGCGCGATGCCTTCCAGCTCCTTGATGCGCTGTGTGCGCTCTTGTCCGTCTTGTGGCAGGTAGCCGACGAAGGCGAAGTTTTGTCCATTGAGGCCACTGGCGGCCAGGGCCAGCAGCAGCGACACCGGCCCTACCAACGGCACCACGCGCAGGCCCAGGTCGTGCGCAGCCCGCACCACCGACGAGCCAGGGTCGGCCACTGCGGGCATGCCCGCTTCGCTGACCAGGCCGATGTCGTGCCCGTTCAGGGCCGCAGCCAGCAACGGGCGGGCGTCGAACGGCGCTGAGCCTTTGTCGCCGTGGTCGCCTTTTTTGTGCACTTCACGCGGCAACTCGGTGATCTGCTGTTGCTGCAGAGAGAGGGCCAGGGGGTGCAGCGCGTCAATGCGCTTGAGATAGGCGCGCGTGCTCTTGGCGTTTTCGCACACCCAGTGGGTCAGGCGGGCGGCTGTCTGCAGGGTGGCCGAGGGCAGGGCATCCTGCAGTGGGGCCTGGGTGTCGCAGCCAAAGTCGAGGGGGGCGGGTACCAGGTACAGCGTGCCGGTTCTTACGTTCATGGCAGCACCAGCCCTGCTGCGCGCAGCATGCGGCATGTGCGGATCAGTGGCAGCCCGACGAGTGCCGTGGGGTCGTCGCTGTGGATGGCGTCCAGCAGGGCAATACCAAGGCCTTCGCTCTTGGCGCTGCCTGCGCAGTCGTAGGGCTGTTCGGCGCGCAGGTAGCGCTCGATTTCTTCATCCGACAGGTCGCGGAACTTCACCTCTACGGGGGCGAGGTCCACCTGTTCAAAGCCGGTGGCCGCGCACACCACCGCCAGGGCGGTCTGGAACACCACCGTCTGGCCGCGCATCTGGCGCAACTGCTGCACCGCGCGATCGTGCTGGCCCGGTTTGCCCAGCGGCTCCCCGGCCAGGTCGGCCACCTGGTCGGATCCGATCACCACGGCTTCGGGGTGCTGCCGCGCCACAGCTTGTGCTTTGGCCAGAGCCAGGCGCAAGGCCAGGGCGCGGGGCGCCTCGCCGGGCAGGGGGGTCTCATCGACATGGGGGGCGGTCACTTCGAAAGGCAGATTCAGCCGTTCCAGCAATTCGCGCCGGTAGCGCGAGGTCGAGCCCAATACCAGAGGGCGTTGCGGGGAGGGGGATTGATGCATGCGCCGATTCTCTTACACTGCCGCCATGACCAAGGAATTCTCCGCACAGCGCCTCGACGTGAAAGCCTTCGCACAGGCGGGCGGTCGGCTGGCGGGACACGACTCGCTGCTGAAGTACGAACGCCTGGCGCAAGAGGCCAAAGGCCTGCACCCCGACCTGTTGGTGGACTGGGATGCGACGGGCGAAGTGCGCACTGCCCTGGGAGGCATGGGGCAGGTCTGGCTGCATATCAAAGTGCGCGCCAGCTTCCCCATGGAGTGCCAGCGCTGCCTGACGCCGGTCGATGTGCCCCTGGAGGTGGATCGTGAGTTCCGCTTTGTGGCGGACGAAGCCACGGCCGAGGCCCTGGACGATGAGAGCGAAGAGGACCTGCTGGCCCTGAGCCGCGAGTTTGATCTGCACGAACTCATCGAAGACGAACTGTTGATGGCGTTGCCCGTGGTGCCCAAACACGACGAGTGCCCGACCTCGGTGCCGCTGGCGTCTTCGGATGACGATTTTGAAGAAGCCAACGCCGAAAAACCCAACCCGTTTGCCGCGCTGGCAGCCTTGCGCAAAGACGCCAAAGACTGATTCATCGACCCAAAAATCATTTGGGTTATAATCGTGGGCTTCACGCGAACCCCATCGTGTCTTTTTGGGCTGATCGCGTTTTTACCAACCTATTCCAGATCAGGAGCCATCATGGCCGTTCAGCAAAACAAAAAGTCCCCTTCCAAGCGCGGTATGCACCGCTCGCACAATGCCCTGAATGTGCCAGGCATTGCCGTGGAACCCACTACCGGTGAAACGCACCTGCGTCACCACATCAGCCCCAACGGCTTCTACCGTGGCCGTCAGGTGCTGAAGAACAAGTCTGAAGCCTGACCTTCACTCCATCCAAAGGCCCGTTGCTACACGCCCTGTAGCGCGGGCCTTTGTTTTGACCGTCGTATTCATTTCTCGGCCCTTTGGGCCGGCCGGACAAGTCGCCCATGATCACACTGGCTGTTGACTGCATGGGGGGCGACCATGGCCCCCGCGTCACGCTCGCGGCGTGCCGCCAGTTTCTCGACCACCACCCGGATGCCCGTCTGCTGCTCGTTGGCCTGGCGGACAGCCTGCAATCGTTCTCCCACGACCGAGCCACCATCGTTCCCGCCGCCGAAGTGGTCGCTATGGATGACCCGGTGGAAGTGGCCTTGCGCAAGAAGAAAGATTCTTCGATGCGCGTGGCCATCCAGCAAGTCAAGGATGGCACGGCTTCGGCGGCCGTGTCTGCGGGCAATACCGGTGCCTTGATGGCCATTGCCCGCTATCTGCTCAAGACTTTGGACGGTATCGACCGTCCTGCCATCGCTACCCAGCTGCCCAACGCCACCGGTGGTGCCACGACGGTGCTGGACCTGGGGGCCAACGTCGATTGCTCGGCCGAGCACCTGCTGCAGTTCGCCGTGATGGGCTCTGCCCTGGTATCCGTCCTTCAGGAGGGTGGCGAGCCCACGGTGGGTTTGCTGAACATTGGAGAAGAGGTCATCAAAGGCAGTGAGGTGATCAAAAAGGCGGGTGAATTGCTGCGATCTGCGGCTAATTCCGGTGATTTGAACTTCTATGGCAATGTCGAGGGCAACGATATCTTCAAGGGGACGGTGGATATCGTGGTCTGTGATGGTTTTGTGGGCAATGTGGCGCTCAAGGCCAGCGAAGGTGTGGCCTCGATGATCATCGGAGCACTTAAAACCGAATTTTCGCGCCACATTTTTACCAAAATGGCCGCTATCGTCGCCTATCCGATCTTAAAAGCATTGATGAAGCGCATGGATTACCGCCGTTACAACGGCGCGGCGCTGCTCGGCCTGCGCGGGCTGGTGTTCAAGAGCCACGGATCGGCAGACGCCATGGCTTTCGAGCAGGCGTTGAACCGGGCGTATGATGCAGCCCGCAACAACCTGCTCGACCGTGTCCGGACCCGGATTGCGCACGCGGCGCCCCTGCTGGCGCCTGCAGATGCCCAGCCCCAGCCTGGCGTTGCGGCGACCGCAAAATAATGAGACGTTATTCCCGCATTACCGGCACCGGCAGCTACCTGCCTCCCCGCCGGTTGACCAACGCTGATCTGGTTGCCGAACTGGGCCAGCGCGGTATCGAAACCTCCGATGAATGGATTGTGGAGCGCACCGGCATCCGGGCGCGCCACTTTGCGGCCCCGGATGTGACCGCCAGCGACTTGGGGTTGGAGGCAGCGCGCAATGCCCTGCAGGCCGCCGGCCTGCAGCCCACCGATATCGATCTGATCATCGTGGCCACGTCCACGCCGGACATGGTGTTCCCGTCCGTTGCTTGTATCTTGCAGAACAAGCTGGGTGCCAATGGATGCCCTGCGTTTGATGTGCAAGCTGTGTGCAGCGGTTTTGTCTATGCCCTGTCGGTGGCGGACGCCATGATCCAGACAGGTGCTGCCAATCGCGCGCTGGTGGTTGGTGCAGAGGTTTTCAGCCGCATCCTGGACTTCAACGACCGCACCACCTGTGTGTTGTTCGGTGATGGTGCGGGCGCTGTGGTGCTGGAGGCCTCTGACACGCCTGGCATTCTGTCGAGCGACCTGCACGCCGACGGCAAGCATGTCGATATTTTGTGTGTGCCCGGCAATGTGTCCGGCGGCAAGGTGCTTGGGGACCCGGTCCTCAAAATGGACGGACAGGCGGTCTTCAAGCTGGCAGTGGGTGTGCTGGAAAAGGCGGCCCACGCGGCCCTGGCCAAGGCCGGGCTGACCGAGGCCGATATCGATTGGCTGATCCCGCACCAGGCCAACATCCGCATCATGCAGAGCACCGCCCGCAAACTGAAGATGTCCATGGACAAGGTGGTGGTCACGGTGGACCAACACGGCAACACCTCGGCAGCCTCCATTCCGCTGGCTTTGGACCATGGGGTGCGCACCGGTCAGGTCAAGAAAGGCGAAACCCTGCTGCTCGAAGGTGTGGGTGGTGGTTTCACCTGGGGTGCTGTGCTCCTGAAGTTGTAGCTGCTGGCGCAATAAGTACCTGCGCTACCGGTCAGTTTCATCATATTTCTGGATTTTTCATGAAGTCTTTTGCATTTGTCTTTCCGGGGCAAGGCTCGCAATCGGTTGGCATGCTCGATGGTTGGGGTGACCACCCGGTGGTGGCGCAGACCCTGCAGGAAGCCTCGGATGCTCTGGGTGAGGATGTCGGCCTGCTGATCAAGGAAGGCCCCAAGGAGGCTTTGGCCCTGACCACCAACACCCAGCCGGTGATGCTGGTCGCTGGCGTGGCGGCATGGCGGGTGTGGCGCGCAGAAGGCGGCGCAGCCCCGGTGGCCGTTGCCGGGCATTCGCTGGGTGAATACTCTGCCCTGGTGGCGGCTGGTGTGTTGACGCTCGCGCAGGCGGCCCCGCTGGTGCGGCTGCGTGCGGCGGCCATGCAAGAGGCGGTGCCTGTCGGCACCGGCGCCATGGCAGCCATTCTGGGCATGGAGGCTTCCAAGGTCATCGCTGGTTGTGCCGAGGCTTTGGCATCGTTCGGGCCAGATACGGCTGAGGTGGTGGAGGCTGTCAATTTCAACGACCCGATCCAGACCGTGATCGCCGGTACCAAGGCGGGTGTGGACAAGGCCTGCGAGGTGCTCAAGGCGGCGGGCGCCAAGCGCGCATTGCCCCTGCCAGTGTCGGCGCCTTTCCATTCCAGCCTGATGAAGCCTGCGGCTGAAAAGCTGCGTATGGCGCTGGCGGAGGTTGCGCTTGCTACCCCTCAGATTCCGGTGGTCAACAACGTGGACGTGGTGGTGCAGCAAGACGCTGATGCCATTCGCGAAGCGCTCTACCGCCAGGCCTTTGGCCCCGTGCGCTGGGTGGAATGCGTGCACGCGCTGAAAGGCCGTGGTGTGACGCACATCATTGAATGTGGCCCTGGCAAGGTGCTGGCAGGCCTCACCAAACGCATCGACCCTGAACTGGTCGGCGCAGCATTGTTTGACTCGGCCACACTGGCTGAAACCCGGGAGTTGTTGGCATGACGGAATCGACCCAGACAGCAGTGCAGGCAGCGCAAGTGGCGCTGGTGACCGGTGCATCGCGCGGCATCGGTGCTGCCATTGCCCTGGAGTTGGCGGTGCGCGGCTACCAGGTGGTGGGTACAGCCACCACGGATGAAGGCGCTGTGCGCATCAGCCAAGCGCTGTCGGCTTACCCTGGTTGCCGCGGTGCCAATCTGAACGTGAACGATGTGGCTGCGGTCGAGGCCCTGATGGACGCCATCGTCAAGCAGCAAGGCGGCCTGCATGTGCTGGTGAACAACGCGGGCATTACGCGCGACACTCTGGCCATGCGCATGAAGGACGACGACTGGGATGCCGTGCTGGACACCAATCTCAAGGCGGTATTCCGCACGAGCCGCGCCGCGATCCGGCCGATGATGAAGCAGCGCTTTGGGCGCATCATCAGCATCACCAGCGTGGTGGGTGCGTCGGGCAATCCAGGCCAGGCCAATTACGCTGCGGCCAAGGCGGGTGTGGCGGGCATGACGCGCGCACTGGCCCGTGAGCTGGGCAGCCGCAGTATCACCGTGAACTGCGTGGCACCCGGTTTCATCGAGACCGACATGACCTCCGTGTTGCCCGAAGAGCAGCAAAAAGCGCTCAATGCGCAGATCCCGCTGGGTCACATGGGCAAGCCGGCCGACATCGCGCACGCAGTGGCGTACCTTGCCTCGCGCGAGGCTGGCTATGTGACGGGGCAGGAGTTGCATGTCAATGGCGGCATGTACATGTAGTTATTGAAAGTTAACGCCGGTTCATCCGGACGGCGGGTCGTTTAGGGGCTTCTCCTTAAGCGGCTAGAATCGCGGATTCATTCACAACCCCCAGAGGGAAACCATGAGCGATATCGAAGCACGCGTCAAAAAAATCATTGCCGAACAACTCGGTGTGGAAGAGTCTCAAGTCACCAATGAAAAGGCCTTCGTGGCAGACCTCGGTGCCGACTCGCTCGACACGGTGGAACTGGTGATGGCTCTGGAAGACGAATTCGGCATCGAGATCCCGGACGAAGACGCCGAGAAGATCACCACGGTGCAAAACGCCATCGACTACGCCAACACCCACCAGAAGGCCTGAGCGGCGCCCTGCGCCTGACTCAAGCGATCAGCAGAAGGTTTTATACGCATGAGCCGTCGTCGCGTTGTCGTGACCGGCCTGGGTTGCGTCAGCCCCGTGGGTAACACGGTGGCCGAGTCCTGGGCCAATCTCCTTGCCGGCCAGTCCGGCATTGATCTCATCACCAAGTTCGATGCATCGAACTTCGCCTGCAAGATTGCGGGAGAGGTCAAAGGTCTTGACCTGGAGTCGTACATCAGCGCCAAGGATGCGCGCGCGATGGATACCTTCATCCACTATGGCATCGCTGCTGCAGCGCAGGCCGTCCAGGACGCAGGGCTTCCCACGGGCGAAGCGCTCAGTGAGGAGTTCGCCACACGCATTGCCTGCGTGATCGGCTCCGGCATTGGCGGCCTCCCGCTGATCGAAAACACCCACGCCGAGCTGGTCAGCCGCGGGCCACGGCGTATCACCCCATTTTTTGTACCTGCGTCCATCATCAACATGGTGGCAGGGCATGTGTCCATGCGCTTTGGCTTCAAGGGGCCCAACCTTGCCGTGGTGACTGCCTGCACAACAGGCTTGCACTGTATCGGCGAGGCAGGTCGTATGATCGAATACGGCGATGCGGACGTGGTCGTGGCTGGCGGTACCGAATCCACGGTATCTCCGCTGGGCATCGGCGGGTTTGCCGCCATGCGGGCCCTGTCCACCCGCAACGACGACCCCAAGACGGCATCCCGCCCATGGGATAAGGACCGCGACGGTTTTGTGCTGGGCGAAGGCGCCGGTGTGATGGTGCTCGAAGAGTATGAACACGCCAAGGAGCGAGGCGCCAAGATTTATGCCGAACTCAGCGGCTTCGGCATGAGCGCAGATGCAGGTCACATGACCGCTCCCAACATGGATGGGCCCCGGCGCGCCATGCTCAGCGCGTTGCGCAACGCCGGGATCAATGCCGATCAGGTGGATTACCTTAACGCCCACGGCACGTCCACTCCCCTGGGTGACATCAACGAAACCAACGCAATCAAGGCGGCCTTGGGTGACCACGCCTACAAGACCGTTGTGAGCTCCACCAAATCGATGACGGGCCACTTGCTCGGCGGTGCGGGGGGGATTGAGAGTGTGTTTACTGTGCTGGCACTGCATGAACAAAAAGTGCCGCCTACCATCAACCTGTTCAACCAGGATCCGGAGTGCGATCTCGACTACTGCGCCAATACGGCGCGGGACATGAAGATTGATGTGGCCGTCAAGAACAACTTTGGCTTTGGCGGCACCAACGGAACGCTGGTATTCAAACGCGTCTGATTGCGCGCATATACCAATCTCGGATTCGATGGCAATACGTATCGCTCGTGGCCTGCGGGCGATGTGTGATTGACTGTGGTGTCGGACCGTCATCGAATTGGCGCTTGATCCGCCCGTCGAAGGGAGCTGCCTTGTGACGCGGCTTTCGAGACGGCCTCCCCCTGTCCAATATCCGTTGTGTCGCAGTCGGGCGCTGGGCGTGCTGTTGGCTGCCTGGGTGCTTGCTGGTGGTGCCGTTTTGGTTGCCTGGATCGCTTTGGGTAGCCGTGCTGCGCATCTGTCTATCGCAGTGGCCCTGTGTTTCTGGCTGCCATCGATGGCGGCTGCCATGCACTTTTGGTGGAGCCAAGCCCGTGGAGTTTTGCAGTTCGACGGCCAAGCCTGGACGCTGAACCGAGTGGCGCCGCCCACCAGTGTGCCGCTGACGCTTTCAGCGCCCCCGGAGGTGCTTCTGGATCTGCAGGCGCATCTGTGGGTGCGCATCTTGCTCGTCGGACATCCGCCGCTGTGGTTGTGGCTGGAGCGTTCCAGTCAGCCAGAGCGCTGGATGGACTTGCGCCGTGCGGTATATTCGCGCGCCAGATCGGGCGCTGACAACGCTGACGAAACCGCCCGGCAAGCTGCCCCAGGGCGTGAATACTGAGTATCCATGACTGTAATTCCGCCTTCCCCCTCCGAAGACAGCGACCTCCAACTGGTGGAGCGCACGGTAGCGGGCGACCAGCGCGCCTATGAATTGCTGGTCATCAAGTACCAACGCCGCATCGAACGGCTGATTGGGCGCATGGTGCGCGACACGGACCTGGTGCAGGACATTGCCCAGGAAACCTTCATCCGCGCCTATCGGGCGCTGCACCAGTTTCGCGGCGACGCCCAGTTTTACACCTGGCTGTACCGGATTGCTGTCAATACAGCCAAGAAGGCGCTCATGGACATGAAGCGCAACCCGGTCATTTCCGAAAATGCATTCAGGGGTTCGGAGGACGAGGATGAAACTTCCCGCCTTGGACACGAACTAACCAGCGACGAAACCCCCGAAACTGTCCTTGCGGCACAGGAAATCGCCCAGGTCGTGAATGCAGCCATGGAGGCCTTGCCCGATGATCTGCGCCAAGCTGTCACGCTGCGAGAGATTGAAGGGCTCAGTTATGAAGAAATTGCTGCCGCGATGGGGTGCCCCATTGGTACGGTGCGATCTCGAATTTTTCGGGCGCGAGAAGCCATTTCGGCCAAAGTGCGCCCCTTGCTCGAAAACCAGTCGGGCAAACGGTGGTGAGGTGATTGAATGAACAAGGCACAAACAGGTATCACCGCCTCGGCGGACGTCAGCTTGACCGGCGGACGGAGCGAACAGCTATCTGCTCTGGCGGATGGTCAGCTGCACGGCGATGCGTTTGCCGATGCGCTGGCCTGGGCGGCGGAAGACGAAGGACGCGACACATGGGCGGTTTACCACCTTGTGGGCGATGCGTTGCGTTCTTCTGATTTGGCGCGGCCAGCAAATCCAGCGTTTCTGTCCCGCTTGCGCGAAGAGCTGGCCAAGGAGGCTCCGCCACAGCGTCCACATGTTCCAGCCCAACTGGGCATCGTAGCGACCCCTCTGCCTGTGGCTGCCAATGCTTCGGTTTTCCGTTGGAAGATGGTTGCGGGCTTTGCGTCGCTGGCCGCCGTGGCCGCCATTGGTTGGACCTCATTTTCCCAGCTGCAGGGTGCGGGCGGAGCGGGGGCTCAACTGGCCGCGTCTTCCCCCGAGCGCGCGACGGCGCAAGGCGCGCCTGTCGTGGCTGTTGCTGATGCGGACGGCCAGCAAGTGATGATCCGGGATCCTCGATTGGATGAGTTGCTGGCGGCCCATAAGCAGTTTGGCAGTACTTCGGCCCTGCAGATGCCTGCTGGCTTTTTGCGCAACGCTACTTTTGAGACTCCTGGCCGCTGAATCGTGAACGGTATGTCTGGCGCTGAGATCGTGTGATGAACCCCTCTGGAGTTGCGAAGGTCTTTGGAAATACCCGGGTTCGATGGCTTGGCTCGCTGATAGCCGCAGCGATGTGTGGCTTGTTCGTGGGGCCTGTGGCGGGGGCTCCTGCCGCATCCTCTGAGTCAACTACCACTGCAGTGGCCGAGCGCGACATGGCGCAGTGGATCGAGCGCATGCACAGCGCACCGTGCAGCCGAGCCTATGCCGGAACCTTTGTGGTGTTGTCGGCCAACGGCGCCATGTCCAGCTCACGCATCTGGCACGCATGCGATGGCCAGCAACAATTGGAGCGGGTTGAATCGCTCAGTGGCACTCCGCGCACGGTCTATCGCCGTAACGACGAAGTTCGTACCTTCCTGCCCCAGGCGCGCGTTGTGCGGTCAGACCGTCGCGATGCATCTGGGCTCTTTCCGCGCGTACCTGTGGTCAGCGGTACATCGATCGCCCAGTTTTACACGCCCCGCCTGCTGGGGCAGGAGCGGGTGGCTGGCTTCGTGTCGGACGTGGTCTGGTTTCAGCCTACGGATACCCTGCGTTTCGGTTATCGGCTCTGGAGCGAGCGCGAAACCGGGTTGGTGGTGAAGCTGCAGACGCTGGCGGCTGATGGTCGGGTCTTGGAGCAAGCGGCTTTTTCCGAGCTGGATCTCAATGCGCCGGTGAAGGTTGATCAACTGACGCGTCTGATGGACGCGACGTCGGGTTACAAGGTAGTAGCACCCTCAGTGGTCAAAACTACGGCAAAGGCCGAAGGCTGGGCCTTGCGCCAGCCCGTGGCCGGGTTTGTGCCTGTCAGCTGTCACCGACGGGCGGTGTCTGACGCTCCGGATGCCTCCAGTGTCTTGCAGTGCCTGTACTCCGATGGACTGGCCTCGGTGTCGTTGTTTCTGGAGCCCTTCGACCCGCAGCGCCATCCCACGCAGCCCCAGGTGTCCAGCATGGGCGCCACACAGCTGGTAGCCCAGCGTGGGCCGTCAGACACGTGGTTGACCGCAGTGGGAGAGGTGCCTCTGCAGACGCTACGCCTTTTTGTAGGTCAGCTGGAGCGCCTGCGCTGACAGCCGCGCTGCAGACGACTGCGGGCCGCCATATCCGGTCATTTGGCGGTTTGTGTGGGCATGGAGGGCGTGACGAATGCGGGGAACCATTTGGCGTCACACTCTTCACAGTCACACACAATTCGTGAACAGCATTCGCCAAGAATCAAGAAAGGTCGAAGATGCCGAAGTTTGATGGAAGTATGTTGCGTTCGGTGGCAGTGGCATGCCTGATGGGTGGTCTGGCCACGGTCTCGGTAGCGCCCCATGCGGCGTTGGCACAACCTGCACCGCTGGTTCGGGGTTTGCCTGATTTCACCGATCTGGTGGATCAGGTGGGGCCGTCAGTGGTCAACATCCGCACCGTCGAGAAAGCGTCCAGTCGAGCCAACGCCAATGGCATGGACGAAGAGATGCTGGAATTCTTTCGCCGGTTTGGGGTACCCATCCCCAATGCTCCGCGTCAACAGCGGCCTCAACGGCCTCAACAGGAAGAAGAGGCGCAGCCACGTGGAGTGGGATCGGGTTTCATTCTGACCTCTGACGGGTTTGTGATGACCAACGCGCATGTGGTTGAAGGCGCTGACGAGGTCATTGTGACCTTGACGGACAAGCGTGAGTTCAAGGCGCGCATCGTGGGGGCTGACAAGCGCACTGACGTGGCCGTTGTGAAGATCGAGGTGTCAGGATTGCCTGCTGTGAAAGTGGGGGATGTGAGTCGCCTCCGAGTGGGCGAGTGGGTGATGGCGATCGGTTCACCCTTTGGGCTGGAAAACACGGTCACTGCGGGCATCGTCAGCGCCAAGCAGCGCGATACGGGTGACTACCTGCCCTTCATCCAGACGGATGTGGCCATCAACCCCGGAAACTCTGGCGGGCCGCTCATCAACATGCGTGGTGAGGTGGTGGGTATCAACAGCCAGATCTATTCCCGCTCTGGCGGATTCATGGGTATCTCGTTCGCCATCCCCATGGATGAAGCCATCCGTGTGAGTGAGCAGCTGCGTGCTTCGGGCCGTGTGACGCGTGGCCGTATCGGTGTCCAGATCGGGCAAGTCACCAAGGATGTTGCTGAGTCGATTGGCCTGGGCAAGTCGCAGGGCGCTCTGGTGACGGGCGTGGAGGCAGGATCGCCTGCCGACAAAGCGGGTGTGGAGGCGGGCGACATCATCACGCGCTTTGATGGCAAACCCATCGAGAAGGTGGCAGACCTGCCGCGCCTTGTGGGCAACACCAAACCAGGCAATCGCAGTTCGGTGACGGTGTTCCGTCGCGGTGCATCCCGCGATCTGGCCATCACCATCGCGGAGATCGAACCTGACAAGCCCGCCACCAAAGTAGCCGAGCGCGAGGAGAAACCCAAGGCCTCTGCCGCTGCGCAGCAGATCGGTTTGTCAGTGACGGAACTGACGGATGCCCAGAAGAAGGAACTCAAGCTCAAGGGCGGGGTGGTCGTGGCGACCGCCACGGACGCGGCAGCACGCGCTGGCCTTCGGGAAGGGGACATCATCCTGTCGGTTGCCAACACCGAAGTGGCGGGCGTGAAAGAGTTTGAATCCGTGCTGTCCAAGGCTGATAAGAGCAAGTCCATCAACGTGCTGTATCGCCGCGGCGAGTGGGCTCAGTACGCGCTGATTCGGCCCGGCAGATAAGCGCCACAAGCGAGAACGAGGATGGCCCGGAGTCGGGCCATTCCCTACTTTTCAAGGGGGCCATTGTCGGTGCCTGGTTTTTTTGAGGGGTTGGTAGGAGACGTCCACACCAGTCTAGATGTTAGCTTTTGCTAACTTTTCAGAGGTCCATCAACCAGTTTCGATAGAATAGAGACTTGCGTTCAACGCTTATCTGCATATCGACGGACGCTCTGTTCACGATGTGGGATGTTTTTGAGCAATGCACAGTTGATCCACAGCTCACCCACAAGTTGTCCAGCGTTGTTCTTGTGCAGACTGTGTATAAACTGTGTATAAAATTCCTGTTGCACCCTGGCAACTTCCCTTGGATGCCGAGGGGCGGGCTTTTTCAGGCGGCCTTTTTGCCTACAATGAAGCTCCAACTATCGCAGTTGCCAATGATTGTTGGTTCAGGGCGCGTCGCCATTCGACGCGCCCTTTTTTCTTGTGCGCACTGTTTTAATTCAATCACTTGACGCTTTCCGTTGATGAATCACATCAGAAATTTTTCCATCATTGCGCACATCGACCATGGCAAGTCGACGCTTGCCGACCGCTTGATTCAGCGGTGCGGAGGTCTTGCAGACCGTGAGATGGAGGCCCAGGTTCTGGACTCGATGGATATCGAAAAAGAGCGTGGGATAACCATCAAGGCGCAGACCGCTGCGCTGCAGTACAAGGCTCAGGATGGGCAGGTCTACAACCTCAATCTGATCGACACGCCAGGGCATGTGGACTTCTCATATGAGGTGAGTCGTTCGCTGTCTGCATGCGAGGGTGCGCTGTTGGTGGTGGATGCATCGCAGGGGGTCGAAGCGCAGACTGTGGCCAACTGCTACACCGCTCTGGATCTGGGTGTGGAAGTGGTGCCGGTGCTCAACAAGATGGATCTGCCCAACGCTGATCCAGACAATGCCAAGGCCGAGATCGAAGATGTGATCGGCATTGATGCCACCGACGCGATTCCTTGCTCTGCCAAAACCGGTATGGGAATCGATGAGATTCTGGAGGCGATTGTTGCCAAGGTGCCCGCACCACGTGGCAATGCCGATGGCCCGCTGCGCGCGATGATCATCGACAGCTGGTTCGACAGCTACGTCGGGGTGGTCATGCTGGTGCGTGTGGTCGATGGCCGCTTGCTCAAGGGCGAGCGCATCAAGATGATGGCCACGGGCGCGGTGTACAACGCCGACAACCTGGGGGTGTTTACGCCCGCCAACGAGCCGCGCAATTCCCTCGATGCAGGGCAGGTGGGCTACATCATTGCCGGCATCAAGGAGCTGCAGGCCGCCAAGGTGGGTGACACCATCACGCTCGAGAAGAAGCTCCCCAACAATGCAGGGCCTGCTACGGACGCGCTGCCTGGTTTCAAGGAGATCCAGCCCCAGGTGTTCGCAGGTCTTTACCCCACCGAAGCCAGCGAGTACGACTCGCTGCGTGACGCCCTGGAAAAGCTCAAGCTCAACGATGCTTCGCTCCACTATGAGCCCGAGGTGAGTCAGGCGCTGGGCTTTGGCTTCCGCTGCGGCTTTCTTGGACTGTTGCACATGGAGATCGTGCAAGAGCGGCTGGAGCGCGAATTCGACCAGGACCTCATCACGACGGCCCCCAGTGTGGTCTATGAGGTGGTCAAGGCCGACGGCGAAGTGATCATGGTCGAGAACCCTTCCAAGATGCCTGACCAGGGTCGTCTGGAGGAAATCCGCGAGCCTATCGTGACGGTCCATCTGTACATGCCGCAGGACTATGTGGGCCCGGTGATGACGCTGGCCAATCAGAAGCGTGGCGTGCAGATGAACATGGCGTACCACGGTCGCCAGGTAATGCTCACTTACGAAATGCCGCTCGGTGAAATCGTGCTCGACTTCTTTGACAAACTCAAATCGGTCTCGCGCGGCTACGCCTCCATGGACTACGAGTTCAAGGAGTACCGTGCCTCCGATGTGGTGAAGGTTGATATCCTGCTCAACGGAGAAAAGGTGGATGCCTTGTCCATCATCGTGCACCGCTCGCAGTCGCAGTACCGCGGCCGGGCAGTGGTTGCCAAGATGCGCGAGATCATCAGCCGCCAGATGTATGACGTGGCCATCCAGGCGGCCATTGGCGCCAACATCATTGCGCGCGAGACCATCAAGGCACTGCGCAAAAACGTGTTGGCCAAATGTTATGGCGGCGATATCACCCGCAAACGCAAGCTTCTTGAGAAGCAGAAAGCTGGCAAAAAGCGCATGAAACAGATCGGATCGGTCGAGGTGCCTCAAGAGGCATTCCTGGCCATTTTGCAGGTGGAAGATTGATGCAATTCATGCAAATTTTGACGTCACTGGTGCTGGCGGCCTTCGTGGGCTATATCGGTGCCTGGTATACCGGAGCTATCGAGGGCAACTTTGCACTGCTTTTGTTTCTGGCGACGGTCGTCACCGGCATCTACTGGCTGGCAGAGCGCATTTATTTTCTGCCTCGGCGGCGCCGCGCGGCGCAGGCCATCGAGGACGCAGCAACTGAGCGGCGTGCGGAGCTGGATCGCATGGGCATCCAGAAGGTGGATGTGGATGTGCAGGAAGCCCAGGGCCGCATCCTCATGCAACCCTGGTGGCTGGACTGGACTGCGGGGTTGTTCCCAGTCATCGCTGCGGTGTTTTTTTTGCGCTCGTTTCTTTTCGAGCCTTTCAAGATTCCATCGGGCTCCATGATCCCAACGCTGCTCGTTGGCGACCTGATTTTGGTGAATAAATTCACCTATGGCATTCGACTGCCTGTCATCAACACACGGTTGACGGAGGGATCCAGGCCCGTTCGCGGCGATGTTCTGGTGTTCCGTTATCCACCACAGCCCAGCATGGATTACATCAAGCGTGTCGTAGGGGTGCCGGGCGATGAGGTGGCCTACATCAACAAGCGCCTCACCATCAACGGTAAAGCTATTGACACCAAGGCGTTGCCCGACTTCTTTGAAGAAGACTCCATGCGTTACTTCAAGCAGTTTGAAGAGAAACTGGGTGATCAGCCGCATCGGTTGCTGAACAATCCCGACGTGCCCGCTTTTGTACAAGGCGCCAGCAATTTTGCTTATCGCGAAAACTGCCGCTACAGTGTAGAAGGTGTCACTTGCAAGGTGCCGGAGGGGCACTATTTCATGATGGGCGACAACCGCGACAACTCGCTCGATTCCCGTTACTGGGGGTTTGTGCCCGAGGGCAACATCGTGGGCAAGGCCTTTTTTGTCTGGATGAATTTCGGTAATCTCAAGCGCATCGGCTCGTTCCATTGAGTGCGGGCGCTTGCCAATAACATTGAGGGGGTCATTGATGAAGACATATCGCACTGCAAGCCGCTCAAGCCAACGCGGGCTGTCGTTTTTCGGGCTGATTTTTGTGGGGCTGATCGCTGTGGCCGCATTTGCCATTGGCGGACAGTCGGTGCCGATTTTTCTGGAGTACACCTCTGCGAAGAAGGCCATTGAGAAGGCCAAGGTGGAGAGTACGGTGCCCGGGGTGCGCGCTGCGTTTGATCGTGCTGCGGCCATTGACGACATCAAATCCATCAAGGGGTCAGACCTTGAGGTAACGAAGCGAGGCGACAAGGTGGTGGTGTCGTTCAAATACTCGCGCGAGATTCCCCTGGCGGGCCCAGCCTATCTGGTCTACCGCTTTGATGCGCAGACCAACTAGGTGCAGCCCGGTCTTTTAGCTCTGCAGGATCGCCTGCAGCATGTGTTTACCGATCCTTCGCTGCTCCAGCGTGCCACCACACACCGCAGTTTCTCTGCGGACCATAACGAGCGGCTTGAATTTCTCGGCGACTCGGTTTTGAACCTGGCGGTGGCCAGCCTGCTGTACCAGCGTTTGTCTGCCTTGCCCGAGGGGGACTTGTCGCGGGTGCGGGCCAATCTGGTCAAGCAGGACACGTTGCACCAGTTGGCGGTGCGGCTCAAAGTCTCAGAGGTACTGCGCCTCGGAGAGGGTGAGGCGAAATCAGGGGGGCAACAGCGCCCTTCCATCCTTGCGGACGCATTGGAGGCCTTGATCGGCGCGGTGTATCTGGACGCTGGCTACACCAGCGCAGAAGCGCTGGTGCACCGTCTTTTCCAGGGCGTGGAGATCAACCCGCAGATGCAGGCAGCATCCAAGGACGCCAAAACCGCGTTGCAGGAGTGGCTCCAGGGCCGCAAAATGAGGCTGCCGCAGTACAAGGTGGTCGCGACGGTGGGTGCGGCCCACCGCCAGACCTTTGACGTCGAGTGCGATATTCCCGAACTGGGCCTGACCGAGCGTGGCATCGGCGGTTCCCGCAGGGCAGGCGAGCAAGCCGCCGCCGCGGCCATGCTGGCCACATTGAAAGCAAAGAATTTATGAATGACGCTACCAAAGATGTAGCTCCTGACCAGGGTGCTGAAAGCGCCCCGGTGCAAAACGATCTGGAAGCCATGCTGTCTGCTGCGGGGGCTCCGGCGGCTGTGCCTGGCCAACGCTGTGGTGTGATCGCCATTGTTGGCAAGCCCAACGTGGGCAAGTCCACCTTGCTCAATGCCCTGGTGGGGCAAAAGATCAGCATCACCTCGCGCAAGGCGCAGACCACGCGCCACCGCATCACGGGCATTCGCACCCTGGACCAGACGCAGTTCATTTTTGTGGACACCCCTGGCTTCCAGACCCGGCACGCCACCGCACTCAACAAGTCGCTGAACAAGACTGTGATGGGCGCGATTGGCGACGTGGACCTGATCCTTTTTGTGGTGGAAGCCGGCAACTTCACGCTGGCGGATGCCAAGGTGCTTTCGCTGTTCAAGCCGGGCATTCCCACGCTGCTGGTGGCCAACAAGCTGGACATGGTGCACCGCCGTGCCGAGCTGGCCCCCTGGCTCAAGAGCATGCAGGAGCGCCATCCGTTTGCCGAGTTCGTGCCCATGTCAGCCAAGAACAAGGGCGACATCGAGCGTTTGTTTGGCATCTGCGCCAAATACCTGCCCGAGCAGGCCTGGTGGTATGGCGAGGATGAACTGACCGACCGCAGCGAGAAATTCCTGGCCTCTGAAACCGTGCGCGAGAAGCTGTTTCGCTTCACGGGCGACGAACTGCCCTACACCTCGACCGTGGTCATCGACAAGTTCGATGAGGAAAAGAGCAAGCAGCACAAACGCCTGGTCAAGATTGCCGCCACCATCGTGGTGGAGCGTGACAACCACAAGATGATGGTCATTGGCGACAAGGGCGAGCGCCTGAAGCGCATTGGCACCGAGGCCCGCCAGGAGCTGGAAAAGCTCATGGACGCCAAGGTGTTCCTGGAGCTGTGGGTCAAGGTCCGCTCCGGCTGGGCCGATGACGAAGCCCGGGTCCGCTCCTTCGGCTACGAATAACCCCGAAAGCTGACTTCCCCGTCTTCCTGCGCACACACCCCGCAGCAGGCGTCACGGGCGATCCCTCCGTACCATTCATCCCCGCAGCACCGTGGCCGTAGCCAAGCGCATTTCTGATGAACCTGCGTTCGTGCTGCACAGCTACGACTGGAGCGAATCCAGCCTGATCCTGGAAGTCTTCTGCCGCCAGCAAGGGCGGACCGCACTCGTGGCCAAAGGGGCCAAGAAGCCCAGCTCCAACTTCCGCCCGGTGCTGCTGCCGCTGCAGCCCTTGCTGGTGACCTACACGCTCACGGGCGATGGCCATGCGGACATCCACACGCTCAAGGGCGCTGAATGGGTGGGGGGGCATGTGATGCCCACGGGAGATGCCTTGCTGTCGGGCATGTACCTCAATGAACTGCTGCTGCGCCTGCTGGCGAGGGCAGACCCGCACCCGGCATTGTTTGATGCCTATGCAGGGGTGGTGCGCGTGCTGGCCAGCGAGCATGGCGATGCGCTCGAGGCGGTGCTGCGCAGTTTTGAGCTGCTGCTCCTGCGCGAGATCGGCCTCTTGCCGGGACTGGACGTGCAGACCATGACCTTCGCCCCCCTGGAGCCGGGCACCCGCTACACCCTGGTGCCCGAAGGCGGCTTGCGTGCCGCGTCGGCAGCGGATCGCGCAGGCCTGCTGGGCAGCCAGTGGCGGGCCCTGCAGCATGGCCTGGACGACGTGGCCAGCTACACCGCCACCTTGCGCGCATGTGCCCCCGTGGCGGCCGAACTCAAGCCGCAGCTGCGTGCCCTGCTGCAATACCATTGCGGCAGCCCGACGCTGCGCACCCGCCAGCTCATGATTGATTTGCAGGCCCTATGAATCCATCCTCTCACTCTCCACAGCGCACCGCCTTGTCCGTCAATGTCAACAAGGTGGCCTTGGTGCGCAACACGCGACACCTGGGCATTCCCAGCGTCACCCGCGCGGCCGAGTTGTGCCTGCAAGCGGGTGCGCAGGGCATCACGGTGCACCCCCGGCCCGACGAACGCCATATCCGCGGCCAGGACGTGCATGAGCTGGCAACCCTGATGAAGGCATGGCCCGACCGCGAATACAACATCGAGGGCAACCCGTCGCAGAACCTGATGGATTTCATTCGCCAGGTGCGCCCCCAACAGGCGACTTTTGTGCCTGACAGCGAGGACCAGTTCACCAGCGACCACGGCTGGAGCTTTCCGCAAGATGCCGAGCGCCTGGTGCCCCTGGTGGCCGAATGCAAGGCCCTGGGTGTGCGCGTGAGCCTCTTCATGGACCCGGTCCCCGAGCAAATGGCAGCGGCCAAGGCCGTGGGAGCCGACCGGGTGGAGCTGTACACCGAGCCCTATGCCGCCGCCTGGGGATCGGCACATCAGGCGGCCGAGCTCAAACGCTATGCCGCAGCCGCCCAGGCCGCGCTGGACGTCGGATTGGGCGTCAACGCTGGCCATGACCTCAACCGGGACAACCTTGCGGCTTTTGTGCGCGAAGTGCCGGGCGTTCTGGAGGTCTCGATTGGTCATGCGCTGATTGCCGATGCGCTGGAGCTGGGCTACGCCGCAACCGTGCAGGCGTACCTGGACTGCATTGCCCAGGGCTTTGTGGGTGCTGGGAACTCCTGATTTGATAGCTGCAGAGGCATGTTTCACTAGCGCTTCCAGCCATTTTGATTGAGATTTCATGATCTACGGCATCGGCACCGACATCTGCGACGTGCGCCGCATCGCGGCCAGTCTGGCGCGCCACGGCGACCGCTTTGCTGAAAAGGTGCTGGCCGAGGGCGAACTGGCCACCTGGCGTGAACGCAGCGCGCGCAGGCCCGACCGGGGTTTGCGCTACCTGGCCACCCGGTTCTCGGCCAAGGAGGCTTTCAGCAAGGCGATCGGTCTGGGCATGCGCATGCCCATGACCTGGCGCCACTGCGAGGTCGCCAAGCTACGCAGCGGCCAGCCTGTCATCGTGCTGCACGGCGCGCTCAAGGAATGGTTTGAGGCCCAAGGGCTGCAGGCGCACCTGAGCGTGACCGACGAAACCGACTACGTCGCCAGCTTCTGTGTGGTAGAAAAAATCCAAACCAAATTACCTTGAAGCGCATGATTCATATGTGCTGATAGCTATCAATTGAGTCGCAATTGACCCTTGAAACGTCCCATGACTGAACACGCACCCCTGATCCTCGACGTCGCTGGCACCACCCTCAGTGCCGATGACCGCCGCCGCCTGGCGCACCCACTCACGGGTGGTGTCATCCTGTTTGCCCGCAACTGGGAAAACCGCGCACAGCTGCTGCAGCTCACCAGCAGCATCAAGGCCGTGCGCGACGACCTGCTGATCTGTGTGGACCACGAAGGCGGCCGCGTGCAGCGCTTTCGCACCGATGGTTTCACCCACCTGCCGCCCATGCGCGCGCTGGGAGAGATGTGGATGGATGACGGCAAGGGCGCCAAGGCTGTGCCCGGCAGCGGCGCCCTGCGCGCCACCAATGCGGCCACGGCGGCGGGTTATGTGCTGGGTACCGAATTGCGCGCCTGCGGTGTGGACTTCAGCTTCACGCCCGTGCTCGACCTGGATTGGGGCGAAAGCGGAGTGATTGGAGACCGGTCCTTCCACCGCGACCCCCGTGTGGTGGCGCTGCTGGCCAAGAGCCTCATGCACGGCCTGCTGCAGGCGGGCATGGCCAACTGCGGCAAACACTTCCCTGGCCACGGCTTTGTCAAGGCGGACTCGCACACCGAGGTACCCGTAGACAAGCGCAGCCTCAAGGCCATCCTGGCCGACGATGCGGCGCCTTACCCCTGGCTCAGCAGCACGCTCACCAGTGTGATGCCGGCCCATGTGATCTACCCCAAGGTGGACAGCCGCCCCGCCGGTTTCTCGCAGCGCTGGCTGCAAGACATCCTGCGCCGCGAGATGCGTTTTGACGGCGCGATCTTCAGCGACGACCTCAGCATGGAAGGGGCCCGCCGCCTGGACGGCCAGGTGGTCAGCTACACCGATGCCGCCGTGGCGGCGTTGGAAGCGGGTTGCGACTTGGTGCTGCTGTGCAACCAGAGCGTGGGCGATGGCAAGGCGGTGGACGAACTCATCACGGGCCTCGACAACGCCCGCAACCAGGGGCGCTGGCAGCCCAGTGTGGATAGCGAATCCCGCCGCCTGGCGCTGCTGCCCGAAACCCTGCCGCAGGCCTGGGATGAACTGATGTACCAGCCTGCCTACCTGCAGGCGCTGGACCTGTTGCCCTGACCCGCGTGTGGTGGTGGTGTGTCCGGTTCGGCGCCCCCCCTTGCGGTGCCGAGTGTGTTACCCGCTAGGGCGTGTTGAAGGGCCCTGGCGTCACAGGCGTCGGTGCGGCCGGTGAGGCATTGGCTGCCGCATCCGCAGTGGCCGCAGGCGGGGCAGGGGGCGGCGGCACTCCTTGAAACCTGCGCACCACGCGCTGGAACACCAGCGCATTCGGAATCTGCAGCCAAGCCGTGTGACCGGTGGCTGCGCCGTGGTCTTCCAGCGTGGTGTAAAGCAGGTTGATGTCCACCACGCGCCCCTTGGCGCCAGGCTTCTCTGCGGTGTCCAGCACCTCGATGTAGTCGCCGATCTTGAAGGGCCGCACGGTGAAGATCAGCAGCGCACAAAACAGGTTAGACAGCACGCTCCAGGCCGCGAAGAACGCGACGGCACCCACGGTGGCAAAACCGGTGAAGGCGGTCCAGAGCACCGTGGCCGACACCCCCATGCGCTCCAGCACCAGTAGCGCGGCGCTGGCAATGATGAGCCAGCGGATCAGGCCGTTGATGGGCACCAGCAGTTCATTGGGCAACTGGTAGTGGGCGCTGGCACGGCGCACCAGGCGCCTCAGTGTGCGCTGCAACAGCCAGGCGACAAACAGAATCAGCAGGATCTGCGAGCCAGGAATGATGACCTCAAGCCAGTCCTGCATCCACTCGGGCAGTCGGGTTTTCAGAACTTGCATGCGGGAGACGGCGGTACGGGCGTTGCGTTCAGTCGCGTCGAACGAGAAGAAGTGGAAGAAACTCAATTGCGCAATTGCTCCACGGTGTCCATTTGCATTTCAAAACTGAAGAAGCGGTTGCGGCCCTGGGCCTTGGCGGCATAGAGCGCCTGGTCGGCCCGCATGATCATGCTCTCGGCGTTGGTGCTGTCGTCGGGCACGCAGGTGGTGATGCCACCCGACAGGGGCAGTGTGTCGCCCAGTGGGGAGTCTGCGTGTGCAATGGCGCGCACCTTGAGCAGCTGCCCGAGGGCGCGTGCAAAGGTCATGGCGCCGGAGCGGGGCGTGTTGGGCAGGATGAGTGCGAACTCTTCCCCCCCGTAGCGCGAGGCCACGTCCCGGGGGCGCACACAGACCTCGCGCAACAGTCGGCCCACCTCTTTCAAGCAGGCGTCTCCTTGCACATGGCCGCTGGCGTCGTTGAAAAGCTTGAAGTGGTCCAGATCGCACAGCATCAGCGTGAGCGGCGTGCCGTCGCGTCGCGCAGCCAGGATCTCGTTGTGCAGGATGCGGTCAAACCCGCGGCGGTTGACGAGGCCCGTGAGCGCATCGATTTCCACCATCTCGTTGAGCCGCTGGTTGGCGACATGCAACTCGGCCGACATCGACACCAGCCGTCGGCGCATGTCCAGCAACCGCCGCATGGCGCGCAGCTTGGCCATCAGCACGATGGGCTTGACGGGTTTGACCAGGTAGTCGTCGCCCCCCACCTCAATGCCGCGCCACACATCCAGTTCGTTGTCCAGGCCCGACAGGAAGATGATGGGCGTCCAGTCCCCCGCCTCGCTCTCACGCATCTGCTGCGCCACCCAGTAGCCATCCTGGCCCGGCAGCTTGATGTCCAGCAGCACCAGATCGGGCCGGTGGGTCTTGAACAGATGCAGCGCAGCCTGGCCCTTGGGTGCCTCGAAGATGTCTGACACCCCCGCCCGCCGCAGTTCGGCCACCAGCGCCGCGCGCACGGACCCCTGGTCTTCGACCACCAGTACCGAAAAAGCATTGCCCGAAGGCAGGGGCTCGTTGGCAGGGTAGGGCGCGTTGCTGGAACTGAAGGGCACGGTATGTCTCCTTGGTGCCTGGTGCCTGGTGCCTGGTGACCGGTAGAGGGGGCAGTCGCAGACCGCCCTCCGACGCAAATCAGGCCTCAGGACTCGCGGCGCAGCGCAGGGAACAGAATCACGTCGCGAATGCTGGGGCTGTCAGTCAGCAGCATCATGAGGCGGTCAATACCAATACCGCAACCCCCTGTGGGTGGCATGCCGTACTCCAATGCGCGCACGAAGTCGTGGTCGTAGAACATGGCTTCATCGTCGCCACTGTCTTTGGCGGCCACCTGGGCATGGAAGCGTGCGGCCTGGTCTTCGGCGTCGTTCAGCTCGCTGAAGCCGTTGCCGAACTCGCGGCCGGTGATGTACAGCTCAAAGCGCTCGGTCACCTCGGGGCGGGTGTCGTTGGCACGTGCCAGGGGCGAAATTTCGGTGGGGTGTTCCATGATGAAGGTGGGCTGCCACAGCTTGTCTTCCACCGTTTCTTCAAAGTACAACACCTGCAGGCTGGCCAGCGTGCGGGTCGAGAGCTTGTCCTTCTCTTCGGTCATGCCCAGCTTCTTCAATGCGCTGATGAGCCAGGCGGCATCGTCCACATGGGCACCGGCCTCGGTGTACTGGAAGATGGCTTCACGGATGGTCAGTCGGGCAAACGGCTGGGTCAGGTCCACCGCGCGGCCCTGGTAGGTCATCTGCAGCGAGCCCGTGGCCTTGAGCGCCACTTCACGGATCAGCGTCTCGGTGAAGTCCATCAGGTCCAGGTAGTTCCAGTACGCCGCGTAGAACTCCATCATGGTGAACTCGGGGTTGTGGCGCACCGAGATACCTTCGTTGCGGTAGCTGCGGTTGATCTCGAACACGCGCTCGAAGCCGCCCACGATCAGGCGCTTCAGGTACAGCTCGGGCGCGATGCGCAGGTACATCTCCTGCTCCAAAGCATTGTGGTGCGTCACGAACGGCTTGGCATTGGCACCGCCCGGGATGGGGTGCAGCATGGGCGTTTCGACTTCGAGGAAGCCGTGGCTCACCATGAACTCGCGCAGGCCGCTCACGGCCTTGCTGCGGGCCACGAAGCGCTTGCGGGCCTGCTCATCGGTGATCAGGTCCACATAGCGCTGGCGGTACTTCTGCTCCTGGTCGGCCATGCCGTGGAACTTGTCCGGCAGCGGGCGCAGGCTCTTGGTCAGCAGGCGCAGGGTGGTCACCTTGACCGACAGCTCGCCGGTCTTGGTCTTCATCAGCAAGCCTTCGGCTCCTACGATGTCGCCCAGATCCCAGTGCTTGAAGGCCGCATACAGCTCTTCGCCCACAGCGTCACGGGTCACATAGAGCTGTATACGCCCACCCACTTCGCCCAACGAGCCGTCCTGGATTGTGGCGAAGCTGGCCTTGCCCATCACCCGCTTGAGCATCATGCGGCCGGCCACGGACACATTCACCGGCGTGGCTTCCAGGGACTCGTTCGTGGCAGCGCTGTGTTCCAGGTGCAACTGGGCAGCCTTGTGGCCGGGCTTGAAGTTGTTGGGAAAAGCAACGCTACCGCCGTTGGCCTGTGCTTCGCGCAGAGCGCGGAGCTTTTCGCGGCGCTCGGCGATGAGCTGGTTGTCGTCCTGGGGAGGGAGGGTTGTATTGTTGTCAGACATGGAGGGCCGCCCGCAGATTGAGGCGTTCAGAGGCATTGTTTCGGGCCAAAACCCGTGATTTTAGTTTTTTGGCCGTGCCGTGTGGAGTTTGCGCCCGTCAGACCCCGGATAATTTGCCGCATGTTCCTTAAAGCTGGCCTGCTTTCACTGTTGCTGCTGCTCGCCAGCCGTGTGTTGGGGGTGGTACGCGAAACCGCACTGGCTGCTGCTTTTGGCAACTCCGGCATGGCTGATGTGGTCATCGTCATGGTGACCCTGCCGGATTGGCTTGCGGGCGTATTCGTCAGCGGTGCGTTGGCCTATATTCTGCTGCCGCATTGGGCGAGAGAGTCAGCCGCGCAGCAGAATGCCACACAACATCGGGTGGCCAGGTATCTGCTGTGGGGAAGCATCCTGCTTGCAAGTGTGATGATGGCGACCCATGCTTCATTGGGGGCTCTGCTGGTGCCGGGAGTATCTCTTTCCCTTGAGGGCTCAGTCGGTCAAGCGGTTGTCTGGAGCGCTCTTGCCTTACCAGCCGCCATGCTGGCGGGTCTGTGGGCAACGCGGCTGCAGCATGAGAGGGACTTCCTGGGCATGTATAGCGCGAACCTGGTGGTCAATGGTGTGTTGATCACAGCCCTGGTCTTTTGGAGTACGCGTGGATCTGCGACGGGCGAAGGGGCGGTGCCAACGTTGGGTGTTTTTCTGTTGGTAGCGGTCTTCATGAGGCTGCTGTGGCAGGGCTGGCGCATGCGACCGCTGTACCGCCATGGCAACTCCCCGCCCTCTTCTTCCATCGCGCCTGGCCCTTTGCCCGGCTGGCGCATCTGGATATGGGCGGTTTTGGGGGCCGGTCTGCCACTGACCTTGCCCCTCGTGGCGCGTACCTTCGCGTCTGGCGCGGGTGAGGGGGCTCTTGCTACCTTCAACTATGCATGGAAACTGGTGGAGTTGCCGTTGGTTCTGGCGATCCAATTGGTGGCGTCGCTGGCTTTCCCCGCCATCGCCCACGCCCACGGCAGGCAAACCGACTCTGAGAATTCAAACGACGAAGCGATGGCATCTGCCGTGCGCAGCGCCCTGATATTGGCCTGGACATTGGCCTGCGCGGCAGCCGCAGCGTTGTTGGTGGGGGCGCCCGCTATCTCCAGTTTGCTCTTCGGCTGGGGGCACATGCAAGCCTCAGCGTTGGTGCAGATTGCAGCCTGGGGTAGTGCGGGTGCCTGGGGCTTGTTGCCGCAAGCACTTTTGGCGGTGGCTTTGACTATTTTGGCCACCGTAGGGCGCATGCGTTTTGCAGTGCTGGCCTATGCGCTCGCCCTGGCGATAGTCCTCGTTGCGGGAGTCATGGGTTACACGGCGGGGCACCAGCTGATGTGGGCTCTGAATGCGGGGTTCCTTGGTGCTGCGGTGGTGGCTTGGGGCGCGCTGGGCGTGCCTGCCATGCGGCGCTGGGTTCCGGTGGGGGCCTTGCTGTCGCCCTTTTTCATGCTGGTGGCCTGGGTGGCCGTGACGCAATGGCTTGGCCTTGCGGAAGCAACACCTTCTTCGATTCCTGGATCAAAACAGGCTCAAGCGTTTCTTCTATCTGCGGTAGCTGCTCTCTTTGTTGTAGCGTCTGGTTGGTTCGTTGGCCCCGGATTGCGCCAAGCCCTGCGGTCATAATCCGATCCCAACCATGATGGATTTTCTACAGATCACCAATGACCCAGATCTGGCGCGCCGTTGCGATGCGCTGCCCGGTATGCGCTTGTTTGTCGATCTTGAAAGGAATGGCAAGGCCGCGCGCCAGGCAGGACGTAACACGTTCATCAGCACGCACCAACCTGAGGATGTAGGTCGTATCAAGGCTCAGTTGCGGCGGTCCCAGTTGATGGTGCGGGTGAACCCGTTGCACGAAGGCACGGCCGTGGAATTGGACACAGTGCTGGCGCAAGGTGCCGACTCGGTAATGTTGCCCATGTTCCAGACCCCCGACGAGTTGCGTGCCTTCAGCCGTATCGTGGCAGGGCGGGCTCCTATCGTTGCGTTGCTGGAGACGGCGGGTGCACTGCATTCACTGGATGCTTGGGCGGATACCCCGGGGCTGTGTGAAGTGTTCGTGGGGCTGAACGACTTGCATAAGTCCCTGGGTTGCCGGTTCATGTTTGAGCCCTTGGCGCAGGGGCTGCTGGACGTCGTGGCACACAAGGCCCATGCGTATGGATTGCGCTTTGGTTTTGGCGGCATCGCACGATTGGACGAAGGGCTGCTTCCGGGCCGTGATGTGTTGGCTGAGCATGTTCGCTTAGGCTCACGAGGCGTGATTTTGTCGCGCACTTTTCATCGACCAGACGAATCGGGGGCTGCCGTGCACACCTTTGAGGCCGAGGTTGAAGCCCTACGGCAGTCTGAGCAGACCTTGTCAACGCGTACGCCAGAGCAGGTCGTTGCAGACAGGCTACGTATCAGCAGTGCGATACGTTCTATTGCAACGTCCATGTCCGTGCGGACTGTAGAGGCAGTGGATTGAAGCGCGGCGTGGATATCGTGCTTTCCTTGGTGGCGCTGCTGGTCCTAAGCCCGCTGCTGTTGGCGGCTGCGCTGGCGATTGCTTTAGAAACGGGTTTTCCGGTTCTTTTCCGGCAGACCCGCCTGGGTCTGAATGGCCAAGAGTTCGGCATGTACAAATTTCGCAGCATGGTGAAGAATGCGGCTCAGATGGGTCCATATTTCACCGCTGAAAATGATCCGCGCATCACCCGCGTTGGCCGCTTCATACGCCGCACCAGCATCGATGAACTGCCTCAGCTAATTAACGTGCTTACGGGTGAGATGAGCATAGTCGGCCCGCGCCCCGATATGCCCGCTCAGCGAAGCCTATACACCGATGCTGACTGGGTGCAGCGGTGCAGCGTGCGACCCGGCATCACAGGGCTGGCTCAGGCCCTGTATCGGTCCAATTCGACAGAGGTGCAGCGGCTGGAAGCCGACCTGTGCTACGCACGCGAAGCTTCGCTCTGGCTCGACCTAAAGATCTGCTGGTGGACATTGAAGCGCCTGGGCGGCTTGGACGCGAACTGAACCATGTGCGGTATTTTTGGCTACTGGGATCGCATACCACAGTCGCTGGACGATGAAGTCCTGCGCGGTATGGCGCAAGCGCTGGTGCACCGCGGACCGGACGACGAAGGCATCCACCACCAGCCCCAGCGGGGTGTAGCTATCGGCAACCGGCGCCTGTCCATCATCGATCTAGGCGGCGGTCACCAGCCCTTTGTTAGCGACGACGGCTTGGTTGCCGTGGTGCAAAACGGCGAAATCTTCAATCACTTGGAGTTGGCCGCCGAGCTGCGCTCCCAGGGCGTGCGTCTGCGCACGCAGTCGGACACCGAAGTCATCCTGCGCCTGTACGAGCGCGAGGGCATCTCCTGCCTGAGTCGCCTGAACGGTATGTTTGCCATTGCCATCGACGATGCGCGCGAAGACGCGTTGTATTTGGCGCGTGACCGCATCGGCGTCAAGCCCCTGTTCGTGCACGACGACGGCCAGCGCCTGTTGTTCGGCTCCGAGCTCAAGGCCCTGTGGCCGGCCATGCGGAGAAAACCCGGCATGTGCCTGGAAGCGGTCCACCACTACTTGACGTTCAATTACATCCCCGCGCCTTGGACCGCTTACGAGGGCGTACGCCATGTCATGCCTGGCACTTGGCAGAAGTACACCCGCGGCCGACATGTGCAGACGCAGCGCTGGTGGAGCTTGGCAGACCAGCATGAGCAAGACTGTGAATTTGGAGATTGGTCCGAAGAGCTCATGTCACTGCTCGACGACGCGACGCGCATCCGCCTGCGTGCCGACGTGCCCTTTGGTGCCTTTCTGTCGGGCGGGGTCGATTCGAGCACCATTGTCGGCCTGATGGCGCGGCATGTGGGACAGCCAGTCAAGACCTTCTGCATTGGCTTTGAAGACCCGCGCTACGATGAGTCCGCCTTCGCTCTGCAGGCCGCCCTGCGTTTTGGTTGTGACCATACTATGGAGGTTGCCGAACTGAATATGTTGGCCCAGTGGCCCCGTGTGCTGCGCCATCTGGATCAGCCGCACGGCGATGCGTCCTTTATGCCCACCCTGCGCGTGAGCGAGCTGGCAGCAAAGCAGGTCAAGGTGGTGCTGACCGGCGATGGCGGCGACGAGCTGTTTGCCGGCTACGACAAATACGCGCAGTTCTTCGCCCGGCCCGATGCATTGGCCCTGCCACAGGCCGCGTTCGAGCGCAGCTACTTCGACAGCATTTCACTCTTCAGCCCCGAGGCCAAGGCTGCGCTATACCGGCCCGAAGTGCGCGCGCAGCTGGCGGGCGTCGACAGCTTCACCGCTGCGGCCCAGCCCTGGTTTGCCGAGGCGCAGCACTTCGACCGTATCAACCGGGCGCTGTACCTGGACATGCAGCTGCTGCTCAGCGGCAACAACCTGGTCAAGCCCGACCGCATGGGCATGGCCGTGAGCATCGAGGCGCGTACTCCCTTTCTCGACTGGCGCGTGATGGAATTCGCGTTTCGCTCAAGGGGCGCGACCAAGTTGTCGGTCAGCGGTGACAAGAAACACTGGTTCAAGTCGGCCGTAGCGCCGCTGATTGGTGAAGACTTGGCGTGCCGCAGGAAGCAGATGTTTACGGTGCCGGTGGGGGAGTGGTTCCGCAAGGAGAGCTACGCCTGGCTGGAGCAGACCCTGCAAGGCAGCGAGCTGATTGCGCGCCTGTTCCAGCCGCAGCGGGTCAAAGGGCTGCTGCAACGCCATCGTGATGGCAACACTAACCATACCCGAGAGTTGCGTGCGCTGGTGGCCTTGGCTATCTGGGAAGCTGGCATCGTTCAACAGGGATGGGGTGCTGGCGTAGCCGTATGACCCGAGCTGCGTGCTGCATTCCCGGAGTAAGGTCGCCGTCAGTGCAGCCGCCTGTGTGGCTGTTCGTTGCCTATGGCGGCGGGCATGTGAAGGCCTTGCTGCCGGTTGCTCTGCAAGCGCAAGCGCGGGGGCTAGCCCGCGTAGTCTTCGTCGCACTCACTACGGCAGCGAATCTGGTGCGCGAGGCTGGATTGCCTGCGTACGGCTTTGTCGACTTGATCGGCCCCTCAGACGACCAGGCCTTGAAGCGAGGCAAGCAACTAATCCAGACCTTGTCGGTGCAGGCGGCTCAGCGCAAGGAGTCGATCGCTTACCTGGGATTGTCCTACGCAGAGCTCGAAGCTGACGTCGGACCGCAGGTGGCTAAGGCCCAATATGCTCAATACGGTCGCCAATCCTTCCTGCCCGTGCGCGTACTTGAACGCGCCATCCGCCGCTGGCAGCCAGCATGCGTGCTAACCACCAACTCCCCGCGCGCCGAGCGTGCTGCGTTGCTGGCGGCCCGACGCCTGGGCGTACCCAGCCTATGCCTTGTTGATCTATTCGGCCTTTGGGAGCGTGACTGGCTGGTCCGGCCGGATTACGCCGACGCCCTGTGCGTGCTCAATCCGCAGGTGTCAGCCGACCTGGCGGCGGCGGGGCGGCCGGCGAGTCACATTCACGTGACAGGTAATCCTGCCTTCGACCACATCCACAACTCTGCGGTCATCGCCCAGGGCCAAGCCCTTCGATTAGACGTTGGCTGGATCGCGCAGCGCGTGCTGCTTTACGCATCCTCTCCAGAGCCACGGGGTGTCCCGGGCATAACTGGGCGTGGCGATCCAGCGTGGCCGCGTCACGTCGAGGAGCGGTTGATTGATGCAGTCCACGCTGATCCCTCATTGGCCCTTTGGGTACGACGCCATCCCAGCGAGGCAGCGGCCGATGCAATCCGCGGTGCGTCCCATCCCCGGATCCGTGTCTCCGAGGGCCTGCTGCATCCTTACCTGCACGCCTGCGACGAGGTGGTGGTGACCGTGTCCACGGTGGGCGTCGAAGCAAACCTCGCGGGCTGCGACGTGACCCAAGTACGCGGTTCCATTCTTGACAGCTTAAGCCCTTACCTAGCCATGGGCATCGCGAAGCGCGAGTTGCAGCTATCCGAGATCGGCGCGCGCCTGTCCCAGGCAGCGCCGATTGTGGCAAGTGCCTCCCATCACACTCCTGGTCAGGCCGTCTCGCGAGTGCTTGCAGTGGCGCACAGCCTGTCTCGCGGGGGGGGGGGCTCTTAGTGCGCATCGTCACCTTGTCCACCGCCGAGGCTCAGGCTCGCTTCGAGCGTCTGCCTTCCGCGTTGCGTGTAGCCTCGCTCAGCCCCGACTTTGCAAGGGCCGATTCTCGTAGAGACCCTAAACTGCAGTGCGTACATGCCTGCCTCGATGGTGGCGACAGTGAGTGGATCCATACGGTGCATTTGCTGCCCCTGGCAGGCCAAGCGGGGGAATGGGGCGCGATTTCGCCTTATGGCTACGGGGGGCCTCTCACGCCAGCCACCGCAACGGCGTTCCTAGACCAGGCTTGGTCGGTCTGGCAGGTCTGGTGCCGACAGGAAGGTGTGCTGGCCGAGTTTTGCCGCTTCCACCCCCAGTTGTCGCAAATGGCACGTGCCTTCGGCGGCGCGGTAAAGGTGAACCGCCAGACCGTCTCGGTAGACCTTACAGTCCCTGATATAGCCTCCGGTTTTAACAGCCTCACCCGGCGCAAGATTCGGCGCACACAGCAGGCGGGCGTGCAGGCCTGCTGGAGCCGAAAGGCAGTCGATTGGGCCCGCTTTAGTACTTTCTATCGTGACGCCATGCAAGACCTGCAGGCCACCCCGTTCTACTTTTTCCCCAACTCTTACTTCGAGGCACTGTCCCAGCTGCCCTGTGCACACTTACTGGTGTGCGAGCGCGACGGCCGCTGGTTGTCGGCTGGGGTATATCTGTTGGAGAAAGGCGGCGTACTCGAATACCACCTGGGCGCCAGCAGTCGGGAGGGCAAGGAGATTGGCACCCCTAGTCTGCTACAGGCGCAGGCCGCGGCTTGGGGGCAAGCACAGGGCGCGCATTCGCTGTATCTTGGGGGGGGGGCGGATTCGTCACCGGATAATAAATTGCTGTTCTACAAACTGGGCTTCTCCCGGCGCACCTTGCCTTTCTTGGTGGGGGAGGCCATCCACGACGACAATCGCTACTGGGCAGCGGCTGGCCGGCTGGGCTTCGATCACACCCGCCCACCCGCTCGCCTCCTGCTTGACTGAAAGAACCTTATGAGCCGTGCCGACCTTTGGGAAGAGATATTTAGTAACCGTGCCTGGGGCCGCTATCCCCCTGAAGAGCTGGTCAGGTTCTGCGCGCAACGCTTTTATGCGCGCCAGCCGCGCAGCGACGTGAGGCTGCTAGAAATAGGCTTCGGCACTGGTGCAAACCTCTGGTACCTTGCGCGCGAGGGGTTCGGTGTTTACGGCCTGGAAGGCAGTGAAGTCGGTGCTGCGCAGGCTCGTCAGCGCCTAGATACCGAGCTTGTCGGTTGGAGTCGCGGCGAAGCTGATCGTCTGCGTGTTGGGGACATGTGTGACCCGCTGCCTTGGCCCGACAACCGCTTCGACGCGGTAATTGACAACGATGCTGTCACTTGCGTGGGCCATGACTGCGCTTGCCGCGTATATGCGGAGATGCACCGCGTGTCACGTCCGGGCGGCTGGCTCTATGTACGTACGCCGGCGGCCGGAACATGGGGCGACGGGATGGGCGAGCAACATGGGCACAACGCCTGGCGCTGTAGTGAAGGGCCATTCGTGGGGACTGGTGTTGTTCGCTTCGCATCCGAGACCGACCTGGCTACGCTATTGAAGCCTTGGAACGTACTGCAGATCGAACAAGTTTCGCGCACCCTGGAAAACCGCAAAAAAGTTCATACCGAGTGGGTCATCATCGCCCAGAAGGCTCCTGTATGAGCAACAGGGGCTCTCTCATATCCACGATTTGCGCGCGCGGCGGCAGCAAGGGGCTGCCCCGTAAGAACGTGCTGCCTTTTGCCGGATTGCCACTGATCGCCCACAGTATCAGACAGGCGCTGGCCTGTCCGCTAATTGAGGATGTGTATGTATCCACCGATGACGAGGAGATTGCGCAGGTTGCACGTGACCATGGCGCTCAGGTGCCGTACCTCCGCCCACCTGAACTTGCGACCGACGCAGCGGGCAAGCTGCCCGCCATTGAGCATTTGGTAGCTCATTTGGAGGCAGGCGGTGCGAAGATCGCCACTGTTGTCGACCTGCAGCCCACTTCGCCCTTGCGCAACGCGCAAGATATCGAAGCGGCTTTAGCACTGCGCGAACGCGCAGGTCTGGTGGTTAGCGTTACCCAGCCCTCTCACAATCCCTACTACACGCTCGTCGAGTCCACGTCCCGGGGGGGACTGAGGTTGTCTAAGACCATGGCATCAGTTCAGGCCGTCGCTAGACAGTCTGTGCCCGAGGTCTGGGGCTTGAATGGCGCTATTTACGTTTGGAGCCGCAACACTTTAGAGCATGCAGTGCATGAGGGCTTCTGGAGCGTCGAAATGTGCCCGCTGGTCATGCCACGCGAGCGCTCCATTGATATCGACGACTGCCTAGATTTCGACATCGCTGAATGGCTTTACACTAGTGGGCGCACGGGGGTGGCTAATATGCAAGCCTCGGGGAAGCGGTAATGAAACGTAGCAAAGTCTTCATCATCGCAGAGGCCGGAGTCAATCACAACGGCGACGTTGCAATTGCTCTGAAGCTTGCGGATGCCGCCTACGCCGCTGGTGCCGATGCAGTTAAGTTCCAGACCTTCCGCGCAGTGGACGTGGTCACTCGCAGCGCCGCCACCGCGAATTATCAACGTACCAACACTGGAGCCACTAGTCAGTTCGACATGATCAGGGCGCTGGAGTTAGACGAAGCCGGCCACGCGCAGGTGGCCGCGCACTGCAGGCAAATCGGCATCGAGTTTTTCTCCACCCCGTTCTCCGAGCAGGCAATAGAGCTGCTGGTGCGCCTAGGTGTGAGGCGCCTGAAAATCCCTTCAGGCGAAATCACCAACAAGCCGTTGCTGCAGCATGCGGCGGCCACTGGCCTACCGCTACTCATGTCCTCGGGAATGGCTAATCTGAAAGAGGTGCAAACGGCGGTGCTGTGGATAGGTGAAGCCCGCTTGGCTGCCGGGCACGGTGCGCCTGATGCAAGCAACCTGAGCTTGTTACATTGCACGTCCGCCTATCCTGCACCAGCCGATACACTAAATCTACGGGCGATACAGACCATGGCTCAGGCCACTAGTCTGCCTGTTGGATACTCCGACCACAGTCAGGGCGTGGAAGCTGCCCTGGCCGCCGTCGCGCTCGGAGCGTGTCTGATCGAGAAACACCTGACTCTGGACAGGTCGCTGCCAGGCCCCGACCACCGCGCGTCAGCCGACCCGCAGGAGTTCGCCGCAATGGTTCGCGGTATCCGTCTAGTAGAAGCCATGCTTGGCGACGGCATCAAGCGACCCACGCCGGTCGAGGCCAACACACGCGATGTGGCTCGTCGAAGTGTGGTGTTGGTAGCAACTCGACTACGGGGTCATGTATTGACTGCCGGCGACTTAGTGCTGCGCCGCCCGGGCACGGGTATACAGCCCGAGTACTTGACCCTGATGTTAGGGCGTCGGTTGGCTGCCGATGTGGCCGGTGACACCACCCTCACTTGGGATCTTTTGGAGCCCACTTGAGCGATGCGTAAAGTTCTATACGTTTCTGGCACTCGAGCCGATTTCGGCCTAATGGCATCCACTTTATCGCGTATAGCTGAGCATCCTGAGCTGTCGCTGCAGTTGGTGGTGACCGGCATGCACCTGAGCGAGTCTTATGGTTTTACTGTGCGAGAGATTGAGGCCGCCGGCTTTCCCATCGTCGCCCGTGTGCCTATTGACGTGGAAGGCCGAACGCCTCAGTCCATGGCAAAGGGTGTGGGCGAGGCTGTCATCGGCCTGACCCGCGCTATAGCCGACGCTAGGCCCGATCTCGTGCTAGTACTTGGCGATCGTGGAGAGATGCTGGCGGCGGCGATCGCTGCGATTCACTTGGGCATTCCAATCGTGCACCTTCATGGCGGCGAGCGTTCGGGGACTGTGGACGAATCGATCCGCCACGCTATTACCAAACTCAGCCACTGGCACTTCGTTGCCACAGAAGAGTCACGCGAGCGTGTTATACGTTTGGGAGAGCGACCCGAACATGTGTGGATTACTGGCGCGCCTTCGCTCGACAACCTGACCGACCTCGCTGCCAGGCCTCGTAACGAGGTGCTGAACACCTTGCGCTTGCCGATCGATGCTCGTTTCGTGCTGGTGCTATTTCACCCTGTGGTGCAAGAAATATCAAGCATACAGGACCAGGTCCAGGCGCTGATCGGCGCTCTGGCTGATGTGCTGCCCGGACGCGCCAGTCACGTTGTATGGCTGGCGCCCAATGCCGACGCTGGCTCCGCTGAGATACTGCGTGCGCTGGAGGCTGATGCGGGCGGTGTCGTCGGCTTGCCGGTAGTGCTTCTTACTCACCTTCCACGTCCGCAGTTCGTGGCAGCTACAAAGCATGCTATGGCCTTGATGGGCAATTCTTCGGCTGGCATCATCGAGGCGGCCTCGTTGGGTACGCCGGTAGTCAATATAGGTAACCGACAGCACGCTCGCGAGCGCAACACAAACACCATCGACTGCACGGCTGATCGCGCGCTCATTGCCGCGGCGCTGCTTCAGGCCCTGGAGCATGGCCCCTGCCTACCGGCCAATCGCTATGGTGACGGTCACGCTGGCGAGCGCATTGTCGAACTACTTGCGACACTGCCCATCGCCCCCGACCTCCTTGACAAGGTCAACACCTACTAGTCATGACACCGCAAGTCTTCGAATCGCTCAAAGTACCTATCAACCTGTCTTGGGGGGAGGCTGCAATCCTTCTGAACGACACCGCCCAGGGTGTACTGCTCGCTGTCGATTCAACGGGCAGTCTCATACGCACCTTCACCGATGGCGATATGCGTCGGGCATTGCTGCAATCTGTACCTGTCACTACGTTGCTGGCCGATCTGCCTGGTCGTGATACCCCGATTTATGTGCGTGACACCGCCACTCCATCGGAGATACAAGCGTTGATCGCGCAGCATGGCATTTCACATGTGCCTGTTGTCGATGACAGCGGCCGACTGGTAGACCTCATCACCACACGCGACCTTTCGCAGCGCATCTGGTTGTCTTCTCCACACCTAGGCGATGAAGAGTCGGTTTTTGTCGAAGAGGCCTTCCGCACTAACTGGATTGCTCCCCTCGGCCCGCATGTGGATGCGTTTGAGCGTGAACTCGCTACGCATGTGGGCGTGGGTCATGCCGCAGCCCTGAGCTCCGGTACGGCGGCCATCCACCTTGGCCTCTTGTTGCTGGGCGTACAACCGGGCGACACTGTTTTCTGTTCTTCGTTGACTTTCGTTGCTAGCTGTAATCCCATCCTCTATTGCAATGCACTGCCGGTCTTCATCGACTCAGAGCCGGACACCTGGAACATGTCACCACGGGCACTGGAGAGAGCTTTTGAAGCGGCACGCCGGGAGAACCGTCTTCCTCGCTGTGTGATCCTTGTCAACCTGTATGGTCAGAGCGCTGATATGGAGGCGCTACTGCCCATTTGCGAGCGTTACAACGTGCCCGTGCTTGAAGATGCGGCGGAGTCTTTGGGGGCCCGGTACAAGGGGCGCGCCAGCGGCAGCTTTGGCCAGCTGGCGGTGTACTCGTTCAATGGCAACAAGATCATCACCACATCGGGCGGTGGCATGCTAGTGTCTGACGACGCTAAGCTGATAGCCCGAGCCAGGAAGCTTTCTACCCAGGCGCGCGAGGTGGCACCCCACTACGAGCATGAGGAGGTGGGCTTTAATTACCGCATGAGCAACGTACTCGCGGGCATTGGACGTGGACAGCTCCGTGTCCTGGATGAGCGCGTTCGGCAGCGTAGGCGTGTCTTCGAGCGATACCAGCAAGCACTGGCCGATATCCCCTTCCTTCGTTGGATGCCAGAGCCGAAGGGTTGTCTCTCAACCCGTTGGCTCACGTGCTTCACGCTCGAGGGCGAAGGTGCCACTGCTCAATGTAGGGCTCTCATGCGGTTGATGGAGCGACATTCGATTGAAGTGCGGCCCGTGTGGAAGCCCATGCACCTGCAGCCGTTGTTCAGGAATGCTCCTTATTTCCCCCATGCTGATGGGGTGGATGTTTCTCGCCAGTTGTTTGAAACTGGCTTATGCCTGCCTTCAGGATCCAATTTGTCTGAAGCGCAGCAGGATCGGGTAATTGCTCATTTGCGCCGTGTCTTAACGTCGTCTTTGGATACTCGTGCGCTGGCATAAGAACAATCTGCTGGCATTTGTATTGGACTTGGCACTGGTCGCATTCGGCTGGTGGCTTACCTTCTGGCTGCGATTCAACTTGGATATACCCGATGAATTCCAGGCCGTGATGGTTGACACCCTGCCATGGCCGTTGCTCGGGTTTGGTACGAGTCTGCTGGTATGGGGGGTGTACCGCCACATCTGGCGCTATACCAGCGTGGCCGAACTCACGCGCCTTGTATATGGCGTGGTGTTCGCCGGTTTGTTGTCTGCGTCTGCAGTGCTGATGCTGCGAGTCGGGTCTTTCCCGCGCTCGGTGCTGCTGTTGCATCCCATGTTGGTGTTGCTGCTTTTGGGCGGTGCCCGCATCAGCGCCCGACTGTTGCTGGTCAACCGTGGGCAAAGTGCACCTACCGGCAAGCCCTTGCTGCTGGTGGGCTCGGTTCAAGACACAGCAGCGGCACTGCCTGCGTTGCGCGGGACGCGGCTGTGGTCGCCGGTGGGTATCGTCAGTCCCATCGCCGCCGAAAAAGGCCGCAGCCTGCAGGGACTGAGCGTGCTGGGAGGTTTGGGCGACCTCTCTCACATTGCTGCGCGCACCCAAGCGGCAGCCGCCCTTGTGGTCTTGGCCGCAGGGTCTGATGCCCGGCGAGAAGTGCTCATGGGTGCTAGCGAAGCGAGTCTGCCCCTTTTGACAATGCCGCGGCCAGACGAGTGGCTGCGCGCTGAAGATGGTCAACCTAGGCGTATCGAGCTGGAGGACTTGCTGGGTAGAGCGCCTGTGGCGCTGGATGAAAAGGGCCTGTCTGATCTCATTGCCGGAGAGACGGTGCTGGTCACCGGTGCAGGAGGTTCGATTGGATCTGAATTGTGCCGCCAGATTGCGCGCTTTGGTGTTGCGCGGCTTGTGTGTGTTGACGTGTCCGAATACGCCATCTACCAACTGGAGCAAGAGCTACGCAGGGCTCATCCCCAAATGCAAGGGCTTTACTACACCGCGAACGTCCGAGAGTATGAGCGATTGCTTGCCATCGCTCAGCTCCACCGACCGACGGTGGTATTTCATGCTGCCGCCTACAAGCATGTTCCCTTGATGGAGTCTTTGAACGAGGTGGAAGCCCTGCGCACCAATGTGTTGGGAACGTTGAATGCTGCTCGCGTCGCTGGCGCTGTCGGAGCTACGCGTTTTGTGCTGATATCCACCGATAAAGCGGTCAACCCGACCAATGTCATGGGTGCGAGTAAACGGCTCGCTGAACTGGTCATGCAGTCGGTGGCTGGCGAATGCGAAAGCACGCGTTTTGTGGCCGTGCGTTTTGGAAACGTGTTGGGTTCCAGTGGCTCGGTTGTTCCGCTGTTTTCTGCGCAGATCGCGCGTGGCGGTCCTGTAACAGTCACACATCCGGACATTGTTCGTTACTTCATGACGATTCCGGAAGCTGCCCAACTGGTTCTGCAGGCTGGTTTGATGGGGCAATCAGGGCAGATTTTTGTGCTGGACATGGGAGAGCCCGTCAAAATCCTTGATCTCGCGAAGATATTGATACGGTTATCCGGCAAAAACGAGCAGGAAATTCCTGTGGTGTTCACAGGGCTCAGACCCGGAGAGAAACTCTACGAAGAGCTTCTTGCCAATGGCGAAACCACTATTCCGACACCACATCCCAAACTGCACGTGGCCAAAACCAGCTCACCGGGTCGCCTGAACCCGGAGATGGTCTGCAGCGATATTGAGAGTTTAGGGGTTGCCCCGGCAGCTTCGTCGCTGCGTGCCTGGCTACAGAGTCTGGTACCTGAATACTCAGTGCGTTGACTCAAGCTGCGGCCTGTGTCTCTCGCGCTACTGCGCGATCCCCGTCCGCTCCAGCACATCCTCCACCAGTTCCAGGCGGACCAGGGGGTTGTCCAGCTCCATCAGCCGCTGTTTCAGCTCCAGTGGCACCGGCAGCAGTTCGCACCATCGGTTTGCCACCCAGCCGCAATCGTTCAGTTGTGCTGCAGTGGGGGTGACCAAGTGGGGCATGTCTGGGTCGCGTACCTGCAGCGTGTGCAAGACCTGCGCCAATGCAGTTGACGCCTTTTTGAGATCGTCTGGAACCGGTACTGTCAGATCCTGTTCGACGTGATCGACGTCAGCAATCCAAAGGCCGTGCTGCAGGTGATGGCGTTGAGTGATGCGAAAACGCTGGCTACCTCGGCACAACAGGGTGACCAGTCCGGGCTGGGGTGTCTCCAATTGCTCGATGATGGCCAGGGTACCGATGTCGTTGAATCGTTCTTCTGGCGCTCCGGCTTGGCGCACTTCCTGGCCTTGGGTGAGTGCAACCACGCCGAAGGGGGCGCCTGTTCGGTGGCACTTGCGCACCATGTCCAGGTAGCGCACCTCAAACACCCTCAGAGCTAGCACTCCGTCCGGGAACAAGACAGAGCCCAGGGGGAAAAGCGGCAGGGACGACAAGGTGAGGGGTGGGGTCATGGGCGCGTGGATGCCTTCGCCCGCTATCATCCCATGACACCGTCGGCTTTTGCTGCACACCACTGTTTTTGTCTCATCCATGCTCTATCAGATCGCCTCTTTCCTGCTCGATGTTGTTGGCGGCTTGCTGACCGGAGCCTGCCTTTTGCGGCTGTACATGCAGTGGCAGCGGGTGCCGTTCTCCAACCCGGTCGGTGGGTTGGTGTTTGCGTTGACCGACTGGCTGATCATGCCGCTGCGACGGGTGATCCCCCCTGCGGGGCGTTGGGATGTGTCCAGTCTGGTGGCTGCGATGCTGGTGCAGCTGGTGCAGTACGCGTTGTTGACCTTGCTGCTCAGTGCGGGATCGGCATGGGCGTGGTTGCCCTGGTTGGCATTGTTCGGGCTGCTGCGCGTGGCGGTTTCGGGGCTGATCGGCCTGCTGATTGTCTATGCCGTCCTGTCCTGGGTACAGGGTGGCCGTTCACCGCTGGCGGATGTGATCGCGCGTCTGTGTGAGCCTGTGTTGCGTCCTTTTCGGCGCGTCATTCCGCTGATGGGCGGCTTCGACCTGTCGCCATTGGTGGCGCTGGTGGCGCTGCAGGTCGTGATGATTGTTCTGGGCCATTTGCAGGCCAGTGTGATGCGTTAAGCATCCCAAAGGCCCGATGCGCTAGCCAAATATGCTCTGTTTGCTATTGAAAATATAGCAATGGCGTGGTGAGGCCTCACCCAGTCCCCTTTTCGGGGGGGCGGGTATTTACATCACCGCGTCAGCAGGCAGTCGTTGCAGCATGGCTAAACTGCTGGCCACGGTGTTGCGCAGTTCGCGGCGGTCGCAGATGAAGTCCACCGCGCCCTTGGTTTGCAGGAACTCTGCACGCTGGAAGCCCTCGGGCAGGGTCACGCGCACGGTGGATTCGATCACGCGCGGGCCAGCAAAGCCGATCAGCGCCTTGGGCTCGGCAATCACGATGTCGCCCACAAAGGCAAAACCTGCGCTCACGCCACCCATGGTGGGGTCGGTCAGCACACTGATGTAGGGCAGGCCCTTCTTGGCCAGGCGGGTCAGTGCTGCGTTGGTCTTGGCCATCTGCATGAGCGACAGCAGGCCTTCCTGCATGCGGGCGCCGCCGGTGGCGGTAAAGCAGATGAAGGGCACCTTTTGCTCGATGGCGGTTTCCACACCACGCACAAATCGCTCGCCCACCACGGAGCCCATGGAGCCGCCCATGAAGTCGAACTCGAAGCAGGCGGCGACGACGTTGATGCTCTTGACCGCGCCGCCCATCACGATGAGGGCGTCGGTCTCGCCGGTGTTCTCCAGGGCCTCCTTCAGGCGCTCGGGGTACTTGCGGCTGTCCTTGAACTTGAGCGCGTCTACGGGCAGCACTTCCTGGCCGATTTCGTAGCGGCCTTCAGCATCCAGAAATGCGTCCAGTCGGGCGCGCGCGCCGATGCGGTGGTGGTGGCTGCAGTGGGGGCACACATTCTGGTTGTGCTCCAGGTCGGCCTTGTAGAGCACCGTCTCGCAGCTCGGGCACTTGATCCACAGGCCTTCGGGCACCTGACGGCGCTCGGTGGGGTCGGTTTGCTGGATTTTGGCGGGCAGAAGTTTTTCGAGCCAGGACATGGTGTTCTCCTCTTCAGTGGCGCGACCTGCTACAAAGCCCGTAGGCGTTTGCGGGGCAGGCCGGGTGTGAATCTGTCGGCGCACCCCGCAGGATGCGCCGGGCTGCATTATGCGACTAGGCGTCCAGGGCCTTGCGGATGCCGCGCAGGAAGTCGATGGTCAGGGGCACCACCTTGGCGTGCTCCTGGTCTTCAATCAACTGGATGATGCGGCTACCGATGACCACGGCATCGGCCACCTTGCCGATGGCCTGGGCGGTGGCGGCGTCGCGGATGCCGAAGCCCACACCCACCGGGATGGTCACGTGCTGGCGAATACGGGGCAGCATCTGCTCCACGGCCGCCGTGTCCAGCGCGCCTGAGCCGGTCACGCCCTTGAGCGACACGTAGTACACATAGCCGCTGGCCACACGCGCCACCTGGGCCATGCGTTCATCCGTGCTGGTGGGGGCCAGCAGGAAGATCAGGTCCATGCCGTGCGCGCGCAGGCTGGCGGCAAAGGCTTCGCATTCTTCGGGTGGGTAGTCCACGATGAGCACGCCGTCCACGCCCGCAGCGGCGGAGTCGCGCACAAACGCACCTTCGCCGTGCTTCTGGTCGTAGCGTTCCACAGGGTTGGCATAGCCCATCAACACCACTGGCGTGGTGCTGTTGCGCTTGCGGAACTCACGCACATGGTCGAGCACCTGCACCATGCCAATGCCCAGGCTGAGGGCTTTTTCACCCGCCTTCTGGATCACCGGGCCATCGGCCATGGGGTCGGAAAAGGGCACGCCCAGCTCGATCACGTCGGCACCGGCCTCGACCATGCCGTGCATGAGCGCGGGGGTGATGTCGGCAAACGGGAAACCGGCGGTCACATAAGGAATCAGCGCCTTGCGGCCCTGTGCTTGCAGGGCAGAAAAGGTGGATGCGATACGGCTCATTTATTTCACCAACTTGATGGGTTGCTCGCCGCCCTTCACGGACTGCCCCTGGCAGCTGGGTCGGCAGTAAAAGTCGGCGCCACTGAGATCGGCCACAGTACCAATGTCCTTGTCGCCCCGGCCCGAGAGGTTGACCAGGATCGACTGGTCTGGGCGCATGGTTTTGGCCAGCTTCATGGCGTAGGCCACGGCATGACTGGATTCGAGTGCGGGGATGATGCCCTCGGTGCGGCAGAGGTAGTGGAAGGCGTCCAGCGCTTCCTGGTCGGTGATGCCGACGTATTCGGCGCGGCCGATTTCCTGCAACCAGGCGTGCTCCGGGCCCACGCCGGGGTAGTCCAGGCCTGCGCTGATGCTATGGGTTTCGGTGATCTGGCCGTTGTCATCCTGCAGGATGAAAGTGCGGTTGCCGTGCAGCACACCCGCGCTGCCCTTTTGCAGCGATGCCGAGTGTTTGCCCGACTCCAGGCCTTCGCCCGCAGCCTCCACGCCGATGAGGCGCGTTTTCTCGAAAGGGATGTAAGGGTGAAAGATACCCATGGCATTGCTGCCACCACCCACGCAGGCGATAACCGCATCGGGTTGGTCGCCCAGCACCTTTTGCTCGGCCAGCATGCTGGGCATTTGCTCAATGCATTCCTTGCCGATTACGCTCTGGAAGTCGCGCACCATCATGGGGTAGGGGTGCGGGCCCGCCACCGTGCCGATGATGTAGAAGGTGTTGTCCACATTCGCCACCCAGTCGCGCATGGCGTCGTTCAGGGCGTCCTTCAAGGTCTTGCTGCCAGACTCCACGGGCACCACCGTAGCGCCCAGCAGTTTCATGCGGTACACGTTGGGGCTTTGGCGCTTCACGTCTTCGGCACCCATGTAAACAACGCATTCGAGCCCGTAGCGCGCGCAGATGGTGGCAGTGGCCACGCCGTGCTGGCCTGCACCCGTCTCGGCAATCACGCGGGGCTTGCCCATGCGCTTGGCCAGCATGGCTTGGCCGATCACATTGTTGATCTTGTGCGCGCCTGTGTGGTTCAGGTCTTCGCGCTTGAGATAGATCTGTGCGCCGCCCATCTCGCGGCTGGTGCGCGCTGCATGGTAGATGGGGGAGGGGCGACCGACGAAGTGCTTGAGTTCGTAATGGAATTCAGCCAGAAATTCAGGGTCGTTCTGGTAGCGCGCGTAAGCCTCGCGCAGTTCCTGGATGGCGTGGGTCAGGGTTTCGCTGACGAAGCTGCCACCATACGGGCCGAAATGGCCGGAAGCATCAGGTTGCTGATAGGAATTCATGGGGGTTCTTTGCAAGTTGTGCATCGGCCGCACGCACGGCGGCAACGAAGCGTTGGATCTTCACGGCGTCCTTGATGCCCTTGACGGGTTTGCCATCAGGACCATCGGCTTCGACGCCGGAACTGACATCAACCGCCAGCGAGAGACCCCGCGGGCGGACTTGCAAAATGCCATCGGTCACGTTTGCAGGCGTGAGTCCACCAGACAAAACGAGGTGAGAGCTGACGCTTGGTGGAAGGAGTGACCAATTGAATGCCTTGCCGCTGCCGCCAAACCCCTCGACATGGGCGTCGAGCAGGATGGCTTGGGCGTGAGAGTAATCGTGGGCGTATTTTACGAGGTCAAACTGCGCCGCTCCATCACCGAGGGGAATTCGGGCTGCGCGCAGGTAGGGGCGTGCCCCCTGGTGGGTGGCCGCCATGCAGTCCTGTGGCGTCTCATCACCATGGAATTGCACTGTAGCGCCAGCAATCATTGCACTGGCTGCTATCACATTAGGAGTGAATTCGTTCACGAACAGCAGCACGGGCGTGACAAACGGCGGCAGGCGCCGTGCCAACTGCGCGGCCCGTGGGGGGGTGACCGACCGTGGGCTGGGGGCGTAGAGCACAAAACCCACCGCATCGGCGCCCGCAGCCACAGCTGCATCCACGTCTTCCTCGCGGGTCAGCCCGCAGATCTTGATGCGGGTGCGTACGTTGGCAGATGCCTGGAAAGGGGCGTGGAGGCGTTGACTGGCGGCTGGGGTGGTTGCGGTCGGTGTGGTGGCCTGGTTCATGGAAGCCAATCATACGCAGCCGTGCGCTGGGGTAGCCCCCAGGCGGCGTCGTAGACGGGCCCTTGAAAGTACAACCCGTCTGGCGAGAATGTCGGCGCGGCCACCTTGCGGGACCGGGCTGCCAGCACCTCGGCCATCCATTCGGGAGGCTGCGTGCCCTGGCCGATGGCGATCAGGCAGCCCATGATGTTGCGGATCATGTGGTGCAAGAAGGCGTTGGCTTCAAATTCAAAACGCCAGTAACAGGGGCTCCAGCCTAGCTCTGGGTGCGGTGCACTCGCGCCCCGTCGCACGATGTCGATGCGATGCAAGGTTTTGACGGGGGTCTTGGCCTGGCAGGCGGACGCGCGGAACGAGGTGAAGTCATGTTCGCCGATCAGGTAGTCGGCTGCCTGCCGCATGGCGCCATGGTCCAGCGGGTGAAACACCCAGCCCACCCGACCGGCATCTACGCTGGGCCGTACCGGCGACTGCAGCAACACGTAGGCATACCGCCGTGCCACCGCACTGGCGCGCGCGTGGAATTGCTCAGGCACGGCCTGAGCCCACTGAACCGCAATGTCAGGCGGCAGGAAGGTGTTGGTGCCCCGCACCCAAGATGCGGCAGAGCGGTTGAGGGGGGTATCAAAGTGCACGACCTGCATCAGCCCGTGCACACCGGCATCCGTGCGGCCTGCGCAGAGCGTGCTGACCGGATGCGTAGCAAAGCGGCCCAGGGCCGCTTCGAGTTTGTCCTGCACGGTATTGCCAGAAAGCTGGCTCTGCCAGCCACTGTAGGCCTGGCCGTTATAGCTGACACCCAGCGCCACCCGGGTCACGGGGCGGCCTGGGGACGTGCTGGGGGTTAAATCAGCGGAGGGGCTGAGCGGCATCAGCCCAGTTCGGCCAGCATGCGCTGGGCGCGGGTCTTGAGGGCGCCGCTGGACTCTGCCACCACCTCTTCAATCAGCGTACGAGCGCCGTCGGTGTCCCCGATGGCGTTGAACTCTTCGGCCAGCGCAAGCTTGGTGGCCAGCGGGTCGTCCTGCGCTGCGGCCGATCCATCGTCGGTGAATTCCGGTGCGGGAGCCGCCGGGGCCTTGGCGGCGGGAGCTGCCATGGGCTTGGAGGGGGCGTTCAGGTCCAGCGACAGGTCGCCCAGATCAAACTCCATAGGGCCGGAGTCTTGGGGCTCGCCATGGAGAGGCATGGGGCCGGACGGCGCCATGGTCAGGTCGTCGCTGCTGGGGAAGTCCAGATTGGCCACTGGAGGCGGCGCCATCATGGGACTCGGAGCGGTTTCCTGACTGCTCCACGCGGCCGTGGGCTCGTCGGGGATGCTGGGCAGATCCAACTCGGGGCGCAGCGTCTGTGGTTCGCTGGCTTCACTGCGGTTGTTGGCCGCAGCAGCCGCAGCGGCCGCAGCAAAACCACCGGCTGCAGCGGGGGGGGCGTCCGTCAGCGCGTCATCGGGCAGGTCCAGATCCAGGTCGAGGTCCAAGTCTGGGGGCAGGGCTGCGGCAGGGCTGCCTGCACCAGTGAAGGTGCTGGGGAACCCGCCCGGTGGCACGGAGGGCGATTCATCCTCGGCCATTCCGGGGCGGCCGCCAGGTTGGTACAGGCGGTTTTCGGGCTCCAGGTCACGCCCGAGTTCGGCAATGCGGTTCCAGTCAGGCCCTTCGCCCTGGGTCAGCTTGAACACTTCGCCTGCGACGGCCTCAAGGGCTTTGCGGTCCTGGCGCTTGGCGTAGATTTCACCCAGCTTGACGTGCACTGAGACGCGGCCCGGGTTGTGGCGCACGGCTTCTTTCAGGATTTCTTCGGCCTGGAGATCGCGGCCGTAGGCCAGATAAACGTCGGCTTCGGCCACGGGGTCCACGTCACCGCCGGCGTCCAGTTGGCTGGGTGAATAGGCCATGGACGAGCCGGTGGTCATGTCGCTGTTGGCTGTGTCTACACGCTGGCCGCCGCTGGCACCAAAAAACGAGTCAGGTTGAATGCGACTTTCCAGGAAGGAGCTGTCCACCCCACCGTTCTGTCGACGGCGCTGGACCAGGCGGTAAGCGCCAAATCCGAGCAGACCCGCCACCAGGATGCCGCCGCCAATAGGCAACAGTGGGTCGTCCATGAGGGTGGACAGGAAACCGGGCTCCTCGACGGGGGCCGGAGCAGGTTTGGGTGTGGGCGCCGGTTTGGGGGCCGGTGCGGGTGCCGACGCTTCCGTGGCGGGTGCCGAGGCGGCCGCTTCTGCTGCCACTGCGGTGTCTGGCGGGGTGCTCGCGGCCGCTGCGGGGGCGGATGCCGGGGCTTCGGGCGCCGGCGGCGCGGTCGGTGTTGCCGGGACGGCTGGGGCCTGCACGGCCACCCCCGCAGGTGCGCTGGCTGCACCCGCTGCGGCGGGCGCAGGGCTGCCTCCCGCGGCTGCAGAGGCTGCGCTCAGCTTGTTGAGGTCGGTGATGTTCTTGGACAACTCTGCCATCCGCGTGGCGGCTTCGCTGGCCTGTTTGTCCTTGGCGACTTGCTCTTCGGCTGCCTTCTGGCCTTTGACGGCCCCCTTGGACAGAGTGAGCTTGTCGGGCGCTGCAGTCGCGGGCTTTTTGTCTTCTACGCGCGTCTGTACGGTGCCAGAGGCGGAGCGCTGGGCAGCTGCCACTTCGGTCGAAGGGGCCGCACCCGCGAGTTTGCGGCGGAAGTCGTTGAAGTCACGGGCCTGTGCGGCCAGAATCTGACGTGCTTCGGGGGCTGTAGTGGATTGCGCTGCGGCCTGGTCGGGCATTTGCAGCACGGCACCTGCCCTCAGGCGGTTGACGTTGCCCTGGATGAATGCGTCCGGGTTAGTACGCATCATGGCGACCAGCATCTGGTCGAGCGAAACGCCTGCAGGCTTGTACGCGTTCGCGATGCGGCCGGCGGTATCGCCGGCCTGTACCGTCACGCCATCTGCGGGGGCGGGGCGTGGGGCTGCCGCACGGGGTGCGGGTGCAGCGGCGGTTGCCTCGCTGGCACGGGCTGTGGCTGCGGGGCGCGTCGCAGGGACCTGGGGCGCCACCGGTGCAGAAATTTGGGGCGCTGCTGTGACGGCAGGCGCTGCGCGGCGCATGCTTGGCGGGTCAAACAGCATGGTGTAGCTGCGAACGATGCGGCCTGAGCCCCAGTTGGCATCCAGCACCAAGTCCAGGAAGGGTTCGTTCACAGGCCGGTCGCTTGACAGGCGCAACACGGCGGTGCCGTCGGCGCGGCGCTGCAGTTGAATCTGCAGGTTGTTCATGGTCTGCGTGTATTCCATGCCCTGGGCACGGAAGACCTCAGGCGTGGCCGTCGTGGCACGCAGCGAGTCCGCTTCGGCAGGAGTGATCTGTGGCAGGTCGATTTCAGCGCGCAGCGGCTCGCCCAGGGCAGACTGCACGGTGATGCGGCCCAGTGCCAGCGCAGACGCGTCGCTGGTGTAGAAACCAGCGCAAGCCACGGCCGCAGCCGCCAGGACAGAAAATTTCCAACGATGCATGTTTGCCAACAACTGATTAGGATTTTTTGCGGCTCGGACGAGCGGTGCTTTTGTTCTCATGGTCTGATCCCCGCCCCGGCGCGTGAAAATATGTAAAAAGCACCATAGCATCAATGTTTTGCACTGACAAGCTGAGGTGGCTCCGAAGCTTTGAGTGGGGTCCCGGCGCCCCAAATTGGGGCGTGCAGATGTTGCCAATTGCCAACGCCGCGTAACCGAGTGTGTCGATGTCTCAGGCGTAAAAAAGCGCGCGCAAGGGGGCTTGCGCGCGCTTTGTGAAGTGAGACGATCAGGCGTTGAGCAAGATGCGCAGCATGCGACGCAGTGGCTCGGCGGCGCCCCAGAGGAGCTGGTCGCCGATGGTGAAGGCGCCGACATACTCAGGGCCCATGGCCAGCTTGCGGATGCGGCCCACGGGGATGGTCATGGTGCCCGTCACGGCGACGGGTGTCAGGTCCTTGATGGTGGCTTCGCGGGTGTTGGGTACCACCTTCACCCACTCGTTGTCGGCGGCGATCATGGCTTCGAGGTCGGCCACGGGCACGTCCTTCTTGAGCTTGAAGGTCAGTGCCTGGCTGTGGCAGCGCATGGCACCCACGCGCACGCAGAATCCGTCGACTGGAATGGCTGCGGAGTCAAAGCCTTCGCCCAGGCCCAAAATCTTGTTGGTTTCGGCCATGCCCTTCCACTCTTCCTTGGACTGGCCGTTGCCCAGGTCCTTGTCGATCCAGGGGATCAGCGAGCCACCCAGCGGCACGCCAAAGTTGGCGGTTTCTGCACCGGTCAGTGCGCGCTGCTTGGCGATGACCTTGCGGTCGATTTCCAGGATGGCGCTCTTGGGGTCGTCGAGCAGGGCCTTCACTTCGGCGTTGAGCGTGCCGTATTGCGTGAGCAGTTCGCGCATGTGCTGCGCGCCGCCGCCCGAGGCTGCCTGGTAAGTCTGGGTGCTCATCCACTCGACTAGGCCGGCCTTGTAGAGTGCGCCCACGCCCATCAGCATGCAGCTCACGGTGCAGTTGCCGCCTACCCAGTTCTTGCCGCCGTTGGCCAGCGCGTCCTTGATGACGGGCATGTTGACGGGGTCCAGGATGATGACTGCGTCTTTTTCCATGCGCAGGGTGGATGCCGCGTCAATCCAGTGGCCGTTCCAGCCTGCGGCGCGCAGCTTGGGGAAGACTTCGGTGGTGTAGTCGCCGCCTTGGGCTGTGATGATGATGTCGCAGCGCTTCAAGGCGTCGATGTTGAAGGCGTCTTGCAGTGTGGTTTCGTTCTTGGCCTGCGCAGGGGCTTTGCCGCCGGCATTGGATGTGGAGAAGAACAATGGCTCAATCAGGTCGAAGTCTTTTTCCTCGACCATGCGGTCCATCAACACCGAGCCGACCATGCCGCGCCAGCCGACCAAACCTACCAACTTGCTCATTTCAACGCCCCTTTCAGATTAAGAAACAGTGCCAGACCAGACTGTTTGCCCCGGCTCGTCTGGCCGGGAGAGGGCGCACGACGGTACCGGAGCTGGATCAGCCCTTAATAATGGTCGTGGTTTTGGTGGTGATTGCGCGCACAGCCACGCCTGCCAGGGCGGCAGTTGCGGTGTTCAGGTCGAACGGGCGGGCGGCAAACATGGGCATGATTGTAATGGATCGCGGCTTGCACGGGGCTTGCAGCGTTGCGGGAACGCCATGGTCCGCTCGGCGACGGCGCCCCTGGCGGGCTGGATGGGTGTGCGAGTCGGTCCGCGCCCATAAAAAAGGCGATCACAGAGGATCGCCTTTTGCGGATGCCGCGCGCCGCCGCTGTGGGCAGCTCGGACGGCTGGGGTGATTTACGCCTGCAGCGCCTTCACCACCGCGTCGCCCATCTGCGCCGTGCCGACCTTGGTGGTGCCTTCGCTGTAGATGTCGGGCGTGCGCAGGCCCTGGGCCAGCACCTTCTGCACGGCGGCTTCGATGCGCTGGGCGGCGGCTTCCTGGTTCAGGCTGAAGCGCAGCATCATCGCTGCCGAGAGGATGGTGGCCAGCGGGTTGGCCACGCCCTTGCCGGCGATGTCGGGGGCGCTGCCGTGGCTGGGCTCGTACAGGCCCTGGTTGCTGCTGTTCAGACTGGCCGAGGGCAGCATGCCGATGGAGCCAGTCAGCATGGAGGCTTCGTCCGACAGGATGTCGCCGAACATGTTGCCGGTCACGACCACGTCAAACGCCTTGGGGGCCTTGACCAGTTGCATGGCCGCGTTGTCCACGTACATGTGCTGGAGTTCCACGTCGGGGTACTGCTGGCCCACCTCGGTCATGACATCCTTCCAGAACTGGAAGGTTTCGAGCACGTTGGCCTTGTCCACGCTGGTGACCTTCTTGTTGCGCTTGCGGGCGGCCTGGAACGCGACGTGGGCGATGCGCTCGATCTCGGGGCGGCTATAGCGCATGGTGTCGAAGGCTTCTTCGGCACCGGGAAAGTGGCCGTCCACTGCCGTGCGACGGCCGCGGGGCTGGCCAAAGTAGATGTCGCCCGTCAACTCGCGGATGATGAGGATATCGAGGCCGGCAATCAGCTCGGGCTTGAGGCTCGATGCACCCACCAGCTGCTCGTAGCAGATGGCGGGGCGGAAGTTGGCGAACAGGCCCAGGTTCTTGCGCAGGCCCAGGATGGCCTGTTCGGGGCGCAGGGGCCTGTCGAGCTTGTCGTATTTCCAGTCGCCCACGGCGCCGAACAGAATGGCGTCGGCTTCCTTGGCGAGCTTGAGGGTGGACTCGGGCAGCGGGTGGCCGTGGGCCTCGTAGGCGGCGCCGCCGACCAGGGCGGATTCCATTTCGAACTTCAGGTCGAGTGCGTTGAGGACCTTGACGGCCTCGGCCACGATTTCGGTACCGATGCCGTCACCCGGCAGAACTGCGATTTTCATTGATTTTGCTTTGTTTTTGATAGCTGCTAGCGCATATGGATGTAGCGCTTGCGGCCGATTGGGCTGAATTTTTGAGTTACGACACCATGGTGTGTGCCAGCCAGGGCTTGGTGGCAAGCCGCTGGGCTTCAAAGGCCTTGATCTTGTCCGACTGGCGCAGGGTCAGGCCGATGTCGTCAAAACCGTTGAGCAGGCAGTACTTGCGGAAGGCCTGCACGTCGAACGGGATCTCTTCGCCCTGGGGGCGCACGATGACCTGGCGCTCCAGGTCGATGGTGAGCTGGTAGCCGGGGAAGGCCGCCACTTCGTCAAACAGCTGGGCGACGGTGGCCTCAGGCAGCACGATGGGCAGCAGGCCGTTCTTGAAGCAGTTGTTGAAGAAGATGTCGGCAAAGCTGGGCGCGATCACGGCGCGAAAGCCGAACTGGTCCAGCGCCCAGGGCGCGTGTTCGCGGCTGGAGCCGCAGCCAAAGTTCTTGCGCGCGATCAGGATGCTCGCGCCTTTGTAACGTGGCTGGTTCAGCACAAAGTCGGGGTTGGGCTTGCGCTGGCTTTCGGGGATGCCCGGCTCGCCCTTGTCCAGGTAGCGCCATTCGTCAAACAGGTTGGGGCCAAAGCCCGTCTTCTTGATCGACTTGAGGAACTGCTTGGGGATGATGGCGTCGGTATCGACGTTCTCGCGGTCCATGGGGGCCACAAGGCCCTTGAGCAAGGTGAATTTTTGCATGGCGGTATCAGTTACTTGGCGGCCCGCTCGATGGCGCTACCGGCTTTGCCAATGTCCTGGCCCACACCCTTGACGGTGTTGCAGCCAGCCAGCACAAAGGCCAGAGACAGGGCGATGAGGGTGGCGGTCTTTTTCATGACAAGGCTCCTTCAGGCGGTTGGGGCAGTAGAGGGGACAACGGGCGGATGATGGGATGAATGATTAGCTCAGGTGAACTGGCGGATGTCCACAAAGTGGCCGTGCACCGCAGCGGCTGCGGCCATGGCCGGGCTCACCAGGTGCGTGCGGCCGCCAGCACCCTGGCGGCCTTCAAAGTTGCGGTTGCTGGTGGAGGCGCAGCGCTCTCCAGGCTCCAGCCGGTCGGCGTTCATGGCCAGGCACATGCTGCAACCGGGCTCGCGCCACTCGAAGCCTGCGGCCACAAAAATCTTGTCCAGGCCCTCGCGCTCGGCCTGCTCCTTGACCAGCCCCGAGCCGGGAACCACCATGGCCAGCTTCACATTGCTGGCCACCTTGCGACCCAGGTTCTTCACCACGGCGGCGGCTTCGCGCATGTCTTCGATGCGGCTGTTGGTACAGCTGCCGATGAACACCTTGTCGATCGTGATGTCATTGATCGGCTTGCCGGGCTGCAGGCCCATGTACGTCAGCGCGCGCTCGATGGCACCACGCTTGTTGACGTCCTTTTCCTTGTCCGGGTCGGGCACGCGGGCGTTCACGCCCAGCACCATCTCGGGGCTGGTGCCCCAGGTGACCTGCGGCACGATGTCGGCCGCATCAAGCTTGACCACGGTGTCGAACTTTGCGTCGGCGTCGGAGTGCAGCGTCCTCCAGTACGCAACGGCCTGGTCCCATTCCACGCCCGTGGGCGACAGGGGGCGGCCCTTGACGTATTCGATGGTCTTGTCGTCCACCGCCACCAGACCCGCGCGAGCACCACCTTCGATGGCCATATTGCACACGGTCATGCGGCCTTCCATGCTCATCGCGCGGAAGACAGAACCTGCAAATTCAATGGTGTAGCCCGTGCCGCCAGCCGTGCCGATCTTGCCGATGATGGCCAGCACCACGTCTTTGGGCGTCACGCCTTTGGCCAAGGTGCCATCAACCTGCACCAGCATGTTCTTGGCTTTTTTGGCCAGCAAGGTCTGCGTGGCCATCACGTGCTCGACCTCGGAGGTGCCGATGCCGTGGGCCAGGGCGCCAAACGCGCCGTGCGTGCTGGTGTGGCTGTCGCCGCAGACCACGGTCATGCCGGGCAGGGTGGCACCGTTTTCAGGGCCGATCACGTGCACGATGCCCTGGCGCTTGTGCATGAACGGGAAGAACGCGGCGGGTGTGATCTGTGCGATGTTGTCGTTCAGCGTGGTGATCTGTTCTTTGCTGATCGGATCGGTGATGCCGTCGTAGCCGTTTTCCCAGCCCGTGGTGGGCGTGTTGTGGTCGGCCGTGGCCACGATGGAACTCATGCGCCAGACCTTGCGGCCCGCCTCGCGCAGGCCTTCGAATGCCTGAGGGCTGGTGACTTCATGCACCAGATGGCGGTCGATGTAGAGGATGGAGGTGCCGTCCTCTTCGGTGTGGACGACATGCTCGTCCCAGATCTTGTCGTACAGGGTGCGTCCCATGGCGTGGCTTTCTTTCTGCTTTCAGGTGGGTGATTGGATTTTAGTGTCGGGGGCCGGGTGCGCCGGGGCGGGTTCTGCCCGGGGTGAGAGGTGTTCCACCAGCAAACGCGCCGTGATGGGCAGGGCATCAAAGTCGCGGGCTACCACCCGCAGTTCGCGGTGGGCCCAGGCATCGGTCAGCGGAATGGCTTGCAGGTTGCCCACGCCGCGCATCAGCGCAAACGCCCGGTCGGGCAGCAGGCCCACGCCCAGGCCGTTGTCGATCATGCGGCACATGGCGTCCAGCCCCGTCACCTGGATGCGCTGGCGCAGGGGGCGCCCGGCTGCTGCAGCGGCTGCGCGCATGGCCAGGCTGATGCTGCTGTTGGCGTGCAGGCCCACAATGTCCCAGTCCAGGACTTCTTCAAAATTAATAGCATCCAGCGCAGATAAATCATGCGCTCGGGGCACAACCAGCACCAAATTGTCGGCGCGGTAGGGGCGGCTCTGCAGCTCCAGGACGCCGCCGCCGTTCGCCATGCCGATGTTGCAGATGCCCAGGTCGGCGGCTCCCTCTTGCACGGCGTGCAGCACATCGCTGGAGAGGTGCTCCTGCAGGTCGATCTTGATCTGGCTGTGCTCGCGCGCGAAGGCGCCCAGGTCTTCGGGCAGGAACTGGAAGATGGCCGAGATGTTGGCGTGCATGCGGACATGGCCGCGAACGCCGTCGGCATATTCACTCAGTTCGCCCTGCATGCGCTCCAGGCCAAACAGCACGGTGCGCGCATGGTGCAGCAGGCTCTCGCCAGCGGGCGTGAGCGTCACACCCCGGCTGTGGCGGTAGAGCAGGGCGGTGTCTACAGCCGTTTCCAGGTCCGACAGGCGCTTGCTGACCGCCGATGCTGCAATGAATTCGCGCTCGGCGGCGCGGCCGATGCTGCCCAGCTCGCACACCGCCACAAACAATTGCAGCGAGGTGAGGTCAATACGGCGCGCAAAACTGCGCTCGGAGCTTTTCATGGGGTTTTGACTTCTCAAAAAGAGAAGGTTTCATATTTTCTCCGCATTGTTGATGATTTGTCATCGCGATACGCGATGGCTGCGATGCCCTTCTGCGCGAGAGCGGCTCTCCTGGAGTGCAGAAAGAGACCGAGGCTCAGGCCGCGCAGGTGCTGCCGTGCTCTGGCACTGAGGCCCGCCAGCGCAATTCGTGTTCTATGCGCTGGCGCAGCAGGTCGGCGGCGCCCATTTCGCCATGCACCACATACACCTGGTCGGGCGCGTGGCCCATGCTGCGCAGCCAGGCGATGAGCTGGTTGCCGTCGGCGTGGGCCGATGCGGAAGACAGCTTGACCACTTCGGCGCGCACGGCCACGTCCTGGCCGTGAATGCGGATGGTCTTTTCGCCTTCAGCCAGCCGCGCGCCGCGTGTGCCCGGCGCCTGGTGCCCGGTCAGAATGATCATGTTGCGGTGATCGCCAGCGTGCAGTGCCAGGTGGTGCAGCACGCGGCCCCCGGTAGCCATGCCACTGGCCGACAGGATGACCATGGGACCATGCAGTTTGGCCAGTCCTTTGGATTGCTCGGGTGTCTGGACCATGGTGGCGCCATGCTCTAGCGCCTGCACCTCGCGGCCGCTCAGGCGGTGTTCCTGCATGTGGTGCTGGAACAGTCCGGTGGTGCTCACGGCCATGGGGCTATCGAGGAATACCTTGAGCGATGCAGGCACTACACCCTGCGCCTTCAGCAACCCGATGGCGTGCAGCACGGCCTGCGCGCGGCCCACGGCGAAGACGGGCACCACGGCGATGCCCCCGCGTGCGGCCAGGCGCTGCAGTGCGGGGCCCAGTTCGTCGAGCAGACCTTCGGGCGGGTGCTCGCGGTCGCCATAGGTGGATTCGATGAGCACGGTGTCCGCCTGGGGCGGGGCATCCGGTGGATTCATCAGCAAGTCGTCCGGCCGGCCCAGGTCGCCAGAGAACAGGATTCGCCTGCCGCCCACCTCCAGCAGCACGCTGGCCGCGCCCAGGATGTGGCCTGCGGGCGAAAAGGTCACGCGCCAGCCGGGCAGGGGCTCGAACGCCTTGTGGAAGGCATGGATCTGGAATTGTTTGAGGCAGTGCAGCGCGTCGAGCCGGGTATACAGGGGCAGAGCGGGGCTGTGGCTGCTGAGCTGGTGGCGGTTGAGGAAGGCCGCGTCCTCCTCCTGCAGGTGCCCGCTGTCGGGCAGCAGGATGGTGCACAGGTCACGTGTGCCCGGGGTGCAGTGGATGGCGTGGGTGTAGCCGTCGCGCGCCAGCAGCGGCAGGTAGCCGCTGTGGTCCAGGTGGGCATGGGTCAGCACCACGGCGTCGATCTGTTGAGGCGTGACGGGCAGGGGCTGCCAATTGCGCAGGCGCAACTGCTTGTAGCCCTGGAACAGGCCGCAATCGACCAGCAGGCTCTTGCCGTTGTAACGCACCATGTACTTGGAGCCGGTGACGGTGCCGGAGCCCCCCAGGAAAGTGATGTTGACGTTCATGTGTCCAGACTCCCGGGTGATCATCGATGATGACCATCCTACTGGTCGGATTGCGCCTGCGGACGTTGCCAGGGGGTTTCTTGCCTTGCATCAAGAAAAAACCGCCTGCGGCTTTGGGGCTGCAGGCGGTTTTTGGCGGGAAACCCGCGCGTGATCAGCTGAAGAAGTTCTTCAGCCGGTCCGTCCAGCTCTCGCCGCTGGGCGAATGGCGTGCGCCGCCCTTCTTGAGGGAGTCTTCCAGCTCGCGCAGCAGCTTGCGCTGGTGTTCGGTGAGCTTGACGGGTGTCTCGACCGCAATGTGGCAGTACAGGTCACCCGGGTAGCTGGCGCGCACACCCTTGATGCCCTTGCCGCGCAGGCGGAACTGCTTGCCGGCCTGGGTGCCTTCGGGGATGTCGATGGCCGCCTTGCCCTGCAGGGTGGGCACCTCGATCTCGCCACCCAGCGCCGCTGTGATGAAGCTCACCGGTACCTGGCAGTGCAGGTCGTCGCCGTCGCGCTCGAAGATGTCGTGTTTCTTCAGGCGGATCTCGATGTACAGGTCGCCCGGCGGGCCGCCGTTGGTACCCGGCTCGCCGTTGCCGGTGGAACGGATGCGCATGCCATCGTCGATGCCGGCAGGAATCTTCACTTCCAGCGTCTTCTGCTTCTTGAGCTTGCCCTGGCCATGGCAGGTGGTGCAAGGCTCAGGAATGATCTTGCCCGTGCCACGGCAGTGGGGGCAGGTCTGTTGCACGCTGAAGAAGCCCTGGCGCATTTGCACAGTGCCCGCGCCTTGACAGGTGCCGCAGGTCTTGGCGCTGGTGCCGGGTTTGGCGCCGCTGCCATGGCAGGTGTCGCAGGTGTCCCAGGACGGGATGCGAATCTGCGCGTCTTTGCCGCGAGCTGCTTCTTCGAGCGTGATCTCCATGGCATAGCTGAGGTCACTGCCACGGTAGACCTGGCGTCCACCGGCGCCGCGCCCGCGCCCGCCTTGTTGGCCGAACATGTCGCCAAAGATGTCGCCGAAGGCTTCCGCAAAACCGCCAAATCCTTCTGCTCCCGCGCCACCAGGGCCGCGCATGTTGGGGTCTACCCCCGCATGGCCATACTGGTCATAGGCCGCGCGCTTTTGTGGGTCCGAGAGCATCTCGTAGGCCTCTTTGGCCTCTTTGAATTTTTCCTCGGCAGGCTTGGCTGCGTCCCCCTGATTGCGGTCAGGATGGTGCTTCATCGCCAGCTTGCGATAGGCCTTTTTGATTTCTTCGTCCGAGGCGTTCTTCGGAACACCCAGGATTTCGTAAAAGTCTCGTTTGGACATAGTGATTCAGAACCCGGTTGGAACAGGAACGCCGCGCAGCCCCTGACGAGCATTGCGCGGCGGCTCGGGTCAACGGGGGCTCGTTCAGCCCTTCTTGACTTCCTTCACCTCGGCATCAACGACGTTGTCGTCGTCTGCGGGCTTGTTGGCTGCACCGGCCGATGCGCCTGCGGCGTCTGCACCACCGGCCGCCTGGGCGGCTTGCGCTGCCTGCGATTCGGCGTACATCTTCTCGCCCAGCTTCTGGCTGGCGGCCATCAGCGCGGTCGTCTTTTCGTCAATCGCGGCCTTGTCTTCACCCTTGAGGGCTTCTTCGAGGGCCTTCACGGCTGCAGCGATCGCGTCCTTTTCACCTGCGTCGAGCTTGTCGCCGTGTTCGGCCAGGCTCTTGTTGACGCTGTGCACAGCGGCTTCACCCTGGTTGCGGGCCTGCACCAGTTCCAGCTTCTTCTTGTCGTCCGCAGCGTTCAGCTCGGCGTCCTTCACCATCTTCTGGATTTCTTCTTCCGACAGGCCCGAGTTGGCCTTGATGGTGATCTTGTTTTCCTTGCCGGTGCCCTTGTCCTTGGCGCCCACGTGCAAGATGCCGTTGGCGTCAATGTCGAACGACACTTCGATCTGCGGAACACCACGGGCTGCGGGTGGAATGCCTTCGAGGTTGAACTCGCCCAGCAGCTTGTTGCCGGTGGCCATTTCGCGCTCGCCCTGATAGACCTTGATGGTCACGGCGGGCTGGTTGTCGTCGGCCGTCGAGAAGGTCTGAGCGAATTTCGTCGGGATGGTCGTGTTCTTGGTGATCATCTTGGTCATCACACCGCCCAGGGTTTCGATACCCAGCGACAGGGGGGTCACGTCCAGCAGCAGCACGTCCTTGCGGTCGCCCGACAGCACTTGGCCCTGGATGGCGGCGCCCACGGCCACGGCTTCGTCAGGGTTCACATCCTTGCGGGGGTCCTTGCCGAAGAATTCCTTGACCTTCTCCTGCACCTTGGGCATGCGGGTCATGCCACCGACCAGAATCACGTCATGGATGTCGGACACCGACACGCCCGCGTCCTTGATCGCCATGCGGCAAGGAGCGATGGTGCGCTCGATCAGCTCTTCCACCAGTTGTTCCAGCTTGGAGCGGGTCAGCTTGATGTTCAGGTGCTTGGGACCCGAGGCGTCGGCCGTGATGTAGGGCAGGTTGATGTCGGTCGCTGCCGAATTCGACAACTCGATCTTGGCCTTTTCGGCGGCTTCCTTCAGGCGTTGCAGGGCCAGGACGTCCTTGGACAGGTCCACGCCTTGTTCCTTCTTGAACTCGCCGATGATGAAGTCGATGATGCGTTGGTCGAAGTCCTCGCCGCCCAGGAAGGTGTCACCATTGGTCGACAGCACTTCGAACTGCTTTTCGCCATCCACGTCGGCGATTTCGATGATGGACACGTCGAACGTGCCGCCACCCAGGTCATACACGGCAATCTTGCGGTCGCCCTTTTCCTGCTTGTCGAGGCCAAAGGCCAAGGCTGCAGCGGTGGGCTCGTTGATGATGCGCTTGACATCAAGGCCAGCGATGCGGCCAGCGTCCTTGGTGGCCTGGCGCTGGGCGTCGTTGAAGTACGCGGGCACGGTGATGACGGCTTCCGTCACGGGCTCGCCCAGGTAGTCTTCAGCCGTTTTCTTCATCTTGCGCAGGATGTCTGCGGACACCTGCTGGGCCGACAGCTTGTTGCCACGCACTTCGATCCAGGCGTCGCCGTTGTCGGCAGCCACGATCTTGTAAGGCATCAGGTCGATGTCCTTTTGCACTTCCTTTTCGGTGAACTTGCGGCCGATCAGGCGTTTGACGGCATACAGGGTGTTCTTGGGGTTGGTCACGGCCTGGCGCTTGGCCGAGGCGCCGACGAGGATCTCGCCGTCTTCCTGGTAGGCCACGATGGAGGGCGTGGTGCGTGCACCTTCGCTGTTTTCAATCACGCGGGTCGTGTTGCCCTCCATGATGGAAACGCAGCTGTTGGTGGTGCCCAGGTCAATGCCGATGATTCTTCCCATGATTTTTCTCCGAATGCTTGAATGGTTTGGATGGCTAGTAACTTGTGGATAACTTGGTTTGCTTCAAGTCTTCCAGGTCGATTTTTTTGAGGCTTACTTGGGCGCGGTCACGGTGACCAAGGCCGGGCGCAACACGCGCTCCGCGATCACGTAGCCCTTTTGCAGCACAGCCACCACCGTATTGGCTTCTTGCTCCGCGGGCACCACGCTGATGGCCTGGTGCTGGTGGGGGTCGAACTTGGCGCCTGCGGCGGGGTTGATGGCCACCACCTTGTTGCGCTCCAGCGCAGACGTCAACTGGCGCAAGGTGGCGTCGGCGCCTTCGCGCAGCTGCTGGGGCGTGGCCTCCTTGATGGCCAGGGCCGCGTCCAGGCTGTCAGCCACGGGCAGCAGGCTCTCGGCAAAACTCTCGATGCCGAACTTGCGTGCCTTGGACACTTCCTCTTCAGCGCGGCGGCGCGCGTTCTCCGCCTCGGCCTTGGCGCGCAGGAACTGGTCCGCCAGATCGGCACTTTTGGCCTTCAGCTCGGCCAGCTCGCCCTGCAGGCGTGCCAGCTCATCGGAGGCGTGGGCGGCCATGGCGGCTTCGACTTCTTCGGGGGCGGGGGCGCTTGGGGAGGGGTTGGTTTGGCTGTGGTCTGACATGTCAGGATTTGAAGAGGTAAAAAAGCAGTACGCGCGGCATCTGGGGGCTTGCCGGGAAATATCAAGGTCTGCGCCAGGGATTTGTCGTTATGACGGCACTGGGTTGGCGCAAGTGGTTGTAAGGCATGTCGGCCCAACCGCCGTTTTTGCAAGGGCCGCAGCTTCCATGGCTGGACAAATGGGGTGTGGACGATGCTGTAGCGGGTGTGCTGAGTGTACAAGCGCAAGCGGTCGGGTTATAATCGCAGGCTTTCCCTTGCCACACCACTTCTAGACGCGGTGGGTGGTCTCACCCAAAAGGAGTCTGCATGCGTCATTACGAAATCATTTTGTTGATCCATCCGGATCAAAGCGAACAAGTTCCAGCCATGCTGGAGCGCTACAAGGGCATGATCACCGCTGGCGGTGGCAAGGTGCACCGCGTGGAAGACTGGGGCCGTCGTCAACTGGCGTACCTGATCAACAAGCTGGCCAAGGCCCACTACCTGTGCGTGAATATCGAAGCCGACCAGGCTGTGATGGCTGAACTGGAGCACGCCTTCAAGTTCAACGACGCCGTGCTGCGCCACCTGACCGTGCAAAAGAAGAAGGCTGAAACCGGTCCTTCCTCCATGATGAAGACCGTCGAGCGCGAAGAAGCCCGCAAGGCCAGCCAAGCTGAATACGCAGCGGCCGGCGAGCGCTGATCCTCTTCTCTCTTTGGAGTGGAGAACCGCGTCGTCTTGACCGCCTGTATCGCAGAGGCTGAGCCCCTGCGATACACGCCCGCCGGACTGCCTGCCCTCACGCTGCGCCTCGAACACGAGTCCCAGCAAACTGAAGCAGGCCATCCCCGCGAAGTCAAGGCCGTCATGAAAGCCACCGCCTTTGGAGCGATGGCTGAGCGACTGGCAAGGCAAAACATCGGAAGTCTCTGGACTTTTCATGGATTTCTGGCCACACCGCGCAATGGCAAGACTGCAGTGCTGCACATCCAGGATATTCAACAAAATTAATTTTCAAGGGGTCCGCAATGGCCACGTTCAAGAAGTTCAACAAAGACAAGCGCCCAAAGCGCAACACCCAGTCCCTGCTGTTCAAGCGCAAGCGCTTTTGCCGCTTCACGGTGACCGGTGTTGAAGAAATCGACTACAAGGATGTCGATACGCTGCGCGATTTCATCGCCGAAAACGGCAAGATCATCCCCGCACGCCTGACCGGCACGCGCGCCATCTTCCAGCGTCAGCTGAACACTGCCATCAAGCGCGCACGCTTCCTGGCCCTGGTGCCTTACAGCGACCAGCACAAGATCTAAGGAGCACAACCCATGCAAATCATCCTGCTCGACAAGGTTGTGAACCTCGGCAACCTCGGTGAAATCGTCAAGGTCAAAGACGGCTACGCCCGCAACTTTCTGATTCCCGCTGGCCGCGCACGTCGCGCCACCGAAGCTGCCAAGGCAGAGTTCGAAGCCAAGCGCGCTGAACTCGAAAAGGCCGCTGCTGCCAAGCTGGCAGAAGCCCAAGCCCAAGGCGAAAAGCTGGCTGGCACCACCGTCAAGCTGACGCAAAAGGCTGGCGTGGACGGCCGTCTGTTTGGTTCCGTGACCAACCACGACATCGCTGAAGAGCTGAACAAGCAAGGCTACAAGGTTGCCAAGTCGCAAATCCGCCTGCCCAACGGCCCGATCAAGGTCGTGAGCGACAGCGCTGTGAGCGTGGCTCTGCATACCGACGTGGTCGTGGAAGTCAACGTGTCGGTCTACGGCGAAACCGCCTGATCGTCCGTCTGGACCTCTCAAAAAAGCCGCCCTTGGGCGGCTTTTGTCTTTGTGTGACCGTAGTTTGTACACGGTTGCCCACGGGTTACCCCCGCCTTATCCACAGACTTGTGCCATGACGACACGCCGCGTGGGCGATAGCATGCCGGGTTAGCTCCAAGGATTCCATGTCTGCCGTTTTCCCACCCCTTGATGATGGATTCACGCCCGTGCCGGACCGTGAAATTGCCCAGTTGCGTGTGCCACCGCACTCCATCGAGGCGGAGTCCAGTGTGCTGGGTGGTCTGCTGCTGGACAACAACGCCTGGGACCGAGTGGGCGACCTGCTGGTAGAAAGCCATTTCTATCGCCACGAGCACCAGATGATCTACACGGCCATTGGCGCGCTGATCAATGCCAGCAAGCCAGCCGACGTGATCACGGTGTTCGAGCACCTCCAGAACCAGGGCAAGGCGCAGGAGATGGGCGGGCTGGCCTATCTGAACAATCTGGCGCAATACGTACCCAGTGCCAGCAATATTCGGCGCTATGCCGAAATCGTCCGTGAACGCGCCATCCTGCGCAAGCTGGTCACGGCCAGCGACGAAATTTCGACCAACGCGTTCAACCCCCAAGGCAAAACGGTGGAACGCATCCTGGACGAAGCCGAGGCCAAGATCTTTGCCATTGGCGAAGAGGGTTCGCGCACCAAGCAGGGCTTCCAGTCGCTCGACACGCTGGTGATTGACCTGCTCGACCGCGTGCAGGAGATGGCTGACAACCCTGTGGACGTCACGGGCGTCCCCACCGGCTTTGCCGACCTGGACCGCATGACCAGTGGCTTGCAGGCGGGCGACATGGTGGTGCTGGCAGCCCGCCCGTCCATGGGCAAAACCTCGTTCGCGGTGAACATTGCTGAGCACGTGGCGCTCAACGAGGGCTTGCCGGTCGCTATCTTCTCGATGGAAATGGGCGCTGCTCAATTGGCGGTGCGTATCGTGGGCTCGATCGGCCGGGTGAACCAGGGCAACCTGCGCACCGGCAAGCTCACCGACGATGAATGGCCACGCCTGACCGAAGCCATCGAAAAGCTGCGCACGGTGTCGCTGCACATTGACGAAACCCCGGGCCTCACGCCCAGCGAGCTGCGTGCCAACGCTCGCCGTCTGGCGCGCCAGTGCGGCAAGCTGGGTCTGATCGTGGTGGACTACTTGCAGCTCATGAGCGGCTCGGGTTCGTCGGGCTCGGACAACCGGGCGACGGAGCTGGGCGAAATTTCCCGGGGCCTCAAGATGCTGGCCAAGGAGCTGCAATGCCCGGTGATCGCGCTGTCTCAGCTCAACCGCTCGGTGGAGCAGCGTACCGACAAGCGCCCCATGATGTCCGACCTACGCGAATCGGGCGCCATCGAGCAGGACGCGGACATCATCATGTTCATCTACCGCGACGACTACTACAACAAAGACTCCAAGGAGCCCAACGTGGCCGAGGTCATCATCGGCAAACAGCGGAACGGCCCCACCGGAACCGTGAAGCTGTTCTTCCAGAAGAACCAGACGCGCTTTGAGAACCTGGCGATGGGTTCAGGCGACGATTTCTAATAAAAATAGCTGCTAGCGCCGGTTTTATATGCGCTGGCAGCTATTGAATTTATAGCGAACAAGTTCTGGCGCCATGCCGTACAGTGCCCGTGGTTCCAGGCTCCCGGCATGCGCGGTATCGCTATTGCACTATTGAGTTAGTACCCACACCAGCAAACCTGTGCATGCCACTGCCAGCATGCTCACCGCCACGGTGAGCCATTGTTGGCGTCGGCGCAGCACTTCCACCGCCTGCACCACCTGGGCATGCTGTTCGGCCAGGGACTGGATCAGCATGGCGGACTCTTGCTGCTCCCGCTCCAATTGCGCCACGCGGTCACGCAGATGCTGAAGCTGCAAGGCCACCGGAATGGCGGGCTCGCCAACGGCGCCATCGAGTGCAGCCGTCGCCGCTTCGGCATTCCCTTTTTGGGTGGTGCCCAGCAGCTTCTTGGCCGCCTGCAGGATCTGGGGTGTCGCCTCGATGACGTCGCCCCAGGGCACCAGCTTCAGTGCTGCAACCCAGCCTGCCGCCAACTCAGAGCACCTCGCTGGCGAAGTCCGCCAGGCGTGAGCGTTCGCCCCGAGCCAGGGTGATGTGCCCGCTGTGTGGCCAGCCCTTGAAGCGGTCCACCGCATACGTCAGGCCAGAGGAGCCTTCGGTCAGGTACGGTGTATCGATCTGCGCCAGGTTGCCCATGCAGATGATCTTGGTGCCGGGGCCTGCGCGGGTGATCAGTGTCTTCATCTGCTTGGGCGTCAGGTTCTGCGCCTCGTCGATGATCACGTACTTGTTCAGGAAGGTGCGCCCTCGCATGAAGTTCATGCTCTTGATCTTGATGCGGCTGCGGATCAGCTCGTTGGTGGCCGCGCGGCCCCATTCGCCCGCATTGCCGCCATCGCCCTTGGCCAAAAATTCCAGGTTGTCGTCCAGCGCGCCCATCCAGGGGCCCATCTTCTCTTCTTCGGTGCCGGGCAGGAAGCCGATGTCCTCACCCACGCTCACGGTGGCGCGGGTCATGATGATCTCGGTGTAGCGGCGGTCGTCCAACACCTGAGTGAGGCCCGCGGCCAGGGCCAGCAGGGTCTTGCCGGTGCCTGCAGTGCCGGTCAGGGTCACGAAGTCGATCTCGGGGTCCATGAGCAGATTCATGGCGTAGTTCTGCTCGCGGTTGCGCGTGGTCACGCCCCACACAGCATTCTTGGTGGAGCCATAGTCCTTGAGCGTCTGCAGCACCGCAGTCTTTTCACGGATCTCGCTCACGCGCGCAAACAGGCTGGGCTCGCCGGGGGCCTCGAAGTACACAAACTGGTTGATCATCAGCTGCGGCACGATGGGCCCGCCGATGCGGTAGTAGGTGTGGGCGCCGCTCTGCCAGCTTTCTACGTTCTTGCCGCTCTTGGCCCAGAAGTCGGGGGGCAGGGCCAGCACACCGGCGTACAGCAGGTCGCCATCTTCCAGCGTCTTGTCGTTCTGGTAGTCCTCGGCGTTCAGGCCCAGGGCGCGCGCCTTGACGCGCATGTTGATGTCCTTGGATACCAGCACCACCTCGCGCGGGGCGTGCAGCTTGCGCAGGGCTTCGACCACGCCCAGGATCTGGTTGTCGGCCTTGCCCGGGGGCAAGCTGGTGGGCAGGCTGTAATCCAGCGGTACGGTCTGGAAGAACAGGTGGCCACCTGCGGCGCGCTGGCCGGTGGAGTCGAGCTTGAGGCCCTTGGCCATGTCGGCGCCCTGGGCGGCCGCCAGCGCATCCAGGGTGCGGCTGGCTTGGCGGCCGTTGCGCGCGACTTCGGTCATGCCCTTCTTGTGGCCGTCCAATTCTTCCAGCACGATCATCGGCAGGAAGATGTCGTGCTCTTCAAAGCGGAACAGGCTGGTCGGGTCATGCAGGAGCACATTGGTGTCCAGCACGAAGAGCTTGGTCGGGCCGTGCGATGCGGACTTGCGGCTGCGTGTGGTGGTTGCGGTGGCTGGCGCGGGGCTGGCGGTGACGGCAGGAGGAGTGGCGGTACCGCGCGCCTTGCGCGTGCCAGTGCTGCGGGCCACGGGAGCGGCAGAGGGGGCGGTTGCACGGGCTCGGGTCTCGATCTGTAGCAGTGGAGCGGTGTCAGGCGCTGCCAGCGACGAGGCCACACTGTCTGCCTTGCGTCCCGCGCGGGCTGGGGCTGCAGCGGCGCGCTGAGGCATGGCAACGGCTTCGTTGGCTGAGGTGGTGGCAACGCGGGGGCGGGCCGTGACTTCAAAGGCTTCTGGCGCGAGGAGTGCAGCGCGCCGGCTGGGGGCGGGGGGCAGGGGCATGGTGGCAGGGCCTCGGTCGGTAAAGGGGTAACGGATGGGTCAGAAAGCAAAAAGCCGCCTGGAGGCCAAGGCGGCTTTTTGGGTGGGTGCTAGCGGTGCAGTAACCAGGGGCATTGATCCATTATGCCCACTCCATGTGTCTTGCCGAGGCAAAACGGCCGGTGTGTCGCGTGGATGCTCCAATGACCGCCGATGGACTGAAATGGCGCAATCGAACCCTGTGCAATCCGTGCTGGGCTCAGGCGGCCTTCTTCAGGGCCTTGAGGGATTTGACGGTCTTGAGGACTTCGTCCACATGGCCGGGCACTTTGAGGCCGCGCCATTCCTGCACCAGCAGGCCGTCAGGGCCAATCAGGAAGGTGCTGCGCTCGATGCCCTTGACCTTCTTGCCGTACATGATCTTGTTCTTGACCACGCCGAACATGTGGCACATCTTTTCTTCGGTGTCGGCAATCAGCTCGAACGGCAGTTCCAGCTTTTCCTTGAAGTCGTCGTGCGACTTCATGTTGTCGCGCGAGACACCGAACACGGCTGCGCCAGCTTTCACGAAATCCTTGTACTTGTCGCGAAACTGCATGGCCTCCGTGGTGCAGCCCGGCGTGTTGTCCTTGGGATAGAAGTAGAGAACCAGAATTTGGCCAAGGTGGGAGGTGTTGGAGACCTTGATACCACCGGTTGCGTTGGCTTCAAATTCAGGGAGGGGTTTGTTGACAACGATCGCCATATCACTTCAATCTCTCAGGATGTAGTCGTTGGTAAGCCGGGGGAGTGGGTGTGTTATTGCTCTTGGTGGTGCCCCTGACCGCAACCGGTGATTTTACCCTGAAATCGGTTCCCGGCCAAATGTAAGACAGTGTGTCCTGCGTGGGGCGGCGAGCACTTTGGCACGGCCGTGCATAAGTGGCATTGCCGGTGCGCCAGACTTTGAGGCAGGCCGTGAGCGCGCGTTCAGACTTCCAGAATCAGGGCTGCGACCACGTTGCGTCCTTCGCTCGCCAGGATGTTGTAGGTGCGGCATGCTGCCTGGGTGTCCATGGTCTCCAGCCCGAGTCGCCGCGCTATCAGGGGAGCCAGCCATGCGGGCGGGGGAAAACGATTGCGCAGCCCGCTGCCAAAAATGACCAGTTCGGTTTCCAGCCCGGCCAACTGGGCGAAATGCTCCGGGGTCAGATCCTCAAAGCGGGAGCAGGGCCAGGGCTGGCGCAGGCCTCCAGAGCCGATGATGACGCTGTGGGTGATCTTGTCGGCGTCGATGCCGATCCAGCCGGGGCCGTAGCCGCTGATGGTCTGAGCGTTGGAGCGGTCGGGCTGGAATTTCATGGCAGGAAGTGGTGGGCCTCAGGTGCTGCGGGGTGTGGCAGCGGCGCCCGGCGCCAGGGGATGGCAACGGTTCTGTGGTCAAATTATAGGTTTCGCCTGAGGGCGCCTGCTCCGGCGGCGTCCTGACCCCACCGCACTACTGTCAGCGCATGAAAACCGTCCAAAAATCCGCCAAGCTCGCCAATGTTTGCTACGACATCCGGGGCCCGATCATGGACGCGTCCAAGCAAATGGAGGAGGATGGGCACAAGATCATCAAGCTCAACATCGGCAATCTGGCGGTGTTTGGCTTTGATGCCCCCGAAGAAATCCAGCAGGACATGATCCGCAACCTGCCCAACTCGGCGGGCTACTCGGACAGCAAAGGCATCTTCGCCGCCCGCAAGGCCGTGATGCATGAGACCCAGAAGCAGGGCATCAAGGGCGTGGCGCTGGATGACATCTACCTGGGCAACGGCGCCAGCGAACTGATCGTTATGGCCACCAATGCGTTGCTGGACACGGGCGATGAGTTGTTGCTGCCATCGCCGGATTACCCGCTGTGGACCGCTGCGGCCAGCCTGTCGGGCGGCACGCCGGTGCACTACCTGTGCGATGAGGCCAATGGCTGGATGCCCGACCTGGAGGACATCCGCGCCAAGATCACGCCGCGTACCAAAGGCATCGTGGTCATCAATCCCAACAACCCCACGGGTGCGCTGTACTCGGTCGAGTTGCTCAAGGGCATCGTGGCCATCGCCCGCGAACACGGCCTGGTGATCTTTGCGGACGAGGTGTACGACAAGGTGTTGTACGACGGCGCCAAGCACACGGCCATCGGCTCGCTGAGCGAGGATGTGCTTACGCTCACCTTCAACTCGCTGTCCAAAAGCTACCGGTCTTGCGGTTACCGTGCTGGCTGGCTGGTGGTCTCGGGCGACAAGAAGCCCGCCAAGGACTACATCGAGGGCCTGAACATGCTCTCGAACATGCGACTTTGTGCCAACGTTCCTGGCCAGTGGGCCGTGCAGACGGCGCTGGGTGGTTACCAGAGCATCAACGAACTGGTCTGTGAGGGCGGCCGCCTGCGCAAGCAGCGTGATCTGGCCTATGAACTGATCACGGCCATCCCGGGCGTGACCTGTGTGAAACCTCAGGCCGCGCTGTACATGTTCCCGCGCCTAGACCCGGCGGTGTATCCCATCGAGGACGACCAGCAGTTCTTCCTGGAGTTGCTGCAGGAGACGAAGGTCATGCTGGTGCAGGGCACGGGTTTCAACTGGCCTGCTCCGGACCATTTCCGCATCGTGTTCCTGCCCCATGAAGACGACCTGCGCGATGCCATTGGCCGCGTGGCGCGCTTCCTGGAGCAATACCGAAAGCGCAAGCAGACCGCTGCGGCGGCCGTCGCAGCCTGATCCGTCGCGTTGCCCAGACAACAAGGCGATACGCTTCATGCACAGCCCCTCCGTTCTTGACCTGGCCCGGCATGTTGCCGCCTGTGTGCTGGTGGCGGCGGGCTTGCACGGCGCTGCTATGCAGGCTGCCGACAAGGGCAAAGAGCCTGTGAGCTTCCAGCACAAGGACTGGGCCTTGCAGTGCGACAACACCCGCACTTGCAGGGCCGTGGGTTACCAGTCGGAGAGTGGCGAGTCGGAGCCGGTCTCCATGCGCCTGACCCGCGAGGCGGGACCTGACACGCCGGTGCTGGTGGACCTGCAGGTGTCCACCGAGAAGGCCTCTCCAGCGTCGCTGCACCTCAAGGTGGGTGCACTCTCGTTGCCGGGGCTCAAGGGCGACACCCCCAGCGTGCCTGCGGCCCAGGTGCCCCGCCTGCTGCAGGAGTTGCTCAAGAATGAAGAAGCCACGGTGGCTGCTGGCAAGGACCGTTGGGTGCTGTCGCTGGCAGGTGCCACCGCAGTTCTGCTCAAGATGGACGAGGCCCAGGGCCGGGTGGGCACACCGGGCGCCCTGGTGCGCAAGGGCACGAAGCCAGAGGCTTCCGTGCTGCCCCCTTTGTCTGCTCCCTTGATCAAGGCTGTGACCCCGATGCCTGCGCGCAAGGGGGATGCCGCACTGGCCAAGCCGCTGGTGGCTGCGCTGGGCCGCGCCAGTACCGAAGGCCAGTGCAACGGCGACGATGCGTTCAACCCCGCAAATGTGCAGGTCTACCGGCTCACGGAGCGCAAGGTGCTGCTGTCCGTGCCCTGTGGCATGGGCGCTTACAACTTCAGCAGCTTGCTGTGGGTGGCCAACGACCGCCCGCCCTACAAGCCAGAGCCCTTGCAGGACGTGGACGGCGATTTCGATCCGGCCTCGGGCACGGTGCATTCGGCGATGAAGGGCCGGGGCATTGGCGACTGCTGGTGGGTGCGTGAGTGGCAGTTCGACGGCCAGGGTTTTGTGCTGCGCGGCGAGTCTGGCGACGGCATGTGCCGTGGCTTTGCGGGTGGCGCCTGGCAGTTGCCGACCTATGTCACGCGTTGAGGGATCTGCTGGTCGACACCGCGCCCTCTACATCCCTCCCGAATCATTGTTTTTCTTTCTCTTCCCATTGCTATGAAACCCATCCAAGTAGGCCTTCTGGGCATCGGCACCGTCGGCAGCGGCGTGTTCAACGTGTTGCAGCGCAACCAGGACGAGATCAGCCGCCGTGCTGGCCGTGGCATCGAGATCACCATGGTGGCGGACCTGGACGTAGCGCGCGCCAAGGCTGTGGTGGGTGACGGCATCCAGGTCGTCAACGACGCCCGTGCCATCATCGCCAACCCCGACATCGATATCGTGATCGAGTTGATCGGCGGCTACGGCATCGCACGTGCACTGGTGCTCGAAGCCATTGCTGCAGGCAAGCATGTGGTCACCGCCAACAAGGCGCTGCTGGCCGTGCATGGCACCGAGATTTTTGCGGCCGCATCGGCCAAGGGTGTGATGGTGGCCTTCGAGGCCGCCGTGGCTGGTGGCATTCCCATCATCAAGGCGCTGCGCGAAGGCCTCACGGCCAACCGCATCCAGTGGATCGCCGGCATCATCAACGGCACCACCAACTTCATCCTGTCCGAGATGCGCAGCAAGGGCCTGGACTTCGACGTGGTGCTCAAAGAAGCGCAACGCCTGGGTTACGCCGAGGCCGACCCCACCTTCGACATTGAAGGCGTGGATGCCGCGCACAAGGCGACATTGATGAGCGCCATCGCTTTCGGCATCCCGGTGCAGTTCGACAAGGCTTATGTGGAAGGCATCACCAAGCTCTCCGCCGCCGACATCAAATACGCAGAACAACTGGGCTACCGCATCAAGCTGCTGGGCATCACCAAGCGCGCCGAAAAGGGCATCGAGCTGCGCGTGCACCCGAGCCTCGTACCCTCCAAGCGCCTGATCGCCAATGTCGAAGGCGCGATGAACGCCGTGGTGGTGCAGGGCGATGCCGTGGGCACCACGCTGTACTACGGCAAGGGCGCAGGCAGTGAGCCCACCGCCAGTGCAGTGATCGCCGACCTGGTAGACATCGCCCGCCTGCACACGGCCGACCCTGAACACCGCGTGCCGCACCTGGCCTTCCAGGCCAACACGCTGCAGGGCGCCATGGACCAGCTGCCCGTGCTGCCGATGAGCGAAGTGGTCACCAGCTACTACCTGCGCTTGCGCGTCGCCGACCAGGCTGGCGTGCTGGCCAAGGTCACCGGCCTGCTGGCCGAGGCGGGCGTGAGCATCGATGCCGTGCTGCAGCGCGAGGCTGACGAAGTGGGCGGCGAGGGATCGACGCAGACCGACCTGATCATCCTGACCCACGACACCCGCGAAGGCACGATGGATGCCGTCATTGCGCAAATGCAGGCGCTGCCGACCGTGCTGGCACCCATCACGCGCATTCGTAAGGAAGAACTCAACTGATGATGGGCCACGCCACACCATGATGCTGCCTCGCCATGCCCACTCTGGTTGCCGCCCTCACGCTGTCGGCGCTGCTCAAGATGGCGCATGTCGATCTGCCGCGCTGGCATCTGGCGTTCTGGTTCGGCCTGCTGGTCGCATTGGCCCTGTTCGGGGCCATGTCGCGCACGCAGGCCCTGCTCAACGGGGCGGGCAGCTTTCTGGCCGCGTGGCTGTACTTTGTGCTGCTGGAGCGCACCGACAACCGCCAGGACCGGGCACTGCACTGGCTCATCCTGATCGGCGGGTTCTTCCTGCTGATCGCCTCGCGTCTCTACATTGACATCCGTGTGTACGGCATCAGCTTTTAGCCAGTTCACCACCTTCACCGATACCGACGGGAATCCTTCATGAAGTACCTCAGCACCCGCGGCCATGCAGACCGCAAACAGTTCTGCGACATCCTGCTCGAAGGCCTGGCGCCCGATGGTGGCCTGTACCTGCCCGAGCATTACCCGCAGGTGGATGACGCCATGCTCACGCGCCTGCGCAAGGTCTACCACGAGCAAGGCTACGCCGAGCTGGCGTTCCAGATCCTGTCGCTCTACATCGACGACATTCCTGCCGCCGATTTGAAGGCCATTTGCGCCAAGACCTACACCGCCGAAGTGTTTGGCACGGGCGAGATCGTGCCCCTGCGCCACCTCGAAAACAGTCTGTGGCTCGAAGCCCTGTCCAACGGTCCTACGCTGGCCTTCAAGGACATGGCCATGCAGCTGCTGGGCAACCTGTTCGAGTACGAGCTCAAACGCCGCGGCGAGCAGCTCAACATCCTGGGCGCGACCAGTGGCGACACCGGCAGCGCCGCCGAATACGCGATGCGCGGCAAAGAGGGCGTGCGTGTCTTCATGACCAGCCCGCACGGCCGCATGAGCGCCTTCCAGCAGGCGCAGATGTTCAGCCTGCAGGACGAGAACATCCACAACATCGCCATCGAAGGTGTGTTCGACGACTGCCAGGACATCGTCAAGGCCGTCTCCAATGACCATGCCTTCAAGCACAAGTACAAGATCGGCACCGTCAACTCCATCAATTGGGCGCGCCTGCTGGCACAGGTGGTGTACTACTTTGCGGGCTACATCCAGGCCACCGAGACCAACAACCAGAAGGTGAGTTTCACGGTGCCATCGGGCAACTTTGGCAACGTGTGTGCGGGCCATGTGGCGCGCATGATGGGCCTGCCCATTGCCAAGCTGGTGGTGGCCACCAATGAAAACGACGTGCTCGACGAGTTCTTCCGCACCGGCGTGTACCGCGTGCGCAGCAGTGCCGACACGCACGAGACGTCCAGCCCTTCGATGGATATCAGCAAAGCCAGCAACTTCGAGCGTTTCATTTTCGACCTGCTGGGCCGCAACGGCCAACGTACCAAGGCCTTGTTCGGCGCTGCATTGCAAACCTACGGCCGCTTTGACTTGAGCGCAGAGCCGCTGTTTGCCGATGCCGCCACCAAATACGGTTTTGAAAGTGGCAAGAGCACCCACGCCGACCGCCTGGCCACCATCCGCGACAACTATCAGCGCCATGGCGTGACCATTGACACCCACACCGCCGACGGGGTGAAGGTGGCCCTGGAGCATCACCAAGACCCCAACGTACCGATGATCGTGCTGGAAACGGCGCTGCCCATCAAGTTTGCCGAAACCATCGTCGAAGCGCTGGGCCATGCGCCCGAGCGGCCTGCCAAGTTTGCAGGCATCGAAGACCTGCCCAAGCGTGTACAGGTGATGCCCGCCGACGTGGACTTGGTCAAGGCCTACATCGAACGCCATTGCTCCCCTGCAGCGTTGGGGTGAACGGTCGGTACCTGCCTGTCCGCGTGAGCGGCCGGCAGATGCCGGGCGGGCCAGGACAGGCTCTTTTGTGGTCAATATTGCCCCGGGCGCTAGTCTGGTATGCACTTAAAGCTATAAATAACATAGCTAATCAAGGAGCAGTGGATGAAGGTTGTCGGTTTTGCCGGGTTTTCCGGCAGTGGCAAGACCACGCTGGTCGAGCAGTTGATCCCCGCGCTGCGGCTGCGGGGCCTGCGAGTGTCGGTGGTCAAGCATGCCCATCACAGTTTTGATGTGGACCACCCGGGCAAGGACACCTACCGCCACCGCGAGGCGGGGGCTTTCGAGGTGGTTGCGGCATCGGACAAGCGCCTGATGCTGGTGCGCGAGTTCGAGCAGCCCGCCACCCTCAGCGTGCACCACCTGCTGGCGGAGCTGTACCAGGGCGTGGACTGGGTGCTGGTGGAGGGTTTCAAGGACAGCGACCTGCTCAAGATCGAAGTCTGGCGAGCCCCCGAGCCAGGGCAAGTGGCCAAGCCCGTGCGTTACCCCGAAGACGACTTTGTGGTGGCTGTGGCCACTGATGCCCCCGAGAGCCTGCCGGTCTCCACACAATTGCCCTTGCTGGACCTGAACGCGCCCGATCAGGTGGTGGACTGGCTCATCCAGTACGAACACCGCTTTGAGTACAACTGGGAACTGTATGGAGGGCCGCTGCCATGCGCCCCGCAATGAAGCCCCTCAAGCCGCTGGACGAGGCGCTGTCGGACCTGCTGGCGCGCGCCCGGCCGCTGCCAGGCACCGACACTGTCACCGCCTTTGACGCCGACGGCCGCGTGCTGGCGCAAAGCTGTGTGTCGGCTTTGCAAGTGCCTCCCCAGGACAACAGTTCGATGGATGGTTACGCCGTGCGCTGCTCTGATGTGGCGGCGGCAGGGGTGGTGTTGCCGGTGTCCCAGCGCATTCCTGCGGGCAGTGCGGGCGACGCACTGCAGCCCGGCACGGCAGCGCGCATCTTCACCGGTGCGCCAGTGCCTGCAGGTGCCGATGCCATCCTGATGCAGGAAGACTGTGAAGCCCTTGCGGCGGCCGATGGCCTGGGCTCGGTGCGTATCAACGCCGTTCCGCAAGCCGGGCAGTGGATCCGCAGCGCGGGCGAAGACATCACCCGGGGTGCGGTGGTGCTGTCGGCTGGCACGCGTCTCACTCCGGCCGAACTGGGCCTGGCGGCCAGCATCGGTCAGCACCAGCTGCAGGTCGCGCGGCGCCCGCGCGTGGCGCTGTTTTCCACGGGCGATGAACTGGTCATGCCCGGCGAAGTCCCGCCCGAGCAGATGCGACCCGGTGCCATCTACAACAGCAACCGATTTTTCCTGCGTGCGATGCTGCTACGCCTGGGCTGCGAGGTGACCGACTTGGGCATCGTGCCCGACCGGCGCGAGGCCACCATCGACGCCCTGCGCCAGGCCAGCAGCGCGCACGACCTGATCCTGACCAGCGGGGGCGTGAGCGTGGGTGAGGAAGACCACATCAAGCCTGCTGTGGAGACTCTGGGCACGCTGGACCTGTGGCAGATCGCGATGAAGCCCGGCAAGCCGTTTGCCTATGGCCAGATCCCGCGTGAAGGCGGTGCTGCCCACTTCATGGGCCTGCCCGGCAACCCGGTGTCGAGCTTTCTGACCTTTGCGTTGCTGGTGCGGCCCTTTGTGCTGCGGCTGCAGGGCGTGCAGGACGTGACTCCTCAGACCGTGGCGGTGCGTGCCGATTTCACCTGGCCCAAAGCCGATAAACGCCGCGAATTTCTGCGCGTGCGGCACAACGCGGCGGGCGGACTGGACCTGTTCAACAACCAGAGTTCGGGTGTGCTCACTTCGGCCGCCTGGGGTGATGGCGTGGTGGACAACCCGGCGGGCCAGACGATTGCGCCAGGCGATATGGTGCGGTTTATCGCGTTTTCGGAGTTGCTGGGATGAAGGTCTCTGTGCGTTACTTCGCCTCGATCCGTGAGGCCATTGGGCACGGCAGCGAGGCGGTCGAAACCGCTGCCACCACGCTGGGTGCCTTGCGCGACGAGCTCATCGCACGCGGTGGTGCCCACGCCAGCAGCCTGGCGCGGGGCCGGGCCGTGCGCATGGCACTCAACCAGACCTTGAGCGACGAGTCCGCCACCCTGGCCGATGGGGCCGAGGTGGCTTTCTTCCCCCCGGTGACGGGCGGCTAGCCAGGGCGCTCCCGCGCGCGCCAGCACGTCACCTCAAAGCGCCTTCAAACGATCTTGCAGCGCCTTTGAGGCTGGCATCATCGGCGCGCGCAGTTCACTGTGCATCCACCCTGCATGCGCCAGCATGGCCTTGAGCGGGGCAGGGTTGGGCTCTGCAAAACACGCTTCCACCCAGGGTTGCAAAGCCTGCCACAAATGGCGGGCTGCGGGCAGGTCACCCTGACGCAGCAATGCCATCAACTCCACAAAAAGCGGCGTCTGCCAGTGTGCACAGGCAGAGATGGCGCCTGCGCCGCCGAGGGCCAGCGTATGGAAGATCTGCGCGTCTTCGCCCGTCAGCACCTGCAGCCGGCCATCGGCGATCAGGGCCTGCGTCTTGGCCGTGTTGCCGCCACAGTCCTTGATGGCCTCTATGCGCGGATGCGCCGCCAGCGCCAGCAGCGTTTCGGTGGTGAGCGTGGCGCCTGTGCGGTACGGGATGTCGTAGATCAGCAGGGGCACCGCGCTGGCGTCGGCCAGAGTGCGGAACCAGTGCAACAGGCCCTCCTGCGAGGGGCGGATGTAGTGCGGGGCGGACACCAGCAGGCCTGCCACCGGGTAGTGTGCAAGGGCCTGCACCTGCTCCAGCACCTGGCCCTGGTGGTAGCCCGACACGCCCATCACCACGGGCAAACCCTTGGCGGCGCTGAGCACGGTCTCCAGCACCTGCAGTTGCTCGGCCTTGTCGAGGGCCGCGGCCTCACCGGTCGAGCCGCAGGCAACGAAGCCCGCAACGCCGTCGGCACGCAGCCGGGTGGTGAGGGCGGCAAGGGCCGGATGGTCCACGGCGCCGTCCTTGAACGGTGTGACCAAGGCGATCCAGAGCCCGCTGAACAGCGGCTGGTGGGAGGTAGCGGTATCGGTGGCAGACATGCGAAGCATCCTTTCAGGGTTCGACCAGGGGAAGAACCGTCCGGAGGGGGCGCGCGCGGAATGCCGGGGAGTGAAACGAGAAAAGGAAATTTCTCTACCAGGTGGTTCCGTCGCTCATCCGGACGGAACCACAGCTCCGGTCAGATGAGCTCTGGTTTTTTGGTTTTGCCCACGCACTGCAACGCCACCGCAAGTGCGGCGGTCATGGCAAAGGGGGTGTGCGTGGACATGGGCCGCAGTATAGCCAAGTGCCCACCGTGTCCCAAGGTTGGTCAGCCTGCCTGCGGTGGCTGGGCCGCGTCGGCTGCAGATTCAGGCTGCGGCGGAACCAGCACGGGGCATTGCCACACCAGCAACTCGGCCAGCCGGGTGACGATCCATGTCGCTTCGGCCACCGCCACGCCGGATTCGGCCGTGCACAGCCCCGCGTGGATGCGCTGCAGGATCTCGGTCTCGGAAGGCGCCTGCACGTGGTACAGCGTCTGCGCGTGCTCCACCAGATGGCCTGCCAGGTCTTCGCACAGTTCGTAGCGGGCGCGCACGCCGTTCGCCTTTTCCGTCAGGCGCCCTCGGGTGTCGGTGTAAACCGCCATGAAGGAGGGTGGCACGTGGATCTGGTTGTCGTCATCCATGGGGTGGTTTAGTCGGGGGTGAACAGCCGTTCGAACTTGGCTTGATCGGAGGCCAGCTCGAAAGTCACCACTTGGCCCATTTTCATGTCCGACAGGCGGCAGGCGCCAAACAGCGTCGTTTTGCCCGCCAGCTCCATCACATCCAAGTCAATGATGGCGTAGGGGTGGGGCACGAAGACCTGGTGCTCGAACACATCGCGGACCGTATTGCGCGGGGATGGGTAGAGCTTGTAGACATCGGTCTGAATCGTTTGTGTGGCCATGGGTGGAAAGGGCTTGGAAGATCACGTACCGGATCGCATGCGGGTACAGTGCGGGCGAATCGTACAGACAAACGTTATTACCAATCTATGGCACGCAATAAAAGTGAATGGCCCGCCAAGGTGCTGGCGTTGGTTCGGGGCGGCAACCTGCCCGCTGCCATTGCTCAGATCAAGGTGGCACCGACCGTGGGCGACGTCACGCGGCTGCAGGCATTGCTGGCGCAGTTGCCCCCATCGCCCGCACTGGCGCAGTTGAACAAGGTGGTGGAGGAAGAACGTGCCCTGCTGGCTGCGCCACGGCTGCATCGTTCGCCCTGAAGCGACTTTCTGTCTGAACTCCACACTCCCTGCTGAGAGCCTTTTGTCATGACCTTGCCCCGCGTTTCTATTCAGACCGAGGACTTTGACCTGTCCACCGAAATCGCTACCTTGCGTCGTGAGAACAAGGGTGTGGGCGCTGTCTGCAGCTTCGTGGGCACCGTCCGTGATCGCAACGAGGGGGATCAGGTGTCCTCCATGGAGTTGGAGCACTACCCCGGCATGACCGAAAAATCCATCGAGGCCATGGTGGAAGAGGCCTTTCGGCGCTTCGATATTTTTGGCGCCCGCGTGATTCACCGCGTAGGTCTGCTGCAGCCCCTGGACCAGATCGTGCTGGTGGCGGTGACCAGCGCGCACCGGGGTCAGAGTTTTCAGGCCTGCGAGTTTTTGATGGACTACCTCAAGACCCAGGCGCCTTTCTGGAAAAAGGAACAAACCCCCCAGGGCGCTCGCTGGGTGGATGCCCGGGTGAGTGACGACGCTGCGCTCGCGCGCTGGGGCATCACGGCGGCCAACGCCTGAACAAGCCACGGCCTTTTCGCACCGCCGGCGCCACGCCCTGGGGTGTCTCTGAGGGATGCGGATGACTTGAGGCTTGGCAGCGTGGTGTGTGGGGTCACGGTTTGTGGGTGTATCCGAGGCAGGCGCCCGCATTGGCGCGCCCCTTGCACTCCCGATACAGCCGGCGGTCGCGTTCCGAGCGGCTCTCCTCGGATGAGCTTCGCTCCTGTTTCACCTTGGTGGATTTCTTTTTCTTGCTCACTTCGCTATGGCCGCTTTGGGTCGCATTTTTGGTGGTGGCGTGGCTTGCCCCGGTATGCAGCCCGAGGCCAAGGGCCAGCATCCACAAAAGCAGGGGAGCGATAACCTTGCGCAGTGCCACGTTGGTCGAGGGGTGGAGGGCCGGGGGGAATGGCATGTTGAGTGGTCCGGGGGAGTGAATGTTGGGATGCCGGGGCGCCGAGTGATCTTAAGGTGGGCTTGGGCTGCAATGCGTCGAGGCGGGCTCACGCCGATGAGGCCTGTGCTGCGGCGTATCCTCTACGCTACACCGGCGGCGAAGGGCGGCAGCAAGCCCCCGTGTTCTGGTCCGGCGATATCGGACTGGCAATGTGCCGATAGGCCGGTCAGAGGCGAATTGGGGGCCTCGGGTTATAATCCGCGAGTTTTGCATGGTGCAAAACGCACGCCTGCGGCCGTTCCAGCTGCTGGCGCAAGTAAAAACCATGGTCTTCCGCCTGCGGCAGGCCACATTCAAGGAAAAACATGATCGCATCCTCCATCAAGGCCGAAGTCGTCAAGGCGAACGCCCGTGCTGCCAATGACACTGGTAGCCCAGAAGTGCAAGTGGCCCTGCTGACCGCTCGCATCAACGAACTGACTCCCCACTTCAAGACGCACGCCAAGGACCACCATGGTCGCCGTGGCCTGCTGCGCATGGTGAGCCGCCGTCGTAAGCTGCTGGACTACCTGAAGGCCAAGGACGCTGACCGTTACACCGCGCTGATCGCCAAGTTGGGTCTGCGCAAGTAATCTTCATTGCATGCCAAAACGCCTGGGTTAGTCCGCTAGCTCAGGCGTTTTTTACTTCGGAGCCGCAAAACAGAGCGAAGCTGTGTCATTCCAATGAAGTTGTTGTTACTGCCTGGCGCAGAACTTCCCTGGAATGGCATCGTGTTCTGAATTGCTCTCCAAGACAATCTGGTAGGGCACTACCAGCTATTAAAACAGGAGCTGAACATGAGCATTTTCAACAAAGTCACCAAGACCTTCCAATGGGGTGACAAGACCGTCATCATGGAAACCGGCGAAATCGCCCGCCAGGCCTCTGGCGCCGTGCTGGTGAATATTGACGACACCGTGGTGCTGGCCACTGTGGTCGCCTCCAAGTCCGCCAAGCCCGGCCAGGACTTCTTTCCCCTGACGGTGGACTACATCGAGAAGACGTACGCGGCCGGCAAGATCCCTGGCAGCTTCTTCAAGCGCGAAGCCAAGCCCAGCGAGCACGAAACCCTGACCAGCCGCCTGATCGACCGCCCGATCCGTCCGCTGTTCCCCGAAGGTTTCTTCAACGAAGTGCACGTGGTGATCCACACGGTGTCGCTGAACCCTGAAGTGGATGCCGACATCGCTGCGTTGATCGCTACCAGTGCTGCCCTGGCCATCTCTGGCATTCCGTTCAACGGCCCCATTGGTGCAGCACGCGTGGGTTATATCAACGGCGAGTACGTGCTCAACCCTGGACAGACTGCGCGCAAGAACTCGCAGATGGATCTGGTGGTGGCGGGTACCGAAGCCGCAGTGCTGATGGTCGAATCCGAAGCCCAGCAGCTGTCTGAAGAAATCATGCTGGGTGCCGTGGTGTTCGGTCACGAGCAAGGCAATGTGGCCATCAACGCCATTCACGAACTGGTGCGCGACGCGGGCAAGCCCGTGTGGCAATGGGAAGCGCCTGCCAAGGACGAAGCCCTGATCGCCAAGGTGGTGGCACTGGCCGACGACAAGCTGCGCGCTGCCTACCAGATCCGCAACAAGCAAGCCCGCACGCAGGCCTGCCGCGAAGCCTATGCAGCCGTGATGGCAGCGTTGAAGGTCGATGGTGTTGAGTTCGACGCCGTCAAGGTTGAAGGCATGCTGTTCGACATCGAAGCGGGCATCGTGCGCAGCCAGATCCTGGCTGGCGAGCCCCGCATCGACGGCCGCGATACGCGCACCGTCCGCCCCATCGAGATCCGCAACAGCGTGCTGCCCCGTGCCCACGGCTCGGCCCTGTTCACGCGTGGCGAAACCCAGGCGCTGGTTGTTACCACGCTGGGCACCGAGCGTGATGCACAGCGCATCGATGCGCTGGCTGGCGAGTACGAAGACCGCTTCATGATGCACTACAACATGCCTCCCTTCGCCACCGGCGAAGTGGGCCGCATGGGCTCGACCAAGCGCCGCGAAATCGGCCACGGCCGTCTGGCCAAGCGCGCGCTGGTCGCTGTGCTGCCGACCAAGGAAGAATTCCCCTACACCATGCGTGTGGTGTCGGAAATCACTGAGTCCAACGGTTCCTCGTCGATGGCTTCGGTCTGCGGCGGCTGCCTGTCGCTGATGGATGCCGGCGTGCCCATGAAGGCCCACGTGGCCGGTATTGCGATGGGGCTGATCAAGGACGCCAACCGTTTCGCCGTGCTGACCGACATCCTGGGCGATGAAGATCACCTGGGTGACATGGACTTCAAGGTGGCGGGTACCACGGGCGGTATCACGGCCCTGCAGATGGACATCAAGATCCAGGGCATCACCAAGGAAATCATGCAAGTGGCACTGGCCCAGGCCAAGGAGGCGCGCATGCACATCCTGGGCAAGATGCAGGAGGCCATGGGTGAAGCCAAGACCGAAGTGTCGAACTTCGCGCCCAAGCTGTACACCATGAAGATCAACCCCGAGAAGATCCGTGACGTGATCGGCAAGGGCGGCGCTGTGATCCGTGCGCTGACCGAAGAAACTGGCTGCCAGATCAACATCGAGGAAGACGGCACCATCACCATCGCCGCTACAGACGCTGCCAAGGCCGACGAAGCCAAGAAGCGCATCGAGCAGATCACGGCAGAAGTCGAGATCGGCAAGATCTACGAAGGCCCTGTGACCAAGATCCTCGACTTTGGCGCGCTGATCAATCTGCTGCCTGGCAAGGATGGTCTGCTGCACATCAGCCAGATCGCTCATGAGCGCGTCGAAAAAGTGTCCGACTACCTGACTGAAGGCCAGATCGTGAAGGTCAAGGTCATGGAAACCGACGAAAAGGGCCGCATCAAGCTGTCCATGAAGGTGTTGGCAGATCGTCCCGCCGGTGGCAGCGACCGTCCAGCGCCTGCAGAACGTGGCGATCGCGAACCCCGCCGTGATCACGGTCGTGATGGCGGCCGTCATCCCGCAGAGCAGCAACAGCAGCAGGCCCTGCCTGCAGATGGCGCGTCTGTTCAGGTGAACGGCTAAATTGTTGATCTGCTATTGATTTGGTAGCTGCTGGTGCATATAAATCATGCGCTAGCGGCCTAAATCATCTGAATCCATCTTCGGTAAACCCCGTTATGCATGCTGTTGAGATCACATCGTTTGGTGGGCCTGAGGTGCTGCGTCTGGGTGAGCGCCCCGCTCCTGTAGCGGGTGCGGGTGAGTTGCTGATCCGCGTGGCGGCCAGTGGCATCAACCGCCCTGACGTATTGCAGCGAATGGGCCACTATGCGCCGCCCCCTGGCACCTCGGATCTTCCGGGGCTGGAGGTCGCGGGGGTGGTTGAGTCGGGCGATGCTTTGGCGATGGCAGAGGCGGGCATTCGTGTGGGTGACCGTGTTTGCGCCTTGGTGGCGGGTGGTGGTTATGCCCAGTGGTGTGTGGCGCCGGTGGTGCAATGCCTGCCGGTGCCTGCCGGCTTCAGTGACGTAGAGGCTGCATCACTTCCGGAGACGTTCTTCACGGTGTGGAGTAATGTCTTTGACCGTGCGCGTTTGCAAGCCGGTGAAACCTTCCTGGTGCAAGGCGGTACGAGTGGCATTGGCGTGACGGCTATTCAGCTGGCACGTGCCTTCGGTGCTACCGTGATTGCCACCGCTGGGAGCGATGACAAGTGTGCAGCTTGCCTGGCGCTGGGCGCGCACCACGCCGTCAACTACAAGTCTCAGGACTTTGTGGCCGAGGCGAAACGAATCACCGAGGCGCGTGGTGTTGATGTGGTGCTCGATATGGTGGCAGGTGACTATGTCGCCCGCGAGGTCGAATGCCTGGCCGAGGACGGCCGGATCGTCGTCATCGCCGTGCAAGGGGGTGTGCAGAGTGGTTTCAATGCCGGGTTGGTGCTGCGCAAGCGGCTCACCATCACAGGGTCCACACTGCGTCCGCGTCCCGTGGCTTTCAAGGGTGCGATTGCACGGGCGCTGCGTGAGCATGTCTGGCCCTTGCTGGCAGCGGGCAAGGTGCGTCCGGTCATCCACAGCACATTTGCTGCTGCGGATGCGGCACAAGCCCATGCGCTGATGGAGTCCAACCAGCACGTTGGCAAGATTGTTTTGACGTGGTAATCATGAACAACAAGAAAAAACTCATCGCAGGCAACTGGAAGATGAATGGCAGCCTCGCTGCCAACGAAGCTTTGTTGAAGGCCTTGATTGCGGGTGCTGCAGATGTGGCTTGTGATGTGGCCGTCGCAGTGCCAGCGCCCTATCTGGCGCAGGTGCAGGCGTTGACGGCTGGTACTGCCATTGCGGTGGCAGCACAGGATGTGTCTTCGCACGAGGCGGGTGCCTACACTGGTGAGGTATCGGTGGCCATGCTGAAGGATTTTGGTGTGCGCTATGCGCTGGTGGGGCACTCTGAGCGCCGCCAGTACCATGGTGAAACGGACGCGATCGTGGCGGAGAAGGCCCAGCGCGCGCTGGCGGCCGGTGTGACGCCGGTGGTCTGTGTGGGGGAAACACTGCAGGAGCGTGAAGCGGGACTGACCGAGGCGGTGGTCAAGCGGCAACTCGCAGCGGTAATTCACCTCAACGGTCATTGCATCAGCGAGATCGTGGTGGCTTATGAGCCTGTGTGGGCCATTGGCACGGGTCGCACTGCGTCGCCGGAGCAGGCGCAAGCCGTGCATGCCGTGCTGCGCACCCAGCTGGCAGCTGCGAGCGAGCATGCGGACCGCATCCGGTTGCTGTACGGCGGCAGCATGAATGCGGCCAATGCAGCCCAGTTACTGGTGCAGCCCGATATCGACGGTGGCCTGGTCGGTGGGGCTTCGCTGAAGGCGCCCGACTTTCTACAAATCATTGCGGCCGCCCGTTGAGGCGGTTGCGAGTCAAACAATTCAATCAGGAGTGAACAGAGAATGAACGTGATCGTGAATGTGATTTTGGCGGTGCAGATGTTGGCGGCCCTGGCCATGATCGGCCTGATCTTGATTCAGCATGGCAAGGGAGCCGACATGGGGGCGGCTTTCGGTAGCGGCAGTTCGGGCAGCCTCTTTGGCGCCAGCGGCAGCGCCAACTTCCTGTCTCGTACCACGGCCGTGCTGGCTGCAGTGTTCTTTGTTTCTACGCTCGCGTTGGCCTACTTTGGCAACGCTCGTCCCGCCAGTTCGGGCAGCGTTCTGGAAACGCCAGCCGCTGCCGTGCCTGCCGGCGCACCTGCTTCTGAGGTGCCTGCAGCGCCTGCCGCTCCCGCTTCGGGCGCCGCGCAGATCCCGACCAAATAATTGAACTGAATTTCGGCCCGCAGGGCCGAAGCAGGGTTTTTCCGGAGTAGAATTCTGGATTGTCTGGAAAGCCAAAGCCGCAAGGTTCCTCATGCCATCCAGATGCAAAAATCAGCCGTCGTGGTGAAATTGGTAGACACGCTATCTTGAGGGGGTAGTGGCGAAAGCTGTGCGAGTTCGAGTCTCGCCGACGGCACCAAAACAAAGGCCTGCCTGCATGACCCGGCTTGGGTCCTGACGGGCAAGGCCACAGCGGTGAGCACATCCTCAAGATGAACCTCGATCAGTACCTCCCCGTCCTTTTGTTCATCTTGGTCGGCATCGCCGTAGGCGTTGTCCCCCTTGTACTCGGCTACATACTGGGCCCCAACCGCCCGGATGCCGCAAAGAACTCCCCCTACGAATGTGGCTTTGAAGCCTTCGAGGATGCGCGCATGAAATTCGATGTGCGCTACTACCTCGTGGCCATTCTCTTCATTCTGTTCGACCTGGAAATCGCATTCCTTTTCCCGTGGGCGGTCACGCTGCACGAGGTGGGTGTGGCCGGTTTTGTGGCGGTCGTGATTTTCCTGGCCATTCTGGTCGTGGGTTTTGCCTACGAATGGAAAAAGGGTGCCCTGGATTGGGAATGAGCGGACTTCAGCAAGGACAATGCAATGATTGAAGGCGTGATGAAGGAAGGCTTCATCACCACGAGTTACGACTCCGTGGTGAACTGGGCCAAGACCGGTTCTCTGTGGCCGATGACGTTTGGTCTGGCTTGCTGTGCTGTGGAGATGATGCACGCTGCGGCGGCCCGGTATGACATCGGTCGTTTTGGTGCGGAAGTGTTCCGTGCCAGCCCTCGTCAGTCCGACCTGATGATCGTGGCAGGCACACTGTGCAACAAGATGGCCCCCGCACTGCGCAAGGTGTACGACCAGATGTCCGAGCCGCGCTGGGTCCTGTCGATGGGTTCGTGTGCCAATGGTGGTGGTTACTACCACTACAGCTATTCGGTGGTGCGCGGTTGTGACCGCATCGTGCCGGTAGATGTTTATGTGCCAGGTTGCCCTCCGACGGCAGAAGCTCTGATCTACGGGATCATCCAGCTGCAGCAGAAGATCCGCCGCACCAACACCATTGCTCGTGTCTGAAGGGTTGATGATGACAGCTGTTGCCATTCGGCCTGAGAAGCTTAAAGAGAATATCTCTGCGGCGCTGGGTGCCAAAGTGCGCCAGATTTCGGTCGCTCTCGATGAGGTTACCCTGGTGGTCGCTGCTGCGGACTATCTGGATGCGATGCGCTTGCTGCGCGACTCGGAAGGTTGCCGTTTCGAGCAGCTGATCGATTTGTGCGGTGTGGACTATTCTGCATATGGCGATGCAGCCCACGAGGGTGCACGCTACTGTGTGGTATCGCACCTGTTGTCGGTCAGCCTCAATCAGCGTGTGCGTGTGAAGGTGTTCTGCCAAGACGATGATTTCCCGGTTGTTGCTTCTGTAGCTGAGTTGTGGAATGCAGCCAACTGGTACGAGCGCGAAGCCTTCGATCTGTTTGGCATCGTGTTTGATGGCCATAACGACCTGCGCCGCATTCTCACGGACTACGGATTTATCGGGCACCCTTTCCGCAAGGATTTCCCCCTGTCTGGACATGTCGAAATGCGTTACGACGCCGAGCAGCGCCGTGTCGTGTATGAACCCGTGTCCATCGAGCCGCGGGAAATCACGCCCCGCATCATCCGCGAAGACAAGTACGGAGGCCTGCACTGAGCCGCCTCGCGCCTCATGTGATCCATCATGGCTGAAATCAAGAACTACTCCCTGAACTTTGGTCCGCAGCACCCTGCGGCGCACGGTGTGTTGCGCCTGGTGCTGGAGCTGGACGGCGAGGTTGTGCAACGCGCTGACCCGCATATCGGTCTGCTCCATCGCGCCACCGAGAAGCTGGCCGAGCACAAGACCTACATCCAGTCACTGCCCTACATGGACCGGCTGGACTACGTATCGATGATGTGCAATGAGCACGCCTACTGCCTAGCCATCGAGAAGCTGCTCGGACTGGAAGTGCCGGTGCGCGCGCAGTACATCCGCGTGATGTTCTCCGAGATCACGCGCTTGCTGAACCACCTCATGTGGTTGGGCTCGCACGGTAACGACTGCGGCAGCTCCACCATCCTGATCTACACCTTCCGCGAGCGGGAAGACCTGTTTGACATGTACGAGGCGGTTTCTGGCGCGCGCATGCATGCGGCCTATTTCCGTCCGGGCGGCGTCTACCGCGATCTGCCCGACAGCATGCCGCAGTACAAGGTCAGCAAGATCAAGAATGCCAAGGCGCTGGAGGCGTTGAACCAGAATCGTCAAGGGTCTCTGCTGGACTTCATCGACGATTTCACCCAGCGTTTCCCAGGCTGTGTGGACGAATACGAAACGCTGCTCACAGACAACCGCATCTGGAAGCAGCGTACGGTAGGCATCGGCGTGGTGCCCCCCGAGCGAGCCCTGAATCTGGGTATGACCGGCCCTATGCTCCGTGGCTCCGGTATCGCCTGGGACTTGCGCAAGACCCAGCCATACGACGTATACGACCGTGTGGATTTCGATGTGCCAGTGGGCAAGACCGGTGACTGCTACGACCGCTACCTGGTGCGTGTGCAGGAAATGCGCGAGTCCAATCGCATCATCAAGCAATGCGTGGACTGGCTCAAGGCCAACCCCGGTCCTGTGATCACGGACAACCACAAGGTGGCTGCGCCCGCGCGTGAATCCATGAAGTCGAACATGGAAGAGCTGATCCACCATTTCAAGCTCTTCACGGAAGGCTTCCACGTCCCCGAAGGCGAGGCCTATGCGGCGGTGGAACATCCCAAAGGCGAATTCGGTATTTATCTGGTGAGTGATGGTGCCAACAAGCCTTACCGCCTCAAGATCCGAGCACCGGGTTTTGCGCATCTGGCGACGCTCGACGAAATGGCGCGTGGCCACATGATCGCGGATGCCGTCGCCATCATTGGCACCATGGATATCGTGTTCGGAGAGATTGACCGATGATTACCGAAGCGACCAAGGCGCGGTTTGCGCGCGAAGTGGCCAAGTACCCCGCAGACCAGAAGCAGTCTGCGGTGATGGCGTGCTTGTCCATTGTTCAGCAGGAGCAAGGCTACGTCAGCGCCGAGAGCGAGGCAGTTATCGCCGACTATCTGGGCATGGCTCAGATCGCTGTGCACGAAGTCACGACCTTCTACAACATGTACAACCAGCAACCGGTGGGCAAGTACAAGCTCAACGTGTGCACCAATCTGCCCTGCCAGCTGCGCGACGGGCAAAAGGCGCTGCATCACCTGGAAAAGAAGCTGGGTGTTTCGATGGGTGAGACCACACCTGACGGCCTGTTCACTCTGCAGCAATGCGAATGTCTGGGGGCTTGCGCTGATGCGCCTGTGATGCTGGTGAATGATCGCACGATGTGCAGCTTCATGGACAACGACAAGCTCGACCAGCTCGTTGACGGCCTGCGGGCCGCGGAGGGCCAGTGATGACGACGGCAGCACGAATACTCTCCCAGTTCCAGGCTACGGGCGTTCAGACCTGTTTCCACGACCGCCATATCAATCCCCAAATCTATGTGGGCCTGAATGGCAACAACTGGAGCATCAAGGACTACGAAGCGCGTGGTGGCTATCAGGCGCTGCGTCGTATCCTGGGCAAGGATGGTGAAGAGGGCCTGACGCAGGATCAGGTCATTGCCACTGTCAAGGAGTCTGGCTTGCGTGGCCGGGGTGGTGCAGGCTTTCCTACGGGCCTCAAGTGGAGCTTCATGCCCCGCTCGTTCCCAGGCCAAAAATATCTGGTGTGCAATTCCGATGAGGGTGAGCCTGGTACCTGCAAGGACCGTGACATCCTGCAGTTCAACCCGCACATCGTCATCGAAGGCATGATCATCGCAGCCTATGCGATGGGCATCTCGGTGGGCTACAACTACATCCATGGCGAGATCTTCCAGACCTACGAACGGTTTGAAGCCGCTCTGGAAGAAGCGCGGGCAGCAGGTTATCTGGGCGACAACATCCTGGGCAGCAGTTTCAGTTTTCAGCTGCACGCAGCCCACGGTTTTGGTGCCTACATTTGCGGTGAAGAAACTGCATTGCTCGAATCGCTGGAAGGCAAAAAGGGGCAACCCCGTTTCAAGCCACCGTTTCCGGCCAGCTTTGGCCTGTATGGCAAGCCCACTACGATCAACAACACGGAAACCTTTGCGGCCGTGCCTTGGATCATCCGCAATGGCGGTGCGGCTTATCTGGAGTGCGGCAAGCCCAACAACGGCGGCACCAAGATTTTCTCGGTGTCTGGTGACGTCGAAAAGCCAGGCAACTATGAGGTGCCGTTGGGTACACCGTTTGCCAAGCTGCTGGAACTGGCCGGTGGCGTGCGCAAAGGCCGTCAACTCAAGGCGGTGATTCCTGGTGGTTCATCGGCCCCTGTCCTGCCTGCATCCGTCATCATGGAATGCACGATGGACTACGACTCCATCGCCAAGGCTGGCTCCATGCTGGGCTCTGGTGCCGTGATCGTCATGGACGATTCCCGGAGCATGGTTGAGAGCCTGTTACGCCTGTCGTATTTCTATTCGCATGAATCCTGCGGCCAGTGCACGCCTTGCCGTGAAGGCACGGGATGGATGTGGCGCGTGATCGATCGCATCCAGCATGGCCAGGGTCGTGAGGGTGACCTGGATCTGCTCAATTCGGTGGCGGACAACATCCAGGGCCGCACCATCTGTGCGCTGGGTGATGCTGCTGCCATGCCTGTGCGCGCCATGATCAAACACTTCCGTCCCGAGTTTGAGGCACTGATCCGGAACAAGGCTCCACAAGCCGCGACTTCCGTCTGATCGCGAGAAAACATATGGTTGAAATTGAACTGGACGGTCAGAAAGTGGAAGTCGCCGAGGGCTGCATGGTGATGCATGCGGCTGAAAAGGCTGGCACTTACATTCCGCATTTCTGCTACCACAAGAAGCTTTCGATCGCCGCCAACTGCCGCATGTGCCTGGTGGACGTGGAGAAGGCTCCCAAGCCCATGCCAGCCTGCGCCACGCCGGTCACGCAGGGCATGATCGTGCGTACCAAGAGCGACAAAGCCATCAAGGCGCAGCAGTCGGTCATGGAGTTTCTGCTCATCAACCACCCTCTGGACTGCCCCATCTGCGACCAGGGCGGCGAGTGCCAGTTGCAGGATCTGGCCGTGGGCTACGGTGGCTCCTCCTCGCGGTACGAGGAAGAAAAGCGCGTGGTGTTCCACAAGGACGTGGGCCCGCTGATCTCCATGGAGGAGATGAGCCGCTGCATCCACTGCACCCGTTGCGTGCGCTTCGGCCAGGAAGTGGCGGGCGTGATGGAACTCGGCATGATCCATCGTGGCGAGCATTCTGAAATCACCACGGTCACCGGCGACACGGTGGACTCTGAACTGTCGGGCAACATGATCGACATCTGCCCCGTGGGTGCATTGACCAGCAAGCCTTTCCGTTACAGCGCCCGCACCTGGGAACTGTCGCGCCGCCGCTCGGTGAGTCCACATGACTCCACCGGTGCCAACCTGATTGTTCAGGTCAAGAACCACAAGGTCATGCGCGTGGTCCCGTTTGAAAACGAGGCTGTCAACGAATGCTGGATTGCCGACCGCGACCGTTTCTCCTATGAAGCGCTCAACGGTGACGACCGCCTGACCCAGCCCATGCTCAAGCAGGGCGGGGTGTGGAAGGAAGTGGACTGGCAGACTGCGTTGGAATACGTGGCCAATGGCCTCAAGAACATCAAGAACGACCACGGCGCTGCCAGCATTGGTGCGCTGGTGAGTCCGCACAGTACGTTGGAAGAGTTGTATCTGGCCAGCGCCCTGGTGCGCGGTCTTGGTAGCGACAACATCGACTATCGTCTGCGCAACGCCGAGTTTGCTGCTCCCGAAGGTATTCGCTGGCTCGGTACGTCCATCGCTTCGTTGTCCACGCTCCAGCGTGTGCTGGTCGTGGGTTCCAACCTGCGCAAGGACCATCCGTTGTTTGCGCAGCGCATCCGTCAGGCGGCCCGCCATGGCTGCCAGGTCAGTGCCATCGCTTCGGTATCCCATGACTGGGCCATGCCGGTGCAGACATTTGTGGCACAAGGTGCCGGCCAGTGGGTCGATATGCTCGGAGGCATTGCTTCCGCCATCGCCCATGAAAAGGGCATTCCCGCTCCGCAAGGTGCCAGCGCGGCCAGCGCGGCTGCCCAGGCCATCGCCCGCTCGCTGCTGGGCGGGGAGCGCAAGGCGGTGTTGTTAGGCAATGCGGCGGCGCACCACGCGCAAGCTACGCAGTTGCTGGCATGGGCCAACTGGATTGCAGAGAACACTGGTGCAACGGTGGGCTACCTGACAGAGGCCGCCAATACGGTGGGCGCGCAATTTGCGGGCGCTCACCCTGTCAACGGTGGACTGAATGCGGCTCAAATGCTCTCCGGTGGTTTGAGGGCGGCGGTGCTGCTGAACACCGAGCCCGTCCATGATTCTGCGACGGGTGCTCAAGCTGCAACTGCTCTTGCTGGTGCAGAAATGGTGGTCACGTTGAGCCCCTTCAAGGCCAACATGGAGTTCAGTGACGTTTTGTTGCCAATTGCTCCGTTCACGGAAACCTCGGGCAGCTTTGTCAACGCCGAGGGACGCATACAGGGTTTCCACGCCGTGGTGCGCCCGCTGGGCGATACCCGTCCCGCTTGGAAGGTTCTGCGCGTGCTGGCCAACCTGCTGGGTGTGCCAGGCTTCGACTTTGAGACGTCCCAGGACGTTCTGGCCCGTGCGACGAACGCCGCCGCCGGCGCCGTTACGCAGGTGCCCGCCGCACAGTTGTCGAATGCAGTGAAGGCGTCGCCAGCCGCAACGGCTGCAGTTGGTGATCCGGTCGTGGCATCCATCTATCAACTGGACGGCTTGGTGCGCCGTTCTACGTCGCTGCAGCTCACTGCCGACGCACGCATGGCACGCGAAGGAGTGGCCGCATGATCGACGCGATCTACAACGCGGGCCTGAACCTGCTCTCCTTTGGGTGGTGGACCGGCATCGTCTGGCCAGTGCTCTGGATCCTGATCAAGATCGTCTGCATCTTGGCGCCGCTCATGGGTGCCGTGGCTTACCTCACTTTGTGGGAGCGTAAGCTGCTGGGCTTCATGCAAGTGCGCCACGGTCCCAACCGCGTGGGACCGATGGGGCTGCTGCAGCCCATTGCTGACGCACTGAAGCTGCTGACCAAGGAAATCATCCAGCCTACGGCAGCCAGCAAGGGCCTGTTTGTTCTCGGGCCCGTCATGGCCATCATGCCGGCCCTTGCTGCCTGGGTGGCCATTCCTTTCGGCCCCGATGTGGCCTTGGCGAATGTGAATGCTGGTCTGTTGTTGGTGATGGCCATCACTTCCATCGAAGTCTATGGCGTGATCATTGCAGGCTGGGCTTCCAACTCCAAGTACGCATTCTTGGGTGCACTGCGGGCCTCGGCACAGATGGTGAGCTACGAAATCGCGATGGGCTTTTGTTTCCTCGTCGTGATCATGGTGTCGGGCAGTATGAACCTGACGGAAATCGTGCTGGGTCAGGGGCGGGGCATGGCCGCAGACAAGGGCCTGACGTTCCTGTCCTGGAATTGGCTGCCCCTGCTGCCGATCTTCCTTGTGTACCTGATCTCCGGCGTGGCAGAAACCAACCGCCATCCCTTCGACGTGGTGGAAGGCGAGGCAGAAATCGTGGCCGGCCACATGGTCGAGTACTCCGGTATGGGCTTCGCGATCTTCTTCCTGGCCGAGTACGCCAGCATGTGGCTCGTGTCCATCCTGGCGGCTCTCATGTTCCTGGGCGGCTGGCTGTCTCCCATTGATAGCGCGGTGTTCAACTGGGTTCCAGGCTGGATCTGGCTGGGTCTCAAGACCTTCCTTGTGGTATCCATGTTCATCTGGATCCGGGCTACCTTCCCGCGGTTCCGGTACGACCAGATCATGCGTCTGGGCTGGAAGATCTTCATTCCGGTCACGCTGGTGTACTTGTTGATTGTTGGCGGGTGGTTGCTCTCGCCTTGGAATATCTGGAAATAAGCGGGGACACAAATGACTGCTGTTGCTGCTGCTGCACCTTTTTCGTTCAAGGATTTCTTCAAGAGCTTCATGCTCGTGGAGTTGCTCAAGGGGATGGCCCTGACTGGCCGCTACGCGTTTCGCCGTAAGGTGACCGTGCAGTTTCCCGAAGAGAAGACGCCTTTGTCGCCACGCTTCCGTGGCCTGCATGCACTGCGCCGTTATGACAACGGCGAGGAGCGTTGCATCGCTTGCAAGCTGTGCGAAGCCGTATGCCCTGCGATGGCCATCACCATCGAATCGGATGTGCGTGCAGATGGTTCGCGTCGCACCACGCGTTATGACATCGACCTGACCAAGTGCATCTTTTGCGGGTTCTGCGAAGAGAGCTGCCCAGTCGATTCGATTGTCGAGACACACATCTTTGAATACCACGGCGAAAAGCGTGGTGACCTGTATTTCACGAAGGACATGCTCTTGGCCGTGGGCGACCGGTACGAAGGTGAAATTGCGGCAGCCAAGGCTGCAGACGCCAAGTACCGCTGAACGGTACGGGGTTCAGCCTCTTTGCCAGACTTTCTATAAAGACCCGATTCATGGACGCCAAGACTGGTTTCTTCTATCTCTTCTCGGTGGTGTTGCTGTTTGCAGCCTTCCGGGTGATCACTGCACGCAACCCTGTGCATGCAGTGCTGTATCTCATCCTTGCGTTCTCGCAGGCGGCGGCTGTCTGGCTGTTGCTCAAGGCAGAGTTCCTGGCAATTGCGCTGGTGCTGGTGTACCTGGGCGCGGTCATGGTGCTCTTCCTGTTCGTGGTGATGATGCTGGACATTCATATCGATACCGTACGCAAGGGGTTCTGGAAGCATTTCCCTTTGGCGGCCCTCATTGGGGCGGTCATCGCCTTGGAAATGGCTGCCGTGTTGATGGGCGGATTCCGCGGCATGGAAGAGCCCAAGGCCGTCGCTGCCATGGTCGATGCCGCTGGTCATGTGGTCCCGTACTCCAACACCAAGGCGTTGGGCAAGCTGCTGTACACCCAGTATCTGTATCCCGTTGAGATCGCTGCAGTCATTTTGCTGGTGGCCATGGTGGCTGCCATCGCACTGACCCTGCGTCAGCGCAAGGACAGCAAGGCCATCAATCCTTCAATGCAGATCCGAGTGCGTGCGGCCGATCGTCTGGCGGTGGTCAAGGTGACCGCCACCCAAAAGCCTGCTGAAGAGGCTGCGCAAGCTGCTGCCGAGGAGAAAAAAGCATGACGTTGACACTGGGCCACTTTTTGTCGCTGGGCGCCATGCTGTTTGCGCTCGCTGTGATCGGCATCTTCCTGAACCGCAAGAACCTGATCGTGCTGCTGATGGCGATCGAGCTCATGCTGCTGGCCGTGAACATGAACTTCGTGGCGTTCTCCCACTACCTGGGAGACATGCACGGCCAGGTGTTCGTGTTCTTTATCCTGACCGTGGCAGCCGCTGAATCGGCGATTGGCCTGGCCATCCTGGTGCTGCTGTTCCGCAACAAATCCAGTATCAACGCGGAAGACCTCAACACCCTCAAGGGTTGATGGGTCGCGAGTATTCCCAAGGTTCTCAAGAATGAGTCAAACCCTCTCTGCTTCAACCCTCCTGGCAGTGCCGTTGGCACCGCTGGCAGGCGCCTTACTGGCCGGCGTCTTCGGTACGACCTTCGGTGGTAACTGGATCGGTCGTCGCCTGAGCCATACCCTGACCATCCTCGGGGTGCTGGTTGCTTTCATCCTCTCGGCGATGACGCTCAAGAGCGTGGCGCTTGATGGTGCCCGGTTCAATGAAACCCTGTACACCTGGATGGTGGTGGGTGGCTTGAAGATGGAAGTGGGCTTCCTGATCGACAGCCTCACGGCGATGATGATGGTGGTGGTGACCTTTGTGTCGCTGATGGTTCACATCTACACCATTGGCTACATGGAAGAAGACGAGGGCTACAACCGCTTCTTTGCCTACATTTCGCTGTTCACCTTCTCCATGCTCATGCTCGTCATGAGCAACAACCTGCTGCAGCTGTTCTTTGGTTGGGAGGCGGTGGGTCTGGTGTCCTACCTGCTCATCGGGTTCTGGTTCAACAAGCCTTCTGCCATTTTCGCCAACATGAAGGCATTTCTGGTCAACCGTGTCGGCGACTTCGGCTTCATTCTGGGCATTGGCCTGATCGCAGCGTATACCGGCACCTTGAACTATGGCGAGATCTTCGCCAAGGCGGGTGAACTGGGCTCTCTGTCGTTCCCCGGCACCAGCTGGATGCTCGTCACGGTGATCTGCATCTGCCTGTTCATCGGCGCTATGGGCAAGTCAGCGCAGTTTCCCCTGCACGTCTGGCTGCCTGATTCGATGGAGGGTCCGACTCCCATCTCCGCGCTGATCCACGCTGCCACCATGGTGACCGCCGGTATCTTCATGGTGTCGCGCATGTCGCCTCTGTTCGAGCTGTCGGACACTGCGCTCAACTTCATCCTGGTGATTGGTGCCATCACAGCATTGTTCATGGGTTTCCTTGGCATCATCCAGAACGACATCAAGCGTGTGGTGGCGTACTCGACGCTCTCGCAGCTCGGCTACATGACAGTAGCGCTTGGCGCCTCGGCGTACTCGGTGGCCGTGTTCCACCTGATGACCCATGCGTTCTTCAAAGCCTTGTTGTTCCTGGGCGCAGGCTCGGTCATCATGGGCATGCACCACAACCAGGACATCCGCTGGATGGGCGGTGTGCGCAAGTACATGCCCATCACCTGGATCACCTCGCTGCTGGGCTCTATGGCCCTGATCGGTACGCCGCTGTTCTCGGGTTTCTATTCCAAGGACAGCATCATTGAGGCGGTGCACTTCAGCCATCTGCCAGCAGCCGGTTTTGCACATTTCGCAGTGCTCGCAGGTGTGTTCATCACGGCGTTCTATTCCTTTCGCATGTACTTCCTGGTCTTCCATGGCAAGGAGCGTTACGACCAGAATCCGGATGCCCACCACGACGATCACCATGGCCACGGCCACGATGATCACCACGAACCGCACGAGTCTCCCTGGGTTGTGACGGTGCCTCTGGTGCTGTTGGCCATTCCTTCGGTGGTGGTGGGTTTCCTGTTCATCCAGCCCATGCTGTTTGGGGACTTCTTCAAGGATGTCATTTTTGTGGATGCGGCCAAGCATCCTTCCATGGCACACATGGCGGAGCATTTCCACAGCGCCTGGGCCATGGCATTGCACGGTCTGCAGACGGCGCCGTTCTGGCTCGCATTGGCAGGTGTTGCGCTTTCGTACTACATGTATATGGTCAATCCTGCGTTGCCCACGGCGATCAAGGCGCGCGTACAGCCCATCTACACATTGCTTGAAAACAAGTACTACCTCGACTGGATCAACGAGAACATTCTGGCCCGTGGTGCACGTGCGCTGGGCGTGGGTCTCTGGAAGGGCGGGGATCAGGCTGTGATCGATGGTGCCCTGGTCAACGGGTCCTGGAAGCTGGTGCGGTGGGTGGCCGGTGCTGTGCGTTGGGTGCAGTCGGGCTTCATCTACCACTATGCGCTGGTCATGATCCTGGGTGTTTTCGTGCTCATGACGTATTTCGTCTGGCTCAACAAGTAGGAGAAGAATAAAAATGGGTCTGTTGAGTCTTGCAATCTGGACACCGATTGCGTTTGGCGTGCTGTTGCTCGCCATCGGGCGCGATGAGCACGCGCGTGCCGTGCGCTGGCTGGCGCTCGTCGGCGCGCTGATCGGCTTCCTGGTCACGCTGCCTTTGTACGATGGCTTCAAGCTGGGTACAGCAGCCATGCAGTTTGTGGAGAAGGCTGACTGGATCGAGCGCTTCAACGTCCACTACCACCTTGGGGTGGACGGCATTTCCTTCTGGTTCGTGCCGCTGACAGCATTCATCACCGTCATTGTGGTGATTGCTTCCTGGGAGTCGATCACGGAGCGCGTGAACCAGTACATGGGCGCTTTCCTGATCCTTTCGGGGCTCATGATCGGTGTGTTCAGCGCACTCGACGGCATTCTGTTCTATGTGTTCTTCGAGGCAACGCTGATCCCGATGTATCTGATCATCGGCATCTGGGGCGGCCCCAATAAGATCTACGCAGCGTTCAAGTTCTTCCTGTATACGCTGCTCGGGTCGCTGTTGATGCTCATCGCGCTGATCTACCTGTACAACCAGTCGGGTGGCAGCTTTGACATTGCGACCTGGCATCAGCTGCCGTTGAGCGGACGTGCACAGACCCTGCTGTTCTTCGCATTCTTTGCCGCCTTTGCTGTGAAGGTTCCCATGTGGCCCGTCCACACCTGGCTGCCCGATGTGCACGTGGAGGCGCCTACGGGCGGTTCAGCAGTGCTGGCCGCCATCATGCTGAAACTGGGTGCCTACGGTTTTCTGCGGTTTTCGCTGCCAATCGCTCCTGACGCTGCACGCCAGTGGGCTTGGCTGATGATTGCCTTGTCGCTGATCGCCGTGATCTATGTGGGCCTAGTGGCCATGGTCCAGAAGGACATGAAGAAGCTGGTGGCTTACTCGTCGGTGGCGCACATGGGTTTTGTGACCTTGGGCTTTTTCATCTTCAACGACCTGGGCGTGTCCGGCGGTATTGTCCAGATGATTGCGCACGGTTTTGTGTCCGGTGCGATGTTCTTGTCCATCGGTGTCTTGTACGACCGCGTGCACTCCCGTGAAATCGCCGCCTATGGTGGCGTGGTCAACACCATGCCGAACTTCACGGCGTTTGCTTTACTGTTTGCCATGGCCAACTGCGGCTTGCCTGGCACAGCCGGTTTTGTGGGCGAATGGATGGTGATCCTGGGTGCTGTCAAGGCCAATTTCTGGATCGGTCTGGCTGCTGCCACGGCATTGATTTTTGGTGCTGCCTACACCCTGTGGATGTTCAAGCGTGTGTACCTGGGCCCCGTGGGCAATGACAACGTCAAGGGCTTGACGGACATCGACAGCCGCGAGTTCCTGGTGCTGGCTGTTCTGGGCATCGCGGTGCTGGCCATGGGCCTCTACCCCCGTCCGTTCACCGATGTGATGGACACCTCGGTGGCAGAACTGCTCAAGCATGTCGCGCAGACCAAGCTGAACTGAACAGACCAGACTGAACTGAGAGATTCGAGATGATTGACAACATCAGCTGGCTAGCGATTTACCCCGAAATTGTGCTGTTGACCATGGCCTGCGTGATTGCGCTGGTCGATCTGGGTGTCCACAGCCCTCGCCGCACCAGCACCTACGTACTGACCATGCTCACGCTCGCCGTGGTGGCTGCCCTGCAGGGCATGTACGCCAGCAGCGGTAACACCTTCTATGGTTTTGGCAACATGGTGGTGAGCGACGCCATGGGTAACTGGCTCAAGTGCTTTGCCACCGTGGCCATGATGGTCACCCTGGTATACGGCCGCCCTTACGCTGCGGACCGCGACATGCTGCGTGGGGGTGAACTGTTCACGCTGGCCATGTTCGCCTTGCTCGGCATGTTCATCATGATCTCGGGCAACAACTTCCTGGTGATCTACCTGGGCCTTGAGCTGCTGACACTGTCGAGCTATGCCCTGGTGGCATTGCGCCGTGACAACGCCACGGCCACGGAAGCAGCCATGAAGTATTTTGTGCTGGGCGCCATGGCCAGTGGCTTCCTGCTCTATGGCTTGTCCATGGTGTACGGTGCCACGGGCTCACTGGACATCGGCCAGGTGTTCAAGGCAGTCAACTCCGGTCAGATCAAGCACCAGGTGCTGGTGTTCGGTCTGGTGTTTGTGGTGGCCGGTCTGGCGTTCAAGCTGGGCGTGGTGCCCTTCCACATGTGGATTCCCGATGTGTACCAGGGCGCGCCCACGGCCGTGACGCTGATGATTGGCGGCGCGCCCAAGCTGGCTGCCTTTGCCATCACCATCCGTTTGCTGGTGGATGGCCTGCTGCCCCTGGCCATCGACTGGCAGCAGATGCTGGCTGTGCTGGCGATTGGTTCGTTGCTGGTGGGTAACCTGGCAGCCATTGCGCAGACCAACCTCAAGCGCATGCTGGCGTACTCCACCATCTCCCAGATGGGCTTTGTGCTGCTGGGCCTGATGTCCGGGGTCATCAACGGCAATGTGGACGCCACAGCGGTGGAGAACGCCTACAGTGCCTCGATGTTCTACGTCATCACCTATGTGCTGACCACGCTCGCAGCGTTTGGCGTGATCCTGCTGCTGGCCCGCGAAGGTTTCGAGAGCGAAGAAATCTCCGATTTCGCAGGCCTCAACCAGCGCAGCCCCCTGTACGCTGGTGTGATGGCCGTCTGCCTCTTCTCCATGGCGGGCATTCCTCCCCTGGTAGGGTTCTACGCCAAGTTGGCGGTTCTGCAGGCCCTGGTGGCCTCGGGTCAGACAATTTACATGGCGATGGCCGTGTTCGCCGTGATCATGTCGCTGATCGGTGCCTTCTACTACCTGCGTGTAGTGAAGGTGATGTACTTCGACGCTCCTTTGACCGCAACCAATGTGTCTGCTCCGGTGGATGTGCGCGTGGTGCTGACCATCAATGGCGCTCTGGTGCTGGTGTTGGGCTTGCTGCCAGGTGGTTTGATGGCCCTGTGCGCAGACGCCGTGGTGCGCGCACTGGCGACCTGATCGGGAGAGCAGGCGCTCGCACCGTGCGGGCAACTGTTCATCCGCCAAATTTTTCTCTTCGATCAGTTTCCCTGTGTCACTTACCGGATCGGTTTGGCTCGTGATTGTGGCAGCGTTGATCGCTGCCAATCTCCCATTCATCAACCAGCGGTGGTTGGTAGTGGGGCCTGCAACGGCTCACGGCAAGCCCTTGGTCGGACGGTTGGCTGAACTGATCCTGTTGTATTTTTTGGTGGGCGGTCTGGCCTTGCTGCTGGAGCGGCGTGCAGGCCAGATTGCACCGCAGGGATGGGAGTTCTACGCCATCACCGGCACCATGTTTTTGACGCTGGCCTTTCCAGGCTTCGTCTACCGGTATCTGCTGCGTCGCCACGGGTGATGGCCTTGGCTGGATCGTGTTGAAGCGTCGGGGCTTCCGCGACCTTTGCTCTACCGGTTTCGCTGTTTGGGCGAAGCACTCTTGTATGTAACCCTGCACCTTGGTGTGCCCGGTTTCCTCGATCTCTTGACGGTGCGGACCGGCGTACGATGCATCTTATGAAGGTACTGGATCTCCAATGTCAGCACGGCCATGTCTTTGAAGGCTGGTTTGGTTCTGAAGATGACTTTCAGAGCCAAAAGCAGCGCGGCCTGGTGCAGTGCCCTTTGTGTGCGGACATCCGCATTGACAAGCGTCTGAGCGCGCCGCGCCTGAATCTGGGTGCCCGCGAGCCCACTGCGGCCCCAGTGACTCCTTCCGGTGCATCGTCCGTTTCACACGCTGCTTCCGATACACCGGTCGAGGCATCGACGCTCCCAACCGCGCTACAGGCAGCCTGGCTGCAGCTGGCCCGCAAAGTCATTGCGAATACGGAGGATGTAGGCCCCCGTTTTGCCGACGAAGCCCGGCGCATGCACCACGGCGAGATCCAGGAGCGTGCCATTCGTGGCCAGGCCACCGCGCAGGAGGCATTGCAGCTCCTGGACGAGGGCATTGCCGTCATGCCGTTGCCCCTGCCAGCGGCAGCCAAGGAAACCTTGCAGTAGCCCTGTGTGGGTGTTCTGGGTGTGGATGCCCTGCCGAGAGGCGCCGCGATCAGCTGGTGAACTGCAGCGCCGCGAGGCGCGCATACACCCCACCTTGCGCCATCAGCGCACTGTGGGTGCCTTGCTCTACGATCTGACCGTGGTCCAGCACCACGATGCGGTCGGCATTTTGTACGGTGGCCAGGCGATGGGCGATCACCAGAGTGGTTCTTCTGCCCGTGTGGCGCTGCATGGCGGTGTCCAGCGCTGCCTGTACCATGCGCTCGCTTTCCGCATCCAGCGCGCTGGTGGCTTCGTCCAGCAGCAGCAACGGCGGGTTTTTGAGCATGGCGCGGGCGATGGCGATGCGCTGGCGCTGGCCGCCCGAAAGACGTACCCCCCGCTCGCCCAGAAACGTGTGGTAGCCCTCGGGCAGGGCCATGATGAAGTCATGCGCAAAGGCCGCCTTGGTGGCTGCCATGACCTCATCGTCCGAAGCATCCGGACGGCCATAGCGGATGTTGTCCATGGCCGAGGCGGAGAAGATAACGGCATCCTGGGGCACGGTGCCCGTATGGGCGCGCAGCGTGTCCAGCGTCAGGTCCCGGATGTCTACGCCATTCAGCAAGATGCGTCCGGCCGGTGCGTTTTGTCTGCCGGTCTGCCCGCCTCCATCCACGTCGTAAAAGCGCTGCAGCAACTGAAACACCGTGGTTTTGCCCGCGCCGCTGGCACCCACCAGTGCCACCGTCTCGCCGGGCGCCAGGTGCAGTGAGAAGTTTTGCAGCGCTGGCTGGTCCGGGCGCGACGGGTAGTGAAACTGCACGTTGTCAAACTGCACCTCCAGCCCCTGATCCGAAGTGGGCAGCCGTTGGGGTGTTGCGGGGTTCGACACGGGGGACTGGCTGGACAGCAGCTCCATCAGCCGCTCGGTGGCGCCCGCCGCACGCAGCAGGTCCCCGTAGACCTCGCCTAGCACGGCCACGGCGCTGGCCAGCAGAATGACATACACCACGGTCTGGCCCAGATGGCCCGCGCTCATCTGTCCGGCCAGCACAGCCTCTGTGCCCCGGTACAGCCCCCACAGAAGCAGCGCTGCGTTCGCAATGATGATGAAAGCCACGAGCAAGGCGCGTGCCTTGGTGCGCTTGACCGCCGTGCGAAACGCGTCTTCTGTGGCCCGCGCAAACCGGGTGGCCTCGCGGGGCTCGGCGGTATAGCTCTGCACCACCGGGATGGCGTTGAGCACTTCGGCAGCGATGGCACTGGAGTCCGCCACGCGGTCCTGGCTGTCGCGTGACAGCCGGCGTACCTTGCGCCCAATCCACATGGTGGGCAGCACGACCAGCACCACGGCCAGCAAGACCACCGACATCACATAGGGATTCGTCCACACCAGCATGACGAGGGCCCCCAGGCCCAGCACGGCATTGCGCAGCCCCATCGACAGCGACGAGCCGACCACGGTCTGCACCAGCGTGGTGTCTGACGTCAGCCGCGACAGCACCTCGCCGGTCTGGGTGGTCTCAAAGAACTGGGGGCTTTGCTGCAGCACATGGCTGTAGACGGCGTTACGCAGGTCGGCGGTGACGCGCTCGCCCAGCCAGCTCACCATGTAAAAGCGTGCGGCTGAAAACCCACCCAGCGCCATCGCCACGGCAAACAGCTCTTCAAAATGTCCGCGCAGGGCCATGGCCTGAGCGCCCCGGTCACCCGTCGCAGAAACCAGGCCCCCATCGATGAGATTGCGCAGCGCCATGGGAAACGCCAGGGTGGCCAATGCCGCCAGCACCAGGAATATCAGCGACAGCGCAATGCGCGCACGATACGGGTGCAAGAAGGGCAGCAGTCCCGTGAGCGAGCGGGGGGCGCCACGGGCGGGCGTGGAGGAGGGGAGGGAGGGCATTGTGGCAGTGTAGGCGGCGCAGACGGGCGCTGCAGAAGGGGCGAGGTCTAGCACCTCTATGACTGTAGGTGGTGCCCACGGCGGTGAATGCCAAGGGCTGTCAGCAAAAAGTCAGTGAGGGGCGCGGCGCTGCACCACCACCGGTTGCGAGCTTCTGACCCTGCCACGGCGCCAGACTGAGCACTGGCGCGCTGCCCACGCCCGCACAACACGGGCGCTGTGCGTCCTCAGGGCGGGTACGTAGGCATTTATACATAGGCATTAGTCCCAGTATCTACCACAGGGTAGGGAGACATACGATGCGTTGCGATCCAACCTCCCCGGAGACCTTGTTGCAAGGCTCCTCATTTCAGCACCTTACGGAGCGGCCAAGGCGCAATGAGCGACGTCATTCTTGAAACCAACAGCCTGACCAAAGAGTTCAAGGGCTTCACCGCTGTCAGTGACGTGAACCTGGCCGTTCGGCGCGGGTCCATCCACGCGCTGATCGGCCCCAACGGTGCAGGCAAGACCACGTGCTTCAACCTGCTCACCAAGTTTCTGGAGCCGACTTCGGGTGTCATCCGCTTCAACGGGCATGACATCACGCGGGAGCAGCCCGCGCAGATCGCACGCCGCGGGGTGATCCGTTCGTTCCAGATTTCGGCGGTGTTCCCGCACCTCACACTTATCGAGAACGTGCGCCTGGGCCTGCAGCGCAAGCTGGGCACGTCGTTCCACTTCTGGCGCAGCGAGCGCACCTTGCGACAGCTGGACGACCGCGCCATGCAACTGCTGACCGAGGTGGGGCTGGAAGACCTGGCCGATGAAGTGACCGTGAACCTGCCCTATGGCCGCAAGCGCGCACTGGAGATCGCCACCACGCTGTCGATGGAGCCCGAGCTGATGCTGCTGGACGAGCCCACCCAGGGCATGGGCCACGAAGACGTGGACCGCGTCACGCAGCTCATCAAGAAGGTTTCTGCCGGCCGCACCATCCTGATGGTGGAGCACAACATGAAGGTGGTCTCCACCATCGCAGACCGTATCACGGTGCTGCAGCGCGGCGCCGTGCTGGCCGAAGGGCCCTACGCAGAAGTGTCCAACAACCCCCAAGTCATGGAAGCCTACATGGGCACGACCGACGGCCAACTGCAGGGAGCGCACTGATGGCTGGCGTTCCTGCACTCGAAATCAAGAACCTCGAAGCCTGGTACGGCGAGTCGCATGTGCTGCACGGCGTGGACATCGTCGTCCAGCCGGGCGAGGTGGTCACGCTGCTGGGCCGCAACGGCGCAGGCCGCACCACCACCATGCGCGCCATCATGGGGCTGACCGGTGCGCGCAAGGGTTCGGTCAAGATCAACGGCGTGGAAACCGTGAACATGCCCACGCACCGTATTGCGCACCTGGGCGTGGGCTACTGCCCCGAAGAGCGTGGCATTTTCTCCAGCCTGTCGTGCGAAGAAAACCTGCTGCTGCCACCCGCCCTCAAGACGGGCACGCCGGGCATGTCGGTGCAGGAGATCTACGCCATGTTCCCCAACCTGGCCGAGCGCAAGAACAGCCAGGGCACGCGCCTGTCCGGCGGCGAGCAGCAGATGCTGGCCGTGGCCCGCATTCTGCGCACGGGTGCCAACCTGCTGCTGCTGGATGAGATCTCGGAAGGCCTGGCGCCCGTCATCGTCCAGGCCCTGGCCCGCATGATCAAGATGCTTCGCGAAAAAGGCTACACCGTGGTCATGGTTGAGCAGAACTTCCGCTTTGCCGCACCGCTGGCCGACCGGTTCTACGTGATGGAGCACGGCCGCATCGTGGAGAAGTTCGGCGCTGCCGAGCTGGAAGCGAAGATGCCTGTGCTCAACGAACTGCTGGGCGTCTGAGTCACGCCCACACCCTTTCCCTACCGCTTTCTTCCACCACACCCACAGGAGACAAATCCATGAAGAAACAACTCAAAGTGCTGGCACTGATGCTGGGCGTTGCAGGCTTGGCCACCTCGGCCGCGCACGCACAGGACAAAGTCAAGATCGGTTTCATCACCGACATGTCCAGCCTGTATGCGGACGTGGAAGGCAAGAACGGCGCAGTCGCCATCCAGATGGCCATTGATGACTTTGGCGGCAAGGTGCTGGGCATGCCCATCGAACTGATGAGCGCCGACCACCAGAACAAGGCCGACATCGCAGCCTCCAAGGCCCGCGAGTGGATCGACACCCAGGGCCTGACCATGGTGTTTGGTGGCACCAACTCCGGCACCGCACTGGCCATTGCCAAGGTAGCCGCCGAGAAGAAGCGCGTCTACATCAACAACGGCGCTGCCAGTTCGGCATTGACCAACGACCAGTGCACACCGTACACCGTGCACTACGCGTATGACACCGTGGCACTGGCCAAGGGCACGGGCTCGGCCATTGTGGATGGCGGCGGCAAGAGCTGGTACTTCCTGACGGCAGACTATGCCTTCGGCCATGCGCTCGAAGCCGACACCACCGCCGTGGTCAAGGCCAAGGGCGGCAACGTGGTGGGTGCCGTGCGCCACCCGCTGAACGCGTCCGACTTCTCGTCCTTCCTGCTGCAGGCACAGAACTCCAAGGCGCAGATCCTGGGCCTGGCCAATGCAGGTGGTGACACCATCAACTCCATCAAGGCTGCCAAGGAGTTCGGCATCGGCAAGAGCATGAAGCTCGCCGGCCTGCTGATCTTCATCTCCGATGTGCACAGCCTGGGCCTGCGCAACACCGAAGGCCTGCAGTTCACCACCAGCTGGTACTGGGACCTGAACGACGAAACCCGCAAGTTCTCGGCGCGTTTCTTCGAGAAGACCAAGCGCATGCCAACCGAAATCCAGGCGGCTGACTACTCGGCCACCATGAATTACCTCAAGGCCGTGGAAGCCGCCAAGTCGGTGGACGCCGACAAGGTCATGACCACATGGCGCGGCATGAAGATGAACGACTTCTTCGGCTCGGGCCAGCTGCGCGCCGACGGCCGTTATGTGCACGACATGTACCTGATGGAAGTGAAGAAGCCTGCAGAGTCCACCAAGCCCTGGGACTATTACAAGCTGATCAAGAAGCTGCCTGGTGACTCGGTGTTCACCACCAAGGCCGAGAGCAAGTGCCCGCTCTGGAAGTAAACCCCTGAGAGGGCCCACGCCGGCCTGGCTGTCCCAGCGGGACGCCGGGCCCAGTGTGGCCCTCTGACCTGAACTCTCTCCACCTGCTGCTGCCTCCCATGGAAATCTTTGGTGTCTCACTGCCCGGCCTGTTGAGCCAGCTCCTTCTGGGGCTGGTCAACGGATCGTTCTACGCAATCCTCAGCCTGGGGCTGGCTGTGATCTTTGGCCTGCTCAACGTCATCAACTTTGCGCACGGCGCACTGTTCATGACCGGGGCGTTGCTGACATGGATGGCCATGAACTACTTCGGCATCAACTACTGGTTGATGCTGGTGCTGGCACCACTGGTGGTGGGGCTGTTCGGGGTGCTGATCGAGCGCCTGCTGCTACGCTGGATCTACAAACTCGATCACCTGTATGGCCTGCTGCTCACGCTGGGCCTGACCCTGCTGATCGAAGGCGTGTTTCGCTCCATCTATGGCGTGTCGGGCCTGGGCTACGACACTCCCGAGCTGCTGGAAGGCGCGACCAACCTCGGCTTCATGATCATGCCCAATTACCGTGCGTGGGTGGTGGTGGCCTCGGTGGTGGTGTGCATCGGCACCTGGTATGTGATCGAAAAAACCAAGCTCGGCGCCTATCTGCGCGCCGGTACTGAAAACCCGCGCCTGGTGGAGGCCTTCGGCATCAACGTGCCGGTGATGGTGACCCTGACCTACGCCTTTGGTGCCGCACTGGCTGCTTTTGCCGGTGTGCTGGCCGCCCCCGTGTACCAGGTCACCCCGCTCATGGGCCAGAACCTGATCATCGTGGTGTTTGCCGTGGTGGTGATTGGCGGCATGGGCTCCATCATGGGCTCCATCTTGACCGGGCTGGGCCTGGGAGTGATCGAAGGTTTCACCAAGGTGTTCTACCCCGAAGCATCTTCCACCGTGGTGTTCGTCATCATGGTCATCGTTCTTCTCATTCGCCCCGCCGGCCTGTTCGGCAAAGAAAAATAAGGGGCCGCCAGCATGAATTCCAAGAACACTGCCACCATTGGTTACGGCCTGCTGTTGCTGGCCCTCATTGCCGCGCCTTTTCTCGGCGCCTATCCCGTCTTCGTGATGAAGCTCATGTGCTTTGCACTGTTTGCTTCTGCGTTCAACCTGCTGCTCGGTTACACCGGCCTGCTGTCTTTTGGCCATGCGGCCTTCCTCGGTGGCGCAGCCTATGTGGCTGGCCACGCCATCAAGGTGTGGGGCCTGACGCCTGAAGTGGGTCTGCTGCTCGGCACCGCCGGTGGCGCGCTGCTGGGCCTGCTGTTTGGCTGGCTGGCCATTCGCCGCCAGGGCATTTACTTCTCCATGATCACATTGGCGCTGGCGCAGATGCTGTTCTTTGCCTGTCTCCAAGCCCCCTTCACGGGTGGTGAGGACGGCTTGCAGGGTGTGCCGCGCGGCAAGCTGTTTGGCTTGATCGATCTGCAAAGCGACCTCGTCATGTACTACGTCGCGCTGGTCATCGTGGTCGCGGCCTTCTTGCTGATCGTGCGCACCATCCACTCGCCGTTCGGCCAGGTGCTCAAGGGCATCAAGGAGAACGAGCCCCGCGCCATCTCGCTGGGCTATGACACGCACCGCTTCAAGCTGCTGGCCTTTGTGTTGTCGGCGGCTCTGGCGGGCCTGGCCGGCTCTCTCAAGACCCTGGTGCTCGGCTTTGCCACGCTGTCCGATGTGCACTGGACCGCGTCGGGTCAGGTCATCCTGATGACGCTGGTAGGCGGCCTGGGCACGCTGTCGGGCCCGCTCATTGGCTCGGCCGTGGTGGTGCTGCTGGAGAACAAGATCGGTGAATTCGGCAACCTGTTGGCCGCCTTGACCAGCGTGGAATGGTTCAAGACCCTGGGCGAATCCGTCACCATGGTCACGGGCCTGATTTTCGTGATCTGCGTGCTGGCTTTCCGCCGCGGCATCATGGGCGAGATCATTGCCTGGCTGGCGCAGCGCCGCGCAGGCAGCTCCGCCAAGCATTGAAGATGTGACACCGCCCGATCTGGCGGTATCTTTCTGACATCAAGCCGCTGCTGCTTTTACAGGCGCAGCGGCTTTGCGTATCCAGTCATCTCCAGGTAGCCCCTACCTATAGGTTGGCCTCTGGCGCTCATCAGGTCAGACAGGCCTTCCCAATAGATCGCCCCCGTTGATCCGCTGCTGTCCAGCTCCTGGCTTTCCAGCAGCGCGTTCACTTCAAAGCTGCCTGCGGGCGTTTCCACCTGCCACTGCACCGGGTAGCGCGCGCCACTGCGCGGGCTGGTCCACCACCGCAAGGGGGTGAACGTCACAGACTGCGCCCCAAACACCTGCACCGGCTGCCCGGGCGCTCGCCACGATCCTCCCGCCCACAACGCAGTGCCATCAGCCCGCCGCAGGCGAAAGGCTGTGAGCGCGCTGCCGTCGTGCAGGTTCATGCCGATCCAGTCCCACCCCTGGGCGTCAGGGTGCAGCAGTGCCTCGCTCCACTCGTGGTCCATCCAGGCGCAGCCGGTGTCGGGCGTCACCGCCATGCGTTTGTTGCCCACCTGCAAGGTGCCGCTGACGGCCAACTGTGGCTGGCTGTAGTAGTAACTGGCCTGCTCGGCGTCCGGCCCCTTGCGGGACAGCCCCTGCTGCCCCTGGAGCAGCAAGGGCTGGGTGCTGTCAAACACCAGGTCCAGCCCAAACTCGCTGCCCACGATGTGTGTGGTGTAGCGGCTGGCCGTAAAGTCCAGATTTCCTCGTGCGGTGTCGCTGCGCTCCAGCGTCCAGTCCTGCAGGCGGATTCGGGTGTCGGCCTCACTGGCCTGCGCCACCCCAAAACCAGCACGCGCAATGCGCTGGTCATGCACCAGCCGCTGCCCGCGCACATCGGTGATGGCGGCGTGCGCAAACAGCAGGTGTTTGGCCGCAAAGGCCGACTGCAGCTGTTGCGTCGCATCGACCCGCGAGCGAAAGAATGTGATCTGAAAGCCCCACGGTTGTCCCTGCGCCTGCACATGGCCGGTGATGTACCACCACTCGGTACGCAGCTCCGGGTGGCTGCCGTGGTCACGGGGAAAGCTCAACACCCGTGCAGGCAATGCATGCGCTGTCTCGGGCAACCACCCTGCAGCACCTACGGCTGCCAGGCCCACGGGCATCTGCGTTACCAGCCACTGGCGTCGGGTGGCCAGAGGGCCGCTCGGTTGCGTCAACGGGCCAGGAGGCAAAGCAGAAAAGGGCATGGTGCGGAGGGTAGCGGGCGTCAGCCGATCAGTGCGTCTATCTTCTGCTGCGCGGCTGAGCAGTCGCCAAACGTGCGGTCCACCCATTCGGTGTCGAAATACGTGGGCAAGTACCGTTCGCCCGCATCACACAGCAGCGACAGGATGGAGCCGCGCTCGCCCCGTTCGCGCATCTCGCTGGCCAGCGTGAGCATGGCCACAAAGTTGGTGCCTGTGGACGGGCCCACGCGCCGCCCCAGCAACTGCGACAGCGCACGCATGGCGGCGATGGACTCGCAGTCCGCCACATCCACCATGCGGTCCACCAGCGTGCGGATGAAGCTCGGCTCCACCCGTGGGCGCCCAATGCCTTCAATGCGGGATCCTGGCGCCGTCAGCTGCGCATTGCCCGTGCGGTGGTAGGCACTGAACACCGACCCCGCCGGGTCGGCCACACACACCTGCGTGGCATGGCGCTGGTAGCGCACATAGCGGCCAATGGTGGCGCTGGTGCCGCCGGTGCCCGCGCCCACCACGATCCAGCGCGGCACAGGGTGCGGCTCGCGCGCCATCTGCGTGAACATGCTCTCGGCAATGTTGTTGTTGCCGCGCCAGTCGGTCGCACGCTCGGCATACGTGAACTGGTCCATGTAGTGGCCGCCGGTCTCCTCGGCAATCGCACGGGCCGCGTCATACACAGCGCCCGCGCTGTCCACAAAGTGGCAACGCCCGCCATGGAACTCGATCTGCGCGACCTTCTCGGGCGACGTGCTGCGCGGCATCACCGCCACAAACGGCAACCCCAGCAGCCGGGCAAAGTAAGCCTCACTCACCGCCGTGGAGCCGCTGGACGACTCGACGATGGTCGAGCCCTCATGCACCCAGCCATTGCACAGCGCATACAAAAACAGCGACCGCGCCAACCGGTGCTTCAGGCTGCCCGTGGGGTGGGTGGACTCGTCCTTGAGGTACAGGTCAATGCCATGCGCGGCAAACGCGGGCAGGCGCAGCGGGATCAGGTGGGTGTCAGCGCTGCGCTGGTAGTCTGCTTCGATGCGGGCGATGGCTTCGTGGAGCCAAGGGGCGCTGGCGGAGAGTGAAGGAGGCTGAGTCTGCATGCATGCATTGTCGCAGTCCATACGCCTTGTGCTCGCAACGGTACTACCCCCCAATTCTGGTGCATTGCCCTCACGCAATCGGCAACTGGCGTGGCACGCCTTGGCGTTATTTCGGTAGCGAATCAACCCACCAAGTCAGCTCTCCGGTGGGGGAGTTGAGAGCCAACTTCCCTTCACGCTTCACAAAGGTCGAGCAGCGATCATCGAAGCGTTGCTTGTTCCACCGAACGCAATAGCCTGCATCGCCTTCCCTTCGCCAAGTACCCACATCGTTGTAGCCCTGTCGGGCCACCACCGAGCCGTCTGCCTTGAGGTGTACCTCAATCACAGTGCCATTCTTGGCGTGAGTCGCCTTGAAGGGGCTGACCACGATCTGATCGAACTCTTCTTTGGTGATGGCGCCATCCATCGCGTTTGCAGAAAGTGCGGCCAACATGGTGACGCAGAGCAGTCCTTGACGAAGGTTCATTGGAAACTCCTGGGTTGAGGGCGTCCAATGACGATAAAGGCAAAACTTCGAGCCGGTCAATGCTGACCAGCCCTAGTGCAATCGGTCAACGGCCTCGCAGCTCAAGCTGCTCATAGCTTTCCGATGGGATGGCTCACCAATCCTCCTTCACCGCCATCACCGCATCACGCCCTGCCGCCGCCCGGCCCGCCAGCCATGCGGTGACCGTGCCCGACACAACAACGGCAGCACACAGCCCCAGCAACCTCCAACCCGGCACCGCCAAATCCATCGTCCAGTGAAAACTCTGCGGGTTGACCACGTGCACCAGCACCACGGACACAGCCAGCCCCAGCAGCACGCCCGCCGCTGCACCCAACGCTGTCCACGCGGCCCCTTCGCCTGCCACCACGGTCAGAATCTGCCGCCGCGTGAGGCCCAGGTGGGCGAGCAGGCCGAACTCCTTGCGGCGTGCCAGCACCTGGGCGCTGAAGCTGGCGGCCACGCCAAAGAGGCCAATGCCGATGGCGACGGCCTGCAGCCAGTAGGTGACGGCAAAGCTGCGGTCGAAGATGCGCAGCGAGCGTTCGCGGATGGTGGCGGCCGAGCTGAATTCCACCAGGGCCTCGTTGCCGTCGCCCGTGGTGGCGCCCGCCGCAGTGGAGAGCTGGCGGCCGGCTTGCGTCGCAGCGAGCGCGCGGATGGACGCCTGCAAGGCCGACAGGTCGGTGCCCTCGCTGGGCCACAGGGCCAGGTCGCTGGTGCGGGCGTCGCCGGTCAGGCGCAGCCACACAGCGCGGTCCATCACCACGGCGCCGGTTTGCCGGGCATAGTCACGCCAGATGCCTGCTATGTAAAAGATAGCTGCTGGCGCATGATTCTCTAGCGCTTGAGGGCTAAAAGCCTTGGAAAGTGCAGGCCACTCCATGCCGGGGCGCAGGCCGTACAGGTCCACCACGGCCTCGCTGATGTAGACGCCGGTGCGGCCGGGGGGCACGGGCAGGGCCTCGCCCACCAGGGGCAGGGTCTGCGCCGGCTCATCGCCCAGGGGGCGGCTTAGCACCGTAAGCGAGGGCAGGGTGGGGGACAGCTGCAGCGGGCTGGCGCGCAGGGGCTGCACGCGGTCCAGTCCTGGCAACTGGCCCACCGCTTCTGCAAAGCCCGCGGGCAGCAACGCGGCCTCACTGCCGCCCGTTCCACCCGCACTGAGGGCCGAGCGCACGTACAGCGGCGACGGCAGCACCGCGTCCAGCCACTGTGTGACCGAGCCGCGAAAGCTGGACACCATCACCGTCAGCGCAACGGCCAGACTGAGGGATGCGACCACGCCGCCCACCGCGATGGCCGCGCTGCCCCGCATGCGCCGCGCGCGCTCCAGCGCCAGCAGTGGCAGCGCATGGCGTGCGGCCAGAGGCTGCAGCCATGCCAGCAACCGCGCCATGCCCCAGGGCAGCAGGGCGATGCCACCCACCAGCAGCAGCGCAATGGCGACGTACGCGGCCAGTGGAATGCCAAATACGGGTGGAGCGCTAGTCAAAATTGCCCCGGCAGCTATCAAAACGATACCAACAGTGCCCTTGTCCGCCTGGCTGGCTGCGGCGCCAAGGCCCTTCAGGGTCTGGGCCGGGGGCAGGGTCTGCGCGGCGCGGGCGGGCCACCAGCCACCCGCCAAGGCGGCCGCCACGCCCAGTGCGCCGTACACCAGGGCGACGGGGGCGCTCCATTGCAGCGCGGGCCGCACGCCCGCAAAGTAGCCACCGCCCAGGTCGCCGCCCAGCAGTTGCAGTGCCGTGGCCGCCAGAGCGGTGCCCAGCGTTATGCCCAGTACGCTGCCCAGCACGCCCAGCGCTGCCGACTCTGCCACCACCAGTGCCAGCCGCTGGCGCGGTGTGGCGCCCAGCACGGCCAGCAGCGCAAACTGCGGCCCGCGCTGCGCCACGCTGAGGGCCAGCACCGAGAACACCAGAAACGCCCCGGTGAACAGTGCCACCAGCGCCAGCACCGTCAGGTTGACCCGGTAGGCGCGCGACAGGTTGCTGATGCGCTGGGTGGCATCGCCGGGCTGCGCCAGCACCAGGTTGGCAGGCCAGCCGGGCTGCGCGCGCAGTGTGGTCTCCCACGCAGTGCGGTCGGTGCCGGGCTGCAGTTGCAGGTCCATGCGGGTGATTGCGCCCGTGCGGCCAAACAGGTCTTGTGCAGCGCCAATGTCCATCACGGCCAGCGGCGCGCCGCCGGCGGTCACGGTGCCTGCCACCTGCACCATGAGCGCCTGTTGCAAACCCACCTGCAGCGTGAGGCGGGGCAGGGGCGACGATGGTGCTGGAGCGGCGGCAGAAAGCCCCAGTGCCTGCAGCGCTGCCGTGTTGAGGAACACCGTGGCGGGTGCGAAGAGGGCGAACCGGTCGGCGCTGTCCCAGGGGCGCGGCACCAGCGCCGGGGCCATGGTGGGCAGCAGCAGTGCATCGGCGCCCAGCACGCGGATGGGCGTGCGAAGGGACTGGCCTTTGGCGCCCGCGGCTGTATCTGCTTGCGCTACGGCCGACAGCTCCAGCAGCGGGCTGGCGCGGGCCACTTGCGGGTCGGTGGCCAGGCGTGCGTACAGCGCCTCGGGCAGGCCGCCTTGCATGGCGCGCAGCTCCAGGTCGGGCTGGCCGTTGACGGCGCGCACGGCCTGCGAGAACTCGTCCAGCGCCGACGCATTGATCACATGTACCGCAAACGCCAGCGCCACACCCAGCATCACGGCCGCCACCGCTGCGGCGCTGCGCCAGGGGTGGTGGCGCAGGTCTTGCCAGGAGAAGGTGCGGAGCAGGGCGAGCATGGCCTGCATTGTGGCCGCAGGCGTTGGGAGCCTGGGTTTTTGACGCACATCAACCTTGCATTTCAACCCCCCTTGAAGCCGCGATACCGCAGGCCTATCTTGGAGTCAGGGCCCGCCCTCCTGCGCTGGCTCAGTTGTCTGTTTCAACCCCTTTTCAGGAGCCAAAACCATGAACTCTCTCGTGACCCGTGGCAGTCTGTTTGACGACTTTTTCAAGGACATTGCCCCCGGCTTTTACGTGCGCCCGCTGCATGGCGACAACCTGCCTTCGCCCAGCCAGATCAAGGTGGATGTGAAGGAAACCGAAAGCGGCTACACGGTGCAGGCCGAAGTGCCCGGCGTGGCCAAGGAGGACATCCATGTCTCGCTCGAAGGCAATGTGGTGAGCCTGCGCGCCGAGGTGCGCCAGCACGATGAAAAGCGCGAGGGCGAAAAGGTGCTGCGCAGCGAGCGCTACTTTGGCGCCGTGGCCCGCAGCTTCCAGCTGCCTGCCGACGTGGACGCCGCGCAGGCCAAGGCCAAGTACGACAACGGCGTGCTGACGTTGACCTTGCCCAAGAAGGTGAACAAGGCCGCCCAGCGGCTGAACATCGAGTAAGAGCCCGCAGCCGCTTTGGCTGCAATGGGGCTCCGCCTATTCGGCGATGCCGCCGGCCGTGAGCCGCAGTACCCGGTCGGCCCGCGCCGCGGCGGCGTCGGAATGGGTGACCAGCACCAGCGATGCGCCGTGCTCGCGTGTCTGCGCCAGCAGCAGGTCCATCACGCGCGTGGCGGTGGTGGGGTCGAGGTTGCCGGTGGGCTCGTCGGCCAGCAGCAGGGCGGGGCGGTGCACCAGCGCGCGGGCGATGGCCACACGCTGCAGCTGCCCGCCGCTGAGCTGCTGCGGCAGCCGTGCGCTGAAGGCCTCCAGGCCCACAGCGGCCAGCATGTGCTGCACGCGGGCCGCATCACTTTGGCCCAGCAGCATCAGCGGCAGGGCCACGTTCTGTGCCACGTCCAGGTGCGGCAACACGTGGAAGGCCTGGAACACAAAACCCACCTGCGCGCGGCGCCACAGGGCGCGGGCAGTGTCGTCCAGCTGGCCCAGGTCGGTGGTGCCGTGGGTGATGCTGCCGGTGTCCCAGGTATCCAGCCCCGCCAGGCAGTTGAGCAGGGTGGACTTGCCCACGCCCGAATCGCCCACGATGGCCACAAACTCGCCGGGTGCCACGGCGAACTGCACGTTGGCGAACACCGGCGTGCTGCCGTAGTGCTTGCCCAGGTTCTCCACACGCAGCAGCGTCATGGCGTGGGCTGCTCCAGGCGCTGCAGCACGGCCTGCACCAGCGTGGCCACGGCATGGGGCTGGTCGCAGGCGATGGCGTGGCGCTGGGGCATGCTGCGCAGCCAGGTGATCTGGCGCTTGGCCAGTTGCCGTGTGGCGGCGATGCCGCGTTCGTGCAGGAAGGCCGTGTTCAACGGGGTGCCCGCAGGACGGCTGGCCTGGAAGTCGAGTTCTTCCCACACCTGCCGGTAGCCTACGCAGCGCATGGAGGGCAGGTCGGGGTGCAGGTCGCCGCGTGCGCGCAGGGCCACCACCTCATCAATGAAGCCGCTAGCCAGCATGGCGTCGAAACGCTGGGCAATGCGCTCGTGCAGCCAGGCCCGGTTGTCAGGTTCCAAGGAAAAAAGCGCACTGGCGCCGGTGTTATTTGTGTTGTCTGCTACTTTTTTGATAGTGTGAAAGCTCGACAACGGTTGGCCTGACACATGCCATACCTCCAGCGCACGTTGAATGCGCTGGCTGTCGCCGGGGGCCAGGCGCGCGGCCGTCACTGGGTCCACACGCGCCAACTCGGCATGCAGGGCGGGCCAGCCCTGCTCGGCCGCCTGGGCTTCGATCTTGGCGCGCACCTCGGGGTCGGCGGCGGGCATGTCGTCAATGCCATCAAACAGCGCCTTGAAGTACAGCATGGTGCCGCCCACCAGCAGTGGCAGTGCGCCGCGCGCGCGGATCTCGGCAATGAGCCGGGTGGCGTCCTGCACAAACTCGGCGGCGCTGTAGGCCTGCAGCGGATCGCGGATGTCGATGAGGTGGTGCGGCACGGCGGCGCGCTCGTCGGGCGTGGGCTTGGCGGTGCCAATGTCCATGCCCCGGTACACCAGGGCCGAGTCCACGCTGATGATCTCGACCGGCCGGCCCTGTTTGCCCAGCACGGCGGCCAGCGCCAGCGCGCCGGCGGTCTTGCCCGACGCCGTGGGGCCCGCCAGGGCAATGGTGGGGAGGGTGTCAGGCGTGCTCACGGGGCGCTCCAAACTTCTGCACCAGCGTCCACGAGATCACGGCCAGCACCACCGACCAGAACCAGATGCCGTTGACCAGAGGCCACACCGTGCCATCGAGCCGCAGCCCCAGCCAGCCGCCAATGGCAAAGGCCGCCAGCATCATCATGAAACCGTTCAGAGCCGATGCGACGCCTGCTGCTTTGGGGAAGGGCCCTACGGCGCCACTTTGCCCGCAGGGCTGGTGGATGCCGTGCGCCACCATGAACAGGTAGAACGGTAGCGTCAGTGCCCAGGGGTGGTGCCAGCCCATCCAGGCCACCAGCGCCATCAGCGTGCCGCCGCTGGCGCTCAAGGCTCCGGCAATGGCCACCGTGCGCTGCAGGCCAAACCGTGCCAGCAGAGCGCGGCACACAAAGGTGCCCGCAAAGTAGGCCACGCAGGCAGACGCCATGACCCAGCCATACATGGTGCGCGTGAGGCCCAGCACGTCGATGTAGACGAACGAGGACGACGCCAGAAAGGTGAACAGCCCGCCATAGGTGGCCGTGGTCTGCAGCGAAAACGCCCAGAAGGTGGGGCTGCGCAACACCTGTTGCCAGGTACCCACCAGCGCACGGGGCTGCAGCGCTTGGGGGTTGCGGTGGGCCAGGGTCTCGGGCAAGCGCAACGCCACCAGCGCCAGCGTGACCACGGCATACACCGTGAGTGCCAGCAGCGCAGCGCGCCAGCCCAGCCATTCGCTCAGCAGGCCACCCATGGGCGCGCAGATGCAGGCCACGATGCCCAGCCCCGTGAGCGCCTTGGACATGGCGCGGGCGCCCTCCAGCGGGGTGTACAGGTCGCGCACGATGGCGCGCGCGCACATCACCACGGCACCCATGGCAGCACCCTGGGCGATGCGCCACAGAATGAGGAGACCCATGGTCGGCGCAAAGGCACTGCCCAGCGAGGCCACGGTGTAGATGGTCAGGCCCGCCAGCAGGATGGGGCGGCGGCCAAAGCGGTCAGACAGCGGGCCCCACACCATCTGCGAACAACCAAACGCCAGCAGCAGCCCGCTGAGCGTGAGCTGCGCTGCCGCCATGGGCGCACCCAGGCTGCGGGTGAGAGCGGGCAGCGCGGGCAAGTACAGGTCGGTGGTGACGGGCTGGATGGACAGCAACAGGGCCAGTACCAGAATGGCCAGGCCGGGTTGGACAGAGACAGGGGCGGCCGCAGACGCTGCGGTGGCGGAGGGGGCAGACATATCTGTCTGAGCGTACCAGAAGGGGTGGGCGCGCTGCAGGCAGGGCGGTGGACCCAGGCGGTGAGAACTTGCGCAAATTTATGTATGACAAAGGTCGCGCGGGTGACATCCTGCCTTGCGCGGGGCGCAGCACCATGGTGGGGCGGTGGCTGGCAGCCCGTCATGCCTTGGACGCTGTTCTGAGGGACGCTTCGCCCGGATGCTGCACCAAGCAACACAACACAACAAGGAGACAAGCCATGCACAAGACTTACAGCGCCTCTGCGGCGCAAACCGCTCACCCTTTGCATCCTGCGCAGGCCCGGCGTTCTGGCGCATTCCCCGCCGCGCTGTGGCGGGCTGCCTGCGCTGCGGCGGCACTGGGTGTGGCCTTTGCGGCCCCAGCCCAGGCGCAGGCCCCGGCGCTACCGGCGCCCGAGACCGTGACGCTGGACAAGCTGGGCTACATGAGCACCTTCCCACCCGAAGGGGCGCAGCGTGTGGACCTGAGCAACTCGTACAAATACCCGCAGCTGCGCTGGGCCGTGCAGCACCTGCGCGAGCTGCAGCCCACACGCAATATCCGCCGGGGCGGTGCCGCACCATCTGCGTTGCCGGCCGACCCGCGACCATTGGGCGCAGTGGCATTCGATGACGACAAGGGCCAGCCCATCACGGTGGACCAATGGTTCACCCGCACCTACACCGATGCACTGGTGGTGATGCACAAGGGCCGCGTGGTGTACGAGCGCTACGACAACCAGATGAAGCCCTACTCGCCGCATCTGCTGTTCTCGGTCACCAAGTCGTTCACCGGGCTCATGGCGGCGCAGCTGGCGCACGAGGGCAAGATCGACCCCGAGGCGCTGGTGACCAAGTACGTGCCGGAGCTGGCCGAATCGGCCTGGGGCGACATGAAGGTGCGCGATGTGATGGACATGACGGGCGCCGTGCGCTTCCGCGAGGTCTACACCGACCCGACCACCGAGATCTTTGGCTACAGCTGGTCCAGCGGTCTGCTGCCCCGTCCGCCGGGCTACCAGGGGCCGACCAATGTGTACGACTTCCTCAAGACGCTCAAGAAGGAAGGCGAACACGGCGCCGGGTTTGTGTACCGCACCGTGCATTCGGAGGTGCTGGGCTGGATCGTGTCGCGCGCCACTGGCAAACACTGGGCGGAGTTGATGAGCGACAACATCTGGCAAAAGCTGGGCACCGAGGAAGATGCCCATGTGATGGTGGACAGCGTGGGCACGCCGCTGCAGGGCGCAGGCCTCAACGCCACGGCGCGCGACCTGGCGCGGTTTGGCGAGATGCTGCGCCTGGGCGGCAGCTTCAACGGCCAGAAGATTTTTGACAAGGCCGTGATCGACGACACCGCCAAGGGCGGCGACCGCGAGAAGTTCAAGATGGGTGGCATGGCCTTTCGGCCCGGCTACAGCTACCGCAACCAGTGGTGGGTGCTGCACAACGCCGATGGGGCTTATGAGGCCGCCGGCATCCACGGCCAGTTCATCCATGTGAACCCTGCCGCCGAGATGGTGGTGGTCAAGCTGTCGTCGCACCCTGTGGCCGGGGCAGGCTTTACCCACCCGCTCACCCTCAAGGCCTGGGCGGCGCTGGCGCAGGCGGTGCGCCGTTGACGATACGCCTACTTCAGGTGGAACAGCGAGGCCACGGCCTCGCGGTACTGCCGCTGCCCCACAGAGTTGGTATTGTGGTGCGAGCCGCCTTCCACCAGCACAAACTGCTTGGGCTCCCGCGCTGCCTCGTACAGCTGGCGGCCCAGTGCGGGGCGGATCAGGCTGTCGTCGCTTCCATGCACCACCAGCAGCGGCGAGCCGATGTCGGCCACCTTGCGGATGGATTCAAACCGCTGCGTGATGAGGGGCGACACGGGCAGCCAGCCCCACTTGAAGGTACTGACCACGTCGGGGATGCTGGTGAAAGTGCCTTCGACGATGGTGCCCCTCTCATCCGGCACCTGGCGCGCCAGGTCGATGGCGATGGCGCCGCCCAGCGAGTGGCCGAAGATGTAGCGCGGCTTGTCCAGGTGCTGCTCGGCCAGCCAGTTCCAGGCGGCGCGGGCGTCCTCGGCGGCGGTGGCTTCGGACGGCAGGCCTGCGCTGCTGCGCCCAAAGCCCCGGTAGTCGATGGCCAGCACCGAAAAGCCCAGCTCCTGCATGCGCCGGATGCGGCCCGACGAACCTGCCACGTTCCAGCGCGCGCCGTGCAGGTACAGCAGCACCGGCGCGCCGGCCTGGGTGTGGGGCAGCCACAGCCCGTGCAGGCGCTCGGCCTTGCCGCTGGCGTCGGAGGCGAACTCGATCCACACGTCCTGCATGCCTTCGGTGGACGGCGCGCCGCCCCAGCTGCGGTCGCTGGGCTGGAAGATCCATTCGCGCTGCTTGGCATCAAGGGTGGCGCAACCCACGCTCACGGCCACCACCAGCCCCAGGGATGCAAGAAGAGGAATTCGTTTCATCGTCCGACTGATTCTGGCGCAGGTACAAAAGTTCGGTGAGGGTCAAGCACGGGAGCCGGTGGCTTGCTGTGGTAGAGCAGACGGTACCCCTGGCGCTGTCCCGGCGCTGGCGCCAGCACGCCGTTCACGACAGCCGCGAGGCCGACTGCATGGGCGAGGAGGTATCGATGGAAAGCTCTCCTGCATCCTGCGTGGTCACGCCGGCCGCCAGGCGCACACGCAGCGCCAGGTCGGTGCGCGAGTCCGCGTTGTGCAGGGCCTCGTCCAGCGAGATGCGGCCGTCGGTGTAGAGCTGGTACAGCGCCTGGTCAAAGGTGCACATACCGATCTCGGTGCTGTGGCCCATGGCCTCCTTGATACCCGAAAACTCGCCCTTGGCGATCAGGTCGGCGATGTAGGGCGAGTTGAGCATCACCTCCACCGCAGGCACCAGCTTTTCGTGCAGGCCGGGGATCAGGCGCTGCGAGATCACGCCGGCCAGGTTCAGGCTCAGGTCCATCAGTAGCTGGTGGTGGGCGTCTTCGGGGAAGAAGTTGATGACCCGCTCCATGGCCTGGTTGGCGTTGTTGGCGTGCAGCGTGGACAGGCACAGGTGGCCGGTCTCGGCATAGGCAATGGCCTGCTTCATGGTGTTGCGGTCGCGGATCTCGCCGATCATGATCACGTCCGGCGCCTCGCGCAGCGCGTTCTTCAGGGCCTCTTCGTACGACTGCGTGTCGATGCCCACCTCGCGCTGGTCCACCACCGAGCGCTTGTGCGCGTGCAAAAACTCCAGTGGGTCTTCGATGGTGAGGATGTGGCCCGTGACGTTCTCGTTACGGTAGTTGATCATCGACGCCAGCGTGGTCGATTTGCCCGAGCCCGTGGCCCCGGTCACCAGCACCAGGCCACGCTTGCGCAGCACCAGCTTTTCCAGCACCGGGGGCAGGCCCAGCGCGGCCAGCGGCGGGATCTTGTTCTTGATGTAGCGCACCACCATGCCGGTTTCGCCGCGCTGCACGAACACGTTGACCCGAAAGCGCCCCAGGTTCTCGGCCGAGATCGACAGGTTCATCTCCTGCTTGGCCTCGAACTCGCCGATCTGCTTTTCGTTCATCACCGCGTAGGCCAGCTGCTTGACCTGGCCGGGCAGCAAGGCGGGCATCTTCAACGGGTGCGTGACCCCTTCGATCTTGAGATTGACCGGCGCACCGACACTGAAAAAGAGGTCCGAGCCTCCTTTTTCGACCATGACGTTCAAGAAGCTGAAGATTTCCACGGCGGACTCCCGAAAGTGTGCGTATTGGTTTCCAAGTGCAGCATAGCCTGCACTGCGCTGTGCGCCAAAAACAAAGGGGCCGAAGCCCCAGTGATTTGCTGTGTGAACAGGCTGTTGGAACGCAAACACGTTCCAAGGCCCGGCCCTTCCCCTTACACCACGCCCTGCGCCAGCATGGCGTCGGCCACCTTCACAAAGCCGGCGATGTTGGCGCCGTCGATGTAGCTCACGCTGCCATCGGCGCGCTTGCCGTAGTGCAGGCAGGCTGCGTGGATGCCCTGCATGATCTGCAGCAGTCGGGCGTCCACCTCCTCGCGGGGCCAGGACAGGCGGGCGGCGTTCTGGCTCATCTCCAGACCGGATGTGGCCACGCCGCCTGCGTTGCTGGCCTTGCCGGGGGCGTACAGCACGCCTGCGGCCTCAAAGGCCTTGGCGGCCTCGATGGTCGAGGGCATGTTGGCGCCCTCGGCCACGCAGAGCACGCCGTTCTGGATCAGCGTTTTCGCGTCGTTCTCGTCCAGCTCGTTTTGCGTGGCGCAGGGCAGGGCCACGTCCACCTTCACATGCCAGGGGCGGACACCGGCTTCAAACTTCACACCCGTGCGGGCGGCGTAGTCGCTCACGCGGCCGTAGAGGTGGTTCTTCACATCCATCAGGATGGCGAGCTTTTCGGCAGTGAAGCCATCCTCGTCCACCACGGTGCCGCTGGAGTCCGACACCGTCACCACCTTGGCGCCCAGCTCCATCGCCTTTTGCACGGCGTATTGCGCCACGTTGCCCGAGCCGGACACCGACACGCGCAGGCCGTCGAACGAACGGCCTCGGGTCTTGAGCATTTCCTGCGCAAAGTACACCGTGCCGTAGCCTGTGGCTTCAGGGCGGATCAGCGAGCCGCCGAACGACAGGCCCTTGCCGGTGAACACGCTGGCCGCGTTGTTGGCCAGCTTTTTGTACATGCCCGCCATGAAGCCCACCTCGCGGCCGCCCACGCCGATGTCGCCGGCGGGCACATCGGTGTCCGGACCCACGTGGCGGTACAGCTCGGTCACAAAGGCCTGGCAAAAGCGCATGACTTCGGCAGGGCTCTTGCCCTTGGGGTCGAAGTCGGAGCCGCCCTTGCCGCCGCCCATGGGCAGCGTCGTCAGTGCGTTCTTGAAAGTCTGCTCAAAAGCCAGGAACTTGAGCACCGACAGGTTGACGGACGGGTGAAAGCGCAGCCCGCCCTTGTAGGGGCCGATGGCCATGCTGTGCTGGATGCGGTAGCCGCGGTTGACCTGCACGGCGCCATGGTCGTCCACCCAGGACACGCGGAACATCACGACGCGCTCGGGCTCCACCAGCCGCTCCAGCAGGCCGTGCTCGGCATAGCGGGGGTGCTGCGCGATGAACGGCCACAGGCTTTCCATCACTTCGGTGACAGCTTGCAGGAATTCCGGCTGGCCGGGATTGCGGAGCGCCACGTGGGAAAGGAAGCTCTCGGCGGTCGCGTGTTTCATGGTTCAAAGGGCTTTCAGCAGTAAGGGGTCAACAAAATCGAAGGCAGCTATGCACCGGTTTGGCGCACTGCAACATCGAATTATGTCCAAAAGTTATACGTTCATGCCGATGTCTATGCACAATGGTGGGGAATGTGGTCGGGATATTTGCCACATATTGGTGCGTTTGGCGGGTGGTTGGGCCGTCATCCGTTGGTCAAGCCAACGTCATGGCCTTGTCACATGCCGACGCCACAGTTCGGCGGTTCTACCAACAACATAGCGAGGAGAAGAGCATGCACATCCCTGGTGTGAAATGGGGCGCGCTGGCCATGGTGGCCACGCTGGCAGCCTGCGGCGGCAGCGACAACTATCCGTACCCCACCCTGAACGGCGACAAGCCCCTGGTCATCGGCCACCGGGGCACGGCGGGCTACCGGCCCGACCACACGCTGGAAGGCTACAAGCTGGCCATCGACATGGGCGCCGACTTTATCGAGCCCGATCTGGTGGCCACCAAGGATGGTGTGCTGGTCGCCCGCCACGAGCCCAACATCACCGGCACCACCGATGTCTCCACCCGCCCCGAATTCGCCAGCCGCAAGACCAAGAAAGTGGTGGACGGCGTAGAGGAAGAAGGCTGGTTTGTCACCGACTTCACCCTGGCCGAACTCAAGACCCTGCGCGCCATCCAGCCCCTGTCCGACCGCGACCAGTCGTACAACGGCAAGTTCCAGATCCCCACCTTTGAAGAAGTGCTGGACCTGGCCAAGACCGAAGGCGCCAAGGCGGGCCGCACCGTGGGCGTGTACCCCGAGACCAAGCACCCCACCTACCACGTCAAGCAAGGCCTGCCGTTGGAAGACCGCCTGCTGACCATCCTGGCCAAGTACGGTTACACCTCCAAGAGCTCACCCGTCATCATCCAGTCGTTCGAAGTCTCCAACCTCAAGTACCTGCGCACCAAGACCCAGGTGCGCCTGGTGCAGCTGGTTGACGCAGACGATGTGAACCCCGATGGCACCATGTCGCTGGTGGCTCCGTACGACAAGCCCTATGACTTTGCCGTGGCCGGCGACTCGCGCACCTTCGCCAGCCTGCTGACCCCCGCGGGCCTCAAGGAAGTCAAGACCTATGCCGACGGCATTGGCCCCTGGAAGCCCTACCTGATCCCCTCCAAGCAAGTGGATGCCAACAAGGACGGCAAGCCCGACGACCTGAATGGCGACGGCAAGATCGACGAACGCGACCGCGTGATGATGGCGCCCACCGACGTGGTGAAGAACGCACACGCCGAAGGCCTGTTCGTGCACGCCTACACCTTCCGCAACGAAGCCAAGCGCCTGGCCTCGGACTTCAAGGGCGACCCCAAGGCCGAATACAAGCTGTTCTACAACCTGGGTGTGGACGGCGTGTTCAGCGACTTTGCCGACACGGCCAAGGCAGCGCGGGACAACTGAAACAGGTAGCTTCGCGTTACCAAGTAGCGTTCTGCGCACCCGTCAAAAAGCCCGCTTCGGCGGGCTTTTTTCATGCGACGGTGTGGTGCGGGGTCAGAACCCCAGCGCAAACCCCACGCTGAGCAAGGTGCGCCCCTGCTGTCGGCCTATGGTGGCGTCGAGCTGCCTGCCGGGCGCCCACTCCCACCGGGCGCCGGTCTGGAACGTCGGGGCGCTGTGCTGGGTGCCAAAGGCTTCCAGGTGCGGCGTGATGGCGCCCCAGCTGCGTTCCACCGAGGCGCCCCAGGTGGCGCGCCAGGACTGGCCGCGCTCGCGCTGGCTGCCCAGGTTGGCATTGACCACGCCCCAGGTCGCGGCGCAGGTGCCGATGAGATTGAGCGCGACCACGCTGCCTGCGCTCTGCCCGGCACCTTGGCGTCGGTGCACGACGCCAGCGCTGCTGCCTGCATTGCAGCCTTGTTCTTGCGCGGGGCTCCACAGCCACTTGGCCTGCAGGCCTTGCAGGGTATGGCGCTCGTTGCGGTCACGTGCCAACACGGCGCCCAGCTCCAGTCCAGCCATGGGGGTGAACGCAGGGGCCATGGACACCGTGCCGGGCTGGCCGCGCTGGCCCTCCCACCACACTTCGACGTGACCCTGGCCCACCTCGTCCACGCCCGCATCGTCCACGGACAGGGGGCGCCCGGCGTGGGCGGGCCAGGCCAGGCACAGGGCGGTGGTGGCCGCCAGCAGGTTCAGGGCGGGTGTAGGGGCGGTGGTGCTGCAACGAGGGGTCATGGAGGGCGATGGCAATGGCTGGAGGAGAGGGCTCTGGCTATGTCGCGGGCGGGGTGGTGCCCGCCGCTACCGTCCACGCAGGAACAGCGCGTCCAGCTCCTTCATGCTCAGCTGCCGCCAGGTGGGGCGGCCATGGTTGCACTGATCGGAGCGGTCGGTGGTTTCCATCTGGCGCAGCAAGGCGTTCATCTCATCGATGGTGAGCTTGCGGTTGGCCCGCACTGCGCCGTGGCAGGCCATGGTGCCCAGGATTTCATTGCGGGCGCGCTGCACCACGGTGGTGGCGTCGTGTGCGGCCAGTTCGGCCAGCACGCTGCGAGCCAGCTCCACCGGGTCGCCCTGCGCCAACGTGGTGGGCACGGCGCGCACGGCCAGCGTCTTGGGGGAGAAGGGCACCACCTCAAGTCCCAGCGTGGCCAGCACTTCGGCAGACTCTTCGGCCGTGGCGACTTCCTGCGGCGTGGCGGCGAAGGTGGCAGGGATCAGCAAGGGCTGGCTCGCAATGCGCGCGCCGCTGTCCACCTGGGCCTTCAGGCGCTCGTAGACGATGCGCTCGTGGGCGGCATGCATGTCCACCACCACCATGCCCTGGGCGTTTTCGGCCAGGATGTACACACCGTGCAACTGTGCCACGGCCTTGCCCAGGGGCCAGGCGGTTTCCTGGCCATCGCGGCCCACGGGCCAGGCTGTGGACGGGTTGTTGGCAAGGGGGGCGGTCGTGGATGCTGCAGAGGGCGCCGCTACCTCTGCAGGCTGCGCGCCGTCCCACCCCGTGGCAGGAGCGCCAGATGCATCGGGTATTGCGGGCGTTGTGGGTCCGGAGGATGTTGCGCTCGCACCGGCCTGGGCCGAGGGCGCCCACAGCCCACCCACCGCCGCACCAGACGCTGGCTCTGCCATCGGGTTGGCGGAGGGCGCACCGCGCGGCGCCCACAAGGCCGCCAGATCCTCCACGCGGTGGCCCCTTTCTTCAAATTTGATAGCGGCCTGGGCTTTCCACACCGGCGTTTGGGGCGCCTGGGGCTTGAAATGCTCCGCATCACCGGCTGTGGAGGGGCTGGGCGCCGCCGCTGCAGCTGCAGCTGCCAGTGCGGCGGCCCGGGGCGCAGCCAGCGCGTTCTCTACCGCATGGCGTACGGCCTGGTGCACCTCGCGGCTGTCGCGAAAGCGCACCTCGATCTTGGTGGGGTGCACGTTCACGTCCACACGCGCCGGGTCGATCTCCACATACAGCGCGTAGATGGGCTGCTTGTGGCCGTGCAGCACGTCTTCGTAGGCGCTGCGGGCCGCGTGGGTGAGGACCTTGTCGCGCACAAAGCGGCCATTGACGTAGCAGTACTGGTGGTCGGGCCGCGAGCGGGCAGCGTCGGGCAGCCCTGCGCGGCCGGTGACGGTGACAGGCCCCACGCGGTGCTGCACAGCAACCGACTGGGTGACAAAGTCTTCGCCCAGCACATCCGACAGGCGGCGTGCCAGCGCGTCATGGGCGTCCTGTACATCGCTCTGGCCGGGCACGAAGGTGGCGCGCCACTGCTCCACCAGCTTACCCTCGTGCCAGATGGCAAAGCCCACATCGGGCCGCGCCAGCGCGTGGCGGCGCACCGATTCAATGCAGTGCGCCAGCTCGGTGGCGTCGGTCTTCAAGAACTTGCGGCGCGCGGGGGTGGAGAAGAACAGTTCCTTCACCTCCACCGTGGTGCCGGTGCTGCGTGCGGCGGGGCGCAGCTCGCCGCTGCGTGCGTCCAGCAAGAAGGCGCTGGCCTGGGCCGCCGGGCGCGAGAGCAGGGCCATCTCCGATACCGACGCAATCGCCGCCAGCGCCTCGCCCCGAAAGCCCATGGTGGCCACGGTCTCCAGGTCGTTCAGGTTGGTGATCTTGCTGGTGGCGTGGCGGCGCAGGGCCACGGGCAGCTCTTCTTGCGGAATGCCACCACCATCGTCTTCCACCGTGATCAGCCGCACCCCGCCTGCCGACAGGCGCACAGTGATTTGCGTGGCTCCCGCGTCCAGCGCGTTGTCTACCAGCTCGCGCACCACCGAAGCGGGGCGCTCCACCACTTCACCTGCAGCGATCTGGCTGATGAGTTCATCGGGCAGATCGCGGATGGGGCGGCGCGTGGTGGTGGGGGGGCTGGAGGCGGGCTGCGCCGCTGCGAGGAAGGGGGTGGTGTCGTTCACCCACCGGATTTTAGGGCGGGGGCTGCGCAGGGGTATCGGGCTGAGGTGGGGCGTGATGGGGATAATGCGCCCACCTTTTTTCCGCGCCGCGCCCAGGCCCGCCTTTTCATGGAACTTGTCACTTTTCTCATCGACTTCATCCTGCATGTGGACAAGTATCTGGAGGCGTTTGTGCAGGCCTATGGCATGTGGGTGTACGCCCTGCTGTTTGCCATTGTGTTTGTCGAGACAGGCCTGGTGGTGATGCCGTTCTTGCCGGGCGACTCGCTGCTGTTCATCGTGGGCGCGCTGTGTGGTGCCGGCATGATGAGCTTTCCGCTGGCGTGCGCGGTGCTGCTGGCGGCGGCCATCTTGGGCGACCAGTGCAACTACTCCATCGGTCGCTACTTTGGCCCCAAGGTGTTCCAGTGGGAGGATTCGCGCTGGTTCAACCGCCGGGCGTTCAACCAGGCGCACGAGTTTTACGAGCGCTACGGTGGCATCACCATCGTGATCGCGCGTTTCATGCCCTTCATCCGCACGTTTGCGCCCTTCGTGGCAGGCGTGGCGGAAATGAATCGCGCCAAGTTCACCGCCTACAACGTGGGCGGGGCGCTGCTGTGGGTGCTGGGCATTGCCACGGCCGGGTACTTCTTCGGCAACTTTGCGTGGGTCAAGGAGAACCTGGACAAGATCATCTGGGCGATGATTTTTGTGCCGGGCCTGATCGCCATCTTTGGCGCCTGGCGCGCCGGGCGCCAGGCCCGCACAGCCTGACAGACAGCGAATTTGCTACAAATAAAAGAGCGGAAGGCGCATGATTTACATGCGCCTTCCGCTCTTTTTATGCCCAGATCAACGCTCTGGGCGGGGAGGGAAGTCCCAGAGGCTTAACGGCGGTAAGGGCGGCGTTGGTCGCGGTCTTCGCCCACTTCATGGCCGATGAGGGCGCCGGCAGCGGCACCGCCGATGGTGCCCACAGGGCCGCCGAAGATGGCGTTACCGGCAACGCCGCCGACCACGGCGCCGACGCCAGTGCCGACCTGGGCGTTGGTGGGGTTGGATGCACAACCACCCAGTGCCAGGGCCGCAGTGCAGGTAGTCGCAAGAAGAATGTGACGGATGTTCATGGCGAGATTCCTTGATGGTTGTGGAGTCAGGCCGTGGTCCCCAATCCGCGGTAGCGGCTGAAGCTCGACCTGTGCCTCTACTGTGGCTGCCCGGCCGCGCGGTGGCTGTAGGCAGGCAAGGGTGCTGGGTGTAGGACAGGCGGCACAGGCGGAACTAAGGGTTTCCCTGCGCCTGTCGCTGTTGCCAACCGGGTTGCGCAGGCAGATCATTTCCTTGTCATACAAAACTTACACAAGGACACGCGATGACCCAGCACATCCAGCAAGCCGGCCGTGGCGGCGTGGGCACCCAGCTGACGGTGGCGCAGCAGATCGGGTTGATTGTGGGCGTGGCGGTGCTGGCGCTGGTGGTCGTCCTGGCGCTGAGCCTGGTGCGTGTGCAGCGCCTGGGTGCCACGGTGGATCAGCTGGCCACCGAGCAGGTGGAGCGGCTGCAACTGGCGCTGCGCTGGCGCAGCAACATCGCCGTCAATTCCACGCGTGTGTTCTCCATCGCCCAGACCGAGGGCGATGACCTCCAGAACTATTTCAAGGAGGCAGTGGCCGCCACCACCGCCGACACCAGCAAGGTGCAAAAGCGCTATACCGAGCTGGAAAACAGCCCGGAGGGCCTGCGCATCCAGGAAGAACTGGCCACCATCCGCAAGTCGTACCTGGAGTCGCGGGACAAGTCGCTGGAGCTGAAAAAGGCGGGTGACATGGCCCAGGCGCGGGCCTATGCGCTGGGCACGTTTGCGCCAGTGCTGGACAAGTACAACGCCGTCGCCGACAAGATGGTGGATTACCAGGTGCGCCGCTCGGCCGAGCAGGCGGCCGAGGCGGCAGAGCTCATCCAGTCCTACCGCATGACCGTGCTGGTGGCGGGTTTGGCAGGGCTGGCGCTGCTGGTGGTGCTGTCGTGGGTGGTGGTGCAGCGCATCCGCCGCTCCCTGGGGGCGGTGAGCGCGGTGGCGCAGCGCATTGGCGAGGGTGACCTGTCCCAACCCATCGAGGTGCAAGGGCGTGGCGAGGTGGCCGAGATGATGCGTGCCATGCAGGGCATGCAGAGCTCGCTGGTGCGCATCGTGGGCGACGTGCGGCACAGCAGCGACAGCATTGCCACGGGCTCCAGCGAGATCGCGATGGGCAATGCCGACCTGAGCCAGCGCACGGAGGAGCAGGCCAGCAACCTGGAGGAAACGGCCGCCTCCATGGAAGAGATCACCAGCACCGTGAAGAACAATGCCGACACCGCTCGCAAGGCGGCCACGCTGGCCGGCTCGGCATCACAGGCGGCGGTCAAGGGCGGCGAGGTGGTGGGACAGGTGGTGACCACCATGCAGGACATTTCGGCCGCGTCCCGAAAGATCACCGACATCATCAGCGTGATTGATGGCATCGCGTTCCAGACCAACATCCTGGCGCTGAACGCGGCCGTGGAGGCAGCCCGTGCCGGCGAGCAGGGCCGTGGATTTGCCGTGGTGGCCAGCGAGGTGCGCAGCCTGGCCCAGCGCAGCGCCGAGGCGGCCAAGGAGATCAAGGCCCTGATCAGCGCCAGTGTGGAGAAGGTGGAGAACGGCACCCAGCTGGTGAGCAACGCCGGGCAGAGCATGGAAGACATCGTCGCCCAGGTGCAGCGGGTGAGCGACCTGATTGGCGAAATCTCCAGCGCCACGGGCGAGCAGACCATCGGCATCAGCCAGGTGGGCGAGGCGGTGATGCAGCTGGACCAGGTCACCCAGCAGAATGCGGCCCTGGTGGAGCAGAGCGCTGCGGCGGCCGACAGCCTCAAGCACCAGGCGGCGCGGTTGTCAGAGATCGTGAGCGTGTTCCGGCTGGGGCGCTGACCGCCTTCAGTGCCGCACGGTCTTCACCGCCTCAGTCCTTCGGGGCCCGGAGTGCAAAGAAGCCAACGCAGCCAAAGAGGCCTCAGGTTTTCTCCGCAGGCTTGAGGCACATCGTCACCAGCAATGAGGCATGTTCTACCGCTTTGAGCGAATGCAGCGCGCGCGGTGCCAGGTGCACAAAGTCGCCAGGGTGCAGCTGCTGCACGCCCTGGTCGCTCGCAAACTCCACCACACCCTCGATGCACTGAACGGTGGCCTCGCCGGGCGTCTGGTGTTCTTTCATGGATTTGCCCACGGGCAGGACCACCCGCATGACTTCGAGCTGGCCGGCTTTGAGGACGGCGGTGGTGATGGTGTCGGCCAGTCGTGCTCCCAGGGGACGCACGCTGACGATCTGACCAGATTGGGCGTGGGGCAGGGCCATGGCAGTTCTCCTTGCTTGCCAAGGCGCGGTGCGCGCCCGGCCGATGCAGGCTACTGTGCCTGCAGTTGGCAGTGCGCGCAAGGTGGGCTGGCCGTCCCGCGCGCTATGTCCCTGCCTGCCTACACCGACCGGCTGCGCGCCAGTGGCGGGTTCTTGGCAAAGTAGCGCGTGATGCCGCGCATCAGCGCGTCGGCCAGCTGCTCCTGGTAGGCGCTGCTGCGCAGGCGCTTTTCTTCTTCGGGGTTGCTGATGAAGGCGGTTTCGACCAGCACGCTCGGGATGTCAGGCGCCTTGAGCACGGCAAAGCCCGCCTGCTCCACGCGCGGCTTGTGCAGCTTGCCCACGTTGCCGATCTCGCCCAGCAGCACGGTGCCGAGCTTGAGGCTGTCGTTGATCTGCGCGGTGGTGCTCATGTCCAGCAGCGCGCGCTGCACATGCTGGTCCTTGGACTGCACGTTGATGCCGCCCACCAGGTCGGCCTGATTCTCCTTGTTGGCCAGCCAGCGGGCGGCCGTGCTAGAGGCCCCGCCCTGGCTCAGCGCAAACACGCTGGCGCCGCGCGCCTCGGGCGTGGTGAAGGCATCGGCATGGATGGAGACGAACAGGTCGGCCTGCACGCGCCGGGCCTTTTGCACGCGGGTGCCCAGGGGCACAAAGTAGTCGCCGTCGCGCGTGAGGTAGGCGCGCATGGGGTTGCCGCCCACGGTGGTGGCGTTGATGCGGTCGCGCAGCAGGTGGGCCACGCGCAGCACCACGTCTTTTTCGCGGGTGCCGGAGGGGCCAATGGCGCCGGGGTCTTCGCCCCCGTGGCCTGGGTCGAGTGCCACGATGATGATGCGGTCGGTCTCGGTGGCTGTGGGGCGGTTGCCAGGTCTTGAGGGTGCGGCAGGGGCGGCGCTGGGCGCGGGTGCTGCGGCCACCACGGGCGGTTGGGCTGTGGTGCCGGACTGCGCGGGGCCGTTGGCGCGTTGCGCGATCAGGTCGCCCAGCGGGTCGTGCTCTGCGGCGCGGGCTGTGGCCGGTGCGGGCGATGGCGCAGGCGTGGCGGCCGGGCCGCTGGCATCGCGCAGGCGCTCGGCAATCAGTGCCTCCAGCGGGTCCACAGGCGCTGCGGGGTACAGGTCAAACACCAGCCGGTGGCGGTAGGCGGCGACGGGTGGCAGGGTAAACACCTGCGGCATGGCGGGCTGCTTGAGGTCCACCACCAGGCGCACCACCCCCGGTGCGTTCTGGCCCACGCGGATGCCCGCGATGTTGGGGTCGTCAGGTTTGACCTTGGCCACCAGTTCGCGCAGCTCGGGGCTCAGGTCGATGCCCTCGATGTCCACCGCCAGGCGCGGCGGCGAGGTCACGAAGAACTGCTTGGCCACCAGCGCGCCATCGGACTCGATGGTCACCCGCGAGTATTCGGGTGCGGGCCAGACGCGCACGGCCACGATGGTGGCGCCGCGTGCAATCTGCTGTGCGCCCAGCAGCAGCACCAGGCTGCTGGCGCGCAGCACGGCACGGCGCGATGGCTGGGAAGCGGCGTGGCGGTCGGGCAGGGTGGGTTCGTTCACGGTGTCTCAGAGAGCTTGCAGCAGGCTGCGCCCCTTGGCGGTGGGGGCATGCAGCGTGACCTTCCTTTCGGTGTCATCCATTGCTTCAATGTGGATAGCAAGGTCTGCAAGCGGGGTAAGCGCTGCGGCCTTTTCCGGCCATTCTGCCACCTTGAGACCGGGGTTGGCAAAAATGTCCCTGAAACCGGCGTCTTCCCACTCGCGCGGATCGTCAAAACGGTAGAAGTCGAAGTGCCAGATCGAGAGACCCGGCGCCTCGTGGGGCTCCACCACCGCGTAGGTGGGGCTCTTGATGCGGCCCTGCACGCCCAGCGCGCGCAGCAGGTGGCGCACCAGGGTGGTCTTGCCCGCGCCCAGGTCGCCGTGCAGGGTCACGAAGGCGTTGGCCAGCAGGGGCTGGGCGGCCAGGCGCTGGGCAAAGGCGGCGGTGTCTTCCTCGCTGTGCCAGGTGAAATGGCGCGTGGCTTTGGCCGCAGCATCGGTGCCGCTTTCTACAATCTGGCCGGTATGTGGTGCAACAGTCAACTCGTTCCTCAAATGCAGGAGTGGGCCCGCGAGCTGGGATTTTCCCAAATCGGCGTGGCGGGGGTGGACTTGTCTGCGGCCGAGCCGGGTCTTGCGGCCTGGCTGGAGCAGGGGTTCCATGGTGACATGCATTACATGGCATCCCACGGCATGAAGCGCGCGCGCCCGGCCGAACTGGTGCCCGGCACCGTGAGTGTGATCACGGCGCGCATGGATTATTTGCCGCGCGATACCGCCAGGGATGCGCCCGGGGGCTGGCAGGCGGCCGAACTCTCACGCCTGCAGCGCCCGCACGAGGGCATCGTCTCCGTCTACGCCCGGGGCCGGGACTACCACAAGGTGCTGCGCGCCCGTCTGCAAAAGCTCAGCGACCGCATCGCCGAGGCCATCGGCCCGTTTGGCCACCGCGTGTTCACCGACTCCGCGCCGGTGCTGGAGGCCGAGCTGGCCGCGCGCAGCGGCCAGGGCTGGCGCGGCAAGCACACGCTGGTGCTCAACCGAGAGGCGGGGTCCATGTTCTTTCTGGGCGAGATTTATGTGGACATGGCGCTGCCCCAGAGCGAGCCCGTCACCCCGCACTGCGGCAGCTGCAGCGCGTGCATCGACATCTGCCCCACACAGGCCATCGTCGCGCCGTACCGCGTTGACGCGCGGCGCTGCATCTCGTACCTCACCATCGAACACGCCGGGCCCATCCCTGTGGAGCTGCGCCCGCTGATGGGCAACCGCATCTATGGCTGCGACGACTGCCAGCTGATTTGCCCCTGGAACAAGTTTGCGCAGGTCAGCCGCCTGCCGGATTTTGACGAGCGCAAGGGCCTGTCGGGCCAGCAGCTGGTGCACCTGTTTGCGTGGGACGAAGCCACCTTTTTGCGCATGACCGAGGGCGGCCCCATCCGCCGCATCGGCCATGAGCGCTGGCTGCGCAATGTGGCCGTGGCACTGGGCAATGCGCTGCGTGCCACGGGCGATGGGGCCTTGCGCGCTGCGCTGCAGTCGCGGGCCGAGGATGCCAGCGCGCTGGTGCGGGAGCATGTGGCCTGGGCTCTGGACGCTGCTTGAGGGCGTTTTTGGAAGAAATTGCCTGGTAGCGCTAGTGCAATATACCTTGGTAGCTATCAAAATAGGAGTGATCGCCGTTGCTCCGGGTCCTCACTGCACCAGCAGCCCCGTCTGCCGCAAGGTGCCCACCAGCCCCTGGGCGAACTCCGCATATCCGGCAGCATTGGCGTGGATCTGGTCCGACCGCAACCGCTCTTGCGCCAGCACGCTCGACCAGCCTTTGGCATGCAGCGGGATCTTCAGCTCTTCGGCAACTTCCTCGTACAGTGGGTGGTCGCTCAGGCGGCCGGCAGCGGCCATGAGCGACAGCTCCGGCACAGCCACCAGCAGCACCTGGGCGCCGTTGTCCCGTGCCTCGGTGCAGATGCGCAGGATGTTGGTGCGCGCGGTGGCAGCACTCTGGCGACGCAAAAAGTCATTGCCGCCAATGCCCACGATGACCAGCGCGGGCTGGTGCTGTTGCAGCAGGCCCGGCAGGCGCGCCAGCGCCTGGGCCGAGGTGTCGCCCGACACACCGCCGTTGACCACCTTCCAGCCCGTCAGGCGCGCCAGTTCGGCGGGGTAGGCGGTGTCGGCCGAGGCTCCCACGCCCGACGTGAGCGAGTCGCCCAGCGCCAGGACCGTGGCGCCTGCCGGGACGGCCTGGGCACGCGCAGGTTTGCGGCCGCAGGCGACCAGGCCGAACGCGGTGGCCAGGCTGGCGCCGAGCAGCCGCCTGCGGTTCAGACCCCGGCTCATCGCAGCACCCCCAGTGCAAACGGCAGGCTCACGATGCCCAGCAAGGTAGACAGCGTGACCAGCCCCGCCACATACGGCCCGTTGTAGCCCATGCGCGCCGCCAGCACATAGCAGGTCGATGCCGTGGGCAAGGCTGCAAACGCCAGCAGCACCGTGGTCTGCACGGCATCGAGCCCGAACATGCGGGCCATGCCAAACGCCACGAGCGGCTGCACCAGGTGGCGGATGGCCAGCACCGACACGCTCAGCGTCTTGCCCCGCGTGAGCAGACCAAACTGCAGCCCCGCGCCGGCCGCCATCAGGCCCAGCGCGAGCGACGCGGAGCTGATGCGGCTGACCGTGGGCACTGCCCATTCGGGGATCTGAAAGCCCAGCAGATTGGCCACCAGCCCCGAGGCGGTGGCGATGATCAGCGGGTTGCGCAACAGCTCGCGCGCAAAGCTGTGCTGCCCGTGCCGGGCCATGGGCCACACCGCAGCCACATTGAATAGCGGCACACACACGCCGATCAGCACCGCGATCATCAACAGGCCCTGGGTACCTGCCAGCCGCTCGGCAATCGCCAGGCCAATGAAGGAGTTGAAGCGGAACGCCACCTGCGCGCTGGCCGCATGGTCGCGCACATCGATGTGCTTGCCCACCCAGGGCCAGTGCGGCAGGCTGTAGGCCAGAGCGATGCCGATCACGCCCGACAGCATGCCCGCGCCGATCAGCCCCGACGCCGCGCCAATATCCATCGGGCTTTTGACGATGGACTGGAACAGCAGCACCGGGAACAGCAGGTAGTACACCAGGCTCTCCACCGGCTGCCAGACCGAGCGGTTCAGGGCGGTGTACCGGCAGATCAGGTAGCCCAGGAAGATGAGTGAAAAGTCGGGGAGCAGGAGTTGGGCGTAGTTCACACACCGAGAATACTTGATGCATGGCAAGCTGCCCGGGGGCTCCCGGCAGGCTGAATGGGGCAGGGGGACTGCCCACCCCCACTTTGTTTCTAGGGTTAGCCCTTATGTGGAATCCGCAGGGCGGTTTGGCGTGCGTTGGGCATACCATCTGCGCTGTTTGTTGTTACCCCGCACGAAGGAGATTTCCATGCATCGTCGTCAATGGCTTGCGCTGACCGTACTGGCTGCCGCAGCTGGATCGGCTGCCGCACAAGGCTACCCCAACAAGGTGATCCGGCTGGTGGTGCCCTTTGCACCCGGTGGCACCACCGACATCATTGCGCGCGTGATCGCCGAGCCCCTGGGCCGCGTGCTTGGCCAAAGCGTGATCGTGGACAACAAGGCCGGTGGCGGCGGCATTGTGGGTGCGGCCGAACTCGCCCGTGCCACGGCCGACGGCTACACGCTGGGCGTGGCCACTGTGTCCACCACCGCAGCCAACCCCGCCATCAACCCCAAGACGCCGTACAACCCGCTGACGGACTTCTCGCCCATCATCAACATTGCGGCCACCCCCAACATCATTGCGGTGAACCCCAGCTTCCCGGCCAAGGACTACAAGGCGTTTGTGGCGGAACTCAAGAAGTCGCCTGGCAAGTATTCGTACTCGTCGTCCGGCACGGGCGGCATCGGCCACCTGCAGATGGAGCTGTACAAGAACCTCTCGGGCACCTTTGTGACCCACATCCCCTACCGCGGCGCGGGCCCGGCCCTGAACGACACCGTGGCCGGCCAGGTGCCCATGATTTTTGACAACCTGCCCTCGGCGCTGCCCTTCATCAAGGAAAACCGCCTGGTGCCCATCGTCGTGGCAGCGCCCCAGCGCGTAGCGGCCCTGCCCAATGTGCCCACCTTCAAGGAACTGGGCCTGGAGCCGGTGAACCGCATGGCCTACTACGGCATCGTGGGCCCCAAGGGCCTGCCCAAGGATGTGGTGGACAAGATCAACGCCGGTGTGCGCAAGGCCCTGGAAGACCCGGCCGTGAAGAAGCGCATCGAAGACACGGGCTCGCTCGTGATCGGCAACACGCCCGAGCAGTTTGCCGAGCAGATCAAGGCCGAGTTCGCGGTCTACAAGGATGTGGTCGTCAAGCAGAAGCTGACGCTGGAATAAAAGCCACCGCCTCCGTCCCCAGCCGCCTTCGGGCGGCTTTTTTGTGCCCGTGGAGTCGAATGCCCGCGATGCATGCTATGGTTTTTGGATGCTTGCCCCCAGTCTGAACGCCATCGACACCTTTGTGGACGCCCTGTGGCTGGAAGATGGCCTGTCGCGCAACACGCTGGCCGCCTACCGGCGCGACCTGACGCTGTATGCGCAGTGGCTGGCCGACCAGCAGCCCGCCCTGGCGCTGGACGACACGGCCGAACACCACCTGCAGGCCTATTTTGCCGCCCGCCATGCGCAGACCCGCGCCACTTCGGCCAACCGGCGCCTCACGGTGTTACGCCGCTACTTTCACTGGGCGCTGCGCGAGCGGCGCATCACTGCCGACCCCACGGTGCGGCTGCAGGCGGCGCGCCAGCCGCTGCGTGTGCCCAAGACCCTGTCGCAAGCGCAGGTGGAGGCGCTGCTGAACGCGCCCGACCTGGGCAACCCCCTGGGCCTGCGCGACCGCACCATGCTGGAGCTGATGTACGCCAGCGGCCTGCGCGTGACCGAGCTGGTCACGCTCAAGACCTACCAGGTCGGCCTGAACGAAGGCGTGCTGCGCGTGATGGGCAAGGGCAGCAAGGAGCGCCTGGTGCCGTTTGGCGAAGAGGCGCGGGCGTGGCTGGAGCGCTATCTGAACGAAGCCCGCAGCGCCATCCTGGGCGGGCAGCAGACCGACGACCTGTTCGTCACCCAGCGCGGCAGCGGCATGACGCGCGTGATGTTCTGGGTCATTGTGAAGAAGTGGGCGCAGGTGGCGGGCATCACGGTGCCGCTGTCGCCGCACACGCTGCGCCACGCGTTTGCCACGCACCTGCTCAACCACGGCGCCGACCTGCGCGTGGTGCAGCTGCTGCTGGGCCATGCGGATATCTCCACCACCACCATCTACACCCACGTGGCGCGCGAGCGGCTCAAGTCCCTGCACGCGCAGCATCACCCCCGTGGATAGCGTGCAACACCACACTGGCGCGGGCTGATCGGCGCGCCAGACCGGTTTTCCCACACCACAACAAGGAGACATTGCATGAAAAAACTCATCACCAGTGCACTGCTGCTGGGGGCTGCCACCCTGGCCATGGCGCAGGCCTGGCCCACGGCCAAGCCCATCCGCCTCATCGTGGGGTACCCGCCGGGCGGCGGCATCGACTTTGCCGCGCGCACCGTGCAGGTGCCGCTGCAGGAGCTTCTCAAGCAGCAGATCGTGGTGGACTACAAGCCCGGTGCCGGCGGCATGCTGGCGGCGACCGAGCTGACCCGGGCCGCGCCCGATGGCTATACGTTGCTGCTGGCCAATACCGGCCCGTTCGCTATCGCACCGTACTTGCAGCGCAAGATGCCGTACGACCCGCTCAAGCAGTTCAGCTACATCGGCCAGATCAGCCAGGGCAGCTACATCGCGGTCACCCGGCCGGACCACCCTGCCAAGGACCTCAAGGAATGGGTGGCATGGGCCAAGGCCAACGCTGGTAAGGTGAACTTCGCATCGGGCGGCGCGGGCACCTCCACCCACCTGAATGGCGAGCTGATGAGCCAGGCGACAGGGCTGGACGTGACGCATGTGCCCTACAAAGGCAGCGCCCCGGCTGTGCAGGACTTGATCGGCGGACAGACGCAGTTGCTGATCGATGCAGGGCCGGTGCTGCTGCCGCAGGTCAAGGGCGGCAAGCTGAAGGCGCTGGCAGTGACGGGCCCGCGCCGCGACCCGCAGTTGCCCGACGTGCCAACGGTCGCTGAACTTGGGCTCGGCGGCATGGAATCCGTCGGTTTCCAGGGGCTGGTAGGCCCCGCAGGCATGCCCAAGGAGGTGGTGGACAAGCTGGCCGCCGAACTGGCCAAGGTTCTGGCACAGGCGGAGGTGAAGGCCAAGTTCGCGTCCACAGGTTCAGAGGTACATTCTCTGGGACCCACGGAATTCTTCGGCTTTGTGAAGGGCGAGAACGACAAGTGGGCCAAGCTGATCCGCGAGCGCAAGCTCGAACTGGATTGACGGGCGGACCTGACGGCTGCCCATCGAACTCCTCACCATTGGCTCTCACCATGAATCTGCTTTTTTCTCGCCGCCAGTGGGTGGCCGCTGCTGCTGTCGCCCTGGTGGTCTCTCCCGTCGTGGCGTCGGCCCAGGCGTGGCCCGCCAAACCCATCCGCATCATCGTGGCCTACCCGGCAGGGGGCGTGAGCGACAACATCGCCCGCGCGCTGGCCGACAAGCTGGCGGTGCAGCTGGGCACCCCTGTGGTCATTGAAAACAAGGCGGGCGCCAGTGGCAGCCTGGGCGTGGACGCGGTGGCCAAAGCCGCGCCGGACGGCTACACGCTGGGCTTTGCAGCGGTCAGTCCCCTGGCGCTCAACCCGCACCTGGGTAAGTCTCCCTTCGATCCGCAGAAGGACATCGCGCCAGTGGTCAGCGTGATGTATTCGCCGGTGTTGCTGCTGGGCACGCCCGCGAGCCGGGCGACCGACTTCAAGGACCTGATTGCCCGCGCGCGGGCCCAGCCCGGCACGGTGCGCTGGGCCACGTCGGGGCAGGCGTCGCTGGGACACATCATGCTGGAGCAGATCCAGTCGGTGGCGCAGGTGCAGATCACGCACATCCCATACAAAGGCGGCGGGCAGCAGATGAATGACGCGCTGGGCGGGCAGTTTGAGGTGCTATCGACCAACGCCGGCCCAGCGGTGCTGCAGCACATCCAGGCGGGCAAGCTCAAGCCGCTGGCGGTGGGGGCTCCGGCGCGGCTGGATTCGCTGCCCCAGGTGCCCACACTGGCCGAGCTGGGTCAGCCAGCGGCCAACCTCTCGTCCCTGTTTGGCCTCTATGCCCCGGCCCAGACGCCCAAGACGGTCATCACACGCATCAATACCGAGGTGAACAAGGCGTTGGCCCTGCCAGACATTCGCGCCAAGCTCGATGCCACCGACAACGTGCCCACAGGTGGCACCACGGCCGAGTTCGCGCGCCAGATTGCACTGGAGTCCGAAAATAACGCGCGCATCATCCGCGCGGCAGGAATTCAGGGCAACTGACCGTGTGCAGGGGTGTTGAGCCCCAGAAACGCCACAGGCCCTGTCAAAGCAGGGCCTGTGGGCTTTTAAGGGGAAGGGCGGGACTATTCTTCGTTCAGGCTCTCGGCCCAGGTCAGCGCCTGCAGGTGGGCCCAGTTCACCTGGCGGTTGGACAGGTGCAGCGCATCGGCGTTCTTGGCAAAGGCCACTTCATCGCCGCTTTCGCAGGCCTTGGTCAGCTCCAGGAACGGGGCAAACACGCCGGTGCCACGCAGCAGGGCGTCCATCACGGGTTCGGGCAGGGCCACGGACTCCAGCGCCTTTTCGAGCGGCACGCCCAGCATGGTGTCCAGCAGCGAGAACACGCCCACGACGAAGGCGTTGTCGCATTCTTCGGGCGGCAGCAGCTCGGCAGCCAGCAGCTCCATCAGGCGGCCGCGCACCACGGCGGTCTGGCCCACGGCCGGTGGTGCACCACCGGCACGCGAGGTGGTCATCAAGAGGGCTGCCCAGCGGAACAGCTTTTTCAGCCCCAGGATCATCACCGCATGGCGGAACGAGGTGATCTCGCACGACAGGCCAAAACCCGACGAGTTGATGAAACGCAGCAGGTTGAAAGACAGGGTGGGGTCTTTCTTGAGCAGGTCTTCGATCTCCGCCGTGCTGGCCTGTTTGCGCACCAGGTTGATGAGCTGAATGATGGTGGCCTGCGAGGGGCGGATGGTGGTGGCCTTGACCAGCGAGGGATGCGCAAACCAGTAGCCCTGGAACAGCTTGACGCCCAGATCGCGCATCAGCTCGTATTGCGCAGCCGTTTCGACCTTTTCGGCCACCAGCGTGGCCTTGCTGTGGGTGGTGGCAAATTTGACCAAAGGGGCCGCCAGCTCGGGCTTGAAGGCCTGCATGTCCAGCTTGATGAACGCCGCCATCGGCAGCCAGCTGGTGTAGGCGCGCTTGAGGGCCTGCTGGTCAAACGCGAGGCGAAAGCCGCGTGTGCGCAACGCCTCCAGCGTGGGCACGCGGCCTTCGATTTCTTCGGGGGTGGCGCTGTCGGGCAGCGGTGGCACCTCCAGCACCACCTTTTCGGGGTGGATCAGCTCCAGGTGGCCGCCCGAGAGGCTGTCATGCGTGCAGTTGATGAACACCGTCTTCTTGCCGACCAGAGCCTCGGTGCCCGCGTAGGACAGGGCATTGAACAGCAGGGCTGCATCGCTGGCGGCGGTGTGTGAGTCGGACGCGGTGGAGCGGTCGAACAGCTCGTAGCCATAGACCGCGCGGCTTTCGTCCACGATGGCCTGGCGCGCAATGATGGCAAGGTTCTCGTCCACGGGATCGACCACAGGCGCTGCGGCGTCCGGGGTGTCTTGTTCGGGTGTGCTCGACATGGGGTCCACTGAAATGAAGGGCTGACGATCATTCTAGACCGCCGGGCGTTGCCAGAGAACCAAAGTCTGACCGGGGGCCGCCAGTGTGGCGGCGATACCTGTCAGTCGCTGATGTGGTCGGCCCAGGCCAGCGCCTGCAGGTGGGCAAAGTTGATCTGCTGGCTGGTCAGGTGCAGCAGGCCGGCAGCGCGGTCAAACACGGCGTCGTCGCTGGACTCGCAGGCCTCCGCCAGGGTCAGCAGGTCACCCAGGAAACCTTCGCGCCGCAGCAGCGCGGCCGCCACGGGTTCGGGCACGTTGAGCAGGCCAATCGCCGACTCCATGGGCATGGAGAGCATCACATCCAGCAACGAGAAGATGCCCACCACAAAGGCCTGGTCGGCTTCCTCGGGGGGCAGTGTCTCCAGTGCCAGCAGCTCCATCAGGCGCCCGCGCACCACGGCGGTGTGGCCCACCGACGACGGCGTACCGTTGTTGCGCGACGCGGTCAGCAGCAGCGCCGCCCAGCGGAACAGCTTTTTCAGGCCCATGAGCATCACGGCCTGGCGGAAGGAGGTGATCTCGCGCGACAGGCCAAAGCCGGCGGAGTTGATGAGGCGCATCAGGTTGAAGGCCAGGCCCGCATCCTTCTTGAGCACTTCTTCGATCTCGTCGGTGCTGGCCTGTTTGCGCACCTGGTTGATCAGCTCGATGATGCTGGCCTGCGACGGCGTGAGCAGCTTGGTCTCGACCAGGGCAGGGCGGGCAAACCAGTAGCCCTGGAACAGCTGCACTCCCTGGCTGGACACCATGTCGTACTGCTGGGCCGTCTCCACCTTCTCGGCGATCAGTTCGGCCTTGCAGTGGCGGCCCGCGTAGCTGATCAGCACCGCGAGCTGGTCGGGCGCCAGCACCGACAGGTCCAGCTTGATGTAGTCCGCCAGCGGCAGCCACGGCGCATACGCCGACTGCAGCACCGTGTGGTTGAAGGCCAGGTGAAAGCCCCGGTCGCGCAGCTCGGTCAGGATGGGCAGGCGCGTGGCGACCTCTTCGGCGGCCGCATGGCCCAGGGGCGGAATCTCCAGCACCACCTTGTCGGGGTCTACCAGCTCCAGGTGGCCGCCCGACAAGCTTTCGTGGGTGCAGTTGACGAAGATCAGCTTCTTGCCCACCAGCTCCTCGGTGCCGGCGTGCGACAGGGCGGTGAACACCAGGATCACGTCGGTGGCGGCCGTGTGGGCGGCGCCGCTGCGCGAGCGGTTGAACAGCTCGTAGCCCACCACCACCTGTTGCGCATTCACGATGGCTTGGCGCGCAATCATGGCGACCGACGATTGGTTGCCCGGTGGTGGCGCGGGCGGTGTGCCAGGGGTGAAGGCTTGGGTCATGGGTGTGGGCTTGGTGTTCTTGAAAGAGGGTGCGCTGGCCCGCTGGGGGCATCGCCAAGAATTGTAGGAGCCATCGTATTCCCCTCAGATCGTCAACACATGGCTTGGTGATTAGGCCTGCTGCAGCCAGCGCAGCTCGGCGTCGCTGAAACCGGCGCTGCGTCGCGCCGACTCATTGAACGGCGGCTTCAGGCGGGGGGCTTCGTACCGCTGCACCAGCGTGCCGTAGAGGGTTTCCGGGTCCTGGCCCGCGCGCTCGCACAGCCAGCGGTACCAGTGGTTGCCGATGGCGACATGCCCCACCTCGTCATGCAGGATCACGTCCAGGATGGCAACGGCGGCCAGGGCGTCGGGCGTGCCCACCTGGCGCAGCTTGGCCTGGATCTGCGGCGTGGCGTCGAGCCCCCGGGCTTCCAGCGTGCGAGGCACCAGGGCCATGCGGGCCAGCACGTCGTGCCGGGTTTTCTCGCACATGGTCCACAGCCCTTGGTGGGCCGGGAAGTCCCCATAGTCGTGGCCCTGGCTGCGCAGGTGGTTGCGCAGCAGCCTGAAGTGCTTGGCCTCTTCGGCCGCCACGCGCATCCAGTCCAGGTAGTAGTCGCGCGGCATGCCATCAAAGCGCCACACGGCGTCCAGCGCCAGGTTGATGGCGTTGAACTCGATGTGGGCGATGGCGTGGATGAGGATGGCCCGGCCCTCGGGGGTGGCGGGCGAGCGGCGGGCCACCTGGGTGTGGCGCAGCAGTTCGGGGCGCTCGGGACGGCCGGGCAGGGCGTCCGGGTCGGTGGGGGCCGCAGGGGCAGTATCTGCTATCGAAAGCGTAGCTGCTTGGGCATACAGGTCTAGCGCTGCAGCCGCTTTTTGTTCGGGGTCTGCCAGGCACAAGACCTGCAGTGCACGGTGGCGAAGCTCCATCCTTACAATTCTAGGCCTTGCCATCGGCACCAAGGCTTGCGCTTTGTAACGATTGGCGACCTCTCAGGGCGCGCCATGGCGTGCCGCTTCTTTTGTTTCAGCGGAGTGGGTGCATGGCAATTTACGAACTCGACGGTGTGGCTCCCCAAGTGGCGGCGTCGGCCTGGGTGGCCGACAGCGCGCAGGTGATGGGCAATGTGGTGCTGGGTGAAGACGCCAGCGTGTGGTTTGGCACCGTGGTGCGCGGCGACACCGAGAGCATCACCATCGGCGCTGGCTCCAACATCCAGGACGCGAGCGTGCTGCACGCCGACATCGGCAAGCCCCTGGTGGTGGGCGAGCGGGTGACGGTGGGCCACCAGGTCATGCTGCACGGCTGCACCATCGGCGACGAATCGCTGATCGGCATTGGCGCTGTGGTGCTCAACGGCGCCAAGATCGGCAAGAACTGCCTGGTGGGCGCGGGTGCGCTGGTCACCGAGGGCAAGGAGTTCCCCGATGGCTCCATGATCATCGGCAGCCCGGCCAAGGCCGTGCGTGAACTCACCCCTGAGCAGATCGAAGGCCTGCGCCAGAGCGCCCAGCACTACATCGACAATGCGCGCCGCTTCCAACACGGCCTGCACAAGATCGGCTGAACGCCGCCCACTGGCGCTCTCTGCTGCTTTTTTTCTCCTGGAATCCCTGCGTGTCTGAACTCCACAAGTTTCTTTTCGATGGTCTGCCCGTGCGCGGCATGATCGTGCGCCTTACCGATGCCTGGACCGAGATCCTGAAACGCCGGGCGGGCAACACCGCCACCGGCGCCTACCCCGCGCCCGTGAGCGAGCTGCTGGGCGAGATGGCCGCCGCCGGTGTGCTGATGCAGTCCAACATCAAGTTCAACGGTGCGCTGGTGCTGCAGGTGTTTGGGGACGGCCCCGTCAAGCTGGCCGTGGCCGAGGTGCAGTCGGACCTGAGCCTGCGCGCCACCGCCACCGTGAATGGCGAGGTGTCATCGGACGCGAAGCTGAGCCAGATGGTCAATGTGGGCGGCGGTGGCCGCTGCGCCATCACCCTGGACCCCAAGGACCGCCACCCCGGTCAGCAGCCCTACCAGGGCGTGGTGCCTCTGCACGGCGACCACCACGAAAAGCTGGAGCGTCTGTCGGACGTGCTGCAGCATTACATGCTGCAGTCCGAGCAGCTCGACACCATTCTGGTGCTCGGCGCCAACGACCAGGTGGCGGCAGGCCTCTTGATCCAGCGCATGCCCATCAAGGGCGAGGGCAACCTGGCCGCGGGCCTCTCGCACCGCGAGAACGAAGACCAGATCGGCCACAACGAGGACTACAACCGCATCGCCCACCTGGCTGCCAGCCTGACCCGCGAAGAACTGCTGACGCTGGACGTGGACACCATCCTGCGCCGCCTGTTCTGGGAAGAAAAGTTGCTGCGCTTTGAACCCCAGCAGGGCGCCAGCGGCCCGCGTTTTGCATGCACCTGCAGCCGCGAGCGCGTGAGCAACATGCTGCGCAACCTGGGCGCTGAAGAGGCCGAGAGCATCCTCGCCGAGCGCGACGACATCGAAGTGGGTTGTGAGTTCTGCGGCCAGCAGTACCGGTTTGATGCCGTGGATGCTGCGCAGATTTTTGTCTCGCCCGCCGCTGCTCAGCCCCCGGGGCCCACAGGCATCCAGTAGCCGTCTGCAGCCTCCATCGGGCGCGGTGGTCGGCTGACCATCGTTGACAATCGCTCCCGCCATCCCCGCCTAAGATTCCTGGGTCACCCTGCAGCAGCGCTTGCCGCTGCGAGGGGCCGGCGCACAAGGTCCGATCGCAAGGCCTGTGTGCGTTCAAGCGATCACATCCGGTCGCGCAGGAAATGAACGAGGGGTGTCATGCAGTTTCTTCGCCGTGTTCTGGGGGGCCACCGGGCCAGCCCGGCTACGCCTCCGCTGGCGCTGTACGACAGCGCGGCGGCACCCGACTCGCGGCGTGCCGATACCCTGCTCGCCGCGCTGGACATCGACGCCGCCATCAATGCCCACGAGCGCTGGAAAAACCGCCTGATGGACTACCTGGAGGGCCGCACCTCCGCCGGGCTGGACCCGGCGCTGGTGCGCCGCGCTGACCACAGTGCGCTGGGCCGCTGGTTGCACGGCGTAGGCGGCGAGCTGCTGGGCGACCAGCCGGCCTATCCGCTGCTGGTGGCGCGCTACCAATACTTTCATGAGCAGGCGGCCACCCTGGTGGAACTGGCCCAGCAGGGCGAATGGGACCGGGCTGTGCAGGTGCTCAACGGTGGTTACCGCTATGGTTCCAGCCAGGTGGTGTTGCTTCTCAAGGAACTCAAGCGCGGTCTGGCGTGATGGCTTGCGGCGGTGTCGTATCCCGCTGCTCCACGAGCGCCGTGAACAGTCGATGCTCACAAGCCGGGTCGCTGCACTTTTCGCAGTTCCAGGCGCGCAGCCGGGCTGCTCTGGCGGTATTTTCAGTGTCCCATGCGGCTTTTGCGCTAGTGGAATATGCCTGTGATGCTATATTTTGTATAGCAATAAGCGCATTGCGAGTGCGCTGCTCACCCGTTCCGTACACCACGCGGTAGGGTATCGCCGCAGCCGCCAGGGCCGCACGCAGCCGGGTATCGCAGGCCTCCTGCGCAGTCCGTTCCTCGGCAGGACAGGGCTGATCGAGTCCCATCAGCAGGGTCAATGCCACCGCGCCGGAGTCTGCCTGCGGCGTGGGCGCGGGCGCGGTGTGGGCCAGGTGCGGGTGGTGCAGGGCGATATGTACCGTGCCAGGAGTGATCTGCTGCTGCAGCGCCTGTGCCAACGCCTCCACGCCCGTGTAGGGCGCGCCCAGCAGGGCAATCAAGGGAGTGGGGGGAGAGGACTGCCGCACGGGGATGAATGAAGCGCAGGCCTTGGTCAAGGGCTGCGTTGTGGGTGTGGACGGTGCGGGGTGGTCCAAGGCGGCTGAGTGACCCCGCACGGCAGGTCAGCGGGGTGTGAACTGCACGTACACCTCGTTGGGCTTGACCATGCCCAGCTCGCTGCGCGCCTTTTCTTCCACCATATCGAGGCCTTCCTTGAGGTCGTGCACCTCCGAGGTCAGCCGCGCATTCGCCTGGCGGGCCTGTTCGTTGGCCGCCTTCTGCACATCAATCTGCCGCTGCATCGCATTGACACGCGGCACGCTGCCCCGCCCCAGCCAGAGCTGGGCGTGCAGCGCTGCCAGCAAGGCCAGCAGGACGACGGGGACGATGCGGGAGACCAATGGAGGGCTCGCTCAGGCGAGGGCTGCCAGGGGCTCAGCGCAGGTTGTAGAACGCAGCGCGGCCAGGGTACTGCGCGATCTCGCCCAGATCTTCCTCAATGCGCAGCAGCTGGTTGTACTTGGCGATGCGGTCCGAGCGCGACAGCGAGCCGGTCTTGATCTGGCCTGCATTGGTGCCCACGGCGATGTCGGCGATGGTGCTGTCTTCGGTCTCGCCCGAGCGGTGCGAGATCACGGCGGTGTAGCCGGCGCGCTTGGCCATCTCGATGGCAGCGAAGGTCTCGGTCAGCGTGCCGATCTGGTTGATCTTGATCAGGATCGAGTTGGCAATGCGCTTGTCGATGCCTTCCTTCAGGATCTTGGTGTTGGTCACGAACAGGTCGTCACCCACCAGCTGCACCTTGTCGCCCAGGCGTTCGGTCAGATGCTTCCAGCCGTCCCAGTCGCCTTCGTGCATGCCGTCTTCGATGCTGATGATCGGGTACTTGTCCACCCAGGCCGCCAGCATGTCCGTCCACTGCTGGGCGGTGAGCTTGAGGCCGCCTTCGCCTTCCAGCACATAGTGGCCGTCCTTGTAGAACTCGCTCGCAGCGCAGTCCAGGCCCAGGGCGATCTGATCGCCCGCCGTGTAGCCCGCAGCTTCAATGGCTTGCAGGATCAGGCGGATGGCTGCTTCGTGGTTTTCAACGCTGGGGGCAAAGCCGCCTTCGTCGCCCACGGCGGTGCTGATGCCCTTGTCGTGCAGGATCTTCTTGAGCGCGTGGAACACTTCGGCGCCCCAGCGCACGGCTTCGCGGAACGTGGGCGCGCCCACCGGGATGATCATGAACTCCTGCAGGTCCAGGCTGTTGTTGGCGTGTGCGCCGCCGTTGATCACGTTCATCATGGGCACGGGCAGTTGCACGCTGCCCATGCCGCCCAGGTAGCGGTACAGGGGCAGGCCAGACTCTTCGGCGGCGGCGCGGGCCACGGCCATGGACACGGCCAGCATGGCGTTGGCGCCCAGGCGGCTCTTGTTCTCGGTGCCATCGAGGTCGATCAGGGTCTTGTCCAGGAAGGCCTGCTCGGAGGCATCCAGGCCCAGCACGGCTTCGCTGATCTCGGTGTTGATGTATTCCACGGCCTTGAGCACGCCCTTGCCCAGGTAGCGGCCCTTGTCGCCGTCGCGCATTTCAATGGCTTCACGGCTGCCGGTGGAGGCACCCGACGGCACGGCGGCCCGGCCCATCACGCCCGATTCGAGCAACACGTCGCATTCGACGGTGGGGTTGCCGCGGCTGTCCAGAATCTCGCGACCGACGATGTCAACGATGGCACTCATGGTTTTCCTTTTGCAGAAGTTTTAAATCAAATCAGTCTCTAGCGCCTTCTGTATAAGCGCTAGCAGCTATTAATTGGTGAGCGATTTGGGTGTGTGCGCTCAGACGCCTTCGACACACACCATGCGCATGACGGCGGCGCCTTCGCGGGCGGCCTTGGCTTTCTGGTACTCGGGCGTGTCGTAGAAGGCGCGAGCGGCTTCAAAGCTCGGGAACTTGAGGATCACGGTACGACCGGGGTTCCAGTCGCCCTCCAGAACTTCGACCTTGCCGCCACGCACGCAGACTTCAGCGCCGTGGGCTTGCATGGCCAGGGTGCTCCACTTGCGGTACTCGTCGTACTGCGTGGGGTTGGTGACGGTGACGGATGCGATGACGTAACCACTGCTCATGTCTCAAGCTCCAAAGTTGTTTTCGAGGAATCCGTTTTTCTTGGTGACATCGTCCAGGGCCACCAAGGTCTCCAGCAGCGCCTTCATGTGCTTGAGCGGTACGGCGTTGGGGCCGTCCGACCAGGCCTCGGCGGGGCGGGGGTGGGTCTCCATGAACAGGCCCGCCACGCCCACAGCCACGCCGGCACGCGCCAGCACGGGCACCATGTCGCGCGCACCACCGCTCACGGCGCCCAGGCCGCCGGGCTTTTGCACCGAGTGGGTCACGTCAAACACCACGGGTGCGCCGGAGTTGCGCATCTCGGCCAGGCTGGTCATGTCAGCGACGAGGTTGTTGTAGCCAAAGCTCACGCCGCGCTCGCAGGCCAGAAACCGGTCTTCCGACAGGCCGACTTCGGCCGCTGCAGACCGGGCCTTGTCGATGACGTTCTTCATGTCCCAGGGCGCCAGGAACTGGCCCTTCTTGATGTTCACCGGCTTGCCGCTTTGCGCCACGGCGCGGATGAAGTCCGTCTGGCGGCACAGGAAGGCAGGCGTCTGCAGCACATCGACCACGCTGGCCACCTCGGCCACGTGCGAGGTGTCGTGCACGTCGGTCAGGATGGGCAGCTGCAGCTGGCGGCGCACTTCGTCGAGGATCTTCAGCCCGGCGTCGATGCCCACGCCACGCTTGCTGGTGCCGGAGGAGCGGTTGGCCTTGTCGAACGAGCCTTTGTAGATCAGCGGAATGCCCAGCGGCGCGCAGGCTTCCTTGAGCTGGCCTGCGACATCGAGCGACATCTCCAGGCCTTCAATGGAACAGGTGCCTGCGATCAGCAAGAAGCGCTGGTCCAGGCCAACGTTGAATCCGCACAGCTGCATGGTTGAGTCCCCTTATGCTTTTTTTGCGGCTTGCTGGTGTTCCACGGCCGCCTTGATGAAGGCATTGAACAGCGGGTGGCCGTTCCACGGAGTGGACTTGAACTCGGGGTGGAACTGCACGCCGATGAACCAGGGGTGCACGGTTTGCGGCAGCTCCACGATTTCGGTGAGTTCTTCACGCTGGGTCAGCGCCGAGATCACCAGGCCCGCCTTGCGCAACTGGTCCAGGTAGTTCACGTTGGCTTCGTAGCGGTGGCGGTGGCGCTCGGTCACCACATCGCCGTAGATGCTGTGGGCCAGCGTGTCCTTGGCCACGTCCGAGCTTTGCGCACCCAGGCGCATGGTGCCGCCCAGATCGGAGTTTTCGTCGCGTTTCTTGATGGTGCCGTCCGCGTCCTTCCACTCGGTGATCAGGGCGATCACGGGGTGGGGCGTGGTGGGGTCGAACTCGGTGCTGTTGGCGTGGGCGAGGCCCGCCACGTGGCGCGCGTATTCAATGGTGGCCACCTGCATCCCCAGGCAGATGCCCAGGTAGGGCACCTTGCGCTCGCGGGCAAACTGGGCCGTGGCGATCTTGCCTTCCACACCACGCTGGCCGAAGCCGCCGGGCACCAGAATGGCGTCGTATTTGGCGAGCTTGGCGGCTGCATCGGCGCTGTCGATGGTCTCGGAATCGACATGGTCGATCTTCACGCGCACATGGTTGCGCATGCCGGCGTGGCGCAGGGCTTCGTTGACCGACTTGTAGCTGTCCGACAGGTCCACATACTTGCCCACCATGGCGATGGTGACTTCGCCCTGGGGGTGTTCGGTCTCATGCACCAGATCGTCCCAGCGCTTGAGGCTGGTGGGCGGGGTGTTCAGGCGCAGCTTGTCGCAGATCAGGCCATCGAGGCCCTGCTCGTGCAGCATGCGCGGCACCTTGTAGATGGTGTCCACGTCCCACATGCTGATCACGCCCCATTCGGGCACGTTGGTGAACAGCGAGATCTTGGCGCGCTCTTCCTCAGGAATACGGCGGTCGGCGCGGCACAGCAGGGCGTCGGCCTGGATGCCGATTTCGCGCAGCTTTTGCACCGTGTGCTGGGTGGGCTTGGTCTTGAGCTCGCCCGCTGCCGCGATCCAGGGCAGGTAGGTCAGGTGCACGAAGGCCGCGTTGTTGGGTCCCATGCGCAGGCTCATCTGGCGCACGGCTTCGAGGAACGGCAGCGATTCGATGTCGCCCACGGTGCCGCCGATCTCGACGATGGCCACATCCACGGCATCGGGCGTGCCAATGCCGGCGCCGCGCTTGATGAATTCCTGGATTTCGTTGGTGACATGGGGAATGACCTGCACGGTCTTGCCCAGGTAGTCGCCACGGCGTTCCTTCTCCAGCACGGACTGATAAATCTTGCCCGTCGTGAAGTTATTGGTTTTCTTCATGCGCGTTTCGATGAAACGCTCATAGTGGCCCAGATCCAGGTCGGTTTCTGCGCCGTCATCGGTCACGAACACTTCGCCGTGCTGGAACGGCGACATGGTGCCCGGGTCTACGTTGATGTAGGGGTCAAGCTTGATGAGGGTGACTTTGAGTCCCCGCGATTCGAGGATCGCGGCAAGGGAGGCTGAGGCGATTCCCTTACCGAGGGAAGACACCACACCGCCGGTGACGAAGACAAATTTGGTCATGTCTTTTTTGGTGGTGGGAAATTGGGATTATAGATGGCACCCCGGCGACACCCCCGAGGGCAGGGTCACCCCCGTCTGCTAAATTCGCGCCATGAATGAGCTTGCTGGCAAACACATTGTTCTGGGTCTGAGTGGGGGCGTGGCTTGCTACAAGGCGGCCGACCTGTGCCGCCAGCTCATCAAGGAGGGCGCCACCGTGCAGGTGGTGATGACCGAGGCGGCAGAGCAGTTCATCACCCCGGTCACCATGCAGGCGCTGTCTGGCCGCACGGTGTACGGCTCGCAATGGGATGCGCGCGAGCCCAACAACATGCCCCACATCAACCTGAGTCGCGAGGCGGATGCGATCCTGATCGCGCCTTGCAGTGCGGACTTCATTGCGCGCCTGGTGCAGGGCAGGGCGGACGAGTTGCTCAGCCTGCTGTGCCTGGCGCGTCCCGCCCAGCGCGTGCCCCTGTTGCTGGCCCCTGCGATGAACCGCGAAATGTGGGCGCACCAGGCCACGCAGCGCAATCTGGCCCAGGTGGCGCAGGACGGTGCAGTGGTGCTGGGTGTGGGTAATGGTGACCAGGCCTGTGGCGAGACGGGTGACGGCCGCATGCTGGAGCCGCTGGAGCTGCTGGACGAGCTGATCGCTTTTTTTACGCCCAAGACCCTTGTGGGCCGGTCGGTACTCGTCACGGCGGGGCCCACGTTTGAAGCCATTGACCCGGTGCGTGGCATCACCAACCTGTCGAGCGGAAAGATGGGCTTTGCTGTGGCCCGGGCGGCGCGCGAGGCGGGTGCCGATGTCACCCTGGTCGCAGGGCCGGTGCATGTGCCCACGCCACGCGGCGTGCGGCGTGTCAATGTGCAGTCCGCCCAGGAGATGCTGGCGGCCGTGGAGCGGCATGTCCAGGCCGCCTCGGTGTTTGTTGCCACGGCCGCAGTGGCCGACTGGCGCCCTGCCCACCAGTCCGACCAAAAGATCAAGAAAGACGGCTCGGGCCAGTCCCCGTCGCTGGAGTTCGTCGAGAACCCCGACATTCTGGCCACCGTGGCCCGGTCGCCGCATGCGCTGGAAGGGGATCTTTTCTGCGTGGGTTTTGCCGCCGAAAGCCATGACCTGCTGGCCCATGCCACAGCCAAAAGGACGCGCAAGGGCGTCCCCTTGCTGGTGGGCAATATTGGCCCCGCTACCTTTGGGCAGGACGACAACGCCCTGCTGCTGGTGGACGCGCAGGGCCACCGCGAGTTACCCCGCGCGTCCAAGCGTGTGCTGGCGCAGCAGCTTATCGCTGAGATCGCCGCGCGTTTGCCACCTTTGCGTTCTTGACGGCCACCACCGTGGGGAGGTGTGATGACAACTGGTGCCACCAAGCCTGATTGGGACACGCCACCCGATGGCGACTTTGCGGCTTATGTGGAACGGCTGACAGCCCAGGCGCCTTTGCAAAAGGCCCGAGCGGCACAGGCAAGTGCTGCCGCTACCAACGGTGCCGTTCAGTCATCCAAGGCCAGTGCGCCAGCGACTTCCCTGCCTCAGGTCCTGCCGCCCGATGTGCTGCAGCTGATGCAGCCGCTGGCGGGCGTACTGCGCACGGTGCGATCGGTGTTGCTGGTAATGATGGTGTTGCATGGCATTGCGCTGTTCCTGCTTGGTCGGGGCTCGCTGCCAGGCCTGGTGGTCATGGGGGCGGTGTGGTGGGGACTGGGTTGGCTGATGCAATCGGCCGCACAGGCTGGGGGTGCGCAGGCCCCGGGTGGGCGTGCAGGGATGGAATCGTTGCAGGATCGCCTGCGACAAATGGCGCAGCAGCGCAGTGGCACAGGAATAGGAACAGGAAAGAAAAAACCGTGAAGATAGATGTGAAGATTCTCGATCCGCGCATGGCGGACCAATTGCCCACCTACGCCACACCCGGTAGCGCTGGGCTGGACCTGCGTGCCTGCCTGGATGCGCCGCTGACCCTGCAGCCCAACGCCTGGCAACTGGTGCCTACGGGCATTGCGATCTATCTGCAAGACCCGGGCTATGCCGCGCTGATCTTGCCGCGCTCGGGCCTGGGGCACAAACATGGCATCGTGCTTGGCAATCTGGTGGGGTTGATCGACAGTGACTACCAAGGGCAGCTCATGGTGAGCGCCTGGAACCGCAGCAATGTGGCGTTTACGCTGGAGCCCATGGAGCGGCTGGCCCAATTGGTGATTGTTCCGGTGGTGCAGGCCCGGTTCAACGTCGTCACCGAGTTTGCGGCCACGCAGCGGGGTGAGGGGGGCTACGGATCCACAGGCAAGTCCTGAGGTGGACCGCTCGGGGCTCCAAGCGCGTGATGGGTGAGTGGCCGGGTTGTAAGACCCCGCTTACGTTTCGATGGGTCTGTTACCGACATGGCGATGGCCCCTTGTCTACGCCGCGGCATCCTCAGGCGTTGTTCCAATCGGTACATGGGCATTGAGCTCTGGGTCGTCGGAGATTTTTCAGTGCCTGCCCCAACAACTTCTGGAGATTGAACATGCAATTCACCCGTCCCCTCGCCCTCGTGGGCACCGTGGTTCTGGCTGCTTCGCTGGCTGCTTGCGGCCACAGCCGCCCGGCACCTGCTCCGCAATACTCCGGCGGTTATTCGAGTGGCTACCAGACGGCTCCTGCCTATCCGCAGAATCAGGCAGGCACCGAATATGGTCGCGTGTCCAACATCGAGGTCCTGCAGGGCCGCAGCCAGGGCCAGACCACCGGCACTGGTGCCGTTCTGGGCGCGGTGGTGGGCGGCGTTCTGGGCAACCAGGTGGGCAAGGGCACGGGTCGTGCTGCAGCCACCGCTGTAGGCGTGTTGGGTGGCGCGGTGGCTGGCAACGCCATCGAGGGGCGCAACAACCAGGAATATGTGCAGGGATACCGGTTGTCCGTGCAGCTGGACCAGGGGGGGTATCGCGTGTATGACGTGAGCAGCCCGGGTGACCTGCGCATCGGCGATCGCGTGCGTCTGTACAACGGTCAGATTTCGCGCATGTGACCTGACGCACTGCCCTCACAAACGGGCGCTCCGAGTTTCCTCGGGGCGCCCGTTGTGCTTTTGGTAGGACTTAGTGCAGCAACGAGCTGCCTGGCGCCTGGGGCTGGACGCGGAAGAAGCCGGTTCCGGCCGTGCCACGTCCGATTTCTTCTTCGGTGGCTTCGCGCACGGCCTGCACCGTCAGTTGCAGGCGCAGTGCAATGCCCGCCAGCGGGTGGTTACCGTCGAGCACGATATGTTCAGGATAGATCTCGGCCACGGTGTAGAGGGCCGTGCGGGGGGCGTCGGGGTTGCAGCCCTCGGGCAGGGCCATGCCGTCAAACGTCATGCCTTCTTCGATCTCGGCGGGGAAGAGGGCGCGGGGCTCCAGAAACAGCAATTGGTCATTGAAGTCACCGAAAGCGTCCTCGGGTTCGAGGTGCAGTGCCAGCGTGGCACCAGGGCCGTGGCCTTGCAGGGCCTCTTCGATACGGGGCAGGAGATCATCACCGCCCACCAGAAACTCCACGGGCTCGTCGAGTACGTCGAGTTCTTCGCCCAGGGTGTCTTTCAGGGTCCAGGTCAGTGCGACCACACATTGTTGGGTAATTTCCATAGGAGAATTGTCGCAGTTTGACCAACGGCCCCGCAAAAGGGCAACACTTTCCCCATGGACATTCAGCAACCCTTGGCCCTGTTCGGCGGCCTCACTCCCGCGCAATTCATGCGCCGCCACTGGCAGAAGAAGCCCTTGCTGGTGCGCCAAGCCGTCCCGCAGTTTGCGCCGCCGGTGCTGCGGGCCGAGCTGTTTGCGCTGGCCGGGCAGGAGGGGGTGGAGTCCCGCCTGGTGCAACAGATCAAAGGCGCCTGGAAGCTGCGCCACGGGCCCTTCAACCGCCGTGCGCTGCCTGCGTTGCAGCAGCCCGACTGGACGCTGCTCGTACAGGGCGTCGATCTGCACAACGACGCGGTGCACGCGCTGATGCAGCAGTTTCGTTTTGTGCCCGAGGCGCGGCTGGACGATCTCATGATCAGCTACGCCAGCAACGGCGGTGGCGTAGGGCCCCATTTCGACAGTTATGACGTCTTTTTGCTGCAGGCGCACGGCAAGCGGCGCTGGCGCATCGGGCGCCAAAAGGATCTGTCGCTGCGCGACGGCATTCCCTTGAAGGTGCTGGCCCAGTTCGAACCCGAGGAGGAGTTTGTGCTGGAGCCGGGTGACATGCTGTACCTGCCCCCGCGTTATGCCCACGACGGGATTGCCGAAGGCGAGTGCATGACCTACTCCATCGGTTTTCGCGCACCGGCCCGCGCCGAGCTGGCGCAAGAGCTGCTGGTGCGTCTGGCGGAAGATGCCGGGGAGGATGACCACCCGTTGCTGTACCGTGATGCCGGACAAGACGCTGTGGCGCAGCCGGCGCACATTCCTGCCGGGCTGCAGGACTTTGCGCGTGAGGTGCTGTCGCGCGCGCTGGCTCAGCCCCTGGTGTTGGAACGCGCGCTGGGCGAGTACCTGACCGAGCCCAAGCCCAGCGTGTGGTTTGAGCCTGGTGACCCCAAGGTGATGCTGGAAGGGGTGCGGCTGGACCGTAAGAGCCGCATGATGTACGACACACAGCACATCTTCATCAACGGCGAAAGCTACCGCGCAGCGGGGCGCGACGCCACACTGATGCGGCGCCTGGCCGATGAGCGCCAACTGTCGGCACGCGATCTGGCACGGGCCAGCGACGACGCGCTGGAGCTGCTTTCGTCGTGGTGCGATGCGGGCTGGGCCCATGCCTGGGCCGGCTGATACTGACCAGGAGCCAGTGATGACCGACACAGCAACCCCCTCCGCCGAGCCTTTGCGTGACTTGCCCAGTGGGCGATTCAGCGGACGTGAGGCGTTTCAGCAACTGGTGCGCGACGCCATTGCAACGGCGGCGCGGGACGGCTGGCACGAGATTTTTATCAGCGATGCCCACTTTCATGACTGGCCCTTGGGCGAGCGTGCGGTGGTCGAGTGTTTGCAGGACTGGGCCCGCAGCGGCCGGCGCTTCACCATGCTGGCCTGCAGCTACGACGACGTGATCCGCCGCCATGCCCGCTTTGTGCGCTGGCGCGGTACCTGGGACCACATCATCACCTGCCGCCGCAGCCCGGCCGCCGACCCGCTGGACCTGCCCAGCGCGCTGTGGTCGCCGCAATGGGTGCTGCACCGGCTCGATCCTGAGCGCTGCGTGGGGGTGACCGGCAGCGAGGCCGATCGCCGGGTGCTGCTGCACGAGACACTCAACGAATGGGTGCGCAGCAAGAGCGCACCCGGCTTTCCCTCCACCACACTGGGTCTGTAGCCTTTGCCCCACTTTGGGGAGCGCCCGTTGGCATGGCGCCACGCGGCAGTCGCGCCCGGAGGGATACTGCGCAAAGTCAAGCTGGCGTAAAGCTTTCGTCAGTGTTAGTCAGTATTGACTAAATACCAATATAATCTGCGGCTGTGCCCAAAAAGGTGCAACCAAGTGCATTGTGCCAATGCGTGCATGGGCTCAGGAAGCCTGACGCCGTGGCTTTTCAAGATTCTGTCTGTCCAAATAGGAAAATCGAAATGAAGAACTCTCTCGTTCTGGCCGCCCTGATCGCTGCTGCTGCACTCGCCGCTTGTGGCAAGAAGGAAGAACCCGCTCCAGCACCCGCTCCTGTGGAAGCTCCTGCCGCAGCACCTGCTCCCGCCGCCGAGCCAGCAGCACCTGCCGCTTCCGACGCTGCTGCTCCTGCCGCCGCTGCACCTGCTGCTGACGCTTCTGCTCCTGCCGCTGACGCTGCCAAGGCTGCTGCTGACGCTGCTGCCACCGCCGCTACCGGCGCTTCCGCAGCCAAGTAAATCGCTGCAGGCTCTGCGCTGACCTCAAGGTCGGCCTGTGCCACGGCCCCGCACCGCAAGGTCCGGGGCTTTTTTTATGCCCTTCGCCAGGGTGAGACATTTATGGACGCCCGGTCCGGGCCATCAAGGGTTGACGTCGAGCCAATCAGTGCCTTCGGTGGGGCTGGCGACCTGGATCTCCTTGTCCGCCCAACCCAGCGCGGCGGCGAGCGATTGGCGGGCGAGTGCGGGGAGGTTGTTTTGCGCACTCAGGTGCGCTGCCACTACGCACCGCAGGCCGTTGTGCTGCACCGCACGCAGAATCTCCGCCGTCGCCGGGTTGGCCAGGTGGCCGTACAGCCCGCCTACGCGGCGTTTCAGGAAGGGCGGGTAGCGGGACGCGGCCAGCATGTCGGGGTCGTGATTGGCCTCGATCAACAGGGCGTGGCATCCCTGCAGCTGCTGCAGCACATGGGGGCTGGCGTGGCCCAGGTCGGTCAGCACGCCCAGGTGTGCGGCGCCGTCGGAGCACCGCAGCTGCAGCGGCTCCCGGGCATCGTGGGGCACGGTGAAGGGGCGGGCTTCGAATGCGCCCATGTCAATCGCTTCCATGTCGTGCGCCACCCGTAGCAAGCCGTCCAAGTCTGGCGCACCGAGGGCCGCGTACGTGCCCTCACTCATCCACACGGGAATGCGAAAACGCAGCGCCACGGTCTGGGCACAGCCGATGTGGTCCGAGTGTTCGTGGGTGATGAAGAGGGCGTCCAGGTCTTCCACCTGCAACTGCGCTTGCGCCAGACGGGCTTGCAGCTGCCGGATGCCGAGCCCGCAATCGATCAGGAGGCGGCGAACCTGGCTGCCACTGCGGCCTTCGACGACCGTGGCATTGCCAGTGCTGCCGCTGCCCAGGTTCTTGAATCGAAGCATGGCGGAGCGAAAGGGTGGGTTTGTGGCGGCCCAAAAAACCAGAGCCACCGTCCACCAGAAGGCGGAGGGGGCTCCAGAGGTGTGGGTGGCGGCCTGCGGCCGGCTCTTATTTCAGATCGTCAGCAATCACGCGCACGATGCGCTCGGCATTGGCCGAGGACTCGGGGGCGCCAGCCTCATTGAGCACCGACACGGTGGTCGACTCACCCTGGCTGCGCACCACAATGCGGTACTTGAGCGGAGGTGTTGCGGAGGTGGAGCTGAAGAGCTTGCTGAAGAAGCCAGGCTCTTTCTTCACGGTGTCCGGAGCCACGTAGCGCACGAAGTACGTGCCCTCATTGCGGTTGCGGTCTTCCACGGTGAAACCGGTGCGGTCCAGGGCCAGGCCCACCCGGCGCCAGGACCGGTCAAAGCCCTCGTCCAGCTGGACCACCGGCACGTTGTTGACCGTGGCCATGCGGGCGGCCTGGGCACGCGCTGCGGGTGCTGCGGCCACTGCCTTGGATTGCTCCTGACTGACGCCCAGCTTGACCATCAGGCGGCGCAGGAATTCGGTTTCGAGTTCCGGGTCGGATGGGCGGGGCTGCCAGACGGTGCTGTCCTTGGTGACGTTGCCATAGACCTCGACCATCCCGCGGTGGGTGATGTAGATCTCGGTACTGCCATTGGCATTGCGTTCCAGCCGGGTGCGGAACTTGTCCCGTTCGCCGGTCGAGTACAGGGACTCCATCAGCTTGCCGATGGTGGATCGGATGAAATCCTGGGGCAGTTTGGCGCGGTTCTCTGCCCAGTCGGTTTCCATGATGCCAACGTTGGCCTCGGACTGGGCCAGCGTGAAGCCGCTTTCCAGCCAGAAGTCGCGCACGGGCTCCCACAGCTTGTCGGCGGGGCGATTGACCACCAGCCAGCGCTGGCTGCCGTCTCGTTCGATCCGCACGTCGCCCAGCGACAGGGCCGCCGCGTTGGCGTTGCCCGACGGCTGCGCGGCCTGGCCTGCCTGCATGGCAGCGGCAGACACCGAGCCACCTGGCATGGCGTAGCGCGAGTCGCGTGACAGCTGGGTGAGGTCCGGGGGGACTTCCAGTGACGAGCCCTTGGCGGCGCTCTTGTAGTCGATCTTGTCGCCCTCCAGAATGCTGGTGGAGCAGGCGGACAGGGCCATGACAAGAGCCAGCAGGCTCAGGCGGGTGGTAGCAGCTTTCACGCGGAAATCCTTGGGAAGTGTCTCTGAGAGCGGGCGCAAAGCCCGGATTAGATCAGGCCGCTGGTGCGCAGTGCCGACTCGACCACAGCCTCGTTGCTGCTGGCCAGGGGCGTCATGGGCAGGCGCATGGTGCCACCACACAGGCCCATGCGGGACATGGCCCACTTGACCGGGATGGGGTTGGCTTCGACAAACAGGTGCTTGTGCACCGGCATCAGCTGAAACTGGATCTGCATGGCGCGTTGCACGTTGCCGGCCAGTGCCGCCACGCACAGCTCGTGCATCAGGCGCGGGGCCACGTTGGCCGTCACGCTGATGTTGCCGTGGCCGCCACACAGCATCAGGGCGACGGCGGTCGGGTCGTCGCCCGAGTACACGCCAAAGCCCTTGGGCACGTCACGGATGAGCCACTGGGCACGCTCGATGTTGCCGGTGGCTTCCTTGATGCCGATCACGCCGGGCACCTGGGCCAGGCGCAGCACGGTGTCGTGCTGCATATCGGCCACCGAGCGGCCAGGCACGTTGTACAGCACGATAGGCAGGTCGCCCGTGGCTTCTGCAATCGCCTTGAAGTGCTGGTACTGGCCCTCTTGGGTGGGCTTGTTGTAGTAGGGCACGACCTGCAGCTGGCTGTCGGCACCCACGCCGCGCGCGAACTTGGCCAGCTCAATGGCTTCGGCGGTGGAGTTGGCGCCGCAGCCGGCCATGATGGGCACGCGCTTGGCAGACTGTTCCACGGCCACGCGGATGATTTCACAGTGTTCTTCCACGTTCACCGTGGGGGACTCGCCCGTGGTGCCTACCACGCCGATGCAATCGGTGCCTTCGGCGATGTGCCAGTCGATCAGTTTGCGCAAGGTGGGGTAGTCCACGCTACCGTCCTCGTGCATGGGAGTGACGAGGGCGACGATGCTGCCGGTGAGTGGCACGGAAGAAGAAGTCATGTCCGCAGTGGTAAACGGTAAAAGGGCATTCTAACTAGCCCCGGTAGACAAAAGATGTCGTGAGGGTCCACCCGCCTGCGGGAGTTCCCGTACGGCCGTGATGCGTTGCACGAAACGCGCGGGTTCGTCGATGAAGCCGTCCTCATAAGCCACCACTCGCAGGTCCTGGCATGCCTGCAGCAGTTCGCCGTGCGCGAGCAGGAACTCCGCCCGCGCCGGGCGCCCCACGGTTTCGTTGCCCTGGGCAAAGGTTTCGTAGACCAGCACCCCGCCCGGCGCCACGCTGGCCACGATGGTGGGCAGCAAGGGGCGCCACAGGTAGTTGGTGACAACCACGCCGCCAAACTGGCGGCCTGCAAAAGGCCAGGGGCCGTTTTCGATGTCAGCCTGCACCAGCTCGCCCAGCCCTCCGCAGGCGGCCTGCGCCTCGGCCGACCGGTCCACGCCGACCACGGTGTGCCCTCGTTCCCGCAGATGGCGCAGGTGGCGCCCTGCGCCGCAGGCGACATCCAGCACGGTGCTGTGGGGGGCGATCAGGTGGCTCCAGCGCCGCACCCAATCCGAAGGGGCTTCTGTACCGTGCATACCGTGCATGAAACTATAAAAATGATAGCTACCTGCGCATGATCCACTAGCGCTTGCGGCCAAAAACGCTTGAAAATCCCGCCAAGGGTGTCAAAAACACGCCCACATCTGGTCGGCCAGCAGCACCATGAATTCGGGCACGGTGTACAAACCAAACACCACCAGGCACAGCAGCACGGCCACGGCACCGCCCAGCCAGCGCAGGGCACGCGGCGCGGGTTTGCGGGGCGGGGTGGTGTCGCTCATGCAGGGGGGACAAATAGGTCAGGCGGGTTGTGGGGTGTGGCGCGCGATCGGGCTTTCCTTGACTGGCAGGTTCACCAGCCCGGCAAAAATGCCCAGGCCGATCGCGATGTACCAGACGATATCGTAGCTGCCGGTGGCGTCATACAGATAGCCGCCCAACCAGACGCCCAGGAAGCTGCCGATCTGGTGGCTGAAGAACACAAAGCCGCCCAGCATGGACAGGTGCTGCACCCCGAATATTTGTGCAATGGTGGCGTTGGTGGGCGGCACGGTGGACAGCCACAGCGCGCCCATCACCGCCGAGAACACGTACACCGACAGCGGCGACAGCGGTACCAGCAAAAAGATGCTGATCGCCACCGCGCGGGCAAAGTAGATGAAAGCGAGGATGTGGCGCTTGGGCATGCGCTGGCCCAGCGTGCCCGCGATGTAGGTGCCAAACACATTGAACAGTCCGATCAGCGCCAGCGCATAGCTGGCCACCTGGGGCGACAGGCCATGGTCCTTGAGGTAGCTGGGCATGTGCACGCCAATGAACACCACCTGAAAGCCGCACACAAAGTAACCGGCCATCAGCAGGTTGAAGCTGGGGTAGCGGAAGGCCTCGCCCAGCGCCTGCGCAATGGTCTGCTCGCGCCTGACCGGGGCCGCACCCTTGAAGCCCGGCTCCCGCAGGCCAAAGGCCAGCGGCACGATCAGCAGCACGGCCATCGACAGCACCAGCAAGGCCTGCTGCCAGCCCAGGCCTGCAATCAGCCAGCCTTCGACCGGCACCATCAGGAACTGCCCGAACGAACCCGCCGCCGCTGCCACGCCCATGGCCCAGGAGCGTTTTTCGGGCGCAATCTGCCGCCCCAGCACACCATAGATCACCGCATAGGTGGTGCCCGCCTGCGCCGCGCCAATCAGCACACCGGCCGTCAGCGCAAACAGCATGGGCGTGGGCGACAGCGCCATGCCCGCCAGGCCCAGGGCATACAGGGCTGCACCGCCGAGCAGCACGCGGAAGGCCCCAAACCGGTCGGCCGCCATGCCCGCAAAAATCCCGATCACGCCCCAGGACAGGTTCTGGATGGCGATGGCCAGGGCGAACGACTGGCGCGTCCAGCCCATTTCCTGGGTGATGGGCAGAAGCCACAGCCCGAACCCGTGGCGGGTGCCCATGGACAGGGTCACGATGGCCGCGCCGCACGCCAGCACCTGGAACATGGATAGTTTGGGAGGATTCATATGCATGCGCAGGAATGTAGCCAGATTGGGCGAAACGCGCTGATACACCCGCGACCAATACAGTTGGCGGTGGGGGCGGCAGAAAATGCAGCGCTTGGCGCAGCGGTTTGAAGGGCTGGTTATTTATCCAGCTATTGTTGCGGTGCCGCACTACAATCCGCCCCATGGCAGCCAAACCCTCTTCTGTTTCCGCGAGCGAATACTCCGAAGGCTCAATCCGCGTGCTCAAGGGCCTGGAGCCCGTCAAGCAGCGCCCGGGCATGTACACCCGCACCGACAACCCCCTGCACATCATCCAGGAGGTGTTGGACAACGCCGCCGATGAGGCCCTCGCCGGCCACGGCAAGAAGATCCGCGTCACGCTGCATGCCGATGGCTCGGTCAGTGTGGAGGACGACGGCCGGGGCATCCCGTTTGGCCTGCACCCGGAAGAAAACGCGCCGGTGATCGAGCTGGTCTTCACCCGCCTGCATGCGGGTGGCAAGTTCGACAAGGGCAAGGGCGGTGCCTACAGCTTCTCGGGCGGCCTGCACGGCGTGGGCGTGTCGGTCACCAACGCCCTGGCCACCCGGCTGGAGGCCACCAGCTACCGCGAAGGCAAGGCGGCGCGCCTGGTGTTCTCCGCCGGTGACGTGATCGAGTCTTTGGTCGCCCGCCCGCTGGAGGCGGGCGAGCGCAAGCAGGGCACCTCGGTGCGCGTGTGGCCCGACGCCAAGTATTTCGAATCCAGTGCCCTGCCCATGGGTGAGTTGACCCATCTGCTGCGCAGCAAGGCCGTGCTCATGCCCGGCGTGACGGTGCAGCTGGTGAACGAAAAAACCCGCGACACGCAGACCTGGCAGTACAAGGGCGGCCTGCGGGACTACCTGATGCAGACGCTCAACGGCGACCCGGTGATCCCGCTGTTTGAAGGCGAGGGTTTTGCCGAAAGCGGCAACGAGAGCTTTGCCGAGGGCGAAGGGGCGGCCTGGGCGGTGGCCTTTACCGAAGACGGCCAGCCCATGCGCGAGAGCTATGTCAACCTGATCCCCACCAGCGCGGGTGGCACCCACGAAAGTGGCCTGCGCGACGGCCTGTTCAACGCGGTCAAGAGCTTTATCGAGCTGCACAGCCTGTTGCCCAAGGGCGTGAAGCTGCTGCCCGAGGACGTGTTTGCGCGCGCCAGCTACGTGCTCTCGGCCAAGGTGCTCGACCCGCAGTTCCAGGGCCAGATCAAGGAGCGCCTGAACTCGCGCGACGCCGTGCGCCTGGTCAGCGGTTTCGTACGCCCGGCGCTGGAGCTGTGGCTGAACCAGCACGTTGATTACGGCAAGAAGCTGGCCGAGCTGGCCATCAAGGCCGCGCAGACGCGCCAGAAGGCCGGGCAGAAGGTTGAAAAACGCAAGGGCTCGGGCGTGGCTGTGCTGCCGGGCAAGCTCACCGACTGCGAAAGCAGGGACATCGCCCATAACGAGGTCTTCCTGGTGGAGGGCGATTCGGCCGGTGGCAGCGCCAAGATGGGCCGCGACAAGGAAAGCCAGGCCATCCTGCCGCTGCGCGGCAAGGTGCTCAACACCTGGGAGGTGGAGCGCGACCGCCTGTTTGCCAACAACGAAATCCACGACATCTCGGTAGCGATTGGCGTGGACCCGCATGGCCCCAACGACACGCTGGACCTGAGCGGTCTGCGCTACGGCAAGATCTGCATCCTGTCAGATGCCGACGTGGACGGATCGCACATCCAGGTGCTGCTGCTCACGCTGTTCTTCCGCCACTTCCCCAAGCTCATCGAGACCGGCCATATCTACGTGGCGCGCCCACCGCTGTTTCGCGTGGATGTGCCTGCGCGCGGCAAGAAGCCTGCGGCCAAGATGTATGCGCTGGACGATGGGGAGCTGACGGCCATCCTCGACAAATGCGCCAAGGATGGCGTGGCACGCGAGAAGTGCCAGATCAGCCGCTTCAAGGGCCTGGGCGAAATGAACGCCGAGCAGCTGTGGGAAACCACCCTCAATCCCGACACCCGCCGCCTGCTGCCCGTGCAGCTGGGGGATGTGGACTTTGCCGCCACCGAAGGCCTCATCACCAAGCTCATGGGCAAGGGCGAGGCCGCCGCGCGCCGCGAGCTCATGGAGCTGCATGGCGACGCGGTGGAGATCGATATCTGACCGAGGGCTGTCCGACAGGTCTGCCATGAGGAATCCAAACAAGAATGGCGTCATGCGCTGGTATTTATTGGGTTGTTTGCTCTGTTTTTTGCAGCAAACGGCCCATGCAGACCTGTGGGCGCATGTGGATGAGCGCGGCGTGACGCACTTTGCGTCCGAGCAGGTCGATGCGCGCTACCAGCTGTTTTTTCGGGGCAACGACTTCGACTCCACGCGGGATGCACCGGCCAATGCATCGCCCATGCCCTATGCGCTGCCCGCAGCGGGTGCGCGCCTGCTGGCGTTTTTTGACATTGCGCCCGACTACAAGCGCGTCAAGCACCACCTGCGCGCTGCGTCCACCCAGCATGGCGTGGACTATGAGCTGCTGCAGGCCGTGATCGCCACCGAGTCCGGCTTTGACGCCGCCGCCGTATCGCCCAAGGGCGCCGTGGGCCTGATGCAGGTGATGCCCGCTACGGCCAGCCGCTTTGGCGTGAGTGCGGACAAGAAGCGCACGGTGGAGCAAAAACTGGCCGACCCCGCTGTGAACGTGCCCACCGGCACCCGTTACCTGCGCTACCTGCTGGACCTGTTCCCCGGCCGCATGGACCTGGCCGTGGCCGCCTACAACGCGGGCGAAGGCGCCGTGCAAAAGGCGGGCAACCAGGTCCCGGCCTTCAAGGAAACCCAAAACTACGTGCGCACCGTGCTGGGTCTGTACGCCCAGCTCAAGCCGCCAGCGCCCGTGTTGACACAGCGCGCCCTGCCGGGCCGTGTGCGCATGGAGCTATCGGGCGGCGCGCAGAACCGGGGCAACCTGCCGCCCACCCAGGTGGCACAGACCCGCAGCGCGCCGCAGACCGCGTTTGAACCCTTACCGACGATTCCGAACGAATGAGCGACCAACCCACTCTTGATTTCACCACCGCAGGCGATGACGGGGGCGACTCCCTGGGCCTGGCGGGCTATGCCCAGCGTGCCTACCTGGAGTACGCACTGTCGGTCGTCAAGGGCCGCGCACTGCCCGACGTGTGCGACGGCCTCAAGCCCGTGCAGCGGCGCATTCTGTATTCGATGGACCGCATGGGCCTGGGCTACAGCGGCCCCACGCGCAACACGGCTGCCAAACCGGTCAAGAGCGCCCGCGTGGTGGGCGATGTGCTGGGCCGCTTCCACCCGCACGGTGACCAGTCGGCCTATGACGCGCTCGTGCGCATGGCGCAGGACTTTGCCCAGCGCTACCCGCTGATCGACGGCCAGGGCAACTTCGGCAGCCGCGACGGCGACGGCGCTGCGGCCATGCGCTACACCGAGGCCCGCCTGTCGCGCATCACCAGCCTGCTGCTGGATGAGATCGACGAAGGCACGGTCGATTTCATGCCCAACTACGACGGCAGCACGGAGGAGCCGCGCCAGTTGCCAGCGCGCTTGCCGTTCGCGTTGCTCAATGGCGCCAGCGGCATTGCCGTAGGCCTGGCCACCGAAATCCCCAGCCACAACCTGCGCGAGATTGCAGACGCCTGCATTGCGCTCATCAAGACGCCCTCGCTGAGCCAGGAAGACCTGCTCGCGCTGGTGCCCGGCCCGGACTACCCCGGCGGCGGCCAGATCATCAGCAGCGCGGGCGACATTGCCGATGCCTACCGCACGGGCCGTGGCAGCCTCAAGGTGCGCGCGCGCTGGAAGATCGAAGACATGGCGCGTGGCCAGTGGCAGCTGGTGGTGAACGAGTTGCCGCCCGGCGTGAGCACGCAAAAGGTGCTCGAAGAGATCGAGGAAATCACCAACCCCAAGGTCAAGGCCGGCAAAAAGGCGCTCTCGCAAGACCAGACCCAGCTCAAGGCCAGCATGCTGGCTGTGCTGGATGTGGTGCGCGACGAATCGAGCAAAGACGCGCCCGTGCGCCTGGTGTTCGAGCCCAAGACGGGCAAGACCCCGCAGCAGGAGCTGATCACCGCATTGCTTGCCCACACCAGCCTGGAAACCTCGGCCCCCATCAACCTCACGATGGTGGGGCTCGATGGCAAGCCCGTGCAGAAGTCGCTGCGTGTGATGCTGGAAGAGTGGATTGCCTTCCGCCAGACCACCATCACCCGCCGAAGCCAGCACCGGCTGGACAAGGTGCTGGACCGCATCCACATCCTCGAAGGGCGGCAGACCGTGCTGCTCAACATCGACGAGGTGATCGCGATCATCCGTGCGGCCGAGGAGCCCAAGGCCGCGCTCATCGCTCGCTTCAACCTCAGCGACCGGCAGGCCGAGGACATCCTCGAAATCCGCCTGCGCCAGTTGGCGCGCCTAGAAGCCATCAAGATCGAACAAGAGCTGAAAGAACTGCGCGAAAGCCAGGGCAAGCTCGAAGACATCCTGAACAACCCCGGCTCGCTGCGCCGCACCATGGTCAAGGAGATCGAGGCGGACGCCAAGACCTTTGCCGACGCCCGCCGCACTCTCATCCAGGCCGAGAAAAAGGCTGTGGCCGAGGTGAAGGTGGTGGACGAGCCTGTGACCGTGGTCGTCTCGCAAAAAGGCTGGGTGCGCGCCCGCACCGGCCATGGCCACGAGGCCGCCAGCTTTGCCTTCAAGGCAGGTGATGGGCTGTACGGCACGTTCGAGTGCCGCACGGTGGATACCCTGCTGGCCTTTGGCAGCAACGGCCGCGTTTACTCGGTGGCCGTGTCGCTGCTGCCCGGTGCGCGTGGCGACGGCCAGCCGGTGACCACGCTCATCGAGCTGGAATCGGGCACGCAACTGCTGCACTACTTTGCGGGGCCCGCCAACGCCACGCTGCTGTTGTCCAACTCGGGCGGCTACGGCTTTCTGGCGGCGGTGGAAAACATGGTCTCGCGCCAAAAGGGAGGCAAGGCCTTCCTCACCCTGGGCGAGGGCGAAACCGTGTGTGTGCCATCACACGCTGCGGGCACCACGGGCAGCAAACCGGTGCTGCCGGCCACGCACGTGGCCTGCGCGTCCACGGGCGGGCGCATCCTGACCTTCGAGATCACCGAGCTGAAAACCATGGCCAATGGCGGCCGGGGGCTGATGCTGATCGACCTGGAAGACAAGGACCAGCTCGCAGGCGCGGCGGCCTACACGCGCAGCATTCGCCTCGATGGCGTGGGCCGGGGTGGCAAGCAGCGTGATGAGACGCTGGAGATCCGCAGCCTCAACAACGCCCGTGCCGCGCGCGGCCGCAAGGGCAAGGCAGCAGACCTGGGCTTCAAGCCCACGACAGTGACGCGCGTCGAGTAGTTGTTTTCGGCGGGGGCTCGGCCGGTGGCCCTGCGCCGCGCCGGTACCTCTCGACGCGCGGCGCCGAGGGCAGACCCTGATGCCGAGGCGGTCTGTTTGTGCGATGGTGAAAAAAAGAGCAACATCTGTACACAAACACAACGCTTCAGGAGACATCCATGCCCAAGCAATTCCGGATGGCGCACAAACTCTGGCTGGCGGTGGTGCTGATTGTGGTGCTGCTGGTTGCCGTGGTGGGTTTCTCCGGCTACCGCTCGGCCAAGGTGCAGGCTGAGGCCGATGCGATGGCCAAGGACATGGAGGCGCGCGTGCAGGCCGCGATCCGCTGGTCGGGCCTGACGGAAACCAACGCGGCGCGTACCCAGGCGCTCATCGTCAGTGGTGACGCCGCGGTGGAGGCCGAGTTCAAGGACGTGATTGCGGCCACCACGGCGCAGATCAGCGAGGTGCAAAAGTCGCTGGAGGCCATGGCCCTGTCCGATGCCGACAAGGCGCAGATGGCCAAGATTGCCGAAGCACGCAAGGCCATGATCGACTTGCGCGGCCAGGCCCGCAAGCTCAAGGCGGATGGGCAACAGGACCAGGCCATTGCACTGGTCAAGCAGTCCTACAACCCGGCCGTGGCCACCTACCTGCAAGCCCTGCGCGACTTTGTGCAGCAGCAGCAACAGAATGCGGCCGCCAAGCAGCTGGAGATGGCAGCCTCACGCATGCTCACCGTCAAGATTGCCGCGGTGGCCGTGGGCCTGCTGCTGCTGGCCATCATCGTGGGGGCGTATTACCTGATTGGCAGCATCCAGCGGCCCTTGGCCCAGGCCAATGGACTGGCCGAACGCATTGCGGGTGGCGACCTGAGCCTGCAGGAGGCTGTCACGCGCAGCGACGAGTTTGGCGATCTGTTGCGCTCGCTCTATGCCATGAGCAACGCGCTGGGGCGCATGGTGCACCAGGTGCGCCAAAGCACGGACAGCATTGCCATTGCCAGCGCAGAGATCGCGACCGGCAACCAGGACCTGTCGGCCCGCACCGAGCAGACCTCCAGCAACCTGCAGGAGACGGCGGCCGCGATGGAGGAGTTCACCAGCACCATCCAGCAAAGCGCGGGCAGCGCCCAGCAGGCCAGCAGCCTGGCTGCGGGGGCCACTGGCGTGGCCCGCCGGGGCGGCGAGGTGGTGACCCAGGTGGTGGCCACCATGGAGGACATCAACCACAGCAGCAAGAAGATCGCAGACATCATTGGCGTGATCGACGGCATTGCGTTCCAGACCAACATCCTGGCGCTCAATGCGGCGGTGGAGGCCGCGCGTGCCGGCGAGCAAGGCCGGGGCTTTGCCGTGGTGGCCAGTGAGGTGCGCAGCCTGGCCCAGCGCAGTGCCGAGGCGGCCAAGGAGATCAAGCAGCTCATCAGCGCGTCGGTGGAGAAGGTGGAGACCGGCTCGCGCCTGGTGTCCGATGCGGGCACGACCATGACCGACATCGTGCAGTCGGTGCAGCGCGTGACCGACATGATCGGCGAGATCACCGCCGCATCGTCCGAGCAGAGCGCGGGGGTGTCGCAGGTCAACAAGGCGATCAGCAACCTCGACCAGATGACCCAGCAGAACGCCGCCCTGGTAGAAGAAAGCGCTGCGGCAGCACAAAGCCTGCGCGAGCAGGCCGATCACCTGGCGCGCGAGGTGTCCATGTTCAAGGTCAACGCCGCCAGCTACGGGCCTGCACAGGCCGCCATTGGGGTCGCGCGCGGCGCGGCCAAGGCGACAACCACCATGCCCGCCACCCGCAACAAGCCCGCAGCGTCCGCCACTGCGGGCGGTGCCCCTGCAGCCCGCATCAGCGCTGCGAGTGCCCCGGCGGCACCGGCGAAATCGCCTGCATCATCGGCAGGCGTGAAGCAAGGTGCCAAGCACGGTGCCACGGCCGGGGCGGAAGAGGACTGGGAATCTTTCTGACACGCTGAGGTGGGCGCCCACCGGCTGCCGCGGGCCTCGGCGGCGGGACCCTGCGCTGCACAGGCAACAAAAAACCCATGGCAGTGATGCCATGGGTTTTTTGCTGGCGCGCGCGGTCTGTCAGGCCAGTTCGGCGATCAGTTCGATCTCCACGCACGCGCCCATGGGGATCTGGGCCACGCCGAAGGCGCTGCGGGCGTGCACGCCCTTCTCGCCAAACACCTGGCCCAGCAGTTCGCTGGCGCCATTGGTCACCAGGTGCTGCTCGGTGAAGTCGCCCGTGGAGTTCACCAGGCTCATGACCTTGACGATGCGTTTGACACGGTTCAGGTCGCCGCCGCAGGCGGCTTGCAGCGTGCCCATCAGGTCGATGGCCACAGCACGCGCAGCCTGCTTGCCTTCTTCGGTGCCGATGTCGCGGCCGAACTGTGCAGCCCAGGGCTTGCCGTCCTTGCGAGCGATGTGGCCGCTCAGGAACACCAGGTTGCCCGTCTGCACATAGGGCACGTAGGCGGCGGCAGGCACCGACACGGGGGGCAGGGTGATGTTGAGTTCTTTCAGCTTGTCGTAAACGCTCATGGTGGTCCTCGTTAGGAAGTGTGGGTGGATAGACGAGAGCGGTCTGGTGCGCAGGCCGCCGAGCGCGGTAAGTGTTACACAGCACCCCACCATCGCGCCGACGTGGCAGGCCCTGGCGGCGCATTAGCATCAGCGCATGTCCGCCATAAGCGCCTCTAATGCCACGCCGCTGTCCGCCACAGGCTGGGGCGTGGAGGGGCCATTGCCCCCGCGTCCGTGGCTCCTGCCCGCTGTGTTGCTGGGCGTGGTGGCCGGGGCTGCGCTGCAGCTGCAGCAGCCCATGCTGTGGTCCGCTGCGGCCTATGGGTGGCTGTTGGGGGCGGGTCTGCTGCTGGGCGGTGGTGCGGAGGCCGCCGCGCGGCGGCGCCCAGGGCTTCGCTGGGCTCGCAGTGCCATCGCCATGGCGCCCTGGCTGATGTTGCTGGCGGGGGCGCTGGCCATGGCGGGAGGCACCGGCCTGCGGGCCGTGGCCTACCAGGCGCAGGCATTGCCGGCAGCGTTGGAGGGCAAGGACCTGCGCATCACTGGCGTGGTGGCCGCCATGCCGCAGATCAACGAGGCGGGCACCCGCTGGCGCATGGTGGTGGAGGGAGCGACGCTGCAAGGCGCGCCGGTGTCCTTGCCGCCCCTGGTGGATGTGGCCTGGTATGGCGGCGCTTTCGGCGGTGCGGGCGAGCGGTGGCAGATCACCGTGCGCCTGAAGGCGCCCCATGGCCTGCGCAACCCGCATGGCTTTGACTACGAACTGTGGATGTGGGAGCAGGGCCTGCAGGCCACTGGTTACGTGCGCGCGGGCCCCAAGGACGAGCCGCCGGTGCGTGTGGCCGCCACCTGGCAGTACCCGGTGGAGCAGTTGCGCCAGCGTGTGCGGGACGCCATCCTGGAGCGCCTGGTATTCGGGCAGGATGGCTCGGGCAATGACATCGCCGACCCCACCCGCACGCGCACGGCGGGCGTGGTGGCGGCGCTGGTCACCGGCGACCAGCGTGCTATTGACCGTGCAGACTGGGATGTGTTCCGTGCCACCGGGGTGGCCCACCTCATGAGCATTTCGGGTCTCCACATCACGCTGTTCGCCTGGCTGGCGGCGCTGGTGGTGCGGGCGTTGTGGCGGCGCTCGCCCCGGTTGAGCCTGGCGGTGCCTGCGCAATCCGCTGCACTGGTGTCGGGTGTGCTGCTGGCCACGGCCTACGCCCTGTTCAGCGGCTGGGGCGTGCCCGCGCAGCGCACCGTGATCATGCTGGCCATCGTGGGGCTGCTGCAGCTGAGCGGGCGCCGCTGGCCCTGGCCCCAGGTGTGGCTGCTCGCCTGTGGGGCCGTGGTGGTGCTGGACCCCTGGGCGCTGGCACAGGCAGGTTTCTGGCTGAGCTTTGTGGCTGTGGGGGTGCTATTTGCTACTAATCCAATAGCTACAGGGTCAAGTAGCACTAGCGCTACAGGCCATTTTTATGCATTGGTGCGCGAGCAGTGGGTGGTCACGCTGGCGCTCACGCCCCTGGGCTTGCTGCTGTTTGGCCAGGTGTCGCTGGTGGGTTTTGTCGCCAACCTGGTGGCCATCCCCTGGGTGACGCTGGTGGTCACGCCGCTGGCGCTGGGTGGCGTGCTGTGGGCCCCATTGTGGAGCGCTGCGGCTCTTAGCCTGCAGCCGTTCACCGCGTTGCTGCAGTGGCTGGCGCAGTGGCCCTGGGCCGCTGTGTTTTTGCCTGCCGCGCCGCTGTGGGCGGGTGTGGCGGCGGTGGCAGGGGGCGCGCTCTTGGCCATGCGCCTGCCCTGGCGCCTGCGTTTGCTGGCGTTGCCCCTGCTGCTGCCGGTGTTGTGGTGGCAGCCCGAGCGGCCGGCTGCGGGGCAGTTGGAGCTGCTGGCCGCCGACATCGGCCAGGGCAATGCCGTGCTGGTGCGCACGGCCACGCACACCCTGCTGTATGACGCGGGGCCGCGCTTCAGCCGCGAGAGCGATGCGGGCCACCGCGTGCTGGTGCCGCTGCTGCGGGCGCTGGGGGAGCAGGTGGATGTGCTCATGCTCAGCCACCGCGATGCCGACCACACGGGCGGCGCAGCGGCCGTGCTGGCCCAGCAGCCGCGCGCCGAACTGACCGGCTCCATCGAAGCCGAGCACGCCCTGCAGCGCTTGCGCCCCAGCAGGCCCTGCCTGGCAGGCCAGCGCTGGGAGTGGGATGGCGTGGCTTTCGAGGTGCTGCATCCGCTGCCCGGTGACGACGCCCCTGTGGCGGCCAAGGCCCCGCGTCCCAATGCACTCAGCTGCGTGCTGCGCATCACGGCCGCCGGGCCCGAGGGCGGGACGGCCCTGCTGGTGGGCGACATCGAGGCACCGCAGGAGCAAGCCTTGCTGGCGCGCAGCGCGCCCTTGCGGGCCGACCTGCTGCTGGTGCCGCACCACGGCAGCAAGACCTCGTCGTCGGCGGCTTTTCTGGAAGCTGTCCAGCCGCGCACCGCTTTGGTGCAGGCTGGTTATCGCAACCGGTTCGGTCATCCGGCGCCGGATGTGCTGCAGCGCTACCGTGCGCGCCAGATTGCGGTGGTGGAATCGTCGCGCTGCGGGGCCGCCCGCTGGTCCTCGTCGCAGCCTGGGCAGGTGGCCTGCGAACGCGACACCGGCGAGCGCTATTGGCAGCACCGCATGGTGCCACGGGACGACTGATTCGGGGCCGATGGCGCAGCGCCGCCAGGGGTGTTGGGCGGGGGTGGGCTCACAACTTGCTATCCTGATCGCAGGAGGCCCGTTCATGCAGAAATTTGACGAGATGTACGCCATGCTGCCGTTTGATGGCAGCGACGTGCGGGAACACTACAAGCGCTATGCGCAGTGGTTGAGCAAACAGCCCCCTGACGTGATGCAGGCCCGCAGGGCCGAAGCCGAGATGATCTTCCGGCGCGTGGGCATCACCTTCGCCGTCTACGGCGCCAAGGATGAAGGCGGCGCAGGCAACGAGCGGTTGATCCCGTTCGACCTGATCCCTCGCATCATTCCGGCCCACGAGTGGGCCAGCATGCAGCAGGGGCTGGTGCAGCGTGTCACGGCGCTCAACCGTTTCATCCACGACGTGTACCACGGCCAGGACATCATCCGCGCCGGCATCGTGCCCGCCGATCTCATCCTGAACAATGCGCAGTACCGCCCCGAGATGGCCGGCGTGCATGTGCCGCAGGACATCTACGCGCACATCGCAGGCATCGACATCGTGCGCGCCCCTGATGCCCAGGGCAATGGTGAGTACTACGTGCTCGAAGACAACCTGCGCGTGCCCAGCGGCGTGAGCTACATGCTCGAAAACCGCAAGATGATGATGCGGCTGTTCCCCGAGCTGTTCAGCCTGCACAAGGTGGCGCCGGTGGCCCACTACCCCGACATGCTGCTCGAAACCCTGCGCGCCAGCGCCCCCGCCACGGCGGATGAGCCTACGGTGGTGGTACTCACGCCAGGCATGCACAACAGTGCGTACTTCGAGCACGCCTTCCTGGCCCAGCAGATGGGGGTGGAGTTGGTGGAGGGCCAGGACCTGGTGGTCAAGGACAAGTTCGTGTACATGCGCACCACACGTGGCCTGCAGCGGGTGGACGTGATCTATCGCCGCGTGGACGATGACTTCCTCGACCCCCAAGTCTTCCGCCGCAATTCCACCCTGGGCTGCTACGGCCTCATGGAGGCTTACCGCGCGGGCAACGTGGGCATCTGCAACGCTGTGGGCACGGGCGTGGCGGACGACAAGTCCGTCTACCCCTATGTGCCGGAGATGATCCGCTTTTACCTGGGCGAGGAGCCCATCCTGAAGAACGTGCCCACCTGGATGTGCCGCAAGCAGGACGACCTGCAGCACGTGCTAGCCAACCTCAAGGACCTGGTGGTGAAGGAAGTGCACGGCGCGGGCGGCTACGGCATGCTCATCGGCCCTGCCGCTACGCAGGCCGAGATCGAGGACTTTCGCCGCGCGCTGCTGGCCAACCCGGCGGGCTACATCGCGCAGCCCACGCTCAGCCTGTCAAGCTGCCCCACCTATGTGGAAAGCGGCATTGCCCCGCGCCACATCGACCTGCGCCCCTTTGTGCTCAGCGGCCGCGAGGTGCAGATGGCCGCCGGCGGCCTCACGCGCGTGGCGCTGCAAGAGGGCTCGCTGGTGGTGAATTCGTCGCAGGGCGGGGGCACCAAGGACACCTGGGTGCTGGGCGAGGGTACGCCCGCAGCGCAACCCAAGGCCGTGCAATCCCAGTCGCAATCGCAGGGACAAGGTCAGTCGCAAAGTCAATCGCAAGGGAGCCTCTGAACATGCTGAGCCGCACCGCCGACCATCTGTTCTGGATGTCCCGCTACACCGAGCGGGCTGAAAACGCCGCCGAAAGCGGGGTTTCAGCACAACACAGCCAGCGTGCGCAGCACGCGCGGGGTTCTCTGCCCGGGGAGGAAAAATGCTAAGTCGCACTGCCGATCATCTGTTCTGGATGTCCCGATATACAGAGCGGGCAGAGAACACAGCAAGAATGCTCAATGTAAGCTACGAGACCTCCCTGTTGCCCCAGGCTGCCGATGTGGCGCAAAAAGGCTGGGAGGGCCTGCTGTCCATCAGCGAGCTGATCCCTGCCTACACCGCCAAGCATGGTGAAGTGACGCCCGCCAACGTGCTGGAGTTCATGGTGCACGATGGCAATAACCCGTCGTCCATCCTGTCGTGCCTGCGCGCCGCGCGCGAGAACGCGCGGGCCGTGCGCGGCGCGCTCACCACCGAGGTGTGGGAAACGCAGAACCAGACTTGGCTGGAACTGCACCGGCAACTGGAGGGCGGCGCGTTTGAGCGCGACCCAGGCCAGTTCTTTGAATGGGTGAAGTACCGCTCGCACCTCTCACGCGGCGTGGTGCTGGGCACCATGCTGCAGGACGAGGCGTTTCACTTCTTGCGCATGGGCACCTTCCTGGAGCGCGCGGACAACACCGCGCGCCTGCTGGATGTGAAGTTCCACGCGGTCAAGAACGACTTTTTTGGCCGCCCCAGTGACCGCAACCAGGAAAGCGACTTCTACCACTGGAGCGCCATCTTGCGCAGCGTGTCGGCGTTCGAGGTGTACCGCAAGGTCTACCGCGACGTGATCACGCCGGGCCGCGTGGCCGACCTGCTGATCCTGAGCCGCGACATGCCGCGCTCGCTGCACGCGTGCCTGCGCGAGGTGGTGGACAACCTGGCCGTGCTGGCCAACGGGCAGTCCGCCGAGACCAGCCGCAGGGCAGGGCGCCTGCTGGCCGACCTGCAGTACGGCCGCATCGACGAAATCCTGGCGACCGGGCTGCACGCGTTCCTCACGCAGTTCCTGGACCGGGTGAACGACCTGGGTGGCGGCATCAGCCGCGATTTTCTGGTGACGTCCGGCGATTGAAAACCAGCAGGGCGGCGCCATGCCAGGCCAGCGCTGCTGCGTAGGGAATGAGCGGTGCCCAGGGAGAGCCCAGCCAGGCCCTTGCCTGGGGGCTGCTGAACCACGCTAACCAGGCGGGCAGGGTTGCACCCCACGACGCGTGCAGGTGGGCCTGCAGTAGGCCACAGGCGGTAAGCCCCAGGCCCACCAGCGTGCCTACCGCGATGCCGTAGGCGACCGGCAGCTTGCGGCGGCCCGCCATCGCCATGAAGGCTGCGCTGAAGAACACCCCCAGGAACACGGTGGCCAGCCAGGCCACCGGCCACCAGCCTGCATCACCGGCTCCAGACCGGGCCACCAGTAGCGCATTGAAACCACCCATGGCGCCCAGCGCCAGCAGCGGTACCAGAAAGTTGCGATACCGCGCGCTCAGCTGTGCCGAATGCGCCGCCTGATTGGGCGTTGTTGCGGTATGGCTGCGCGCATCGCTGCTCATTCTTGCGCGTTGCGCCGCTGGTCCCGCAGCATGAAGAGGTAGAGGCTTTCGACCTTCTCGCGCGCCCAGGGGGTCTTGCGCAGGAACTTGAGGCTGGAGCCCACGCTGGGGTCGATCTGGAAGCAGCGGATGGGAATCTGCCGCCCTAGCTCATCCCAGCCAAAGTAGTCGGCCAGGCCCACCACCATGGCTTCGAGTGTCACGCCGTGCAACGGATTGCGTGGCTGGGTGGGCTTGTTGGCCGGTGGGGCGGGTGGCGGGGTCTCTGGAGTGCTCATGGCTCCAAGCATACAGACTGGGAGCATGACCACGCCCTGAGGGCAATCCTGTCGTTTGCATCGGGCGTTAACCCCACCACCGCCACCATAGAACCGATTCAGGGTGCGTCAGGCTTTGCGCTGCAGATGGGCCTCGCGCTGGAACAGCTCGGCCGCCCAGTCCACAAACGCGCGCACCTTGGCGCTAAGGTGGCGGTTGGGCGGGTACACCACATACACGGGCAGCAGGGGTTGGGTCCAGTCGGGCAGCAGTTGCACCAGGGCTCCGCTGGCGAGGTAGCGCTGGGCTTGCCAGCTGGTGATCTGGCCAATGCCCAGGCCCGCCACGATGGAGGTGACGTAGGCGTTGGCCTCGTTCACGCTCAGCTGGTAGGGGCCGGTGATGTCGATGGACTCATCACCCCGGCGAAACTCCAGCGGATAGTGCCGCCCGCTCTGCGGCGAGAAGTAGATCACGCTGGCATGTTTCTCCTCGATCTCCAGCGGGTGTGTGGGTGTGCCCTTGCGCTCCAGGTAGGCGGGTGCGGCGACGGTGATGAACTCCAGGTTGCCAATGCGGCGGGCCACCAGTGACTGGTCGCTCAGCTCGCCCCCCCGGATCACGCAGTCTACGTTGTCCCCGATCAGATCCACCGTGCGGTCGCTCACACCCAGGTCCACCTGGATGTCCGGGTAGCGGGCATGGAACTCCGCCAGTTGCGGAATGATGAGCAACTGGGCCACCGACGTGCCCACGTCGATGCGCAGCCGCCCGCGCGGGTTGGCGCGCGCGTTGGTCATGCTGGCCTCGATGTCGTCCAGGTCGGTCAACAGCCGCACCGTGCGGTCGTAGTAGGCCGCGCCATCGGGTGTCACGGTCACGCGGCGGGTGGTGCGGTTGAGCAGCTTCACGCGCAGCCGCTCCTCCAGCGCCTGCACATGCTTGGTCACCGTGGCTTTGGGCAGGCTCAGCGAGTCCGCTGCCCGGGTAAACGTGCCGGCCTCCACCACCCGCACGAATATGCGCATGGCCTGTATCTGGTCCATGGCTTCTCCTTGAGTCATCAGCACCCAGATTGGGTGCTGAGGAATTCTCACACGGGCGCCCCGGTTTGATTGTTGAGCTTTTGGAAACAGTGCGGTGGTGTTTGACCTGTTTATCAGAAAGGCCCAACCCACTACATTTCATCCATCGTCAACCGACCTTCCACCTATCCACCTACCTACTGGGTACCTGCCATGCAGCCCGACCGCCCGTCTTCATCCTCTTTGCCCACGCAGCCCGCTGCGGCGCCCGCCAAGGCGTCCGGGGTGGCTGCGTCCGTCTGCACCGATTCCACCATTGAGGTGGCCCAGGGGCAGGACGTGGAAGTGCGCATGTACGGCCGCAAGAAGACCGGTCAGGCGTCACCGGTGGTCGTGCACTTCCACGGCGGGGCCTTTATGTCGGGCGATCTGGATAACGGCTGCACGGTGGCTTCTCTGCTGGAGAGTGCCGGGGCCGTGGTGGTGTCGGTCGCGTATCCGCTCACGCCCTTTCCACAGCCGGTGGACACGGGTTACGGTGTGCTCAAGTGGGTGCACAAGCACCGCACCAAGCTCGGCGGGCAAGGCGCCGCCGTGTACCTGGCGGGCGAAGAGGCCGGTGGCAACCTGGCGGCGGCCGTGGCACTGATGGCGCGTGACCAGTCTCACCCCCCGCTGGCCGGGCAGATCCTGCTGTCGCCCATGCTGGACCCCTGTGTGGGCACCGCGTCGCTGCGCGAGGCCACGGGGGATTCCACGGGCTGCAAGTGGACCGAGGGCTGGCGCAACTTTCTGCGCTGCCCGCGCGATGCCGAGCACCCCTATGCGGTGCCTGCCGGTGCGCAGCGCCTGGCGGGGCTGCCCCCCACTCTGATCCTGGTGGGCGACACCGACCCCATGCACGACGAGGCGCTGGCCTACGCGGCCCGGCTGGAGGCTGCCGGCCTGCCGGTCACGCGTCACGTGTTCTCCAAGAACCCGCAATGGCCCGATGCCCTGCTGCAGACCGGCCCGCACGAATGTCCGTGTGCGGCGGGTGCGCAGGAGCAGTTCCGGCAGTTCTTTGCCTCCACGCGAAGTCCGGTGCCGTCCTGACGACGGCCCCTGACACCTTCTCACACCCCTGACAGCCGCTGACCTCCACCCGGGTGGAGGCAGAGAAACGCGGGCTCGGCGCGAGCCCCATTTCCTTTTTGCATCTTGATTTCCGGCCTGGCGTGCCGGAGGGGAAACGCTTGCCCGGCGTTGCCCGCTCCGCATGTCCTAGAGCCCACGTTAGCCATTCAAACGACACGGAGGAAAGAACTCACCATGCATGCACCCCTGATCCCGTTGGCCTGCGGCCGCTGTCACAGCGCACCTGCCCGCACCGTCTTTTGACGGTGGCACGCAGGCCGCCCCGGTGTCTGTCGCCGGGGTATTGACCTTTCCACCGTGTCATTGCCGAGACTTCATTTCGCGCCTATTGCATTGACACCTGCCGAGCGCAGCCCACAGGCGCCAGCGCACGGCAGACAAGTTTCACAGCGTGCTCCACAAGGGCACAACTACTGATCGAAAGTGACCATGAACTTCCCATCCTTCTCCAAGTTCTCCCAGCGCCGCCCCCTGGGTCTGGCCACCCTTGCCACGGCCGTGACGGCCACCGTGGCGGCTGCTGTTCTGGTGTTTCAGGCACCCGTGGCGCAGGCGGATAGCGCCCCCGCAGCACCGCCCGCTATGCCGGTGTCGGTGGCTGCCGTGCTGCAAAAAGACATCGCCCTGTGGGACGAGTTTTCCGGCCGGCTCGAAGCCGTGCAGCGCGTGGACGTGCGCCCGCGCGTCTCGGGCGCCGTGCAGGCCGTGCACTTCCGCGAAGGCTCGCTGGTCAAGCAGGGCGACCTGCTGGTCACGGTGGACCCAGCCCCCTACGCTGCGGAGGTGGACCGCGCCGAAGCCCAGGTGGTCGCTGCGCAGGCCCGCCTGTCGTACACCCGCAGCGAACTGGAGCGCGCCACGCGCCTGCTCGAAGAAAAAGCCATCGCCCAGCGCGAGCATGACGAGCGCCTGAACGCCCAGCGCGAGGCCGATGCCAACCTGCGCGCCGCCCAGGCCGCGCTGCAGACCGCGAAGCTGAACCTGGGCTACACCCAGGTGCGTGCCCCTGTGGCGGGCCGTGTGGGCCGCATCGAAGTCACCGTCGGCAACCTGGTGGCGGCCGGCGCGGGCGCCCCCGTGCTGACCACGCTGGTGTCCGTGAGCCCCATCTACGCAAGCTTCGACACCGACGAGCAGATCGTGGTGAAGGCCCTGGCCGACCTGCAAAGCGGCCAGCGTGGCAACAGCGCTCGCCAGCTCATTGAGCGCATCCCCGTGCAGATGGGCACGGGCACCACGGGCGGCACGCCGCACGCCGGTCGCTTGCAGCTCATCGACAACCAGGTCGATGCCAAGAGCGGCACCGTGCGCGTGCGCGCCGTGTTCGACAACGAAGACGGCTCGCTCATCCCCGGCCAGTTCGCCCGCATCCGCATGGGCCAGGCCCGCAACACCCAGGCGCTGCTCATCAACGAGCGTGCCGTGGGCACCGACCAGAACAAGAAGTTCGTGATGGTGGTGGGCGAGGGCAACAAGGCCGAGTACCGCGAGGTCACCCTGGGCGCGCCGATTGACGGCCTGCGCGTGGTCACCTCGGGCCTCAAGGCGGGCGAGAACATCGTCGTCAACGGCCTGCAGCGCGTGCGCCCCGGGGCCGTGGTGGCGCCACAGCCTGTGCCCATGACCGCCAAGGCCGAGATTGCGGGTGATCGCAAGGAAGCCAAGAACGCCGCCAAGTCGCCAGCCGCCTGAGCGCGCTGGACACCAGGAATTTGCATCCATGAACCTGTCCCGTTTTTTCATCGACCGCCCCATCTTTGCCGGGGTGCTGTCGGTGCTCATCTTCCTCGGGGGGCTCATCGCATTGCGCGGTCTGCCCATCTCCGAATACCCTGAAGTCGCGCCGCCCTCCGTGGTGGTGCGCGCACAGTACCCGGGCGCGAACCCCAAGGTGATCGCCGAGACCGTGGCCACGCCGCTGGAAGAATCCATCAACGGTGTGGAAGGCATGCTCTACATGGGCAGCCAAGCCACCACCGACGGCGTGATGACGCTGACCGTGACCTTTGCGCTGGGCACCGACCCCGACAAGGCCCAACAGCTGGTGCAGAACCGTGTCTCGCAGGCCGAGCCGCGCCTGCCCGAGGAAGTGCGCCGCCTGGGCGTCACCACCGTCAAGAGCGCGCCGGACCTGACCATGGTGGTCCACCTGGTCTCGCCCAACAACCGCTACGACATCGACTACCTGCGCAACTACGCGGTGCTCAACGTGAAGGACCGCCTTGCGCGCATCCAGGGCGTGGGCCAGGTGCAGATCTTTGGCGGCGGCGACTACTCCATGCGTGTGTGGCTCGACCCGCAAAAGGTCGCGCAGCGCGGCCTCTCGGCCAGCGACGTGGTGGCAGCCATCCGCGGCCAGAACGTGCAAGCCGCTGCAGGTGTGGTGGGCGCATCGCCCGGCCTGCCCGGCGTGGACTTGCAACTGTCCATCAACGCGCAGGGCCGCCTGCAGACCGAGGAAGAGTTCGGCGACATCATCGTCAAGACCGGTGCGGATGGTGCGGTGACGCGCCTGCGCGACATCGCCCGCCTGGAGCTGGGCGCGGCCGACTATTCGCTGCGCTCGCTGCTCAACAACGACCCTGCCGTGGGCATGGGCGTGTTCCAGGCGCCGGGCTCCAACGCGCTCGACATCTCGGCCAACGTGCGCAAGACCATGGACGAGATCCAGAAGAACATGCCCGAAGGCGTGGAGTACCGGATTGCGTACGACCCCACGCAGTTCGTGCGTGCGTCGATCAAGTCCGTGATCCACACGCTGCTCGAAGCCATCGCCCTCGTGGTGCTGGTGGTGATTTTGTTCCTGCAGACCTGGCGCGCGTCCATCATCCCGCTGCTGGCTGTGCCGGTGTCGGTGGTGGGTACGTTTGCCGTGCTGCACCTGCTGGGCTTCTCGATCAACGCGCTCTCCCTGTTCGGGCTGGTGCTGGCCATCGGCATCGTGGTGGACGATGCCATCGTGGTGGTGGAGAACGTCGAGCGCAACATCGAGGCGGGCCTGACCCCGCGCGAGGCCACCTACCGCGCCATGCGTGAAGTCTCCGGCCCTATCATTGCCATCGCACTGGTGCTGGTGGCGGTGTTCGTGCCACTGGCTTTCATCAGCGGGCTCACGGGCCAGTTCTATCGCCAGTTTGCGGTGACGATCGCGATCTCCACGGTGATCTCGGCCATCAACTCGCTGACCCTGTCGCCTGCGCTGTCAGCACTGCTGCTCAAGGGCCACGACGAGCCCAAGGACGCGCTTACGCGCGGTATGGACAAGGTGTTCGGCGGCCTGTTCCGCGGCTTCAATCGCTTGTTCCATCGCGGCTCCGAGGCCTACAGCGGTGGCGTCAAGCGCGTCATCGGCCGCAAGGCGCTGATGTTCGTGATCTACCTCGCGCTGGTGGGCGCCACAGTCGGCCTGTTCAAGATCGTGCCCGGCGGCTTCGTGCCCGCGCAGGACAAGCAGTATCTGATCGGCTTTGCGCAGCTGCCCGACGGCGCCACGCTGGACCGCACCGAGAACGTGATCCGCCGCATGGGCGAGATCATGAAGGAGAACCCGAACGTCGAAGACGCGATTGCCTTCCCCGGCCTGTCGATCAACGGCTTCACCAACAGCTCCAACTCCGGCATCGTGTTCGCCACGCTCAAGCCCTTTGCAGAGCGCACTCGCGCCGACCAGAGCGGCGGCGCCGTGGCGGGCCAGCTGAACCAGGCCTTCGGCAGCATCCAGGACGCGTTCATCGCCATGTTCCCGCCGCCACCCGTGGCGGGCCTGGGCACCACGGGCGGCTTCAAGCTGCAGATCGAAGACCGCGCCTCGCTGGGCTACGAAGCCATGGACAACGCCGTGAAGGCCTTCATGGGCAAGGCTTACCAGACACCAGAGCTGGCCGGCTTGTTCACCAGCTGGCAGGTCAACGTGCCGCAGCTGTACGCCAACATTGATCGCACCAAGGCGCGCCAGTTGGGCGTGCCCGTGACGGATATCTTCGACACGCTGCAGATCTACCTGGGCAGCCTGTACGCCAACGACTTCAACCAGTTCGGCCGTACCTACAGCGTGCGTGTGCAGGCCGATGCCGCCTACCGGGCGCGGGCGGAAGACGTGGGCCTGCTCAAGGTGCGCTCCAGCACCGGTGAGATGGTGCCGTTGTCGGCGCTGATGAAGATGGAGCCGAGCTTCGGCCCTGAGCGCGCCATGCGCTACAACGGCTACCTGGCGGCGGACGTGAATGGCGGCCCCGCGCCCGGCTATTCATCGGGCCAGGCGCAGGCAGCCATCGAGCGCATCGCCAAGGAGACGCTGCCCCAGGGCATCACGTTTGAATGGACCGAGCTGACCTACCAGGAGATCCTGGCCGGTAACTCCGCCGTGCTGGTGTTCCCGCTGGCCATCCTGCTGGTGTTCCTGGTGCTGGCCGCGCAGTACGAAAGCCTGACGCTGCCCATCGCCATCATCCTGATCGTGCCCATGGGCATCCTGGCCGCGATGACGGGCGTGTGGCTTACCAAGGGCGACAACAACGTGTTCACGCAGATCGGGCTCATCGTGCTGGTGGGGCTGTCGGCCAAGAACGCGATCCTGATCGTGGAGTTTGCGCGTGAGCTGGAGTTTGCCGGGCGCACCCCCGTGCAGGCCGCCATCGAGGCCAGCCGCCTGCGGCTGCGCCCCATCCTGATGACCTCGCTGGCCTTCGTGATGGGCGTGCTGCCCCTGGTGCTGTCCACCGGAGCGGGCGCCGAAATGCGCAGCGCCATGGGTGTGGCGGTGTTCGCCGGGATGATCGGGGTGACGGCCTTTGGCCTGTTCCTCACACCCGTGTTCTACGTGCTGCTGCGCAAGCTGGCGGGCAACCGCCCCCTGGTGGAGCATGGTGCGCATGTGGCGCCCATCTCGCACGCCCCGGGTTCTGGTGGCACGGCCCACCCCGTGCTGGCCGCGCCGCGCAAGGAGCACGAGTGATGCTTCTGAGCACGCTGACAACAAACATCTTTGTGGCCCTCGCCACGTGCTCCGCGCTGCCAATTGCAGCGGGCGCAGCGGCCGGGGCAGGAGAACAACCATGACCGATTTGCTTTTGACAAAAAACTCCACCGATGGAGCACTCGCAGTGCGCAAGCGCAGCCTGCTGGCACCCCTGGCCGCCGCCCTGGTGCTGGCCGGTTGCATGACCCAGCCCGTGGCCCCCGCGCCGCATGCGGGCGTGCCCGTGCCTACCAATTTCACGGCAGGTGGCGATGCACTGCCCACCGCCCCCTGGACCGTGGCCGCCCCCGCCGAGGCGCAGCCGCGCGGCGAGTGGTGGCTGGGCTTTCAAGATCCGGTGCTGGCCGACCTGGTGCAGCGTGCGGGCACGGCCAACACCAGCATCCAGCAGGCGGCAGCACGGCTGGCCGAGGCGCGTACGCTGCTGCGCTCTGCCGACGCCGCGCGCTCGGTGCAAGTGGGCGCCTCGGCCGGTGTGACGCGTCAGGCAGGCGCTGCCACCACGGGCAGCGCAGCACCTGCCACGTTGGGCACGGCGGGGCTCAATGCATCGTACGAGCTGGACCTGTTCGGCCGCCTCTCGCAAACCAGTGACGCCGCGCGGCTGGACGCCGACGCGCGCGAAGCTTTGCTGCAAAGCACGCGCCTCATGGTGCAGGCTGACGTGGCGCAAACCTATCTGCAGCTGCGCGCCGTGCAGGCCGAGCAGGTGCTGGTGCAAGAGAGCCTGGCCGCGTACCAGGACACGCTGCGCCTGACGCAGCGCCGCCTGCAGGCCGGCGATGTGGCCGAGCTGGACGTGGCCCGCGTGCAGACCGAGGTGGCCGCCACCGAGTCCGATGCCCTGGCCTTGCAGCGCCAGCAGGCCCTGCTGACCAACGCGCTGGCTGTGCTGGCCGGCGAGGTGGCCAGCGGCTTTGTGCTGCCGCCCGCGACGGGCGACGCCGCGTTGCCGGTGATCCCGCCGGGCGTGCCCGGCACGGTGCTGGCGCGCCGGCCCGATGTGTCGGCCGCGCAAACCGCCGTGCTGGCCGCGCAGGCCCGCGTGGGCGTGGCGCAGAAGGCGTGGTTCCCGGCCGTCACGCTCACGGGCAATGCGGGGCATGCGTCTCCCGAGCTGGGTGACCTGTTCAAGTGGTCGGCCCGTGCCTGGGGCGTGAGTGCGCTGCTGTCGCTGCCGATCTTTGACGGCGGCCAGCGCGACGCGCAGATCGAGGGCGCCAAGGCACGCCTGGAGGCTGCGCTGGCGGACCACCGTGGGCAGGTGCTCAATGCGTTTCGTGACGTGGAGGATCAGCTGACCTCGCTGCGTTTGCTGTCTGGCCAGGCCGAAGCGCAAGGGCGGGCGGTGACGGCTGCGCGGCGGGCCACGCAGTTGTCGGACGTGCGGTATCGCAATGGGTTGGTGAGCCAGCTCGAATTGCTGGACGCGCGCCGCAGCGAGTTGCGCAATCGGCGGCAGGAGCTGCAGGTGCGGACGGCGCAGTATGTGGCGACGGTGGGGTTGATTCGGGCGCTCGGAGGAGGGTGGGGGGATCGGCCTGCGGTGAAGATGGCTGCTGTGCCGCAGTAGTTTTTTTAGCGACTTTGGCTGCTTGCGCTAGTGGGATATGCGCTGGTAGCTATTGATTTTGTAGTGTTGGTTTTTGTGCGCTGATTGAGCCGCATGCCTTTGTTGAGGGCGGAGGCCGGGAGTCGCCCCGGCGGGCGAGGTACTTTTCTTTGCTTCGCCAAAGAAAAGTACCCAAAAGAAAGGCGACCCCCAGTCTGCGACCCCTGCGCTTCGCTACGGGGCAAACCTGTGGCGGGGCGGTTGCGGGGTGCGCCGTGGAACTCGCTCTGCGCTGGCGCGCGCCGCTCAGACATCCACGGCGAGTCAGTTCACGAAGCATGGGCGCTCCGACGCCCATGCCACCCCGCAACCGCCCCGCCGCAGGCGCAGCCAGCAGGGGTGGACAACCAAACATCCAACAGCCGAACAGCCACACGGGCCATCGCTGCGCTCGGCCCAGCTTTCGCAGCGCGTGGCGCTTGCGCCCGCGAGATTGGGCCGAGCAAAGCGATGGCCCGGATGGATGTCCGATTCGCGGGTTCCCTTCTGGATGCGCCTGGGGCGCGCAGGGCGCGGGGTGGCATGCGCGTCGGAGCGCGCATGCTTCGTGAACTGACTCACCGCAGTTGTCCGAGCGGAGCGCCGCAGGCGCGCAGCGAGTTCTGCGGTGCACCCCGTGACCGAGCACCCCAGGTTGCCCCGCCGCGCAGCGAAGGGGTCGCAGACAGTAGGGTCGCCCTTTCTTTGGTTCCTTTCTTTCGGCGACGCGAAAGAAAGGGACTCGCCCGCCGGGGCGACATCCCGGCCTCTGCCCTCAACCCAAGCACGCCGCCCAAACCGGAGAACGAGCTTCCCCCGGCTCCGACAAGCTCAGCGCGAACGGGAAGGAGAGCCCCAATAACTATAAAAACAATAGCTGCTAGCGCTTATTCCAAAAGCGCCAGCAGCCAAAATCGTTCAAAAATCCCTTTCCATCACCCCTTCAACCACCCCCTCAACCTCCCCACCCCTTCCCCCAACCTCCCCAGATCCTGACTCGCAAAACACCACCGCAACCACCCCGCAGCCTCTCCCCCAAACGCGCTGCCGGGAGCCAACCCCAACCCCGCCTCCCGCACCAACCGCTTGGCCAGCGGCAAACACTCGTCATGCCCGTCGATGTGGAAGAACGCATACATGCCCCCACGTGGCGTGGCCACCGACACTCCCGGCACCTCGGCCAGCAGCGGCACCAGCGTGTCGCGGCAGTTGCGTAGATGGTTCACCAGCGCGGGCGTCACCTCCTCCGTGCGCTGCAGCGCCACCGTGGCTCCGCGCTGCACAAACACCGGCGCGCACGAGGTGTTGAACTCGATCAGCTTGCCCACTGCCTGGGTGAGTGACGGCGGCAACACCAGCCACCCAAGGCGCCAGCCGGTCATCAAAAAGCTCTTGGAAAAGCTGTGCGTCACGATCAGCCGGTCCTCGGGCTCAGCCACGTCCAGAAAGCTGGGGGCCGCGCCATTGGCCGTGTCGCCCGCGTAGTACAGCCGCTCGTACACCTCGTCCGCCAGAATCCACGTGCCCGTGCGGCGGCAGTGCGCCAGGATGGTGGCTTGCTCCTCGCGCGTCAGCGTCCAGCCCGTGGGGTTGTTGGGTGCGTTGACGACCAGCAGGCGCGTGCCGGGTGTGATGGCAGCCAGCAGCGCATCCATGTCCAGGCGCCATGCGCCGTGCACGTCGGCCACCAGCGGCACAGTGCGCACCTGCGCCCCCAGAATGCGCGGCTGCGCCACCAGGTTGGGCCACACGGGCGTCACCAGCACCACCTCGTCGCCCGCGTCCACCAGGGCCTGCACGGCCACCATCAGGCCGTTCACCCCGCCGGACGTCACTGCGATGCGGTCGAACCACGCATCGGTGTGCTGCTGCGGGTGCAGGCCGTGCATGTAGCCCGCAATCGCGTGGCGCAGTTCGGGCAGGCCCAGGTTATGGGCGTAGAACGTCTCGCCGTGCTGCAGCGACGCAATGGCCGCCTCGCGGATGAAATCGGGAGTCACCTCGTCGCTCTCGCCAAACCAGAACTTCAGCACATCGCTGCGTCCCAGGCCTTCGTTGGCCACTTCGCGGATGCGCGACTCTTCGAGGCTTTGGACTACTTCTCGCATGCAATCTCCTTGAAATACACAGCCATCATCGCAGGCGTATAGTCGTTTTTTTGATTTTTTCACCACATTGGCTGACCAACCAACGCTCATGACCTATCCCAACACCCAGCTCTTCATCGCAGGCCAGTGGCAAGACGCCGCCGAAGGCAAGACCCTTGCCGTGTTCAACCCCGCCACGGGCAAAGAAATCGGCCGTGTGGCCCACGCCACCAAGGTGGACCTGGACCGCGCGCTGGACGCCGCACAAAAGGGCTTTGAAGCCTGGCGCGACATGCCCGCCGCCGAGCGTGCCAAGACCATGCGCCGCGCCGCCGCCCTGATGCGCGAGCGCGCCGAGGCCATCGCTGCCATCATGGTGCAAGAGCAGGGCAAGCCCCTGGCCGAAGCCAAGGTCGAGACCATGGCGTCCGCCGACATCATCGAATGGTTTGCCGACGAGTCGCTGCGTGTGTACGGCCGCATCGTGCCCTCGCGCAATCTCAAGGCCACGCAGATGGTGCTGAAGGACCCGGTGGGACCCGTGGCGGCCTTCACGCCGTGGAACTTCCCCATCAACCAGGTGGTGCGCAAACTGGCCGCTGCGCTGGGCGCAGGCTGCTCCATCCTGGTCAAGGCACCCGAAGAAACCCCCGCCAGCCCGGCCGAGCTGATCCGTGCGTTTGCCGATGCGGGCGTGCCCGCAGGCACCGTGGGCCTGGTCTATGGCGACCCTGCTGAAATCTCCAACTACCTGATTCCGCACCCCATCATCCGCAAGGTCACGTTCACCGGCTCCACGCCCGTGGGCAAGCAGCTGGCGGCATTGGCCGGCAAGCACATGAAGCGCGTGACGATGGAACTGGGCGGCCACGCACCGGTGATCGTGGCGGAAGACGCCGACCTGGAGCTGGCCATCAAGATCGGCAGCGGCGCCAAGTTCCGCAATGCGGGCCAGGTCTGCATCTCGCCCACGCGCTACCTGGTGCATGAAAGCATCCGCGCCGACTTTGCGGCCGCGTTCGCCAAATATGCCCAGGGCCTGAAGGTCGGCGACGGCCTCGCGGCTGGCACGCAGATGGGCCCGCTGGCCAACCCGCGCCGCATCACTGCCATGGCCGATTTGCTGGCCGACGCGGTGCAGCAGGGCGCCAAGGTGCTGACCGGTGGCGAGCGCATCGGCACCGAGGGCAACTTCTTCCAGCCCACCGTGCTGAACGATGTGCCCCTGTCGGCCCGGATCGTGAACGAAGAGCCCTTTGGCCCCGTGGCCGCGATTCGCGGGTTTGAGAAGATTGAAGACGCCATAGCCGAAGCCAACCGCCTACCGTTTGGCTTGGCGGGTTATGCGTTCACCTCGTCGCTGAAGAACGCACACCTGCTGGCCCAGCGCCTGGAAGTGGGCATGCTCTGGATCAACCAGGCCGCCGCACCTGCAGCCGAGCTGCCGTTTGGTGGCCTGAAGGATTCGGGCTACGGCTCCGAGGGTGGCCCCGAGGCCATCGAGGCGCACCTGAACACGCGCCTGGTGTCGATCATGAACGTGTGAGGGCGACCATCGCGCTTTTTGAATAGGTTCTCAGCGCGGTAGTCACAGGCCTCCTGTGCCATGGGCATCGGGGGCCTTTTTGCTTTCTGAGAACCTGGTCACGAGCTTTTCAAGGTCGCACAAGAGGGGGGCAACGGCAGGCCGTACGGCTTGCGGGCATAGAGAAGATTCCCTCACTGACGGTGCCGCCTCTTTTGGCCCTAAGGCTTCGGGTCGTACACGCAGCGAAATCCGATGTACACCGCATAAAAGTCCGCAGGCTTCCAGGCCTCGACATCCGCGCGCATTTGCGAGGCGGGATACCACCAGGATCCGCCCATCGTGCGCCGCTCGTCGCCACGCGCATCGGCCGCCCATTCCCACACATTGGCGCCCATGTCGTGCAGGCCGTTCACTCCGGCCACAGTGGCGTTGACGGGCGCGGCGCGGGGCCAGGGGTCGGGGTCGCTGGTGTTGGCGCCCTGCGGGCTGTGGCCCGTGGTCCAGGGGTAGGTGGTGCCACGCACCCAGGGCGTGGGTGGTTGGCTGCGCAGCTCGGTAAAGCCGGCGGTGCGCCACTCGGCGGCGGTGGGCAGGCGGCCGCCGGCCCATTGGCAGTACGCCTGGGCCTCGGTGTGGGTGAGGTGCACGGCGGGCAACTGGTCGGTGTCGGGCGGTGAGCCGTCGGGGCGCTGCCAGGTCCAGCCCGCGCGGCGCTGCCAGCCGCCCACGTATTCAAAACCGCCGCCTTCGCGCTCGGCACGGGTGGTGGTGCCGGTGGCCCGCGCGTAGCGCGCAAACTGGGCGATGGTGACTTCGGTCTTGTCGATGCGCAGGCCGTGCAGGTCGTCCAGCACCACGGGCGCTGGGGTCTGGGCAGATGCGGCCAGGGCCCAGAACGCCAGGATGGCGCTGGTTGCGTGGCGCGGTGTTGGCATGGTCCTGTGCTCCCCGTTTCACAGCCAGGCAGCCATTGCCGGGCCTGTGTGGCGCAGAGTATCGGCCGCTGCAAAAGCCTGTGGGCGGGGCTGGGTTTGCAGTGGCTGAACGGCCCTTTGGGGGGCGCCGGGTTGGGTGGTCGGCGCCGCGTCCGCCCAAGGGCTGTGTGCCTTTTCCAACCGGTAGCAGGCATAAAAAACCCCGCACTCCCAAAAAAAGGAGTGCGGGGTAATTGGCTGTGTGTCTGCCCTCCCACCAGTCAGGGCAGCAGCGTGTGGGGCGCTATCAGAAGTTGTGGCGCACGCCCACGGCGAAGGAGCTGAAGTCGTTACCCGGAGCCGACACGCCGTAGGTGGCTGCCTGGCTGTTGTTGATGCGGGTGTAGTACGTGTAGATCTTGGTGCGCTTGCTCAGGTTGTAGTTGTAGCCCAGTGTGTACTGGGTGGCGGCGCTGTTGGACACGTTGGAGTAGTTGCCAGCACGGCCCACGTTCACGTGGAACTCGGACACGCCCATGATGTAGGCGGCCGACAGGCGCAGGTTGGTGCGGTTGCCGCCGTTGGCGATGAACACGTTCTTGTCGCGTTGCACGTAGGCGCCCATCACGAAAGGACCGGTGGAGTACGAAGCGCGCACTGCGAACTGGTTCTGGTCGCCCAGCTTGGAGTAACCGGCGCCCAGGCCCAGCTTGCCGATTTCGTAGTTGGCAGCCAGGTCCAGGCTGTTCTTGCCGCCGGTGCCGCTGGGCTGCTCGTGCTGGGCCCAGCCGGCTTCGAACGTTGCGCCGCCCAGGCTGGGGGTGCGGTAAGCGATCTTGTTGATGTCACGGGCGGGGTAGGCGTACAGGGCGTCAGCCGACGAGCCGGTGTCGTGGTTGTGGTTGCTGATGAAGTCGGCCGTGGCGTAGTACGACTCGGACGTGAATTTGCCCAGGCGAACCATGCCGAAGCCGCCGGACAGGTTCACTTCGCTCTGGCGGGCAAAAATGCCGCGCGAGTCGGTAGCGCCGGAGCTGGAGTCAAAGCCGCTTTCGAGCTGGAAGCCAGCCATCAGGCCGCCGCCCAGGTCTTCCTGGCCCTTGAAGCCGAAGCGGGAGGAGTTGTTGAACAGGCCGGTCTTGGAGACATCGCCGTCTTTTTGGTGTTCAAAGCTGGTGTTGACCCGGCCGTACAGGGTGACGCTGCTCTGTGCAAAGGCAGCAGACGTACCCACCAGGGCCAGCGCGGCGAGGGCGCAGCGGTTCAATGTTTTCATTCGCGAGGTTCCTTAAATCAAATTTTGTTTGATGACAAATAATCACCGGCCAAAAACGCACAGGGGTGATGCCTTCGGGCCGCCGCTACAAGCAAGTTTGGTGCCTGCGGTGATGTGATCGTTGCACTTTGCAACGGAAGGGGATGCTACTGGCCGCCGTGATTGGCCGCCAGCGGGGTAAACACCTTTTTGTCATCAAGATGTCGTTGCGGCGCAACATGGTTCTGGTAGGGCATGCCAGAACCGGCCCAGGGCGAAGCCTGGCACCCCCTCCAAGGTAGCGAAGGCAGCGCAAGGCCCGCGCGGGCTGCGATCGGCGTGTCGCACTGCCCGGGCTGCTGCCGCCGTGCAGGCGCTGCAAGGGCCGCTGGTGGGGTTCGTGGAGTGGGCGACGACCCCTTGAGGGATCGTCAACGGGCCCCTAGAACCGGTAGGTCGAGGTCAGCGTGTAGGTGCGCGCCTGTCCGTAGAAGCAATCCCCGCGTGCCAGGCACTGGGTGATGTGCACCTTGTCGGTCAGGTTGACCACGTTGAAGGCCACGCGCCAGTCGCCAGCGTCGTAGGCCACCATGGCATCGGCCAGGGTGGCCGCCGGGGTGGTGATGGCGCTGGTGCCCGTCCACTGCGAGCCGGTGTAGCGCACGCCCGCGCCCACCACCCAGCCGCCACGTCCCTGCGCTGCAAAGCGGTGGCTCAGCCAGGCCGATGCGGTGTGCCGGGGCACGCTGGCCACGGGCTGGCCCTGGTCGCCTGCGTTGCTGCGGCTGATTTGGGCGTCGGTGAAGGCGTAGCCCACCGTGAAGTCCCACTGGCGCGCCAGGCTGGCCTGCACCTCTGCCTCGAAACCGTTGACCTTTACTTCGCCGATCTGCAGGCTATTGAGCGGGTTGCCGGGGTCGGTGGTCTTGCGGTTCTTCTCGCGCAGGGTGTACACAGCGGCAAACGCACTGATGCCCTGGCCTGGCGGCTGCCACTTCACGCCAGCCTCCCACTGTTCACCGCGCTGGGGTTTGTAGGGGGTGCCGTACGCGTCGAGCCCACCCAGGGGCTGGAACGATTCGGAGTAGCCCACATACGGTGCCCAGCCGCCATCCATCTGGTACGTGACGCCTGCGCGTTTGGTCCAGGCCTTGTCGTCCACGGCAGCGGCAGGGCGGCCTTCGGTATCGGTCTGCGCACTGTCGTGGCGCAGGCCCAGCGTGGCCGTCCAGCGACCCCATTGGATCTGGTCTTGCGCGTAGAACCCCAACTGCTTTTGCACCACGCTGGGCTGGCGCACCAGCTGCGCCGCAGTGGGCGGTGTGAAGTTGCCGTACACCGGGTTGTACACGTCGATGGACGACGCCACCGCGCGCCAGGCCTGCTGGCCGGTGTGGTTGCGCTGCACGTCCAGGCCAGCGAGCACTGTGTGCGCGGTACTGCCCGCCTGCAGCTTGCCTTCGAGCTGCGTGTCGATGAGCAGCATGCGGCCGGTGTTGAGGTTCCACACCGCGTCGCGCACCAGCGTGCGGTTGTCGCTGTTGAACACGGGGCGCGCAGGGCGGCCGGTCCCAGCGTTGGCGGTGAAGCTGGTGTAGATGGTGCGGTAGTCCACCTCGCTCACGGTGCGGCGCAGGTTCTGGCGCACTGTCCAGTCGCTGTTCAGACGGTGGCTGAACAGGTAGCCCCAGGAGTTGTTGCTGGTGTCATACGCGTCCCAGCCCGGCTCGCTGATGAAGGTGTTGCGCGGAATCTGTCCGTACTGGCTGGGCAGCTGCGTGCCTTGCCACGGGAAGAAGCCAATGAGCGAGCCGCTTTGGTCCTTCTGGTGCAGCGCCTGCAGCGTCAGCGACGTGTCGGCATTGGGCTTCCAGGTGAGCGATGGCGCAAACACCGCGCGGTTGTCGTCCACATGGTCCACCTGCGTACCGCTGTCGCGGCCCACGGCCACCAGGCGGTAGAGCCACTGGCCGTCCTGGTCGAGCGCGCCCGTCAGGTCGGCGGCGATCTGCTTGCGTGCGTTGTTGCCCAGCTGCACCTGCACCTCGCGCAGGGTGTCTGCCTGCGGGCGTTTGCTCGTCAGGTTGAGCACGCCGCCCACGCTGCCCTGGCCGTACAGCACGGAGGTGGGGCCGCGCAGAAACTCCACGCGCTCCAGCGTGTAGGGGTCTGGCCGGCTGGTGTTGTAGGTGCCGTAGGTGCGCAGCAGGCCGTCCTGGTACTGGCTCACCGTGCCGCCGCGCGCGGCAAAGCTGTCCACGCGGCTGTCAAAGTAGTTGGACACCGCGCCTGCGGTGTACGCCGTCACCTGCCGCAGCGTCTGCACGCCCTGCGCCTCCATCTGGTCGCGGGTGACCACGCTGATGGCTTGCGGGGTTTCGATGAGTGGGGTGTCGGTCTTGGTGGCGCTGAGCGCACGCTGGGCCACAAAGCCGGTGACGGGGGCCGTCGGGTTCTCTTGCTCCGCGCCCGAAGACACGGTGACCGGGGCCAGTGTGACCTCGGCAGTGGGCGATGGGACGGTGGTGGTCTGCGCCTGGGCCGCGGCACTGCACAGCACCAGCACGGCGGCCTGTGCAACGGCGGTGCGCGGCGCGCGGCATGCGCGCGAACGGGATGGGAAAGGAGGCATGGTTTGCTATTGATTCGATAGCTGCTTGGGCATGTTCGACTAGCGCAAGCGGCCGGTTTTGCTTGAATTGCTTGAAATGGGCGCTGATCAGCGACCCGCGGGGGCGGGCGTGGCTGCTGGGGGCAACGACGGCGAGGGCATGCCCTCGGCCAGCACAAAGCTCAGCGTCGTCACGTAGCTGGCTTCGCCGTACGGCGCGCCGTGCGCCTCGCCCGGCGTCTTGTCGCTGTGCTTCACCTCGGCCACGTACTGGCCCTTCCAGGGGGTGACGAAGGTCACCGTGCCGTCTTCACCCGCCTCGGCCTCGCGCGTCCAGCCCGAGGGCGCGGCCAACTGCACCTTGGCCTTGGGCAAGGGGGCGCCCTGGTAGACCACCTTCAGCTCACCGGGCTTGCCGGTGGGCACCAGGTCCAGCGCTGCGGTGGGGGCCACGGGCTTGGTCAGGCTGGCCACCCAGCGGGCGGCGGGCTGCCAGTACATCGCGGGCAGGTTGCGCTTGCTGCGGTCGATCACGGGGTAGGTAGGCGTTGCAAACAGCGTGTCTGGGGTGCCGGTGGTGGCGTAGACGAAGGCATCCTTGCCAAGCTGGCCGTCCACGCGCTGCGCCGGGGCGCCGGTGCGTTGTTGTTCCAGGATGGGCACGCCCTTGAACTGGTCGAGCCGGCCAGGTGATGTCTCGCGCAGGTTGTCGTTGAACTCGCCAAAGTGCAGGCGCGCTTGGCCCCCGGCGTTCTCCAGCCACACCTGGTGGGCGTGGGCAGGGGCCAGGGCAGAAACGCCGGCTATGGCCAGCACGGCAGCCAGCCAAGGGCGTGGGGAGGTGGTAGCGCAAGACATGGACATGGATATTTCCTCTCTTTGGTTTGGGATTCCGGAGCGCTGCTCCAAACGCAGCGCGCAGCCCGCTGCAACACCGCAAGGGTGGGTGCAGTGAAGCTCATTTTTTGATAGCTGCCTGCGCTTGATGGATGAGCGCTGGGTGGCTTTTTGATCTGAACGTTGCAGCGCTCGGCTCACACCGGACGCCAGCGCAAACTGGGGGCCGTGAGAGCCGCTTCAGCGGCCGTCATGGGTCGTCAGGAGGTCGTCATGCCGACAGCCAAAAACCGCTTACCACTCCACGCTTGCGCGCGGGTTCTTCGTTGGAGGCGTCGGCCCTGGCGCGCGCGGCCGGCCGTACCAGCACATCACCGCGACGGGGATGCCCAGCCCCACCCACGACCACCAGTCGCCCCAGGTGTCGGACACCAGCGCCGTGATCAAGCCGGTGGTGGTGAGCACACCCATCACGATGGGCCCGCCCCACAGGGCCCAGAAAGGGCGGTGCTTTTTCATGTGGCCCCCTCGGTGGAGCGCGCAGCACCCGATGTGGGCAAAGCGCTGCCTGCAAAACCGCCCGTGGCGCTGCCTGCGGTGGGTGTTGCGGGGCTTGCGGCCTGCACGCCCTTGCGCAGCCACAGATACAGCCCGCTGCCCAGCACCACGATGGTGGCAATGTCGAGCAGCGCCCACAGGATCTTCATCGGCATGCCGCCGTAGTCGCCAAAGTGCAGCGGCTGCGACACCAGCAGCGCCGTCAGGTACCACGGCAGCTGAGGCGACGCGGTGACATGCGCGGTGCGCGCATCCACCAGCACCGGCTGGAGCAGCTTGGAGGTGAGCGGCTCATTGCCGCGCAGGAAGAACGTGTTGTGGTGCGGGCTGGAGAACGCCGTGCCCGGGAACGCAATGAACGACAGCCTGGTGCCCGGCGCCTGGGCCTGCGCCGCCTCAAGCGCCTGCTGCAGCGGCCCGCGCTCGGCCACGGGCACGATGGGCTGGCCTTCATAGGGCTTGAGCAGCACCGAGAGCTGGTCGTGCTGCCAGTACTTGATGAGCAGGTCGGCCCACGTATTGATCATGCCCGTGCCGCCCACGACAAGCGCCCACACCAGCGTGACGATGCCCAGCAGGTTGTGCAGGTCGAGCCACTTCACCCGCGTGGACCGATCCCGCCGCACCTCACCAAACGCCAGCTTGCGCATGAACGGCGCATACAACACCACGCCGGTGACGATGGCCAGCAGCAGCAGCAAGCCCATGAAGCCCAGAAACAGCTTGCCTGGCAGCCCCGCGAACAGGTCCACATGCAGCTTGAACATCACGTACATGAAGCCTTCGTCAAACCGTGGCTGCGCCAGCACCTGGGCCGTGCGGGCATCCACCGCCACAGAGCGGAAGTCATCGGTGGGCGCCGGGGTGGGCGTGAGCGTGACGAACCAGACGTTGTCATCGTCCTCCGCATGCGACGCGAACTGCACCACCCGCTCGGGGTGCAGCGCCTGCGCGGTGGCCAGCACCTGGTCCAGGCTCGCGCGCGGCGTGTTGGCAGGCATGGCGGGCGCCTCCACCTCGGTGCCCAGCAGGTGGCCGATTTCGTGGTGAAAGATCAACGGCAGGCCGGTGATGCACAGCAGCAGCATGAAGACGGTGCACACCAGGCTGGACCATTTGTGGGTCCAGCTCCAGCGGCGCAGGGCGGTGGGGCTCAGCATGGGGCGGGGTGGTAAGGGCCGACATGCAATCGGACCACCGCCAGCGCCGCCCACGGCACGGGGCACGCTGTCGCAACAGAGAAGGCGCAAAAGTGGTTCATCAAGCCAGACAACCCGGAAACATCGGAAGACGGTGGGTGCTGGCTGCAGCCGGGAGGCCTGTTCGATGGCTCGCGGCAAGGACTATGGCTGGCGGAAACTCAATTTTACATTGCAAATGGGAATTGTTTGTATTTGTGATTGTGCTGGGGGTAGAGGTGTTGCGAAATGGATTCAGCCATGCTGCCCATGCGGCGCTTTGAGGCAGAGACGGCTCTGCGCGCAGGGGCTGCAGGTGCAGGGCGGGGTTGGCGCCTGCAGGCTATATTCCTCTCGCCCCAACGCGCTGGTTTGGCAGACACTCGCACCGGCGTTTGATATCAGCCCATCGGCTTCAAACCCAGGCTGCGAGCCGCTTTCAGGAGAACTCTGTGTTCACGATATCCCGCATCGTTCAGCCTGTCGCGTACGCATTTGCGGCTTGCAGTGGTGCCTTGTGGCGGGCGCTGCACAAGGTTGCCTTGCTCGGGCTCGCTGTTCTGGCCATTGTGTGTACGGGCAACGTGCACGCCGCAGACGAAAGCACATCTGCTGAGCGAAAAGCCCGACTCGCAATTCCCCCCGATTTTCGGCATCTCGACTTTGTCCTGGCCGCTGCGGAAGGTGATTTGAACGGTGACGGCGTTCCCGACCGGGCCATGCTGTTGATGGGACGCAAAGGCGAAGGCCCGCAAGAGGAGCGGCTGTTCGTCCTGACCGGAAAGGCGGATGGCGGCTATCAGGTGCTCTCGGTGTCCGGCGAGTTCTGCCACCCCAGCAAGTTCTACAACCTGGACATCAAGAACAATTCATTGTTCGTTCAGGCGGTCTACTACGCCGACGCCGCCCGGTTCTCGGGCTTCACGCTGCAGTTCCGCTACAACCCCAAGACCAAAGACCTGGAACATATCGGCGAGCAGCAGGACGACGAAGACTATTCCAGCAACTCCTACCACCGCGTGAGCCTCAACTACCTGACCAACGCCGCCATTCATTCGCGGCGTGCTGGCAAGAAGTACAAGGAGGCGAGAGGCCGGATCGTTGATGGTCCGGGTGTGCTTCCTTTGAATGGGTTCGTTTGTGAAGGCTATGGCATGACGGGTTCTTCGGTCTACCTGGATGAAAACTTCAAGGTGCACCAGAAGGGCGTGACACCTCCGTGATGCGGAGCGGGTTCACCGCAAGAGCCCGTAGTACGGGTTGATGACAGCCAAGCCCTGTTCCAGCACGCGGCTGCGGCCGATGGAGTGCCGTTCTTGGGCATCAGGCAGAAGAGGCCACATTCCTTTAAAACTTGGGTCCTTGGACCCCTTCCGCCGTTCACCTGAGCCTCAGAACCGCGTCCGTAACGTCACCTGCACCGCACGCGGCGAGCCCGGCAGGATCAGGTTGTCGTTGCTGCCGTGCGCCGACACGTAGTACTTGCGGTTGGCCAGGTTCTTGATGTTCACGTCCACATCCCACTGGCCCAGCGTGTACTGCAGGGCGGCATCGAGCGTGGTGTAGGCGGGCAAGGTGACCAGGTTGGTCAGTGAGGTGAAGCGCTCGCCCACGTAGTTCACACCGCCGCCTACGCGCAGGCCGTGGCCGAGGTCCTTCATGGCCCAAAGGAAGGCCGAGTTGCGGGGCGTGAGCGCAGGCACCTTGCCCTGGGCGGCAATGGCAGCGGTGGGCAACTGGGTGGAGGTGGTGGTGGCCAGTGATTTCGTCATGCGGCCATCCAGCCAGGCGTAGCCGGCGCTCACATCCCAGCGGCCGGGCAGGCGGCCGTTGGCGGTCAGCTCCAGGCCGTTGGTGCGTTGCGTGCCCACGTTGATCTGGCGCGAGGGGTTGGTGGGGTCGGTGTTCTTGATGTTGGTGCGCTCCAGGTTGAAGAGCGCGCCCGTTACGTTCATGCGGCCATCGAGCAGGTCGAGCTTCATGCCGATTTCCTTGTTCTGCGTGATCTCGGGTTCGTTGGCGGTGTTGTTGGCGGCCAGCGCAAAAGTCTCTGCCGAAGGCTGGAACGACTTGCTGTACGACACGTAGTACGACACCGCGTCGCTGGGCTGCCAGACCAGGCCTGCGCGGGGGCTGAACTTTTTGTCGGTGCGCGACAACGCGGAGAGCTTGCGGTCAAACTCGGTCTGCTGCTTGAACACGTCGTAGCGCGCACCCACCAGCGCCTTCCACTGCGGGGCCAGCGTGATCTGGTTTTGCCAGTACACCGCCGCTGTGTCTTGGGTGGTGTGGCTGGGGATGGCGCTGTCGGCGGTGTAGCTGGCGGCAGGTATCACCGGAGCGGCTACGCCTGCGGGGTTGAAGATGGAGACGCGGTCTGCTCCGCCCGACACGGACTCCGCGCGCTTCTTCTGCTGGCCCAGCTCCATGCCCATCAGCCACTCCTGCTTCAGGCCCCCGAGCTGGTTGCGCCAGGTCACGTCGGTCTGGTTGAACAGGCCGCTTTCGTCGCGCAGGATGAACGAGCGTGTGCGGCCCACGGTCAGGTTCACCGGGTTGGTGGTGCCGCCGGGCAAGGTGTTGTAGCGGTCCAGCGTGTAGTCGTATGCGCGTGTCACATTGCGCACCGACCAGTCGTCGTTGAAGCGGTGGTTGAGGGTGGCCGCCAGCGATTGCATAGTGCTGGTGGTGGTGTCGTCTTGCGCGGCGTTGCTGGAGCCGTAGTAGGTGCTGGCGGGCACGTTCACTGGACGGCCGTTGAGTGCGGGAATGCCGAAGTCCGTCAGGCGCTTGTCGCGCGCGTTGGTGTACTGCAGCAGCAGGTCGGTCTGTGCGGCGAGCTTGAGCGCGAGCGACGGCGCGAAGTTGTGGCGCTTGACGAACTGCTGGTCGCGGTAGCTGCCCGAATCTTCGACGGCGGCGTTGATGCGGAAGGCTGCGGTGTCGCTGATGCCTACATTCACATCGGCCGTGGCGCGGCGAAAGGCGTAGCTGCCCAGGCCCAGAGAAGCCTCGCCCGATGTCTCGCCGAACTTGGGTTTCTTGGTCACGCGGTTGATCAGGCCGCCCGAGGAGCCGCGCCCGTACAGCACGGCGGCGGGGCCCTTGAGCACCTCCACGCGCTCGATGTCGGCCAGGTCGCGGAAGTACAGCGCATCGTCGCGCACGCCATCCACAAACTGGTCGGCAATGGCGGTGAAGCCACGGATCACCACCTGGTCACGCTGGCCGTCGCCGTGGCTCATGGCCACGCCGGGTACGTTGCGCAGCACGTCTTCCATCGACCGCGCCCCCTGGTCGCGCATGAGCTGCTCGGGTACCACGTTCACGGCTTGGGGCACATCGCGCAGCGGCGCGCTGCCCTTGGTGGCCGAGGAGCTGACGGCGGGCGAATAGCCGTCATCGCCGCTGGTGGATTGCACGGTGACCTCGCCCAGCGTCTGGGGCGGTGCAGAGGGCGGTGTTGCTTGTGCCAGCGCGGTGCCGCAGAACGCGGCCAGGACGGCGGCGGCCAGCGGGTGCAGGGCCTGGGGGTGACGGAAGGGGCGGCGGAAAGGTGCGTGCATGGTTTGTCCTAGGTGTGTGCGCAACGCGGTTGAAAACGGCTCCGCAGGCACCGGGCCTGGCGCGGGCCTATGGGGCCGGTGGCTGGGGGGGCGCAGAGAGCGGGATGAAAAAATGCAGAGGTGAGAGGCGGATCAGAAAGTGCGACGAGCCAGAGGGGCCGCCGCATCCTTTCCGCTCACCACCCCCCGGCCCAGGCGGCGAGGCCTGCCAGCAGGGTCAACCCCGCCAGCACCGGTGTGCGCCGGGGCTGCCAGGTCACAGTGGCCGTCACGGCCACGGCTGCTACTGACAGGGCCACGGCCCATGCGGTCACGCCGAGCGAGACAGGCACGCCATCGGCCGGGTGTGCGGCCAGCCACAGCGACAGCAGCAGCAACAGCCAACCCGCGCGGCGCAGTTGTTGCAGGCGGTGGGCTGCACCTTCGCGGCCTGTGGCGTCTTCATGGTGGCGGTCCATGCCCAGCGCCATCACCGACCAGGCCGCAAAACACAGCAGAAATGCGGACATGGTGTTCAGGCCCCCGACGTTGAAACAGACACATCGGTGGCCGCAGGCAATGCGGCCGCCGGGGCAGTGCGCGGTGTTTTGGCCTCAGCGGCTTTGCCCTTGGGGGCACGGCCCGGGCGCAGCCGCCACGACAGCCAGCCCAGCACCAGCCCGGTGGTCAGGAACGCCAGGTCCATGCTGGCCCACACCCATTCGCCCGCAGGCAGCGTGACGCCCAGGTGGGTGTGGGTGGTCAGGGCGTTGATGACAGGCAGCAGCCCCCACACCAGCCCCGCGGCGCCCAGCGGCACCGACCAGCCCATGCGGCTGGGCCGCACCACGGCGCAGGCCAGCGCCCACAGCAGGGCCAGGCCCCAGGCGCTGAAGAACCAGGCCAGTTCCACATCGGCCCGGCCCTCAGCGTTCAGCGGGATCAGGCGGTTGGAGGCGATGTACACGCCGCAGGCCAGCGGCAGGCCCGCCAGCGTGGCAATGTTGATGGCTGCCACCAGGCGCTCGCCAAACGGCGCCTTGGTGGGTGCGACGCCCGCCCTGTTGTCTTTATTGGCGGCGATCCCTGTGCGGCTGGCCTGCGTCTGCGATTTGGCGCTGCGCTTGACCGACCACAGCACCATGCCGGTGGCGATCATCAGACTGCCCAACACGCCAAAGCCAAACAGCGCCCAGCGCAGGCCGATGTCGGCAAACCGCGCCATGTGCAGGCCGTACAGCACGCCGTAGGTCTTGACGGCGGGGCCGGTGGCATCGGCCTGGTCCAGCCACTGGCCGGTGGTGGCATCAAACAGCAGGCGCGGTGGTCGGTATTGCAAGCGGTCGCCTTCGTGGCGCGTCACCTCGACCACGGCGCGGCCCTTGGCATCGCGGCGCGCCTGCAGGCTGCCGATGCGCCCGCCATCCCAGCGGGTGCGCGCTTCGGTCAGGATGGACGGCAGTGCAATAGCGGGCAGGGGCTCTACCTTGTCGCCCGGTCTGCGCCGGGGGCGGCTTTCGGCTTTCTCGCCCTGCAGGTCGGCAAAGTACGCGTTGGAGTCCACGCCGTTCTCGCCCTTGTAGGCGGTGGCAATGCCTGCAGGCATGTAGAGCGTGTGGAAGATCATCAGCCCGCTGAAGGTGATCATCAGGTAGAACGGCAGCACCAGTACACCGCTGACGTTGTGTGCGTCCAGCCAGGCGCGCTGGCCGCCCTTGGTGGGGCGGAAGGTGAAGAAGTCCTTGAAGATGCGGCGGTGCGTGATCACCCCCGAGATCAGCGCTACAAACATCAGCATGGTGGCTACGCCCACCACCCAGCGGCCTTCGAGGGTCCAGCGCCCCTTCTGCGCGGTGCGCAGCTCGAAGTGGAAGCGGTAGAAGAAGTCGCCGCCCATGGTCTGGCGCGCGTCGATGGCCTCGCCGGTCTGCGGGTTCATGCGCAGCGTCTCGAAGCGGCCATTGCCCGTGTCGCGCCACAGGATGTTGACCGCAGGGTCGCGGTCGTCGGGCAGGTGCATGATCCACTGCGTGACGTTGGGCGCCCTGCGTACCAGCGCGTCCAGGGCTTTTTGCGCCACCTGCGGATCGGTGGCATCCACCGGCTGCAGCCCATGCATCTCGGGGCGCATCCACAGGTTGAACTCGTTCTTGAAGAACGACAGCGTGCCGGTCAGGAAGATTGCAAACAGCAGCCAGCCCAGGATCAATCCGGCCCAGGTGTGCAGCCAAGACATGGCCTGGCGGAATCCTTCGCGGTCGTTGGGCGCCTTGGGCTTCTTGGCTGAGCGTGCTGCTTCAGACGCAGTGTTGGCCGCGGTGGCTGCAGGGGCCCGTTCTGCCGGTGGACGGGAGGGGAGTGTGCGGCTGGTCATGCGGCGGCCTTCATCCAATGCGGTGCCGTGGCGCAGGCGCCCAGCACCAGTGCGGGCAGCAGCGTGCCACCCCAGGCGCCCCAGGCGGTGCGTGTGTAAAAAGCCCAGCCAGCAGCGGTGGCATACACCACCCACGAGAGCATGGTGGCCGTGAGCACAGCCTCCACGCGGGGCATGCATTGCGCAAGCAGGAGCGACAGCGCCGCCGAGAAGCCTGCCGCCAGCGCGTAGCCGCCCCCTATCGCCGCCACGGCGCGGGAGGTGATGGCCAGCCGGTAGCGTCCATTGACGCGGGTGGCCTTCATGGCAGGGCCCGGGGAGATCCGGGGGTGTATGTGGGCAAGGGCCCCGCAAGGCAGGGGCGTGTCGTACGGTGCGGCATCAGCAAAGAGCTCCAGACAGGTGTGTGGGTACAAAACGCACAAACGCTGGCTGCAACGGGCGGCTTGAGCCGGGCTGACTGGCTTGCTGGCGGGCTCGGGAATCAGAGTGTCACTGAACCCGGCCGCTGGTGGTAGGCTGATATTCTACTTTTGTTGAGAAGCATTCGCATTTGTGTTGCGGGAATTTTCTTCCGTTGATGTGCACTTGCAACAACCCGTGATCGCAGGGGGCATTGCTATCCGGGAGAAATATTCTCAAAGCTGCAGCGCGCAGGCACAAAAAAACGGGCCGAAGCCCGTTTTGATTTTTCTGCCCGCTTTCGTGGACCGATCTGGCGATCCGTGGCCTTACTCCACATCGCCCATCTGCGACTGCAGGTAGTTCTGCAGGCCCACCTTGCCGATCAGGTCGATCTGGGTTTCGAGGAAGTCGATGTGCTCCTCGGTGTCGTCCAGGATCTTTTGCAGCAGGTCGCGCGATACATAGTCACGCACGCTTTCGCAGTGGGCGATCCCATCCTTGATGGTGGCTTGGGCGCCTTGTTCGGCGCGCAGGTCGCAGGCCAGGATCTCTGGCACGTCTTCGCCGACCTGGATCTTGGCCAGGTCCTGCAGGTTGGGCAGGCCGTCCAGCGTGAAGATGCGGTCCATGAGCCAGTCGGCATGCTTCATCTCGCCGATGGATTCCGAATACTCCTTCTTCGCCAGCTTGTCGAAGCCCCAGTGCTTGAGCATGCGGTAGTGCAGGAAGTACTGGTTGATGGCGGTGAGTTCGTTCTTGAGCTGGGCCTGCAGATGGCCAATGACCTGTGCGTCACCTTTCATGGGGACTCCTTGTAATGTGTGGATTCGGCGCTGATTGTCGTGACCCGCATCCAGCAGCGCAAGGCAAGCCCCTGCTGTGGCGCGCGGGCTGCGTGTGATGCTGAGAGGCGTTCGCGTTCACATCCTGTGTGCCCCGCGGCGCACCAGGGTTGTCACCGGGAGGTCGCACAGGGCGTTGTATAGTAATTGACAATTGATTCGATGTAATCAATTAATTGGATTGATGACTTGGAAATGCCTAAACTTCAGTCCTGTTCAGTCAACCAACCACAAAGGAAACAGCAATGTCCCTGATCAATACGCAAGTTCAGCCCTTCAAGACCACCGCTTTTGTCAACCGTGGCGGCAAGGGTGAATTCATCGAAGTGACCGAGCAGTCCCTCAAGGGCAAGTGGTCCGTGCTGATCTTCATGCCTGCAGCCTTCACCTTCAACTGCCCCACCGAAATCGAAGACGCTGCCGACAACTACGCTGAATTCCAAAAGGCCGGTGCCGAGGTTTACATCGTGACCACCGACACCCACTTCTCGCACAAGGTGTGGCATGAAACCTCCGACGCCGTGGGCAAGGCCAAGTTCCCGCTGGTCGGCGACCCAACGCACCAGCTGACCAACGCTTTCGGCGTGCACATTCCTGAAGAAGGTCTGGCACTGCGTGGCACGTTCGTGATCAACCCCGATGGCCTGATCAAGACCATGGAAATTCACTCCAACGAAATCGCCCGTGACGTGTCGGAAACCCTGCGCAAGCTCAAGGCTGCCCAGTTCACCGCCGCCAACCCTGGCCAAGTCTGCCCCGCCAAGTGGAAGGAAGGCGCCAAGACGCTGACGCCTTCGCTGGACCTGGTTGGCAAGATTTAATCCACGGCTCCTCCAAAGCCGGACAGCGTCATGGCGCCATCGCGCCATGCCGTCCGGCTTTTTTACGCCCGGACGTTGACAAGCAGGCTTGAACTGCAGCCTTTTTGGCGTCACCCTCCCAGACACCACAACTCGAATTTCAAAGGACACCACCATGCTCGACGAACAACTCAAGACCCAACTCGCCGCCTACCTGGAGCGCGTGCAGCAGCCGTTTGAGCTGGTGGCTTCCCTGGACGACAGCGAGACGGCGCGCGACATGCGCGAGCTGCTGACGACCATCCAATCCCTGCGCAGCGACAAGATCACCCTGCGCACCGACGGCAACGATGCACGCAAGCCATCTTTCAGCCTGCAGCGCCTGGGCGCCGCCAACAGCCTGCGCTTTGCCGGCCTGCCCTTGGGCCATGAATTCACCTCGCTGGTGCTGGCCCTGTTGTGGACGGGCGGCCACCCACCCAAGGTCGAGCAGGATGTGATCGACTCCATCAAGGCGCTGGATGGAGACTTCAACTTCGAGGTCTACATGAGCCTGACCTGCCACAACTGCCCGGACGTGGTGCAGGCGCTGTCGCTGATGGCCATCGTCAACCCGAAGATCAAGACGACCGTGATCGAAGGCGGCGCCTTCCAGCAGGAAGTGAACGACCGCGAAATCATGGCCGTGCCCATGGTGTTCCTGAACGGCCAGGTGTTCGGCTCGGGCCGGATGACCATCGAAGAGATCGTCGCCAAGCTCGACACCGGCTCTGCCGCCCGCGAAGCCGCCAAGCTCAGCGCCAAGGATCCGTACGACGTTCTCATCGTCGGCGGTGGCCCCGCTGGCGCGGCTGCCGCCGTGTATGCCGCCCGCAAGGGCATCCGCACCGGCGTGGCGGCCGAGCGTTTTGGCGGCCAGGTGAATGACACGCTGGCCATCGAGAACTACATCTCGGTACTCGAAACCGATGGCCCCAAGTTCGCCGCCGCGCTCGAAGCCCACACCCGCGCCTATGGCGTGGACATCATGAACCTGCAGCGCGCCGACAAGCTCATCCCCGCCGCGCAGCCCGGTGGTTTGATCGAAGTGCAGCTGGCCAACGGCGGCTCGCTCAAGGCCAAGACGGTGATCCTGTCCACTGGCGCCCGCTGGCGCAACGTGAATGTGCCCGGCGAAGCCGAGTACAAGAACAAGGGAGTGGCCTACTGCCCGCACTGCGATGGCCCGCTGTTCAAGGGCAAGCGCGTGTCGGTGATCGGCGGCGGTAACAGCGGTGTGGAAGCGGCTATCGACCTCGCTGGCGTGGTGGCCCACGTCACGCTCATCGAATTTGCCGACCAGCTCAAGGCCGACGCCGTGCTGGTCAACAAGCTCAAGAGCCTGCCCAACGTGACCATTCACACCAACGCGCAGACCACCGAAATCACCGGTGCCGATGGCAAGGTCAATGGCCTCAAGTACAAGGACCGCGCAACCAACGTGGAGCACACAGTAGCGCTGGAGGGCGTGTTCGTGCAGATTGGCCTGGTGCCCAATACCGAATGGCTCAAAGGTACGGTGGAGCTGTCGCGCTTCGGCGAAATCATCGTCGACTCGCACGGCCGCACCAACATCCCCGGCGTGTTTGCGGCGGGCGATTGCACCACCGTGCCTTTCAAGCAGATCGTGATTGCAGCGGGCGATGGCTCCAAGGCAGCGCTGAGCGCCTTTGACCACCTGATCCGCATGCCCGTGGTGGCCGAAGGGGCCAAGGCGCAGGCAGCGCAGCCCGAGGCCGTTGCTGCTTGATGTCGTGCAGGGGATGGGGGCGGATGCTGCCCTCGTCCCTGCAGGCAGGGCGGCCCGGAGCGTGAATCCAGCTGCGGATTCAGGCCTGGGCGTTTTGCCACTCAACCACGCAAAGTCCTTCAACCCGGTCTGGGCGATCCGCTGTTTTTTTAGGGGTTCTACAAACCTCCCTAGAATCCGGCTGCCCATGCGCCGCTTGCTGTTGATCTTCCTGTTGGTGTTCATGCCGCTCCAGTCCATCTGGACGGCTGCTTCGCCCTATTGCGGGCATGAAACGGCGCCGCAAGCCTCGCACTTTGGCCACCATGTGCACGATCATGTGGCCGATGAATCCCCTGCCCATCCAGCCAAGACATCCAGTGCCACCCCGGCGGACATGGACTGTCACGCCTGCCATGGTGCGGGCAGCGGTCTCGCGCACAGTCCCGGTGACCATGCCATCGTGGTGACTGCAGCACGCCCGCTGGCCCAGGCGGCACCAGCCTGGCCTCCAGCCCCCCTTTCACGCCCCGAACGCCCCAATTGGCCCGTCCTCGCCTGAGCGGCGAGGCGGGGGCTCTGGGCTGTCCCGTTTTCATTTGGATGTGGATCGAGACCTGCCTTGCGGGGCAGTCGCGACGCGCGCGCTGACGCCTGCGTGTGCTGCTGATCGGCTCTTCCTCCCATCGCGCCTCGCCGATTTCAACCTGTGGCCCCTGGCCACTGCAGAGGAATCGGATGCAATCAACGAAACAACGACACCATGCGCCCGCCGCCGCCGTAGCGGCTATGGCGCTGGGCTTGGCACTTCTGGGCACTGCCGCACAGGCCCAGACCCCCAACCCCGGCACGGCGCTGCTCACACTCCAGGCCCTGTTTGACCAGGCCTGGCAACGCCAGCCCGAAGCGCAGTCTGTCGCCTTGCGGCGCGAGGCCGCGCAGGCCACACGCAGCGCGGCGGCAGCCTGGACGGCCGAGCCCGTGGCGCTGGAGCTGTCCACCAAAACCGACCGCCCCGGCAGCAACCAGGGCAGCCGCGAAGCCGAAGTGGGCCTGGCCCTGCCGCTGTGGCTGCCCGGCGAGCGCGCCCGCAAGGCCGCGCTGGCCGATGCGGAAGCGCAGGCGCTTGGCAGCCGCCAGCGCGCCGCGCAGCTGCAACTCGCCGCCATCGTGCGCGAAGCGTGGTGGGCCGCGCAGCGCGCGCAGGCCGACTGGGCCCTGGCGCAAGACCGGCTGCTGAACGCGCAGCGCCTGGCCGCCGACGTGGCGCGCCGCGTGCGCGCGGGCGACCTGTCGCGTGCCGACCAGGCGCAGGCCGACGGCGCCGTGGCCCAGGCCGACGCCGCCATGGCCGAGGCCCAGGGCGCGTGGGACTCAGCGCAGGCCGCACTGGCTGCCTGGGGCGTGCAGGCCGCGCCCACCCTGGCGCTGGCGGACGGGGCAGAGCCCGAGCCCCCCGTGCCCGATGCCACGACCGCCGCTGCCCAGCACCCAACGGCGGCCGACTGGCAGGACCAGGCCGAGGTGGCGCGCCGCGCTGCCGACCTGGCCGCCGTGCAGACCCGTGCCAACCCCGAGCTGACCGTGGCCGCCACGCGGGGTCGCGAGCAGGCGGGCGACCGCTACCAGCAGACATTCACCGTGGGCCTGCGCATACCCCTGGGCGGGGGCGACCGTGCGCAGGCGAAGCAGGCTACAGCACGCGCCGATGCCATCGATGCCGAGGCGCGTGCTGCCGTGGAGCAAAGGCGCCTGGCCGCCGACATCGCCGCCGCCATGGCCCGCGTGAAGGCCGCGCAGGCCCAGCGCGATGCGCTGGCACGGCACGCGGCGCTGGCGCAGGGCACACGCGGCTTTATCGACAAGGCCTTCCGCCTGGGCGAAGCCGACGGCCCCACGCGCCTGCGTGTGGAGCTGGAGGCCGCCCAGGCCGAACGCCAGTTGGCCCGCGCCCGCATCGACACAGCGGCCGCCATCTCCCACTTGCGCCAGGCCCTGGGCCTGCTGCCGCAATGACGCCCTTGAGGCCCTCACCACTTTTGCTGAACACCATGAAACTCTCTTCCACTTTCTCCACACTGGGCCTGGCCCTGCTGCTGGGCTTGCTACCGCCGACCGCGCTGGCTGGCGCAGGCCATGACCATGGCGAAGCCCCCGCCGCCGCTGCGGGCACAGCCCTGCCGCGCTTTGCTGCTACCTCGGACCTGTTTGAACTCGTGGGCGTGCTCGACGGGCAAAAAATCGCGCTCTATCTGGACCACGCGGGTGACAACAGCCCCGTGAAGGACGCCCGGCTGGAGCTGGACATTGCGGGCACCAGCGTGCCCGTCACCCGCGTGGCCGAGGGCAAGTTCCAGGCCACCCTGGCCGCGCCGCTGGCCGAGGGTGTGAGCCCCGTCACCGCCACCGTGGCCGCAGGCAATGACACCGACCTGCTCGCAGGCGAGATCGACCTGCACCCCGCCGCCCACCCCGATGCCGCACCGGAAGGGCTGGCCCGCCGCACTGTGCTGATTGCAGGCGCTGTGGCCGCCGTGCTGCTGGCGCTGTTTGCCGTTTGGGGACTGCGCCGGGGCCGTACTGCCCGTATTGGCAATACCCAGCGCGTGGGAGGTGCAGCATGAAGCGCTTGCACCCCATGCCCTCTTTGCTGGCCCTGCTCATGGCTGCCGCGCTCTGCGCACCCCTGCCAGCCCTGGCAGGCCCCGGCCACGACCATGGCGACGCGCCGCCCGCGCCCACCGGCAACGGCCCCAGCCGCCAGCCCGATGGCAGCGTCTTCCTGCCCAAACCCGCGCAGCGCCAACTGGGCGTGCGCACTCTGGTGGCAGCCACCGGGCAGCACGCCAAGGCCTTTGAACTGGCGGGCACCGTGGTGATGGACCCCAACGCGGGTGGCAAGGTGCAGGCCGTACTGGCAGGCCGTCTGGAGGCCGGGCCCAAGGGCCTGCCCGGCGTGGGCCAGGCGGTGCGCAAGGGCGAGGTGCTGGCCTATGTGGTGCCCACGGCGGGCGCCATCGAGCGATCCAACCAAGTGGCCCAGCAGGCTGAGCTGCGCGCTGCACGCGACCTGGCCGCACGGCGCGTGGCGCGCCTGACGGAGCTGGCCGACACCGTGCCGCGCAAGGACATCGAAGCTGCCGAGAGCGAGCTGCACAGCCTCACCCAGCGCCTGGGCGCCGTGGGCGCGGGCCTGGCCACACGCGATGCGCTGGTGGCGCCTGTGTCGGGCGTGATCGCTTCGGCCAATGCCGTGGCGGGGCAGGTGGTGGATGCGCGCGAACTGGTGTTTGAGGTGGTAGACCCATCGCGCCTGCGCATCGAGGCCCTGGCCTACGACACCGCCCAGGCGCACAGCGTGGCCGGTGCCACGCTGGCCGTGGGTGGGCAGCGCGTGCCGCTGCGCTTTCTGGGCGCGGCGCGCAGCCTGCGCGACCAGGCGCAGCCGCTGCAGTTTGCGGGCGACTCGGCCGCGCTGGGCACCTTGGCCTTGGGCCAGCCCGTGCGCGTGTTCGTGCAGTCCACCGACAAGGTCGATGGCGTGCAAGTGCCCGCTGCCGCGCTGCTGCGCAACCCGGCCAACCAGACCATCGTGTGGGTCAAGGAGTCGCCCGAGCGCTTTGTGCCCCGGGTCGTCACCTCGGTGCCGCTGGATGGCACCTCGGTGGCCGTGACTTCGGGCCTCCAGCCCGGCGACCGCGTGGCCACGCAGGGCGCCACGCTCATCAACCAGGTCCGCTAAGGAGTCGCTATGTTCAAGTGGCTTCTCGAAAACAGCCTGGTCAACCGGCTGCTGGTGCTCATCGCAGCAGCCGTGCTCATGGCCTACGGCGCCTTCACGCTCTCGCGCACGCCGGTGGACGTGTTCCCCGACCTCAACAAACCCACCGTCACCCTCATGACCGAGGCGGGTGGCATGGCCGCAGAAGAGGTGGAGCAGCTCATCACCTTCCCGCTGGAGACCACGATGAACGGCCTGCCCGGCGTGGAGAGCGTGCGCTCCACCTCCAGCGCGGGCCTGTCGTTCATCTACGTCACCTTCGACTGGAGCACCGACATCTACCGCGCGCGCCAGATGGTGTCGGAGCGCCTGTCGTCCATGGAGGAAGGCCTGCCCAGCGGCATCACGCCGCGCATGGGGCCCATCAGCTCCATCATGGGCGAGATCATGCAGGTGGCCATCCCCATCGACGCGGGCAAGACCACGCCCATGGCCGTGCGCGAGTACGCCGACTGGGTGCTGCGCCCGCGCCTCATGGCCATCCCTGGCGTGGCGCAGGTGATCCCCATCGGTGGCGAGGTGCGCCAGTTCCAGGTGCTGCCCGACACGGCGCGCATGGCGGCGCTGGGCATCACGCACGACCAGCTCACGGGCGCGCTCACGGGCTTTGCGGCCAACACCTCGGGCGGGTTTCTGGAGCTGGGCGGGCGCGAATACCTCATCCGCCACCTGGGCCGCACCTCGCGGCTCGAAGACCTGCAGAACCTGGCCCTCACCGCCAAAAACGGCCAGAGCGTGCTGCTGCGCCAGGTGGCCGATGCCACTTTTGCCGCCGCCACCAAACGTGGCGACGCAGGCTTCGAAGGGCAGGGCGCCGTCATCCTCGGCATCCAGAAGCAACCCACGGCCGACACCATCGGCCTCACGCGCAGCATCGAGGCCGCGCTGGTGGACCTGAAGAACTCGCTGCCCACCGGCATGGAGGCGCCGCGCGTCACCTTCCGCCAGGCGAGCTTCATCGAGGCGTCGGTCACCACGCTGCAGGGCAAGCTCATGGGCGCCTCGGTGTTTGTGGCGGTGATTTTGTTCGTGTTCCTCGGCACGCTCCGGCCCACGGTGATTGCGCTCACGGCCATCCCGGTGTCCATCTTCATCACGGCGCTGGTGTTCAAGTATTTCGGCCTGTCGATCAACACCATGACGCTGGGCGGCCTGGCCATTGCCATTGGCGGCCTGGTGGACGACGCGGTGGTCGATGTAGAAAACGTGCTGCGCCGTCTGAAGATGGACCGCGCCAAACACCCCCACCACCGGCTGCACCCCATCGAGGTGGTCAAGCTCGCGTCCATGGAAGTGCGCTCCGGCATCCTGTACGCCACGGCCATCATCGTGCTGGTGTTCTTGCCGCTGTTTGCGCTGCCGGGCATCGAGGGGCGGCTGTTTGTGCCGCTGGGCATTGCGTTCATCGTGTCCACGCTGGCCTCGCTGCTGGTGTCGGTCACCGTCACGCCGGTGCTGGCGTTCTACTTGCTGCCGCGCATGAAGAACCTGGACCACGGCGACACGCGCGTGGTGGCCTGGCTCAAAGCGCGCTACCGCAACGGGCTCTCGGCTGTGCTGGCGCGCCCGCGCACAGCCCTGGCCGTGAGTGCGATGGCGGTGGCGCTGTCGGCAGCGGCGGTGCCGTTTTTCCCCACCACGTTCTTGCCTCCGTTCAATGAAGGCACGCTGCTCATCGGCATGCGGCTCAACCCCGGTGTCACGCTGGCCGAATCGAGCGCGCTGGCCCGCCAGGCCGAGGTGCTGGTGCGCCAGGTGCCCGAGGTCACGCACGTGGGCCGGCGCAGTGGCCGCGCCGAGCTCGATGAACATGCCGAAGGCGTGCACGTGAGCGAGCTGGACGTGGGCCTGCTGCCTGCGGCGGAGCTCAAGCGCAGCATGGCCGAGGTGCAGGCCGACATCCGCAGCCGCCTGGCGCATTTGCCCGCCGCCATTGCCATCGGCCAGCCCATCTCGCACCGCATCGACCACATGCTCTCGGGCGTGCGCTCGCAGATCGCCATCAAGCTCTTTGGCGACGACCTGGACACCTTGCGCGGCCAGGCCGAGGCCCTGCGCGCGGGGCTGGCGGGCATCCCCGGCCTGGCCGACCTGGAGGTGGAAAAGCAGGTGCTGGCGCCGCAGATCACCGTGCGCGTGGACTACGCCGCCGCTGCGCAAATGGGCGTGCCCGCGCCCCAGGTGCTGGCCGCGCTGCAGACGCTGGTGGAGGGCGAGAAAGTGGCCCAGGTGGTGGAGGGCAGCCGCCGCTTTGCGCTGGTGGTGCGCCTGCCCGACAGCGCGCGCTCCATCGACGGCCTGGCGCGTGTGCTGATCGACACGCCACGCGGCCCCGTGCCCCTGTCGCGCCTGGCCACCATCGAAGAAGGCGACGGCCCCAACCAGATCAGCCGCGACGATGGCAAGCGCCGCATCGTGCTCTCGGCCAACGCGCAGGGCAGGGCGCTGTCCGATGTGGTGGCCGACATCCGCCAGGCTGTGGGCGACACGCGCCTGCCCGAGGGCTACTTCATCACCCTGGGCGGCCAGTTCCAGGCGCAGGAAGAAGCCAGCCGCCTGGTGGGCCTGCTGGCCATCGTCTCGCTGGTGCTGATGTTTGTGGTGCTATACACGCGCTACCGCTCGGCCACGCTGTCGGCACTCATCATGGCCAATATCCCGCTGGCGCTGGTGGGTGCGGTGCTGGGGTTGTGGGTGTCGGGCCAGCCGCTGTCGGTGGCGGCGCTGATTGGCTTCATCACACTGGCGGGCATCTCGGTGCGCAACGGCATTTTGAAAGTGAGCCACTACCTCAACCTCATGCGCGTCGAGGGCGAACGCTTTGACACCGCGATGATCGTGCGTGGCTCGCTAGAGCGCCTGAGCCCCGTGCTGATGACCGCCCTGGTCACCGCCTTTGCCTTGGCCCCGCTGCTGCTGGAGGCCGAGCGCCCCGGCACCGAAATCCTGCACCCGGTGGCCGTGGTCATCTTCAGCGGCCTCATCAGCTCCACGCTGCTCGACACCTTCCTCACCCCCGCCCTGTTCTGGCTGTTTGGCCGCCAAGACGCCGAACGCCTGCTGGACGACAAGAACGCCGAGGCGTTCTGAGCCTTTCTTGTTTTGTACTTGTTCTCTTTATTTGTTCGTTTGCTTTTTCATTCACCCTTTGAAAGGACTCTCATGAAAACCACCCGCCAACTTTTCGCCGCCCTGGCCCTCGCAGCCTTGGCCACCACCGCCGCTTACGCCGCTGGCGACCACGGCGCAGGCCACGACCACAAGCCCCAACACGGCGGCATCGTGGCCGAAGCCAACGACATGGACTACGAACTTGTCGCCAAGCCCGACACCATCACCTTGCACTTGCGCGACCACGGCAAACCCGCCAAGACCGAGGGCGTGAGCGCCAAGCTCACCCTGCTCAACGGCACCGAAAAATCCGAGGCTGTGCTTGTACCGGCAGGCGAGGGCAGGCTCGAAACCAAAGGCATCTTCAAGGTCGCAGCAGGCACCAAGGTGGTTGCGCTGGTGACGCTGCCGGGCAAGAAGGCGGCGAATGTGCGGTTTGCGGTGAAGTAAGCCGCTGCCGGAGAGAGAAAGAAAGCGTTGTGCTCGACGTGCCGCCGCGCTGGCTTTTGCTGGTGCGGCGGTGTGCTGTCTGTCTCAGTGGCAGTGCGCCTTGAGCACGGGCGAGATAGGTGCGTGCGTGGCTTCAGTGGTGCTGTGTGCTGAAATTTGAAGAAAATTGGGCTCTACCGCCTGTCTATCAAGCGCTTGTAGCTATCAAATTGGTAGTGAGGTGGTTGATGCTGGGCGCAGGGAGCTGAGCTTGCGTGGGCGGGAATAGACAGATTTTTGGGGCGGAGTGTCTGGCTGTTTAGGCTGGTTGCGGACGTAGGGAAAGCGTCCGCGAATGAGTACTATCGGCCAGTTGCGGTCATATGCGAATATCTGCTGCCAGAGAGCACGATCGACCTCCACACCAAGGGTGATCCAAATCAGCAAATTAGGCTATCCGACTTCAATTGCCCGAATTCAAAGAAAATTTCGCCTTCGAGGCGCTGCTCAGATATTCCCGGCTAGCATGGTTGGTACTCGGTCAAACAGGCGACGAGTCAAATGGATCACTATGAACTTAAGTAACAACTTCGGTGCGCTTTCCTTCAATCCCATTGAAGGCCCGGGGTATGGAATAGCTCAGCTTCGAGCATACCTATCGCTCAAATCGGAATGGGATAGCGAGCTTGTGTCGCCTCAAAAGTTGGGGCAAATTGCCAGCGACCTTGGTATAGGGCAATTTTCAAAGGACGACATACTTGGCCTGTGGCGTATCGGGCTACTCCGCGCTGATTGCGTTGAGTGCGAAAAATCCCCGCAAATTGACGGATTGAATTCTTTGAATTTTGATTCACGACATCTTGATTTGCGCGCCATAGTCACGAAGCAAAAGGGGTACGGGAGTTCAATGTCGAAAAAGTCGAAAGTCAGAAATTCTGTCGACGATTCGCTACCCAATGTGAGTTTTCATCCGACGCGGATCTATGTTTTGTACCACGTGGTCAGGACGCTCGCTTCGAAAACTAGCCCCTGTCAATATTTAATTTACAGACCGGGCTTAGCTAAGCTTGCGCGCTTTGAGCTTAAAAATCTTGACAGGTGGACAAGCAGCCCCGCATTTTCCAACCGTTTTGACTATTGGAATCAGCTCGCTGAAGTAGCTGCATTATGTTCCGTTGTATTGTGGCTTCCGCCAGAAGATCATGAAGTTCGAGCACACGCCTTCAATCGGCTGCCATCCTATGCGGACATGGTCAGAAACTACTTGAAGCATTCCGGACTGATCACGATTAGGCAATGGCGACAAGATCTTGCATGGGCCGCACATACAAGCGATGAAAACAGGAATATCCACACACTACTTCGTCTGATGAGGCTGTCGGAACGCGAACGCATCAAAGGCTCTTTGGGCGCTGCAATGAAGTTTCTAGATATGGCGGAGTCAATTAGAAGAGCGAGCGAACGGTTGCTCAACATCGAGCTTGCGGAGGAGGACGAGATAGGACCGGGACAGTGGATGCATGGCGCGCGCAAGATGCTGTATGGACATGAGCGCGTGTTCGATGCGCCGCGCAAAGACCTTCGAGACTTTTTGGGAATATTAGGTCTTGACTTTGGTGTAAAGGTACGTTGCTATGTTGAGGGAGAGACGGAATTCGGGGCCTTTAGGTATGCCATCGGCGTTGACGGTTTGTGTTCAGTTGTAAATCTAAAAGGCAATGTCGTACAGCGTGGCGGCAGAGGTATGGCGTTCGCCGACTCTTTGGCGGAAGACGTCCGCGACCGGGTTATCAGTGTGATAGTTGTAGATAGAGATAGGGAAGATGTCGTTCGTGCGGTGAAGAGGGCAGCGTCAGAAAAACGCATACATGGCCGCTTCTATTTAAGTTCCCCAGATTTCGAGCTGGCAAATTTCAATATTGAAGAGTTATTGCGCATCGCAATCGCAACAGCGCTGTCATGCAATTTTGACAACGAAGAAGTGAACAAGCGCCTAATCGAAGAGCTACCAATAGTTTCGGAAGCAAAGTCCGCCAAAGAATTTATGCGGTTACTGCCTTCAGACATCAGGGACGGTGTGACTAAGGGTGAAACTTGGGGCGCAGCGTTGATGAAATATGCCATTGCACATCCGATATTCCCGGCTAACGATTCGAGGACAGGGGAAGAGCGAGAGATTTTCGATGCCGCCCGTGTTCTGGTTCGTGCTCAAGATGTTGGCTACCTTCGTTCGGTCGAGATGGAGGAACTCGATCCAGAAACCGGAAAAATGGTGATGCGTCAGGTCGAAAATAGCCATATAGACGATAGTGCTACGCTGGACTGACAGCCGCGCGATGGTGTGCGAAAGTTAGGAAGCTGCCTGCCTGCAACAGAGCTGTTGGCCGACCGCTGTAGGTCCAGACCAGCCATTCGGGTCAAAGTCACAAAGCCCACCTTTGACATTGCCCGTACGCCTGCCCAGTACCCGTGGTTATTTTGCTCAAAGGAAATCGTTCCTACTGTTCCGGCAGGCCATCTGCTACGACGTCAGGCCTTTAAATCCAGATGTCCATTCTTTGCGCGATATGCGGCATTCATGCTGCGCCTACTAAAGATCACATTTCTCTGCATAATATTTATCCAAAACCTCGGGTTAATAATATTAACCTCAATACCGTGCCCGCCCGCGCAGACTGTAACAATCTTGCAATCCAGTTTTGACCAAAATCGCTAGTTAAGGCCTACGGCTAGGCCGAGACCCCATTGCATTAGGCCCAAAATTTCTCCAGATTGACTACTCGAATGAGACTTTATTCTTGGGACCGCTTCATTACTCGCGCATTCGCCGTCCCCCCATCGCTCATGGGTCGCACACTATCCTTCGAGCGCAATGGCTCACAAGTCACGATCAAGCTTCCGCCTGTAGAGAAGGTCGGCAACGCGCACGATGAAGATGCTAGGGCCCTCCGTGGCGCATGGAATAGCAACACAGGAGAATCCATCTACTTCTTCGTCCGATCGGTCGATGTGTGCGTCGAAGTCTCGGCAGAAGTGGCGGTTCCCAGTGGGGTTCTTGAGCGAAACCCAAACGCTTACGACCTCATTAGTGATGAAGAGCAGAGAATCCTGAATTCCATCGCCGAGGGATGCGCGACTCAGTCTCGGGCAGCCTTTGAGTACTGGGTTTCACTACTTCGATGGGTATCGGGGGCACATGAGATATGCAGGCACGTGAGAGTGGGTAACGAATCAGGATGGTCCACATATTTGCTGGATTCAAACACCAAAAAGGAAGTCTGGACCCTCAGTCAGACCATTGTTTTAGGAAGCTGTCGCACCGTCACTGAGGCCGTTTGGGAGAAAGTCAGCCAGCTAGCACTCGTCGGAGAATCACCTCCCATCTATTCAATCCTCTATGGCGACGCCCTGGACTGTCTTGATGAGGGAGACTATCGACGAGCTTTGGTAGACCTTAGCGTTGCATGTGAGGTATTCCTGCGTAGCCGCGTAATAGCTTCGTTACCAACGGGCACGTCCGATCAAGTCTCTCGGTTGATTGAAGAAACAAATATCAACCAGCTTGTCTCTCACCTTTTCCCAGCACTTTTGGATCCAGATGCCAAGGAGCGATACAAGAAAAATATAAAGGAAGACTTGTCCTCAATGCTCGCCAGAAGGAACAAATTAATGCATGCAGCCGAACTGCACGGGGCAACGCTAGAGAACTGTCAACGATATGCGAATTCTGCGCACGAATTGTTCAGTCTAATGCCCGATCCCATACTAGGCAGTTTTGCTTCGCTTGGAGATCAGAGTCATACAGCACTCATTTAGTACAGCCAGGCTTGGTACCTCAGTCAACCGGACATTCAACAGCCCGCTTCGTTGGCGGTCGGTCGCCGACTACTTCCAACGCTGAGCGTCTGCATTTTCTAATTGCACCGACTGCTCCTGGCCGATAGTGCCTTTGACTGCGAATAGCGACCGACTGCAACCGCTGCAAAGCAGCCCATGCGGATCTGAACTGATCTGAAATGCCTTCGCATGGCCCTGCCACCCATCGGCTGAGCATCGTCCCCAGCGACATCCTCGCCACGCAGGCTGTCCGCCCGGCTCAGCCCCATCGGTAGAAATTTTCGGCCGACCGCTCCTAGTACCCACTCCCGTTTGACTCGCTCATGCCACCCGCATGCAGCGCGCCTTGCACCGCCACATGGCCCTTCAATCTCCCGCGCCGCCGTCAAAGTCATATTCACGCTAGTGATATGAAACATCACCAGCGTTCCATTGACTGATATTGCTGCAGCGCGAATGATCGGTCCCCAGGCGCTGGATGCATCTGCACCAGCCCCGAAAGACTGATGGATCGACTGATTGGCGATGACAAAAAACATAGGAGACGCCCATGCATGAATGCCCCGTGACCGTGTTCCCGCAGCAGATTCGCTGGGAGACGGACGGCACCAGCCGCATTCCCTTTCAGGCCTATACCGATGAGGCGCTGTACCGCAAGGAGCTGGACCGTTTGTTCTACAACGGGCACTGGTGCTATGTCGGCTTGGAGGCTGAGATTCCCAACGCGGGGGATTTCAAGCGCACGGTGATCGGCGAGCGTTCGGTGTTGCTGGTGCGTGACAAGGACGCTTCGATCCATGTGGTGGAAAACGTCTGCGCCCACCGGGGCATGGCGTTTTGCCGTGAGCGGCATGGCAACCGCGAGAGCCTGACCTGCCCGTACCACCAGTGGAACTACACCCTGTCGGGCGACTTGCAGGGTGTGCCGTTTCGGCGTGGCGTGAAGCAGGATGGCAAGGTCAATGGCGGCATGCCAGCGGACTTCAACCCGGCGGAGCATGGGCTGACCAAGCTCAAGGTGGCCACCCGTGGCGGCGTGGTGTTTGCGTCGTTTGACCACAGCGTGGAGCCGCTGGAGGAATTCTTGGGCCCCACCATCCTGGGTTACTTTGACCGGCTGTTCAATGGCCGCAAGCTCACCATCCTGGGCTACAACCGCCAGCGCATTCCGGGCAACTGGAAGCTGATGCAAGAGAACATCAAGGACCCGTACCACCCCGGCCTGCTGCACACCTGGTTCGTGACCTTTGGGCTCTGGCGTGCAGACAACAAGTCGCAACTGCTGATGGACGCGCAGCACCGCCACGCGGCCATGGTCTCGACCCGTGGCGCGGCGGGCAAGGCGGCGGATGTGACGCAGGTGTCCAGCTTCAAGGCCAGCATGTCGCTGAATGACCCGCGCTTTTTGGACATTGCGCAGGAGGACTGGTGGGCGGGGCCGGCCCCGGCGGCCAGCGGGGAGGGCGCCGCGGCGCCGAGCGCGGCGGCACCGGTGCCCACGGCGGTAATGATGACCGTGTTCCCCAGCGTGATCTTTCAGCAGCAGGTCAACAGCGTGTCCACACGCCACATCCAGCCCGATGGCAAGGGGGCTTTTGATTTTGTGTGGACGCACTTTGGCTTTGAAGACGACAGCGAGGAGATGACGCAGCGCCGCCTGCGCCAGGCCAATCTGTTCGGCCCGGCGGGCTTTGTGTCGGCCGACGATGGAGAGGTGATTGAGTGGTCGCAAGAAGGCTTTGAGACCAAGCCCGCGCACCGCACGCTGGCCGAGTTGGGGGGGCGCGATGTGGGCGACACGGACCACATGGTGACCGAGACGCTGATCCGGGGCATGTACGAGTACTGGCGCAAGGTGATGGAGGCGGAGGCTTGACCATGGACTTCCAGACCTACTTCGAACTGAACCAGCTCTACGCCCGCTACGCCCGCGCACTCGACGCGGCGGACTGGGAGGCGTGGCCTGAATTTTTCATCGAGAACTGCGTGTACAAGCTGCAGCCGCGCGAGAACCACGAGCGCGGGTTTCCGCTGGCCACGCTGGCGTTTGACAGCAAGGGCATGTTGAAAGACCGCGTCTACGGCATCCGCGAGACGCTGTTCCACGACCCCTACTACCAGCGCCATGTGGTGGGTGCGCCGCTGGTGCACAAGGTGGATGCCGATGGCCGTATCCACTGCGAGGCCAACTATGCGGTGCTGCGCACACGCCTGTCGAAGGAATCGACGGTGTTCAACGTGGGGCGCACGCTCGATGAAGTGGTGCCCACGCCCGAGGGCCTGAAGTTCGCGTCGCGCCTCGTCGTTTACGACAGCGAGATGATCCCCAACTCGCTGATCTACCCCATCTGAGGAGCCGCCATGACGACGATGACGACAAACTGGATTGACGCCGCCGCGCACAGCGATGTGCCCGAGGGTGACGTGATCGGCCTGGCCGTGGCCGGGCGCGACATTGCGCTGTATGGCGTGGGCGGCGAGGTGTTTGCCACCGACAACATCTGCACCCACGGCCATGCGCGCCTGTGCGATGGGTTTCTGGAAGGGCACGAGATCGAATGCCCTTTGCACCAGGGCAAGTTTGATGTGCGCAACGGCAAACCCACCTGCGCGCCTGTAACCGAGCCGCTGCGCAGCTACCCCGTGAAGATCGAGGGCGGCCGCGTGTGGCTGGCCCTGGACTGAGAAGCTGAGCGCAGCAACCTTTCTCAAGGAGATCCCCATGACTGCCGAACGACCTGAGGTCGAGGCCGCTGCATTGCCGCATGAAGGCGCTAACGCCCACTCGGCCCACACCATCGTGATCGTCGGTGCGGGCCAGGCGGGCGGCTGGGCGGCGCAGGCGCTGCGCAGCGAAGGCTTTGCGGGCCGTGTGGTGCTGATCGGTGACGAAGCCCACCCGCCGCACGAGCGGCCACCGCTGTCGAAGGCGGTGCTATCGGGCGCAGCCGCGCCGGAGAGCACGCGCCTCATGAAACCCGAGGCCTTTGACGCCCTGGCGGTGCAATGGCGGCCCGGTGTGCAGGTGCACCGCATTGACCGCGCGGCCAAGCAGGTGCTGCTGTCGGATGGCACCGCGCAGCCCTACGACAAGCTCATCCTGTGCACCGGCGGGCGCGCCCGGCGGCTTGCCTTGCCGGGGGCAGACCAGGTGCCGCTGCACACGCTGCGCACCATTGAAGATGCGCAGGCGCTGGCCCCGGCCCTTCGGCCTGGCCGCAGCGTGGTGGTGGTGGGCGGTGGCTGGATCGGCCTGGAGGTGGCGGCCACCGCACGCCAGCAGGGCGCGGAAGTGGTGGTGGTGGAGACGCAAAGCCGCTTGTGCGAGCGCACCGTGCCCGCCGAGGTGTCGGCGTACCTGCTGGCGCTGCACCGCGCCCAGGGCGTGCGCGTGTTGCTGGGCGCGGGGGTGCGGGGCTTTGCCCGCGCTGCAGATGGCGCAGATATTCGCTCGGAGGTCTTGCTGGCCGATGGCAGCGCGCTGGCGTGCGACACCATCGTGCTGGGCGTTGGCCTGGTGCCCAACGACGAGCTGGCCCGCGAGGCGGGCCTGGCTTGCGAAGGTGGCGTGCTGGTCGATGCCCAATGCCGCACGTCCGACCCCCACATCCTGGCCGCAGGCGATGTGGCCGTGGCACCCAACCCTTGGGCGGGCCGCAGCCTGCGGCTTGAATCGTGGCAGAACGCGCAGGAGCAGGGCATGGCCGCTGCGCGCTCGGCCCTGGGCCAGGCCGTGGACTACCAGCCGTTGCCATGGTTCTGGTCCGACCAGTACGGCATGAACCTGCAGATCTACGGCATGCCCACGCCTGCGCACCGCGTGGTGCAGCGCGGCGACCCGGCCAGCGGCAGCTTTGTGTTGTTTTACCTGGCGGGTGACGTGGTGCAGGCCGCCGTAGGTGCCAACGCAGCGCGTGACCTGCGCTTTGCCCGCAGGCTGATCGAGCAGCGCAAGTCGGTGAATGCCGAGCAGCTGGCCGACCTGAACACGCCGATGGCAAAGCTGTGAACCCGCATGGATGCCGCGCAGCAAAGAAGCCCGCACCCGCACCCAAGCCCACCAGAACCGAACACGACAACCCGCTAAGGAAACCACCGATGACCGCAACCACGTCAACCACTTACCTCTGGACCCCGCCCCCCGTCTATTCGCTGCCTGTGCGTGGCCGCAGCGAGCGCCTCCCCATCCACCGGCTGTTCTTTGTGGGCCGCAACTACCACGCGCATGCGGTTGAGATGGGGCGCCCGGTGGACAAGGCGGTGGAGGTGCCGTTCTATTTCACCAAGGCACCGTCCACGCTGGTCGAGTCTGGCGCGACCGTGGCCTACCCACCCGGCACCCAGAACTACCACCACGAAATGGAACTGGTGCTGGCCATTGGTGCGCCCGGTTTTCGTGTGAGCGAGGCGGATGCGCCCCGCCTTGTCTATGGCTATGCCTGCGGCCTGGACATGACGCGCCGCGACCTGCAGCTGGTAGCGCGCGACAAGGGCCGGCCTTGGGACCTGGGCAAGGATGTGGAGCAGTCTTCCGTGGTCTCCGAGATCGTGCCCATGCCGCAGGTGGTGCTGGGCCAGGGCAACCTGGAGCTTTCAGTCAATGGCACGGTGCGCCAGAAGTCCGACCTGTCCAAGCTGATCTGGAACATCCCCGAGCTGATTGCCGACCTGTCCAAGTTCTACCACCTGCAGCCGGGTGACCTGATCTTCACCGGCACGCCCGAGGGCGTAGGCCCCGTGCTGGCAGGCGACCGCATTGAAGGCCACATTGAAGGCGTGGGCAGCATCGTGCTCCACGTTGGCCCGGTGGAATAAGAAAAAACCACATCCAGGAGGCAACCCCACCATGACCACCGACCTCACGCCTTCCCCCGTGCGGCTGCATGCCGTTGCGGGCAAGGGCCAGCCCGATCCGACGCCCGAGCTGGAGCAGCTGTACCGGGGCTTTGAGCAAGAGCTGCTGGTACCGCTCTGGACGCAGATTGGCGACCTGATGCCCCGCCAGCCCCAATCCAAGGCCGTGCCGCACTTGTGGCGCTGGGACCGCTTGAAGGCCCTGGCCGCACAGGCGGGCGCCATCGTGCCCGTGGGCCGTGGCGGCGAGCGCCGTGCGATTGCGCTGGCCAACCCTGCGCTGGGTGGGCGCCCGTTTGCCACGCCCACGCTGTGGGCCGCCATTCAGTACCTGATGCCTGGCGAAGACGCCCCCGAGCACCGGCACACGCAGCACGCGTTTCGTTTTGTGGTGGAAGGCGAGGGCGTGTGGACCGTGGTGAATGGCGATGCCGTGCGCATGTCGCGGGGCGACTTTCTGCCCCAGGCGGGCTGGAACTGGCATGCCCACCACAACGCTGCCACCGAGCCCATGGCCTGGATCGACGGCCTGGACATTCCGTTCTCGTACTACACCGAGAGCCAGTTCTTCGAAGTGGGGCGCGAGAAGCTCCCACCCGCCGAGCGCACCACCGCCGAGCGTTCTTATTCCGAAAGGCTGTGGAGCCACCCGGGCCTGCGCCCGGTATCGATGGTGCAGGCGCAGCCCGCCACGCCCTTGCTGGCCTACCGCTGGGTGGATACCGACCGCGCGCTAGCCGATCAGCTCGCGCTGGAAGACGAAGGCCAGCCGGGCACGCTGAGCCCCGGGCACGCGGCGGTGCGCTTTACCAACCCCACGACCGGCGCGGATGTGTTGCCCACGATGCGGACCGAAATGCACCGCGTGCGCGCGGGCGGCGCCACGCGGGTGCACCGCGAGGTGGGTTCGTCCGTGTTCCAGGTGTTTGACGGCAGCGGCACCGTCACGGTGGGTGAGCGCACCTGGCAGGTGGCGCGGGGCGACTTGTTTGTGGTGCCGTCGTGGCAACCGTTCTCGGCCCAGGCATCGGCCGCTGGCGCGCTAGACCTGTTCCGTTTCAGCGATGCGCCGATTTTTGAGGCGCTGCACAGCCACCGTGCGCAAGTCACTGTTTGATCCATCACTCACCAAGCCGGATTCGGCTTTCATAAAACCAAGGAGACACCCCCCATGCTGACCGCCATTCGTTCACAGATTTTGAGACCTGCCCTGGCGCTCTGCGCGCTGGCCCTTGTGGCCGCCGCGAGCGTGCCCCATGCCGTGGCGCAGACCTTCCCCGCCAAACCCGTTCGCTCCGTCGCGCCGTATTCGCCCGGCAGCGGCCCCGATGCGGTGATGCGCATCCTTAGCGAGCGCTTGTCGCGCAACTGGGGGCAGCAACTCGTCATTGACAACAAACCAGGGGCCAACGGTTTCATCGCCATCGGCGATGCCAAGCGCGCTGCACCCGACGGCTACACCCTGCTGCAGGTGGACAACACGCACATGGCCCTGCAGCCGCACGTGTTCAAGCAACTGCCCTATGACCCGACCAAAGATTTCGAGCCCGTCGCTCCGGTGTATTTCACGAACTTCTTTGTGGTGGTGGCGGCCAACTCGCCCTGGAAGGATGTGGGCGATCTGATCAAGGCGGCCAAGGCGGCGCCGGGCGACATCACCTACGGCTCCTGGGGCATCGGCAGCGTGGCCCATGTGGGCGCGGCGAGTCTGGAGGCAGCAACGGGCACAAAGATGATGCATGTGCCGTACAAGGACATGGGCAGTGTCTACACATCCGTGGCCACGGGCGACATCAAATGGGCATTCGGTACGGCAGCGACGGCAGGGCCGATGTTCCAGGCCAAGAAGGTGAAGTTTCTGGCCCTGGCTGCGCCCCAGCGTCTGGCGGGCTTCACCGACATTCCGACCATGGGCGAAGCGGGCGGCCCGGCCGGTTTTGAAGTGAAGACCTGGGTGGGCCTGTTCGCGCCTGCTGGCACGCCGAAGGCCGCCATCGAGAAGATCAATGCCGACGTGGGCAAGGTGCTGGCCACTTCAGAGGTCAAGGAGCGCCTGGCGACCTTCGGGTTTGAGCCCTACATTGGCCCGCCCGCCGAACTCACCAAGGCCATCGAACGCGATTCGCGCACGTTTGGTGAAGTCGTCAAGCGCGCCAAGATTGCCCTGGACTGACACAGAGACTGAGCATGAAACTCTATTCCTTCTTCCGCAGCGGAACATCCCACCGCTTGCGCATTGCGCTCAATCTCAAGGGGCTGGCCTACGAGCAGATTGCGGTCGACTTGCGGCGTGAGGAACATCTGGGAGATGCCTTCAAGGCCATCAACCCGCAGCAGTTGGTGCCCGTGCTGGAGGCCGACGAGCGCCTGATGATTCAGTCGCCCGCCATCATCGAGTGGCTCGAAGAGCGCTATCCCACCCCACCGCTGCTGCCCGGCGATGCAGGCGATCGCGCCCAGGTGCGCGCCCTGGCGGCCATCGTGGGCTGCGACATCCATCCCATCAACAACCGCCGCATTCTGGAGGCGCTGCGCCATCGCTTTGGTACCGACGAGGCGGCCGTGAACGACTGGTGCGGCACCTGGATCAGCGCGGGCTTTGATGCCATTGAGGCGCTGCTGTCGAAGGACCCGCAGCGCGGTGATTTCTGCTTTGGTAGCACCCCCACGCTGGCCGATGTGTACCTGGTTCCGCAGGTGGAGAGCGCGCGCCGCTTCAAGGTGGACTTGTCGCGCTGGCCGCTAATCCAGGCAGTTGACGCTGCCTGCGCGCAGCTGGAAGCGTTCCGCAAGGCGGCGCCCAGCGCGCAGCCGGATGCGGGCTGAGCCTGTCGAAGCCCCTCGCGGCGCTTCGACCGCGCTGAGTGAGCGGTTCAAGTGGATTCAGAAGACTCCAAAGACCTCATTCCGTTTCCAAATCATCCGTGTCTAGGCGCGAAGCCGCAGACAGTGCTGCAGCACGGCAAGGCGAAGCAACAACGATACGGATGATTGGGAGACGGAATCAGTCGCCCTGCATGTAAAAAGCCTCGGCATGGAGGTGAGCCGCCTCCAGGCCTTTGCCCAGCGCCAGCAGTGTGGTGGTCTCCACCATCGGCGGCGATCCGCACAGATACGCCTGCCAGCCTTGCAGGCTCGCATGGTCCTGCTCGATGGCCTGGGTCACCAGCCCGCGCCGCTGCGTGGCAGGGTCGGCGCCCGAGGCCACCACCACATGCACCTGCAGGGCAGGGTGCACGCTGCGCAAATGGTCCAGCCACGCCAGGCCATACAGCTCGCGCGGCGAGCGCAAGCCGAAGTACAGGTGAATGGGGTTGCGCATGCCCGCAGCCACCGCGCCGCGCACCACCGACAGCACCGACGCCAGCCCGGTGCCCCCAGCCACGCACAGCATGGGCCCCGTGTGCTGTTGGCGCAGATACGCCGCACCCAGCGGCCCACTGACCTTGACCTTGTCTCCCACCTTCAGCTGCCCGGCGATGTAGCCGCTGACCCGGCCCTGGGGCATGAGTTGCACATGAAACTCCAGCAGCGGTTCGCCCGGCAGGTTTGCCATGGAGTAGGGGCGCACATGCGTTGGCGTGAACCCCAGCTGTATGTACTGCCCCGGTGAAAACGCAATGGGTTTAGCCACCCTGAGCAGCAGACGCTGGATGTCTGCCGCCAGTGGCTCGATGGCCACCACGGTGGCCTTGGCCACGCGCGCACGGTGCACCACGGCCTCTTCGGGGGCGGGCACTTCGATGGTGCAGGGCTCGGTCACATAGGTCTGGCAAGCCAGCACGGCACCGTCCACGCCGTCCAGCGGGCGCTGCTGCTCGCGCCCGCCATCGAGCACCTCACCAGACAGCACCCGGCAGCGGCAGATGCCGCAGCGGCCAGAAAGGCACGAATACGACATCGGAACCTGCGCCGCGCGCAGGGCGTCAAGCAGGTTCACGCCGGGCTGGGCGCGGATCACGCGGTTAAGCGGCTGAACGAGGATGTCCATGGCGGGCTACGGTCGATTTCATCCAGCCCATTGTGCCCACGAAAGCGCCTGCGAATCACTGGCTGCAATACCATCGCCACTTCATATCACCCGAGCTGATGGAGTGGCGATGGAGCTATCGGATATCGACCTGAACCTGCTGGTGCTGTTTCAGCAACTCATGGTCGAGCGGCGCGTGTCGAAGGTGGCCGACAACCTGGGGTTGACGCAGCCTGCCGTCAGCAACGCGCTGGCCAAGCTGCGGCGCATTTTTGGCGACGAGTTGTTCTTGCGCACCTCGGGCGGAATGGTGCCCACGCCTTTTGCCGAGCAATTGGGCGAATCCGTGGGCTATGCGCTGGGCATGATCCACAGCGGCCTGAACCAGCGCACACAGTTCACGCCCGCAACGCTCAAGCGCACCATCACCATCGGCATGACAGACATTGGCGAGATCGTTTTCCTGCCCGCGCTGCTGGAGCGCCTGGGGCGGGAGGCGCCGGGCGTCACGCTGAACACCGTGCGCAACAACGCCGCCCATCTGCGCGAAGACATGGAGGCTGGCAAGGTGGACCTGGCCATCGGCCTGCTGCCGCAGCTGAAAGCTGGGTTTTTCCAGCGGCGGCTGTTCCGCCAGCGTTATGTGTGTCTGTTCCGCAAGGGCCATGCGCTGGACCGGCCCAGGCTGCTGCTGTCGGACTACAAAGCGGCTGAGCACCTGGTGATCGTGTCCGCAGGTACGGGGCACGGCAAGGTGGATGAATTGATCCAGAAGGCCGGCATCGACCGCCTGGTGCTGCTGAGCGTGCCGCACTTTGTGAGCGTGGGCCACATCCTCCAAAGCACGGCGCTGGTGGCGACGGTGCCCGAGCGGCTGGCGCTCAAGCTGGTCGAGCCCTTTGGCCTGGTGCTGCGCACGCACCCCGTCAAACTGCCTGACGCTCCCATCAGCGTGTTTTGGCACGCCAAGGTGCACCGCGAACCCGTCAATCAGTGGCTGCGCGGGATGGTGTTTGAGCTGTTTGGGGGCGACGGTACCGTTGGCGGTGGGTTACCGTGATCTGTGGGGCGAGCCAGCGGCGCACGCCAGGTTGCGCCGTTGGCTCTCTTAGAAATTGCTATGTTATCTGTAGCTTGCTTTTCTTGTAAGTAAAGCGGTAGGCCCGGTTTTTATTCAACATTCTGATCGCCCCTCCGAGGGTTGGTGGTTGTCGGTTGGTGGCAGCGTTGTCACCCTACGCTGTTCAATACACCAGCCGCTCCGGCCGCACCTCCTGCAGGATGGTCGTCGCAATCTCTTCAATCGATTTGGTAGTGGTGGACAGCCACCGGATGCCCGCGCGGCGCATCATGGCTTCGGCCTCGGCCACTTCGGCGCGGCAGTTTTCGATGCTGGCGTATTTGGAGTTGGGGCGACGCTCGGCGCGGATCTCGGCCAGGCGGTCGGGGCTGATGGTCAGGCCAAAGATCTTGCTGCGAAACGGCACCAGGGCCGGGGGCAGCTGGCGGCGCTCGAAATCCTCGGGGATCAGGGGGTAGTTGGCGGCTTTCAGGCCACATTGCATGGCCAAGTACAGGCTGGTGGGCGTTTTGCCGCTGCGGCTCACGCCCACCAGGATCACATCGGCCCCCGCCAGGTCGCGGTTGCTCTGGCCGTCGTCATGGGCCAGGCTGAAGTTGATGGCTTCAATGCGGTCCGTGTACTCCTTGCTGCGGCTCACGTCGCTGAAGCGCCCCACGCGGTGGTGCGACTTGATGCCCAGCTCTTCCTCCAGCGGGTGCACAAAGGTGCCGAACATGTCCAGCAGCATGCCCTTGCAGCCCTCCTGGATGACCTTGAGCACGTCCATGTTGACCAGCGTGGTGAAAACGATGGGCTTCTTGCCCTCGATCTCTGCGGTGTGGTTGATCTGCCGCACCGCCTGGTGCGCCTTGTCCACGGTGTCAATGAAGGGCAGGCGCACATGGCGCGGCTTCATCTCGAACTGGGCCAGGATGGCGTTGCCGAAGGTTTCGGCGGTGATGCCGGTGCCGTCAGAGACAAAAAATACGGTGCGCGAGTGCATGGAGCCCCTTTTTTTGGATGCGGCTTGCGCCAGCCGGGTGGACACCACAAAGAAGTGGCAATTCCCCGTTTTGCGTCAGTCGCGTGAAAGCGTCAGCCCGTTGCCAGATGCTCGGGCCTACAATTGTCACAATTATCCAATTCTCACCATGCACACCGTCGGCCTACAACCACAACGACAAAGCTGCAGCCTGTGCATGGCCGCTCGCCCATCGCTCTCAGGGGGCAGGCGCGCAGACCCGGTTTCAACTTCTGGAGCTTTCCCATGTCTGCACTTTTCAGCCCGACCGCCCTGGTCGTACCGTTTGAAAACCTGAGAATGACCGATGTCGAGGCAGTTGGCGGTAAAAACGCCAGCCTCGGCGAAATGATCTCCCAGCTGCCGCAGGGCGTGCGCGTGCCCACGGGCTTTGCCACCACCGCCCACGCGTTCCGCGAGTTCCTGGCCTACGACGGCCTGGCCGACCGCATCAGCGCCAAGCTCAAAAGCCTGGATACCGAGGACGTGCGCGCCCTCGCACAGGTCGGTGCCGAGATTCGCGCCATGGTTGAGGCCCAGCCCTTCCCAGCCGACCTGCAAAAGGCCATTGCCGACGAATTTGCCAAGCTGAGCGCTGGTAACCCCGCCGCCTCATTTGCCGTGCGCTCGTCCGCCACGGCCGAGGACTTGCCCGACGCATCGTTTGCCGGCCAGCAGGAAACATTCCTGAACGTGGTGGGCATCGACGAAGTCATGCACAAGATGAAGGAAGTGTTTGCGTCGCTGTACAACGACCGCGCCATTTCCTACCGTGTGCACAAGGGCTTCGAGCACGATGTGGTGGCCCTGTCGGCCGGTGTGCAGCGCATGGTGCGCTCCGACCTGGGCGCCGCCGGCGTGATGTTCACCATCGACACCGAATCCGGCTTTGAGGACGTTGTCTTCATCACCAGCAGCTACGGCCTGGGCGAGACGGTGGTGCAGGGCGCCGTGAACCCCGACGAGTTCTACGTGCACAAGCCCATGCTCCGGGCAGGCAAGAAGGCGCTGATCCGCCGCAACCTGGGTAGCAAGCTGATCCAGATGGTGTTCTCCACGCCTGAAGAAAAGGCAGCCAGCGGCAAGCTGGTCAAGACCATTGATGTGCCCACCGAGCAGCGCAACCGCTACTCGCTGACCGACGCCGATGTGGAGCAACTGGCCCGCTACGCGCTGGTGATCGAGCAGCACTACGGCCGCCCCATGGACATCGAGTGGGGCAAGGACGGCACCGACGGCCAGCTCTACATCCTGCAGGCACGGCCTGAAACCGTGAAGAGCCAGGCCAAGGGCCAGGCCGAGCTGCGCTACAAGCTTAAGGGCCAGGGCACCGTGCTGGCCGAGGGCCGCGCCATCGGCCAGAAGATTGGCACCGGCCCCGTGCGCCTGGTGCACAACATTTCCGAGATGGACAAGGTCCAGCCGGGCGATGTGCTGGTCACCGACATGACGGACCCCAACTGGGAGCCCGTGATGAAGCGCGCCAGCGCCATCGTCACCAACCGGGGTGGCCGCACGTGCCACGCCGCCATCATTGCGCGCGAGCTGGGCATTCCGGCCGTCGTGGGCTGTGGCGACGCGACCGAGCGTCTGAAGGATGGCACGCTGGTCACGGTGAGCTGCTCCGAGGGCGACACGGGCAAGATCTACGACGGCCTGCTCGAAACCGAAGTCACCGAAGTGCAGCGCGGCGCGATGCCCCCCATCAAGACCAAGATCATGATGAACGTGGGCAACCCCCAGCTGGCGTTTGATTTTGCCCAGCTGCCCAACGAAGGCGTTGGCCTGGCGCGGCTCGAGTTCATCATCAATAACAACATTGGTGTGCACCCCAAGGCGATCCTGGACTACCCCCAGATCGATGCCGACCTGAAGAAGGCCGTGGAATCCGTGGCCCGTGGCCATGCATCGCCCCGCGCGTTCTACGTGGACAAGGTCGCTGAAGGCGTGGCCACCATCGCTGCCGCCTTCTGGCCCAAGCCCGTCATCGTGCGCCTGTCTGACTTCAAGTCCAACGAGTACCGCAAGCTCATCGGCGGCAGCCGCTACGAGCCCGAGGAAGAAAACCCGATGCTCGGCTTCCGTGGCGCCGCCCGCTATATCAGCGAAGACTTCGGCGAAGCCTTTGCGATGGAATGTGAAGCCTTGAAGCGCGTGCGCAACGACATGGGCCTGACCAACGTGCAGGTGATGGTGCCCTTTGTGCGCACGCTGGGCCAGGCCGAGCGCGTGACCAAGCTGCTGGCCAGCCATGGCCTGCAGCGTGGCAAGGACGACCTCAAGGTCATCATGATGTGCGAGGTGCCCAGCAACGCCATCCTGGCCGAGCGTTTCCTGGAGTTCTTCGACGGCTTCTCCGTCGGCTCCAACGACCTGACCCAGCTCACCTTGGGCCTGGACCGCGACTCGGGCCTGGAGCTGCTGGCGCAGGACTTTGACGAACGCGACCCTGCTGTCGAGGCACTGATTCATCAGGCCATCAAGGCCTGCCTGGCCCAGGGCAAGTACATCGGCATCTGCGGTCAGGGCCCCAGCGACCACCCGGACTTTGCGCAGTGGCTGGCCAAGGAGGGCATCTCGTCGATTTCGCTCAACCCCGACAGCGTGATTGCTACCTGGCAGCAACTGGCAGGCTGACGCACCGACCGGGCTGCCATGTGCCAACTGCACCACCCGCCATCGTGTCCGTGATGCCGCGCCAGTGATGCCGTTGCAGCAGCCCGCTACCCGCCCCGCCGACGCCGAGATGGCGGGGCCGTTTCCCCCCGACTTGCACGACGTGCGCCACCTGTGGCTCAAAGCAGGTTTGCTCCTGCTATGGGCCCTGGTGTCTTTTGGGGCCACCTACTTCGCCCGCGACCTGCAGGTACTGGTGGTGGGGGGCTGGCCTCTGGGCTACTGGATTGCGGCGCAGGGCGCTGTGCTGGTGTTCATCGCCATCGTGGTCGCCTACGGCTGGGCCATGAACCACTTTGAGCGGCAGGACCAGCAGCAACGCGAGGCGTTGGAGCTTTCCGCCCCTCCCGCAGAAGACCGCGCCCATGGCTGAGCGCAAGCCAGGCAGCGCCGAGGCGGACCGCGCCTATTTGTGGCGGCTGCACCGCATCCTGGCGCTGTACGTGGCGGGGGTGCTGGGCTTTCTGGCACTGATGACCTGGGCTGAACACCAGGGGCTGTCGCGCCACTGGATCGGCCCGATTTTTCTGTTCCTCACCGTCATGGTGTATGCCGGCATCGGCGTGTACGGCCGCACCACAGACCCCGAGGACTACTACGTGGCGGGGCGGCGCATTCCGCCCATGTACAACGGCATGGCCACGGCGGCCGACTGGATGAGTGCGGCGTCCTTCATCAGCCTGTCGGGCGCGCTGTACCTGCAGGGTTTTTCGGGCACGCCCGGGCAGGCCGGTGGCCTGGCTTACCTGCTGGGGTGGACAGGTGGCTTCTGCCTAGTCGCTATGCTGATTGCGCCGCACCTGCGGGCCATGGGCCTGTACACCGTGCCCGATTTCTTCCACGTGCGTTTTGGTGGCCGCTGGCCGCGTGTGATTGCTGCGCTGGCGGCGGTGCTCTGCTCGTTCACCTATGTGGTGGCGCAGATCTACGGCGTAGGGCTGATCGCTTCGCGCCTCACCGGCGTGCAGTTCGAGATCGGCATCATGCTGGGCCTGGGCGGGGTGCTGTTGTGCTCGTTCCTGGGCGGCATGCGGGCCATCACCTGGACGCAGGTGGCGCAGTACGTCGTGCTGCTGCTGGCGTTCATGATCCCGGTGTCGTGGCTGGCATACAAGCAACTGGGCAACCCGCTGGCGCCGCTGGTGTATGGCGCGCAGATCAGCAAGATTGCCGACCTGGAGGCGCAGCTGCTCGACTCTCCGGCCGAGCACCAGGTGGTACAGGCCTACCTGCAGCGCGCCAAGGACTTCGAGGCACGCCTGCAGGATGTGGATGCGGCCCTGGAGCGCGAGCGCGAAAAGGGGCGTGAGCGCATCCGGGCGCTGCGTGCTCAGAACGCGGATGTGGGCCTGATCGTCTCCGCCAGCCGCGAGCTGGCCGCGCTGCCGCGCGATGCGGCTTCGGCCCGCGAGCGCTGGACCCGCGAAATGCGCGAGAACTACGAGCGCGCGCGTCCTTTGGGCGGGCTGCCGCCCCACAGCCAGGCCTATGCCGGCGACCCCCACGGCACCCCCGAGGAGCAACGCGACTACGAGCTCACGCGCCGTAATTTTCTGGCGCTGATGTTCTGCCTGATGGTGGGCACCGCCGGGCTGCCTCACCTGCTGACCCGCTACTACACATCGCCCACGGTATCTGCGGCCCGTGCGTCGGTGGGCTGGTCGCTGTTTTTCATTGCGCTGCTGTACCTCAGTGCGCCCGCGCTGGCGGTGCTGGTGAAGTTCGAGGTCATGCAGAACCTGGTGGGCAGCAGTTTTGAGGCCCTGCCCACCTGGATGGCGCAGTGGGCGCGGGTGGACAGCTCGCTGCTGTCGGTGGAAGACGTGAACGGCGATGGCCTGATCCAGTTTGGCGAGATCCGGCTGGGGGCTGACCTCATCATGCTGGCCACGCCCGAACTGGGTGGGCTGCCGTACGTGGTGTCGGGCCTGGTGGCGGCAGGGGGCCTGGCAGCGGCGCTGTCCACGGCCGACGGCTTGCTGCTCACCATCAGCAATGCGCTCGTGCGCGACCTGTATTTCCAGGACACTCGCCGCCAGGCGTCGCCCGAGCAGCGGGTGATCCTGACCAAGTTCACGCTGCTCGCCGTGGCCTTGTCGGCTGCGTTTGTGGCGGCGCTCAAGCCATCCGAAATCCTGCCCATGGTGTCGGCGTCCTTCTCGCTGGCGGCGTCGGCGTTTGTGCCGGTGATGGTGCTGGGCATCTTCTGGCGGGGCACCACGCGGCAAGGCGCGGTGGCCGGCATGTTGGGCGGGCTGGCCATCACGGTGTACTACATGCTGTCGCATGTGCCCGCCATGCAGGCGCTGCCGCGCTGGCTGCTGGCCGATGGGTTGTGGTTCGGCATCCAGCCCATTTCGGCCGGGGTGTTTGGTGTGCCTTGTGGCCTGCTTGTGACCTTGGTGGTCAGCTGGATCACCCGGCCTGCACCGCCGCTGCCGCGCATTCGCTCGGAGATGTGAGCGGTTGGCGCCGCGCGGGGATTATGTGTAAACCCCGATTTGCAGAGGTGCCAAAACATGGGATTCTGGTTCGCAGGTGATAGCCTTGCGGCGTCCCCCGCGACTGCTCACTAATAGGAGACTCATGGTTCTCGTCAAAACCCCTGCAGGCCAGGAAGCACTCAAGGACCGTCACGGCAGCTTGAGCTCGCGTCAGCGCTCGGCCTTCATTCTTTTTGACGGCAAGCGCACCACGGGGGAGATTTTGGCGGCCACGGCGGCCATGGGCATCACGCAGGACGATGTGCAGGCCATGATCGCCCAGGGGCTGTTGGCGCCGGTGGGGGGGCAGATGGCTGCCGCAGTCGTGGGCTCCGTTGCTGCCGGTGCACCCCTTGCCTCCGCCACGCTGGCAGAGGCTCCCGCCACCGATCTGGGCACGGTGGCGTCGCCCGTCGAAGGCTCGGGGCGTTCGCCCATGGAGCGCTACCAGGCGGCGTATCCCATCGCCACGGAGCTGACGGCGGCGCTGGGCTTGCGCGGGTTTCGCTTGAACCTCGCGGTGGAGGGCGCAGGCAGTTTTGAAGACCTGGCGGCACTGGCCCCCAAAATCCGGGAGGCGGTGGGTGATGCCAAGTTCGAGCGGCTGGACAAGGCGCTGTTTGATTGAGGCCCCGGGGTTCCGGACTGGTCTTGATGGATAGGAGTCTGAGGGCTCCCCAGCCAAAGCCCGTTTGCAAGATGCGCGGGCATGAAAAAAGCGGCCCGAGGGCCGCTTTTGTTTTGCCGATGTAGACCGGAAGGGGGCTGAGATCAGCGGCCCACCTTGAGCAGTTCCACGTCGAACTTGAGCGTGGCGTTCGGGGGGATCACGCCGCCCGCACCGCGTGCGCCATAGCCCAAGGCGGCGGGGATGATCAGCGTGCGCTGGCCGCCGATCTTCATGCCCTGTACGCCTTCGTCCCAGCCCTTGATGACCATGCCGGCGCCCAGTGCAAATTCAAAAGGGTCGTTGCGGTCGCGGCTGGAGTCGAACTTGGCACCTTGCTCACCGTTGTTGTACAGCCAGCCGGTGTAGTGCACCGACACGTTCTGGCCCTTGGTGGCTTCGGCGCCTTCGCCCACGGTGGTGTCTTCGTATTGCAGGCCGGATGCAGTGGTGGTCAGTGCCATGGGAGTTCCTTGTTTGCTATTAAAAATATAGCTTCAGGCGCATGTTTTGATTGCGCTTGAAGCTATTTTGACCCCTATTTTAACGAAAGCCCCGCGCGGAGGTCCGGCGGGGCTTTTCCCTGCGGGGCAGGGCGCGCAGGGGGAGGGAAGAGGGCTCAGGCCTTCTTGGCGCGGCCTGCGACCCAGCGTGTGGCAAAGGCCTGCACGTCCGACAGGCGCTTGAGCAGGTCAGCGCCCGAGGGGGTGACGGTGTAGCCGTCGCTGCCATGGTCCACAAAACCGGCTTCGCGCAGCTCTTTGATGCGGGTGTTGAGCGTGTTGGGGGTGATGCCACCCACGCTGTCCTGCAGCAGGCGGAACGTCTGGGGGTGGCCGTCCTTCAGGGCCCACAGCACGCGCAGCGCATAGCGGCATTCAAGTTTCTCGAAAAGCTGGTTGATGGAAGCATTTTCTTTGGAGCTCATGGACGCTTCTCCTCGCGCAAGTGTTGGATCTGGATTCAGTGCGGGTGGCCGTCAACCGGGCCCGCTGATGCGCTGAGACTATAGCGCGGAACCCATTTTGCTACAAGTTTAGTAGCTCAGAACGCACAGCACACATGCGCTAGTGGCGAAAAATACAATGTTGCGTATCAAACTGTTGCGACAGGGCCACGGTTTTCGGCCCCTGTCAGCTGCGCCCCAGCCCCGCCAGATGCGCGACCAGCAACTGGGCCGCAGGGGGCAGCCACTGGGCGCTGCGGTAGCAGATGGCAAAGCGCCGCTGGGCCCAGGGGTCGCTCAGCGGGACGACGCGCACCGGTGCCAACTGGGCAAACGGCTGGGCCACTTCGCGCGGCACCACGCTGATGGCCAGGTTGGCGCGCACCACCCGCAGCGCGGCGTCAAAGTTGGACACCAGCACGCGGTGGGCCAGCATTTTTCCCTCCACCGCAGCGGCACGCGCCAGCAGCACCTGCACTGCACTGAGCGCGGGCATGCTGACGAATTCGTGCTCCAGCACGTCGGCAAACCGCACGCTCTGCAGCTGGGCCACGGGGTGTGACTCGTGTGCCACCACAGCCAGGTGGTCGCTGCGGTAGGCGCTGGTTTCCAGGCCCGACAGGTCGGCTGCGTCCCAGCAGATGCCGATGGACGCGCTGCCGTCGCGCACGCCTTGCACCACGTCCGGGCTCACGCGTTCCTCCAGGCTGATCTGGATGTTGCGGTGTGCCGGGTCTTGCAGAAAGGCCGCCACATCGTCGGCCAGCGACTCGGCCATGACCGAGGCCGTGACCAGCATGCGCACATGGCCCCGGGTGCCGGTGGCGTAGGCCGCCATGTCGCGCTCGATCTGCCCTACGCTGGCCAGCATGGTGCGGGCATGCTCCAGCAGGGTCTCGCCGGCAGGCGTTGGCACCACGCCCCGGCGCTTGCGCAGCAGCAGCGGTGTGCCCACCGTGTCTTCCAGCTGCGCCAGCCGCTTGCTGATGGCCGAGCCCACGATGGACTCCTGCTCGGCCACACGCGCGATGCTGCGCTGCTCGCACACGGCGGCAAAGAGGCGCAGGGTCTGCAAGTCCAGGTCGCGCATGGCAAACCTCCAGGGTTGTGATGTTCCTTTTGGGAATGTTATGGCTTCCGAGATGTATTTTCTGATTCATTCGGGAATTTTTAGAATCTTGCCCAGACCCACCCGAAAGAGACATCCCGTGCACACCTCACCGATCCCATCCGACCTGCAGCCCCCGGTGGCCCGCGCCATCGTCCGCGAAGTCGGCCTGCGCGACGGCCTGCAAAGTATCGCCACGGTGGTGTCCACCGCGCACAAGATCGAATGGATCAACGCTGCCTACGCAGCCGGCCAGCGCGAGATCGAGGTGGGCTCCTTTGTGCCCGCCCGGCTGCTGCCCCAGCTGGCCGACACGGCCGAGGTCCTGGCCCACGCCAAAACGTTGCCCGGCCTGGTGGCCTCGGTGCTGGTGCCCAACATCAAAGGCGCCGAGCGCGCGCTGGAGCAGGGTGCCGACCTGATGATCGTGCCCCTGTCCGCCAGCCACGCCCACAGCCTGGCCAACTTGCGCAAGACCCCCGACGAGGTGGTGGCCGAGGTCGCGCGTATCCGATCACTGCGCGACGCGAGCGGCAGCCGCACCCTGATCGAGGGCGGCGTGGGCACGGCCTTTGGCTGCACCCTGCAGGGCGAGGTGGCTGAGAGGGAAGTGCTGCGCCTGATGCAGGCGCTGCTGGATGCTGGCGCCGACCGCGTGAGCCTGGCCGACACCGTGGGCTATGCCGACCCGGCTGCGGTCGCCCGCCTGTTTGGCAAAGCGCGGGCGCTGGTGGGCGACCGCCTGGCCTGCGCGCACTTCCACGACACGCGCGGCATGGGCCTGGCCAACGTCTATGCCGCCTGGCAGGCAGGCATCACGCGCTTTGATGCCTGCCTGGCGGGCATCGGCGGCTGCCCGCACGCGCCGGGCGCCAGCGGCAATGTCACCACCGAAGACCTCGTGTTCATGCTGGAGCGCATGGGCATCGCCACTGGCATCGATGTGACCGCGCTGCTCGCGCTGCGCCAGCGCGTGGCGGGCTGGCTGGCGGGCGAGACCCTGCATGGCACCCTCTGGCAGGCCGGGCTGCCGCAGAATGCCGCACCCGCCGTGCTGCGCGAAGCATCAACGGCCTGAACCCCTTTCTGAACGCTCTGAACATGCACGACACATCCGCCCCTCTCTCGTCCCCCCGCCTGCCGCTCGAAGGCCTGCGCGTGGTGGAGTTCACCCACATGGTCATGGGCCCCACCTGCGGCATGGTGCTGGCCGACCTGGGGGCCGAGGTCATCAAGGTCGAGCCCGTGGACGGCGACCGCACCCGCCACCTGCTGGGCGCGGGCGCGGGCTTCTTCCCCATGTTCAACCGCAACAAGAAGAGCATTGCGCTCGACCTGCGCAGCCCCGAGGGCCTGGCGGTGGCGCGCAAGCTGGCCGCATCGGCCGACGTGGTGGCGCAAAACTTCAAGCCCGGCGTGATGACCAAATACGGCCTGGACTATGCCGCGCTGAGCCAGGTCAACCCGCGCCTCATCTACGTCAACCACACCGGCTTTTTGCCCGGCCCGTACGAGCACCGCACGGCGCTGGACGAAGTGGTGCAGATGATGGGCGGACTGGCCTACATGACCGGACGCCCTGGCGACCCGCTGCGCGCGGGCAGCAGCGTGAACGACATCATGGGCGGCATGTTCGGTGCCATCGGTGCCATGGCGGCGCTGATGCAGCGCGGCATCACCGGGCGCGGGCAGGAGGTGGACTCGGCCCTGTTCGAGAACAACGTGTTCCTGGTCGGCCAGCACATGATGCAGTACGCCGTCACCGGAAAACCGGCGGCGCCCATGCCCGACCGCATCTCGTCCTGGGCCGTGTACGACGTGTTCAGCGTGAAGGACGGCGGGCAGATCTTTTTGGCCGCCGTGAGCGATGCGCAGTGGCAGACCTTCTGCGACGCCATGGGCTATGCCGACCTGAAGGCCGACACCGGCCTGGCCACCAACAACGACCGCGTGCGCGCCCGTCCCACGCTGATGCCGGTGCTGCGCGAGCGGCTGGCGCAGCACACGGCCGACGAACTGGCTGCGATCTTCGAGCGCCACGGCCTGCCGTTTGCCCCCATCCGCCGGCCCGAAGAACTGTTTGACGACCCGCACCTGCAAGCCACGGGGGGCCTCGCCGACATCACGCTGCCCGATGGCGAACGTGCCGGGCAGACCGCGCAGATCACGCTGATGCCGCTGCGCATGGACGGCCAGCGCCTGGATGTGCGCTGCGACCCGCCGCGCCTGGGCCAGCACACGGCCGAGCTGCTGCAGGGCCTGGGCTACACGGCCGATGAAGTGACCGCGCTGCAGGCCACCGGGGCCATTGCCTGATTTTTCCTTGACGACCGGGGCAGCCCACGCGGCGCAGACCGCAGGCCCTGGATTCCAACCCCACTACCGGAGACAACCGTGCCCCAGCCCACCCCTGCTTTTGACATGCACCGCATCGCGCCCGCCCGCCATGGCGTGCTCACGCGCCGCCAGGCGCTGGCCACCGGCGCGGCCGCGCTGGGCGCCGCCGCCTGGGGCCTGCCCCGCATGGCGCGTGCCCAGGGCGACGGCAAGCCGCTGCGCGTGATCCTGCCGCTGTCGGCCGGCTCAGGGGCAGACGGCGCCATCCGCGCCATCAGCACCAGCCTGGCCAAGGCGCTGGGCCAGCCCGTCGTCATCGAGAACCTGCCGGGCGCGGGCGGCATCACCGGCACCACGCAAATTGTGCGCGCACCCAAGGACGGCTCGGTGATCGGCGTGGTGTCCAACAACCACGTGGTCAACCCCAGCGTGTACAAGAACATTCCGTTCGACTCGCTGGCCGACATCACCCCCATCACCATCCTGGGTGCCACGCCGTTTGTGCTGGTCGCGCACCCTGCGGTGCCCGCCAAGACGGTGCAGGAGCTGATCGCGCTGGCCAAGTCCAAACCCGGCGTGCTCAACTATGGCTCGTCGGGCAACGGCACCATCCTGCACCTGGGTGCGGCCATGTTCGTGGACCAGGCCAAGATCGACATCAAGCACATCCCCTACCGGGGTATGGGCCCGCTGATGAACGACATCCTGGGCGGGCAGGTGCAGTTGGGGGTGGTGGCAGTGGCACCGGCGGCGGCGCACATCAAGGCAGGCGCCTTGCGGGCCCTGGGGGTGACCACGGCCACCCGCGTGGCTGCACTGCCGGGCGTGCCCACCGTGGCCGAACAAGGCCTGCCAGGCTACGAGCTGGACGGGTGGATCGCCCCCGTGGCGCCTGCGGGCCTGCCCAAGGCCGAGCTGGCGCGGCTGTACAACGGCTTCAAGGCCGCCATGGAGATGCCCGAGGCGCGTGACGCGCTGATTGCGCAGGGCTACGAGATCAAGCTCACGCCGCCCGAGCCGGCCGCCGCCTTCTTCCGCAGCGAAGCAGCGCGCATGGCGCAGGTGGTGAAGAACGCGAACGTGAAGATCGACTGACGCAGCGCAGGGGGCTGCCTGCAGCGTGTTTTTGCGCAGCAGCAGGCAGGTTTTGAGGGTTTTCGGGCGCTTGCGCTAGTGCAATATGCCTGAGTAGCTATTGTATTGATAGCATTTGCATGGCCGCCGTGGCCCTGCCCCCGCAGGGCTGTGGTGCCATCGCGGGCGCGGTGTGATGCGCAACTGCCTTGCGGCAACCCCCGTCAGGCGCGCGGCGCGGGGAGCGCGGGGTGGGCGGGATGGGCGTGGCGCAGGCGGAACACCTCCACGGCCTCCACCAGTTGCTGCGCTTGCCCGCTCAGGCTGCCTGCAGCAGCGGCGCTTTCTTCGACCAGGGCGGCGTTCTGCTGTGTCGCCTCGTCCATGCGCACGATGGCCTGCGTCACGCGCAGCATGTCGCTGGTCTGCGCGGCGCTGGCCTGGCTGATCTCTTCCATCAGCGCGCTCACACCCCGGATGGACGACACCACCTCGGCCATGGTGGTGCCTGCATTGCGCGCCAGGTCCGAGCCGGCCTGCACGCGCTCCACGCTGGTCTGGATGAGCTGCTTGATCTCGCGTGCGGCGCTGGCGCTGCGGGTGGCGAGGTTGCGCACCTCGCTGGCCACCACGGCAAAGCCCCGGCCCTGTTCCCCGGCGCGCGCGGCCTCGACGGCGGCATTGAGCGCGAGGATGTTGGTCTGGAATGCGATGCCGTCGATGACGCCAATGATGTCGGCAATGCGGCGCGAGCTGTCCTGGATGCCCTGCACCACCTCCACCATCTGCGTGACCACGTCACCCCCCCGCTGCGCCACAGTGGCGCCGTTGCGCGCCAGCTCGTTCGCGCGCTGGGCGTTGGAGGCGTTCTGCTGCACCGTGGATTGCAGCTGCTGCATCGACGAGGTGGTTTCGTCCAGCGACGATGCCTGCTCTTCGGTGCGCATGCTCAGGTCGGCATTGCCCTGCGCAATTTCGGCGCTGGCGCTGGCCACGCCCTCGGCATTGCTGCGCACGCCAGAGACCACGTTTTCCAGGTTGTCCTGCATGGCGCGCAACGCCTCCAGCAGGCGCGCGGGTTCATCCTTGCCCTCCACCTCGATGCGGGTGGTGAGATCGCCCGCCGCCACCTTGTGCGCCACCGACACCGCCACCCCCAGGGGGCGCACCACCGAGCGGGTGAGCAGCCAGCCCGCGCAGGCGCCCAGCGCCGTGACCAGTGCAAGGGCGACCAGGCTGCTGAACAGTGCGCGCCGGGCGTCCTGCGCGGCCTCCTGGGCAATGGCCGCGCTGCTGGCTGCCACCTGCTGGCTCAGCTCGGTGAGCAGCTTGGCCGGGCCCTGGTCGATGTCGGCCACGTCCGCATCACCCGCCGAGGGCACAAAGCCCAGCGACTGGAACACCTCAAAGCCCTTGCGGTAGCCCTGCGCCATCTGGGCATGGGCCTGGGTGAACTTTTGCAGCGCCGCCTTTTCCTGCGCGTCGGTCAGCTGGGGCTCCAGCGCCTTGGCCGCATCGGCCACCCGTTTTTCACTGGCCTGGAAGGCGTTCCAGTGCAGCTCGCGCTTGCGCGAGTCCTCGCCACGCAGCAGGGTGTTCTTCCACTCCAGCACCTGGGTCTTGAACTCGCTTTCCATGCGGCTCACGGCGCGCTCCTGCGCCACGCGCTGTTGCACCGTGGTGTCGTAGGTGCCCAGCGTTCGGTACAGGGCGGCAATGCCGAACAGCGCGGCCCCCAGCAACAGGGCCAGCACCAGGCCCAGGGCCGTGGCCATGCGTGCGCCGATGGAGTAGTTGGACATTTTCATCAGAGGCTCCAAAGGTTCTGCAGCAGGCCGGTCGGCTGGTGCTCAGAGGCGCTTGCGGCGGGGGTGTTCAGACCTTCTCAGGCCTTCAGCTTGAGCAGGTACACCATCACGCGGGCGGTCGTGAGGTCCAGTTCCATGAACTCTGCCAAATCCTTGCCGGTGAGCCAAGAGGGTTCCCACCGGTTCTGCTTGAGCGTGCGCAGCCAGGATTCGTGGCGGGTGGCGGCCTCGACGGCGGCCAGCATCTCCGCCGCGCGCGCGGTGGGCACGCCCTTGCCGGTGAACACACCGCGCCAGTTCGCCATCACGGCATCCAGCCCTTGTTCGCGGAACGACGGCAGGCCAAAGACGCTGCGGCGCGACGACACGCCCACGGCGCGCAGCTTGCCGCTGGCAATGGCATCGTTGAACTCGCTGTAGCCCGACAAACCCAGGGCTGCGTTGCCCGACAGCACGGCCTCGACCACCTCGGCACCGCCAGGGAAGGGCTTGTAGACCAGCCCCTCCGGGTTGGCCTTGGCGGCGCGGGCCAGCACGCCTGCGTAGATGTGGTCCACACCACCGGCCGAACCGCCGGCAATCGGCACGGCCTTGAGGTCGGCACGCAGCGCATCGGCGAGGTCCTTGGTGGTCTTGATGGGCGAGTTGGCCGCCACGGCCGCCACCAGATAGTCGCTGGTGAGCCGCGCCAGGGGCTGGATCTGTGTCATGTCCACTGCAGGCTTTTGCAGCGCAACTGCGCCCACCATCACCATGCCACCCATCAGCAGCGTGTTGGGGTCGTTGCTGTACTTTTCGGCGTATTTGGCCAGGCCGATGGTGCCGCCCTTGCCACCGATGTTTTCGTATTCCACCTGGTCCGCAGCGCCGGCTGCGACCATGGCTGCTCCGAGGGCTCGGCCTGTCTGGTCCCAGCCGCCACCGGCATTGGCAGGGATCACGATGCGCACGGTGCCCGCCAGCTTGGCAGGCTTGGCGGCTGCAGGGGCAGGACGGGCTGCTGTCGCAGCGCTCTGCGCCCAGGCGGAGCGGCCGAGCGCAGTCCAGGCCAGGGCGGTCACAACGGATTGGGCAAGGGCACGGCGGCGGTCGATGGCTGCAGACATGGAAAGTCCTTTGACAAGAGGTAAGGCAGGAAGGGCGTCGGGAACCAGATCTCAGGCCGCTGCGGGAGCGCCCTGACTGGGTTGCTTGCGCGTTGCCACGCCGAAGCAACGCAGTCAGCCTGTGGCGGCATGCACAGGGAAGGGACCTGCGCACCACCTGGGCTGCGCGCAATGGTCGCCAGCCAAGCTGTCAGTCTGCTGTCGCTGGCATCAGGGTAAACGCGGGGTTTATGGCTCCGTGCAGAGCGGTGCGCCTATCAGCGCACCATGAAAAACGCCCTGCGCCGCAGGTGCGGAGCAGGGCGTTGGAGCCAGTAAAGGCTAGGTCGCGAGGCTTACAGCGAGTCGATGAAGCTGCGCAGCTTGTCAGAGCGGCTGGGGTGCTTGAGCTTGCGCAGCGCCTTGGCTTCTATTTGGCGAATGCGCTCGCGGGTCACGTCGAACTGCTTGCCCACTTCTTCCAGCGTGTGGTCGCTGGTCATCTCGATGCCGAAGCGCATGCGCAGCACCTTGGCTTCGCGCGGCGTGAGGCCGTCCAGGATGTCCTTGACCACGTCGCGCAGGCCGGCCTGCATGGCGGCTTCGATAGGCGCGGTGTTGGCACCGTCCTCGATGAAATCGCCCAGGTGGCTGTCGTCGTCGTCGCCGATCGGCGTTTCCATGGAGATCGGCTCCTTGGCGATCTTCATGATCTTGCGAATCTTGTCCTCGGGGATCTCCATCTTGGCCGCCAGGATGGACGCATCGGGCTCAAAACCAAACTCTTGCAAGTGCTGGCGGCTGATGCGGTTCATCTTGTTGATCGTCTCGATCATGTGCACCGGGATGCGGATGGTGCGCGCCTGGTCGGCGATCGAGCGGGTGATGGCCTGGCGAATCCACCAGGTGGCATAGGTCGAGAACTTGTAGCCCCGGCGGTATTCGAACTTGTCCACCGCCTTCATCAGGCCGATGTTGCCTTCCTGGATCAAATCGAGGAATTGGAGGCCACGGTTGGTGTACTTCTTGGCGATCGAGATCACAAGGCGCAGGTTGGCCTCGATCATTTCCTTCTTGGCATCGCGCGAGGTGGCTTCACCTTCGTTCATGCGCTTGTTGATGCCTTTGAGCTCGGCCAACGGCACGACCACGCGCGACTGCAGGTCGATCAGCTTTTGCTGCAGGTCCTGGATGGGCGGGATGTTGCGCGCAATTACTGCCGACCAGGGCTTGCCGGCGGTGGCCTGCTTCTCGACCCACTGCAGGTTCAGCAGATTGGGCGGGAAGTCCTTGATGAAGGTCTCCTGGGGCATGCCGCACTTGTCCACGATGATGCGGCGCAGCTCGCGTTCCTTCTTGCGCACGTCGTCCACCTGGCCGCGCACCATGTCGCACAGCTTCTCGATGGTCTTGGCGGTGAAGCGGATGGTCATCAGCTCGGCCGACAAAGCGGCTTGTGCTTTGACATAAGCGGGCGTGCCGTAGCCTTCCTTGTCGTAGACCTTGTGCACTTTTTCGAACAGCTCGCGCAGCTTGTCGAAGCGCTCCAGCGCCTGCTTCTTGAGTTCTTCCAGCTTCTTGGTCAGCGCCTTGGAGCCGCCCTTGCCGTCGTCGTCATCGGCCTCGTCGAACTCGTCGAAGTCTTCTTCGGCCACATAGTCGTCGGCCTCGTTGGGGTTGGAGAAGCCGTCCACGATGGTCGAGATGACGACCTTGCCTTCGCGGATCTCCTCGCCCATGTTGAGGATCTCGGCGATGGTGGCGGGCGATGCGCTGATCGCCTCCATCATGGCCATCAGGCCGCCTTCGATGCGCTTGGCGATTTCGATTTCGCCTTCGCGGGTCAGCAGCTCCACGGTGCCCATTTCGCGCATGTACATGCGCACGGGGTCGGTGGTACGGCCGAATTCCGAGTCCACGGTGGACAGCGCGGCTTCGGCGGCTTCTTCGGCTTCTTCCTCGGTGGCGCCAGCGGGAGCGTTGTCCGTGATGATCAGCGCTTCGGCATCGGGCGTCTGCTCGTACACCGCCACGCCCAGGTCGTTCAGGGTGGTGATGACGGCTTCGAGGGTTTCGGCGTCGACCAGCTTGTCGGGCAAGTGGTCGTTGATTTCAACGTGCGTGAGGTAGCCGCGGGTCTTGCCCAGCTTGATCAGGGCCTTCAGGCGCTGGCGGCGCTTTTGCATGTCCTCTTCGGACAGGACGGTTTCGTCCAGGCCGAATTCCTTCATCAAGGCGCGTTCCTTGGCCTTGCTGATTTTCATGCGCAGGGGCTTGACCTTCTCGACCGTGGCGGCTGCCTCTGGGGTCTCTTCGATCTCGCCTTCGAGGTCGGCCTCGATGTCCGACAGGTCGGTATCGTCCACGCTCTCATCGCCGCCGGCGGCTGCCTTGGGCTTGCGGCCGCGCTTGGCGGGGGCTTTGGCTTCGGCGGCACCAGCAGCCTTGGCGGGGCGGCCAGGCTTTTTCTTGGGCGCTTCTTCGTCGTCGGCGGCGGCGACGGCCTTGGCGCGGGCAGGTTTCTTCTTCAGCAACTCATCGGCGGCTTTGATCAGCTCGGCGGTACTTTTCACGGGCACAGTTTTCACTTTCTTGGCGACCGGGGCGGGCGCGGCGGCAGCGGCCTTTTTGGGGGCCGCCTTGGCCGGCGCTTTGGCCGCGGTTTTGGAGACAGCCTTTGCGGCGGTGCCTGAGGCAGACTTGGGCGACTTCGCGGACTTTTGAGCGGGCATGGAGCAACCTCAGAATCAAAAACGGACACAAAGAAAACGCAAGCGCCTCAGATCCCGGCGCGGGTGGCAACGCAAAGCAACGAGGGCTTTGCGCCTGGAGGGGACACCCTCAGCGGCAAGATGTCTGGGCGATCATTTGGTGTGCAGTCCTTGCGATAAGTGGGCCCATCAGCGCATAGGTGCGCGTTTGTCACGGTGGCCCGGCTCGGAGGTGCTGCTGTCGCTCTTGCCAATAACTAACCTTATATTATACCGCCCAGACCCTATTCAAGTGGTTTTTGGCGCTATTTGCTCCAGTTCCTTGCGCTTTTCGGACAGCGCCCGGTAACGCTCCAGGGCCGAGGGGTCTTGTGCCACCTGCAGCACCAGCACTTTTTGCTGCTCCTTGATGTCTTCGATCTGCATGCGGGTGAGCAGGTCGCGCAGCTCCAGCCGCAATTCGTGCAGTTCGCCCTCGGTCTGCGCATGCGAGCCGGTCATCACCTTGACGGCCAGCTCTTCGCACTCGTGATCGCGCAGGCTTTCGCGCAGCACGGCCCAGGCCAGGGGGCCATGTTCGTGGAACTGCGCCTCCAGCCACGCAAACAGTGGCCCATGGGGCGCAGGCTGGGCCGCCAGTGTGGTGTGGTCGTCGTGCGTCAGCTCTTCCAGAAACGCCATGTGCGACAGCAGCAGCCGCGCGGCGTGGTCGGCGCGGCTCATGGCTGGCGTGCGGGGCAGGCGGGGCTGGGGCGCCCAGAGGGCGTCCTTGTCGCGCTTTTTCCAGCCTCCGCCGCTTTTCCAGTCGCCCCCTTTGCGAAATGGGGGCTTGCCGCCGCCATAGCCGCTTTGGCTACTGTGACCGTTTTGGCCCCCGTAACCGCCCAGGTTGCTGTAGCTGCCGTATCCGGGGTCATAGGCCTGGCCCGCCGATTCCGTGTGGGGCTGCCAGCCATCGGCGTCGGGCGGGGCGTCCCAGCTGGAGGCGTCATCGGCCGTGGGGCGGGGCTGTTGGCGCTGCGGGGGCGAGTGGTGCGCGGCGCGCACGCCGTCGCGGGAGGCGGCCTGGCCCCACAGGTCGGACAGGTCGCGGGCATTGAGCTGGGTCAGCTCGGCCAGCTCGCCCAGCAACTGGCGCTTGAGCACGCCGTCGGGCAGCGCCGTCCACAGCGGGCGTGCATTGCTGGCCATGTGGGCACGTCCTTCGGCGGTGGCCAGGTCGCAGCCCTCGCTGGCCGATTCGACCAGGAAGCGGCTCAGCGGCATGGCGTCGCTCACATGGCGCGCAAAGGCGTCGGTGCCATGGTCGCGGATGAAGCTGTCCGGGTCGTGCTCTACGGGCAGGAACAGAAACTTGATGCTGCGCGTGTCGGTAGCGTGGGGCAGGGCGCCATCCAGGGCCTTGCGCGCGGCGCGCCGCCCGGCGTTGTCGCCGTCAAAGCTGAACACCACCGCGTCGGTAAACCGCAGCAGCTTTTGCACATGCTCTGGCGTGCACGCCGTGCCCAGTGTGGCCACCGCGTTCGGAAAACCCAGCTGCGCCAGGGCCACCACGTCCATATAGCCCTCGGTGACCAGCGCGTAGCCCGCCTCCCGGATGGGCGTGCGGGCCTCGAACAGCCCGTACAGCTCGCGCCCCTTGTGAAATACCGGGGTTTCGGGGGAGTTGAGGTACTTGGGCTTGTCGTCCCCCAGCACCCGGCCACCAAAGCCGATGTACTCGCCCTTGACGTTGCGGATGGGAAACATCACCCGGTCGCGAAACCGGTCATAGCGCTTGCCGCCGTCTTCGTCGTTGACGATGACCAGGCCGCTTTCCTCCAGCAGCGGGTCGTCGTAGCTCGGGAACACGCTCGCCAGGCTGCGCCAGCCCTCGGGTGCGTAGCCCAGGCCATAGCGCTTGGCCACCGCGCCCGAGACGCCCCGGCCCTTGAAGTAGCCAATGGCACGCTGCGACTCGCGCAGGTGGCGGCGGTAGGCGTCGGCGGCTTTCTCCAGCACCTCGTTCAGCGTGGCCTGCTTCTGGCGCGCGGCGGCGGCACGTTCCTTTTCTTGCGGGGAGATGTCGTCGTCGGGTACCTGCAGGCCCACGCTCTGGGCCAAGTCCTGCACCGCCTCGACAAACCCCATGCCCGCGTGATCCATCAGAAAGCTGATGGCGTTGCCGTTTTTGCCGCAGCCAAAGCAGTGATAGAACTGCTTGGCGGGGCTGACGCTGAAAGACGGCGACTTTTCCCCGTGAAACGGGCACAGTCCCATGAAGTTGGCGCCGCCTTTTTTCAGCTGGACGTAGCGCCCCACGATGTCCACCACGTCCACACGGGTGAGCAGTTCCTGAATGAAAGACTGAGGGATCGTCACGCGCCCTATTGTCCGCGTAAACTCTTTGTAACCAGTTATTGCTGGAAAGGCTTTTGGCATGGGGTTCGCGGCACGGGGGCGGGCGTTGGCGGGTAGGGCGCTGCACGGGTGGCGCGCCAGCCTGCCCGTGCTGCTGTTCGCGCTGGCGGGGCTCACATGGCTGCCGGGGGCCTCGCAGGCCGCGACGGTCCTCAGGGTGCTGGCCTGGCCGGGTTATGCCGACCCGGACTTTGTCGCAGTGTTCGAGAAGCGCCATGGGGTCAAGGTGGAGATCACCATCGTGGCATCGGACGACGTCTTGCGCGCCAAGATGGACAGCACCGACGGGCCGGGGTTTGACCTCGTAGCCGCTAACACGGCCGAAATTGCGCGGCTGATCTTGCATGACAAGCTGGCACCGTTGCCGCTGGGCAACATCCGCAACACTGCGGGGCAGCTGCCCCGGTTTCGCCAGCTGCACACCATCTCGGGCATTGGCTGGCGGGGCGAGGTTTACGCCATGCCCTTCACCTACTCCGAGATGGGGCTGGTGTACGACCGCCAGCAGTTCAGCACGCCCCCGCAGTCGATCGCCGTGCTGTGGGACCCGCGCTGGCAGGGCAAGGTGCTGGCGTTTGACGGCAGCAGCCACGGTTTTTCGCTCGCGGCCATGCGCCGGGGCCTGCCGCCGTTTCGCATCGAGCCCGACCGCTTCAGCCCCCTGGCCAAGGACCTGGTCGCACTGCGGCGCAACGTGCGGTCGTTCTACAGCCTGCCGGAGGAGTCGGTGGAGCTGTTTCGCAAGCACAAGGTGGCGGTAATGCACGCCAACTACGGCCAGCAGCAGCTCAAGCAGCTGCGCGATGCGGGGCTGGATGTGGGCTACGTGGTGCCCAAGGAGGGCGCGCTCGCCTGGCTGGACTGCTGGGCCATCACCCGCCGCTCCACCCAGGTGGCGCTGGCTGCCGAGTGGATCAACTACATGCTCGACCCGGCCGTGAGCCGCGAGTTCACGCGGCGCCAGGGTTTGGCCAACACCCTGGACGAGCCACCAGCGCTGGCGGGCGATGTGCCCGGGGGGATCATGGGCCCCATTGTGTGGCTGGAGCCGGTGGAAGACGAAGCCCTGCGCGCACGCCTGTGGCAACGCATCGTGTCGGGCGACCGACCCAACCGGTTCTGACCGATGGCACGCGTGAAATGGAGCATCGCGCTGAGGCTGGGGGCCCTGCTGGCCTCGTTCAGCGTGTTCGCGGCCATTCTGGCGGGCTACTACACCTTTGACTCGAGCCGCGAACGCCTGCAGGGGCGGGCCGAGCGCTCGCTGCTGGCCACCACGCAGGTGCTGGCGCGCCACATGCAGGCGGGCTTTGGCACGGTGGCGCGCGACACGGCCTTTCTGGCCGACGCCGCTGCCGTCGAACAAGACCAGGGACGGCTGGCCGACCTGTTCAAGGCCAACCTGCAGGCCCATCCCGCCTATTTGCAGATCCGCTTCATCAGCGCCAGCGACTACGGGCTGGAGCTGGTGCGCATCGACCGCCAGGGCGACAAGCTGGTGCGCGTGCCCGATGACCAGCTTCAGGAGAAGTCGCACTTTCCGTTTGTGTTCGAGGCCCTCAGCCTGCCCGATGGGGGGGGGTATGTGTCCGAGTTCGGCATCAACCATGAAGACGCCGCGCAGGAGGCGGCCGTGCCCGTGTTCAACATGGCGTCGCCCGTGGTGCAGGGGGGGCAGCTGCGGGGCGTGGTGGTGGTGCGTGTGGCGGCCGCGCCGTTCCTGCACAACTTCAACGCAGCGCTGCCGACCCCTTACGGTTTTTATCTGAGCAACCGCTGGGGTGACTTTCTGGTGCACCCGGACGCCGCGCAGACCTTCGGCTTTGACCGGGGCCAGCGCATCCTGATCCAGGAGTCGTTCCCGCAGGTGGCCGCGCTGGTCGATGGCCGTGCCGAAGAGGCGGTACTCAGCCAGTCCGGCACCGACGACGAGGAGGCGCGTGTTTTTGCCTTTGTGCGCATGCCCTTTGGCAACGCGGACGAGGGGCGTTTCATGGTCGTGGGGCTCTCGCAGCCGCTGGCCGTGGTGCAGGGCGAGGTGCTGGACCTGGGGCGCAGCATCCTCAAGATCCTGCTGGTGCTCAGCGTGGTGGGTGTGGCCCTGGCGGCCGGGGTGTCGCGCCTGGTGACCCAGCCGCTGCAGGCCATGGTGAAGGCGGCGCAGGCGTTTTCGCGTGGGGAGGCCCACGGCGCGCTGCCGGTGCACCGGGGCGACGAGGTGGGCGAGCTGGCCCGCAGCTTCCAGGACATGGAGCAGCAGATCAGCCGCCAGCTGGCCGAGCTGAACCTGAGCCGTGACGCCATGGCCCACCTAGCGCACCACGACGCACTCACCGGCCTGCCCAACCGCCGCATGTTCGAGCAGCGCCTGGCCCAGGTGCTGGAGCTGTCGCGCCGCAGCGGCCGCAGCTGTGCCCTGTTGTTCGTGGACCTGGATGAGTTCAAAGCCATCAACGACACGCGCGGGCATGCTGTGGGCGACCTGGTGCTGCAGGCGGTGGCTCGCACCATCGTCGGCGCCGTGCGGCAGGTGGACACCGTGGCCCGGCTCGCCGGGGACGAGTTCACGGTGCTGTGCGAAAACGTGGATTCCGGAGAGGCCGCGCTGCAGATCGTGACCAAGCTGCAGCACGCGTTCGAGCCGCCGCTGGACATTGACGGCGAGCCGCTGGCCGTGCGCGCCAGCATCGGCCTGAGCCTGTTCCCCCGCGACGCGCAGGATGCGCGCACACTCATGGCCAGCGCCGACGCGGCCATGTACCGCATCAAGCAGAGCCACAAGCGAAGGTTGTGAGGCTGCGCACCGCAGTCCACCCGCGCTTGCGCCGGCCCGTGTTGCTTTCGTGTCAGCCTGCGGCGCTAGGCTGTATGTAGTTCACCTTCTTGCACTGACCCATGACCTCCATCTTTGACCAGCACCTGCCCCGCAACGAAGCCAACTTTGCCGCCCTGTCGCCCCTGACGTTCATCGAACGCACGGCCGAGGTCTACCCCGACCGCCTGGCCATCGTGCACGGCGAGCTGCGCCAGACCTGGGCCCAGACCTATGCGCGCTGCCGCCAGTTGGCCAGCGCACTGACCCAGGCGGGCATCGGCAAGAACGACACCGTGGCGGTGATGCTGCCCAACACGCCCCCGATGGTGGAGGCGCACTTTGGCGTGCCCATGGCGGGCGCCGTGCTCAACACCCTCAACACCCGGCTGGACCCGGAGGCCATCGCCTTCATGCTCGATCACGGCGAGGCCAAGGCCGTGATCGTGGACCCGGAATTCACTGGCACCATGGCCAAGGCGCTGGCCCTGCGCACGGGCACCACGCCCATCCGCGTGATCGAGGTGCAGGACGCGCTCTACGGCCCCGCCGTGCAAGGCCTGGGTGGCACCGAGTACGAGGCCTTTGTGGCCAGTGGCGACGCCACCTTTGCCTGGAGCCTGCCTGCCGACGAGTGGGATGCGATTGCGCTCAACTACACCAGTGGCACCACCGGCAACCCCAAGGGCGTGGTCTACCACCACCGGGGCGCCGCCACCAACGCCATCAGCAACGTGCTGGAGTGGGACATGCCCAAACACGCGGTGTACCTGTGGACGCTGCCCATGTTCCACTGCAACGGCTGGTGCTTTCCCTGGACCGTTGCGGCGCGTGCGGGTGTCAACGTGTGCCTGCGCCGGGTGGACGCGCAGGCCATCTTCGACGCCATTCGCACGCACGGCGTCACGCACTACTGCGGCGCACCCATCGTGCACGGGCTGCTGGTCAACGCGCCCGAGGCGATGAAGGCGGGTGTGCCATCCGGCGTCAAGGCCATGGTGGCGGGCGCAGCGCCACCAGCGTCGATGATCGAAGGCATGGAAAAAATGGGATTTGATCTGACCCATGTGTACGGCCTGACCGAGGTGTACGGCCCGGCCACCGTGTGCGCCAAACACGAGGCCTGGGATGCCCTGGACATTGGCGAGCGCGCCCGCCTCAACGCCCGCCAGGGCGTGCGCTACCACCTGGAGCGCGACGTGCGCGTGCTCGACCCGGAGACCATGTTGCCCGTGCCGCAGGACGGCGAAACCATGGGCGAGATCATGTTCAAGGGCAACATCGCCATGAAGGGCTACCTCAAGAACCCCAAGGCCACCGACGAAGCCTTTGCGGGCGGCTGGTTCCACAGCGGCGACCTGGCCGTGCAGTACCCCGACGGCTACATCAAGATCAAGGACCGCAGCAAGGACATCATCATCTCGGGCGGCGAAAACATCTCGTCCATCGAGGTGGAAGACGTGCTCTACCGCCACCCCGATGTGCTGGCCGCCGCCGTGGTGGCCAAGCCCGACCCCAAGTGGGGCGAGACGCCTTGCGCCTTTGTCGAACTGAAGGCCGGTGCGCAGACCACGCCCGAAGACATCGTGGCGCACTGCAAGAAGCACTTGGCGGGCTTCAAGGTGCCGCGCGCCGTGGTGTTTGGCGAGCTGCCCAAGACCAGCACCGGCAAGATCCAGAAGTTCGAGCTGCGCAAGCAGGCCGGGTCGGCAGCGGCCATCAACGTCTGAGAAGGCGTGACCCGCCTCGTGGAGGGGGCGCGCGCGGTGGGTGGCTATTTGCTATGTAATTAATAGCTGCTTGCGCATATTCCACTAGCGCATCCGCCGCTTTTGGCTTGAAAACCGGGGCCAGGGGCTCCTGGGTGCCCCTGCGGCGCTGCCTGGGCTGGGTGTCAGCGCCCTTCGCCCCCCGCTTCGCGCCAGTCCCTTGCCGACATCCCCAGCTTTTGCGCAAACACGCGCGACAGCGCCGAGGGGTTGGCGTAGCCCAGTTCATGGGCGATGGACTTGAGCGACCGGCCCGCACGCAAATGCGCCTGCGCCAGCGTCAGCCGCCAGTGCGCCAGGTAGTCGGCTGGCGTGTCCCCCACCACGGCCTTGAAGCGGGCGGCGAACGCGCTGCGCGACATGCCCGCCTGCTGCGCCATCTGCGCCAGGCTCCACGGCTCGCCGGGTGCCTCGTGCAGGGCCGTGAGCGTGCGCGACAGTTGCGGGTCGACCAGGCCCGTCAGCAGGCCGGGGGGCATCTGCGCCTGCTGCGGGTGGTCCAGCAGCCAGCGCAGCAACTGCAGCAGCACCACTTCAAACAGGCGGTCGGCCAGCACGCGGTGGCCGCAGCGCAGGCGGTCGGTTTCGGCAAACAGCAGGTCCAGCGACTGCTGCAGCCCGTCCACCGCGCCCAGCGGCAGCACCACCAGCGGCGGCAGGGCGCGGGCCAGCGGGTGGCTGGCGCCGCCGTCAAAGTCCAGCGCGGCGCAGGTGAAGTCCGAGCCCTCGGTGGGCGCGTTGTGAAAGAAGTGCTCCAGCGGTCGGGCATAGAACAGCAGGCTGGGCTCGCACACCTGAAGCCGCTCGGGCGGGCCGGCTTGGGGCTGGTGCGTGACCACCATCTCGCCCTGGCGCAGCACATGCAAAAAGCCCCGGCCCGGCGCCGCCGCAAAGTGCGTCACGCCACACAGCGGCCCGTTGTGGAACAGGTGCGCCCGCACCCGAAACCGCTCCAGCAGCGGCGACAACCGGTCGAGGGGGGTGGAGGCCTGCGCGGGTGTAGGAACGCTTGGTGGCATGGTTTTGGATGATTGGGTATGAATTGTGGATTTTATGTGCCGAATGGTACGCGCTGGCGCCGGACACTGCAGGGGTGCCGAGAACAGGCACAAGTTCTCACCCACCCTTCATGACCTTCAAGGAACACACCATGTCCGCTACTTCTTCTTCCGTCGCCCGCGTCCCCCTCGTTGACCGCACTGCCGCCACCGGCACTGTGCGCGCCGTGCTCGACCAGGTCCACGGAGCCTTTGGCGCCACGCCCAACATGTTCCGCGCCGTGGCCAACTCGCCCGCTGCGCTGCAAAGCATGTGGGGCGCTTTTGGCGCGTTGGGCGGCGGCGTGATCGGCGCAGCTTTGGGCGAGCAGATCGCCGTGGCCGTGGCCAACCGCAATGCCTGCGACTACTGCCTGGCCGCCCACACCGCACTGGGCCGCAAGGCGGGCGTGAGTGGCGAGGCCCTGGCCGCTGCGCAAGCGGGCGAATCGGCCGACCCGCGCACGGCCGCCGTGCTGCGCTTCGTGCTGCAACTGGTCAACGAACGCGGCCAGGTCGATGCGGCCGATGTGCAGGCCCTGCGCGACCAGGGCGTGAACGACGAGCAGATCGTAGAGATCGTGGCGCATGTGGCGCTCAACCTGTTCACCAACTATGTGAACGTGGCGCTGGCCGTGCCGGTGGATTTCCCCGGCGTCAAGCTGCGCCCGGCGCGTTAAAGGGCGTAGCGGCGCGTGTCTGGCCCGCAGGCCGGATGCGCGCCGCTTCTAGTGCCGCTGCTCGCTCGGTCCTGCGGCGGAGCAATCGCAGTCAGTTATGCGCGACGACGATGCGTGCGTTTTCCGCACGCATCACCGGCGGCAAAGTCGTTTGTCAGCGCGGCAGGCCTGCTGCACCATGGCCACTCCCTTGCCCACCCACCCGAAGGAAGCCGCCCCCATGACACCCGCCCGCGACGAGCACGCCATCGACACCCTGCCACGCCTGGAGGCCCTGCTGGGCACGCTGAGCGATGCCTCCGTCCACAAAGAGCTGCCGTATGTGCACCCCGCCTACCGCGCCATGATCGCGGCGTCGCCCTTTGCCGTGCTGGCCACCACCGGCCCTGGCGGGCTGGACGCCTCGCCGCGTGGTGACCCGGCAGGCTTTGTGCAGCTGCAGGACGATAAGACCCTGCTCCTGCCCGAGCGCCGTGGCAACAACCGCGCCGACAGCCTGCGCAACATCGTGGCAGACCCGCGCGTGGCGCTGCTGTTTCTCATCCCCGGCGTGGGCGAAACCCTGCGCGTCAACGGCCACGCGCGCATCAGCGTGGCGCCCGACCTGCTGGCGCGTTTCGTGGTCAACGGCCAGCCGCCAAAGTGCGTGATCGTGGTGGATGTGCAGGCGGTGTACTTCCAGTGCGCGCGCGCCATCCAGCGCTCGCGCCTGTGGCATGCCGTGCCGCCCGGCACCCCGCGCCCCGTGCCCACCCCGGGCGCCATCCTCGCGTCCATCACACAGGGCGCATTTGACGGCGCTGCCTACGACCGCGAACTGCCTGCGCGCCAGCAGGCCACGCTGTATTGAACCGGCACCGCGATCCGTCGCCACAGCGTTGCCCCTGCCGCCAGCGCACACAATGGCGGCTGGGTGCGCAGGGCTTGCGCTTCATGGGCTCACCGGCTGAACGCGCAGATGCGTGAGGAGCGTGGAGCTCCGTGGGGCGTGAAGCCCACTCACGCGCGCGTTCACACCAAGTGAGGGGGAGACATGGATTCCGTGCTGTTGATCGTGGCCCTGGGCGCAGTGGCCGCCGGGTTTGTGCAGGGGCTGTCGGGTTTTGGTTTTGGCATGGTCGCCATGTCGTTCTGGGCCTGGACGCTGGAGCCCCGCCTGGCCGCGCTGCTGGCGGTGTGCGGCGCGCTCACCGGCCAGCTGGTGGCGGCGGCCACGGTGCGCCGGGGGTTTGACCGGGTGCGCCTGCTGCCCTTTGTGCTGGGTGGTCTGGTGGGCATCCCCATCGGCGTGGCTGTGTTGCCCCGTCTGGACATGGACGCGTTCAAGGTCATCCTGGGCACGCTGCTGGTGCTGTGGTGCCCGGCGATGCTGATGGCCAAGCAGTTGCCCCGCATCACGCGCGGCGGGCGCGTGGCCGACGCGCTGGTGGGCATGGCCGGCGGCGTGATGGGCGGCCTGGGCGGCTTCACCGGCGTGCTGCCCACCCTGTGGTGCACCTTGCGCGGTCTGGACAAAGACGTGCAGCGCGCCATCATCCAGAACTTCAACCTGGCCATGCTGCTGGTGACCTTCATCACCTACCTGGCCACCGGTCTGGTCACCCGCGAGGCGCTGCCGCTGCTGGCCATCGTGGTGCCCGCCATGCTGGTGCCCGTGCTGCTGGGAGCGCGGCTGTACCACGGTATCAGCGACGCGCGGTTCCGGCAGATCGTGCTGGGCATGTTGACCCTGTCGGGCGTGGCGATGCTGGTGGCCAGCCTGCCCAAGGTGCTGGCGCGGGTGGGGTGAGATCGCAGCGGTCGCGGGATAAATGCGCTATTCCGCCAGGTAATTTATGAAATTTCTGGACTGTGAGAGGTCGTCATCTTTGAGGTGAAACCCCGCATGTAGAAGCCAGCATCTAACAATAAACCGAAGAGAGAAAAAGCAATGAAGAAGGCGAAAATTGGAGAAGTCCCTGCCATCAAACACCACATCGACACGACCGCTTCTTCTGGTGATGATCTGGAAATCAAAAAGTCCGGCCTGGCAAAAGGTTCGTATCGGAGGCTGGCGTTTGAGCGGTATGGGCGACCAGCAGATGGTGGTGTTATGCATCTATGCGTGGTCTGTGGTTTTGGCGTCGCAGCGGTCCTAGAGGTTGCGCATCTCGACCAGAATCGAAAGAACGATGCTCTTGAGAATCTGGCGTTGCTGTGCCCCAATTGCCACAAAATGCACGATATAGGTCTTCTTCCAACAGACGTTGTTCGATCCCTGAGAGATGTGCACCGCAGCGAGAATTGGGCACTTCGCGTTAAAGATGCAGGGAAGAAGGCTGCGGCGACGAGGAAGGCTACTAGCCTTGCAGCAAAGCGCTCAGCCGCCGCGAAAAAAGCGCACGCCACACGCACGGGAGCGAAGTGAATGTACCCACCTCTAAAAAATGCGCCTACTTCGGCAATACGACGTAGACATGCGTCGATCCTTGTCCAGATGGACCTGAATTTTTTCGACGTCGCCCGGGCCAATGGGATAGCTCCTAGGGTGCTCCTCGCGTGGTTGGCGTTCGAAAATGGGCGGTGGGAGAACGATCCGACCCAGGGCGTAGGACCGGGGCCTGACGAAAGCTATGTGGGCGATTGGCCTACGCCTGAGCAGGAGATGGATCGTTACATGGCGATGGGACTAACGTCCAAGCACTTTGATGATGCGGGCCTTCGAGCACGCTACCTGAAATACAGGGCCCAGCGGATGGAAGAATGCGGCGCAACTTCACCGATCTCTCCCAAAAGCCGTGCCGTGAAGTAGCTCACAGACGGTGCAGGAACTGTCGGAAATAGACGTGTCTTACGGTTCCTAGCGATTCATATTTCAGGTTCTTGGCTAGGGATAGGTCTTTCTGAAGCGCGCAGTTTTTTGATATATCAGGACTTTCCGTACTCTTCCTTGTAATTGGGTGCCTACAGAAATACAGCGCGCTCTGCGAGACTTTGCGCTTCCCTTTCACGCTGGCGTCGTTGATCCTAGGCTTTGAGCCGCGCCAGAGCGCGGCTAAATCAGTTGTAGGGGCAGCGCGATTTAACGGATTGTCCCACCTCAATCTCCCATCACCACCCCTTCACGTCGCGGATCGGCCCCGCCCATCCACAGCTTCTTGCCATGCGCCTGGCCGCGCGTGATGGCTTGCAGGCCGCTCGTCATGTTCATCTCGCGCACCTCGGCACCGCGGGCGCGCAGGGCCTCGACGGTGGCGGGTGGGAAGCGTTTTTCTTCCAGCAGCGTCGGTCCGTTCATCGAGCCGAAGTTGGGCAGGTTGATGGCCTGCTGCGGCATCAGGCCCCAGTTGAAGACGCCGTAGAGCGTCTTGGCGGTGTAGTGGATGATGGCCGCGCCGCCGGGGCTGCCGCCGCTCATCAGCAGCTCGCCAGTGGCCTTGTCGAAAACGAGGGTGGGCGACATGGACGAGCGCGGTCGCTTGCCGGGCTGCACGCGGTTGGCAATGGGCTGGCCTTGCGCGTCGGTGGGGGCGAAGCTGAAGTCGGTGAGTTCGTTGTTGAGCAGGAAGCCTTTCACCATCTGCCGCGCACCGAACTGGTCTTCGATGGTGGTGGTCATGGCGACCGCGTTGCCGAAGGCATCGACGATGCTGATGTGGCTGGTGCCGTATTCAGGCTGGTCGGGCATGGCTCCGTGGTTAATGCGGATGACGGCCGGGTTTCCGGGCGCTGCGATCTTCATGCTCTGCGTGCTGATGAGCTTGGCGCGTTCGGCCAGGTAGGCGGGGGCCAGCATGCGGTCCCAGCTGTCGCCGGGCGGCTGCACAAAGTCGGGGTCGGCCACATACAGCGCGCGGTCGGCAAAGGCCAGGCGAGCGGCTTCGGTGTACAGGTGCAGCCAGTCGGCCGATGGGATGCCGTCTTGCAGGGGCTTGGCGGCGGCGTCGGTGTTTTTCAGGATGCCCAGGATCTGCCCGATGGCGATGGCCCCGGAGCTGGGCGGTGGAAAGCCGCACACGCGGTAGTCCTTGCTGGCCACCTGGTAGTCGTGGCACAGCGCCTCGCGCTTTTTGGGCTGGTAGCCCGCCAGGTCGGCCAGGCTGAGCTTGCCTGGGTTGGTGGGGTGCCTTTGCACCTTGTCCACGATGGCCTGGGCGACCTCGCCTTCGTGCAGGGCCTTGCTGCCATCAGCGGCAATCTTGCGCAGCACAGCGGCCAGCTCGGGGTTGCGCAGGTTCACGCCCACATCGCGCGCGTCGCCATCGGCCTTGTAGAAGTAGGTGGCGGCCACGGGGTCCTTCTTGAGGTGGGCGTCGGCCTTGACCAGGGTGTTGAGCCGCGCGCTGACCTTGAAGCCGCCCTCGGCCAGCGTGATGGCGGGCTGGAACAGCGTGGCCCAGGGCAGCTTGCCGTGCTGCTTGTGCGCCATCTCCAGCATGCGAACGGTGCCGGGCACACCCACCGAGCGGCCGCCCACCACACCGTCGTAGAACGGCACGGGCTTGCCGTCGGCACCCAGGAAGAGTTTTTCATCGGCGGCAGCGGGCGCGGTTTCGCGGCCATCGTAGGCCTCCACCAGCTTGCCGTTGCTGTGCAGCAGGAAGGCGCCGCCGCCGATGCCGCTGGACTGGGGCTCCACCAGCGTCAGCACCATCTGCACGGCAATGGCCGCATCGACGGCCGAGCCGCCGGCCTTGAGGATCTGGTAACCCGCATCGGTGGCCAGCGGGTTGGCAGCGGCCACGGCAAACTTCTCCGTGGCCCAGCCCGGTTTTTCGGTGTAGCCGGACGAACCCTCGGGCTGGGCGGGCACGATGTAGGCGAACTGGGATGGCGCACCGGCGCAGCCTGCTAGGGCCATCAGGGTGGCGAGGGCCGCAGGGGCCAGCAGGTTGCGACTGAACGGGCGGCGCAGGTGCGACGTGGCAGGCAGGGCAGTGGGTGTCATGCGGGTCTCCTGTGGGTGCAAGCAGCGAAGCGGCCATGGTAAGGGGCCTTGCTGCAGCCTGCGAGGGCGCGCAGGAGGCTGCCCCTGGGGTTTGTGCACCGATTGAAGGTGTTTTGCGGCGGTAGCGCTAGTGCAATATGCCTGAGCAGCTATCAAAAAGATAGTTGTTACCGACCGTCAGCGGCGGTTCACAGGCCATCCCGGGGCCCTGGCAGGGCGCAACGACCAGGAGCTTGCCTGCCCGGCGGGTCGGGTCACGCCTTCCCAGGTCGCCTCAGGCCGCCTGGGGCCCTGCGCGGCCGTCTTCCACCACAAACCGGGCGAGCGTGGAGGCGCCGCTGTCAGCGCGCAGCGGGTCGTCCACCACACGCAGCGTGGTGGACCAGCGCGTGGGGGTGATGTCGGCCAGGCCGTAGCCGCGCTGGTCGCAGCGTGCCAGCAGCACATGCGGGTTGTGGCGGACGATGGCGTCCACCTTGGCCTGCGTGGTGCCCGACCGCGAACTGATGGACGTGCCACAGAACTCGCTGGCCACCACGGCCGAGTCGGCGCGAGCGGCATCGGCATGCACGCGGCAGACGTAGTTCTGGTGGATGTCTCCGCCCAGCAGCACCGTGTTGCGCGGCGTGTGCCGGGCTACGGATTGCAGCAGGCGCTGGCGTGCAGCGGGGTAGCCGTCCCAGGCGTCTGTGGGCACAGTGCCAGAGGGGTAGTGGCGCGGCGAGAACAGCGTCTGCTGTGCGATCACGCTCCAGCGCGTGGCCTGTGCGCTGGCTGTGTCGGCGGCCAGGCCCGCGTCCAGCCAGCGCTCTTGCGCGCTGCCCAGCAGGCTGCGCTGTGGCTGGGCCAGCTCGGCGCAGTCGGCGGGGCGCACGGCGGGTGCGCTGCTGGCCTCAGGCGTGCGGCAGGCCTGCCAGCTGCGGTACTGGCGGCTGTCGAGCAGGTGGATGTGCGCCAGTCGGCCCCAGCGCAGGCGGCGGTAGATCTGCAGCGTGTCCCAGCCGGTGGCGGACGCGGGGCCCCGGAGGCTGGTCGTGCGCAGCGGCATGTTCTCGTAAAACGCCTGCCAGGCCGCGCTGCGCAGGGCCAGAAAGGCGGCGCTGCCCGGGCTCTCGCCACGGCTTGCCTCGGCGGCATAGTCGTTTTGCACCTCGTGGTCGTCCCAGGTCACGGCCCACGGGCAGGTGGCGTGGGACAGCTGCAGGGCCGGGTCGCTCTTGTGCAGGGCGTACCGGTCGCGGTAGTCGGCCAGCGTGGTGGCGTGGCGCAGGCTGTGGGTGCGCGCCAGATCGGTGGTGGTTTTGGGTGTGGCGTATTCGTAGATGTAGTCACCCAGGAACAGCACCAGGTCCGGCTGGTCAGCGGCCAGATGGCGCCAGGCCGCATAGTGCCCATGCTCCCAGCGCTGGCACGAGGCGAACGCCACCCGCAGCGCCCCGGGCAGGTCGCCCGCCGCAGGCGCGGTGCGCGTGCGGCCCGTAGGGCTCACTGCGTCGCCCAGCATGAAGCGGTAGTGGTACCAGCGCGCGGGTAGCAGGCCTTGCAGCTCCACATGCACGCTGTGGCCCAGCGCGGGCAGCGCGGGGGCTTCGCCCTTTTGCACGATCTGGGCAAAGCCTGCGTCGTGTGCCACCTCCCACCGCACGGTGTGTGTGACCAACATCTGCGCCGGATCGGTCAGTGCGAGCCGCGTCCACAGCACCACGCCATCGGGTGTCGGGTCGCCGCTGGCGATGCCCAGGGCAAAAGGGTTGGTTTGCAGCGCGGGCGGGGTGCTCCAGGCCCAGCGGGGGAGGGCAGCGACGGAGGCAGCCAGCGCTGCGTTGCGCAGGAACTGCCGTCTTTGCTCGGATGTCAAATCAGCTGCCCTTTGCGTCGGGCAGCCGTGCTCAGCAACTGACGCAGCCCAGACCAGTAGCCGCCGCGCAAGGGCCGCCCCGCCGCGCTGGCGGCGTCCCCCTCCCCGCAGCGCCTCAGGGGGGTGTTCCTGCTCAAGCCGCCATCACCCGGTTCTTGCCCGAGCGCTTGGCGAGATACATCGCCTGGTCGGCCCGCACGATGGCGTCGGTGGCGCTCTCGCTGTCACTCAACTGGGCCACGCCCGCGCTGAAGGTGATGAGCACCTTCTCGGTGCCTTGCAAGAAGAAGCGCGTGGTCAGCTCGCGCTGCAGGCGGGTCATGGCCGCAACGCCGGCTTCGACCGCGGTGTCGGGCAGCACGATCACGAACTCTTCGCCGCCATAGCGGGCCAACAGGTCCTGCGGCCGCATGACTTCGCGCGTGACCTGTGCCAAGTGCACCAGGGCTGCGTCGCCCCCGGCATGGCCCAGCCGGTCGTTGATGGTCTTGAAGTTGTCCACGTCCAGCAGTGCCAGGCACAGCGACGAGCCCAGGCGGCGGGCGCGGGCGATCTCGCGTTCCACCGCCTCGTCCAGGCCCTTGCGGTTGAGGCTGCCGGTCAGCGGGTCGTGGCGCGCCTGCGCGCTGGCGCGGTCCAGCTCTTCCTGCAGTTTGGCGACCTCGGCGCGCTTGGCCTCGGTGCGCTCGCGCAGGTCTTGCAGTTCGTCGTGCGTCACGCGGCTGTCCAGCGCCATGGCGCGGGTGGCGCTCATCACTTCCTGCAGCACCGGGGCGATCTCCTGCAGGGTGCTGGCCTTGCCGATCAGGTCGGCGCAACGCTCCATGGTGCCCTGGTAGCTGGTGCTGGATGCGGTGATGCGCGCCAGCCGCTCGATGAAGGTGGCCAGCATATCCTTCATCTGCTCTTGCGCCTCCAGCGACCGGGCCTTGGCTTCGGTCTGCTTGAAGATCACGTCCTTGAGCCGGCGCTGCACATCGTCCAGCCGCCGCAGCGTCAGCGGCGGGGTCGAGGCACTCATCAGTGCCTCGGCCTGGCCCTGCAGCCAGCGGTCGTCCACGCTGAGCACGGCGATGTTCTCGAAGATCATGTGCAGCAGCTCGAGCAGGCTCGCGCGGATGGAGGCTTGTTCTTCGGTGGCGAACGACAGGCGGTAGCTGAAGTTGCCCAGCATGAGTTGCGCGGTGGTCACCAGGGGCGTGGGTTCGCGCAGAAAGGTGATGAGCTGCTGCGCCATGTCGATGACGCGGGGATCGTCGTCACCCAGGGCGGGCAGGGTGTTGTCGATGAGGCGGGCCAGGGCTTCGGCAAACTCGGCGGGCAGTTCTCCCAGTGCGGTGGGCGCATCGGCCACCTCGATGGGTTTGGAGGCAGTGGCCGGGTGCAGCCCCAGGTTGGCGTAACCCACCATCACGCTTTGCAGCGATGTCCAGTCCTTGGTGATGATGGCGCGTTCGAACTGGCCCAGCAGGCGTTTTTGCGCAGGTGTCTGGCCGGGCAGCACACGCTGGATGCTGCTCAGCGGCCCCTCGGGGAAAGGCTGCGGGCTGCGGATGCCCGCTATTTCATCGTAGATCGCGAGGTAGTTGTCTGGCGTGGGGGCCAGTCGGCGTGCGGCCAGTTGTTTGAGCGTCTCGCGCGCGATCTCGGAAGGTGGTCGGTCGGCCATGGAGGGGCACCAGTGTCAGAGGGGCTGGAATGCGCAAGTGTGACACAGGCAAGGCCTGGAAGGGGCTGGCATACCGTGCCACACGGGTATGCCAGCCGGAACGTGGTGGCGGCCTTGCGGCGAGGGCGGCCGTACGTTCCGCGGTGGCCGCGGCCAGTCCTCAGTTCACCATGACCAGCTTGCCCATCACGCCGCGCGAGCCCATGTGGGCGTAGGCAGCGGGCAGTTCGGCCATGGGCATGGTGCGGTCGATCACGGGCTTGATCTTGCCCTGGGCGTACCATTGGGCCAGCTCGCCCATCATGGCGGCGTTGGCCTTGGGTTCGCGCTTGGCAAAGTCGCCCCAGAACACGCCGACGATGGACGCACCCTTGAGCAGCGCCAGATTGAACGGCAGGGCCGGGATGGGGCCGGACGCAAACCCGACCACCAGATAGCGGCCGCGCCAGGCGATGGAGCGGAAAGCGGGCTCGGCAAAGTCGCCACCCACGGGGTCATAGATCACGTCGGGGCCCTTGCCGTCCGTGAGGGTCTTGATGGCCTCGCGCAGGTTGTCCTTGCTGTAGTTGATGGCCGCGTCGGCCCCGATGGAGGTGCACAGCGCGCACTTTTCGTCGCTGGATGCGGCAGCGATCACACGTGCGCCCATGGCCTTGGCGATCTGAATGGCGGCCGTGCCCACGCCCCCGGCAGCGCCCAGCACCAGCACGGTCTCGCCCGCCTTGAGCTGTGCACGGTCCACCAGCGCATGGTGCGACGTGGCGTAGATCATGATGAAAGCGGCTGCATCGACATGCGAAAAGCCGTCTGGCAACGGCATGCACAGGGCTGCGGGTGCAATGGTGTGGGTGCCAAAGCCACCCGTGCCCGACAGGCAGGCCACGTTCTGGCCGACCTTGAGGTGCGTGACGCCTTCGCCCACAGCGGCCACCACGCCCGCGTATTCCGAGCCGGGCACAAAGGGCAGCGGCGGCTTCATCTGGTACTTGTTCTGCACGATGAGCAGGTCGGGGAAGTTCAGGCTGGCGGCCTTGATCTCGATGAGCACCTCGCCCGCCTTGGGGGTGGGGGTGGGCAGCTCCGTCCAGGTGAGCGCTTCGACGCCGGTGGGGTTGGTGCAAAGCCAGGCATGCATGGGGAAGTCTCCTGTCGGTCGGTCTTGTCAATGATGGCCCGCATGATAGGTGGGGCGCCGGTGTGCTGGATGTCCCACGAGCGACGGGCGCCAGGGGGGGGCCGTCGGCGCAATGTGGTCAACGGGCGTCGGTCGGCGATGCAGCAGTCCGGCCACCTACAATCCGTTGCAACCGCTACCCAGACCATGAAGATCCTGATATCCAATGACGACGGCTTCCAGGCCCCCGGCATCGTGGCGCTGCATGATGCGCTCAAAACCCTCGACGGGGTCGAGGTGGAGGTCGTTGCGCCAGAACACAACAACAGTGCCAAATCCAACGCACTGACGCTGCATTCGCCGCTGTACGTGCACAAGGCGGCCAATGGCTTTCGCTATGTGAACGGCACCCCGGCAGATTGCGTGCACATTGCGCTGACCGGCCTGCTGGGCTACCGGCCCGATCTGGTGGTGTCGGGCATCAACAACGGCGCCAACATGGGCGACGACACCATCTATTCCGGCACGGTGGGGGCGGCCATGGAGGGGTATCTCTTCGGCATTCCGGCCATTGCGTTCTCCCAAGTGGACAAGGGCTGGGCTGAGCTGGAGGCCGCTGCGGCCAAGGCGCGTGAGCTGGTGGCGCAGATGCGTGCGCAGCAACTGGTCAACGAAACCCCCTGGTTGCTCAACGTGAACATCCCCAACATGCCGCTGGAGGCCTTGCGCCCTGCCAAGCTGTGCCGCCTGGGGCGCCGCCATGCGGCAGAACGGGTCATCGTGCAGGAAAGCCCTCGGGGCGAAGCCATGTACTGGATCGGCGGTGCCGGTGCCGCCAAGGACGATGCCGAAGGCACAGACTTTCACGCCACGGCGCAGGGCCATGTGTCCATCACGCCCCTCAAGGTGGACCTGACCGATCACGACAACCTCGGCTACTGGGCGCAGACCGCCGCCCGGTTGACGACAGGGGCGGCTGCCGCCCCTGGGGCGTGATGCAGCGCCGCCCAGGGTTCCCGGCCAAGCTGCCGGTGTCGGGCAACGCCGCCGCGGGCAAGCCGGTGACGGCGCCTCCGTCTGTTGCTCTGCGCAAGCCGGCCGTCGCCCCGGCGCCCGCCGGGGTGGGGCTGGACTCGTCGGCTGTCCGTGCCCGCATGGTGCAAAAACTGGCGGCGGGCGGCATCACATTGCCCCCCGTGTTGCAGGCCATGGGCGCCGTAGAGCGTCACCGGTTTGTGGACAGTGCACTGGTCAACCAGGCCTATGAAGACACCAGCCTGCCGATAGGCTTGGGCCAGACCATCTCCAAGCCCAGCGTGGTGGCGCGCATGTGCGAGCTGTTGCTGGGTGCCGAGAGTGCGCGCCATGGCGGGCTGGGCCGTGTGCTGGAGATTGGCACGGGCTGCGGCTACCAGGCGGCCGTGCTGAGCCTGCTGGCCCGCGAGGTGTACACGCTGGAGCGCCTGCGCGGCCTGCACGACAAGGCGCGCGACAACCTGCGGCCGTTCCGCCTGGCCAACGTGCACCTGCTGTTTGGCGACGGCATGCTTGGCTATGCCAAAGGTGCTCCGTACGCGGCCATCATCGCGGCGGCCGGCGGCGATGCCGTGCCCCTGGCGTGGTGCGACCAGCTGGCCGTGGGGGGGCGTCTGGTAGCGCCCATGGCGCTGTCGGGCGGGCAGCAGATGTTGCTGGTGATCGACAAAACCCCGCACGGATTGAAACAAAACGTGCTCGAGCCCGTGCATTTTGTCCCCCTAAAATCGGGGATTGCGTAAAGGGAATTGCTTATGTTCGTATCGCGTGGTCTTGTGGTGGGTTTTACCGTGGCAATGGCGGGTCTGGTGCTCTCCGGCTGTGGCACCCGCATGAACAAGGCTCCTGTGGAAGATCGGGGCACCTCTTCGTCGTCTTCTGCCCCAGCGCCCGCAGCACAGCCGGGCGTGGTGGTGGGTACCCCCATCAAGCCTCTGCCTGGTGCAGAAAACGCCGGCAAGCCGGGTTACTACACGGTCAAGCCTGGGGATACCCTGATTCGCATCGGCCTGGAGTCTGGGCAAAGCTGGAAAGACATCGCCCGCTGGAACAATCTGGAAAACGCCAATCTGATCGAAGTCGGTCAGGTGCTGCGCGTACTTCCTCCGTCCGCTGCCCCGGCGGCGGTGGCCTCTGAGAGCGGGGTGGTGACACGCCCGGTCACATCATCCTCCGTCGCTCCAGCCAGCACGCCCGCTGCGGCTCCTGCATCGGCCGCCAGCGGCGCCAAGCCTGCTGCCTCTGCTGCGTCGGGCACGGTGGTGGCGGTGGCGCCAGCCACGCCGGCACCTGCGGCAGCGCCAGCGGGCGAGGATGAGCTGGCGTTCATCTGGCCTGCATCGGGTTCGCTGATTGCCGGGTTTGACGAGGCACGCAACAAGGGCTTCGACATTGCCGGCAAGGCGGGTGACCCGGTACTGGCGGCAGCGGATGGCCGTGTGGTCTATGCCGGTGCCGGTCTGCGCGGCTATGGCAACCTGGTCATCCTGAAGCACAACAACACCTTCCTGACCGCCTACGCGCACAACCAAACACTGCTGGTCAAGGAAGACCAGGCGGTGCGCAAGGGCCAGAAGATCGCTGAGATGGGCAACACCGACGCCGACCGCGTCAAGCTGCACTTTGAAATCCGCCGGCAGGGCAAGCCGGTCGATCCCACGCGCTATCTGCCCTCCCGTTGAGCCCGATGGCGGATCAGTCGCCGGGCGGTGGTCCGGACGCTCCCGAGACGACTGGGCAGGAGGGCGACTCCCTCCTGCTGGTCGATGAATCGGAAGCCCTGGCTGACGCGGACAGTGAGCTGCGTGCCTTGCAGATGGGGCCCGGCCAGCACGCAGAGCGGCTGGACCGCGCGCTGGTGGAGCTGGTTCCCGAGTTCTCCCGCAGCTATCTGCAGCAATTGCTGGCCCAGGGGCTGGTCAGCCTGAATGGCAGGCCCGCTCTCAAAGCGGCCGCGCGGGTCAAGGCCGGCGACCAAGTGGTGCTGGAAATGCGGCCCACGCTCCAGAGCCAGGCCTTCCGGCCCGAGCCCATGGCGATTGATGTGGTGTACGAAGACGAGCGCCTGCTGGTGGTGAACAAGCCCGCAGGTTTGGTCGTGCACCCTGCGCCTGGCAACTGGAGTGGCACCCTGCTCAATGGACTGCTGGCCCGGGACGACAAAGCCTTGCGGGTCCCCCGTGCGGGCATCGTGCACCGTCTGGACAAGGACACCAGCGGCCTCATGGTGGTGGCCCGGGATCGCGCGTGCATGGACGCCCTGGTGGCGTTGATTGCCGAGCGCAAGGTCAAACGCCAGTACGTGGCCATGGCACATGGAGCCTGGACGGGAGCCCCAACCCGCTCGGTAGACGCACCCATCGGGCGAGACCCTCGCAATCGTCTGCGCATGGCGGTGGTGGACTTGGCGGTGCACCCGGGCAAAACCGCTCGGACGGATTTCCTGTGTCTTGAAGGCGGTGAACGAGGGTGCTGGGTGCAATGCACCTTGCACACCGGGCGCACGCACCAGATCCGTGTGCACATGGCGTCTTTGCGTCATCCATTGGTGGGCGATGCCCTGTATGGCGGTGCGCCCGTCGGAGCCTTGCAACGCCAGGCCCTGCACGCCTACCGTTTGGCTTTCGCGCATCCTGTGACAGGGGAACCTCTGGAGTTCCGTGCCTCCGTCCCTGACGATATGCGCCAGGCGCTGTCAGAATGGGGTCTCGGCTACAATGCGCCGTGAATGGCCGTGACGGCCCCAGCCCGCCGCCGGAATCCCGCCGGGCTCTACCAACGCACCGGCGCCATTGCGCGGTGCACCAATGATTGCCCCTGCTGTTGATGTGACACCCGTTGCAACGCGTGGCACTTTTCCAGGAATCGCTGAACCATGAACACGGTGGATGCCAAGAGGGTCCTCGAAACTGCGCTGATCTGCGCGCAGCAACCCGTGCCTGTGCGCGAGCTGCGGGTGCTGTTCAATGATGCGCTGGGGTCCGACACCCTCAAGGTGCTGTTGCAGGAACTGCAGCTTGATTGGGCGCAGCGTGGGGTGGAGCTGGTACAGGTGGCGACGGGATGGCGCTTCCAGAGCCGTCCTGAAATGCGTGAATACCTGGACCGTCTGCATCCCGAAAAACCGCCACGCTACACCCGGGCCACCATGGAAACCCTGGCCATCATTGCCTACCGGCAACCGGTCACGCGCGGGGATATCGAGGACATTCGGGGTGTGACGGTCAACAGCCTGATTATCAAACAGTTGGAAGACCGGGGTTGGGTGGAGGTCATTGGCCACCGCGAAACGGTGGGGCGCCCGGCGTTGTTCGCCACGACCCGCCAGTTTCTGGACGATATGGGTCTGCAGTCTCTGGACCAACTGCCGGTGCTCGATGACCCTACAGGCAATGCGAATGTGCTGGAAGCCATGGCAGCCGCCGCCCAGGGAGTCATTGAGGGTGAGCCTGATCTGCTGGCGGTTTTGCCGCCCGAAGTCGGTGGGCAAGAGCCAGCGGAGTCTGTGGAGGCTGTGACTGATACGGGTGGTAAGCGGCCCGTGGATGATTTTTTTCAGAATGTGGAGACTGATCTCCGCGACGACCATGTTGATACCCCGGGTGGTATCCAGGGAAATACTTGATGAACGACTCGACCTCCGAAAATCCGGCCGAAGTGCCTGGGTTGAATGCCGCTGATACGGTACCTGCTACCAAAAAGCCGGCTGCCAAGCGGGCTCCTCGCAAAAAGGCGGAAGCTGTCCTTGCCGACGAAGCGGTGCCTGAAGCCGTGGTGGCGATGCAGGTCGGTACTTCTGTGTCTGTGTTGGAAGCTGCAGCGCCAGAGGTGCCTGTGGCCCAGGTGCAGGCGGTCGCCATGGACTCGATATCTCCTGAGGCGGTCGTATCGGCAGCCTACGGCGAGGGCAATACTCGGCAGGCAGGGAGGCCCCCTCGTGGCGAATCTCGTGAACGGCCTCAGCGTCCTGATGGGGCAGGGCGCGACAAGCGCAGAGCTGCCCCTGTCGTGGAGGGCTATCAGTTTGAGGATGTAGTCTCCGGTCGTTTCGACGAAGAAGATGCCTCCGCAGACGCGGTGCCGCAGAAGCGGGTGCTGCTGCCGCAGGTCGAGACACCTAAACTGCACAAGGTGCTGGCCCAGGCAGGGCTGGGATCGCGGCTGGAGATGGAGCAATTGATCCTGGAGGGGCGGATCTCGGTCAACAACGAACCTGCTCACATCGGACAGCGCATTCAGTTTGGCGATCAGGTCAAGGTCAACGGCAAGCCGATCCGCTATCGCATCGACCCCCCTCCGGCGCGCGTAATCGCATATCACAAACCCGTGGGCGAGGTCGTGACCCATGACGATCCCCAGAATCGACCCACCGTCTTTCGCAAGCTGCCCCGGCTCATGCAGGGCAAGTGGCAGTCGGTAGGACGCCTGGACCTGAACACGGAGGGTCTCTTGCTGTTCACCAGCTCGGGCGAGCTGGCGAACAAACTGATGCATCCACGCTTTGGGTTGGAGCGCGAGTACGCCGTTCGGGTGCTGGGTGCTCTGAGCAACGAGGAAAAACAAAAACTGCTGGACGGCGTGCGCCTGGATGACGGCATGGCATCGTTTGGCTCCATCGAGGACGGTGGTGGAGAGGGTTCCAACTGCTGGTACCGAGTCACCATCTCCGAAGGCCGCAACCGAGAAGTGCGTCGCATGCTGGAATCGGTGGGTCATGCGGTCAGCCGCCTGATCCGCATTCGCTACGGCGCCATGGTGCTTCCGCGCGGTCTCAAGCGCGGCGCCTGGCTGGAGCTCGACGAGAGTGATATCCGCGCCTTGGTGCAGGCCGCGGGCGCTGGCCGCCCCGAGTCGGTGGAGGGGCGTCCGGAAGGTGCGGCTGGTGGTGCGCGCAATGGCAGGTCGCGCAACCGTGGTCGTGGCGGCCCACGGGGTGATGGTTCGCGCCGCGACATTCCCCAATCGGCGGCCCCCGGCGGCCCCCGTGGTCAGAAGCCGCGCCGTGATGGTGGTCCAGGTCCGGCCCGTGGCAACAATGCGGCAGGCGGAGATCGCCAGCGGGGAGGCGCAGCCCAGCCCGATCCGATGAAGACCTCAGTGGGTTACATCGGTATGGACAGCCTTTCACGGCACCGCCAGGACAAACGCCGCCCGGGCGGTGGTGGCCCTCGGCGTGGCGGAGGCGGGCGCTGAGCGTCACTCTCGTCACACTCCCCGGTTAGAATCGAGGGCTTTGTCCGGTGGACAAACGAATCACAGCAACAAAGGAAATCAACATGGCAATCGAACGCACCCTCTCCATCATCAAGCCTGACGCAGTCGCCAAGAACGTCATCGGCCAGATCTACGCCCGTTTTGAAGCCGCTGGCCTCAAGATCGTGGCGGCCCGCATGGCCCACCTGTCGCGCCTGGAAGCCGAACAGTTCTACGCAGTGCACAAAGAGCGTCCTTTCTTCAAGGACCTGGTGGACTTCATGATCTCCGGCCCCGTGATGATCCAGGCCCTGGAAGGCGAGAACGCCATCCTGAAGAACCGGGAACTCATGGGCGCAACGGACCCCAAGAAGGCTGAAGCCGGCACCATCCGTGCAGACTTCGCAGACAGCATCGATGCCAACGCAGTGCACGGCTCCGACGCCGCTGAAACCGCACAAGCCGAAGTGGCATTCTTCTTCCCCGGCCTGAATATCTACTCGCGCTGAGATGGTGATGCTCCCCATGCCCGCACCCACCCTGGTGGGAGTCCCGTGTCATGGGGTTAGCTATGCTTGGTCTCCAGTGGGTTTGGCACCATGAGCACGACGAATCTGCTGGAATTCGACCTCGACGGTCTGGCGGCGTTTTGCGAGCGGCTGGGGGAAAAGCGCTTCCGCGCCACCCAGCTGTTTCGTTGGATTCATCAGCGCGGTGCCAGCGATTTCGACGCCATGAGCGACTTGGCCAAGGCCTTGCGCGACAAGCTCAAGGGCTGCGCGCAGGTCGAGGCACTGCCCGTTATTTCAGAGCATGTGTCCTCGGACGGCACTGTGAAGTGGCTGTTTGATGTGGGTGATGGCAACGCGGTGGAAGCCGTGTTCATCCCGGAGGATGATCGCGGAACCCTCTGTGTGTCATCGCAGGCGGGCTGCGCTGTCGGTTGCCGCTTCTGTTCTACAGGCCATCAGGGTTTCAGTCGCAATCTGACGACGGGTGAGATCGTCGCCCAGCTGTGGTTTGCAGAGCACTCCCTGCGCAAGCGCTTGCAGACTGAAGACCGTGTGATCTCGAATGTGGTCATGATGGGCATGGGGGAGCCGCTGCAAAACTATTCGGCATTAGTCCCTGCGCTCAAAGTAATGCTGGACGATCACGGGTATGGCCTGTCGCGCCGCCGCGTGACGGTGTCTACATCGGGCGTCGTGCCCATGATGGACCGCCTTGCGCAAGACTGTCCCGTGGCATTGGCGGTGTCGCTGCATGCACCCAATGACCCACTGCGCGACAACCTGGTTCCGCTCAATCGCAAGTATCCGATCGAGGAGTTGCTGGACGCTTGCAACCGCTATTTGGCGCATGCACCCCGTGACTTCATCACGTTCGAATACTGCATGCTTGATGGTGTTAATGACCAGACGGAGCATGCGCGCCAACTGATCGAGTTGGTCAAGCGCAGTGGTATTCGCTGCAAGTTCAATCTGATTCCTTTTAATCCGTTTCCCGCATCAGGGCTGTTGCGGTCCCCGCAAAATCAGGTGCAGGCCTTTGCCAAGATACTCAGTGACGCGGGCATTATCACCACGGTGCGCAAGACGCGCGGTGATGACATTGACGCGGCGTGCGGTCAATTGGCTGGGGATGTCAAAGATCGTACCCGGGCCGCAGAACGCATGGCAAAGCAGCGCACAATCGTGCTCAAACCGGTGACTTGATCAGGCAGTTGGCAAACTTCAAGGAGGCTCTACATGGCGGGAATGGTTGGACGCTGGCAGCATATTGGCCGCTGGACACTCACGGCATGCAGTGCGGTGGTTTGCATATGGGCGCTCCAGGGGTGTGCAACAAACGCATCGTCTGCAGTCAGTGACGCCGATGCAGGCTTGGTGACTCCGTCCGATGAGCCTGAGTCGCGGCGCCGCGCTCGCATCCGGCTGGAGTTGGCCTCCAACTATTTTGAATTGGGGCAAACGGCGGTCGCACTGGATGAAGTCAAGCAGTCGCTGGCTGCAGATCCTTCTTATGCCGATGCTTTCAATCTTCGTGGCCTGATTTACATGCGCCTGAGTGACTATGCACAGGCCGAAGACAGTTTCCGCCGTGCCTTGTCGCTAAGGGCAAATGACTCCAACGTACTGCACAACTATGGCTGGCTGATGTGCCAGCAGCAAAAGTACGTGGAGGCCGACCAATATTTTGTCCGAGCCATTGCCAACCCCGCCTATACAGCGCGTGGCAAAACGTGGATGGCCCGTGGCCTGTGCCAGTCAGGGGCGGGACAGTTTCCCGAAGCGGAACAGTCTTTCTTGAAGGCCTATGAATTCGATGCTGCGAATCCGGTGGTCGGTTATCACCTCGCAGCGCTCTTGCTGCGGCGCAACGAGTTGTCGCGTGCGCAGTTTTACATTCGACGGCTCAACAACAGCGATTTCGCCAACTCTGAATCGTTGTGGCTGGGCATCAAGGTGGAGCGGGCTTTGGGCGACACCGTGGCAATGAGGCAACTGGCTGCTCAGTTGCGCAAGCGCTTCCCGGATTCCAGGGAGCTGGGTGCATACGAACGTGGGGCTTTCAATGAGTGAGGTGGTGGAGAGCGGAGTGACGGCGGGCGGCTTGCTCAAGGAGGCCCGGCAGGCGGCGGGCATGCACATCGCAGCCCTAGCGGTTGCGTTGAAAGTACCCGTCAGCAAGCTGGAAGCCCTGGAGGCAGATAACTACACAGTGCTGCCTGACACCGTATTTGTGCGCGCGCTGGCTTCGAGTGTTTGCCGTACCCTCAAAATTGACCCAGCGCCCATTTTGTCTTTGCTTCCCCAAAGTCAAAGTCCTCGTCTGTCTGTGGACAGCGCGGGTATCAATGCACCTGTGAAGGGTAGTGCCGGCAAATCTTCGTCGTCCTCTTCGGCGTCATTCGCGGGTTCAGGTTCCGGCTCGCGTTCGGTGGTGTTGGTCGTTCTTGCACTGTTGGTGGGAGCTGTGGTTTTGTTCTTTGTCCCTCGGCATTCCACGCCAGGGGATTCTTCCGATCCAGTGCCCGTTGCGGTGCCAGATGCTTTGCCGGCCAATGCCTCCGAGCCTGCACCTGCAGTGGTGCCACCAACGGTGGAGCGCCCCGCCGATGCATCTATTTCTGCATCGCCCGCCGCTGCTTCGGCGGCTTCGGTGCCTGTGTCTGCTGCGCCACCTGCCGCTGCACCTCCAGCGCCTGCTGCCGCTGGCAGTGGCGTGTCTGCGGGCGCTGTTTCGGCCGCTGATGGCGCGGCAGATGCTCCCCCCGGTCCCCTGGTGCTGCGCGCGCGCGGTGCGTCATGGGTGCAAGTTCGCGATGCCAATGGTGCACTGGCGTTGCAACGCAATCTGGCGGCGGGAGAGTCGGTATCGGTGTCGGCACCCACGCCCCTGGCAGTGATTGTCGGTCGCGCTGACGCGACGGAAGTGATTGTTCGAGGAAAGCCGTTTGATCTGACGGCAGTCGCCCGTGAAAACGTGGCGCGTTTCGAGGTGAAATAGTGGAAAACTCCCCGATTGATTTTGGACCGGTGGCGATTGCTTCGCCCTTACCTAGACGTTCGCGCCAAGCGAAAGTTGTCTGGGGTTCGCGTGTGGTGACCGTGGGGGGGGATGCTCCCGTGCGCGTGCAGTCCATGACCAACACCGACACCGTCGATGCCATTGGGACCGCGATTCAGGTCAAGGAGCTCGCTCAGGCGGGGTCGGAGTTTGTCCGCATCACCGTGAATACGCCAGAAGCTGCTGCAGCGGTACCGTACATCCGAGAGCAACTGGATCGCATGGGTGAGAGCGTTCCCTTGGTGGGCGATTTTCACTACAACGGACACCGCCTGCTCACCGAGTTTCCGGACTGCGCCCAGGCTTTGTCCAAGTATCGGATCAACCCTGGCAATGTGGGCAAGGGGGACAAGCGCGACAAGCAGTTTGGGCAGATGATCGAAGCTGCCATGCGGTGGAACAAGGCTGTGCGCATCGGTGTCAACTGGGGCAGTCTCGATCAGGAGTTGCTGGCTGAGCTGATGGATACGAACAGCCGCCGCAGCAATCCATGGGAGGCTCGTCAGGTCATGTACGAGGCCCTCATCACGTCGGCCATTGAATCTGCGCGTCGTGCAGAGGCCATGGGGATGGACGGCAACCAGATCATCTTGTCGTGCAAAGTCAGCGGAGTGCAGGATCTGATTTCGGTGTACCGCGAGTTGGCACGCCGTTGCGACTACGCTTTGCACCTGGGCCTCACCGAAGCCGGTATGGGTACCAAGGGAACGGTGGCTTCGGCGGCAGCTTTGTCTGTGCTGCTGCAAGAGGGCATTGGCGACACGATTCGTGTGTCGTTGACACCCCAGCCCGGCGAGGCGCGTACCCAGGAAGTGGTCGTGGCATCCGAGATCTTGCAGGCGTTGGGTATGCGGGTTTTTGTGCCCAGCGTCACCGCTTGTCCTGGATGTGGCCGTACCACCAGCACCACTTTTCAGGATCTTGCCAAGCAGATTGACGATTTCCTGCGGGCACAAATGCCTGTGTGGCGTGTGCGATATCCGGGCGTGGAGACGTTGCGGGTGGCGGTCATGGGGTGCATCGTCAACGGCCCGGGTGAAAGCAAGCACGCGGACATCGGTATCAGCCTTCCAGGCACGGGAGAGGCGCCAGCCGCCCCGGTCTTTATCGACGGGGAAAAGGCAATGACCCTGCGCGGCGACGACATTGCCAATGAGTTTCATCGCATCGTGGAGCAGTACATCGAAAAGCGTTTTGGCGCTGGAGTCGCTGCTGCTTGAACGATGGCGCTGCCATGGCCTGTCCTGGAATGTATTCAGGGACAGAGCCAGAGCAGTTTTGGTCAGTTCCTGCAAGACATAGAAAAGAAGCGCTGTGAGCAACGAAAAAAGCACCCCCTCGCCCAAGCCGGAGAAGCTGGTGGCGGTGAAGGGCATGAACGACATCCTGCCGCCAGAATCCGCCCGCTGGGAATGGTTGGAGGCCAAGGTGCGCGACCTGATGGCGCGCTATGCCTACCGCAATATCCGCACTCCGATTGTCGAGCCCACGCCCCTGTTTGTGCGTGGACTGGGCGAGGTCACCGATATTGTGGAGAAGGAGATGTACTCGTTTGAGGACCGCCTCAATGGAGAGCAGCTCACCCTTCGCCCCGAAGCGACGGCCGGTGTGGTGCGCGCCGTGGCGGAGCACTCCATGTTGTACGACGGTGGCAAGCGGCTGTATTACATGGGTCCCATGTTTCGTCATGAGCGCCCCCAGCGTGGACGCTACCGCCAGTTTCACCAGATCGGCGCCGAGGCACTGGGGTTTCCGGGTGCCGAGGTCGATGCCGAGTTGATTCTTCTGGCGAGTGCCCTGTGGCGCGACCTTGGCCTGCAGAATGTGCGTCTCGAACTCAACAGTTTGGGGCAGCCGGACGAGCGCAAGGCTCACCGTGCTGCATTGATCGCGTATCTGGAACAGCACGTCGATGCTCTTGACGAGGAGGCGCGTCGGCGGCTGCACAGCAACCCTCTGCGCATCCTCGACACCAAGAATCCCGCGATGCAGTCGCTGGTGGAAGCAGCGCCTCGTTTGATTGACTTTCTGGGTCAGGAGTCTTTGGCGCATTTCAATGCCGTCAAGGCCATTCTTGATGCCAACGGGATAGCTTGGACTGTCAATCCTCGCCTGGTGCGTGGCATGGACTACTACAACCTCACTGTGTTCGAGTTTGTGACGGATCAGTTGGGCTCGCAGGGCACGATCTGCGGTGGGGGGCGCTACGACTACTTGATCGAACAAATCGGTGGCAAGGCCGCACCGGCGGTGGGTTGGGCGTTGGGGGTCGAAAGGGTACTGGAGTTGCTCAAGGAGCAGCAAAGTGCCACCCCTTTGCTGGTTCCGGACGTCTATGCCATTGTCCCTTCGGCGGCCGCGTTACCTCGGGCTGTGGCTACTGTCGAGCAATTGCGCCAACATGGTGTTCGTGTCCAGATGCACGCGGCCCCTTCGCTGGAGGGCATGGGCAGTATGAAATCGCAATTCAAGAAGGCTGATGCCAGTGGTGCAATGCACGCGCTGGTGTTTGGCGATGATGAGCTGTCTCGTGGCATGGTGACTGTCAAAGCCTTGCGTGATGGCGCAGGTGAGCAAACCGAGCGCCCGCTGGGCTTGGTCGCGCAATGGTCGGCCACCCTACAATCCACCCGCTAACCCAATCACATTCCATGGCAAATCATCTCGACCTTGAAGAACAAGAGCAGCTAGACCAGCTCAAGCATTTTTGGAACACCTGGGGCACGTTGATCAGCTCCGTGGTCATTGTCGTTGCAGGTGCAGCGGCTGCTTGGAACGGTTACCAGTACTGGCAAACCCGGCAGGCCACGCAGGCGGCTGCGTTGTTTGATGCTGTGGATGTGGCTGCGCGGTCTGCCGATAACGTCCGCATGGAACAAGCTTTTGCCGATCTGAAGTCTAGATATGCAGGGACTGTCCAGGCTGGGCAGGCAGGCTTGACGCTCGCCAAGGCCATGCAGGGCACTGGTAATGTCGAAGGCGCCAAAGAGGCGCTTCTGTGGGTTGCAGAACAATCGTCAGACGAGGGCCTCAAGGCCTTGGCCAAGTTGCGATTGGCTGGTGTGCTCATGGATCAAAAGAACTATGACGAAGCACTCAAGCAACTGTCCAGCAGTTTCGCTCCGGAGTTTTCTGCTGTCGTGGCGGATCGCAAGGGTGATGTCCTGATGCTCCAGGACAAGCGTCAGGACGCGATTGCTGAGTACACCAAGGCATATAAGGGGTTTGAAGACAGTGTCGAGTACCGCCGTCTGGTGGAAATCAAGCTGAACGCGCTGGGTGTCTCGCTGCAAGGTGTGAATGTGGCTTCTGCTGTCTCTTCAACCGCAACACCTGCGGAGTCCAAATAACCATGTCGTCGCCTATCAACGCAAGGTCAGGGCACCAATTTTTTGTGCGCGGTCTGGTGGTAGCACTAGTGGCTGCCACGTTGGCCGGTTGTTCTTTGTGGAGCGCCGACAAGTCTAAGCCTGTGCCTGCCGACCTCGGAGCCAATGTGGCCGTTCTGGGCGTGCGGCAAGCATGGACTGCGCGCCTTGGCAATGTGGCTGGATTGCCATTGGAGGTCCATGTTGCTGGCAATGTGGTGACCGTCGCGTCAGCTGATGGAGCGGTGGCAGCCCTGGACGCGCGTACGGGGGGGGATATCTGGCGAGCAGCGCTGGCTGAGCCTCTGTCGGCAGCTGTGGGTAGCGATGGCAAGTTCGCGGCGGTGGTCTCCCGTAACAATGCACTGATCGTTATTGATGGGGGGCGTGAGCGTTGGCGTGAGACGCTCGCTGCTCAGGTATTCACACCACCTCTGGTTGCAGGCGGTCGTGTTTTCGTGTTGTCGGCAGATCGATCCGTGTCTGCCTTTGATCTGTCGACAGGTCGTCGTCTCTGGGCCCAGCAGCGCCCTGGGGAGCCTTTGATATTGCGCCAGGCTGGTGTCTTGACCGCTGTGGGTGACACGCTGGTGGTGGGGTTGTCAGGCCGTTTGGTCGGATTGAATCCTGACAATGGCAGTGTGCGATGGGAGACCCCCATTGCCAGCGCACGGGGCACCAATGACGTGGAGCGCCTTGTCGAGTTGGTGGGGCGCACCAGCCGTGTGGGCGAAACAGTGTGCGCTCGATCCTTTCAAGCTGCTGTGGGTTGTGTGAACACGGCGAGGGGAACGACCGTCTGGACGCAGCCTGCTAGCGGAGCAGAAGGCGTTCACGGCGATGCAGAGGCCATTTTTGGCTCTGAGAGCAATGGCACTCTTGTTGCGTGGCGCCGCGCGGATGGTTCACGCTTGTGGGGTATCGATCGACTCAAATACCGCAAACTCACGGCGCCGTTGCTTCTAGGGCGCTCGGTAGTCGTCGGTGACGACTCGGGTTTGGTGCATTTGCTGTCTCGTACAGATGGTTCGCCCCTGAACAGGCTGGCGACAGATGGGTCTGCCATCGCTGCTGCCCCAGTCGTGGCTGCAGATACCCTGGTGGTTGTTACCCGCAATGGCGGCATTTACGGATTCCGTCCAGATTGATCGGTCTTATTCAATGAAGCCAGTTATCGCCCTCGTGGGGCGTCCGAATGTCGGCAAGTCCACGCTCTTCAACCGTCTGACCAAGTCGCGTGACGCTATCGTCGCTGACTTTGCGGGACTTACGCGTGACCGGCACTACGGTAACGGCAAGCAGGGAAAACACGAGTACATCGTCATTGATACCGGTGGCTTCGAACCCGACGCTTCCAGCGGCATCTACCGCGAGATGGCCAAACAAACGCAGCAGGCCGTCGCAGAGGCGGACGTGGTGATTTTTGTGGTGGATGCCCGTGCAGGTGTCTCCGCGCAAGACCACGACATTGCCAATTACTTGCGTCGCTTGGGCAAGCCTTGCGTGCTCGTCGCCAACAAAGCGGAGGGCATGCTCCAGGGCGTCCAACTAGCGGAGTTCTATGAGCTGGGGCTGGGCGAGGTTTATCCTGTGTCTGCGGCGCACGGGCAGGGCATACGCAGTTTGGTTGACATTGCGCTGGAGCCGCTCAATCTGCCTGAGCCTGACGATTCGGATACGGCGTTGGACAAGGGCGTAATCAAGCTTGCCGTGGCGGGGCGCCCCAACGTGGGTAAGTCCACCCTGATCAACACGTGGCTTGGCGAGGAGCGACTGGTGGCATTTGACATGCCCGGCACGACCCGCGATGCCATCACTGTGCCTTTTGAGCGCAATGGCCAGCGCTTTGAGCTGGTGGATACTGCAGGACTGCGCCGCAAAGGGAAGGTGTTTGAGGCTATCGAAAAATTCTCGGTAGTGAAAACGCTCCAAGCCATCGAGTCCGCAAATGTGGTGCTGTTATTGCTCGATGCCACCCAGGGGGTAACGGACCAGGATGCCCATATCGCGGGCTATATTCTGGAGAGTGGCCGCGCTGTGGTTCTGGCGGTGAACAAATGGGATGCCGTGGATGATTACCAACGGCAGCTCTTGGAGCGCTCCATTGAGACGCGGCTAGCGTTTCTGAAGTTTGCTTCGTTGCACTTCATTTCTGCGAAGAAGCGTCAGGGGCTTGGCCCTCTATGGACATCTATTGCCCAGGCCCACCGGGCGGCCACCTGCAAGATGTCCACGCCAGTGCTCACCCGACTGTTGCTGGAGGCCGTTCAGTTCCAAAGCCCCAAGAGGGCGGGGATGTTCCGCCCCAAAATGCGGTATGCGCACCAAGGCGGCATGAATCCGCCCGTGATCGTGATCCATGGTAACTCGCTGGAGCACGTGACTGATGCTTACAAGCGATTCTTGGAAGGGCGCTTCCGCAAGGAGTTTGATCTTGTGGGGACCCCTTTGCGCATTGAGATGAAAACCTCGCACAATCCTTTTGCGGACAAAGACGAGGCCTGACGACAAAGGCTCCTCAGTCGAGGGGCCATGTGTGTTAAAGCCAGAGCGTGCGTCTGGCTGTGGTAAGGTGCTGGTTTACAACAACACTTGAACACGGAGAATATCGTGAGCAATAAAGGCCAGCTTTTGCAAGACCCCTTCCTTAACGCATTGCGTCGGGAGCATGTTCCAGTGTCCATCTATTTGGTCAACGGGATCAAGCTGCAGGGGCAAATCGAGTCTTTCGACCAGTATGTGGTGTTGCTGCGCAATACGGTGACGCAGATGGTTTACAAACACGCGATTTCTACGATCGTTCCAGGTCGGGCGGTCAATTTCTCTACCTCAGAAACCCCTGATGCTGACAACAGCAACTCTTGAGTTGTTGTCTGGTAGCGGGGCTCGCTTTCTGAGCGAGGTAGAGCAGAGAGAGGGTGGTTGGCTTTGAGTTCGGCTTCCGCATCCTCGTCCGCTATGACGCCGGTGTTGCTGGTGGGCGTTGATTTTGGTCTCCCCCACTTCGATGCTGAGTTGGAAGAGTTGGGACTGCTCGCCCAGACGGCGGGTTTACGGCCTGTTGCTCGCATTACGTGCAAGCGGAAAGCACCGGACGCGGCACTCTTTATTGGCTCTGGCAAAGCGGATGAAATTCGCACCTTGGCCCAGATGCATGGGGCATTGGAGGTGCTGTTTGACCAATCACTCAGCCCCGCGCAGCAGCGTAATCTGGAACGTCATATCGAGCTTCCAGTCAATGACCGCACGCTGTTGATTCTGGAGATCTTTGCGCAACGTGCGCGAAGCCACGAAGGCAAGCTTCAGGTTGAGCTCGCCAAGCTGCAGTATGTGAGTACACGGCTGGTGCGGCGCTGGTCTCACCTGGAGCGCCAAACTGGCGGTATCGGTGCCCGGGGCGGTCCGGGTGAAAAGCAGATCGAGCTGGATCGACGGATGATTGGTGACGCGATCAAGCGCACCAGAGAGCGCTTGATCAAGGTCAAGCGTCAGCGCTCCACGCAGCGGCGCCAGCGCGAGAGGCGCGATACCTTCAATATTTCGCTTGTTGGGTACACCAACGCGGGTAAGTCCACGCTTTTTAATGCTTTGGTGAAAGCGCGAGCGTATGCAGCGGATCAGCTTTTTGCCACGCTAGACACTACAACACGCCAGTTGTATCTGGCAGATGCGGCGCGATCTGTTTCTCTGTCCGATACGGTGGGCTTTATCCGGGATCTCCCGCACGGATTGGTGGATGCCTTTCAGGCTACGCTGCAAGAGGCTGTCGATGCAGATCTGCTGCTTCATGTGGTGGATGCTTCCAACCCGGATTTCCCGGAGCAGATGGCGCAGGTGGAGCGAGTGTTGCTGGAAATTGGTGCATCGGATATTCCGCAGATACTGGTGTTCAACAAGCTTGACGCATTGCCCGAAGAGCGACGCCCCTCCCTGCTGGTAGACCAATACGAAGTGGGGGGGCAGTCGCTTTCCCGTCTGTTCGTCAGTGCTCGATCTGGAGAAGGTCTTGATGATCTGCGCCGCGCTTTGGCCGATAGGTTGATGGCTACGCGTGAGGATATGACCCCAGCAGACGCCCTTGAATTGCCGGATATGTTGCCCTGATTGGGCACAATGCATGATCGAATGACGCCATCAGAGAACCAGAGATTTTGCGCATGAATTTTCATACTCGCACCCTACGCTGGGCTTCATTGCCGGACCGTATTCGGGGCATGTTCAATCTGAACGATCCACGCTGGGGTCGCGGGGATGATAAGTCGGAGGACGGTAGTGTGCGCCCTGAGGATCGACCTGCAGCGCCACCCGCAGGTCAGAGGGGTGGGGATCAGCGGCCAAGCAATGGCCAGCAGCCGCCTGATCTCGACGAGCTCTGGCGTGACCTTAATCGCAAGCTTGGCAGTCTGTTCGGGGGAAAGAATGGTTCTGGCCGTGGCCCGGGAGGAGGGGCTGGCGGTGGCTTTCAACCTGATATGAAAAGCGCCGGTGTGGGTGTTGGCTTGATTGCTGGCATTGCGTTCGTGATCTGGATGGGCACAGGTTTCTTCATAGTGCAAGAAGGCCAGCAAGCCGTCATTACGCAATTCGGCAAGTACAAAAGCACCGTGGGTGCAGGTTTTAACTGGCGCTTGCCTTACCCAATTGAGCGACATGAGCTGGTTTTTGTGACACAAATTCGCTCCGCTGATGTGGGGAGGGACACGATCATCAAAAGCACGGGCTTGAGAGAGTCCGCGATGCTGACCGAAGACGAAAACATCGTGGAGATCAAGTTTGCTGTTCAGTATCGCCTGAGCGATGCCAGGGCATGGCTTTTCGAAAGCAAGAATCCCTCAGATGCCGTGGTTCAAGCAGCGGAGACCGCCGTTCGCGAGGTGGTGGGCAAGATGCGCATGGACACGGCATTGGCTGAAGAGCGAGATCAGATTGCGCCTCGCGTTCGCGCGCTTATGCAGACCATATTGGACCGTTACAAAGTTGGCGTCGAAGTTGTTGGCATCAATTTGCAGCAGGGCGGTGTGCGGCCGCCTGAGCAGGTGCAGTCCTCCTTTGATGATGTCCTCAAAGCTGGACAGGAGCGCGAGCGTGCCAAAAACGAGGCACAGGCTTACGCGAATGATGTGATTCCACGCGCTGTGGGCTCTGCCTCTCGTCTGAACGAGGAGGCTGCTGCGTACAAGGCGAGGATCGTTGCACAGGCTCAAGGTGACTCGCAACGGTTTGCTTCTATTTTGGCGGAGTACCAGAAGGCTCCGCAGGTAACCCGTGATCGTATGTATCTGGACACGATGCAGCAGATTTATGGCAACGTGACCAAGGTGCTGGTGGAGTCGCGTCAAGGCTCCAATTTGCTGTACCTGCCGCTCGACAAAATTATGCAAGGCGTAGCAAGCGGGTCCGGAGCGCTGGATGCCCCTGCGGCCACCAGCTCGCCTCCAGCGGTGTCACCAGCAACACCCGCACCAACCTTTTCGAATGACGCTCGCGCGCGCGACACCAGCCGCACCCGTGAACGTGAATCCCGCTAGGAGTAGTTCGTGAACAGAGTCGGTTTTATTGCATCTACCCTTCTGGTGGTGCTTGCTCTCATGAGCTCCATGCTTTTTGTTGTGGACCAGCGGCAGTTTGGAGTCTTGTATGCACTGGGTCAGATCAAAGAAGTGATCACGGAGCCTGGCCTCAATTTCAAGCTGCCTCCTCCATTTCAGAACGTCACTTACATAGACAAGCGTTTGCTGACCTTGGACAGCACGGACACCGAGCCCATGTTGACTGCTGAAAAGCAGCGTGTCGTTATCGACTGGTATGTGCGCTGGCGCATTTCCGAGCCCACTGAGTACATTCGCAACGTTGGGCTGGATGAGACGGCGGGCGCTATGCAGCTCAATCGGGTGGTTCGCAATGCTTTCCAGGAGGAAATCAACAAGCGCACGGTGAAAGAGCTGCTCTCACTCAAACGCGAAGCGCTGATGGCTGATGTCAAGCGCGAAGTCTTGGAGACAGTTCGTGGTTCCAAGCCCTGGGGGGTTGATGTGGTGGATGTGCGTATTACCCGTGTTGATTACGTGGAAGCCATCACTGAATCTGTGTACCGGCGCATGGAAGCGGAGCGAAAGCGCGTGGCCAATGAGTTGCGCTCTACAGGTGCTGCAGAAGGCGAAAAGATTCGTGCAGACGCAGATCGTCAGCGCGAGATCACAATCGCCAATGCCTATCGGGATGCTCAAAAGCTGAAAGGTGAGGGCGACGCGGAAGCGGCCCGCATCTACGCCGAAGCGTTTGGCAAAGATCCTCAATTTGCCCAGTTTTATCGCAGTCTCGAGGCGTACAAGGGCAGTTTCAATAAGAAAAGCGATGTGATGGTGCTGGACCCATCGTCCTCTGACTTCTTCAAGGTCTTTCGCGGCTCAGCGTCTGCATCGGCGCCTGTTGCTCCACGCAAGTAAACAAGTGGCGCTGGTTGTGAGAGGTGAATGATGTGGGACAGCCTTTGGACGGCATTTGCCTTGGTCCTGGTAATTGAGGGTTTTTTGCCTTTTTTGTCCCCCCAGGTCTGGAAACGTACGGTTGCGCAGATCGCTCAATTGCAGGATGGCCAAATACGCTTTTTCGCATTGTTGGCCCTGGCTGCGGGTCTTCTGATGCTTTGTTTCTGAACGCTGTCACACCCCTCGACTAGGAGATTCCTTGGGGAGTCTCGCCCGGTCCCGGTAGAATCACGGTTTTAACAGCCTCCCCTTTTCTCCATGTCTGCTTGGGTCCTTCCGGATCACATTGCCGATGTCTTGCCGTCTGAAGCGCGGCACATCGAAGAATTGCGTCGCGGGCTGCTTGATACAGCCCGTTGTTATGGTTATGAGTTAGTGATGCCCCCGCTGTTGGAGCATCTGGAATCTCTCCTTACGGGCACTGGCGAAGCGCTGGATCTGCAAACCTTCAAACTGGTGGATCAGCTATCTGGTCGTTCCATGGGGCTGCGAGCTGATACGACTCCGCAGGTTGCTCGCATTGATGCGCATTTGCTCAATCGCAAAGGTGTGACACGTCTTTGCTACTGTGGTCCTGTGTTGCACACGCGTCCTGACCGCCCGCATGCCACCCGCGAGCCTCTTCAGTTTGGTGCCGAAATCTATGGGCATACCGGGCTGGAGGCCGACCTTGAGGCTTTGCAGTTAGCTCGCGAGTGTTTGCGAGTTGCCAATGTACGCGACACAACCATTGATCTTGCGGACGTGCGCATCGTCCGCAGCCTGTTGGCTGGTGTGAGCGTGAGCCCGCAACTGCTCAGCGGCATTCATTCTGCTTTGGCGGCCAAGGATGCGGGAGAGTTGACAGTCTTGACGCGTGGCTTTCCTGAGGATTCTCGGCAAGGCCTTCTCGCTCTTGTCCAGCTATATGGAGACTCTGCTGTTCTGGCTGAGGCTGAAAATGCGCTGAAGCGCATTTCTGGTGTGTCTCAAGTGCTATCAAATTTGAAGTGGTTGGCGTCGCGTCTTGATGGAGCCTCTGTCACTTTCGACTTGGCTGATTTGCGTGGATATGCCTACTACAGCGGTGCGCGCTTCGCGATCTATGCGCCCGGTGCCAGCGATGCCCTGGTGCGCGGCGGCCGGTACGACGAGGTGGGGGCAGTGTTTGGCCGAAATCGTCCTGCGGCGGGATTCAGTTTGGACATCAAGCAGGTGGTTGGCGTGGTGCCACCCCGTGCGCTGAAGGCTGCCATTCGTGCTCCCTGGGGCGAGGCTGCGGATGTGAATGCAGCGATTGGAGAGCTTCGGTCCGCTGGGGAAACAGTGGTGTGTGTTTTGCCAGGGCACGAGAGTGAGGTGGATGAGTTCCACTGTGATCGTGAACTGGTTCAGGTTGCGGGCCGTTGGGTCGTGCAGGCTGTTTGAGCAATTGTCATTTGAATTGGGTTTGAGATGAAAGCAACCAAAGGTCGCAACGTAGTGGTGGTCGGTACCCAGTGGGGCGACGAAGGCAAAGGCAAGTTGGTCGATTGGCTGACGGAGAGTGCTCAAGGGGTCGTGCGTTTCCAAGGGGGGCACAACGCTGGCCACACGCTGGTGATCAATGGCGTGAAGACGGCGCTGCATTTGATCCCGAGCGGCATCATGCGCCCTGGGGTCAAGTGCTACATCGGCAATGGCGTGGTGCTTTCTGCAGCGAAGTTGTTTGAGGAAATTGAGGGGCTTGAGAAAGCCGGTGTCGAGGTTCGTTCGCGCCTGCGCATCAGTGAGGCTTGCCCGCTGATCCTGCCTTTCCACGCGGCAATTGACGTTGCGCGTGAGGCGGCCCGAGAGCAGGGGGGGGCTGAGAAGATTGGTACCACCGGCCGTGGCATTGGTCCAGCTTACGAGGACAAGATTGCCCGCCGTGCCTTGCGCGTACAGGACTTGAAGTACCCTGAGCGATTTGCTTCCAAGCTGCGCGAATTGCTGGATTTGCATAACCATGTACTGACCACGTACCTGGGCTCTGCAAAGTTCGTTTTTGGCGATGCGCTGAAGCCATACATCCAGGATGGCAAGGTGCAATTTGATGTCGTGTACGCCGAAGCCATGCGCCATGCAGAGTTGCTGAAGCCCATGATGGCTGATGTGTCGCGAGAGCTCAATGAGGCGAATCGCGCGGGTGCCAATCTTCTCTTTGAGGGCGCTCAAGGGACCCTGCTGGATGTAGACCATGGCACATACCCGTATGTCACCTCCAGTAACTGCGTGGCGGGGAACGCTGCTGCAGGATCTGGCGTGGGGCCGGGCATGCTTCATTACATCCTCGGTATCACCAAGGCGTATTGCACCCGCGTTGGTGGCGGGCCTTTCCCTACAGAGTTGGATTGGGAAGTGCCTGGTACGCCCGGTTATCACATGAGCACGGTGGGCGCTGAAAAGGGCGTGACAACGGGGCGTAGCCGTCGCTGTGGCTGGTTTGATGCAGCTTTGTTGAAGCGCAGCGCCCAAGTCAATGGTCTTACTGGCCTTTGCATCACCAAGCTGGATGTGCTGGACGGGTTGAACGAGTTGTTGCTGTGCACGGGCTACGAGCTCGACGGTCAGCGTATTGATTTGCTTCCCATGGGCGCTGAGGACATCGCTCGGTGCACGCCAATTTATGAAACGCTGCCCGGCTGGAGTGATTCCACCGTCGGGGTGACCGAGTACAACAAACTGCCCGAAAGTGCGCGCCGCTATCTTGAGCGTATCGAAGAAGTGACGGGGGTTCCGATCGACATGATCTCAACCAGTCCTGATCGAGACCATACGATCATGATGCGCCATCCTTATGTCGCCGTCTGATCTGCAGTTTTGCCTTGCTGCCATCAAGTAAACGCCAACTATTCAGGAATCATCCACTATGTTGACCGAAGACGGAAAACACCTCTATGTCAGCTATGACGAGTACCACAGCCTCATCGAAAAGCTGGCGCTGAAAGTTCATCAGTCGGGTTGGGCATTCGACACCATTCTCTGTCTCGCGCGCGGTGGGTTGCGCCCAGGTGACATTCTCAGTCGTATCTTTGACAAGCCGTTAGCCATCATGTCTACGAGCTCCTACCGTGCCGAGGCAGGAACGGTGCAAGGACATCTTGATATTGCACGCTTTATCACCACGCCCAAGGGTGAAATTGCAGGGCGCGTGCTCTTGGTCGATGATCTGGCTGACTCAGGGCACACCTTGCACGCGGTGATCAACATGCTCAAGACCAACTACGCGCCCAT
>NZ_QEKU01000001.1:3857500-4960501 GCF_003096455.1 Acidovorax sp. 99
GAAATTCAACACCAAAGCTGCTTTGAAAGAGGCTGCTTTGTTGTTGATCAATATCGATTGATCAATCGGCTGTTCTTTAAAAATTCATAGAGTCGAAATCAGAGTTGCCAGGGGAAACTGCACATTCGTAAAGGTTTAGTGCAGACCGTGCCCCTGGTGACAAATTTTTGATTGCGTCAAAACGAATGTTCAATGAGCAAACGTGATTGCGAAAGTGATTGCGAGGTAATTTGAACTCAGTAATGACGAATGTTTCTTGATAGTGATATCGAGGAATTATTCACATTACGGCATAACGCGTCAGGTGAAAGACCTGGCAAGTCCTTGAGATGACGGCGATATCTTGAAAGAGATGTCAAAGTTATAGGGTCAAGTGACTAAGAGCATGTGGTGGATGCCTTGGCGATTACAGGCGACGAAAGACGTGATAGCCTGCGATAAGCTTCGGGGAGCTGGCAAATAAGCTTTGATCCGGAGATTTCTGAATGGGGAAACCCACCTCGCAAGAGGTATCGCATACTGAATACATAGGTATGCGAGGCGAACCGGGTGAACTGAAACATCTCAGTAGCTCGAGGAAAAGACATCAACCGAGATTCCGAAAGTAGTGGCGAGCGAAATCGGAAGAGCCTTCTAGTGATAGCACGACTGTTAGCAAAACGGGATGGAAAGTCCGGCCATAGCAGGTGATAGCCCTGTATGCGAAAACAGACGTGTGGTACTAAGTTAGAGAAAAGTAGGGCGGGACACGAGAAATCCTGTCTGAATATGGGGGGACCATCCTCCAAGGCTAAATACTCGTAATCGACCGATAGTGAACCAGTACCGTGAGGGAAAGGCGAAAAGAACCCCGGGAGGGGAGTGAAATAGATCCTGAAACCGCATGCTTACAAAAAGTAGGAGCCCGCAAGGGTGACTGCGTACCTTTTGTATAATGGGTCAGCGACTTACATTCAGTGGCAAGGTTAACCGAATAGGGAAGCCGTAGAGAAATCGAGTCCGAATAGGGCGAATCAGTCGCTGGGTGTAGACCCGAAACCAAGTGATCTATCCATGGCCAGGATGAAGGTGCCGTAACAGGTACTGGAGGTCCGAACCCACTAGTGTTGCAAAACTAGGGGATGAGCTGTGGATAGGGGTGAAAGGCTAAACAAACTTGGAAATAGCTGGTTCTCTCCGAAAACTATTTAGGTAGTGCCTCAAGTATTACCTGCGGGGGTAGAGCACTGTTTAGGCTAGGGGGTCATGGCGACTTACCAAACCTATGCAAACTCCGAATACCGCAGAGTACAGCTTGGGAGACAGAGCACCGGGTGCTAACGTCCGGACTCAAGAGGGAAACAACCCAGACCGCCAGCTAAGGTCCCTAAAATTGGCTAAGTGGGAAACGAAGTGGGAAGGCTAAAACAGTCAGGATGTTGGCTTAGAAGCAGCCATCATTTAAAGAAAGCGTAATAGCTCACTGATCGAGTCGTCCTGCGCGGAAGATGTAACGGGGCTAAGCCAGTTACCGAAGCTGCGGATTTGCAATTTATTGCAAGTGGTAGGAGAGCGTTCTGTAGGCCTGTGAAGGTGTCTGGTAACGGATGCTGGAGGTATCAGAAGTGCGAATGCTGACATGAGTAGCGTTAAAGGGGGTGAAAAGCCCCCTCGCCGTAAGCGCAAGGTTTTCTACGCAACGTTCATCGGCGTAGAGTGAGTCGGCCCCTAAGGCGAGGCAGAGATGCGTAGCTGATGGGAAACAGGTCAATATTCCTGTACCGATCAATAGTGCGATGTGGGGACGGAGAAGGTTAGCTCAGCCAACTGTTGGATATGTTGGTTCAAGCCTGTAGTCGTGCCTGGTAGGCAAATCCGCCGGGCTTAGATGAGGGGTGATAACGAGTCTGCTTGCAGACGAAGTGAGTGATACCCTGCTTCCAGGAAAAGCCACTAAGCTTCAGCTATTGACGACCGTACCGCAAACCGACACTGGTGCGCGAGATGAGTATTCTAAGGCGCTTGAGAGAACTCAGGAGAAGGAACTCGGCAAATTGATACCGTAACTTCGGGAGAAGGTATGCCCCAAGTAGGTGAACTCGTACAGAGGGAGCCCAACGGGGTTGCAAAAAATCGGTGGCTGCGACTGTTTAATAAAAACACAGCACTCTGCAAACACGAAAGTGGACGTATAGGGTGTGACGCCTGCCCGGTGCTGGAAGATTAAATGATGGGGTGCAAGCTCTTGATTGAAGTCCCAGTAAACGGCGGCCGTAACTATAACGGTCCTAAGGTAGCGAAATTCCTTGTCGGGTAAGTTCCGACCTGCACGAATGGCGTAACGATGGCCACACTGTCTCCTCCTGAGACTCAGCGAAGTTGAAATGTTTGTGATGATGCAATCTCCCCGCGGAAAGACGGAAAGACCCCATGAACCTTTACTGTAGCTTTGTATTGGACTTTGAACAGATCTGTGTAGGATAGGTGGGAGGCTTTGAAGTGAGGACGCTAGTTCTCATGGAGCCAACGTTGAAATACCACCCTGGTGTGTTTGAGGTTCTAACCTAGGTCCATTATCTGGATCGGGGACAGTGCATGGTAGGCAGTTTGACTGGGGCGGTCTCCTCCCAAAGCGTAACGGAGGAGTTCGAAGGTACGCTAGTTACGGTCGGACATCGTGACGATAGTGCAATGGCATAAGCGTGCTTAACTGCGAGACTGACAAGTCGAGCAGATGCGAAAGCAGGACATAGTGATCCGGTGGTTCTGTATGGAAGGGCCATCGCTCAACGGATAAAAGGTACTCTGGGGATAACAGGCTGATACCGCCCAAGAGTTCATATCGACGGCGGTGTTTGGCACCTCGATGTCGGCTCATCTCATCCTGGGGCTGTAGCCGGTCCCAAGGGTATGGCTGTTCGCCATTTAAAGAGGTACGTGAGCTGGGTTTAAAACGTCGTGAGACAGTTTGGTCCCTATCTTCCGTGGGCGCTGCAGATTTGAGGAAGCCTGCTCCTAGTACGAGAGGACCGGAGTGGACACACCTCTGGTGTATCGGTTGTCACGCCAGTGGCATTGCCGAGTAGCTAAGTGTGGAAGAGATAACCGCTGAAAGCATCTAAGCGGGAAACTCGTTTCAAGATGAGATCTGCCGGGGCCTTGAGCCCCCTAAAGAGTCGTTCAAGACCAGGACGTTGATAGGTCAGGTGTGGAAGCGCAGTAATGCGTTAAGCTAACTGATACTAATTGCTCGTGCGGCTTGACCCTATAACTTTGATAGCCAACACGCTCACAGCGTGAAGCTCAAAGTCTGTTATGCCAAGTTAGACGCAGTCAAAACACAAACATCTGATTCCAGACTCTATGAATTCGCCAGGCAGTTCACAAAAACTGCCCAGCACCAAGTTATGCCTGATGACCATAGCAAGTTGGTCCCACTCCTTCCCATCCCGAACAGGACAGTGAAACGACTTTGCGCCGATGATAGTGCGGGTTCCCGTGTGAAAGTAGGTCATCGTCAGGCTCTTACAGCCCAGAAAACCCCAGTCAGTTATGACTGGGGTTTTTTGCTTTGGGATAACAACAAATCATCCCTTCTCGCTGACCCCCGGGTATTGACCATGCAACTACAAGACATTCTGTATTCCCAAGGTTTTGGTACGCGTCGTGTTTGCGCAGGCCTTATTCAGCAGGGATGGGTCTCGGTGCGTGAGGCATCTTCGCCCAATGCCGAGTACGTGCTCTGCACGGAGGCTACCGCAGGCTATGAGACTGAAGGACTGCTGTTACGTGTGCAGGGTGTGGATTGGCCGTTCCACGCCAAAGCCTACGTGCTGCTTCACAAACCCGCCGGCACGGAGTGTTCTCAGAAGCCTTCTACGTACCCCAGCATCTACACGCTTCTGCCTCCGCCGTTGCGCCAGCGGCCCACGAAGAGTGCGGTACAAGGAGTGCAGGCGGTAGGGCGCCTTGATCAGGACACAACGGGTATGTTGCTATTGAGCGATGACGGGCAATTCATTCATCGCTTGAGTTCGCCCAAGAAGCATGTTCCGAAGGTTTACCAAGTGACGACCAAACACCCGGTGGACGAGACACAGGTGTCGAAATTGTTGGCGGGGGTTGTGCTGGACGATGATCCCACGCCGGTGCGTGCTGCAAACTGCTCCATTGTGGGTTCCCATCGCTTGGATATGACGCTGACTGAGGGCAAGTACCACCAGGTCAAGCGGATGATTGCAGCGGTTGGCAATAGGGTGGAGGGGCTACATCGCTCTCGCATTGGAAGCATGGATTTGCCTGCGGATTTGGCCCCCGGCCAATGGCGATGGCTCAATGCTTCCGATCTGTCACTGTTGAACAGCAACGCTTGAGCATGTTGTCCGGAGGAGTGGCCTCTTTTGACTGGCTCAGAGCGCGCGGCCAGGGCACTGTGCCTCATGTCGTTGATCCCTTGACTGCTGACGCTGGGAGAGCTCTGCTGGCAAGTTGTGGTCTCGCCCTGCGATATGGTTTGGCACCCCAGGCAGCGCAATACCGGGATGACCTGAGTCAAAGAGAGCACGATCGTCCTGATGTTACGTGTTGTCGCTCGGGTCCGCGCTGGGCGCGGCGCTACACTTCAAGGCTGTGTTGAAAGTGGTTTTGTGAAGATTCTCTCGATTGCACGCATCTGCGTTGTGGCCCTTGGTGGGTGGTGTTACTCCTTGGCCAGTGTGGCGGCGGGCGCTCCGCCGCTTTTTGTACTCAATTCGCTGGAGGCCAACGTCAGCGTCATCGACCCGGTGACCTGGACTGAGACGGCCCGCATACCTACAGGTAAAGAGCCGCACCATCTGTATCTGACCCCCGATGAAAAGTCGATCATCGTGGCCAACGCGCTCGGTGACACGCTGACGTTTGTGGACCCCCGTACCGCCGAGGTGCAGCGAACCGTACGTGGGATTGTGGACCCCTACCATCTGCGATTCAGTCCCGACATGAAATGGTTCATCACGGCCGCCAACCGTCTGAATCACGTGGACTTTTACCGCTGGGACGGCAAGGACCTGACCCTGGTGCAGCGCGTGGCCACATCGCGCACCCCCAGCCATCTGTGGATCGATAGCCGCAGCACCACCGTCTATTCGACCATGCAGGACAGTGACGAACTGGTGGCGATTGATATTGCCACCCAGACCATCAAATGGCGCGTCAAAACAGGCCCCATGCCTGCGGATGTCTACGGCAGTTCCGATGGCAAGCACCTGTTTGTGGGACTGACGGGCGGTGACAGCGTGGAGGTGTTCGATATCTCCGGGCGTGAAGCGGTCAGCGTCAAGCGGATCAAGACAGGCAACGGTGCTCACGCCTTTCGTGCTGCTGGCGACGGGCACCACCTGTATGTGAGCAATCGCGTGGCCAACTCGATCAGCAAGATCGACATGAACACCCAGCAGGTCGTCGAGTCGTACCCCGTGCCGGGCGGGCCCGATTGCATGGATGTTTCGGCGGATGGCCGTTATATCTACGTCAGTTCGCGTTGGGCCCGGAAGCTGTCTGTGGTGGACACCCAGGCAAAGAAGGTGGTGCGCCAGGTCAACGTGGGTAAATCGCCCCACGGCGTATGGACCCTGCAACACGCGCCACGTTGAGCGCGGTACAGCCGGTGAGAGGTATGTTCCTCAGCGCTTTTTGTGGATCACGCAGCAGGCGTCGCGATGCTATTGTATTGATAGCTTTTTGGGCATGTTTCACTAGCGCTACCGCGCAGAATGAATGCAAAAAGCCCCTGTACCTGACCTTTGACACTGGCCACATGGAAGTGGCGCCTTTGGTGGCTGAGGTGCTCAGGCGCCAGCAGGTGCACGTGACCTTCTTTGCTGCAAACGAGCGCACGAAAGAAGGCGATGGAAGTCTTGGAGACCATTGGGCCCCGTGGTGGCGTGCACGCGCCGCGGAGGGCCATGAGTTTGCTTCCCACACCTGGAACCACACCTACTGGCGTGCCGATGCTGGCGGCGCGTCGCATCCGGCATTTCGGGTCCGTCCCTCTGCGGGACAGCGTGAGGGTCAAAGCTTTGTGATGTCCGCAGCTGAATACTGCGAAGAAATTGCCCGTGCTGCGGATCGTTTGAAGGCCATTACCGGCAAGACGCCTTTGCCCCTGTTCCGCGCGCCTGGCGGCAAGACCTCTGCACAATTGATTGCCAGCGCGAAGGCCTGCGGTTATGTGCATGTGGGGTGGTCGCCTGCCGGCTTCTTGGGGGATGAGCTGCCCAGTGAGACGGCCAGCAACACCGCGCTGCTGAACAAGGCGCTGCGTGATGTGCGCAGTGGCGACATCCTGCTGGCGCACCTGGGGATCTGGTCGCGCAAGGACGCCTGGGCGCCCGCTGTGCTGGAGCCTTTGATTGAAGGGCTCAAGCAGCGAGGGTTTTGCTTTCGCACCTTGCGGGATCATCCTGACTATGCGGCCGCAGCGGCTCAGGTTCGCTAGATGGGCTGTGGGATCAAGTTGGATCGCGTGCGCCGTGGCTGCGGGCGCACGCGCCGCATGTTTGCATGAATAACCAGGTGCCAGGGAGCGCGACACGATGGGATGGCTAGGCGGTGTATTTGACAGCGTGCAGCAATGGCTTTTTGAGAGCGTGCTGCAGCCGCTGATGTTCACCACAGGGCTGGCCAGCCTGCTGGAGAACGGCTATGAGGCCTCCGGCTGGCTGCTGGTGGGATTGCTGCAGCTGGTGGTCATCGTGGCTGTGATTGGCCCCATGCAGCGCTGGTGGCCGGTGGAGCAGATCAATGACCGCGCCACCGTCCGCACTGACATCCTCTACACCCTGATTCACCGGCTGGGACTGTTCCGGCTGGCGCTGTTTTTCACGGTGGATCCGCTGGCGGATTCACTGTTTGGTGCCTTGCGTGTGGCGGGTGTCAGCACGTTCCAGCTCGATGGCCTCTGGCCGGGTGTGACGGACATCTCCTGGGTCAGCTTGCTGCTGTATCTGGTGGTGTTCGATTTTGTGGACTACTGGATCCACCGGGGGCAGCATCACTTTGAGTGGTGGTGGCGCCTGCATTCGCTGCACCATGCACAGCAGCAGATGACGATGTGGAGCGACAACCGCAACCACCTGCTTGATGACCTGCTGCGCGACGTGATTCTGGTGACGGTGGCGCAGCTGATTGGTGTGGCGCCGGGGCAGTTCATTGCCATCGTGGCTATCACCCAGCTCAGCGAGAGCTTTCAGCACGCCAACGTGCGGCTGTGGTTTGGTCAGGTGGGTGAGCGGCTCTGGATCAGCCCCAGGTTTCACCGCCGGCACCACAGCATCGGCATTGGCCACGAGACGGTCAAGCCAGCGACTGACGCTGCAGCAGGTTTGCCAGCCGCGCAGCCGCGCGTGGTGCTCGGCGGCCACAACTTCGGGGTGCTTCTGCCCTGGTGGGACATGCTGATGGGCACGGCCAACTTTGAAAAGCGCTTTGACCCCACGGGCGTGCGCGACCAGGTCGAGCCGGGCCCCGATGGCCGTGTGCGCGACTACGGCGCGGGGTTCTGGTCCCAGCAATGGCGGGGCGTACTGAGGTTGCTGGGCAAGGCCTGAGCGGCTTGGCGGGCGCTGCCTGTATGCTTGCCGCCATGGGATTACTGCTTGATTCTTTCTGGCGTGCCGCTGCCTATTGCCTGCGTCCGCGGGTGATTGCGTTGTCGCTCTTGCCTCTGTTCTTGATCGCCGTTTTGGCACTCGGCCTGGGTTACTTCTACTGGGACGCGGCGGTGCAGGGGATGCGCGCATTGCTCGATGCGTCCTCGTTGCTGGCCAGCGTTTGGGGTTGGCTTCAGGGCTGGGGCCTGGGGGATGTGACTGCTGTCATGGCGCCGTTGATGGTGGTGCTGGCCGTGGCGCCTGTGCTGGTGGTGGTGTCGCTGCTGGCCGTAGCGGTACTCATGACCCCCGCCCTGGTGGCATTGGTGGCTGCGCGGCGGTTTCCGGATCTGGAGCGCAAGAAGGGCGGGTCCTTCATTGCGAGTGTGGCCTGGTCGGTAGGGTCCACGGTGTTGGCGCTGGTGGCGCTGGTGGTGTCCGTTCCGCTGTGGCTGGTGCCGCCGCTGGTGCTCATCCTGCCGCCGCTGATCTGGGGTTGGCTGACCTACCGGGTGATGGTGTTCGACGCCCTGGCAGATCACGCCAGCAAAGAAGAGCGCCTGGAGATATTCCGCCGCCATCGCAGCAGCCTGCTGGGCATTGGCATCGTCACGGGCTACCTCGGGGCAGCGCCCAGCATTGTGTGGGCATCGGGCGTGGTGTTTGCCGCCGCGTTTTTTGTGCTGGTGCCGCTGGCGATCTGGATCTACACCCTGGTGTTCGCGTTTTCCTCGCTGTGGTTCACGCACTACGGTCTGGCCGCCCTGCAGCGCTTGCGTGCCGAGCGGGCCACCATGGCGCCGATGACCGGGCCCGCCCCATTGGCCGAAGCGGCTGTGCACCCCAAAGAAGCGCCAGCTCTGAACATGGCGGCACCCCCAGCCCCCGCGCTGCGGCCCCCTGCAAATCCGAACCCTGGAGACAATCCACCATGACCCCCACCTTTGGTCTCATCATCGTCGGTGACGAGATACTGTCAGGCAAAAGGGCCGACAAGCACATGCCCAAGGTGATCGAGCTGTTATCGGCGCGGGGCCTGTCGCTGGCCTATGCCGACTATGTGGGCGACAGCCCGGACCGCATCACGGCCACTTTGCAGCGGGCGTTCGCGTCGGCCGATGTGGTGTTCTCGTGTGGCGGCATTGGCGCAACCCCAGACGACCACACGCGGCAATGTGCTGGACGTGCCCTGGGCCGGGATCTGGCCCTGCACCCAGAAGCCGAGACGCTGATCCGCGAACGCATGCAGGATGTGGCGCGCGAGCAGGGCGTGCCCTATGAGCCCGACCGGTCCGACAACGTGCACCGCCTCAACATGGGCATGTTCCCGGTGGGTGCGCGCATCATCCCCAATCCCTACAACAAGATCCCCGGCTTCAGTTGCGACGGGGCTGGGGGCGGTGCCGTGCACTTCGTTCCGGGCTTCCCAGTCATGGCCTGGCCCATGATCGAATGGGTGCTGGAGCACCACTACGCAGCCCATTTCAACCTAGCACCGCAGACCGAGCAGTCGGTGGTGGTTTATGGTGCGATGGAGGCAGCCTTGACGCCCCTCATGGAGCAGATTGAAAAATCGCACCCGGATGTGCGGGTGTTCAGTTTGCCCAGCGTAGATCATCCACAATACGGGCGGCATATCGAACTGGGTGTCAAAGGGCCCGCGTCCTCGGTGCCTGCTGCATGGCAGGCTTTGAAAACAGGATTGCACGAATTTGGTGCAAATTGCGGCCCTGAATTGGTGCGCAACCTGTGAGACTCAGATTTGGTAGATGGATTGCACCATATTGGTGCTTTTTGGCGTATGCCACGCCGACCTGTCGCGGGTAGCGCTCCTTCATAGTGCGGTGCTGCACTCGGCTGGCACGCAAACTGCTTTTATTTCGGCAAACTCTTTTTTCAACAAGCGCTTTATCCAGGAGAACCTGATGGCCAAGACCGTTGCAGACGTGATGAAGATGGTGAAGGAGAACGAAGTCAAGTTCGTTGACTTCCGTTTCACCGATACCCGTGGCAAACAACAGCACACCACGGTGCCCGTCTCTCACTTCGACGAAGACAAGTTCACTTCGGGCCATGCCTTTGACGGCTCGTCGATCGCCGGTTGGAAGGGCATTGAAGCCTCCGACATGCAGCTGATCCCCGACCCGAGCACGGCCAACATCGATCCGTTCTTTGAAGAAACGACGCTGATCCTGACCTGCGACGTGATCGAGCCCACCGACGGCAAGGCCTACGACCGCGATCCCCGCTCCATTGCCAAGCGCGCTGAAGCTTACCTGAAGGCCTCCGGCCTGGGCGACACGGCCTACTTCGGTCCCGAGCCAGAATTCTTCATCTTCGACGGCGTGCGCTGGAGCACCGAACCCAACAACACGTTCTACGAAATCGAAGAGTACGAAGCCCCCTGGAACACAGGCGCCAAGCTCGAAGGCGGCAACCGTGGCCACCGTCCCACCGTCAAGGGCGGCTACTTCCCCGTGCCTCCCGTCGACAGCACGCAAGACATGCGCGCCGAGATGTCCCTGATCCTCGAATCCCTGGGCATTCCAGTCGAAGTGTTCCACCACGAAGTGGCGGGCGCTGGCCAGAACGAAATCGGTACCCGTTTCAGCACCCTGGTTGAGCGCGCCGACTGGACCATCCTGCAAAAGTACGTGATCCACAACGTGGCCAACGCCTACGGCAAGACCGCCACTTTCATGCCTAAGCCTTACCACGGCGACAACGGCTCCGGCATGCACGTGCACCAGTCCGTCTGGAAGGACGGCAAGAACCTGTTCGCTGGCGATGGCTATGCTGGTCTGTCGGACTTCGCGCTGTACTACATCGGCGGCATCATCAAGCACGCCCGTGCCCTGAACGCCATCACCAACCCCGGTACCAACAGCTACAAGCGCCTGGTGCCTCACTTCGAAGCACCGGTGAAGCTGGCCTACTCGGCCAAGAACCGTTCCGCTTCGATCCGTATCCCTTACGTGGCCAACCCCAAGGGCCGTCGCGTGGAAGCCCGCTTCCCCGATCCACTGATGAACCCCTACCTGGGCTTCGCAGCCCTGCTGATGGCCGGTCTGGACGGCGTGGAAAACAAGATCCATCCTGGCGAAGCCGCTACGAAGGACCTGTACCACCTGCCTCCAGAAGAAGACAAGCTGGTGCCCACCGTATGCCACAGCCTGGACCAGGCCCTGGAACATCTGGACAAGGACCGCGCGTTCCTGACCAAGGGTGGCGTGTTCACCGACAGCATGATCGACGCCTACATCGATCTGAAGATGAACGAAGTGACCCGCTTCCGCATGGCAGTGCACCCTGTCGAGTACGACATGTACTACTCGCTGTAATCGTCTGCCTGCAGACCATTGCTCAAGAAAAGGCGGCGCAAGCCGCCTTTTTTCATGGGCGGGCGGCGGCGCTACCTGCGCCGAACGCGTGCGGCGGAACCAAGACGCCAGGTGTTGCATCCGTATACACAGCCCTTCAAGGGTCTGCCCTTGTTGGATTGGAGATGTAGGGTGATTGGGGGATACTCCCCTGTCCCCTGCATGTCAGTGCGAGGAAACCGAATGAATAAAACGCTCATCACCCTGCTCCTCATTGCCGCCACCGTCCCCGCAGTCCAGGCGCAAGACCGCATCTACCGTTGCGGCAACGAATACACCAACAACGCCCAGCAAGCCAAGGAGCGCGGCTGCAAGCTGGTGGAGGGCGGCAACGTTACCGTGGTGCAGGGCACCCGCCCAGCGTCTGCCGCAGCTCCTGCAGCGGGTGGTGCGGCAGCCCCGTCGTCTGCGACCTCGCCCGCAAACGCTCCACGCGTCAGCAACAACGAGCAAAAATCCCGCGACTCGGATGCCCGCGCGATTCTGGAGTCCGAGCTGCGCAAGGCGGAAACGCGCCATGCCGAACTGCTCAAGGAATACAACAACGGCGCCCCCGAGCGCAACGCACTCGATCTGCGCAACCCCCAGCGCTACACCGAACGCACGGCCGAACTCAAGGCCAGCGTGGCCCGCAGCGAGAGTGACATTGCGGGTATCAAGCGCGAGATTGCCCGCCTGCCTGCCCCTGCTGCACCCACCAACTGACCGCGGTGATTGCGTGTGAGTGCCCCTTCTTCCTCCGACCTTCCCGGCACTGACACCGGGCGTTTTCATTCCCTGGACCTGATGTCCACCCTGGTGGCGGTGCTGCGCGCTGACGATGGCGCGGTGCAGTTTGCCAATGCCGCGCTGGAAAACACACTGGGCCTCTCGCGCCGCACCCTGGAAGGGGCGGACTTCTCTACCTTCTTCACCGACCCGGCACTGCTGCAGACCGCACTGGCGGGCGCCCGGGGCAAGGACTTTGCCGCGCTGCGCTACGAGGCCAGCCTGAAGCGCCTGCACCAGGACCCGGTACCCGTGCATGTCAACGTGGCCGATGCCGAGCAGGTGGGCGAAATTCTGGTGGAGCTGTGGCCGCTGGAGCAGCAGGCCCGCCAGGACCGCGAAGAGCGCCTGCGTGACCAGGCCCAGGCCAACAAGGAGCTGATCCGCAACCTGGCCCACGAGATCAAGAACCCGCTGGGCGGCATTCGGGGCGCGGCACAGCTGCTGGAGATGGAGCTCGACAACCGGGAGCTCACCGAATACACCCAGGTCATCATCCACGAGGCCGACCGCCTGCAGAGCCTGGTGGACCGGCTGCTCGCGCCCCATCGCCACCCGCACCTGGTGGGCGATGTGAACATCCACGAGGTGTGCGAGCGCGTGCGTTCGCTCGTGCTGGTCGAATACCCGCAGGGCCTCAAGGTGCAGCGCGACTACGACACCTCGATTCCCGAGTTTCGCGGGGACCGCGCGCAGCTCATTCAGGCGGTGCTGAACATCGTGCAGAACGCAGCCCAGGCGCTGTCAGAGCGCATCGCCAAGGGGGATGCCGTGATCACGCTGCGCACGCGTGTGGCCCGCCAGGTCACGTTCGGCCGGCAGCGCTACCGGCTGGCACTGGAATTGCATGTCATCGACAACGGACCGGGCGTACCCGATGCCATCAAGGAGCGGATTTTTTATCCACTGGTATCGGGTCGGGACGGCGGATCAGGGCTGGGGCTGACGTTGGCGCAAACCTTCGTGCAGCGTCACCACGGGTTGATCGAATGCGACAGCGTACCGGGTCGCACCGACTTCCGAATCCTGATCCCCTTGCCCTGACAGCGCATGACGGTCCCTGACACGCAACCACAGGGAAGGTAAGAAAAATATATGAAGCCGATCTGGATAGTAGATGACGACCCCTCGATCCGCTTCGTCCTGGAAAAGGCGCTGGCCCGCGAGAACCTGCCCACGCGCAGTTTCACGCACCCGCGCGAAGTGCTGGACGCACTGGCCGATGTCACCGCAGGCGACCCCGCGCGCCAGGGCCCCCAGGTTCTGGTGAGCGACATCCGCATGCCCGGAGGCTCGGGCCTGCAACTGCTGGAGAAGGTGCGCGAGCTGCAGCCCGGCCTGCCCGTCATCATCATGACGGCGTACTCCGACCTCGACAGCGCTGTGTCGGCCTTCCAGCGCGGCGCGTTCGAATACCTGCCCAAGCCGTTTGACCTGCCCAAGGCGGTGGAGCTGATCCGCCGAGCGGTGGAAGAAAGCCAGCGCGAAGAAGTCACCGAAGAGCGCCAGACCGCGACCCCCGAAATGCTGGGCCAGGCGCCCGCCATGCAGGACGTGTTCCGCGCCATCGGGCGGCTGTCGCAAAGCCAGGTCACGGTGCTCATCACCGGCGAATCGGGCTCGGGCAAGGAGCTGGTGGCACGTGCGCTGCACAAGCATTCTCCCGTTGCAGACGGCCCCTTTGTGGCCATCAATACCGCAGCCATTCCCAAGGACCTGCTGGAGAGCGAACTCTTCGGCCATGAGCGCGGCGCCTTCACCGGCGCCCAGACCCAACGGCGCGGCCGCTTCGAGCAGGCCGAGGGCGGCACGCTGTTCCTCGACGAAATCGGCGACATGCCGTTTGATTTGCAGACGCGCTTGCTGCGCGTGTTGTCCGACGGCCAGTTCTACCGCGTGGGCGGCCATGCGGCCGTCAAGGCCCATGTGCGTGTGATTGCCGCCACCCACCAGAACCTGGAGCAGCGCGTCAAGGAAGGCGGCTTCCGCGAGGACTTGTTCCACCGCCTCAACGTGATCCGCCTGCGCCTGCCCGCGCTGCGCGAGCGGCATGAAGACGTGCCCATGCTCACGCGCCACTTTCTGCAGCAAAGCGCGCGGCAGCTGGGCGTGGAGCCCAAGCGCATTGCCGATTCGGCACTGGCGCGGCTGGAGCAGTTTGCCTTCCCCGGCAATGTGCGCCAGCTGGAGAACATCTGCCACTGGCTCACGGTGATGGCGCCTGCCCAGGTGATTTCGCTGCAGGACCTGCCGCCCGAGGTGCTGGAAGCCCCGGTGTACCAGCCGCCAGTGCGCGCCACGGCGGGTGCCGAGCCTGCGGCGGCCACGGTGACATCGATGCCGGTAGCCCCGCTGGCCCCTGTTGCGCCAGTGGCGCAGCCTGCACCCGAATTGGTGGGTGGCCTGCACACTGCAGCGCAGGCGTCTGCTCCGGTGTCGGCGTCTGCACCTGCGGCCGTTGCGTCCTGGTCGGGCGACGCCACCGCAGCCCCTGTGGCTGCTGCCCACAGCTGGGAGCAGGCACTGGAAACCGAAGCGCAAAAACTGCTGGCAGGCGGCCAGCCCGAGGTGTGGGACGCGCTCACGCGGCGCTTTGAGTCGCGCCTGATCCGCACGGCCCTGGTGGCCACCCACGGCCGTCGCATGGAGGCCGCGCAGCGCCTGGGCATTGGGCGCAACACCATCACCCGCAAGATCCAGGAGTTGGGGCTGGACGCGCCGGATGAAGTATGAAAATGGCCGCGGGCGCATGTTTATCATGCCTCTGCAGCTATTGAAATCGTAGCAATGCAAGGTGCCACTACATCGTTGGTGGCATCGCTGTAACCCGGCCCGGATGCGCGCTGCGTATCGCACTGCATGGCGGGCCATGTCCTACATGCAGGCCCTCCCTGGGCCGACCCGGCACTTCGGAGGTGGCTTCAACAATGAAGTCACTGTCAACCAACCGGAGATGTTCCTATGTCGGATTTCAACGATGCCAACCGTGACCCCTTGACCAATGAGCCAGGTGCTCACCCCGTCGGAACGGGCGTGGGCGCCGCCCTCGGGGGCGCCGCTGCCGGGGCTGCTGCCGGTGCTTTTGGCGGCCCGGTCGGCGCTGCCATTGGTGGCGTGGCGGGTGCTGTGGCGGGCGGCCTGGCAGGCAAGGCGGCTGCCGAGGCCGTCAACCCCACCGAAGAAGACGCCTACTGGCGCGAGACCTACCACCGCGAGCCCTACTACGTGGGCGGCCGCACGTACGACCAATACCGTCCTGCCTATGAACTGGGCTGGTCGTCGGTAGGCCGCTACGAGGGCGACTTTGACGCCATCGAGCCGCGCCTGGCCGACGACTGGCGTGCACGCCACGGCAGCGATGGCCTGGCCTGGACCGATGTGCGCCCCGCCACCCGCGCCGCGTGGGAGCGCGCCGCCAACCGCACTGCGCTGGCCAGCGACCGCCCGATGGACGTGATCGACGCCGAAGACGTGGTCGATGTGCTCAACGACCTGCTGGAGTCTGCACGCGACGGCGAATACGGCTTCCATGCCTGTGCCGAGCACGCAGAGTCGGGCCAGCTCAAGGGTATCTTCCAGCGCCACTCGCGCGAATGTGCGGCTGCCGCCGTGGAGCTGGAACACGAGATCCGCCGCCTCAATGGCGACCCCGCGCAGGGGGGGACCGTGGCGGGCGCGTTGCACCGGGGCTGGGTGTCGGTGAAGACCGCGTTGTCCACCCAGGACGATAAGGCCGTGCTCGAAGAGTGCGAACGTGGCGAGGACGCTGCGGTGGCCCGCTACCGCAAGGCGCTGAAGGCTACGCTGCCTGCCGATGTGCGTGCTCTGGTAGAGCGCCAGGCCCAGGGCGCCCAGCGCAACCATGACGAGGTGCGCGCGCTGCGCGACGGGTTCTCGCCCCGGCCCTGATCCCAGGTGCCGAGGGCGACCCTTGGGTAAACCGCACCTGACCGGGCGTCGGTTGCTGCGCTGAGGGCTGACCTCAAGAAAAAGGCTGCCAGAGCATTCCTCTGGCAGCCTTTTTTGCGTCGCGTGCGGAGCGGCTCAAGGGTGCATCAGGCGCTCATCGTGACAACCACCGGCGCATGGTCGCTGGGCTGTGGGTTCTTGCGCGGAGCGCGGTCCACCACGCAGGCCGTCACCGTGGGCTTGAGGGCCTCGCTCACCAGAATGTGGTCGATGCGCAGGCCCCGGTTTTTCTGAAAGCCCAGCATGCGGTAGTCCCACCACGAATAGCTCTTCTCGGGCTGCTCGAACATGCGGAAGGCATCGGACAGCCCCAGGGCCAGCAGCGCCTGGAAGTGGTTGCGCTCTTCGGTGGTGTGGTGGATGGTCTCGCGCAGGCCCTCGGGGTCGTACGAGTCGCGGTCTTCGGGCGCCACGTTGAAGTCGCCCACCAGCACCAGCCGCGGGTGGGCGGCCATCTCGGCGCGCACCATGTCCTGCAGCGCCTGCAGCCAGCGCATCTTGTAGGCGAACTTTTCCGAGCCCGGCTCCTGGCCGTTGACGAAGTAGCCGTTGAGCAGGCGCAGCGGGCCTGCCGGCGTGTCCAGCGTGGCGGCGATGACGCGGGCCTGCTCGTCGCCAAAGGCGGGGATGTTGCGCACCACATCGCGCAGCGGGTGGCGGCTCAGGATGGCCACGCCGTTGTAGGTCTTTTGGCCAAAGGCCACGGCTTCGTAGCCGGCCTCTTTCAACGCGTCGTGGGGAAACTTGTCGTCGGTGAGCTTGAGCTCCTGCAGGCACAGGGCATCGACCGGGTTGGCGGCCAGCCAGGCCAGCACCTGGGGCAGGCGCACCGACAGTGAGTTCACGTTCCAGGTGGCAATTTGCATGGTTTTTGGCCGGTAGCGCTAGTGGATCATGCGCTGGCAGCTATCAAAATGTGAGTAAAAGAGTGATGGGGCTGCGCCGTCAGCTGCGGCGCACACGGGTCACAAAGCTGAACGGCAGCCCGTTGGTGCTCACGTGGTGCTCGCGGGCGGTTTCTACCCATTCTGCGCCCAGCACGGGGGCATAGGCATCGCCGTCAAAGTCCTGGGCGATCTCCGTCACCTCCACGCAGTCCGCCAGGGGCAAGGATTCGGCATAGATCTGCGCGCCCCCAATGATCCACACGGTTTTGCCCGCGTCGCACAGCGCCAGGGCTTCGGCCAGGCTGCCTGCGCGGTGGGCACCGTCGGCCTGCCAGTCGGCCTGCCGCGTCACCACGATGTTGGTGCGGCCGGGCAGGGGGCGAAAGCGTGCGGGCAGCGAGTCCCAGGTTTTGCGGCCCATCACCACCGGGCAGCCCTGGGTGAGCTGCTTGAAGTGCGCCATGTCCTCGGGGATGTGCCAGGGCAAGCGGTTGTCCTTGCCGATGACGCCGTTGGCCGCGCGGGCGTAGATGAGGTGCAGGGGCATGGGGCTCGCTCGGTGCTTGAATGGGGAGGGGATCAGATGTGCAGGAACGCCAGCGCGCCCACACCCAGGCCCACGGCGGCCACGCCGTACATGCCGTATTCCAGCCACTTCTTCTTGGTCAGCAGCGCAATCGCGGCCAGGGCAATCGCCACCTGCAGCGCGGTGGTGGCCTGGGCCCAGCGGTGGTGCTGGTGCATCTGGGCCTCGCTTTGCTGATCGAAGGCGTGGGCATCGGCCTCCAGCTTTTCGGCCGCGGTCTTGATCTCGTTCTTTTCTTTTTCGTAGCGGTCGATCTTGGCCTGGTATTTGACCTTCTCGGCTTCGGCCGGGGTCAGGTCACGGGCCAGCTCTGCCAGGCTTTGTTTGGTGCTTTTGGACTGGAAGTAATTCCACTGGTTGGAGGCCTCGGTCTTCTTGATGGCCGCGTCATTCTTCATCAGGCCCGCATTGGCCTGGGTGGCGCCGCCCATGTAGGCAAAGATGGCGCCCACCGTGGCCACGATGGCCGTGAACATGGCGATCTTGTTGGTGGACGAGCCGCCGCCGTGGTCCGCGCCGTGGTGTGCAGCATCGTGGCCGTGGGTGGCATGTTCGACCGCGTGGTCGTGGGGGCCGTGTACGTGGAATCCGCCGGAAGACATGGATAGAAACTCGTTGTATTGGTTGTGGGTGAAAGCGGGGCAGATGCAGCAGGGGCGTGGGTGCGGTGATCAGACCGCCACGGGCGCCTTGATGGCCGGGTGGCACTGGTAGTCCAGCACCTCAAAGTCTTCAAACTGGTAGTCGAAGATGCTGTCCGGCTTGCGCTTGATGTTCAGCACAGGGTAGGGGTAGGGCGTGCGTGCCAGCTGTGTTTGCACCTGGTCGTGGTGGTTGCTGTAGATGTGGCAGTCGCCGCCCGTCCAGATGAAGTCGCCCACGTCCAGGTCGCATTGCTGGGCCACCATGTGGGTCAGCAGCGCGTAGCTGGCGATGTTGAAGGGCACGCCCAGAAAGATGTCGGCGCTGCGCTGGTACAGCTGGCAGCTCAGCGTGCCGAGCCCACCGGGCTCTTGCGCCGGGGCCACGTAGAACTGGAAGAACGCGTGGCAGGGCATCAGCGCCATCTTGTGCAGTTCGGCCACGTTCCAGGCGCTCACGATGATGCGGCGCGAGTCGGGGTTGGTTTTCAATGTCTTGATGACGTCGCTGATCTGGTCGATGTGCCCGCCGTCTGGCGTGGGCCAGCTGCGCCACTGCACGCCGTACACGGGGCCCAGATCGCCGTCCTCGCGTGCCCATTCGTCCCAGATGGTCACGCCGCGCTCTTTCAGCCAGTTGTTGTTGCTGGAGCCGGTCAGGAACCACAACAGCTCCTGGATGATGGACTTGAGGTGCACCTTCTTGGTCGTGACCAGTGGAAAACCTTCCTTCAGGTCAAACCGCATCTGGTGGCCGAAAACGCTCTTGGTGCCGGTGCCCGTGCGGTCCGACTTGTCCACGCCGTGCGTGAACACATGGCGCATGAAGTCTTCGTACTGGGAGCGCACAGGGCGGGCAGGCAGGGCAGAGGCTGCCGGAGCGGCAGAAGGCTGGGTCATGGGATGGATCACTCAGGGTGGGGCGCCGCCATCAAGGGGTGGCCGTTGCCGACGGCGGATTTTATGCGGAGCGGGAGAATGCGGGGCTTACCCTCCATCGTCCGTCTTAGCAATGACAACTTCTGCCACTTCCGTCACCATCCGGCCCCTCCAAGCAGCCGACTGGCCCGCCGTGTGGCCCATCCTGCGCACCACCTTCCAGGCGGGAGACACGTATGCGTTTGCCCCCGACAGCACCGAGGCCGAGATCCACAAAGCCTGGGTGGATCTGCCTGCTGCAACCTTTGTCGCCCTGGGCGTGGGCGGGGAGATTCTGGGCACCTACTTCATCAAGCCGAATCAGCCTGGGCAGGGCGCCCATGTGTGCAACTGCGGTTATGTGGTGGCGCCGGCAGCGCAGGGACAGGGCGTGGCCTCGTTGATGTGTGAGAACTCCCAGCAGCAGGCTGTGGTCATGGGCTTTCGGGCCATGCAGTTCAACCTGGTGGTGGCGAGCAACGTGCGCGCCGTGCGGCTGTGGCAGCACCTGGGCTTTGCGATCGTGGGCACGCTGCCCGGGGCCTTCAGGCACCACACGCTGGGCTATGTCGATGCCCATGTGATGTTCAAGACGCTGGTGGCCTGAGCCGGTTGCCCACGCAAAAAGGGCTCCCAAGTGGGAGCCCTTTCAGAGTCCGGGGTCCAGGCCAGCAACCGTTCGAGGCTACCACCGGGGAAGCTCTGCGTTCTTACATCGCGCTGATTTCGCCCGATGGGATCTTGCCAGTGCGCACAGCTTCAGCAGCCTGGGCACGCACGGCAGCACGGTCAGCCGTGGACTTGTAGGTCACCACACGCGAACCAGCGGGCTCGATCGAGCGGGTCTGGGCCACGGTAGCGGCTTCAGCAGCCACTTCAGCGCGGGTGCGGTTGGTTTCAAACTTGGTGGCGAACTGCGAAGCGTCGGCTTCGTCAGCCTGGGCACCAAAAGAAGCGAAAGCGGCGACAGCGGCGATGGAGAGGAAACGTGCGGTGTTGTTCATGATTGATAAGTCCTTGAAGTTGAAAAGCGTCTCAAAAAAGCCGGGTCAAAAACCATTCCTGAACCGGGTTCGGTGAGTCGCCTTGCGGGTTCGGCTCATCGATGGGATGAACTGTACGCCGATGGTGTTTAGAGAAAAACCACTGAGTCGCAAACTGACTGTTCCAGTTTGGGAAACAGTAGGCCCACTCAGGACGCGCCCTTGGGTCAAATGTGTGCAGCGCCCCGCAGCGCCAGGGCGGGCACCCCAGGCCCACAATGCACATACCCAATTGATGCGACTAGGTATAAATCCTGAGATTCTGGCGAAATTTAGTATGTGTAGTGCTTTTCAAAGTATCAACTGAGCATCAGAGCATCGGTATCGTTCAGCCCATCAATGCCGAGATTCGACTGGCGTTGAATGGCAGATCCATACCAACTACGCAGGAGACGTTCCGATGCCCCGTTCCACTCTTCTACACACTCGCTTGGCTCTGGCCGTTGCCGCCCTGGCGGCATCGCTGTGCGGCGCCGCTGCGCATGCGCAGACCGAACTCGTGATTGCCACCGTGAACAACGGCCACATGATCGAGATGCAAAAGCTCAGCAAGAATTTCGAGCAGGCGAACCCCGACATCAAGCTCAAGTGGGTCACGTTGGAAGAGGGCGTGCTGCGCCAACGCGTGACCACCGACATCGCCACCAAGGGCGGCCAGTTCGACGTGATGACGATTGGCATGTACGAAGCGCCCATCTGGGGCAAGAAGGGCTGGCTGCAGGAGCTGAAGACCGATGCTGCCTACGACGTGGATGACCTGCTGCCCGCCGTGCGCAATGGTCTGACGGTGGACGGCAAGCTGTTTGCCGCGCCGTTCTATGGCGAAAGCTCCATGCTGATGTACCGCAAGGACCTGGCCGACAAGGCCGGCGTGCAGGTGCCTGAGCGTCCCACCTGGCCGCAGATCAAGGACCTGGCCGCCAAGATGCACGACCCCAAGAACGGCGTGTACGGCATCTGCCTGCGCGGAAAGCCAGGCTGGGGTGACAACATGGCGTTCTTGACCACGCTGGTCAACACCTTCGGCGGCCAGTGGTTTGACATGCAGTGGAAGCCGCAGCTCGAATCCAAGCCCTGGAAGGACGCGATCACCTTCTACGTGGACCTGCTCAAGAACTATGGCCCTCCCGGCTCGTCCGCCAACAGCTTCAACGAAATTTTGGCGCTGACCAACTCGGGCAAGTGCGGCATGTGGGTGGATGCGACCATCGCCGCGTCGTTCGTGGCCGACCCCAAGCAGTCCAAGGTGGCCGACCAGATGGCCTTTGCCCAGGCGCCCACCATGAACACGCCCAAGGGCGCCAACTGGTTGTGGTCGTGGAATCTGGCGATCCCCGCAGGGTCCAAGAAGGTGGAAGCCGCGCAGAAGTTCATCACCTGGTCCACCAGCAAGGACTACATCCAGCTGGTCGCCAAGACCAACGGCTGGGCCAACGTGCCCACCGGCACGCGCAAGAGCACCTACGCGTCGCCAGAATTCCAGAAGGCCGCGCGTTTTGCCGCCGCAGAGAAGACCGCCATCGACTCGGCCAACCCCACGGATTCGACCTTGCCCAAGAGCCCGTATGTGGGCGTGCAGTTCGCGGCCATTCCGGAGTTCCAGGCCATCGGTATCGCCGTGGGTCAGCAGATGAGCGCGGCGCTGGCCGGCAAGACGACGGTGGATGCGGCGTTGAAGGCATCGCAGGTGTCGGCTGACCGTGAAATGAAGAAGGCCGGCTACTACAAATAGGCATTCATTCGGCTACTGCGCGGGCCGATCCGGGGCCGGTGTTCCTCGCCGTACGGGAGTACGGCTGCGGTACAGCGCCCCCGCCTCGGCCCGCTCGCGACGCCGACTGAACGCCTATTTCCGCTGGACTTTTTTCTGAGGCTCCCATGAACCGCCGCCTGCTACCCCGTCTGCTGCTCACGCCAGCCATGGCCACGCTCTTCCTGTGGATGATCGTGCCGCTGGTGATGACGATCTACTTCTCGCTCATCCGCTACAACCTCATGCAGCCGGACCAGACGGGCTTTGCCGGGCTGGAGAACTTTGAGTATTTCGTCACCGACCCGTCGTTTGGCACGGCGGTGGTCAATACGCTGCTGCTGCTGGGCAGCATCATTCTCATCACGGTGGTGTTCGGCGTTGCGATTGCGCTGCTCATCAACGAGCCGTTTGCGGGCCGGGGCATCGTGCGGGTGCTGTTGATTTCGCCGTTTTTCGTCATGCCCACGGTGAACGCGCTGATGTGGAAGAACATGATGATGAATCCCATCTACGGCGTGCTCGCCCAGGTGTGGATGTTCTTCGGCGCGGCCCCGGTGGACTGGCTCACGGACCACCCGTTGTTCTCGGTGATCGTCATGGTGTCGTGGCAATGGCTGCCCTTTGCCACGCTGATCTTCATGACCGCATTGCAGAGCATGAACCACGAGCAGCTCGAAGCATCGCGCATGGACGGCGCCAACTACCTGCAGCAGCTGCGCTACCTGTATGTGCCGCACCTGGCGCGCTCGGTGGCGGTGGTGGTGATGATCGAACTCATCTTTTTGCTCAGCATCTTTGCCGAGATCTACACCACCACGGGTGGCGGGCCGGGCGATGCGAGCACCAACGTCACCTTCCTGATCTTCAAGCAGGCACTGCTCAACTTCGACGCGGGCGTGGCCTCGGCAGGTGCGCTGTTCGCAGTGCTGCTGGCCAATATCGCGGCGGTGTTTCTGATCCGCATGGTCGGCAAGAACCTTGACAAGTAAGACGGGGCAACGCTCATGACAACGACAAAACGACGCCGCTCCAACTTCCCGCTGGGCCTGCTGGCCCTGCGCACCGCTGCTGCCTGGGGCGTGGCCCTGCTGCTGTTCTTTCCGCTGGGTTGGCTGTTCCTCACTGCGTTCAAGACCGAGTTGCAGGCCATCGCCGTGCCGCCGCAGCTGTTCTTTGTCCCCACGCTCGAAAACTTTCACGAGGTGCAGGAGCGCAGCGACTACTTGCTGTACGCCAAGAATTCGGTCATCACCAGCGTGGTCTCTACCCTGGTGGGGTTGATGCTGGCTGCGCCTGCGGCCTACGCCATGGCCTTCTTCAAGGGCAAGTACACCAAGGACATCCTCATGTGGATGCTCTCGACCAAGATGATGCCCGCCGTGGGCGCGCTGGTACCCATTTATGTGCTGGCGCAAAAGAGCCACCTGCTCGATACGCAGCTTGCGCTCATCATCGTGTTTGCGCTGTCCAACCTGCCCATCATGGTCTGGATGCTGTATTCGCACTTCAAGGACATCCCGCGCGAGATTCTGGAAGCCGCGCGCATGGACGGCGCCACGCTGTGGCAGGAGGTGCGCCTGGTGCTGCTGCCGCTGGGCATGGGCGGCCTCGCGTCCACCGGCCTCTTGTGCCTGGTGCTGTCATGGAACGAGGCCTTCTGGAGCCTGAACCTCAGCGCCGCCAAGGCCGGCACGCTGGCCACACTGATCGCGTCGTACTCCAGCCCCGAGGGGCTGTTCTGGGCCAAGTTGTCCGCCGCCTCGCTGATGGCCATTGCGCCCATCGTGGTCTTTGGCTGGTTCAGCCAAAAGCAGCTGGTGCAGGGCCTGACGTTTGGCGCCGTGAAGTAAATGGACACGACTCCCCCCCGAAGCGCCTCCGGCGCCTCCCCCTCCAGGGGGCGCAGCCAGCGGCCCGGCAAAGCCGGTTCCGCGGCTACCGCGCCTTGCGCCCCTGTTCAAACCACCGCTGCTGGCGGATCGGAACCAACCTGTTATTCGGAGCACTAGAGTGGCCTACCTTCAACTGCGCGGCATCGAGAAATTCTTTGGTGAGCACCGCGCCATCAAGGGCATCGACCTCACCATCCAGCAAGGCGAGTTCATCGTCTTCGTCGGCCCCTCGGGCTGCGGCAAGTCCACGCTGCTGCGGCTGATCGCGGGGCTCGAAAACATCGACGGCGGCACCCTGATGCTGGACGGCCGCGACATCACCGACCAGCCCTCGAGCAAGCGCGACTTGGCCATGGTGTTCCAGAGCTATGCGCTGTACCCGCACATGAGTGTGTACGAGAACATGAGCTTTGCGCTCAAGCTCGCCAAGGTGGACAAGCAGGTGATCGACGAGAAGGTGCAGAACGCCGCGCGCATCCTCAACCTCACGCAGTACCTGCAGCGCACGCCCAAGGAGCTGTCGGGCGGGCAGCGCCAGCGCGTGGCCATCGGCCGCGCCATCGTGCGCGCGCCCAAGGTGTTCCTGTTTGACGAGCCACTGTCCAACCTTGACGCGGCGCTGCGCGGCCAGACCCGTGTGGAGATCGCCAAGCTGCACCGCGACCTGGGCGCCACCACCATCTACGTCACGCACGATCAGGTGGAGGCCATGACACTGGCCGACCGCGTGGTGGTGCTGCGCGACGGCGTCATCGAGCAGGTGGGCACGCCCCTGGAGCTGTACGACCGACCCGCCAACCAGTTCGTGGCCCAGTTCATCGGCACGCCGCAGATGAATGTGGTGCCCCTGCCGCAGCTGCCATCGCCTGTACAACAGCAGGCACCCGCCGGGGCCGAGGGCGGTGCCATCGGCCTGCGCCCCGAGAACATCACGGTACGCAACACCGGCGCGACGCCGGTGCCGGGCCAGGTGGACCTGGTGGAAGCATTGGGCGCAGAGACGCTGATCTACGTGAGCACGCCCAGCGGCGCGCAGTTTGTGGCGCGCCAGAACGACCGCACAAGCCTGCGTGCGGGCGATGCGGTTTGCCTGGACATCGATGCCTCGCAAGCCCATTGGTTCGACCCGAACGGCCGCGTGGTGGCCCGCCAGACCGCGTGACCGCCATGACTGCTCCCATGCACCCCGGACAAGAACTTCAAGGCAAGGTGGCGGCCGTTACCGGCGCCGCATCGGGCATCGGCTTTGCCAGTGCCCAAGCCATGGCCCACGCTGGCGTGCGCGTGGTGCTCATCGATCGCGACGAGGCCGCGCTGGCCAAGGCGTGTGCAGCCATTGGCCCCGGCGCCTTGCCGCTGGTGCTGGACCTGCTCGATGTCAGGCAATGCGCCAGCCTGCTGCAGCGCACGCTGGCGCTCGCGGGCCAGCTCGACATCTTCCACGCCAACGCCGGGCTGTATGTGGGCGGCGACCTGGTGGATGCCGACCCCGACGCCATCGACCGCATGCTCAACCTGAACGTCAACGTGGTGATGAAGAACGTGCACAACGTGCTGCCCCACATGATCGAGCGCGGCACGGGCGACATCATCGTCACCAGCTCGCTGGCCGCGCATTTCCCCACGCCGTGGGAGCCCGTCTACGCATCGTCCAAGTGGGCCGTCAACTGCTTCGTACAGACCGTGCGCCGCCAGGTCTTCAAGCACGGCATCCGCGTGGGCTCCATTTCGCCCGGGCCTGTCATCACTTCGCTGCTGGCCGACTGGCCCGCGGAAAAGCTCGCCGAGGCCAAGGCCAGCGGCAGCCTCATCGAGGCCTCCGAAGTGGCCGACGTGGTGCTCTTCATGCTCACCCGCCCGCGCGGCATGACCATCCGCGACGTCGTGATGATGCCCACGAACTTTGATCTCTAGAAACCCGCAGTCACGCACCATGAATTTCATCCTGCACCTGGGCCTGGGCTCGTTCCACCGCGCCCACCAGGCCGTTTACGTTCACGCATTGCGCCAGCAGGGCGACACGGGCTGGGCCATCGCAGGCGGCAACCTCCGCCCGGACATGGCCGACACCATCGCGGCGCTGCAGGCGCAGGATGGGCGCTACACGCTCGAAACCGTCACCCCCCAAGGCGAGCGCAACTACACCGTCATCGAGTCGATCCAGCGGGTGATCCCCTACCAGGATGACCTGGCCCCGCTGATTGCCATGGGTGCCGACCCTGCCACGCGCATCATCAGCTTCACGGTGACCGAGGCGGGCTACTACCTGGATGCCCAGAACCAGCTGGACTGGCCCACGTTTGCCGACCTGCGGGCCGACCTGGCGGCCGTGAAGGCGGGGCAGGCAGGCCACACGATCTACGGCGGCCTGGTCAGCATCCTGCGCACACGCAGGGCAGCCGGTGCAGGCGCCGTGACGCTGATGAACTGCGACAACCTGCGCCACAACGGCGACCGCTCGCGCGGCGGGCTGTTGCAGTTCATCGAGGCGCTGGGCGATGCGCCACTGAAAGAATGGGTGGAGCAGAACACCTCCAGCCCCAATGCCATGGTGGACCGCATCACGCCGCGCCCCACGCCCGATGTGGCCGAGCGCGTGAAGGCTGCAACAGGTTGGGATGACAAGGCAGCACTCATGGGTGAAAGCTTTATCCAGTGGGTCATTGAAGACGACTTCATCGCAGGCCGCCCCGCGTGGGAAACGGTCGGCGTCGAGATGGTGCGGTCGGTGCAGGCGCACGAAGAGGCCAAGATCCGCCTGCTCAACGCCACCCACAGCTGCATTGCCTGGGCGGGCACGCTGGCGGGCTACCAGTACATCCACGAAGGCACACACGACGCGGCCATTCGCCAGATGGCCTACGACTACGTCACCGACGACGCGATCCCGGTGCTCCACACCCCAGAGCAGCCATGCCCCATCAACCTGGAGCAGTACCGCGACGTGGTGCTGGACCGCTTCGGCAACCCTGCCATTGCGGACACCAACCAGCGCGTGGCCATGGATGCGTTCTCCAAGATCCCCGGCATGATTGCGCCCACCATCCGCGACCGACTGGCGCGCAGCGATTCGTTCGACAGCGTGGCCATGCTGCCAGCCCTGTTCCTGGCCTACCTGCAGCGCTGGCATGCGGGGCAGATCCCCTACACCTACCAGGACCAGGCCATGGACCCTGCAGTGGCCCATGCCATCTGCGATGCTGCTGACCCCGTGGCGGCCTATGCGGCCGACACGACCCTGTGGGGCGAGATGGCCGGCCACCCCCAATTGTTGGACGCGCTGCGCAAAGCCTATGCCCGCGTGCTGGCTTTTGTGGCGGAGCGGACAGGCGCCTGATGCTGGTGTAATTTGAGTCCACTATCGCCATGACCGTGAAGACGCCCATCGCCCCGCGCCAGACCAAGCCCGAGCTGGAGCACGACTATGTGCGCTCGCCCGCTCTGGGCTACGAGTCGCCCGAGACGGCGGGCTTCATCCGTTGCCTGTCGCACGGGTTTCCCACGCCGCTGGCGCGCTGGCATTACCACGACGAGTACGAGCTGCACCTGATCACCGCGACCTCGGGCAAGGTCTTTGTGGGGGACTGGATCGGTCAGTTCCAGCCCGGCCACCTGGTGCTGACCGGGCCGCGCCTGCCGCACAACTGGATCAGCATGGACCTGCCCGAAGGCGGCGTGCCGCTGCGCGACCTGGTGATCCAGTTCTCGCACGCGCCGCTGGTGGCCAGCAGCGAGACCATCCCCGAGCTGCGCGAGGTACTGCCTCTGCTGGAGCGCGCGCGCCACGGCGTGGAGTTCTTTGGCATGGAAGCGCAGGCGCAAGAGCATTGGCACCGCATCAAGGCGCGCCAGGGGCTCGCCCGGTTCGGCGCTTTCTGTGAGTTCCTGAGCGACCTGGCGCGCTGCACCGACTTTCGCCTGCTGTCGAGCACGCAGCTGCAAAGCGAGGACAACGACACCCAGCTCGACCAGATCAACGCCATCGTGAGCCGCATCACCGACCACCTGGCCGACCCGCTGTCGGCAGCCGACTTGGCGCAAGAGCTGGGCATGACGGAGAGCCGCTTTTCGCGCTTCTTCCGCCGCGCCACGGGCAATACCTTCACCGACTTCGTGAACCTGGTGCGCGTGAACCGCGCGTGCCAGCTGCTGATGGAGACCGAGCGCTACATCACGCACATTGCTTATGACGTGGGCTTCAACAACATGGCCAACTTCAACCGCCGCTTTCTGGACATCAAGGGCATGACGCCCAGCGAGTACCGCAAGCAGGGCGCTGGAAGGTTTGGAAAGACTTCCTGATCCCCAGCCGGATCTGCACCCCGAGAGGGGGGAGGCCCTTGTTGCGTGACCCCTGCACGCAGCCCGCCAAACGCAAAGGCCGGGCCATGGCTTTCACTGTGAATCACTGACATCCGTCCATCACCCATGTACCTCGGAATCGATTTAGGCACCTCGGGTGTCAAGCTCCTGCTGCTGGACGATGCGCACACTGTGGTCGCTACGGCAGATGCCGCCGTGCCCCAGCTGCGCCCCCAGCCCACCTGGAGCGAGCAGCACCCCGCCGACTGGTGGGCCGCCGTGGAGACTGCCGTGGCGCAGTTGCGCGCGCAGGCTCCCGCAGCGTGGGCGCAGGTGCGGGGCATCGGCCTCTCGGGCCACATGCATGGCGCGGTGGTACTGGGCGCGCAGGGCCAGGTGCTGCGCCCGGCCATCTTGTGGAACGACGGCCGCGCGAGCGCCGAATGTGCGCAGCTGGAATCGGCTGTGCCCACCTCGCGCCAGATCACCGGCAATCTCGCCATGCCCGGCTTCACCGCGCCCAAGCTGCTGTGGCTGCGCACGCGCGAGCCCGCCGCGTTCGACCAGATCCGCACGGTGCTGCTGCCCAAGGACTGGCTGCGCCTGCAGCTCACGGGCGATGCGGTGAGCGACATGTCCGACGCATCGGGCACGCTGTGGCTGGATGTGCAGGCCCGCGCCTGGAGCCCGGCCATGCTGCAGGCCTGCGGGCTCGATACATCGCACATGCCCGCGCTGGCCGAAGGCAGTGCGCCCACCGGCACGCTGCGCAGCGATGTGGCGCGCCGCTGGGGGCTCGGTGACAGCATCGTCGTGGCCGCTGGCGCGGGCGACAACGCCGCCAGTGCCGTGGGCGTGGGCGCCCGTACTGCGGGGCAGGGCTTTGTGTCGCTGGGCACCTCGGGCGTGGTCTTTCGCGTGACGGACGCTTTTGCGCCCGCCACCGAGCGCGCCGTGCACGCCTTTGCCCATGCGCTGCCCCAGCGCTGGCACCACATGTCGGTCATGCTCAGTGCAGCGAGTGCGTTTGGCTGGGTCACCCGGCTCACGGGGCGTGGCGACGAGGCGCAACTGTCTGACGCCGTCAGCGTCCTCAACACCACCCGCCAGGCGCAGGCGCCGCTGTTTTTGCCGTACCTGAGTGGCGAGCGCACACCGCACAACAACGCGGCTGCCTCCGGCGTGTTCATGGGCCTGCGGGCCGAGCACGAAGCGGCCGACCTGGCCTATGCGGTGATGGAAGGCGTGGGCTTTGGCCTGCTCGATGGCCTCAATGCCATGCGTGCCGCAGGGCCGGGGAAGGGTAGTGACACAGGTCGGAGTGATGCGCCCCTGGCGCTCGTCGGGGGTGGCGCACGCAGCAACCCTTGGGCGCAGCTGCTGGCCAGCGCGCTGGGCACCCCACTGCAGCGCCCGCAGGGCGCACACGCTGCCGCAGCCCTAGGCGCCGCGCGCCTGGCCGCCATGGCCTGCGGTGGTGACGAAGCCCATTGGTGCGAGCCCCTGCCCGCTGACGCCACCTTCATGCCACAGCCCGCACAACAAACCCAGCTGGCCGAACGTTATGCCCGCTTTGTCGCGCTCTACCCCGCGCTGCAATCGCAGTTCTGACGCACTGTCTGCTTCCTCCCAAACATCCATGACTTCCGCATCCACGATTTCCAACGGCACAGCGCCCATCCACGCCGCCATTGCCGGCGAGGCCCTCATCGACCTGATCCGCCGCCCCGATGGCAGCTACCTGCCGTGCCTGGGCGGCGCGCTCTACAACCTGTGCCGCGCGCTGGCGCGACAGGGTGTGGGCACCCAGTACCTCAACCCCCTGTCGCGCGACCGTTTTGGGCGCGAACTGGCGACGCAACTGGTGGCTGACGGCGTGGTGCTGGCACAGCCCGAGCCCGTGCTGCAGGTCACATCACTGGCCGTGGTCAACCTCGACGCACATGGCCACCCTGACTACGCCTTCTACCGTGAAGGCGTGGCAGACCGTGCCGTGTCTGCCGCAGGTCTGGGCGATAGCTGCGCCGTGCTGCCCGCGCTGCAGTTGGTGTGCACCGGCGCGCTGGCGCTCGACGCGCGTGACACTGCCATCTACCTGCCGTGGCTGGCCGCCCAGCGCGCCGCAGGCCGCTGTGTGGTGGTCGATGCCAATCTGCGCCCCTCCGTCATGCCCGACCTGGCGGCCTACCGCACCACGGTGCACGCCGCGCTGGCCCATGCCCACATCATCAAGGCCAGCGACGAAGACCTGGAGCATCTGGCTGTGCCTGGTGTGGATGCCCTGGCCCGCGCACAGCACCTGCTGGCCGCCAACCCACAGGCCCATCTGCTGGCGCTCACGCTGGGTGCGGAAGGCGCCTGGCTGCTGCACCGTAACGGCGCACAGCGTTTTGCCAAAGAGGCCCAGTCGCTGCCAGTGGTGGACACCGTGGGCGCGGGCGACAGCTTTCTGGCAGGGCTGCTGGCGCATTTGCTGCGGCAGGCGCAGGCCGCGGGTGGTACGAGCTTAGTGCGGTTTGTCGAAACGCTGGCGGCCGATGCCTGCCAGCAGGCGCTGTGCCATGCGCTGGCCAGCGCCAGTTTGTGCGTGATGGAGCAAGGCTGCGTGCCGCCGGGCTGGGAGGCTGCCCGCGCATGGAGCCAGCAGCATCCCGCAGCCCAAGACCCGCGCTGACACGGGGGTTGCGCCCGCACCCTTGAGGCGGGCCGTCTATGATCCAACGTCGCCGATTCGCTGGGGATGCCAATGACTGATCTTGTGGTTGCGGTGCTGTGGTCAGCCGTCGATGTGCTGCTGATATTCACTGGCGCATTGGTGGTACGTGTGCTCAGCCTGGGCCGCTGGCGCACTGAGCATGTGCGCCACCAGGAAGCCCGCATGTTTGCTCCCGCCGGGGCGTTGTCGTTTCGGCGCGATGGTCAACGCGTGGTGACGGCGACCGGGGTGTACATCGCTGGATCCGCGTTTTATGCCGTGCTAGCGGTGTTGCTGGTTGGTCTGTCGCGGGCCGCATCGGCATGACGCCCGCCGACGCTGCCGCCGAAACCCTTTGCATCATGCCTGTGGGGGCAGATGTGGCAGAAGCCGCCTGCACGGTCACCCGCCAGTCCATCACCCAGTGCTGCGTGCTCGACCATGCCAACGACGCCGCCATCCTGACAGCCTGGCTGGCCAACAAGACACCCGAGAACCTGGCCGTGTGGATGGCTGCGCCGGGCGCTGCAGCATGGGGGGCATACCGAGGCGACACGATGGTGGGCTTTGCGCTGCTGGCGCGGCCCACGCTGGCGCTTTGCTATGTGGTGCCAGAGGCCTTGCACCAAGGGGTGGGGCGGGGCCTGCTGCAGCGCGTCGAGGCCCATGCACGCGAGGTGGGGCTCGCAGCTTTGGGGTTGGAGAGCACACGCACTGCGGAGGCCTTTTATCGCCGCCATGGCTATGTGCCGCATGGAGCAGTGCAAACCTGGGCGGGGCTACAGGCACAGCCAATGCGCAAGGTGTTGTGACTTCACCTTTTCTGCCGTGGCGTCGCCCTTCGTGTCACGGATGAGAGAGCGAATTTTTAGTAAAAATGGCCTCTGGCGCCCAATTTATATACGCTGAAAGCTCTTATTTTTATAGCAATTGGTGCTCCCAGCCTTGCCGCAGCTCACACGTCGGTACGCACCCGGTGGCCCTGGTTGTCATTCATTTCCAGAATCCACCACTGCGCCCCTGTGTTCTTGTCGATGAAGCGCATGTGCGAAGCGATGTTGGCCAGCGTGGGGCTGTCGAGGCGGAGCAGGCGCTGCACATAGTCCACCAGGTCGTCGGCCGCGTGGGTGAACTCAAAACCATCGTGGTCGAACTCGAACACCTGGCCGGCGCACTCGCCATCGGTCGCCATCAGGATGTAGTTGCCCGAATGGGGTGTCTCGCCAATCACTTGGCAGTGCTCGATCCAGTCGGGCAGGATCTCTTCGCGTTCTTCGTCGCTCAGGTGTTCCGTCCAGCCCTCAAACGCCTCTTGCAGCGTGGGCCATTCAGCGGGTGGGGCGATGTAGCGGGCGGCGTCGCCCGAGTCGGCATCGTGGTACAGCAGCACGCCGCCGAAAGTGGCGTAGAAAGCGGCGAGCTGGCCCACACCGGGCAGGGGGGCATCCAGCGCAGTGGGGGGCTGGATGTGGTGCTGAAAATTCACCGTTTTGGTCTCTTGCGGCTTGTTGATGCGCTCGCAGAGGAAGGTGCCGGTGTGTTCGGCAATGGCGCGGTGCAGGTCGGGCAGGGTCATCGCAGGTCCTTGGGGCGGCGGTCAGAGTTCTTGGGCGTACACGATGAAGCCATGGTGCTTGGCCAGCTTGTCGTACAGCTGGCGCCCGGCGGTGTTGGTCTCGTGGGTTTGCCAGTACACGCGGGAAGATCGGGCGGCGCGCGCTGCGCCGTACACCGCTTCGATCAGCGCCCGTCCCAAGCCCCGGCCGCGCGCGGCTTCGCGGGTGAACAGGTCGCTGAGGTAGCACACGGGCTCGATGCGCGTCATGCTGCGGTGAAACAGATAGTGCGTGAGGCCCAGGAGTTCGCCGCTGGCATCGTCCTGCGCCACCAGGCAGAACATGGGCTCTGCCGCGTCATGAAACCGCTGCCAGGTGGCTTGCGTGATGTGCTCCGGCAGCGCGGTGGCGCCAAAGCGGCCATAGAACGCGTTGTAGCCATCCCAGAGCGGTCGCCAGGCGGCGTAGTCTTCGGGTTGAACCGGGCGCACAGTCACGGCAGCGGTCATGGGTCAGCTTTCTGTGGGTTTACTGCAGCACGCGCTTCGGGTTCATGATGCCCTGCGGGTCCAGCGCCTGCTTGATGGCGCGCATCATGCCAAGCGCCACGGGCGACTGGTACTTGGCGAGCTTGTCGGCCTTGAGTTCGCCGATGCCATGCTCGGCCGAGAACGAGCCGCCAAACTCGGCCACGGCCTCGTACACCAGGTGGTTCACATGCGCCTCGTGCTCGCGCAGGAAGGCCTTGGGGTCGCCTTCTGCCGGTGCCTGCACGTTGTAGTGCAGGTTGCCGTCGCCCAGGTGGCCGAAGTTGACCAGGCGCACGCCGGGGATCTCGCGCTGCAGCACCGCGTCGGTGTGGGCCACAAAGGCGGGGATGCGCGAGATCTGCACCGAGATGTCGTGCTTGATGTTCAGGCCCTCTTCGGCCTGGGCGAGCGGAATGCTCTCGCGAATGTGCCACAGCTGGTGCGCCTGCGTGAGGTTCTCGGCCACCACGGCGTCGGTCACGCAGCCCATTTCAAACGCGGTCTCCAGCAGCGATTCAAACCGTGCACGCGCGTGTTCTTCGGATTCGCTGTCGGAGTTTTCGAGCAGCACGCACCAGGGCGCGTTGTCGTCGCCCAGGAAGGGTACGCGCAGCTGCGGCATGTGTTTGCCCACCAGGCTCAGCGCAAACTGGCCCATCACCTCAAAGCCCGTGAGGCCCGCGCCCAGCTGTTTGTGCGCCTGGCCCAGCAGCGCCACGGCGTGTTCCATGGATGGCACGGCGGCCCAGGCGGTGAGGCGTGCGGCGGGCTCGGGGTAGAGCTTCATCGTCGCGGCGGTGATGATGCCCAGCGTGCCTTCGCTGCCGATGAACAGGTCGCGCAGGTCGTAGCCAGTGTTGTCCTTGCGCAGGCCCTTGAGGCCATCCCACACCTCGCCCTGGGCGGTGACGACTTCCAGGCCCAGGCAAAGGTCGCGCGCATTGCCGTACCGCACCACCTGCGTGCCGCCTGCGTTGGTGCCCAGGTTGCCGCCAATGGTGCAGCTGCCCTCGGCAGCGAGGCTCAGAGGGAAGAGCACGCCGGCCTTCTCGGCCACGTCCTGCAGGTTCTGCAGGATGCAGCCCGCTTCTACCGTCATGGTCAGGTTGTCGGTGTCCACGCTGCGCACCGCGTTCATGCGCGTGAGGCTCAGCACGATCTGTGTGCCGCTGTCATCGGGCGTCGAGCCCACGGCCAGACCGGTGTTGCCGCCTTGCGGAACGATCGCGGTGCCCGCTGCCGCACAGGCCTTGACCACATCGGCCACCTCTTGCGTATTGGCAGGGCGCACCACGGCCAGGGCCTTGCCGCGCACGCGGCGGCGCCAGTCCTGTTCCCAGGCGGTGAGGTCGCCTTCGTTGAGTACATGGGCGGGGCCGACGATGGTGCGCAGGGTGTCGAGCAAGGTGGTCATGGGTGAAGCGACGGGTTCAGTGGGTTGATCGGATTGCGGAGGGCTGCGCCATGGATATCAGGGGGCGGGTGGCGCAGCGCTGGCTTCTGCCGCAGCGGCGGCTGCCTTGGCGTTGCGCTGGCGCACGCGCACATGCAGCGTGCAAGCGGTGAACAGCACGAGGCACAAGGCCACTTCGCCCCAGGCCAGCCATTGCGATGGGGGCTTGTCGCCCCAGCCGCGCACCACGCCTTCGGTGAAGTACAGCCAGATCACCAGGCTGACCCAGCGGTAGGTGTACATGCGGTTTTTCAGGATGCCTGCCAGCGGGATGCACAGCGGCAGGGCCTTGATCGCCAGCCAGGTGCCGCCTGGGCGCAAGGGGGCCAGCACCAGTTCCCAGGCCAGGCACAGAACAATCAGGGCGAGCAGGCTGCCGGTGGCTACCCAGCGTGTGGCGGCAACGCCGTTGTCGGACGGTGTGAGAGGGGAGGCAGGGGCGGTGGGAGAGTCGGTCATTGGGGTGGCATCATATCGGCCATGCCTTTTTCCATACAGACAGTAGCGTCGCGCACCGAGGCGTTGATCAATGAGCTGTCGCACTTCCCATGGAAGACCACGGCCCAGACACTGCGTGAGCGCTTTCGTGAGGACCACCTGGGCCTCACGGCCAGCAGCCTCACCTTCACCACCATCCTGGCGCTGGTGCCGTTTTTCACCGTGGCGCTGGCGGTGTTCACCGCATTTCCCATCTTCGGCAAGCTGCAGGATGCGCTCCAGGGCTGGCTGGTCAGCAGCCTGGTGCCCGACAGCATCTCGCGGCAGGTGTTGGGCTACCTCACGCAGTTTGCGGCCAAGGCCAGCAGCCTCGGCGTGGCGGGGTTCAGCATCCTGCTGGCCACGGCGCTGGCACTGATCCTGACCATCGACCGCACGCTCAACGACATCTGGCGCGTGCAGCGCCTGCGGCCGCTGGGCCAGCGGGTGCTGATCTACTGGGCGGCCATCACGCTCGGCCCGTTGCTGATGGGCGCGAGCCTGGCCCTCACTTCGTATGTGATGTCGGCCTCGGGCGGGCTGGTCAAGCGCCTGCCGGACGGCGTGCAGTTGCTGTTCGATTCGATCCAGTTTGTGGTGCTGGCGGGCGGCATGGCGTCGCTGTACCACTATGTGCCCAACACGCCGGTGAAATGGCGGCACGCCTGGACGGGCGGCTTTTTTGTCGCGGTGTGCATCGAGCTGGCCAAGAAGGTGCTGGCGGTGTACTTGGGCAAGGTGCCCACCTACTCGGTGGTGTACGGCGCGTTTGCCACGCTGCCCATCTTGCTGGTCTGGATCTATGTGGCCTGGGTCATCGTGCTGCTGGGTGCTGTGGTGACCGCGTACCTGCCCAGCCTGCTGGCGGGGGTGGCGCGGCGCGGCACGGTGGCGGGCTGGACGTTCCAGCTGGCGGTGGAGGTGCTGCAGGCGCTGCACCGTGCGCGCCAGCAGCCCATCAAGGGCCTGCGCCCCAGCCAGCTGGCCCAGTTGCTGCGGGTCGATGGATTGCAGCTGGAGCCCGTGCTGGAAGCCCTGACCGCGCTGGACTGGGTTGGACAGGTGGCCGATGCTGCGGTGAGTGCGGCCGACGTGCCCGAGTCCCGCTATGTGCTGCTGGCCGACCCGGAAAGCACCTTGCTTGCGCCCCTGGTGCAGCGCTTGCTGCTGCAGCGGGTGGACAGCCTGGGCCCGCTGTGGACCAACGCGAAGCTGGAAACCTTGCGCATGGCCGATGTGCTGCAGGCGCGTTGACCGGGGTGGACTGCCGCCTTCAAGTAGCAGTCAATTGCTATATAAGTAATAGCTGCTAAGGCATGTTGCACTAGCGCTTCCAGCCTCTGGCGCTCCAAGTCATCTCACAGGGGCACTTTACCCGTCCAGATGTCCTTGTACATGACCCAGTCGCCCATGAAGCTGTACAGCGGGCGCTTGAAGCTCGCGGGCTTGTTCTTTTCAAAGCCGAAGTGCCCCACCCAGGCAAAGCCGTAGCCGCAGAGCAGGCCGTACAGCAGGTACTGGGGCTTGCCCGTGGCCACCAGCATGGCCAGGCAGACCAGCGTGAGGGAGGAGCCCACAAAATGCAGGCGGCGGCATGTGCGGTTGCTGTGCTCGCTCAGGTAGAACGGGTAGAAGTCCGCGAAGCGCTTGAAGGCCCGAGGGTCCGTGCTGGGCGCTGGTTGCGGGGTGGCAGTCTGGGTGGTCATGGCGTTGTCTCCGGGCGGCGTTGGGGCTCTGCCCGCGTTATACGCCGTGACCCCGGTGCGCACCAGCGGGGCAGTGCGGGTGTGGTGTCGCCAACGGGTCTGCCGCTTTGAACAGGTTCTGAAAGCCCCGGCGGGCCTGCCAGCGCGCCGGGGTTTGGGAGTCACCGGGCCAGGAAGTCCCGGATGGCGGCCAGTGTCTCTTCAGGCGCCTCGGTCATCTGGTTGTGCCCCACGGGCAGATGGGCGATCTGCACCTGCTTGCCCGCCGCCTGGGCGGCCTTGACGAGTCCCTGTGCGGCCTTGGGCGCCGTCATCTGGTCCTGGCTGCCCAGCGCAAACAGCACGGGGCAGGTCAGTTGCGCCATGGCCGCTTCGCCACCGGCATAGCTGTCACAGGCCACAAATCCCCGGTGGAACACGTTGACTGCCGTGTTGCTGCGCAGCACCTTGCGCCCCAGCGCCATGCCTGCACCAAACACCCAGGTGCCCGGGCCCAGGGCCGACGGGGGCGCAGACAGGGTGCTGCGGGAAAACACATTGACCATGCGCATCGCCTTCTCCGGGTCGGTCTGCGAGGCCTCGATGAGCGCGGGCGACACTTTCATCGGGAAGGCCGTGCCCACCAGCACCAGGTGGCTGATGCGGTCCTTCAGGCGCGCAGCGGCTTCCATGGCGATGAGGGAACCCCAGCTGTGGCCCACCAGTGCCGCGCGCTGCACGCCTGCTGCATCGAGCAGCGCGCCGATGAAGTCCGCCCCTTGCTCCACCGTAGCAGGGGCATCGCCGCCACTGCGGCAGTGGCCGGGCAGGTCGATGGCCAGCACGTTCCAGCCGTGGTTGGCCATGTAGCGGCTTTGCAGGGCCCACACGCTGTGGTCGTTAAGCACGCCGTGGATGAACACCACGGTAGGCTTGGCGGCGTCGAATGCCTTGCCGCCGGTGTAGCAGTAGGTGGCGGCGCCATTGACTTGGATGTGCATGGTCAGGCCCCCGCTTTCTCAGCGGCTTTCAGCGCGCGCTTGAGGTCGTCGATGAGGTCGTCGGCGTCTTCGAGGCCGATGGACAGGCGGATCGTGCCTTGGCTGATGCCCGCGCCCGCCAGCGCCTCGTCGCTCATGCGGAAGTGTGTGGTGCTGGCCGGGTGGATCACCAGGCTGCGGCAGTCGCCCACGTTGGCTAGGTGGCTGAAGACCTTGAGGGTTTCGATGAACTTCTTGCCCTGCTCGCGGTTGCCCTTGAGGTCAAAGCTGAACACCGAGCCCGCGCCGCGTGGCAGCAGCTTTTGCGCCAAGGCATGGCTGGGGTGCGAGTCGAGCAAGGGGTGGCCCACGCGCGACACAAACGGCTGCGCGGCTAGAAACTCCACCACCTTCTCGGTGTTGCGCATGTGCTGCGCCATGCGCAGCGGCAGGGTCTCGATGCCTTGCAGAATGAGCCAGGCGGTGTGCGGGCTCATGCAGGCGCCAAAGTCGCGTAGGCCCTCGCGCCGCGCGCGCAGCAGAAAGGCGCCCACGGTGCTCTCTTCAGTGAACACCATGTTGTGGAAGCCGTCGTAGGGCTGCGTCAGCTCGGCAAACTTGCCGGCCGATTTGGGGCCGTCCCAGTCAAAGCTGCCGCCATCCACCACGATGCCGCCCACCACGGTGCCGTGGCCCGACAGGAACTTGGTGGCCGAGTGGTAGACCAGATCCGCGCCATGCTCGAACGGCTTGATGAGCCAGGGCGAGGTGAGGGTGGAGTCCACCAGCAGCGGTACGCCCGCCTCGTGCGCGATGGCGGAGACGGTGGGGATGTCCAGCACATCCAGGCCGGGGTTGCCCACGGTCTCGCCAAAGAACAGCTTGGTGTTGGGGCGCACCGCAGCGCGCCAGCCGTCGATGTCGCCGGGCTTGACGAAGGTGGTCTCAATGCCGAAGCGCGACAGCGTGTAGTGCAGCAGATTCTGCGATCCGCCATACAGCGCCGTGCTCGCCACGATGTGGCTGCCCGCGCCCATCAGCGTGGCAATCGCCAGGTGCAGTGCGGCCTGACCGCTGGCGGTGGCAATGGCACCCACGCCGCCTTCCAGGGCGGCCACGCGCTGCTCTAGCACCGCGTTGGTGGGGTTGCTGATGCGGCTGTACACATGGCCGCCGCGCTCCAGGTTGAAGAGGGACGCCGCGTGGTCGCTCGACTCGAAGACGAACGAGGTGGTCAGGTGGATGGGCACGGCGCGCGCGCCAGTGGCGGGGTCGGGGCTGGCGCCTGCGTGCAGCGCCAGCGTGTCAAAGCCGGGGTCGGAGTAACCGGGCATCTGTGTGTCTCCCATGTTGTCAATGCAGGCGGGCATTGTGGGCTATATTTGCTGACAAACAGCCTGCAGCACCTGGGCAGCCCCCGCCGGTGTGCTGGTCGCTGCGGGCCCACACCTACTCTTTCCGATTCTTCCCGATCCCCCGGAGACTCCGCACCATGAAAGTCAGCGACATCCTTCGCGTCAAAGGCAACACCCTGTACACCGCATCGCCGGACGAGCCGCTGGCGGGTGCCGTGAGCCTGATGGCCGAGCGCGACATCGGCTCGCTGGTGGTGATGGAGCACGGCGATCTGGTGGGCATGCTCACCTTCCGCGAAGTGATCCAGGCGCTGGTCAAGAACGGCGGCAGCGTGGGCACGATGCTGGTGCGCACGGCCATGGACGATGCGCCCCTGACCTGCACACTCGAAACCGACATGGACGAAGTGCGCCGCATGATGCTGGACCGCCACGCGCGCTACATGCCCGTGATGGACCGCCGCATGTTGATGGGCGTGATCAGCTTCTATGACGTGGCCAAGGCCGTGGTGGACAGCCAGAACTTTGAGAACAAGATGCTCAAGGCCTACATCCGCGACTGGCCGGAAGAAGAACCCCGTACCTGAGGTTGTGGGCGGGGCGCGAGGCCCACGCCCCGGCGTGACGGCACAGATGTGCCTCTCGCCAAGTCAGCGATAGGGGCGAGGCGCCTGGGCGCAGAGCCAGGCCTCGATCTCATCGGGTGGTAGCGGCTTGCCGAATAGGTAGCCCTGCATGACCGGGCAGCCGTGAGCCTGCAGCCACTGCTGCTGGCCGGTGGTCTCCACCCCCTCGGCCACCACCACCATGCCCAGGCTGTGCGCAATGCTCAGCACCGACACCGTGAGGGCGCGCGCCGTGGCGCTGGTGGTGAGGTCCTGCACAAAAGCCATGTCGAGCTTGAGCTCGCTGATGGGCAAGCGGTGCAGGTAGCTCAGGCTGGAATAGCCGGTGCCGAAGTCATCCAGCGACAGCTTGAAGCCCTGGTGGTGCAGGGCCTCGATGTTCTGCAGCGTGACGGGTCGCGCATCCATCATCACACTCTCCGTGATCTCCAGCAGCACATCGCTGGCGCGCAGGCCATGGCGCTGCAGCGCATCGCTGATCTCATGAGCAAACTCCGGCCGGTGGAAGCTGCGGCCCGACAGGTTGATGGCCACGCAGGGCACGTCGTGGCCTGCAGCGCGCCAGGCCGCCAGCTGGCGGCAGGCTTCGTCCAGCAGCCACAGGGTCAGCTCATGGATCAGCCCGGCGTCCTCGGCCACGGGGATGAACTGCGACGGCGGCACCATGCCCCACTGCGGGTGGTTCCAGCGCGCCAGAGCCTCCACACCGTGCAAGGTGCCGGGGGAACTGCTGAGAACCTGCGGCTGGTAGTGCAGGGTGAGGCTGCGGTCGGACAGCGCCTGCTGCAGCGCGCGCTCCAGCGAGGCGCGCTCCTGGGCACGGCGGTTCATCTCGGCGCTGAACAGCTGCAGGCTGTGGCGATGGTCGCTTTTGGCCTGGTGCATGGCCTGGTCGGCATGGCGCAGCAGGGTGTCGATGGTGTCTCCATCATTCGGAAACATCGCAATGCCGATGCTCGCGTGGGGCACATGGGTCTGCCCGAAGATGTCCAGCGGCTGGGCAATGTCGTGCAGCACGCGGTGGGCGCTTTGTACAGCCTGTTCGGTGGTGCATTCGGAGAGCAGCAGCACAAATTCGTCGCCCGACAGGCGCGCGATCAGGTCGCGCGCGCGCAGGCCTTGTGTGAGGCGCTGGGCCACCTCGCTCAGCAGCGCATCGCCTGCGGCGTGCCCCTGGGTGTCGTTGACCTGCTTGAACCGGTCCAGGTCGAGGAACAGCAGGGCGCCTGTGTGGCGCCCCCGCTGCAGGTCGGCCAGTGCGCGCTCCCCGCTGCTGCGAAAGAGAGCGCGGTTGGGCAGCCCGGTCAGCACGTCAAAAAACGCGAGCTGATGGATGCGCTCGTGCGTGCTGTTGCGTTCGATGGCCAGTGCGCACAGGTGCAGGCACACATCCACCAGGCGGCGGTGCAGTGCATCGGGTGCGCGGGGCTCGCGAAAATAAAACGCAAAGGTGCCGATCGGCTGGCCCCGGTGGTCGCGAATGGGACTGGACCAGCAGGCGCGCAAACCGCTGTCGGCAAACAGGTCGCGGTAGTCGTCCCAGAGTGGGTCTGTGGCCATGTCGGTGACCACCACGGGCGCGTTGCGGAAGGCAGCGGTGCCACACGACCCGGCCGTGGGGCCAATCGCCAGTTCGTCCAGCGCATGACTGATGGTGGGTGGCAGGCTGGGCGCCGCCAGCGGGTGCAGCCGACCCTGGGCATCCACCGCCAGGATGGTGGCGGTGACCTCGGGCGCGATGCGTTCGACCTCGCGGCAGACCAGGGCCATCAGCTCGGGCAGGGGCAACTCGTTGACCATGCCCTCCAGCACATGCGTCTGCAGGACCTCGTGCATCTTGGTGAGCGTGATGTCGGTCAGGATCGAAATGCTGCCCCCCGGTCCGCCGGAGCTTTCGTCGGACGCATTGATCACCAGGGACACCCAGCGAGGCTGCCCCGCCTTGCTGTAAAGCAGGGTGTCCGTGCGAAAACTGCCTTTGGTCAGCACATTGCCCCGGATGCTTTCGAGCAGGTCCGGATCGGAGTGGGGGCCGAGCAAGACCTCGCTCAGGTGCCTGCCCAGCACCTCGGCGGGCTGGTAGCCAAACAACCGCGTGAATCCTTCATTGATATACACCACACGCTTGGAGCTGTTGGTCATCACCACCGCGTTGTCGCTGGCGTCCAGTGCGCGGCGAAGGGGGGCGTCTGCCAGGGCGGCAGTCAGAAGGGTGCGGGAAGGTGATATCGGACCCGGAGAGGGCGGTGCGAGGGCGGGCATGGAGATCCCAAAAATCGATGTTTACATGCTAACAAGCGTCCAGAACCCTGCCAAGCAGGATATGTCATGCCTGTGCAAGGGCGCCACGTATCGGGCGTTTGGTGCCTCGTGGGTGCGGTGACGTAGCAGCTGTGGGGGAGTGCACCTCAGCAAACCGGTGTGGCCGTGCGTCGGGCACCCGGGGCTCTGGGATAATCCCGCCCCATGAGCGGCAACACCATCGGTACCCTATTCGCAGTCACCAACTTTGGTGAATCCCACGGCCCGGCCATTGGCTGCGTGATTGACGGCTGCCCGCCCGGCATGCCGCTCACCGAGGCTGACATCCAGGCCGACCTGGACCGGCGCCGCCCTGGCACCAGCCGCCACGTCACGCAGCGCAACGAGCCCGACGCGGTGGAGATCCTCTCTGGCGTGTACGAGGGCAAGACCACCGGCACCCCCATCGCCCTGTTGATCCGCAACACCGACCAGCGCAGCAAGGACTACAGCAACATCGCCGAGAGCTTTCGCCCCGGCCATGCCGACTACACCTACTGGCACAAGTACGGCATCCGCGATCCGCGTGGCGGTGGCCGGTCTTCCGCCCGCCTGACGGCCCCCACCGTGGCCGCCGGCGCCGTGGCCAAGAAGTGGCTGGCCCAGCAGTACGGCGCGCAGTTTCGTGCCTGCATGACGCAGCTGGGCGAGCTGCCCATCCCTTTCGAGAGCTGGGACCACGTGCGCAGCAACCCTTTCTTTGCCCCCGTGGCCGACGTGGCGCAGTACGAGGATTACATGGACGCCCTGCGCAAGGCCGGCGATTCCTGTGGCGCCCGCATCCGCGTGCAGGCCACGGGCGTGCCCGTGGGGCTGGGCGAGCCGCTGTACGACAAGCTGGACGCCGACATCGCCCACGCCATGATGGGCCTGAACGCGGTGAAGGGCGTGGAGATTGGCGCCGGGTTTGCCAGCGTGGCCCACCGGGGCACGATGCATGGCGATTCGATGACGCCCCAGGGTTTCCGCACCAACAACGCCGGCGGCGTGCTGGGTGGCATCAGTACCGGGCAGGACCTGGAAGTGAGCATCGCCATCAAGCCCACCAGTTCCATCATCAGCCCGCGCGAGTCCATTGACATCCACGGCCAGAGCACCGAGGTCATCACCAAGGGCCGCCACGACCCCTGCGTGGGCATTCGCGCCGCGCCGATTGCCGAGGCGCTGCTGGCGCTGGTGGTGATGGAGCACGCCCTGCGTCACCGTGCCCAATGCGGCGATGTGGTGCCGCCTGTGCCGCCGATCCAGGCCTCGTTTCTGTAACACCAACTCCCACCGTCCCTGGGGCGGTGCCTCTGTATGAGCAACCGCTTGTTCCGGGCCTTTCTCCGCAGGGCGCTGGCCGCCTTGGCGGTGCCGCTGTGGCTGGCTGGCTGTAGCGGCATTGCGTCCACCGCCCCTGCGGCGGGTAGCGCGCCGGCCCACATCGACATCACCCTCATCGGCTTCAACGACCTGCACGGCAACCTGGAGCCGCCCCACATGGCGCATCGGGTGCAGGGGCCCACAGGCCCGGTGCTGGCACCTGCCGGGGGCATGGCGTATTTCGCCAGCGCCATGGCTGCCCTCAAGGCCCAGTCGCCGCACCATGCGGTGGTGTCGGCGGGTGACATGGTGGGCGCCTCGCCGCTGGTGTCGTCGCTGTTCCTGGACGAGCCCACCATCGAGGCCGTCAACCGCATGCAGATCGACTTCAACGCGGTCGGCAACCACGAGTTTGACCGGGGCTGGCGAGAGCTACTGCGGCTGCAGAACGGTGGCTGCGAGAAATTCACATCGCGCGAGCCTTGCCGCATCAGCAAACCTTTTGAAGGCGCCCAATTTGGCCTGCTGGCGGCCAACACGGTGCGTGAAGACGGGCGCACCCTGCTGCCCGCCACAGGGCTCAAGCGGTTTACCGAAGGCGGTGTCACCGTCACCATGGGGTTTATCGGCCTCACGCTGCAAGCCACACCGACCATGGTCAGCCCGTCCGGGGTCGCTGGGCTGCGTTTTGAGGACGAGGCGGCCACGGCCAACGCGCTGATCCCTCAGCTCAAGGCCCAAGGCGCCGATGTGATTGTGGTGGCCATCCATGAAGGCGGGGGCACCGCGGCGGGCGTGCAGGAGACCAGCTGCGCAGGTCTGTCGGGCGACATCGTGCCCATCCTGGAGCGCCTGGACCCGGCCGTGGATGTGGTGGTCTCGGGCCACACGCACCAGGCCTATGTGTGCGACTACAGCCGCGTGAACCCGGCCAAGCCCTTTTTGCTGACCAGCGCAGGCCAGTACGGCACGCTGCTCACCGACATCCAGCTGCGCGTGGATACGCAGACCCGCCGTGTGGTGAGCAAGACGGCGCGCAATGTGGTGGTGCAGGGCGAGGCCTTCACGGGAGCCCAGGGGCCGGTGCCGCTGACCACGGCCGTGCCGACGTTCCCTGCGGATCCCGGCGTGCAAAAAATCATCGACACCTACCGCGCTGCCGCCATTCCGCTGGCCCAGCGTCCAGTGGGGCAGGCCCAAGGGGCCATGCGCCGCCAGCCCAACGCGGCGCTGGAGAGCGTGCTGGGCAATCTGGTGGCGGACGCCCAGCTGCTGGCCACACGAGCGCCTGCGGATGGTGGTGCGCAGCTGTCCTTCATGAACCCGGGCGGCCTGCGCGCTGACCTGGTGCCGGATGAGCAAGGGCTGGTGCGTTACGGCCAGCTGTATGCGGTGCAGCCTTTTGGCAACCAGCTGGTGATCAAGACCTTCACGGGTGCGCAGATCCGCGCGGTGCTGGAGCAGCAGTTCGCCAGCGGGGGCAACACGGTGCAGCGGCCCCGGGTGTTGTCGGTGTCCAGCGGGTTCAGTTACCGCTACGACCTGAGCCAGCCCGCCGGGGCGCGCATCAGCCACATGGTGCTGAATGGTGCGCCGGTGACAGACATGCAGTCCGTGCGTGTGGTGATGAGCAGCTTTCTGGACAGCGGTGGTGACAACTTCACGGTGCTGACGCAAGGCCAGGACCGGCGCGTGGGTGAGCTGGACCTGGATGCGCTGGAGGCGTACTTCCGGCTGCAGAGCCCGGTGGCACCACCCGCTACCCACCGCATCACCCGCGTTGCGCCTGCCGCGCGCTGAGGAGCACCAAAGGCGTTGGGTGCCCGCTGGGTGGGGGAGTCCGCCGCTTAGTCGTCTGTGCGGCGCAGCGCTCCCAGCCATTGCAGTGGGTTGAAGCCGGTGACCAGCCCGGTCGCCACCAGCACCAGCGCACCGCCCCAGAGCATGCCCGGCCCCAGTGCCTCGCCCAGAAAGATATGACCCCAGGCCACGCCGAACAGCGGGATCATGAAGGCGGAACTCATGGCGGCCACGGGCGAGACATGTTTGAGGACCCGCAGGTTGAGCCAGTAGGCGAGCCCCGAGGTCACGATGCCCATCACGGCTACGGCGGCCAGCGCCTCGGGAGTGAAACGTGCGGTGGGCAATGTCCAGGCCGCCCCGGGCAGCAGCAGAACCAGGGCAGCGGCGTGGATGCCGGCCGCGATCGACAGCGGTGACATGCGGGTGGTCGCCCGCTTCATCCAGGTGAGAGACAGGCCATAGCACGCCGCAGCGGTCACGCACGCGCCTGCCGCAAGCAGTACCGCCGAGGTGGGCGCCACAGGCCCCAGCTGCACGATCAGCGCGACCCCTGCAAAGCCGCAGAGGCAGCCCGCCCATTTGCGCGTGCTCAGCGTGTCTTCCTTCATCCAGGCGGCGGCGATCACGCCAAACGGCACGGCCATGGTGTTGAGCAGAGAGCTGTAGCCCGCAGGCAGGTGCAGTGCCGCCCAGGCGTACAGCAGAAAAGGCGCTGCCACCGTCAGCGCACCCAGCCCCAGCAGTTCCCGCCAGTGGCGCCAGGGCCAGGGCTCACCCACCCAGCGCATGATGCCGATCAGCGTGAGAGTGGCCAGCCCAATGCGCAGCGCGGCCATCACATTCGGACCCAGTACCGGGCTGGCGATGCGGATGAACAAAAAGGAAGCGCCCCACAGGGCAGACAGCAGCACCAGCTGCAGGAAGTGGCGGGTTTTCACCGCGCGCATTGTCAGGCACCTGCGCAGTGCTTGCCGGAGTGTTAGATGGCAGTTTTGATGCAAAAAACTGCTTGAAGCGTCAGTCCATCATGCTGCGATAGCTATCAAATTAGTAGCAATTGCAGAGTAGCTTGCGCGACACACGCGCAGGGCCATGGCAGAACCTGGGAGTGCGCAATGTGTGCCAACGGTGCCGCGCTCTGCATTGGCCAGACGAGGTAGCAGGGGCGGGGGCTGCTCCAGGGCGGTCATCCGCGTGACGGCCACCCTGGAGCGCGATTGGCTACTTGCGCACCTCATCCACCATGGCGCGAAAGTCGTCGATGTCTTCAAAGCTGCGGTACACGCTGGCAAAGCGGATGTAAGCCACCTTGTCGAGCTTCTTGAGCTCGCGCATCACCAGCTCGCCAATGCGGCTGGAGATCACTTCGCGCTGGCCCAGGTTGAGCAGCTTTTCTTCGATGCGCTCGATGGCGCTGTCGATCTGGTCGGTGCTGACCGGGCGCTTGCGCAACGCCAGGTTGAAAGAGCCCAGCAGCTTGCTGCGGTCGTATTCAATGCGCCGACCGTCTTTTTTGACGATGGCCGGGAAGTTCACTTCCGGCCGCTCGTAGGTGGTGAAGCGCTTGTCGCACGCGCCGCACTGGCGGCGGCGGCGGATGAAGACCCCATCCTCAGACACCCGCGTTTCAACAACTTGCGTTTCGAGGTGGCTGCAGAAGGGGCACTTCATGGGCGCTGAGGACCGGCTTGTTGCTTAACGGTAGACCGGGAAACGAGCGGTCAGGGCGTTGACCTTGGCACGCACGGCGGCGATGTTGGCTTCGTCGCGGGGGTTGTCCAGCACATCGGCAATCAGGTTGGCCGTGATGCGGGCTTCTTCTTCCTTGAAGCCACGCGTGGTCATGGCGGGGGTGCCAATGCGCACGCCGCTGGTCACCATCGGCTTTTCAGGGTCGTTGGGGATCGCGTTCTTGTTGATGGTCATGTGGGCGGCGCCCAGCACGGCCTCGGCTTCCTTGCCGGTAATGCCCTTGGCGCGCAGGTCCACCAGCATCACGTGGCTTTGCGTGCCGCCGGACACGATGCGCAGGCCGCGTGCGGTCAGCGTCTCAGCCACGACCTTGGCGTTCTTGGCCACTTGCTCCTGGTAGGCCTTGAACTCGGGCTGCAGCGCTTCCTTGAAGGCTACGGCCTTGGCAGCGATCACGTGCATCAGCGGGCCGCCTTGCAGGCCGGGGAAGATGGCGCTGTTGATGGCCTTCTCGTGCTGTGCCTTCATCAGGATGATGCCGCCACGCGGGCCGCGCAGGCTCTTGTGCGTAGTGGATGTGACCACGTCGGCGTGGGGCACGGGGTTGGGGTACACACCGGCGGCAATCAGGCCGGCGTAGTGGGCCATGTCCACCATGAAGATCGCGCCCACGTCCTTGGCCACCTTGGCAAAACGTGCGAAGTCAATGTGCAGGCTGTAGGCCGAGGCACCGGCGATGATCAGCTTGGGCTTGGTCTCGTGCGCCTTTTTCTCCATCGCTTCGTAGTCGATGGCTTCTTTGGCATCCAGGCCATAGGACACCACGTTGAACCACTTGCCCGACATGTTCAGCGGCATGCCATGTGTCAGGTGGCCGCCTTCGGCCAGGCTCATGCCCATGATGGTGTCGCCGGGCTTCAGGAAGGCCAGGAACACGGCCTCGTTGGCCGATGCGCCGCAGTGGGGCTGCACGTTGGCGGCTTCTGCGCCGAACAGCTGCTTGACCCGGTCGATGGCCAGTTGCTCGGCCACGTCCACATGCTCGCAGCCACCGTAGTAGCGCTTGCCTGGGTAGCCTTCTGCGTATTTGTTGGTCAGCTGGGTGCCCTGGGCCCACATCACGGCGGGGGAAGCGTAGTTCTCGCTGGCGATCAGCTCGATGTGGTGCTCTTGGCGGGCGTTTTCGGCCTGGATGGCGGCAAACAGCTCGGGGTCGGTTTGTTCGACAAGAATTTTGCGGTCGTACATGATTGGCAGTCCTATGAACTTGTGTCCCTTGAAACAAGGGCTGCCCAGGCGAACGGCTGAACGCATGGGGCAGGGCCCCTGCGGCACGCTTCCCAGTGGTTCACAAGAAGTAGGTTCTTGCTGGTTTCCACGTCAGCGGCAACATCCAGTGGCTGGATGCTGCGCCTATCGCCAGTCGCGTACCCCGTTAGTGTAGCCGACACGGCGCCAGTGCTGCACCGTCCGAACCGCTGTGCGCCAGGGTTGTTACCTGGGTGCCGGGAGCCTGCAGGGTTACAGGCCAGGTGTCAGCAAAGCCACCTTGTCGCTGGCTGCTGCAGGGGCTGTGGTGCGGGGCACCGCTGCGGGGATGCTCTGCACGGGAGCCTGGGTAGACAAGGAGGGTGGAGGATTGAAAGGCACTGCGCGACCGCCGGCCACCTGGCGCAGGCGCAAATGTTCCGCCATCACCTTGGCGGCATAGCCTCCGTCGTCGGCCATGTTGCCTGCACCCACATAAAAGCGCAGGCCGCCTTCGAGCGAGCCAGCGCGAGCAATGCATTCCTGCAGCACCTTCACACCGACCCGCAGGTTGCTCACCGGGTCAAAGGCTGCAAAGTGACCGCCAAAGTTCTGGTACTTGTCAGTGTGCACGCGGGTCATCACCTGCATGAGCCCTTGTGCGCCCACGGCGCTTTCGGCAAATGGGTTGAAGCTCGACTCAATGGCCATGATGGCCAGGATCAGGGTGGGGTCGATCTTTGCGCGGGTGCCAATCTCGTAGGCCTCGGCCACCAAAGCGCTCAGGGGCTCAGGCGCCACGCGGTACTTTTTGCTGAGCCAGAAGGCCACGGCTGCCTGCTCTTTGGGCAGGTCCTTGGGGTTCACCGCCGTAGCGCGCTCGCTGGCTTCTGGCTCTATGGGCATGCCCAGCATTTCAACCTGGCGGGCTTGCAGCCAGTTCATCAGTTGCTCTTCACCAGCCTGGCGCAGATCGGGCCGTGCAGTGAGGGCAATGACGACAAAGGCAACGGCCAAGCCGATGAGGGCGAAGCTGTTGTGGGTGATTTCAAGAAAACCTTCGGTCACGTCGGCCGCGAAGGTTCGCACGCCGGAGACTATTTTTCCTGACGCTGTCATAGCTCTTCCTTTCTGAAGCGGGCCAGTGGAGCGGGGCAGTCGCAGTGGACTGTGCTTTGCTGGCAGATCGCCTGGATTGGTACGCCATCAAGTCCGGGCTGCACGTCTGTGGAGTGCTTGGCGCCCTGGGTTGACTTAGCCGGGTTCGGCAGCGATTGGGGTTTGTAACTAGCCCTGTTTTTGGGGCTGGCGGATTCTAGAAGCTCACTAAATGCATAGTCAATACTAACAAAACTATTTTTAAGACATAAAAATTATGAAAAACATGTGAAAAATCACAGTTTTTGTGGGGTGAGGGGCTGTTCAGCGCTGTGGGTGGGCCGGTGGTGGCTGACATCACCATGTCAAATTCAATCGGGCTTTTCTCCGCCATTGAGAATCCGATTTGAGTTGGCCGAGTGAGTTTGATAAGGTGGAGGCGCCTGTAGATTTCAGGCATCGCCAGACGAAGCGAAGTCTCCCTCCGAGGGCATTCAGTGCCAAGGTGCAGCAGATGCCGCTTCCATGGCAACCCCTGGAGGCAATACCTTGCCTCCTCGCCATGCGGACCTTTCTCTCCGCATCGCGACCGATGGCAAAGACCGTTGTGTCAGCCGTCAAGCCCGGCGGGCAGGCCCTTCAGGCACTGCTCGTCGGGCTTTCTTATTGGTGCTTCGCCTTGTGGGTGGGCGGCGCTGTCTTATATATAGATAATGGGGGCTGTTCCCTAGAGCGGCGACCCTTCGCCCGGAGTGTCGCGCGGCGTTCTCGCAGAGGTCCATCGGCGGGGCGGCCTGCCTCGCAAAGCCTTGTGCCAGATCACTTGGCTGGTGTGGACGATGCTCCCCGCCATGGCTTGCTGGCCCAATCCGGTGAAAATAGCCCTTTTGTTGCCCTGGCGTGCGCATGGTGCGGTCGCTCGGGCACGGCCCCAGGCCCTGCGCCAGGGACGCCTTCGTAATCCATTGGATCCATGTTTCCATTTTTTTCCCGCAGCAAAATGTCCGACGCACCTGAAGTGAATCCGGCCCCGGCCAAAACCCACGAGCCGCACCCGCTCGATGCGCTGACCGGCGGCGCTTTTTCTGCCGCTACGTCGGGTGAGCGCGCTTCCCGCATCCGTGACTGGCTGGCCACGCACCCAGCGTCTGAGCAGCTGCAGGAGGTGTTCAAGGAGTTGAGCGGACGTGACAAGGGCGCAGCCCGCGCCGTGCGCGAACGTCTGGACGAAATCCGCCGTGCCAAGGGGCAGGAGGCTATTGCGGCCGAATGGGCGGACAAGGCCCAGGCATTGCTGGCGGCCCCCAAGCTCAATATTGCAGATGCCCTGGCCTGGCAGCGGGATGCCGCCAAGGCGGGTGCGCCTCTGTCGCGCGAGCCGCTGTCGCTGCTCAAGGTGCAGCTGGCGGACCGTGTGAAGGTCATTGAAGACCTGCAGCACCGCGTGCAGGTGCAGCGCGAGGCCGCTGTGCTGCTGGCGCAGCGCATTGAAGTGCTCTCCACCAAACCCTGGCGTGATGCCCATGCTGCGCTGGAGCTGCTGCGTGCCGATGTGGCGCGCTGGCAGGAGCAGGCCCAGGAGCTCACGGGCGATGCGAGCTGGGCGAGCGTCGAAGCGCGGTTTCCCCCTTTGCTGGATGCCTCTCGCACCCAGTTGCTGGTGGTGTGGGAGGCTTTTCAGCCCGCAGTCGCCCAGGCGGCTGCAGCGGCAGAAGATGTCTCCGCGCCCCTGCCTCCCGTGCCGGTTTGGGCGGACGAATTGCGCGCTGCCCGTGGCCTGCCCACGGAGGCCGCCGCCGCTGCGGCTGCTTCAGCAGCGGCCAGCAAGCCAGCCCGCGTCGCCAAACCCAAGGTGGCGCCAGAGGTGATCGAAAAGGCGCACCAACTGGTGCGCGATGCGCTGGCGACGCTCGAAAAAGAAACCGCTGAAGGCCATGGCAAGGCCAGCGCTGGCGCAGCGGCTGCGCTGCGCGCCGTGCTCAAGGTGCATGGCAAACACATTGACAATGCCCTGGAGCAGCAGGTGCACACGGCGCTGGTGGCTGCCGGTGAGCTGGAAGGCTGGCAACGCTGGAGTGCCGACCAGGTGCGTGAAGACCTGGTGGCCAAGGCCGAAGCGCTGCTCAACCGCCCCGAGGGTCAGGCCCTGGGTGGCCGCAAGATGCAGGAGACCCTGCGCAATCTGAGAGACCAGTGGAAGCAGGCAGACCAGGGTGGTGCGCCTAACCACGCCCTGTGGAAGAAATTTGATGAAGCCTGCAACGCGGCGCACAAGGTGGTCGAGGCCTGGCTGGACAAGATCCGCACTGAAGCGGCCGAGCACAAGGCTCAGCGCCTGGCGCTGATTGAAGAGGTCAAGGCCTGGGCGCAAGAACACGCTGCATCGGGCGACTGGAAGGCCATCAACCGCTCGCTGTATCAGTTCGGCGACCGCTGGCGCGAAGGCGGGCATGTGGGCGAGAAGATTTTTGCAGAGCTGCAGCCCCTGTGGAAACAGGCCATTGCCCTGGCCGCAGCACCCCTGGAGGCTGCACAGAAGGAAAGTCTGGCGCGTCGTCACGCGATGATCGACGAGGCCACAGCCTTGGGCGCGGCACCCGCTTTGCGCATCGATGCCGTCAAGGCGTTGCAACAGCGCTGGCAGGCGGAGGCACAGACCGTGCCGCTGGACCGCAAGCACGAGCAAAAGCTGTGGGACGCTTTCCGCAAGCCCATTGATGAAGCGTTCAACCGCAAGTCGGCGGATCGTGACCGTGCTGTCACCGAGTTGAGTGCGCGGGACCGCGTCGTTCTGGACGCCTCCAAGGCTCTGGAGGCTGCCAACGCCACGGGTGATGCGCAGCAGATCCGTGCTGCCATGCAGGCGCTGGAGGCTGCATTGCGCGGCCAGGCCCAGGCGGCTGAAGCGGTCGCCACGGCCAACAAGGATGCCCAGTCGCATGCTGAAGCGCAGGCAAATGCTGCTCCTGCTGCTCCAGCTGCTACTGAAATTGGAGCGGAGGCCTCTGCCGAGGCTGCGGAAGGTGGTGACACCGCTGCAGCCGCGCCCGCGCCAGCACCCGCAGCCCCCAAGCCTGCTGCACGACCTGTTGTGGCCGTGCGTGGGGATGACCGCCCTGGGATGAAGAAAGACGCTCCGGTGGCCCCCGGCCGTGGTGCGCGACCGGGTGACCGCCGCGATGGTCGTCCGGGCGACCGTGACGGTGCCCGCGGCCCACGCAGTGATGGCCGCATGGGCGATCGCGCTGACCGGGGAGGCCGTTTTGGTGATCGTCCAGCCTTCGAGGACCGTGGCCCTCGCTTGGGGGACACGGCATTCCGTGCTCAGCGCGAGGCGATGGAGCACGCGCAGCTGGCTCTGAAGAAGTTGGCTGCACAGGCCCACGGCGAAGCCTTGACCCAGCTGTTGACCGCATGGGAAAAGCGCGATGCTGCGCTGGTCCCCGGCACGCAAGATTTGGGTTCGGGTGTGACGGCGTCGGTGCGCAGTGCCTGGACACAGGCATTGTCGGCTGCGCCCAAGGGCGATGCGGCAGAAGCGCTGCTGCGCCTTGAAATGGCGGCCGAGGCCCCAACGCCTGCCGAGCACATTGCCGCGCGGCGCATGTTGCAACTGCAGTTGCTGACGCGCCGCAACGACCCTGCGCCCACCCAGACCTGGGGTCAGGATGTGGCGCGCGTGCTGGCGAGCAATAGCGATGCGGCGAACGCACGCCGTTTGCAGAACGTGCTCAAGACGCTGCTGCGCAAGTAGTTGAAGGGCTGGGGCGCGCGCTGCGGCGCGTGTACCCTCAGGGCAGCAGACAGAACGAAAAACGAGACCGCTGGCGGTCTCGTTTTTTTCTTTGCTTTGATGGTTTGAAAACAAAAAAGCCGTTGCGGATGCAACGGCTTTTTATATGTTTGGTGCCCAGGAGAGGACTCGAACCTCCACGATGTTACTCGCTAGTACCTGAAACTAGTGCGTCTACCAATTCCGCCACCTGGGCTTTCAGATCAGCCTCGAATTATAGGACAAGAAATTCGGGCTTCTGAAGAGTTTTCAAAAAAATGTGCCATCGGCTCAAAAATCTTTGGCCGCAGCAGGGCATCCAAAATATCTCAGCAAATAAAAAAGCCGCTGGGTGTACAGCGGCTTCGATATTTTGAAAACCATCGCTGGTTCTCGTTAAACTTGGTGCCCAGGAGAGGACTCGAACCTCCACGATGTTACTCGCTAGTACCTGAAACTAGTGCGTCTACCAATTCCGCCACCTGGGCATTTCAGGAAAGACTAAGATTGTATAACAAAAAATCCACCCCCGGCACGCAGCCAGCCACACATTTGTCGCAAGAGATCGAAGGCAGCGTGCAAGGGCACCGTGATGGACACGGTTTCGTCATCCGCGACGATGGCGAAGGCGACATCTATATTCCCCCGAACGAAATGCGCGCAGTCCTGCACAAGGACCGTGTGCGCGTGCGCATCGTGCGCCAGGACCGCCGTGGCCGTCCCGAAGGCCGCGTTGTGGAAATCATCGAACGTCCACCCCAGCCCATCATCGGCCGACTGCTGCAGGAAAGTGGTGTGTGGCTCGTGGCTCCCGAAGACAAGCGCTATGGCCAGGATGTACTGATCCCCAAGGGCGCCACGGGCGCCGCGAAGCCCGGGCAGGTCGTGGTGGTTGAGCTGACAGAACCTCCGGCCCTGTTCGGCCAGCCTGTGGGGCGTATCACCGAAGTGCTCGGCGAAGTGGACGACCCTGGCATGGAGATTGAGATCGCGGTGCGCAAGTACGGCGTGCCACACGAGTTCTCTGCCGAGTGTCTCGCCCAGGCCAAGGAGCTGCCCGACAAGGTGCGCGCGCAGGACAAGAAACGCCGCGTGGACCTGACCGATGTGCCATTGGTCACCATCGACGGCGAAGACGCGCGCGACTTCGACGATGCCGTGTACTGCGAGCCCGCCAAGGTCGGCCGCAGCAAGGGCTGGCGTCTGCTGGTGGCGATTGCCGACGTGAGCCACTATGTGGAAACGGGCAGCGCCATCGACATCGATGCCTACGACCGTGCTACCAGCGTGTACTTTCCGCGCCGCGTGATCCCCATGCTGCCCGAGAAGCTCAGCAACGGGCTCTGCTCGCTCAACCCCGAGGTGGAGCGCCTGTGCATGGTCTGCGACATGCTGGTCACCGCCAAGGGCGAGGTGCACGCATACCAGTTCTATCCGGCTGTGATGTTCAGCCACGCGCGCTTCACGTACACAGAGGTCGCCGCCATCCTGGCCAATACGCGCGGCCCGGAAGCCAGCAAGCGCAAGGACCGCGTCAAGGACCTGCTCAACCTGCATGACGTATATCGTGCGCTGCTCATCGCGCGCCAGGCGCGCGGCGCAGTGGACTTCGAGACCACCGAGACGCAAATTGTGTGTGACGAAAACGGCCGCATCGAAAAGATCGTGCCGCGCACCCGCAACGACGCGCACAAGCTCATCGAGGAGGCCATGCTGGCCGCCAACGTGTGCAGCGCCGACTTCATTGCACAGGGTGGCCAGCCGGGCCTGTTCCGCGTGCACGAAGGCCCCACGCCCGAGAAGCAGGAGATCCTGCGCAACTACCTCAAGGCCATGGCCGTGGGCATGACGATTGGCGACGACCCCAAGCCGGGCGACTTCCAGGCGATTGCTACGGCGACCAAGGATCGGCCCGACGCACAGCAGATCCACACCATGCTGCTGCGCTCCATGCAGCAGGCCATCTACACGCCCATCAACAGCGGCCACTTCGGCCTGGCGTTCGATGCCTACACCCATTTCACCAGCCCCATTCGTCGGTATCCCGACTTGCTGGTGCACCGGGTCATCAAGGCCATCCTGAGCAAGACGAAGTACGCGCTGCCGTCCTTGCCCACACCCGGCGAAGCCCATGCCAAGCTGGCCAAACGGCTGGCGGCCCGCGTGGCCGCACCTGGCACCAAGCCACGCAAGGATGTGAAACCGCCCAGCCGCGACACCCAGGCCTGGGAGGCAGCCGGTCTGCACTGCAGTGCCAACGAGCGCCGCGCCGACGAGGCCAGCCGCGATGTGGAAGCCTGGCTCAAGTGCAAGTACATGCGCGAGCACCTCGGCGAGGAATACAGTGGCGTGGTCAGTGCTGCGACGAGCTTCGGCATCTTCGTGACGCTGGACGCGATGTACGTCGAGGGGCTGGTGCACATCACCGAATTGGGCGGCGAATACTTCAAGTTCGACGAGGCGCGCCAGGAGCTGCGCGGCGAGCGCACCGGCATCCGCTACGCCATCGGCGCGCGGGTGCGGGTGCAGGTGAGCCGTGTGGATCTGGACGGACGCAAGATCGACTTCCGCCTGGTGCGCGAAGGCGAGGAGCTGCTGGGCCGCGCGCTCAAGGACAAGGGTATGGGTACCGAGGGGGCTGGTGGTGGCGCCCGCAAGGCGGGTGGTCGGTCCGGCGGACGCAAGGCCGACAAGGCCGCAGGTCCATCTGCCACCGAGCAGGCAGGCCTGACCCGCGAGCGGGCCGCGCGTTCGCCGATCCAGTCGCTCAAAGCATCGGTCAAGAAGGCGGTGGCGGGTAAGTCCAGCAAAGGCAAAGCGCGCAAGCCACGCCGGGGCTGAGGTCGTCGAGCTGGTGGACCAAGGCCCTCCAGTTCGCCTCACCATTGCTATTTAATTGATAGCTGCAAGCGCATATAAAACATGCGCTTGCGGCTATTTTTTATTGAAATGTGCATGCTTGGCGGCTTGAGGGGCGCTCGATTGCTCCAGAAAGCGCGCATACCGTTGTGCCGTGTCGGCGGGGGCTTCCATCATGGGCAGGTGCCCAATGCCGGGCAGCGCGGCGATGTGTGCCTGCGGAAGCAGCTTCTGCACCGTCTGAAGGCCGCTTCGGTCGAACACGCGGTCGCCGTCGCCCCACAGGACCAGGGTGGGGTGCTGCTGCAGGTGGCCCAGGTGTTGTTCCAGCAGATAACGGTCTTTCAGCTGCGCGTCCCACAGGCGGGCGTTGGATGCAGCGTTGCGCAGCGCGTCCTGCTCGGAGGCATGCAGGATGGGGTAGGGCAGGAAGGGGCGCTTTTCAAACACCAACTCCATCATCGCTTTGAAAGCGGTGGCATCGTGGGCCACCAGCGGGCGTTGCCCGGCGTCGATGAGGCGGTCCATGGTGCTGGGCTGGGGCGAGCGTATGCCGTGGGGCGCGCCGATGAAGGCCACGCTGGCTACGCGCTCAGGGTACCGCAGGGCAAAGAGCGCTGCGATCGTGCCACCCATTGAGTTGCCAGCCAGATGCACTTGCGCCAAGCCGAGTGCATCCAGAAACGCGGCGAGGCGCGTCACGTGGGCCGCATAGTCGTAGGCTTGATCATCGCGCCGCGTGCTTTCGCCAAAGCCCGCGATATCTGGGGCAATCACCCGGTACTGGCCGGTGAGGGGGCGCGCAAAATCGACCCAATGGTCCTTCTCCGCAAATATGCCGTGCAGCAGAACAATGGGCGTTCCAGCATCTGCTCCACTGCGGGGGGGAAGCGCGGGGTTTGGGGGCGTGCCGTTGTCCAGGTAGTGGATGGTGTGCATCGCCGCGTTGGTGGTTTTTTCTTCCAGGCCAGACAGATGGCGATTGGCCCTGAGCAGGGGCTCTTTGAACAGTGAAGGGGCCCCGTAGTAGAGGCCGGCTGTGCCCAGTACCAGTGCCGTTGCAACAGAAATAGCGATGCGTTTCAAGAAGCGTTCTCCAGGGATGTGGCTGCGTACACGTCAGGGGCCCTGCTTGCACACCGGCAGGCCCCCTGGCAGGAGAGGCAAGGCTACGGAGATCTCTGTAAAAAAACTTGTAGGTTTGGGCTATGCCGGCACGCAACACACTGACCCTGGGCACTGACCGCGCGCTCTACGTCGGAGAGATCCCGGCCACGGGCTGGCACTGCCATGCGTCGCCGGTGCTGCTGATGGGGCTCTCGGGCCGGTTTGCGGTGCGCTGGGGGGCAGGGTGTGTGGAGACTTGCCACAGCGCGTTGGTCGATGCCGCAGTGGAGCACCTGTTCGACCCCTGTGGTGAAGTGGTGGCGCTGGTGTATCTGGAGCCAGATTCGGCGCAGGCGCGCGGCCTGCGGGGGCTGTTCGGGCAAGAGGGGGGTGTGGTGGTGGACGTCGCAGTCCCTGTGGGCGCGCGCAGTGCCATGGAGGGTTATCTGCATCAGTTCGACCTGCCCGCCTTGCTGCGGTGCCCGCTCGATAGCGAGGTGGCGCCGCTCGACCCACGCGTCGTCCGCAGCCTGCATGTGCTGCGCCATCCGCAGGCTGGGCGGGTGGCACGGGGTGACCTGGCCTTGGGCGTCCAGCTTTCAGCATCGCGTTTCAACCACCTGTTTCGCGCCGAGATGGGCGTGAGCTTGCGCACCTATCGGGTCTGGTCCCAGGTGCGGTTGGCGATGGCGGGGCTGGCGGTCAGCCCGCGCCTGACCGACGCGGCGCTACATGGCGAGTTTTCTGATTCGGCACACTTCAGCCGCATGTTCCGGCAGACCTTTGGCATGACACCGTCGAGCGTGCTCAAGCCGCTCAAGAAGGTGACCTTGCTGGCCTGAGGCTCAGCTTCCGCCCACGCGCCGCGCCAGTGCGCTGGCCGTCAGCGCCTGGCGCGCTGGCCAATCATCAGCCGCCTGGCCATGCTGGTACACCGCTTCACTCGCCGCGCGCAAGGCGCTGGCACCGGCGGCCAGGTGGGCGCCCACCATGCCTGCCAGCACATCGCCCGTGCCCGCCGTGGCCAGCCGCGCATTGCCCGTGGGGTTGATGGCCGGGACGCGGTCGGGTGCAGCAACCACGGTGCCCGAACCCTTGAGCACGGCCACGCAGTTGAACTGGTTGGCCAATTGCTGCGCGGCATCCAACCGGTGGGCCTGGACCTCGGCCGTGGTCAGGCCCAGCAGGCGCGCAGCCTCCAGCGGGTGCGGTGTGAGCACCGTGGGTTGCCCGTGCTGTCCGCGTGCCACCACCAGCGCGTGCAGTGCGGCCTGGGTGGCGATGGTGTTGAGCGCGTCGGCATCCAGCACCAGTCGGGCCGCGCGGGTGATGACTTCGGGCAGCACGCGTGTGATGGCCTGCCCGCCACCACAGCCGCAGACCACGGTGAGCTGTTCGAGCGCGAGGGCGTCAAAGCGGCGGAACATCAACTCGGGCTGCTGCAGGTCCAGTTGCAGATGCCCATCGTCCAGTAGGGCCACCAGCACCCGGCCCGTGCCGCTGTGCAGGGCCGCCGATGCCGCGAGCAGTGCGGCGCCCGCCATGCCCATACCGCGTGTTGCCCAACCTTCGCCACCCACCACGGCCACATCGCCATAGCTGCCCTTGTGGCTGGCGTGGGCGCGGGGGGCGGGCAGGGCGGGGCCGGAGAGCCAGGCGTTGGGCGGCTCGTGCCCGGGTTCTACGCCCAGATCATCCAGCCAGACCTGGCCTGCTGCGTCCCGCCCGGCGGCGGTGAACAGGCCGGGCTTGAGGGTGAGCAGACTCAGGGTGTGGCGTGGCGGGGGCGCTTGGTGGTGCAGGTGGTAGTGCTGGTGGGTTGGGGTGTCGGGCGCAAGGCCTGCTGCAAACTGGCCGGTGTCCGCGTCCAGCCCGCTGGGCAGGTCCACGGCCAGCACGGGGGCCGGGCTGCGGTGCAGGGCTTGCAGACAGGCCTGGAGCCTTGCGTCGGGCGCGCGTGCGGGGCTGTGGGGTGACGAAGAGACGCCAATGCCCAGCAGCGCATCAATGCACAGGTCGTTGGCCCCCAGATCGTCGGGGGCAGTGTCTGCCCAGGATACGCCCGCATCCCGTGCGCGCTGCCAGGAGGCCCTGGCATCCGCCGGGGCCGTATCGGGCTGGCCCAGCCAGGTCACGACCACTCTGCGGCCACTGCGCTGCAGGTGCATGGCAGCCTCCAGCCCGTCACCCCCGTTGTTGCCGGGGCCGCAGGCAATCCACACGGTGCGTGCGTGGGGTGCGAGCGCCTGGGCCAGTTGCGCGACGGCCAGGCCGGCGCGCTGCATGAGCGCGTGCGGAGGCAGGGCGGCTGCCGCCGCTTTTTCCAGGCGGCGTGTGGCGGCCGTGTTGAACAGGGGATAAGGCTGGTGGGCGGTGATGCGGTGCATGGGCTGCAGGGGGCAAGGGCTGCTGCCAGCGGCAGCGCGCTTGCCATTGTGCGCCGACGCCCCGTGGGGGCAAAGCGCGGAAGGTTCAGAACCGCCGCATGCCCAGCCCGTCCAGCGACACCTCGGGTTCCCGCTGCGCGATCAGGTCGGCCAGTGCCCGCGCGCTGCCGCAGGCCAGGGCCCAGCCGCCAGCGCCATGGCCGGTGTTGAGCCACAGGCCCGGCACGCCGCTGGCGCCCACCACCGGGGCACCGTCTGGCAGCATGGTGCGGGCACCGCGCCAGATCTGCAGGTTGGATGAGAGCTGCGCGCCCCCGGGGAACCAGTCGTTCAGCGTGCGGTACAGGCGCTGCAGTGTGGGGGGGTGGTGCTCGGCATCGGCCCCGGCCAGTTCAGCGCCACCGGCAATGCGCACGCGCTGGCCCAGGCGGGTGATGGAGATTTGCTGGCCCGCATCGACCACGCTGGCGCGCGGGGCGTGGGTGGATTCGCGCAGCGGGGCACTCACGGAGTAGCCATACACGGCCGCCATGGGCAGGCCCAGGCCCAGTGCGGGCAGCAGCGTGGCCGATGCCATGCCGGCGCACAGCACCACGGCATCAAAGCGGCGCAGGTCTGTTTCGCCCTGCAGCACCACGCCGGTGGGGCTGGTGCCGACGCGGTCCACCCGGGTGTTGAACACAAACTGCACCCCCGCACCCTGGATGCCCTGGCGCAGCAGCTGCGCGAACAGCCGGCAGTTGCCTGCGTGCGCATCGGGCAGGTGGATGGCGCCTGTCAGCGGCGCCTCGGGCGACAGGCCGGGCTCGATCTGGCGCGCCGCATCGGCGTCGATCTCGCGCAGGGCCACGCCGCTGTCGCGCAGCACTTGCAGTGCGGGCTGCAGGCGGGTGCGGTCTTCTTCGGTGCGCAGCAGCACCAGTCGGCCGTCGCTGGCTTCAAAGTCCAGCTCGTGCTGGTTCGCAATGGCCTGCAGTCGAGCTTGGCTGTATTGCGCCAGGCGTTCGACCGCGGCGGCCGGGGCGCTGTGGCTGCGCGCCATGCTGCGCCAGCGCCGCAGCCAGGCCCAGTTGGCGCGGGTCAGGCCGCCAGCCAGCCGCAGGGTGGCCTGTGTCCCCATCAGCCGCAGCGGCTGGCCGAAGCCCGGCAGCGCCCAGGGGCTGAGCAGGTGGGGCGCCAGCAGCCCGGCGGTGGCAAAGCTGGCCTCTTCGGCGGCCGCACTGCGTTGTTCAAACACCGTGACTTCGTGGCCGTCGCTGGCCAGTTCGTACGCGGTGGTGACGCCGACAATGCCGGCGCCCACGATGGCAATCTTCATGAATTTGGGTGTTTTTGGCTTGTAGCGCTAGTGAATCATGCGCTGGTAGCTATTATTTTTGTAGTGTTTGCTCGATCTGCAGGCTGATGTTGAGCACCGTGTCATCCCTGAGCGCCCCGTGCCAGACCATCAGCCCGACCGGGAGTTCCCCTTGCACGTGGCAGGGGAGCGACAGCGCACAGCCGTCCAGCAGATTGACCACACTGGTGTTGCGCAGCAGCAGGTTGTTGACGCGGAAGAACTCGGCATCGCGGGTGGCGTCCCGGGCCTTGTCCGCACCATCTGCAGGAGCGACATCGGACAGCGGTGGCGCCAGGATGGGCACGGTGGGGGACAGCAGGGCGTCGTACGGCTCCATGTCGGCGATCATGCGTGCAATCCATTGCTGGCGCGCCTGCAGCAGGTCGATGTATTCCCAGGCCATCAGCGTGGCGCCTTTTTCGATGCGCATGCGCACCCGGGGGTCGTAGCGGTCGCCTGCGCGCTGCAGCAGCTCGCGGTGCCAGGCGTAGGCTTCTGGGGCGGCAAAGCCGTAGGCGGGCTGCTCCAGCACGGCGGGCAATGCGATGGTGTCGATCTGTGCGCCCGCCTGGCGCAAGGCTTCCACGCTGCGCTCAAAGGCGCGCGCCACGGGGGCGTCCAGCCCGTCCAGGAAGAGGGTGGACGGCACTGCCAGCCGGTACTGGGACAGCGGCTCCAGGCTGCGCGTCACCCGCCGGGAGGCCAGCACCTCGTGCGCCACGATGGCGTCGCGCACGGTGCGCGTCATGGCGCAGGCAGTGTCCAGGGTGGTGGACAGCGGCACGGCGCCTGCGGTAGGCACCAGCCGGGCCGTGTTCTTGAAACCCACAATGCCATTGAGCGCTGCGGGAATGCGGATGGAGCCACCGGTGTCCGATCCCAGCCCGATGAACGCCGCGCCAGTGGCCACCGATACCCCGGCGCCGGACGAAGACCCGCCGGGCACGCGGGGCGCGCCGGGCAGGGCGCCAAAGCGGGCATCCCAGGCAGCAGGCGTGCCGTAGTGGGGGTTGACGCCCACGCCAGAGAACGCGAACTCCACCATGTTGGTGCGGCCGATCAGGCTGGCGCCCGCTGCGCGCAGGCGGGCCACGGCCGGGCAGTCCTCGGCTGCTGCGGGAGCGTCTGCGAGCGCGGTAGAGCCCGCCGGGGTGGGTTGGCCGGCCACGTCAAACAAGTCCTTCACCGACACCGCCAGCCCGGCCAGGGGCAACTGGGCCGCACCCGGCTGCACCGCCGTGGTGCGTGCCTCGTCAAAGAGCGTGCGCACAAAGCTGTGGGTGTTGGATGCGGCCTGGGCGGCGTCGATGCAGCGCTCCAGCTCGGCGGGCGCGGTGGTGGCGCCGTCCCGCAGTTGCTCACGGGTGGCGATCAGGTCAGGGAGCATGGGTGTGCTAGAATCTTTGGGTTTTGCTGGGAGCAGTAGCGCAGTGGTGCAAGGTTTGCACAACCGGCGTGGCCGCTGCGGCAAGACCAATCGCAAAGCAGCCCTGTCAAGGTGTTGCAGTGTTCGTGAGGATCACGGCACTGCAAATATTGGGGCTGATTTTAGACCTAACCTTTGGAGTATTTTTATGTCCGTTACCATGCGCGAAATGCTGGAAGCCGGTGTCCACTTCGGTCACCAAACCCGCTTCTGGAACCCCAAGATGGCCCCCTACATCTTCGGCCATCGCAACAAGATTCACATCATCAACCTGGAAAAGTCGCTGCCACTGTTCCAGGAAGCCCAAAAGTTCGCCAAGCAACTGGCTGCCAACCGCGGCACGATCCTGATGGTCGGCACGAAGCGCCAAGCCCGTGAAATCCTGGCCACCGAAGCGCAACGCGCTGGTGTGCCTTTCGTGGACCAGCGCTGGCTGGGCGGCATGCTGACGAACTTCAAGACCGTGAAGACCTCGATCAAGCGCCTCAAGGACATGAAGGCTCAGCAAGAAGCTGGCCTCGAGAACCTGAGCAAGAAGGAGCAACTGACGTTCTCCCGCGAAATCGAAAAGCTCGAAAAGGACATCGGCGGCATCCAGGACATGGCTGCTCTGCCCGACGCCATCTTCATCATCGACGTGGGTTTCCACAAGATCGCCGTGGCCGAAGCCAAGAAGCTGGGCATCCCGCTGATCGGTGTGGTTGATACCAACCACTCGCCCGAAGGCATCGACTACGTGATCCCTGGTAACGACGACTCGGCCAAGGCTGTCACGCTGTACGCCCGTGGCATCGCTGATGCGATCATCGAAGGCCGTGCCAACGCCGTGAATGAAGTCGTGAAGGCTGCAACCGCCGAGAGCACCGACGAATTCGTGGAAGTGCAAGAAGCCGCTGCCTGATAGCCCGGCTGCGCGATCCGTCGCGAACAAAAGCGGGGCCCCTGGTGAGCCCCCTTTTTTTTAGCCCGAATCTGAACTGACTGAACTGAATACTGAAGGAATAAAGATGGCTGCAATTACCGCAAGCATGGTGGCTGAACTGCGTGGCAAGACCGACGCCCCCATGATGGAATGCAAGAAGGCGCTGACCGAAGCCGACGGCGACATGGCCAAGGCAGAAGAGCTGCTGCGCGTCAAGCTGGGCACCAAGGCTGGCAAGGCCGCATCGCGCGTGACTGCTGAAGGCGTGGTCGCCAGCTACATCGACGGCACCACGGGTGCTCTGGTCGAAGTCAACAGCGAAACCGACTTCGTTTCCAAGAACGACAGCTTCATTGCCATGGCCAACGCCGCTGCCAAGCTGGTGGCACTGCACAACCCCGCCACGGTGGAAGCCCTGGGTGCCCTGCCCTACGAGCAAGACAGCTTCGGCCCCACGCTGGAAGATGTGCGCAAGGGTCTGATCGGCAAGATCGGCGAAAACATGTCGTTCCGCCGCTTCAAGCGCTTCAGCGGCTCCAACCTGGCAGCCTACCTGCACGGCTCGCGCATCGGCGTGGTCGTCGAGTTCGACGGTGACGCTACCGCCGCCAAGGACGTTGCCATGCACGTGGCCGCCATGAAGCCCGTGGCCCTGACCAGCGCCGACGTGCCTGCCGACCTGATCGCCAAGGAGCGCTCGGTCGCCGAAGGCAAGGCTGACGAAGCCAACAAGGAACTCGTGGCTGCCGGCAAGCCTGCACAAAGCGCTGAAATCACGGCCAAGCGCATCGACGGCGCGGTGCAGAAGTACCTCAAGGAAGTCTCTCTGGCCGACCAGGTCTTCGTGAAGGCTGCCGACGGCAAGCAAACCGTGGCCCAGATGCTCAAGGCTGCCAACACCAACGTGAAGGGCTTTACCCTGTACGTGGTGGGCGAAGGCATCGAGAAGAAGGTGGACGACTTTGCTGCCGAAGTGGCTGCCCAGGTGGCTGCTGCCAAGGCTGCTGCCTGATCGTTCCCTGTAACCACCCCACCAAAGCCTCGTACCACTTACTGGAGAAATTTCCCATGTCCAACGCTGCACCAGCCCACAAGCGCATTTTGCTCAAGCTGTCTGGTGAGGCGTTGATGGGGGATGATGCCTTCGGTATCAACCGCGCCACCATCGTGCGCATGGTCGAGGAGATCGCCGAAGTGACCCGCCTGGGTGTCCAGGTGGCCGTGGTGATCGGTGGGGGCAATATTTTCCGTGGTGTCGCCGGGGGCTCGGTCGGGATGGACCGTGCCACCGCCGACTACATGGGCATGCTGGCCACCGTGATGAACGCCCTGGCCCTGGCTGACGCCATGGACAAGCAGGGCCTGGTGGCCCGTGTGATGTCCGCCATTGCCATTGAGCAGGTGGTCGAGCCCTATGTGCGCCCCAAGGCGCTGCAGTATCTTGAAGAGGGCAAGGTCGTGGTCTTCGCGGCCGGTACGGGCAACCCGTTTTTCACCACCGACACAGCAGCTGCCCTGCGTGGCGCGGAAATTGGCGCCGAACTGGTGCTCAAGGCCACCAAGGTGGACGGCGTTTATACTGCCGACCCCCAGAAGGATCCCACGGCGACGCGCTACACCAAGCTCAGCTTTGACGAGGCCATGTCCCGCAATCTGGGCATCATGGACGCGACTGCCTTCGCCCTGTGCCGTGACCAGAAGCTGCCCGTGAAGGTGTTCTCCATCATCAAACACGGCGCCTTGAAGCGCGTGGTGATGGGCGAAGACGAAGGTACGCTGGTTTACGCTTGATCACGATGGAAAGGCCTGCATTGCATGCAGGTCGGCCCGAGGAGAAAACATGACGATTGCCGACATCAAGAAGACTGCTGAAACCAAGATGGACCAGTCCATCACCGCGTTCAAGAACAACCTGCAGAAGATTCGCACCGGTCGTGCCAATCCGGCCCTGCTCGATACGGTGCAGGTCGAGTATTACGGCTCCCTGGTTCCACTGAGCCAGGTGGCCAACGTGGCGCTGATCGATTCGCGCACCATCAGCGTGCAGCCCTGGGAAAAGGGCATGGGCGCCAAGATTGAAAAGGCTATTCGCGAAAGCGACCTGGGCTTGAACCCGGCTTCCATGGGCGACCTGATCCGCGTGCCCATGCCCCCCATGAGCGAAGAGCGCCGCAAGGAAATGACGAAGCTCGCGCGCAACGAGGGCGAGAGCGCCAAGATCGCCGTGCGCAACCTGCGCCGCGATGCCAACGAATCCGTCAAAAAACTGGTCAAGGACAAGCTGGCGTCCGAAGACGACCAGAAGCGCGCCGAAACGGAAGTGCAAAAATTCACCGACAAGCACATCGCCGAGATCGACGCGCTGGTGGCCGCCAAAGAGCAGGAAATCATGGCGGTTTGAGCCCCCAGGGCTTGAACATTCCCATGTCTGTATCTCCGGTGGTGCCACACCACATTGCCATCGTCATGGATGGCAACGGCCGCTGGGCTACGCGTCGCTTTCTGCCGCGTCTGGCCGGCCACAAGCAAGGGGTTGACTCACTTCGCCGCTGCGCACGCGCTTGCGTGCAGCGCGGCGTTGGTGTGCTCACGGTGTTTGCGTTCTCTTCCGAAAACTGGAACCGCCCCGCCGACGAGGTCTCCGGCCTCATGGAGCTGCTGGCGATGGCGCTGGCGCGCGAGGTGCCCCAGCTCAAGAAAGACGGCGTGCGTCTTCATTTTGTGGGCGAACGTGGCAGCCTTTCGCCCAAGGTGCGAGACGGCCTGGGTCAGGCAGAAGCCGCCACGGCGGACAACACCCGCCTGGTGCTCAACGTGTGCTTCAACTACGGAGGCCGCTGGGACATCGCGCAGGCGGCGGCATCGCTAGCTGCCCGTGGCGAGCCCATCACCGAGGCCAGCCTGCACAATGCGATGGGATTGGCCCACGTGCCCGACCCCGACCTCGTGATCCGCACCGGGGGAGAAATGCGGATCAGCAACTTTTTGCTCTGGCAATCGGCATACTCCGAGTTCTTCTTCAGCGACCGACTGTGGCCCGATTTCGATGAGTCCGCCCTGGACGAGGCCATCGACGCCTTCAGCCGCCGCGAGCGCCGTTTTGGCAAAACCTCTGAACAGATTCTGTCCGCGCATCCTGATCCGATGCCGGGTTGAGAACCTGAACAGGTTCTGAAAGCCCCCATGCTTCAACAGCGCGTCATCACAGCCCTTGTTCTGCTGGCCATCTTGTTGCCCGCGCTTTTCTACGCCAACACCATACCGTTCACGCTGGTCGTGCTGGTTCTGATGGCTGCCGGGGCTTGGGAATGGGGTCGTCTGAGCGGCTTTGGCCAAGCAGGTTCCGTGGCGGTGGGTGTGGCCTGTGTGGCCTTGTGCGCCGGGTCGTGGGCGCTGGGCTGGGTCGATCGCCCGTTGACTGCCCTGTGGGTTATGGGCGGCGGGCTGTGGGTCCTGGCGGCTGCCTGGCTGCTCAAGGCCGGAGTGCCCGGCTGGCCCCGCATACCAGCCGGTGTGCGTCTCGTGGCTGGCGTGCTTGCCTTGTGGCTCGCGTGGCTGGCCGTGGTGCAGGCCCGCAATGTGGGCATCAATTTTTTGCTGTCGGTGCTGCTGCTGGTGTGGGTGGCCGACATCTTTGCCTACTTTGCGGGGCGCGCATTCGGATTGCGGTTTACCAAGGGCAAGCTGGCGCCCTCGATCAGTCCCGGCAAGAGCTGGGAAGGTGTGTGGGGCGGCCTGGCAGGGGTGATGGTGATGGCTTTTGTTTGGGCGGCAGCGGATGCCCACTGGCAGGCGTCGGTGCCCAGTTTTTACAGCCGCATGGCGCAGCAGGGCTGGTGGTTGCTGGTGATTGCGGCGTTGTTCATGGTGGCCATGAGCGTGTCGGGTGACCTGGTGGAGTCGCTCATCAAGCGCAGCGCCGGAGTCAAGGACAGCAGTGGCCTTTTGCCCGGACACGGCGGCGTGCTTGACCGCGTGGATGCCTTGCTGCCCACACTGCCCCTGGCCATGATGCTCACGAGCCTGACGACCCCATGATGAAACAACGACTCACCGTTCTCGGCTCCACCGGCTCCATTGGGACCAGCACGCTAGATGTGGTGGCACGCCACCCGGAGCGCTTCGAGGTGTTTGCCCTCAGCGCTGCGACGCAAGTGGATCTGCTGCTGCAACAATGCGCGCAGTTTCGCCCTCGCTACGCGGTGATGGCCAGCGCATCCCATGCGGCGAAGCTGGCAGAAAAATTGCAGGCCAATAGCCTCCCGACACAAGTGATAAAAGCGCAAGATGCTCTTGAAATCATAGCGTCTCATGATGAGGTCGACGCCGTAATGGCGGCTATCGTGGGGGCTGCCGGTCTGGCTCCGTGTCTGGCTGCGGCGCGCGCGGGCAAACGATTGCTGTTGGCCAACAAGGAGGCCCTGGTGGTGGGTGGCGGGCTGTTCATGCAGACCGTGCGCGACGGCGGTGCCACGTTGCTGCCCATCGACAGCGAACACTCTGCGATCTTCCAGTGCCTGCCAGAAGACCCTGCCACCTGGTCTGACCGGGTGGACAGCATCCTGCTCACAGCCTCAGGCGGTCCCTTCCGCCAGCGGGATCCGGCCACGTTGGCGCAGATCACCCCTGACCAGGCCTGCGCGCACCCCAACTTCTCGATGGGACGCAAGATTTCCGTGGATTCGGCCACGATGATGAACAAGGCCTTGGAGGTCATTGAGGCGCGTTGGCTGTTTGATCTGCACCCGGACCAGATCAAGGTGGTCATCCACCCGCAGCAGATCATCCACTCCATGGTGCAGTTCAAGGATGCTTCCATCCTGGCGCAGTTGGGGACGCCCGACATGCGCGTGCCGATTGCCTGCGGCCTGTCCTGGCCCGAGCGCATTACCAGCGGGGCCAGCAAGCTGGATTTCTCGACCCTGAGCGCCCTCGCGTTTGAAGACGCGGACGCCATTCGCTTCCCGGGCCTGCACCTGTCCTGGCAGGCGCTGAAGGCGGCCGAGGGGACCACTGCCGTACTGAATGCGGCCAACGAGGTGGCGGTGGGCGCCTTTTTGTCGGGTCGGCTGCGTTTTGACCATATTCATGCGGTCAACCTTGCAACTTTGGATGCAGTTTCGCCCTCCAAGCCCGATTCGCTCGCCGCGTTGCTGGATCTGGATACCCAGGCCCGCCATGCGGCTGAACATGTGGCGGGCCGTCTGGCTGCCTGACTGCCGGCCCACTCAGGAACCATCCATCCATGCTGCTTACTATCGCTGCCTTCATCGTCGCCCTCGGTCTTTTGATCGCAGTGCACGAATACGGGCACTACCGCGTGGCGGTGGCCTGTGGGGTCAAGGTATTGCGGTTCTCTGTGGGTTTCGGCAAGCCGCTACTGCGCTGGCAGCCCCAGGGGTCTCCCACGGAGTTTGTGCTGGGAGCCTTCCCATTGGGGGGCTATGTGCGCATGCTGGACGAGCGCGAGGCACCCGTTGCCGCAGAGGAGCGGCATCTGGCCTTCAACACCCAGCCCCTGCGCTCGCGAGCAGCCATCGTTGCGGCTGGGCCCATCGCCAATTTGTTGTTGGCAGTGCTGCTGTATTCGGTGGTGAACTGGAATGGTGTCGAGGAACCCCGGGCCATTCTGGCAAGCCCGGTCGCAGGCTCTGTCGCACACAGTGCCGGGTTGCGGGGCGGTGAACTGGTAGAGCGCGCCGCATTGGGTGCAGAAGATCTGGAGCCAGTTCGTTCGTTTGAAGACCTGCGGTGGCTGCTTACCCGTGGTGCGCTTGAGGGGCTGAACGTGCGTCTTGACGTCCAGTCCGCCCATGGTGCGGGCCATCGTGAGGTCGTGCTCGACATGTCCCGGATCGACAGCCGTGAGGCTGATGCCCAGCTGTTTCGCAAGGTCGGCATCTTGGGACCTTGGACCCGCCCTGTGTTGGGCGAGGTCATGGCGCAAAGCGCGGCTGAGCGCTCTGGCCTGCGCCAAGGTGATGTGGTGCTCAAGGTGGGGCAGACCGATGTGGTGGACGGCCAGCAATTGCGCGAGTTGATCCGGCAGTCGGTGCGGGGCAACGAGCCATTGGCGCAGCCATGGCGCGTTGAGCGCGGTGGTCAGGTGATGACACTGGATGTGTTGCCCGAGGCTGTGACCGAACCCGCTAATACGGTGGGGCGCATTGGCGCCTATGTGGGAGCTGCACCAGAATTCGTCACGGTGGACTACGGGCTGGTTGAGGGTCTGTGGGGTGGTGTGGTGAAGACCTGGGATGTGTCGCTGCTGACCCTGCGCATGATGGGCCGCATGGTGATCGGCGAGGCGTCGCTCAAGAACCTCAGTGGCCCCTTGACCATTGCCGACTACGCAGGCCGCTCAGCCAGCATGGGGCTGACGCAGTACCTCATCTTTCTGGCCCTGATCAGTGTGAGTCTAGGGGTGCTGAACCTGCTTCCGCTGCCAGTCTTGGACGGTGGGCACCTGATGTATTATCTTTGGGAGGGTGTCACGGGCAGGGGTGTGTCGGACGCATGGATGGAGCGATTGCAGCGTGGAGGCGTTGCTGTCCTGCTTGTCATGATGTCCATAGCTCTGTTCAACGATATCACCCGGCTCTTTGGCTAACACTTTTGCCGCGCTTGCCCTGCAACTGCGGCTCCCGCTTCATTCATGAAAAAACACATCAATCGCCTGGGCGTGCGTACCGCATCGGCCGTTGCAGCCATGATTTTTGCCGCCAATGCGGCATGGGCTCTGGAGCCATTCAAGGTGCAGGACATTCGCGTGGAGGGCTTGCAGCGTGTGGAGCCGGGTACCGTGTTTGCATCCATGCCCCTGCGGGTGGGTGACGACTACAACGACGAAAAAGGCGCCGCAGCAATTCGTGCGCTGTTCGGTCTGGGTCTCTTCAAGGATGTGCGACTGGAGGCCAGCGGCAACGTTCTGGTGGTGGTGGTCGAAGAGCGCCCCACTGTCGCCGACGTGGACTTTGCCGGTGCCCGTGAATTCGACAAAGATGCGCTCAAAAAAGCCATGCGCGAAGTGGGCCTGACGGAAGGGCGTCCTTATGACAAGGCGCTCACCGACCGCGCCGAACAAGAGCTCAAGCGCCAGTACATCAACAAGAGCCTGTATGGCGCCGAGGTGGTGACCACGGTCACGCCCATCGAGCGCAACCGCGTGAACCTGACCTTCACGATCACGGAAGGTGAGCCCGCACGCATCAAGGAAGTGCGCATCGTGGGCAACAAGGCGTTCAGTGAATCGACGCTCAAGGGCCTGTTCGACCAGGACACGGGGGGCTGGCTGAGCTGGTACACCAAGTCCGATCGCTACTCGCGCACCAAGCTCAACGCCGACCTTGAAACCCTGCGCTCGTATTACCTGCAGCGCGGCTACCTGGAGTTCCGTGTGGACTCGACGCAGGTCGCCATCTCGCCGGACAAGCAGGACATCTCCATCACTGTCAATGTGACGGAAGGCGAACGGTATGTGGTGTCGGGCGTGAAACTCGAAGGCAACTATCTGGACCGCGAGGACGAGTTCAAGTCGCTGGTGACCATTCGCCCCGGTGAGCCCTACAACGCGGACCAGGTGACTGAGACCACCAAGGCGTTTTCCGAGTACTTTGCCCGCTTTGGTTTTGCATTTGCCCGCGTGGAGGCTGTGCCCGAAATTGATCGCGAGAACAATCGCGTCAATTTTGTGCTGCAAGCCGAACCGGCACGCCGCGCCTACGTGCGCCGTATCAACGTCAGTGGCAACAACCGCACGCGTGACGAAGTCATTCGCCGTGAGTTCCGCCAGTACGAAGCCTCCTGGTACGACGGCGACAAGATCCGCCTGTCCCGCGACCGCGTGGACCGTCTCGGCTTCTTCACGGAAGTGAACGTGGAAACCCAGGAAGTGCCCGGCTCGCCCGACCAGGTCGATCTGGTGATCAACGTGGCAGAAAAGCCCACCGGCTCGTTGCAACTCGGTGTGGGTTTTTCCAGCGCCGAAAAAGCGTCTCTCTCGTTCGGTATCAAGCAGGAAAACATCTTTGGCTCGGGCAACTACCTGGGCATCGACGTCAACACGAGCAAGTACCGGCGCACACTGGTGTTCAGCACCACCAACCCGTACTTCACGCCCGAAGGCATCTCGCGTACTCTCGATGTGTACTACCGCACCGACAAGCCCTATGAAGACCAGGGGGGCAATTACCAGCTGGTCACCACTGGGACCTCCGTGCGTTTTGGTGTGCCTTTCAGTGAGACCGACACGGTGTTCTTTGGCGGTGGGCTGGAGCAGACCCGCATCAAGCCCGGCACGAACATCCCGGCCACTTACCTGTTTTACGCAGACAAGTTCGGCTACAGCAGCACCTCGATTCCATTGACTGTGGGTTGGTCCCGTGACGACCGGGACAGCGCCTTGGCGCCCAACTCCGGCCGGTACCAGCGCCTCAATTCCGAATGGTCTGTGGCGGGCGATGCACGCTACGTGCGGGCCAACTACCAGTACCAGCAATACATCCCCCTCAACAAGCGCTTCACCATTGCGTTCAATGGCGAGGCCGGTTACGGCAAGGGCTTGAACGGCCGTCCGTTCCCTGTGTTCAAGAACTTCTACTCGGGCGGTCTGGGCTCGGTGCGTGGTTTCGACCAGGGCACCCTGGGACCGCGTGATGTGACCGGGGCCTCATTGGGTGGGTCCAAGAAGATCACGCTGAACACCGAGCTGATTGCTCCGTTCCCCGGTGCTGGCAATGACCGGACCCTGCGTGTGTTCACGTTCCTGGACGTGGGCAATGTGTACGGCGAGAACGACAAAGTTACCTTCAGTGACATGCGTGCCTCCGTGGGCTTGGGTCTGAGCTGGATTTCGCCACTCGGCCCCTTGCGTTTGGCGTTTGCGCAGCCAGTGCGCAAGTTCGCCGGCGATAGAATCCAGAAACTGCAATTCCAGATTGGAACGTCTTTCTAATGAAATCCTTTTCTCGCCATCTCTCCGTGGCCTTGCTGCTCGGCACCGTTGCCATCGCAGCCCCTGCACAAGCGCAAGAGTTCAAAGCCGGTTTCGTCAACACTGATCGCATCTTCCGAGAAGCCACCACAGCCAAGGCTGCGCAGGCCAAGCTGGAGCAGGAGTTCTCCCGTCGCGAGAAAGAACTGGTGGATCTGGGCAACACCCTGAAGACTGCCAGCGACAAGTTTGAGCGTGAAGCACCCACCATGGCGGAGAGCCAACGCACCGCGCGCCAGCGCCAGCTGGTGGACCAGGACCGCGACTTCCAGCGCAAGCGCCGTGAATTCCAGGAAGACTTGAGCGCCCGCAAGAACGAAGAGCTGTCGCAAGTGCTGGAACGCGCCAACAAGGTGGTCAAGCAGGTGGCCGAGGCCGAAAAATACGACGTGATCCTGCAAGAGGCCGTCTACATCAATCCCAAGCACGACATCACCGACAAGGTGATCAAGGCCCTGAATGCCGCTGCTGCTGCCAAGTAAGCCGCTGCGCAAGACAGGTGGCGCGTGAGCAGTTTGCTTCTCGGGCACATTGTTGATGCGCTCGGTGGTTCGCTGGAAGGGGGTGCGCGGGAAACCGTCATTGCCCGCATTGCGCCACTGGAGGTTGCGGGTCCGGGAGACCTCAGTTTCCTGAGCAATCCCCGCTACCAACAGCAACTGGCCGCCTCCCGGGCGGCCTGTGTCATTGTGGCGCCTGCCATGCGCGACGCAGCACTGGCGCGGGGGGCCTGCATCGTGGCCGACAACCCCTACGTGTACTTCGCCCGCGCTACCCAGTTGTGGCGGCAGCGCAATACGCCCGCGCGGTCGTCCGGTGTGCACCCCAGCGCAGTGGTTGATCCCTCGGCGCAGGTCCACCCCTCGGCCACCATCGGTCCGCTGTGCGTGATTGAGCGGGGCGCCTCGGTGGGCGCAGATACCGTGCTCAAGTCGCGCGTCACCGTGGGCGAGGGCTGCAGCATCGGCGCGCGTTGCATCGTCCATGCGGGCGTGGTCATTGGCGCTGATGGTTTCGGTTTTGCGCCTGAGAACGGGCAGTGGGTCAAGATCGAGCAACTGGGTGCCGTGCGCATTGGAGATGACGTCGAGATTGGGGCCAACACCTGCATCGACCGGGGTGCGCTGCAGGACACGGTGATCGAAGACGGCGTGAAGCTCGACAACCTGATCCAGATCGGGCACAACGTGCGTATCGGCAAGCACTCGGCCATGGCTGGGTGTGTAGGCGTGGCGGGCAGCGCCACCATCGGGGCGCATTGCACGGTGGGCGGTGGTGCCATCGTGTTGGGGCACCTGGAGCTGGCTGACAACGTGCACATCTCGGCCGCGACGGTGGTCACCCGCTCTCTCACCCGGCCTGGCCAGTACACCGGCATGTTCCCCATCGACGACAATGCGCGCTGGGAAAAAAACGCTGCCACACTCAAACAATTGCACAGCCTGCGCGAGCGCATCAAGGCGCTGGAGCTGGCCCTCAAGGCAGCATGAACGGAAGAACAACTCGATGATGGATATTCACGCAATTCTCAAACAACTGCCCCACCGCTACCCGTTTTTGCTGGTGGACAAGGTGATCGAGTTAGAGAGCAACACCCGCATCAAGGCCATCAAGAACGTCACGTTCAACGAGCCCTATTTCATGGGGCATTTCCCTGGCCGTCCGGTGATGCCGGGTGTGTTGATCCTGGAAGCACTGGCCCAAGCTGCGGGCTTGCTGGCGTTCGATGCCATGGGCAAGGTGCCCGATGAGAACAACATTTACTACTTTGTCGGCATTGATGGCGCGCGGTTCAAGCGCCCCGTGGAGCCCGGTGACCAGCTGGTCCTGACCATCACCATCGACCGCGTGCGCGGTGGCATCTGGAAGTTCAAGGGCGTCGCGAGCGTGGGCGAAGAGGTGGCCTGCGAGGCCGAACTCATGTGCACCATGCGCAACGTCGGTTGACCGGTTCAGACCTGTTGGATCGTGAGCAATATTCACTCCACAGCCATTGTTGCGCACGGCGCCCGCCTGGACCCTACGGTCACGGTGGGGCCTTACACGGTCATTGGCGAACACGTGACCATTGGTGCGGGTACCACGGTCGGCGCGCACTGCGTGATCGATGGGCACACCACGATTGGTGTTGACAATCGCATCTTCCAGTTCAACTCCATCGGCGCCATCCCGCAGGACAAGAAGTACGCGGGCGAGCCGACCGAACTGGTCATCGGCGACCGTAACACCATCCGCGAGTTCTGCACACTGAACCTGGGCGTGCCCCAGGCGGGTGGCATTACCACCGTGGGCCATGACAACTGGATCATGGCGTACACCCACATCGCCCACGATTGCCATGTGGGCAACCACACCACACTGGCCAACAACACCACGTTGGCAGGTCATGTGCACCTGGGCGATTGGGTGACGGTGGGCGGGCTCACCGGCATTCACCAGTTCGTCAAGATTGGTGCCCACGCGATGGTGGGCTTTGCCAGCGCCGTGTCGCAAGACGTGCCGCCTTTCATGCTGGTGGATGGCAACCCCTTGGCCGTGCGCGGCTACAACGTGGTGGGGCTGCGCCGCCGTGGCTTTTCGGCCGAACGCATTGCGGCGGTCAAGCAGATGCACAAGCTAATCTATCGCCAGGGCCTCACGCTGGAGGCCGCGCGCGCCGCCATTGCAGAGCTGGCGGAGTCCGCGCCGCAGGCCGGCGACGACGCGGCGATGATGGAGCGGTTCCTGGCCGACGCCACGCGCGGCATTGCGCGCTGAGGGCTTGGCGATGGCAGATTCCCCCCGCGTCGCCATGGTGGCGGGCGAGACGTCGGGCGACTTGCTGGCGGGCTTGCTCATCGATGGCATGCAGGCGCATTGGCCCGGGCTGCAATCCAGCGGCATTGGCGGGCCGCAGATGGCGCGCCGCGGTTTTACTGCCTGGTGGCCCAGCGACAAGCTGGCAGTTCACGGCTACAGCATGGAGGTGCTGCGCCGGCTGCGCGAGTTGCTGGGCATTCGCAAACAACTGCGCGAGCGCCTGCTCAAGGACCGCCCCGACGTGTTCATCGGTGTGGATGCGCCCGATTTCAACCTGGGCCTGGAGGCCGATTTACGCGCTGCGGGCATCAAGACCGTGCATTTTGTGTGCCCGTCCATCTGGGCCTGGCGTGCGGATCGCGTCGACAAGATCCGCCGCAGCGCGGACCATGTGCTGTGCATCTTCCCGTTTGAGCCAGAGCTGCTCGCGCAGCACGGCATTGCCGCCACCTACGTAGGTCACCCGCTGGCGGGTGTGATCCCCATGGTGCCCGACCGTGCGGCCGCGCGTGCGCAATTGGGTCTGAAGGATGAGGACGAAGTCCTGGCCATCCTGCCTGGGAGCCGCTCCTCCGAGATCCAGTACATTGCCCGGCCATTCTTTGAGGCTGCAGCGCTAGTACTTAAAGCGCGACCAGCTATTAAATTGATAGTGCCTGCAGTGCCCGCACTGCGTGATCGCATCGAGCAGTTGGCGCGCGCGTGCGGTCTGGGCGATGCCTTGCAAATCACCACGGGCCAGTCGCACACGGTGCTCGCAGCGTGTGATGCCACGTTGATTGCCAGCGGCACCGCGACGCTGGAGGCCGCGCTCTTCAAGCGGCCCATGGTCATCGGCTACCACATGCACCCGCTCAGCTGGTGGCTTATGCGCCGCAAGCAGTTGCAACCCTGGGTAGGCCTGCCCAACATCCTGTGCCGCGAGTTTGTGGTGCCAGAGCTGATCCAGGACGCCGCTACGCCCCAGGCGCTTTGCGCAGCCGCGCTGGACTGGTTGGACGCAAAGCGCCAAGATCCCCCAAAAATTGCAGCCCTGGAGCAGCGCTTTACGGCGCTGCACGAGAGCCTGCTGCGCAACACCCCCCAACTGGCTGCCGATGCGATCCAGAAAATCCTCGCTCCCGTTGCCTGAGCAGGCCTGCCTGCCCTGGCACCCGCCCGGCCTCGTGGCTGGCGTGGATGAGGCTGGCCGTGGCCCCCTGGCCGGGCCGGTGGTGGCGGCGGCCGTGATCCTGGACGACCTGCACCCCATTGCTGGCCTGGCCGATTCCAAGAAACTCACGGCCGCGCGGCGTGAGAAGCTCTACGACGAGATCCGCGCCAAGGCCCTGTGCTGCAGCATTGCCGAGGCCAGCGTGGAAGAAATTGACCAGCTCAACATCCTGCAGGCCACGCTGCTGGCCATGCGCCGTGCCGTCATGGGGCTGCGGCTCAAACCGGCCATGGTGCTGGTGGACGGCAACCGGCTGCCCGTGCTGGACGTTCCTGCGGAGGCCATCGTCAAGGGCGATGCGCTGGTGCCGGCCATCTCGGCGGCCTCCATCCTCGCCAAGGTGCACCGCGACCGCTGGTGCGCGCAGGTGCATGACGAGTTTCCGCAGTACGGCTTTGCCGGCCACAAGGGGTACGGTACGGCCGTGCACATGGCCGCCTTGCGCGAACACGGTGCCTGCATTTACCACCGGCGCTCGTTTGCGCCGGTGGCCCAGAACCTGCGCGCCGGATCCTGACCGCGCGCTGAAAATTTGCCATGACCTCCTCGTCCGTGACCGCCATCCATTCCCGCGATAACACCTTCGTCAAGGATTTGCGCCGTTTGGCCCAGGACACGACGGCGTACCGCAAGCAGGGCCGTGTCTGGCTTGAAGGCGATCATTTGTGCCGCGCTGCGCTCGCACGGGGGCTGCGGGCATCGGTGGCGGTGTTTTCGGAGTCTTTTTGGCCGCAAGCGCAGGTGCAATATGCTGGTGCAGCTACAAAATTCATAGTCCTTGCCGATGCACTTTTTGCGGACGTGAGCGGACTGGAGTCGCCCGCCTCGATGGGCTTTATCCTGGACTTGCCCGCACCGGCTTCACTCCAGCCCAATGCGCCCACCGTGGTGCTGGACAGGGTGCAGGACGCGGGCAATGTGGGTTCCATCCTGCGCAGCGCCTCGGCGTTCGGATTCCGCCAGGTGGCCGCCATCAAGGGAAGTGCCGCGCTGTGGTCGCCCAAGGTCTTGCGGGCTGGCATGGGGGCGCATTTCGCACTCGACCTGATCGAGGGGCTGGCGCTGGACGACCTCGCGGTCCTGCAGGTGCCGCTGCTGGTCACCAGCTCCCACGCGGGCGACTTCTTGCACCGCGCCGCCTTGCCCTGGCCCTGCGCCTGGGTGATGGGCCACGAAGGGCAGGGCGTCAGCCCGGCTCTGGAAGATAGGGCTTCTTTGCGCATCCGCATTGCCCAACCCGGTGGCGAGGAATCGCTGAATGTGGCGGCGGCTGCGGCCATCTGCCTGCACGCGAGCGGAGCAGGGCGCTGACGCTGTCTGCGCCCGCATCGGTGCTGTGGGCGTCCAAGGCGAGCTTGGGGCTCGCAGGTCATAGACGCTGGTATCAGGGTTATGCAAGGCGTGCATTGCGGAGGTGTCAGCGACGGAGGGTATAATCGGGAGCTTTTCTCGCAACAGCGTCGCCCGACCGCACCCAAAGCAACAACCCATCTGAGAGCAGCCATTGGCACCATCGCGCTTCGAGTGTGCGAGTGGTCTGCAGGCGCCGGGCGACCGTAACCATCCGGAGAACCCAGTGCTTTTGTCTCTCAAGGGAAACTTCCCGCCCGCCATCCTGGCGCTCGCAGACGGCACGGTCTTTATCGGTAACTCGATCGGTGCCACCGGCACCACGGTCGGTGAAGTGGTGTTCAACACCGCCATCACCGGCTACCAGGAAATCCTCACCGACCCCAGCTACTGCCAGCAGATCGTCACCCTGACGTATCCGCACATCGGCAATTACGGCGTCAATGCGGAAGACATCGAAGCCGACAAGGTCCATGCTGCAGGCCTGATCATCAAAGACCTGCCCCTTCTGGCCAGCAACTTCCGATCCACCGAAACGCTTTCGCAGTACCTCGTGCGCGAGAAGACGGTGGCCATTGCCAACATCGACACCCGCAAACTCACCCGCCTGCTGCGCGACAAGGGTGCGCAGAACGGCGCCATCCTGGGCCTGGCGGCTGGTGAGGCTGTGACGCAGGCGCGCATCGACGAAGCCCTGGCGGCTGCCAAGGCCGCGCCCAGCATGAAGGGCCTGGACCTCGCCCAGGTGGTGACCACCCCATCGACCTACACCTGGGACCAGACCGAGTGGAAGCTGGGCGAAGGCTATGGCACACAGGCTGCCCCGCGCTTCCACGTGGTGGCATATGACTTCGGCGTCAAGAAGAACATCCTGCGCATGCTGGCCGAACGTGGCTGCAAGCTCACCGTGGTGCCCGCCAAGACGCCCGCGGCCGACGTGCTGGCCATGAAGCCGGATGGTGTGTTCCTGTCCAACGGCCCCGGCGACCCAGAGCCCTGCGACTACGCCATCGACGCCACCCGCCAGATCGTTGATGCAGGCGTGCCCACCTTCGGCATCTGTCTGGGCCACCAGATCATGGCACTGGCCAGCGGCGCCAAGACCTTCAAGATGGACAACAGCCACCATGGTGCCAACCACCCGGTGAAGGACCTGGACAACGGCCGCGTGAGCATCACCAGCCAGAACCACGGTTTTGCCGTGGACATGGCCTCGCTGCCCGCCACGCTGCGCCCCACGCACATCAGCCTGTTCGACGGCACGCTGCAAGGGCTGGAGCGCACCGACAAGCCTGCGTTCTGCTTCCAGGGCCACCCCGAGGCATCGCCCGGCCCGCACGACATCGCCTACCTGTTTGACCGCTTCACCGCGCTGATGGAGAAGAAATAATGCCAAAGCGCACAGACCTCAAATCGATCCTCATCATTGGCGCCGGCCCGATCATCATCGGCCAGGCCTGCGAGTTCGACTACTCCGGCGTGCAGGCCTGCAAGGCCCTGCGCGAAGAAGGCTACAAGGTCATCCTGATCAACAGCAACCCTGCCACGATCATGACCGACCCGGCCACCGCCGACGTCACCTACATCGAGCCCATCACCTGGCAGACGGTCGAGAAGATCATTGCCAAGGAACGCCCCGACGCCATCCTGCCCACCATGGGCGGCCAGACTGCGCTGAACTGCGCGCTGGACCTGTGGCGCAACGGCGTGCTCGACAAGTACAAGGTCGAGTTGATCGGTGCCACACCCGAAGCCATCGACAAGGCCGAAGACCGCCTGAAGTTCAAGGACGCCATGACCAAGATCGGTCTGGGCTCCGCGCGCTCCGGCATCGCCCACAGCATGGACGAAGCCTGGGCCGTGCAAAAGACCGTAGGTTTCCCCACCGTGATCCGCCCCAGTTTCACGCTGGGCGGTACCGGCGGCGGCATTGCCTACAACCCCGAAGAGTTCGAGACCATCTGCAAGCGCGGCCTGGAAGCCTCGCCCACCAACGAGCTGCTGATCGAAGAGTCGCTGCTCGGCTGGAAAGAGTACGAGATGGAAGTGGTCCGCGACAAGGCGGACAACTGCATCATCATCTGCTCCATCGAGAACTTGGACCCCATGGGCGTGCACACGGGCGACTCGATCACCGTGGCCCCCGCGCAGACGTTGACCGACAAGGAATACCAGATCATGCGCAACGCGTCGCTCGCGGTGCTGCGCGAGATCGGCGTGGACACGGGCGGCTCCAATGTGCAGTTCTCGGTCAACCCGAAAGACGGCCGCATGATCGTCATCGAGATGAACCCCCGTGTGTCGCGTTCGTCGGCACTGGCGTCCAAGGCCACGGGTTTCCCGATTGCCAAGGTTGCGGCCAAGCTGGCCGTGGGCTATACGCTCGATGAGCTCAAGAACGAAATCACCGGCGGCGCCACGCCTGCCTCGTTCGAGCCTTCGATCGACTACGTGGTCACCAAGATCCCACGTTTTGCGTTTGAGAAATTCCCGACGGCCGACAGCCGCCTGACCACCCAGATGAAGTCCGTGGGCGAGGTCATGGCCATGGGCCGCACCTTCCAGGAGTCCTTCCAGAAAGCCCTGCGCGGTCTGGAAGTGGGCGTGGACGGCATGAACGAAAAGACCCAGGACCGCGAAGTGCTCGAAAAGGAACTGGGCGAGCCCGGTCCCGAGCGCATCTGGTACGTGGGCGACGCGTTTGCCATGGGCCTGTCGGTGGACGAGGTGTACGACCTCACCAAGATCGACAAGTGGTTCCTGGTGCAGATCGAAGAGATCGTGAAAATCGAACTCGAACTCGACCAGCTCGCCGCCGACAAGGGTGATGCGGCATTGGCTACGCTGGATGCCGACACGCTGCGCACGCTCAAGAAGAAGGGGTTCTCCGACCGCCGCCTGGCCAAGCTGCTCAAGACCACCGAGAAATCGGTGCGCGAGGCACGCCGCGCGCTGAACGTTCGCCCCGTGTACAAGCGCGTGGACACCTGCGCTGCCGAGTTCGCCACCAACACGGCCTACATGTATTCGACCTACGAGGAAGAGTGCGAAGCTGCGCCGACGGACAAGAAAAAGATCATGGTGCTGGGCGGTGGCCCGAACCGCATCGGCCAGGGCATCGAGTTCGACTACTGCTGCGTGCATGCCGCACTCGCCATGCGCGAGGATGGCTACGAAACCATCATGGTCAACTGCAACCCTGAAACGGTTTCGACCGACTACGACACCTCCGACCGCCTGTACTTCGAGCCGCTGACGCTGGAAGACGTGCTCGAGATCGTGGACAAGGAAAAGCCACACGGTGTGATCGTGCAGTACGGCGGCCAGACGCCGCTCAAGCTGGCACTGGGCCTGGAAGCCGAAGGCGTGCCGATCATCGGCACCAGCCCCGACATGATCGACGCGGCCGAAGACCGCGAGCGTTTCCAGAAGCTGCTGGGTGACCTCGGCCTGCGCCAGCCGCCCAATGCCACGGCGCGTACCGAAGCCGAGGCTTTGGAAAAGGCCGCCACGCTGGGTTACCCCCTGGTGGTGCGCCCCAGCTACGTGCTGGGCGGCCGCGCGATGGAAATCGTGCACGAGCAACGCGACCTGGAGCGCTACATGCGCGAGGCCGTCAAGGTGAGCAACGACTCGCCCGTGCTGCTGGACCGCTTCCTGAACGACGCCATCGAGTGCGATGTGGATTGCCTGCGCGACCCCGAAGGCAAGACCTTCATCGGTGGCGTGATGGAGCACATCGAACAAGCCGGCGTGCATTCGGGCGACTCGGCCTGCTCGCTGCCGCCGTACTACCTCAAGCAAGCCACGGTGGACGAGCTCAAGCGCCAGTCTGCTGCCATGGCCGAAGGCCTGAACGTGGTGGGCCTGATGAACGTGCAGTTTGCCATTCAGGAAGTGGATGGCAAGGACGTCATCTACGTGCTGGAGGTCAACCCCCGCGCCTCGCGCACGGTGCCGTTTGTCTCCAAGGCCACCGGCATCCAGCTGGCCAAGGTCGCAGCGCGCTGCATGGCGGGCCAGTCGCTGGCTTCGCAGGGCATCACCAAGGAAGTGACACCGCCTTACTTCAGCGTGAAGGAAGCCGTGTTCCCCTTCGTCAAGTTCCCGGGCGTGGACACCATCCTCGGCCCCGAGATGAAGTCCACCGGCGAGGTGATGGGCGTGGGCAAGACCTTTGGCGAAGCGTTCGTGAAGAGCCAGCTGGGCGCGGGCACCAAGCTGCCGACGTCGGGCAAGGTGTTCCTCACCGTGAAGAACAACGACAAGCCCCGTGCGGTGGACATTGCCCGCCAGCTGGTGGCGCTCGGCTTCGACCTGGTGGCGACCAAGGGCACCGCTGCGGCCATCGCCGAGGCGGGCGTCCCGGTGGTGGTGGTCAACAAGGTCACGGAAGGCCGTCCGCACATCGTGGACATGATCAAGAACAATGAGATTGTCATGGTCATCAACACGGTGGAAGAGCGCCGCAACGCGATTGCAGACTCTCGCGCGATCCGCACCTCGTCGCTGCTGGCCCGCGTGACCACCTTCACCACCATCTTTGGTGCCGAGGCGGCCGTCGAGGGCATGAAGTACCTCGACAAGCTCGACGTGTATTCCGTGCAGGAACTGCACGCTCAACTGGCTGCCTGACCGGGTTTTTGCGGTGGCTTTTGCCGCCGCAAACACGGCATAATTGCAGCCGAACTAACACCGCCGCGCGGCAACGTGCGGCGGTTTCCTTTTGTAGATGTGCCATGTGCACCCGCCAGTGTTTTGCGGGGCGCAGCGTGGCGACAGATCGGTGGAAGTGCATTGCACTTTCACCGTTTTGACTTGTGGAGACTCAATCTCATGGCCACCATTCCAATTACCAAGCGCGGCGCCGAAATGCTCAAGGAAGAGCTGCACCGACTCAAGACGGTGGAGCGTCCCGCTGTGATCTCGGCCATTGCCGAAGCGCGTGCGCAGGGCGACCTGAGTGAAAACGCCGATTACGACGCCGCCAAGGACCGCCAGGGCTTTATCGAAGGCCGCATTCAGGAGATCGAGGGCAAGCTCTCGGTGGCCCAGGTCATCGACCCCAGTGCGGTCGATGGCGGCGGCAAGGTGGTGTTTGGTGCCACGGTCGAACTGGAGGACGAAGAGTCGGGCGACACGGTGAAATACCAGATCGTCGGGGAAGACGAGGCGGACCTCAAGCGAGGCCTGATCAATATTTCCAGCCCCATCGCGCGTGCCCTCATTGGCAAGGAGGAGGGCGACACCGCTGAGGTGCAGGCCCCCGGTGGCATCCGCCGCTATGAAGTGGTGGCTGTCAGCTACCAGTGATGGTGTGATGGCTGCCATGTGGCTGGGCGTGCGCCCGCGACTTCCCGCTCTGGTGGCGGCCTTGTGGTGGGGCAGTCTCACCACCATCGGCTTTTTGGTGGTGCCGCTGTTGTTCGCCTCTCTGCCATCCCCTTCCCTGGCGGGACAGATGGCGGCCCGGCTGTTTGCGGCGCAAACCTGGGTGGCTGTGGTGTGCTGTGTGGTGCTGCTTCTGCTGTCCAGACCTCGGCATGGGGTGACCCAATATCCGTGGGCACGCGCAGCCATGCTGTTCGTTCTGGGCGGCCTGCTGCTGGCGTTGCTCAACCAGTTTGGTGTGGCGCCCCGCATTGTGGCCCGGCAGGACTTGCGTCTGTGGCACAGCGTGGGGACAGTGATGTACGCGGTGCAATGGGGCTGCGCCTTGGCAGTGTTCTGGCAAACGCTTCGGCCAGGAGCGCACACGGCAGTGAAAGAGCGGTCCGCCAGCGATTGACGGTCAGGCAAGTGACTCGCTGACAGACCTACTGCGGCGTGGACTTTTCTTTTGAGGACAAGCCTGCCCGCCGCCGCGCCTATTCGTGCCAGTGTTCCGCCACCCAGGTAGCTGGGCGGATGTAGCGGAAGCGGCGGTTGCGCCTCCCCGCCAGCGCATCCGGGGGATTGCATTCCCCGTGAAAAATCACGATGCGTGCGCCTTCGGGCACCAACGGAGCGCGCCAGTAATTGGTGGGCCACGGCGGTATCCCGTGGTACTTGAAACTGGGGCACCATGCAGCGGGCCAGTATTGCAGCTTGCCCTGCTTGTGCAAGAAGTCGGACAGGTAGGCCTGTTCGTTGCGAAACTGTGCGCGGATCTCCGCGAAGTGTTCGCGAAAATACGCCAGCACATCAGGATGGGCGCCAAGCTCGAAGCGGTAGACCGACGAGTTTCCCGTGATGCGCCATGGGCGCTTGTAGTCGTGAATGATCAGGAATTCGCCGGGCTGGGTGAAAAAATCATCCAGGCTGCCGGTGATGACCACATCCACGTCCAGAAACAGGGCGGTGCCCCGCAGGCCATGCAAGTCTGCGCTGAACGTGGCCAGCTTGGTCCAGCCCCGCTCGGGAATGCCGGGCGGTAGATCCAGTGCAGGAATGGGCAGGCATTGCACTTCGCTACGGATTCCGGTGCTGTCATCGGTGAGGCAGACAAAACGGAAGTCTCCGCTCAGATGCCGGCGCACCATGGCGTACAGCCGGTTGACGTATTCGGGGCCGTATTTCGTGCCCCATTTCATGCAGAGGATGTGGCGCGTCGGCGCCATGCCGGCAGGTGCTGCAATGGTTGCAGATGCTGCTTCAGCGGTCATCAGTCAGCCTGGCGCTTCTTGATGGATTTTTGCTTGGGCTTGGCGCGCTTGATTTGGCCGCCTGACGTGAGGCGCTGGTTGCCGAGCACACGCAACTGCTTGATCTCGGGGCGCTGACCACCCCGTTTGCTGTACTTCAGCACCTTGACATCGCGTGGGCCGGGCATCCGGTCTTCGTCGATGGTTCGCTCTTTGACAGGCTGGGGCCGCCACAGCACCAGCAGTTTGCCGATGTGCTGAATGGGTGCAGCGTTGAGTTCGGCGGTCAGCTCCTGGTACATCAGCTCGCGCGCCACGCGGTCGTCGTTGAAAACACGCACCTTGATCAGGCCATGGGCGTTGAGGGCGGCGTCGATTTCCTTCTTCACGGCAGGGGTGAGGCCATCGCCGCCGATCAGGACCACGGGGTCCAGGTGGTGGGCATTGGCGCGTTGTTCCCGGCGCTCGGCAGGAGTCAGTTGAATTTGGGGCATACCCGTATTATGTCTGCGGCCCGTGGTGGGGTGACTCCACCTCCCAAGTGCGGCAAGGCTTTCAAGTCACCAGCTACAGCGATTGTCGAGAGACAATACCGCCATATGAAAGTCAAAACCCAGAGCAAGAAGGTGAACAAGGCGTGGCTCAACGACCACGTGAACGACACCTATGTCAAATTGGCACAGAAGGAGGGTTACCGCGCCCGTGCCGCCTACAAGCTCAAGGAGATTGACGAGCAACTGGGCCTCATCAAGCCTGGTTATACGGTGGTCGACCTGGGCTCCACACCGGGGGCGTGGAGCCAGTATCTGCGCAGGCGCATGTCGCCCGCTGGCGCCGCTGCGGGGCAGCTCAACGGGGTGATCATTGCGCTGGACATTCTGCCCATGGACCCCATTGAAGGCGTTACCTACTTGAACGGAGACTTTCGCGAGCCTGAGGTGCTGGAGCGCTTGGAGCAGGCGCTCGACGGCCGGGTGGTGGACGTGGTGGTGTCTGACATGGCGCCCAACCTGTCGGGCATCGAGTCGGCCGATGCAGCACGGATTGCGCATTTGGTGGAGTTGGCTGTGGATTTTGCGTGCAACCATTTGAAACCGGAAGGCGCCCTGGTGGTCAAGCTGTTCCATGGCAGCGGATACAGCGATCTGGTCACCCTGTTCAAGCAGACCTTCAAGGTCGTCAAGCCCCTGAAACCCAAGGCTTCGCGCGACAAGTCTTCCGAAACGTTCCTGGTGGGGATGGGGCTTAAAAAGTAGCCTGTTCAGGCTTGCCTCAGGTCAAGAATCCGTGAACTTTGGCGCCAAAGCCCGCGCTGATTCCATGGGCGTGAGGGGGAATAGGGCTGGCCCCGTGGCTTGAAAGACCTAAAATGGGCCGCACATGTGTGCCATGACGGCAGTGTGTCCGTTTTCTGTTCCCCGCAACTGGAGCCCCGCTTGAACAATCAGTGGTTTTCAAAAATTGCCGTATGGCTGGTCATCGCCATGGTGCTGTTCACGGTGTTCAAGCAGTTTGACACCCGCAGCGGCGCCAGTGCAGGCCACGTCGGGTATTCCGAGTTTCTGGACGAAGTCCGCAACAACCGCATCAAAAGCGCCACCATTCCTGAAGGGCTGAGCGGCGGCGAGATTGTGGCGGTCACGACCGATGACCGCAAAATCCGCACGAATGCCTCGGTGTTGGACCGTGGTCTGGTGGGCGACCTGCTGAACCATAACGTCAAGTTCGACGTGAAGCCCCGTGAGGAAGGTTCCCTGCTCATGACCCTTCTGGTCAGCTGGGGCCCCATGCTGCTGCTGATTGGCGTATGGGTGTACTTCATGCGCCAGATGCAGGGTGGCGGCAAGGGCGGCGCCTTCAGCTTCGGCAAGAGCAAGGCGCGCATGCTGGACGAGAACAACAACCAGGTCACGTTCGCGGACGTGGCCGGCTGTGACGAGGCCAAGGAAGAAGTCAAGGAAGTCGTGGACTTCCTGAAGGACCCGCAGAAGTTCCAGAAGCTGGGTGGCCGTATTCCCCGTGGCCTGCTGCTGGTCGGCCCTCCCGGTACCGGTAAGACTTTGTTGGCCAAGTCCATCGCGGGCGAAGCCAAGGTGCCGTTCTTCAGCATCTCGGGCTCGGATTTTGTGGAAATGTTCGTTGGCGTGGGTGCGGCCCGCGTGCGCGACATGTTCGACAACGCCAAGAAGAACGCTCCCTGCATCATCTTCATCGATGAAATCGACGCGGTGGGCCGCCAGCGTGGCGCTGGCCTGGGCGGTGGCAACGACGAGCGCGAGCAGACCCTGAACCAGATGCTGGTCGAGATGGACGGCTTTGAAACCAACCTGGGCGTCATCGTGGTGGCCGCCACCAACCGCCCTGACATTCTGGACGCCGCCCTGCTGCGTCCTGGCCGTTTTGACCGCCAGGTGTATGTGACGCTGCCCGACATCCGTGGCCGCGAGCAGATCCTGAATGTGCACATGCGCAAGATCCCGATTGGTCAGGATGTGGCACCTGGCATCATCGCCCGTGGTACCCCCGGCATGAGCGGTGCCGACTTGGCCAACCTGTGTAATGAAGCCGCCCTGATGGCTGCCCGCCGCAATGCGCGCACCGTGGAGATGCAGGACTTCGAGAAGGCCAAGGACAAGATCCTCATGGGCCCCGAGCGCAAGAGCATGGTCATGCCCGAGGAAGAACGCCGCAACACGGCTTACCACGAGTCAGGCCATGCGCTGATCGGCAAGTTGCTGCCCAAGTGCGACCCCGTGCACAAGGTCACCATCATTCCCCGCGGCCGTGCTCTGGGCGTGACGATGAGCCTGCCCGCGCAGGACCGTTACAGCTATGACCGCGAATACATGCTCAACCAGATCAGCATGCTGTTCGGTGGCCGCATTGCCGAAGAAGTGTTCATGAACCAGATGACCACCGGCGCCAGCAACGACTTCGAGCGCGCGACCCACATCGCCCGCGACATGGTCACGCGCTACGGCATGACCGATGCCCTGGGGCCGATGGTTTACGCCGAGAACGAAGGCGAAGTGTTCCTGGGCCGCTCGGTCACCAAGACCACCACCATGAGCGAACAGACCATGGAAAAGGTGGACATGGAAGTGCGCCGCATCATCGACGAGCAGTACAACCTCGCCCGCCGCCTGATCGAAGAGAACAGTGACAAGATGCACGCCATGGCCAAGGCCTTGCTCGAATGGGAAACCATCGATACCGAACAGTTGGACGACATCATGGCGGGCAAGGAACCTCGTCCTCCCAAGGACTGGACGCCACGCACCCCTCCCTCTGGTGGTGATAACTCCAGTGGCGGCACTCCAGCTGTAGCCACGGACACCGCACCGACGGCGGCCTGACCAGGCTCGCGGTCTAGCCGTCTGAACGGGGCCTTGTGCCCCGTTTTTCATGGGGACCATCGTTTTTTCTTGCGGAATGCTTTGTCGAGCCGCTATTTCGAAATCTGCACGGGTGTGATCGGCATGATCTGGCAAACCTCTCGCTTCGCAATTGACTTGGTCCGTCCCCAGGTCATGGGCATCGTCAACGTCACTCCCGATTCTTTCTCCGATGGTGGGCGCCATGGCTCCACGGCTGCTGCGCTACGGCATTGCGAACAGCTGTTGAAAGAGGGCGCAGATATTTTGGATATCGGTGGTGAGTCCACCCGCCCAGGCAGCCCAGCTGTGCCGCTGGATGAGGAGCTGTCTCGTGTCGTTCCCTTGGTGCGTGAGGCTGTGGCGCTGGGTGTCCCGATTTCGGTGGACACCTACAAGCCGGAGGTCATGCGCGCTGTGCTGGATCTGGGGGCTGACATCGTCAACGACATCTGGGCCCTGCGGCAGCCAGGAGCTGCGGCAGCGGTGGCTGCGCACCCGCAGTGTGGTGTGTGCCTGATGCATATGCACCGCGACCCGCAGACCATGCAGCAGGCGCCTATGGGGGGGGATGTGGTGCCTCAGGTGCTATCATTTTTGCAGCTGCAGGCGCATAATCTACTAGTGCTTGGGGTCGAAAAGGCTCGTATCCTGCTGGATGCGGGCATTGGTTTCGGCAAAACGGTGGAACAGAACTTTGCGTTGCTGGCACGACAGTCCGAGCTATTGGCCGCTGGCTACCCGCTGCTGGCGGGATGGTCGCGCAAGTCATCGCTGGGCACGATCACCGGGCTGGAGGTGAGCCAACGCATGGTCCCCAGTGTGGCCGCCGCCTTGCTCGCGGTGGAGCGGGGCGCGTCGGTAGTGCGTGTGCACGATGTACGCGAGACGGTGGCGGCACTGGCAGTGTGGTCTGCGATGCAGCGATCTGGCTGAGGGGCCAGTGATTCGAGAGCAGGTAGTGGGGCGCCAGGTCCTCGCCTTTGACAACAACATACTGAGATCCGTACGAGGAGACGCCAGAACATGACACGCCAATACTTTGGAACCGACGGCATTCGCGGCACTGTGGGGCAGCCGCCCATCACACCGGATTTTGTGCTGCGCCTTGCCCATGCTGTGGGTCGCGTGTTACGCCGCACGGAAGAGCGGCCCACAGTGTTGATCGGCAAGGACACCCGCATTTCTGGCTACATGCTTGAAAGCGCGCTGGAGTCTGGTTTCAACTCGGCAGGGGTGGATGTGGTGCTGCTGGGGCCGTTGCCCACGCCAGGCGTGGCTTACCTGACCCGCGCGCAGCGCGCCAGTCTGGGCGTGGTCATCAGCGCCAGCCATAACGCCTACCCTGACAACGGCATCAAGTTCTTCAGCGCGCAAGGCACCAAGCTGTCGGACGCCTGGGAGCTGGCGGTGGAAGCCGCACTGGCCGAACCACCCGTCTGGGTCGATTCGGCCAGCCTGGGCAAGGCCCGGCGCCTGGATGATGCGGCCGGGCGCTACATCGAATTTTGCAAGAGCACGTTTCCCCAGGACCTGACGCTCAAGGGCCTGAAGATTGTGGTGGACGCTGCCCACGGAGCCGCCTATCAGGTGGCGCCCAAGGTATTCCACGAGCTGGGTGCGGAAGTGCTGTCGATTGGCTGCGCACCCGACGGCCTCAACATCAACCACGAGGTCGGTGCGACACACCCCGACGCGTTGGTGCGCGCTGTGCGCGCGAACCGTGCCGACTATGGCATTGCCCTGGATGGGGATGCAGACCGGCTGCAGATTGTGGACGCCACTGGGCGGCTGTACAACGGTGACGAGCTGCTGTACCTGATGGCCGCAGACCGCATGGGCCGTGACGAGCACGTGCCTGGCGTGGTGGGCACGCTGATGACCAACATGGCGGTAGAGGTGGCGCTACTGGCGAAAGGAGTGAAGTTTGTACGCGCCAAGGTCGGTGACCGGTACGTACTGGAAGAACTGGCGCGCCACCACTGGGTGTTGGGCGGGGAGGGGTCCGGGCATCTGCTGGCTCTGGACCGACACACCACCGGCGACGGTTTGGTCAGTGCCCTGCAGGTGCTGCAGGCTTGTGTGCGCAGTGGCCGCACGCTGGCGCAGCTGCTGGCAGGCATCACGCTCTACCCACAGGTCTTGCTCAACGTCCGATTGGCGCCAGGGCAAGACTGGAAGGCCAACCGTCTACTGGCAGAGGCCACGCAGGCGGTGGAGCAGCAGTTGGGCTCCTCGGGCCGCGTACTGATCCGCGCCAGTGGCACCGAGCCTCTGCTGCGTGTGATGGTGGAGGCGCGCGACGCGCAGTTGGCCAGCTCTTGCGCTCAGCGCCTGGCCGACGCAGCCCGCGCGGGTTGAAGTTTTGGTCTATCGGCGGAGTGCAGCAGCGTCCGCCGCGCTGGAAAGGGTCTTGAGGCTGGTCAGTGTGCGGCCGTGTGTTGCCGCATGAAGCGTTCCAGTTGCTCCGCGGGCAGTGGCGTGCTGAAGTGGTAGCCCTGCGCTTCGTCGCAACCTTGTTCGTGCAAAAAGGCCAGTTGCCCCTCGGTTTCCACACCTTCGGCGGTAGTACGCATGCCCAGCGCCTGCGCCATGCGGATGATGGCGCTGACGATGGCGCGGTCGTTGCTGTCGTTGCCCAGGTCGCGCACAAAGGATTGATCGATCTTGAGCTTGAAGATCTGGAACCGCTTGAGCTGGCTGAGTGACGAATAGCCCGTGCCGAAGTCGTCCATCGACATCCGCACTCCACGCGCATGCAACTGGTCCATGGTGGCCACCGCCGCATGGGGGTCGTCCACTGCCACCCCCTCCGTCAGTTCCAGTTCCAGCGAATCGGGGGGCAGGTCAAACTCCGCGAGCACCCGGCTCACCAGCTCTGGCAGCTGTGGCTGGCGAAATTGAATGGCTGACAGGTTCACTGCCATTGTGAGTTCGGGAAACCCGCAGCTGCGCCATGCCTTGAGCTGGGCCAGCGCTGTGCGCAGCACCCACTCGCCGATCTGCAGAATCTGGCCGCTGTCTTCGGCGATGGGGATGAACTCTCCCGGAGAAATCGCACCGAGCTGGGGGTGTTGCCAGCGCAGCAGGGCTTCCACACTGCGCACAGTACCCGTGGCCAGGTTCATCTGTGGCTGGTAGTGCAGGTGGAACTGTTCGCGCTCCAGCGCACGGCGCAATGCGTTTTCGAGCTGCAGGGCCCGTACCGACTGGGCCTGCATCTCGGGGGTAAAGAAGCGAAAGGTGTTGCGTCCGTCCAGCTTGGCGCGGTACATGGCCACGTCTGCCGACTGGGTCAAAGTATCGAAATCGTGTCCGTCCTGGGGGAACAGCGCAATGCCCATCGACGGGGCCATGGTCAGCTCGTGGTGATCGATCTGGTACGGCTGACGGGATGCCTCCTGCAACTTGCTGGCGACCCTGGCTGCACCCCGCGCGTCGGCGCCTGGCAGAAGCAGGATGAACTCATCCCCTCCCAGGCGCGACACCGTGTCCTTGTCGCGCACCACCGCACGCAGGCGCTTGGCAATTTCGACCAGCAGCACATCGCCCACCCGGTGGCCCAGAGAGTCGTTCACATGCTTGAAGTGATCCAGGTCCAGGAAGATGACGGCCAGCGGCGTCTGGTTCTCCTGCGCCACCCGAATGGCCTGCTGCGCACGTTCTGCCAGCAGGGCACGGTTGGGCAGACCGGTCAACGCATCGTAGTGGGCCAACCAGTAAATGCGCTCTTGGTCGGCCTTGCGGTCATTGATTTCACGGTGCAGGTTTTCCACTGTCTCGCGCAGCTCGCGCGTGCGGTCTTGCACCTGCCGCTCCAGCTCCTCATGGGCCTGGGCCAGCACCGCCTGCGCGCGTTTGCGATCGGTGATGTCCATGGTGATCCAGATGGTCCCCTGGACAGGGTCGGCGGGATCGATGCATTTGCTGCGTACTTCGCAAATCACAGGGGTGCCGTCCTTGCGGCATAGCTCCACCTCGCCCTCGTACGACTGTCCGGCCACCAACGAGGGGTAGCAGCGGTCGCCCACTTCTTGCCAGGCAGCATCGCTGGCGTACCAGCGACGCGACGAGCTGCCAATGAGTTCGCCCGGCTCAAAGCCCAGCATCTGTTCAAAATGGTGGTTGCAGCGGGTCAGATGCCGGTCTCGCAGAAAGACGATGCCGACCATCGCGCTGTCAAACAGCAACTGCTTTTCCCGCACAGCGGCATTCAGCGCGGCGTGGGCACGCTTTTGCTCATCGATGTCGTCCACGATCCAGATCGAGCCTTCTCCGGTGTCGTGCGGATTGATCAGGCGCCCCGTGAGGCTGCCCCAGAACAGTGTGCCGTCCTGACGACGCAACTGGCGTTCGATCCGGAATGACTGTCCCTGGGCCAGCGCGGGATAAGCCGTGCGCCCGAGGTCCCGGAATGCATCCCGGTCTGGATAGAAGGCTTCGGTGTTGAGCCCTACCAAGTGGGCGGGGCTGGCATAGCCGAAAATTTCGGCATACCGCTGGTTGCAGCGCACCACGCTGCGCTGGCGCAGGAACACGATACCCACTCCCGCGCTGTCCAGGAGGGTTTGTTGTTCACGCAAGGTGCGTTGCAGGTGGGTGTCAGGGGGCACTCCGGCGCGCTGCGAGGGCGGAGTGCTGAACAGCGAATACATAAGACCAGAACAGGCGGCTGGGCCAGACGGCCTCAGAAAAGTGTGCCAAAGTGTAGCAGCGGCAGCTTACAAGCCGTTTGAGGGTATGCCTCAGGTACAGCGCTGCAGGTTCTGCCGTACGGCTGATGCAAGTGCAGTCGCCAGGAGCCAGGAGCTCTGGCGCGAGAGGGTGCAGAGACGCGTTGCCCGGCGTTTTTAGCGTCCCAAGTGTTCCCGCAGATAGGCCTCAAAGGCATCGGCTGCCAGGGGGCGGCTGAACAGGTAACCCTGGCCTTCGTCGCAGCCCTGCGCGCGCAGAAACTCCAGCTGGCCATCGGTCTCCACCCCCTCGGCGGTCGTCTGCATGCCCAAGGCCTGCGCCATGCGGATGATGGCGCTGACAATGGCCCGGTCATTGGCGTCGTCGTCCAGGTCGCGCACAAATGACTGGTCGATCTTGAGCTTGTAGATCTGGAAGCGCTTGAGGTAGCTCAACGACGAATATCCCGTGCCAAAGTCATCCATCGACAGCCGAACGCCCCGGTCATGCAATTGGTCCATCATGGCCAGTGCAGCAGCGGGGTCGTCTACCGCAGCCCCCTCGGTCAGCTCCAGCTCCAGCCGACGCGCAGGCAGTCCGGCTTGTTGCAGGCAGCGTGTCACCATCTCGGGCAACTGGGGGTGGCGGAACTGCACCGCCGACAGATTGACTGACACAGCCCGCAGTGGCAATTGAAGGTCCAGCCAGCGCTTGGCGTCATGCACGGCAGTGTTCAGCACCCACTCGCCAATTGCGACGATCATGCCGCTGCTTTCGGCCACAGGGATGAACTCCGCCGGGGACACCATGCCCAGCTCGGGGTGGCTCCAGCGCAGCAGCGCCTCGGCACCGACCACTTGGCGCGTGGTGAGTGACACCTGGGGTTGGTAGTGCAGCTCGAACTGGTTGCGTTCCAGTGCCCGGCGCAGTGCGTTTTCGATCTGCAAGGCTCGGGCGGTCCGTGCCTCCAGGTCGGCGGTGAAAAAGCCAAAGCGGTTGCGCCCGCTTTGCTTGGCACGGTACATGGCGGCATCAGCGCGCTGGTACAGGGTGTCGAACGAGTCTCCGTCCGCCGGATACATGGCAATGCCTACGGACAGGGTGGTGGTGAGTTCGTAAGGCTCCACCTGAAACGGCTGCGCCACGGCCATCAGCAAACGGTTGGCTACGTCGGCCGCCTGCAGGGCCGAGGCAGCGGGTAGCAGCAGCAAAAATTCATCCCCTCCCAGGCGCGATACGGTGTCCTGTGCGCCCAGCAGGGACTCCAGCCGTCGCGCTACTGCCACCAGCAGGATGTCGCCAATGCGGTGCCCCAGCGAGTCGTTGACGTTCTTGAAGTGGTCCAGGTCCAGGAACAGCAAGGCCAGCGTTCCGCCCCGCGCTTGCTCTTGTTCGATGTGGCGTTGGGCGCGCTCTGCCAGGAGCGCACGGTTGGGCAGGTCAGTGAGGGGGTCGAAATGAGCGAGGCGCTGGATGCGGTCCTGAGCCTCGCGTTGCTGGGTGATGTCGCGGAACAGCGTGATGGAGTGGGTGGTGCTGCCATTGCCATCGCGCACGCGGCTGACGGACAGCCACTGGGGGTAGGTCGATCCATCCTTGCGGCGGCCCCAGGCTTCGCCTTCCCAGTGCCCTTCTTTGGTGAGATGGGTGTACACCAGGTCGGCGTCGAAGTCTCGGGTGGACTCTGCCACCGTGAGCAGGCGCATCGACTGACCTACGGCCTCCGCTTCGGAGTAGCCGGTGATGCGGCTGAACGCCCGGTTGATGCGCACGATGGTCTGGGCCGCGTCGGCAATCACGATGGCCTCGCCGCTCTGGTCAAACACCTGGGCCGTCAGCTGCAGTTGTTCTTGCGACCGCTTGCGTTCAGAAATGTCGCGGGACAGCACGATGAACCGGGGTTTTCCTCCCGCTGATCCGGCCTTGCGGGCCGCAGAAAGTTCGAACCAGGTGGGCCCCAGGCCAGGCAGGTCCAGCATGATCTGGCGTCCGGTGGACCATCCCTGGGATTGCGCTTCATTGAGCACATCCATCACCGTCAGTGCAGCCAGGGCGGGTAACACCTCGGTGACATTGCGGCCGATCAATTGCTCAGCAGGGCCCATGAGCAACTCGGCACGAGGGCTGTGCACGCTGCAATAGCGGCCGTCCTGGTCGATTTCAAACAACGGATCGGGAATTGCATCGATGGTGGCGCGCAGCTGCTGCTGTGTGGCTTGGATCTCGGAGGTCCGCTGGGCCACCTGTGTCGCCAGACCGCGCTCGTGCGCCTTCAATTCGACGAGCAAGCGCGCCAGGTAGCCCATCAGCAACGCAAACAGCAAGCCCAAGGCGCAGCGCAGAGCCAGTACATCTGGCGCGCCCCATCCCTTGGCGGGTGTCAGGCTGAGCGTCCACTGGCCATTGGGCAGGGTCAGGGACCGGCCAACAGCGTCACCGGTGGGCGGAGGGTCAGACGTCGCGATGGTCTGCTCCTGGTTGTTATCCGGGCGGACACGCCACAATCGATAGTGAAAACCCCGTTCCTTGAGCTGGGGCAGCCGGGCGGTGGCCAGCACCTCGGGCAGACGGATGGTGACGTAAGTAAAACCCCAGAAGCTCCGGCGCCCCAGGTCATCTTCCAGGTACACCGGTTGGCGCCCCACGACGCCCAGGCCGCCCTGGACCAACTCCATGGGCCCCGCCAGCGTCAACACGCCGGACTCGCGGGCGCGGGCTGACTCCGCCCCTTGGCGGGGGTCGTTGAGCTGGTCAAAACCAATTGAATTTTCGTTGCCTGCACGGGGAACAACCTGCTGCACTACCCCCCCAGGGGACAGGCCCATGGCCGCGATGCCCGGGTAGAAAGGCAGCATCTGCACGCCGATTTCTTCGAACTGGGGAACGTTCCCGTGGCCCTGGCGCACCAGCGCCACCAGGGTGTTGTTGGCCGACAGTGCCAACTCGATGGCGCGCTGCAGGGCCTGGACATGATCGCCCGCCACATCGGCGGCTTGGGTGCGCTGCTGCGCACGTTCCTGGCGTTCCAGCGTCCAGATCAAAGCACCAGCGCAGGCTGCTGCCAGCACAAACACAGCCACAAAGGCTGCGATGGGGCTGCGTGTGGGGGGCAGGGCGGGGGACGGCACGGCGGAGTTCCTCAGTCAATTATGCAGGCCATTGGTGAGGGCTCGTGCCAATGGAAAGCGCGCATTGTCATGGCGTTGACACGCCGAAGACATGGGCTTGTCATGCGCGGCTTTCACACTCCCGGCCAGGAAAGCGGATTCCCGCTCTGTTTGGAAATTCCAGCTGTGCCCGTTCTTACCGAAGGAGACGTTGTCCATGAACGACCTGCCCACTTTGATGCAGTTGTCCACATCGCCGGAGGCTACAGGTACCGGTATTGTTCAGCCTTCTGGTGTTGTGCCGGGCGCTGTGCATGCTATCCCGGCGCGTGGTGCTATCGAGGTGACTTGGGCCAGACATCTGGATGAGGTCCGTGAGGCGCAGCGCTTGCGGTTTGAGGTGTTCGCGGCAGAGATGGGCGCTCGATTGACGACCCCCATTCCTGGCCACGACGTGGACCTGTTTGACGACTATTGCGAGCATCTTCTGGTGCGCGACGCTCCGAGCCAGCAAGTCATTGGGACTTACCGGGTGCTGACGCCCGCGCAGGCCAAGCGGGTGGGCGGAACTTACAGCGATACTGAATTCGACTTGACGCGCTTGCGCACGCTGCGCCCGCGCATGGTGGAGCTGGGCCGCAGCTGTGTGCATCCAGACCACCGCCACGGCGGCGTGATCATGGCGCTGTGGAGCGCGCTGGCGGACTTCATGGTGCGCAACGAACTCGACACGATGATCGGCTGTGCCAGCATTCCCATGCTTCACAATGGCGTGGTCAGCGGCGACGCGGCGGCCAGCATCTGGCAGCAAGTGCGAAAGACCCATCTGGCACCCATCGAATACCACGTGCTGCCACGCCTGCCGTTGCCCGTGGAGCATCTGGACGGATCCATTGCCGTGGACCCACCGGCCCTGATCAAAGGCTATCTGCGACTGGGCGCCCGTGTACTGGGTGCACCGGCGTGGGATCCGGACTTCAATACCGCCGACCTGCCCATGCTGATGCGGCTGGCCGATCTGCATCCCCGCTACCGCAAGCATTTTCTGGGGGCCTGAACGGTGCGTGCCGCGTTCGACGCCCTGGGCCCTTGGTTGAACGAGTCCCCGGTGCCGCAGGATGCAGAGCCCGACGCCCTTGCGGCGTTTGCCGGTCAACGCCGGTTCCGTGCGGTATTCATTTCGGATTTGCACCTCGGCACGCCTGGGTGTCAGGCTGAAGCGCTTCTGGATTTTCTGAAGCACCATCCCAGCGACCATCTGTACCTGGTGGGAGACATCGTGGATGGGTGGCAGTTGCGCCGCCGGTGGTTCTGGCCACAGGCGCACAACGATGTGGTGCAAAAGCTGTTGCGCCGCGCGCGCAAGGGGTGTCGTGTGGTGTTTGTTCCTGGTAACCACGACGAATTTGCCCGAGCCTTTGTGGGGCATTCTTTTGGCGGTATCGAGGTGGTGTCCGATGCTGTGCACACCACTGCAGATGGGCGCAGCCTGTGGGTCACGCATGGTGACCACTTTGATGGTGTGATCCAGTGTGCCAAATGGCTCGCCTACGTGGGTGACAACCTCTATGAATTCACGCTCAAGCTGAACCGCCATCTCAACATCCTTAGGGCGCGGATGGGGCTTCCGTATTGGTCTTTGTCTGCTTACCTGAAAGGCAAGGTAAAAAAGGCGCTCAACTACGTCACCGATTTTGAAGTGGCGGTGGCCGCAGAGGCCCGTCGCCGCGGGCATGACGGAGTGGTCTGCGGACATATCCACCGCGCAGAGATGCGCGAGATTGGTGGCACCTTGTATTGCAACGATGGCGACTGGGTGGAGAGCCACACAGCACTCGTCGAGCACCTTGATGGTCGGCTGGAGCTGTTGCAATGGTCCGCTGTGCCCGTAGCCAATCTGTCCAGCCAGGCCACACGGGTGTCCGCATGAAGATTGCGCTGCTGACTGATGCATGGCTGCCGCAGGTCAATGGCGTGGTGACCACTTTGGTCGAGTTGGTGCGAGAGCTGGAAGATGCCGGGCATGACGTGCAGGTGCTGCATCCTGGTCAGTTTTCTACCCGTCCTTGTCCCGGTTACGCTGGCATTGATCTAGCGGTGCGACCCTACAAGTTACTCACCCAGAAGTTGGACGCCCTGCAGCCCGATGCCATTCATCTGGCGACCGAGGGGCCTCTGGGCTGGGCGGGGCGTCGTTACTGTCTCAAGCGTGGCCTGGCGTTCACCACAGCCTTTCATACAAGGTTTCCCGAGATTCTTCAGGCAGCCTTGCGCATACCACTGGGTTGGGGTTATGCGCTTTTCAGGCATTTTCATCGCCCTTCGTCGGGGGTGATGGTTCCTACGCAGGGTGTCTTGCAAATGCTGCAGCAGCGGGGCTTTCGCCAACTGCGGTTATGGACGCACGGTGTGGACACCCAGGCGTTTCGCTTTCATGGTGAGGTCTGTCAGAGTCCGCTCACTGGCGTTCTGGCGCATCCTGTGGCGCTGTATGTGGGGCGCATTTCATATGAAAAGAACATCGATGCCTTTTTGCAGATGGACATGCCGGGCACTAAGGTGGTGTGTGGTGTAGGCCCGCTCGAGGCACGGCTGAAAGCCAAGTACCCGCAGGTACGCTGGCTTGGCATTCTGGACCGGGAGGCGCTGGCACAGGTCTACGCCTCGGCCGATGTCTTTGTGTTTCCGAGCCGCTCCGAAACCTTTGGGCTGGTCATGCTGGAGGCAATGGCTTGCGGCACGCCGGTCGCTGCCTTTCCTGAAGACAGTCCGCGTGAGGTCCTGGGTGCTGGGGACGGCAGGGTGCCGATGGGCGGTGTGTTGCACGCGAGCCTTCTGGCGGCCACGCAGCAGGCCTTGTCCATACCGAGGTCCGAAGCACGAAGCAGGGCGTTGGAGTTCACCTGGGCACATGCGGCAAGGCTGTTTCAACAGTACCTGGTACCAGCCCGCTCCGGCTCGCAGGGAGTTTTCGTGTCTGTCACAAAGTCTGTCACGCAGTTGTCATCTGGGCGTTAAATACTGCAGCGATCCCGCAATTGCTGTACGCGCGTATCCATGCTGCCCCTGCCTCCTGTTGATTCCATCCCTTTGCAGCGCGAGCACCCCGATGCTGTCGGGGACTCCTCGCACGCCGTGTCACATGACAACGATTTTGCGGCTGTGGGGGCTGTCACGGGCGTTGCCCCCCACATGTTTCTGGACCGCGACCACAGCATCCTGGCATTTAACGAACGCGTGTTCGACTGGGCGGTTCGCACAGATGTCCCGCTGCTGGAGCGGCTGCGCTACCTGTGCATCGTGTCATCCAACCTCGACGAGTTTTTTGAAGTACGTGCCGCAGCGCACATCACGGCGGCCAAGAAGGGCGAGACCAAGGGGCTCTACACCGCAGCGTCGTTCGAGGCCCTGTCCGCCCAGGTACACGACCTGGTAGAGCGGCAATACGCGCTGTACAACGAAGCACTGGTTCCCGCATTTGCAAAGCATGGGATACGCATCGTGGCGCATGGTGACCGCTCCGCAGAGCAGAGGCGGTGGGTGCACGAGTATTTTGCGCGCGAGGTCCGTCCCTTATTGATTCCGGTGGGACTCGATCCGGCCCACCCGTTTCCGCAGGTGGCTAATAAGTCGTTGAACTTCATAGTGCGTCTAAAGGGGCATGATGCCTTCGGCCGCGAGAATGAAATCGCCATCGTCAAGGTGCCGCGTGCACTGCCCCGCCTGATCCGCATGCCAAAGAAGGTTGCGTCCGACGGGGCGTTGTTCGTCAGCTTGTCCAGCATCGTGCGTGCCCATTTGGAAGACCTCTTTCCTGGCCGCGAAGTGACGGAGTTTTCCCAGTTTCGTGTCACACGCCACTCCGATCTGGCACTGGACGAAGAGGATGTTCGTAACCTGCGCACCGCCTTGCGGCAGGGCCTGCAGCATCGTCATTACGGACAGGCTGTGCGCCTGGAAGTCTCTGCGGGTTGCTCTCGCTTCCTGTCCGACTTCTTGTTGCAGCAATTTGATCTGCCCAACGCGGCCTTGTACCGTGTACATGGTCCTGTGAACTTGGTGCGCCTGAATCAGCTGGTGGACTTGGTGAACGATCCCGCGTTGCTGTTCCCGCCATGGAGTTCCGCTTGGCCACGTCAACTCCAGCCAGGGGTGTCCATCATGGGTCAACTGCGCGAGCGCGACGTGTTGATCCACCAGCCGTTCGAGAGCTTTGATGGTTTGCTTGCGTTCCTGCGGGAGGCTGTGAACGACCCGGACGTGCTGGTCATCAAACAGACCATTTACCGCACGGGCGCCGACTCCGAACTCATGGACCTGCTCAGCGAGGCGGTACGCCGAGGCAAGGAGGTGATGGCGGTGGTGGAGCTGAAAGCACGCTTTGACGAGGAGGCCAACATCAATTGGGCAGAGGCGCTGGAGTCGATTGGGGCGCAGGTGGTCTATGGCGTCGTGGGCCTCAAGACCCACGCGAAGATGCTGCTCGTCACACGCCGTGAAGGGCGGCGGTTACGCCGTTACGGCCATCTCTCCACTGGCAACTACAACGTGCGCACGGCCAAGCTGTATACCGACCTGAGTTACCTCACGGCAGATGAAGAAACCACTGCCGATATGGACGGTGTTTTCAATCACCTTGCCAGCCAGAACCGGCCTCCCAAGCTGCGCAAGCTCATGCTGGCACCGTTCCATTTGCATCGCCGCATGATCGAGAAAATCGAGCGCGTGGGATTGGCTGCCAGCCGCGGGGAAGACGCACGGATCGTTGCCAAGATGAATGCTCTGACCGACGAGGGATTGATGCGGGCGTTGATCCTCGCTGGGCAGCGCGGCGCACGCATCGATCTGATTGTGCGCGGGGCCTGCATGCTGGCTCCGCAGGTGCCGGGAGTGACGGACAACATCCGGGTGCGCTCGGTGATTGGTCGGTTCCTGGAGCACACGCGTGTTTTCTATTTCCGCGCGGGGGGCGAAGAAGACCTCTATCTGTCGAGTGCCGATTGGATGAACCGCAACATGATGCGCCGCGTCGAGCTGGCGTGGCCGGTGACTGACCCCAAGCTGCGCCAGCAAATCATTGATGAATGTTTGGTGGCCTACCTGTGTGATGACCGCGATGCCTGGACGTTGAATGCCGCAGGCGTCTACGACCGCGCTGTGCACCCGGTGGACGGTAGTGGTGCCCAAAACGCGTTGATGGTGCGCTATGGGCCACGGCCTGCTCTGGGTCGCGGGGAGCCAGGGGTCGCATGATGGATTTGATCCTTTGGCGTCATGCCGAGGCGGAAGAGGCAGAAGACGGTAGCGATGATCTTGCACGCCCGCTCACGGCCCGGGGCGAGAAGCAGGCGGCGCGCATGGCGGCCTGGCTTGATCGTCAACTGCCAGAAGGCCTGAGGGTGGTGGCAAGTCCAGCGCGGCGGACTGAGCAAACTGCCCACGCTTTGGGCCGCAAATTCAAGATGCGCGCCGAGTTGTTGCCTGGCGGTACACCACAGGATTTGCTAGAGCTCGTGCAATGGCCGCGTGCCAAGGGCGCTGTTCTGGTGGTGGGGCATCAGCCCATGCTGGGCCAGACCGTTGCCCAGTTGTTGCAACTACAGGCCCCCGAGTGCCCTGTGCGCAAGGGCTCCGTGTGGTGGTTGCGCCAGCGCCAGCGCTGGGACCACAGCCAGACCGTGCTCATGGCAGTGCAGTCACCGGAGTTTCTTTAGCTTGCCCGGCGATGTCCGAGGGCCCGAAGCCGTGCCCCTGGACACGCCGTGTCTCGGGACAGGTTTACTTGCGTTCTGCTTTGCCGCTGGACTTGGTCGTTGCCTTGGCAGGGACAGTTGGCGCGGCTTCAGCTGTGTTGGCCTTTGGGCGACCGGTCTTGATGGAAGGCACCGCTTGCAAAGCGCTGCGCAACGCGCTGTCTGACAGACCTGCCAGCACCTTGAGCCCTGCGCGCAACAGCTCGCTTTTCTTGACGGGGTGGGCCAGTGCTGTGGCGCGGTCTTTCAGGGTGTCGAGCACCGCGTACTCGTCTTTGGGGATGGTGAAGCTGTCACGGACCAGCTTGGGCTTTTTTCCCTTGGTCTCGGTGGCCTTGCCGGTTTTCACTGCAGCTGCTGCCTTGGCAGGCTTGGTCGCAGCGGCTGGTTTGGAAGTCGGCGCCTTTTCTGCCACTGCCTTTTTGGTGGGCCTGACAGCCTTGGATGCCTTTGGAGCCTTGGGTGCTGTTGCCGGCTTGGTTGACTTGACGGCCTTGGCGGGCTGAGCTGCTGCGGGCGCGGCGGGTGTGACGGAGGGGTGGGGGGTTGTAGTGGCAGTGGTCATGACAGAGGATTGATAAACGGTATAAACAGTTTATATCGTTTATTGTTTCCCCTCAAGGTATGCCCACAGCCAGCTCCCAGGGGGTTTTTTGCCAGGCTTGAATTTCTTCGCGCAGAAGGTGGGCCGACTGTGGGTAGGCCATGGCCCAGCCCGGGCGAGCGCTGACCTCAAATCGCTGCCTGTCCAGCTGCAACGACAGTCCTTTGGTATCTGGCTCCCGGCGTGCATGGCACAGCGCCACGGCCAAGCGCAAGCACAAGAGCTGCAGCACAAAAATCGGATCGTCGAGTTCCACCCCCAGCTTTCGTACCTTGCCCCGCTGCCCCTGCACCAGCACTCCCAGGCGGTGCAGTTCTGGCACCGCAAAACCAGCGGCATCAGTGTTGTCGAGAATGTAGGCGCCGTGTCGGTGGTAGTCGCTGTGGGAAATGCGGCAGCCAATCTCATGCAGGCGGGCGGCCCAATCCAGCTTGCGGCTGGCACGTTCGCTCCCGGGTGGGGCAGCCTGGTCAAACAGCGCGCAGGCGGTGCGCGCCACGCGGTCTGCATGCTCCATGTCCACGCCAAACCGCTGCATCAGCCCTTGGACGGTGGTGGTGCGAAGGTCGGTGCCGGGTTGCTCCCGATCCAGAAGGTCATACAAGGCGCCCTGGCGTAGTGCTCCTTGCGCCACCTGCATCTCATGGATGTCCAGCAGGTCAAACATGGCGCGCAGCACGCTGATGCCCCCCCCGATGACTGCACGGCGCTCTTCCTTGAGTCCGTCCATGCGCAGCCGGTCGGCACTCTGGGCGCGGAGCAAACGCTCCCGCAGCCAGTTCAGCCCATCGCGGGTGATCAGACCCTGCGAACCTCCTGCAGCGGACAGAATGTCCCCCACGGCGCCCGCCGTGCCAGACGACCCATAGGCAACATCCCATGCATCGGGGCGAAAAGTCTCCAGCGCCTCATCGAGTACCGCCTTGGCAGCAATCTCCGCCGCCAGGAAGGCCTGGGCAGAGAACTCTCCCTTGGCAAAGTACCGTTGTGACCAAGCGACGCTGCCAACCCGGAAAGATGCCACCGCGTGGGGCGTGAATTGCTCGCCGAGGATCAATTCGGTGGACCGACCTCCGATATCCACCACCAGGCGGCGCTCGTCCGATTGAGGCAGCAATCGGGCTACGCCCTGGTAAATCAAGCGAGCTTCTTCCGGGCCAGACACCACGTCGATAGGGTATCCCAGCACCTCACTGCCGCGTGACAGGAATTCTTCGCGATTGCGCGCTTCACGCAGTGTTTGAGTGGCCACTGCGCGGACCTGCGCGCGGGGAAAGCCCGCCAGGCGCTCGCCAAAGCGCGCCAGACAAGCCCAGCCGCGCTCCATGGCGTCGCGAGTCAGGTTTCGATCTTCATCCAGCCCGTTGCCTTGGCGCACGGTTTCCTTGAGGTATTCCACCCGCTGGACGTGTCCGAACTCATAGCGCCCGATTTCCAGGCGAAAACTGTTGGAGCCGAGATCGACTGCGGCGAGGCGTGTGCCGTTCTGCATGTGTGTTTGGTGGGAGCTGCGTGCGGCATCGTACCGCGATGCGCGTGGCCTGATCCTAAGCGGGCCGCCATTGGCTGGGCGGGCAAGTGACCGGGAGATGGCGGGAGTGTGACGAGGTTGTGTGACGCATTCATGACGTCAGCGATGCTGCGTCATGGGGGTGTTGCAATGGTCTGAGGTTGGTTTTTTGTGTCACTGAATTGTCACGATAGGCCTCTAGAGTTCGCTCTGTTCCTGTTAACCCCTGCCGAAAGGTACCTCATGAAACGCGTATTTCTCAAAACCGTCGCAGTAACTCTGGCCGCCCTGGCAGTGGGCAACGCCTTTGCGGCAGACATCACCGGCGCCGGCGCTACGTTCCCCTTCCCGATGTATGCCAAGTGGGCGGAAGCCTACAAGAAGGAAACCGGCGTGGGTCTGAACTACCAGTCCATCGGTTCCTCGGGTGGTATTCGCCAGATCCGCGCCAAGACCGTGGCTTTTGGCGCTACCGATGCCCCTCTGTCGGGCGCTGAACTGGAAAAAGACGGCATGGTGCAGTTTCCTGCCATCATCGGTGGCACCGTGCCTGTGGTGAACCTGGACGGCTTCAAGCCAGGCGAACTGCGCGTGACCGGCACCGTCCTGGCCGAAATGTATCTGGGCAAGATCACCAAGTGGAACGATGCCAAGCTGGCTGCCCTGAACCCCGGCAAGACGCTGCCCGACCAGAACATCACCATCGTGCACCGCGCCGATGGCTCTGGCACCACTTTCAACTGGACCGACTATCTGAGCTCCGTCAGCAAGGAGTGGGCTGATACGGTGGGCAAGGGTGCTGCGGTGAAGTGGCCTGCTCAGTCTTCCGTGGGCGGCAAGGGCAACGAAGGCGTTGCGGCGAACGTGACCCGTGTGAAGGGTGCGCTGGGCTACGTGGAGTACGCCTACGTCAAGAAGAACAACATGACGTTCCTGCAACTGCAGAACGCTGATGGCAAGTATGTGGCGCCCGACGATGCCACCTTTGCAGCGGCTGCTGCGAGCGCTGACTGGTTCAGCGTGCCTGGCATGGGTATTTCGATGGTGAACGCCAAGGGTGCCAACAGCTGGCCCGTGAGCACGGCATCCTTCATCCTCATGTACGCCGACCCCGCAGACAAAGCCCAGTCAGCCGAAGTCCTGAAATTCTTTGACTGGGCCTTCAAGAACGGCAAAACCATGGCTGCTGACCTGGACTACGTGCCGCTGCCTGACGCTCTGACGGCCCAGATCCGCTCCAAGGTCTGGTCGCAAATCAAGAAGTAAAGCGGTTTGCCCCAGAATAGTGCCCATCGGCCGGCAGGTCTGGCCGATGGGCGCTGGTTTGTGGGGTCTCCAGAAGCCAGATGGGAGTCAACATGAGCGTGGGAACCACCATGAGTTCGCAACCCGTGTCCGTCAAGAAGACGGACGCCCCCACACCGTCCATGGTGTCGATTGCCAAGCGGCAGCGGCTGCAGGACATCGTTTTCCATCGGCTGACCCAGAGCCTGTCGCTGCTGGTGCTGGTGGCGCTGCTGGGCATCATCGTCTCGCTGTTCATCTACGCGTGGCCAGCTTTTCACAAGTTTGGCATCCAGTTCATCTGGCGCGCTGAGTGGGACATCATCAATGAAGAATTTGGTGCGGCGATTGCCATCGTCGGCACCCTGGCCAGCGCAGGCATTGCACTGCTGATCGCCGTTCCACTGGCATTCGGCATTGCGCTGTTCCTGACCGAAACCTGCCCTGTTTGGCTGCGCCGCCCGCTGGGCACGGCGGTGGAATTGCTGGCGGCCGTGCCGTCCATCATCTACGGCATGTTCGGCCTGTTCGTGTTTGCGCCATTGTTCGCAGACCATTTCCAGGTACCCGTGCAAAAGCTGCTCGGCTCCATGCCGCTGGTCGGCTTCCTGTTTGGCGGCAGTACCAACGGCTTTGGCATCCTGGCCGCGGGCATCGTGCTGGCCTTCATGGTGTTGCCTTTTGTGGCTGCCGTGATGCGCGATGTGTTCGAGATTGTTCCCCCCATCCTGCGCGAGTCCGCCTATGGTCTGGGTTGCACGACCTGGGAGGTGGTGCGCCGCGTGGTGCTGCCCTACACCCAGAAGGGCGTGATTGGCGGTGTGATGCTGGGGCTGGGCCGGGCCTTGGGCGAAACCATGGCCGTCACTTTTGTGATTGGCAACGCCAACCGCATGCCCACCTCTCTGTTCTCGCCCGGCACGTCCATCGCATCCACGTTGGCCAATGAGTTTGGCGAAGCGGCGGACTTTCACTTGTCCACACTGTTCGCCTTGGGCTTCCTGCTGTTCGTGATCACGTTTGTGGTGCTGTCGGCCGCCAAGATCATGCTGCTGCGCGCCGAGAAGGCCAAGGGCCTGTAAGCCCTGCAGCCCGCTCCCGACCCTCTTCAGAGACGAGCTCCATGGAATTCAATCAACAACTCTACAAAAAGCGCCGCCGCTCCAACGCCATTGGCCTGACCCTTTCACTGGGCGCCATGGCACTGGGCCTGTTCGTGCTGCTCTGGATTCTGAGCGTGCTGCTGTCCAATGGCTTTGCTGCCTTGGACTGGAACATGTTCACGCAGTCCACCCCAGCCCCTGGCTCCGACGGCGGTGGCTTGGCCAACGCCATCGTGGGCAGCCTGCTGATGGTGGGCTTCACGGTGCTGGTGTCCACACCCATCGGCGTGCTGGCGGGCGTGTACTTGGCCGAGTACGGCGACCAGAGCAAGACCGCCGAGCTGACCCGCTTTGTGACGGACATTATGTTGTCTGCCCCCTCCATCGTGCTGGGCCTGTTTGTGTATGCCATCGCGGTGGCGACCGTGGGCAACTTCTCGGGCTGGGCGGGCAGCCTGGCGCTCTCGCTCATCGCCGTGCCGGTGGTGGTGCGCACCACCGAGAACATGCTGCGTCTGGTGCCCGGCAGCCTGCGCGAAGCGGCCTTTGCCCTCGGTGCACCGCGCTGGAAGGTCTCGACCATGGTCACCCTGCGTGCTGCTCGCAGCGGCGTGATGACTGGCCTGCTGCTGGCTGTGGCCCGCATCAGTGGCGAGACCGCGCCCCTGCTGTTCACCGCGCTCAACAACCAGTTCTTCAGCACCAACATGAATGCGCCCATGGCCAACCTGCCGGTCGTGATCTTCCAGTTTGCGCTGAGCCCGTACGAGAACTGGGTTCGCCTCGCCTGGGGCGGTGCGCTGCTCATCACGCTGTCGGTGCTGATCCTCAACGTCGTGGCGCGGGTGTTCCTGCGCGAAAAGAACCGCGTGTGATTCCCTTTGCTGATCCGGCCAACGCCAACGCCATCGACAAGACTGCCTCCATTTTCAGGAATTGACAATGAACGCCACTGCTACCGCCACTGCCAGCAAGAACGCGCTGGAGCTGCGTAACCTGAGCTTTTTCTACGGCAAGTTCCAGGGCCTGCGCAACGTGAGCCTGGACATCGCTGAGCACAAGGTCACTGCCTTCATCGGCCCCTCGGGCTGTGGCAAGTCCACGCTGCTGCGCACGCTCAACCGCATGTACAGCCTGTATCCCGGCCAGCGCGCCGAGGGCTCCATCAGCTTCTACGGCCAGGACATCCTGGACCCCAAGCAAGACATCAACCTGCTGCGCGCTCGCATCGGCATGGTGTTCCAGAAGCCCACGCCGTTCCCCATGTCCATCTACGACAACATCGCGTTTGGCGTGAAGCTTTACGAGACGCTGAGCAAGAGCGAGATGGACGACCGCGTGGAGTGGGCACTGTCCAAGGCCGCACTGTGGACCGAGGTGAAGGACAAGCTGCACCAGAGCGGCCTGTCGCTCTCCGGCGGCCAGCAGCAGCGCCTGTGCATTGCGCGCAGCGTGGCGGTGAAGCCTTCGGTGCTGTTGCTCGACGAGCCCACCTCGGCGCTGGACCCGTTGTCCACCGCCAAGATCGAAGAGCTGATCGACGAGCTCAAGCACGACTACACCATTGCGATCGTGACCCACAACATGCAGCAGGCCGCCCGCTGCAGCGACTTCACCGCCTACATGTACCTGGGCGAGATGATCGAGTTCGGTGCGACCGAGCAGATCTTCTTCAAGCCCGAGCGCAAAGAAACCGAAGACTACATCACCGGCCGTTTCGGCTAAGGAGACAGCAGATGCCCGATAAACATCTTTCGTCCCAGTTCGACAGCGAACTCAACAGCGTCTCTGCCCGCGTCATGGAAATGGGCGGCTTGGTGGAGTCGCAGATTCGCCAGGCGGTGTACGCGCTGTCGCAATTCAGCCTGGAGGCCGTGGAAACGGTGGCTTCGATGGAGACCCGCATCAATGCGATGGAGGTCGAGATCGACCAGGAGCTGTCCTCCATCATCGCCCGCCGCCAGCCCACCGCGCGTGACCTGCGCCTGCTGCTGGCCTTCTCCAAGGCCACGGCCAATCTGGAGCGCATGGGCGACGAAGCCAACAAGATGGCGCGCATGGTGCGCTCCATCATCGAAGGCGGTGCCCCACGCTCGTTGCCATCGAGCGACCTGCGGGTGGCGGCCGAGCTGGCCTCGGGCCAGCTGCGCAAGACGCTGGATGCGTTTGCACGGCTGGACGTGAAAGCGGCGGTCGCCATCCTCAAAGAGGACGACCTCATCGACAAGGAGTTCGACGGCTTCGTGCGCAAGCTCATCACCTACATGATGGAAGACCCTCGCACCATCTCGCCCAGCCTGGATCTGCTGTTCCTCGCCAAGGCCATCGAGCGCATTGGCGACCATTCCAAGAACGTGGCCGAGCTCATCATCTATCTGGTCAAGGGCAAGGACGTTCGCCACACAGCCCTCGACGAGATCGAGTCGGCAGTGCTGTAAGTACGGGGCGCTGAAATCACCATGAGAAAGCTTCCCCGTGTCCTCATCGTGGAGGACGAACCCGCGATTGCCGAACTGATTGCAGTCAACCTGCGCCACAACGGCTTCCAGCCCTTCTGGGCGGAAGACGGCGACAGCGCGCAGCGCGAGCTGGATGCCGTGCTGCCCGACGTGATCCTGCTGGACTGGATGTTGCCCGGGCAGAGCGGTCTGTCGCTGGCGCGCAAGTGGCGTGCAGACAGCCGCACCAAGCCCATCCCCATCCTCATGCTCACCGCGCGTGGGGATGAGCCGGACAAGGTGGCCGGGCTGGACGCCGGTGCCGACGACTACATCACCAAGCCCTTTTCCACGCAGGAGCTGCTGGCCCGCATCCGTGCGGTGCTGCGCCGCCGCGCACCCGAGCAGGTGAGCGACAGCGTGAGCATTGGCGAGCTGGTGCTGGATGCTGCGACCTACCGGGTCACCTTCCAGGGCCAGCCCCTGAAGGTGGGCCCCACCGAGTTCAAGCTGCTGCATTTCTTGATGAAGCATGCCGAGCGTGTGCACAGCCGCTCACAGCTGCTCGACAAGGTGTGGGGCGACCATGTCTTCATCGAAGAGCGCACGGTGGACGTGCATGTCAAGCGCCTGCGCGAGGCCCTGGGTGCAGCGTCCGTGATGGTGGAAACGGTGCGCGGCGCGGGCTACCGGCTCACTGCACAACCCCAGGTGCCGCTGTCGGCCTGACGGGGCAGGCGGGCTGCCGCCTGTGAGTGATGCGACGCGCTCGATGGCTGCTGTGCAGCTGGCCACTGCGGTCGGCGTGCATCGGTGGTGGCGATGGATGGATGTGATGGATCAATGGGCGCGCGTGTCGCGGCCCTGGCGTTTCTGAGAAGGCTTTGCAATCCGCATGCTGTGGCGTATTTCGTTTTTCCTGCTGTGGCAGTTGGCGGGTGGTGGCCTGGGGTGGTGGCAAGGCGGGCCCTGGGGCGCCGCGCTGGGGGCCGCCATTGCTGCCTGGGCGTGGTTCGTCTGGGACCTGCTGCGGGGCGTGCGGGTGCTGCGCTGGTTGCGCACCGGCGACCTGGCATCGGTGCCGTCCATGCGTGGCATCTGGGGCGAGGCAGCGGACCGTGCGCGGCGGCTGCTGCGCAAGCAGGAGGCGCAGATTCGGGACAGCCAGGACCGGCTGCAGGAGATCCTGGCCGCCCTGCAGGCCTCGCCCAACGGTGTGGTGCTGCTGGATGCGCAGGGACGCATCGAATGGTGCAACCAGATGGCGGCCAACCAGTTTGGCTTTGACGCGCAGCGCGACGTCATGCAGTCCATCGGCAACTTGCTGCGCAACCCGGAATTCACGGCTTACTTCGCCGCCAAGGACTTCACCAGCGACGTGGTGCTGGAGGGGCGCCTGAGCACGCCGTCGCGGCCCGTACGCATCTCGGTGCACCTGCACCCCTATGGCGATGGCCGCACGCTGCTGCTGTCGCGCGACGTGACGGCGCTGGAGCAGGCCGACGCGATGCGGAGAGACTTTGTGGCCAATGTGTCGCACGAGATCCGCACACCCCTCACGGTGCTCACCGGTTTTGTCGAAACCTTGCAGACCTTGCCGCTGAGCGCCGACGAGCGCTCGCGCTACCTGGGCATGATGGCGCAGCAGGCGCAGCGCATGCAAAGTGTGGTGCAGGACCTGCTCACGCTGTCGCGTCTGGAGGGCAGCCCGCTGCCCGGCATGGCCGAATGGACACCTGTTCAGTCGCTGATGCAGCGTTGCGAGGAAGAGGGCCGCGCCCTGTCGGCGCTGCTCACACAGAACCAGCAGCGTCCCCATGCGATGCGTTTTCCGGCGGCCGATTTGCTGCGGGCCGAAGGTGAGATTGCTGGTGTGCCTGCCGAACTGCAAAGCGCCTTGTCCAACCTCGTCAACAACGCGGTGCGCTACACGCCCGGCGGTGGTTCCATCGAGGTACAGTGGCTGCGCAAGGAGGATGGCAGTGCCGTGTTCTCGGTGCACGACACCGGCCCCGGCATTGCGCCCGAGCACATCCCGCGCCTGACGGAGCGCTTCTACCGGGTGGACCGCAGCCGTTCGCGCGAGACCGGGGGTACCGGGCTGGGCCTGGCCATCGTCAAGCATGTGCTGCAGCGCCACGGCGCCACGCTGGACATTGCGAGCACGCTGGGCAAGGGCTCGGTGTTTTCGGTCACCTTCCCGGCCAACCGTTTGCGGGGTTTTTCCTTGCCGGGTTGATGGCTCGCCAGAGCATGGCGACGAACAGCAGTGCGGTGACTGCGAGCGCCGCCGCGCTGGCCGCCCAGAAGGGAGTGGGCGAAGCCACACCCGACCAAGGCCCGATGCCTCCATACGCCAGCCAATAGCCGCCCGCCAGGCCAGCCCCCCACAGCAGCGCGCAGTACACCACCAGTGGCGCCAGCGTGATGCGGTAGCAGCGCAGCACAAACACGCACAGCGTCTGCACCGCATCGGCAGCGTGGTACGCCGCCACCCAGACCAGCACCGTGCCGGCCACGGCTGCCACGCTGGCGTTGTCGGTGTAGATCTGGCTGATCGAGTATCTTGCTATCAATAATATAGCTGCCAAGGCAATGCCCACTAGCGCAGCGAGCGAAAAACCCATCAAAACCACCTGACGGGCTCGCTGGGGCTGCTGTGCGCCCAGCCAGTAGCTCACCCGCGCGCTGGTGGCGATGGACAGCGACAGCGGCACCATGTAGAGCACGGCAGCCATGTTGGCGGCGATCTGGTGGGCGGCCGCCGAGGTGGTGCCCTGGCGCGCGATGAACAAGGCCATCAGGGTGAAGGAGGTCACCTCCACCATCACGGCCAGGCCTGCCGGAATCCCGAGTCTGGCAAAGCCTGCAATGGTGGGCCAGTGCGGGGGCTCCATGCGGCGCCACAGCCCCAGGGGGGTATAGATGTCCTGCGTGCGCAGCAGCCACACAGCCAGGGCCAGCATGCTGCAGTTGACGACCAGCGTGGCCCAGGCGCAGCCCACCACCCCCTGTGCAGGCAGGCCCCCGCCGCCAAAAGTGAACCACACCGACAGCGGCAGCTTGATCAGCAGCGAGCCCACCTGTAGCCAGGTGACCAGACGCGGATGGCCCAGGGCCTGGTTGAGGGTGCTGTAGATGCGAAACAGCAGGGCGGGTGGGAGTGCCAGTGCCAGCACAGCCAGGTAGTTTTCTACCTGTGGGCGAAGCGCAGGGGGGACCTCCGTCCAGCGCAGCAGCGCGCCTGGCGATAGCAGCACCGCCATGCCCACCACTGAAGCAGCAGCGCACAGGTACAAGGCCTGTCGCAGTGATCGGCCTACGGCCTCAGGCTGTTGCGCGCCGCGCTGTTCAGCCCACACGGGGAGGAGTGCCTGCAGCACGCCGATCAGTGCGACGTACACACTGATGAAGATGGCCGACCCCACGGACAGCGCGGCCAGCGACGATTCGCTGTAGCGCCCCGCCACGATGGTGTCCGTCACCCCGAAGGCCATGACCGCCAATTGCCCCGCCAGCACGGTCACGGCGTGCCGGGTGATGGTGGACAGCTCCGACATCAGCGGGCCGGGGCCGCACGGCGGAACAGCAGCAGGTTCTCGTTCTTGTCGGTGGGGCGGGGCAGCGTGGCCCGGGCTTCCCACAGCTCAGCGCGGACCATGCGCTCGGACGCGGGCCAGGAGGCGCTGTCCACCAGCAGCCACTGGCATTCATCCTGCAGGCCCGCGCGCTGCAGCGACAGCTGTCCATGGAACTGCAGAGCCGCCACCTGAGCACGGTTCAGCCCCACGGTCTGAATGCACCCGGGCTCAGGCCCCAGGGCTGCCACCACACTGCGCACCTGCGGACCATAGCTGCGTGCGTAGTCCAGCAGGGGCAGCCAGAGGGTCATCAGCAACAGCCAGCCCAGGGCAGCACCACCTGCGGGCAGCACCAGGCTCTTCCAGATGGGGGCCCGGTTGCGGGATGCGCGCCACCACGCCAGACCACACCAACCCACGGTGGCCGCCACGGCCACCAGCAAAGCCAGTGCAGAAAACTGCGGCACGAACCCGGGCGCCAGCTTGGCCACGTTGGCGGCAGGTTTGGCAGGCACCCCGGTCTGCATGGCAATCCAGATCACCCAGATCGCGAGGGCCGATGCGGTGAAGAACAGCAGCGTGAACCAGTCGATCAAGGCCCCCACGCTGCGGCGCAGCGTAGGCAGGGCAAAGGCTGCCAACGCAGCCAGGGCGGGCAGGCCCAGCAGCAATGCCCGGTCGGCCGGCTGGGTGGTGATGGTGGCGCCAATCGACACCAGAGTGAACCACAGGGGTAGCAGCATGTGTCGTTGGCCGGGGCGGCTGAAGATCTGTTGGCGCCAGCGCCACAAGGTCCACAGTGCCAGTGGCCAGGCCGGCCAGCCAAACCACAGCAGCAGGCGCGCCAGGCTCAGCCAGTCCTTGCCACCACCATCGAACCCCACAACACGCCAGCGCCACAGGTCCAGCCCTTGGGCCAGAGCGGCCGCTGCCAGCGTGGCTGCGGCCAGCACGGCGGCCCAGCGCCAGCGGCGGTCGGTGTTGCCAGCGGGCGCAAACAGTGCCAGCAACGCGCCACCCATGCCCAATAAGGCCGTGAGTGCGGGGGCTCCGGACAGCGTGAGCCCGGCCATGCCCAGCACCAGGGCCACGGCGGGCGCCACGGTGCGGTGGGGCATGGCGGCCACCGCAAAAAACAGCAAAGCGGTGCAGCCCAGCTGCGCCAGATAGCTTGTGACCTCATGTGACAGCTGCGCGAGGCCCAGGCAGGCGATCAGCGCCAGCAAGGCGCCATCGGCAATAGCACGCGCATAGTCCAGTGGGGAAGCCTCGCCGCCAAAAGCAAACGCAACCGGTTGGGCACCCGGGCTGCGGGCTAGGTAGTACACGCCATACCAGGTGGCCATCAGGGTGATGACCAGGAGCGCGATGAACGGCATGCGGGCCGCCATCTCCGGCGACAGCCAGGCCGGTGCCATCTGCACGGCCCAGGCACCCAGCCAGTAGGGCAGCAGCCCTTCGGTTTCGGGGGGCATGCCACCGAGCAGCGGACTCAGCCAGGGAGTGCGTCCCTGGGCCAGCTCCAGCATGTAGCCAAAGGCGGTGACGTCTGCGTTTTTCCACGGATCGCGGCCCACAAAGCCGGGCACTACGTAGGCAATGCACAGCAGCAGCAGAGCCCAGCGGGGCAGTGGGCTGACGGCGTTCTGGGTAACGATGGCGGGGGTGGGTGGAGTCACGCGGCAGTGGGCGGCTGGGCAAAGGAGCCACCGAGAATAAAGGCAAAACCCATGAAAAAAGGCAGCCCGGTTGCCCGGGCTGCCTTTTTGGCGGGATCGCAGGGGAGAATTACTTCGCTGCGGTCTTGCCGAAACGGTTGCGGAAGCGCTCCACGCGGCCACCCATGTTGTCCACGGACTTTTGCGTGCCGGTGTAGAAGGGGTGCGACTCAGAAGAGGTGTCCAGCTTGAACAGCGGGTATTCCTTGCCTTCGTGGGTTTCGGTTTCCTTGGTGTTCACGCACGAGCGGGTCACGAACTTGAAACCGTTGGACAGGTCCACGAACAGAACTTCGCGGTAGTTGGGGTGAATGCCTTCTTTCATGATCTTCCTTTGAGTCAACTGCGGGAGCCGCACCGGCCAGTCCGATGTACTTTCCGCAAGAAAAAGCCCGCTATTATTGCACAGGCTGAGAATTAGCCCCCGCGACGCATCATGTCGAAGAAGTCCACATTGGTCTTGGTGGCCTTCATGTTCTTGATCATGAGCTCCATGGACTCGATCTCGTCCATGTTGTACATGAACTGGCGAAGGATGCGGGTCTTCTGCAGAATCTCGGGGGCCAGCAGCAGTTCTTCGCGGCGGGTGCCGCTCTTGTTGAGCTCGATGGCAGGGAACACGCGCTTTTCGTACAGGCGGCGGTTCAGGTGGATTTCGCAGTTGCCCGTGCCCTTGAATTCTTCAAAGATCACTTCATCCATGCGGCTGCCGGTATCGACCAGCGCCGTGGCGATGATGGTGAGCGAACCACCTTCCTCAACCTTGCGCGCAGCGCCAAAGAAGCGCTTGGGGCGCTGGAGTGCGGCGGCATCCACACCGCCAGACAGCACCTTGCCGCTCGACGGCACCACGTTGTTGTAGGCGCGGGCCAGGCGGGTGATGGAGTCCAGCAGGATCACCACGTCCTTCTTGAGCTCGACCAGGCGCTTGGCGCGCTCGATCACCATCTCGGCCACGTGCACGTGGCGGGCGGCGGGCTCGTCGAAGGTGGAGGCGATGATTTCGCCTTTGACCGTGCGCTGCATTTCGGTCACTTCTTCAGGGCGCTCGTCCACCAGCAGCACCATCAGGTGCACGTCGGGGTTGTTGGCCGTGATGGCGTGGGCGATGTGCTGCATCATCACCGTCTTGCCGCTCTTGGGCGGCGCGACGATCAGCGCACGCTGGCCGCGGCCAATGGGCGCGATGATGTCGATGATGCGGCCGGTGATGTTCTCTTCACTCTTGACGTCGCGCTCCAGTCGCATCTGCTCCTTGGGGAACAGGGGCGTCAGGTTCTCGAACATCACCTTGTGCTTGTTCTGCTCTGGGGGGCCGTCGTTGACCTTGTCGAGCTTGGTCAGTGCAAAGTAGCGCTCGCCGTCCTTGGGCGTGCGCACTTCACCTTCGATCATGTCGCCGGTGTGCAGGTTGAAGCGACGCACCTGGCTGGGGCTGATGTAAATATCGTCCGTGCTGGCGGTGAAGCTGGTGTCCGGGCTGCGCAGAAAGCCGAAGCCATCAGGCAGGATTTCCAGCACGCCGTCTGCAAACACCTGCTCACCCGCCTTGGCGCGCTTCTTGATGATGGCAAACATCAACTCCTGCTTGCGCATGCGGCCCGTGTTTTCGATTTCGAGTTCTTCGGCCTGCTTCAGGACTTCAGACACGTGCAGTGCCTTGAGTTCGTTTAAGTGCATGGATTGACTCCTTGGCGGAGCTGGTATGAATCTTGGGGGAGGTGGGCTGATGCCGAATGGGCTGCTGTTTGCAGGTCCGGCTCGCCAGGGATCTTGGTCCGGCTGCCAATGCATGCAGCCCGGTGATCTGTGGGAATTATGACAGGAAAAAATGCGGGGGCCTCAGGGGCGCAAGGTGTGGGCTTGCGCAACTGCCAGCGTGTTGTTTCCCCGCAGGTCTATCGCTTAACAAAAAAGCCCCATCGGCATTCGTACCGAGGGGGCTTGGGGCAGTGGGTCAGGCCAGTTGTTGGTCGATGAAGGCGGTCAACTGGGCCTTGCTCATCGCGCCGATCTTGGTGGCTGCCAGTTGGCCATCCTTGAACAGCATCAGGGTGGGGATGCCGCGGATGCCGAACTTGGCGGGGATTTCGCGGTTCTCGTCCACGTTCATCTTGGCGATCTGCAGCTTGCCTTGGTAGGTGCCTGCGACTTCGTCCAAGATGGGAGCAATCATCTTGCAGGGGCCGCACCACTCAGCCCAGTAGTCCACCAGCACGGCGGTGCCCGGTTGGAGCACGTCGGCTTCAAAGCTGGCGTCGGAGACATGTTTGATGAGTTCGCTGGCCATGGCGGAATTCCTTGATTTTGGGCGGGTTGCGACCGGTGTACGTTTAAAGTCTGGGCATTGTGACAGAAACCAATCCCACGTTCACCGGTGTGGCCGGGTCTTGCGACGCTATGACAGTCATAGCGAAAAGCGATCAAACCAGTGGATTTGCGGCCGCAAGCACCGCCCTGTGGCAACGCGCACTGGCCCGGGTGGCCGCGCATGCCCAAGCCCATGGTGCCCATTTGGCGCGCACGGTGGTGCTGGTGCCCTACGCCCAGCTCATGCCCTGGGCGCAGCGCCATTGGGTTCAGCAGTTTCCGCAGAGCTTTGCACCACGTTTTGAAACCACCCGCAACTGGGCCCGCCAGCTGCAAGCGTTTGAGCCCACGGGCGACGACCTGGCGGGCGACGTTGCGCGCGACACGCTCACGGCCCGCACTTTGCTTGACCGCGTGGGGCAGGGCGGGCAGCGCGAAGTGCTGGCCACGCCACTGCAGGAGGCCGCTGCCCAATTGGCCCCGGTGATTGCTGCCGTGCCCCCAGCCCTACGCGCTGCCTGGGGTGACGAGGCTCGGAAGCTGCTGGCCACGCCGGAAGAAGGTACCGCCCTGCATTACGAGGCCCTGGTGGCTCGCCTGGCGCTGGAATGGGCACTGGCATCGCGCTACGCGACCGATGTGCTGTTTGAGCCCGGCGTTCGCGGGGCGGTGGATACGCTGGTGGTGTTGGAGGGATTTCAGTCTGACACGCTGACCCGGGCCCTGCAGGCGCATTGGGGCGAGCAAGGTGTGTGCATTGCGCTCCCCGCGTTGGTCGGTGATGCGGGTTCACCACCGCAGTGGGCCCTGCACGCCGCAACGGACGCCGAAGACGAGGCGCACCGTGCTGCGGCCTGTGTGCTGCGTCATGTCGAGCAGGGTCGGGTGCCCGTGGCCCTCGCGGCCACTGACCGCGCACTGATCCGCCGTGTCCTGGCCCACCTGGACAGCAGTGGCGTATTGGTGCGCGACGAAAGCGGCTGGATTCTGTCCACCACGCGCGCCGCTTCACGGGTCATGGCCGTGCTGCAGGCCGCTGCGTGGAATGCCTCTTCCAACGAGGTGCTGGACTGGGTCAAACACACCCCAGCGCTGATGCCTGGCGAGGTCAATCGCCTGGAGCAATGGCTGCGCAAAGGTGTGGTGCAGCACTGGAGCGCCGCCGCCCAGCTGGCTTTGACGGGCGACGTGGATGCGCGGCCCCACCTGGCCCGCACCGTGGCCACCGTAGAAGCATGGCGCAACACCCTGCGCGCTGCACGGCCGCTGGCGCAGTGGCTACCCGCTTTGCGCACGGTGCTGGAGCAGGCGGGCCAATGGCAGGGTCTGCAGGCCGACCCTGCTGGCATGCGGGTGCTGGCCGCTCTGCGCCTGCAGGACGGTCAGCAGTCAGAGCTGGACGGCTGGGGCGACAGTGCGGGCCGTCGCATGACACTGGCCGAATTCACCCGTTGGGCCAAAGACGTGCTGGAGGCCGGGCGCTATGTGGCCGCGCAGGCGGCTGGTGCCCCCGTGGTGGTGGTGCCCATGCCGCAACTGCTGGGCCGCCCCTTCGCCGCCGCCGTGTTGCCGGGTTGCGATGAAAAGCGCCTGCAACCTGCTCCCGAACCCGCTGGCGACTGGACACAGGCCCAGCGCGAGGCATGGGGCCTGCCTACGCGCCAGTCGCTGGAGGCTGCCCAGCGTGCCGCCTGGGCCCATGCCCTGCGCACGCCGGTGGTGGATGTGCTGTGGCGCACCGGTGACGAAGGCGGTGAGCCCCTGCTGGCCAGCGCGCTGGTGCTCGCCCTGCAACTGGATGGTGCCGCCCTGTCAGGATCCGATGAGCGCGGTGCGCGCGAGGTGGTCGCCACTCCCACGCTACGCCCCTTGCCCGTGGGCCAGGCGCTGCCGGTGGCACACCTGTCATCCACCGCGTATTCCGACCTGCGCCAGTGCCCCTACCGCTTCTTTGCCCAGCGCCAGCTGGGCCTGCGCGAGGCCGACGAGCTGGACGCCGAGGTGGACAAGCGGAACTTTGGCACCTGGCTACACGCGGTACTGCAGCATTTTCATGAAGCCTTGCTGGCGGAGCCGACCGATGGTCTGGATGAGCGCCGTGTGCGCATGGACGCCGCCGCCGAGGCCGTCACCCGCGAGCAGCGTTTGCAGGACGGCGACTTTCTGCCCTTTGCCGCAGGCTGGACGCAACTGCGCGACGGCTACCTGCAATGGCTGGCAGGGCATGAGCAACAGGGCGCCACCTTCCGCCAGGCCGAGGTCAAGGCCCGCCAGCCGCTGGGCGATCTGGAACTCATCGGCACCCTCGACCGCATCGATGGCGTCTCGTCCACCGGCGAGCCCACGGTGCTGGTGATTGACTACAAAACCGAAAGCGACAGCGTGACCCGCCAGCGCATCAAGTCCGGGGCGGAGGACACGCAACTGGCCTTCTACGCCGCCTTGCTGAGCCACGACACCTTGCGCGCTGCCTACGTCAACGTAGGCGAGCGCGGCGAGACGCAGCTACACGAACAGGACGAAGTGGTGCACCTGCGCGATGTGCTGATCGAAGGCATCCAGCACGACATGGCCCGCATCGCCGCCGGCGCGCCGCTGCCCGCGCTGGGCGAGGGATCGGTGTGCGAGTTCTGCGCCGTGCGCGGCCTGTGCCGCAAGGACTACTGGGCGGACGCTGAACAGGCGTTGCCCGCGCAAGAGACGCCATGACCGAGAGCCTTTCCCCACCCGCCCAGGCCGCTTACGAACACAACGGCCGCCCCGTATCGCGCGAGGCCTTCTACGCCATCGCCTGTGACCCCGCGCGCAGCGTGGCGGTGGAGGCCTGTGCCGGTGCGGGCAAGACCTGGATGCTGGTCTCGCGCATGCTGCGGGCGCTGCTCGACGGCTGCGCGCCACACGAGATCCTGGCCATCACCTTCACCAAGAAGGCGGCCGGGGAGATGCGCCAGCGTTTGCAGGAGTGGCTGGAGCAGTTCAGCCACAAGCCGCTCGAGGAACTCACGGCCGAGCTGATTGCAAGGGGAATCAGCCCCCAAGGGGCACCGGACAAGCGCGAGGCGCTACAAAATCTATACCGCCAGCTGCTCACTGCGGGTCGCCCGGTGCAGATCCGCACCTTCCACAGCTGGTTTGCCGCGCTGCTGGGCACGGCGCCGCTGGCGCTGTTGCAGCAGCAGGGCCTGCCCGCGCACTTTGAGCTGCTCGAAGACGATGCCGAGGCGGTGCGCGAGGTGTGGCCCCCGTTCTTGCAGACTGTGGCCGACAGCGCCAGCCTGCGCGCCGACTACGAAGCCGTGGTGGCCCGCCACGGCCGCTCGCAAACGCACAAGGCCCTGGCAGCGGCGCTGGCCAAGCGGGTGGAGTTCGATCTGGCCGACGAGGCGGGCGTGGTCGATGCCTCGGTGCCGCCGTTCCAGCAGGCCTACCCCGAACTGGCCGCTTTATCCGAGCCTACCGAGGCCCTGCAGACCGAAGCCGCCCAGCAGCGCTGGCGCAACCGTGCCAGCGCCTTGGGCGCCGAGTCCAACAAGACCCCGCAAAAGGCGGCGGACGCCATCATCGACGCCCTGGCCTGCACCGACCTGAACCAGCGCCTGGACATGCTGCGCAAAGCGATGTTCGTCGCCAAGGAAGACCGCCTGTCGAAGAACCTGGAGAAGTTCCCCGCCGCGCAAGAGGCCGAGCCCGAACTGCAGCGCCTGCTCACCGCCCGCCGCCAGCACGAGGCCTGGCAGCACCAGCAGCGCATGGCCCGGCTGGCGCGTTGTCTCATCGCGCAGTTTGTGGCCGTCAAGCAGCAGCACGGCTGGGTGGACATGAACGATGTGGAGCGCACCGCCCTGGTCATGCTGGCGGACCCGGTGCTGTCGGGCTGGGTGCAGGAGCGGCTCGATGCCCGCATTCGCCATCTGCTGGTCGATGAGTTCCAGGACACCAACCCGCTGCAGTGGCAGGCGCTGCACGCGTGGCTGTCGGGCTATGCGGGCTCGGGCGGCGGGTCTACCGCGCCCAGCGTGTTCATCGTGGGTGACCCCAAGCAGAGCATCTACCGCTTTCGCCGCGCCGAGCCGCAGGTGTTCATCGCCGCGCAGGCCTTTGTGCGCGATGGGCTGGGCGGCGACCTGCTGAGCTGCGACCACACACGCCGCAACGCGCAGGGCGTGATCGGCGCCGTCAACGCCGTGATGGGCGAGGCCCAGGCGCAGCACGAGACCAGCGGATTCCGCGACCACACCACTGAATCGAAACATACAGGCCAGCTGCTGCGCCTGCCCGCCATCACCGACGCGGACGACGATGGCCAGGGCGCAGCGCGCGACCCGCTGGCCTGGCGCGACAGCCTGACCGAACCGCGCCACGAGGCCGAAGAAACCCAGCGCATGCGCGAATGCACCCAGGCCGCCGCCTGGGTGGCCGCGCAGATTGCCAGCGGCACGCCGCCCAAAGAGGTTCTGGTGCTGGCCCGCAAGCGCGACCGCCTGGCCAGCATGCAAGATGCCCTGCGCGCCCTGCACCTGCCCTGTGTGCAGCCCGAAAAAGCCGACCTGTTTGACGCGCCCGAGGTGCAGGACATGGTGGCGCTGCTCGACGTACTGGTGTCGCCCACACACGACCTGTCTTTGGCACGCGCGCTCAAGTCACCCCTGTTTGGACTGGGCGACGACGCGCTGGTCGCGCTGGCGTTGTTGCTCCGCCAGCCGGAACACGCGGGCTGTAGCTGGTTTGAGTTGCTATTGAAAAGTGAGCTGCTAGCGAATGAATATCAAGCGCTTGGAGCCGTTTTGGCCCAATATCAGACGTGGGTGGGTACTTTGCCGCCCCACGACGCGCTGCACACCATTTACGAACACGGTGACGTGCTGGCCCGCTTTGCTGCCGCAGCACCTGTCACCCAGCGCCAGTCCGTGCAGGCCAATCTGCGCGCACTGCTGGCGGCATCGTTGCAGCACGACGGGGGGCGTTACCTCACGCCCTATGCCTTTGTGCGGGCCATGAAAAAGGGCGGTGTGCGCGCCCCAGGCCGGGCGGATGCGCAGGCCATCCGCTTGCTGACGGTGCACGGTGCCAAGGGGCTGGAGGCCGATTGCGTGCTGCTGCTCGATACCGACACCCGTCCACAAAAGGCCGAGACCATGGGCGTGCTGGTGGACTGGCCTGGCGAGCAGGCCGTGCCGTCTGCCTTCGTCTTTTTGGCCAGCGAATCGAACCCGCCACCCAGCGCAGTGGATGCGCTCGCCGCCGAGCAGCAGGCCCGCAGCCGCGAGGAACTGAACATGCTCTACGTGGCCATGACGCGTGCCAAGCATTGCCTGGCCCTGTCGTCTGTGCAGCCCGGTAACTCGGCCCCCGGCAGTTGGTGGAATCGGCTCGCTCCCTTGGTCACTGAAGTGGACACGCAGGCGTTGGCCCCCGCAGAACATGCCGTGGCGGCCGTAGCGCCCGCCCAGACCTTCACCATCCCCTGCCTGCCCGCGCTGCCCGAGGCGCTGCAAAGCGCGCGCGTGCAAACCGATGCGGGATTGCCGGGCGACAGCCCTGTGGCCATGCCGGGCGACGGAGAATCCACCCCCTTGTCGCGCCAGGGCGATGCCATGCACCAGCTGCTGGAGCAAGCCGGCGTGGCTGGTGCCCCACTGGCCGACTTGCGCGCCCAGGGTTGGGCTGCCGCGCGCATTGCCCGCCTGGCTCTGGACCACGACATTGCCCCCGCTGCCGCCGAGTTGGCCGCCCGCATGGCGCAGGCCATTCTGGCGGGCGAGGGGGCCTGGGCGTGGGACGCTGCCCTGGTGCAGACCGCCATCAACGAAGCGCCGCTGCACTACCAGGGGCAGAGCCTGCGCATCGACCGCTTGGTGCAGCGCCGCGCGGCACACGCCGGCGATGCAGAGGCCGGCTGGTGGGTGCTGGATTACAAAAGCGCCACCCAACCCCAGCGCCAGCAGGCACTGGTGGCCCAGTTGCAGCGTTACCGCGAAGCCGTACAGGCCCTGATGCCGGGCGAGGTGGTGCATGCCGCCTTTCTCACGGGCGATGGGCGGTTGGTAATGGTGGGCGATACGCCGGGCTCAGCAGGGGCATCGGCGGCCCAGGCCCTTGTGGTGGGGCATACTCGCCCGCCCGTTGCCCCCATTGCGCCGGTTGCTCCAGCACAACCAGAGCGCGCGCCCACCGCGCCAGGCCCTGCGGATTCTCCGCAAGGCTCCCTGTTCTGACGTGCCGCCCCCGCAACGCGCTCCTTTATTCAGCAAGGCCCTTACGTGTCCCACCCCCTTCCTCCTTCCGATACATCCCCTGCACTTGCCCAGTCTGCGGAGGCTTTGCAGTGCGACGTGGCCGTCGTCGGCGGTGGTCCGGCGGGTCTCATGGCCGCAGAGGTGTTGGCCCAGGCGGGGGTGGCCGTGCACGTGTTTGACGCCATGCCTTCGGTGGGCCGCAAGTTTCTGCTCGCGGGCAAGGGCGGGCTCAACCTCACGCATTCCGAGCCGCACGCGCCTTTTGTGAGTCGCTATGCCGGGCGCGAACCACAGATTGAGCCTCTGATTCAGGCTTTTGGCGGCCCTGAGCTGCGCGCTTGGGCGCAGGGGCTGGGGGTGGAGACCTTTGTGGGCACCTCGGGCCGCGTGTTCCCCACCGACATGAAGGCCGCGCCGCTGCTGCGCGCTTGGCTGCAGCGCCTGCGCGGGCAAGGGGTTCTGTTCCACATGCGCCACCGCTGGCTGGGCTGGGCCGAGGAGGGGGCGCTGCGCTTTACCGCACCGGCTGGCGAGGTGCGGGTGGCGGCCAAGGCGGTGGTGCTGGCGCTGGGCGGCGGCAGCTGGGCACGCCTGGGGTCTGACGGTGCCTGGGTGCCGCTGCTGGCGCAGCAGGGTGTGGCCGTGGCGCCGCTGCGCCCGTCCAACTGCGGCTTTGATGTGCTGCGTGCAGACGCACCTGCGGGCGAGACGCGCCGCGCCTTTCTGCAGGAGCTGCTGGGCCGCACGCCTGCGCCCACCGTGGGCTGGACGCCGCATTTTGCCGAGAAGTTTGTGGGCCAGCCCTTCAAGACCGTGGCGCTCAGCTTTACCGACAGCCGGGGCCACAGCTTCAGCCGCCGGGGCGAGTTTGTGGTCACGGCCACAGGGGTGGAAGGCAGCCTGGTCTATGCCGCGTCGCACCTGCTGCGCGACGAGGTGGAGGCCCATGGCCACGCCACGTTCCACCTCGACCTGCTGCCCGACCATGCGCCTGAGCGCGTGCTGGTGGAAGTGCGCCACCCGCGCGGTTCCCGGTCGCTCTCCAGCCACCTCAAGAGCCGCCTGGGCCTGGATGGCATCAAGGCGGGCATCCTGTACGAACACCTGGGCAAGGACGGAATGAACGACCCCGTGGCACTGGCCCATGCCATCAAAGCCTTACCCATCACCGTGGTGGCCACGCGCCCGCTGGACGAGGCCATCAGCACGGCGGGCGGTGTGGCTTTTGAAGCGATGGACGCACACCTCATGGCGACGGCGTTACCAGGTGTGTTTTGCGCGGGCGAAATGCTGGACTGGGAGGCGCCCACCGGGGGCTATCTGCTGACCGCCAGCATGGCCAGCGGCCGTGTGGCGGGAGAGGGGGCGCTGCGCTGGCTGGGGCAGTCCGCAGGGGCTTGATTCCGTCTCGAAATCACCCGTGTCGTTGTTGCTTCGCCTTGCCGTGCTACAGCACTGTCTGCGGCTTCGCGCCTAGACACGAATGATTTGGAAACGGAATGAGAAGGCGCTGAGGCGCACTACGGAAATGCTGGATATGGGAATTTTTGCGCGACCGCGCAAAAAAAAGAAGTTGACGAGCCTTACCCCCGGCACTGACTCCACAGTTAGGGCTGCTTGGTTCCCCACCTGACCCGGTTGGCCGCTTCACCATGCGAGGAGGCCCGTCACCGCTGATTGTACGTCGGATGGAGGCCCTGATTTTTCAGCGGCTGTTTTGTTTGCCCTGGCGGCGCCAGGGGCGCATGGCCCAGCCCGTAGAATCGCCCGCATGTCCTACCTCGTGCTCGCCCGCAAGTACCGTCCCCGCAATTTCACCGAGATGGTGGGGCAGGAACATGTGGTCCAGGCCTTGTCGAATGCGCTGACCCAGCAGCGCCTGCACCACGCCTACCTGTTTACCGGTACGCGCGGCGTGGGCAAGACCACGGTGTCGCGCATCCTGGCCAAGTCGCTCAACTGCCAGGGGGCGGACGGCACTGGCGGCATCACCGCTACGCCCTGCGGCGTGTGCCAGGCCTGCACCGACATCGACAGCGGCCGCTTTGTGGACTACACCGAGCTGGACGCGGCCTCCAATCGGGGCGTGGACGAAGTGCAAAGCCTGCTGGAGCAGGCGGTCTACAAGCCGGTGCAGGGGCGCTTCAAGGTCTTCATGATCGACGAAGTGCACATGCTGACCAACACGGCGTTCAACGCCATGCTCAAGACGCTGGAAGAGCCGCCTGAGTACCTCAAGTTTGTGCTGGCCACGACCGACCCGCAGAAGGTGCCGGTCACGGTGCTGAGCCGTTGCCTGCAGTTCAACCTGCGCCCCATGGCGCCTGAAACCGTCCTCTCGCACCTCACGCAGGTGCTGGCGACCGAGAACGTGCCTGCCGAGCCCCAGGCGCTGCGCCTGCTCTCGCGCGCTGCGCGCGGCTCCATGCGCGATGCACTGTCGCTGACCGATCAGGCCATTGCCTTTGGCAGCGGCCAGCTGCAGGAAGCCGGTGTGCGCCAGATGCTGGGTGCGGTGGACCGCTCCTATGTGTTCCGGCTCATCGAAGCGCTCGCCCAGGGTGACGGGAAAACCGTGGTGGAGACCTCGGACACGCTGCGCATGAACGGGCTGTCTGCCGCCTCCACGCTCGAAGAGATGAGTGCCGTGCTGCAGCGCATGGCCGTGTTCCAGGCCGTGCCCCAGATGGCCGGTGCCGTGGACGCAGACGACCCCGAGGCTGCTGAAACAGCCCGCCTGTCTGCACTGATGCCCGCCGATGAAACGCAGTTGCTCTACAGCCTGTGCCTGCACGGGCGCGGCGAGTTGGGCCTGGCGCCCGACGAGTACGCGGCACTCACCATGGTGCTGCTGCGCCTGCTGGCCTTCAAGCCTGCCAGCGGCATCGGCGAATCGGCTGAAAAAAAAACTCTGACGCGGGCTGAAACGCCCCCCTCAGGCGCTGTTGCATCAACTGCTGCAGCCCCTGCTGCAGTGGTGGCCACGCCAGGGCCTGTGGGAGGGGCAGCGGTGAAGCCCCCCCAGGCCCTGCCTGTACCGTCGGCGCCTGCAGCTCCGGTGCGTGCTGCCCAGCAAGTCCCGTCTGCGGCCCCCGCGCCTGCAGTTCCGGCCCCCGTTCAAGCAGTCGCTGCAGGCACCGCACCTTCTGGCGCCGGAGACCATCCGTCAGAGTCGTTCAACGATTCTGAGCCACCCCCATGGCCAGGTTCTGACGAGCCCGGTACTGTGACCACTGCGGCTGCACCCGCTGCCACGGCGTTGCCGGTACGCACCACCGAGAGGTTTGATCAAAATCCCGGTGTAGCGCAATCATTCAAAGCACAGAATGCTCCTGAATATGTAGCAATCCCGGTGCGTGAGTCCCCCGAGCCCGGCGAGCGGTTGCAGCCGCTTCCACTGTCTGCACCGACCCCGGTATCTGCCCGCTACACCCCCACCGAAGAGGGGGACGTCTGGCATGCCACGGTGCAGCAACTGGTGGCAGCAGAGGCCATCACGGCTCTGGTGCGCGAACTGGCCCTGCAGTCGCAGCTGGTGGCCCGCGACGGTGGTCACTGGCTGTTGCGCGTCGAGCGCGAATCGCTCAACCAGCCCACGGCGCGCGAGCGCCTGCGTGCGGCCCTTGAAGCTGCGGGCCATGCGACCCAGATCAGCGTGGAAGTGGGCGTGGTCATCGACAGCCCCGCCCGTCGCAACGCCGCCGCCGCCGCCGAGCGCCAACGCCGCGCGGAAGAAATCGTGCACAACGATCCCTTCGTGCAATCGCTGATGCGTGACTACGGCGCGAGAATCGTGCCGGGCAGTATCAAGCCCGCGTGAGATGAAACACCCCCTGAGTCGCCTTCGGCGCCTTCCCCCTCTCTCGCTTCGCGGGAGGGGAACGCTCCCAGCGCGGCGGGGCGGCCCTTGCGCGGGAGCACTGGTCTGGGCAGCGGCAGTTTCGATGGCCGCTAACGGTGCAAAGCACAATACCGTGAATTTCGGATACTGAATTTCAGTCCCCACGTGGGAATCGATCAACCAGAAAGAAAGCAAAGGAAACCACACCATGTTCAACAAAGGACAACTCGCCGGCCTGATGAAGCAAGCCCAGGCCATGCAGGACAACCTCAAGAAGGCCCAAGACGAGCTGGCCTTCATTGAAGTGGAAGGCGAATCGGGCGCGGGCCTGGTGAAGGTGGTCATGACCTGCAAGCACGACGTCAAGCGCATCACCATCGACCCGAGCCTGCTGGCCGAAGACAAGGACATGCTGGAAGACCTGGTGGCGGCTGCGTTCAATGCGGCGGTGCGCAAGGCGGAGGAGACATCTTCGGAGAAGATGGGCAAGCTGACGCAAGGTATGCCAGGCCTCCCCGGCGGCATGAAATTCCCTTTCTGAGGGTTAGCTACCGAGCGGGCCATCTGCGTCGTTGGGCGGTGCTCGCCATCCTCGCGTACTTCAAGTACGTTCCGGTGGCTGTGCTCCGTCCGCCTGGCAGCTGATCCCGCTCGCTACGCCCTTGAGGGCGGGGTGTGAAGGCAAGGACCACATGCCTGTTGTTTTGCTGGCATCCTTTGGGGCTGAGCTTGTCGAAGCCTTGCCCCGCTCGTTCCTCGCATCTTTCCTGCACCGCTCGTTTCCATGTCCACCACCAACTCCCTCGACGTTTTGATCCAGGCTCTGCGCCGGTTGCCGGGGGTGGGGGTGAAGTCTGCGCAGCGCATGGCGTTTCATCTGTTGCAGCACGATCGCGAAGGCGCGCTGACCCTGTCGCGTGCGCTCTCGGAAGCGGTGGGCACGGTGCACCACTGCGCGCGTTGTCATACCTTCACCGAGGCGGAGGTGTGCAGCACCTGCCTGGACCCTGACCGCGATGCCACGCGGCTGTGTGTGGTGGAGACGCCCGCTGACCAGTCTGCGCTGGAGCGCACGGGGGCCTTCAAGGGGTTGTACTTCGTGTTGATGGGGCGGCTCAGCCCGCTCGATGGTGTCGGTCCCAAGGAGATCGGCCTGCACAAGCTCATGGAGCGCGCCACGGATGGCACCGTTCAGGAGGTGATCCTGGCCACCAACTTCAATGCCGAGGGGGAGGCGACTGCGCATGTGATCAGCGAGGCGCTGAAGAGCCGTGGGTTGCATGTCACGCGGCTCGCGCGCGGCGTGCCTGTCGGCAGTGAGCTGGAGTACGTGGACCTGGGAACGATCGCGCATGCGCTGGTGGATCGCCGGTGACGCCAAGGCGCCTGCCAGCCCGTCGCCCCGACAATGTCTGCGGCTAAAATACTCTCAATTTAATAGCTACCAGCGCTTGTATTTGCTGCGCTGTTGCCCTCAAAAGCCTCGAAAATGAATACCACCTTGCACGTCGCGCGGTTCACCGTGGCCTATTGGTGCGTGCTGTTCGCAGCACTGCTGCCCATCGCTTGTGCCTGGTTGGCCAAAAGTGGCAACTTTGGCAAGTCCCGCAAAGAAGGCGGTTTTGACAACCACGATCCGCGCGGCTGGCTCTCGCGGCAGACCGACTGGCGCGGACGCGCCAACGCAGCGCAGGCCAACAGCTTTGAAGCGCTGCCGTTTTTCATCGGCGCGGTCATCATTGCGCACCTGCTGGGCGCGGGGCAGACGTTGCTGGACCTGCTGGCGTTGTTGTATGTCTTCCTGCGCATCTTCTACGTGATGATGTACGTGGCCGACATGCCGATGGCCCGCAGCGCAGTCTGGGCCGGTGGTTTTCTGGTCAATATTGCCATCCTGTTCATCGGTTACCGTTGAGCGCCCCGGGGGGCGCGCCACCCGTCTTGCGGTGTGCTGCGGTTGAAGGCTGTCTATCTCGGTACGTAGTAACCCGCAGGGATTCACCCTGATGCGGTTTCGCCTGTGCTGCGGCACGATTGTTGCAATGCAGCATTGTCTTTTTGCCTGATTCCATGTCCCTGCCTCCACTCACCCGCCGCGCCTTTGGCGCCGTATCTGCCTTGTCGGCGGCTGCGGTGTGGGCGCCTGCCATCCGGGTGCGTGCGCAGACCGATGGTGCTGCTCTCGGGCGGGTGACCGTGGCGGTCGGAGGGCAGGGCGTTCTGTACCACCTGCCGCTGGCGCTGGCCGATGCGCTGGGGTACTTCCGCCAGGAAGGCCTGGACGTGGTGGTGCGGGACTATTCTGCGGGAGCGCTTGCTTGGCAGGCGGTACAGGACGGTGCGGCAGATGTCTGTTCCGGTGCCTTCGAGCACGTGTTGCGTGCGCAGGCGCGAGGTCATGCATACCGTGCGCTGGTGCTGCAGGGGCGGGCCCCGCAGCTGGCGCTGGGTGTGTCCCTGCGGTCGGTGCCTGCGTACAAGGACCTGGGCGACCTGGCGGGGCGCAAGGTGGGGGTGTCGTCGGTGGGCTCATCCACCCACCTGGCAGCCAGCCTGATGCTGATGCGTGCGGGCGTGCCGTTGCGCGATGTGGGTTTTGTGGGGGTGGGCTCGGGCACCAATGCCATGAACGCGCTGCGTTCCGGCCAGGTGCATGCACTGTGCCATGCCGATCCCATCATGACCTTGCTGGAGCAAAAGGCTGACACCCGCATCGTGGGCGATCTGCGCTCTCTCAAGGCAGCGCAGGACATGTTCGGTGGCACCATGCCCGCCAGTTGCCTGTATGCCCCGCAGGCCTTCATCCAGAAGCAGCCTGCCCAGGCCCAGGCATTGGTCAATGGCGTTGTGCATGCGCTCAAGTGGCTGCAGACGGCAGCACCGGCAGACCTGGTGAAGGCGGTGCCTCCCGCCTACCTGATGGGCGACCGGGGGCTCTATCTGGCGGCGTTCAGCCGGGTGCGCGAGACCTACTCCACCAACGGCCTGATGCCGGACGAAGGCCCGGCTACCGCACTGCGGGTGTTGTCGCGCGTGTTGCCCGAACTGGCCGAGGCCAAGGTCGAACTGGCGCGTACGTCCAGCAACGATCTGGTGCGCAAAGCCCGCCAAAAGTACAGCGTCTGACAAGCCGCTGCGGCGGGAGACCCCAAGGGCCTGCTTACCTCTCCTGCGAGACCGTCAACAGGCTCTGAGGGCCCTGGCATCGACTACAGTGTCAGCCGCCTGCCCACCTGCCACTGCACCGCAATCACACCGTGCGATACGCATTGCGCAGGCTACACACGCAGCACTTGTGCTGCGCCATTCCCGTGCCATTTTTCAAGGACTATCCACCATGTCGCTGAGCCTCAGCATCGGCCCGCTCGTCTCCCTGATCGCAGGCATCCTCATTCTGGTCATGCCGCGTTTGCTCAGCACCATCGTGGCGCTTTATCTCATCATCATGGGAATCCTGGGGCTGCTGGGCATGCACACGCTCCGGTTCTGATGCGGGGGCCCAGCGACCGGCCAAGCAATGCCGGGCTTCGCCGGGCCCAGGTGGCTTTACTGAGGCGCCTGCGGCTCAGCGGCGTTTGACCTTGGAGGGGGATCCGCCACGCCGCGCAGGCGCTGGAGCCTGGCGTTTGCCCGCGGGGGCGGCCGATGCGCGAGCGCTGCCGCCGCTGCTGCGCGCCTGACTCTGGCGTACCGGCAGGTACACCACAATCTGCTGGCCTACCTTGAATGCGGCATTCGCCCGCACATCGTTCCAGTCCGCCACGTTGGCGGCTGCCAACTTGTAGCGCCGCGCAATGCTGGCCACCGTGTCGCCCTTGCCGGCCCGCACCGTGGTGCGGCGGGTGACGATCTCGGGGGTAAGGCTCAGCTGGCCGTTGTCGGCCAAGTGGGACGACACGTCTTGCCGGGTGGTGGTGGAGCGGGGCACCATCAGCGCCGAGCCCGCCTTGATCAGCATGCGCGGCGGGATGTTGTTCATGCTGCGCAGATCCGCCTCGCTCATGCCGGCACGTTGTGCCGCCTCAGCCACCGTCATGGTGGTGGGCACAGACCACACGGTCCAGCTCGCGTACTGGCCTTCACGCTTGGCCTCCAGGTTGCGCTGGAAGACCTTGGCGTTGTCCCAGGGCAGCAGGATTTGCGGCGTCCCGGCGGCGAGGATCACGGGTCGCTTGTACGACGGGTTGAGGGCACGGAAGTCTTCCTCGCGAATACCCGCCAGTGTGGCCACCAGCGACACATCGATGTCGTGCGTGATGTCCACGGTCTGGAAGTAGGGGTGGTTCTCGATCAGGGGCAGCTCGGTGCGGAAGGCATCGGGGTTGGCCACGATGTTCTTGACGGCCTGCAGCTTGGGCACATACATGCGGGTTTCCGCGGGCATGTTCAGGTCGGTGTAAGTGGTGCCCAGGCCCAGCTTCTGGTTGCGGGCAATGGCCCGGCTTACGCTGCCTTCACCCCAGTTATAGGCGGCCAGGGCAAGGTGCCAGTCGCCAAACATGCCGTAGAGTTTTTGCAGGTAGTCGAGTGCCGCCCGGGTGGACGCCAGCACGTCGCGACGGTCGTCGCGGAAGGCGTTCTGCTTGAGGTCGAAATAATTGCCCGTGGCAGGCATGAACTGCCACATGCCTGCGGCCTTGGCGCTCGATACGGCCTGGGGGTTGAACGCGCTTTCAATGTAGGGCAGCAGCGCCAGTTCGGTCGGCATCCCCCGGCGTTCCAGCTCTTCAACAATATGGAACAGGTACTTGCTGGAACGCTCCGTCATGCGCTGCATGTAGTCGGGGCGCGTGGCGTACCACTGCTCGCGGTCCTGTACCAGCTCATGCTGCAGGTCGGGCATGGCAAAGCCACGCCGGATGCGGTCCCACAAGTCGGCGGGGGCCGAGAGCGATGCCACCTCGCCACTCGTGGCTTGCGCGGCAGTGATGGGTTTGAGCGGGCCGTTGGGGATGACAGGGGTGTGGGGCGACGCAGGGCCCTTGGTGCTGGTGGTGTTTCCGCTGGCGGAAGCCTGGTCGGGCGTCGAGCCCGTAGTGGCGCAGCCTGTCAGCCACAGAAGGCCGGCCAGGCAGGCAATGTGCAAAATTTTCATCGGAACTCGTTTTTCCATTGACGCAGCGCGGCCAGCACCGCTACGGCGTCGTCAAGGGGCACCTGCGCGTCGTAGCCCTGGGCGGCTTGCGCCACCGGGTCCTGCCGCACGCGCAGAAAGGGGTTGATGTCTCGCTCCAGCGCCATGTGCGAAGGCAGTGTGGGCTGGTTCTGCGCCCGCAGGGCTTCGCATCGGCTGCTGTAGTGGAGCAGGGCGGCGTTGCCAGGTTCCACGGCCCGCGCAAACTTCAGGTTAGACAGTGTGTACTCGTGGGTGCAACACACCCGGGTGTTGCCAGGCAGTGCCGCCAGCCGGTCCAGCGAGTCGAGCATTTGCGCAGGTGTGCCTTCAAACAGCCGGCCACAACCGCCTGAGAACAGCGTATCGCCACAAAAAAGCAGGGGCGCTCCGTCCATCTCGGGGCAGTAGTAGGCAATGTGGCCCGCCGTGTGCCCTGGCACGTCGATGACCTGGAACTGAAGCCCCAGCGCGTTGACGGTATCGCCTTGCGCCAGCCGCTCCAGCGGCTCGGGCATGCGCTCCCGCGCTGGGCCATACACCTGTGCCCCGGTGGCTTGGCGCAGGGCATCGACTCCGCCGACATGATCGGCATGGTGGTGCGTGACTAGAATGGCTTGCAATGACAGGCCCCAGCGGTGCAAGGCCTGCTCCACCGGCGCGGCTTCTCCCGGGTCCACAACGATGGCCTGGCGGCCGTCGTGCAGCATCCAGATGTAGTTGTCGGTAAAGGCGGGCAGCGGTAGCAAGTTCATGAGCGATCAAATTATAGGTTTGCACCACTGGTTCGACTCCCCCCCTGGCCGCTACCTGCTCGCATGGGAGCAGGCACGCTTTGACGAGGCGGTGGCCGATATTTTTGGCTATCACAGTCTCCAGCTCGGCATGCCGCTGCTGGACGGCCTGCGCGCCAACCGCATGCCCCACCAGTGGCTTGCGATGGGGCAGGAGGCCGCGGAGGGCTCCATCGCCTTTGTGGAGACCGGTGATGACGATGGGCCGCTGCAGCGCCGCGCGGTGGACCTGCTCACCGAGCCTGTGGCCTTGCCCTTCCCCGCAGCGAGCCTGGACCTGCTGGTGTTGCCCCACACGCTGGAGTTGAGCATTGACCCCCATGCCGCGCTGCGCGAGGTGGAGCGGGTGCTGGTCCCTGAAGGGCGTGTGGTCATCAGCGGCCTGAACCCCACCAGCCTGTGGGGCCTGCGGCAGCGGCGCGCGCGGCTGTACCAGCGCCTGGGGCGGGGCACGCTGTACCTGCCCGACGTGGGCGAGTTCATCGGCTATCGCCGCCTGCGCGATTGGCTGCGGCTTTTGAACTTCGAGGTCGAATCTGCCCGATTTGGCTGTTATCGTCCAGCGGTGCGCAGCGCGCAGTGGCTGGAGCGTTTTGGCTGGATGGACCCTTTGGGCGAGAAATGGTGGCCCATTCTGGGTGCCGCGTATTTTCTGGTGGCCGTCAAACGGGTGCATGGCATGCGCTTGCTGGAGCCCGCCTGGCGCACCCACCGCCAGCGTGCTGCAGGCACCGTGCCCATCGCCAACCGGGTGTCTCAAAGCGGGGTGAATCCTTCGCGCACTGCGCCCACTGCAGCCCGGCACAAGCCTTGAGCACAGCCTTTCGCGGTTGCCGTGGGCTTCCATGCCTCGTCATGGCAACCATCCACCTCATTGTCAGGAACAGAGTTTGAACCAGGTAGATATTTACACCGATGGCGCCTGCAAAGGCAATCCGGGCCCCGGCGGGTGGGGCGTGTTGCTGCGCTCTGGCGCGACCGAAAAAGAGCTGTTTGGCGGCGAACTGGGTACCACCAACAACCGCATGGAGCTGATGGCGGTGATCGAGGCGCTGTCGGCCCTCAAGCGCCCCTGTGCCGTGACGCTGTACCTGGACAGCGAGTACGTGCGCAAGGGCATTACCGAGTGGATCCATGGCTGGAAGGCCAAGGGCTGGCGCACGGCCTCCAAGCAGCCGGTCAAGAACGTGGAGCTGTGGCAGCGGCTGGATGCGCTGGTCAGCACCGGCGGACACCGGATCGAATGGCGCTGGGTGAAAGGGCATTCGGGCGACCCGGGCAATGAGCGGGCCGACGCGCTGGCCAACCGGGGCGTGGACCAGGCCCTGGGCCGCAGGTAGATCCATCGCCAGCTGCTCACCGCATGCAAGCCTCTTCGGAGGCTTTTTTTGCGCCCGCGTCCAATGCGGCCAGTACGGCCATCACACACCAGCGGCGAATGCTCCGGGATATTGCTGCGGGTGGCTGCGGCTGCACACACCCACTGTTACATTGTGTGACTGCGCATCCCACCTCACTGGATTGATTGACCCATGGCGTCCAAGAGCAAGTACAAGTACCTCGTTTTCGCTGTCATCGGCATCGCTGCCGCATCGGGCGCTGCCTGGTGGCTGCAGAAGCCCGTGCAGCCGCAGCAGCGTACCGAGGCCGGGGCGGGCGGTGCAGGCGCTGGCGCATCGGCTGGTGGCACCGCGCCCGCTGGTTCTGGCCGCCCCGTGGCCGTGGAAACGGTGACCGTGCGGCAGATGGCGCTGCGCGACGATGCCGAAGCCGTGGGAAGCCTGCGGTCGCGCCAGAGCGTGATGCTGCGGCCCGAGGTGGGCGGGCGCGTCACCCAGCTCAACTTCCGTGACGGCCAGCGTGTGCGGCGCGGGCAAGTGCTGGTGCAGCTGGATGACCAGTTGCCGCGTGCGCAGATCCAGCAAAGCCAGGCCGAGTTGTCGATTGCGCGGGCCAACCACAAGCGCAATCAGGAGCTGGTGGCCCAGGGCTTCATCAGCCAGCGTTCGGTGGACGAGAGTGCGGCCAACCTCGAAGTGGCCCAGGCCAAGCTGGCTTTGGCCCAGGCCACGGCCCAGCGCCTCAAGATCCTGGCCCCGTTCGATGGCATCGCAGGCATTCGGGGCGTGAACGTGGGCGACTACCTCAAGGACGGGGCCGATATCGTCAACATCGAAGACCTTGATGCGGTGTATGTCGATTTCCGCCTGCCCGAGCGGTTGCAGGGCAAGGTGCGCCCGGGGCAGACCGCGCAGGTCACGTTTGATGCACTACCGGGCGCGCGTTACGCCGCCGTGGTGCAGGCCATCAGCCCACAGATCGATGCGGATGGGCGGGCCATCGCGGTGCGTGGCTGCATCGACAACCGCCGCCTACAGCTGCGCCCCGGCATGTTCGCGCGGGTGACGACCGTGTTTTCCGAACGCAGCGACGCGCTTGTGGTGCCCGAGGAAGCCATCGTGCCTGACGGCACCAGCCCCTATGTGCTCAAAGTGGTGGAAGGCAAGGAGCCCAGTAGCAAGGTGACGCGCCGCACGCCGGTCAAACTGGGCGTCCGTTCACCTGGGTGGGTGGAGGTGGTGGACGGCTTGAGCGCTGGAGACCTGGTGGTCACGGCGGGCCAGCAGCGCATCCGCAAGGACGGCACCGAGGTGCGCGTGGTGGAGCTGGGCAAGCAGGGCAACGGTGGTGCGGCGGCCGCGGCAACGCGGTCGGCTTCGGGCGCTTCAGGTGCTGCGACTGGGGCGGGCCAAAAGGCAGCACCAGTGGCTGATGCGCCTGCGCCTGCGCCGAGCGCCTCTGTGGCATCGGCATCTCCATCTCCTGCTGCCGCCCCCTCGGGGGCCAGCATGATGGCGGCTCGCAGCGAAACCGATCCGCTGCCCGGCCCCAACCCTTGCCAGCTGGCCGGAACCTCCAGCCGGTCCACGCCCACTGGCAGCCGCCCTCCCGTCTGACGGACTGCCTGTCGTCACCCTCTGATGCCTCTGGACTGCCATGCAACTCGCTGAAATCTCCATCCGCCGGCCGGTGTTTGCCACCGTGCTGTCACTGCTGGTGCTGTTGATTGGCGCGGTGAGCTTCACACGCCTGTCGGTGCGCGAATACCCCAAGATCGACGAACCCGTGGTGACCGTCAGCGTGCGGTATGCGGGCGCGTCGGCCGAGGTCATCGAATCGCAGGTGACCAAGCCGCTCGAAGACTCCATCGCCGGTATCGACGCCGTGGATGTGATCACCTCCATCAGCCGGGCCGAGCAAAGCCAGATCAGCGTGCGCTTTCGCCTGGAGAAGGACGCTGACAACGCCGCCGCTGAAGTACGCGACCGCACCGCCCGTGTGCGCAACCGCCTGCCGCTCGCGGTGGATGAGCCCGTGATTGCCAAGGTGGAGGCCGATGCATCGCCCGTGCTGTGGCTCGCCTTCAGCAGCGACACGCGCACCCCGCTGGAGGTCAACGACCTCATCAATCGCATCGTCAAGCCCCGTTTGCAGACCGTGACCGGCGTGGCCGACGTGCCGATTTACGGCGAGCGCAAATACGCCATGCGGGTGTGGCTGGACCCCGAACGCATGGCCGGTTACCGCCTGACCACGCAGGACGTGGAAGACGCCATCCGCCGCAACAACCTGGAGCTGCCCGCGGGCCGCATCGAGTCGCAACAGCGCGAGTTCAGCGTGACCTCGCAGACCGACCTGAAAACCCCAGCCCAGTTTTCCGACATCGTGATTCGCACGGTCAACGGGTTCTCGGTGCGTGTGCGCGATGTGGCGCGGGTGGAAGAAGGCCCCGCCAGCGACCGCAGCCGCGTGCGGCTCAACGGGCGCGATGCCATCTCGGTGGGCGTGATCCGCCAGGCCACGGCCAACCCGCTGGAGCTGTCCAAGGGCGTGCGCGCCATGATCCCCCTGCTCAAGGCCGACTTGCCGCCAGACATCGGCATCGACATTGCCAACGACAACTCGCTGTTCATCGACCGCTCCATCAAGAGCGTGTACTCCACCATCATTGAGGCCGTTGTGCTGGTGGCCCTGGTGATCTTTGTGTTCTTGCGCACCTTCCGGGCGTCCATCATCCCCATCATCACCATCCCGGTCAGCCTGGTGGGCAGTTTTGCGCTGATGGCACTGGCGGGCTTTTCGATCAACACGCTCACGCTGCTGGCGCTGGTGCTGGCCATTGGCCTGGTGGTGGACGACGCCATCGTGATGCTGGAGAACATCTACCGCCACATCGAAGAGGGGCTTGACCCGTTCTCGGCCGCCATCAAGGGTGCCCGTGAAATCGGCTTTGCCATCGTGGCCATGACGCTCACGCTGGTGGCGGTGTATGCGCCGCTCGCATTCACGCCAGGCCGCACGGGGCGCCTGTTTGTGGAGTTTGCACTGGCGCTGGCCGGGGCCGTGGTGGTGTCGGGCTTTGTGGCCCTGACGCTCTCGCCCATGATGTGTTCACTGCTGCTCAAGCACAACCCGAATCCCAACTGGTTTGACCGCTCCATGGAGCGTTGGCTCACGGCCCTGTCGGACGCCTATGGCCGCCTGCTGCGCTGGCTCGTCACGGCCCGCTGGGGTGGGGCGGGCGCGGGGCGCAGTGGCGTGCGGGGTGCGCTGTTCCAGGCCCGCTGGATCGTGCTGGGCGTCATGGCCCTCAGCGGCGCGGCGCTGGTGCTGGTCTTCCCCAGCATGCGGCAGGAGCTGTCGCCGCTGGAAGACCGGGGCACCATTTTGGCCAGTGTGACCGCGCCCGACGGCGCCACGCTGGACTACACCAACCGGTATGCGCTGGAGCTGGAAAAGATCGGCAACACCTACCCCGAATTCGACCGCGTGTTTGCCAACATCGGCAACCCCACGGTGGCACAGGGCAGCGTCATCTACCGCACCGTGGACTGGGAAAAGCGCGACCGCACCACGCTGGCCCTGGCCAAGGAGGTGCAGCCCAAGGTGGCGGGCCTGCCCGGCGTGAATGCTTTTCTGATCACACCGCCGTCGCTGGGCCAGGGCTTTCGCTCGCGACCCCTCACCTACGTGATCCAGACCTCGGACAGCTACGAGAACCTGAGCAAGGTGGTGGCCGCATTCATGGCCGAGATCGCGCAGAACCCCGGCATCGTGTCCCCCGACGTGGACTTGCGCCTGAACAAGCCCGAGCTGCGCATCGAAGTCAACCGTGAACGCGCCGCCGACCTGGGGGTGAGCGTGGAAGTGGTGGCCAAAGCCATCGAGACCATGCTGGGCGGCCGCACCGTCACACGTTACAAACGCGATGCCGAGCAGTACGACGTGATCGTGCAGACCGAGGCCCGGGGCCGCACCACGCCTGAAAACATCGACACCATCTATGTGCGCGGCCGCAACGACGCGATGATCCCGCTGACCAGCCTGGTCAACGTGCGCGAAAGCGTGAGCCCGCGCGAGCTGAACCACTTTGGCCAGCGCCGCTCGGCCACCATCACGGCTAACCTGTCGTCCGACTACTCGCTGGGCCAGGCCATCACCTTCATGAACGAGACGGCGGCCAAGGTGCTCAAGCCCGGCTACACCACCGACCTGAACGACACCTCGCGGGAGTTCAAGAACTCGCAAGGCGCGCTGGGCGTGGTGTTTGTGCTGGCGCTGGTGTTCATCTTCCTGGTGCTTGCCGCGCAGTTCGAAAGCTTCATCGACCCGCTGGTCATCATGGTGTCGGTGCCGCTGTCGATGATCGGTGCGCTGCTGGCGCTCAAGTGGAGCGGCGGCTCGCTCAACGTCTATTCGCAGATCGGGCTGATCACGCTGGTGGGCCTGATCACCAAACACGGCATCCTGATCGTGGAGTTCACCAACCAGCTGCGCGAAGAGGGCATGGAGATGGTGGACGCGCTGGTCAAGGCCTCGGCCCAGCGACTGCGCCCCATCCTGATGACCACGGGGGCCATGGTGCTGGGTGCCATTCCTCTGGCTTTGGCCACTGGTGCTGGTGCCGAAACGCGCACCCAGATCGGCTGGGTGATTGTGGGCGGCATGTCGCTGGGCACGCTGCTCACCATTTTTGTGGTGCCCACCATGTACACGCTGTTTGCCCGCAAGGCGGTGCCGGGGGCCAACACAGCGGTGGCCGTGGATCAGCCGGCCCACCCGCTGCACCCGCACGACTATGTGGCCAAGTAGACTTCAGTGGGAGTGCAAAGCGAGCTGCCAAAACAGCAAAAGCAAAGCAAGACAAGACAAGAAAGGGCCCGGCAGGGCCCTTTCTGCTTTCTGCTTTCTGTTGTGCAGTGCCAGCGTGAGGACGGTCTGGGTCCAGCGGGTTGCAGTGCGGGTGGCTTAGGCCAGCACCGCCTGCACCGCGTCCTGCAATTCCTGGCCGCTCTGCGGGCGCACCAGGCGTGCCACCTCCTTGCCGTCCTTCATAAAGACCAGTGTCGGCCACAGCTTCACGCCGAACGTTCGGCCCAGGCGCTGGCCAGGGCCGTCTTCCACCTTGACGTGGGCAATGTCCGCGCGGTCCCTCAGGGCGGTTTCGATCAATGGCTGAGCGCGCTGGCAGTGGCCGCACCAGGGGGTACCGAACTCGACCACTGTGGCGCCGGGCAGGCGGTCCACATCGTCTCGGGATGGGGGGGGGGCAAGGTGTTGGGCGGCGTAGGGCATGGCGCGATACGTTGTCTGGGATTGTTGTGCAAGGCGGTTTTCAGGTGAATCCGGCGGCAGATGACATGCACCGGCCTGCTGCGCATTACCGTGTCAGATCACGCCCTCAAACACCATCACATCCACGGCGTCGCCTACCGCCACATTGCCCTGCCCGTGGTGCAACACGATGAGCCCGTTGGCCTGCACCATGGAGCTGAGCACGCCCGAGCCCTGGTTGCCGGTGGTGCGTACCTGCAGCGTGCCGTCGGCGGCAGTGGTGACCAGGCCACGCTGGTATTCGGTGCGGCCGGGCTTCTTGCGCATGGGCTCGGTGCTGATGGCGCGCAGCAGCGGGGGCGCCGCGCGGGTGCTGCCCATCATGCGCAGCAGGGCGGGGCGCACAAAGGCGAGAAAGGTCACCATCACCGCCACGGGGTTGCCGGGCAGCCCAAACAGTACAGCGCCACCGGTGGGTGCGTTGATATTATTGTGATAGCTGCCGGCGCATGATGCACTAGCGCTTGAGGTCGAAACAGCTTGACTTTCTGCGTTGCCGATGCGCCCCACGGCCATGGGCCGGCCGGGGCGCATGGCGATGCGCCAGAAGGCCACGTCGCCCAGCTTTTTCATCATGGTGCGGGTGTGGTCGGCCTCGCCCACACTCACGCCGCCGCTGGTGATGATGGCGTCGGCCTGCTGGGCCGCCTGGCGAAAGGCAGCTTCGAGCAGTGCAGGCTCGTCACGCACCACGCCCAGGTCAATCACCTCCACCCCCATGCGCGTGAGCAGGCCGAACACGGTGTAGCGGTTGCTGTCGTACACGGCGCCTTCGCGGGGAGCCTCGCCCAGGCTCAGGATCTCGTCGCCGGTGGAAAAGTACGCCACCCGCAGTCGACGGACCACCGTGACGGTGGGCAGGCCCAGGCTGGCCACCAGGCCCAGGGCGGCGGGCGTCAGCAACTCGCCACGGGCCAGGGCCACGCGGCCTTCCATGATGTCCTCGCCCTTGAAGCGGCGGTTGTCTCCGGCGCGCAGCACATCGGCTGCGATGGTCACGTGGCCGTCGGCAGCGGTGGTGGTGAACTCCTGCGGCACCACGGTGTCCAGCCCGGTGGGCATGATGGCGCCGGTCATGATCTTCACGCATTCGCCCGCAGCCACCGTGCCTGCCCAGGCCTTGCCCGCCAGGGCGGTGCCCACCACGCGCAGGGTGAGCGGCTGCCCAGCCGCCAGTTGCGCGCCCGCAAAAGCGTAGCCGTCCATGGCCGAGTTGTCGTGGGGCGGCACGCTGACGGGCGAGATCACATCCTGCGCCAGCACGCGGCCCAGCGCGCTGAACAGCGGCAGCACTTCGGTGGCGGTGACGGGCTCAACCAGCCGGTCTAGAAACTGGTTCACATCGGCGGCGCTCAGGGCCTGCGGGTCGTAGCCTTGCAACTCGGCGGCAATCTGGGCAATGGTTTTCATGGGTGGGATTCGCTTGAAGTCAGTGGGAGAGCAGCCGTACCATGTGCAGCTTGTCGTAGCCCACGCCATCCACCACGATGGCGTTGGGCAGCAGGCCCCAGGGGCGGAACCCGGCCTGCTCGTACAGGCGCACCACGTGCTGGTTGGACGCGGTGACGGTGAGCACCAGTTGGGTCAGCCCCGACACCTGGCTGGCGGCCTGCACGCAGGCCTCCACCAGCATCCGGCCAACGCCCCGGCGCTGCGCAGCAGGCGACACCATCATGCCGACCACCACCGCGCAGTGGCGCTGTTTGGTGCGTTGCTCGCGCTCGCAGCCCAGGCAGCCGAGCAGCTGGCCCGCCGTGTCGAAGGCGCCCAGGAAAAACTGGCCGGACTCCAGCGCGCCGAAACGCGCCACGTACTCGCTGGCATCGCGGCCCACGGAGGATTCGTAGTCCGAGGTGAAGGCATCCGGCGCTGTGCGCAGTGCCTCGTCCCGCAAAGCCTTGTAGGCCAATGCGTCTGCGGCAACCAGGGGGCGGATCTGCACCGCGCCAGCGTCCACCGGGGGGCGACTGTTCATGGGGTTGGCGCGCGGGTCAGGCCTGGGGCGCGCTGCTGTTTTCCAGCGCGTGCAGCTCGGCCAGCGTGTTGGCGTTGAAAAAGGCCTGGGGGTTGTCGCCCGGCCGGTCGAACGGCACGATGGCGCAGCGGTGCTGGCCGGTCCACGCGTCGATCTTGCGGCCACCGGCCTGGGTGAAGGCGACCAGGCTTTCCAGCAGGTCCACGCGCAGCAGGCAGAACACCGGCTGCGGGCGCACGGTGATCTGGCCCTTGCCGTCGTCTTCCGGGGCTGCGGCCATGGCAATGTCGGCGCCCTCGGCGTCTGCCGCTGCCGCCAGGCGCTGGGCGAGGTCCAGCGGAAACAGCGGCGTGTCGCAGGGCACCGTGAGCAGCCAGGGGGTTTCGCAGCGCTCCAGCCCGGTCAGAAAGCCTGCCAGGGGCCCGGCGTAGTCGCTCAGCACGTCCGGCCACACCGGCGTGCCAAAGGCCTCGTAGGCCGCCAGATTGCGGTTGGCATTGACCATGGTGGCACCGGTCTGCATCTGTAGCCGCATCAGCGTGTGCAAGGCCAGCGGCAGGCCGCGAAAGTTCTGCAGGCCTTTGTCCACCCCGCCCATGCGGGAGCCGCGGCCCCCTGCGAGGACCAGGCCGGTAATGTCTTGCTGATTGATCAATTGAAATCCTGTGGGCAATGGGTCGTGTGCTGGATAGCCGGCGCTGTGCATGAGCGCAACGCTTTTTCGACAGAGCTGCTAGTGTGCTGTGCCGCAAATAGCTGCACGAAATGAAATCGATGGCATCGCGCCCAGGGCAAGGCGCAAACCGCAGTGATAGCCGTAGCTATCGCGAGGATTTGCAACGCAGCCTTGGGGGTGAGGACGCGATTTCATGTGCAGTTATTTGCGGGACAGCACACTAGCCCCCGATGTAGCTCATCTCAACGCGGCGCGCGCCCTGGCCGGTGTCGGCGGGCAGGCTGCTGCGCAGCTCCGAATAGCGGTCGTTGCGTTGCTGCCAGATGGGGGCGATGGCCGAGGCAATGTCAGCATCGCTTGCGCCGCCGCGCAGCAGGCTGCGCAGGTCGTAGCCCTGGCTGGCAAACAGGCACAGGTAGAGCTTGCCCTCGGTGGACAGGCGCGCGCGGTTGCAGTCGTGGCAGAAGGCCTGTGTCACGCTGCTGATCACGCCGACCTCGCCCAGTGCGGGATCGTGCTGGCCCTGCGCATCGGCATAGCCCCAGCGCTCGGCGGTTTCGCCGGGGCTGCTCGGGTCCAGCGGCACCAGCGGCAGTTCGGCGCGCAGGCGTTCGATGAGTTCGGCCGATGGCAGCACCTCGTCCATGCGCCAGCCGTTGGTGGCGCCCACGTCCATGTATTCGATGAAGCGCAGGGTGGTGCCTGTGCCGCGAAAGTGCCGCGCCATGGGCAAGATCTCGTGGTCGTTGGTGCCGCGCTTGACCACCATGTTGACCTTGATGTGCGACAGGCCCGCCGCATGCGCGGCCTCGATGCCGGCCAGCACATCGGCCACCGGAAAGTCCACATCGTTCATGCGGCGAAAGATGGTGTCGTCCAGGCCGTCCAGGCTCACCGTCACGCGGTTCAGGCCCGCGTCCTTCAGGGCCTGGGCCTTGCGTGCGAGCAATGAACCGTTGGTGGTGAGCGTGAGGTCGGGCGCCACGCCGTCCACGGTGCGCAGCTGGGCCAGTTGCGCCACCAAGTCTTCGAGGTTCTTGCGCAGCAGGGGCTCGCCGCCGGTCAGGCGGATCTTGCGCACGCCGTGCGCCAGAAACAGCCGCGCCAGCCGCGTGATTTCTTCAAAGCTCAGCAGCGCCCCGTGCGGCAGGTAGGGGTAGTCCTTGTCGAACACTTCCTTGGGCATGCAGTAGTTGCAGCGGAAGTTGCAGCGGTCCGTCACGCTGATGCGCAGGTCGCGCAGCGGGCGGCCCCGCGTGTCGGTGAGTTGGCCCGTGGGGCTCACCAGCCGCGCTGGCACCGTGGCTGCCAGCGCGGCCAGGCGCTCATCGACCAGCGGAATCACGCGTTCAGACATGGGTGGGCTCGTTCAGCAGGACGGGAGGGCACATGCCCCGCATTTTCTCACTCCAGCCAGCGCACGTTCTGCAGGATCTCGTCAAAGAAGCTGCGCAGCGTCAAGGTGTTCATGCTGAACGGGTCGAAATCGGGGGTGCTGGAGTATTTGAGGAACAGCTGGCGGTTGGCGTCCAACGAGCCCAGAAGCCCCATGGACCAGCTGGTAAACCGGCGGTGCGGGATCTCGCCAAAGTCCAGCACGGCCGTGTCCTTGTGGCGCGTGTCCTTGAGCAGGCGGTGGTACAGCGCGTTGACGGCAGCACGGTCGCCTTCGAGCTGCTGCAAGAAGATGCCGTTGTTCAGGCACAGCGCGCCGGTGATGCCCGCGCGGGCATTGTTGCGCTGCGAGGCGCTCAAGATGTCCTTGATGTCCGCAGGGCCGAGCACGCGGGAGGTGCGGCTGGCGTAGGTCAGTTGTATCAACATGTTCGTCTCCTGAGCGGCGCAGTGTGTCAGGTTTGACGGGTGCCTGTAGGCCCTGCTGCGAATGACCTTGAAGGCGGATTTGTTGCTGCAGCGCAAACGATTGCGGCGGATGGCGGGGCGCTTTGATCTGGCGCAGGGCATGGAAATGCTGCGTCGCAACAATGCAGGCATCCGATTTCAAAGGGTTCCCATGCCAGTTCGCGAGGTATTGAACAGGTTCTCCGCCGACGCCATGCCCTGTCAGCGCCGCGTGGCGGTTCAGTGGGTGGCGGCAGGCATCCTGCTGCCCACCTGGGCGATTGTGGCCGGTGGGGCCCAGGCACAGATGGGGTTGTCCGGTGCCATCAACTATGCGGGCTGGTTCCGTGCGTTGTCGCAACGCATGGCCAAGGCCTATTGCCAGCAGTACCTGCAGGTGCTGCCCGGCGCGGCGGTGGATGTGATGGGGCTGGCCCGCAAGATGGCGCAGTCGGGCAGCAACGAGCTGGCCCGGGGCATGCAGTCAGGGCAATGGCCTGCCGATGTGGGGCGCCAGCTGGAAGAAGTGCAAAAGCAGTTTGCGCTGCTCAACCAGCTGACTGCAGCGCCCGCTACCCAGACCGCCCTGGTCGTTGCGGCCTCCGAGCAGGCGGACCGCACGCTGCTGGTGGCCCAGGCTGTGACCGAGTCCATCGAGAAGATGGCACAGGCCCCCAGCGCCCGCCTGGTCAACCTGGCGGGCCGCCAGCGCATGCTGTCGCAGCGCCTGGCCAAAAACTATTTCTTGAGTGCTGCCAAGGTGGAGTCGAAGGTGGTGCACGCGCAGCTGGTGGCCGATGCGGCCGACTTCCGGCAGGCGCTGCAGACGCTCAAGGCCGCACCCGTGTCCACGCCTGCCATCCGCAGCGAGCTGGAGCTGGCCGACTCGCAGTGGCTGTTCTTCGACTCCGCCCTGCGCCGACCGGCCGATGACGCAGGGCTCAGTGCCGTGGCGACCACCAGCGAACGCCTGCTGGGCGTGATGGACAAGCTCACCAGCCTCTACGAGGCCGCCCTGCGCGAGGTGCTGGGCTGAGCCGCACCGCACGGCTGGGCGCATCCGGTCAGTCGCCGCCACAGGCGGCAGGCAGCGTGAATTCCGCCAAACGGCAATCGCGTCCCACCAGCACCAGCCGCGTATCCAGCGCGTCGAAAAATCCCGGCGGCGGTGGCAGCGGCAAGTGCTGCACGCGCTTGTGCGCGTCGATGCGGACCGCTGCCAGCTCATAGGCGCGCGCCAGGGCCATCCACAGGCCGTGCGCGCCGGCAGACTGGCGTGCGCCAGTCATGAGGCTGCGGCCAGAGTCCAGCCACCAGCGGTAGATGGCGGTGGCAATGCCCATGCGCCGGTAGCCGTGCGCTACCTTGGTGTGGGGTGCGCGCAGGTGGCGGTCGGTGCGGCGGTCCACCTCCACCAGACGGTTGAACACGGTGTAGGCCACGATGCGGTTGCGCAGCGGGTCGATGGCGTACACAAAATATTCGCCATCGGCCTCGCGCAGGCGGAACACCAGCCCGCGCAGATGCAGGGGCAGTGGCTGCATCGCGTCGCGCGTGCGGTGGTTGGTGCGGATGCGGTCGTACAGGGCATCGAACTCGCGCTGGATGTCGCGGCCCGACAGGTCCACGTCGATGCGCAGCTCGGTCAGCCACTGGGCCCAGCGGCCCCGCAGGCCTGGGCTGGACTGCGCTTTGGTGGCCGTGGCATGGCCTGGCAGGTGCAGGCAGAAGGTGTTGGCCGTCATGGCGTGCTCCCCGGGCCGCCTGCCCAGCAGCCGCTCAGTAGGCGCGCGGGGTGTTCGCGGGCGCTGACCTGGGCGCTGTGGGGCCAGTCGGGCAAGGGCACATCCAGGCCCGCATACACGCCATAGGCTTCGCCCGCGGCAATCGTGTCGCCCGCCCACAGGCTCTCTCCCGCACGGATGGCCCCGCTGGCGTGGATATGCCCACCGGCCCGCACCCCCCAGCCCACCTGCAGGTGGCCCTTGCAGTCCACATCGCCCATCACCCACAGGCCCCGGGCCGCCTGCAGGGCCGCGCCGGCATGCAGGTGGCCGCCCACCTTGAGGCCGCCTTCGCAGCCCAGGTCGTCCGCCACGCGCAGATCCTGGGCCACCCGGCAGTGGCCGCCGATCTGGACGGCGGCGCCGCAGTCCAGCTCCCCGCCCACGCGCAGGCTGCCCGTGCATTGCAGCCGCTGAGCCACGGTCAGCGACCAGCCCGCGCGCACATCGCCCTGCAGCCGCGCGCTGCCCTCGCAGCGCACCGCGCCTGCCACGCGCAGGTCTTCGCCCACGCGCAGTGCACCACCCACCCGCAGGCCGCCCAGCACGCTCAGGCTGCGGCCCGTGCGCAGCACACCTTCTACGTCGGCATGGCCCCGGCAGCGCACGCTGCCGGCAAACACCAGCGCGTCTGCCTCCAGGTGGTCCACCTCCAGCACATCGTTGGTGGGGCCGAACTGGTCCAGCATCCAGCACGCGTCTTCCACCCGGCCCTCGCGCACGAGGTCGTCCAGCAGCGCCTGGTAGTTGCTGGCGCCTTCCTGGCGGCGCAGGTACCAGCGGTACCCGTCGGCGCAGGGCTGCTTGGCACGGATGAACTGGCGGGTGATGTCGGCGGCGGCTGCGTGGGCCACGGCCTGATCGACAGCACCGTCGCGCGCGAGCGCAGGGGCAGCAAGTGGGTGCGCGGGCGCGCACGGGGCGAGCGAAATCTCGCCCGAAGGAAACGGGGGCATGGACACTCCTGACGTCCGCGCCCCGGCCGTGGCCAAGGCGCAAGCTGGCGCTGGGCGTGGGGCCCGGCGACAAGAGGTGCGCGAAAAGAATGCGGAGGGGAGGGGGTGTCGCCGGGCTCAGGAATCTGCAGCGAGGGTGCAGAGAGCGCGGTCACCGGCCTGGAGCGTGGCCTGCGAGCGCGCGGCACGGCGCAGCGGCGCGGTCGCGCTGGCGGCTGTGGCGGGAGAGTGGCTCGCAAACATCGGGCGCACTATAGGCAGCAGGGCCTGCACCGTCAAATTAATCCGCACTGCCCCAGTGCGGATTGGGCCGCTCAAAAAGGTGCGTGGTGGCTGCTTCACAGAGCATGCCGCGACGCCTGTTTGTTTGCTTGCTGACTTAAACGCAGCGCCCGCCATCCACCTCAATGCACACGCCGCTGATGAACGACGCCTCTTCGCTCGCCAGGTACAGCGCGGCGTTGGCCACGTCCAGCGCGGTGGAGAAGCGGCCCAACGGAATGGTGGCCAGAAACTTGGCGCGGCGCGCATCGTCCACCGGGCCGCCCGCAAACTCGGCGGCCAGGCCCGTGTCGGGGTTGAACACGGGGTTGATGCAGTTCACGCGGATGTTGTCCGGGCCCAGCTCAGCGGCCATGGACTTGCTCGTGATGATGACGGCGCCCTTGGAGCCGTTGTACCAGGTCAGGCCTGGGCGGGGGCGCAGCCCGGCGGTGGAGGCGATGTTGATGATGCTGCCGCCACCCGCCTGGCGCAGTGCGGGCACGGCGTGGATGGCGCTCAGGTAGATGCTCTTCATGTTGATGGCATAGACCTTGTCGAACTCGTCCTCGCTCACTTCGAGCATGGGGCGGTTGCGGTGCGTCCAGCCTGCGTTGTTCACCACCACGTCCAGGCGGCCGTACAGGCGCACGGCTTCGTCGACCATCGCCTTCACTTCGGCGGATTTCGTCACGTCGGCCTTGAAGAACGCGGCGGTGCCGCCGGCGGCCGTGATCTCGGCCACCACACGCTGGCCTCCCACCTCATTGATGTCGTTGACGATGACCTTGCCGCCTTCAGCGGCCAGGCGCTTGGCGATGCCTTCGCCAATGCCGTTGCCAGCGCCGGTGACGATGATGGATTTGTTCTGCACACGCATGGGTGTCTCCGATGGGTTGTGGTGATATATCAAAATTGATAGCTACCAGCGCATATTCAGCTAGCGCTAGTGCCCGATGGGGCTGAAATTTCAGTGGCCGAAGCTGTATCGGCCGCAGGGGCTGCCGGGGCGGGTGCCTTGGGCTCCCGGCCATAGAACTGCGGAAAGAACTCTTTGACGCCATTGCCGTTGAAGTCCCACCCCGTGCACTGGCCCAGATGGCGTGGCGGCTCGTCGGGGTGGCTGGCAGCAAACACGGCAGGCACCGACTGGAATGCTGCCGTGGCCAGGTTGAACAGCAGTTCGCGCAGGTGCGTGCAGCTTTCCACGCCGCCCAGGTGTTTCTGGATGGCCTGGCGCCAGCCGCGTGCCATGCTGCAGCCCACCATGCGCTGCAGCGCTGCCTGGGCCTCGGTGCAGCCCTTGAGCGGGTGTGAATCCATGGACACATCCACCGCCTGCACCACCAGCTGGCGGTTCACGGTCACGCGCAGCCACATGTGGTGGATGGCTTCGCCTGCCAGGCGCGTGCGCGTCGGGTCGCGGTGCGAGGGGGCGTCGTAGGCCTTGCTGTCGTGTAGCTCGCCTTCGATGTCCCACAGGCCATCGTCGCGTTCAAAGCCCTGGTAGTTCACCCGGCGGACATGCTTCAGGGTGCGAGGGGCGGGGGGGCTCAGGGGCATGGGGAAGAAAATCGTCGTACAGAAGCAGCCGAGGTTAGCGGGGCCTGCCCATGCCGTCGCGCGCGGGCGGGACACCTTGTGGTGCTTCAACCGTACTTGATGGCGACGGTCTTCAAGGTGGTGAAGCCGTACAGCGCCTCAAAGCCCTTTTCGCGCCCATAGCCGCTGGATTTGACGCCGCCAAACGGCAGCTCCACACCGCCGGCCGCGCCGTAGTTGTTGATGAACACCTGCCCGCTGTGCACACGCTTGGCCATGCGGAACTGGCGCGCACCATCGCGCGTCCAGATGCCGGCCACCAGGCCGAACTGCGTGGCGTTGGCCAGCTCCACCGCGTGGTCCTCGTCCTGGAAGGCCATGGCCGACAGCACGGGGCCGAAGACTTCTTCCTGCGCCAGGCGGTGGCCCACGGGTACATCGCGCAGCAAGGTGGGGGCTTGGTAGTAGCCGGTCTCGGGCGCGTCGTCCACCACCACGCCCTGGGCCACCATGGGGATGCCGGCCACTTGCGCGTCCGATAAAAAGTCCCACACGCGCTGCTGCTGCGTCTGGCGGATCAGCGGGCCCACGTCCAGGTCCATGGCAGCGGGGCCGACGCGCAGCTTTTCAAACGCCTTGCCCAGGCGCTCCAGCAGGGGTTCATAAATCAGCGAGTCGATCAGCACGCGCGAACCGGCCGAGCAGGTCTGCCCCGCGTTCTGCACGATGGCGTTGATGACCACGGGGATGGCGGCGTCCAGGTCGGCGTCGGCAAAGATGATCTGCGGGCTCTTGCCGCCCAGCTCCAGCGTCACGGGGCAGTGGCGCTCGGCAGCCACCTGCTGGATCAGCGTGCCGATCTTGGGGCTGCCGGTGAAGCTGATGTGGTCGATGCCGGGATGGCGCGCCAGCGCGTCGCCCACCTCGTGGCCGTAGCCGGTGACGATGTTGAGCGCCCCTGCAGGAAAGCCAACCTCCGCTGCCAGCTGCGCCACGCGGATCAGCGAGAGGCAGGCGTCTTCGGCTGGCTTGACCACGCACACATTGCCCGCCGCCAGGGCGCCGCCCACGCTGCGGCCAAAGATCTGCATGGGGTAGTTCCAGGGGATCACGTGGCCCGTGACGCCGTGGGGCTCGCGCCAGGTCAGCACGCTGTAGCCGTCGGGGTAGGGGATGGTCTCGCCGTGGAACTTGTCGCACGCACCGGCGTAGAACTCGAAGTAGCGGGCCAGCGCAATGGCGTCGGCGCGTGCTTGCTTGGTGGGCTTGCCGCAGTCGCGCTGCTCCAGCGCCGTCAGCTCGTCCGCGTGCTCCAGGATCTTGGCCGAAAGCTTTTGGAGCAGGCGGCCGCGCTCCACCGGGGCCAGCTTCTGCCACACCGCGTGGTAGCACTGGCGGGCTGCATGCACCGCCGCGTCGATGTCGTCGGCGTTGCTGCGCTGGATCTCGTCGAAGGGCTGGCCGTCGGACGGGTCGATCACGGGGATCGTGCGGCCCGAAGACGAGGGCACCGAGGCGTTGGCGATGTAGTTCAGTTGCATGGCCGCCATTTTGCCCGGAAATGGAATGTGTGCTTAGTATTTGTGTGAAAACACGCTGATGTGCTAGTGCAATATGCCTTGGTTGCTATCGATTTAATAGTAATCAGGCGCAGGCATCCCGCAGGCCGGCCAGGTCCAGAATCTCCACCTCGCCGCGCTGCACGCGCACCAGGCGGCGCGACTCCAGGTCCTTGAGGATCTGGTTGGTGGTCTGGCGCGAGATCGCCAGCATCAGCGACAGCTGCTCTTGCGAGATCTCGATCACGCGGCGCGACTGCCCCTCTGCCGTCCACTGGCCGTAGCCCTCGGCCATCATCACCAGGCGCCGCGCCAGACGCTGCGGGGCGGGCAGCAGGGCCAGCTCTTCCATCGCAACAAAGGCCGAGCGCAGCTTGTCGGTCATCAACAAGGCCAGCGCATGCCAGTGCTGCGGGTGGGCCTGCAGCCAGTGCTGCAGCCGCTCGTGCGGGATGTGCACCAGGGTGGTGGGTTCGGTGGCCTGCGCATCGTGGGTGCGGGCCGAGTTGTCAAACACCGAAATCTCGCCAAACCAGTGTGGCGGCTCCAGGCGGATCAGCAGCGCTGCACGCGCCTCGTCGGCCCGCCCCCCGGTGCCCGAGATGCTGACCGCGCCGCGCACCACGGCATACAGGCCACAGGGCGCATCGCCGCGCCGGAACAGCACCTCGCCCGTCGGCAGATGGCGCAACTGCGCCATGGCAATCAGCGGCTGGGAAAAGTCGGGCGGCAGGTGGGCAAACCAGCGGCCAGACTGGAGGACAGGCAGGTAGGCGGAAGGGGTGGACATGGGATGCGATTGAACGGGGCAGGAGTGCGCGGCGGCTTTTTGTCGTCTGCACGACAGACGCTGGCGCGGCCTGAGAGCGAGTATTGATGCTGCGCAAAACACATGCTGGAGACACCCATGAAAACCCTGATCGACCACCTCTCCCAATACGCCGACTACCACCGCGACCCGCGCAACATCCACACCCATTTTGTGGGCGTGCCCATGATCATGTTCGCGGTCGTCATCCTGCTGTCGCGCCCGACATGGATGGTGGGTGCGCTGCCGCTAAGCCCGGCGCTGCTGGCAGCGCTGGTGGCCAGTGTTTTCTACTTCCGACTGGACATGCGTTTTGGCCTGGCCATGGCCGCGCTGCTGGCCGCCATGCTGGTGGGCGGGCAATGGGTGGCGGCACAGACCCTGGCCGTCTGGCTCGCCACGGGCATCGGCCTGTTTGCCGTGGGCTGGGTGATCCAGTTCGTGGGCCACTACTACGAAGGCCGCAAGCCCGCTTTTGTGGACGACCTGGTGGGCCTGATCGTGGGCCCGCTGTTTGTGGTGGCCGAGTGGGCGTTTGCACTGGGTCTGCGCAAGGAGGTGCAGGCGGCAGTGGAAGAGCGCAGCGGCCCGGTGCGCTTGCGTACCGGGCAACAGGCTGCTGCCCACCCTCAGTAAGCTCTGCGCTCGCGCTCCGCCGCGTTTGCTGCTTGTGCTGCTTAGGCACCAGGGCGCAAAGTGCTTGAGGGCCTCGCAAGGGCCAGCACGGCCCCTGCGCACACCGCACCCAGCGCCACCAGCGCACACAGGTAAGGCAGCGCGGCGGACAGCGGCGCGCCCAGCTGGTTGAGCCGCAGCGACGCCTGCACGCCCGAGGTGCTGGGCAGCAGCCAGCGCAGCCACTGCAGCGGCTCGGGCAGCGCCTCCACCGGCCACGAGAAGCCTGCGACGAACGCGATGGGCAGTGTGGTGAACAGCAGCACCTGCAGCGCGCGTTCACGGTTGCCAAACCACAGCCCTAACAACACACCCAGCGCAGCGATGGCCGGGATGTAGCAGGCCAGCAGCGCCAGTGCGCCCAGCGGGTTGCCGCCGCGCGGGTAGTCGTGCAGCACAAAGATCCAGCCAAAGTAGAAGAGGCCGCTGGCCCAGCCCAGCGTGCACAGCGCCAGCAGGCGGCCCAGCCAGGTGGTGGCGCGGGCACGGTGCTGGCCGCTTTCCACCCAGGTGCCGGTGAGCATCGCAGCGCCCATCAGCAAGGTCTGCTGCAGGATGAGTAGCGCCACGGCGGGCACCACAAAGCTGCCGTAGCCTTCGGTGGGGTTGAACAGCGCCACCATCTGCAGCTGCACCGGCGCGCGGCTGGCGCGGGCCTGCGGGGCGCTCTGGCCGCTGGCCTGCAGCTTGCGGATCTCGACCCCGGCAGACACCGTTCCGACGGCTTCCGCAAAGCCGTATTGCACGGCCTTGTTGAGCAGCGCATAGGCGCCGTTGGCCTCGATGCTGACCACGGCGTTTTCGCCGCGCACCACGCTGCGCTTGAGCCCGGCAGGGATCACCGCGTAGCCTTCGATCTCTCCGCGCCACAGGGCCTCCTGCGCCTCGCGTTCGCTGGCGGCGACAAAACGCACTTCAATGCGGGGGTCGGCATCGGCAAAGCGGGTGATCTGGCGCGACAGGCTGGTGTGGTCCCTATCCACCACGGCCACAGGCACGCGGGTCAGCACCTCGTCGGCATAGAACCAGGGGTAGAAAAAACCGTAGAGCACGGGCGCTCCTACCAACAGCAGCAGCACGCCCTTGTCGCGCACCACGGTGGCCAGTGCTTGCAGCCAGGCGCCCAGCAGGCCCTGGTGGGGTGGCGTGGTCACCGGCATGGGTTGCATCGGTGTGTTCATCAGCGGCCTCCCCAGGTGTCTGGGCGCTTGTGCGCCAGCGTGAGCGCGGTGGCGCCTATCAGCCACAGCGCGGTGGTGGCGATGGTCAGCGCCACCATCGTCGAGACGCTGGTAGCCACCGGTGCGCCCATTTGCAACTGCTCGATCTGCAGACGGATGTAGTGGGTGAACGGCATGGCTTCGGCCCACGCGCGTGCGCTGCCGGGCATGCCCGCAAGGGGAAACGCCACGCCGCTGAACGCAAACGCCGGGGCTGCAAAAAAGCCCGCACCCGACAGTGCGGTGCGCAGCGACCGCGTGATGCCTGCCAGCGCAGCGCCTGCGGTGATCGACACCGCTATCAGCAGCGCCAGCGCCGCAGCCACCCACCACAGGTTGCCCGGCGGGTGCCAGCCCCGGCCCCAGGTGATGCCCACCAGCGCCAGCAGGCCCACCAGCGTGAGTGTTACCCAGGGCACGGCGAGCTTGCCGACCAGCGCGCCTGCAGTGCGCACCCAGCCCCCTGCGCCCAGCCACTCGCCCAGCGTGCGGTCGCGCAGCTCGCGGCCCACCGTCCAGGCACCGGCCGTCATGGCCAGGATGTGCAGCAGGGCGGGGATCAGCGCCGCGCCCAGAAATTGCTCGTAGTTGCTGGACACATTGAACAGCGCCACCATCTGCGTGTGGATGGGCTCCATGCTCACGTGCACGGCCTGGGCGCTTTCGCCGCGCTTGTTGCGCGCGGCCATCTCGATACCCGCCGACAAGGTGCCCACGGCCGTGCGCACATCGCGCTGCAGCAGGCCCGAGTGGGTGGACATCTGCGCGTTGTGCAGCAGCGTGACCTGCGCTGCGCGGCCTTCCTTCACGGTGCGCGCAAAGTCGCGCGGGATGGAGACCACGGCGTACACGTCCACCGCGCGCAGCGCGCGTTCGGCCTCTGCCGCGTTGGTGAAGTGCTGGGTGATCTGCACGCCCGGTGTGGCGTCCAGCATGCGCACCAGCTGGCGCGACAGGCTGGAGTGGTCGTCATCCACCACGCCCACCGCCAGGTGGCGCGGCAGGCCGGCCGAGAAGATCCACCACAGCAGCGCCACGCCCAGCAGCGGCACCCAGGTGACCATGGCCAGGTCCCACGGATCGGCCGCTAGGCGGCGGGCTTCGCGGCGAAGGCTGTTTGCTATTGAATTCATAGCTTTTTGCGCTTGTAAGAGAAGCGCTGGCGGCACTTTCTTGGATCGGTTTTCCATCGCGCTCCACTCCCGTCGCGGAATTCGGAACAGGCGCGGCCCGGCGAGGGCAGCCGAGCAAGGGCCGCCCCGCAGCGAGGGCTGCGTCCCCCTGCCCGCAACGCATAGCGTTGCGAGAGCGGGGGGAAGCGCCGAAGGCGCTCAGCGGGGTGTCGCATTTCAGTTCACCAGCACCGTCATGCCGGGGCGTGCACCTTCGATGGGGGCCGCCGGGCGCGCGCGCACTTCAAACGTGCGGGCGTCGAAACCCTGGCCCGCGCGTGTGGCGCGCCAGGTGGCAAAGTCGGGCAGCGCAGCCGTGTGGTAGACCTTGAACTTCACGGTTTTGCCGCCCAGCGCGGGCAGCGTGGCGTCGAACTCGTTGCCAATGGCAAAGCGCTGCAGGCGGTCTTCGCGCACGTTCAGCACCACCCACTGGTCCTTCAGGTCCACCACCGTGACCACGGCCACGCCCTGCGGCGACAACTCGCCCGTGCGGGCCAGCACCTTGGCCACTTCGCCGGCCACGGGGCTCTTGAGCTCGGTCTCGGCCTGGGCCGCCTGCACCTCCGCCACCACGCCAGCCACCTGGCGCGCCTGGGCGCTGGCGGCGGATCGGTCTTCGCTGCGGGCACCGGCGCGGGCCAGGTCGTACTGGGCCTTGGCCGCCAGTGCTTGGTCGCGCGAGGCCTTGAAGTTGGCCTCGGCCTCGTCGCGTTTTTGCGCCGCCACCAGGCCCTCGCGGGCCAGGCCGTCCACCCGCTTGAAGGACGATTCGGCCAGATCGGCGGCGGCCACGGCGCGCTGCCAGTTCAGGCGGGCCATTTCAATCTCTTGCGGGCGGGCGCCGCTCTCGGCCTTGGCGGCCACGGCCTGGGCAGCCTCTTGGGCAGCGGTGGCCTGCGCCAGCTTGGCTTTCACCTCGGGGCTGTCCATGCGGATCAGCGGTGCACCCACGGCGATCTGGTCGCCTTCCTTCACCAGGATCTGGGCGATGCGCGCGGTGACCTTGGGGGCGATGTCGGCCTCTTGCGCTTCGATCTGGCCCTGGAACACCTCGGGTGCAGGCTGCGAGGCCTTCCACAGGCCAAAGCCCACAAAGCCTGCCACGGCCACAAAGGCCACCGTGCCGATCACGGCCGCCTTTTTGCTGTTGTTCTTGCTCATGTTCGTTCCACCTTTACTCATTCCACCCGCACCGCATCAGCGCGCGCCATGTATTTGCCAAAGTCTTCCGACAGGCCGCAGGCCTCCAGCAGATCGGCCAGCGCTTTCACGTAGTCGTGGGCGGCCTGGGCGCGTTCGGTCTGGGCCTTGGCCTGGTTGACCTGTGCGTCGATCAAGTCCAGCGTGGTGCTGGTGCCGGCCTTCAGGCCGGAGATGCGCAGGCGCAGCACTTCGTCGGCCAGCTCCAGACCCGGCTGCAGCGCAAAGTAGGCGCGGCGCGCCTGCTCCAGGGCCTGCCAGCGTTTTTCCACCAGCAGGGCAATGTCGTTCTGCGCTTGCGCACCGGTGCGCTCAGCCTGCTCGATCTGGCGGTTGGATGACTCGGCCAGTGCGTTGCGGTCGATGGAGTCCCACAGCGTCCAGCGCACGCCCACGCCGGCCACCCAGTCGGCATCGCGGCCGGTCTTGAGCTGGCGCTGGCCAAACGCAAACACCTGGGGCTTGCGCAGTGCCTCCTGGGCGGCGTGCAATTGGGTGGCTTGTTCTTTCTTGGCGGCTACTTTGTCCAAGCCTGGGTGGTGGGCCAAAGCGGTGTCGATGAAGTGGGGCAGGGGCTCGACCGGCTGGCTCAGCACAAACAGCGGGCTGGTGGGCGTGACGGGGTCGGACGCCTTCAGGGTGCGGGTCAGCGCCGTGGCGGCCAGCTCGGCATCGTCGCGGGCCTTGCGGGCATTGCGGCGGGCCTCTTCCAGTGCGGAGCGGGCCTGCAGGCGTTCGACGCGCGCGATCACGCCGGCGTCCAGCATCTTCTGCGCGGCAGCGTCGTGCTGTTCGATGGTCGCCAGGGCCGATTCGCGCAGCAGGGCAGCGCGCTGCGCCAGTTGGGCGCCAAAGTAGCGATGCACCAGCAGGGTAGTGGCCTCATGGCCGGTTTTGGCGGCGTCGGCCTGGGCTTCTTGCGCCTGGGCATCCAGCAGGCCCCGGGCCGCATTGCTGGCGCCGCCCATGTAGATCGGCCAAATGGCAGAGACCGAGGCTGTGGTGTCGCTCTTGCTGCGGTTGAGCGTGTAGCTGGACGGCAGGTGGGGCAACTGGGCCAGTGAGCCCGCCAGCTGGGGCGGCAGCTGCGACAGCACGCCGGGCAGGGCGCGGTTCAGCGGGTTCAGGTCCACGTCCAGGTTGGCGTTGTAGGTGTAGGCGGCGCCGCTCAGGTTGACCACCGGGCCGCCCAGGCGCTGCATGGCGTCGCGGCGCAGCTGGGCGCTTTCGACGGCGTTGCGCGATGCGGCCAGCTGGTCGGAGCGCTGCTGCAGCTGCTGCAGAGCGGCATCAAATGCCAGGGGACCAGCGTGGGCCTGCAGGGGCAGCAGGGTCAAGGGGGCCAAGGCGGTCGATGCAAGCAGGCAGAGCAAAGCCGCGCCTGCCCGGCCTGTGTGCCGGGGCGTGGTGGGATGGGTCATGGTGTCAGGTCGTGGTTGTCAGCGCGCACCCACGGGGGTGTAGGCGTTGCTGTGCTCTGCCAGCCAGCGTGCCGACAGGTCGGTGCCGTGCTGGCTGGGGTGAAAGTCGGGGCGCAGGTATTCGCGCCAGGGGCGCCAGGTCTCGCGCACCAGGCCGCCCTTGCCGAACAGTGTGCGTGCGGCGCTGGTCCAGGTGCTCCATTTCCACAGCGAGCCATCGCGGCGCAGGTTCAGCACCGTCTGGCGCAGCACATCGCCGAGGAACACCACCGTGATGCGGCGGAACCAGGTGATGCGCCACTCGTGGTTGCCGCCCAGGGCCTGGTAAAGGTCGAAGGCCGTGTTCTTGTGCTCGGACTCTTCGGCGCAGTGCCATTGCCACATCGTGGCCAGGCGCGGCTCGGCGCCCTGCAGCACCTCGGGGTGGGCAAGCAGCCATTCGGCGAGCAGGGCGGTGAAGTGCTCGTTGGCAGCGGTCACAGCCAGCGGATGGCGTGGGTCGGCGCCCGCAAACAGCTTCATGCGCTCTTGCGCACGCGGGGCCCATTCATTGGCGAGGCCCTGCTGGTCGAGGTGGCCGTTGAACAGCGCGTGGATGCGGCGGTGTGTGGCCTCCTGCCCGATGAAGCCACGCACTTCGTCGGCAAACTGCGCCTGCCTGTCGGGGGGCAGGGCCTTGTGGCCGTCACGCACGGCGTCGATAAAGAACTGCTCGCCCACCGGAAAGCTCATCGACAGCGCGTTGAACAGCGCAGAGCGAAACGCGTCGCCACCACACCAGTGGCGCGCAAACGGCGTCTCCAGGTCGATCAGCAGGCGGCGGACAACGAGTTCGGTCATGAAGAAAGCTCCTGGCGCAAGGGGGCCGCGCGGTGGTGCATGGATTTGGTACTTTGCAGTACCGGTGGATGTGTATGATGCAGATCAACTATGGTACTGTCAAGTACCTCGTCGAATATTCTGCATTGCGATCAGCCTCCATGAGTGACGTCACCGCCCCAATTGCTGCGCCCGCTGCGGGCACCGAACACCGCGCCCGCCTGCTGGAGGGCATGGCGCGCGCCGTGGCCGCCAAGGGCTATGCCGACACCACCATTGCCGACATCGTGCGCGAAGCCAGCGTGTCGCGCCGCACCTTTTATGAAAACTTTGCCGACAAGGCCGAGTGCCTGACCGCGCTGTACGAGGCGGCCAGCGGCAACGCGATAGCGGTGCTGCGCGCAGCCATTGACCCGCACAGTGACTGGGAGGCCCAGGTGGAGCAGGCCATGGCAGCCTACTTTGGCGTGTTGGCACGCAACCCCGTGCTGCTGCGCACCTTGTTCATCGACATCCTGGGCCTGGGCCCCACGGGGCTGGCCGCGCGCCGCCGCGCCAACCAGCAACTGGCCGACCTGATGCTGGACGTGGTGAACAACCGCGCGGGTGAGCGCAAACGCAAGACGCCCCTGCAGCCCATGATGGCCATGGCGGTGGTGGGGGGCATCAACGAGATGGTGCTGCACTCCATCGAGCAGGACCGGGCCGGGCAGCTGCAAGAGCTGGTGGAGCCCGCGGCAACGTTGTTGCGGGCGGCGATCTCGGCCGAGTTCTGATCGTTGTGTTGGAGACCGTACTGCGATCGGTGCAGCCAGCGCCTCACACCTCGTTGGCAATCTCGATCAGGTTGTCGTCCGGGTCGTAGATGTAGACCGAGCGCAACCGGTGGCGGGCGCCCGTTGCGCCCACCGGGCCTTGCACGATGGGGACGCCTTCGGAATGCAGGTGGGCGATGACGTCGTCCAGCGGCATCTGGGTGAGAAAGCACAGGTCGCCGGAGCCCGCCGTCGCGTGGCGCACATTGGGGTCCACCACCGTGCCCACTTCGTGCAGGTTGATCTTTTGCGCGCCGAAGTGCAGCGCGTACCGCTGGGGCTTGAACTCCCGCGCGGTCATGCCCAGCACACGCTCATAAAACGCAATGGTTTTGTCGATGCTGGCGACGGTGAGCACGACGTGGTCGATGGATTCCAGAACAATGGGCATGGTGTAGGGCGGGAGGATCAGGCGAGGGAAGTGTGGCGCGCCAGTGTGGCGGGCTGCAGCCAGCGCTTGTTGGCCGTAAACACCACCGTGAGCAGCAGCCCGGCCAGCAGGGCCATGAACCAGTGCAGGGGCGACAGCGGCACAAATCGGAAAGCATTGGCCAGCCAGGGCACGGTGGTGATGCCCGCCAGCGCGGCCAGCGTGCCGCCTGCCACCCACAGGCTGACCGGTGTGAGGCCTGCCCACAGGCTGCGCCAACCCGTCTGGCTGCTGCGGCTGGGCAGGATGAGCGCGGCGTTGGCGGCCACCAGCACCACAAACGCGGCCGTGCTGGCGGTGGCGGCATGTGGGGGCTGGCGCAGCAGCCAGGCATACAGGCCTACCACGGCAGCGGTCACCACGCTGCCCTGCAGCACGCTCAGCAGGATGTGGCGGGTGGACAGCAGGGGTTCGTCGGCCGCGCGCGGCGGCTGCTGCATGAGGTCGGCAGCGCCTTCTTCGGCCTCGAACACGATGGAGCAGGCCGGGTCGATGACCAGCTCCAGAAACGCGATGTGCAGCGGCGCCAGCACCAGCGGCAGCCCGAACAGCACCGGCAGCAGCGCCAGCCCAATGATGGGCACGTGCACCGCCAGCGTGTAGACCATGGCCTGGCGCAGGTTGGCAAAGGTCTGCCGGCCCCGGTGAATCGCCAGCACGATGGCCGCGAAGTCGTCGTGCAGCAGCACCAGGGCAGCGGCCTCGCGCGCCACATCGGTGCCGCGCTGGCCCATGGCGATGCCGATGTGTGCGGCCTTGAGGGCGGGGGCGTCGTTCACACCATCGCCCGTCATGGCCACCACCTCGCCCTGGGCCTTGAGGGCTTCGACCAGCGCCAGCTTCTGGTGTGGCTTGATGCGCGCAAACACGCTGACCTGCCGGACATCGTCGGCCAGCACCTGCGGCGGCATGTGGACCAACTCGTCGCCGGTGATCACGCGGTCGTTAGCGATGCCCGCCTGGGCGGCAATGGCGCGCGCGGTGCGAGGGTGGTCGCCGGTGATCATCACCACGCGGATGCCCGCCTGGCGGCACTGTGCAACGGCCTGGGGGACCTCGGGGCGCAGCGGGTCGGCCAGGGCCACCAGGCCCAGCCATTCAAAGTCAAAGTCGTGCTGGGCATCGGGCCAGGTGTCTTGCGTGCGGTGCCGTGCCTTGGCCACGCCCAGCACGCGCAGGCCCCGGTCGGCCAGGCGTGCGGCCTGGGCGCTGACGGCGGCGCGCTCGGCTTCGGGCAGATGGCAGAGGTCGGCCACGGCTTCGGGCGCGCCCTTGGTGGCCACGGTGTCGTGCGCCGAGGTGCCGTCGCGCCACAGGTGGCTCATGGCCAGCAGCTGGGGCGACAGCTCGTACTCGCGCGCCAGCGACCATGCGGGGTGCAGGTGCTCGGTGTCCACCAGGTGGTCGGCCGCCATGCGGTGAAAGGCCTGCTCCATGGGGTCGTGCGGTTCTATCTCGCTGGCCAGCACGGCGTATTCGAGCAGTTCGTGGAAAGCATCGGGCAGCGCGCTGCCATCCGCCGCGGCTGGCAGGTGTTGCACATCCAGCTCCTGGCCCGCAATGCAGAGCGCCGCCACCGCCATGCGGTTTTGGGTGAGCGTGCCGGTCTTGTCCACGCACAGCACGGTGGTCTGGCCCAGTGTCTCGATGGCGTTGAGCCGCCGCGTGAGCACCTGCTGCGCCGCCAGCCGCCGCGCGGCCAGGGCCAGGAAGATGATCATGATCACGGGCAGTTCTTGCGGTAGCACCCCCATGGCCAGCGTGATGCCTGCCAGCACGGCCTGCAGCCAGTCGCCGCGCAGCGCCCAGAACAGGGCCACCAGCAGCGCGCACAGCGACAGGCCAATGACCACCAGCTTGCGCGTGAGCCGCGCCATTTCCTCGCGCAGCGGCGAGGCCTGCAGGGCAATGGTGTCGAGCGACTGGCCAATGCGGCCCAGTTCGGTGTGGCGTCCCACGCCGGTCACCCGCAGCAGGCCCTGGCCGCTGACCACCAGCGTGCCCGCAAACACCTTGTCGGCAGGTTGCTTGGCCACAGGCTCCGACTCGCCGGTCAGCATCGACTCGTTGGCGGCCAGCTCGTGGGCTTGCAGCAGCGTGCCGTCGGCGGGGATGCGGTCGCCCTCGGCAATCATCAGCAGGTCTTCGCGCACCACGTCGCGGCCTGCAATGCGCACCAGGGTGCCGCCGCGCAATGCCAGCGCGCGGGGGCTGGAGAGGTCGCGCAGGGCGTTCAGCGCGTTGTCGGTGCGGCGCTCCTGCAGCACCGTTATCGCCATGATGATCACCACAAAGCCCAGCAGGATCAGCGCCTCGTGCGCGTCGCCCATGGCGAGGTAGATGGCACCTGCGCCCAGCAACAGCAGGAACATGGGCTCGGTGACCACGTCCCTGGCCATGTCGCGCAGCGTGCGGCGCTGGGTGATGCCCAGTTCGTTGGGCCCCTCGTCGCGCAGGCGCTGGGCGGCCATGGCCGGGTCGAGCCCGGTGGGGGAGTCGGTAGGTGGCATGGGGGGTGTGAGGCTGCGTTGCACAGAGGATGCAATGGTGTAACGGTTATACCGCGCAGCGATGTCTGCAGCCCTGACGCAGCGCAGTGGGCCGCACCCGATACCTCTCTTTCACACCTCGCACATCACAAAGTCAGCCTTGCCAACATTGCATTCGGGGCAGCGCCAGTCGTCGGGCACGTTGGCCCAGAGGGTGCCGGGTGCGATACCGTGGTCGGGCAGGCCCGCAGCCTCGTCGTAGATCCAGCCGCAGACGGCACACATGTAGATTTTCATAGGGCGGTTCCTTCGTGTTCGGTGGCTCTGCGTCAGTCGTCATCGTGGTGCCGTTGGCGTTCGGTCGATGTGCCGTTGGCAACCCAGCCGCTGGGCGACTGCTGCCACTGCCAGGCGCCAAAGGCCAGGGTTGCGATCAGCAGCAGGGCGGCGAGCCAGGTGCGGTTCTTGGGGACCAGGTCGGGCCCCTTACCCTCCACCCGGCCGCTCAGCATGGGCAGGGCCTGGTTCTTGCGGCGCAGCACGCTCAAGCCAGCAATCAGCGCAATATGGGCCAATACCACCAACAGCAGGGCGTTGCCGAAGAACTCATGCACTTCTTCCATCGCTTCGCCCATCCAGTGGCCACCCAGCGCAGCGCCCCAGTCGTTGTACGTGGCGTAGCCACTGAGGGTGAGGGGCACCACCAGCGCCAGCAGCAGCACGATGGCCAGCGCCATCAGCAGGTTCTGGCCCTGGCGCCAGTTGATTTGCGTGACCGATGTGGCCTGGGGCAGGGAGCGCAGCCATGCGGGCGCCCCCGCCAACTTGCGCCCCAGCAGGCCCAGGCCCGAGGTGCGCGGCCCGAAGATGCCGTACAGCAGCCGAAAGCCCAGCAGCCCCGCCATGGTGTAGCCCAGCGTGACGTGCAGCAGCCGCCAGTGCTCGCCATCGGCCGTGGCGTAGGCCCCGGCAAAGCTCAGTGCAAACAGCCAATGGAACATGCGCGTGGGCGCATCGGTCACCCGGCGGCTGGGAGCCTTCGCGGGCGCGGGTTGTGCCGAGGCGTCGGCGGGATGGAGGGTGGGTGTGTTGTTCATCGTGTTTTCCTTGATCGGATACAGGTCAGATTCAATGCAGATCGAGAGCGGCGAACAGGGCTCAGCGAAGCGGTTCTGGCGAGGCGCTGTGTCGCAGGCAGTACGGTCAGTACGACAAGACACAGCAACGACGCCAGAAGAGTTCTGTTCACCGCTCTCAGTCGTTCCAGGCGCGGCGGGAACGGGTATCCAGCCCTACCGGCATGCGCAGGTTGTGTTCGTCAAACTGCCCCTGGTCTGCGCCCGTATGGCAGGCCGCACAGTTGGCAGCGCTTTTCACGCTGGCGAGTTTCCAGGTGGCGGGTTCGATCTTTCGGTGCTTGCGTTCAAACCAGGCCGAGCGGGTGATGCGGTCCTCGGGTGGCTCTTCGTTCACGCGCTTGTAGGTGCCGGCGTGGGCCTGCAACCACTGGTTGAGCTGGCGCACGGTGGCAGCGTCCAGCGATGCGTCGGTGCCGTAGTGCTTGTCCAGGCCCGTCATCACGCGGTTCCAGGATGCTGCGGGCAGCAGGCCCGGCGGGTAGGCGGTGTGGCAAGCGGCGCATTCCTGTGTGTAGGCACTGGGCACGTTGCGGGGCATGGCGCGCCCGCTGTCTGCATGGGCGCTGGAGAGTGACAGCAGGGTCAGTGCGCACACAGCTGCGGCCAGGGCCGCAGGGCGCAACGGGGCTGGTTTTTGCATGGTGTCGGTCTCAGGGCTTGAGGGCGTTGAGGTAGGCCAGCACGTCGGCTTTTTCCACTGCTGTGCATTCACGGCTCACCACGTCGTTGCAGTTGCGGCGGAACCACTTGTCCACCTTGGCGGTGTCGGTAAATGCCTTGGGGTTGAAGGCCGGCGCCAGGGCCGCAATCGGCTTGCCGGTGCTGGCGTGTTTGCCCTGTGCGGTGGGCGGTGTGCCGTGGCAGGATGCGCAAGACCATTCGCCACCATGGCGTGCGTTGAAGAACACCTTGCCTTTGTCGGCATTGCCTGGGCTGCCGGCCTGTGCGCTCCAGTGGGCGAGCTGCTGGGCTGCGGTGGTGTCAGCGGCGTGGCTGATGCTGGTGGCTGCAAGTGCACAGAGCGCGGCCAGAGTCAGGGTGCGAAGGGAAGTCATGCTGTGGTCCTTGGGGGTTTCATCGCTTGTGCAGGCATTGTTGAAATCCCCGCCTGAACGGCGTGTGAAAGGGCTGTTCATCGGCCGTTCAGATATCGCGCAGGACAATGCGCCCATGCCTTTCTCCTTCCACGCTGCTTGTGCGGGCCGCCATGTCCGGCGCATGTGCTTGGCGGCGTGTGTGCTGTGGGCTGCCGCGCTGGCCGTGCCGTCCGCCTGGGCCAGCGGCAAGGAAGACCACGACCGCGCCCGGCAGGCCGTGCAGGCGGGCCAGGTGTTGCCACTGCCCGTCGTGCTGGAACGTCTGCAGCGCGAGGTACCTGGCCAGGTGCTGGAAGTGGAGCTGGAGCAGGAGCGCGAGCGCTGGATCTACGAGATCAAGCTGCTGACGCCTGCCGGGCAGTTGACCAAGGTCAAGCTCGATGCGCGCACGGCGGAGGTGCTGCGTGTGCGATCCCGAGAATCGCGCGAAGATCAGCAGCGAAGCCGTGACAATCGCTGACACCCTTCCGACCACGACACCTCCATGCGCATCCTGCTGGTAGAAGACGACACGCTGCTGCGCACCCAGTTGCGCAATGCCCTGCACGGCGCGGGCTACACGGTGGACGAGGCAGACAACGGACGCGACGCGCAGTTTCTGGGCGACACCGAGGCAGTGGATGCCGTGGTGCTGGACCTGGGCCTGCCCGTGGTGGACGGGCTCACGGTGCTCAAGCGGTGGCGGGCCGAGGGGCGCAACATGCCGGTGCTGATCCTCACCGCGCGCGACAACTGGCACGAAAAAGTCGCAGGCATCGATGCCGGTGCCGACGACTACCTGACCAAGCCCTTTCATCTCGAAGAACTGCTGGCGCGCCTTCGCGCACTCATCCGCCGCGCCAGCGGGCAAGCGTCGGCCGTGCTGCAGTGTGGAGACTGGTCGCTGGACACACGCAGTGGCCGCGTGACCTGTGCGGGCCAGCCGGTGACGTTGACAGCGCATGAGTACAAGGTGCTCGACTACCTCATGCACCGGCCTGGCGTGCTGGTGTCACGCGCGGAGCTGACCGAACACATCTATGCGCAGGACTTTGATCGGGACTCCAACACCATTGAGGTCTTTGTGGGGCGCTTGCGCAAGAAGATGTTGCCTCCTGCGGCTTCGTCGGCTGCCCTGACGGATTCGGCACGCATCGAAACCGTGCGTGGCATGGGCTACCGCCTGGTGCCGCCATGAGCGCGCAAGCTGTGCCACCTGCTCCGCCCGTGCACTGGTCCCGGTCGTTGCGGGTGCGGCTGCTGGCCGTCACGCTGGCGGGTGCGGCCGTGGCCATCGTGCTCGCTGGGCTGGTGCTGAGCGGATTGTTCCGCGAGCATGTGCAGCAGCAGTTTCAGGCTGCGCTGCAGCTGCAGCTGGACCAGATCACGGCGCGGCTGGAGTTTGACGCCCAGGGGCGGCCGGTGATTGCTGCCGAGGCGCTGTCTGACCCGCGCTGGCTCAAGCCTTACTCCGGCCTGTATTGGCAGGTGGACGCCATGGCGCCCGATGGGCGGGAGCGGGCAGGGGTGTTGCGATCGCGCTCGTTGTGGGACACCAGCCTGGCGCTACAGGTGGATGCGTTGGCCGATGGCACCGTGCATGTGCATGAGATAACAGGCCCGCAGGGCGTGCCTTTGCTGGTGCTGGAGCGCACGGTGCGCGCCGAGGGCGTGCATGCAGCGCGCTGGCGCTTGATTGTGGCCGCTGACCTGCAGGCCACGCAGGCAGCCACGGCCCGGTTCACTGGCGTGCTGGGGCTGTCGCTGGCGGTGTTGCTATTGCTGCTGGTGGCCGCCGCCTGGGCGCAGGTGGCGGTGGGGCTCAAGCCCCTGCAGGCGCTACAGCGCGCGGTGCAGGATGTGCAAGAAGCGCGGGCTTCGCAATTGCAAGGCAGCTTCCCTGCGGAAGTGCAGCCGCTGGTCGACGACTTTAACGCCGTGCTGCGCCGGCATGGCGAGGTGGTGGAGCGGGCACGCACCCAGGCGGGCAACCTGGCCCATGCGCTCAAGACGCCCCTCACGGTGCTGGAGAACGCGGCCCGCACACAACAGCCCACTGATGGCCCGGAGCTGGCGGCGCTGGTGCGAGAGCAGGTGGTGGTGGCCCGCAGGCACATCGACTGGCACTTGGCGCGGTCGCGGGTGGCGGCATCTGCGCGCTTGCCTGGGCAGCGCACGCCGCTGCAGCCGGTAGTGGATGGGCTGGTGCGCGTGATGAACAAGGTGCATGCGGACCGGTTGCTCGATATCAGTGTCGAGTCTTCAGCGGTGCCGCTTTTCTTTGCGGGCGAGGCGCAGGACCTGCAGGAAATGCTGGGCAACCTACTGGACAACGCCTGCAAGTGGGCGAAGGCTGCGGTGCGGCTTCAGATGCAACTGCTGCCCGCCGGATCGGGCGCTGCGCAGCCCCAACTGGTGGTTGCGGTGGAAGACGACGGCCCCGGCATTGATGCCGCGCAACGTGATCAGGCGCTGGAACGCGGCGTGCGCCTGGATGAAACCGTGCCCGGCACGGGACTGGGCTTGGCCATCGTGCAGGACCTGGCAGCTTTGTATGGGGGGCGGCTGGATCTGGAACCCGCAGGCCTTGGCGGCTTGCGGGCGACGCTCACCCTTCCTGCTGCGAGCGCTCTCTGAGCCGCAGTGGCTGCGGCTGCTCGACACGCCAAAAAAGTCCCGCTGGGCGGGGCGCCTAGAGAAAAACCGCCAAAGCGGAAACCCATTAAAAAAGCCCGCCAAAGCGGGCTAAGGCCCTGACAAATTCCCCTGAATTTTACAAAGCCTTGGAGTGATGGAGACAGGGTATCACCGTCTGCCGTGTTTGACCACTTTTGTTGTGCAAGCGGCCTTCAGTGCCTGCTTTCCACGCTGTTTTGCATGGCTGTCTGAGCGACGGCGTCCAGGGCGTTGTCCACCACGGTGTGCTCGGCCAGCACCTGCATCGCTCCCCGTTGCAGTAGCCGGTCCAGCAGCCGCAGGGTCATCGACTGGGTGCGGCCAGCGGCGCTGGTAAAGAGGAACAGGTTGCCGTGCGAGCCGATCCAGGACAGCTGTGTGCGCTCCCACTGGCCCGCCACCTGCAGATTGACCCAGGTGCCCACCGTGATGGTGGCGGCGGGCAGCGGCAGGGGCGCAGCGCTGCTGGGGGCAGCCTCAGGGGCCGTGTCTGCGCCCTCGCTCTCGGGCGATTGCGAGATATCGATGTAGCCGGACTCCCTCGCTTCGGAGGGCGCAACCCAGGGGTCGTCGTCATCAAGGGGCGCCGGTTGTTGCGGCTCTGCCGCGGGCGTTGCAAAAGTCGCTGCGGCTGCAGGGGCTGGCGCAGCCACCCTGGGCCCGGGTTTGAAGGCCTGCTGGTGAAGTTGCATCAGCAGCTCAAAAACAGCCTCCGTGCGGTCTGTTGGGTAGTCGATGGACGCCAGACCTTCGCGCAATTTGGCCAGCAGCTTGGGCAGCAGGCGAGCCAGCTGGCCCGTGTTGGCGCGCGTCAGTTCGGGTTGTACGCTCCAGATCAGCGCGTCCACCAGTTCCTGGTAGCGGCCCGGGTCGGTCGTGCCTGATTTGTCCGAAAGACGCGCCTCCGCCATGACCTGGGCCCATGCGCCCAGCAAAAAGCGCGAGATGGCGTCCGGCACCTTGCCGATGTCGGGCAGCAGCCAGATCTCGCGCGATATCTGTGCGGCCAGCAGATGGCGCTGCTCTGCGTGCTGCAGGGCCTCGATGGCGCGCAAGCGCTCCTGCTTGAGCGCCTGGTCCTTCTCGGCCCATTTGGCGTGCAGTTGCTGCAGCACTTGTTCAAAGTCATCAGCGCTGTCGATGGTGGCGGTGGCCAGCGGGCCTGCGATGTGCATGAGCGAGCGCATGAAGCTCTGAAAACCAGGGGCTTCGGGGCTGTTGAAGGCCTGGCTGCGGTCGGTGATGTCCTGCAGCAGGCGGCGTGCGGCGTGCTCCTTGTGGCTGAAGAAGCGCGGGTCGGACAGTGCCAGCTGCATCAGCGCCGGCTCCAGCGCGCGGATGAACTGTTGCACCGGCCACAGCAGCCGCGTGTCGCGCGCAATGTTGTCCACCATCAGCGCCACCACCTCCATGCTCAAGGCCTGGCCCAGGCCCTGCACCTGCGCCCGCTGCGCGGCGGCGGAGTGGCCGTCTGCGCCAGGGGCGGCGGGCGGGCGTGGCGTGCCCAGGCGCTCCATCATCTGGCCTACCTGGTTCATCTCTTGCAGCGCCTCAAACGCTGCGGGCACCGTCATCGCGAAATCCGTGGCCGGTGGGTCGATCTGCGGCAAACCTTGTGACGGGTGTTCAAACTCCCGGTCAAACCGGGCTGCGAAAGATTCCTGGGGGTTGTCGCCGCTGGCGTGCATGTCAGTAGGGGCGGCTGCGTCATTGAACTCGCCCAGCAGCAGGCGGCGCAGGCGGTCCAGCGTCAGCAACGGGTCGCCCGTGCTGGTGGACGACACGTACAAGTCGTTGTCGGCTGCAAAACCGGGGGACGCCCCGGCGTCGGCCGGCGCCACATAGACCACTTCGCCCGTGGCCTGCCGCATGGCGTAGCCCACAGGCTTCACACCACTTTGCTTGAGCTGGTCGATTTGCGCGAGGTACAGGCTGCGCAGCTCGGCGCCCAATGCCTGTGCCATCAGCCCCACCCAGTCGTGGCGCACCTGGGGTGTGACCTGCATTTGCGACACCACGGACTGCAGAGCCTGCAAGAACACGTCGGGGCGCAGCGGGTTGTGCTCCGGCTGCACCCGGGACAGCCCCTGGGCCGCGCACACCAACGCGTCCAGGTCAGCCAGCGGACCTTCCACTGCAGAGATCAGTACCTGACGGGCACGTGCGCGCTCCACGCTGTCGTTGATCTGCGCCTCGTCCATCAGTTCGAGGTCGTCAAAGTGCACGGTGAACAGGGACCGCGTGGGCTTGTCGTCGCCCTGTGCCGTGTCCTGGTCCAGCGCCTTGCGCAGTGCGTCGGGGTAGCGATCTGCCATCACCGATGCCAGCCGCACCAGTTGCTGCCGTGCCTCCTGCATCGCATGGTGCTCGCCGGGGGTGCGGGCACTGTCCAGGCGCGCTTGCAGGGACACGCGCGTGGCCTCAATGACGCGCTCCACCACAGGCCGGGCCTGGGCCAGCGCGATCTGGACGATGCGCTGCTGGGGCGCAGCGGGGCTGTCGGTCGGGGCCGGGGCGGGCAGGGTGGTGTGTGTCAAGGCCATCTTCAGTGGAGCGCGATACCAGTGGCTGCTGCAGTGGATGCGATGTTACGCGTCAAAAAGGGGCCAGAGGCCCCTTTTTGACGATGGTGGGGCGGTTTTACCCGCCGTGGAACTTGACCACCAGCGGCACGATGAGCAGTGCCACGATGTTGATGATCTTGATCAGCGGGTTGATGGCCGGGCCGGCCGTGTCCTTGTAGGGGTCGCCCACGGTGTCACCGGTCACGGCGGCCTTGTGCGCCTCAGAGCCCTTACCGCCGTGGTGGCCGTCTTCGATGTACTTCTTGGCGTTGTCCCACGCGCCACCGCCGGTGCACATGCTGATCGCGACAAACAGACCTGTGACGATGGTGCCCATGAGCAAGCCGCCCAGCGCCTTGGGCCCCAGCAGCAGGCCCACCACAATGGGAACCACTACCGGCAGCAGGCTGGGGATCACCATTTCCTTGATGGCGGCGGTGGTCAGCATGTCCACGGCCTTGCCGTATTCGGGCTTGCCCGTGCCGTCCATGATGCCCTTGATGGTGCTGAACTGGCGGCGTACCTCCACCACCACAGCGCCTGCGGCACGGCCCACAGCCTCCATGGCCATGGCGCCGAACAGGTACGGAATCAGCCCGCCGATGAACAGGCCCACGATGACCAGCGGGTCCGACAGATCAAAGGTGATGGCCTTGCCGTAGCTCTCCAGCTTGTGGGTGTAGTCGGCAAACAGCACCAGTGCAGCCAGGCCGGCCGAGCCGATGGCGTAGCCCTTGGTCACGGCCTTGGTGGTGTTGCCAACGGCGTCCAGCGGGTCGGTGATGTCGCGCACACTGCTGGGCAGCTCGGCCATTTCGGCAATGCCACCCGCGTTGTCGGTGATGGGACCATACGCATCCAGCGCCACCACAATGCCCGCCATGCTCAGCATCGACGTGGCTGCCACCGCAATGCCGTACAGGCCAGCCAGGCCGTAGGACACGATGATGGCCGTGCACACAAACACCACGGGCCAGGCCGTAGAACGCATCGAAACGCCCAGGCCCGCAATGATGTTGGTGCCGTGGCCGGTGGTGGACGCCTGGGCAATGTGCTGCACGGGCGAGTACTGCGTGCCGGTGTAGAACTCGGTGATCCAGACCAGCGCGGCCGTCAGCACGAGGCCGGTGGCGCAGGCACCAAACAGCCGCAGCTGGGTGCCCGTGGCCGTGACCGCGTTGTCCGGCATGATCCACAGCGTGACGAAGTAGAAAGCGATGAGCGACAGCACGCCCGCGATCGCCAGGCCCTTGTACAGCGCGGGCATCACGTTCTTCATGCCGGGCGTTGCCTTGACGAAGAAGCAGCCAATGATGGATGCGACGATGGACACCGCCCCCAGCGCAAGCGGGTACACCACCGCATTGACCTGGGCCGTGGCCACCATCAGGGCGCCCAGCACCATGGTGGCGATCAGTGTCACCGCGTAGGTCTCGAACAGGTCGGCCGCCATGCCCGCGCAGTCGCCCACGTTGTCGCCCACGTTGTCGGCAATCACGGCCGGGTTGCGCGGGTCGTCCTCAGGGATGCCAGCCTCCACCTTGCCCACCAGGTCGGCGCCCACATCTGCGCCCTTGGTGAAGATGCCACCGCCCAGGCGTGCAAAGATCGAGATCAGCGATGAGCCGAACGCAAAGCCGATCAGCGGGTTGAGCAGCGTGGCCAGATGGGTGGTGGGCGTGTGGTTGCCATTGCCCGCCAGGAACCAGTAAAAGCCCGTGACACCCAGCAGACCCAGCCCCACCACCAGCATGCCGGTGATGGCACCGCCACGGAACGCGACATCCAGCGCGGGGCCAATGCCTTGGGTGGCCGCCTGCGCGGTGCGCACATTAGCGCGCACAGAGACGTTCATGCCGATGAAGCCGCAGGCGCCTGAGAGCACGGCGCCCACCACAAAACCGACCGCCGTGGTGCCGTCCAGAAACACGCCGATGAGTACCGCCAGCACCACGCCCACGATGGCAATGGTCTTGTACTGGCGGGCCAGGTAGGCGGCGGCGCCGGCCTGAATGGCGGCGGCAATCTCCTGCATGCGGGCGTTGCCCGGGTCTTTGGAAAGGATCCAGCCCCGGGCCCAGATGCCGTAGGCCACCGCGATGAGCCCGCAAACGAGGGCGAGGATGAGAGGGGATGTCAGTGCTGAACTTGCAGCCATTCAATTCTCCTTGGTGTGTTGCACGGAGGGGGACCAACGCATCGGTGGCTTCCCCGCTGCGTTGCTTCCTCGTGCTACCCATGCGTTTCGCGCAGGAGCCGATTGGCCAACAGGCCCAATTTACAGGCAAACGCCGGTTTGCAAGCGGGCAGAAAGGGGCGTGCGCCTAAAATCAGGGTTAATCCCGACGCTTCGTTGCGCTGCATCAGTGCCGAAGGCCTCGCGGGTTATCGTCAACAAACCACTATCCAAAGACATGTCCCTCAACAACGTCCCCCCAGGCAAGAACGTTCCTGACAGCTTCAACGTCGTCATCGAGATTCCGATGAACGCCGATCCGATCAAGTACGAAGTGGACAAGGAATCGGGCGCCATATTTGTGGACCGTTTCATGACCACCGCCATGCACTATCCCACCAACTACGGGTATGTGCCGCAGACGCTGTCGGGCGACGGCGACCCGGTCGATGTGCTGGTGATCACGCCTTACCCGCTGTTCCCCGGCGTGGTCGTGCCCTGCCGCCCCCTGGGCATCTTGATGATGGAAGACGAGGCCGGTGTGGATGGCAAGGTGATTGCTGTGCCCACGTCCAAGATCCTGCCCATGTATGACCACTGGAAGAGCATCGACGATGTGAACGCCATGCGCCGCAACGCCATCGCCCACTTCTTTGAGCACTACAAGGACCTGGAAAAGGGCAAGTGGGTCAAGGTGCTGGGCTGGGAAGGCATCGACGCCGCCAAGAAGGAAATCACCGACGGCATCGACAGCTACAAGAAGTCGCAGGCCTGATAGCCCTTTGGGCGCTTTCTGCCCGTAGCGCTAGTGCAATATGCACTGGATGCTATCAAAATAAAAGCACGCCATCCACCTCGGGTGGCGTGTTTTTTTGTGGGTGGCACCCTGCCAGGGTAGGGAAAAGCCGCGCCATGTGCGGCTGGGCGCGCTGATAGACTGCATTTTGTTACATGACTGCGGCTGTTCCGGTGTTTCGAGGTACTTTGAGGTGATTCATGAAAATTTCTGATCTGCGCATTGGCGTGAAGCTGGCAGCGGGTTTTTTGGCAGTGGTGTTGCTGACCGCCTTGCTCGGGGCTATTGCGCTGGTACAGATGTCCCGCATCCACGCCAACGCCGAGGAGATTGCCACGAACCTGCTGCCCAGTGTCACGCAAACGGGCGAGCTGCGCGTGCTGCTCAACCGCATGCGCCGTGCCGAGGCGGGCATGGTCACTGCGCGTAGCTCGGCCGAGGTCAAGGCGTTTGCCGAGCAGGTTGCCGCGCGCCACAAAGATTTGAGCAGAGTCGAAGCGGTCTACGAACCGCTCATCGACATGCCCAAGGAGCGCGAGGTATTCAACGCCTACAAGACCCGCAAGGCGGCCTATGTGGCGCTGCAGGACAAGTTGGCGGACATTGCCAAGGGCGTGGACTTCAGCACCGCCGAGACCATGGAGCTGACTGCTGACGCCTTGAGCATGCTGTATGCGGGCGAATCGGAGTCGGCCTTTGTGGCCACGGCCGAGACGCTGGGCGAGCTGCAAAAGATCAATGCGGACGCGGCCTTGCAGGCCAACGAGGAAGCGATGAGGGTGTTCAATGTGGCGCGCGCCTGGGTGCTGGGCACACTTGCGCTGTGCGTGGCACTGGCCGCCGTGCTGGGCGTTGCCATCACTCGCGCCGTGACCCGTCCGGCCCACCATGCGGTGTTGGCTGCCCGCGCCATTGCAGATGGCGACCTGGCGACCGAAGTGCCTTCGGGCGGCAAGGATGAAATGGGCCAGCTGCTCAACGCGCTGGGCGACATGCGCGCCAACCTGGCTCGGGTGGTGTCGGGCGTGCGCAGCAATGCCGAAGGCGTAGCCTCAGCGAGCGCGCAGATCGCCTCCGGCAACAACGACCTGAGCGCGCGCACAGAACAGCAGGCCAGTGCCCTGGAAGAAACGGCGGCCTCCATGGAAGAACTGGGCTCCACCGTGCGCCAGAACGCCGACAACGCCCGCGCCGCCAACCAACTGGCCGTGAGCGCCAGCACCGTGGCCGTGCAAGGCGGAGACGTCGTGGCCGAAGTGGTCGAGACCATGAAAGGCATCAACGCCAGCAGCAACAAGATCGCAGACATCATCAGCGTGATCGACGGCATTGCCTTCCAGACCAACATCCTGGCGCTCAACGCGGCCGTGGAAGCCGCCCGCGCCGGCGAACAAGGCCGGGGCTTTGCCGTGGTGGCCGGAGAAGTGCGCAACCTGGCAGGACGCAGCGCAGAAGCCGCCAAGGAAATCAAAGCCCTCATCACCGCCAGCGTGGAACGCGTGGAACAAGGCACCGCCCTGGTCGACAAGGCCGGAGCCACCATGACCGAAGTCGTCAGCGCCATCCGGCGAGTGACCGACATCATGGGAGAGATCAGCGCCGCCAGCAGCGAACAAAGCGCAGGTGTCGGCCAGGTCGGCGAAGCCGTCACCCAGATGGACCAGGCCACCCAGCAAAACGCTGCCCTGGTGGAAGAAATGGCCGCTGCTGCGAGCGCACTGAACGCCCAGGCCGGCGAACTGGTCAACGCCGTGGCCGTATTCAAGCTCGACGCCAGCAGCACATCAAGCCACAGCCCGGCGCGCACCAGCGCAGCCCCCGCCCGCCCTCCCATGGCAGCGCCCAGCTACAAAGCCCCGGCCCGCAGCAGCCTGGGCAGCAGCGCCAAGAGCAGCAGCACCAAACCCGCCGCCAGCCTGGCAGCGCCCAAGACCGGCAGCGCAGCACCAGCGGCCCCAGCAGCCAGCGCCGCAGCCCCCAAACCGGCAGCGCCCAGCCCGGCACCGGCCAAGGCAGGGGGCAACGACGACGACTGGGAGAGCTTCTGACGAGGGCCAGACAGGCCCCTGGATGAAGAATTCAGGTCAAAACGGCTGCAAGCGTAGGTGGAAAATGCGCGGACAGCTATCAAAAGAGAAGTAAAAAAGCACGCAGAGGGGACACCTTCTGCGTGCTTTTTTACGTGGCACTTAGGAATGCGCCGTCCCTTCGGGTACGGCAGGGGACTTTTCCGTACTGCTCTCAGCGGTGCGGGTTTGGATACACCAGATGCAGCCCTGGCAACTGCGGGCGCTGGAACGGCTGCCACACCACGCCTGGCCCGTGCGGCTGGCCCAGACGGTCGGCCACGGCCCACCAGGCACTGGGGTTCAGGCCGATGCCAAAGTGGCTGGCCACCACCTCGATGTTCTCGGTGTGGGGGTTGTGGTCGGCGGGCGCCTGGATGCTGCCGCGCCACGCCACCACGCCATCGGTGCGGGAGTAGATGCTGGTGGTGGGCACCGGAGGGGCTTCGGGCAGGTTGTAGTTCTCGGTTTCGCGCTCGATGCTGCGGCCGCTGGCGAACTGGTAAATGCGCCAGGCGTTGGTGGAGGTGTGGGGCCCGGCAAACGGGGTGCCCAGGGTCACCACGCAGCGCACCAGGTCCGGCATTTCCTTGGCCAGCTCGCGGGCGTAGATGCCGCCCAGGCTCCAGCCCACCAGGCTCACCTTGTGGCCGCTGGCATCCACCGCTTGCTGCAGCTGGGCCTTGGCGTTCTCCAGCACGCCATCGCGCGGCCCCAGGTTCAGGCCCTGGCCCCAGCCCAGCGTGTTGTAGTTGCGCGATTCGAGGTAGCGACGCAGGGGCAGGGTGGTGGCGTCGCCAGCTGTCAGGCCTGGAAACACGATGACCGTGTGGCCATCGCCCAGTGGAGCGCGCTGCAGAACGGGCCATGCGGGCAGCACGGCGCCAAATTCCCAGGGGGCCCGCAGCTCCAGCGCCAGCAGGGGGAGGCTGGGCGGTGGCATGTGGTCAGGGGCGGCGGATTTGCGGTCGGAGAAGAGAGGCATCAAGTCGTCGTTCCAAAACGGGCGCCTGCCGGGCAAGGCAGGCGGGTTGTGCGACGGTAGCAGTTTTTGCGCACCAAGGCGGGGCGCGAAATGGAGCAAGCTCTCCAATTGCCCCCGCCCGGGCCGGGGGAGTCCCCTTCGGATTGCGGGGGGGATTGCCCGCGAATGTCACATTTTGCAACCGTGCGCTGCTATGCTTTGGATAGCTTTTGCGTTCGTCGCGTTCTGGCGCTGTTCGCAACCCTCCCGTTCCAACCGCCTGAAAGCCCGCGCCATGACCGCTATTGCCGACGCCGCTGCGCCTGCCGCCACCCACTCTGCGCACCGCGCGCTGGCCCCAAGCCCCACCGCAGCCCATCGTGAATTCCTGACTTTCCGCCTGGGTGCGGAGGAGTACGGCATTGACATCCTGCGCGTGCAGGAGATCCGCTCATACGAGAGACCCACGCGCCTGGCGCAATCGCCCGACTTCATCAAGGGCGTGATCGATCTTCGCGGCCGCATCGTGCCCATCCTGGATCTGCGGGTGAAGCTGCAATGCCCTGAAGCGAGCTACACCGACTTCACCGTGGTGATCATTCTGGACATCGGCTCTACCGTGATTGGCGCGGTGGTGGATGCGGTGGCCGATGTGGTCTCGCTCACACCCGACCTCATCAAGCCCACGCCCCAGTTCGAGCGACAGGGCCATGTGGACCCGGCCTTTGTCACTGGCATTGCCAGCCTGGGCGAGCGCATGCTGATCGTGATGGACATCGTAGCGTTGCTGAGCAGCGACGAAATAGGACTGGTGACAAAGACGGCACACGGGTAACCTGCCATCCACCCACACAACATCAACCCAGAGGAGAAGAAGGATGAATCAGTTAAAGATTTCAACCCGACTGGCCGTGTCATTTGCCGTCATGGTGCTTCTGTTGGTCGCGTTGGGGGCAGTGAGTCTCGTGCGGTCTGCGAACCAGCGTGCGGAGCTCAAAGACGTCATTGATGTTCGTGTACCTATTACCCAAGCCCTGTCAGCACTCAACGACGGCGTGAATGAGCAAGCCATCCAGGTGCGCAATCTGGCGATCTTCACGACAGAGTCGATCGTGAAGTCGGCGACAAGTCAGCTTTCTAGTTCTTCCGCGGATGTGGAGGCGCAGTACAAAACCTTGAATACTCTGATCACCTCAGAGAAAGGCAAGGAAATCCTGGCGCGCATGCAGCAGCGGCGTGCCGATTTCGTCAAGCTTCGAGATCAATACCTGACAGTGCTCCAGCAAGGTCAACGGGACGAAGCCCTGAAGCTGCTGGAGGATCAGCTTCGCCCTGCGCAACGGGCCTACATGGCAGCGATAGATGACCAGTTAGAGTTTCAATCACAGAGAACGGCGGACGCCGGCGCGCGCGCGGAATCCGCCGCTGCGGCGCTGCAGCGCGATGTGCTCATCGCGGGTGCGCTGGCCATCGCCATCGCCATCTTTCTGGCCATCACCATCATCCGCTCCATCACCCGCCCCCTGGCGCAGGCGGTGGAAGCGGCCGACCGTGTGGCCAGTGGCGACCTGAGCGGCCAGATCGTCGTGCAGTCCAAGGACGAAACCGGCCACCTGCTCAGCGCCCTGCAGCGCATGCAGCAAAGCTTGGTCAACACCGTCAGCTCGGTGCGCCAGAACGCCGAAGGCGTGGCCTCAGCGAGCGCACAGATCGCCTCAGGCAACAACGACCTGAGCGCACGCACGGAACAGCAAGCCAGCGCGCTGGAAGAAACAGCCGCCTCGATGGAAGAACTGGGCTCGACCGTGCGCCAGAACGCCGACAACGCGAGAGCCGCCAACCAGCTGGCCGTGAGCGCCAGCACCGTGGCCGTGCAAGGCGGAGACGTGGTGGCCGAAGTGGTCGAGACCATGAAAGGCATCAACGCCAGCAGCAACAAGATTGCAGACATCATCAGCGTCATCGACGGCATCGCCTTCCAGACCAACATCCTGGCGCTCAACGCAGCCGTGGAAGCCGCCCGCGCCGGCGAACAAGGCCGGGGCTTTGCCGTGGTGGCCGGAGAAGTACGCAACCTGGCAGGACGCAGCGCAGAAGCCGCCAAAGAAATCAAAGCCCTCATCACCGCCAGCGTAGAACGCGTGGAACAAGGCACCGCCCTGGTCGACAAGGCCGGAGCCACCATGACCGAAGTCGTCAGCGCCATCCGGCGCGTGACCGACATCATGGGAGAGATCAGCGCCGCCAGCAGCGAACAAAGCGCAGGAGTCGGCCAGGTGGGAGAAGCCGTCACGCAAATGGACCAGGCCACCCAGCAAAACGCTGCCCTGGTGGAAGAAATGGCCGCGGCCGCCAGCGCACTGAACGCCCAGGCCGGCGAACTGGTCAACGCCGTGGCCGTGTTCAAGCTCGACGCCAGCAGCACGAACAGCAGCTACAGCCAGAACCGCCACACGGCAGCCCCCGCCCGCACCCCCATAGCAGCGCCCAGCTACAAAGCCCCGGCCCGCAGCACCAGCCTGGGCAAAAGCGCCAAGACCGGCAGCAAACCAGCCGCCAGCCTGGCGGCGCCCAAGGCCAGCAGCCCGGCAGCCTCCACTGCCGCCAAGCCCGCAGCGCCCAGCCCGGCACCGGCACCCAAGGCTGCAGGAAGCGACGACGACTGGGAGAGCTTCTGACCAAGGGCTGCGCAGGCCCCTGGGTGAAGAAATCAGGTCCAAACGGCCGCAAGCGCAGGTGGAACATGCGCTGAAAGCTATCAAAAACAAAGCAAGAAAGCACGCAGAGGGGGGCTATCTTCTGCGTGCTTTTTTGTGGTCGGGCGCTTTGTTGGTGATGGCGGAAGGCATGCGTGGGGTGGGTCTGCCACCGCTGGCGCGATGCTTGCTGCAGGTGCGTGATGGCGAGTTGCCGTTATGGGCAGCGGCGCGCCAATGTTGGCGGGCGATTTGTACGCAAACGTAACGGAAAGCGCTATGCTGAGCGGGCCCGCCACGGCGCGCGGCCCGTCGGTGGGTGGACATTCCTTTTTGGCGCCGTTCTCCACAGGAGTTCTGCAATGGACCGAGGTTTCAACGCGTCGCGCACGTGCATGGGTGGCCGCCCCATCATCACCAGTGCGAGCTCCCATGCGCCTGCCGTGTGGTCTGCGACGCCAACCGGGGCGCCGCCCTGGCCGCACCTGAGTCTGCCGCGCGCTCTCCGTATGCCCCTTTCCAACCGCTGGTGCGCAGCCAGCCGGGCGCAGCCTGTTTGCTTGTTTCCCTCAGGAGTGTTGTCATGAACCAGTTCAAGATTTCCACCCGCCTGGCGGGTTTGCTTGCGGCCTTGTGTCTGCTGGTGTTGCTGGTGGGCGTGGCGGGGCTGTATGGCATGGGCAATTCCAATGCCGGGCTCAAGTCGGTATACGACGACCGGGTGGTGCCGCTCAAGCAGATCAAGGTGGTGGCGGACATGTATGCGGTCAATGTGGTGGACACGGCCCACAAGGTGCGTGACGGTACGCTGACACCCGCACAGGGCCTGCAGTCGGTGGCCGATGCGCGCAAGGCCATCGAGGCCAACTGGAAGGCCTATCTGGCCACCCAGCTGGTGCCGGAGGAAACGCAGTTGGTCGAGCGCTTCAAGCCGCTGCAGGCCAAGGCAGATGCGGCCACCGATGTACTGGCGGGGCACTTCAAGTCGGGCGATGTGGCGGCCCTGACCGCGTTTGCGGCCAAGGAGATGTACCCCGCCATCGACCCATTGCAGGAGGTGCTGGGCCAGCTGATGCAGGTGCAGCTGGACCGCGCCAAGGCCGAGTACGACAGTGCGGCCGCCAGCTACCAGACCATCCGCGCACTGGCGGTCACGGCCGTGGTGGCGGGCATCGTGCTGGCGGTACTGATGGGCGGCGCCATGATCCGGCAGATTTCGCGCGCGCTGGGCGATGCGGTGCAGATCACCGACGCGGTGGCGCAGGGCGACCTGACCGTGGCGATCCATGCGCGCGGCAAAGACGAGATCGCCCAGTTGCTCAGCGGCCTCACCGCCATGCGGGACAACCTGGCGCATGTGGTGTCGGGCGTGCGTGGCAATGCCCAGGGCGTGGCGTCGGCCAGTGCCGAGATCGCATCGGGCAACAACGACCTGTCCATCCGCACCGAGCAGCAGGCCAGCGCGCTGCAGGAAACCGCTGCGTCGATGGAGGAGCTGAGCTCCACCGTCAAGCAAAACGCCGACAACGCGCGCCAGGCCAACCAGCTGGCGATGAGCGCATCCACCGTGGCGGGGCAGGGCGGCGATGTGGTGGCCGAGGTGGTGACCACGATGAAGGGCATCAACGACAGCAGCAAAAAGATCGCCGACATCATCAGCGTGATTGACGGCATTGCGTTCCAGACCAACATCCTGGCGCTGAACGCGGCCGTGGAGGCCGCCCGCGCGGGCGAGCAGGGCCGGGGCTTTGCGGTGGTGGCGGGCGAGGTGCGCAATCTGGCCCAGCGCAGCGCCGAGGCGGCCAAAGAGATCAAATCGCTCATCACTGCCAGCGTGGAGCGGGTCGAGCAGGGCACCCAGCTGGTGGACAAGGCGGGCATCACCATGACCGAGGTGGTGGGCGCCATTCGCCGCGTGACGGACATCATGGGCGAGATCAGCGCCGCCAGCAGCGAGCAGAGCACGGGCGTGTCGCAGGTGGGCGAGGCCGTCATGCAGATGGACCAGGTCACCCAGCAGAACGCGGCGCTGGTCGAGGAAATGGCGGCTGCTGCCAGCAGCCTGAGCCACCAGGCCCAGGCCTTGGTGGGGGCGGTGGCGGTGTTCAAGCTCACGGCCGACCAGGCACGGGCATCGCAGCCTGGCGGCGCTGTGGACTCGGTGCCGCGCCCTGCGCCCGCCGCGGACACGCGCAAGGCGGCGATGGGCAGCCATGCGGCGGGCAGCAAGGCAACCCTTGCTTTGCGCTCTCCCTCTGCTCCTGCCGCCAAAAAGGCACCTGCTGCCAGTGCCACCACCAAGGCCGCGGGCGCCGCATCCAAAGCGGCCCCACAAGCAGTGGCCGCCGGTGCCGAGGACGACTGGGAGAGCTTTTGACCGACGGCAGGCCATGCCTGCACCGTTTGTAAGCGTAGCGCCCCGTTTTGGGGCGTAGACTTCCCCAAGTTGGTTCAGCGCCTGGCACTGCGCCGACAGCGCCCGCGATGTAGCACTCCAGCCCGTGCGTGCGCTGCACGCACGGGGCCTTGTGCGCTGTTTTGATATCCCCACGGCTGACACAGGGGGCCGCACCCATGCCCCCACCGGCGCAGCGTTTGCGCAGTGGGCCGTCGACTCTCTTGCGATGATTCAAATTGATGAAATCATATTTATCATAAATATGATATAATTATCACATTCCAGCCGCTGATTCCTTGTGGTCCCGCGCAGGTGCGTGGCACCACATCGGCGCACCCATGGCTGGCAAAAGCCCCCATAAAAACCACGAAAGATTCCCATGAGCAACCTGAAAATCGGAGCGCGGCTGAGCCTGGCCTTTGGCCTTGTGCTGTTGATCACCGCCACCATCGCCGCCACCGGCGTCTGGCGACTGGCGGTACTCAAGGAGGCCAGCAGTCGCATTGCCACTGTCGAAATGGAGCGCAACGCCCTGGCGCAGGAGTGGAAGGCGGCCATCGACCTGAACTGGGTGCGGGCGTCGGCGTCGCTCAAGGCCACGGATGCGGGCTACATCCAGTCGCTCACGGCCGACATGGCCACCACGTCCCAACGGGCCAGCGAGGCGCAAAAGAAGCTGGAGGCGCTGGTGGACGACCCCACCGAAAAGGCGCTGATGGAACGTGTGGCGGTGACCCGCAAGGCCTATGTGGACGCGCGCGCCAAATTGCTGGAGCGCAAGAAGGCCGGGGAAGACGTGTTTGCGCTGGTGGACAGCGACCTCAAGCCCCTGGCCACCGCTTACCTGCAGTCGCTGGCCGATGTGGCGGACAACACGCACAAGCAGCTCGATGAGTTCGAGGGCGCCATCATCCAGGCCGCAGGCACCAGCCAGTGGGTGCTGGCGCTGGGGGCGGTGGTGTCGGTGGTGCTGGGCGCACTGTTTGCGCTGTGGACCACGCGTTCCATCGTGGGGCCGGTGCAGCGTGCGGTGCGGGCGGCCGATGAAATCAGCCACGGCAATCTGTCGGTGCAGATTCCCGACGTGGGCGATGGCCGCAATGAGATGGCCCAGCTGCTGCGCTCGCTGGACGAAATGCAGCAAAACCTGTCGCGCATCGTGGGGCACGTGCGCTCCGGCTCCGAGAACGTGGCCACGGCGTCGTCGGAGATCGCTCAGGGCAACAACGACCTGAGCGCTCGCACCGAGCAGCAGGCCAGCGCCTTGCAGGAGACGGCAGCATCCATGGAGCAGCTCAATTCGACCGTCCGCCAGAACGCCGACAACGCCCGCCAGGCCAACCAGCTTGCGCAGAGCGCATCGACGGTGGCCGTGCATGGCGGAGAGGTGGTGAGCCAGGTGGTGGACACCATGAAGGGCATCCACGACAGCAGCAGCAAGATCGCCGACATCATCGGTGTGATCGATGGCATTGCCTTTCAGACCAACATCCTTGCGCTGAACGCGGCCGTCGAAGCAGCGCGTGCGGGCGAGCAGGGCCGGGGCTTTGCAGTGGTGGCGTCCGAGGTGCGCAGCCTGGCGGGCCGTTCGGCCGACGCGGCCAAGCAGATCAAGACCCTGATCAACGACAGCGTGGAACGCGTGGCCGCAGGCACCACGCTGGTCGATCAGGCGGGTGCAACCATGACCGAGGTGGTGGGCTCCATCAAACGTGTCACGGATTTGATGGGCGAGATCAGTGCCGCCAGCTCTGAACAAAGCCAGGGCGTGGCCCAGGTGGGCGAGGCTGTGACACAGATGGACCAGGTCACCCAGCAAAACGCTGCCCTGGTGGAAGAAATGGCCGCCGCCGCTGCCAGCCTCAACAACCAGGCGCAGGACCTGGTGAGCACGGTGGCGTTCTTCAAGCTGTCGCCAGCGCAGGCTGCGCAGCCGGCTGCGTCTGCCTTTGCGTATGTGCCCAAGGCTGCAGGCCCATCTAAGGCCTTGGCCGGTTCCAGCCGACCAGCCTCTGTGGCCCCGTCCAAGGTGCCGCCCCTGCGTGCGGCCGCCAAGCCCGCACCGGCTCTTGTGTCAACGGCGCCAGCTCGTTCGGGCAGCGGCAATGATGCTGACTGGGAGAGTTTTTGACAGTGACTCGCCGCCCTCGGCAGGCGTGACGGGCTCTGCCTTCGCCGTGTGTTGGTTCAAGCCTGGCTTTGATCTCGTCCGCGCGTCCTGCCTGATCACTGCAGGTCAGGCGGCCTTGAAGGGGCTCCGCGCTTGCAGGTCGCCGAGGTAGCTTTCCACGCCCGCGCCTTCGCGGTCCAGAAAGCGCTGCACCGCCTCAGCAAATGCCGGGTGTGCCAGCCAGTGCGCGCTGGTGGCCTGCACGGGCAGCAGCGCGCGGGCCATCTTGTGCTCGCCCTGGGCGCCCCCCTCAAACCGCACGGCACCGTGGGCGATGCACCACTGCAGCGGCTGGTAGTAGCAGGCCTCGAAGTGCAGGCAGTCCACGCGCTCCAGCGCGCCCCAGTAGCGGCCGTAGGCCACCAGCTCGGAGCGTGATTCGGGGCCTGATTCAGCGTCTTTTGGGGCTGATGCGCTAGATGAATATGCGCCTATAGCTATCAAACTGCTAGCAATAGGCCGCCCGTCCCGCTCCCCCACAAACAGCAGCCAGGCCTCGGGCATATCCGCTGCCATGCGGGCGAAGAAGTCGCGCGTGAGGTAGGGCGGGTTGCCGTGCTCCAGATAGGTGCGCTCGTAGCAGCGGTAGAAAAAATCCCAGTCTGCAGCGCTGATGTCCGCCCCGCGTGACCAGCGGAAGGTGACTCCGGCATCGGCCACGCGGCGGCGCTCCTGGCGGATCTTCTTGCGTTTGTCTTGCGACAGGCTGGCGAGGAACTGGTCAAAGTCCTGGTAGCGCAGGGTTTCGCCGTCGGTGGCGACTACACCCTGGGCCACAGGGAGCGTGGGCCGCTCATTCTTCCAGTGAAACTGCACGGTGTGCCGCAGCATCAGGTCTTGTTGTGCGCTGGTCAGCACATCGTCATCGCTGGCAAACAGCACATGCACGGACGACACGTCTTCTTGCTCGCACCACTGGCACACCGCCTGCACCAGCAGGGCGCGCGTGGCGGCATCGCGGGCCAGCAGCCGGCTGCCCGGCACGGGCGTAAAGGGCACGGCAATGACGGCCTTGGGGTAGTAGGGCACACGGTGCTGCTCGTAAGCGCTGGCCCAGGCCCAGTCAAACACATATTCGCCGTACGAATGGCTCTTGAGGTACAGAGGGCAGGCGGCCACCAGGGTGTCGCCGTCCCACAGCGTCATGAAGCGGGGCGTCCAGCCGGTACGCGGCGTGGCGCTGCCGCTGCTTTCCAGCGCGGCCAGGTATTCATGCCGCATGAAGGGCGTGGGGTGGCTTTGCTGCGCCAGCAGGTGGTTCCAGGCGGTAGTGTCCACGTCCAGCACGGAGGGGAGCACGCGGGCGATAATGGCAGCTTCAGCCATGCAGGCCCCTGTGATGCACCTTTGATTGCGGGCCTGCAACGGCGGTATTCAACCTGGCCTCAGGGGCCGATTCCAGTTCCATGACGCTCTCCATTTGCACTGCGCAGCTCAACTTTGTTGTGGGCGACATGCCCGGCAACGCCCAAAAGATCATTGCGGCAGCCCGCGAGGCCTATGCCCAGGGCGCTCGCCTGTTGCTGACACCGGAGCTGGCCATCTGCGGCTACGCGGCCGAAGACCTGTTCCTGCGCCCTGCCTTCATTGCGGCCTGCGATGATGCCGTGAAAACCGTGGCCCGCGAGACTGCGGGGTTGAAAGGCCTGGCCATCGTGCTGGGCCACCCGCAGGCCATGGCCCCTGGCGCCCAGGCCTTCAGCGTCTGCTTCAACGCCGCCAGCGTGGTGCGCGACGGCAAGATCGAGCAGACCTATGCCAAGCGCGAGCTGCCCAACTACCAGGTGTTTGACGAGCGGCGCTACTTCGTGCCGGGCAGCAAGCCCTGCGTGTTCGAGGTGGAGGGCGTGAAGGTGGGCGTGCTGGTGTGCGAAGACGCCTGGTTTGCCACCCCCGCGCGCGATACCGCTGCCGCCGGTGCGCAGTTGCTGGCAGTCATCAATGCATCGCCTTTCCACCTGGGCAAGGGCACGGAGCGCGAGGCCACCATGCGCGCCCGTGTGGTCGAGACGGGCCTGCCGCTGGTCTACGCCCACCTGGTGGGCGGGCAGGACGAGGTGGTGTTCGAAGGCCGCTCGTTTGCGCTGGCCGCCGACGGCTCGGTGGCGGCTCGGGCCCCTGCTTTTGTAGAAAAGCTGGTCTATGCGCTAGTCGAATTTGCCCAGGGTGCTATCAAAATTACAGCAGAGGTTGCCCCAGAGCGCACGCTGGAGGCCGACCTGTGGGATGCCCTGGTGCTGGGTGTGCGCGACTATGTGGGCAAGAACGGCTTCCCGGGCGCGCTGCTGGGGTTGTCGGGCGGCATCGACTCGGCGCTGGTGCTGGCGATTGCGGTGGACGCGCTCGGTGCCGACAAGGTCCGCACGGTGATGATGCCGTCGCCCTACACCGCCGACATCAGCTGGATCGACGCGCGCGACATGGCCACGCGCATGGGCGTGCGCTACGACGAGATTTCGATCAAGCCGCAGTTCGAGGCCTTCAAGGCCGCGCTGGCCACCGAGTTTGCCGGGCTGCCCGAAGACACCACCGAAGAAAACCTGCAGGCACGTATCCGGGGCACGCTGCTGATGGCGCTGTCCAACAAGTTCGGCGCCATCGTGCTGACCACCGGCAACAAGAGCGAGATGTCCACCGGCTACTGCACGCTGTACGGCGACATGGCCGGCGGCTTTGCCGTGATCAAGGACGTGGCCAAGACCCGGGTGTTTGATCTGGCCCGCTGGCGCAATGCCAACGACCCGTATGGCACCTGCGCCAGCCCCATCCCTGAGCGCATCATCACCCGGCCGCCCAGTGCCGAGCTGCGGCCCGACCAGAAGGACCAGGACAGCCTGCCGCCGTATGAGGTGCTGGACGCCATCGTGGCCCGCTACATGGAAAACGATGAGCCCATCGAGTCCATCATTGCCAGCGGCTTCGCCCGGGCCGATGTCGAGCGCGTGACGCGCCTGATCAAGCTCAACGAGTACAAACGCCGCCAGGCGCCGGTAGGGATTCGTGTCACGCGCCGCAGCTTTGGCAAGGACTGGCGTTACCCTATCACCAGCAAATTCAGGGCGTGACGCTTCGGCGCCGTGCCCCCAGCCCGATTTTTTACATCCTCCAGGAGACCCGCCATGAAAATGATCACCGCCGTCATCAAGCCCTTCAAGCTCGAAGAAGTCCGCGAAGCCCTGGCCGAATGCGGCGTGACCGGCCTCACGGTGACCGAAGTGAAGGGTTTTGGCCGCCAGAAAGGCCATACCGAGCTGTACCGCGGCGCGGAATACGTGGTGGACTTTCTGCCCAAGGTGAAGGTCGAGGTCGTCGTCAAGTCCGAGGATGTGGACCGCTGCGTGGACGCGATCGTGAACGTGGCGCGCACCGGCAAGATCGGTGACGGCAAGATTTTTGTGACCGCCGTGGAGCGCACGGTGCGCATTCGCACGGGCGATCTGGACGACGCAGCGGTCTGAGGTGACAACCCCCTGAGTCGCTTCTTACCTTGCCCTTTCTCTTGAACGGCTGCGCCATTCGAGAAAAGGGAGGTAACGCCAGCGCAAGCAAGCGAAGCGCCGCATGCGCAGTCTGTTGGCCCTTGCTCGGTGGCCTTGGCTTGTGGGCCGCTCGAGTTTCGGAGTGCGGGGAGTCAGATCACCGAGCGCAGCGGGACGGGCGCTTGGTCAGGCCCCGCATCTTGCACCAGCGTGCGCAGCAGGCCCTCTGCATCGGTGGATGCATGCAACAGGCCCATCTGCCATTCACCCATGAAGCCACTGACCACGCTGCCCTGCAAGAAACCCAGCAGGCCGTCGTAGTAGCCCGCCACATTCAGCAAGCCCAAGGGCTTGTCGTGGTAGCCCAGCTGGCGCCAGGTCCACACCTCAAACAGTTCTTCAAACGTGCCGATGCCGCCGGGCAAGGCGAGGAAGGCATCGCTGCGCTCTGCCATCATGGCCTTGCGTTCGTGCATGGTCTGCACGATGTGCAGCTCGTCACATTGGCGGTTGGCCAGCTCCTTGTCCACCAGCGCCTGCGGTATCACCCCCACCACCCGGCCGCCCGCCAGATGCGTTGCCTCGGCCACCGTGCCCATCAGCCCACTGCGGCCACCGCCGTATACCAGTTGTCCGTTGTGGGCGCCGATCCATTGGCCCACTGCCTGCGCCGCCTGGGCATAGGCGGCGTTGTCGCCGGGGCGCGATCCGCAATATACGCACACAGAAAAAGTGGGTTCAGCCATGGAAAAACCTCTGAAACAATGCGGCAGCCCAGATGCCAATGCACAGCAGCAAGGCCAGCAGAACCGCTGCGCTGCCCATGTCCTTGGCGCGTTTGGACAGGTCATGCCACTCGGGCCCGATGCGGTCGATGGCGGTCTCGATGCCCGTGTTGAGCAACTCCACAATCATCACGATGACCACGGAGCCCGCCAACAAGGCGACTTCGACCCAACTGCGGCCCAGCCAGAGCGACAGCGGCAGCAGCACCATGGCGGCGATGGCTTCCTGGCGGAAGGCCTTCTCGTTCCAGCCGGCCCGCAGCCCTTCCATGGAATAGCCGGCGGCATGCCAGATGCGATTGAGGCCCGAGCGCGCCTTTTGGGGGTTGGCCGGAGAGTCCGGAGAAGGGGAGGAGGGTTGCATGCGCTTATTTTTTGGGAATTTCGTAGTGCACCAGCCGGGTGCCGGCCAGCGCGTCGTGCCAGAACTGCCGCGTGGGGTGGAACCGGCTGAGCAGCGCCCAGATGGCCACCCAGCCCAGCACGATCACGGCGGACTCACCCCCCGACAGGGAAAATGGTGCGATTGCCGCCAGCGGCGGCAGAAACCACAGCCAGCTCAATACATACCGCAACAAGGCGCGCGGCTGGCTGATGGGTTGCCCTGCAGTGCCCACCACGCGGATGTGCCAGGTTTTCTGTGCGAGGGTCTGGCCTTTGGCCCAGAACCAGGTGAAATAAATACCGAACACCACAAAGAGAAAGGCTTGCAGCGCATGGCGGTTGTCCATCGCATTGCGCGTCTGGCTCAGCGTGCCAAACAGGTACCCGGCGATAAAGACCACGCCGAACATCAGCATGCCTTCGTACAGCCAGCAGGCCATGCGCCGCCACAGGTTGGGCGTGGGGCCGCCCGCAAGGACACCGCTTGATGCGTTGGCCGCAGGCTGGGGCGTGGTGGGAGAGGGAGAAACAGACATTCCAGGTCAGGCCCGTCGGGCCAGGGCAGGTTGAAACCTACTGAGGATACAGGCCGGAGGTGTCAGGTGTTACCGCGGGGGTGCCGGGCGAGCCCGTGCTGTCGGCTCCGCCAGAGCCCAGGGGCGGAAGTACAGCAGGCACCGCACTGGGGATCGCCACGGGCGCTGTTTCCACGCCACCCGTCGAGGTTGCCGGCGCTGCGGATGCGGGGGTGGATGGCATCGCAGGCGCCGTCGGCTGAGGCACAGGGGCCGCAACGCGGGGCGAGTGGTCTACCACCGGTGGAATCTTGGGGGCGTTGGGCCGATCGGGGTTGGCTTGCGTTGCTGCGGGCACCTGGGCCAGCTTTTTGGGCGAGACAGGGCGCAGGGCCGTGGCAGCCCCATGGGGATTGGGGGTCGCCTTGGAGGCCAACGCCTTGCGCTCTTCGTCAGACAGTGCCTGGTAGGCCTCCCACTGCGCCCGTTTGTCGTCCCCAGCCAGGCGCTTGGTGACCGCGTAGTTCAAGCGTGCCTGGTTGCGCTGCTGGGCACTCAGATTGGCCCAGTCGGTGATGCGGTCATGGAACTTGCGTTGTTCCTCTTCCGAAAGACTGGGGTAGTTGATGGCCAAGTCGAGCCAGCGGCGTTTTTGGGCTTCGCTGATCAGCGCCCAGCGTTCCGACAGCGGATACAGCGCCAGTTTTTGCGCCGTGGTGAGCGTGCCCCAGCCTGGTCCTGATTCCGTGGCAGGGGGCATGTTCACGGCAGACAGGTCTGTGCGGGCGTTATTGGGGCGGGCCACTGCGGCCTCAGCGCCCGCCTGGAGCACTGTGCTGGGGGCCATGCGCATCTGCACCAACGCCTGCCAGCCACCAGCAGTAAGCGCACCCAGAAGCGCCAATGCCAGCACGAAGGCTGGCAGCGTGGAGGGAGCTTCAGAGGGGCTTGGGTGCATGCAGTCCAGAGTCAGGCAGGTCAGTTTGACTGCGCGGAGGTCTTGAGGAATTGTACGAAGCCTGGGTCCGAATAAGCGGCGGGAGGCAGGTCATCGGTCAGCAGAGCGGCATCTACCTCGGCCACATCGTTGGCACTGCGTTCGTCCTGCGCGATGTTGATGACCACCAGTCCCACGACCAGCGCCAGCAGAGGCACGGCGGACACCAGGGCATTCCACCAGCCACCGCCTTCGCCGCCACGGCCCAGTGTGGCGGTGCTGCCTGCGTTGACCACCACTGCTGCGGGGGCGGTGCGATGCACTGGCGCGGTGACTTTGCGTTTGGCCAACGCCTGCATGCGCGAGGCGCGCAGCCGCTCGGAGATGTCATAGGGCAGGGCGTCGGTGCCGCTGGACAGGCGCGCCGTGACGCGCAGCGCAAAGCGCTCGGCAGCAGCTTCAGCTTGGGTCGGTGGGGTCTGTACAGTGTTCTTCATGGCTCGATTCCTTTGGCCTTCAGTGCCTTGCTGAGGGTTTGTATGGCGCGAAAGCAGTGTGTTTTGACACTGCCTTCGGAGCAGCCCATGGCGGCAGCCGTCTCTGCGACGTCCATTTCCTCCCAATAACGCATCAGGAACGCTTCCCGTTGACGTGGTGGCAACTCTGCAATTTCTTCTTCAATGCCCTGGAATATCTGGGCCCGGCGGGTCAGGTCTTCCGCGCTTTCGGCTTTGTCGCCGTCTTCTGTCCCTGAGTACGCTTCGAGCAGATCAAAATCCGTGCCATCTTCACCTGGGCCTTCGAAGTCGCTCATGCTCGAAAACAGTGCATTGCGCGTCTTCTGGCGGCGAAACCAGTCCAGGGTGCAGTTGGAAAGAATCCGCTGGAACAGCATGGGCAGCTCGCCCGCCGGTTTGTCCCCGTAGTGCTCGGCCAACTTGAGCATGCTGTCTTGCACGATGTCGAGCGCCGCTTCCTCGTTGCGAACGTGGTAGACCGAGCGCTTGAACGCGCGCTTTTCTACGCTTTTGAGGAAATCGGAAAGTTCTTGTTCGGTTGCCAAGACGGGTCAGCCCGGGAGGAGATCGGCGCAGATATCTGCAGTTTCGCAACTCAACGGCGCCGTAAAACCGCAGATTATCGCACCCGCCGGAGTTTTTTTCGGCTGCGGAGCGTTTTGTGAGTGTTGCAGTGCGATAATCCACCTGCAATTCAAAAGGCAAACGGGTCACGGTCCGGCGCGGCAATCATCCCGCCCATGTCCTTGGCCTCAAGTTCCAAGCTGGCTTCACAAGAGCGCGTGCGAGGGGCACCCAAGGTTTTTCGTCAGAGAAATTCACAAAGGTTGATCGATCATGGAAATCCCCAAGGCTGAAATCTCTTCAGCAGCCGCTGCTTCGCAGGGCAACACATCTCCCGCTTCCGGTTCGCAGGACCTCATGGGTTCTGAGATCCTCATCAAGGCCCTCCAGGCAGAGAACGTCCAGTACATCTGGGGCTACCCTGGCGGCGCGGTTCTGTACATATACGACGCGCTCTACAAGCAAGACACCATCCAGCACGTACTGGTGCGTCACGAACAGGCCGCCGTGCACGCTGCCGACGGCTACGCTCGCGCCACGGGTGAAGTCGGCGTGGCCTTGGTCACTTCGGGCCCCGGCTTGACCAACGCCGTGACCGGCATCGCCACCGCGTACATGGATTCGATCCCCATGGTGATCATTTCTGGTCAGGTGCCCACGCCCGCCATCGGGCTTGATGCCTTCCAGGAGTGCGATACGGTCGGTATCACCCGCCCCATCGTCAAGCACAATTTTCTCGTCAAGGACCCGCGCGACCTGGCCGCGACGATGAAGAAGGCCTTCCATATTGCCCGTACCGGCCGCCCAGGCCCTGTGGTGGTGGATGTGCCCAAAGATGTTTCCTTCAAGAAGGTGCCTTACACCGGCTACCCGCAAACGGTAGAAATGCGCTCGTACAACCCCGTGCGCAAGGGCCATGGCGGACAGATCCGAAAGGCCCTGCAGTTGCTGCTTGCGGCCAAGCGCCCTTACATCTATACGGGCGGCGGCGTGCTGTTGGGCAACGCCACCAACGAGCTGCGTACGCTGGTGGACATGCTGGGCTACCCGGTCACCAACACGCTGATGGGTCTCGGGGCCTACCCCGCATCGGACCGCAAGTTCCTGGGTATGCTGGGCATGCACGGCACCATCGAAGCCAACAACGCCATGCAGAACTGCGACGTGCTGCTGGCAGTGGGTGCGCGCTTTGACGACCGGGTGATCGGCAACCCCAAGCACTTCGCGCAGAACGACCGCAAGATCATCCACGTCGATATCGACCCGTCGAGCATCTCCAAGCGCGTGAAGGTCGACATCCCGATCGTTGGTGACGTGAAGGACGTGCTCACCGAGCTGATTTCCATGATCCGCGAGAGCAGCACCCGCCCTGACGCCGGTGCCCTGGCTGCCTGGTGGGACACTATTGAAGGCTGGCGCAAGCGCGAGTGCCTGAAGTACAGCATGGGCAGCGGCGATGTGATCAAGCCACAGTACGTGGTAGAGACGCTGTGGAACATGACGAAGGATGGTGATACATACATCACATCCGACGTGGGGCAGCACCAGATGTGGGCGGCGCAGTACTACCGCTTCGACGAGCCGCGCCGCTGGATCAATTCCGGTGGTCTGGGCACGATGGGTGTGGGCATTCCCTATGCCATGGGGATCAAGCTGGCCAAGCCACAGTCCGAAGTGTTTTGTATTACCGGCGAAGGCTCGGTGCAGATGAACATCCAGGAACTGTCCACCTGCCTCCAATACAACACGCCGATCAAGATCTGCTCGTTGAATAACCGTTATCTGGGCATGGTGCGCCAGTGGCAGGAGATCGAATACTCCGGTCGGTACAGCCACAGCTACATGGACGCGCTGCCCAACTTCGTGAAGCTGGCCGAGGCCTATGGCCACGTAGGTATGCTGATCGAACACCCCAAGGACGTGGAGCCCGCATTGCGCGAAGCCCGCAAGCTCAAGGACCGCACGGTGTTCATGGACTTCCGTACCGACCCCACCGAGAACGTGTTCCCGATGGTGCAGGCCGGCAAGGGCATTACCGAAATGCTGCTGGGGTCGGAAGACCTTTAAGCCAAATCGGCCTCAGGCGCATGTTTTTTATGCGCTACCAGCTATCGAATAGATAGCATCTAAATTTTTGACGAATCTATTGCCTGCCAAGCCCATGCATTACCGTGCATGGGGGAGGGCAGCAAAAAGAGGAATCTCTTCATCATGAAACACATCATTGCTGTCTTGCTGGAAAACGAGCCTGGTGCTCTTTCCCGCGTTGTGGGTCTGTTCTCGGCCCGTGGCTACAACATCGAGTCGCTCACCGTGGCGCCCACTGAGGATGCATCGCTGTCGCGCATGACCATCCAGACCACGGGCTCCGATGACGTGATCGAGCAGATCACCAAGCACCTGAACCGCCTCATTGAAGTGGTCAAGGTGGTTGACCTCACCGAAGGTGCCTACACCGAGCGTGAGCTCATGATGGTGAAGGTGCGCGCGGTGGGCAAAGAGCGCGAGGAGATGAAGCGCATGGCGGATATCTTCCGTGGCCGCATCATCGACGTGACCGAGAAGAGCTACACCATCGAGCTGACAGGCGACCAGTCCAAGAACGACGCGTTCCTGCAAGCCATCGACCGCACGGCCATCCTGGAAACCGTGCGCACGGGCGCCAGCGGCATCGGCCGGGGCGAGCGCATTTTGCGTGTGTAAGACAATTCACCCCGTTTTTCCCATTTCAATCCCCCCCAACAACGCATTTCAACCGGAGCGACCCATGAAAGTTTTCTACGACAAAGACACCGACCTGAGCCTGATCAAGGGCAAGACCGTGGCCATCATCGGCTACGGCTCGCAGGGCCATGCCCACGCACAAAACCTGAACGACAGCGGCGTGAAGGTGGTGGTCGGCCTGCGCAAGGGCGGTGCCTCGTGGGACAAGGTCGGCAAGGCTGGCCTGAACGTGCTGGAAGTCAACGACGCCGTGAAGGCCGCTGACGTGGTCATGATCCTGCTGCCCGATGAAGACATCGCAGCCGTGTACAAGAACAACGTCGAACCCAACATCAAGCAAGGCGCTTCGCTGGCCTTTGCCCACGGTTTCAACGTGCACTACAACCAAGTCGTGCCCCGTGCTGACCTGGACGTGTGGATGGTCGCCCCCAAGGCCCCAGGCCACACTGTGCGCAACACTTACACCCAAGGCGGCGGCGTGCCTCACCTGGTGGCCGTGCACCAAGACAAGTCCGGCAAGGCCCGTGATCTGGCGCTCTCCTACGCAGCAGCCAATGGCGGCGGCAAGGCCGGCATCATCGAGACCAACTTCAAGGAAGAAACCGAGACCGACCTGTTCGGCGAACAAGCCGTGCTGTGCGGCGGTGCGGTGGAGCTGATCAAGATGGGTTACGAAACCCTGGTCGAAGCCGGCTACGCGCCCGAAATGGCCTACTTCGAATGCCTGCACGAGCTCAAGCTCATCGTGGACCTGATCTACGAAGGCGGTATTGCCAACATGAACTACTCGATCTCGAACAACGCCGAATACGGCGAGTACGTGACCGGCCCTGAAGTGATCAATGAGCAGTCGCGCGCTGCCATGCGCAATGCCCTCAAGCGCATCCAGAACGGTGACTACGCCAAGATGTTCATCCAGGAAGGCCGCCTGAACTACCCATCGATGACGGCCCGCCGCCGCAACACGGCCGACCACAGCATCGAAAAGGTGGGCGGCCAGCTGCGCGCCATGATGCCCTGGATCGCCAAGAACAAGCTGGTCGACCAGACCCGCAACTGATGTTTCGTTTCTGAAGCGTCAAAAGGCCACTTCGGTGGCCTTTTTCATTGGCGGGCGGCATGGTGGGCAGGCGCTACACTGCGGCCTTCGCCTTTTGCGCGCTTGGCAGTCGGCATTCCTGCGGGAAATGGTTCAATACTATAAATTTAATAGCTGCTTGTGCAATATTTGCAAGCGCTGGAGGTCTGTTTGATGCATGACGGCAATGAGTCCACCGAGAACCCCGGTGTGATGGTGCGCAAAAGGCGCAAAGGCATCTACATCCTTCCCAACCTGTTCACACTGGCGGCGCTGTTTGGTGGCTTCTATTCCATCGTCATGGCGATGAATGGCCGTTTCGATCAAGCAGCGGTAGGCGTTTTCTGCGCCATGGTGCTCGACAGCCTGGACGGGCGCGTGGCCCGCATGACCAATACCCAGAGTGCGTTTGGCGAGCAGATGGACTCGTTGTCCGACATGGTGTCCTTTGGTGCTGCGCCTGCCCTGATTGCCTATGAGTGGTCCCTGCAGGGTCTGGGCCGATGGGGCTGGATTGCTGCGTTTGTGTACTGCGCCTGTGCGGCGCTTCGCCTGGCGCGCTTTAACGTGAATACGGGCGTTGTGGACAAGCGCTATTTCCAGGGGCTGCCTTCACCAGCCGCTGCGGCCTTGGTGGCGGGATTTATCTGGTTGATGACCGAGCTGGGCGTGCGTCCCGGCGAAGACCACTGGCTGACATGGAGCCAGGTGACCTGGATCATGTTCTCCTTCACGCTGTATGCAGGGCTCACCATGGTGACCAATGTGCCGTTCTACAGCTTCAAGGATGTGCAGATGAAAAAGAGCGTGCCTTTTGCTGCCATCGTGCTCATCGCGCTGGGCATCGCTGTCATCAACATTCACCCCCCTATCGTGCTGTTTGGTGTGTTCGTGTTCTATGGCCTGAGTGGTTATGGCGTGTACGCCTGGCGCAAGGCCAAAGGGCAGCACAGCAGCGTGATCAGCACCTCTACCGACGAACCCGACGAGCGCGGTCTGCACAAGTGATGGCCGTGATATCCGGCCAGTTGTGCTACATTGCGCGATATGGATTTGTTTGCTTTGGCGCTACTGCTACCTCCCCACGGGCGGAGACAGTAGGCGCACGCGCACACTTTTCCACAAAGGCCCGTTTGCACCCGCGACGGGCCTTTTGTTTTGGGCGCCAGATTTCTACGTTGCGGGGCCCCACCCACTGATACCAGGAGAACAACATGGCTGACAAACTGATCATTTTCGATACCACCTTGCGCGATGGGGAGCAGTCTCCCGGTGCCTCGATGACCAAGGACGAGAAGCTGCGCATTGCCCGCCAGCTCGAGCGTCTGAAGGTGGATGTGATCGAGGCCGGTTTTGCAGCCAGCTCCAATGGCGACTTTGAAGCCGTGCAGGCGATTGCCAACGCCATCAAAGAGTCCACCATCTGTTCCCTGTCTCGGGCCAATGATCGTGATATTTCACGCGCTGCCGAGGCCCTCAAGGGCGCGGCGAGTGCCCGCATCCACACCTTCATTGCCACTTCGGCGTTGCACATGGAGAAAAAGCTGCGGATGACGCCTGACCAGGTGCTGGAGCAGGCCAAACAGTCGGTCCGTTTCGCCCGCAACCTGGTGGGTGACATCGAGTTCAGCCCTGAGGACGGCTACCGCAGCGACCCCGACTTTTTGTGCCGCGTGCTGGAAGCCGTGATTGCAGAAGGTGCCACCACCATCAACGTGCCTGATACCGTGGGCTATGCCGTTCCGGAGCTGTACGGCAACTTCATCAAGACACTGCGCGAGCGCATCCCCAATAGCGACAAGGCGATCTGGTCGGTGCATTGCCACAATGATCTGGGCATGGCGGTGGCCAACTCGCTCGCCGGTGTGAAGATTGGTGGTGCGCGGCAGGTCGAATGCACCATCAACGGTCTGGGTGAGCGCGCCGGTAATTGCTCCCTCGAAGAGGTCGTGATGGCAGTCAAGACCCGCCGTGACTACTTTGGCCTTGAACTGGGGATTGATACCCAGCACATTGTCGCAGCCAGCCGCATGGTCAGCCAGACCACTGGTTTTGTGGTGCAGCCCAACAAGGCCGTGGTGGGTGCCAACGCATTTGCTCATGCCAGCGGTATCCACCAGGATGGCGTGCTCAAGGCACGCGATACCTACGAGATCATGCGGGCGGAAGATGTGGGCTGGAGCGCCAACAAGATCGTGCTGGGCAAGCTCAGTGGTCGTAACGCCTTCAAACAGCGCCTGCAGGAACTGGGTGTCAGCCTGGACAGCGAAACCGAAGTCAACACCGCTTTCACGCGCTTCAAGGAATTGGCCGATCGCAAGAGCGAGATCTTTGACGAAGATATCTTGGCACTGGTGAGCGACGAGAGCGTGACTGCTGAAAAAGAGCAATACGGGTTCGTATCGTTGTTCCAGCAAAGCGAAACCGGTGAGCAGCCCCGTGCACGTATTGTGTTCACCGTGGATGGGCAAGAAGTGCGCGGCGAGGCCGAGGGCAACGGTCCTGTCGACGCCTCGCTCAAGGCCATCGAATCGCATGTGAAGAGTGGCGCCGAAATGGTGTTGTATTCCGTCAATGCCATCAGTGGCTCTACCGAGAGCCAGGGCGAGGTCACGGTGCGGTTGCAGAACAGCGGGCGTGTGGTGAATGGGGTGGGCGCGGACCCAGACATCGTCGTGGCGTCGGCGAAGGCCTACCTTAGCGCTTTGAACAAGTTACAAAGTAAAGCCGATCGGGTGGCCGCACAAGGCTGAGTGATCAATTTATAATTCACTCACTTTCTCGGAAAGTCGCGCAAGGTATTGATCTTGCGCGACTTTTTTTGATTCTGTACACTGCTCAATAATTCTTACCGTTTGGAGCACTTTGATGCACCATCGCCGCAACGCTGCAGTGAATCGATTTTTCCAGTGGATGGGTTTCGCGCTCGTGAGCGCTGCCCTCATTTCCCCCTCTGTGCATGCGGCAGATGTCAAAAAGCCAGGGGTCAAAAAACAGCAGGTCAGCGCAAGCAACGCGAAGCGTGCCGTGGCACCACGCAAGGTGGCCGCCAGCATCAAGCCCACGCGCGTCGCTGCCCGGACTGCCAAAGCACCTACCAAGGTGGCGTTTGTTCCAGCCAAGCCCTCTTTCGGCCAGATGGCGGGCTTGCACGAGGTCAATGATCCGCTGGACCTCAAGTCCAGCGTTGCGCTGGTGGTGGACCAAGACACCCATGAGGTGTTGCTCCGCAAGAACGATCAGGCTGTGCTTCCCATCGCCTCGCTGACCAAGCTCATGACGGGCATGCTGATTTCGCAGGCCAAGTTGCCCATGGACGAACCTGTCACCATCACGCAGGACGATGTAGACACCGAAAAGGGGAGTCGGTCGCGTCTAACCGTAGGTACCACGCTAACGCGTGGCGAGATGCTGCATTTGGCGCTGATGTCCAGCGAGAACCGGGCAGCCCATGCACTGGGTCGTACTTACCCGGGTGGTTTGGAGGTCTTTGTGACGCAAATGAACGCCAAGGCCAAGTCGCTGGGCATGAACGATACTCACTATGTGGAGCCCACGGGTCTGTCCAGCCGTAACCAGTCCAGTGCCCGCGATCTTGCAACGCTGGTGGGTGTGGCGCATGGAGATCCTTTGTTGCGCGAGCTGTCCACTTCCCCCGGCTATGAAGTGGCGGTGGGGCATAAGACGCTTCAGTACAACAACACCAACGGTCTCGTGAAAAATCCTACCTGGGACATCGGTCTGCAGAAGACCGGTTATATCTCCGAGGCAGGGCGTTGCTTGGTGATGCAAGCCCAGGTGGCGGGACGCAAATTGATCATGGTGTTCCTGGACTCTGCAGGTAAATTCAGTCGACTGGGCGATGCCGAGCGGGTGCGCCGCTGGGTGGAGTCGAATCCTTCGCTGGCCGCACCTTTACAGGCGGTACGGAGCAACAACGGCTGATAGGCAGACATCTCCGCACATGCGCCTGACAGGCTGGTCCTGTCAGGCGTTTTCTTTTGTAGTGCGAGTCCGGCCTCGCAAACGGTCTTGGGTAAATCCGGTCAGCGGGCATCTCTTGTCTTGAATGGGTTGGGATGCGATGAGCTGGCAAGACCATGCCGGAGGCCTGCTGCGCGTGTCCCTCCCACACCGTGCAGCGCCTGCCTCGATGCCTCAATACGCCACTGCGGCCCCCCCCCATGGCGCCATTGGCAAATGGGGTGTGGATGCAGAATATCAGCGCAATTCGGTGCGTTGGTTGGTGATTGGGTTATGACTGGCGTCGGTACTTGGCGTATGGCCCAGGGCCAGTGAAATTTCGTTCGCCGTTGCTTGCAGCTTGGGCAGCCAGCCTTCATCCAGTCTGTCAGCGGGGGCAGAAATGGACAGGCCTGCTACCAGTTTTCCCTGGTCGTCATACACACCGGCTGCCATACAGCGCACGCCCAACTCAAGCTCTTCGTTATCGCGGGCAATGCCGTATTGCCGGGCCTTTGCCAGTTCTCGCTCCAGCACGGGCAGCTGGGTGATGCTGTTGCGGGTGTGGCCTGCAAGACCGGTGCGGGTGGCGTAGGCACGAACGCGCTGGGGGTCATCCAGTGCGAGGAAGAGCTTTCCTGTAGAGGTCAGGTGCAGTGGTGCCCTGCCGCCAATGGCTCGCACCACCTGCATACCCGACCGCTCACTGTAGGCGCGCTCCACATACACAATCTCATCGCCCTGGCGCATGCTCAGGTTCACGGGCTGCTGGATCAGCTTGTGCAGACTGCGCATGGGGGTCAGCGCCGCATCACGAACGCTCAGGCGTGCCTTCACCAGGTTGCCCAGCTCCAGCAGTCGCATGCCGAGCCGGTAGCTGCCCGATTCGGGGCGGTCCACAAACCGTCCGATGGTCAGGTCGTTCAGGATGCGGTGAGTCGTAGAGGGGTGCAGCCCAGTCTTTTCGCTGATTTCCTTGAGGGAAATCGCCTCTTCACGAGAAGCCAGAACATCGATCAGAGTGAACATGCGCTCAAGCACCTGAACGCTGGGTTTGAGAGGGATGCTGGAATCGGTTTTTTTCATGAGCGGCTATGGTTCGAAGGCCGCCACATTTTATCTTGTGAAATGTTAACGCGTATTCAGGTGCTCGCGTGGCCGGTGTCTGCTACCCGGTGCCATAGCCCATCGGTACGGATTTCATGGGGCACAAAGCGTGCCTTGTAGTTCATCTTGGGGCTGGTTTCTATCCAGTACCCCAGGTAGACATGGGGCAGGCCCAGTGCATGGGCTTGCGCAATTTGCCACATGACGTTGTAGGTGCCGTAGCTGCAATGGGGCTCGGGTTCGTAAAACGTATACACGGCAGACAGGCCGTCATCGAGCACGTCAAGAATGGAGACCATCTTGAGCGCACCGGGTTCGCCTGATGCGTCTGTTTCGCGGAACTCCACCAGTCTCGAGTTCACCCTGCTTTGCAGCAGAAACTGTGTGTACTGGTCGATGCTGTCATGGTCCATGCCACCGCCTGCATGGCGGCCGTTCTGGTAGCGCAGGTACAGCTGGTAATGTTCGGGCACAAAACACAGCCGTAGCACCCGGGCCTGCAGTTGGCCGTGGCGTGTTGCCGCGCGTCTTTGGCTGCGATCAGGCTTGAATTCGTTGACCAGGACCCGCAGCGGTGTACACGCCTGGCATCCGTCGCAATAGGGGCGGTAGGTGAACATGCCACTGCGGCGAAACCCTTTGGTTACGAGGTCGGAATAGAGATCGCTCTGGATCAGATGGCTGGGGGTGGCGACCTGCGATCGTGCCTGACGGTCCGGCAGGTAACTGCAGGGGTAGGGGGCTGTCGCGTAAAACTGCAGGGTCTGCAGTGGAAGGTCATTGAGTTGCGTCATGCCGGATCGATCTTGGGTGGCAGCAGCTCGTTCCAGTATACGGGCTCAAATCTCCAGGGGATGGCAGGCTGTTGTCGCGCTTTGTCCACATGCACCAGGAAATCGGCGCGGGGTATTTCCCGGCCGCCCAGGGAGGTCAGGTGCTGCGTATTCTGCTGGCAGTCAATCAGGGTGATGCCATGGCGGCGGCAAAGGCAGACCAAGGCTGCAAGAGCGATCTTGGAGGCGTCGGTCGCATGGGCAAACATGGATTCTCCGAACACCGCACGACCCAGCGCCACGCAGTACAGGCCCCCTATGAGTTGGTCGTCCACCCAGGTTTCCACGCTGTGGGCATGGCCTGCTCGGTGTAAATCAGTGTAGGCGTTCACCATCTCCGGCACGATCCAGGTTCCAGCCTGGCCCTCGCGTTCCATGGTGGCACAAGCCGTGATGACCTCGTGGAATGCGCTATCGACGCGTATTTCGCAATGCGCCTGTCTGCGAAACGCCTGCAGCCGTTTGTTCAGTGATCGATGCAGCCGAAATTCCGACACTGGCAGCACCATGCGCGGATCGGGTGCCCACCACAGGATGGGTTGCCCAGGGCCATACCAAGGAAAAGTACCCTGCGCATACGCGGCACGGAGGCTGTCCACATCCAGTGCACCACCTGCGGCCAGCAGTCCCGGCGCAGGGTCACCCTCTCCCCACGCAAGGGTCGGGGCGGGAAGGGGGTCGTCAGGTTCGAGCCAGGGGAGTTGCGGGGGCATGCGGGTGTGTGTCGCAAAGGCACTATTGTCTGGCACGCACTGGCACGCTGCGTGGTGGGGGCGGCCAACAAAAAAGCCCCACACTCAGAAAGTGTGGGGCTTTTTCAGATTGGCTCCTCGACCTGGGCTCGAACCAGGGACCTACGGATTAACAGTCCGGCGCTCTACCGACTGAGCTATCGAGGAATGATCGGTATCTATCAACTGACTAATTAAAAGGCCCCGCTTTTTCATGCAGGGCCTGCAAATTCTTGGCTCCTCGACCTGGGCTCGAACCAGGGACCTACGGATTAACAGTCCGGCGCTCTACCGACTGAGCTATCGAGGAACAAGACTTAGATTATATACACAAAAATTGTGCCGAATCCACAAAACTGACTGCATCGGTTTGCAAACCCACGCGCCAACCTGAAGCTGTATGGCGCGATATGCTGGGCATCCTGCTGCCAATTTGGCAGTCTGTGCCTTGTCTCCAAGCCTGTCTCATATTTCATGACCATCCACACCATTTTGAAAATGGGCGACCCCCGCCTGCTGCGCGTGGCGCAGCCTGTCACTGCGTTCGACACTGACGAGTTGCATCAGCTGGTGCGGGATATGTTCGAGACCATGGCCTCCGTGAACGGAGCCGGCCTTGCCGCGCCGCAGATTGGGGTGGATCTGCAACTGGTGATCTTTGGTTCCAATGACCGCAATCCGCGCTATCCGGATCGGCCGCTTGTGCCGCCCACCGTACTGCTCAACCCGGTGATCACGCCCCTGGGGGTGGAAGAAGAGGAAGACTGGGAGGGCTGCCTCTCCGTGCCGGGCTTGCGCGGCAAGGTGCCCCGCTGGTCGCGCATCCGCTACACAGGCTTCGATCTGTACGGCGACCCCATTGACCGCACGGTAGAGGGCTTCCATGCGCGCGTTGTACAGCACGAATGCGACCACCTGATCGGCAAGCTGTATCCCATGCGGGTGCGTGATTTCACGCAGTTCGGGTTTACCGAGGTGCTGTTCCCGGAGATCAGTGCCACCGAAGACGACTGATAGAGATCCTCTCCTTGGCCTATCCCTGCGCGGTCAGGACGACAGTTCCTGCAGCAGCTCGGTTTCGATCTGGATCTGGCGGGCGTTGTTCTGCAGCTCTGGGCCCTGGATGAGAAAGGTGTCTTCCACCCGCTCGCCCAGGGTACTGACCTTGGCCAGTTGCACGCTCAGGTGGTGCTGCGCCAGGATGCGTGCCACGAGATAGAGCAGACCGGCACGGTCGCTGGCCGAGATCGCCAGCAGCCAGCGCTGCGCCTTTTCGTCGGGGCGCAAGGTCACCCGGGGCGCTACAGGAAAGCTCTTGACCCGGCGTGACACCCGTTTGCGGGTGGGTTCTGGCAAAGGGCCGCCTTCCTCGATCACGCGCATCAGGTCGCTCTCGACCATGTGGGTCAGCTCGCGGTAGTGCCCTGGCTGCTCCGATGCCGAAGAGGCCACGACCTGAAAGGTGTCCAGCGCATAGCCATTGTTGGCGGTGTGCACCCGCGCATCGAGGATGCTGAAACCCACACGGTCGAAGTAGCCGCAGATGCGTGCAAACAGGTCGGCCTGGTCGGCGGCGTAGACCATCACCTGCAGCCCATCACCCGCCAGCGACTGGCGGGCGCGCACCACGGGCTTGGCCGTGCCCACATGGCGCGACAGGTGGCGTGTGTGCCAGGCAATGTCGGCAGCGTCGTGGCGCATGAAATAGCTCACATCCAGCGTGGCCCACAGCGCCTTGTGCGCTTCAAAGGGCAGGGCGTTGAGCGCCAGCAGCACCAGCGCCTCGCGCTTGCGGGCTTCGATTTCGGCCGCAGCATCGGGTGCGCGGCCACCCAGGGTGCGCAGCGTGGCGCGGTACAAGTCTTCCAGCAGCTTGCCTTTCCAGGCATTCCAGACCTTGGGGCTGGTGCCACGGATGTCCGCCACCGTGAGCAGGTACATGGCCGTGAGGTTACGTTCATTGCCCACGCGGCGTGCAAAGGCAGCAATCACATCGGGGTCGCTCAGGTCCTGCTTTTGCGCCACAGTGCTCATGGTCAGGTGCTCACGCACCAGAAACTCGATGAGCCGGCCATCTTCGCGGTCCACGCCGTGCTGGCGGCAAAAGCGCCGTACTTCTTCTGCGCCGATTTGCGAGTGGTCGCCACCGCGTCCCTTGCCAATGTCATGGAAAAGCGCCGCCACATACAAAATCCAGGGCTTGTCCCAGCCGCCCGCCAGCTGCGAGCAAAAGGGGTATTCGTGCGCATGCTCGGCCATGAAGAAGCGGCGCACATTGCGCAGCACCATCAGGATGTGCTGGTCCACCGTGTAGACGTGGAACAGGTCATGCTGCATCTGCCCCACGATGCGACGGAACGGCCACAGGTAGCGTCCCAGCACCGAGGTCTGGTTCATCAACCGCATGGCGTGCGTGATGCCCGAGGGCTGTTGCAGGATGCGCATGAAGGCATCGCGGTTGGCCGGGTCTCGACGGAAGGCGCTGTCCATCACGCCGCGTGCGTTGTACAGCGCGCGCAAGGTGCGCGCCGACAGGTCCTTGAGTCCGACCGTGGTCTGGTAGAGCAGGAAGGTCTCCAGGATCGCATGCGGGTCGCGGGTGTAAAGGTCGTCGCTGGCCACCTCGATAAGACCCGCCTTCTCAAAGAACCGTTCGTTGATCGGACGCGGCTCATGGGTCGATGGGTTCAGGCGCTCTTCAATGTTGAGCAGCAGGATCTGGCTGAGTTGCGACACGGCCTTCGCTGCCCAGTAGTACCGCCGCATCAGACTTTCGCTGGCCCGCATGGGCAGGCGCGAACCATCGGGTGCTTGCGAGCGGTAGCCGAACGACTCGGCCACGGCGGTCTGCAAGTCGAACACCAGCCGGTCTTCGTGCCGCCCGGCAGCCGCATGCAGACGGGCGCGGATCAGGCACAGCAGCGCCTCGTTGCGCTCGATCTGGCGCACTTCAAAGGCCGTGGCCAGGCCACTGGTGGCCAGTTCCTTCCAGTTGCTGCCCAGCCCGGCAGCCTGCGACACCCACAGGATCATCTGCAGGTCCCGCAGCCCGCCGGGCGACTCCTTGCAGTTGGGCTCCAGCGAATAGGGCGTGTTCTCGTACTTGGTGTGGCGCTGGCGCATCTCCAGGGTCTTGGCGACCAGAAACGCCTGGGGGTTCATCTGTGCGCGGTACTGGCGCTGGAATTCTGCAAACAGCGCGGCGCTGCCGCACACCAGCCGCGATTCGAGTAGCGAGGTCTGCACGGTGACATCGCCCGCGCTTTCGGCAAGGCATTCGGCCACCGTGCGCACGCTCGATCCGATCTCCAGGCCCGTGTCCCAGCAGCTACCGATGAAGCCTTCCAGCTTCGTGCGCAAGGCACTGCCGGCCTCGGGCGCCGTGCCGTCGGGCAGCAGCAGCAGGACATCGACATCGGAATAGGGGAACAACTGGTCGCGCCCAAATCCACCGACGGCCACCAGGGCCATGTCGTTGGGCAGCGCAGCACGCTGCCACAGGGTCTGCAGCAGGTTGCCCGCCAGCGACGACAGCTTGCGCAGCAGCACACGGATGCCGCGTGTCGATGCGCCGGTGGATTGCATGGCCGCCAGCAGCGCGGCCTTGTCGCTGCGGTAGGCGTCGCGCAGGGCATGGAGTTCAGTCATGGTCGGTAAGTATCGTGGGAGGCCATGAAAAAGCCATGCAAGAGTTGTGCAAGCGGCTGCCTTTTTGCGCGGGAACCGGCGGCCCGGCGCTCGCCTCAGGTCTTGGTGGCGGTCACAAAGGACGGCAACGGGGGCGAACCCGCTGACAACGTCATCACCTCGTACCCCGTGGGCGTGACCAGTACCGTGTGCTCCCACTGGGCTGACAGGCTGTGGTCCTTGGTCACGATGGTCCAGCCGTCGTTGCCAAATTCCTTCACTTCGCGGCGGCCGGCATTGATCATGGGCTCGATGGTGAACACCATGCCGGGTACCAGTTCTTCGAGCGTGCCGGGCTTGCCATAGTGCAGCACCTGGGGTTCTTCGTGGAACTTTTGGCCAATGCCGTGGCCGCAGAACTCGCGCACCACCGAGAAGCCGTGCCCTTCGGCAAACTTCTGGATCGCGTGGCCGATATCCCCCAGCCGCGCGCCGGGCTTGACCTGCACGATGCCATGCCACATGGCTTCAAACGTCAGCGCTGACAGGCGCTTGGCAGCGATCGAGCACTCGCCGATCAGGAACATGCGGCTGTTGTCACCGTACCAGCCGTCCTTGGTGATCACGGTCACGTCCACATTGACGATGTCGCCCTTCTTGAGCGGCTTGTCGTTGGGGATGCCGTGGCACACCACATGGTTGACCGAGGTGCACAGCGAAGCCGGGTAGGGCGGGTAGCCCGGTGGCTGGTAGCCCACGGTGGCCGAGATGGTGCCCTGCTGGGCCATGCATTCGGCGCCTAGGCGATCGATTTCTTTGGTGGTGATACCGGGCTTGATGTGCGGTGTGATGTAGTCCAGCACTTCGGAGGCCAGACGGCAGGCCAGGCGCATGCCCTCGATGTCCTCGGCGCTTTTGATGGTGATGCTCATGGCGCAATTATCCCATTGGGCCCCCGGCTGCGCAGGCGGCCCGGCCATGCCCGGTAAAATGGAGGGCTCCGGTGCTGGTTGCACGCTGGTGCCCGGAGCCACCCTCTACCCCTGACACCCCCCAACAGGCCGCTACCGTGACCTTGCACATGACCACGCTGGCGGGCGGCAACGCCCTCAGCTCCTTCCGCGCCCAGCAACTTCAACCCGCCCTGGAGGCGATCCACCCCAAGATCAGTGGCATTGCAGCGCGTTTCGTGCACCTGGTCGCCACCGATGCGGCCCCCACTCCTGCAGAACAAGAACGCCTGGCCGCGCTGCTGACCTACGGCGACCCCTACGCGGGCCCTGAAGACGGCGCCGCGCTCATCGTTACGCCCCGCCTGGGAACGCTGTCGCCCTGGGCCTCCAAGGCCACCGACATTGCGCGCAACTGCGGCATCGCCATCCGCCGTGTTGAGCGCATCACCGAGTACCGCATCAGCCTGAAATCCGGCCTGCTGGGCAAGACACCCGAGCTGACGGCCGAGCAACTGGGCCAGATCGCGGCCCTGCTGCACGACCGCATGACCGAATCGGTGGTGGCCGACCGCAGCGCCGCAGCCGCCCTGTTCACCGAACTGCAGCCCGCGCCCATGGAGCATGTGGATTTGCTGGCCGGTGGTCGCGCGGCACTCGAAGCGGCCAACACCCGCTTCGGCCTGGCCCTGGCCGACGATGAAATCGACTACCTCGTGACCGCCTTCACGGGCCTGAAGCGCAACCCCACCGACGTGGAACTGATGATGTTCGCGCAGGCCAACAGCGAACACTGCCGCCACAAGATCTTCAACGCCGAGTTCACCATTGACGGCGTGGCGCAGGGCAAGAGCCTGTTCGGCATGATCCGCAACACGCACCAGCTGGCGCCCCAGCACACGGTGATCGCGTATTCGGACAACGCCTCGGTCATGGAAGGCCATCAGGTGGAGCGTTTTGTGGCAAAAATGGCCGCAAGCGCTAGTGAATCAAGCGCTAATAGCTATCAAAAAAGTAGCGTTACCCAGCATGTGTTGATGAAGGTGGAAACGCACAACCACCCCACGGCCATCTCGCCCTTCCCAGGCGCATCGACCGGCGCGGGCGGCGAGATCCGCGACGAAGGCGCCACGGGCCGTGGCTCCAAGCCCAAGGCGGGCCTCACGGGTTTCACCGTGTCCAAGCTCTGGGGCAGCACCGTGGGCAAGCCGGAGCACATTGCCAGCCCGCTGCAGATCATGGTCGAAGGCCCCTTGGGCGGCGCGGCGTTCAACAACGAATTCGGCCGTCCCAACCTGAACGGCTACTTCCGCGAGTACGAGCAGAACGTCGGCGGTGTGCAGCGTGGCTACCACAAGCCCATCATGATCGCGGGCGGTGTGGGCGTGATCGATGCAGAGCTGACGAAAAAGATCGAATTCCCTGCAGGCTCGCTGCTGATCCAGCTGGGCGGCCCCGGCATGCGCATCGGCATGGGCGGCAGCGCGGCGAGCTCCATGGCCACCGGCACCAATGCGGCCGAGCTGGACTTTGACTCGGTGCAGCGCGGCAACCCTGAGATCGAGCGCCGTGCACAAGAGGTCATCAACCACTGCTGGGCACAGGGCACGAACAACCCCATCCTGGCCATCCACGACGTGGGCGCGGGCGGTTTGTCCAACGCCTTCCCCGAGCTGACCAATGATGCTGGCCGCGGCGCGCGCTTTGACCTCCGTGCCGTGCAGCTCGAAGAGTCCGGCATGAGCCCGAAGGAAATCTGGAGCAACGAGTCGCAAGAACGCTACGTGCTGGCGATTGCGCCCGAATCGCTGGAGCAGTTCAAAGCCTTCTGCGAACGCGAGCGCTGCCCGTTTGCCGTGATCGGTACGGCCACCGAAGAGCGCCAGCTGGTGTTGCACGACCCCGCTGCCACGGCCGACGACCAGAAGCTCCCCGTGGACATGCCCATGAACGTGCTACTGGGCAAGCCGCCCAAGATGCATCGCGACGTGAAGACCGTGGTGCGCGAATTTGCACCGATGGACTTGACCGGCGTGCCGCTGCAAAAGGCCGTGATCGATGTGCTGGCCCATCCCACGGTCGCCTCCAAGCGCTTCCTCATCACCATTGGCGACCGCACCGTGGGTGGCCTGTCGCACCGCGACCAGATGGTCGGCCCCTGGCAAGTGCCCGTGGCCGATTGCGCCGTGACGCTGGCCGATTACAAGGGCTTTGCGGGTGAAGCGATGAGCATGGGCGAGCGCACGCCGCTGGCCGCCATCAACGCGCCCGCCTCGGGTCGCATGGCCGTGGCCGAGGCCATCACCAATCTGCTGGCTGCGCCCATTGAGCTGCCGCGTGTGAAGCTGTCGGCCAACTGGATGGCCGCCTGCGGCGAGCCCGGCGAAGACGCTGCGCTCTACGAAACCGTGAAGGCCGTGGGCATGGAACTGTGCCCCGCGCTGGGCGTGTCCATCCCCGTGGGCAAGGACAGTCTGTCCATGCGCACGCAGTGGAATGAAGGTTCCGACAAGAAGAAAGTCACCTCGCCCGTCAGCCTGATCGTGAGCGCCTTTGCTTCGCTGTCCGACGTGCGGGGTACGCTCACTCCCCAGCTCAACGCCACCGAGGCCGATACCACGCTGGTGCTGATCGACCTGGGCAAGGGCAAGAACCGCATGGGCGGCAGCATCCTGGGCCAGACGCTGGAGCAAAGCGGCGACGTGGTGCCCGATGTGGACGACCCCAAAGACCTGGTCAACTTGGTCAACGCCGTGAACGCACTGCGCGCCAAGGGCCATATCCTGGCCTACCACGACCGCAGCGATGGTGGCCTGCTGGCCGCAGCAGCCGAAATGGCCTTTGCAGGCCATGTGGGCGTGGCGCTCAACGTGGACATGCTGGTGACTGAAGGCGACGGCATCAGCGACAGCCGCATGGAAACCGGTGACGCCAAGAACTGGGCGCAGCAGGTCAGTGCCCGCCGTGAAGAACTGACGCTCAAGGCGCTGTTCAACGAAGAGCTGGGTGTGCTGCTGCAGGTGCGCACCGCCGAGCGCAACGATGTGATGCAGGTGCTGCGCGAGCATGGCCTGTCCAAATTCAGCCACTTCGTGGGCAAGACGCGCCCAGTGTCGTCCGAAATCGACGCAGGCAAGGGCGAACTCCAGGTCTGGCGAGATGCCAAGGCCGTGTTCAGTGCCTCGCTGGCCGACCTGCACCAGGTGTGGGATGCGGTGAGCTGGAAGATCTGCCAGCAGCGCGATAACCCCGCCAACGCCGATGCCGAGCACGCTGCAGCGGGCGAGCCCACCGACCCGGGCCTGCACGTGCACCTCACGTTCGACGCGGCCGACAACGTGGCCGCGCCGTACCTCAACCTGGCCAAACCCAAGGTCGCCATCCTGCGCGAGCAGGGCGTGAACTCGCACATCGAGATGGCCTACGCCTTCACCGAGGCGGGCTTCGAGGCCTACGACGTGCACATGACCGACCTGCAGACCGGCCGCGTCAAGCTCGAAGACTTCAAGGGCGTGGTGGCCTGCGGCGGCTTCAGCTATGGCGACACGCTGGGCGCTGGCATTGGCTGGGCGCGGTCCATCACCTTCAACCCGGTGCTGGCCGCACAGTTCCAGGGCTTCTTCGGTCGCACCGACACGTTCGGCCTGGGCGTGTGCAACGGCTGCCAGATGTTTGCTGAGCTGGCGGACATCATCCCCGGTGCACAAGACTGGCCACGCTTTACCACCAACCAGAGCGAGCGCTTCGAGGCCCGCCTGTCGCTGGTGGAAGTGCTTGAATCACCCAGCCTGTTCCTGCAGGGCATGGCGGGCAGCCGCCTGCCGATCGCCGTGGCGCATGGTGAGGGTTATGCCAACTTCAAGTACCGGGGCAACGCCGACAAGGCCATCGCCGCCATGCGCTACGTGAACAACCATGGCCGCGCGACGGAGCAGTACCCCTTCAACCCCAACGGCAGCGCGGGTGGCCTGACGGCAGTGACCACTGCCGACGGCCGCTTCACGGCCATGATGCCGCACCCCGAGCGCGTGTTCCGCAACGTGCAGATGAGCTGGACCAGCGAAGACAAGGCGCAGTACAGCGGCTGGATGCGCATCTGGCGCAACGCGCGCAAGTGGGTGGGGTAGCAGGGGGCATCCCCCTGAGCGGCTGCGCCGCTTCCCCCTTCTCTCGATTCGCTGCGCGAATCGGGAAGAGGGACGCAGCCCTCGCTGCGGGGCGGCCCTTGCTCGGCTGCCCTGGCGCTTAGGGTGCGCGGGCTCGGCGGTCTGATGGTGGCGCTATCGCGCCGGGCCAACCCTTCAAAGTCGTGTTCAGGCCGCTGTTAAGGTGCGCTGGTACATCAGCAGCCGCCCTTTGTACGCCGGCACATCGGCCAGGGCGGGGTGGTCCAGTCGCTCTTCGATCACATCGAAACGGTGCACAGCCATCTGCTTATGGAAGGTGGAGCGGTTGCCCCTGTTCGGGTCCACGATCCAGATCTGCGCGCCGTCGCCTGCGTGGTGGTCCAGAAAGGTGGCCAGGGACGCACGAGCGTCGCGTTCGTACAGCACATCGCTGCCGATGATGAGGTCGAACTGGCCTTGCACCGCGTTGGCCGGTGCTGGCGCGTCCGAGCCCCATTGACCCGTGCGGTACTTCACGGGTGACAGGCCGTTCAAGCGCGCGTTTTCCTGCAGGAACTGTTGGGCCAGAGGATGGCAGTCGCTGGCGGTGACATCGATACCGCGCCGGTGGCACACCAGGCTGGCCAGGCCCAGTCCGCAGCCGATCTCCAGCACACGTTCGCCCGCCAGCAGGGGGCGGCTGGCCATGCGCTGGGCCAGCTGCGCGCCCGACGGCCACAACAGGCCGAAGAGGGGCCAGGCGGCTGATGAGATGCCCAGCGCCTCGGCGGCGCCCAGCGGGTCGGCAAACTGCTGCTTATCCAGCAGCGACTGGATGATCAGGTCTGCCGCGCCGGTGATGGCGATGTCTTCTTGTTTGGTCAGGTAGCCGGGCATGGCGGGGCGGTGAAGCCCGCAGAAGGCCCCATAGCGGGTAGTGGATGAGGGCGCGAGTATGCGCCTTGTGGCTGGGCAGGCATGCCCGCAGGCAATGTGGGGCTATCTGCGAATGGCATGGCCGCTGCACGACGATGGGGGCTTGCGCGGCGGTTGCCTGTGCGTTGCTATAGTGCGGCGCACACCGGCGGCTTGTTCGCCGCATTTTTTTGCGACTCATCCCAAGGACTTCCCATGGCCGCTGGCAGCCTGCTTGCTTTGCTCGACGATATCGCCACCATCCTCGACGATGTGGCCTTGATGACCAAGGTGGCGGCCAAAAAGAGCGCTGCCATGGCCGACGATGTGTCGGTGATGACCAAGGTGGCTGCACAGAAGACGGCGGGCGTGCTGGGGGACGACCTGGCGCTCAACGCCCAGCAGGTGACCGGGGTGCGCGCTGAGCGCGAGATTCCGGTGGTGTGGGCGGTGGCCAAGGGCTCGTTCATCAACAAGGTCATCCTGGTGCCCGCTGCGCTGCTGATCAGCGCCTTTGCGCCGTGGGCCGTGACGCCGCTGCTGATGGTGGGGGGCGCCTTCTTGTGCTTTGAGGGCTTTGAGAAGGTAGCGCACAAGCTGCTGCACGCCCAGCATGAGGATGAGGCCGAGCATGAGAGCCACGCCAAGGCCAATGCCAATCCGGCGGTGGATCTGGTGGCCTTTGAAAAGGACAAGATCAAGGGCGCCGTGCGCACGGACTTCATCCTGTCGGCCGAAATCATTGCGATCACGCTGGGCACGGTGGCCGCTGCGCCCTTCGTGCAGCAGCTCACGGTGCTGTCGGGCATCGCCGTCATCATGACCATCGGTGTCTATGGGTTGGTGGCGGGTATCGTCAAGCTGGACGACCTGGGCCTGTGGCTCAACAACAAGGCCAGCAGCGCCGCGCGCGCCCTGGGATCGGGCATCCTGCGCGCAGCACCCTGGCTGATGAAGGGGCTGTCCATTGCGGGCACTGCGGCGATGTTTCTGGTGGGCGGTGGCATTCTGGTGCACGGCGTGCCTGCGTTGCACCATGCGGTTGAGGCTGCAGGTACGGCAGCGGCGCAATGGCCCGTGGGTGGGCTGTGGGCGGTGCTGGTGCCCAACCTGCTGAACGCCGTGGTGGGCATCGTGGCGGGTGGCCTGGTGCTGGCCGGGTGGACGCTGGTTCAGCGCCTGCGGGGCAAGTCCACAGCTTGATAGTGGGTATTCCTTGATCTAGGTCTAAGGGTTACTACCGAGGGCTTGAGGTAAGGCAAGGCCGGGTCGTGGCCGCAGCGGTTCAATGCATGCACGGGGGTCGTCCCCGTCCAACCGATGCGAAATACCATGAAAAAGAACCTGCTGGCTGTCGCCGTTCTCTGTGCCCTCTCTTCTGGCGCTGCCCTGGCGCAACAGGCTGAAGGCCCCTGGATGGTCCGTGCACGTGCGGTGCACCTGGACAGCGCCAACAAGGACAGCACACCGCTGGGCCTGTCGGTCAACAATAAGACCATCCCTGAAGTGGATGTCACCTACTTCTTCAACAAGAACATCGCGGCCGAGCTGATCCTGACCGTGCCCCAGAAGCACACGCTCAGCGCTGGCGGCGCAGCCATTGGCACGCTCAAGCACCTGCCCCCCACACTGCTGGCGCAGTACCACTTTGATGCCCCCGGCTTCAAGCCCTACGTGGGCGCGGGCCTGAACTACACGCGTTTCTCGAGCGTGAACCTGCCCGCAGGCGTGAGCATTGACCGCAACAGCTTCGGCCCCGCGCTGCAAGTGGGTGTGGACATCCCTCTGGCCAAGAACCTGTACCTCAACTTCGACGTGAAGAAGGTTTTCATCAAGACCGACGTGAGCGCAGGCGGTGCCAAGCTGGGCACCTTCAAGGTGGACCCCGTTCTGGTGGGCGTGGGTCTGGGCTGGCGCTTCTAAGGGCACAGGGCCCCAGGCGGGCCCTGCGTTCCTGACAATAAAAGTTCTCCAAGGGTCTGAAGGGCTGGCGCATGCGCCAGCCTTTTTTTGTGGGTGCGGAAATGGCCTACACACGGCAGTCAGCGAGGCAACGCACAATGGGGCAGGGGAGCGTGTGGGGCGTGCCGCAATGTGGGCGCTCCAGGTGCCTCTGCTTTTGACCACCCGGCGGCGCTGCCGCCCCAACGTCCTGACGACCCATGCTCCTGCCTCGCTATTCCGACATCACCCGCGGACTGACCCAGCGGCCCGCACGCATCTCCCCCAAGTATTTCTACGACCAGCATGGCTCGCAGCTGTTTGAAGCCATCACACGCCTGCCGGAGTACTACCCCACACGCACCGAAATGGCGCTGATGCAGACACATGCAGACAGCATCGCGGGCGCCGTGGGCGCAGGCCGCACCCTGATCGAACTGGGCGCGGGCAACTGCCAGAAGGCCCGCACCCTGTGCCGCCTGGTGCAGCCGGCCTGTTTTGTGGGCGTGGACATTTCGGCGGATTTTCTGGAGCAGGCGGTGCAAGGGCTGCGCGACGACTTCCCGGCGCTGGATGCCCGCGCGCTGGCGGGCGACATGACCCTGGGGGTGTCACTGCCTGACGACATTCCCCGCACCGGGCGCCTCGTGTTCTACCCTGGCTCGTCCATCGGCAACTTCGACCCGCCGCACGCGCTGGAGCTGCTGGCCCACATGCGCGAGCTGATCGACGACGATGGCGGCCTGCTCATCGGCATCGATTTGCCCAAGGATGTGACGGTGCTCGAAGCCGCCTACGACGATGCAGCGGGGGTCACCGCCGAGTTCAACCGCAATGTGCTGCGGCATGTGAACCGCCTGATCGGCAGCGACTTTGACGTGGCGCAGTGGCAGCACCGTGCGTTCTTCAACACCGAGGCGTCGCGCATCGAAATGCACCTGGAGGCTGCCTCTGACACCGAGGTGTGCTGGCCCGGCGGCGGTCGCAGGTTCGACCAGGGCGAGCGCATCCACACCGAGAACAGCTACAAGTACCCGTTGCCCGTGTTCACCGACATGCTTGCGCGCGCCGGTTTTGCGCAGGCCCAGGCGTGGACGGACGAGCGGGGCTGGTTCGCGGTGGTCCACGCCCGTCCTTGACCGGTGGCTGCCATGACCGTGACATCCCCCGCATTCGACACGCTGCTGGCGCGCTACACCGCCGTGCGCGGCCGCTCGCTGGCCCTGGCGGCTCCGCTGTCGCCGGAGGACTGCGCCGCGCAGTCCATGCCCGACGCCAGTCCCACCAAATGGCACCTGGCCCACACCACCTGGTTCTTTGAGACCTTTGTGCTCGAAGCCCACGAGCCAGGTTTCCAGCCGTTTGCACCGGCGTTCCGGGTGCTGTTCAACTCCTACTACAACGGTGTGGGCGCCAAGCACCCGCGTCCGCAGCGCGGGCTGCTCACGCGGCCATCGCTGGACGAGGTGCTCGCCTACCGGGCCGACGTGGACGCCCGCATGGCGCGCCTGTGGCCCACTGTGGCGCACGACGCTGCGCTGCGTGGCCTGATCGAGCTGGGCCTGCAGCATGAGCAGCAGCACCAGGAGCTGATACTCACCGACATCCTGCACCTGCTGTCCTGCAACCCCTTGTTCCCTACCTATGCCAAGCCTTCAGACGCTGTGGCGCCCGAGGCTGACCAAACACTGGCGTGGCATTCCTTTGACGGGGGGCTGGCCGATATCGGCCACGCTGGCAGCGGCTTTGCCTTTGACAACGAGGGCCCGCGCCATCGTGTGTATCTGCATCCCTACGCGCTGGCCTCGCGGTTGGTGACGCAGGCCGAGTATCTGGCGTTTTTGGAAGGTGGCGGCTACCGCAACCCACTGCTCTGGCTGGCCGAAGGCTGGGACTGGCGGGCGGCGCAGGGTCTGGAGCAGCCGCTGTACTGGCATCGCGTCGACGGGGCCTGGCACCAGTTCACGCTGGCCGGCCTGCAACCGCTACAGGGCAACCAGCCGGTGGTGCATTTGTCGTACTACGAGGCCGATGCCTACGCGCGCTGGGTGGGCGCGCGCCTGCCCACCGAGGCCGAATGGGAGCATGCGGCCGCGCAGGGTGCCGCTGGCATGGCGCAGTGGCACGACGCTGCCTGGCAGTGGACGCAGTCGAGCTACGCGCCGTACCCCGGCTTCCGGGTGGCCGAAGGCGCCGTGGGTGAGTACAACGGCAAGTTCATGGTCAACCAGTACGTGCTGCGGGGCTCGTCCAGCGCCACGCCGCCAGGGCACGAGCGACTGACCTACCGCAACTTCTTTCCGGCCACGGCGCGCTGGCAGTTCACCGGCATTCGGCTGGCACGCGACCTCGGCTGAAGGCCGCCAGCGCCTGGCGCTGGCCGCCATCGACCCGCCGCGCTGGGGCCGGCATGACGGTATCGCTGCGTGCCGTGGTCTTGATTGCTATCAAATGTGTAGCTTTTGGCGCATATTCCACTAGCGCTTGGACGCAAAAAGCCTCAAAAGTACGGTGACAGGTGCCTGGCCATGCGCCTGTGGGGGCGCATGGCCATTCGCACATCACACCTTGTCGAGTGCCTGGGCCAGGTCGGCCCGCAGGTCGTCGATGTGCTCGATGCCGACCGACAGGCGCACCATGCTTTCGCTCACGCCCGCCTTGGCCAGCTCTTCGGGATTGAGCTGGCGGTGGGTGGTGGATGCTGGGTGGGTGGCCAGCGACTTTGCATCGCCAATGTTCACGAGGCGCGTGAAGAGCTGCAGCGCATCCAGGAAGCGCGCCCCGGCCGCACGTGGGTCGGCGTCGCTGTTCTTCACGCCAAAGCTCAGGATGCCCGATGCCTTGCCGCCTGACTGGCGTTGCACAAGCGCGTGGTCCGGGTGGTCGGGCAGACCGGCGTAGCGCACCCATTCGACCTTGGGGTGGCTTTGCAGGTACTGGGCAATGGCCAGCGTGTTGTCGCAGATACGGTCCATGCGCAGCGCCAGGGTTTCAATGCCTTGCAGGATCAGGAAGGCATTGAGCGGCGCCAGCGCCGCACCCGTGTTGCGCAGTGGCACCACGCGCGCGCGGCCGATGAAGGCGGCGGGGCCCAGCGCCTCGGTGTAGACCACGCCGTGGTAGCTCACGTCGGGCTCGTTCAGGCGCGGGAAGCGTGTCTTGTGCTCCGCCCACGGGAACTTGCCGCTGTCCACAATCGCGCCGCCCACGCTGTTGCCGTGGCCGCCCAGGTACTTGGTGAGCGAGTGCACCACGATATCGGCGCCATGCTCGATGGGGCGCAGCAGGTAGGGGCTGGGCACGGTGTTGTCCACGATCAGCGGCACGCCGTGGTCGTGCGCTACCTTGGCCAGCGCAGCGATGTCGGTCACATTGCCCAGCGGGTTGCCGATGGACTCGATGAAGATCGCCTTGGTACGCGCATCGATGTGCTGCGCAAAGCTGGCCGGGTCGCGCGGGTCGGCAAAGCGGGTGGTGATGCCCTGCTGCGGCAGCGTGTGGGCAAAGAGGTTGTAGGTGCCGCCGTAGAGCGTGCTGGCCGAGACGATGTTGTCGCCCGCCTCGGCAATGGTCTGGATGGCGTAGGTGATGGCGGCCATGCCCGAGGCCACGGCCAGCGCGGCAATGCCGCCTTCCAGCGCCGCGACGCGTTTTTCGAGCACGTCGGTGGTGGGGTTCATGATGCGGGTGTAGATGTTGCCCGGCACCTTCAAGTCAAACAGGTCGGCGCCATGCTGGGCGCTGTCAAACGCGTAGGCCACCGTCTGGTAGATGGGCACGGCCACCGCCTTGGTGGTGGGGTCGGGGCTGTAGCCTGCGTGTACGGCCAGGGTTTCGATCTGCATGGGTGCTGTCTCTTTCATTGAAGGGATGGGAGTGGAACAACCGGGCTCGGCCCATTGCTGGATGAGGCCCGATGTGCCGATGGCGCGGGCCATTCTGGCACCCTGGACCCCTGGCGTCATCGAATCGTTGGCTATGTGCTTATGACGTTCTTGTGCGCCCTGGACTCTTTCAGGCCGAGGGCTCGTCCATGGCGCTGTCCATGGGCTCTGGGGTGGTGCGCCGCGCCTGCTGGCTGCGGCGCCAGGCCTTCTCGATTTCCACGACCACCAGCACCACCAGCGCGGCGCCGATGCACAGCACCAGCTCACCCAGGCTCAGCGGCTCGGTGCGGAAGATGGGGTTGAGCCAGGGCACATAGATGGTGGCCATCTGCAGCGCAAAGGTGAGCAGCACGGCACCCAGCAGCGGGCGGTTGCTCAGCAGGCCTAGGCGCCAGATGGGTTCGGATTCGGAGCGAATGGCGATCACATGTGCCATCTGCGCCAGCGTGAGCACGGTGAACACCATGGTCTGCCAGTGCGTGTGGCCGGTGTGCAGGGCCCAGGCCTGCACCGCCAGGCACAGCCCGCCGATGAGCAGGCCCACGCCCAATATGTGCTGCCACATGCCATGGGCAAACAGGCTCTCGCGCGGCGCGCGGGGCGGGCGCTGCATGATGCCGCGCTCGGCCGGTTCGGCCGCCAGCGCCAGGCCGGGCAGACCATCTGTGACGAGGTTGACCCACAGGATGTGAATGGGCAGCAAAGGGATGGGCAACAGCAACAGCGGCGCCAGGAAGATGGTCCAGATCTCGCCCGAGTTGCCCGTCATCGCGTAGCGCACAAACTTGCGGATGTTGTCGTAGATGCGGCGGCCCTCGCGCACCGCCGCGACGAGGGTGGCGAAGTTGTCGTCCAGCAGCACCAGGCTGGATGCCTCGCGTGCCACGTCGGTGCCGCCCTGGCCCATGGCCACGCCGATGTCGGCGCGTTTGAGCGCCGGGGCGTCGTTCACGCCATCGCCGGTCATGGCCACAAAGTGGCCCTGGGCCTGCAGGGCCTCGACGATGCGGATCTTCTGCGCCGGGTCCACGCGGGCATAGACCTGCACCTGCTCTACCTTGGCCCGCAGCGCGGCATCGTCCAATGTGGCCAGGTCGGCGCCGGTCAGCACCGGAGCATCGGCACTGCGCACGATACCCAGCCGGTGCGCAATGGCGCGCGCGGTGGCGGGGTGGTCGCCCGTGATCATCACTGGCGTGATGCCCGCGCTGATGCAGTCGCGCACTGCCGCCTGGGCCTCGGGGCGGGGTGGGTCGATGAGGGCGATCAGGCCCAGCAGCTCCAGCTGGTTTTCTACCGCCTCAATGTCGTTGGTGTCGGGCAGGCGGGCGTGGCTGCGGCGGGCCAGGGCCAGCACGCGCAGGCCCTGGGCGGCGAGCTGCTGTGCGGTGGCGAGGACCTTGGCGGTGTCGATTGGGGCAGCGCCTTCGGGCGTCCAGTGGGCGGTACAGCGGGGCAGCACGGATTCGGGCGCGCCTTTGGTGTAGGCCACAAAACCATCGGCAGCGCGGTGGAAGGTGGTCATGCGCTTGCGGTCGGAGTCAAAGGGCTGCTCCTGCACGCGGGGGCTGGCGGCGTCAAGCAGGGCCTTGTCCAGCCCGCCCGCGTGGGCGGCCAGCACCAGCGCGGTTTCGGTGGGGTCGCCCAGCCACTGGGTGCCTGACGGACCCTCTTCGTTCTTTGCCTGTAGCGTGGCATCGTTGCACAGCGCGGCGGCGCGCAGGGCCTCGGCGTGGGCGGTGCCGGGCAGGGGGTCGCCAGGCACCCAGCGCACGCCGTGGGCCAGCAGCAACTCGGCATGCATGCGGTTCTGGGTCAGGGTGCCGGTCTTGTCCGAGCAGATGGTGGTGACCGAGCCCAGGGTCTCCACCGAGGGCAGGCGCCGCACCAGGGCATGCACTGCCACCATGCGGCGGGCACCCAGGGCCAGCAGCACCGTGACCACGGCGGGCAGGGCCTCGGGGATGGCGGCCACCGCCAGGCTGATGGCGGTGAGGGCCATGAGCAGCGGCGCCTCGCCGCGCAGCACCCCCACCACGAAGATCACCGCGCAGATGCCCAGCACCGCTATCGCCAGGCGCTTGCCAAACGCAGCGAGGCGCAGTTGCAGCGGCGTGCTGCGGTCGCCGGTGTCAAGCAGCGTGGCCACCTTGCCCAGCTCGGTGCGCATGCCGGTGGCCACCACCAGGCCGCGTGCGCGGCCGTGGGTGGCGGTGGTGCCCTTGAAGGCCATGTTGGTGCGGTCGCCGAGCGCGCCCACGTCTTCGGCTGCCAGGGCTTCGGTCTGTTTGGCTACGGTGACGGACTCGCCCGTGAGGGCCGATTCATCCACCTGCAACTGCGCAATCTCGATGAGCCGCAGGTCGGCCGGGATCTGGTTGCCCGCCTCCAGCAGCACGATGTCGCCGGGCACGAGCACGGTGGCAGGCACCACCTGCACGGCACCGCCGCGCAGCACGGTGGCGTGCGCCGCCGCCAGCTGGCGCAGGGCAGCCATGGCCTGGTCGGCGCGCCAGGCCTGCACAAAGCCAATGACGGCATTGAGCACCACGATGACGAGGATGACCAGCGTGTCGGTGACCTCGCCCACCAGCCCCGAGATGACGGCCGCGCCCAGCAGCACCAGCACCATGAAGTCCTTGAACTGGTCGGCCAGCAGGCGCCACCAGGGGCGGTCCTGCGATGCGGCCAACTCGTTGGCGCCATGGGTGGCGCTGCGTCGCTGGGCCTCGTCGGCATGCAGGCCTGCGTCAGGGTTGACGCCATGGGCATGGGCCACGGCGTCGGTGGGGTGCAGGTGCGGCGCGGTGGATGGGGACATGCGGCGATCGGTGAAACGGGCCGCACGCCCACACAAGGGCTTCTTCGCGTTGCCTTAGAGCGGCTAACAAAACTCAGCGAAGCGGCCCTGGCTAGGCGTTTCGCCGCAGGCAGTACAAGTAGTACGACAAGGCGAGACAACGACGCCAGGGGAGTTTTGTTAGCCGCTCTTAGTGCGCGACTTGCGGCCGGGCTTTGTAGAACTGGAGCGGGGCTTCTGGCACCTGGTTCAGCACCTGGCGCTTGATCTTGCCCACCACATGCATTTCACAGGGCTTGCAGTCAAAGCGCAAGGTCAGCTTTTCCTTGCCATTGATCAACATCAAGGGTTCGGCCTTGATGGTGCCCTGCACACCCGTCACGCCCTTGGCCTGCTTGGGGCACAGGCTCATGGAAAAGCGCACGCAGTGCTTGGTGATCATGAGGCTGACCTCGCCTTCCTCTTCGTGCGCCTCGTACGCCGCAGCGATCACCTTCACACCGTGGCGCACGTAGAAGTCGTGGGCCTTGTGGTTGAACACGTTGCCCAGGAAAGAAAGCGTGTCCTCAGGGTAGGGCGCAGGCGGCTCCACTGGCGTGGCGCGCGGCAGGCGGGCAAAGTTGTGGGCCCGGTTGGCTTCCAGTTCGGCCACGGCATCGCGGCGCAGGGCGTTGAGCACCGAGGCGGGCACAAACCACGGCTGCGAGAGCTGCAGCGCAATGTCATGCACCGCAAACACCGTGGCGCCAAAGCGGCCGAGCTGCTCGCGCAGGCTGGCCTCGGCCTTGGCCGCGTCAGTGGCTGGCTGGTGGGGTTGCTGCACGGATGCACAGCCCACGTTGCCGTCCTCGTCGGTCAGCATCAGGCTGAAACCAGTGGGCGTTTCGCTCAGGTGCGCCCACAGGCCGATGCGGCGGTCGCTGGACTTTTTCTCCAGCGTGCGCACCCAGTCCATGTCGCGGTTGCGGTTGACCTCGGTGCCCTTGCGCAGGTCCTTGAAGCCGTCCATCGGGTCCTTGGGGTACACGCGCCACTGGCCCACGCTGCGGGCCGACACCGGCTCGGCCACGTTGATGGCCATGCCCACCAGTTCCTTGTGCAGGTCGTAGTAGCACAGGCCGTCGCCGTTGTGCAGCACGGTGGCCGGGTCGCTCAGTTCCAGCTCCACAAAGTCTGGGCCCAGCTTGGTCACCCAGCCGATGGCCTGGCCGGGGTTCTTGGGGGTGTCGAACGCGCCGATGTCTTCTTTGCGGCCCGTCACGAAGTAGTCGGTGAACTCGCGGTTGAAGTTCTGCAGTGGGTCGGGCGTGAAGGTGAAGGTGGTGCGACCGCTGGACGAGCGCGACAGCGGCCGGCCTTGGGCCTCGCGCTCTTCGATGCTCTCGTCGAGCAAGGTGCGGTAGTGGGCGGTGATGTTCTTCACGTAGCCCATGTCCTTGTAGCGCCCTTCGATCTTGAAGCTGCGCACGCCCGCATCGATGAGTGCGCGCAGGTTGTCGCTCTGGTTGTTGTCCTTCATGCTCAGCACGTGCTTGTCGTGCGCGATGAAGCGGCCCTGCGCGTCGGTCACCTGGTAGGGCAGGCGGCAGGCCTGGCTGCAGTCGCCGCGGTTGGCGCTGCGGCCCGTTTGCGCATGGCTGATGTTGCACTGGCCGCTGTAGGCCACGCACAGCGCGCCGTGGATGAAGAACTCGATGTTGGCGCGCCCCGGCGCATCCACGGGCCCCAGCGCCTTGTGCACTGCGGCGATCTGCTGCACCGTCAGCTCGCGTGCCAGCACGATCTGCGACAGGCCCGCGTCCTGCAAGAAGCGTGCTTTTTCGGGCGTGCGGATATCGGTTTGGGTGCTGGCGTGCAGCTGGATGGGCGGCAGGTCGATTTTGAGCAGGCCCATGTCCTGGATGATCAATGCATCCGCGCCCGCCTCGTACACCTGCCAGGCCATCTTGCGCGCGGCCTCCAGTTCATCGTCGCGCAGGATGGTGTTGAGCGTGATAAAGATGCGGCTGTTGAAGCGGTGCGCGTGTCTGACCAGGCGCTCGATGTCCCGAATGTCGTTGCCCGCACTGGCCCGCGCGCCAAAGGCCGGGCCGCCGATGTAGACGGCATCGGCGCCGTGGTTGATGGCTTCGATGCCAATGTCTGCGTCGCGCGCGGGCGAGAGCAGTTCGAGCTGGTGGGGCAGGAGGGACATGGGGCGTGATTATCCCAGCCTGCCTGGGCGGGCGGTGCGCGCCGGACGTATTAGCCCGGTTAATGCCGGAGCAAATTACTAAGTTTGCTTAGTAATTTTGCGAAAACGAGGGCTGAGGTGGCTACGATGTGGGGTTTGTTGTGTACAAGTTCGGTGCACAACAGGATGCTTTGACCGACCCAGGAGACTTTGTACTGTGCTGCGCCCCGTTTTCGCTTCTTCGCCTCTGTTCCGAATTTCTGCGCTGACCGCCCTTGCGCTGGCGGCCCATCTGGCCTCTGCCCAGGACGTACAGACCGTCAAGATCGCCCATGCGGGCCCGGTTTCGGGCGGCATTGCCCACATCGGTAAAGACACGGAAAACGGTGTGCGTCTGGCCATTGACGACCTGAACGCCCAGAACCTCGTCATTGGCGGCAAGAAGATCAAGTTTGAAATCGCGGCCGAAGACGACGCGGGCGACCCACGCCAGGCCACCGCCGTGGCCCAGAAGCTGTGCGACCAGAAGGTGGCGGGCGTGGTAGGGCACCTGCAATCGGGCACGTCCATTCCCGCCTCGGCGGTCTACGCCAAGTGCGACCTGCCACACATCACGGCTTCTGCCTCCAACCCCGACCTGACCAAGCCCGGCCACAAGACCACCTTCCGCCTGATCGCCAACGACAACGCGCTGGGTGCTGCCCTGGCCTTGTTTGGTGCGGACCACCTCAGGCTCAAGAGCGTGGCCATCATCGACGACCGCACGGCCTATGGCCAGGGCGTGGCCTCGGTTTTCAAGGCGACGGCGCTACAAAAGGGCCTGAAAGTGGTGGCCGAGGAGTTCACCAACGACAAGGCCACCGACTTCATGGCCATCCTCACCGCCATCAAGAACAAGAAGCCCGACGCGATCTTCTACGGCGGCCTGGACGCCCAAGCTGGCCCCATGCTGCGCCAGATGGAGCAGCTGGGCCTGGGCAACGTGAAGTTTTTTGGCGGTGATGCGCTGTGCACCGAGAAGCTGCCCGAACTGTCGGGCAAGACCCCCGCGCTGAAGAATGTGACCTGCGCGACGGGCGGTGCCTCGGTGGACAAGATGCAGGGCGGCTCGGACTGGAAGAAGCGCTACGACGCCAAGTTCCCCGGCCAGTTCCAGATCTATAGCCCCTATGCCTATGACGCCGCCATGGTGCTGGCTGACGCGATGAAGCGCGCCAACTCAGTGGACCCCAAGGTGTTCGCGCCGTTCCTCGTCAAGACTGAATACAAGGGCGTGACCGCCAACATCGCCTTCACCGCCAAGGGCGAGTTGACCACGCCCGCCGTGACCTTGTACACGTTCAAGGACGGTAGCCGCGTGGCATTGAACTGAGGTCACTCTCCGGCGTTGCTTCAGCGACTCCTGACCCCACGGCCGCTCCCTGCGGCCGTTTTTGCGTGCGGCGTTTGGCTTTACAGTCAGATCCCATCGCAAGAACGCGCGGGCCCCCGGTGCCCGCCAAGGAGCCCTGGTATGCGCGCAATGTTTGGATTGGTCGGACTGGTGGTGGTGCTGGCCATCGTGGGCCTGCTGGCCAAGAAGCAACTGGCGGCCACGCGCGCCCCCGTGCCCGCATTGCAAACCGCCACAGGCGCGGCGGGGCCTGCGTCGGCGCCGACCGGCACGGTGCGTGAGCAGAGCCAGCAGATGCAGCAGCAGGTCAAGCAGCAGGTAGAAGGCCTGATGCAACAGGCACGCCCCATGCCTGAAGACGAGAAAAAATAAGCCAGATTGCTTCTAAGCGCACATATTTCATGCCTTGGATGCTATTGAAAATATAGTAATGAAGATAGCCGACGATGCGCACTGGATGCGACTGGCCCTGGCCGAGGCGCAAGCCGCAGCCAGCGCGGGCGAGGTGCCTGTGGGCGCCATCGTGGTCAAGGACGGCCAGGTCATCGCCACTGGCCGCAATGCCCCGGTGGAAGGCCACGACCCGACGGCCCATGCCGAGATCGTGGCCCTGCGTGCTGCGGCGCTGCGCCTGGGCAACTACCGGCTGGACGGCTGCAGCCTGTATGTGACGCTGGAGCCTTGCGCCATGTGCGGTGGCGCCATGCTGCATGCCCGCCTGGCACGGGTGGTGTTTGGTGCGATGGAGCCCAAGACGGGGGCGGCAGGCTCGGTGCTCAACCTGTTTGGGCATGCCGAGATCAACCACCAGACCGAGGTGCAGGGCGGGGTGCTGGCCGAGGAGTGCGGCGGCCTGCTGAGCCACTTTTTTGCGCAGCGGCGCCGCCAGCAACGCGCCGAGGCATTGGCCCGCCACCCCCTGCGTGACGATGCCTTGCGTACACCCGATGCGGCTTTCGCGAACCTGCCCGGCTACCCCTGGGCTCCCCACTACGTCAGCGACCTGCCGAGTCTGGCGGGCCTGCGCCTGCACTACCTGGACGAAGGCCCGCGCGACGCATCGCGCACCTGGCTGTGTCTGCATGGCAACCCGGCCTGGAGCTACCTCTATCGCCGCATGCTGCCCACCTTTCTGGCTGCAGGCGACCGCGTGGTGGCGCCCGACCTGATCGGTTTTGGAAAAAGCGATAAGCCCAAGAAGGAAGGTGCGCACCAGTTCGAATGGCACCGCCAGGTGCTGCTGGAGCTGATCGAGCGGCTGGACCTGCGCAATGTCGTGCTGGTGGTGCAGGACTGGGGTGGCATCCTGGGCCTCACGCTGCCCGTGGCGATGCCCGAGCGGTTTGGCGGCCTGCTGGTGATGAACACGCTGCTGGCCACAGGCGATGCACCGTTGCCCCAGGGCTTTGTGGACTGGCGTGCGATGTGCCGGGACAAGCCGCTGTACGGGGTGGGGCGCCTGCTGGCACGCGGCAACCCGCACCTGAGCGCTGCGGAATGCGCAGCCTACGATGCCCCCTTTCCGGATAAAGGTTACCGGGCTGCGCTGCGTGCGTTCCCTGAACGTGTCCCTGCCGCCCTGGATGACGCCGGTGCGGCGCTGTCGCGTGAAGCCCGCGATTTCTGGCAGCACCGGTGGCCAGGCCGCAGCCTGATGGTGGTGGGGGCGCAAGACCCCGTGCTGGGACTGCCCACCATGCGGGCGCTGCAACACAACATCCGTGGATGCCCCGAGCCGGTGGTGCTGCCGCATGCGGGCCACTTTGTTCAGGAGCATGGCGAGGCCATTGCTGCACAGGCTGTGGAATACTTCACGCACTGATGTGCCCGCTCGTGCCCCTTGACTGCATGGGGCAGCGGGCATCCCCCCTGTTTACGGAGCAGGCCCCACCGGGGCCTGAGCGCTTTGCACGACCACCATCACGATCCCTCGCAGTGCGACCACGACCACGACCACGGTCCCAAGCACATCTACATCTACTCGCCTTCCAGTGCAGTGCGCGACAAGGCCGCCTTCAAGCGGGGCATCGCCCGTCTCAAGGCCCAGGGCCATGAGGTGGAGGTGGATGTGGACGCGCTGGCCACACACACGCGCTTTGCGGGCGACGACGCCACCCGGCTGGCCGCCATCCACCGTGCGGCGGCCAGCGGCGCCGATGTGGCGCTGATCTCGCGCGGGGGTTATGGCCTCACGCGTATCCTGCCGGGCATCCGCTACAAGGCGGTGGCCAAGGCCATCGAAAAGGGCACCCACTTCGTGGGCGTGAGCGACTTCACCGCCTTCCAGCTCGCCGTGCTGGCCAAAACCGGGGCCACCACCTGGGCGGGGCCGTCGCTGGGGGCCGATTTTGGCGTGGAGGGCGCGCCCGACGACATCATGGAAGCCTGCTTTGACGACCTGTTGACCGGCCACGGTGAAGGCACGGGCTGGCGCATGCACAAGGAAAAGCCCCATGCCACTACCGGCAAGCCTGCTGTGCCCAACGTCTATGTGAAAAGCGCCACCCTGTGGGGCGGCAACCTGGCGGTGCTGGCTTCGCTGGTCGGCACGCCGTACTTCCCGCAGGTCAAGGGCGGGGTGCTGTTTGTGGAGGATGTGCACGAACATCCCTACCGCGTTGAGCGCATGCTGACCCAGCTGCTGCACGCCGGTGTGCTGGCCCAGCAGAAAGCCGTGGTGCTGGGGCAGTTCACCAACTTCAAGCTGGCGCCGCACGACAAGGGCTACAAGCTGCAGTCGGTGGTGGACTGGCTGCGCACCCAGATCAAGGCGCCCGTGCTGACCAACCTGCCGTTTGGGCATGTCGAGACCAAGGTGCTGCTGCCCGTGGGTGCAACGGTGTCGTTGTCGGTGGAAGAGCGTGATGCGCTGATCTATTGGGGCCACCAGCACTGAACAGGCGGCGCTAACCCGGGGCCGCTGCGTGGCACGATGCCGGTGCGGCGTGGTGACCGGCCCCGGCCGTCAGGGCTGCAATCTCAGGGTTTCAGAGGTGCGCGCGGGGTGCGTTGGGCATTTGTGGCACCCGCAGCGACAGCGGCAACTGCCCCTGGAACATCGGCGTCACCCGGTCTAGCACCGTCTGCGCGATGGCCTCGCCGCGCAGCAGGGTGAGCGTGTCGAGCAAATCGCTGCGCAGGTACCACAGCGCTTCAATATCGCCCGCGTAGCGCAGGCGCATGTTCATGCGCGCCACTTCGCAGCCGGTCAGCCCCATCAGGCTGTGCAGCATGGCACGCCGCACCTCTTCCAGACCCTGGTCGCGCACCCAGGCCGTCGATGACGGCTTGTCACGACCGAGCAGGTCGTGCAGGTTGTTGCGGAGATTGGGCTTGTTCCAGCGCATGGACGGTGGGCTGTGCGATTTTTGTAACAGGGTCGATCAAAGTAAGCGGGAGTGAGGATTGACGCAAGGGTGACGCTCCTGTTTTTGCATAAAGACAACACGGCGCCCCCGTTTGTTGCGAACTTTTACGCAATTCATCGCGAATGCTTGCGGCGGCCTGACGCGAGGCAAGCGGGCGAACAGGTGCGCTGCTCGGCGTGTGTTTTGCCAGCACCTTCGGGCACCCAAGGTGCGCACCCTCCACGCCTACCGCTGCCATTAGCGCCTGCAGTGAGGCCGCAAGTACCGGGGCGCGTGGCCCGTAAAGACCCTGGCAAAGGATTGTTGACGCTTTGTTAGGTGCGTCTTCGTTGAGCTTGCACTAAACTGGTTCACATGATGTTACTAATCGGCCATCGTTCATGAGTGTGTTGTCAACGGTGGTCTTCGCCGACATTTCGGGCAGCACCTCGTTGTATGAAACGCTGGGCAACGAGCGCGCCACCGAGGCGGTGACTCAGGTCACGCAGTGGATCAGTGACACCATCGAGGCGCATGCGGGGCGCGTGGTCAAGAAGCTGGGCGACGGGGTGTTGTGTGTGTTTGGTGATGCGGCCAGTGCCGTGACTGCCACCACCCACATGCTGCGCCAGCACCAGGCGCGTCTGGACCGGTGGCCGCAGCCGCTGCGCATGGACATCCGCGTGGGAGTGGCCAGTGGCGAGGTGGTCGATGTGGATGGCGACTGTTACGGTGATGCCGTCAATGTGGCCTCCCGCCTGTGCGAGCGCGCGGGCCCCGCCGAAATCTGGGCCACCGAGACGACTGTGCTGCTGGCGGGGGCCGCTGCCGATGTGTGGTATCGCAAGCTGGGCCTGATGGAAATCCGCGGTAAGGCCGAGCTGCAGATGCTCTACCAGGTGGAGTGGCGCGAGAACGAAGAGCCCGACTCGCTCACCATGCAGGCGGCGCTGGTCAGCAGTTTTGCTCCGGCCGATTCCATCCTGGGGCAGATCCAGTTTTCCTGGCATGGGGTGGACATGTCGTTCACCTCGTCGGATGCGCCCGTGCATGTGGGGCGCGCCAACCATGCCCAGCTGTGCATCAATGACCCCCGCGTTTCACGGCTGCATGCGCGCATCGACTGGCGCAACAGCGGGTTCGTGCTGACCGACATGAGCAGCTTCGGCACCTGGGTGCGGTTTGACGGCAGCGACTCGCCCGTGCGGCTGCGCCGCGATGCCTGCATCCTGCATGGCACGGGGCAGATTGCGCTGGGGGTTCCCTTTACCGAGGCCAGTGCTCCGATCATGAACTTTCAGGTCGCCGGCACCAGCGTTCATCTGGGCTGAGGCCGTCGGCTGCCGCCGACAGCTGTCACAGCGCGGCGGACTCCCGGTCAGCGCGCAGCCCTTTCACTTCCGAACCCACACAAACAACCCAGAACAATCAGGAGACACGAGACATGGCGTGGATGAAGCGAACGGCCGTCGGGCTGGTGGTGGCGGCCTTGCTGGTTGGCACGGGGGCTGCCGTGTATGTACAGCGCAGCTTTGCGACACTGGATGGCAAGTTGGTCGTGAAGGGCCTGCGCCAGGCCGTGCAGGTGCAGCGCGATGGCGCAGACGTCACCCACATTCGCGCGCAGAGCCCGCAAGACGCCTGGTTTGCGATGGGCTACGTGCATGCGCAGGAGCGCACCTGGCAGCTGGAGTTCAACCGCCGCGTGATGCACGGCGAGCTGTCCGAAGTGTTTGGGCCGGCCACGCTGGAGACTGACAAGCTCATGCGCACGCTGGACATCATGGGCACGGCCAAGCGGCAGTACGCAGGCCTGCCGTTGTATGCCCAGGAGGCCCTACAGGCGTACAGCCAGGGCATTCATGCCTTCCACCAGAACCGCCCCCAGGCGCTGCCGCCGGAGTTCCATATCCTGGGCGTTCAGCCGGGTGGGGCCACGGGCGCCGTGTGGGAGCCCGAGGACAGCGTGGGCTGGGCGCTGATGATGGCGCTGGACCTGGGCGGCAACTGGGGCAACGAGTTTGCGCGGCTGTCCATTGCGAAAACGCTGGACACCGAGCGCTTGTGGCAACTGATGCCATCGTACCCGGGCGAGCGCCCCGCAGCCTCGGCCGACCTGGCCGCGTTGTACCGGCAGTTGGGGGTGTACCGGGCCACCGATGCCAACGCCTCTGCTGCACCGTCCGCAGCTACAGCGTTGGCCGATCGGGAGGCTGCATCTGCCGCGCTGGGCGACGGGCCCTTGTCCCGCCAGATCAGTGCCGGCATGCTGGCCTGGGCCGACGAGCTGACTCGCAATGCGGGCACCAACGAGGGCAAGGGCAGCAACAGCTGGGTGCTGGCAGGCACCCGCACCGTGAGTGGCAAACCGCTGCTGGCCAACGACCCGCACCTGGGCCTGTCGGCACCCGCCATCTGGTACTTTGCGGGCTTGCAGGCTCCCGCAGGCCAGGCGTCTGACGGCACCCCCATCGGCGCCATCGACGCGGTGGGCGCCACCTTGCCCGGCATGCCCTTTGTGGTGCTGGGCCGTACGGACAAATTGGCCTGGGGCTTCACCAACACGGGCCCGGACGTGCAGGACCTGTACCTGGAGCAGATCAACCCCGCCGACGCGTCGCAGTACCGCACGCCCGAGGGCTGGGCGCTCTTCACGGTGCGCAACGAAACCATCCGTGTGAAAGGGCAGGCCGATGTCGCCCTGAAGGTGCGCAGCACGCGGCACGGCCCCGTGTTGAGCGACGCGCAGAAGTCGCATGCCGACGTGCTAGACCTCGGCAAATACGTGCTGGCGCTGCGCTGGAGCGCGCTCGATGCCGACAACCAGACGGTGCTGGCGGGCCTCCAGACCAACCAGGCGAAATCGGTGGACGCGTTGTTCGCGGCTCTCTCGCACTACCACTCGCCGATGCAGAACGTGGTGGCGGCCGATGACCAGGGCAACATCCGCTTCAAGGCCGCAGGCCGCGCGCCCGTGCGAGACCCTGCCAACGACATCCGGGGCGTGGCGCCTTCGCCGGGCTGGGACGCCCGGTACGACTGGAAGGGGTGGCTGCCGTACGACCAGACGCCGGAGGACAACGGCGCCCGGGGCTGGATAGCCACCGCCAACCAGCGGGTGACGGCGCCCGACTATCCCCACTACCTGACCCAAGACTGGGCCTTGCCTTACCGCTACGAACGCATTGCGCAGCTGATCGAGGCCACCGACAAGCACGATGCCGCGAGCATGCAGGCCATCCACCGCGATGTGACCTCACTGGCCACGCGCAAGCTGCTGCCCTATCTGCAGCAGGCCAAGTCATCACACCCCCTGGCCGCAGCTGCGCAGGAGCAGCTCCAAGGCTTTGACGGTGTGATGGATGCGGGCAAGGCTGCGCCCCTGGTGTTTGCCGCATGGACCGACGAGCTGGCGCGGGGCCTGATCGTGCCGCGCATCGGCGAGGCGCGGTTCACCGCCACCTATGGCAAACGCGACTACCGGGCCGCGCTGGAGGGCATACTGGAGCGCAACGACCCCTGGTGGTGCCAGCCCGCAACGTGTGCAGAGCAGTCTGCCGCAGCCCTGGGACGCGCGCTCGACCGGCTGCAGGCGGCGTACGGCGCAGACCCCGCGCAATGGCGTTGGGGCGCGGCGCACCCGGCACTCAGCGTGCACCGGCCATTTGGCAATGTGCCTGCACTGGCCCGCTTTTTTGACGTGAGCGAGCCATCGCATGGCGACGCCTACACCGTCAACGTGGGGCAGTACAACGCGGGCGAAGCCAAGGGGCCGTTTGTGAACCGCCACGCCGCATCGCTGCGCGCGGTGTACGACCTGGCCGACCTGGAGCAGTCGCGCTTCATCTACCAGACAGGGCAAAGCGGCCTGGTGTTTTCGCCGCGTTACCGCGATATGAGCAGCACCTGGGCGCAGACTGGCTACCGTGCCCTGCAGCGCCAGCCTGCTCGCTGGTCCCATGAGCTGACGCTGGCCCCCGCACCGGCTGCACCGTAACCCCGGGGCCGAAGAATCCCAGCGGGTGGGGTCCTGGAGATCGAGCAGATTTGAGGCATGCAGGCCAACTACCGGCATTGGGAAGACGTCACGGTGAATCACTGCACTTCCGGTCTGTGGGCGCAGATGTCTGACCCTTACATGGTCACTTGAATGGGCTTCGTCATCGCGCCTTTTCAGGCCTGACCGGGAGCCGCAACGGATGGAGCCCACTGCATGACCGTGCGGAATGGCCGTTTTATTGTGCAGTGGCTCCTGGGTGCGCATTTTTGAGCGAAATGAGCCGGTAGCGCATTACTCATATGCGCTGGCTGCTTCAAAAAATGTAGCGAAAGGCTCGGTGTCCGGCAGCACGTAGATCACCCCAGGCGCCCGCCCGAACCAGGGGGCTATGAACTGGTCGTAAAACGCTGCGGGTGCGTTCACACAGCCATAGCTGATGCGTTTTTCTCGGGTGCTGGAGCTTGCCAGGCGCTGTAGGCGGCGCTCTGCGGCGCTCACGCTGCGCACCCGGTGCAGTGAGACGGCAGCGTCGTAGTCGATCCACACAATGTCTTCACCCTGCAGGTTGCGGCCAGGCTCGGTCACAAAGCGGCCTGCAGGGGTGGTGCGTTCGTGCGGGCGGATGTGGGACAGAGGCTTGGCCCCGATGCCCGGGGCTGAGCGGTCACCCGCAGCGGCCCCCAGCAGCACGGGCGCGCTGCCGAGCCACTGGGCCTGTGCCGAAAATACGTGGATGCGCGCGGCAGGCTTGTCGATCACGGCAAACGGCAAGCCCTGGTGGTCGGCCGTCGCGGTGGACCAGCGCACCAGCTGGCGCACCCGGGCCGATGCATCGTCGGGCAGCGCCAGGGCGGTCCCCGGAGCGGCCAGCGCACCAGCCACGGTGATGAGGGCAAGTCTGCGGTCCATAGAGAAGAGCATGTGGGCTGTTCAGATCGCCAAAAGTGAATGCGGCGGGGTTGCTCCGGCGCGGTGCAGTGCCCATGCGCGTGGGCAGTGGCCGCACCAGCCGTTCGCCGCTTTGCCCTTCCGGCATGGTGAACCAGGTCACAGAAGGCGTTCCGCCGGTTTGCCGCAGCGGCCGATGCCCCCAATAATGCCTGCATCCGTGACTTCCGCGAAGCCTTGGGCTTCGAATCGCCATGTTTGACCGTCTTCGCAAAGCGCTGCATCTGCCCGGTGGCCCGAATGCCGCACGGCCCGTGTCCAACCAGGAGGTGGTGCGTTGGGCGGCCACCCAGCGCCTGGCGGTGGTGCCGCAGGCGGTGGACGGGCATTTTGACCTGGGGGGCGACCTGAATGGCCACCCGTGGCGGCTGGAATGCGGCAACCCCACGCGTGACTATGTGCGCGGCCTGGAGTTGCGGGGGCGCGCCGATCTGGGGGTGGACCCGGACGCGGCGGTGATGGTGCTCAACCGCCCCTTGCAGGAGTCCCTGGAGGGCAATGCCTACAACGCCATCACCGACACCCTGCAGACCACGGTGAATGCCAGCCTGCCCGAGGAAATGCGCTGGCTGGCCATGTTTGAAGAGGTGACCTGGCCGGGCCTGCCGGCCTCGTTTCGCCAGCACTTTGCGGTGGTGGCCGAGCGCATGGAGACCGCGCAGCGCTGGATCCATGCGCCGGTGGTATCCCAGTTGCTCAACGTCGTGGAAGGTGAGGGCGGGGAGGTACGGGCGCAGTCGCCGCTGCTATTGATGCTGGTACGCGGCAAGGTGTACCTGCGCATGGAGCACACGCAGCGCAGCCTGACGGAGATCGCCCAGGCCACGCAATTGCTGCTGGCGGCTGCCCAAGGGGCATTACACAACCTGCCGCCCCCTGCTGCCGCAGGCGGGGCGACGGGAGACGCTGAAGACCCGCAGTAGAGCGTCTGCGGGTCCTGTGTCCTGTGCCGTGGAGCGTCAGCTACCGCGGGTCACCGGCACGGCGGCGTCCCGGCCGTAGGTGCCGTACTTGCCCAGCTCCCACTTGGCAATGGCGTTGCGGTGCACTTCGTCCGGGCCGTCGGCAAAGCGCAGGGTGCGCGCACCGGCGTAGGCATAGGCCAGCGGGAAGTCGTCAGACATGCCGCCACCGCCGTGCACCTGCATGGCCCAGTCGATGACCTGGCAGGCCATGCTGGGGGCCACCACCTTGATCATGGCGATCTCGGTCTTGGCGACCTTGTTGCCAGCCACGTCCATCAGCCAGGCAGCCTTCAGGGTGAGCAGGCGCGCCATGTCGATCTTGCAGCGGGCCTCGGCAATGCGCTCCTGTGTCACGGTCTGCTGGGCCACGGTCTTGCCAAAGGCCACGCGTGACGATGCGCGCTTGCACATCAGCTCCAGCGCACGCTCGGCCAGGCCAATGAGGCGCATACAGTGGTGAATGCGTCCAGGGCCCAGGCGGCCTTGGGCGATCTCGAAGCCACGGCCTTCGCCCAGCAGGATGTTGGAGACGGGCACACGCACGTTCTCGAAGGTCATCTCGACGTGGCCGTGCGGGGCGTCGTCATAGCCCAGAACATTCAGCGGACGGATGATCTTGATGCCAGGGGCGTCGGCGGGCACCAGCACCATGCTCTGCTGCGAATGGCGCGGGGCTTCGGGGTCGGTCTTGCCCATGGTGATGAACACGGCGCAGCGCGGGTCGGCCGCACCAGAGATCCACCACTTGCGGCCGTTGATCACGTACTCATCGCCCTGGCGCTCGATGCGGGTCTCGATGTTGGTGGCGTCGCTCGATGCCACATCGGGCTCGGTCATGGCGAAGGCCGAGCGGATCTTGCCTTCGAGCAGGGGCTTGAGCCAGCGGGCCTTGTTGGCTTCGTCGCCGTAGCGGGCAATGGTTTCCATGTTGCCGGTGTCGGGCGCGGAGCAGTTGAACACCTCGCTGGCCCATGGCACGCGGCCCATGATTTCGGCCAGCGGTGCGTATTCCTGGTTGGTCAGGCCGGCACCTGCATAGCCGGATGCTGCGGCGCTGTCGACCGGCAGGAACAGGTTCCACAACCCGGCGGCCTGGGCCTTGGGCTTGAGGTTCTCGATGGTGTTCAGCGCGCTCCAGCGCTTGCCTGCGACGGTGTTGGCGGCCAACTCATCCTTGTAGGCAGACTCGTTCGGATAGATGTGGTCATCCATGAACTGGAGCAGCTTGGCCTGCAGTTCCTTGGTTTTGGGCGAGTAGTCAAAGTCCATGGGTTTCTTCTCCGTTGGTAATCGTGGGCGGCGCTGGTGTTGCGTCGTGTGTTCAGCCGCGTTGCGCGAAGGACCAGGCCAGCTGGGCCATGGGTCGCGCGGTGTCGCCCGAGGCCTTGGCCTGGGCGCTGGAGGCCGTGCCAGCCTCTACCCGCTTGGCAATGCCCTGCAAAATGGCGGCGATGCGGAACATGTTGTAGGCGAGGTAGAAGTTCCAGTCGGCACGCAGCGCATCGGGGGTGGTGATGCCGGTGCGCTCGCAGTACAGGCGGATGTAGGTGTCTTCGTCGGGAATGCCCAGTGCGCCCAGGTCCAACCCCGCAATGCCACGACCCAGCGAGGCAGGAATGTGCCAGCTCATGCAGTGGTAGCTGAAGTCCGCCAGCGGATGGCCCAGTGTGGACAGCTCCCAGTCGAGCACGGCGATCACGCGGGGCTCGGTGGGATGGAACATCAGGTTGTCCAGGCGGTAGTCGCCGTGCACGATGGACACATGGCCCTCGTCCCGTGCGCTGGCGGGCATGTTGGCGGGCAACCATTCCATGAGGCGGTCCATCTCTTCGATGGGCTGCGTGATGGAGGCCACGTATTGCTTGCTCCAGCGGCCGATCTGGCGGTCAAAGTAGTTGCCGGGCTTGCCATAGTTGGCCAGGCCTCGGTCCGCAAATTTCACCGTGTGCAGCGCCGCGATCACCCGGTTCATCTCGTTGTAGATGTCACCGCGTTCAGCTGGCGTCATGCCGGGCAGGGACTGGTCCCACAGCACGCGGCCCTGCATGCACTCCATTACGTAGAAGGCACGCCCAATCACCGACTCGTCCTCGCACAGCACAAACATGCGCGGCACGGGAACGTCGGTGCCGTACAGGCCGCTCATCACCGCAAACTCGCGCTCGATGGCGTGTGCTGAAGGCAGTAGCTTGGCCACGGGCCCGGGCTTGGCTCGCATCACGTAGCTGGCGCCGGGGGTGATGAGCTTGTAGGTGGGGTTGGACTGCCCGCCCTTGAACATCTCTACCGTCAGCGGGCCCGCAAAGCCCTCCATGTTCCTGGAGAGCCATGCAGTCAGCGTTTCGAGGTCAAAGGCGTGCTGATCGGAAACAGGGCGGGTGCCGACGAAATGGTCAAAGTTGCTCATGGAGGCGGATGAAGGTTCTGGCTGTCAGTGATGGGGTAAGTGAGTCAGTTGTCGGCTTCAGCGATGCGCATCAGGGCTTCGCGGTCCCGCACCACCAGGCCGCCCGGCTCGATGCGGATGGCGTCTTCGCGTTCCATGGCCTTGAGTTCCTGGTTCACGCGTTGCCGCGACGCACCCAGCAGTTGTGCCAGTTCTTCCTGCGCCAATTGCAGGCTGATCCGCATTTCGCTGCCGTCCGACAGGCTGGGCACGCCGTAGCTGCGTACCAGGTGCACCAGCTGCTTGGCCAGGCGCGATCGCAGGGGCAGCGTGTTGAGGTCTTCCACCAGCCCGAACAGCTGGCGAATGCGCCGCGCATGCAGGCGCAGCATCGCTTCGTACAGCTCGGTGTGCACGGCCAGGATCTTGCGAAAATCGGCCTTGGCCACACACAGGATCGTGGTGTCGCCGTGCGCGTAGGCGTCGTGCGTGCGCCGGTCCCCATCGAAGATCGCCACATCGCCGAACCAGATGCCCGGCTCCACATAGGTCAGCGTGATCTGCTTGCCCGAGATGGATGTGGAGCTCACCCGCACTGCACCGCGCGCGCAAGCAATCCACTCCTCGGGCGGGTCGCCGCGTGCGGCGATGAGGCCGCCGTCCTTGAAGCGTTTGACGTATGCACATCGCAGGATGTCGTGGCGTAGCGAAGGTGAGAGTGATGAAAACCAGCGACCGGAGTTGATCGCTTCACGTTCTTCGATAGTAAGAATCGGGTCGTCCATGGCCTGTCTTTTGGGTGACTAGAAACAGGCCCATTGTCGCGTCAGGGACCTGCGCAATGCGTCAGGGTTGTCACCTGCGTGTCTGCGCGTAGGCCAAAAGAAAACCCCCGGCGCTGGGTGGCAGCGTACCGGGGGTTGATGGGTCTGCGACGGTGGATGCGTCGAGGCGTTTGTGGTGCAGCGCTACTCGTAGCGGGGCACGCGCTTTTCCAGAAACGCTGAGATGCCTGCGCCGCCATTGGCGTGGTGCAGGTTCTTCACGAAGTGGTCGCGCTCATGGCCCAGGTGGTGCGTGAGCTGGGCATGGGGAGCCTCGTTCAGCAGCTCCTTGATGCTGGCCAGTGCATTGGGTGCACGGGCATTGAGCTGCTCAGCCAGCGCCAGGGCGGTGTCGAGTGCATTGCCTGCTTCGGCAAGGCGGTTGACCAGGCCCAATGCGTGCAGGCGTTCTGCGCCGATGCGGTCCCCGCACATGAGGATCTCGGTGGCAATCTGGCGGGGCAGCGCGTGGGCCAGGCTCCAGCTGGCGCCGCCATCGGGCGACAGGGCTACGTTGCTGTAGGCCATCACAAACACGGCATTGCGGGCCGCCACGATGAAATCGCAGGCCAGTGCCAGCGAAAACCCTGCACCGGCTGCCGCGCCCTCCACGGCGGCGATCACCGGCTTGGGGTAGGTGCGGATGGTCTCGATCCAGTTGTGCAGGCCTTCAATGCTTTGTGCCTGCACCTGCGGCGCTTCCTGGCGGTTGGCCAGCAGGCGCTGCAGATTGCCGCCCGAGCAGAACATGCCATCGGCGCCCGTGATGACCACGCTGCGGATGTCAGGGCTGCTTTCGGCCACGCCCAGTGCTTCCACACCCGCGGCATACATTACCGGGTCGATGGCATTGCGCCGCTCGGGGTTGCGAAGGGTCAGGATCAGGGTCTGGCCCTGGCTGGTGCTCTGGAGTTCTGCGGGCATGGTGGTGTTCAGTGAGGTGGCCGTGGTGCTTGGCAATCAGTCTTCTTCGACATGGCTCAGGCTCAGGCCAATTGCACCCCTTCGGCGCAGCCACGGGCTGGGGCGGTAGCGCGTGTCGCCATACACGGTCTGCATGTTGAACAACACTTCCAGGATGTTGGTGGGGCCCCAGCGGTCGCCCATGGCCAGGGGGCCCAGCGGGTAGCCCAGGCCCAGGGTGACGGCGGTCTCAAGATCTTTGGGGGTGCAGATGCCTTGCTGGCAGATGTCGCTGGCGATGTTCACGATGGTGGCCACCACGCGCTGCGTGACGAAACCACCGCTGTCACGGGTCACACTGACAGCCTTGCCGTCGCGCGCAAACAGCGCATGCGCCGCGTTGCGGATGTCAACGCGCGTGGCGGGGTTGGTGGCCAGCACGCGGCGCTTGGTCGCGGCGTCATCGATGAGCATGTCGATGCCGATGGTGCGGGCTGGGTCCAGCCGCTCCACCACGGCGACGGTGGTCACGTCAAAGCCCAGCGGGGCAACCAGCGTGATGGCCTGGGGGGAGGGGGATTGGCCGGTCTCGATGGTGGCCCCCAGGTCCTTGAGCAATTGGTACAGCTCGGCCCGGCGTGCAGCGCGCGGGGACACCCACACGGGCGGAATGTCGTTGACCACGGGGGCAGGCGCCTCGGCAGGCACCTGCGCTGTGCCCTCCACGTAGCGATAGAAGCCTTCGCCCACCTTCTTGCCCACCACGCCCCCCGCCAGACGCTGCGCGGTGATCACGCTGGGGCGGAAACGGGGTTCATCGTAGTACTGGCGGTAGATGGACTCCATGACCGGGTGCGACACGTCCAGCGCCGTCAGGTCCATCAACTCGAAGGGCCCCAGCTTGAAGCCGACCTGGTCGCGAAGGATGCGGTCGATGGTAGCGAAATCGGCCACGCCTTCGCCCGCGATGCGCAGGGCCTCCGTGCCGAAGCCGCGCCCCGCGTGGTTCACGATGAAGCCAGGGGTGTCCTGCGCCTGTACAGGGGTATGGCCCATTTCCTTGGCATACGCGGCCAGCGCATTGCAGATCGCTGGATCTGTCTTGAGGCCCGCGATCACCTCCACCACCTTCATCAAAGGGACGGGGTTGAAGAAGTGGAACCCGGCCAGGCGTTCGGGGCGCTTGAGGACTGCGCCAATGGCCGTCACGGACAGAGAGGACGTGTTGGTGGCCAGCACCGCATCGGCGCGCACCACCCCTTCCAGTTCGACGAAGAGGGCCTGTTTGGCATCCAGCCGCTCCACGATGGCTTCCACCACCAGATCGCAGGCCGCCAGGTCTGCCGCTGTTTTGACGGGGTGCAGCCGCGCGGTCAGTGCTGTGGCTTGGTCCGCTTCGATCCGGCCCTTGGCGACCAGCTTGTTCCATTGCTCCTGCAGGGCGGCCCGTGCGGCGTCGGCGGCTCCGGGGTTTGCGTCCAGCAGAAAAACCTGACTGCCAGCCTGGGCAGCAATTTGTGCGATGCCTCGGCCCATGGCACCGGTACCCACGATGGCGATGTTGGGAAACTGAATTTTCATAGCGGCATTATGGCTCTGGCCTTATCTGGGTCTTATGTGCAAGAATCCTCCGGACCGAAAAACAGAATTGATTGTGAAAATCCGTAACACCGTTTTTGGACCAGGATTGTGGGCGCTTGCAGCCGGTGCTTCGGCGCTGTCCCTGGGCAATGGTAGTGGTACGGTTGTGCTGGGCGCCCCGGTCGATCTCTCGTTCGAGTTGCAGCCCGACCCGGGCACGGATGTCGCATCGTCCTGCGTCACGGCCAAGCTGGTGGCAGGCGACAACGCCATCAGTGACAGCAAGGTGCGAGTGGTCCCATTGCCCGAGGTGCGTGGGCGTCCTTCAGGGGTCCGCGTGCTGGCCTCGGTATCGCTGGATGAACCGGTTCTCACCGTGACCCTGACCGCAGGGTGCAACGGAAAAACCACGCGCAGCTACACCTTCCTCTCGGATTTGCCGACCACCGTCACCCGGTCCGCCTCTGCGTCCCCGGTGGACTTGGCGCGGCTTCCTGCAGCAACCCCCAGCGCAGCTTCAGAGTCACAGCGTTCGCCTTCACAGGGTAGTGGCAGCGCATCTGCGGCTGCCGCCGGTGCGATGCAGGCCACCAGGCCCCGTGACAAGGCGCCTGCACCGGCAAGGGCCTTGGGCTCGCCCTCCGCTGAGAGCCGCGCTCCCGGCTCTGCAGCTGCCGCGCGGCCTTCCGCGCGTGTGGGTACGGCAGCACCTGGCAAGTCGGTGGTGGCCGCTGCACCTGCAGCGCGCTCGCGTTTGGTGGTTGAGCCCCTGGATACCTGGCTGGACAGTCCTGTGGCGTTGCGCTCTACCGCGCAGCTACCCACGGCACCTTCTGAAGAGATGTCGGTCCTGCGCACCCAGGCTGCCGCGTTGTGGAGATCATTGAACGCGCAGCCGGAAGAATTGCAAAAAGACGGCGAACGATTAAAGGCGCTGGAATCGGACACCGCCGCATTGCGAGCACAGGCCGCCAAGGACCGTGCAGCCGCTGGCCAGTTGCAGCAGCAGCTGGAGGCGATGGAACAGGAGCGTTTTCCTGCGACGGTGGTATATGCCTTGGGCGGTCTGCTGGCCTTGGCCTTGGCGGGGGTGGCATGGATGTGGTCGCGGATGCGCAGCGCCTCTGACAAGGCAGTGCGTTCGTGGCGCGATTCTGTGGCCTTGGGCGCACGTGGCGATGCAGCATCGGCGCATGAAGAAGCGGTCAGTCTTACCCCCCATCCCGGCGACACGTGGCTGCCGTCGGAAACCCAGCCTCATGCCGTCGCGGCGAACCCCGAGTCCGGTGCCACGCCCCTGCGCAAGGCAGCCGCTGCGGCCGTGGAACCACGCTTCGTAGCGACCAGCCCGGCGGCGAGTGCTCCCGCTCCCTTGCAGGCGAAGTCGGTTTCCGCGCCGGCTGCCGCCTCGGTAGCTTCCCACATCGTCAACCCTGAAGAGCTGTTTGACATCCAGCAGCAGGCTGAATTTTTTGTTTCGGTGGGCGAGCACCAGCAGGCCATCGAGGTGCTGAAGAATCACATTGCCGAGCACCGCCAGACCTCTCCGTTGGCCTACCTGGAGCTATTGCGGCTGTACCACACGCTCAGTCGTGTGGATGAGTTTGCGCAGCTGCGAACGCAGTTCATGCAGTCCTTCAACGCGCAAGTGCCGGAGTTTGCGGGCTTTCACCGCACGGGCCGCATGCTGTACCACTACACCGACGCACTCGCCGAGATCGAGGCCGAGTGGACAACGCCTGCGGTGCTGGGCCTGCTGGAGAAATTCCTGTTTCGCCGCACGGGCGCTGAAGCGGTGGAGCCGTTTGATCTGGCGGCCTATGACGATCTGTTGCTGCTGCTGGCGATTGCACAGACCACGCCCGCCAGCGCGCGCGGTGCAGCGCCCCCGCGCAAGCGGACGACGCCCCTGGCACCGCCCCGGTCCGAGACACTGGTGGCGCCTGCAGCTCATACACCGGTGGCGCTGCACGACGACCAGCCGCTTGATTCACTGGCAGCCAGCCTGGAGTTCGAGTTCGCGATGAAGGCCCAGCAGGAGCCCGTGCGCTCTGCAGCCACTCCCTCCAGGCCCGCAGCAGCAGTAGGCGAGGATTCGCGGGGCATTCCGCTCGACCTGGATCTGTCGGACCCCCCCCGCCTCACGCTGAGCGATCTGCCCCCGGTGCCCGTGACGGCGCCGCCGCCAGCGGGCCAGCCGGTCGGCTTTGGCATGGAGAACGATCTCATGGAGCTCCGCCTTGAGCTGGAGCAGATGAAGAAGCCCGACAACAAGTAGCGAGCAGGCGACCAATCGGCCACCCGGCGACTATCCAGGGGGCGCTGCGATGGTCGAGAGGGATGCGCGATAGCCGCCGTGGCCGCTATCGCCACCCAGCCGTCACCGCATCAGCGCCATCAGCTCTGCGGCCGATGCTTCAGGGTCCGGCGCGTTGACCAAGGCCCGCACCACGGCCACGGAACCCACGCCAGTGGCCAGTACCGTGGGGAACTGCTCGGCGCTGATCCCACCAATCGCCACCTGCGGGTAGTGCCGCATCAGCCGCGCATACACGCCCAGCCTGCCCACGCCCTGGGGCGCGGTAGCCATTTTTTTGAGGGTCGTAGGGAACACGGCACCCATCGCGATATAGCTGGGCCCCACGGCGTCGGCACGCACCATTTCGGCATACCCATGGGTGCTCACGCCCAGGCGCAGGCCGGAGCGGTGGAGCGTCTGCAGCTCTTCGGCAGTGAGTGCGTCCAGGTCTTCCTGGCCCAGATGGATGCCGTAGGCGCCTGCATCGATCGCATCCCGCCAGTGGTCGTTGATGAACAACAGTGCGCCCGTGCCTTGCACGGTCTCGACGGCGGCCTGGACTTCGGCCCGGATGGCGCGGGCGTCGTCCGATTTGAAGCGCAACTGCACTGTGGGCACCCCGGCGCGTGCCATGCGGCCCACCCACTGGGCGTCAGGCAGTACGGCATACAGGCCCAGGCGCTCGGGGCACGCGGCAAACTGCTGGGCGCGCGGAAGGCGCTGCAGGCCAAAGTCCTGGGGCTCGTCCGGCCATTGCTCGGGCTGTGCACTGCCAGTGCGCAGCGCGCGCGCCTGCCAGGCGCGGGCCAGGCATTCGGCGTCATGGGCGATGAAGCCCAACTGGCTGCAGGCCTGTAGCGCGGCGAGGTAGACAGGGTCCTGCAACGTGGGGGTTGGCACGGGCTCGGGCGCAAACCCCGCAAAGGGGGCCGCGTGGTGGCTCAGGATGGCCTGCGCCAGGGTGGTGGTGTCATGCATGGGCGTGGTGCCAGAAAGGGGTGCCCAGCACGGGGGTGCTGGGCTGGGCGGCGTCTTGTGCGGCCATGGCACCGGCCAGGCGGGCTGCGCGCCCGGCGCTGACGGCATTGGCAAATGCGCCGGCCATAGCCACCGGGTCTTGTGCCAGAGCCACGGCGGTGTTCAGCAGCACGCCGTCGTAGCCCCATTCCATGACCTGGCAGGCGTGCGAGGGCAGGCCCAACCCGGCATCCACCAGCATGGGCACGTTCAGGCGCTCGCGCAGCGTTTGCAGCGCATAGGGGTTGACCGGGCCGCGCCCGGTGCCGATGGGGGCGGCCCAAGGCATCACGGCCTGGCAGCCCACATCGACGAGGCGCTGGCACAGCACCAGGTCTTCGGTGCAATAAGGCAGTACCTGAAAACCTTCCTTGATGAGGTGCTCGGCCACGCCCACCAGGTTCAGCGTGTCCGGCTGCAGGGTGTAGTCATCGCCGATCAGCTCCAGTTTGATCCAGGGGGTGTTGAACACCTCACGCGCCATCTGGGCGGTGGTGATGGCCTCTTGCGCGCTGTGGCAGCCGGCGGTGTTGGGCAGCACGGGCACGTTGAGCTTGCGCAGCAGATCCCAGAAGCTGCTGCCGCTTTCGGCCGGGTTGCTGCCCTGGCGGCGCAGGGATGCCGTAACCATGGCGGGCTTGGCGCGTTGCACAGCGGTTTCGAGCACGGCGGGCGATGGGTAGCGCGAGGTGCCCAGCAGCAGGCGGCTGGCGAACGTCTGGCCATACAGCACCAGCGGGTCTTGGGGCGTCGGAGTGGTCATTGGTTTACTATGATTTTTGTAGCTGCTAGTGCATGATTTATAAGCGCTTACAGCTCTTTTGATTGAATTTTGGCTGATTCAGCCGCCCGTGACCGGCGAGATGATCTCCACACGGTCGCCAGGCTGCAGCGCATGGGCGGCGTAGCGGGTGTTTGGCACAAAAGTGGTGTTCACCGCCACGGCAAACGGGGGGCGCGCTTCGATGGCGGCCACAGCATCGGCCACGGTGGCGCCCTCGGGCAGTTCGTGCGGGATTTGGTTGATCGAGATGTTCATGCAAATGCGGGGGCTGCAACGCCGGTCGGGGCGGGTGCGGCTGGCTCCAGTTCCAGCCGGAGGTCAAAACGTTCGGACAGGGTCGATTGTCCCGTGTTCAGCACCTCCAGGGTCACATCCAGCATGGCGGGCGAGATCATGAAGCCGTGGCGGTACAGACCGTTGATCTCCAGCACGCCCGGGCGGGTCTGGCGGATGGCGGGCAGGTTGTCCGGCAGCGTGGGGCGGCACTGCGTGGCCAGCTCGAGGATGCGGCCTTCGCCAAAGCCGGGGTGCACCGCATAGGCGGCGCTCAGCAGTTCCAGGGTGGAGCGAACACTGGCCGGGGAGCGGTCGTCGGACTCGATCTCGGTCGCGCCAATGACAAACAGATGGTCTTCCTTGGGCGCAATGTAGATGGGGTAGCGCGGGTGCACCAGCCGGGTGGGGCGCTGCAGCGTGACGTCGGGCGCATGGATGCGCACCACTTCGCCACGCACGCCGCGCAAGGCACTCCACTGGCCCTTGGCGCCCAGGCCCCGGCAGTCCAGCACCCGGTCAGGCTGGCCGGGTGCGCCGGGCGTAAAGGCTTCGGGCGACTGGGGCGTGTGCCAGTGCATGCGCACTCCCAGGCGCTCCATTTCCACCACCAGGGCGGCCAGCAACTGGCGGTTGTCCAGCTGGCCCTCGCCGGGCAGGTACAGGCCCTGGTTGAAGCGGTGCGCAAGGGCGGGCTCCACCTGCTCCAGGGCGCCACTGTCGAGCTTTTGCAGGGCGGGCAGCTCGGGCAGGCCGCGCTGGTTGTTTTCGAGCTGGCGGGTGAAACGCTGGGCTTCGGCCGCGTCCTGGCGGTGCCACACGATCAGCGTGCCGGCTTGCTGAAAAAACACGGGTTCTGACAGGGCTGCCAGCAACTCGGGCCAGCGGGTCAGCGCGTGGTGGCCCATGCGCACCACGCCGGGGTCGGTGATCGCAGACTCTGCCAGCGGGGCCAGCATGGCCGCAGCCACGGTGGCGGCCGAGTTTTCGGCGGCGGGGCTGCCCGCGTCGTAGATGTCTACACGGTGCCCAAGACGCGCAAGCTCCACAGCCAGCAGACGGCCCATGAGCCCTGCGCCCAGTATGGCAAAGGAAGAAGGTGGAAGTGACATAGCTCCGTCAGTGTGTCCATGTAGTGGCAAGCAGCCATGGACAAAACGGGGTCACCGTTGATGGAAACTCCCCACGCCAGCATGACCTGGATCGGGTAGCGGGGCTGCTGCGTGTGCCGCAGTGCACAGGGTTCTGTGCGGGCCCCAGGGTATTTCTCAGTCGCGTGCCAAGAGCCGGTTCCAAGTCTTTTTGGAGTTGCACAAGTACCTTGCCGGGAAGGGGTGCTAGGCGCGGTGCGCAGTTGATAGCTCGACTATCAACAAGCGCCGCAACGCCGCAGACCGCCCGGCAAGGCACTTGCCCGAAGGGTTGGAGTGAAATCGGGCGATTGGACGCCCCGACTGCTTGCATGGGCATGAGCCCATGCGGCGCACCCGAAGCATTCACTCATCCCGATTGCACTCCAATGCAGTCTCCAAAAAGACTTGGAACCGGCTCTAGGGTGGGACACCCCTGTTTCGTCCGGAAAATGAATTACAGCACATCCCCTAAGCGCCCCGTTTTGACGTGGCGCATAGGCCATAATTTTTGCCATGATTTCACCGACGATCTCCTTGCCCTCCACGGGCCACCGCTACGCACGCGTGCTCTCCATTGCCGGGTCTGACAGCGGCGGTGGCGCGGGCATCCAGGCCGATCTCAAGACCTTCAGTGCCTTGGGCTGCTATGGCATGACGGCCATCACCGCCATCACGGCCCAGAACACCTGTGGGGTGATAGGCATCCACGGCATTCCGCCCGAGATGCTCAAGGCCCAGATCGATGCGGTGGTGCAGGACATTGGCGTGGACGCCGTCAAGATCGGCATGCTGCACTCACCGGACGTGGTGCACGTGGTGGCAGAAGCCATTCGGACCTATCAGCTGCCGCACGTGGTGCTGGACCCGGTGATGGTGGCCACCAGTGGCGATCGGCTGATTGCCCAGGAGACGGTGGCCGTGCTGGTCCAGGAGCTGTTTCCGCTGGCCGAAGTGGTCACGCCCAACCTGGACGAGGCCGGTTGGCTGCTGGGGCGAAGCATCGAGGGCGTGGAGGCGCTGGAGCTGGCCGCGCAAGACCTGCTGCGACTGGGCGCCCGCGCCGCGCTGCTCAAAGGCGGGCACCTTCCGGGCGACTGGGTGGTGGATGTGCTGGCCGTGCAAGGCGGGGAACACGCACAAGGACAGGGCCACCGGTTGCAGTCACAACGCATTGCCACCCACAACGGGCATGGCACCGGGTGCACCCTGTCGTCAGCGATTGCCGCGCAGCTGGCACTGGGCCAGCCGCTGCAGCAGGCCGTGGAGCAGGCACGGGCCTACATCCTGGGGGCCATTGCTGCCGGGGCGGATGTCACCACCGGCCACGGCCATGGTCCCCTCAACCACGGCTACGCGCCCGCGGCGCAGCGAGTGTTTCAGGCACTGTAGAGCAATTTTTGGGTGTTTTGAGGCTCAAGCGCTAGTCAATCATGCGCTGAGTGCTCATCTTTTTATAGTGATTGATTGGTTCAGTGTGCCTTGGGCCTCGTGGCCCAGGCGAGCACAAAGCTGAACACCAGTGCGGGCAGGGCAGAGCCCGCATCGGGCAACGCCTTGGGTGCCAGGTGGTACACCGCGATGCCCGCCAGCCAGATGGCCACGGGCGCTACATTCACCTTGCGCGCAGCCGCGAGCAGGGCGGGCGCATCGGTGCCGAAGGCCAGGCGCCCCAGGATCACGCCAAACAGCGGCACGAACACCGAGCTGAGCAGCAGCAAGAACGGCTCCAGGCTGTGCATGGGTAGCACCAGTGCCAGCCCGGTGCACAGCGCGGCCACCAGCAGGCCCCAAGCGCGTACGCCCCAGCGCGGCAGCAGGCTGTGGGCCGACACGGCGCCCGAATAGGCGTCGCCATAGGCGTTGTCCACCTCGTCGATCAGGATCAGCGACAGCGCAATCAGCCCGCCCTGGGCCAGCAGCAGCGCCTGCACCAGGTCCTGGCTGGGCAAGGTCAGCGCCACCAGCACACCGAGGCTGTAGCACCAGATGTTGGCCAACGCATAGCCCAGCCAGGTGCCGCGCAGTGCGGAGCCGCCGTTCTTGCCATGGCGCGCGTAGTCGGCCACCAGCGGCAGCCACGAGATGGGCATGGCGATCACCAGGTCCAGCGCAGGCAGCACGCCCATGCCGCCGTCGCCCTTGCGTGTCCACAGCGCTTCAAAACCTTGGGTTTGCGCCAGCGAGAGGAACTGCCACGACAGCCACAGCAGCGACAACACCACCAGCGGCAGGGCAATGCGCGCAATCAGCTTGCGCACCAGCTGCACCATCGAGCCGCTGATGAGCAGCATCACCACGCCGCCCCACAGCAGCGTGGCCAGCACCGGCCAGTGGGCACCGGCCATGGCGCCCGACTGCTGGCCGATGGCCACGGTGGCATCGCGCATCACCACCAGCTCGAACGTGCCCCAGCCCACCAGCTGCACGATGTTCAGGATGATCGGCAGGCTGGCAAACGTGCGGCCGTACACGGCATGCATCAGCCCGGCGCTGGCCAGGCCGCTGTCGCAGCCCAGCTTGGCCACCCAGCCCAGCAGGCCCGCGCCCACTATGGAACCGGCGACGATGGCGATGAGTGCCTCTTTGGTGCCCAGCGCAGGCATCAGGTAGGCGCCCACCTGCATGACCAGCAGGCCCACGCCCAGGCTGAACCAGAGCGAAGCGTGGTCATGCCACTGGAAGACGCGACGATCGGGGGAGACGGGAGCCAGCGCTTCGTTGGTGGCGTGCGTGGCAGGCGATGAGGACATGGAATGGCTCCGTAAGCAGATACAGAGCAGGGGCCGCCCACCAGTGCGCCCTGAAGTGTTCAGGGCCGTGCCATGGCGGACTTGCTTCCCTGCGCGAGGATGATCTCAATCAGGTTCAAAGGGACTCTCTCAGTCGAAGCGGGCGGGCCCACATCGACACCCCTAGCGGTAGCGCTTGCTAAAGCAGCGCGCTGCGGATTGTAGTGGTGTGCGGCCGTCGCGCGCCCAGTCAGGCAGCGGTGGCCGGGGCCACACCCAGCAACTGGTGCAGGCGCGGGCTGGTGGTGGTGTATTGCAGGGCCACCTTGTCGCCCTTGAGCGCTTCGGCCGCGCCAAAGGCGGCCAGCGTGGCCTCGTGGAAGCCACACAGGATGAGCTTACGTTTGCCGGGGTAGGTGTTGATGTCGCCCACGGCGTAGATGCCGGGCACGCTGGTGCGGAAGGCTTCGGTGTCCACCACCAGCTGCTTGCGGTCCATGGCGATGCCCCAGTCGGCGATGGGACCGAGGCGGGGCGAAATGCCCAGTACCGCCACCAGCAGGTCCAGCGCCAGGGCGCGGGTGCTGCCGTCCGCATCTACGACCTGCAATGCAGTGAGGCGGTCACCCGCAGTGTCGATGCCGGTGATCTGCGCGGCCTCGACGTGGATGCGGCCTGCGTCGCGCAGTTGCTGCAGGCGTTGCAGCAAGGCGTCAGGCGCCTGGAAAACGTCACGGCGATGCAGCAGGCTCACGCGGGCGGCCTGGCCTTGTTCGGCCAGTTCCACGGCGCGTGCCACGGTGGGCTCGTCGCCGCCGTGCACGACCACGTGGCGACCGGTCACATCCACTGTGGCGGGCAGGCCCTGGTAGTGGACCTGGGTGCCTACAAACCGTTCGATGCCGTCCACCTTGAGAGTGCGCGGCACAAAGGCGCCCACGCCTGCGGCAATGAACACGCTGCGGGCCAGCAGTTGTGCGCCTTGCGAGGTTTCGACCAGCAGGCGCCCGTCCGCTTGCACGGTGAGGGCAGACACCAGCGTGTTCAGGTGCCAGTGGGTCTTGAACGGCGCGATCTGCTGAAGCAGCAGACCAGCCAGCTCGCGCCCGGTGCACACCGGGATGCCCGGGATGTCGTAGATGGGTTTGTCGCCGTACAGCTCGACGCACTGGCCGCCCGCATGGGGCAGGGCGTCGATCAGGTGGGCGGTGATGCCTTGCAGGCCCAGCTGGAAGACCTGGAACAGGCCCACGGGACCCGCGCCGATGACGACGGCGTCGGTTTCTTGAATCATGCTCAAGCCACGCGCGCAGCGCCCGAAACTGGCGCTGCCAAAGACCTGTGCCACCGTGGAACTGGCTTTGCCAGGCCACTGGTGGCGTCCCCCTTGGGGGATGGCGCGAAGCGACTCAGAGGGGTCACTTGACTAGTTCGTTGACCTTGCCCGGCTTGCCATTCCATTCGTCGGCGTCGGGCAGCGCCGGCTTGCGCTTGGTGATGCTCTTCCAGCCGTCGGCAAAGGCCAGGTCGGCGTTGAGCTTGATGAAGGCGATCTGGTCGGCCGGCAGGTCTTCTTCGGCAAAGATGGCGTTGGCCGGGCACTCGGGGATGCAGACGGCGCAATCGATGCACTCATCGGGATCGATGACGAGCATGTTCGGGCCTTCGCGGAAGCAGTCCACGGGGCACACGTCCACACAATCGGTGTACTTGCACTTGATGCAGTTTTCGGAGACGACGTGGGTCATGACAGGAGTTGTGTGGGTCGGTGAAAACCCTCGATTTTAAAAGCTTTCACCGACCTTTGGTTACAGGGTCCCTCACCCCGATGGGGTGACTGGAGGTTTGGGGGCTGATTTAGGTCAGTTGACCAATACGGCGCCGGCGGTTTTGTGGCTGGCGGTGTCCACCAGAATCAGTGAACCCAGCACACGCGCCTGGCCAAACGGGGCGGCCGGAATGGCCTCTTGCAGCACAAGCAGGACATGGCCAATGGCGTTGGGGTCAAGCTGCGTGGCCGCTTCTTCGGCCAGCGTGTTGATGTTGAGCTTGTGTACCACGGCCTTCACCTTGGCCTTGACCCAGCGGTGGCCGTGCAGCGCCCAGTACACGCGGCCGGCAACCAGGGGTTCATCGTCCATCCAGGCGATGGTGGTTTGCAGCTCGCGGCTGGCGGGCCAGGCCGGTGCGGCAGCGGGCGTGTCGCCGAAGTCGTCATCGGCGGCAGGTGCAGCGGCTGCCGTGGGGGCGGCCAGAATCCAGTCGCCGCGCGACACGTCCACCTCTCGGTCGAGGATGATGCCCGCGCTGGTGCCGGCGGGCACATCGGTGGGGCGGCGGGCGTGATCGAGCACCTGGGCCACGGTGGCCAGCTGGCCGCTGGGGAAGACCTGCACGGCGGTGCCAGGCGCAAAACTGCCTGCGGCGACGCGGCCCCAGAACACGCGGCGGCCCTGGCTGGTGTCCGATGAGGACGAGAATTTTTCGACCCACTGCACGGGGAAGGCGGGGGCCAGCACTGTGTCGGCGGGGGTGTTGGGCAGCACTTCCAGCACCTGCAGCAGCGTGGGGCCTTCGTAGCCGCACCAGCCCGCATGGGCGTCCACCACGTTCCAGCCCTTGAGGGCGGAGACAGGCACGGTGGCGCGCACGGCAATGCCGGCCGCTTGCGCGAAGGACTGCAATGCGCCCTGGATGTGTTTCCACGCCAGCACGGGGTCTGCCACTGCGTCGAGCTTGTTCACGGCAAACACCAGCGAGTGCACGCGCAGCAAATGGGCCAGCAGGCTGTGGCGGCGGGTTTGTGGCAACAGGGCCAGGTTGGGGTTCTTCCAGTCGAGCTTGGTGGCGTCGACCAGCACCACGGCAGCGTCGGCGCTGCTGGCGGCGGTGACCATGTTGCGGGTGTACTGCTCATGGCCGGGGGCGTCGCCGATGATGAACTTGCGTTCTTCGGTGGCGAAATAGCGGTAGGCCACATCGATGGTGATGCCTTGCTCGCGCTCGGCGCTGAGGCCGTCGGTCAGCAGGGCCAGGTCGGTTTCGCCCTGGCGCTGCACGCCGGCCAGGTGGTCTTGCAGCACGGCCTTGCTGTCCACCAGCAGACGGCCGATCAGCGTGCTCTTGCCATCGTCCACCGAGCCGCAGGTGATGAACTTGAGGGCAGAGATATGGTCATTCTGGGCCTTTGCGCCCGTCTGGGAAGCGTTGGCAGCTATCGAATTGGTAGTGGTCATCGGAAGTACCCGTCTCAGAAATAGCCGTCTTTTTTGCGCTTCTCCATCGAAGCGTCGGAAGTCTTGTCGTCCATGCGCGTGGCGCCGCGCTCGCTCACGTCGGCGGCCAGGGTCTCGATGACGATCTCGGCCGGAGTGGCGGCGGTGCTTTCCACCGGTGCGGTGCAGGTGATGTCGCCCACGGTGCGGAAGCGCACGTCACGCGTCTCCACCACGTCACCTTCACGTGCCGGCGTCAGCTCGGTCACAGGCATCAGCAGGCCCTTCTTGTCCACCACCTGGCGCTTGTGCGTGTAGTAGATGCTGGGCAGAGCGATGTTCTCGCGGTCGATGTACTGCCACACGTCCAGCTCGGTCCAGTTGCTGATGGGGAAAACGCGGAAGTGCTCGCCGGGCTGCAGCCGGGTGTTGAACAGGGTCCACAGCTCGGGGCGCTGGGCCTTGGGCTGCCATTGGCCGAAGCTGTCGCGGTGGCTGAAGATGCGCTCCTTGGCGCGCGCCTTTTCCTCGTCGCGGCGGGCACCGCCGATCAGGGCGTCAAAGCGGAACTCTTCAATCGCTTCGAGCAGCGTGACCGACTGGTGCACGTTGCGCGACTCGCCGGGGTGGGCCAGGCGCACGGTGCCGCGCGCCATCGAATCTTCCACGCTGCGCACGATGAGTTCGGCGCCCAGCTCCTTCGCCCGGAAGTCGCGGAAATCCGTCACTTCGGGGAAGTTGTGGCCCGTGTCGATCATCAAGAGCGGGTAGGGAATCCGGCCTGCGCCAAACGCTTTTTCTGCGCACTTGAGCATGACCAGCGAGTCCTTGCCGCCCGAGAACAGCAGGGTGGGGCGCTCGAAGGCGGCGGCGACTTCGCGCAGGATGAAGATGGTTTCTTCTTCCAGGGCGTCGAGGTGGGAGTTGTTGAGGTGGTAGCTCATGTTGTTGGTTTTCTCAAGCAGCGCTGAGTCGGTGCGGGCATTCATGGTCGGACCTGGGGTCAGTGGGCAATGTGCAGGCCACACTCGCGGTTGTCTTCGCCCTTGGTGGGGTCCACGTAGTCGAAGTTGTTGGGCAGGCGGTGCTTCACACAGTATTCGTGCAGGTCTTTGGACGACCAGTGCAGCAGCGGCGCCACCTTGATGAGGCCATCGGGGTTGATGGTCACCGGGTCCATCTGGGCGCGCACGGCGGTGTCGGTGGCGCGCAGGGCGGTGAACCAGACTTGCGGCGCGGTCTCGCGCAGGGCGCGGGCAAAGGGTTCGAGCTTCACCTCTTCGGTGAAGGCAGCGTGGCGTGGATCGTCCAGTGCGGGAGTGGGGCCGTCCACCGCCTCGCGGTGGGCGCGCGAACGCAAGGGCAGGTAAATCTTCAGGTTCAGGCCCAGCTGCTTCGTCACCTCGTCGGCAAAGCGGTAAGTGGCTTCGGTGTTGTAGCCGTTGTCCATCCAGACCACGGGTACGTCAGGGTTCACTTGCGTGACCATGTGCAGGATCACGGCTTCAAAAGGGCGGAAGTTGGTGGTGACGATGGGGCGCTGGCCCAGGCCCAGTGCCCATTGCACGAGGCCCTGGGCGTTGTGGCCGAGTTCGGCATTGATGCGTGCGAGATCGATGTGGCTCATGGTGAGGGGCTCGTGTTTCGGTGCGGTGGGCGCGTGGGCGGTGCGCCTGTCAGGCGGCCTTGGCGGCAAACAGGGGTTGGGGGTTCACGGCGTCGCCCTGGTAGAAGCCGGGGAAGCGTTCAAACTGGCGCTGCGCATCGGCAGCGTCCACGCCCTCGCGCAACACAGCGCTGGAAAAACCCGTGCGCTGCATCTGCACCAGCTGGTCGATCAGCACATCGCCGGTGGCGCGGATTTCGCCCTTGAAGCCACGGCGGCGGCGCAGCAGGAAGGCCTGGCTGAACGCGCGGCCGTCGGTGAAGTTGGGGAAGTGCAGGTCCACACGCTCCACGCCTTCCAGCGTGAGGGCTAGGGCGTCGGCATCGTTGGCCAGCGCCACCGCGCGGGCGTCGCCTTCTGCCGGGGGCTGGTGTTCGTGGGATGCGAGAAGTTTCAGGTTCATCATCGTTCCGGGATCGGGGGAGCGGAGTAGCTCGGCTTCAGGCCGTGGCCAGGGTTTCGTCTTTGTGGCGTGCCTGCTTGGCGGCTTCCTTGAACGGGTCGAGGCCAGTGCGGCGCACGGTGTTCTGGAAGGTCTCGCCGCTTTCGCGCAGGTCGCGGTAGGTGCCGAGCACGGCCTCGATCACATCCGGAACTTCGGCCGCCGAGAACGATGGGCCAATCACCTTGCCGGCCACGGCAGCGCCCGACAGGTCAGAGCCGTCGGAGCCGCCCAGCGTGACCTGGTACCACTCCTTGCCGTCTTTATCGACACCCAGGATGCCGATGTGGCCGCTGTGGTGGTGGCCGCAGCTGTTGATGCAGCCGCTGATGTGCAGGTCGATCTCGCCGATGTCATCCAGCTCGTCCAGGTCCTGGTAGCGCTGGGTGATGGCCTCGGCAATCGGCAGCGAGCGGGCGTTGGCCAGCGCGCAGAAGTCGCCGCCGGGGCAAGCGATCATGTCGGTGAGCAACTGCACGTTGGCGCTGGCCAAGCCCAGGGCCTTGGCTTCTTGCCACAGGTCGAACAGACGGCTTGCGTGTACCCAGGGCAGCAGCACGTTCTGGTCGTGGGTCACGCGGGCCTCACCGGCGGAATACTTGTCCACCAGGTCGGCCAGGGCGATGAGCTGGTCGCTGGTGGCGTCGCCGGGCGACTGGCCGGGGCGCTTGAACGACAGCGTCACGGCGCGCAGCTGGGGGTTCTGGTGCGGGTGCACATTGCGCTGCAGCCAGCGGCCAAACATCACGTGTTCTGCGGCCTGTGCGTCCAGCTGGGCTTGCAGGGCCTCTGGCGCCACGTCGGCAATGTCAGCCAGCTTCGGTGCCACAAAGCAGGCGGCCACGCGGTCAAATTCGGCCTGCGGGATGGTGTGGGGGCCGCCGTCGATCTCCAGAATCTGGCGGTATTCGGCTTCCACATCGTCGATGTACTGCTGGCCTTCGGACTTCACCAGAATCTTGATACGGGCCTTGTACTTGTTGTCGCGGCGGCCGTGCTCGTTGTACACGCGCACGATGGCCTCGATGTAATTCATGATCTGGTTCCAGGGCAGGAACTCACGGATCACGGTGCCAATCACCGGCGTGCGGCCCATGCCGCCGCCCACAAACACCTTGAAGCCGATCTCACCCGCATCGTTCTTGACCAGGTGCAGGCCCACGTCGTGCCAACCGGTGGCTGCGCGGTCGTCCTTGGCGCCGGTGATGGCGATCTTGAACTTGCGAGGCAAGAACGCGAACTCGGGGTGCAGCGTGGACCACTGGCGGATCAGCTCCGCATAGGGGCGGGGGTCCACGATCTCGTCCACGGCGATGCCTGCCAGCGCGTCGGTGGTGGTGTTGCGGATGCAGTTGCCGCTGGTCTGGATGCCGTGCAGGTTCACGCTGGCGAGCAGGTCCATCACGTCGGCGCTTTTGGACAGCGGAATCCAGTTGAACTGCACATTGGTGCGGGTGGTGAAGTGGGCGCAGTGCGTGGGCAGGAACGTGGTGCCCAGCTTGCCCTGGCCTTCCATGGCGGCCTTGAAGACGGCGGCTTCGGGCTCGTCGTATTCGCGGGCAATCTGCGCCAGCACGCGCAGCTGGCGGCTGGCGATCTCGCCATAAGGCACTGCCACGCGCAGCATGGGCGCGTAGCGCTGCACGTACCAGCCGTTTTGCAGGCGCAGGGGGCGGAAGTCGTCCTCGCTCAGCTTGCCCGTCTGCCAGCGCGTGAGCTGGTCACGGAACTGTGCGGCACGCTGTTTCACGAACTGGGTGTCGAAAGCGGTGTATTGGTACATAGGGACTCAGATCAGAATCAGTTTGAAGCCTGCCCAGGCCAGCAGAATGGACAAGGCGGAGCGAATCAGGCGCTCAGGAGTACGGGCGACGAGGCGAGAGCCCAGCCAGATGCCCGGCAGCGAGCCAGCCAGCAATTGTGCAAGCAAAGGCCAATCCACCGAGCCCAGGGATGCGTGGCCCAGGCCCGCCACCAGGGTCAGCGGCACGGCATAGGCAATGTCGGCACCGATGATGCGTGGCAGCGGCAGCATGGGGTAGACGAGCAACAGCACCGTGACGCCAATGGCTCCTGCGCCCACCGAGGTAAAGGTCACCAGCGTGCCGATCACGGCGCCCAGCAGCACCGGCAGGCTCCAGTGGCGGGGGCGGGTGGGGTCTCCGGTGTGGCTTTTGCGGGCAGCGGCTTCGGCCGCCTGGCGCTGGGCAGAAAACGCCACCACCTTGTAGAGCGTGGCCGCCGCCGTGAGCAGCAGGGCAAAGCCCAGCGTGGTGGTCATGATGGCCTGTGCCGTGCCGCTGGCGGGCCCCAGGACTTTCAGCGCCCACAGCGCCAGCAGCGCCGCCGGAATGCTGCCGGCGCACAACTGGCCCACAACCTTCCAGGGCACCAGCCGTTGGCGGGCCAGGCTCACGGTGCCGCCCATTTTGGTGAAGGCCGCGAACAGCAGGTCGGTGCCGACCGCCATGTGGGGCTTGATGCCGAAGAAGAAGATCAGGATCGGCGTCATGAGCGAGCCGCCGCCCACACCGGTCAGGCCAACGATGAGCCCGACGGCAAAGCCCGCAAAAACAAACGCCAATTCATGCATGGCGGCGAATGTAGAGGGGCTTCTTATGGATGCAAACTATTGTTTCGCTCTGCCAATATGCTTATTTGTTTATAAGCAAGGCTTGGCGCGGGCTGGCGGGGTGGCCGCCGCTGGCCACCCACTTGCCGAGAGGGTGTTACGGCAGGCGCTCGGTGCCCAGCGCCTTGGCCAGCCGCGCATCCAGCGGCAGCGGCTCGCCCTGCAGCCGGGCGGCCAGCAGTTCGCCGCACAACAGCGCCAGTGTCAACCCCCGTGCGCCCATGGCCGTGCTGGCCCACAGGCCCGGCAGGTGGACCGCATCCACCGGGCCCACGAGAGGCAGCCGGTCGGGCGCGGTGCAGCGCACGGCGGCCCAGGTGCGCAGAGCCGGGGACTCGCCCGGGGCGGGCTGAGGCGCTGACACGGCCAGCGCCTGGGTGAACAAAGGCTCCAGCTGGGGCGCGATGCCGGGCAGCAGGCCCTGCAGCTTGGCCCAGTTGGTGGCATGGGCGGTGTGGATGTCGGCTGTGCTGGGCGGCAGGGCCTGCACATCGCGTTCGAACGTCGAGCCCATCACCCAGCCTTGATCCCTGTCGGCTTGGTCGCCCAGGGGGAAACGGGGCACCAGGTTGCCGTTGCCGTTGGCCGGGAACGGAATCAATGGCAGCTGCGGTGTTGCCGGGTCGGCGTGCACGCCCCACGACACCTGGCCGCGCACCGGCTGCAGGGGCCAGCGGTGGTTCAGCAGCGCCGCGCTGCCCGCGCCTGCCGCAATGACCACGGTGGGCGCCTCTGCCAGCACCTGGCCGTGGGCATCGATCGCTTGCCACGTGGTGATGGCCGGACTGTGTGTCGCGGCGGGTGTCTCCACGCGCCGCAGCTGGGCCACCGCGCAATTCCCCCGCCATTGGATGCCAGGCTGGCCCAGCAGGGCCCTGGCCAGGCGCGCCGGGCGCACCCAGCCCGCCTGGTGGTGCCAGCAGGCGGTTGCGTCGGGCGGTAACTGGGCAGCCGCCAGGGCAGCGGGGGGGGCAGGCTCGCTCCAGGCGGCACCCGGCCCTTGTGTCCAATCGGGTGACAGGCCAGGGCTGCCGTCAGTGCGGTGCTCCAGCACGCCGCAATGCGCCCAGTCCACCCCCTCGTTCAGCAACCAGCGGGCCTGCTCCAGCGTGGAGCGGATGCCGCTGCGCGACAGGCGCGACAGCACACTGTCGTCGGGCGACACATGGGGCGCGAACACCCCAGCGGGCAGGGCGGATGCGCCTGCAGCGGGCTCGGCGGCCTGGTCCAGCACGGTGACCTGCCAGCCGCGCCGGGCCAGGCTGGCAGCGGCGGCGGCGCCTGCAATCCCGCCGCCGATCACGATGCAGGGGCCGGGCAGGGCGGGTTCGGGCGCCACCGCAGGCTGGCGCGTGGTGCGCGGCTCCCAGCGTGGGTTGTAAGTGGCGTGCAGGTTGTCGCGCTTGGGCGGCACGCCGGGCACGCGGGTCACTTCAAAGCCGCATTGCGCCAGGGCATCGCGCACGGCGCGTGCGATGGTCCAGGTGGCGAGCTGTGTACCGCGACGGCAAGAGCGCGCCACGGCCTTCAGAGTGTGCAGGTCCCAGCTTTCGGGGTTGCGCTGGGGGCTGAAACCGTCGAGGTAGATGGAATCCACCGTCAGGTTCTGCTGGCGCAGCATGGCCTGGGTGTCGCCCACATACAGGGTGAGCAGCACCCGGCCTTCATCAAAGCGCAGCCGGTGCACGCCCGGCAGCAGGCCCCACCATTGCTGGTGCAGTGCTTCGGCCAGCGGCGCCAGCTCGGGGTGGACCGAGGTGGCACGCAGCAGATCGGCTGCACTCACGGGCCAGGCTTCTGTCGATACGAAGTGCAGCAGCGTGGGCCGCGCGGGGTCGGCCCGCCAGGCGGCCCAGGTCACCAGGAAGTTCAGGCCAAAGCCAAACCCGGTCTCCAGAATGCGCCATTGCGGCTGCCCCGCCCAGGCCTCGGGCAGGCCACAGCCGTTCAGAAACACCCTGCGGGCCTGGTCCAGGCCGCCGTTTTCGCTGTGGTAGCGGTCGCCGAAGCGGGGGCTGTAGGGGGTGCCGTCCGGCAGCCACTCGATGGATTCAGTCATGAGAACGGCAACAGGCCGGCGTGGCGCCGGCCTGTTGGAAAGGGAAGGCGGTTTTTACCGCGAACCGCTCCGGGGTGTGTTGCGCTGCGTCACGCACTGGGCGGGACGTATCCCGCTGCAGCGTCAGCACCGCTGCCAAAAAAGTGGTTTTAGCGAAACCACTTTTTGCAGCGCTGCACTGCGCTTCGCTCCATTACGCACTGGGCGGGACGTATCCCGCCGCGGCGTCTGCGCCGCCGCCAAAGAAATGGTTTTCCATCTGCCGGGCCAGGTACTGGCGGGCGCGGGCGTCGGCCAGGTTCAGGCGGTTTTCATTGACCAGCATGGTCTGGTGCTTGAGCCAGCCGGCCCAGGCTTCCTTGCTCACGCTCTCCCAGATGCGCTTGCCCAGCTCGCCAGGGTAGGGCGGAAAGTCGAGGCCTTCGGCTTCCTTGCCGAGCTTGATGCATTGGACGGTGCGTGCCATGGGGTGTTTCCTTGTATGGAGCGAGCAAACAGGGGTTGCTCAGATGTTTTGGATATAAAGAACTGAAATCTCAGTAGTTCCAGTTTTGAAGAGGGCCTTCCAGAATGCGTTCCATCGGTGTTTTGCACCGAAATACATTCCCAAAAAAGAGGCCTCCCATGAACTTTCGCCGCGACTTTATCAAGTTTCCCTTCGCTGCCGCCCTGGTGGGCAGTTTGGCCCTGACGGCATTGCCGTCGTTTGCACAGTCTGTGACGCTGCTCAATGTGTCGTACGACCCCACCCGCGAGTTGTATGTGGAGTTCAACCAGGCTTTCTCCAAGCACTGGAAGGCCAAGACCGGCCAGGACGTGACCATCAAGCAAAGCCATGGCGGCTCGGGCAAGCAGGCGCGCTCCATCATTGACGGGCTGGATGCCGACGTGGCCACCCTGGCGCTGGCTGGCGACACCGACGCGCTGCACGCCAACGGCGGCTGGATCCCGAAGGACTGGCAAAAGCGCCTGCCGCACAACAGCTCACCCTACACCTCCACCATCGTGCTGGTGGTGCGCCAGGGCAACCCCAAGGGCATCAAGGACTGGGACGACCTCGTCAAGCCCGGCATCAGCGTGATCACGCCCAACCCCAAGACCTCGGGCGGCGCGCGCTGGAACTACCTGGCCGCCTGGGAATTCGCCAAGCGCAAGTACGGCGGGGACGCCAAGGCCAAGGACTTCGTGGCCAGGCTGTATGGCAACGTGCCTGTGCTGGACACTGGCGCGCGTGGCTCCACCATCACCTTTGCCCAGCGCAACCAGGGTGATGTGCTGATCGCCTGGGAAAACGAGGCCTACCTGCTCGAAAAGGAATTTGGCACCAAGTTCGACGTGATTGCTCCGTCCATCTCGATCCTGGCCGAGCCCGCTGTGACCGTGGTGGACAAGAACGTGGACAAAAAGGGCACGCGCGCCGTGGCCGAGGAATACCTGAAGTTCCTCTACACCGAAGAGGGCCAGGACATTGCGGGCAAACATTTCTACCGCCCCGCCGTGTCCGAAAAGGCCAAGGCCAAATACGCCAAGCAGTTCCCCAAGCTGAACCTGTTCACCATCAACGACGCGTTCGGTGGCTGGGACAAGGCTGCCAAGGACCACTTTGCGGACAACGCGAGTTTCGATCAGATCTATACGCGCAAGTAAGCAGGCCCAACCGCCCCGAAGGTGGCTGGGGCGATGCTCCAGCCTCCATGGAAGAACCCTGGCCCCAACGGGCCGGGCGGGGCGTTGTTTGTCCTTTTTATAAGAAAAACAAGCTCAAGCGCTAGTCCGTCATACGCTGGTAGCTATCAAAACAGTAGTAACAAAGGAACCAACACCATGTCCGCCTTGCTCATCGCTGGCAGCCCTTCAGAGCGCTCCCGCTCCGCCGCCTTGCTCGACGCCGTGGCCCAGCGCCTGTCGGTGCGCGGCGCGCTGGTGGATCGCATCCATATCCGCGACCTGTCGCCCCAGGCGCTGTTGCTGGCCGATTTTGGCCATCCCACCGTGGTGAAGGCGATTGACCAGGTGGCAGATGCCAGCGTCCTGGTGGTGGCTACGCCCGTCTACAAGGCGGCGTACAGCGGCGTGCTCAAAGTGTTTCTGGATTTGTTGCCGCAGACAGCACTCAAGGGCAAGACCGTGCTGCCCCTGGCCACGGGCGGCAGCCCGCACCACATGCTGGCGCTGGACTACGCGCTGCGCCCCGTGCTGCAGTCGCTGGGTGCCAAGAGCATCCTGCCCGGCATCTACGCCACCGACGCCCAGGTCACGCTGACGCCTGAGGGCACCTACCACGTGCAGGCCGACATTGCCGCCCGGCTGGATGACGCGGTGAACGTGCTGGTCACCGAAACCCTTCGCCCATCGCTCGCCCAGGCCACACGGTTCGCGCCCGTGCATTTCTCGCAAGTGCGATGTAGCGTCTGACGGACCGCGCGCCTGCGGCCCTGGCCGCGGGTGCCCACGCTCCGCCCGCCTTCCTCCTTTCCATTGTTTTCCTGGTAATGCCCGCTGAGCGCAGGCAGGGTGGGCTGTTGCCTGCTTGTACAAAAAAAGGTGCTGTTCATGTCCGGTGACGCAATCCCTCTGTCCGCACAGCCACAGGCTCCATCGGTCCTTGAAGACCGACCCCTGGGTTTGCGCGACGCCCTGCGCTGGCTGGGTGTTGCCTTGCTGGTGGTGGCTTCGCTCGTGGTCATCGGTGCCTTCTTGCTCATGCCGGTAGTGCCTGTCGCGGGCTGAACTCCCACAGTTTTGGCCTCTTTTTGCCGCCCCATTTTTCTAGAAACAAACCATCACCATGACGACACATTTCTCTCTTCATCGCCGCCAGGCGCTGCTCACCGGTCTGGCCGCCGCCGCTCTCGGCGTCACGGGGGCCCCGGCCCTTGCACAAACGACTGCGCCCGGCCGCGTGCTGCGCGTGGGCCACCAAAAGGGCTGGCTTTCCATCCTCAAGGGCCGTGGCACGCTCGAAAAGCGACTGGCCCCGCTGGGCGTGAAGGTCACCTGGACCGAGTTCAACGCCGGCCCCGTGCAACTGGAAGCGCTCAACGTCGGCTCCATCGACTTTGGCGACGTGGGCGAAGCCCCGCCCATCTTCGCCCAGGCCGCTGGCGCGCCGCTGGTCTACGCTGGCGCCACGGTGCCGCGCCCCGCGCTGGAGGCCGTGATCGTGCCCAAGGACTCCCCGATCCGCAGCGTGGCCGACCTCAAGGGCAAGCGCGTGGCCTACAACAAGGGCTCCAACGTGCAGTATTTCCTGGTCAAGCTGCTGGAGAAGAATGGCCTGAAATACGGCGACGTGCAGTCTGTCTTCCTGGCCCCAGCCGACGCGCGCGCCGCGTTTGAAAAGGGCGCAGTCGATGCCTGGATCATCTGGGACCCGTTCCTCGCTGCCGCCCAGAAGACGCTGGATGCCCGCCTGCTGGCCGACGCCACGGGTGTGGTCAACAACCGCGCCTACTACTTCACCTCGCGCGACTTCGCGACCAAGAACACCGATGTGTTGCGCATTGCGATCGAAGAGGTCAACGCGATTGACACCTGGGCGTCCAAGAACAAGGCGGCTGCAGCCGCAGAGCTCTCTGCCGTGCTGGGGCTGGACAAGTCCATCACCGAGCTTTACCTGAACCGCGCGCAGTTCGGCACCGCCCCGGTCACGCGCGAGATCCTGGCCGAGCAGCAAGGCATTGCCGACACCTTCTTCGACCTGAAGCTGATCCCCAAAAAGCTCAACCTGCTGCACGCCGCGCCGGTCGATCTGCTGTAACCCCACCACCCAGACCACAAACACGTTCCAAGGAGCTTGCCATGCCTGCGCCCATGCCTTTCCCGTTGCACGCCCAGCTGCGACGCGTTCTGTGCGTCACGGCCACCGCCTGGGGGCTGAACGGTCAGCAGCGGCGCGCGGTCTTGCGCCCGCCCCAGTTCGGCTTTGCCATCTCCTACTGATTTCGTTCGGACCTCGCTGAGATCCCGTTTTGAAAAGACCTGTCCCATGCAAATCTTCTGGTTCATTCCCACCCACGGCGACAGCCGCTACCTTGGCACCGCCAAAGGCGCACGCCAGCTCAGCCATGACTATCTCCAGCAGGTGGCGGTTGCCGCTGACAGCCTGGGCTACGAGGGCGTTCTTATCCCCACCGGCCGCTCTTGCGAAGACCCGTGGGTGGTCGCGTCCAGCCTGCTTGCCGTGACCAAGAAGCTCAAGTTCTTGGTGGCGGTGCGCCCCGGCCTGCACCAGCCCGCACTGGCTGCACGCATGGCCGCCACGTTCGACCGGCTCTCGGGCGGGCGCCTGCTCATCAACCTGGTGACCGGGGGCGACCAGGCCGAGCTGGAGGGCGACGGCGTGTTTCTGGACCACGCCACGCGCTACGAGCAGTCGGCCGAGTTCATCCGCATCTGGCGAGAAATCCTCACGCGCAGCCACCAGGGCGAAAGCCTCGACTACGAGGGCAAGCACCTCACGGTGAAGGGCGCAAAGCTGCTGTTTCCGCCCTTGCAGCAGCCGCATCCACCGGTGTACTTCGGTGGGTCGTCCGACGCCGCCCACGACCTGGCGGCCGAGCAGGTGGAGACCTACCTGACCTGGGGTGAACCCCCCGCCGAAGTGGCCAAGAAGGTGGCCGACGTGCGCGCCCGCGCTGCAAAGCGGGGCCGCACGGTCAAGTTTGGCATCCGCCTGCACGTCATCGTGCGCGAAACCGAAGACCAGGCCTGGGCCGCTGCAGAAGAACTCATCAGCCATGTGGACGACGTGACCGTGGCGCGTGCCCAGGCGGTGTTCTCACGCATGGATTCCGAAGGCCAGCGCCGCATGGCACAGCTGCATGCGGGTGGCGTCAAGCGCAGCCGCGCCGACCTGGAGATCAGCCCCAACCTGTGGGCTGGTGTGGGCCTGGTGCGCGGTGGTGCGGGCACGGCGCTGGTGGGTGACCCGGAAACGGTGGCGGCGCGCATCGAGGAATACGCGGCGCTGGGGCTGGACACCTTTGTGCTTTCGGGCTACCCGCACCTGGAAGAGGCTTACCGGTTTGCCGAGCTGGTGTTCCCGCTGCTGCCCGTGGGCGTGCGCGAGAAGCTCTCTGGCGGCAACCCGCTGGGGCCGTTTGGCGAGACCGTGGCCAATGACTTTGTGCCCCGTGCGTCGCAAAGCTGAATCGGCACCGCAGGAGATATGCCATGAGCATCCAGTCCATCAACCACGTGCAACTGGCCTTCCCGGCTGGGGCCGAGGCGCCCATCCGGCGCTTTTACGCCAGCCTGCTGGGTCTGCCGGAGGTGCGCCTGCAGGCCGGTAACACGCTGCGGTTTGCTGCGGGCACCCAGCGCATCGATCTGGTGCCTACCGAGCACTGGCAACCGGCGCCTGCGGTGTCGCACCTGGCCTTCGAGGTGCAGGACCTGCCCGCGCTGCGCCACCGCCTGCTGCAGGCCGAGCTGCCGCTGGTGGAAAACCGCGCGCTGCCCGGCTACCTGCGCTTTTACGTCAAGGACCCGGCGGGTAACCAGCTGGAGTTCCTGGAGCCCGATAACGAACAGGACATCACACCATGACACAGACCACCCGAGAGCTGCAGATATCGCCTGTGGCGGACTCCGTCGATCTCCCGCTCGAAGGGCCTTGGCTCCCAGCGTCGCCGGTCCGCTTTGTGGCCAATGTGGCGCAGCGTCTGCTGCCCTGGGCCGTGCCTCTAGGGCTCATCGTGTTGTGGCAGATCGCCTCTTCTTCGGGCTGGCTGTCCACCCGCGTGTTGCCTGCACCGCTGGAGGTGGTGAAGGCCGCCTGGACGTTGACCCTGTCCGGCGAGCTGTGGACCCACGTCAAGGTCAGCGCAGGCCGGGCGCTGGCGGGTCTGGCCATCGGGGGCGGGCTGGGATTGCTGCTGGGCCTGCTCACCGGCTCGGTCAAGCTGTTCGAGACGCTGCTCGACTCCACCATCCAGATGGTGCGCAACATCCCTGCGCTGGCGCTGATTCCGCTGGTGATCCTGTGGTTCGGCATCGACGAATCGGCCAAGCTGTTCCTCATCAGCGTGTCGGTGTTCTTCCCGATCTATCTCAACACCTTCCACGGCATCCGCAATGTGGACCCGGGCTTGATTGAGATGGGCCGCACCTACGGCCTCGGGCGCTGGCAGCTGTACCGCCAGATCATTCTGCCCGGCGCCTTGTCGAGCATCCTGGTGGGACTGCGCTTCTCGCTCGGCCTGATGTGGGTGATCCTCATCGTGGCAGAGACCATTTCGGCACAGGCGGGTATTGGCTACCTCACGATGAATGCGCGTGAGTTCCTGCAGACCGACATCGTGCTCGTGGGCATCTTGCTGTACGCGTTGCTGGGCAAGCTGGCTGACGTGTTTGCCAAGGGGCTGGAGCGCTACTGGTTGCGCTGGCACCCCGGCTACCAGACGGCTTGAGCTGCGAGGCCCTGACTCCGACATTCCTACAACGCATTCATCACGACCATGACCCTTCCTTTCCTGATTCATCGGCGCACCGTGCTCGGTGCCCTTGCGGCCCTGTCCAGCGGCCTGGCTGCGGCGCAAGGCAAGCCCGAGATCCTGCGCATTGGTTTGCAGAAATCATCCACGCTCACCACCATCCTGCGAACACGGGGCACGCTGGAGCAATTGCTGGCACCGCTGAACGTCAAGGTCTCGTGGCACGAGTTCACCAGTGGCCTGCCTTTGCTCGAAGCCCTGAACCTGGGCAACATCGATGTCAGTGCCGACGTGGCCGACACCGTGCCCGTCTTCGCCCAGGCGGCCGGCGCCAACCTCACCTTCGTGGCGCAGGAATCGCCATCGCCCGCCGCCCAGGCCATCGTGGTGCGTGCCGATTCACCCATCAAGACCGTGGCCGACCTCAAGGGCAAGAAGATCGGTTTTGCCAAGGCGGCGGGCGTGCACTTCTTGCTGATTGCAGCGCTGGAGAAGTCCGGCCTGACGTTCAAGGACATCGAGCCCGCCTACCTCACGCCGGCCGACGGCCGCGCAGCCTTTGAGCGTGGCGCCATTGATGCCTGGGTGGTGTGGGACCCGTTCCTGGCCGCCGTGCAAAAGCAGTCGGCGGTACGGGTGCTGGCCGACGGGCGTGAGCTGGCGTCTTACCAGCGCTATTACCTGGCCGGGACTCCCTATGCCAAGGCCCGACCCGATGTACTCGGTGTGTTCTTCCACGAGCTGCAGAAGGCCGGTGCCTGGGTCAAGCAAAGTCCCAAGGACGCAGCCGCGCTGCTGGCACCGGTGTGGGGGCTGGATGCGGGCGTGATCGAGCTGGCCAATAGCCGCCGCAGCTATGAGGTGCGCGCCGTGGTCCCCACAGCCCTTGCCGAGCAACAGCGCATTGCGGATGCCTTTTTGGCCGAGAAGCTGCTGCCCAGGCGCGTGAATGCCCTCGATGTGCCTCTCTTCAAACCCGGAGCCTGACGCCATGAGCCAGAACGATCCCAACACAGCGCAGGGCGTGCGCCTGGAAGTGCGCAGTGTGGACAAGCGCTACGGCACGCGCGATGTCCTCAAGAAGACCGAGCTCACGATTGAACCCGGCCAGTTCGTTGCGATTGTGGGCCGCAGTGGCTGCGGCAAGAGCACGCTGCTGCGCCTGGTGGCGGGCCTGGAGTCAGTCTCTGGCGGTGCGATCCGCCTGGACGGCCGGGACATCACCGGCCTGAGCGGTGACACCCGCATCATGTTCCAGGACTCGCGCCTTTTGCCCTGGAAGCGTGTGGCTGACAACGTGGCCCTGGGCCTGCCGCCCGAGCGGCGCGGCGCCGCGGCCGACGTGCTGGCGCGCGTGGGCCTGGGCGACCGGCTGGGCGAATGGCCGGCACGCCTGTCGGGCGGCCAGCGCCAGCGCGTGGCCCTGGCGCGTGCGCTGGTGCACAACCCGCGCCTGCTGCTGCTGGACGAACCCCTTGGTGCGCTCGACGCACTGACCCGCATCGAGATGCACCGCCTCATCGAAGGCCTGTGGCGCACCAGTGGCTTTACGGCATTGCTGGTCACCCACGACGTGCAAGAGGCCGTGGCCCTGGCCGACCGCGTGATCCTGATCGAAGACGGCCAGATCGCGCTGGACCAGCGCATCGACCTGCCACGCCCCCGTTCGCACGGTGACGCCGCGTTTGCTGCCATCGAAAAACGCATCCTGGACCGCGTGCTGCAAAAGCCCGATGGCGACCCCGCACACGAGGCGCCATGGCCAGGTGTGCCAGCGCATGGCCTGCGCTGGGCGGTGTGATTTTTCTGTTTCTCTCACCCACTGTTTTCATTTTTCAACGGACTATTCAAGGAGAACCCCATGTCCATTCAAGCCATCAACGTACGCAACCAGTTCAAGGGCAAAGTGCGCGAGATCATTCGCGGCGATGTCGTCTCCGAGGTCGATGTCGAAACCCCCTGGGGCATCGTCACCTCCGTCATCACCACCCGTTCGGTGGACGACCTGGGCTTGGTCGTGGGTTCCGATGTAGTCGCACTGGTCAAGTCCACGGAGGTGTCCATCGCCAAGCTGTGATGGAGCACGGCCCGCAGCCATCGCTGGTGTTGCGGCTGAATCGCGCGCAAAGCGGGCGTTTGAAGCGACCCGCTGCGTGCGGGGGCCTGCGGTGCTTTGGACGAAGACTGCGACAGGCGAATAGCTCGCTTGGAAACGGTCGCATCGCAGGAGGGGAGGGCTGGGGGCTCATCAAGACAGCCGCAGCCCGCCTTCTTGTTGACCGCCCATCACGTACCTGTTGATGGCGCTCCTCGTATTTCAGGCCCCACAGGGGCCTGTTTTTTTGGGGGGAACGATGCACGGGCGTGTGTGTAACCCCTTGGACGAAGCGCCGTTGCACTGGATGGTGAATTTATGTATGATAAGCGTCATGCGAAATAAACAGCCCAATGCCCGAGCCGCCGCCAAAGAAGCGACCCATGAGCGCATCGTGTCGGTGGCGGCGCGGGCGATCCGTCGCCAGGGCTACCATGGCACCGGGGTTGCGGACATCATGAAGGAAGCAGGCCTGACGCATGGCGCTTTCTATGCGCACTTCGAGTCTCGCGAGGCCATGCTCGCCGAAGCGGCAACACAGGCGTGCGCTCAGTCTGTAGCGACGGTGGCGGGCGCTGTGGCGGGGGAGCCCGCCTCGCAGGCGATGGCAACCGTGCTCAAGGCCTACCTTTCGCGCGAACATGTCGAGAGCATCGAAACGGGTTGCCCCCTGGCCGCGCTGGGCTCCGAAACCTCGCGCCAGTCCCCTGAGGTGCGGCGCGTCTCCACCCGGCACATCAAGGAAATGGTCGATCTGATTGCGCGCCAGTCACCCCAGTGGGGCCAGCCAGAAACGCATGAGCAAGCGCTTGTCACCTTGTCCACGATGGTGGGAGCGCTCGTGCTTGCCCGCGCTGTGGACGACGCCGCGCTGTCCGACAGCCTGCGCGAAGCCGCGCTCAAGCACCTGTTGCCGGCGGAAACGGCATAACGCGGATTCACACCCAGCCTCTTCTTGATCGTGCGATGGCACGCATTTTTTTGTCATTACATATGATGTTTATCATGCGAAATTGCAACCCAACCCCTGCACAGCACCTGGTGCGTCATGGAGGGGCGGCATTTTTGGTGAAGCCTCTCCAGTCCACGTGGCTCTGCCGCGCGGCCATGCAATCCCTTGCAGCAAAGGAAACCCCATGAAAGCGTTTGTCCTGGATCGGTATGCCAAAAAGGGCGTGCTCAGGCCTACTGATGTTCCCGCTCCCTCCCTCCGCGACGATGAGGTGCTGGTGGAGGTCCATGCAGCGGGCGTCAACCCGCTCGACGCCAAGATCCGAGATGGTGAGTTCAAGCTCCTCCTGCCTTACAAGATGCCGCTCATCCTTGGGCACGATGTGGCGGGTGTGGTGGTGCGGGTAGGGCCGCGCGTGCAGCAGTTCAAGCCGGGGGACGAGGTCTATGCCCGGGCGGACGACTTTCACATCGGCACCTTTGCGGAGCTGATTGCGGTCAAGGAGTCTTCGCTGGCCTTCAAGCCCCGCAGCCTGACCATGGAAGAGGCAGCGTCGATCCCGCTGGTGGGTTTGACGGCATGGCAGGCGCTGGTGGAGAAGGCCCAGGTCAGCAAAGGGCAGAAGGTTTTTATCCAGGCAGGGTCGGGGGGGCTCGGCAGCATCGCCATCCAGCTGGCCAAGCACTTGGGCGCCACCGTGGCCACCACTGCCAGCGCGAGCAGTTCCGCACTGGTCCAAAGCCTGGGCGCGGACGTTGTCATCGACTACCGCCAGCAAGATTTTGAAAACGTGCTGCGCAACTATGACGTGGTGCTGCACAGCCAGGACAGCAAGGCGCTGGCCAAGTCCCTGCGCGTGCTCAAGCGCGGAGGCCAACTTGTCTCCGTCTCGGGCCCGCCCGATCCCGCATTCGGCGAAACCCTTCATGCGTCGGGCTTCTTGCGGATGGTGTTCCGGCTGTTGAGCGCCGGTACCCGGCGCCGTGCCCAAGTGCTGGGCATTGGCTACTCGTTCCTGTTCATGCGTGCGCAGGGCAGCCAGCTGCAGGAAATCACGCGTCTGGTGGATGCAGGGGCCATACGCCCGGTGATCGACAAGGTGTTTCCCTTCGATGCAACCAACGAAGCCATCGCCTACGTGGAAACCGGCCGTGCCAAGGGCAAGGTCGTGGTCAAGTTGCGCTGAGCTGCTCGCTTGCTGCTGCCTCGCATCTATCTCCCATTTATCTCGCACCTATCGAGCCCTCACTCCATATCCATCCCTTGCTCAGCCCTCGCATATCCCTGTTCAGTCTCACCCCAACCCTGGAGATTCCCATGAAGATCGAAAACGCTGTTGTCCTCGTCACCGGTGCCAATCGCGGCATTGGCCTGGCCTTTGTTCGCGAGCTGCTCGCACGCGGTGCGCGCAAGGTCTACGCCGCCGCGCGCGATCCGTCCACCATCGTCCCGCAACCCGGCGTGCAGGCTTTGCGCCTGGACGTCAACAACCCCGAAGAGGTGGCGGCTGCCGCCGCGCAGGCGTCTGACGTGACTTTGGTGATCAACAACGCGGGCATCGCCCAGCCCGGCGGGTTTCTGGCGGCCGACAGCGAAGAGGTCATGCGCCGCATCTTTGAGACCAATGTCTTTGGCGTGCTGCGTGTCAGCAAAGCCTTTGCCCCGGTCCTGCAGTCCAACGGAGGCGGGGCGCTGCTCAACGTGCTGTCTGTGGCGTCGTGGGTGAATGGCGGCGAGCTGGCTGCTTACTCGGCCAGCAAGTCTGCGGCCTGGTCGCTCACCAATGCACTGCGCCATGAGCTGGCCGCGCAAAACACGCAGGTCCTGGGCCTGCACATGGCGTATGTGGATACCGACCTAACGCGCGGCTTTGACGTGCCCAAGACCAGCCCGGTTCAGATCGTTCGGCGCGCGCTGGATGGCCTGGAAGCAGGCGCGGACGAGGTGCTGGCCGATGAACTCACACAGCATGTCAAGCTCGCGATGACAGCCACGCGACCCAGCTACCTGCCGCAAGTGGCCTGAGTGCGCCGTGCAGGGCCCACCCAGCTGGCGTGACGCTCTGGGTGGCCCCTGGTGGCGACAAAGATCGGCCACCCGGCCACCCAGCCGCCGGGTATCTGGCAAGAACCCTGGGGCTATTGCCCCCAGAACCGCCCGTGTTGCCTACACTCGGGCCCATGACGACCCTTCTGGTTTGCCCTTTTGCCGCCCTGGCTGTGCTGCCCCGCGCAGCGGCCTGCGCGCGAGCGGTGGCCAAGAAGAACGCGCGTCGTCAGCTGACGCCAGCACATTCCTGAGCCCGGCGGCACCCTCTCTCCTCATCCCCTTGTAGCGCAACCATCCACCGCCGGGCACCAGCCAAGCGCGGTAGCGGCCGTCTTGTCCCCACGGGGCACCGCCGCATTCGATGGAGTGCTTTGTATGCATGCAGTTGTGACCCCTGGCGAGCGCACGCTCACCGACCTGGACTATTCGCGCCTGACCAAGCTGGTCGGCAACCGGCCAGCCCCCTTGCTGGACGACCTGCTGGCCAACGCCGATATCACCAGCCCGCGCACCGTGCGGGCAGACGTGGTCACCATGAATTCACGCGTGGAACTGGTGGACCAGCACACCCACCGGCGCCAGGTGCTGACCCTGTGCTACCCGCAGGACGCTGAGCCTGCGGCGGGCTTCATCTCGGTGCTGTCGCCGGTCGGCATCAGCCTGCTGGGCTTGCGGGCCGGGGACGTGGCCCGTTGGCAAACGCCCCATGGCGAAGATTGCTCCGCCACCATCGAAAGCATCCAGTACCAGCCCGAGGCCACAGGCGACTACCTCACCTAGTCGCCTTTGCACGCCGGCCCGCTGCGGGCCGTACCACCAGATCACTTCTCACCAGACCGGCGCCAATCGCACTGGCAGCCGTTGGAGGAGTGCGCGTTGTTCACCACAGAAGGACGTACCCCCATGACCCCTCGTTCCATCCTTGCCGTCACCGACTTTTCTGAACATGGAGGGCACGCGCTGGCGCGTGCGGCGCTGCTGGGCGCAGAGCATCGGGCTGCGTTGCAGCTGGTGTATCTCTCCCAACCCGGCGAAGTGCCGCCACCCGACGTGGCCGTGCGACTGTCGCACCATGCGCTGCAGATTCGGCAGCGCCACCAGATTCCTGTTGATGCCGGAACACGCATGGATTGCACGGTGGCGGATATCGCCCGCGCGGCAGCGGGTCACGACCTGGTGGTGTGGGGCATGGCCCCGCAGCGCGGGTTGCGTGCCTGGTTCGGCGCGCACCCTGCGATCCAGTTGCTCCGTGCCTGCCAGCGCCCCGTGATCGTGGTGCGTAGCGCAGCGGCACAACCCTACCAGAGCCTGATGGTGGCGGTGGACTTTTCTCAGGCTTCGCATCGCCTGGTGGATCTGGGCCTGGCGCTCCACCCCCGCGCACGTGTGGAACTGTTCCATGCCGTCAGCACTGCCAATGAGGGCAAGCTGCGTTATGCCGAAGTGTCGGAACGCGCCATCCAGATCTACCGCGAGCAGTGCAGGCGCCATGCGCAGGACCGCATGTTCACGCTGACCGACTCGTACGATGCGCGGCGCAACCGGCTTTCATCCTCCATAGGCCGGGGCGACCCGGCGCGGCAGGTGCTGGTGGCGCAGCAAGGGGTCGGGGCCGACCTGATCGTTGTGGGCAAGCATCCCGCGTCCCGGTGGGCAGACTGGCTGTTCGAGCGCGTTGCGCAACGCATCCTGCGTGAAGCCCGCACGGACGTGCTGGTGGTACCGCACGGCTTTCGGTCCGCATCCCGGGGGGCCGCCCTGAAACGCCTGGCGACCGATCTGCCCGTGCGCCGTGTCAAGGCAGGCCAGCCGCGCCTGCCGAGTCATCCCAACCCTGCGGCGCTGCAGGGTGGCACATGACGAAGGAGCCCTGTGGACAGCCCTGCCGAGGTCCTTGGGATCGGCGTGCATGAGGCCTAGGCCGCCTTCGCGAGCAGCGTTGTGTACCGGCTCGCGGGCCGTGCCAGGCCCAGGTTCTCCCGCAGGGTGGTGCCTTCGTAGGCGGTGCGAAACAGGCCGCGCCGCTGCAGTTCAGGCACCACCAGGTCCACAAACTCGTTGAGTGATTGGGGCAATACAGGCGGCATCACGTTGAAGCCGTCCGCCGCCCCGTTCTCAAACCATTCCTGCATGCGGTCGGCAATGGTCTCGGGTGTACCGATCACCACCCAGTGGCCGCGTGCACCGGCGAGGTATTCGTACAGCTGACGCACGGTGTACTTCTCTCGCCGGGCCAGCTCCAGCACCACGTGGGCGCGGCTGTTGATGCCCTTGGGTGGCTCGGGGATGTACGGCGGAGGTGCGTCAAGGTTCCACTTCGACAGGTCCTCTCCGGGCCAGAAGGGGGTGAGAGTGGCCAGGCCCACACTGGGGTGGATCAGGGCCTGCAGCTCGGCCCACTTGGCCTGGGCTTCTGCCTCGGTGCGGCCAATCACGGGGGAGATGCCGGGAAGCACCAGCAGTTCTTCAGGACTGCGGCCGTACTTGGCCATGCGACCCTTCACATCCTTGTAGAAGGCCTGGGCCTCGGCCAGGCTGGTCCAGGCGGTGAAGATGGCTTCGGCCGTCGCGGCGGCCAGTTCCTTGCCGTCTTCCGAAGAGCCGGCTTGCACAATCACTGGGTGGCCTTGCACCGAGCGCTCGATGTTGAGCGGCCCTTGCACCTTGAGGTGTTTGCCCACGTGGTTGAGTGCGTGCAGCTTGTCGGGGTCAAAGTAGATGCCGCTTGTCTGGTCGCGCACCAGGGCGTCGTCGTCAAAGCTGTCCCACAGCCCCTTGACCACGTCCACAAATTCGTGGGCGCGCTCGTACCGCGTGGCAGGGTCCGGGTGCGTGTCCAGGCCAAAGTTGCCGTGCACGTTTTCGGCGCTGGTGGTCACCACGTTCCAGGCGGCCCGGCCCTTGCTGATGTGGTCCAGCGACGCAAACTTGCGCGCCAGCAGGTAGGGGTCTTCGTAGGTGGTGGAGGCTGTGGCCACAAAGCCGATGTGCTTGGTGACGACCGACAGCGCTGCCCACAGCGTCACGGGCTCGAAGTGCGAGATACGTCCCTGGCGGCTGAAGGACTCGCGGTCGCCCTTGTGCCACACGCCGGGGCTGTCGGCCACGAACACCTGGTCAAACAGGCCACGTTCGGCGGTTTTGGCGACCTCGATGTAGTGATCGATGTTGACACCTGAATCGACCTGCGAGCCTGGGTGGCGCCAGGCGGCCACGTGGTGGCCCGTGGCCATGATGAAAGCGCCGAGGCGCAGTTTTCTGGATGTGTCGGGTTGGGTCATGTGAGATTCCAAACTTGTGGAGATGGCTCGCGGCCTTCGACACTGGCGCGGCCCAGGCCAGTGCACCCGTGGAACCGGCTTTGGTCCCCCTAAGGGGGATGGCGCCGAAGGCGACTCAGGGGGGCTACTCGGTAATAGTGATGCGATGCAGTTTGCGGTGCTGCGGGAAGAAGTCGCCCACTGCGTAGTGCTGAGTGGAGCGGTTGTCCCACACGGCCAGCGTGCCAGGCGCCCAGCGCAGGCGGGCCTGGAACTCGGCCACCTGCGGCAGGGCAAACAGCTGGGTCAGCAGCGCATCGCTGTGCGTGCGGTGCAGGCCCTTGATGTGGCTGGTGAAGGTGGGGTTCACGTACAGGATCTTCTTGCCCGTGACGGGGTGCACGCGCACCACGGGGTGCTCCACGGGCGGGTACTTGGCGCGGGCGGCCTTCAGTTCTTCGCCGCTGGCGTCCTTGCGCAGCAGGTACTCCGTCCAGCCACTGATCTCCCAGGTGTGCACGGCCGTGAGCGTTTCCAGGTAAGCCTGGAAGGCGGGCGGCAGACTGGCGTACGCGGCCGTGAGGCTGGCCCACAGCGTGTCGCCGCCGCTGGCCGGGATCACCTGTGCATAGAGGCTGGTGCCCAGCGGCGGTTGCTCGCGCCAGGTGATGTCCGCATGCCATTGGTTGGACGCCTTGGGGCGCTCGGCCGTGCTCTCCACGATCTCGATCTCAGGGTGGCTCTCCAGCCGGGGGAAGAACGCCTTCACCTCGGCCACATTGCCAAAGCTGCGGGTGAAGTCCACCTGCTGCTGCGGCGTGATGTGCTGGTCGCGGAAGAACAGCACCTCGTGCACGGCCAGTGCCTGGCGCAGCTCGGCCTGCGTGGCGGCGTCCAGGGGCTGGCGCAGGTCCAGCTCGTGGATGACTGCCCCGATGGTGGGGGTGTAGGGCTCTACCGCAAAGCGGGTGAACGTGGGGTGCAAATCGTTGATCTTGGACATGGCGCTGCTTTCTGAAACGGTGGGGTGATGAAAGAGAACTCCCACACGATTGGGACAGCGCAAAGGACGCGCATCAACGAAGCAGTTCGCATATGCATAGTCGGAAAACTGCGCCTTGCACTGGCGCGCGTGGGCCTGCCATCCGCAAATTTGGATATCTGTTTTTGGTCGTTGGCCCACGCGCAGGGCCTGCCTAGAGTGATCGGCGACGTGTGCAGCACATTGCGCACGCACACCGGAACGACAACAGGCAAAACAACAGGCACGAAGGGTCAACAGATGAAAAAAACGCAATGGAAAACAGCGCTCTGGGCGGCTGCCACGACAGCCAGCGCAGCGGTGGCCCTGGGCCTGTGGGCGGGTAGCGCAGCCGCACAGGCGCAAGATCCCCTGAAGGTGATCCGCATCGGCATCGCCACCGGCGGTGTGGGCAGCGACCCGGTGCGCCATGGTGGCACCTCGGCCGCGCTGGCCTACACCGATGGCGGGCTGGAAGAAGAGTTCAAGAAGGACGGCGTGAAGGTGCAATGGACCTTCTTCAAGGGCGCAGGCCCGGCCGTCAATGAGGCACTGGTCAACAAGCAACTGGACTTTGCGTGGCAGGGCGACCTGCCCTCTATCGTGCACCGGGCCAGTGACGTGAAGACCAAGATCATTCTGGGCAGTGGCGTGCGCGGCGGGCTCTACCTTGCGGTGCCGCCCGACTCCAACATCCGCCGCCTGGAAGACCTCAAGGGCCGCAAGGTGGCCGTATTCAAGGGCACGAACCTGCATCTGGCAGCCGTGCGCGCGCTGGCCGACAAGGGTCTGAGCGAGCGCGATGTGAAACTGCTCAATCTGGATTTGCCCAGCGCTGAGGCGGCGTTGGTCAGCAAGGACATCGACGCCGCATTTGGCTATGTGGGTTTTTTCAAGCTGCGTGACCAGGGCCTGGCCAAGGTGGTGTGGTCGGCTGCAGAAGATTCCTACAAGTACACCCGCCAGACGGCGCTGCTGGTGACCGACGACTTCGCCGCCCGCCACCCCAAGGCGGTGGAGCGCGTGGTCAAGACGGTGGTGCTGTACGCCCATAAATATTCCGACGAAAATCGCCGAGCCGACCTGTTTGCGCAGTGGGGCAAGGCCGAGTACGCCGAGAAGGTGTGGCGCGAAGACTTCATTGGCCAGCCGCTGCGCGTGCGCCTGTCGCCACTGCTCGACCCATTTCTGGTGGCGCGCTACAAGGACGCGGCTGACGAGGCCCACAAGCTCAAACTCATCCGCAAGAAGCCAGAGATCGATAGCTGGTTTGACCGCCGCTATCTGAACGCTGCTCTCAAGGAACTGAAACTGGAGAGCTACTGGCCCGTGTATGGCGCCAACGGGGATCTGGTCGCCGCCCCTTGATCCAGGTCTCCAATCCGAACCACGGTGTCCAAGCCCGGGAAAAAGCCACTCACCACCGCTCGTTGCAACCCGCCCGCACCTTGTGCGCGGCGGGTTTTTTGTGCCTGCGCCGAGGCAACCTCATAACGCAGGCGTCGCTGCTCATGCCGCAAACATCTTTGTCATTGCATATGAGTATTAACCATTTATTTTTATAACAAACGTCTTTTACATTTCTTTTGGTTGTTATCGATGGCGCTGCGCTCACCCCAGGTGGTAGCAGCTCCACCACCCACAAAGGAAATGCAAAAGATGGCGATACCCGCACTGAACGCGGCCGGGCCAGGCAGCCCCGTGAGCCCGCTGGACGCGCTGCCGGATGCCCCCACGCGCCGCCCCGTAGCGGCAAGGCAAAACGCTGCCTGGACTTGGGCGAGGCGTTCGCTCTGGGCCTGGCCCTTTCCGCTGGCCGTGCTGGCGCTGTGGCAGCTCTCCGCCCTGTGGGGCTGGGTGCCCGAGCAGGTGCTGCCCCCGCCCGCCGCCGTGTTCAAGGTGTTTGGCGAGCTGCTGGCCAGCGGAGAGTTGTGGGACCACCTGCGCATCAGCATGGTCCGTGTGTTTGCGGGCTTTGGCATCGGCCTGTCGCTGGGCCTGGTGCTGGGTGGTGCCATGGGCCTGTCGCCGACATTCCGTGACTACTTCTTCCCATTGTTCAAGGCCTTCAGCCAGGTGCCGGTGATCGGCTGGCTGCCGCTGCTGATCCTGGTGGTGGGCATTGACGAGGGGCTCAAGTTTCTGCTGATCGCCAAGGCGGCCCTGGTGCCGGTGGCCATCAACACCTGCCAGGGCATTCAGAACGTGCCAAACCGGCTGGTGGAGGTGGCGCGTGTGTATGGCTTCACCCGCTGGCAGATGCTGCGCAGGGTGGTGTTTCCGGCGGCTACGGCACCCATCTGGAACGGCGTGCGCTATGGCCTCACGCATGCCTGGCTGGCGCTGGTGGTGGTGGAGCTGCTGGCGTCATCGGAGGGCATTGGGTTCCTCATCGTCTATGGCCGCCAGCTCTTTCAGCTGGACGTGGTGCTGGCCGCCGTGCTGGCCGTGGGCATCGTGGGGTTTGTGATCGACAAGCTGCTCGCCGTGTCCGAGGCCTGGCTGCTGCGCTGGCGCAAGCCGGGTTTGTGAACGGGGTGTGCCAATGTCTTCTGTGAACGTGCAACGCAACGTGTTCCAAAAAGTGCCCGCACGCCTGCGGGGCTGGGTGCTGCCCGTGCTGATCCTGGCGGTGTGGTGGGCGGTGGTGGCTTCGGGGGCGTCCGATTCGCCCCTGCTGGTATCGCCATTGGCCGTATGGCAGCGCGGTGTGGGCCAGGTTGTCAGCGGCGAACTGTGGGTGGCCTTGTCGGCCAGCCTGTGGCGCATGGCCTGGGGGTTCGGCATTGGCTCCGGCATCGGGCTGGCGGTGGGTGCGCTGCTGGGCTGGTCGCGCTGGGCCGAGCGGCTGGTGGGGCCCACGTTCCACACGCTCAAGCAGATCTCGCTGTTTGCGTGGATTCCGATGCTGTCGATGTGGTTTGGCCTGGGCGATACCGCCAAGGTAGCGTTTGTGGCCATGGCGGCGTTCTTTCCGGTGGTGCTCAACACGCTGGAGGGCCTGCGCAGCGTGCCGCGTGAGTACCTGGAGGTGGCCCGCGTGTACGAGTTCAGCGTGTGGCAAACGTTGCGCCGTGTGGTGGCGCCAGCCGCCGCGCCCTCACTGTTTACTGGCATCCAGCTCTCCCTCATCTACAGCTGGCTGGCCACGCTAGGGGCCGAATACCTGCTGGCCTCTGGCAAGGGCATTGGCAACACGCTGATCGATGGGCGCGAGCATTTCTGGATGGACCTGGTGCTGTTTGGCGTGGTGGTGGTGGGCCTGGTGGGCTTTGTACTGAACGCGCTGCTGGCCGCACTGGAAAAGCGCCTGCTGGCCTGGCGTGATCGCACGATCGCAAGGTATTGAGCCCCCTGAGGCGCTGCGCGCCATCCCCCTCAGGGGGACGCCCCCAGGGGCCTGGCAAAGCCAGCTCCCCGGGGGCACTGGCCTGGGCCGCGCCAGTTGCGGGCCATTGCTGAGAACAACGTCATTTGAAAAGGAACACACCATGGCACACGCCGGTACCCTGGCCATTCGCGGCCTGAACAAGCAGTACGAGGTCAAGGGCGAAGCCCTGCCCGTGCTGCAGGACATCCACCTCACCATCGAGCCCGGCGAGTTCGTGAGCATCGTGGGCTCGAGCGGCTGCGGCAAGTCCACGCTGCTGCGGCTGGTGATTGGCCTGGAGGGCGATTACCAGGGCGAGATCCTGCTCAACGGCCAGCGCATTGTGGGCACCAGCCTCAACCGGGGGATCGTGTTCCAGGAGCACCGCTTGTTCCCCTGGCTCACGGTCGAGAAGAACGTGGCGCTGGGCCTGCTCAACTCCAGCCTGACCGAAGGCCAGCAGCGCGCCACCGTGCGCGAGCACATTGCGCTGGTGGGCCTGCAAGGTTTTGAGACGGCCTACCCGCACCAGCTCTCGGGCGGCATGTCGCAGCGCGTGGCCATTGCGCGGGCGCTGGTCAACCGGCCCGACATCCTGCTGCTGGACGAACCCTTTGGCGCACTCGACGCCATGACCCGTGCCCACCTGCAGCAGGAGCTGCACCGCATCTGGCAGCAGGAGGGCATCACCATGATCCTGGTGACCCATGACGTGGAAGAGGCCGTGTACCTGGGCGACCGCGTGGTCGTGATGGAGCCGCGCCCCGGCCGCATCCGCCGCACCGTGCCGGTGGGGCTGCCCCATCCGCGCGAGCGCACCTCCCACGCGTTCACCGCCATCAAGGACAGCGTGCTGCGCGAGTTCTCCGGCCACCCGGCGGCCGACCTGGCCGAGCCGCCGCTCAAGCGCGGCGAGCAGCTGGCGCCTGCCGCGCAGTGGCAATTTGCCGTTTGATTGTTTGTTCCCCTTTTACCGATCCCCGAGATTCCCATGACACAACAAAACCCCCTCGCTTTTTCCACGCGCCGTTCGCTGCTGGTGGCTGGCGCTGCCGCATTGGCTGCCCCCATGGTGCTGCGCGCCCAGTCGCCCGCCAAGGTCATCCGCATCGGCTCGCCCGACCTGGGTACGGCCGGCAAGCCCTCGCCGGGCGGCAGCGTGTTTGCGGTGCTGCAGGCCAACAAGTGGCTGGAAGATGAATTTGCCAAGGACGGCATCAAGATCGAGTGGAACTTCTTTCGCGGCGCAGGCCCGGCCGTGCACGAGGCGCTGTCGGCCAAGCAGCTCGACATCGTCTCTCTGGGCGACCTTGCCGCCGTCATTGGCCGCGCGCGCGGTCTGCCCACCCGCTTCATTGCGGCCACGGGCCGGGGCAGCAACAGCTATCTGGCCACGGCGCCGGGCGTGAGCATCAAGACCGTGGCCGATCTCAAGGGCAAGAAGGTCACGGTGCTCAAGGGCACCGCCTACCAGCGCACCTTCGACAACCTGCTGGCCACGGCGGGCCTGACCGAAAAGGACGTGAAGCTCATCAACATGGACTGGCCCACCTCCAAGGCCGCCGTGGTGGCCGGGCAGATCGACGCCACGTTCGGGGGCTCGGACCTGTTTCTGCTCAAACCGCAGGGAGTGCAGATTGCGCTGAGCACCAAGGGCCGTGGACCGGACTACACCATCAACTCCGGCATCCTGGCCACCGAAGATTTCGTTGCACAGAACCCGCAGCTCACCCAGCGCCTGGTGACCCAGCTGGTGCGCGCCGCCCACTGGTCTTCGCAAGAGGGCAACCGCGAGGCGCTCATCAAGCTGTACGCCGACAACAGCGGCAACCCCGAGCTTTCGTTCCGCGAAGAACTGGCGGGCGACAACCTGAACGCCCGATATTCGCCGCTGCTCGACGAGGGCTTCATCGCCGGTTATCAGGGCGTGCTGGATGACGGCGTCAAGCTGGGGCTGATCCGCCAGACGTTTGACGTGAAGGCCTGGTTCCAGCCCGCCTTCGTGCAGCAGGCCCTCAAGGACCTCAAGCTCGACAAGCAGTGGCGCGAGACCGATGCCGCCGGCAAGGCTAAGGGGGCTGCATGAGCATCACCACCAATGTGGCCGCCTCCGCATCCACCCAAGCGCCCAACATCGTCTTTATCCTGGCCGACGACCTGGGCTGGGCCGACCTGAGCGTGTACGGCCAGGCCGACTTCACCACGCCGCACCTGGATACGCTGGCGGGCGAGGGCGTGCGCTTTACCCAGGCCTATGCCAACTCGGCTGTGTGCTCGGCCACGCGGTTTGCGCTCATCACCGGGCGCAACCAGTACCGGCTGCGCGGCGGGCTGGAGGAACCCTTGGTGCGCAAGGCCCATGTGCACGGCCTGCCGCCCGAGCACCCCACGCTGCCATCGTTGCTGCGCGATGCGGGCTATGACACGGCGCTGATTGGCAAGTGGCACCTGGGCAGCCTGCCCACCTTCGGCCCGCTCAAGAGTGGCTACGACCGCTTCTTTGGCAACTATGGCGGTGCCATCGACTACTTCACGCACAAGCCCGGCGTGGGCGATGCCGTGGCGCGCGATTTGTACGAAGGCGAGGTGCCGGTGGAGCGCGTGGGCTACTACACCCAGCTGCTGGCCGATGAGGCCACGCGCTGGATCGGCGAGCGCAGCGCGGCCAAGCCGTTCTTTCTGTCGCTGCACTTCACCGCACCCCACTGGCCCTGGGTGGGTCCGGAGGACGAAGAGATCTCGCTGGGCCTGAAGGACCTCTTCCACTACGACGGCGGCAACCTGGCCACCTATGCGCGCATGGTGCGCTCGCTCGACAAGGCAGTGGGCCAGGTGCTGGATGCCCTCAAGGCACAAGGCCTGGCCGACAACACCATCGTCGTCTTCACCAGCGACAACGGCGGCGAGCGCTTTTCCAAGACCTGGCCCTTCACCGGCCAGAAGACCGAGCTGCTCGAAGGCGGCATCCGCGTGCCCACGCTGCTGCGCTGGCCTGCGCGCATTGCACCGCAGGTGAGCGACCAGGTCACCGCCACCATGGACTGGCTGCCCACGCTGCTGGCCGCTGCGGGCGTGGCGCCCCATGCCGACTACCCGCCCGACGGCGAGGACATCCTGCCAGTGCTGCTGGGCGATGCGCCCGCACACCCGCGCACGCTGTTCTGGCGTTACAAGTCGCAGCGCCAGCGCGCCGTGCGCGAGGGCCGCTTCAAGTACCTGCGCATCAACGACAACGAGTTTTTGTTCGACGTGGAAGACGACACGCTGGAGCGCGCCAACCTGCGCCACAAGCACCCCGAAGTGTTTGAACGCCTGCGCACGGCGTGGGAGCAGTGGAATGCGCAGTTCCTGCCCATCACCGACGAGGTCATCACCCACGGGCTGTCGCCCGACATCCAGGCCGACCGCTATGTGCCCGGCCTGTCCCAGCGGGGCATGTAAGGCCCGCACGGGCAAAAACCAAAGAAAAGTGAATGATGCGCTAGTGGAATATGCGCTTGATGCTATCAAAAACATAGTATTTATAGGCCCCTGCGCTACGGGCTGTCTGGCTACGGAACGCATGGGGCCGTCGCCAACACGGTCCCCGCGCGGTGGCAGTCACATCGACATTGTGAGACCGGCTTTTATCCATGAATTTTCAGCAACTGCGCTCTGTGCGCGAAACCGTGCGGCGGGGCTTCAACCTGACCGAAGTGGCACACATCCTGCACACCTCGCAGCCCGGGGTGAGCCGCCAGATCCGTGAGCTGGAGGAAGAGCTGGGCGTGGAGATTTTTGTGCGGGCGGGCAAGCGCCTCACGGGCCTGACACCGCCTGGCGAAGTGCTGCTGCCCACGGTAGAGCGCCTGCTGCTGGAGGCCGACAACCTCAGGCGCGCTGGTCAGGACTTCAGCGACAGCGCGCAGGGGCGCCTGTCGGTGGCGGCCACGCACTCGCAGGCGCGTTATGCGCTGCCCCAGGTGGTGCGCGACTTTCGGGCGTTGTTCCCGCAGGTGTCGCTGCACCTGCACCAGGGCTCGCCCCGCCAGGTGGCAGAGATGCTGTTGTCCGGCGAGGCCGACATCGGCGTGGCCACCGAGGCGCTGGCCGGCTACGACGCCCTGGTCACCCTGCCGTGCTACCGCTGGACGCACAGCATCGTGGTTCCCCCGGGCCACCGCCTGCTCGATCTGCCCGGCCCGGTGACGCTGGAGCAATTGGCGCAATACCCCATCATCACCTACGAGCTGGGCTACACCGGCCGTGCGCACATCGACGAGGCCTTTGCGCGCGAAGGCATTGCGCCCGACATCGTGCTCACCGCCATGGACGCTGACGTGATCAAGACCTATGTAGAGCTGGACATGGGCGTGGGCATCGTCGCGTCCATCGCGGTCGATGAAGAGCGCGACCGCCACCTGCGGCTCATCGACGCGGGCCATCTGTTCGAGGTCAACCTCACCCGCCTGGGCCTGCGGCGCGGCGCCTGGCTGCGCGGCTATGCCTACCGGTTCATTGAAAGCTTTGTGCCGACGCTCACGCGCGAAGCGGTCGAAAAAGCGGTGCAGCAGGGCGGTGATGGCGTGGCAGATGACACCGACGGACGCAGGCTGGAATGACACCGGCGACGCCGCCGGTTTCTTTTTCTCCTCAGGCCCGCCCCCGGGCATCCCCCGTTCAGGGCAATGACTTCACGCCCTCAAACGCCGCGTTCAGCGCCGCCTCGGCGGCCAGCAGGCGCTGTCGGGCTTCACCCGACCAGGCGCGGTCCTTGGCCAGCGTGTCCTTGGCAGCGGCCACCATGCGCGCGACCTCCTGGGGCTGGGGGCCGCCTGTGCCGGTGCGGGTCTGCACCATCTCGGCGGGGGACAGGGCGCGGCGGAATTCCTTCTCCGTGAGCGGCAGGCGCTGGTCCTTGATGTCGTACTTTTTGCCGGCTTCGCGGTAGATGCGCACGGCTTCGGCGTACGGAAAGTCCTTGGGCCGGATGTTGCGTTCCTTGGCATACACCACCACGTCCGACGCAAAGTGGTGGCCCACCCGGAACGGAATGGCATGGGTGCGCTGCAGGGTTTCGGCCAGCTCCATCGACGTGGTCCATTCGGATTCCAGTTCGTCCAGCGCGCGGGCCGGGTCGATGCGCAGCGAGTCCAGCACATCGGCCAACTGCTGCAGCATCTCCACGCCCTGGACAAAAGTCTTGGCGCTACCGGGGCTCCAGGTGTTCTTGTAGTCGATCATGCCGGGCGTGACGTTATGGGCGCGCCACAGCGATGCCTGGGCCGACGCCACCACATCGCTGGCCTTGGCGCGGGTGTTCTGGATGATGCCCGGGTTCGCTTTCTGCGGCATGGCGCTGCTGGTGTAGGTCTTGGAGCTCGCCAGCAGCAGCCATGGCCGGGTCTGGTGGTACTGGGTGTGCACATCCTGCATGAAAGCGCCCACGCGGATGGCGGTGGAGCTGGCGATGGACGTGGCCTCGATCGGGATGTCGTAGGTGCTGATCTGCCCCGCATCCAGCGAGTTGACGATGAGCCCGTCAAACCCCAGCAGTTGCGCCAGGCGCTCCCGATTGATGCCCCAGCTGGAGTTGGCCAGCACCGCCGTGCCCATGGGGCTGAGGTTGATGCGGGCATAGGCCTCGCGGATGCGTGCCGAGTCGCGGGCGAACGAATCGGCAAACGCCATGAGGTAGTGCCCATAGCTGATGGGCATGGCCTGCACGCCATTGGTGTAGGCGGGCACATAGGTGGCGGTGTGCGCCTGTGCGATGGTGATGAGCCGTGCGCGCACCTGGTCCAGCGCATCGGCAAAGTCCAGCATCTCCAGGCGCAACTGCGCGGCGTTCAAGGTGGAGTGGATGTCCTGGCGACTGCGTCCGGTGTGGATCAGCGTGGCCTCGGGGCCCACGGCGTCCGTGATGATCTTCTCGACCTGCAGCACATCGGTGGGGCGCTTGCCGCCCGGGGCCGTCGCCTGCGTGATCGACAACTCCACGCCCCTCGCAATGCGGCCCGCCTGGGCTTTGGGGATGATGCCTTGCTCCACGTTGACCACGGTCGATGCCATGTTGATGCGGCCAAACCAGTAGAAGGTGTCCTGCGACTTGGACAAGGCGCTGGTGGCGTCCCCCTTGACCAGCCCCTGGATCTTGGCGACCTGTGCCTGGCATTCGGCGGTGGTCTTGCAGGCGGTGTCCAGGGTGTCAGCGGCCTGTGCCTGGCCCATGGCCAGGAGTGCGCCCACGACCGGGGCGAGCAGGAAGTGGGTGGGGCGCAAGGTGATCGTGCGCAGGGGCTGGCGCTGAGGTGATGGCATGGTGGTTTGTCTCCTGAGATCTCTTGCATCCAGCGGCAGGCTGGTGCTGGAATAATATTCGTTAATTGAATGCATCTGGCGTGGGTTTGCCCCTTGCCAGCGCGCGATCGTTCCATAGCAGGCGCCGCAAGGCCAATGCTTGTTTTTCAAGTGAATTCAATTTCTGAATAGCTCATGCCAGATTTGACGCCTTCCGTCCTGTTCAACCGCATCCTGGGGCGGGTGCGCCTCAAGCACCTGCAGCTGGCCATTGCGATCGCCGACCTGCAGAGCCTGCACCGGGCGGCTTCCTCCATTGGCCTGAGCCAGCCCGCCGCGACCCATGCGCTGGTCGAGCTGGAAAGCTCTCTGGGCGGGCCTCTGTTCGAGCGGCACTCCAAGGGCATGCGCTTGACCCGCCTGGGAGAGGCGGTCCTGCCGCTGTTGCGCGCATCGCTGGTTCCGCTCCAGGCCGCCGCAGGCAATGCTGCGCTGTTGCAGCAGGGCGCAGCGTCTGCGCTGATCCGCATTGGCAGCATTGCGGCGGGCATCAACGGCCTGCTCACGATGGCCATCCCGACCTACGTTGCCGTACATCCGGATGCGGCCATCGATGTCCACGAGGTCACGATCGACAATTTGCTGGAGAGCATCCAGGAGGGGACGCTGGACCTGGCCATCTGCCGCGAACCGACCCCGCTGCCGCAAGGGTTCGCGTTTTGCGCCGCGCTGCAGGATGGGTTTGTGGTGGCCTGTCGCCCGGAGCATCCTCTGACCCGGCAGGCCACCGTCACCGCCGCAGAGCTGCTGGCGCAGCGCTGGCTGGCCCCACCCCTGACCGGGCTGGGACCCCAGCAGGTGGAGAGCCTCTTCGATGAACTGGGTGGTGTGCCCGAGCTGTGCCGCGTGTCGAGCCGTTCGACCGAGATTGCATACGCCATGCTGGCCGACAGCGACATGCTGATGTGCGCGCCCGCCAGCCTGCTGCGGCCGCTGGTTCAGCGTGGAGAGCTGGCGGTGTTGCCGTGGAAGTCACAGGCGGTGGGGCCGCTGGGCATCTTGGTCAAGGCAGATGTGCTGGCGCACCAGAGCCACCCGTGTCACAGCTTCATCGAGCATGTGCTGGCCGTTGGGGCGGGGCTGGGTCGCTGACCGCCATCAGCCAAGCGCTGCGACGGCGCTCCCGGCGTTTTGTCAGCCGCCCTGGTCGCCTGCATCGCCCTGAGCAGGGCCCAGCGCTTGCATCAGCATTTCCACCAGCGCGCGCAGCCGGGGCACCCGGCGCAGGTCCCGGTGGTAACCCAGCCACACATCGCGCCCTGGCGGCGCTGGGGTACGTTCCACCCTTTGCAGGCCGGGGTGCGAGTCACCCAACGGGCAAGGCAGTACGGCCAGGCCCGCGCCCGATGCGCAGGCCACGGCCTGCACGTGCCGGTTGTTGCTGCGAAACGCGATGCGCGCCGAAGGAAAGGCCTCGCGCAGCCAGGCCGCGTCCGGCATCTCGCTGAATCCCAGGTCCATGGTGATGAGGCGAACGTCCGTATCGTCCGTGGGCATGTCTGCGCCCCGCTGCATGTACAGCGCATAGGGCACATGCATCAGCCGCCGCTGTATCACATCGGGCTCGTCAAAAGGAACGATGCGCGCCACCAGGTCCGCCTCGCGGCGCGCCAGGCTGAAGAGGCGCGCATCGGTCAGGAGTTCGATGGTGACCCGAGGGTGGTTGTTGGTAAACGCTGCGCAAAGCGGCGCCAGCACATGCAGACCAAACCAGTCGGAGGTCGATACCCGCAGCGCGCCTTCCAGCTGCTGGTCTGCGCCGTCCAGTTGGCGGGAGAACGACAGCGCCTGCGCTTCCATGCCCTCGGCGTGGCGCAGCACGGCGGCTCCTTCGTCGGTCAAGACGAAGCCCTCGGAAGTCCGCTGGAACAGGGTGTGGCCCAGAGAAAGCTCCAGCGCCTTCAGCCTGCGGCCCATGGTGGGCTGGCTTTGTTGGAGGGCGCGGCCTGCGGCACCCAGCGTGCCGTGCCGGGCAATGGCCAAGAACACCTGTACATCATCCCAGTTCATCGGCTGCATCATACAAAAGTGAATGGAAAGGTTTCAATCTTGTGGCTTTTCATTCAAAAGAGAAAGGTGAAAACTGGCGGCACTGTTCAACCCCACGAAGGAAAACGCCATGTCCACCCCTACCGCCCCCACCATGCAGGCCCTGGTGCTCGCCGCCCCCAACGGCGCATTGACCTCTACCTGGCTGCCGCGGCCACAGCCCGACGCAGGCCAGGTGCTGGTCCACATCCACGCCAGCAGTGTGAACCCGCTGGACACCAAGATCCGCGCCGGCGCCGCCGAGCACGCCCAGCAACCACTGCCCGCCGTTTTGGGCATGGACCTCGCGGGCGTGGTGGAGGAGGTGGGGCAGGGCGTCTCTCGCTTCAAGGTGGGGGATGCGGTGTATGGCTTTACCGGCGGCATCGGCGGGCTGCAAGGCAGCCTGGCGCAATACGCAGCGGTGGATGCCCGGCTGCTGGCCCACAAGCCAGGCCGGCTGACCATGCGCCAGGCAGCGGCCTTGCCGCTGGTCTTCATCACCGCCTGGGAGGGCCTGGTAGACCGCGCCAACGTGCGCAGCGGGCACAAGGTGCTGGTGCACGGCGGCGCCGGTGGCGTGGGCCATGTGGCCGTGCAGCTGGCCCGTGCGCGGGGTGCCGAGGTGTTTGCCACGGGCACGGCTGCGCAGGCCGGTTACATCCGGTCCCTGGGCGCGACGCCCATCGACCATGAAGCAACCTCGGTCGAGGCCTATGTCAACGCGTTCACCGACGGCCAGGGTTTCGATATCGTTTACGACACCGTCGGGGGGCCGGTGCTGGATGCGTCGTTTGTGGCCGTCCGCCGCTACTCGGGCCATGTTGTGACGTCGCTGGGCTGGGGCACCCACAAGCTGGCGCCCCTGTCGTTCCGGGGCGCGACCTTCTCGGGCGTGTTCACGCTGCTTCCCATCCTCACCGGGGAGTTTCGCGAACACCATGGCGAGATCATGGAGCAGGCCACCACGCTTGCGGAAGCGGGGCAACTGGTGCCGTTGCTGGACCCGACCAGCTTCACGCTGGATACGGCCGAAGCGGCACACGCTCTGGTCGCCGAGGGCCGTGCCCGCGGCAAGGTGGTGGTGAGCGTGCTGCCATGAGCAAGCCAGGCCAACCCTTTGCAGAAAGTGCCAGCGCGCCAGCCAGCGGGGACGACGCAGCAGCCACGCGGCGTGGCGCGATGGACCCCACGCACGAACACCTGCGGTGCGTGGCCGATGCGTTGATCGCCGCCACCAATGCGTTTGCGGTGGAGCAGGTGCTCGGCCTTTTTGCGCATGACGCCGTGATCGACGACCCCTCCACGGGCCAACTTTTTGATGGCCATGCCGGAATACGCCGCTATGTAGAACAGTACTTCGTTGGCTACCAGACGGTGACCCGGTTCCTGTCGATGCAACGCATCGGGCCGCAGCGCGCGAGGGTGCGGGTGGACTTCACGGGGGATTTTGGTCATGAGATCGGCAACCTGGACATCTCCGTGGATGCGCAGGGCTTGATCGCTCAGCTGGATGCCGACCTGGAATGAGCGGTGTGGATGGCTTGGCTACGCGGCGACCCTCAGGGCTGGCGTACGACGCCAGGCTGCACCGGGCTGCACGAGGCAGCGTTGGGCTGTGTTGAAGCGGAATTTGAGCAAAAACGGCCTCAGGCGCTAGTGAATCATGCCCTGGCAGCTATCGAAAAGAGAGCATTTTGATCCGACTCAACGCGGCAGGCACCCCGCAAACCCCCTGGGCCCTGCTGCTGAGACATCCGCCAGCGTCACGGCCTCCAGCCGGTCGTTCTGCCCCGGTATCTTCGTCAGCCGCTGGCCGTTTTGCCAGCGCCATTGGGTGCCGTCAAAGCTGTAGATGAAGGTGTGCGTGCGGTTGGACAGCAGGTGTGCGGGGGTGAGGGTGATGGCCTGGGCAGCGGCTTGCGTCGGTGCATGAGCCTGGGCCTCGTTGTCCTTGATGACGAGCTTGCCCACATAAGGCGTCACAGTGGATTCGGTGCGTGTGACTTCGGGCTGGACCAGGGCGGGGCTGTAACCGGTCAGGGTCCAGTCGCCCGCTGCACCGGGCAGTACATGGGGTTGCCGTGCGGCCAGGAACTGGGTGCAGGCGGTGGTGATGGCATCGAAGCCGGTGGTGGCGGGGCCGGTGGCTTCGGGCTTGTTGCAGCCTGCGAGGCCCGCCGCCACAGCGGCAGCGGCTGCCAGCTGGAGGAGGGCGCAGGGGCGGATTGGGGGCTGGGTCATCGGGCGTGAGGCGGTGGTTCGTTGCGCAGCTTGGCCGCACGGCCAGACTGTTGCGGGGCTGGCTGCATTGTGGGCGGCTGGCCGCGGCGGGTCTTGACGGATATCAAGGCGCACAGGCTTTTACGGCGGCGTGCCGCGCAGGGCCAGCGCGCCTTCATCACCCCGGTACCAGCGCAGCAGGGCGCCAGCTGGGGGCGACGCTGTGCCATCCAGCGCTGCCAGCACGGCGGCGTTGAGTTCGTGGGCGCTGGCGGGCAGGGGCTGGTCGCGGTAGGCCAGGGCGGTGCCCGCCATCAGTGCTTCGGCGTCCACCAGCAGGCGCAGGTTCTGCGGGATGGTGGGCGACTGCTCTGCACAGTGCGCAGCCGACAAGGAATGCGCCTTGCGGCAGGCAGCGGGGCGCACGCTGTAGATGGCGCACCGGTCATGGACGAGAAAGCTGCAGGGCTGGCGCGTGGTGCCCACGCTTGCCGCCGCCGCATGCTGTTGCAGACGCCGCAGGGTTGTCGCTTGGTCTGCGCTGGGCAGCGTCTGCAGGTGCTGGGCAATGTGCAGCACCTCGGGGTCGGTCGCCTCCACGCGCAGGTGACAGCAGTGCGCGCAGCCCGCTTGGCATGCTGGCTGGGGGCCGTTGGTGCGGGCCTGTTCGGCCACGGTGTCCAGGCCCTGGTGCAGTTGCGCAATGAAATCGACTGCAGCCTGGGCTGCGGATTCGGTGGCGTCGGGGGCCTGGCCGGTGGCGATGGCGCCGGTGCCATGGGCTGCTGTACCTTGCACGGCATTTGTCTGTGCTGCCCGCAGGGCCCGCCCGGCCGCGCTGCGCACGCGGGCGATGGACTGCAGGAAGGCCGCTCGCTCTGCCTCGGTCAGTGCTGGGTCGGGCGGGCTCGTCATGGGGTTGTGGGGAGCGTGCTGGAGGGGGCAGGCGCATTGGGCGCCAACGGCAGCCACACGCTGGCCGCTAGGCCAGATCCGTCGGTTGTGTCGCTGGCTGCCGCCAGTTCCAGCCGTCCTTCCATCAGCTGCACATACCGCGCCACGATGGCCAGGCCCAGCCCTGCACCCTGGCCCAGGCGCTGGCCCTGGTCGCCCTGCGCCCAGCGCTGTTGCAGCTGCTGCGCCAGCGTGGCGTCCACGCCGGGGCCGTTGTCGGTCACGCGCAGCACGCCAAAGCCGGGCTCGGTGTGCAGCGCCACGGTGATGCGGGGCGGCGTGCCGCGCCCGTAGCGCAGTGCGTTGTCCAGCAGGTTGTTCAGGATGCCTTCGACCAGCGCCGTGTTGCCCCGCACCACCACGGCCTGGTCCAGCCCCTCGGCGCCCAGGTCCACCCCCAGGGCATCGGCGCGTGGCAGGTAGCGCAGCAGCACGTCGCGCACCAGCGTGTGCAAGGCCAAGGGCTGCAACGTCAGCGCGATGCCACCCTCGGCCGCGCGGGCCAGGGCCAGCAGCTGGTCCACGGTGCGGCTGGCACGCTGTTCGGCTTGGGCGATGCCCTCGATTTCGCTGCGCCAGACGGCCGGGTCGTTGTGGGCCAGCGCGTGGGCGGCCTGGGCGCGGATGCCTGCGAGCGGAGTGCGCAGCTCGTGCGCCACGTTGCCCGCAAACTCGCGCTGCGCATGCAGGCTTTGCTGCACGCGTGCCAGCAAGCCGTCCAGGGCCACGCCCAGGCGTTGCACGTCGCTGGTGCTGGCCTGCTGCGTCAGCGCCGGAGGCAGGGGTTGCAGGTCGGCGGCGTCGCGCTGGTCCATGGCGTCTTGCAGCGCCCCCAGCGGGTGCAGGTCGCGCTCTATGCCGCGCAGCAGCCATGACCCCAGCACCACCAGCAGCCACAGCTGGGCAAGGCCCGAGTACACCAGCAGCCTGCGCAGCAGCTGCGTGCGCTCTGCCGTGGTCTGCGCGATGACGACGGTGAACGACGGCGGCCCCGCAATCTGCAAGGTGGCGCGCCGCATCTCGCGCCCGTCTTGCGAGAGGTGAGAAAACGCGTGGCTGCTGCCCGCCGCCACCACGCCCGGCGCCAGGTGCGAGTCGCCAGCGATGAAACTGCCGTCGGCGGCATACACCGCAAACCACACGGTTTCGCTCTGGTCAAAACGCAGCAGGCCCACCTCGCGCGGGGTGAGGTCGAGCTGCAGAAGGGTGCCTGGTGGGTCAGCCGCCTGGCCGCCGCGCACATGGGCCGCCAGCGCGTGGGCGTCGTCCAGCAAGGCGCGGTCAAACGCCTCGGCCACAAAGTGGTTGCCCACGCCCAGCACCACGGTGCTGCCCAGCCCCCAGATCAGCACCAGCGACAGCAGCACGCGCCGGCCTATGCGCTGGCGCAGGTCAGGCGGCTGCGGGTGCAGCGGTGCGGTGCCGGGTTCAGGGCTGGCCAACGTCATCCTCTAGCACGTAGCCCAGTCCGCGCAGCGTGCGGATGGCCGCACCGCTGCCTGCAATCTTGCGCCGCAGGCGCGAGAACGAGGCCTCCAGCGCGTTTTCGCCCACCACTTCGCCGCCGTCCGACAGGCGCGAGGACAGGTCGCCCTTGCTCAGCACACGGCCGGGCGGGGTCATCAGCTCCCACAGCAGGTCGAACTCGCGCGCGGGCAGCTCCAGCGGTTGCCCGGCCACGCTGACGCGGCGCGCCTGGCGGTCCAACACCAGCTGGCCCACGGTGACGATGTCGGCGGTGCCGCTGGCGCGCCGCAGCAGCGCGCGCAGGCGCGCTTCCACCTCTTTGAGTTCATAGGGCTTGCCCAGATAGTCGTCGGCGCCGGCGTCCAGCCCGGCAATGCGCTCCTCGGTGCTGTCGCGGGCACTGAGCACCAGCACGGGAGTGCGGTCGCCGCGCGCACGGGCGCTGCGCAGGGCGGTGAGGCCGCTGCCCAGGCCGCTGCGCGCGTGGGCAGCGTGGGGCAGGTTCAGGTCCAGCAGCACGGCGTCGAAAGCCTGTACGGCCCACCAGTGCTGGGCTTCTTCGACGGTATGGGCCAGCTCGACGCGGTGGCCCGCGTTTTCGAGGCCCTGGGCCATGGTGCGGCTGAGCACCGGGTCGTCTTCCACCAAGAGGAGGCGCATGGAGGTCGGGGTTCTACGTGAAATTACGCATGGCCAAGATCAGCCTGCGATCAGGTTCGATGGAGATAGTCTGCCCGTCAGCATACCCCAGCCCTGCGCGCCGTTTGCACCGCCGGATGGGGTCGTCCAGCCTATCAGGAGACAACCTTTACATGATCAACCGCAATCTACTCAGAGGCTTTGCCCTCATGGCTTTGGCGCTGGGCTTCGGCCTGCCGTCCATGAGCTATTCGCTGGGGACGCTCGGCCGCGCAGGGCCGGGCATGTTCCCGTTCATCGTCAGCTGCATGCTGTTTGTGATCGGGGTCATCACCGTGGTGCGCGCGCGCCTGGTGGCGCCGGTGCCCATGGACTTCCAGGTGCGCAACATCGCCATCATTCTGGGCAGCCTGTGTGGCTTTGCGGCGCTGTCGCACTTTGTGAACATGATCGCGGGCATCGTGTTTCTGGTGTTCTGCTCGGGGTTTGCGGGTACGTCGTACTCGTGGAAGCGCAACCTGAAGATCGCTGCGGTGCTGGTCGGCATCGCGTTCGCATTCCAAAAGCTGCTGGGCGTGAGCCTGCCGCTGTACTGAGGTCGCCGCCATGGAAGTCTTGAACAACCTCGCGTTTGGCTTCAGCCACGCGCTGACGCTGCAGAACCTGATGTTCTGCGCCCTGGGCTGCACGGTGGGCACCCTGGTGGGCTTGCTGCCGGGCCTGGGCCCGCTGGCCACCATCAGCCTGCTGCTGCCGCTGACCTATTCCATCGACACCACCGGCGCACTCATCATGCTGGCCGGTATTTACTACGGTGCGCAATACGGCGACAGCGTGAGCGCCATCACCATGAAGATCCCGCATGCGAGCAGTATCGTGGCGTGTATCGACGGGTATGCGATGACGCTGAAAGGGAAAACGGGGCTGGCCCTGTTCACCGCCGGGTTCTCCAGCTTCATCGGGGGCACGGTGGCCATTGTGGTGCTGGCGTTCCTGGCGCCCAGCCTGGGCGAGGTGGCCTTTTTGTTCGGCCCTGCCGACTACTGCGCGCTGATGCTGGTGGGTTTTGTGTGCGTGAGCTTTGTGACCACCGGCAGCCTGCTCAATGGCCTGGCCATGTGCATGGTGGGCGTGCTGCTGGGCTCCATCGGTACCGACGTGAACAGCGGCCTGGCCCGCTTCACCTGGGACGCTCCGTTCCTGGCTGATGGCGTGGGCATTGTGAGCATTGCGCTGGGCTGCTTCGGCATTGCAGAGATCGCCAAGAACCTCGACTCGCGTGAAGAGCGCTCGCCCTTCAACGGCAAGATCAAGCTCATGCCCACCTGGCCCGAGTTCAAGCGCATCATCCCCAGCGCACTGCGTGGCAGCGTGGTGGGCTCCATCCTGGGCATCCTGCCCGGCGGCGGCCCCGTGATCGCCCAGTTTGCGGCCTATGCGCTGGACAAGAAGGTCAGCAAGTACCGCCACGAAATCGGCACCGGCTGCATCGAAGGCGTGGCTGGCCAGGCTGCAGCGGACGAAGCGGCTGCACGCACCAGCTTCATCCCGCTGATGAGCATCGGTATCCCCGAGAACGCCGTGATGGCGCTGATGATGGCCGCGTTCATCATCAAGGGCATCCAGCCCGGCCCCAACATGATTGCCGGCCACCCCGAACTCTTCTGGGGTCTGGTCGCCAGCATGTGGATCGGCAACTGCTTCCTGCTGGTGCTGAACGTGCCGCTGGTGCGCTACTGGCTGTCGGTGTTCAAGATTCCGTACAACGTGTTGTTCCCCGCGATCTTGTTCTTCTGCTGCATTGGCACCTACAGCATCAACAACAACCTGGACGACGTGTTCATCACCGTAGCGTTTGGTGCGCTGGGCTACCTGTTCATGCGGCTGGAGATGGACCCCTCGCCGCTGATGCTGGGCTTCATCCTGGGCCCCATGCTCGAAGAGAACTTCCGCCGCTCCATGCTGCTGTCGCGCGGTAGCTTTGAGGTGTTCATCAACCGTCCTATCAGCGGCACGCTGATCAGCCTGATCGCCGCATTCGTCTTGTGGCAAACGGTGGCGTTTTTCCGCCAGCGTGGCAAGGCCAAGGAGCTGGTGGTGACGGACCCCGTTGCATCCTGAAGATTGACTCTCTGTGTGCCGCTTTGGCGGCCTTTGCAAGGCCGGTCCCCAATGGGTGACCGGCCTTTTTTTGGTTCAGAGGCTGAGAGTTTTTTGTCAGTGCCCGAAAGGTGCGCCATCACACCGCTGATCGAGGCGCAAAGCACAGCCATAGCTTGGGCTATGGCGCGCATTTGCAACGACGAGCAGCGGTGTGGTGGCGTGCAAGGCGGGCATAGGCAAAAGACTCTCAGCCTCTAAGCCTCTCAGTCCACCTGCCACCATGCAGGCAGCAGCGCACGCACCAGGGCCTGCGCAAACCGGTCGTCCATCAGGTGCACCACGCCCTCGTCGCTGGGCGTGCGGATCACGCGGCCTGCGGCCTGCACCACCTTTTGCAGGCCGGGGTAGAGGTAGGTGTAGTCATAGCCCGCACCAAACAGCGCCTGCATGCGCCCGCGGATCTGCTCGTTGACGGGGTTGACCTGCGGCAGGCCCAGCGTGGCCAGAAAGGCGCCAATCAACCGCTTGCCCGGCAGGTCGATGCCCTCGGCAAACGCGCCGCCCAGCACAGCAAAGGCAATACCCTGGCTGCTGTCGGTAAAGCGCGCCAGAAAATCGCGCTGCTCGCCCTCCAGCATGCGGCGCGACTGGCACCAGTGCGGCACGTCGGGGTGTTGCTGCGCAAACAATGCGGCAGCCTGCTGCAGGTAGTCATAGCTGCTGAAAAACGCCAGGTAGTTGCCGGGCCGCTCGCGAAACTGCTGCGCCATCAGCGTGGCGATGGGCGCGAGGGACGCCGCGCGGTGCGGGTAGCGTGTGGAAATGTGGCGCGCCACCTGCACATGCAGCTGGTGCGCGGCAAAGGGCGATTCCACATCCACCCACATGTGGCCTTCGGGCAGGCCCAGCAGGTCGGCGTAGTAGCGCGCGGGCTGCAGCGTGGCCGAAAACAAGGTGCTGGTGTGTGCCGCTGCGAGGCGGGGTTGCAGAAAGGGCGCGGGCACCACGTTGCGGATGCAGATTACGGAATCGCCGGGTTTGGAGGATCGCTGGTGGTGGGCGGCAGAAGCCTGGGTGATGTCCACCATCGAATGCGCATCGAGCAGGTCGGCCATGCGCTGCAGGTGCAGGGCGTCGAAATAGAAGGTTTGCAGCGCGCCATCCGGCTCCGTGGGGTGGTCGGTGAAGTGTTCGGTGAGGGTGGTGGTGCACTGCTGCAGCGCGGCCAGCAGCTTGTCGGGGAAGGTTTCGAGCACCGTGTACGGGGCCGGGTGCGCCTTGTCCAGCGCCACCCAGGCGCGGCGCACCTTGTCCAGCGCCTTCTTCACCGGCGCATGCTGCGCGGCGGTGGGGCTGCTGCGGGCCTGGGCCAAGGCGGCGGGGTGCAGCTCGGCGGTGAACATCTTGCGGCCGCGCTCCACCAGGTTGTGGGCCTCGTCCACCAGCAGCGCCGTGCGCCACTGGTTGGCCTGGGCCAGGCCGTGCAGCAGCCCGCCCAGTTCAAAGTAGTAGTTGTAGTCGCCCACCACCACATCGGCCCAGCGGGCCAGTTCCTGGCTCAGGTAGTAGGGGCAGACGTCATGCTGCAGGGCTACGTCGCGCACACGGGCTTGTTGCAGGACGGGCGCGGGTTTGTCTGCACTGGCGGGGGCCACGGCGGCAGCGCGGGCGGCAGGCAGCCGGTCGTAAAAGCCCCGGGCCAGCGGGCAGGATTCGCCGTGGCAGGCCTTGTCTGGGTGTTCGCACGCCTTGTCGCGCGCCACCAGCTCCAGCACACGCAGCGGCGGTGCGCTGTCGGACAGGCGCGCCAGCGCATCCAGCGCCATCTGCCGCCCCGAGGTTTTGGCGGCCAGAAAGAACACCTTGTCGATGCGCTGCGCAGGCGCAGCCTTGAGCAGTGGGAACAGCGTGCCCATGGTCTTGCCAATGCCCGTGGGCGCCTGGGCCAGCAGGCAGCGGCCCGCCACTGCCGTCTTGTACACGGCCTCGGCCAGCGGGCGCTGGCCGGTTCGAAAGTCGCCAAAGGGAAACGCCAACGTGGTCAGCGCCGCATCGCGTGCCGCGCGGTGGGCCATCTGCTGTTCGGCCCAGGCAATGAAGCGCTGGCACTGGGCCTCGAAGTGCTGGCGCAGGTCAGCCGCGCTGCAGCGCTCGGTGAACACCGTCTCTTGTTGCGTGCCCACGTCCAGGTAGACGAGTGCCACGTCGATGTGCGCCAGCTGCTCCTGCTCGCACAGCAGCCAGCCATACACCTTGGCCTGCGCCCAGTGCAGGTGGCGGTGCGATGCGGGTTGGCGGTCCAGCCGCCCTTTGAAGGTCTTGACCTCGTCGATGCGCTGCTGCGCGGGGTCGTAGCCATCGGCCCGGCCGCGCACGCGCAGGCTTTGGTAGCTGCCGCTGAGTGCCACTTCGGCGCGATAGCCTGCACCCCGGCGCGCTGCCGCCACGGCATGGCCTGCCATACCTTCCAGCGCGGTGGGCGCAGGCGTGAAGCGGAGGTCCAGGTCGCCCTGCTTGGCGGTGAACTCGCACAGCTCGCGCACCGCCACGGTATAGGTCATGGCGGGGTGGTCGGGGTGTCGGTGGCGGGAGGAGCAGGCTCGCCCAAATGGGTCTGAGCCATGTCGTCATCGCTGCGCAGCGGCGTGGCCTTGCACAGCGCCATCCACACCGCAAAGGGCAGCGTGCAGCGGTTGTGCCGCGCGGGGCGCAGCAGCTCAAAGCGCCCGTCCTCCACGCTGCCGTGCAATACCCAAATGCCGAAGTGCTCAGGGATCTCTTCGGGCTCGGCTATGCCCGCCGGGAACACGTAGTAGCACTCCTCGCACAGCCACTGGTAGGCCTGCCGCTTGGCATCGTGCCGCAGGTCCGACAGCAAGTCGGCCCGGCTCGCCTTCACCTCATGCACCATGGGCTGCAAGTAGGCGGGCACCGAGGTGTTGCGCACCGAGAACAGATCGGGCCGGGCCATGCGCCACACGTTGGCGGCGGCGCGGGCAGCGGGGGCGTGGTCATCCTCGGCCCACAGCGGTGCCATGGCGGGCGCGGTGTTGGCGGGTGCATCGGCTGTGGCCGCAGGCGGCACTACATCCCCCATCGGCACGGTGTCGATCACCGCGCGCAGTGACAGTTCGGTCCATACGATGCGCCCGGAAGCCAGCAACTGCGCCGCAAACTTCTGCCCCAGCCGGTCGTGCAGGCTCAGTGCCCGCACGCCACGCTGGCGGGCCTGCGCCAGCGTGCGGATGCCTTCGTCGGTGAGGCGCAGGGTCTCGCAACCATCGGCTGCAATGTGCAGACTGATGAGGCCCGCAGCCAGCAAGTCAACCTCCAGACCATCCTTGCACGGCCAGCCTGCCGAGCGCCAGATCTGCATCAGGCGCGCGCGGTGAAAGCGGGTGATGGGGGTGGAGGGCGGGGAGTCCGAAGTGGGGGAGGGCAGCACCGTCATGGCGGGTTGGGTGGGCTGGCGGAATACTGATTTTAATCACAGTATCCTGCTGGCGCTGCTCTTCGGATGGGCGGAAGGGGAGCGCAGACGAAATTAGGTCAGATTGGCATCTGGTGCACGATGAATATGCACTGGTAGCTATTCCGGGCTGCCAACCCTGCGGCTTGCACCTGATGACCTCCACGCTGTCCCGCAGGTCGGATTCACCTCAGTCCACAGGCATGCCCGACGGCTCTGTAAAAGGCTGGACTTCTTGGCGGGCATCGGTGTGGCGACCTCCTGACTAGGTTTGGGTTGATTTCTCAATTTCCATTCAACCTAAACAGGAACATTCCTATGAAGAACAAACTTTTGAAGTTCAGTGTGGCCGCTCTCTTGCTTTCGATTGCAGGCGTGGCCATGGCCCAAACCGATTGCTGCTCAGAACTCGCTGAGTGCTGCATGGAAATGCTGGGCTGCTGTGATTGATAGGTAAAGCCTAGCTTTCTCAAGAAGGGCTGGCGTCCATGGACACCAGCCCTTTTTTTGTGCTCACAGGGATGCTCAGGCAGCGGCCCGTGAACCCACGCAGGCAATCGACACAGCCGTCGCAAGATAGGTGCGAAACCACTGAAGAAATCCGTGCCCATTGTCTCGACCCGTTGCCTCATATCCACATACGCGGGGCGGAGTTTCAAGTGCCGCGGCCGAACCGGATACCTATAGCTATCTAGCCAGACCCGCCAGTCAGCTTGGCGATACCATACGGTCAGAATGGAGCGCATCCCGCAAACGGCTGCGGGGGACCGACCGAGGCCTGGATGCAGATCTCCAATACGTGCGTAACTACGTAGGACCCGGCATGGCTTTCTCACCTCAGCCCCCCAGTGCGGCGCCTTTGCCTCATCGTTGGCTGAGAATTTCGACCAAGGGCGCTCCCAGTATCCGTGCCACGCTGGCGCTATTGGTGGTTGTTTGTGTCCTCCCAATCTCACTTGTCGCGGGTCTACTGTTCCTCAATTACTACGAGCGAGAACAGATCCAGCTTTCCAAATCTGCGATCAACCGAGCGCAAAGCTTGGTGCTTTCGGTAGACCGGGAGTTTGCAGCAGCCCAATCGGCGCTTCTGGCCCTCAGCACCTCTCACCGCTTGGCGACAGGTGACCTGGAAGGGTTTCACCGTCGCGCACTCGAGGCGCTGGCGAACGTGCGAGCGGACAGCATTCTCGTCCTCGACAGATCCGGTCAGATTCTTCTCTCCACACGCGTTCCATATGGCGGCCCACTGCCTAAGGTAGCGGACGCCAAGCTCCTGGAGAGAATTCTGGAAACAGGAAAGCCTGGTGTTTCAGACCTGTTCGTGGGACCGATCACCAACCAGCGGATCTTCACCGTTGGCGTACCGGTGCGGGTCGATGAGTCCATTGCATACTCGCTGAACGCCACCTACACACACCAGCAGTTCATGGCCTTGCTGAAGGCCAACGCTTTTCCCGAGTCATGGCGCGTTGCTATCACCGACGGTAACAATAGGATCGTGGCTCGGTCACATGAGATTGAGAAGTTTCTTGGCAAACCCGTCGCTCCAGCCTTGTTAGCGCGGATGCAGACGTCCGGCGAAGGCAGTCTGGAGTCCGTCACGCTTGACGGCGTCCCCGTACTGACGGCCTACAGCAGATCGCCGACCTCACACTGGGGCGTCGCCGTGGGGATTCCCAAGGCGGAACTGACAGCAGGTCTGCGCCAGACATTGCTTCGATTGGTTCTCGCAACACTGGGCGCGCTCGGCCTGGGTCTGTGGCTGGCCTGGTTCGTGGGCGGAAGGGTGGCAAGGTCGATCACTGCGTTGGCCCAGCCTGCAGTGGATATGGTTTCCGGTGTTCCATTGGACATCCCTCTGTTGCACTTCAAGGAGGCCAACGCCATGCGCCAGGCGCTCTTGGACGCATCCGATTCGCTTCGGAAGTCTCAGTACGACGCACATCACGATAGCCTTACGGGGTTGCCCAACCGGACGCTGTTTCGTCTCTCAGTTGCACAGAATTTGGCTCTCTGCGAGCGCAACAATGACGAGCTTTGTGCTCTTTTCATCGACCTGGATGGGTTCAAGGCCGTGAACGACACGCTAGGCCACGCAGCTGGAGACCAGCTGCTGCGCGAGGTGTCGCAGCGCATCGCCAAGGCCTGCCGGACATCTGATATCTGTTCGCGACTCGGGGGGGATGAGTTCGCTGTGGCTCTGATCCATTCGAGTCTGGAGCAGTCGCGTGTATTCGCCACCCGGTTGGTGGAGTTGATTTCGCAACCCTATTTTCTGGATGGACGCCGTGCAGAGGTGTCAGCCAGCATTGGCGTATCCCACTTTCCGGGCACTGCGACAGACGTGGATACGTTGTTGCGCAAAGCCGACCAAGCGATGTATGGCGCCAAGGCCGCCGGCAAGCGGCGCGTACGAACCGCCATTTAGCTTGCAGGAGCTTTCCGTCGCCATCCAGGACCTGGGACGGAACGGACTCCTTCCAAGCTGTCATCTGCTTTGATGCGCACTGGGCTCACGGGGGCAGCCTCACTAAAGGATGGAGATTTCCGCCACTGCGGTAGTTGGAGCAACAGGAGGAGACCGCAAAAGAGGCGGCCATCCGCGTCTCCGTCCTTCTGTGAGCAGAGTGGATGTGTCAACGATTGAGTTCAAGGAACTTCTCCGCGGCGATTTTGAAAGACAACCTTCGCATTGAACGGCTCTTATCTCACGGCGGCATTGAAGGCGGCTTGCACTCTAAAGCAGCCCCTCACCACCGAATCCACTGACGGAGATCCCAACCCGCTTACCACTCCGCAAAACTTCCATCCCGGTGCCGCCACACGGGGTTCCTCCACCGGTGCCCCTCCTGCGCCCGCTCGCGCACATAGTCTTCGTTCACCTCAATGCCTAGCCCCGGCCCCGTGGGGATGGCGACCATGCCGTCCTGGTACGCAAACACCCCGGGGTTGGACACATAGTCCATCAGGTCGTTGGCCTGGTTGTAGTGGATGCCCAGGCTCTGCTCCTGGATGAAGGCGTTGTAGCAAACCGCATCCAGCTGCAGGTTGGCCGCCAGTGCAATCGGGCCCAGCGGGCAGTGCAGGGCCAGGGCTACGTCGTAGGCCTCGGCCATGCTGGCGATCTTGCGGGTTTCGGTGATGCCGCCTGCGTGTGAGGGGTCGGGCTGGATGATGTCCGCATAGCCGCCCTGCAGCACGCGCTTGAAGTCCCAGCGCGAGTACAGACGCTCGCCCAGGGCAATGGGGGTGGATGAGATGCCGGCGATCTCCTTCAGCGCCTCTTCGTGTTCGCTCAGCACAGGCTCTTCGATGAACATAAGCTTGTAGGGCTCCAGCTCCTTGACCAGCACCTTGGCCATGGGCCGGTGCACGCGGCCGTGAAAGTCCACGCCAATCCCCACGTTCGGCCCCACGGCCTCGCGCACGGCGGCTACGTTTTGAAGGCAGCGCTCCACCTTGTCGTAGCTGTCCACGTACTGCACCTCTTCGGTGCCGTTCATCTTCACGGCCGTGAAGCCGCGTGCCACGGCGGCCTGGGCGGCGGCGGCCGTTTCGCTGGGGCGGTCTCCGCCGATCCAGCTGTAGACCTTGATGTGGCTGCGCACATTGCCCCCCAGCAGCTCGGACACGGGTACGCCCAGCGCCTTGCCCTTGATGTCCCACAGCGCCTGGTCGATGCCGGCCAGCGCGCTCATGTGCACGCCGCCGCCCCGGTAGAAGCCGCCCCGGTACAGCACGGTCCAATGGTCTTCGATGTGGCGTGGGTCTTTGCCAATGAGGTAGTCAGCCAGTTCATCGACCGCAGCGGCCACGGTGTGCGCGCGGCCTTCCAGCACGGGCTCGCCCCAGCCAGTGATGCCTTCGTCCGTTTCGATTTTGAGGAAGCACCAGCGCGGCGGGACGATGAACGTGGTGAGTCGGGTGATCTTCATGGGGGATGGGCAGTCGGTTCAGAAGTGCTGGATTGGCTGGAACGAGTGGGGGGGCGGTTCAGGCCGTGGCGGGCGCGGTGCCAAAGGACGCCTGCCACGCCCGCGCAAACGCTGCCGCCTTGTGCGCGACTTCGGGGGCCTGGTCGCCGGGCCGGTACAGGGCCGAGCCCAGGCCAAAGCCGCTGGCGCCAGCGGCGGCATAGGGCGCGATGCTCTCGGGCACGATGCCGCCCACGGGCACCAGCGCCATGGGCGGCGTGATGACGGCGCGCCAGGCCTTGAGCACATGGGGCGGCAGCGCCTCGGCAGGGAAGAGCTTGAGCATGTTGGCGCCCGCTGCCAGCGCGGCGTAGGCTTCGGTCAGCGTGGCCACGCCGGGCGCGCAGGCCATGCCGGCAGCGCGGGCAGCGCGGATCACATCGGGGTCGCTGTGGGGCATGACGATGATCTGCCCACCGGCTGCGGCCACGTCGGCCACGGCATCGATGGAGAGCACGGTGCCTGCGCCCACCAGGCAGTCGGCAGGCAGTGCATCGCGCAGCGCGCGGATGCTGGCCAGCGGCTCGGGGGAGTTGAGCGGCACTTCGATGATGCGAAACCCCGCGTCGTACAGCGCGTGGCCGATGGCCACCACCTCGTGCGGCTGCACGCCGCGCAGGATGGCGATGAGCCCGCAGCGCTGCAGGATGTGGAACAGGGCTTTGTCGATGGGGTTCATGCAGCCAGATTCCCGGCGGTGAAGGGGGGTGAGGAGGTGGGTGCGGGCGCAACGACCAGCCCTGCCGCCAGCGCGATCTGCCACAGCCCGGTGGCCGTGGCCTGCGTGGCGATGGTGGGTGCGGCAAAGCCACGGGTCTGCAGCGCGACGGCGTAGCGGCGGCACAGGTCGGGCTCGCCGCACAGCACCAGCGTTGGTGGTGTTGTTGGGGTTCGATCCTGTGCGCGGCTCAGGCTCGCCACCTCGTGCCCGATCAGCAGGCCCGAGAGGTAGTCCGCTTGCGCGGTAGGCGCCAGCGCGCCGGTCAGCCCCAGCGTGCGGGTGCTGAAGATGTGCGAGAGCAGTCCCAGCGCGGCATCGCTGCCCCGCGCCACCTCCAGCCCGCGCGCAAAGGCATCGTCGTCGGGTGCCGCTGCAGCCTGCATGGTCTTGCCCAGAATCGTGTGGCCGCGCAGTGCGGCAAACACCTCGCCGGTCATGAAGGTGTGGAACTGTTCGATGCGGCCCCGGCGTGCCAGCACCCATTTGCTGTGGGTGCCGGGCAGGCCGATGAGCACGGGCGCATCTGCAGGCAGTGCAAGGCCTGCCAGCACCCCCAGCACCTGGGTTTCTTCGCCGCGCATCACGTTGGGCAGCGCGCCCTGCTGCAACAGGCCCGGCACGATGTGCAGCGGCGGGCCGTCGCGCCGCTCCACCAGTGTCAGGCCCCGCGCCAGTGCATCGAGCGATGTGGGCGTCGGCAGGTACTTGGCCTCGCGCCAGCCCTGGGCGCTGCCCACCATGCCGCAGGCCAGCAGGGGCAGGCCAGGTGTGGTGGCCAGCCAGTCGCCGCAGGTGTCTTGCAGTGCGCGTTCAAATGCGGCGCTGGGTTCCGTATCGGCTACATCGCTCGCGGCCGGGGGCAGGTTCATGATGCCCCAGGGGCGGTGCCGGGTCTCCAGCACTTCGCCATGCGCGCCCATGCGGAAGGCACGCAATGCACTGGTGCCCCAGTCCAGGGCAATCAGGCCCGCCTCGGCGGGCACCAGATAACGTGCAGGCGCCATGGGTGTCCCGCTTAACGGGCCCAGCGCAGCACCAGCGGGTCCAGCCGCCGTGCGATGTCGATCAGGCCGCGCCGCACCTCGGGGTGCATGGCCGGGAAGGGGTGGCGGCCTGCCTCGCAGGCGATCACGCCACCTTCCTTCATCAGCGCCTTGGCCGTGAGGATGCCGCCCTGGCGGTTTTCGTGGTTGATGAGGGGCAACCAGCGCTGATAGAGCGCAAACGCCTGCTCCATGTCGCCCTGGCGGTGCGCCTCGATGATGGGGCGAATGCCGTCGGGGAAGGCACCACCCGTCATCGCGCCCGTGGCGCCCGCATCGAGGTCAGCCAGCAGGGTGATGGCCTCTTCGCCGTCCCACGGGCCTTCGATGGCGTCTCCACCCAGGCGGATCAGCTCGCGCAGCTTGCTGGCGGCGCCGGGCACTTCGATCTTGAAGTAGGCCAGGTTCTCGATTTCCTGCGCCATGCGCGCGAGGAACGGGGCCGACAGTACCGTGCCGCTGGCGGGCGCATCCTGCACCATGATCGGGATGCTGATCGCATCGGACGCACGGGCATAGAACTCGTAGATCTGCGCCTCGGGCACGCGGAAGGTGGCGCCGTGGTAGGGCGGCATGATCATCACCATGGCCGCGCCCATGTCCTGTGCGGCGCGGCTGCGCTCCGCGCACACGCGGGTGCCGTAGTGGGTGGTGGTGACGATGACGGGCACGCGGCCCGCCACGTGCTCCAGCGATGTGCGGGTGAGGACTTCGCGCTCGGCATCGGACAGCGAGAACTGCTCGGAGAAGTTGGCCAGGATGCAGACGCCATCCACACCGGCGTCGATCATGAAGTCGAGGCAGCGCTTCTGGCTGTCGAGGTCGAGTGTGCCGTCCTCATGAAACGTGGTGGGCACGACGGGGAAGATGCCGCGGTAGCGAGGGTTCTGGAGGGAATGGGTGGCTGGCATGGCGGGTGCGGGTAAGAATTTGAGTGAAATGTGCCTATAGCGCTAGTCGAATATGCACTGGCAGCTATTGAATCTGTAGCAATTGAGTGCTGCGAGCGTCTCAAAGGGCGCATCAATGTGAGTGGCGGGGCACAGCGGCCCCCCGGCAGCCGACCAAGAAGTCAAAGTCGCACCCATCGTCGGCCTGCAACACGTGGTCCACATACAGGCGCTGGTAGCCACCGCGCCCGCCGTTGTCCGTGCCCGCCAAGGCAGCCAGGCGCGCGGCCAGTTCCTCGTCGCTGATGTCCAAGTGCAGGCGGCCGTTCTCGCAGTCCAGCTCGATGAAGTCGCCGTCGCGCACAGCAGCCAGGGGGCCGAGTGCAGCGGCCTCGGGCGCTACGTGCAGCACCACGGTGCCGTAAGCGGTGCCGCTCATGCGCGCGTCGGAGATGCGCACCATGTCCTTTACGCCCTGACGCAGCAGCTTGGGTGGCAGACCCATGTTGCCCACCTCGGCCATGCCGGGGTAGCCTTTGGGGCCGCAGTTCTTGAGCACCATCACGCAGCTGGCGTCGATGTCCAGGTTTTCATCGACGATGCGCTCCTTGTAATGCTCCAGGTTCTCGAACACCACGGCGCGGCCCCTGTGCTTGAGCAGCTCGGGCGAGGCGGCGGAGGGCTTGAGCACCGCGCCACGCGGCGCCAGGTTGCCGCGCAGGATGCAGATGCCACCGTCGGCAATCAGCGGGTTGTTGATCGGGCGGATCACCTCGTCGTTGTATTGCGGGGCTTCGCGCACGTTGTCCCACAGGCTCTTGCCGTTGACGGTGAGTGCGTTGGGGTGGGGCAGCAGGCCGTTCTCGCCCAAGCGGCGCAGCACGGCGGGCAGACCGCCTGCGTAGTAGAACTCTTCCATCAGGAAGCGGCCCGAGGGCTGCAGGTCCACCAGGGTGGGTGTGCCCCGGCCGATGCGGGTCCAGTCCTCCAGGTCGAGCTGCACGCCGATGCGGCCTGCAATGGCCTTGAGGTGGATGACGGCGTTGGTCGAGCCGCCAATGGCAGCGTTGGTGCGGATGGCGTTCTCGAATGCCTCGCGGGTCAGGATCTTGGAGAGCGTGAGCCCTTCGTGCGCCATTTCCACAATGCGTTTGCCCGACATGTGGGCCAGCACATAGCGGCGCGAGTCCACGGCTGGGATGGCCGCGTTATGCGGCAGGGATGTGCCCAGCGACTCGGCCATGCAGGCCATGGTGCTGGCCGTGCCCATGGTGTTGCAGGTGCCGGCAGAGCGGGACATGCCGGCCTCGGCCGCAAAGAACTGGTGCTCGTTGATCTCGCCGGCTTTCAACGATTCGTGCAGGCGCCATACGGCGGTGCCCGAACCGATGTCCTTGCCGTCGAGCTTGCCGTTGAGCATGGGGCCGCCCGTGACCACGATGGCCGGCACATCGCAGCTGGCCGCGCCCATCAGCAGCGCGGGCGTGGTCTTGTCGCAGCCCACCAGCAGCACCACCGCGTCGATGGGGTTGCCGCGAATGGCCTCTTCCACATCCATGCTGGCCAGGTTGCGCGTGAGCATGGCCGTGGGGCGCAGGTTGGATTCGCCGTTGGAGAACACCGGGAACTCGACGGGGAAACCACCCGCCTCGTAGATGCCGCGTTTCACATGCTCGGCGATCTTGCGAAAGTGGGCGTTGCACGGGGTCAGCTCGGACCAGGTGTTGCAGATGCCGATCACGGGGCGGCCGTCGAACGCGTGGTCGGGGATGCCCTGGTTCTTCATCCAGCTGCGGTACATGAAGCCGTTTTTGTCGGCGGTGCCGAACCATTCGGCGGAGCGAAGTTTGCGCTTGGGGGTGGTCATGGTGGGGTGCGAGAGAAAGGGGAGAAATGAAGGTTCAACGGGCCTTGCCCGAGCGGCGCGAGAGCAGCCGCTGCAGCAGACAGAAAGCGAACAGCAGCACACCAACGACGATGCGCGTCCACCAGGAGCTGAGCGTGCCGTCGAAGGAAATCAGGGTCTGGATGATTCCGAGCATGAGCACGCCAAACAGCGTGCCCGCCACATAGCCCACGCCACCCGTGAGCAGCGTGCCGCCAATGACCACGGCGGCAATCGCGTCCAGCTCCATGCCCACAGCATGCAGGCCATAGCCCGACAGCATGTAGAACGTGAACACCACGCCCGCCAGCGCTGAGCAAAAGCCCGAGAGCGTGTAGACGCCAATGAGCGTGCGGCGCACCGGCAGGCCCATGAGCACAGCCGAGTGCTCGCTGCCGCCCACCGCGTACACGTTGCGGCCAAACGGCGTGCAGTGCGCCACAAACAGGGCCACCAGCAGCACGGCAATGGCGATGAGCGCGCCCAGCGATAGGGATGCGCCTTCCCACAGCGGCAGGCGCCACTGGGCCAGCTCGGAGTAGCCCTCGTGGGTGATGCTGATGGAGTCGATGCTGATCAGGTAGCACAGCCCGCGCGCCAGGAACATGCCTGCCAGCGTGACGATGAAGGGCTGCAGCCGAAAGCGCTCGATGAGGAAGCCCATGAACGCGCCAAATGCTGTGCCCATCAGCAGCACCAGCGGGATGGCGACCATGGGGTTCCAGCCCCGGTGTTCCACCATCGCGGCCAGCACCATGGTGGTGAGCGCCACCACCGAGCCCACCGAAAGGTCGATGCCGCCCGACAGGATCACAAAGGTCATGCCCACCGCCACGATGATGAGGAAGGCGTTGTCGATCAGCAGGTTGAGGAACACCTGGGCCGAGAAGAACCCGGTGTACAGCACCGAGCCCAGCGTGGCCATGGCCACGAACAGCGAGATGGTGGCTGCCAGCGGCAGGTACTTGGGGTTGAACCGCGCGCGCGCGGCGGTGGCCTGTGGGGCAGGGTGGTTCACGGTGCCGAAGCCTGCGGTCTTGGGCACGGCGCTCATGGCAAAGCTCCCGCGCCGGGGCGGCGTGCCAGGGCGCCCACTTGCGCCCGGAACTCGGGCGACTGGAGCAGCATCACGATGAACACCACCACGGCCTTCACCACCAGGTTGATCTCGGGCGGCACGCCCAGCGAGTAGATGGCGTAGGTCAGCGTCTGGATGATGAGTGCGCCAATCACGCTGCCCACCAGGCTGAATCGGCCTCCGGTGAGGGCGGTGCCACCCAGCGTGACGGCCAGGATGGCGTCCAGCTCCAGCAGCTGTCCAGCGTTGTTGCCATCCGCGCTCTTCACGTTGGAGCTGATCAGCAGCCCCGCAATGCCCGCGCACACGCCGCAGAACACATAGGCCGCCACGATAAGCCGCCCCGCCTGCACACCCGCCACCCGCGCCGCCGTGGGGTTGATGCCCACTGCCTGGATGAACAAGCCCAGCGCCGTACGCGTGATGGCGAGGTACAGCACCACGAAGACTGCGGCCACTACGAACACAGAGAACGGCAGCCCTGCCAGGTACCCACCGCCCATGAAAAAGTAGGGCGTGTAGTAGATGGTGATGATCTGCCCGTCGGTGATGAGCTGGGCAATGCCCCGGCCCGCCACCATGAGGATCAGCGTGGCGATGATGGGCTGCATGCCCACCTTGGCCACCAGTACGCCGTTCCACAAGCCGCACAGCAGTGCCACGCCGATGGCGCCCAGGATGGCGACGGGCAGTGGAAACCGGCTCTCGGTGCTCGACACCGAGCCGCCAATCAGCCACGCGGCCACGGCCGCTGCAATGGCCACCGTCGCGCCCACCGAAATATCGATGCCGCGCGTGGCAATCACCAGCGTCATGCCCAGCGATACCAGTACCAGCGGTGCAGCGCGGTTCAGGATATCGATGAGGCTGCCGTACAGATGCCCGTCACGCCATTCGATGTGCAGAAAGCTGCTGTTGAACACCGTGTTCACGATGAGCAGCAGCGCCAGCGTGATCAGCGGCCAGGCCAGGCGGTGGCGCAACAGCGCTATCAAGAGGGAAGGGGAGCGTTCAGACATGTTCGGCAGCAATCAGGTCGTAGACGGCGTCTTCGCTGCTGCCCGCAGGCAGCTCACCCACCTTGTGGCGGTCGCGGAGCACCACGATGCGGTGCGCCACGCGCACTACCTCGCTCATTTCGGAAGAGATGAACAGCACGGCCATGCCGCCCTGGGCCAGGCGCAGGATCTGGTCCATGATTTCCTGCTTGGCGGCCACGTCGATGCCGCGCGTGGGTTCGTCCAGGATCAGCAGGCGCGGCTCGATGGCCATCCAGCGCGCAAGGATGGCCTTTTGCTGGTTGCCGCCCGAGAGCAGGCCGATGGGCTTGTCCACGGTCTCGGTCTTGATGCCCAGCAGCTTCACATAGCGTTCGGCCAGCGCCGTTTGTTCGGCGCGCGAGAGAAATTGGCCCACGCCCATGCGGGCCTGCAGCGCCAGCGCAATGTTCTCGCGCACCGACAGTTCCGCCACGATGCCGTCGGTCTTGCGCTCTTCAGGGCACAGGGCCAGGCCATGGCGGATCGCATCCATGGGGTTGGCAAACTTCACCACCTGCCCGTCGATGCGCAGCGCGCCCCGGTCGGGCTGCTCCAGGCCAAACAGCAGACGCGCCAGCTCGGTGCGGCCCGAGCCCAGCAGCCCCGCCAGGCCCACCACCTCGCCCGCGCGGATCTGCAGGTCCAGCGGCTGCAATTGCGTGTCTTGTCCCAGGCCCTCGGCTTGCAGCAGGTTGGCCTGGCGGCTGTCCACGGCGGGTGCTGGTGCGGGTCGCTCCGATGCAGCGGCCAGGTCGCGGCCCAGCATGGCAGCAATCAACGCCTGCGGGCCCAGGTCCTTGGCCAGCCACTCGCCCACCCAGCTGCCGTTGCGCAGCACGGTGATGCGGTCGGACACGGCATACACCTGGTTCAGGAAATGCGTCACAAAGACGATGGACAGCCCCTCGCTGCGCAGGCGCCGAAGCACCTCAAAGAGCTTTTGCACCTCGTCGTCGTCCAGGCTGGAGGTGGGCTCATCCAGGATCAGCACACGCGATTCGATGCTGAGTGCGCGCGCAATCGCCACCAGCTGCTGCACGGCCACGGGGTAGTCCGACAGCAGGCGCGTCACGTCGATCTGCAGGCCGATGCGCGCCACCAGATCGCGGGCGCGCTGGTGCAGCGTGGCCCAGTCGATACGAAAACCCTGTGCAATGCCGCAGCGCGGGTAGCGGCCTGCAAAGATGTTCTCGGCCACGGAGAGGTTGGGGCAAAGGTTGACCTCCTGGTACACGGTGCTGATGCCCAGGCGCTGCGCCGCCAGCGGCGAGTCCGGCCACACCGCTGCTCCGCCCAGCCGCATCTGGCCGCCGCTGGCCTCCAACACGCCTGTCAGCACCTTGATCAGGGTGGACTTGCCCGCACCGTTCTGTCCCATCAGCGCATGGATCTCGCCAGGGTAGAGGTTGAGCTGCACATCGCGCAGCACGGGGATGCCTGCAAACTGCTTGTGGATGCCCGAAAGCTGCAGCACCGGGGCTGCGGCTGGGGCGTGAGCGGTGGACGCGTCCATGGGGGTCATCACGCTTTGTTCTTGTTGTAAACGTCCACGAGCACGGCGGCCAGCAGAACGACGCCCTTGATGACCTGCTGGTAGTCGATGCCGATGCCCAGGATGGACATGCCGTTGTTCATTACGCCCATCACGAAGGCGCCGATGACCGCGCCCATCACCTTGCCCACGCCGCCCGATGCCGATGCGCCGCCGATGAAGCAGGCAGCAATCACGTCCAGCTCAAAACCCAGGCCCGCCTTGGGCGTGGCGGTGTTGAGCCGCGCCGCAAACACCAGCCCGGCCAGGGCTGCCAACACGCCCATGTTGATGAAGGCATACAGCGTGAGCCGCTCGGTCTTGATGCCCGAGAGCTTGGCCGCCTTCTCGTTGCCGCCCATGGCATAGATGCGGCGGCCGACGGTGGTGCGGCTGGTGACAAAGTCGAACAGCACGATCAGCAGCGCCATCACGATGAGCACGTTGGGCAGGCCCTTGTACGAGGCGAGCAGGTAGCTGAAGTACACCAGCAACCCGCCAAACACCACCGTGCGTGCGACGAACAGACCAGCGGGCTCCGTCTGCACGCCATGGCGCAGGCGGTTGGCGCGCTGGCGCAGTCCACCCACGGCCAGGGCCGCAGCCACGGCAGCGCCGAGCAGCAGCGAGGTCAGGCGCAGGCCTTCCACGCTGAACAGGTCGGGGATGAAGCCCGAGCTGAGCATCTGGAATGCCGAGGGGAACGGCCCCACCGACTGACCCGCCAGCAGCGCCAGCGCCAGTCCCTTGAACACCAGCATGCCCGCCAGCGTGACGATGAACGAGGGGATGCGCGAGAAGGCCACAAACCCGCCTTGAATGGCGCCGATGAGCCCGCCGCAGAGCAGGCACACCAGCGTGGCGGGCACAAAGTGCCAGTTGTATTCGACCATCAGCACCGCGGCCAGTGCGCCGATGAAACCACACACCGAGCCCACCGACAGGTCGATGTGCCCGGCCACGATGACCAGCAGCATGCCCAGCGCCATGATGACGATATAGCTGTTCTGCAGCACCAGGTTGGTCAGGTTCAAGGGCTGCATCAGCGTGCCCTCGGTCATGTACTGGAAGAAGCCCATGATGGCCACCAGCGTGATCAACATGCCGTATTCGCGCAGGTTGTGCTGCAGGTGCTGCAACAGCGATTTGTCGTGCCGCGCCGCTGCTGTCGTGCTGCCGTCGGCCAGCGTGCTGGCGGGTGGATGGGTGGTCTGGCTCATTTCGGTCATCAGTTCAATGCGTTGTGCGGTTCATCAGGCGCTGAAGAGGGGCGCTGCAGCTACGCGCGGCCACCGTGCAAGGGCCGCCCCGCCGCACTGGCGGCGTCCCCCTTGGGGGGGATGGCGCGAAGCGCCTCAGGGGGGGTACTCACGATGGCTCGCACGATCTTTTCTTGCGAGGCATCTGAAGTTGGCATCTCGGCCACAAAGCGGCCTTCGTTCATCACATAGATGCGGTCCGTGACGCCCAGCAGCTCGGGCATTTCGGAGGAGATCACGATCACGCATTTGCCCTCGGCCGCCAGCTGGGCGATGAGGGTGTAGATCTCGTACTTGGCGCCCACGTCGATGCCGCGCGTGGGCTCGTCGAGGATGAGCACTTCGGGGCTGGTGAACAGCCATTTGCTCAGCACCACTTTTTGCTGGTTGCCGCCCGACAGGTTCAGCGTCTTCTGGTCCACGCCCGAGCAGCGGATGCGCAGCTTCTCGCGGTAGTCCTGTGCCACGCGGTGTTCCTGGCCGCTGTCGATCACGCTGGCGAACGACACGCCCGGCAGGTTGGCCAGCGAGGTGTTGAACTGGATGTCTTCGTTCAGCACCAGGCCATTGCCCTTGCGGTCTTCGGTCACATAGGCCAGGCCATGGCGCACGGCCTTTTCCACTGTGCTCACATCGATGGGCTGCCCGTGCAGCCGCACTTCGCCGCTGATGCGCTGGCCCCAAGAGCGGCCGAAGATGCTCATGGCCAGCTCGGTGCGGCCTGCTCCCATCAGGCCCGCAATGCCCACAATCTCGCCGCGCCGCACGTTCAGGTCGATCCCCTTGAGGTGCTCGCGGTCGCTGCGCTGCGGGTGGTGGGCGCGCCAGTTGCGCACCTCAAAAACAATGTCACCCACTTGCGGCTGACGCTGGGGGTAGCGGTCGCTCATCTCGCGGCCCACCATGGCCTGGATCACGCGGTCTTCGCTCACCGGGCCTTCGCGGCAGTCCAGCATCTGCACGGTGCTGCCGTCTCGCAGCACGGTGATGGCATCGGCCACGCGCGAGATTTCATTGAGCTTGTGCGAGATCAGGATGCAAGTGATGCCCTGGGCTTTCAGCTCCAGGAGCAGGTCCAACAGGGCCTGGCTGTCGTTTTCGTTCAGGCTGGCGGTGGGCTCGTCCAGGATCAGCAGGCGCACCTTGCGCGACAGCGCCTTGGCAATTTCCACCAGCTGCTGCTTGCCCACACCCAGCTGGCCCACCGGTGTGTCGGGCGACTCGCGCAGGCCCACCTTGTGCAGCAGCGCTTGGGCGCGGCTGTGCGCAGCCATCCAGTCGATGACGCCGTGCCGCGCGGTTTCGTTGCCAAGGAAGATGTTCTCGGCAATCGACAGCAGCGGCACCAGCGCCAGCTCCTGGTGAATGATGATGATGCCCAGGTGCTCGCTGTCGCGGATGCCCGCAAACTCGCGCTCCTGCCCGTCGAACAGGATCTGGCCGCTGTAGCTGCCGTGTGGGTACACACCCGACAGCACCTTCATCAGCGTGGATTTGCCCGCCCCGTTTTCGCCGACGATGGCATGGATCTCCCCGGCCTGCACCTGCAGGTTGACCTGGTTCAGCGCCACCACGCCAGGGAAGGTTTTGCGGATGTTCCGCATTTCAAGAAGCATGGTCTCTCAGTCTGTTGGCGGGGCCTCTGGCCCCATCCCGGTTGCACGCCGCCTGCGCTGCCCCAGCAGCATTCGCAGGCGGCGGCTCTACATGCAGAAGCCGCTCGCGCTCACTTGATTTGGGACTCCTTGTAGTAGCCACTGCCCACCAGCACCGTGTTCCAGTTGGATACGTCCACCGACACGGGCTTGAGCAGGTACGAGGGCACCACCTTCACGCCGTTGTTGTAGGTCTTGGTGTCGTTGATCTCGGGCTGCTTGCCCGTCAGCACGGCGTCCACCATGTTGGCGGCCACCTTGGCCAGCTCGCGGGTGTCCTTGAACACGGTGGAAGACTGCTCGCCCTTGAGGATGGACTTGATGGAAGGCACCTCTGCGTCTTGGCCGCTGACCACGGGGCAGGGCTGCTGGGCGGTGCAGTAGCCCACGCCCTTGAGGGAGGACAGGATGCCGATGGAGATGCCGTCATAGGGCGACAGCACCGCATGCACCTTGTCCTTGCCGTAGTAGGCCGACAGCAGGTTGTCCATGCGCGCCTGGGCCACCGAGCCATCCCAGCGCAGCGTGCCCACCTTGTTCATGCCGGTCTGCTTGCTGCGCACCACCAGCTTGCCACTGTCGATGTAGGGCTGCAGCACGCTCATGGCGCCGTCGTAGAAGAAGAAGGCGTTGTTGTCGTCCGGCGAGCCGCCGAACAGTTCAATGTTGAACGGGCCCTTGCCTTGCTTGAGACCCAGCTTGTCCACGATGGAGGTGGCCTGCAGCACACCCACTTGGAAGTTGTCGAACGTGGCGTAGTAGTCCACGTTCTTCGAGCCCTTGATGAGACGGTCGTAGGCAATGACCTTCACGCCCTTGTCGGCCGCGTTTTGCAGCGCCTTGGACAGCGTGGTGCCGTCAATCGACGCGATCACCAGCACCTTGGCACCCTTGGTGATCATGTTCTCTATCTGCGCGAGCTGGTTGGGGATGTCGTCTTCGGCGTACTGCAGGTCGGTCTTGTAGCCCCGGTCCTTGAGCACCTTGACCATGTTGTCGCCATCGGCAATCCAGCGCGCCGAGGACTTGGTGGGCATCGAGATGCCGATGGTGCCCTTGTCCTGGGCCGATGCCACGGACGTGGCTCCGACGGCAGCCAGTGTCACGGTGGCCAACACGGCCTTGAAAATTGCACGCTTCATTTGAGTCTGTCTCCTGGTGTGAATTTGTTTTTTTGATAGACGCCTGAAGTCCGCCGCAGGCCGTCGCAACTGGCACGGTTTAATGCCAGTGCCACCGTGCAAGGGCCGCCCCGCCGCACTGGTGGCGTCCCCCTTCCCGCATCGCGCAGCGATGCGAGAGAAAGGGGGAAGGCGCGCAGCGCCTCAGGGGGTTAATACTTCCTGTTCGGCATTTCCTTCGCCGCCACTTCCATCGGAAAGATGCCTTCTTCGGTCACGATGCGCTTGGGCACGGCCTTGCCTGCCTTGATGTCCTTCACAGCGCTCATCAGCTGCGGGCCCAGCAGGGGGCTGCACTCCACGCTCACGTTGAGCTTGCCGGCGATCATGGCTTCGAACGCGCCCTTCACTGCGTCGATGGAGATGATGACGATGTCCTTGGCGGGCTTCATGCCGGCCTCTTCGATGGCCTGGATGGCGCCAATCGCCATGTCGTCGTTGTGCGCGTACAGCACATTGATCTTCTTGCCCTCGGCCTTCAGGAAGGCCTCCATCACTTCCTTGCCCTTGGCACGGGTGAAGTCGCCGGTCTGGCTGCGGATGATCTTGAACTTGGGGTCGGCCTTGATGACTTCTTCAAAGCCCTTCTTGCGGTCGATGGCAGGGGCGGAGCCCACAGTGCCTTGCAGCTCGACGATGTTGACCTCGCCCTTCTGGTCCTTCATCTTCTCCACGAGCCAGCGGCCGGCCTTGCGGCCTTCTTCCACAAAGTCCGAGCCCATGAAAGTCACGTACAGCGATGTGTCCTTGGTGTTCACTGCGCGGTCGGTCAGCACCACGGGGATCTTGGCGGCCTTGGCCTCGCGCAGCACGGGCTCCCAGCCAGACTCCACCACGGGCGAGAACGCAATCACGTCCACCTTCTGCGCGATGAACGAGCGGATGGCCTTGATCTGGTTCTCCTGCTTTTGCTGCGCGTCCGAGAACTTCAGTTCGATGCCCGCCTCCTTGGCGGCCGACTTGATGGACTCGGTGTTGGCGGTGCGCCATTCGCTCTCGGCCCCCACCTGGCTGAAGCCCAGCACGAGGGGCTTTTGCGCCCAGGCAGTGCCGGGCAGCAAGGCGGCCACGGGCACGCTGGCCAAGGCGGCAGCAACGGTGCGGCGGTTCATTTTCATCATCTTGTCTCCTGTCTGTAATGGTTGGTTGACGATGGTTGCGGGATGGAAAGAAGGAACGCTCGAAAAGGGCAGGGCTCAAGCCAGCATGTAGCCCGTCTTGACGGTGGTGTAGAACTCAGCGGCGTAGCGCCCCTGCTCGCGGGCGCCGTAGCTGGATTCCTTGCGGCCACCAAAAGGCACATGGAAGTCCACACCCGCCGTGGGCAGGTTCACCATGGTCATGCCCACGGCGGCGTGGCGCTTGAAGTGCATGGCGCGCTTGAGCGACGTGGTGCAGATGCCCGCACACAGGCCAAAGGGCGTGTCGTTGGCCAAGGCCAGTGCGTGCTCGTAGTCGTCGGCCCGCAGCACGCAGGCCACGGGGCCAAAGATTTCCTCGCGCGCCACGCGGTGCTCGGGGCGGGCCAGGAAGAGGGCTGGGCTCATGTAATGGCCTGGGGTGGGGCGCTCCAGGCGCTCGCCACCCCAGACATGCTCCGCTCCCTCGCTCTTCGCAATGTCGATGTAATCCAGGTTTTGTGCCAGCTGGTTGTCATCCACCACCGGGCCCATCTCGGTGCCGCGCTCCAGCGCGTGGCCCACCTTCAGGCTGGCCAGCCGGTTGCGCAGGCGCGCCACAAAGGCGTCGTGCACCTCGGCCTCGACGATGAGACGGCTCGATGCGGTGCAGCGCTGGCCGGTGGAGAAATACGAGCCCTGCAGCGCGCAGTCCACCGCCTGGTCCAGGTCGGCGTCGGCCAGCACGATGAGCGGGTTCTTGCCGCCCATCTCCAGCTGCACCTTGGCGCGCCGTGCTGAGGCCGCGCGCAAGATGCGGTCGCCTGTGGAAACAGAGCCGGTAAAGCTCAGCGCATTGACCAGCGGGTGATCCACCAGCGTCTGGCCCACCTCGCGGCCGCTGCCCATGACGAGGTTGAAGGCACCGGCGGGCAGGCCGCTGCGGCTGATGATTTCGGCCAGCGCCCAGCCACAGGCGGGCACCAGCTCGGCGGGCTTGAACACCACGGTGTTGCCGTAGGCCAGGGCAGGGGCGATCTTCCAGGCCGGGATGGCGAACGGGAAGTTCCACGGCGCGATGATGCCCACCACGCCCACGGGCTCACGGGTCACGTCCACCTGCACGCCCTGGCGCACAGAGGCCAGCAGCTCGCCCTGGATGCGCAGCGCCTCGCCCGCAAAAAACTTGAAGATCTGCCCGCTGCGTGCCACTTCGGCGATGCCTTCGGGCAGCGTCTTGCCTTCTTCACGCGCCAGCAGTGCGCCCAGCTCGTCCTTGCGTGCCAGCAGCTCGCTGCCGATCATGTCCAGCACGTCGGCGCGGCGTTGGGGCGTGCTTTGGCTCCAGGTGGGCAGCGCGTCGGCCGCGGCGCGCACGGCCAACTCGGTCTGGTTGCGGTCGGCGCGGGCGTATTCGGCCACCACCTCGCGGGTGTCCGACGGGTTGGTGCTGATGCCGGTGGTGGTGCCGATTTCCCACCGGCCGTTGATCAGGTGCCGGGGGCTGAGCTGGAGGTCGCCGAGCTTCATGGAGAGAGGCCTTTGTTGCAGTTGCGGCGAAGTCTATGGAAGGTTTCGATATCAATCCAATCGTTTTTTAGACAAAATACATATCGTTCTTTGCATTCTGGAAAACCCCTCCCTTTTTTTCCCGTCCTCCCATTCATGAGCACCTACAACCACTGGTTCATCCGCGCCCGCCTCAAGACGCGCCAACTGCTGCTGCTGGTGGCCCTGGCCGAAGAGGGCAACATCCACCGCGCCGCCCAGGTGCTCAGCATGACCCAGCCGGCCGCCTCCAAGCTGCTCAAGGACCTGGAGGATGTGCTGGAGGTGTCGCTGTTTGACCGCCTGCCGCGTGGCATGCGCCCCACCTGGTACGGCGAAACGATGATCCGCCACGCGCGCATGGCCCTGGCCAACCTGAACCAGGCGCACGACGAGATCGGTGCGCTCAAGCGCGGGCACTACGGCCAGGTGGGTATCGGCGCCATCACTTCACCCGGCCTGAGTCTGCTGCCCGCCGCCGTGGCGCAGGTCAAGCAGGAGCACCCCAGCCTGCGCATTTCGCTGGACATCGAAACCAGCCCCGTGCTGCTGGAGCGGCTGGAGCAGGGCAAGCTCGACATCGTGGTGGGCCGCCTCTACGAGGAGCACGACAAGGAGAACCTGCGCTATGAGTCGCTGACGGAGGAGCTGGTCTGCGCCATGACGCGCCCGGGCCACCCGCTGTCGAGCATGACCGGGTTGACGCTGCGCGACGTGGTGTCGGCCAGCTGGATCGTGCCGCCAGCGGGCAGCGTGTTGCGGCACCGGTTTGACCTGATGTTCCAGCAGGACGGGCTGGCGCCGCCGCTGCACACGGTGGAGACATCGGCGCTGTTGTTCATCACGCGCATGCTGCAGCAGAGCGACATGATTGCGGTGGTGGCGGAGGATGTGGCGCGCTATTACGCGGCGCATGGGATCGTGACGGTGTTGCCGCTGGCGATGCCGTGCCATATGGATGCGTTCGGAATCATCACGCGGTCGGACCGGCTGCTGTCGCCGGCGGCGAAGGTGATGATGAAGGCGTTGAAGCAGACGAGTCTGGTGCAGTATGGGCGGAGGTTGGAGGTGGGGGATTGATGGTTTAGGTTGTTGTTGGCTGGATACGCTAGGGGGATATGGGCTGGTAGCTATTGATTTTGTAGTGCTTTTTTGATTGTTGCGTTGGGTATGGGTTGCACATCTCGCTGCGTGTCTGGTTCTAAGGCGGAGGCCGGGAGTCGCCCGGCGAGCGAGTAACTTTCTTTTGCTTCGCCAAAAGAAAGTCACCAAAGAAAAGGCGACCCCCAGTCTGCGACCCCTGCGCTGCGCTTCGGGGCAGACCTGCGTCGTGTCGGTTGCGGGGTGCGCCGTGGAACTCGCTTTGCGCTGCGCGCGCCGCTCGGACAGCCACGGCGAGTCAGAGCACGAAGCACGCGCGCTCCGACGCGCGTGCCACCCCGCAACCGCCCCGCCGCAGGCGCAGCCAGCAGGGGTGGGACAGCCGAACAACCGAACAACCGAACAACCGAACAACCGAACAGCCCTCGGGCCATCGCTGCGCTCGGCCTGGCCTGCGCAGCGCGTGGCGCTTGCGCCCGCGAGACGGGGCCGAGCGTAGCGCAGCGAAGCAATGGCCCGTGTGGATGTCCGCTCCCCGGGTTCCCTTCTGGATGCGCCTGGGGCGCGCAGGGCGCGGGGTGGCATGTGTGCCGAAGGACACGCATGCTTCGTGAACTGACTCACCGCAGTTGTTCGAGCGAAGCGCCGCAGGCGCGCAGCGAGTTCTGCGGTGCACCCCGTGACCGAGCACCCCAGGTTGCCCCGTAGCGAAGCGAAGGGGTCGCAGACAGTAGGGCCGCCCTTTCTTTGGTGACTTTCTTGTCGAGCAAGCGAAAGAAAGTTACTCGCACGCCGGGCGACTCCCGGCCTCCGCCCTGAATCCAAGCATGCCTCTCAAACCAGCGCGCGCCGGCTCATACAGGATCAGCTCGAACGCTCGTAGATCACCAGAAAATACAAAAACAATAGCTACCAGCGCTTAATGGATAAGCGCCAGAGCCCAAAAAGACTTCAAAAAATCAAACCCACCCCGCATCCACCTTGAACTCCTGCGCCGTACACATCGCCGCATCGTCCGACGCCAAAAACAACACCATCCGCGCAATGTCATGCGGCCGCAGCTTGTCCGGCAAACACTGGTTGCGCGCCAGCTCCTTCTCGCCCTCGGCATCTAGCCACAGCTTGATCTGCCGCTCCGTCATCACCCACCCCGGCGACACCGTGTTGATGCGGATCCGGTCCTGCCCCAGCGTCTTGGCCAGCCCGCGCGTGAGGCCGTTCACCGACGACTTCGCAATGGCATAGCAGGGGTAGCCCGTGCCCTTGCCCTGCCAGCCCGTGGAGCCCAGGTTGATCACCGAGCCCGCGCCCAGCCTGCGCATGCCGGGCACCACGGCCTGGATGGCAAAGAAGGCGGGGCGCTCGTTGATGGCCATGCGCTCGTCGTAGTACTCGGGGGTCACGGATTCGAGCGTGTGCCGGTCATCGCTGGCCACGTTGTTCACCAGCACTGCAAAGTCGCTGCCCAGCTCGGCCGCCGCTTCGGCCACGCAGGCCTGCAGGGCGTTCACATCGCGCACATCACACACACGCCACCAGGGGCGGGGCAGGCCTGCGTCGGCAATGTGCTGGGCCAGGGCTTCGCTGGCGTTGCGCGCCACGTCCACAAACGCCACGCGGGCACCTTGTTCGGCAAACGCCGCCACGATGGCCGCGCCAATGCCGCTGCCGCCGCCAGTCACAAACACGGCGCGGCCTTGCAGGCTGGGGAATTTCGCCAGGCCCTGGGGGGCGCCGGTGGCGTCGGTCGAGGAAGAGGAGGGGGTAAAAAGCTGTGTCATATCAATATTGCAATCAATCAATGGCAAAAAAATTCATTTCAAGCATCAATTGGCGTTGATAAGATGCCGCTCGTCAAGTGCCTGGTGGCAGGCCGATGCAAAAAAACGACCGGAGACAACCAACGTGCGCCCTTCGCTGGATACCCCCATCCCACCGTCCAGCGGCGCGTCCGCCTCTGCTCCCACAACAACCGGCGCCGTGCGCTGCGTGGTCACACTGGGCAACGCACTGGGTGAGGGGGTGATGTGGTCGGTGCGCGAGCAGGCCGTGTACTGGGTGGACATCCTGCAGCGCGAGCTGCACCGCTGGGACCCGGCCACCAGCGCCCACCAGCGCTGGACGTTTGACGAAGAGATTTCTGCCATTGCCGAGCGCACCAACGCCCCCGGCTTCATCGTCACCCTGCGCCGGGGCTTTGCACTGTTCGACCCCGCTGCTGACATCGCCCCGCGCTACCTGCACCAGCCCGAGCCAGAGCGCACAGGCAACCGATTCAACGACGGCAAGTGCGACGCCCAGGGCCGCTTCTGGGGTGGCAGCATGGACTTTGCGTGCGAGGCTCCCACGGGCGCGCTCTACACCTACACCGCCAGCGGCCACTGCGTGCGGCACGACGATGGTTTTGCCGTGACCAACGGCCCCACCTGGGCCACCACCGCGCAAGGCCCGGCCATGTTTTTCAACGACACGGTGCAGGGCACCACCTATCGCTACCGCTGCGACCCGGCCACCGGCATCGTGAGCGACAAGACCTTGTGGAAGCGCTGGCCCGCGGCTGACGGCGTGCCCGACGGCATGACCACCGATGCGCAGGGCCGCCTGTGGGTGGCGCACTGGGGTGGCGGCTGCGTCACCTGCCACGACGCCGACACGGCCGACGAGCTGGCCCGTATCCCGCTGCCCGTGAGCCAGGTCACCAACTGCGCCTTTGGCGGTGCGGACCTGTGCACGCTGTACATCACCTCGGCCCGCACCGGCCTCGCGCCCGAGCAGCTCGCGGCCGAGCCGCTGGCCGGTGCGCTGTTTGCCGTGGACGTCACCACGCCCGGACTGCCCGCGCATCTGTTTGGCGGCTGATGCCGGCCCCGCGCGCAGCAGCGAGGCCCATGGCTCCGCCTCCTTTTTTCTCCATCCCGCAGAAAGCACACCGCCCATGACCGAGGCCTCTTCATCCCACCCCATCGTCTGGCTGCACCACGCGGGGCAGCACCTGGGCCTGGTGCCCACACTGGGCGGCAGCGTGGCAGCCTGGCAGATCGACGACCCGCAAGAGGCTGATGCGCGCATCGACCTGTGGCGGCCGTGGGATGGAGCCACGCCCGACCTGTACCAGCTTGCATCCTTTGCCATGGTGCCCTGGTCCAACCGCGTCAGCGGCGGCGGGTTTGAGCATGCGGGGCAGTTCCACCCCATGCGTCCCAACCGCGTGGGCGAGCCGTACCCCATCCACGGCGACGGGTGGCTGCAGCCCTGGCAGCTGACCCAGCCCGCGCCCGGCACGTTGCAGATGCAGCTGCGCTCCGAGCGCTTTGACGGCAACCCCTACGAGTACGAATGCGTGCAGACCTTCCGCCTGGTGGAGGGCGGCCTGGACCAGTCGGTGCAGGTGCGGCACCTGGGCGAGCAGCCGCTGCCCTACGGCCTGGGCCTGCACCCCTGGTTTCCGCGCACGCCCCGCACGCGCATCAAGGCGCCGGTGCAAGGCGTGTGGCTGTGCGGCGACGACCCTTTGCCCACGGAGCACACGCAGCAGTTTCCGCCTGGCTGGGACTTGAATGCAGGCGCCCCCGCACATGGCGGCCTGATCGACAACGCCTACACCGGCTGGGGCGGCACCGCGCAGATCGACTGGCCCGAGCGCGGGCTGCGCCTCACCGCCCACATGCCGGACTTTGACAAGGACGGCGGCGCGGCCCACCACTACTGCCTGGTGTACCGCCCGCCACAGGGCCCGGCGTTCTGCTTTGAGCCCATCACCCAGCCCATCGATGCCTTTCACCAGCCGGGCCAGCCCGGCCTGCGCACCTTGGCGCAGTGCGAGGTGCTGGCGATGAACGTGTCGTGGCGGTACGGGGCGTTGTGAGCGCCCTGGGGGCGCCCCGGAGTGGGTTTATAGAGAAATCAGCCGGTAGCGCTAGTGAATCATGCGCTGGCAGCTATTAAATCGATAGTAAATCAGATCACCCGGAACCCGTGGGTGCCGTCGCGCCCCAGTTGTTCCACCAGCCCGAACTCCCAGTCCAGGTAGGCCTGCATCGCCTCGCGCGGGCTGTCGGTGCCTTCGTACGGGCGGCGGTAGCGGTCGATGCGTGGCGAGGCCAGGCGCGTCTCGCCATGCTCCAGCGGCAGGCCCTGGGCAATCCAGGCCAGCGTGCCACCCTCCAGCACCACCACCTCGGCACCACCCGTCAGGCGAGCCAGGTCCTGCGCGGCATAGCGTGCCAGCAGGCTGCTGCCACAGGTCAACACATAACGCTGCGCCTTGGGAATGCTGGCCACGGCCTGCGCCAGTTGCGAGCGGATCACGAACCACGCGCCGGGGATGTGGCGCTGCACGTAGTTGGCGCTGGTGGTCAGGTCCAGCACGGCGGTGTGGCCGGGGCGCTCTTTGCTTTCTTCGTTCAGCCAGGCCGCCAGTTGCGCGGGCGTGACCCAGGCGATGGGGCCTTCGGGCTCGGGCACGGTGTTGGCCACGGCGCCGGTCTCGCTGAAGTCGGCGGCGGGCGCGTCGTCCAGCACCCACACGTCCCAGCCCATCTGCGCCAGCCACGATGCGCTCATGTTCGCGCGCACGCCGTCGTCATCCACCAGCACGATGCGCGCGCCACGCACGGCGGCGGTGTGGTCGGTCTCCTGCACCAGCTGGCCGCCGGGCGTGTTGCGAAAGCCGGGCAGGTGGCCTGCGGCAAATTCTTCGGGCGTGCGCACATCCAGCAGGTAGGTGGTGCGCTGCGCCTCGGCCGCAAAGCGCGTCAGGTCGGCGCGGGTGGCGCGCTGCACGCCCGCACGGTCGGCCACGCTGCGTGCCTGCTGGGGCGCGCGCTCGCGGTCGGCATGCACGGCGGGGTCAAAGCGGCGGGTGGCGCCGCGCTCCAGCGTCTGGCCGGCCAGCAGCCAGCCGATGGTGCCGTTGCGCAAGGCCGCCACCGGGTTGGGGATGCCCGCGTTCACCAGCGACTGCGTGCCGATGATGCTGCGCGTGCGGCCCGCGCAGTTCACGATGATCTGCGTGGCCGGGTTGGGCGCCAGTGCCTGCGCGCGCAGCACCAGCTCCGCGCCGGGCACGCTCACGCCGGTGGGGATGTTCATGGTGTGGTACTCGTCATACCGGCGCGCATCCAGCACCACGACATCGGCCTGGGCGTCGATGAGCGCCTGCACCTCTTCGGCCGCCAGCGAGGGCGTGTGGCGCTCGGCCTCCACCAGCTCGCCAAACGATTTGCTGGGCACGTTCACGTCGATGAACAGCTCGCCGCCCGCATCGCGCCAGCCCTGCAGGCCACCGGCCAGCAGCGTCACCTGCGTGTAGCCCAGCTGCTGCAGCTTGCGCGCGGCGGGCTCGGCCAGGCCTTCGCCGTTGTCGTACACCACGATGAAGGTGTCGCGGCGCGGAATGCGCGTCCACGCCTCCAGCTCGATCTTGCCGGCGGGCAGGTTGGCGGCGAACAGCGGGTGGCTCTGGGCAAACGGGTCTTCCTCGCGCACGTCGAGCAAGGCGATTTCCTGGCGGGCGAGCAGGGCCTCGCGAACCTGGTGGAACGAAGTCTGGGGCAGGGCGGGAGCGGTCATGGTCTTGGTGTTGGGTCGGATCGGCTTCAGGCAGCCGGTGCAGGGTTTTTGGACAGGTCCCAGAGGTTGGGCAGGGTGCCGTTGCTGTAGCCCGAGATGAATGGCTTGCGCGTGCCGTCCTCCAGGTACACGCTGCGCTGCACCGCGCCAATGTTGGCGCCGTACACGTGGATGCTGATGGAGGTGTGGCCCTCCCACGCGTTGCTTACGCGGTGCACATCGCCTATGGCAGGGTCGTTGGGCGAGACGGTCTCCACCTGGCCCGGCTGCAGCCGCACGGGCGCGCCCTGCGGTGCCCAGCGGCCGTCGGGCGTGCGGGTATAGGCCTGCGAATCCTCGGCGCCGCGCAGCATGCCGATCAAGCCCCACACGGTGTGGTCATGAATGGGCGTGGCCTGGCCGGGGCCCCACACAAAACTCACGACCGAAAAGCGCCCCAGCGCATCGGCATGCAGCAGGTACTGCTGGTAGCGCTCGGGGTGGGGCTGGGCATAGGTGTCGGGCAGCCAGTCGTCATGGGCCACCAGCGCGCCCAGCAGCGTGGCGCCCTGGGCCAGGGTGTCGGGCTCGGGCAGGCGCTGCTCCACCAGCGCGGCCAGCTGCTGCACAAAGTGGCGCAGGCGGGCGGTGTGGGGGGCGGAGGGGGACGTGGGTGGGGTCGATGGGTTGGGCAATGCACTCATGCCCGGTATTGCACCAGCGCCCGGGCTGCCCGTGTGTTGCGTGTTTTGCATATGCATCCCTGTTTTTCTTCGTTCTGTTGCGAGGCGTCTTTCAGTTCAATGCCAATCCATCGTAACGGCGGTGCGGACCGGCTCGCAGGCATCCACAGGAATTCACGGGCAATCGCAGCGCCGATCAGGATTTGACAACCAAAAGGGCACAACATGAGCAAGCTTCAAAACCAAGGTGGGGTGGGAGGGCGCTGGACGCGCCGGCAGCTGTTGCAGACAGCGGGCGCGGCCAGCGTGGTGGGGGCGTCGAGTGTGGTGGGCAGCCACGTGCTGGCCGCCGGCAAGCTGCGCGAAGTGAAGCTGGCGTGGAACGCCAACGCCATCTGCCTGTCGGCCGCGCCGGTCGCCATCGAGCGCGGCATTTTTGAAAAACATGGTCTCAAGGTCGAGCTGATCAACTTTGCGGGCTCCACCGACCAGTTGCTGGAGACCATCGCCACCTCCAAGGCCGACGCGGGCCTGGGTATGGTGCACCGCTGGATCAAGCCGCTGGAGTCGGGCTTTGACGTGAAGTTGGTGGGCAGCTCGCACGGCGGTTGCTCGCGCCTGGTGGGCTACGAGGCCGCGGGCGTGACCAGCCTGCAAAAGCTCAAGGGCAAGACCATTGCGGTGTCGGACCTCAACAGCCCCGGCAAGAACTTCTTTTCGGTGCTGCTGACCAAGGCCGGGCTGAACCCCGAAAAGGACGTGACCTGGCGCCAGTTCCCCGGCGACATGCTGGGCCTGGCGGTGGAAAAAGGCGAGGCCCAGGCCATTGCCGATGGCGACCCCAACCTGCTGCTGATCCAGCGCCGCACCAAGGGCCTGGTGGACCTGGCGTCCAACCTGTCGGGCGAATACGCGGCCAAGACCTGCTGCGTGCTGGGCGTGAGCGGCGCCATGGTGCGCAACGACAAGGGCACGGCAGCCGCGCTGACCCGCGCCATCATCGAGGCGTCGGACTTTGTGGCCGACAACCCCAACGAAACGGCGCGCATCTTCAGCCCGTATTCCAAGGTGCCGCAGGAGGACCTGCGCGCCGTGCTGGGCACGCTCACGCACCGCAGCCACCCGGTGGGCACGGCGCTGCGGCAGGAGATCGAGTTCTATGCCCGCGACTTCAAGCTGGTGGGCGTGCTCAAGCCCGGCACCGACCCTGCGCGCTTCGCGGCCCACGTCCACGCTGACGTGCTGGTGTAGCAAAGGGCACCCCCCTGAGTAACCGTCTTCAAAGTCAAGCGCGATGAAGCGAAGCATCCCAAGGTTTCCCGGTTCTGACCATGGCGTTGAGCATGGTCAGCAGCTTGCGCATGCAAGCGACCAAGGCTACCTTGGGCAGTTTGCCTGCGGCTTTGAGGCGCTCGTAGAACGCCCGGATGACGGGGTTGTAGCGCGTGGCGGTCAGGGTCGCCATGTACAGCGCACGCCGAATTTCAAAACGCCCGCCCTGCACCCTGCGCCTGCCTTTACGGTTGCCCGAGTCGTTGGACATAGGGGCCACGCCCACCAAAGCCGCTATCTCGCGGCGATTGAGCCGACCCAGTTCAGGCAACTGGGCAATCAGCGTTGCGCTGGCCACAGGACCTATGCCGTTGGTCGATTGCAGCAACCCGTCGAGTTCGCTGAAGTGCTCGCGCACATGGCCCACCATCTGTGCCTCCAGATCATGGAGTTGGGCCTTGATGGCGGCAATGATGGCCTCGATGCTGGGGTGCAGTTTTGTGGGCGTGATCTGCAGACGCTGGCGTTCGCTGCCCAGCATGGCCAGCAACTGACGGCGGCGCGTGACCAAAGCCGCCAGCCACTGCTGACACTCATCGGCCACAGGGCGCAGAAAGCGCGCCAAATCCTCGCGGCGCACCAACACCGCTGCCATCTCGGCCAGCATGCGCGCATCCACGGCATCGGTCTTTGCCAGACGGCCCATGCTCCTGGCAAAGTCACGCGCCTGGCGCGGGTTCAGCACGGCCACAGGCAGGCCCGAGGCTTGCAACGCACAGGCCAGGGCAGCCTCATAGCCACCGGTAGCCTCCATGACCACCAGGTCAACCCCCAAGGGCAACAAACTGGCCGCCAGTGCCGAGTGTCCATCGGGGTCATTGGAAAACCGCTGCGCACCGCTGTCGGCGCCCAGCACACAGACATCCACGTGGGCCTTGGCCACGTCGATGCCTACCGTCAGTGAAAAAGCAGACATGATCTTCAGCTCCCATGCTTGTACATGCGCGCTCGAAGGCGGCGCGCGTAACCGTTCGGGCTTCATGAAGACCAGCGCGGCAGCCGTGCGTTATGTACTCAGGGACGGGCTCGAACACCCCAGTCGCTACCAAACTGCACGGACCGGTCTGGCTACCCCCAAAAGGGCAATCAAACTTTACCGCGAGGGTCGGATGGAAGATACAAGTCGCTTCGCGCCTTCCCCCTTCTCTCGAAATCGCTGCGCGACTTCGGGAAGGGGAACGCAGCCCTCGCTGCGGGGCGGCCCTTGCTCGGCAGCCCTCGCATGGGCCGCGCCCACCTCGCGCGGCTATGGCCAAACATTCACCGTGATGAATGAATACCACTGGACCTGAATCGATCTGACTGGACCCGACTATGAGCACTGTTGCCGACAACATCCTGGGCGCCCCGCCGGGCATCAGCCCCAAGCCCTCGCAGCCGCCGCTGCGTGCGCCCAGCCCATCATCCGGTGCGCCCCGTGCTGCGGGTGCGCAGCCTGCCACCGCGCCCGACTTCAAGGCGGCCAAAGCGGCTCAGGGGGTCTGGTGGGCGGGGCTGGCCGCCGCCGTGGCCTGGGCGGGGCTGGCCTTGCTCACGGGCCTGTGGCCCAACAAGCCGGCGGGTTTCAGCGAATGGGCGTTTACCGAAGAGTTCGCCTGGGGTGCGGGGGGCGTGTCGGCGTTGCTGCTGGCGCTGACGGTGTTGGCCCGTCCGCTGGCTGCCGTGGTGCGCCGCGTGCGTGCGGCTGGACCGTGGCTGGTTGCCATTGCCGTCGGCCTGGCGGTGTGGGAGGTGTTCACCGCCAAGCTGGGCACGCTGCCGCCGCCCTTTTTTGCACCGCCCCAAAGCCTGGTGGAGGTGTACGCCACCGACTGGCCGCGCCTCCTGGAGAGCGCGGGCGCTTCCATCCGCCTGCTGGCACTGGGCATTGCCATCGGAGCGGCGGCAGGTTTTGTCACGGGCGTGCTGATCGGCTGGTCGCGCCAGGCCAGTTACTGGATCCACCCGGTGCTGCGCATCCTGGGCCCGGTGCCTACCACGGCGCTGCTGCCGGTCAGCTTCTATTTCTTTCCGTCCAGCTGGTCCACGGCGATCTTTTTGATTGCGCTGGGCACGGCCTTCCCGGTGGCCATCCTCACCTGGTCGGGCGTGGCCGGGGTGCACAAGAACTTTTATGACGTGGCCCGCACCATGGGTGCGTCGCCCTGGTTTCTGGTGCTGCGTGTGGCCATCCCGGCGGCGCTGCCGCAGGTGTTTGTGGGCCTGTTCATGGGCCTGGGCGCGGCGTTCTCCACCCTGGTGGTGGCCGAGATGCTGGGCGTGAAAGCGGGCCTGGGCTGGTACCTCACCTGGGCGCAGGGCTGGGCGGCGTATCCCAACATGTATGCGGCGCTCATTGTGATGGCGCTGTTGTTCTCGGGCGTGATCACGCTGCTGTTTGTGCTGCGCGACAGGGTGCTGTCGTGGCAGAAGGGGGTGGTGAAATGGTGAGTTCCGCGACGATTCCTGAAGTCTCTACGGCGGCCCGTGTGACCGGCGCACGCATTGACGTGCGCAATGTCAGCCACTGGTTTGACCTGCCCGCAGGCCCGCTGCACGTGATCGACGAGCTGGACTTGTCCATAGCACCCGGCGAGTTCGTGGCCCTGCTGGGCCCCAGCGGCTGCGGCAAGAGCACGCTGCTGCGCCTGGTGGCGGGGCTGGAGCCCGCCACCACCGGCGAGCTGCTGCAGGATGGCGCCCCCATCACCCAGCCCGACCCGTCGCGCATCGTGGTGTTCCAGGACCCCACGCTGTTCCCCTGGCGCACCGTGTGGGACAACGTGGCCCTGGGCCTGCAGGCGCGGGGCATCCTCAAATCCCAGCGCCACCGCGTGGATGAAGCGCTGGCCCTGGTTGGGCTGCAGGACTTTGCCAAGGCCTTCCCGCACCAGCTGTCGGGCGGCATGGCGCAGCGCGTGGCGCTGGCGCGTGCGCTGGTCAACGACCCCACCTTGCTGGTGCTGGACGAGCCGCTGGGCAAGCTCGACTCGCTCACGCGCCTGTCCATGCAGACCGAGCTGGTACAGCTGTGGCAGCGTGCGGGTTTCTCTGCCCTGCTCGTCACGCACGATGTGGAGGAAGCGCTGTTCATGGCGCAGCGCGTGGTGGTGTTCTCTGACCGGCCCGCGCGCGTCAAGCAGGTGCTGGTCAACGACCTGCCGTACCCGCGCCACCGGGGCGACCCGCGCCTGGCGGCCCTGCGCCACGAGGCGCTGGCGTTGCTGGGGCTGGACGCCAGCTGGTAGCCGCCGCCTTGGCCTGGCTGTCGTTGCCGCCCGAGTGGCTGGCCGCTCTGCTCGAAGGCCTGCAGGCCACCCAGCAGGGCCTGCGCGCGCTGCTGTATGTGGTTGGCCTGACGCCCGATGTGCACGGCCAGCCCGCCTGGCCGTTTGCGCACCGTGTGGCCGCCGAGATGCTGGTGGTGGATGCCGGCCACGCGCGGCGCGTGCTGCTGTCGCTGCTGTGTGTGGGTGTGGCGCTGCTGGCGCTGGCGGCATCCGTGGCGTGGCGGCGCGGCCGCAAGCCGCTGTGGTGGCTGGCCGCTGCACTGGTGGTGTTTGCGCCCTGGCCCCATCGCCACCTGCTGCTGACGCCCGCCGTGGCCACCAGCCTGCACCAGTCACCCACGGGCTTCACTGCGCAGGGCATCGTGCGCGGCCAGGCGGTGTACCAGCAGCATTGCGTGCGCTGCCATGGCGCCAGTGCCAACGGCGAAGGGCCCGATGCAGCCCGGCTGGCCATGTGGCCGCCCAACCTGAACGGCGCGCTGCTGTGGAAGCGGCTGGACGGCGAACTCTTCTGGCGCGTGCGCCACGGCATGCAGGGCCGCAACGGCGCGCAGACCATGCCCGGCTTTGACACCACGCAGCTCACCGACGCGCAGGTGTGGGAGGTGCTGGACTACCTGCAAGCCCATGCCGCAGGCCAGATGCTGCGCGAATCGGGCACCTGGGACCGCCCGGTGCGCCTGCCCGACGTGGCCGTGCTGTGCCGCCAGGGGCGCCAGCACACGGCGCGCAGCCTGGTGGGGCAGCGGCTGCGCGTGGTGCTGCCAGGCAGCGGCAGCCCCTTGCCCGCCGATGACCCACGCCTTGTCTCGCTGGTGGTGGCGCACCCCGGGCCTGGCGCGCCGCACACTCCCGATGCTGCTGCCGCCGATGCGGAATGCCTGACCACCGATACCGCAGCGCCGTTGGCATTGGCCCTGGTGCTGGGCGTTCCCGCCAGCGACCTGCCCGGCCACCAGCTCATCGCAGACCGCGCGGGCTGGCTGCGCGCACGGGGCCAGCCGGGCAAGGCCGCATGGTCGGAGGACGATCTGGTCTGCCGCACTGCGCCAGCGGCCCAGCAGCTGCCTTCTGCCGATGTAGCTGCCAACGCTGCGGGCGATGGCCTGCAGGCGCTGATTCGCCGCATGGACGCAGAGCCCGTGCGGCTGGTGCGGGGCGGCTTCCCGCACTGACAGTGCCTGCCACCAGCGTGTTGGCAGTCGGCCGCGAGCGAACGCCTGAGTCGCATTCAGGTTGCTCTTAAAAGAATAGCGGCCAGCGCTTTATCGACTAGCGCTTGAGGCCATTTTTCCTTAAATGAGCAGCGCAGGGGCTTTTCGCCCGCCCGGTGCCGACCTGCGCTACGCCTGTCCGTGCGACGCCACACACAGCTTGTTGCCGTCCGGGTCCCGAAAATACGCGCCGTAGTAGTTGGCGTGGTACTCGGGCCGCAGCCCGGGGCGGCCCTCGCACTGGCCGCCCAGGCTCAGCGCCAGCGCATGGGCCGCGTCCACCTGGCTGCGCGTGGCGGCCATGAAGGCCACCATCAGCCCGTTGCCAGGGTGGGGCACCTCGCCGTTGAACGGGCGGGCAATCACAAACAGCGGCCGGGGGCCGGGGGTGGACTCCCAGCCCGCCCAGGGCCGCTCGGCTTCGCAAAAGCGCTCCTGAATGCCCAACGAGGCCAGCACCGGCCGGTAGAACGCCAGGGCGCGCTCGAAATCTGTGATGCCAACAAAAACGTGCGAGAGCATGGTGGGTGGGGTCCTTTCTGGATGCGAAGCGGGCAGGCTGTTGCGAGGTGCCAGAGGCCAGGGCCAGGCGTTCAGGTCGGCAACGCACTGGCCGACCATGCCGACGCTGACGGCCAGGCGGCGGAGTCTGGATGGCAACCAGCCACAGCATAGCGGCGCGCACGGCGGCGGTGTACCCCCTTCGCCGTGCACAGCGGGGCCTATGCGCCGCACAACTTTGCAAACGCGTTTTTCTTCGTTGGCGCGCGCCAGGGGCGGGCAGATCATGGCTGCAGTCCCGCACGCGTGACGTTGCCAACCCTTCACCCAACCTTGTTTCACCCCATCGCCACAGGAGCCCGCTATGCCCGTCCAGTTCATCGGCATGATCCAGCCGCACGAAGTCTCTGAAACCATCGCCCGCAAGGGCCCGGCGGTGGACCCCGCCTATGTGCGCGTGTTTGCCCAGGCGCACGAGCACGCGGGGTTTGACCGCATCCTGGTGCCTGCCAGCTCGTCCAGCCCCGACACGCTGCTGACCGTCACGTACGCGGCATCGGTCACCGACAAGATCAAGTTCCTGCTGGCGCACCGCCCAGGTTTTGTGGCGCCCACGCTCGCCGCGCGCCAGCTGGCCACGCTGGACCACTACACCAACGGCCGCCTGGCCGTGCACTACATCAGCGGCGGCTCGGACGAAGACCAGCAGCGCGATGGCGACTTCCTGAACCACGACGAGCGCTATGCGCGCACCGACGAATACCTCACCGTCCTGCGCCGCGTGTGGGCTGAAGACAAACCCTTTGACCACGAAGGCACCTACTACCGCGCCAAGGGGGTGGTGTCGGAAGTCAAGCCCCTGCAAGGCCAGCGCGTGCCCATCTATTTTGGCGGTGCCTCTGCACCCGCGCTGCAGGTGGCCGGCAAACATGCCGACGTGTACGCGCTGTGGGGCGAGTCGCTGGCCCAGGCGGGCGACCTGGTGCGCCGTGTGCGCGCCGAGGCCACCTTGCAGGGCCGGCATGTGGACTTCAGCATCTCGTTCCGCCCCATCCTGGGCAAGACCGAGGACGAAGCCTGGGCCAAGGCCGAACGCATTCTGGAAGACACGCGCCGCCTGCGTGTGAGCCAAGGCTACTCGCGTGGCGTAGGCCCGCAGCAGAGCGAAGGCGCGCAGCGCCTGCTGGCCGACGCCGCCAAGGGCGACCGCGTGGACGAACGCCTGTGGACGGCCATTGCGCGCGAGCTGGGCGGCCGGTCCAACTCCACATCGCTGGTGGGTACGCCCGAGCAGGTGGCCGACGCACTGCTCAAGTACTACGACCTGGGCATCACCACCTTCCTGATCCGTGGCTTTGACCCGCTGGTGGACGCTATCGAGTACGGCCGCGAGCTGCTGCCCCTGGTGCGCGCCAAGGTGGCAGAGCGCGACGGGCAGCAGACACCGGTGGCGCCCGCCGCGCTGCGCAAGGCCGCCTGAGCGATTGGCTGCCTGGCGCCCTGGCCTGGATCACTCCCGGGCTGGGGCGTTGCCGCTAACGCAGCGGCCTCGCCCGTGCGGTTACCCCGCCACGCGCGCCAGAACGTCGCGGGCTTGCGCTGCGGTCACCACGGGGCCGCCAGCAGGCGCTGTCCAGGCCACAAACTGGTCGGGCCGCACCAGCACCAGCGGTGCGCCATAGCGCGCAGGCTCGGTGCCTTCGCCCCCGTCACCACAGTCCACCAGCCGCAGGGGCAGTCCCATGCCCGCTGCCGCCTCGCGAAAGGCCTGCACCGATGGCGCGTGGGCGCCGTCGCCGCCCACCACCAGCAGCGAAAAGCCCGGGCCCAGTTCCTCAAACACATTGCGCCCGCTGGGCAGCGTGGCGGGTGCCAGGTGGTGGCCAGGCCGCGCCTCAAACCGGTGCGATCCCTGGGCGCTGCTGGCGCGGCCCTCGCTGCCCCACACGATGCCCGAGCCCTCATAGTGCGGCTCAAACGCATGCACCTCGCCCACGGCGCCTTGGGCGCGCGCTTGCCACGCGGCCTCAAACGCGGCCTGGTCGCGCGCCGGGTCGTGGGTGTCCAGAAACTCCTTGTCTGTCTCGATGGACCGCGCAATGAAGTCGTTGATGGTGGACGCAAACACCGGGCGCCGCTCGGCGTCGTACGAGTCCAGAAGGCGCTCGCCGCCCCAGCCTTGCAGCGTTGCGGCCAGCTTCCAGCCCAGGTTGCGCGCGTCTTCCAGGCCCGAGTTCACGCCATAGCCGCCATAGGGCGGGTGGCTGTGGGCGGCATCACCCGCGATGAACACCCGGCCCTTGCGATAGCTGTCGGCCAGCATGAAGCGCAGGTCCCAAAAGCCGATGTGCTCAAACTCCACTTCAAACTCCGCGCCTACCGCCTCGTGCAGGTAGGCGGCAAAGTCAAAGTTGTCCTTGGTGGTGCCTGGCGGCACCGGGGCGTGAAAGAACCAGGTGCTGCCCAGGTCCACCCGGCCCAGAAACTTCCAGTAGCCCTTCAGCTCGGGCTGCAGCACGTTGTAGTAAGACTTGCCGGGGTAGCGCTCCAGCAGCTGGTGCAGGCCTTGCGACTTGAACACCAGCAGCACCATCATGCGGTCGTGGTCGGTGCGGGTGTGGGTGATGCCCGCCTGCTCGCGCACCACCGACCGCGCCCCGTCCGACCCCACCACATAGGCGCCGCGCAGCACGCGCTGGGCCTTGCCGTCGCCGCGCTGCTGGATGGTGACGGACACGCCCGCGTCATCTTGCGCCACGGTGCTGGTCTCCCAGCCGTAGAGGGTCTGCACCGACGGCAGCTGGGCCACGCGCTGGCGCAGCACGGCCTCGGTGGCGTACTGCGGCAGCCGCTCGTTGGCAGTGAAGTAGTAGGGCTTGACCAGGTCGCGTTGCAGCCAGTCGTAGCTGTAGGGCCCCAGCAGCGTGCCATGTGCGGTCAGGCCGCCAATGCCGTATTCGACCGGGATGGTGCGCGCCGCGCGCAGCTGCTTTTCGGCACCCCAGAAGTGAAAGTGCTCCATGGTGCGCTGCGTGAGGTTCTGGCCCTTGGGGATGGGCTGGGGCTGCGCATAGCGCTCCACCACGATCACGCTCACGCCGCGCTGGCCCAGCTCAATGGCCAGGCCCATGCCGACCGGGCCGCCGCCCACGATGATCACTTCGGCGTCCTGCTGCGGCGCCACGGTTGCTTGCTGGTTCATGTTGTTGGTGTTCTTCGCTACGGTCTGCTTGGTGGTGCGTGAGATCACTCTGCGGTGATGCCCTGGGCCTTGATGAGGTCGGCCCAGCGCTTGGCGTCAGCCGTCACCAGCTTCTGGAAGGCGTCTGGCGAGCTGTGGGCGGGCGTCATGCCCTGGGTCTCGAACGACTTGGCCACGGCGGGCGAGGCCAGCACGTCGCGCAGCTCGGTGTTCAGCCGGTCCACCATGGCGCGGGGTGTGCCTGCGGGGGCAAACACGCCGTACCACATGTCCACGTTCAGGTCGCCCAGCTTCAGCGTGCCCAGCGACGGCACCTCGGGCAGCAGCGGGTGCGGCGTGTCCGAGCTGATCGCCAGCGCCTTCAGCTTGCCCGCCTTCACATGCTGCAAGGCCACGTGGATGGGCAAAAACATCGCGTCGATCTGCCCGCCCAGCAGGTCCGTCACGGCCGGGGCGGTGCCCCGGTAGCTGATGTGGGTGAGCGAAATCTTGGCCCGGTTCTTCAGCAGCTCCATCGCCAGGTGGTGCGGCGTGCCCGCACCGGGCGAGCCATAGTTGAGCGAGCCGGGCTTGGCCCGGGCGCGGTCCATCAGGTCTTTGAGCGATTCGATCTTCGACCCGGCCGACGCCACCAGCAGCAGCTGCCCCCAGCTCGTCTGGCTCACCGGCACCAGGTCCGTCAGCGGGTTAAAGCCCTGCTTGGGGTACAGCGCCATGTTCATCACCAGCGTGTTCACGCTGACCAGCAGCGTGGTGCCGTCGGGCGTGGCGCGCACCACCTCTTGCGTGCCGATGATGCCGGACGCCCCCGCCTTGTTCTCCACAAAAAACGGGCGCTTGAGCCGGTCAGACAACGGCTGCGCAATTTGCCGCGCAATCAGGTCGATGCCCGTGCCGGGCGTGAACGGCACCACCAGCCGCACCGGCGCATCGGCCCCCGTCTGCGCCCAGGCCCAGGGCGTGGCGGCGGCAGCCGTGGCGGCCAGCGCACCCAGCACCAGGCTGCGGCGTTGGGGGGAGGGCGTGTGCGCGTTGGCACGCAGGGTGGGCAGCTGGGGCATGGGGCTTGTCTCTCTAGTCGTTGGAAGGGCGTTACAGGACAATTACAACGACACTCTTGACATTGATCAAACGGAAAATTCTGATGAATTCTTCATCAAAGCTGATGAATGTCAGTACCCGCCAGCTCCACGCTTTTCTGGAGGTGACGCGCCTGCAAAGCTTTGCCAAGGCAGCCGAGCAGGTGCACCTGTCGCCCTCGGGCATGAGCATGCTGGTCAAGGAGCTGGAGGACCAGGTGGGTGCCCGCCTGTTTGACCGCACCACCCGGTCGATCACGCTGACCGAGGCCGGGCGCCGCCTGCAGCCCGTGGCCGAGCGCGTGGTGGGCGAGCTGCGCGCCCTGGGCGCCGTGCTGGACGGCAACGAGGCCGCCGTGCGCTCGCGCCTGCTGGTGGCGGCCACGCCCATGATCTCGGCCAGCCTGCTGCCCGAGGTGATTCGCGGTTTTGCGCAAAGCCACCCCGGCGTGCAGGTGCAGCTCAGCGACGTAGAGGTAGGCACCGTGCGCCAGCGCGTGCTCGACGGCGAGGCCGACATCGGCTTTGGCTTCTTCGTCAAACCCGCCGTGGGGCTGTCGCGCCAGCCCTTGTGCAAGTTCCGCCTCATGCGCATCAGCCCGCCCGATGCGGCGCACACCAGCGGCCAGCTGTCCGACAGCCAGCCCTGGAGCCGACTCAAAGACGTGCCTCTGGTCAGCCTGCCGTCGGGCAACCCCATACAGGTGGTCATCGAAAAGCAGCTCTCCCGCCTGGGCCTGGCCCACCAGGAGCGCCCCCGCATGAACCTGATCGGCACCCTCATCGGCATGGTGCGCGCCGGCCGTGGCAGCGCTATCGTGCCCTCGTTCGCGCTGGAAGAATGCCTGCGCCAGGGCCTGGGTGTCGCCATGCTGCGCGAGCCCGTGGTGCATCTGGACCTGTACCTGGCCTACCGCCGGGGCACGCAGCAACAACCGGCGGCCATGGCGTTTGCCGAGGCGTTGCGGGAGGCTGCGGTGCGGTTGCCTGCTTGAAAGCCTGAACCGTCTTGGGATGATGCTGGGAAGGTGCGGGGCTGAGATTCAGTGCGAAATGTGCACCAAGCGCCAGAAAAACATACCGAGGCAGCTATCAAGTTAGGAGCGGATATGACATGGCACGCAGTTGTTGAGCACCATTCGCCCCCCTCATCCCATCGGTCTGTCGCTTCATAGCCCCAACAGCTTCTGCAACTCGCTGCGCAGCACCTCCACCACCTCTGCCAGGTCCAAGGCTTGCAGGCGGTTCTTTTTCAGAAAGGCGGCCCACTGTTTCTGCTTGGCCGCATCCTGTGCAAATGCGTCGCTCAGGCCTGAGGGAATAGCATTGGGCAGGGCTAAGTGCCGCCGATTAAACGTGGCAGCCACTGCGCGGTGCAGTTCTTGCGGGTCCAACACGCCTTCGGTCAGCAACACCCACAGGTCAAAGTAGTCCTTCATGCGCGTGTTGGCCATGCCCAGCAGGCACACCGCATGAAGCTTCTCTGCCACCACCGTGTACTTGGGGTAAGCGCGCAACTGGGGCGCAGGCAAGTCTGGCAGCAGCACCGGGTAGTGCACCGCCTCGGGCGCCGGGGTCACGGCGTCGCCAAAACCAATGTCCACCTGCAGCGCAATGCGTGCGCCATCCAGCGTGGCCAGAAGGTCCACCCGCACACCGCCGTACCCCGCCTCTTTGCGAATGGTGGCGCCCTTGACCGAGGCCGGGTCAAACGCCAAACCATCGTCCACCTCGATCTGGCATATCTCGCGGAACGCCAGCACGGCAGATTCAACGTCATCCGGTCCAAAACCCAGCAGGTCCGCATCGCGCGTGGGCCGGTGGGGCTGGTCGAACCACAGCGAGAACAGCAGGGCGCCTTTGAGCAGATAGCGGTCGGCGTGTGGCGAGATCGATAACCGGTACAGCAGCCGCTCCAGCCCGTAGCGGGTCAGCGTCAGGTTGAAGTCCTGCTGGTGCGCATCGGCGTACAGCTTGAGCCGCGCGCTGATGGAGGCGGCCACATTGCGCTGGCTCATGCCGTCACGCTCTCTAGATAAGGTCGCACCACATTGGCCACGCGGTTGATCGTGGCGTAGTGCCATAGTGCATCCATGGGCAGCTTGCCTTGCTGCCAGCCATCGCGCAGCGCCTCCAGCGCCACGTCCAGCCCGATCTTGTTGCGGTATTTGAAGCAGTCCGCCACCGTCTTGGCGGCGTTGAACACCGGTACCTGCACGCCGTCAATGTCCACCCGTTCGATGCCTTCCGTCAGCGCCGCGCCAGACATGCGCACCACACGCAGCGCCGGTTGGCCCGGGCGCGGGGTGGGCGTGTTCGGCGGTATCGCCATCCACACCTCAAACGGCGCTTGCGTGCCAATGCCATGCACGCGCAGAGCAGAGAGCAAACACACCACGCCCTTGGGCAGACGCAGCGCCACCTCGGCCAGCGAACGGTGTTCGCTGACGGCACGGCCTGGCAGGCTGTACATGCCGCGTGCCACGCGGTCCAGCTTGCCTGCGGCAACCAAACGGGTCAGCAGTACCGTGGGCAGGCCATGCGCGCTCAGGTCGCGCGCGCGGAGCAGGGGTTGGTGTTGGGCAAGCTCAAGCACCGTGTTTTCTTGGGAGGTGAGGGGGGCTGGTGGCACGCCACAAGTTTGTTGTATTAGATAGTTGTTTGTCAATAAATAACTAAAAAATGCAACAAACCAGGCTTTGATCCAGGTTGCTTAATCTATTCTTTTATCTATTCAGTTTTCCATTCAACCGGCGTATCCTTAAGGCATGCCCTCCGCCGCCCAAACCTACGCCAACGCCATCCGCCCCCTGCTGCGCCCCGGTCCTGCCAAGGCGCAGGCGCTGGCCCAGGCGCTGCAGGTCAGCCAGCCCACCGTCTCGCGGGCCCTTAGCGCGCTGGGTGACGAGGTGGTGCCTTTTGGCGCTGCAAGATCTATTCAATACACGCTCCGCGATCCCCAGCGCGCCGATCTGGAGGCCGCCGTCTACCGCGTCACCGCCCAGGGCGCACTGGAAACCCTGGGCACCCTGGTCCCGGTTTGCCCCCAGGGCTTTGTGATGGTCGAAGCGGGCGGGGCCCGGCTGCATAGCGACGGCCTGCCGTGGTGGATTTTTGACATGCGCCCGCAGGGCTACCTGGGGCGCGCCTACTGCCAGCGGCACGGCCAGCGCCTGGGCCTGCCCGAGCGGCTGGGCGACTGGAGCGACACCCACGCGCTGCGCGCCATCCTGGACCAGGGCGACGACATGCCCGGCAACCTGCTCATCGGCCCCACCGCGCGCGACCAGTTCGTCAACGCGCCCGACCCGGTGCCCATTCCAGCTGCGCAAAAGCTGCACGCCTACGCCCAGCTGGCCGACTTGGCCGCGCGCGGCGAAGTGGCGGGCTCGTCAGCCGCGGGCGAGCAGCCCAAGTTCACCGCCTACGCCGAGCAGGCCGATGGCACCGCCGCGCATGTGATGGTCAAGTTCACCGCAGAACTTGACACCCCCGTGAGCGCCCGCTGGCGCGACCTGCTGCTGGCCGAACACATCGCCCTGCAGGTGCTGCGCGAGCATGGTGTGGCTGCCGCGCAGTCGATGACCTGGATGCACGGCACCCAACGATTTCTGGAGGTGCAACGGTTTGACCGGCTGGGCGCGCGCGGACGCAGGGCGCTGCATTCCTTCGCCGCACTGGACGCCGAGTTTGTCGGCAGCGGCGGCAACTGGCCGGTGATTGCCAGGGCGTTGCTGAAGTCCGGGGTCATCACCCCTCAGGCCTTCGACACAGCCTGCCTGCTGTGGGCGTTTGGCACCCTGATCGGCAACGCCGACATGGACAGCGGCAATCTGTCGTGCTTGTCAGAGGGGCAACGGCCTTACGAGCTGGCGCCTGCGTATGACATGACGCCCATGGCGTTTGCACCCACGGCGGGGGGAGGCTTGCCGGATCGGACGCTTGAACTGACGGTGGGGGAGCAGGTCAGCGCGGCGGCTTGGAAAGATGCGTTCGCGATGGCCCGAGTGTTTGTTCGTCGGTTGGATGGCGAGGAAGGATTCAGCGCAGGTTTTGACATGTGCAAGGCTGAGTTGATGCGCCATGTGACAGTGGCTGGGGAACGGATCGGGCGGCTCGTGCTTTAGGCCAGATACCGGCGGGTTACGCAGCAAGGGCTGGCGGCGATGGTGTTTGCGGAGACCAGATCCGTCGGGGCAAGAGCGGGTTTTGGAAACGGATTCAATGCCAAATATGCCGATAGCGCTTGTCTAGATGCGGTATCAGCTATGAAGTTGAGAGCGAATGTTGTTGCGCTCTTTTTCTTTGAATTTCGAAATGAATGCGAGAGGATTGGCCGCTATCGATCCTGAGCCGCCGTTGAGAAGCGCCACCCGGAAGCTGCCATTGATTTGCTGCCTGCTGCCTCACCATTCCAAACATGCTGTTGAAAATCCCAGTCTCTGCCTATTGGCAAGCTATAGTTTGCCGACTTGAAGCGTGCCGGGTTTCGCGGAATTTTTATACCTAGATTTTTGAACAGGCGATGCCTGCACGCCTATGCTGCGAGCTACTTCTAGGAGAAATCAGTGTCCAGAATATCCCGCGCAGTCCATTTGTCTCGCAAGTTTTGCGGGATACATCACATTAGAAATTGTCAGCCTTACTGAAAGTGATTATCTAAAATGAAAAGACAATTGACTGAGTCAGAAAAATCGACTGTTCGGCAACAGCAACTCTTGCCCGATGGCTCGCTGCGATGCTTTATCTCCGGAGACATCATTTCGGACCAAGATGAGATCGAATTTGACCACATTAACCCGTATTCTAAGGATGGCGATACGAGCACATCCAACATTCGTATCGTTCTAAAAACACACAACCGGCGGAAATCTGACCAGTCGCTCTACGAGGTCAGGGACAACAGCAGGCTGGAGCGGTTATTCGAAAACAAGAAGAACAACATCAAGCTGCAAGACATTCTGGAGCTTAAAGAAGTCAAAAGACGGAATACTCATACGACCAAAAGTGGTGAAAACATTACAGTTGAGGACGGACAGATTTCAAGAAAATTCCCCCTATTTCAGGACGAAATTCTGGGCGTCGCCTACTTCTACGGTCGAATACCTATTGCATGGCTCGAAAATGACGATCAAGAGGGATTGCAACCTCGTGTAATCGACTACAAGCGTTTAATATCAATTCGAGATCATCTTAAAAATCATCCACAACTTGCGCCTTCAATTGCGAGATTGCTAGACAACCGGCTCAAACTTTTTGATGGCCAGCATAAGCTCGCAGCTCAAGTGCTGAACAATCACAGCGAAGTAGATGTCAAGGTCTATATTTCGCCAGGGGATCAAGAGGGATCAAAAAAGCTCTTCGATGCTTTGATGATTACCAACCTAGAGGCGCATTCCAAACTAAAACAGGTCCCTTTTTACACATCAACACTCCTTGATCGCTTATCGGTTATTTACAAAGAGTTTCTTGAGGAATTTATTTCCACCAAGCCTTCGGAAAATCATACAGAAGAAAATTTTGTTAATTTTCTCGCCATGCAAAAACAATTTACCAAATCTGAAGCTAAAGAGATGCTTCGGAGTGCAATCAAGAACTCCGCACTCGATGGTTCTAAATTGGATAAGTACGTTGCGGAGGCGTCTAAAGATGCCAGCTACCCCGTAACTATCGACCTATTGAATAAGACAGTATTTCCGTCAACCTTGTATCTAGAGCCCTCCTCCGCGAAATTCACTTCGGAACAAGATTACAGGAATGCCGAAGCTCAGAATTTTGCCGCCGTAACCGCATTGCTGGCGCAAGAAGCTTGTCTTGACAACTGGGTGCAGAATGCCAAAGGCAAGACCCTTTCCAATGAACAGTTGAAGGCAAGAAGAATCTGGCATAAAGGTTCTGTTCTCACTTGGTCACCTTATCTGAAGAGCATTTTATATTTTGCGCTTCAAACTATGACAAATGAGGAGCGTGAAAAAATACTGTACCGATCGCCCATTACGTCACATCAAGAGGCGATCATCAGCAAGTGTTTAAATCGGCTGTTCAGCCATCCTATGTGGGATGAACCCGAAGGTGAAATAGATAGCCTATTGGTTTCTGCAAAGAAACAGGATGATCTATTTATGCGGAAAGGGTTGACGGAGAAATATGTCATCTACGGTCAGTAATGAGTTTCTAACCCGGTCGTCCACGCGGACGCTGCGCGATAGAACCGCGCAGCGCCGGTGACTTCTACGTTGAGCGTCCGCTTTTATCTGCCGCCGCAGGTCGTTCCTGGCCGGTTACTGTCACTCCCAACAACCTTCACCCCACCGCCCGCATCCCCACCAACCCCGGCATCGCCCCCCGCATTGCCTCCAAAAACAGCCGCAACCGCGCCGGATAAAACCGCGCATACGGGTACACCAGGTACACCGGCAGTGGCGCCGCGTGCCAGTTGGGCACCAGGTGCAGCAAGTTCCCCTGCCGCACGTCGTTGTCCACGATCCACGCCGATGAAATGCACGCCCCCAGCCCGGCCAGGGCGGCGCTGCGCAGGGCGTACAGGCTGTCGGTGGCCAAACGGGGGGTGATGCCAAAGGTGTGAGCCTCGCCGCCGGGCTCTTGGGTTAGCGTGACTTCGCGGCGGTAGAAGGTGCTCAGGGCCAGCCAGGGCAGGGGTTGCAGGTCTTGCGCGTGCCGTGGCGTGGGGCGCCCGGCCATCAGGGTGGGAGCGGCCAACACGATGCGGGGCACTTCGGCCAGGCGCACGGCCACCACGCTGGGGTCGTCCACTGCGCCGACCTGGATGGCGCAGTCGATGCCTTCGGCGATGAAGTTGGGGCGGCGGTCGTGCAGCATCCATTCCACGTCCACCTCGGGGTAGCGGCGCAGGTAAGCCATCAGCGGGGCGATGAACTGGTCTTGCCCAAAGGCGTGCGGCGCCAGCACACGCAGGGTGCCGCGCGGGGTGTCGGCGGTGCCGCGCAGGTCGTCCTCCATGGCGCGCCAGTCTTCCAGCAGGGCCTTGGCGTGGGCAAAGCAGCGGTCGCCGTCTTCGGTCAGCTTCATCACGTGGGTGGATCGCTGCAGCAGCTTGATGCCCAGGCTGCGCTCCAGCGCCTGCAGGCGGCGGCTGACGGTGGGCTGGCTGGTGCCCAGTTGCTTGGCGGCGGCAGACAGGCTGCCGGCCTCGACGATGCGGACAAAAGTCTGCATCAGCTCGATGCGGTCGGCGCCGGGTTGCAAGGCTGGCAGGGTGTTGGTCATACGCTAAGCGTATAACGAATCTGCAATTCAGCCTACTACCCAGCGCAGCGGTGGGCTAGAAAAATCGCACCATTCCTTTCTAACCAATGGTGTTGTGATGTCTTCCATTCAAAATGTGCATGCAAGCGGTGCAGCGGGGCTGGCCCCGGTGGCGCCGCCTGCGGAGGGGGCGGTGAGTGCGCCGCTGCTGTTGCTGCTGGCGACCACGGCGGGGCTGAGCGTGGCGTCGCTGTACTACAGCCAGCCCATGCTGGGCGTGCTGGGGCCCGATATGCAGGCCGACAGCCGCGTGGTGGGGCTGGTGCCCACGCTCACGCAGCTGGGGTATGCGCTGGGCATCTTGCTGCTGGCGCCGCTGGGCGACCGGTTTGACCGGCGCCGCATCATTGTCATCAAGTCCATCGCGCTGATGCTGGCGCTGCTGCTGAGCGGCCTGGCGCCCGGCATGGGTGCGCTGCTGGCGGCCAGCCTGGCCGTGGGCCTGGCGGCCACGGTGGCGCAAGACGTGGTGCCCGCCGCCGCCACACTGGCCCCGGCCGCACAGCGCGGGCGCATGGTGGGCACGGTGATGACGGGGCTGCTGCTGGGCATTTTGCTGTCGCGCGTGGTCAGCGGTTTTGTGGCGCAGCAGTGGGGCTGGCGCACGGTGTATGTGGCGGCGGCGGTGGCCATTGCGCTGCTGACGGTGGCCGTGTGGCGCGGGCTGCCGCGCTTTGCGCCCACAACGCAGATGGGCTACGGCGCGCTGATCGGCTCCATGGTGGCGCTGTGGCGCCAGCACGCGGCGCTGCGCCGCGCGGCCTGGGCGCAGGGGCTGCTGGCCGTGGGCTTCAGCGCATTCTGGTCCACGCTGGCGGTGATGCTGCAGAGCCAGTTCAACCTGGGCACGGCGGCGGCGGGCGCGTTTGGCCTGGCTGGGGCGGCGGGTGCACTGGCAGCCCCGCTGGCCGGGCGCCTGGCCGACAAGCGCGGGCCCGAGGTGGTGACGCGCTATGGCGCAGGCCTTGCCGCTGCGTCGTTTGCGGTGATGGCGCTGGCACCGCTGCTGCCTGCGCAGGCCCAGCTGGGCTTGATTGTGGTCAGCGCGATTGGCTTTGACTTTGGCGTGCAGGCCACGCTGGTGGCGCACCAGACCATCGTGTACGGCATCGACCCCGCGGCGCGCAGCCGGCTCAATGCGCTGCTGTTCACCGGCATGTTCATCGGCATGTCGGCCGGGGCGGCGCTGGGCAGCCTGGCGCTGGCGCAGTGGGGCTGGCTGGGGGTGGTGGGCTTGGCCACCGTGGGGTCGCTGGCGGCGCTGGCGGTGCGCATGGGGCGGCGCCGGGGCTGATTTTTGGCGAAATATGGCTGTAGCGATAGTGAATCATGCGCTGGCAGCTATCAAAAAAATAGCGACCCTGGGGTCGCTCTTTTTGTTGGGTGCGGGGTTGAGGTGCTTTGCTATGCACCGGCCCGTCGGCGGTGGGCCTGCGCGGGCTCAGGCCTTCTTTACCTCGATGTGGTACAGCCCCCAGGGGCACAGGCCAAAGCGCTCCTTCACTGGCTTGTCTTTGAAGGCGGGCAGCACGTCCGCGTCGTACACGGCCCACTGGGGGCCCAGGCCGCCCAGGCCCATAGGCTGGCCGTCGATGTGGGTGGCGACGATCATGCGGTAGGCCTGCACGTCGGCCATGCTGATGTTGACGTTGTAGCCGTCCACCGCGCGCAGGCCCAGTTGCACGGGGCTGCCCGCTGCCACACCGGCGGCGGCCAGCACGGTGGTGAGCAGGGGGCCCTTGAGCGTGTGGGGCTTGCTGTCGTATTCGAGCGTGGGCTTGATGGTGACGGCGGGCATGCGCGCCAGGGCGGCGGCGTCCAGCGCGAAGGCCTTGTCAAACTGGATGCCGTGTTTGCCCATCATCTGGTCGATGGTGGTGTCCAGCGCGCCGCGGTTGGACTGGGTGATGGCGCCGCTGATGGTGAGCAGCGTCGGGCCGCTGGGGGCCTTGGCCGGTGTGGCGGCGTGGCTGCTGCCCGCGGCAGTCCACAGGCCTGCCAGGCCCATGCCGGCGGCGACGAAATTGCGCTTGTTCATGCTCATGGGAGGGTCCTCCTTGATGGAAATCAGGGGCGCATGGTAAGCGCAAGCGGTGCTCCCCGCCACGCAAAAAGTGGCACGGAATGTGGCTGCGGCGGCGGGGGTGTTTGTGCGTGTCAGGCCGCCTTGTCGATCGCGAAGGGGCGCAACACGTTTTTGAAGCTGCGGTCCCACAGGGGCGCCACTTGCGCGGGGCCGTCCAGCACGCCCAGTTGCAAAAAGGTGTCGGCCACCGCCTGGTGGCCTTGCACCACGGCGTCGTCCACGGGGCGCAGGTCGTAGTCGGTGCTGCGGCTGTTCCACAGCTCGATCAGGTCGCCCACGGGCACGCGGGTTTCGGCCGACTGGGCCCGGGCGTAGTCCAGGTAGTTGCCGTTGGCCCACTGGTAAGCGCGGCGCAGGCGCAGCAGGTAGTCGCTGATGGCGGCGTGGCGCGCGGGGTCGTCCACCGCGCGCGGGTTGGCATAGATGGGAAAGTTGCCCGACAAGTAGCCCACACCGGTCTTGATCACGCGGGCGCCGTAGCGCAGCCGCGCCAGCTGGCCGTTGTAGCCGTAGATGGCCCAGGCATCAAGGTCGCCCCGGTCAAAGGCCGAGAGCCCGTCGGCCGGCGTGAGGTTGATGGCCGTGATGTCGGCAAACGACAAGCCCGCTTCGGCCAGCTGCTTGCTCAGGTAGTAGTGCGAGGTGGTGGCGCGCACATAGCCCACGCGTTTGCCTTTCAGGTCGGCAATGCGCTGGATGGGGGCGTCTTTGCGGGCCAGGGTGACCTGATTGTTCAGGTCTTCGCGCACTACAGCGATGAAGCGCACCTGCGCTTTTTGCCGGGCGGCAAACAGGGCAGGGATCTCGCTGCCCGAGCCCAGGTCCAGCGCGTCGCCGTTCAGGGCCTCGATGTGCAGCACGCCGTTGTTCAGCTCGCGCCATTCGATGCGGTAGGGAGTGTTGCCCTGGCCCGATGCGGCAATGAGCGCGCGCCACAGGCCCTTGTAGGTGCCAATGCGCAGCGTGACCTTGGAAAGGTCGGGCGTGCCGGGCGATGCCGCCATTGCGGGCACACCCGCTGTGGCCGCCCATGCGGCGGCGCCCAGGCCGGTTTGGAGGAGATGGCGGCGGTTCAGTGAAGAAGGGGTATGGTGCATGGCAGGCTGGTGTGTGGATCGGTGTGTCAAGCCACAAGGTTCCAACAAGCCCGGCGGCAGCGCAAAGACCATTGCGTAGCATCGATATGCGGCAAACGCAGCACCCACCGTGGTGCATGCGAAAACCGCATGTGGTCACGCGGATTTCTTCGTTGGCGCGGGGCGGGGGCGCCCCTATGGTGGGCGGGTTCGTTTCTCTTTCGTCCACATCACCGATCTGGAAAGCCGCCGCCCATGTCTGCCGTCCTCAAGCCCCTGCCCGCCACCGACCTCGCCCGCAACCCCGCGCCGCAGCGCAAGGACTGGTTTGATGCGCCCAGCCCGCGCCCCACGGTGCAGGCCGAGCGCCGCTACCGGCAGGAGAACCTGGCCGTGGCCTTTCGGCTGTTTGCACAGCAGGGGTTTGACTACGGGCTGGCAGGCCACATCACTGCGCGCGACCCGGAGTGGACGGACCACTTCTGGGTGAACCCGCTGGGCGTGCATTTTTCGCAGATCAAGGTGTCCGACCTGCTGCTGGTGAACGCCGCAGGCGAGATCGTCATCGGCCAGGGCCCGCTGAACCGCGCGGCGTTTGCCATCCACGCGGCGTTGTACGAGACGCGGCCCGACATCATTGCTGCGGCCCACACCCATTCCACATACGGCAAGGCGTGGTCTGCGCTGGGCCGCAAGCTCGACCCGCTGACGCAGGACTCGTGCATCTTCTATGAAGACCACGCGCTGTTCGACGACTTCACGGGGGTGGTGCTGGAGACGGACGAGGGCTTTCGCATTGGCAAGGCGCTGGGGGCGCAGAAGGCGGTGATCCTGCAGAACCACGGCATCCTGACGGCGGGGCCGTCGGTGGAGGCGGCAGCGTGGTGGTACATCGCGCTGGAGAACGCCTGCCAGGCCCAGCTGCTGGCCGAGGCGGCGGGCACTCCCCAACCCATTCGCCATGAGATCGCGCAGCACACGCATGCGCAGATTGGCGGGCCCGGCGGTGCGCAGTTTGCCTTCAGGAGCATGTTCGACATCCTTGTGCGGCAGCAGCCCGAGGTGCTGCAATGAACGCGCCGCTGACCTGGGGGCAGGTGGCGCGCACGCTGGCGGTGGAGTTTGCCGAGCGCGCCGTGGCGCACGACCGGGACGGGAGTTTTCCGCACCAGAACTTTGCCGACCTGCAGCAGGCCGGGCTGCTGGCGCTGGCCGCGCCGCGCACGCTGGGCGGGCAGGGCGCGTCGGCCGCGCAACTGGGCGAGGTGATTGGCGCAGTGGGCCAGGGCTGCCCGGCCACCGCGCTGGTGCTGACCATGCAGTACATCCAGCAGCGCGGCATGGGGCGGCCCGGCTCCCCCTGGCCGCAGGCGCTGGCCCGGCAGCTGGTGCAGGAGTCGCACAACGAGGTGTCGCTCATCAATGCGCTGCGCGTGGAGCCCGAGCTGGGCTCGCCCGCACGTGGCGGCCTGCCTGCAACAGTGGCGCGGCATACGGCCGAGGGCTGGCGCATCAGCGGGCACAAGGTGTATTCGACCGGCGCGCCCATCCTGCGCTGGTATGTGGTGTGGGCCCGCACCGATGAAGAGGTGCCGCGCGTGGGCTCGTTCCTGGTGCGGGCCGGTTCGCCCGGCATCCGCATCGACGCCACCTGGGACCACCTGGGCCTGCGCGCCAGTGGCAGCCACGATGTGATCCTGCAGGACGTGCTGACCCCCCACGACCACGCGCTCGATGTGCGCCTGCCGCAGGACTGGGCCCGTGGCGAGCCCGCCATGCTGGCCGAGATGACGGTGATGCTGGGCGCGCTGTACACCGGCGTGGCCCGCGCGGCGCGCGACTGGGTGGTGCGCTTTCTGCGCGAGCGCACGCCCGCCAACCTGGGCGCACCCCTGTCCAGCCTGCCGCGCGCCCAGGAGGCCGTTGGCCGCATCGAGGCCCTGCTGCTCACCAACGACCGGCTGATCGCCAGCGTGGCGCATGACCTGGACACCGGCACCCTGGTGCCTGCGGTGGACAGCGGCCTCGTCAAAACCGTGGCCACGCAGAACGCCATCGACGTGGTGCAGGCGGCGCTGCAGCTGTCCAGCAACCACGGCCTGGCACGCAAAAACCCGCTGGAGCGCCACCTGCGCGATGTGCTGTGTGGCCGTGTGCACACCCCGCAGGAGGACAGCGCCCACATTGCCGCAGGCCGCCGCGCGCTGGGCCTGGGCTGAGACGATGAGAACGGATACACCATGAATGCCGTGCTGGCCCCCCGCCCCCTGGTGGTGTTGAACCAGACCGGTGCCGAGGCCGATGCCCTGGTGGCCGCAGCGGGCTTGCCCGTGGCCCTGGCCGACGATGCCGCTGCGCCTGCGTGGGAGCGCGCCGCTGATGCCGATGTGCTGTTCACCGGCCCGCGCAATGGCTGGCGCAATGCGCCCGCGCAGCCCCCGGCGGGCTGGCCGGGGCGCCTGCAGTGGGTGCATGTGGCGTCGGCGGGCATCGACTTCTTTCCGCCGTGGTTGCTGCAGGTGCCGCTGGTGACATGTTCACGCGGTGTGGCGGCTGTGCCCATTGCCGAATATGTGATCACGGCGCTGCTGGCACACCAGCGCGACTGGGACACACTGCGCGTGCAAGGGGCCGACCCATGGCGTGAGACCTTTGCGCGGGTGGACCAGCACCTGCCCGGCACCCTGCAGGGCCGCACGCTGGGCATTGCGGGCTATGGCGCCATTGGCCGCGCGGTGGCCGTGCGTGCACAGGCGCTGGGCATGCAGGTGGTGGCGCTGCGGCGTGGGGGTGCGCGGGTGGATGGAGGGGGTGAAGGGGATGAAGGCGTGCAGGCGGTGGGCTCCATCGAGCAGCTGCTGGCGGCGTCTGACCACCTGGTGCTGGCCCTGCCCATCACCGCGCAGACCTACCACCTCATCAACGCGGCCACGCTGGCCCATGCGCGGCCGGGGCTGCACCTTGTGAACATTGCGCGCGGCGCCCTGGTGGACCAGCAGGCATTGCTGCATGCGCTGGATGCGGGCCGCCTGTCGGGCGCCACGCTGGATGTGACCGACCCCGAGCCTTTGCCCGACGGCCACCCTCTGTACCACCACTCGCGTGTGCGCATCACGCCGCATGTGTCGTGGGCCGCACAAGGGGCTGCGGAGGTGACGGCGCGCAAGTTTGTGGACAACCTGCAGCGCTTTGTGGCCGGGCTGCCGCTGCACGACGTGGTGGACAGGGTGCGCGGCTACTGAGCGCCGCAGGCCAGCGGGCCACCCCACCCACACCCCGCGCGCGCATGCGAAAACCGCATATGGATGCTTGCAAGCCTTCGTTGGCGCCGCGCGGGGTGGGTGATGCAATGAATGCCGAATCAACCTTGCCTTCATTGACCACACCATGCTGCGCCGCCAATTCCACCATCTGCTGACCGCCTCGGTCGCTGCCAGTTCATTCCTGTCGCCCGTTCTCACCCATGCCCAAACCTCGTCACGCGTGCTGCTGCGTGCGGGCGATCAGAAGGGTGGGCTGCAGGCGCTGCTGGACGCAGCGGGCGAGCTCAAGAACCTGCCCTACGACATCAAGTGGAGCGAGTTCCCGGCGGCTGCGCCGCTGGCCGAGGCGCTCAACGCCAACGCGGTGGACTTTGGCCCCATTGGCGATGCGCCGCTGCTTTTTACGCTGGCGGCGGGCAGCCGGGTCAAGGCGTTTGCGGCCAGCCGGTCAGATGCCTACGGCACGGCCGTGCTGGTGGCGCCCCACTCGCCGCTCAAGACGGCGGCCGACCTCAAGGGCAAGAGCATTGCCACCAACCGGGGCTCCATCGGCCATCTGGTCACCCTCAAGGCGCTGGAGTCGGCAGGCCTCAAGGCCGACGATGTGCAGCTGCGCTTCATCCCGCCGCCAGACGCCAAGCTGGCGCTGACGCAGGGCTCGGTCGATGCCTGGGCCACGTGGGAGCCCTACACCGCGCTGGCCGAGACCAGCGGCCATGCGCGCGTGCTGGTCAGCGGCCGGGGCCTGTGGTCGGGCCTGAGCTTTTTGGCAGCCACCGATGCGGCCCTGGCAGAAAAGCGTGCGGCGCTGGCGGACTTCAAGGAGCGCGTGGCGCGTGCGCAGGTGTGGTCGTACCAGAACGCCAAGCCGTTTGGCCAGTCGCTGGCGCGCATCGTGGGCATTCCGGCCGATGCGGCGCAGCTGCAGTTTGAGCGCCGCGCCACCCGCTGGCAGGACATCGACGCCCAGGTGCTGGCCGACCAGCAGAAGACGGCCGACTTTTACCTGGCGGCAGGCCTCATCAAGCAGCGGCTGGATGTGCGGGGCACGTTCGACACCAGTTTCAATGGGGGTAAGGGCTGAGGACGTCTGCTCCCGACCGTTCGCCGTTCGGCATTCGCCGTTTGCAGTCCGTCCGTCCCGGTGGGCGTTGGGCGGGTTGATGCGCTGGATGTCGTTCGCCAACCATCAACGGAACGCGCTGGTGTGTCCAACGCGCCCCTCCCTGACCTTGAGCCACCGGGGTGCATGCCGCCCCGCGCCAGCAACCTTGCGCCAGCCGCACCACAATCGGGTCATATGACCTCTTCTTCGACGATGCTGCGAGTGATCAGCCTGGCAGCCTTTTGCAGCATGGCCTCCATGCGTGTGTGCGACCCGATGCTGGTGTCTCTGGCTCGCGAGTTTGCTGTCACCACGGGCGATGCTTCGGCCGTCATTGCGGCGTTTGCCGTGTCTTATGGCGTGCTGCAGTTGTTTTATGGCCCGCTGGGCGACCGGCTGGGCAAGGTGCGCGTGGTGATTGGCGCCACGTTTGCCTGTGCGCTCTTCAGCGGCGTGACGGCGCTGGCGCCCACGCTGCCGGTGCTGGTGGCGGCGCGTGCGGCCATGGGGGCGTCAGCGGCGGGCATCATTCCGCTGTCGATGGCGTGGATTGGCGACAACGTGCCGTACGAGCAGCGGCAGGAGACCCTGGCGCAGCTGATGGTGGCCACGGTGTCGGGGATGATGGCCGGGCAGTGGTTTGGCGGCTTTGCGGTGGAGGCGCTGGGCTGGCGGGCGGCGTTTGTGGTGCTGTCGCTGCTGTTTTTGACGGCTGCCAGCCTGCTGTGGCGGCAGTCCCGCGCCATGGCTGCCGGCACGCCAGCGCCTGCGGCTGGCAGTGCGGTGCCACCCGCTTTTTCGCTGTCGGCGTACCTGGCCAACACGGCCGCGCTGCTGCGCATGCCCCGGGTGCGCTGGGTGCTGACCGTGGTGGCGGTGGAGGGCGCGCTGGCCTTTGGCACGCTGGCTTTTGTGCCCGCACGCATGGTGGACGGGTTTGGGCTGTCTGCCTCGGCCGCCGGTGGGGTGATGGTGCTGTATGGCGTGGGCGGGCTCATCTACAGCCTGCTGGCGCGCCGCTGGCTGGCGCTGCTGGGCGAGCGGGGCCTGGCGCTGGTGGGTGCGTCGCTGATTGCCGCCGGCCTGTTGCTGCTGGCCTGGGGGCCGGTGGCGGCCTGGGGCGTGCTGGGCTGCTTCTTTGCCGGGGTGGGGTTCTACATGCTGCACAACACGCTGCAGGTGCAGGCCACGCAGATGGCGCCGGAGGCGCGGGGCACGGCCGTCACGCTGTTTGCGTGCCTGCTGTTTTTGGGGCAGTCGCTGGGGGTGCTGCTGGTGGCGGCCAGTGTGGACCGGGGCTGGATTGCGCCCGTGTTCTCGGTGGCGGCGCTGGGGGTGCTGGTGCTGGGCGCGCTGGTGTCGCGCAAGGTGAATGGCAGGGTGGCGGCGCCTGCGGGGGCGTAGACCAGACTTGGCTGCATCGCGTCGGCTGCAATGCGCAAATAACTTTGATGTCTTATTACTTTATTTTTTGATAGTTTGATTCTTTATGGCGCAATAGTACATTCCCTGATCTTTGTGTCTTTTGGGGCCGAACCCGCGCCGCCCGGCGTGTGGCGGCCCTTTGTGTTTCATGATCGAACTACGGGGTATCACCCAAACCTACCAGGGCTCACAAGGCCCGGTCGAGGCGCTCAAGGGCATCGACCTCACCATCCAGCCGGGCGAAGTGTTCGGCATCATCGGCAAGAGCGGCGCGGGCAAAAGCTCGCTGGTGCGGGTGATCAACCTGCTCAACCGGCCCACCACGGGCCAGGTCATCGTGGGCGGGCAGGACCTGACCCGGCTGAACGACGCGCAGCTGCGCGAGGCGCGCCGCGAGATCGGCATGGTGTTCCAGCACTTCAACCTGCTGTCGTCACGCACCGTGTTTGACAACGCCGCGCTGCCGCTGGAGCTGGCGGGCATGGACAAGGCCGCCATCCGCGCGCGTGTGAACCCGCTGCTGGAGCTGGTGGGCCTGGCCCACCTGGCCGACCGCTACCCCGCGCAGATCAGCGGCGGGCAAAAGCAGCGCGTGGGCATTGCGCGCGCGCTGGCCAGCCGCCCCAAGGTGCTGCTGAGCGACGAAGCCACCTCGGCGCTGGACCCGGAAACCACGCGCTCCATCCTCGACCTGCTGCGCCAGGTCAACCGCGAGCTGGGCCTGACGGTGGTGCTCATCACCCACCAGATGCAGGTTATCAAGCAGGTGGCCGACCGTGTGGCTGTGATCGAAGCGGGCCGCATCGTGGAGCAGGGCCGCGTGCTGGACGTGTTCACCCGCCCGCAGCAGGCCATCACCAAGAGCCTGATCGACGAGATCCTGCCGCAAGAGCTGCCCGCCAGCGTGCTGGACCATGTGCGCAAGCTGGCAGGCCAACTGAGCGCAGGACGAACCGGCCAGCTGCTGCGCCTGTCTTACGCGGGTGACAGCGCCTACCAGCCCATCCTGTCGCAGCTGATCCGCCAGTTTGGCGTGGACATGAGCATCCTGCACGGGCAGGTGGATGAGATCCAGGACGAAACCTTTGGCTCGCTGGCCGTGTACGCCAGTGGCGAGGCCGAGAGCGTGCGGGGCGCCGTGGCGCACCTGCGCGCGGGCGGGGTCGAGGTGGAAGAAGTGGCCGTGGCCGGTTAAGAGGGAGCACACATCATGTTCAACAACTTCACGCCAGCCATGCTGGATCTGTTTGCCTCGTCGCTGTGGGAGACGCTCATCATGGTCGGCATCTCCGGCCTGGTGGGGGGCTTGCTGGGGGTGCCGCTGGGTGTGTTCCTGCGCCTGACCGATGACGGCGGTGTGCTGGAGAACGGCCCCGTCAACAAGCTGGTGGGCTGGCTGGTCAACGCCGTGCGGTCCACACCCTTCATCATCCTGCTGGTGGCCATCATCCCGTTCACGCGGCTCATCACCGGCTCGTCCATCGGCACCGCCGCCGCCGTGGTGCCACTGACCATTGCCGCTGCCCCGTTTGTGGCCCGCCTGGTCGAGGCCGCGCTGCGCGAGGTGGACCACGGCCTGGTCGAAGCCGCGCAGGCCATGGGCGCCACCACCAGCCAGATCGTGTGGAAGGTGCTGCTGCCCGAGGCGCTGCCCGGCATCGTGGCGGGCCTGACCATCACGTTTGTGAGCCTGACCGGCTACTCGGCCATGGCCGGTGCCATTGGCGGCGGCGGCCTGGGCGACCTGGGCATCCGCTACGGCTACCAGCGCTTTCTGCCCGAGATCATGCTGGCCGTGGTGCTGGTGCTGATTTTCTTTGTGCAAGCCGTGCAAAGCCTGGGCGACTGGGCGGTGCGCAAGCTCAGCCACCGTTGAGTGGTGGATGATTTGCTATTGAATCAATAGCTGCCGGCGCATGATCCACTAGCGCTTGCGGCCTGTTTGGCTTCCAACCCACGCGTGAAGGCACTGCGTGGGCCTCTGCGCTGGTCCTGGCTCTCTCGCACCCTCTGGGAGAGGTGCAGAAGCCAATCTCAGCCCGGCACCCGGTAGTGGTAGCCGTAGGCCGTCTTGAACCCCATCGATTCATACAGCCGCAGCGCAGGCGTGTTCTGCGCCCGCACCTGCAGGTAGGCGCTGGTTGCACCGGCCTCCATGCCCCAGTGCAGCAGCGCCTGCACCAGCGCGCGCCCGCGTCCGCCGCCCCGGTGCTCAGGCGCCACGGCCAGGTCGTACAGGCCCACCGCGCCGCGTTCCAGCACCGTCAGGCCAAAGCCCACGGCGTGGCCCTGGGCGTCGTGTTGCAGCGCATAGCCCACCGGGTGGGCGATGGCGTCCAGGATGCCGCGGTGCAGGTTGCGGTGGTGCGGCGCCACGCCGTTGGCCGCCGCAAAACCTTCCAGCCACGCGGGCGAGGGCGAAGTGCTGACCACGGCGGTGCCATCAGGCCGGGGCACCGAGCCCGGCGCCAGCGGCCGGTGCAGGACCAGCGAGGGGTCAAAATGCTGGTAGCCCGCATCCGCCAGCTCCTGGTCGGCCTCGGCCGGAGCCAGGGGGGAGATGCGGAACACAGCGGGCAAACCATGCCGCGCATACAGCGCCGCCGCCGCCTCGCGCACGCCGTCAAACGGTGCGCCGGGCACCAGCGCGTTGACCGAGTTGGCGCGCTTGGTGTAGCCGCCTGACAGCCGGAACACCCAGCCCCGGTGAAACACCGTCTGGTGCGCAGGCCAGGCGTTGAAGGCGCGCTCTTCCAGCGCGCGGACGAGGGCAGCGGGTGCGGTGTTGGCAATGAGGGCGGCGGTGTCGGTCATCGTTGGTTTATACCAACCCACCTTGACCATTCACCTCGCCAGCCACCCTGTGCGACAACTCTGTGCAACTGCTCTTGGCCCCTCGGTCAGTCGGTGGTGATCTTGTTGTCGGCCACCAGCTTGGCAAAACGTGCGGTGTCGGCCGCAATCTGCTCGGCCATCTGCGCGGGGGTGTTGCCGATGGGTTCGGCGCCAATGTCGTGCATGCGCTTTTGAAAGTCCGGCGACTGGATGACCTTGACCATTTCGGTGTTCAGCCGCGCCACCACATCGGCGGGCGTGCGGGCGGGGGCCAGCACACCAAACCAGGTACCGATGTCAAAGCCCGCAAAGCCACTTTCTTGCAGTGTGGGCACATCGGGCAGGGTGGACGAGCGCTTGGCCGTGGTCACCGCCAGGGCGCGCAGCTTGCCCGCCTTGATGTGCGGCAGTACGGGGGTGACGGTGTCGAACGACATCGACACCTGCCCGCCCAGCAGGTCGGTGGTGAGCGGGCCGCTGCCTTTGTAGGGCACATGCAGCAGGGGCTGGCCGATGGACGTGGCGAACTGCGTGCCGATCAGGTGCTGCGCCGTGCCCGCGCCGTTGGAGCCGTAGGAGAACTTGTTGGGCGTGGCCTTGATCAGCGCCACCAGCTCCTTCACGTCCTTGGCGGGCGTGGCCGCACTCACGGCCAGCACGTTGGGCACCAGCGCCACGGTGGTGATGGGTGCAAAACTCTTTTGAAAGTCGTAGTTGAGCTTTTTGTACACGCTCGTTGCAATGGTGTGGTGCACCGCGCCCATCAGCAGCGTGTAGCCGTCGGCGGGGGCCTTGGCCACGTAGTCGGCCCCGATGGTGGCGCCCGCGCCGCCCCGGTTTTCCACGATCACGGGCTGGCCCAGGGCCGTGCCCAGTTTTTCGCCCAGCGCACGGGCCAGCACATCGGTGGTGCCGCCGGCCGCAAAGGGCACAACGATGGTGACGGGTTTGGCCGGCCAGGCCTGCGCTTGCGCCGGTGCGCTGGGTAGCGCACAGGCAGCGCCAGCCAGGGCGGCCAGCGCCAGCAGGTGGTGCCGGCGTGTGGAGGGCGTTGTGGGCGGCGTTGATGGTGGGTGGTGCGGGGTTGCAATGCGTGTCATGGTTGTCTCCGTTGGGTTGTGGTTCTTGTGGTTGCTGGGCTAGGGACGTCGGTGCATGGCGTCAGCCCGTGGCTGCGATCAGGATCGCGCGGAAGTCGTTGACGTTGGTGCCCGTGGGCCCGGTGACCACGGCGTCGCCCAGCGCGCCAAAAAAGGAGTGGGCGTCGTGTGCGTCCAGCGCTGCGGTGGCGTGTTGGCCCAGTGCTGAGGCGCGCTCCAGCGTGTCGGGCGTGGCGATGGCGCCTGCCACGGGCTCCAGGCCATCGATTCCATCGGTGTCTCCGGCCAATGCGTACACGCCGGGCAAGCCCTTGAGCGACAGGGCCAGGGACAGCAGGCATTCCACATTGCGCCCACCGCGCCCCGGGGCTGGCATGGCTTGCCCTGGTGCCGGCGGGCGCAGGGTGACGGTGCTCTCGCCGCCACTCAGCAGCACGCGGTGCCGTGGTGACGGGGCCTTGGCGGCGTAGCGGGCGACACCGGCCAGCACGGTGCCCATGTCGCGGGCTTCGCCCTCCAGTGCATCGCCGAGCAGCGTGGGCTCGATGCCCGCCTGGCGCGCCACTTGGGCGGCTGCCTGCAGGGCCAGGTCGGGTGTAGCAATGACATGGGTGGTGATGGGGCCCAGCCGGGTGTTGCCGGGCTTGATGCTTTCGCTGGCGGCAGTGTCCAGTGCGGCCAGTACGGCGGGTGGCAGCGCAATGCGGTAGCGCTGCAAGATGGCCAGCGCCTGTGCACGGGTGGTCGGGTCGGCCACGGTGGGGCCTGAGGCCACGTCCAGCGGGTCGTCTCCCGGCACATCGGACATCACCAGGTTGACCACGCGGGCGGGGCTGCAGGCCAGGGCAAGCCGCCCGCCCTTGATGGCCGAGAGGTGGCGCCGCACACAGTTCATCTCGCCGATGCTGGCGCCGCTGCGCAGCAGGGCCTGGTTGAGCGCCTGCTTGTCTGTCAGCGTGACCCCAGGGAATGGCAAGGGCAGCAGCGCCGAGCCGCCGCCCGACCACAGGCCAATCACCAGGTCGTCCGCTGTGAGGCCCGCCACTGCGGCCAGCATCTGCTGCGCAGCCGCCAGGCCCGCCGCATCGGGCACGGGGTGGGCAGCCTCCAGCACGCGGATGTGCTGGCAGGCGGCAGCATGCCCGTAGCGTGTGACCACCACGCCAGAGAGCGGCGTGGGCCAGTGGGCTTCCAGCACCTGCGCCATCTGCGCCGATGCCTTGCCCGCGCCGATCACCACCGTGCGGCCCCGGGGCGGGGCAGGCAGGTGCGGCGGCAGACATATCGCGGGCTGCGCGGATGCGATGGCGGCGTCGAACATGCTGCGCAGCCAGTGGCGGGCCTGGGTGTCGATGTGTGTGCTCATCGGGTCGAGGGGCAGGGCGCAGTGTGTTGGAGCCACGCAGCTCAGGCGGCCTTTTGCAACTGCGTGCTGCTGATCAGCGCGCACATGGCGTCGGTCACCTGCGCCGTGGTGGCCGTGCCGCCCAGGTCGCGGGTGTGCAGGGCAGGGTTGGCGGTGACCTGTTCGATGGCCTGCATCACGCCGCGCGCGGCGTCGGCCTCGCCCAGGTGCTCCAGCAGCATCACCACCGACCAGAAGGTACCGATGGGGTTGGCCAGGCCCTTGCCCATGATGTCGAACGCCGAGCCGTGGATGGGCTCGAACATGCTGGGGTAGCGGCGCTCGGGGTCGATGTTGCCGGTGGGCGCAATGCCCAGGCTGCCCGCCAGCGCGGCGGCCAGGTCGCTGAGGATGTCGGCGTGCAGGTTGGTGGCCACGATGGTGTCGAGCGTGGCTGGGCGGTTAACCATGCGGGCCGTGGCGGCGTCGACCAGCTCCTTGTCCCATTTCACGTCGGGGAACTCGGTGGCCACCTGCGCGGCAATCTCGTCCCACATCACCATGGCATGGCGCTGCGCGTTGCTCTTGGTGATGACGGTGAGCAGCTTGCGGGGGCGGGATTGGGCCAGGCGGAAGGCGTAGCGCAGGATGCGTTCCACCCCCACGCGGGTCATGATGGACACATCGGTCGCCGCCTCGATGGGATGGCCCTGGTGCACGCGGCCGCCCACGCCCGAGTATTCGCCCTCGGAGTTTTCGCGCACGATGACCCAGTCCAGGTCCTTGGGAGTGCAGCGCTTCAGGGGCGCATCAATGCCCGGCAGGATGCGCGTGGGCCGCACGTTGGCGTACTGATCGAACCCTTGGCAGATCTTCAGGCGCAGGCCCCACAGCGTGATGTGGTCGGGGATGTCCGGGTCGCCCGCCGAGCCGAACAGGATGGCATCCTTGCCGCGCAGCGCATCAAGCCCGTCGGCCGGCATCATCACGCCGTGGGCGCGGTACCAGTCGCCGCCCCAGCCGAAGTTTTCGAACTGGAACTGCAGGCCCGCATGGCGGGCGGCCAGGGCTTCGAGCACGCGCTGGCCGGCGGGAATCACTTCCTTGCCGATGCCGTCTCCGGGGATGGTGGCGATTTGGTAGATTTTCATGAAGGTCTCTGGTCTTGGTGTGTGAAAGCGTCGGGAAAGGCCTGTGGGGATGTCGGGCCGCGAAAAGCGGGTGGAACAAAAAAGTGAGAGCGACTGTAGGCATCCGCTCGTTGTAAAAATGGCGGCCAAGTGAATCCATCGTTAACCTGCAGTTGATAATGCGGCGATGAGCTCCACCATCCAGCCCGCAGAACTGGGCTTCTTCTCGGCACTGGCGGCCAGCCCCAGCCTGAGCGCCGCCGGGCGCGAAATGGGTGTTTCCACCGCCGCCGTGAGCAAACACCTGGCGCAGATGGAAAAGCGCCTGGGTGTGGTGCTCATCAACCGCACCACCCGGCGCATGAGCCTCACGCCCGAGGGCGAGCTGCTGCTGGAGCACGCGCGCCGCATCCTGCGCGAGATCGATGCGCTGGACGAACTCATCGTGCAGTCCAAGGCCAGCCCCAAGGGCCTGCTGCGCGTGAATGCCACGCTGGGTTTTGGCCGCATGCACATTGCGCCCGTGATCTCGGACTTTGTGCGCCAGTACCCCGAAGTGGATGTGCAGCTGCAGCTGTCGGTGCACCCGCCACCGATCACCGACGATGCCTACGATGTGTGCGTGCGTTTTGGCGAGCCGCCCGACGGCCGCGTGATTGCCCGCCGCATGGCACCCAACCGGCGCGTGCTGTGCGCCGCACCCGCCTACCTGGAGCAGCATGGCAGGCCCCGCGTGCCGCGCGACCTGATGGAGCACCAGTGCATCGGCATCCGCCAGGGCGACGAGGCCTACGGCCTGTGGCGCCTGACCACCGGGCGTGGCAGCAAGGCGCACACCGAGTCGATCAAGATCACCGGCAACCTCACCACCAACGACGGCGAGATCGCTGTACTGTGGGCGCTGCAAGGCCACGGCATCGTGATGCGCGCCGAGTGGGACGTGAACCGCCATCTGGCCCAGGGCCTGCTGGAGCCCGTGCTGCCGCAGTACCACACGCCTGCGGCCGACATCTACGCGGTGTACCCGCAGCGGCACCAGTTTTCGACGCGGGTGCAGGCGTTTGTGGGGTTCCTGGCCGAGGCATTGGACGCGTCAGGCACGCTGGCAGGAGTGGGCGTGGGTGGCCGCACGGACAAGCGGCGGGCCGTGCGGGTTTCTTGACCTGATGGGTGGCGCGCGGGCCGCTGCCGGGTTAGGGTGTTGCCGAGGCATCCTGTGATGCCTCTCTGCCCCCGGACCTGTACCTGGCTTTCATTGCCCCTGCTTTGCCCATGAAAACGTTGTTGCCGCTCATCCCCCCGCTGTTGGTTGCCCTGTTTGCCGGGCCTGCGCAGGCCGCCGATTCGCAGGTGGCAGCCGATTGGTCCCTGTCCGCCGATGGCGCTTATGTGTTGGACCAGCGTGCCGGCCTGGCCTGGCCACGCTGTGTGGAGGGCATGCAATGGACCGGCAAAACCTGCACGGGCCAGCCCCTGCTGCTGGACCGTGCCGAGGCCACGGCCCTGGCCTCTGACCGCTGGAAGGCCGAGGGTGTAGGCTGGCGCCTGCCCCGTGCGACAGAGCTGCAGCGGCTGGTGGACAAGGCGCTGTCGCCCCCGGGCCTCAACCCCCTCCTGTTCCCGGCGGCGCCGGGCCAGTGGCACTGGTCGTCCACTGCCAACGTGAGCGCGCCCAGCGTCAACCCTTACACCTACGGCAACATCGCCCAGGGCCGCGCAGGCGACGGCGCACGGCAGGCGGCCATGATCAACGGCTGGGCGGTGAACCTGTCCACCGGCGAGGCGCGCGGCGATGCCGCGCGGGCCAGCAAGCTGCCCGTGCGGCTGGTGCGGCCGATGCCGGTAGGGCGGTAAGGGCCTCAGCCTGCGCGCGCCTCGTCGCCGCGCTGTCCCAGGCGCTCCTGCAGGAACTCGATGAAGCGCTGCACCTTGGCGGGTAGCAAGCGGGTTTCCGTCAGCGCATAGACCGGCGTCGGCTTGCCCGCCCACTCCGGCAGGACCTTCTGCAGGCGGCCCGCCGCCACATCATCGGCCACGATTTCTGCGGGCAGGAGAACGACGCCCATGTCCAGTGTGGCCAGGCTGCGAAACATGCCCACGCTGTTGACCAGAAACCGCCCGCCCACTTCCACCCTCACGGTTTCTTCGCCCCGGTGCAGCTCCCAGGTGGCGGCCTTGGCAAACCCCAGGCACTCGTGCCCGGACAGTTGCGATGGGTGTTCTGGGACTCCCGACACCTTCAGGTAGCCGGGTGACGCATAGGCCTGCACCGACAGCCTGGCCAGCAGCCGGGCAATCAGATTGGAGTCACGGAGTTCACCCATGCGGATGGCGACGTCAAACGGTTCGGAGACCAGGTCTACCCGCCGGGGAGTGAGGTCGAAATCGAAGCTGATGCCAGGATAGCGGCGCGCGAAGTCTGCCACCAGTGGGGCCATGTAGATGGTCGCGAAATCGACCGGGAGTGATGCGCGCAGCACGCCGCTGGGCTGCGCGAGCATTTCGCTGAGCTGTTCGTGTGCTATGCGCGCTTCATCCACGATCCGTCGGCTGCGCTCGTAATACAGCTGCCCGGCCTCCGTGAGTTCGACCTTGCGGGTCGTGCGATGCAGCAGTCGCAGGCCGATGGCTTTCTCCAGTGCGCTGATCCTGCGTGACAGGGTCGAGTTCGGTACGCCGGTCACATCGGCCGCGCCCCGAAAGCTGCGTGCCTGTGCCACTTCCACAAACAGCGCCATGTCATTCAGCAACTCCAATTGATTGCTCCATTTTTGAATCAATGATTGCCATTTTGATGTATTTATCTCTTGGTGGGAATAATAAAAAATACCGACATCGCAGTCACAGGACCGATTCGATGTTCACCAGCACAGCAGTTCTATCCCGCACCCGCAAAAGCACAAGGCGTGTTCCCGCTGAGCGGGATGCTCCAGGCGGCCCGCGCTGTTGAACGGGCCATCGCGGCCTCTTTGCCAACCCCAACCTCAAACCCAAGGAATCCCCATGAACCCCCTGTTCACTCCCGTCCGCATCGGCCGTCTCGTCGCCCCGAACCGCGTCCTCATGGCTCCCATGACACGCTCTCGCGCCAGCGATGACGGTGTGGTGGGCGACATCACGGTGACCTACTACGCCCAGCGCGCCAGTGCCGGTCTGATCATCACCGAGGGCGTGTTTCCTTCGGCCCTGGGCAAGGGCTACGTCAACACGCCCGGCATCGAGACGCAAGCCCAGGTCGTGGCCTGGAAGAAAGTGACCGAGGCGGTGCATGCCCGTGGCGGGCGCATCTTCATGCAGCTCATGCACTGCGGCCGTGTGTCGCACCCTTCGCTGCTCCATGGCCAGACGCCTGTGGCGCCCTCCGCCATCCAGCCCGAGGGGCAAGCCTGGACACCGACGGGTCAGGTGGACTTCGTGACGCCCCGTGCGCTGGGTCTGGAAGAAATTGCCGGGGTCATCGACGACTACCGCCAGGCCACCCGCCGGGCCCTCGACGCGGGCTTTGACGGTGTCGAGCTGCACGCTGCGTCGGGGTACCTTCCCGAACAGTTCCTGTCCTCGGGAAGCAACCAGCGCACGGACCTGTACGGCGGCTCGGTCGAGAACCGCGCGCGGTTCGTTCTGGAGGTGCTGGACGCCATGACCGCCGAAGCCGGCGCAGACCGTGTCGGTATCAAGATTTCGCCAGAGATGAACTACAACAGCATCACGGATGCCGCGCCCCCAGAGACCTACACGCACCTCGTGGGTCAACTGCGCGACCGGGGCCTGGCGTACCTGCATGTCGCACTGTTCGGTAACCCTGCCGTGGACTACCACGCCGTGCTGCGACCCCTGTTCAACGGCACCTACCTGGCGGGAAGCGGCCTCACGCAGGAAAGCGCCGAGAAGCTGCTGCAAGACAAGCAGGCCGACGCTGCGGTGTTTGGTGCGTCGTTTCTTGCCAACCCCGACCTGCCGGAGCGCTTTCGCGTGGGCGCCGCGCTCAACGCACCTGACCGCAGCACGTTCTTCGCACCACCGACTGCCAGGGGCTACATCGACTATCCCGTGCTGAAGCCCGCCGAAGTCGATTGAGGTGCCCTGGCGCTACAAGGAGAGATCACCAATGACCACCATTGCCCGCATGCAGCGCGCCAACAGGGGAACGCAGTTCCGCGCCTACCGTTTGCACGGCGCCGATCCAGCGCTGCTCGATCCCTTCATGGGCATTGACCACGCCTGGATGAGTGCGCCCACCTTCCCGCCGCATCCGCATGCCGGGTTCTCTGCTGTGACCTACCTTTTCCTGGACTCGGAAACAGGCATCGCCAACCGCGACTCGCAAGGCAATCGCACCTTGATTGAACCAGGTGGCTTGCACTGGACGGCTGCAGGGCGCGGGGTGGTGCATGAAGAAAACCCGGCCGTCCTGGGAAGCACCACGCACCTGCTGCAAATCTTCGTCAACTTGCCGCAGGCCCGCCAGACCGATGCTCCGTTCGCATTGACTTTGCGCCCGCAAGATGTGCCTGTCATCCATCGTTCAGGGGCCAGAGTGCGTGTGCCATTGGGAAGCTTTGGAGACGCGAAGTCGCCATTGACTCCTCCGACCGACGTCACCCTGCTGGATGTCACGCTGGAGCCATGGGCATCGGTGGACATACCGGTGCCCGCCGGTCAACGGGCGTTCTTCATGCCGGTGTTTGGCAGCGCTGAGATTGATGGCGAGGTGTTCGGTCTCGATGACCTCAGCGCCCCCGTCCTGCCAACCAGCGCGGAGGCGACGACCCACAAGCTGATGGCCAGGACGAGCGGAGCCAAGGTGGCCGTCTTCATCGGTCAACCCCTGCACCAGCCTGTTGTGTCGAACGGACCGATGGCGTTTGCCAACCAGGATCACCTGGTTGCAGCAGCCGCCGCCTATCAACGTGGCGAGTTGGGAAGCCTGTAAGGGCGCCACACACCGCCGGGGCGGGTGTCCCCTACGCCCCATTTCATTCATTGACCACTTAGGTACTCAGGAGCTACACCATGAAAGTTGAAACATTCACCGCCGAAAACTCTGCCTTGCTGCTCATCGACCACCAGGTCGGCACCATGCAGCTCATCAAGAACATCGACAGGGAACTGGCGGCCAAGCAGTCGATTGCCCTGGCGAAGATGGCCAAGATTCTCAACATGCCCGTCGTCATCACGTCCAGCCAGGAAGACCGCGCCCAGGGCCCCATCCTTCCTGAGATTGCAAAGATTCTCCCTGAGGCCCATGACGCTCGCATCAAGCGCCCTGGCGTGGTCAACGCCTGGGCTTACCCCGACTTCAAGAAGGCGGTGCTCGCCACCGGTCGCAAGAACCTCATCATGGCTGGCGTGACCACCGACGTCTGCCTTATCTTTCCGGCCATCGATGCCGCTAAGGAAGGTTTCGGTGTGCAGGCGGTGATGGACGCCTCCGGCTCGCCCAGCGACCTGTCCGAAGAGTTCTCGCGCCAGCGCATGCACGACGCCGGTGTCGTGCTCACCGCCACCAACACGCTGATGGCTGAAATTGCGCAAGACTGGTCTACGCCCACCGGCCAGCAGCTGATCACCCTGCTGTTCACGGATGTGTTCCCGGCGCTGGGTGCAGGCATCGCCTGACGATCGATGTGAATGGGGGCCGCCAGATAGGCGGTCGCCGCTCTCCATGCGCATCAGGCCGGACAGGGCGGGACGGCAGGGCGCTTCAAGCGGTCTCTGGTTGCGCGTCGGCCGCTGCAAACACCTCGCGTGCTGCGGCCAGTCCGTTGAGCGCGGCCGGAAAGCCTGCGTACACCGCCATCTGCATCAGCACCTCCACGACCTCTTCGCGGGTGACGCCCACATTCAGCGCCGCCTGCAAATGCACCTTGAGCTGTGGCGTGGCGTTGCCCAGCGCGGTCAGTGCGGCGATGACTGCAATCTCGCGGCTGCGCAGATCGAGTCCGGGGCGTGAATAGATGTCGCCAAACGGAAACTCGATCAGGTAGCGTGCAAAGTCGGGGGCGATGTCGGCCAGGCTGGCGACGACACGCTCACCCGCGTGGCCGTCGATTTCGCGCAGCTTGGCGAGGCCCTGGAGATAGCGGGGTTGGGTTTCGGGGGGCATGGGAGCTTCCTTGGTGGGTGGACGACGGGGTGGACCGAAGGGAAGCTTCCAGGCCCTGGTAGTGCGCGATCTTGGCTTGCAGCGCCTGTGCGGCTTGCTGCATCGTGGTGATCGTTGCCAGCACCTGCGCCAGGTGCTGTTCCAGCAACTGGCGCCGCTCAGGGGTGGTGGCGTTCCCTTCGCTGCGCAGCCGCGCAAAGGCCTGCATCTGCCCGATGGGCATCTGGGTCTCGCGCAGGCGCAGCAGGAATCCGATCCATTCCATGTCCGACGCCGCATAGCGGCGCTGGCCACCGGGTGCACGGGCTACCGGCGCAATCAAACCGGCGCGCTCGTAGTAGCGCAGGGTGTGTGCGGTCAGGCTGGTGCGTTTGGCGACTTCGGCAATGGTGAGGAGGGATGCCATGGGAACGATTCTGAAAGTTGGAGTGCACTCTAAGTCAAGTGCTGAATCAGTCCATGGTGACGAGGCGCCGCAAAAGGCCATCGTCTAGCCATTTCTCGCTTCCGCAGCCTCGCGACCTTTTGCCACCCGCGTGGCTTGCGAGTAGTCTTTTCAATGCAGCTGCAACGCCTGCAGCACCAGCGAGAACGCGGGTGATGGCTGGCGCCGGCTGGGGTAGTACAGGTGGTAGCCCGCGAACGACGGGCACCAGTCTTCTAGCACCCGCACCAAGCGACCGTCTTCGATGTGGGTGCCCAGCTCGTCCTCGGGCAGTAGCGCAATGCCCAGCCCGGCCAACGCTGCATCGACCTGGGGCGGGGCGGTGTTGAAGATCAGCGGGCCATCTACCCGCACGTTGACCTGTTTGCCCTTGCGCGCAAAGTCCCACACGTACAGGCCGCCCGAGGTCGGCATGCGCTGGTTGATGCAGCGGTGCGCCGTCAGGTTGTGCGGGGTTTTGGGAATGGGATGGGCGGCAAAGTAGCTGGGCGATGCGACCACGGCCATGCGAAGCGGCGGGCCGATGGGCATGGCAATCATGTCCTTGTCGATGGTGTTGCCCAGGCGCACCCCGGCATCGAAACGGTCGGCCACGATGTCGCGAAAGCCGTAGTTCATGTCGAACTCCAGCGTGATGTCGGGGTTGTCGTGCAGCAGCGGCATGAGCTTGGGCAGCAGCGTGGTGTGCATGACGTGATCGCCGCAGGTGATGCGCACAGTGCCTGCGGGTTTGTCGCGCAGTGCGGTCAGGGCATCCAGTTCGGCCTCAATCTCGTCAAAGCGGTGGCCGATGGCGTGCATCAGGCGTTCGCCCGCTGGCGTGGGCGAGACGCTGCGCGTGGTGCGTGTGAGCAGCCGGATCTGCAGGCGCTCTTCGAGGCCACGGATGGTCTGGCTCAGGGCGGACTGCGTGACGCCCAGCGTGGCTGCAGCCCGGGTGAAGCTGCCCTCGCGCGCCACGGTGACAAAGGCCAGCAAGTCGTTCAGGTTGCGTCGCGCCATGGCAGGTTCTGTGGGTTGATTGGTTAGCCATTCTTATAAACCTATTCGTCATTCATTATCTAGTCAGTGCGGCGAGTGCTGGGCAAACTTCTTGCCATGGCACAACGCATCAGCACCCACCCCTTCCAACGCCTTGCCTTCACGGGTGTCGCCGTGGCATTCACCCTGGCAGCTGCGGGGACGCCAGCTACCACCTTTGCACAGCAGGGCTCCATGAAAATTCAACTGCATACCGACGGCGCCATTGCCACCGCCATCCTGGATAACAACGCCGCCACGCGCGATTTTTTGGCCCAACTGCCGTTGTCGCTGACGCTGCAGAACTATGCGGAGATCGAGCGCATTGCCACACTGCCGCGCAAGTTGTCTACCCCGGCCGCATCGACGGGCATGACCCCTGTGACCGGTGACATCGCTTACTACGCGCCGTGGGGCAACCTGGCGATCTATCTGAGCGGCACTGTTCACGACCGAGGCCTGGTCCGCCTTGGCAAGGTGGACAGCGGCCTTGCAGCCCTGCAACGGCCGGGGCCCTTCACCGTGCGCATTGAGCGTGCCAGCGATTGAACGGTCGCCGTCTTCGCCCCCTCTCGACACTGACACCGAATTCCCCCATCCACAGGAGCATCGAACATGGACAACACCCTCAACGCCTTGAACACCGACCCCGTTACGGACCCGCCCACCTCGGACCGGCGCGGTTTCCTCATCCGAGCGGGCTTTGGTGCCGCAGCAATCGGCGGGTTGTCTGCTGCGAGCAGCGGTGCGATGACAGCGGGGCTGCAGCCAGCACCCGGCAAGGTCAGCGGTGCCGACAATTTCTACCGAAGCGACAAGGTGACCGTGCGCAAGGTGACCTTCAAAAACCAGTACCGCATGGCGGTGGCTAGCAACCTGTTTGTGCCCAAGAACCTGGACCGCAGCAAAAAAAATCCGGCCATTCTGGTGGGCCACCCCATGGGCGCAGTCAAGGAACAAAGCGCCAACCTGTATGCCACCAAGATGGCGGAGCAGGGTTTTGTCGCGCTGTCGCTGGACCTGCCTTTCTGGGGAGAGAGTGACGGCCAGCCGCGCAACGCAGTGGCGCCTGACATCTATGCCGAGGCTTTCAGTGCAGCGGTGGATTTTCTGGGCACGCAGGCGATGGTGGACCGCGAGCGCATCGGTGCCATTGGTGTGTGCGGCAGCGGCAGCTTTGTCATCAGCGCTGCCAAGATCGACCCGCGCATGAAGGCCATCGCCACGGTCAGCATGTACGACATGGGCGCTGCCAACCGTGATGCGCTCAACCACTCGCAAACCGTGGAGCTGCGCAAGCAGATCATTGCCGCCGCTGCCGAGCAGCGGTATGTGGAGTTCACCGGCGGTGCCACCCAGTACACCGGTGGCACGGTGCACCAGCTGACGGCAGACACGCACCCCATTCAACGCGAGTTCTACGACTTCTACCGCACCCCGCGTGGCGAGTTCACTCCCAAGGGCGGTTCGCCGTTGACCACCACCCACCCCACGCTGACCAGCAACGTCAAGTTCATGAACTTCTATCCGTTCAATGACATCGAGACGATTTCTCCGCGCCCCATGCTTTTCATCACGGGCGATCAGGCGCACTCCAAGGAGTTCAGCGAAGACGCCTTCCAACGTGCTGCCGAGCCCAAAGAGCTGCACATCGTCCCCGGCGCGGGCCACGTGGATCTGTATGACCGCGTGAACCTGATCCCGTGGGACAAGCTGACGGCGTTCTTTGGCAAGCACCTGGCATAAACGATGACCACTCAGGTATGTGCTGCGCCGTCGGGCGATTTTGACGGTGCGGTGGGTGCAGCGGTGCAGCCTGCGCGCTGGAGCGGTGTCTTTGCGATGACGCTCTGCGTGTTTGCGCTGATCGCATCGGAGTTCATGCCCGTCAGCCTGCTGACCTCCATGGCCGCAGACCTAGGGGTCAGCGAAGGCTGGGCCGGGCAGGGCATTGCGATATCGGGCGCCTTCGCCGTACTCACCAGCCTGAGCATTGCGGCGTTGTCAGGCCGAGTGGACCGCAAGATCTTGTTGCTGGGTCTCACAGCGCTGATGTGCCTCTCTGGCGCGGTCATTGCTCTGGCGCCGAATTACGCGGTGTACATGGCTGGTCGCGCGCTCATCGGGGTGGTGGTGGGCGGCTTCTGGTCTTTGTCTGCCGCCACGGCCATGCGGCTGGTGCCTGCGCAGCAGGTGCCACGGGCTTTGGCCATTTTCAATGGTGGCAACGCACTGGCCACGGTGGTGGCGGCGCCGTTGGGCAGCTATCTGGGTGCCGTGGTCGGGTGGCGTGGGGCCTTCTGGGGGCTGGTGCCGGTGGCGGTGGTGGCTTTCATCTGGCAGTGGGTGAGCCTGCCGCCCATGCCTGCCGGGCTGCAGCGCGCGGGGGGCTCTGGTGGTGCGGTTGTCAGGCTGCTGCGGTGCCGGGTGATCGCTGTGGGCATGCTGGCCGTGGGCTGCTTTTTCATGGGGCAGTTTGTGTTGTTTACCTACCTGCGGCCATTTCTGGAAACTGTCACGCAGGTGGGTGGGTTCACGGTATCGTTCATCCTGCTGGTGATCGGGGTGGCGGGCTTTGTGGGCACTGCGCTGGTCGGCATGGCGCTGGCCAGAGGTTTCTATACGACGCTGTTCATGGCACCCGCCTTGATGGCGCTCATTGCTATCGCACTGGTCAGTCTGGGTGACCAGCTCACCGCTGTCACGGCCTTGCTGGGCGTGTGGGGCCTGGTAGCCACGGCCGCGCCTGTGGGCTGGTGGACATGGGTGGCCCGTTCCATGCCGGACGACGCCGAAACTGGGGGCGGCCTCATGGTGGCGGTGGTCCAGCTGGCTATTGGCCTGGGCTCTACGGTGGGCGGCCTGCTGTTTGACCATGGCGGCTACCAGATCACATTTTTCGTTAGCGCTTTTTTGTTGCTGTTGGCAGCTTTGCTGGTCTTACTGACCTGGCGCGCTGGCATGGCCGAGGGCGATGCTGTTTCAGATGGAGGAAGAGAGACAGGCTGCACACGCGCGAGCAAGCTGACCTCGTATGGGGTGCAAAACAGAGGGGACAGCAAAACCTAGCGTCCTGATGAAAAATGGCGGGTTCCGGTGGGGAGGCTGTGACCTCCTGGCACCGCAGCCTCCCTCCACGTCGCGTCGCTCCATGCGCGCGGCCCCATTTTCATCACCCCACAGCGAGTCCTCCATGAACCCCTCCATCCCTACCACCGCGCTGCAGTTGCGCTCGCTTGTGCAAGCCGATGGCACCTTGCAGATCAGCCTGGAGCCGACACCCGTGCCCACACCAGGGCCCGACGAAGTGCTGATCCAGATGCAAGCCACACCCATCAACCCGTCGGACATCGGCCTGCTGCTGGGCCCCGCCGACTTGTCCACCGTGCAGGTCACGGGCACGGCCGAGCGGCCGGTGGCCACGGCCCGCATCCCTGAGCGCGCCATGCCGGGCATGGCGGCACGCCTGGGCCAGAGCATGCCGGTGGGCAACGAGGGCGCGGGCCTGGTGGTGGCCGCAGGCAGCTCGCCTGCCGCGCAGGCGCTGCTGGGCCGCACGGTGGCGGTGATTGGCGGCGCCATGTATTCGCAATACCGCGCCATGCCTGCGTCGCAGTGCCTGCCGCTGCCGCCCGGGACCACGGCGGCTGAAGGCGCATCGTGCTTTGTCAACCCGCTGACGGCGCTGAGCATGGTGGAGACCATGAAGCGCGAGGGCCACACTGCGCTGGTGCACACCGCGGCAGCCAGCAACCTGGGCCAGATGCTGCTCAAGATTTGCCAGAAAGACGGTGTCGGCCTGGTCAACATCGTGCGCAAGCCCGAGCAGGCGGCGCTGCTGCGCGAGCTGGGCGCCCAATATGTGTGCGACAGCAGCGCGCCCACCTTCATGGCCGAACTGACCGACGTGCTGGCCGCCACGGGCGCCACCATTGCGTTTGATGCCACGGGCGGCGGCACGCTGGCCGGGCAGATCCTGCAGTGCATGGAGGCCGCCATCAACCGCAAGGCCAAGGAATACAGCCGTTACGGCTCGGCAGTGCACAAGCAGGTGTACCTGTACGGCCACCTGGACACGCGCCCGACCGAAGTGCACCGCACCTTTGGCATGGCCTGGGGCATGGGTGGATGGCTGCTGTTTCCGTTTCTGCAGAAGATCGGCGAAGAGGCCACCCAGGCGTTGCGCCAGCGCGTGGCGGCCGAGCTGAAGACCACGTTCGCCAGCCACTACGCGCGCACCGTGTCGCTGGCAGGGGTGCTGAGTGCCGAGTCCATCGCGTTCTACGGCCCGCGCAACACCGGCGCCAAGGTGTTGATCGACCCGTCGCTGTAAGCGACTTTGCAGGGGCGCGCCTGGCGCCCCTGGGGGGGCGCGGCTACACGGCAGGCATGACCCGTCCTGAATAGCGTTGACACCCAGGACGGTTTAAAACTCCAGCCGGACTATCCGACTAATGACGCCCGATGCACTGCATCGGGCGTTTGCATTTTCAGCGACAGATGAGGTCGCTCGCAGTTATAGATGTCGACTGACTGCTCGACCATGCGTCTGGCCTGGGCGAGATCCGCAGGGCGCTGCAACAAGAGCTCGGTCTTCAGAATGCCGTTGACCCGCTCGGCCAGCGCGTTCTGGTAGCAGTCGTAGCCGTCCGTCATCGAGCAGATCACGCCATGGCGCTTGTGCAGGGCCTGGTAATACGTCGAGCAGTACTGGATACCCCTGTCGGAGTGGTGCACCAGCTGCCGACTGCTCTGTCGCCCCGATAGCGCCATCTTCATGGCCTGCGCCACCTCCTCGGTCTGCATGCTCTCATGCACGTGCCAGCCGACGATCTTTCTGGAATAAGCATCCGTGACCAGGCTCAGGTAAACAAACTTGCCGTGTGTGGGCAGGTAGGTGATGTCTGCTACCCAGACCTGTTCGCTGGCGCTGGCGCGAACCTGCTGTGGCCCGGCTTTGAGCAGGTTCGGATGGCGCCGGAAGCGGTGGTGACTGTCTGTTGTCTTGTGGTACGCCCGCCGGGGCGCCACCAGCAGCCTGGCGTTGCGCAGGACGTCGAACATTGCATCGCGGCCCAAGTCGATGCCTCAGCGCTGCAGCGGCTCCTGCAGCAGGTAGTGCAGCTTACGCGTGCCGATGCGTGGCCGACGCATGCGCTGCTCGCGCACCAACTCCACCACCGCCTGCGCGTTCGCGAGGCGATCGGCCTGGCGGCGCCTGCCCTGGTAATACGCCTGCCGGCTATGGCCCATGTGCTGGCAAGCCCTCTTCACGCTCAACCCTGTGACAAGGTTTTGCGCGAGGACTTGCCCAAAGGCTTTTTTACGACGCGCACCCCGTAGTCCTTGCGCAGCACGTCGATGACGGCTTCGAATAGCCTGGCCTTCTCCTGCGCCTGTGCGAGCTGCACCTGCAGGGCCTTGATCTGCTGCTCGGGCGTGAGAGCCCCAGTGTTCTTCTTGTCTATCGGCATGGCTGCAGATGATGCCGCAGGACTCCAGCCCAGGCGACCGTGCTTGCGCAGCCAGACCAGAACCGTCGAGCGGCCCTGGATACCGTAGCGCTGCTGCGCCTGTTTGTACGTGAGCTCGCCTTTTTCCACCTGCTCCACCACCGCCAACTTAAAGGCCAGCGTGTAGTCGCGCTGCGTGCGTTTGACACTTGATTCCATGACACATGCCCTTTTTGAAAGGTCCATGTGTCAACGCCGGGTAGGACGGGTCACACCCAACAAAAAGGGCTCCCAAAGGGAGCCCTTTTTGCCTGCCCGCCCCTGCGGTTCAGTTAACACTCCCCATGGCAGCAGCACCCGCACCGCGCGAAGTGCCACCACCCTGGGAAGTCCCGCAACTGCTTCAATCCAACCCAAGCAGTTGGTCTGCCAAATTACATGGCGCTGAATTCGCCCGAAGGGATCTGGCCGGTGCGCACGGCTTCGGCAGCCTGTGCACGCACGGCAGCGCGGTCAGCGGTGGACTTGTAGGTCACCACACGCGAGCCTGCGGGTTCCATGTTGTGGGTCTTGGCTTCCACTACAGCTTCGGCTTGCACTTCAGCGCGGGTGCGGTTCGTGTCGAACTTCAGAGCAAATTGCGAGCCATCGGCTTCGTCAGCATGGGCGCCAAAGGCGGCGAAAGCGGCAACAGCGGCGACGGAGAGGAAACGGGCGGTCTTGTTCATGATGAAAATCCTTAAAAAAACTTAAAAAGCGTCTCAAAAAAGCCGGGTCAAAAACCATTCCTGAACCGGGTTCGGTGAGTCGCCTTGCGGGTTCGGCTCATCGATGGGATGAACTGTACGCCGATGGTGTTCAGGGAAAAACCACCTAGTCGCAAACTAACTGTTCCAGTATTGAGAACAATCTTTCCTTCCTCCCGCACTCTGCGGGGAATCTTTCAGCGCTCGAATTTTGTTGGAAAAAACTGTATATTTATACAGTATCAAACCACAGGAGAAGCAGCGCCATGCAAGTCATCGAATCCACGTACGTCGTCAACCTCCGCGACTACCCCGAGGAGCTTCCGGCCAAGGAGCGCATAGCCGCCGAAACCCGGTACGCCAGGGCCCTGGAAAAGCAGTTGGGCGGCCCCGAACAGGTGGCGGCCGCGCTGGACACCATGCAGAGCCTGGAGGAGTCGCCGCCCGAGGTGGTGTCCCCGGGCGATCTCACCCTGCTCAAGGCATGGGGCAAGGCCAGCGTGGCGGCCCGGCAGGCCGGGTTCCGGGACTTGGGGGAGGGTGAGGGTGCTTACTTTGAGGTGCGGCTGGTCTGAGAGGCTGAGAGTCCTTTATCCACGCCCGCCTGGCACGCCCATACGCCCCGGCTCGTCGTTACCAATGCTCGCCATAGCCTGAGCTATGGCTGTGCTTTGCGCCTAGATCCGAGGCGTATGGGCGCGCCTTTCGGGCCCGGCTAAAAAGCTCTCAGCCTCTGAGCCTGAAGGCCCGCAGCACGCAATGGGGCTGACCGAACCGCCGTGCAGGCGCGTGCGGGGTGTACGGGCCGGGTCGCCCTCGTGCTTGCGCAACCGCCGTGGGGGCAGATACTGTGTGTACATTGCATTCCCTGCACCCTCAACGCCGGAGACACAACCCCATGACCCTGCCGCTTCACCCCCTGGACCCTGACCTGTTTGCCCGCGCGTTGCCGCTGCTGGACGATGAATGGCTGACCCGCGACCCCGAGCTGGCACCCGTGCTGCCCACGGTGCTTGCACGCAATGTGGGGCAGGACTGGCACAAGGCGGGTACGTTTCGCCACCACCTGGTGGGCGTGACGCGCACGCTGACGGTGTGGCAGCAGCCGCGCGACGTGCGCCTGCTGGGGCTGCTGCACAGTGTGTATGGCAATGCGTTTGTGGACCTGGTGAAGTTCGACCCTGCCAAGGAGCGCGCCCGGGTGCGCGAGATTGCGGGCGAGTCGGCCGAGCACCTGGTCTACCTGTTCTGCACCCAGTCGCGCACGCAGTTTGTGCAAAAAGTGCTGGCCCATGCGCTGGAAGCAGACGGCAGCCTGGTGCTGCAAAAAGACGGGCAGGACCACGTGCTCACGCCCTACGAGGTGGCGGCCTTCATCATCGTGAGCATGGCCGACACCATCGAGCAGTGGTTCAGCTGGCAAGACGACATCTTTTCGCGCTTTCCGGACGTGCAGCACCGCAACCAGAAGGCGCACTGGGCTGCATCGCTCTGGCCCGGGCCCATGCGGCCGTCGGGGCGCATGGTGCACCAGATCAACGGGCTGGCCAAAGCGCTGCAGCACCCAGGGCTGAAGGACGTGCTGCCCATGCCGCCCGTGTTTGCACATTGCTCGCAGCACCTGTCGGCCGCCAACGAGGCGGCGGCCACGTCGCTGTACTGGTCTGTCATCCAGCAAGACCAGCCGCTGGTGGACCTGGACGTGGCCACCGGCGTGCTGGAAAGCGCCGTGCGCCACAACCCCTGGGTGGGCGAGCCGCAGATGGTGCTGGCGCAGCTGTATCTGTCGGCTGGCCGCAAGGACGACGCCAAGGCCGCCGCCGAGAGCGCGCTGCACCTGTTCAGCGCCTGGGGCAATGCGTGGGACAAGCGCGTGCAGTGGGACGCCTGGGTGGCCTGGACGCGCATCCTGCTGCAGGGCGCGACGGTGGAAGGCACCTGGCCCGAGCGGCTGGACAAGCTGAACAACGTGGCACTGCGTGGGTGACTTGGAACATCCCCCTGAGTGGCTGCGCCACTTCCCCCTCCTCTTGAATCGCTGCGCGATTCGGGAAGGGGGACGCAGCCCTCGCTGCGGGGCGGCCCTTGCTCGGCTGCCCTCGCCGGGCGGGCGCCAGTTTCATGAGGTGGGGGTGGGGGCACGGGCCTTGTCTTCTTATTCGAATGGGTTGTAATGAAATGAAAACTTAGTTGTTCCAGTTTTATCGGGGAAACCCTAGGATGCGAACCATCTCTCAACGAAAGGTTTTCCCTGTGAACAACAACAAGCGCCTTCTCCTGCAATCCGCCCTGGCCCTGGCCGCTGCTGCCGCTTTCTCGTCCGGCGCCATGGCCCAGGACAAGCCCATCAAGGTGGGCGTGACCGGCGGCCCCCACGCCCAGATCTTCGAGCAGGTGAAGAAGGTTGCCGAGAAGGACGGCCTCAAGATCCAGATCGTCGAGTTCAGCGACTACGTGCAGCCCAACGCCGCGCTGGCTGCGGGCGACCTGGACGCCAACAGCTACCAGCACAAGCCTTACCTCGATGCGCAAGTGGCCGACCGTGGCTACAAGCTGGTGTCGGTGGGCTACACCGTCAACTTCCCCATCGGCCTGTATTCCAAGAAGGTCAAGAAACTGGAAGACCTGAAGGAAGGCGCCAAGTTCGGCATTCCCAACGACCCCACCAACGGCGGCCGCGTGCTGCTGGTGCTGCAGGACAAGGGCCTGATCAAGCTGCGTGACGGCGCGGGCCTCAAGGCCACGCCGCTGGACGTGGTGAGCAACCCCAAGAAGCTCAAGTTTGTTGAACTGGACGCCGCCCAGCTGCCCCGTTCGCTGGACGATCTGGACGCCTCGGCCATCAACACCAACTTTGCGCTGTCGGCCGGCCTGAACCCTGGCAAGGACGCCATTGCACAAGAAAACGCCAAGAGCCCCTACGTCAACCTGATCGCCGTGCGTGAAGCCGACAAGGACAAGCCCTGGGTGGCCAAGCTGGTGAAGGCTTACCACTCGGAAGAAGTCAAGAAGTTCATCCAGACCGAATTCAAGGGCTCGGTGCTGCCAGGCTTCTGAAGCTGATCGCAAAAGCGCCCTGCGATGAAGGGCGCTGTGGCTCTGCGGACTGGTTGCTGCTTCGCCCTCTCTCCCGCAAGGGGGGAGGGGCGGAAAAAGCGACTGCGACAGCAGTCAAACATCCAAGTATTTTTGGCGTTATGCGCTTTTCCGTAAAGCGCAAATAGCTATCTAAATGATAGCGGTTCGCCAACACCATTCCCCTGCGTTGCGCTGGGAAAACTGTGGTGTCGCGCTTGCATACACAATGAGAGGGTAACGTCCAGTAACAGCATCCCCTCCACCATGCCCTTCGCGGAACGAATCCTCACAGCGGTCTGGTTGAGTGCGACTACGCTGTTGTTCGTTGCGTCACTGTGGGCACCGGCACCGGGCGTGCGGCTGTTTCTGGACAACGCCTCCTGGACGCTGGCGTTTGGGCTGTCTGCCTTCTGGGCCTGGCGTGGCTGGCGGCTGGCGCCGCCCACCGACCGCGCGCTGCACACCGGCCTGCTGATCTTTGCGGTGCTGGTGGCCTTGGGGCAAATGGTGTGGAACGTGCAGGTGGCGCTGGACTGGAACCCATTCCCCGCGCCCGCCGACCTGCTGTTTCTGGCGGGGGGGCCGCTGTGGGCTGCCACCGTCATCCGCGCCACGTTTGCGCGCCTGTCGCGCGACCGGGCCTACCCGGCGGCCCTGGACTTTGGCGGCACGGTGCTGGCGCTGCTGGCGTTCACGCTGGTGATCTACCTGCCCTCGGGCGAGGTGGACTCGCTGGCCGTGGGCACGGTGCTGGTGCTGTACCCGGCCGGGTTTCTCGCTGCGGCGGGCGTCACGGCGCTGGCTGTTCCGACGGTGGGGGTGCGCATCGACCGGTCCCATGCGCTGGTGCTGCTGGGCCTGCTGGGCTTTGGCCTGAGCTGGATGCAGTGGAACCTTATGGTCATCAGCAACACGGTGCAGCCGGGCATCTGGTTCAACGCCAGCTTCAGTGCGTCGGCGCTGGTGCTGGGCTGGGGCGCACGCTGGCTGCGGTTTGAGATGTCGGCAGATTCGGCCTACCGCCGCCAGTGCGACCAGGTCATGAACTACGTGCCACTGCTGTCCATGACGCTGGCGGCCATCACCCTGGTGCTGCTGTTTGTGGCGCCCGATGGCAGGGCAGGCATGCAGGCGCTGATCCTGGTGTGCTGCCTGCTGGTGCTGCTGCTGGCTGCACTGCGCCAGACCATTGTGGTGACCCTGCTCAACCGCCTGCGCACGGCCGAGGCCGCTGTGCTGCGCAACGAGGAGCAGCTGTACCGCGTGGCGCACTTTGATGCGCTCACCGGCCTGCCCAATCGCCGCTACTTTGAAGACGCGCTGGAGCGTGCCGTGGCCGAGGCCGCCCGCGACACACACAGCACCAACCGCCGCGTGGCGCTGATGCTGATCGACCTGGATCACTTCAAGAGCGTGAACGAAACCTATGGCCACCGCGTGGGAGACGCGCTGCTGAGCGAGGTGGCGCAACGCATCACCCAGCTGCTGGCGGGGCAGGGCCTGGTGTCGCGGCTGGCCAATGACCAGTTCACGGTGATGCTGCTGCGGCCGGCGTCGCGCACCGAGCTGGCGCAACTGGCGGCTTCGCTGGTGGAGGGCCTGGCGCGGCCGTGGGAGCTGTCGGAGGTGGGTGCGCAATACATGGGTGCCAGCCTGGGCATCAGCCTGTACCCGGACGACTCGGCCAACAGCGTGGAGCTGGTGCGCCACGCGCATTCGGCCCTGCACGCCACCAAGAGTGCAGGTCGGGGCTCGTACCGCTTCTACATCGAGGAGTTCACGCAGATCACGCGCGGGCGGCTGGAGCTGCGCCGGCGCTTGCACAACGCGCTGCAGGCGGGCGAGTTCGCGCTGGTCTACCAGCCCCAGCTCAACCAGCAGCGCCAGACCGTGGGTGCCGAGGCGCTGCTGCGCTGGTCGGTGGATGGCAAGGCGGTGCCGCCCGACGAGTTCATCCCGCTGGCCGAGGAGAGCGGGCTCATCGTGCCCATCGGGCTGTGGGTGTTCGAGACCGCTTGCCGCCAGATGGCACAGTGGCGTGCCGAGGGCTGGCAGGTGCCCGTGGTGTCGGTCAATGTCTCCACCATCCAGCTGCGTGAGCCGGGTTTTACCCAGACCCTGCTGGGCGTGACCCAGCGCGCCGGGGTGGCGCCCGCCGGCCTGGTGCTGGAGATCACCGAGTCGCAGCTGCTGGACGAGTCCCTGTACGCCATCGCGCTCGATCTGAAGAACGCGGGTTTTGCGCTGTCGATCGACGACTTTGGCACCGGCCACTCGTCGCTCATCAAGCTCAAGCGCCTTCCGGTGAGCGAGCTGAAGATCGACAAGGTGTTTGTGCGCGACATCGTGGTGGACGTGAACGACCGCGAGATCTGCGCCACCGTCAACGCCCTGGCCCGCACGCTGGGGCTGGAGGTGGTGGCCGAAGGCGTGGAGACCGAGGAACAGCTGCAGTTGTTGATCCGCATGGGCTGCGAGCGTTTTCAGGGCTGGCTGTTTGCACCGGCCCTGGCGCCCGGGCCACTGGCCCAGCAATGGTTGCAGCGGCAGGCGCCGCCCGCTGCGCAGTGACTGCAGGCACGGTGTGGCGTGGGGGCGGCATGGTCCGTGTGTGGCATATCAAAAATGATAGCTGCTCAGGCATGTTCCACTAGCGCATCCGGCCGTTTTTCCCTGATAAAAGCCCAAACCCGGCACAGGGCCGGGTTTGGGGAGGGGGCTTGCAGGGCTTGTGCCCTGCGCGCCGTTGTTGCCGCTGGGCTTAGGCGGCCTGCGACACGCGACCCTGGTTGGCGGCCACGCTGGTGTGTGTGGAAATTTCCACGTTGGCCGAGGCCAGTGCGGCCGCCTTGGCGTCCGGGCCCATGGCCACGCCTTCGGCACGCACAAAACGCACGTCGGTGATGCCGAAGAAGCCGAACACCACCTTCAGGTAGCTCTCCTGGTGCTCCATCGCTTGGCCGCCTTCGCTGGTCGAGTACACGCCGCCACGGGTGGAGGCCACGATCACCGTCTTGCCACCGGCCAGACCCACGGGGCCCTTCTCGGTGTACTTGAAGGTGCGGCCCGCTTGCGCCAGGCGGTCGATCCAGGCCTTGAGCTGGCTGGGGATGGAGAAGTTGTACAGCGGCGCGCCAATCACGATCACGTCGGAGGCCAGGAACTGGCTCACCAGGGCCTCGGACAGTGCGTTTTCAGCGCGCTCTGCCTCGGTGGCAGCGGCCTGGCCGGTGCGGAACCCCAGCGACTGGGCCGACAGGTGCGAAGGCGCTTGCTGGGCCAGGTCCAGGTATTGCACGGTGGTGCCAGGGTGGGCGGCTTGCCAGGCGGTCACGGTGCGGGCAGTCAGTTGGCGGGACACGGATTGATCACCGGTGATGGCAGAGTCGACGTGAAGCAGTTGCATGAGGGAACTCCTGGGGTTCTGTGGATCGGAGCCACAGCGTGTGGCCATGGGATGAATTGTGGGGATGGATCAATTTGTTGATAAGGTAGTGAACTTGCGATAGATTGTTCTATCCATAGGACGATGAAGCCCATGCAAGATCTCAACGACATGCTGTATTTCGCCGAAGTGGTGGAGCGCGGTGGCTTTGCCGCTGCGGGCCGCGCGCTCGGCATTCCCAAATCGCGCCTGTCGCGCCGGGTGTCCGACCTGGAAACGCAGCTGGGCGTGCGCCTGCTGCAGCGCACAACCCGCAAGCTCTCGCTGACCGAAGTGGGCGAAGCCTATTTGCGCCACTGCCAGGCCATGCGCGAATCGGCCCAGGCGGCGGCCGACACGGTGGCCCAGGTGCAGACCGTGCCGCGCGGCACCATCCGCGTGAGCTGCCCGGTGACGCTGGCGCAGACCGTGGTGGCCGAGCTGATCCCCAGGTTCCTGGCCAGTTGCCCCGAGGTGCGCATCGACATGCTGGTGAGCAACCGCGCGGTCAACCTGGTGGAAGAGGGCATCGACGTGGCGCTGCGCGTGCGTCCCTCGGTGGACGACAGCGGCAGCATGGTCGTCAAGCGGCTGGACCACACCACGCAGATCCTGGTGGCCAGCCCCGAGCTGCTGATCCGCCAGGGCACGCCCCAAACGCTGGACGACCTGGCCAAGCTCGACAGCATCGCCATGTCGGCCCCCGATGGCCGATCGACCTGGAACCTGATCGGCCCGGGCGGCGTGCACCAGGTGGTGCAGCACACGCCGCGCTATGTGGCGGACGATCTGCTCACGCTCAAATACGCGGCCGTGGCCGGCACGGGGGTGTGCTGGATGCCCGACTACATGTGCCAGGAAGAAATGCGCGAGCGCAAGCTGGTGCGGGTGCTGCCCGACTGGGCGCCGGCGCCCGCCATCGTGCATGCCGTGTTCCCCTCCCGCCGGGGGCTGTCGCCCGCGGTGCGGCGCTTTCTGGACTACCTGGGCGAGGCCATGCCCGGCCGGAGCAGCCTGAGCACGCGGCAGGCCCTGCAGGGGCTCGACGGCGCCAATATCTGAGAACCTGTTCAAAGGGCAGGTTCTGAGGCGCTGGGCGCAAAGCCTGCGCTTGTGCACGGGTTCGGTGGGCAAAGCGCTTTTTGGCGCCACAATGCAACGAATTGCAACTGTGCGGGCTGCGCCCGTCCGTGTGGTCGGCACACGCGGCGGCCCGGGGACTTTTTGTGACCGCTCCACACCCCATCGACCAAGACATCCGGCAAGCCCGCGTGCACCCTGCCGTGCGCGCCATCGTGATCCCGCCGTGCCCCGAGTCACTGCTGCGCCTGCAGCAGATCGTGGCGGCGCCCGAGCTGGACTCGACCGCGCTGGAGCAACTGGCATCCTCCGACGTAGCCCTGGCCGCCGCCGTGATGCGGCTGGCCAACAGCCCGCTGTACGGCCTGGCCCAACCGGTGCAGACCGTGGGCATGGCGCTGACGGTGCTGGGGCTGCAGCCGGCCGTGGAGCTGCTGTCTGCCTTCATCACGCGCAACGCGCTGCAGGTGCGCTCGCCGCTGCTGGAGCATTTCTGGGAAAGCTCGCAGCGCCGCGCCATTGCGTGCGAGCACATCGGCCACCAGCTCTACAGCCTGGACCCAGGGTTGGGCTACAGCTTCGGGCTGTTCTGCCATGTGGGCATGCCGGTGCTGGTGAAGGCGGTGCGTGGCTACGCGGGCACCGTGACCGAGGCCCTGGCGCGCAAGGACCGCACCTTTACCCAGACCGAGAACGCGAGCCACCGCACCGACCATGCGGTGATGGGCGCCATCGTGGCGCGCACCTGGCACCTGCCGGGCGACGTGGCCCAGGCCATCTGGCTGCACCACGACTTTGCGTGCCTGAACGACGAGCAGTTTGATCCCACCGTGCGCCACCTGGTGGCGCTGGGCTTGCTGGCCGAGTTTCTGGTCAACCAGCACGACGGCCTGGCCCCCACGCGCGAGTGGACCCAACACGGCCAAGCCTGCATGGACCACCTGCATGTGACGCAGGACGAGCTGGACCACTGGATCGACGCGCTGCACCCCGCGTTTGAGGCAGTGCGGTTCTAATGATTCCGACGAGCAACTGACTCGCCGCTACCGCCGAGCGGGGCAGCTACGCCCGCCCCCTGCGGACATGACGTGGGCACTGCGAGATCTGCTGGTGCGCTTTTCAGCGGGCCGCTTCCAGCAGCTCTGCCAGGCGCGTGTGCCCCCGCTGTGCCGCGAGCTGTGCCGCATTCAGACCTTCGCGGTCCACCAGCGCCGGGTCGGCGCGCAGCGCCAGCAGCCGCTGCACAGTGGCGGTGTGGCCGTTCAAGGCGGCCAGCATCAGGGCGGTTTTTCCTTCGGGGTCGCGGGCATCCACTGGCGTGCCCTGTTGCACGAGGGCTTCGACCTGCTGGGGTTGGCCCGAGCGGGCGGCCTCCCAGATGGTGTTGGGCGAGGCCGCGCCCAGATTTTTTGACATGGCAGGGGCTGCAGCCGCCGTCTGGTGGTCGCGCGCTGCAGAGTCAGCCAGCGGGGCGCGGGTGGCTGGTGCAGCTGCTGCGGCGGGGGCAGCCGGAGCGGTTTCTTGAAGGGCTGGTGCAGGGGAGACTGATGCGCGTTCGCGCCTTTCGGTACTGGATTCGGCGCGGGGGGCTGCGGCCGTCGAGGGCATGGGGGGTGATGCTGGGAAACCGGAGAGGGCCCCGGCTGCGCGACGTGCTGACAGGGCTTCCTGCTCAGTGGAAGGCGACACAGGAGCCGGCTTGGCTACGGGCTGGGCGGGTGCTGGTGTCTGCGCAGGCGCGGGGGGGGCTACCGTGGCGGGCTTGGGGAGCATGGCGTCGGCCGACGGGCCGGCGCTGTTCCGCGTACTTTTCTGCGCGCTTTCCGGTGCAGGCGGAGTGACCGATGGGGGCTCTGCCGGTGGCGGGAGCGTCGGTGTGGCCGCAGGGGCAGGGACCGTGGGAGCCTGCGCAGGCGACTCGGTCCGGCGGTGACTGAAAGCGGTGTCCCGCTCTTCGGGCGTGCCGCGCTCAAACTGCAGCATCAGCAAGCCAGTCAGCCCCACCACGGCCAAGGTGGCCAGGGCCGAAATCTTCCAGCGTGCCTGGTTGGCGGCAGGGGCTGCTACCGGGGTGGCTGATGCCGCAGCCGCTGCCACCATCTGTGCATGCGCACGCACGGCATCGCGCACATGCACGCCGGGGCGGGCGCCTTCCTGTTCGCTGGCCTCGTGGTAGCGCCGGACCAGTTCGTCATCCTGCCGGGTCATACAAACTCCTTGAGGTGCTGGCGCAGGCTGGCCCGCGCGTAGCGCAGGCGGCTTTTGGCGGTTTCAAAGTTCACGCCGGTGGTCTCGGCAATCTCCTGCACGCTCAGATCTCCTTCGGCTTGCAACAAAAAGGCCTCGCGCTGCTCTGGCGGCAACTGCTCTACGGCGGCGATGAGCGCGGCGGCCTGCTCGCGCGACTGCAGCTGGCGCACGGGCCCAAAGCCCGAGTCCGCCACCAGCGTGTCTGCCAAGCTGCGCGCATCGTCGTCGCTGGCATCCAGGCTGGCATGGTGTTTGGCGGTACGCAGGTGGTCCACCAGCCGGTGGTGTGCCAAGGTGAACAGCCAGGTGCGGAACCTGGCCTTGACCTCGTAGCGGGCAGCGTTGCGCGCCACCGCAAACCACACGTCCTGCAGCAGGTCGTCGGCCACGGCTTGCACCTTCACGCTGCGAAACACAAACCGCCACACGGCCAGCTCGTGCCGGGCGTACAGCCGGTCAAACGCGGCCATGTCGCCACCGGCGTAGAGCAGCATCAGCGCTTCGTCGGCGTCGTAGGCATCGTGAGAGGGTGGGGCGGCAGGCACCCGGGCATTATGCGAAACCCTCATGCACTCACGGGCCGGCCCAGGCCTACCGTGGGTCGGGTACGTACGACAGGTTGTCCGACTGCGGAAACGCGCGCGGCACATGGGGCACGTGGGGGCGGGCGATGGGCTCGCGGATCACGCCGCTGGCGATCAGGTTCTCGCGGCTGTCGTAGCGGATGCTGATGATTTCATTGGGCTGCTCTTGCAGGCGCGTGAAGCTGGTGTGGGTGACAACCGAGGTCTCGCGCTGGCCGTGCGCCGTGCCTAGCTTGGCCGATGGCATGGGAACGGCCTTGGCCACACTGTCGGCAGATTGCGAGCGGGCAGAGAACTCTGCCTCGGCCGATGGGGCTGGGGCAGCAGGCGCACCGGCAGCCCCAGCGGCTGCGGGCGATGCGGGGTCCTCCCGCAGACGCCCGAGGCCCAGGCTGTTGTCGCGGCGCTGGCTGTAGGGCTCGGGGGTGATGGCGGGGGCAGGCTGGGGCATCGGTGGCTGTTCGCGGAACAGGGCGACGCCAATCACGCCCACATGCGCAGGGCGGCCCGTGCGGGCGGCATACGAGTTGGCGATGTGCGAAAACTCGAAGGCCGCCACCTGGCTGTCGCTCTTGCGCCAGCCGGTGATCTGGTAACGCTCATAGGGCGAGAACACATAGCCGCGCTGGTCCCACGCAGCGGTTTCGCCGCTGAGCACATTCACGCCGTCCACCGACGGCACGGCCAGCACCCGCTCGCCCAACCGGTTGCGCACCGTGATGGCATACCGCGCCCCGGGCCGCCCGGCCACCCAGTATTCGCCCCGGGCGTAGTGCACCGGCAGCGTGGCGCCGGTGTCGCGGTCCACGATGGTCACGTCGGCGAGGCGGCCAATGGCTTGGGCAGGCAGGTGGGCCAGGCCCAGCAGTGCTGTCAGGGCGGCGAGGGCGTGCAGGGTGAGTGAACGGGGTTTCATGGCAGCTCCATCAAAAAAGTGGTGGTGCTGGGTGAAACGAACGGGGCGGGGCAATGGGGTTGAGGGGTACCGAAAAATTCAAGAATTTTTTCAGCACCTCATTGCACCCACCCTGGCGGACCTGCTGTCCGCAATGCTGTCTCAGTGTGCGAGGCGTCGCACGCCGGGGACGGGCAGGGCATTGCCACGATGTACTGGCGTGGCACGCGGTGCATCGAGTCCCATGCCTGCTGAAGCACTGCCGCCGACCTGGAACACGGCCACCAGCTCCGCCAGCCGCTGGGCCTGCTGGCGCAGGTTCTCTGCGGCAGCGGTGCTTTCACCCACCAGCGCGCCGTTTTGCTGCGTCATCTGGTCCAGCTGGGTCACAGCCACGTTGACCTGCGAGATGCCGTCGCTCTGCTCGGCAGCGGCGGTGCTGATCTCGCCGATGATGCCGTTCACGCGCTGCACGCCTTGCACGATCTCGTTCATGGTCTCGCCCGCGTTGGCCACGAGCTGGGTGCCCGAGTCCACCTTGTCGACGCTGGACTGGATCAGCGCCTTGATCTCCTTGGCGGCCTCGGCGCTGCGCTGTGCCAGGCTGCGTACCTCGGTGGCCACCACCGCAAAGCCGCGCCCCTGTTCACCCGCGCGCGCTGCTTCCACGGCAGCGTTCAGCGCCAGGATGTTGGTCTGAAACGCAATGCCGTCGATCACGCCGATGATGTCGGCGATTTTCTGGCTGCTGTGGTGGATGTCCTGCATCGTGCTCACCACTTGCTGCATCACCTCGCCGCCCTTGGTGGCGGTGCTGGCGGCGGTGGTGGCCAGTTGGTTGGCCTGGCGGGCCGAGTCGGCGCTCTGGCGCACGGTGGCGGTCAGCTCTTCCATGCTGGCGGCGGTTTGCTCCAGGCTGCTGGCGGCTTGTTCGGTGCGGTGGCCCAGGTTCTGGTTGCCACTGCTGATGTCGTCGCTGGTGGTGCGTAGCTGCGCAATGTTGTCGCGCACGGCCGAGACCAGTTCATGAAAGCGCTGTTGCATGTCGCGCACGGCCACCATCACGCTGCCGGTGTCGCCCGCCTTCACTTGCACTGGGGTGGTGAGGTTGCCCTGCTGGATGGCTTGCACCACCGCGCGCACTTCGCTGGGCTCAGCGCCCAGCTCGCGGCCAATGCTGCGTGATACCAGCACCGTCACCGCCACACTGATCAGCACCGCCAACAGCGTGATGGACAGCATCACGCCGGTGAACTGGCTCGCGTCCTGGTTGGCCGTCTGGCTGTTCTTGATGATGCGCGCTTCTTCGTAGTCGATGAGCTTGTTGGCCGCTGCCAGCCATTGCTCGTACTGGGGCTTGGCCTCGGTCCAGAGCATGGCTTCAGCGCCTGCGCGGTCGCCGGACTGCATCAGCGCGACCACCTTGCTAGTGGTGGCTACCGTACGCGCTTCAATGTCTTTGAGCGACTGCACCATAGGGGCCACTTCGGGCGGAATCTCCTTGGCGGTTTTCAGCACGCTGTCCAGCTGCGTGGCGGACTGGGCGTAGAAGTCCGCCAGCCGTGCGATGGATTCGATTTCCTTCTTGCGTGCGTCGTCGTTGGGGGCCAGCACCACGTCGCGCACCGCGATGGAGCGGTCGTGCGCCGAGCCCCGGAAGTTGATGGCAGCGCGTTGGATGACGGCGTTTTGGGTGGCATTGGCGGTCAGGGCGGCATCAATGCCCCGTGCAATGAGCACGCTGTAGACCGACATGCCGAGCAGGACCACGATGACCAAACCGAAGCCCGCCATCAGGCGCTGGCTGATTTTCCATGTGTGCATTGAAAGGTGCCTCTTGAAGTGAAGATGACTAAGGAAGAACCGACCTGGGACAAGCCGCCAATGCAAACCCAACCAGCGGCCGTCGTGCGGAACGGCGCCAGGTGTCTTGTTTGCAATTCGTTACATTGTACGCGTCGGTTTGAAATTAAACCGGTTGGTTTAATTTATTTACTCAATAGTCATTGCTTGAAAGAGGCAAGCAGAAGTCGCTTTTTTAGATGATTTGGAGATTAAATAACAAGAATTAAGTCGTTTGGGTTTTAAAGGCTGGCTCGCAGAATCCCTGCCTGTGACCACCACCACCACCATCATCATCGTCCCCGGCTGGCGCGATTCGGGCCCCGGCCACTGGCAAAGCCTGTGGGCCGAGCGCCTGCCCCACGCGCGCCGCGTGGTGCAGGACGACTGGATCACGCCCACGCGTTCAGCCTGGGTGAGCCAGCTGGAGAAGACGGTGCTGGCCGCAACGCACCCTGTAGTGATCGTGGCGCACAGCCTGGGCTGTATTGCCACCACCCACATGGGGCCGGAGGCTGCAGCCAAGGTGTGCGGCGCCTTGCTGGTGGCTCCTGCCGACCCCGAGCGCCGCGCCATCCTGAGCGACTTTGCCCCCGTGCCCTACGCGGCGTTGCCTTACCGCAGCATCGTGGTGGCCAGCAGCAATGACCCGTTTTGTCCCATTCGCCTAGCGGGCGCCTATGCCAGGGCCTGGGGCAGCGAGTTTGTGCGCATGCAGAACGCGGGGCATATCAATATTGACTCGGGCCATGGCGAATGGCCGCTGGGCTGGGCATTGCTGCAGTCTCTGGAGGGCGACCACAGCACCATCCAGCCAGCGCCAGGGTATTCGCAGGTTTCTCCGGCCGCCGCCTGATTGCTATCTAATCGATAGCTGTCGGCGCATGTGTTACCAGCGCTTGGAGCCTGCAGGACCCGAAATGTCAGGCCCGGGCAGCTAGTGTGCGGTTTGGGGCCATGGCGCCGGCACGCCCTTCGAGATGTCTATATGCCAATTCTCGATTAATTAACAAGAATATATTCTTTTGAGTTTTAAGGGGTGGTCCGCACAATGCGGAATCTCCTGCATTTTTTGGGCGACTTCACCATGACTTCTTTGAAACTCAAGACCCTCCTGGCCTCTCTGGCCCTGGCCGCGAGCGGCATGGCTGCCGCTCAAAATTCGCTGCTCAATGTGTCGTATGACGTGGCCCGCGAGTTCTACAAGGACTACAACGTGGCCTTCGCTGCGCACTACAAGAAGACCACCGGCCAGGACGTGAAGATCGACCAGTCGCACGCCGGCTCCAGCGCCCAGGCCCGTGCCGTGAACGACGGCCTGGCTGCTGACGTGGTCACCATGAACACCACCACCGACGTACAGTTTCTGGCGGACAACGGCGTGGTTGCCAAGGACTGGGCCAAGAAGTTCCCGCACGACGCATCGCCCACCACTTCGACCATGCTGTTCCTGGTGCGCAACGGCAACCCCAAGAACATCAAAGACTGGGACGACCTCATCAAGCCCGGCGTGCAGGTGATCGTGGTCAACCCCAAGACCGGCGGCAACGGCCGCTATGCCTACCTGGCCGCCTGGGGCGCCGTGCGTGAAAAGGGTGGCACCGAGGCGCAGGCCGCCGAGTTTGTCGGCAAGCTGTACAAGAACGTGCCTATTCTGGCCAAGGGCGGCCGCGATGCCACGGCCACCTTCCTGCAGCGCAACCAGGGCGATGTGCTGATCACCTTTGAATCCGAGGTGGTCTCCATCGACCGCGAGTTCGGCGCGGGCAAGGTCGATGCCATCTACCCCTCGGTGAGCGTGGTGGCTGAAAACCCCGTGGCCGTGGTGGAACGCACCGTGGCCAAGAAGGGCACGGCCCAACTGGCCAAGGCCTACCTGGACTACCTGTACTCGGAAGAAGCGCAAGAGATTGCAGCCAAGCACGCCATCCGCCCCCGTTCGGAGACCGTGCTCAAGAAGTACGCCGACACCTTCAAGCCGCTCAAGCAGTTCACGGTGGCCAAGTACTTCGGCTCGCTGACCGAAGCGCAGAAGGTGCATTTCAATGATGGCGGCCAGTTCGACAAGCTGTACACGCCCGGCGCCAAGTAAATAGGCCCAGCGCTTTTCCCGACTCACCACTGCATCTATGACCACTGCGACCGCTGTGGCCGCAGCCCCGGCCGGACGGCGCGCGCCCAAGCGCGTGCTGCCTGGCTTTGGGCTGTCACTGGGCTACACCCTTTTCTACTTGAGCATCATCGTGCTGATCCCGCTGTCGGCACTGATCTTCAAGACCTTCACGCTCACCTGGGACCAGTTCTGGGCGGCCATCAGCGCACCGCGTGTGATGGCGTCGTACCGGCTGACCTTTGGCGCATCGTTTCTCGCGGCGCTGGTCAATCTGGTGTTTGGCCTGCTGATCGCGTGGGTGCTGGTGCGCTACAAGTTCCCGGGCAAGAAGATCGTGGACGCGCTGGTGGACTTGCCGTTTGCGCTGCCCACCGCTGTGGCCGGCATCTCGCTGACCGCACTGTTGGCAGGCAATGGTTGGGTGGGCAGCATTCTGGAGCCCATGGGCATCCAGCTCGCGTTCAAGCCGGCGGGCATCGTGATCGCGCTGATCTTCATCGGCCTGCCCTTCGTGGTCCGCACCGTGCAGCCGGTGCTGGAAGACGCCGAAAAGGAACTTGAAGAAGCCGCCACCTGCCTGGGCGCCACACGCCTGCAGACGTTCACCAAGGTCATCCTGCCCTCCATCACGCCTGCGCTGCTCACCGGCTTTGCCATGGCGTTTGCGCGGGCCGTGGGTGAATACGGTTCGGTGATCTTCATTGCGGGCAACATGCCCATGGTGTCCGAGATCACGCCACTCATCATCATCGGCAAGCTGGAGCAGTACGACTACGCCGGCGCCACGGCCGTGGCCGTGGTGATGCTGGTCATCTCCTTCATCCTGCTTCTGATCATCAACGCACTACAGGCATGGCAGCGACGCCACGCGGGGGCTCCAGCATGAGTGGCAACAACTCGCGAACCGTTCGCCGCGCACAGGCTGGCACCACCGAGGCGCCTTGGGTCCGCTATACGCTGATCACCATCGCGCTGGCCTTCATGCTGCTGTTCCTGGTGTTGCCACTGGCCGCCGTGTTTGCAGAGGCGCTGCGCAAGGGCTTTGGCGCGTACCTGGAGGGCCTGCGCGAGCCCGATGCCTGGTCGGCCATCAAGCTCACGCTGATCACTGCGCTGATCGCTGTACCGCTGAACCTCGTGTTCGGCGTGGCAGCCGCGTGGTGCATTGCCAAGTACGAGTTCAAGGGCAAGGCCTTCTTGACCACGCTGGTGGACCTGCCGTTCTCGGTGTCGCCCGTGGTGGCGGGCCTGATCTATGTGCTGATGTTTGGCGCGCAAGGCTGGTTTGGTCCGTGGCTGCAGGCGCATGACATCAAGATCATCTTTGCCGTGCCCGGCATCGTGCTGGCCACCGTGTTTGTGACCTTTCCGTTCATCGCGCGAGAACTGATCCCGCTGATGCAGGCGCAGGGCAACGACGAGGAGCAGGCCGCCATCGTGCTGGGTGCCAGCGGCTGGCAGACCTTCTGGTATGTGACGCTGCCCAACATCAAGTGGGGCCTGCTATACGGCGTGATCTTGTGCAACGCGCGAGCCATGGGCGAGTTTGGTGCCGTGTCGGTGGTGTCGGGCCACATCCGTGGGCAGACCAACACCATCCCGCTGCACGTCGAAATTCTCTACAACGAGTACCAGTCCGTGGCTGCGTTTGCTGCGGCCTCGCTGCTGGCTTTGCTGGCCCTGGTCACCCTGGTCATCAAGACCATTGCCGAGCACCGCAACGAACAGGCCCTGAAGGCCGCCGCCGAATTGCCGCCCGAGCGCCCCGCGCCCGCTGGCGTGTGAAGGAAACAGAACATGAGCATCGAAATCCGTAACGTCAGCAAGCAGTTTGGAGACTTCCAGGCCCTGCGCGATGTGAGCCTGGACATTGCCTCGGGCGAACTCATTGCGCTGCTCGGCCCCTCGGGCTGCGGCAAGACCACGCTGCTGCGCATCATCGCGGGCCTGGAGACGGCCGACGTGGGCACCATCCACTTCAGCGGCGAAGACACCACCGACGTGCATGTGCGCGAGCGCAACGTGGGCTTCGTGTTCCAGCACTACGCGCTGTTCCGCCACATGACCGTGTTCGAGAACGTGGCCTTCGGCCTGCGCGTGAAGCCCCGCGGCGAGCGCCCCAGCGAAGCGCAGATCAAGCAGAAGGTCATGGACCTGCTCAAGCTGGTGCAGCTCGACTGGCTGGCCGAGCGCTACCCCTCGCAGCTCTCGGGCGGCCAGCGCCAACGCATTGCGCTGGCTCGCGCGCTGGCTGTGGAGCCCAAGGTGCTGCTGCTGGACGAACCCTTTGGCGCGCTGGACGCCAAGGTGCGCAAGGAGCTGCGTCGCTGGCTGCGCCGCCTGCACGACGAGCTGCATGTGACCAGCATCTTCGTGACCCACGACCAGGAAGAAGCCCTGGAAGTGGCGGACCGCGTGGTGGTGATCAATCAGGGCAAGATCGAGCAAAGCGGCTCCCCCCAGCAGGTTTGGGACCAGCCTGCCAGCCCGTTTGTCTACGGCTTTTTGGGTGACGTGAACCTGTTCCACGGCCGCGCCCACGAAGGCCTGGTGCACCTGGACGGCATGCAGCTTGACTCGCCCGAGCACCAGGCGGCGCAGAACGCCAAGGCCTTTGCCTATGTGCGCCCGCACGACTTGGACGTGGAGCGCTACTCCCCCGGCGCGGGCCTGGACGCCGAAGGCCGTCCCCGTGGCATCGTGGCCCAGCTGAGCCGCGCCATTGTGGTGGGCCCCATTGCGCGCCTGGAACTTATTCCGACCGACGATCACAAACCAGCGGACAATGCGTCCCCAGAATCCCTGATCGAAGCGCAGATCCCTGCGCAGCAGTTCAAGGACATGGGTTTCAAGGAGGGTGAGACGCTGGTGGTGACACCACGCCGCGCCCGCGTTTTTCTGGATCACGCCGCCGGTATCTGAGTTGCTTCTCCTTCGAGGCCTCTCTGGGTAACCTGCGGTTTCGAGGGACAAGAATGATGGTGTTGAACTGGATTGATCAGGCCCCGCGTCGCGTGCTGGCGCTGATCAGCGTGGCCTGTGTGGCGATGCTGGCGTTTGGCATGTACCTGCAGCATGTGGTGGGCCTGGAGCCTTGCCCCATGTGCATCGTGCAGCGGTATGCGCTCATTGGTGTTGCTGTATTCACGGCCCTGGCGAGTGCGCGAGGCAATCGGGGCTGGTGGATGACCTGGGCGGTGCTGGCCGTGATCACTGCCGGGTTTGGCGCCTTTGTGGCGGCTCGCCAGAGCTGGCTGCAGTGGTACCCGCCGGAGATCGCTACCTGCGGCCGCGACTTTTACGGCATGATCGAAAACTACCCCATCAGCCGCGCCATCCCCATGATCTTCCGGGGCTCGGGCGATTGCACTGCGATCGACTGGACCTTCCTGGGTGGCTCGATTGCCAACTGGTCGTTCATCTGCTTCGTGGGGTTTGGCTTGGTGCTGCTGGCTGTGCTGGTGCGGGCGCTGAAGGGTGGCAACAAGCGAGGCTCTGGTTATTCGATGGCTTGATGCCTGTGAGGCATGGGCTTGGATGAAAAAGGCGCTCCAGGGAGCGCCTTTTTCGTTATGGGAAGGGCTGCCAGCGCCGGTGTTCCTGCTCCGAGCGCAGTTCCACCTGGCCGCATGAAAGCGCACAAGGTTGGCTATCCAAGCACCACGTCCCCGGCGTCCAGCGATGGCGTACGCAGAAGGTCTTCGTTGATGCCCATGGTCTGGCTGGCGCGTTCTACGGCCTGCCACAGTGGCGCAGGCATTTGCAATATCTCTTCCGGCGACGCGGAGCGCGCGATCCATGCACTGATTTGCAGGTGCTGCTCGTGTGTGAGCAGGTCCAGGTTCAACATTTCGTCGATGATTTTCATGCAGGGGCTACAGGGTCGATGGGGTGGCTTGGAGATGGCTCTGCGCGGTAAAGCCCTGAGGAGGCTGTGCTGTGCATGAAGCGAAGAGGGGTTGCTCCGTGGCAACCTCTAGCGTCACGGAGCATGGTGTTTTGTAGAAGAGATGGTACCCAAAGCACCAATCTCAAGCGGTTCCAGTGCGACCGCTTCAGCCTGACATAACGGTGCCATGCGGGAACGGTACGCCTTGCGTACCGTCAACCCATGCGGGCAGTTTGGGCATCACCTGGCCAAACAGCGGACTGGCCTGCCATTGCGCCAGCAAAGCCTGCAGGCGGGGCCACGGCTGTGCGGTCCACCAGTCGGCATCAATGCCTGCAAACTGCCGCACAAAAGGCGCAATCGCCATGTCGGCCAGGGCCGCGTTGGTGCCGAACAGGTAAGGCTGATGTGGTGAGAGGCGCGCCTCCAGCGCACCCAACCAGGCCACGGCTTGGGCGTGTTCCGCGCCCATGTCAGCGTCCGGGTATCTGCTGGGGTACTTGCACCGGTCCAGCGCCTGCTTGAACGGGCCATCGCATTCGGCAATCAGCGCGAGCATGTCTTCCAGGCTGCCATGGCTGGGGGTGAGCCAGCCTTCAGGGTCGTGCTGTCGCAGCGCCCACAGCATGATGTCCAGGCTCTGCTCCAGCACCTGGCTGCTGGGCAACACCAGCACGGGCACCGTGCCCTTGGGCGATGCCTGCAGCAACCCCTGGGGCTTGCTTTTGAGCACCACCTCGCGCAGTTCGCAAACCTGGCCGCTCACGGCCAGGGCCAGGCGGGCGCGCATGGCATAGGGGCAGCGGCGGAACGAGTACAGGACGGGCAGCGCGGTCATGTTGTGCCATCCATGCCATCGTCCTCCGCGTGCTTGGCCACAGCGCGTGTGGGGCGGCCGGGTTGCTGCGCGCCGATGTGCTCTTGCCCACGCTGCCGGGCCAGCTGCATCTGCCGCTCGCGCTCGGCCAGGGCGCGTTCCTGCTCGGGGGTGCGGGTGCCGTGGCAATACGGACAGCTCACACCGGGCACGTAGTGCGGTGATTGCAACTCGGCTTCGCCCAGCGGCATGCGGCAGGATCGGCACAGCTGGTGGTGGCCCGGTGCGAGGCCATGGCCTACGGACACGCGTTCGTCGAACACAAAGCAGTCACCGTGCCAGCGGCTGGATTCTTCGGGCACGGTTTCCAGGTACTTGAGGATGCCGCCTTCCAGGTGGTATACCTCGTCAAAGCCTTGCGACTTGAGGAACGCGGTGGACTTTTCGCAGCGGATGCCGCCCGTGCAGAACATGGCGACTTTGGGCTTGCCCGCCAGCACGCCGCCGGATTGTTTCTCTTTTTCTACCCAGGCCGGAAACTCCGCAAAGGTCTGCGTGTGCGGGTTGATGGCGCGCTCAAACGTGCCAATGCCCACCTCGTAGTCATTGCGCGTGTCCACCACCACCACGCCCGGGTCGTCGATGAGGGCGTTCCAGTGTTCGGGCTTCACATAGGTGCCCGCGTTGCGTGCAGGGTTCAGGCCCGGCACGCCCAGGGTGACGATCTCGCGCTTGAGCCGTACACGCATGCGGTAGAAGGGCATGCGCTCGGCCAGCGCCTCCTTGTGCTGCAAGGCGGCAAAGCGCGCATCGTTGCGCAGCCAGGCCAACACCGTATGCACGCCCTGCGGTTCGCCCGCAATGGTGCCGTTGATGCCCTCGGGCGCCAGCAACAGTATGCCGCGCACGCCGTTCGCGTCGCACAGGGACTGCAGGGGCTCGCGCAGGGCGGCAAAGTCTGGCAGGTCCACGAACTGATAAAGCGCGGCAGTGAGATAGCGGGGTGTGACCGAGTCCACGAAAAAGGCGTTTTTGAAACAGGAAGGGGGATGATAGCTGTCACCTTTCGTTACGATGCGGGGTTACCAACGCTGCTTGCAAGGTGGTCGCATGAGCAAGGAATCCACTCTCAATCTGTTCCGTCGGCTGGAGCAGCTCAACGGCATTGGCGCTGCGCTCTCGCGCGAGCGGGACATCGACCGGCTGCTGGAGAACATCCTGGAGGCCGCCAAGACCATCACCGGGGCCGACGGCGGCACGCTCTACAGCGTGACGGAAGACCAGTCGGCCCTCAAGTTCGAGATATTGCGCACCGACTCGCTGAGCATCAACCTGGGGGGCACCACGGGCAAACCCATCGACCTGCCGCTGTTACCGTTGCGCACGGCCGACGGCGGGCCCAATGATTCGCTGGTGGCGGCCCACGCGGCCATCCACGACCGCACGGTGAACATTGCCGACGCATACAGCGCGGCAGGGTTTGATTTTTCGGGCACGCGCGCGTTTGACCAGCGCACGGGCTATCGGTCGCAGTCGTTCCTCACGGTGCCGATGAAGAACCACGACCTCGAACTCATCGGCGTGCTGCAGCTCATCAATGCGCGCGACCCGGACACGGGCGAGGTCATCACCTTCTCGCAGGCCGACCAGAGCCTGGCCGAGTCGCTGGCCTCGCAGGCGGCCATTGCGCTCACCAACCGGCTGCTCATCACGCAGCTCGAACGCCTGTTCGAGTCGTTCGTGAACCTCATCAACCTGGCCATCGACGAAAAATCGCCCTATACCGGCGGCCACTGCCAGCGCGTGCCCGCGCTCACCATGATGCTGGCCGAGGCCGTGGATGCCACGCGCGAAGGGCCGTTGGCCGCGTTCAAGATGAGCGACCGCGACCGCTACGAGCTCAAGATGGCGGGCCTGCTGCACGACTGCGGCAAGATCACCACGCCTGTGCACGTGGTGGACAAGGCCACCAAGCTGCAGACCATCTACGACCGCATCGGCCTGGTGGACACGCGGTTTGAAGTGCTCAAGCGCGATGCCGAACTGGCCGCGCTGCGCCGCCAGCTGGCGTTGCGTCCGGTGGTGGATGCACGGGCTGAAGGCCAGGAGCTGCAGGCCCTGCAGCACGAGATCCATGCGCTGGAGGAAGACCGCGAGTTTCTGCGCCGCAGCAACACCGGCACCGAGGCCATGCGCCCCGAAGACCAGCAGCGTGTGCGCGATATTGCCGCCATGCGCCACTGGCGCAACCCGCAGGGTGTGCAAACGAGCTTTTTGACGGGGGAGGAGGTGGAGAACCTCACCATCCGCTCCGGCACGCTGAACCAGGCCGAGCGCGACACCATCAACTACCACATCGTTGCCACCATCAAGATGCTGGAGACGCTGCCCTGGCCGCGCCACCTCCAGAACGTGCCCGAGTACGCTGGGGGCCACCACGAACGCATGGACGGCAAGGGCTATCCGCGTGGCCTCACGCGCCAGCAGATGTCGCTGCAGGCCCGCATGATGGGCATTGCCGACATCTTTGAGGCGCTGACGGCCGCAGACAGGCCCTACAAGAGTGGCATGACCCTGTCGCAGGCGCTGGCCATCATGTGCAGGATGCGAGACAACGGGCACATCGACCCCGACCTGTTCGAGGTGTTTGTGCGCGAAGGGGTGTACCTGCGCTATGGCCAGCAGTTTCTGGATGCGGGGCAGGTGGACGGGGTGGATGTGGCGGCGATGGGGTTTTGACACCGCTGCACCCGTGCATCACGGCGTATGTTTGCTATGTAATTGATAGCTTATAGGGCATGATCCACTAGCGCAACCGGCCAAAATCATTCCAATTCTTCAGCCCCGGCACCCACTGTGACGCTGGCCTGTGACATCAGCCAGTCCCGGAACGCTGCCATGGCCCCCGTGGTGGTGCGCGATTGCAAGCGGGTCAGCCAGTAGGCGCCCCGGTGCAGCTCTTGTGCAAAGGGCTGCGCCAGGCGGCCCTGCTGCAGTTCGCGCGCGAACATCTTCACTGGCAACAGTGCCATGCCCGCGCCCTGCGCCGCCGCTTCGGCCAGCGTCAGGGACGAGTCGAACACCGCGCCACGCACCACGGGGCATGGCGCACCCGCAGCCTCGAACCAGGCCGTCCATTCGTCGGTGCGGTAGCTGCGCAGCAAGGGCTGGCGCGCCAGGTCGGCCATCGTGCGCAGGCCACGGGCCAAGGCGGGCGAGCACATCACGGACATGGGCGCATCCATGATGCGGTCGGCCTGCGTGCCGTGCCAGGCACCGTCGCCAAAGCGGATGGCGTAGTCCAGCCCTTCGCCCGCCATGTCCACCCGGTTGTTGTGCGTGAGCAGGCGCAGGTCCACAAAGGGGCAGGCCTGCTGAAAGTCGCGCAGCCGGGGCAGCAGCCAGCCCACCGCGAATGTGCCCACGGCGCCCACGGTCAGCACCTCGCGCGGGCGGGTGTCGCCCAGCTTCTCCAGTGCGCGCTGCAGGTTGCCAAACGATTCCACCACCACCGGCAGCAGGGCCTGGCCTTCATCCGTCAGCGCCAGGCCGCGTGGCAGGCGGCGAAACAGCGGTTTGCCCAGCCGGTCCTCCAGCTTGCGGATGTGCTGGCTCACGGCGGTCTGGGTCACGTGCAGCTCCTGGGCTGCGCGCGTGAGGTTCAGGTGGCGGGCCGAGGCCTCGAAGGCCCGCAGGGCATTGAGTGGCAGGTGCATGGCGCCAAAAGGTCAAAGTTTTTCTTGGGGCTTTTGGCAATTATTGTCGATGGTACTGGGGGCTGAACCTCCGTATCGTTCGGGCCTTGTTCCCCACTACGCTTTCAATCGATATGCAAAGAAGACAGTTTTCCTTGGGTTTGATGGCCGCCACGGCCATGCCGTTATGGGGTTGTGCAGCTGCCAGCAACTCAGACCGCCGCGAGCAGACCGCCAGCGCATGGAACGATGCCCTCGCCAGCATCGAACGCGCCGCCCAGGGCCGCCTGGGGGTGGCCATGCTGGACACCGGGTCGGGCCTGGCGCTGGGCTGGCGGCAGGACGAGCGTTTTGCCATGGCCAGCACCTTCAAGCTGGTGTTGGCCGGCTGGATGCTGGCTCTGGTGGACCAGGGCAAGGAGCGGCTGGATGCGCGCGTGCATTACCCGGCCACCGACGTGGTGGCGTACTCGCCCGTCAGCGGCCCGCGCGCGGGCGATGGTGGCGGCCTGACGGTGGGTGAGCTGTGCTCTGCCACCGTCAGCCTGAGCGACAACACCGCTGCCAATGTGCTACTGGCCCGCCATGGCGGCCCGGCCGGGTTCACCGCGTTCGTGCGTTCGCTGGGTGACGAGGTCACGCGGCTGGACCGCACCGAGCCCACGCTGAATGAGGCTGCCGTGGGCGACCCGCGTGACACCACCACTCCGCTGGCCATGCTGCAGACCCTGCAAAAACTGGTGCTGGGTAACGCGCTCAGCCCCATGTCCCGGGCCTGGCTGCAGCGCTGGCTGGTGGAGACCAGCACGGGCGACAAACGCCTGCGCGCCGGTGTGCCGGGCTGGAAGGTGGGCGACAAGACGGGCACGGCGGGCGACAGCGGCACGGCCAACGACATCGGCGTGCTGTGGCCGCAAGGCGGCGGCGCACCGGTGCTGGTGACCTGCTACCTCACGCGCTCCATTGCGCCGCCCGAGCAGCGGGATGCGGCGATTGCCCAGGTGGCGCGCGCCGTGGCGGCCGCACGCGAGACTTTCACCCGTGCTTAGAGCTTCTTGACCAGCACCTGGCTCTTGCGGTCCCAGTTGTACTTGCGCTTGCGGGCGTCGGGCAGCCAGTCCGGATCCACGGGGGAGAAGCCGCGCTTGATGAACCAGTGCATGGTGCGGGTGGTCAGCACAAAGATGCTGTCAAGCCCCAGCAGGCGCGCGCGCTGCTCGATGCGCTTGAGCAGCTTTTCGCCGTCGCCCGTGCCCTGGCTTTGCGGTGATACCGTCACGGCGGCCATCTCGGCCGTCTTGGCTTCGGGGTAGGGGTAGAGCGCGGCGCAGCCAAAAATCACGCCATCGTGTTCGATGATGGTGTAGGTGGCGATGTCCCGCTCGATCTCGGTGCGGTCGCGCTTGACCAGCGTGCCGTCCTTCTCGAAGGGTTCGATCAGCTGCAGGATGCCGCCCACGTCGTCAATCGTGGCCTCGCGCAGCTCTTCCAGCTTTTCGTCGATGACCATGGTGCCGATGCCGTCGTGCACATAGACCTCCAGCAGCAGCGAGCCATCCACCGCAAACGGCAAGATGTGGCTGCGCTCCACGCCGGCCTTGCAGGCCTTCACGCAGTGCTGCAGGTAAAAGCCCGTGTCGGTGGGCTGCTGGGCGGGCGGCAACTGGGCCAGCAGGGCCTGCGCGGCGGCCAGCGGCAGCTCGGTGTCAATGGGGTTGTCGTCGCTCTCGGGCTCGGTGGGCGACATGCGGATGCCCTGCACCTCGGTCAAAAAGATCAGCTTGTCGGCCCGCAGCTCGATGGCCACGCTGGTGGCCACTTCTTCCATGCTCAGGTTGAAGGCCTCCCCCGTGGGCGAAAAGCCGAACGGCGACAGCAGCACCAGCGCGCCCATGTCCAGCGTGCGCTGGATGCCGGCCACGTCCACCTTGCGCACCAGGCCCGAGTGCTGAAAATCCACACCATCCACAATGCCCACGGGCCGCGCCGTGAGGAAGTTGCCCGAGATCACGCGCACCGTGGCGCCCGCCATCGGCGTGTTGGGCAGGCCCTGGCTGAACGCTGCCTCGATCTCGTAGCGCAACTGCCCGGCGGCCTCCTGCGCGCAGTCGAGCGCCACAGAGTCAGTGATGCGGATGCCATGCGAATACTTGGCCGCATGCCCCTTGGCCGCCAGCTGCTCGTTCACCTGCGGGCGAAAACCGTGCACCAGCACGATCTTCACGCCCATGGCCTGGATCAGTGCCAGGTCTTGCGCAATGCTGTGCAGCTTGCCGGCCGCAATCGCCTCACCCGTCAGCCCGATCACAAACGTCTGGTTGCGGAACTTGTGGATGTAGGGCGCCACCGAGCGGAACCAGGGGACGAAGGTGAAATTGAAGACGGCGGACATGGAGAAAGGTGTTTGGGGCAGTGGTGGTAATGCGCGAGGAGCGAATGATAAGTGTCCTTAGCGACCGGGTGCGGGGATTTGCACGCTCAGCCAGGGTGACCAACGAACAGCGCTGCGATGCGGCTGCGCCAGCGTTCGGCATCTTCCCGCCGGTCAAACCCGCCCAGGTGCATGGGGCGCTCGCCACGCACTGTCAGGCGCAGCACATGGTAGGGGCCGTCTTCTGAGGTGCGTTCCACCACCTCTGGTGGTGCAAAGCGATCGAACGCAATGTGCACAGTGCGGCCCACCAGCGGCCAGCGCGAGGTGCGCCGCACCTGGCGCCTGGCTGGGTCGAAATGTAGCGTCAGCACCCGCCCCAGAGCAATCGCCAAAAACAGCGCACCCATGGCGCAGGCCGCCACCACACACGCGGCGGCCAACAGCAGGTGCAGCCACGGCGTCCGGGCCGTGGCGTGCATCACAAAGGGAACAGGAATCAGGAACATGCCCAGCGCAATGGCGCCCACAAAGAGGCGCATCGGCACCGAGATGTGCTCTGCGTAGTGCAGCCCGTCACTGGACTCGGAAAACCCGCTGGCCATGGTGATCCTTGGTGGTTTGCGCCCCGATGCGGCGGTGGTGTGATGGTTTAGCTGTTGCATGGCTGGGTGTCACGCCCCGCAGGGTGCTGCCGCTCCGGGTGTAAGGCGCGTGGTGAGATGCCGCTGGTGTGGCGGCAGTGGGTGGGTGGATGAATGGCGACATGTCAATCGCTCAAGAAGGGGCTCTGTATCGCCTTGCGCAGGGCGACGTTGTCCGCACGGCGTTGGGCCCCACGGCTTCGGATGTGCTTGCCTGCCGCGCTGGACAGGCTGCGTTGGGCCAGCGCTGCGGCCACAGGGTTTCGGGGCGGGCCCGAGGCTTCGAGCTTCAGCACCAGGGGCTGCTTCATGCGACGCAGCTTCTTGATTTCGCCCTGGGCGAAGGCCCGAGACAGTTTTTTGGCACTCATGGTGTGCACGTACTCCACAAACAAAAAACCCCGGCGATGGAGCCAGGGCTTGCGGAGCGCATGAAAGAGTGCGCGGGTGCATTTGCCATGGCTGAACTGTGTGTGCACAATCCAGCCGGGGCGGTGGACTGTGGTCAGACGGGTGCGGCGTAAAGGGCAGACATGTCGGGGACCTCCAGGGGTTCGTTCGGGCCGTGCGCCGAGGGTGGCGCTGAACAGGGGCTTGCGAAGAATGGGCGCGATTTTGGCGGCGCTGGCGGGCTTTGGCAACGAAAAGCGCTGAAAACGCGGCGAAATGTCGTACCAAAAGCACAGATGCAGCGCAGGGGGCAGGGTGCTGCTATCGATAATGCGGGCCTATGTCTTCTTCTGATCCGCGTTTGCCTGCGTTGTCCCGCGTTCCTGCTCCAGCACCCGTATCTGCACCCGTATCTGCACCCGCCGCGCCGCCAGCGCCGCTGCGCATCACGTTCCCCGAGTCGTTGCCGGTGTCGGGCAAGCGCGACGAGATCATGGAGGCCATCACCAAGCACCAGGTGATCATCGTCTGCGGTGAAACGGGGTCGGGCAAGACCACCCAGCTGCCCAAGATTGCGCTGGCGCTGGGCCGTGGCAAGTGCAATGCCAAGCCGGGACAGAAAGGGCAGCTGATTGGCCACACCCAGCCACGCCGCATTGCGGCCAGCAGCGTGGCCAAGCGCATTGCCGAAGAGCTGAACACGCCGCTGGGCGACGTGGTGGGCTTCAAGGTGCGGTTCCAGGACCGCTTGAGCCGCGATGCGTCCGTCAAGCTGATGACCGACGGCATCTTGCTGGCCGAGACGCAGACCGACCCGCTGCTGAAAAACTACGACACCATCATCATTGACGAGGCGCACGAACGCAGCCTCAACATCGACTTCTTGCTGGGCTACATCCGCCAGATCCTGCCGCGTCGGCCGGACCTGAAAGTCATCGTCACATCGGCCACGATTGATGCCGACCGGTTTGCCAAGCACTTTGAAAGCGCCAAGGGTCCGGCCCCGGTCATCATGGTGTCGGGCCGCACGTTTCCGGTGGAGCAGCGCTACCGCCCGTTCGAAGAGAGCCGCGACTACGGTCTGAACGAGGCCATTGCCGATGGCGTGGACGAGCTGTGGCAGGGGAATGCGGCGGGCGACGTCCTGGTCTTTTTGCCCGGTGAACGCGAGATCCGCGAGGCTGCCGACCACCTGCGCAAGCACCTCTCGCACCAGCCCGTCATGCGCAATGCCGAGGTGCTGCCGCTGTTCGCGCGCCTCAGTCAGGCCGAGCAGGACCGCATCTTTGACGGCCACACGGGCCGCCGCATCGTGCTGGCGACCAACGTGGCCGAGACCTCGCTCACGGTGCCGGGTATCCGCTACGTGATTGACGCAGGCACAGCGCGCGTCAAGCGCTATTCATTCCGCAGCAAGGTGGAGCAGCTGCTGGTGGAGCCCATCAGCCAGGCCGCCGCCAACCAGCGCGCGGGCCGCTGCGGGCGCGTGGCCAACGGCATCTGCATCCGCCTGTACGACGAGGCGGACTTCAACAGCCGCCCGCGCTTTACCGACCCCGAAATCCTGCGCAGCTCGCTGGCGGGCGTCATCCTGCGCATGAAGTCGCTGCACCTGGGCGATGTCACGCAGTTCCCGTTCATCGAGGCGCCTTCGGGCCGCGCGATTGCCGACGGCTACCAGCTGCTGGCCGAGCTGGGTGCGGTGGACGATGCGAACGAACTCACCCCCATGGGGGTGGAGCTGTCGCGCCTGCCGCTCGACCCGCGCGTGGGCCGCATGATCATCGAGGCGCGCGACCGCAAGGCGCTGGACGAGGTGCTCATCATCGCCAGCGCACTGAGCGTGCAGGATGTGCGCGACCGCCCCATGGAGGCACAACAGCAGGCCGACCAGGCGCACGCCAAGTTCGACGACGACAAGAGCGAGTTCAGCGGGTATCTGAAGCTGTGGAAGTGGATCAACGAGGCCCGGGGCGGGGCGCCCAGCCTGCCGTCGGCCCGCGCCCAAAAGGCCATGGCCGCGCAGAAGGCGCCTTCGCAGGCGTATCTGCCGGTGGCGCAGCGCAGCGGCGGGGGCAGTCCAGCGGCAGCGCCTCCTGCACCTGCACCCGCAGGTGCCGCTGTGGCCCCAGCCGCCACCCACAAGCTCAGCAACCGCCAGTACGAGCAGCTGTTGCGCCAGAACTTCATCAGCATCCGCCGCCTGCGCGAGTGGCGCGACATCCACACCCAGCTGCTCACGGTGGTGACCGAGCACAAGTGGCAGATCAACACGCAACCCGCGAGCTACGAGCAGCTGCACCTGTCCATGCTGGCCGGGCTGCTGGGCAACGTAGGCTGCAAGAGTGACGAGGAAGACTGGTACCTGGGCGCGCGTGGCATCAAGTTCTACAAGCACCCCGGCGCGCACCTGAACAAAAAGCCCGGCCGCTGGATCATCGCGTCGGAACTGGTCGAGACCACGCGCCTGTTTGGCCGGGGCATCGCCGCCATCGAGCCGCAGTGGCTGGAGCAGATTGGCGGCCATTTGCTCAAAAAGCAGCTGCTGGACCCGCACTGGGAGAAGAAGTCCGCCGAGGTGGTGGCGCTGGAGCGCGCCACGCTCTACGGCATCGTGGTCTACAACAACCGCCGCGTGAACTTTGGCAAGGTAGACCCGCACGCTGCGCGCGAGGTGTTCATCCGCGAAGGCCTGGTGGGTGGCAACTGGGAGACGCGCCTGCCCTTCCTGGCCGCCAACCAGAAGATGATCGCCAAGGTCGAAGAGCTGGAGCACAAATCCCGCCGGCAGGACGTGCTGGTGGACGACGAACTCATCTACGCCTTCTACGACCAGCAGCTGCCGCCCGATGTCTGTAGCGGCCACAGCTTTGAGGCGTGGTACCGCGAAGAAAGTAAAAAACAGCCTGATCTGCTCAAGCTCACCCGCGAAGAGCTGATGCGCCACGAGGCCGCAGGCATCACCACCAACGCCTTTCCCAAAACAGTGCGCCTGGGTGGTGTGGACTGCGCTGCCAGCTATCTACACGAGCCCGGTGATGCGCGTGACGGCATCACCGTGACCATCCCGCTCTTTGTACTCAACCAGGTGAGCGACGAGCGCTGCGAGTGGCTGGTGCCCGGCATGCTCAAGGACAAGATCCAGGCCCTGCTCAAAAGCCTGCCCCAGCGCCCGCGCAGCCGCTTTGTGCCGCTGCCCGACAGCGCCACGCGCCTGGCCGAGCTGCTGGGCGCACCCGAGCGCTTTGGCACCGGCAGCCTGACCGAGGTGCTGCTCAAGCAGGTGCGCGACGAAACCTCGCTCGACGTGAAGCGCGCCGACTTCAAGCTCGACATGCTCAGCCCCCATTTGTTCATGAACTTCCGCGTGGTGGACGAGCATGGCCGCCAGCTGGGGCATGGCCGCAACCTGGGCGCACTCAAGGCCGAGTGGGGCGCCAAGGCGCGGGGCGCGTTCCAGGCGCTGGCGGGGCTCAAATTGGGCAGTACAGCCGCCGATGCAGCAGATTTGAAGCAAAAAGCGCCGCAAGCGCCGGAGAATTATGCCCATGGTGCTATCAAATCAGGAGTTAGTGGGCCAGGCCCAGCGGCCAAGCCAGGCAGCACGACGCATTCCGCACCCGCTGCACCATCGACCCCTGCAGGCCAGCGCTACACCACCTGGACATTCGGCGAGCTGCCCGAACTCATGGAGATCAGGAAGGCCGGCCAGACGCTGATCGGCTTTCCGGCCCTCATCGACGGCGGCGACGCCGTGACCATCGAAGTCTTCGACGAACCCGAAGTGGCTGCCGCCAAGCACCGCGCGGGCCTGCGCCGCCTGTTTGCGCTGCAGATCAAGGACGCCCTCAAGTACCTCGAAAAGAACATCCCCGACCTGCAGAAGATGGCCGTGGCCTACATGCCGCTGGGAACACAGGAAGAGCTGCGCACCCAGATCATCGACGTGGCGCTGGATCGCGCCTTTTTGCTCGACCCGCTGCCCACCGACGAATACGCCTTCAAGCGCCGCGTGGAAGAAGGCCGGGGCCGCCTCACGCTGATCGCCAACGAGGTCGCCCGCCTGGCTGCCACCATCCTTACTGAATACGCGGCCGCCGCGCGCAAGATCAAAGACACCAAGAACGCGCCCGACGCGACAGCGGACGCCATGCAGCAGCTGCAACGCTTGGTCCCCAAGAACTTCATCGCCGTGGCCCCGTGGGCGCAACTGGCCCACTACGCCCGCTACCTCAAGGCCATCACCCTGCGCCTGGACAAATACCGCGCCGACCCCGCCCGCGACGCCGCCAAGCTGGCCGAGCTGCGCCCGCAAGAGCAGCGCTACTGGCGCCTGGTCGCCGAGCGCAAGGGCGCGGTGGATGCCCGCATGCAAGAGCTGCGCTGGCTGCTGGAGGAACTGCGCGTGAGCTTCTTTGCGCAAGAGCTGCGCACGCCCCAGCCGGTCAGCGTGAAGCGGCTGGACAAGCTGTGGGCGCAAATTCAGAGCTGAAATGGAGAAAAGAAGCCTTCGTCTCGGCCCGAGGTGGGAGAACGTTGGCTCAGTGAACCGATCGCGACCGGCGCCTGCTTAAGGCGTGTGCGTGCTGCTATGGGGCGAGCGGCTGCAAGGTAGTGCCAGCTGTCTGCGGTGGCCCCATCGCTGCACTTCGGCATCTTGGCGGCTGGTAGTTGCCGCCCTCGGCGTGCGACATTGAGGCGCTGGTATCGCAGTTTTGTTCAAGACGCAGGCTGAACCAGAAGTTCAGGCCAGCCACAACGTCAACCGTCTTCCTTGCGTGGCTTCTGCCGTCCATACTGCGCTCCATTGACTCTGCTTGGGGGCATGCAATGAACCGACTGAAGACAGGCATTGTGGTGGGCGTGCTGACGGTACTCACGGCTTCGGCCGGGGCACAGACCACCTATCCGAACAAGCCCATTCGGCTGATCGTTCCGATCATCGCTGGCGGTCCGAGCGATGCCGCGGCGCGTGCGCTGGCCAAGGGTTTGAGTGCGGGGCTCGGCCAGCAGGTACTGGTGGAGAACCGCCCTGGAGGCAACACCGGGATCGGCGCGGGTGCGGTGCTGGGGGCTGCTCCGGACGGCTACACCTTGCTCTTTGCCCTGGCCTCCAACGCGGGCCTGCCGCACTTGAGCAAGGCGGCACCCTACAAGTCCCTCATGGAGTTCTCGCCGATATCGACCCTCGGTGGCAACACGCAATGCCTGGTTGTGCCCGGCAGCTTGCCAGCCAAGACGCTGACCGAGTTTGCGGCCTACGCAAAAGCCAGCGCGCAACCGCTGATGCGTGGATCTAACAACGTCTCGGAGGACATGGTGGCGGGCCAGATCACTGGCGCGCTGGGCTTCAAGCTGGAGCGTGTGCCTTACAAGGGCGCTCCGCAGATGATGCCGGACCTGCTGGAGGGGCGCGTGCAGGCGGCCGTTTTGCCGCTGGGGGCGAGCATGCCCCATGTCCGGTCAGGACGTCTGACGATGCTCGGCTGCAGCATGGCCGAACGCATCGCCTCGCTGCCGGCGGTACCTACATTGGCCGAGTCCGGGGTCTCGGCGGGCCCGCTGATCACGGCGCACTTCCTGCTGGGACCTCCCAAACTGTCTTCGGAAATCGTTGAACGCCTGTCCGCTGCTGTGCGCCAAGCCGTTCAGACGAGCGACTTCAGGCAGGAAATGGAGCAGCTGATGATCTTTGGATCTGCACGCGCACCGTCCGAGACCCGCGAACTGATGTTGCAAGCGGAGGCCCAATATGTTCAGTACGTCCGGGAGACTGGCGCCAGCATCGATTGATTGCGTGAAGGTGTTCAGCGCTGGGTCAGCCAGCTCGATGCGCGCCGACTGCTGCCATGGTGCCATGCGGGCCTGCTGTCAACGCTCGACTGTCCCAGGGCCGTTGTCTGTTGCGCCAGATCGGCGCAGCGGGCCGCAACAAAATCTGCAAAGACACGCAAGCGCAAGGTTCTGCGCAGTTCGGGGCGGAAATAGAGGGCCAGCGGCGGTGGGTCCAGCACTTCCCAGTCCAGCAGCACCGGCACCAGCAACCCACGGGTTGGATCAACGTGCCCTGAGACATGTGCAATCCGCATCACCCCTGCGCCCCCCAAAGCCAGTTCAAGCAGGTGGTCACGATGGTTCGAATGCAGCCAACCCCGCACAACCACCTGCTCGACAACGTGGCCCTGTTTGCCAGTCTGGCCATATCGCCAAAGGTCCAGCAGCTTGCCGTAGGGGTTGCGGTAGCAGAGGCAATTGTGGTCGGCCAAGTCACTCGGGTGACGCGGCATGCCGTAGCGCTTCCAGTATGCGGAAGTGGCTGCCGTGACCTGGGGCATTACCGGCAACTCTCTTCGAACCCAGTCGCCGGCCTCGAACCATCCATGCAGTGCAAGGAGATCACATTCACGCGCGGCGGCTTCTTCCAGATGGACGACGGTGCGCAGGTCGATCGTCAGGTCTGGATGGTTGGCATGAAAGGCCGGCAGTGCCGGCACGACAAAGTGCTGCAAGAAGAAAGGCGTACCGCCGATCACCAGCGTGCCCTGCGGGCGCTGCCGGGCCTGACGCAGCCCGTCATCGGCAGCCTGCAATTGCGCCAGCAACGGCGCGCAGGCCTCGGCGTACTGCACGCCGTCGGCGGTCAGCGCGAGCCCGCGACTCCCACGCTGGAACAGCTTGGTGCCGAGCTGTGCTTCGAGCGCTCCCACCAGCTTGGCCACGGCTTGCAAACTTACATTCTGCTGGCGCGCAGCAGCCGACAGGCTGCCGGCCTGCGTGGCGGCGAGGAAATACTGAATGGCTTTGAGCTTGTCCATTTCGAGGGAGTGTGCCGTGACCATGCAGACATTGGCAACTGCCGAGCAGCGCGCCGCTGCGCACCAGCTGTTGGAGCTGATTGGCGGTAGCTGGGCCACGCAGGCGATCGGCGTGGCGGCCAGATTGGGTCTGGCGGACCATGTGGCCTCGGGCGTGATGCAGGTGGTCAATCTGGTCAAGGTCTGTGACTGCGATGCAGACGCATTGCATCGGTTGTTGCGCGGCCTCGCCGCGCTGGGCGTGCTGGGTCTTGACGGCCACGGGCAGTGCAGACTGACCACAACCGGCGATCTGCTACGCCGCGATGCCGCACTGGGACTGAGTTCGCATGCGCAGTGGTGGTCGCCGCAAGCCTGGGGAGGCTGGTCGGACCTGATGGGCAGCGTGCGCACGGCGACGGATTTTCACAGCCTGCTGTTAGCCGCCGGCTTCTCGGTTCGGCACGTGCTTCTGGCGGGGGGCTCGTTTTCAGTGATCGAGGCCCGTATCCTGCCCGCTGGAGAGGTCAAGGCGATCACCGGATAGTGCCGCGGCGGGCATGATCTTTGGGGCCTGGGGTCACTTTGGTGACGCGGGCGCGGGGCATCCCCATTGCCCGAGCAGGGCGCGGCATCTAGGCTGGAGGGCACAAGGAGTCTGTCTGCCCCATGCGCCCTCACTACAAGTTCTGGCCCCGCCGCCTTCCCCACGCCATCACACTGCCTGCCACCTCGCTGTGGGACAACCTGGCCACCAATGCACGCCGCTACCCCGACAAGGCGGCGCTGGTGTTTTTTGGAAGCACGACGAGCTACCGCCAGTTGATGGAGAGCGCTGAGCGCCTGGCCGCCAGGCTGGCGCAACTGGGCGTGCAGCGGGGCGACCGCGTGGTGCTGTGCATGCAGAACTGCCCGCAGCTGGTAATGGCCCACTTTGCCATCCTGCGCGCTAATGCGGTGGTGGTGCCGGTCAACCCCATGAACCGGGCTGAGGAGCTCAAGCACTACATCACCGATCCTGACACCAAGGTGGCGATCACCACCGGTGATCTGGCCCCGGAGATGGCCAAGGCCAGCAATGCGTTGGCCCCTGGCGAGCGGCTGGCGCATCTGGTGGTCACGCAGTTCTCGGATGCGTTTGACGTGGCCGTGACCGGCATGGATGCGCCGCCCGAGGCGTGGATGGACTGGCTGGGCACGCGCCACCCCTTGCCGGCGCTGGAGGGCGGGCAAGCCCACGCCTGGGCAGATGCCCTGGCTTGTACTGATGCGCCCCCCGCTTTGTTGGTAGGCCCGGCCGACCTGGCGCTGCTGCCCTACACCAGTGGCACCACGGGGCTGCCCAAAGGTTGCATACACCTGCACAAAAGCATCATGCACAACACGGTGGCCGCCAGCCTGTGGGGCAATGGGTCTGCCGACAATGTGACACTGGCGGTGGTCCCCATGTTCCATATCACCGGCATGGTGAGCGTGATGCACACGTCGATCTACTGCGGCGCCACGCTGGTCATCATGCCCCGCTGGGACCGCGACCTGGCCGGGCGCCTGATATCGCGCTACCAGGTCACCACCTGGACCAACATTCCCACCATGGTCATTGACCTGCTGGGCAGCCCGAACTTTGCCAGCTATGACCTCTCCAGCCTGGCCTATATCGGTGGCGGGGGGGCGGCCATGCCGCAGGCCGTGGCGCAGCGCCTTCTGGAGCAATATGGCCTGCGGTATGCCGAGGGCTATGGCCTGACCGAAACGGCCGCTCCTTCGCACGCCAACCCGCCGGACCAACCCAAGCAGCAGTGCCTGGGCATTCCGTTCATGAGCACCGATGCGCGGGTGATTGACCCCGACACGCTGCAGGAACTGCCAGTAGGCGAACAGGGCGAGATCATCATCCATGGCCCCGAGGTGTTCGAGGGCTACTGGAAGCGGCCCGATGCCACGGCGTCAGCCTTCATCGAGTTCGAGGGCAAACGGTTCTTCCGCTCGGGCGACCTGGGGCGCATGGATGAGGATGGGTACTTCTTCCTGACCGACCGGCTCAAACGCATGATCAATGCCAGCGGCTTCAAGGTGTGGCCGGCCGAGGTCGAGGCGTTGATGTTCCGCCACCCTGCGATCCAGGAGGCCTGCATCATCGCGGCCAAGGATAGCTACCGGGGCGAGACAGTCAAGGCGGTGGTGGTGCTGCGCGCTACCCACAAGGACACGACCGAGCAGCAGATCATCGACTGGTGCCGCGAGAACATGGCCGTCTACAAAGTGCCGCGCATCGTTCAGTTTGTGCCGGCGCTGCCCAAGAGCGGCAGTGGCAAGGTGATGTGGCGGGCGCTGCAGGAGCAGGAAGCGCAGTGACGGGTTGGCACCCGCCGGTTTGACAAACGCGCCGAGAAGAAAAGAGATGCCGCTACGGCGGCGGTGACGAGCCCTGCGGCGGCCGTCAGTGCGCCGCGCCCGCCATGGTCAGTTCGCCCAGGTCCCGCTCCAGCAGGGCGGGGTCGCCCAGTTGCAGCTCGATCAGACGGCGCAGGTGGGTGACGCTGTCCAGGTCAATGCCCTTGCACAGCAGCCCGGTGTGCAGGCCCTGCACGTGGGCCACCTCGGTGGACATGGCGATGTGGTTGCCCGTGTCGGCCAGGGGGATGGTCAGTTGGCACAACGTGCCTTGCCCCAGCGTGGCCTGCGCGGGCACCATGATCAACGCGCCCTTGAGCGACAAATCCAGCACATGCACGCTGAACGCATCGGTGGCCGTGGTCAGCAGGGCCGGTGCATCAAAACCAACGCGGACGAAGTGGCGGCGTTCATGGGGCATCGCTGTCTCCTGGGCGGGGCGGGGGGGTGGGCACATGCTACCCCAACCGGCACGCGGCAGTTAATTTTTGGAGGTTTTTGCAAGCATTCGTTAACATGGTTTCTCCATCACCTGGGGGGGCCGGTGTGAAACCTGGCGTGAACTGGCTGGTGCGGCGCTGTGCCGCGTGGCTCAAAGGCATTGTGTGGGCGGCCCTATTGACGGCCAGCGCCAGCATTGCCGCAGCGCCCCGCGAGCTGCGCGTGGGCGTGTACTCGAACGAACCCAAGGTGTTTGTGGATGCCGACGGCAAGGCCGCAGGCATTTTTGTGGATCTGCTGCAATTGGTGGCTGCGCGCGAGCAGTGGACCATCAAATATGTGCCCTGCAGCTGGCAGGACTGCCTGGATGCGCTGCGCGAGGGCCGGCTCGACCTGATGCCCGATGTGGCTCGCTCGCCCGAGCGCGAGATCCTGTACGACTTTCACCGCCTGCCAGTGCTGCACAGCTGGTCGCAGATCTACCGGACATCAGGCGCGCCCATCTACTCGTTGTTTGACCTGCAGGGCAAGCGGGTCGCGGTGCTCAAGGGCTCCGTGCAGCGGTCCACATTCCTGAACATGGTGGACAGCTTTGGCATCCAGGTGACTTTGGTGGATGCGCCCAGCCTGATAGATGCGTTTGCCATGGTGCAGCGGGGCGAGGCCGATGCGGTCATCTCCAACCATCTGTTCGGCAATTTCCATTCGGCCCGCTATGGCGTGGTGGACACGGGCATTGTGTTCCAGCCCGCTACGCTGTTCTTTGCGACCGGCCCCGGTCGCAATGCAGATGTGTTGGCGGCCATTGACCGATCCGTCGAGAACTGGCGCAGTGGCGCCGACCCGGCCTATGCCCAGGTGATGCGCCACTGGGGCGGGCAAGACCCTGGCGTGCAGATTTCCCCCTGGGTGTGGCGGGGGCTTGCGGGCTTGGTGGCGTTCAGCTTGCTGGCTGCGTTGATGGTTGCGATCTTGCGTCGCCAGGTCCAAGAGCGTACGCGCCACTTGCGGGACAGCGAGCAAAAGCTCGCCACCATTTTGGACAGTGTTGGCGCGTTCATCTACATCAAGGGCAAGGACTACCGTTACAAGTACGCCAACCACCACACGCTGCATTACTTTGGCAGGCCGGCGCACGAGGTATTGGGCCATGACGATGCAGCGTTTTTCGACGCAGCCACGGCGCAAAGGCTGATGGCCAATGACCGCCGGGTGCTGGAGGACGGCGAGACGCTGGAGGCGGAGGAGGTGAACACGCCCGCCGCCACGGGCGAGACACGCGCGTTTTTGTCGATCAAGATTCCGCTGCGCCACGCGGATGGCAGCATTTATGCGCTGTGTGGCATCTCGACCGACATCACCGAGCGCAGCAAGGCCGAAGAATCGCTGCAGATTGCTGCCACGGTGTTTGAGTCGTTCGAGGGCATGATCGTGACAGGGCCCGACCAGAGGATCCTCAAAGCCAACCAGGCCTACGCGCGGCTGACCGGCTACACGGTGGACGAGCTGGTGGGCCAGACGCCGCGCCTGCTGCACTCGGGCCGCCAGGACGCGTCGTTTTACGCGGCCATGAAGAACACCTTGCACTCCAGCGGCATGTGGCAGGGCGAGGTATGGAACCGGCGCAAGGACGGCACCGAATATCCGGCCTGGATCACCATCACCACCGTGCGTTCCCCACGCGGCGAGATCACCCATTACGTGGGCACGCAGACGGACATCTCCAGCCGCAAGGCTGCCGAAGAAGAAATTCGCCTGCTGGCCTTCTACGACCCGCTCACGGGCCTGCCCAACCGTCGGTTGATGAATGACCGCCTGCAACACAGCCTGGCCGCCAGCGCACGCTCAGGCGCGGGCGGTGCGTTGTTGTTTGTGGATCTGGACAACTTCAAGGACCTGAACGACACCCAGGGCCACGAGCTGGGCGACCAGCTGTTGCGCCAGGTCGCCGCACGCCTGGGGGGCTGCGTGCGCATGGGCGACACCGTCGCGCGTTTGGGTGGGGACGAATTTGTGGTGCTGCTGGAGGGGCTCAGCCCGCAGGCGCACGAAGCGGCAGCCCAGGCCGAAACAGTGGGGCGCACGGTGCTGCAGGCTCTCAGCCAGAGCTACCAGCTCGACGGCCATTCGCACCACAGTTCTTGCAGCATAGGCATTGCGCTTTATGCCGATGCACGTGGCTCGGTGGACGAATTGCTCAAGCACGGCGACATGGCGATGTACCAGGCCAAGGGCGCAGGCCGCAACACCTTGCGGTTCTTTGACCCGCGCACCCAGGCCAACGTGACCGCGCGCACGCTGCTGGAGGCGGGCTTGCGCGACGGGCTGCGCGAGGGGCAATTCTTGCTGCACTATCAGGCACAGATTCACCAGCAGCGAGGCATTGTGGGCGCCGAGGCGTTGGTGCGCTGGCAGCATCCGCAGCGCGGGCTGGTGTCGCCCGCCGAGTTCATTCCAGTGGCCGAAGCCTCGGGCCTCATCGTGCCGCTGGGCGTGTGGATTCTGCGCACGGCCTGCCTGCAACTGGTGGAGTGGGCACGCGATCCGCAGACTGCCCACTGGACCTTGGCCGTGAACGTGAGCGCACGGCAGTTCCACCACAGCCACTTTGTGGACGAAGTGCTGGGCGTGCTGGAAGAAACCGGCGCCAACCCGCACCGGCTGAAGCTGGAGTTGACCGAGACCCTGCTGCTGAACGATGTGGAGGACACCATCCAGCGCATGGACACCCTGCGTGCGTCGGGCCTGGGCTTCTCGCTGGACGACTTTGGCACGGGTTATTCGAGCCTGAGCTACCTCAAGCGCTTGCCGCTGGACCAGCTCAAGATCGACCAAAGCTTTGTGCGCGACCTGCTCACCGACGCCAATGACGCCAGCATTGCCCGCACCATCGTGACCCTGGCCCAGAGCCTGGACCTGGGGGTGATTGCCGAGGGGGTCGAAACCCAGGAGCAACGCGACATGCTGGCCGGGCTGGGCTGCCACACCTGGCAGGGCTACCTGTTCGGGCGCCCCGGGCCGGCGGAGGCACTGCAGCAGGCGGCTGCCAGTGCAACGGCGTCGTGATGCCGGTGGACGTATATCGGGCTTAGGCGTCGGCAGCCAAGGCATTGCGGTACCTCATCTCGCGCCAACAACTGTCGCCATTGGCTGACATTTTGTAGCGTCTGAAAGGTGTAAGGTACAGGAAGCCTTGTGACTCACACGGGGCCGCCCTCCCTGTGCACGCACTGTTTGTGTGCACGGCGTGGCAGTCAGCAGGAGCTTTCCATGAAAAACACCATGTTTCCCACGATCCGTCTTCTTGTTTCGGGTGCGGCTGCGGCCGCGCTCCTCGGCCTGGCGGGCGGCGCGCATGCGCAGGCCTACGTCAATGCCACCGTGGGGGGCGAACTGGCACCCGGCGTGTATGGCCGCATCAACATTGGCAATGCACCGCCACCGCCGCTGATTTACGCAGAGCCTGTCATCATCCAGCGCCCTGCTGTGGTGGTGCCGCGTGCGCCCATTTACCTGTATGTGCCGCCCGGCCACGCCAAGAACTGGGGCAAACACTGCGCTCGCTACAACGCCTGCAGCCAGCCGGTGTACTTTGTGCAGGAGCCGCCCCCACGCCGTGGCAACCCGTACCAGGGTCCGCGCGGGCGCGATGACCATCGCTGGGATGACGACCGTGGACGCGGTGGCAAACACGACCGTGACCATGACCGCGGGCATGGCAAGGGTGAAGGCCGTGGCAAGGGCCATGGCAACCGGGACTGAGCGGCTTGCGACCACGGGGGCTGGCCGGTTGCCTGGATCCGGATGCGGCCCCCACACTGCACCCACCCTGTTTGCGCCATCGCAGAACCTGTGGTGGCGGCTGCGGTTAAGCTCGGGCCTCTATGGCCCAAGTCTCCTTTTCTCCCCCTTTCACTACACCGGCTGACGTCGCCAGCCAGCTGCAAAGCAGCGGCTTTGCCGTGCTCAGCCCTGAGGCCGTTGCCGAGTGGGTTGGCTGTGACCTGTCGGCGCTGCTGGCCCTCAACAGCGACTGGGCAGCCTTGCCGCCTGATGAATTCCTGAAGGACGGTGGCCGCTACCGCCGCCGTCGCCACGCCTGCTTTGTGCTGCAGGAGGGCCGGATGGAGCAGGTGCCGCACCGTGCCCACTGGCAGCCCGTGGAGTACAACGCGCTGCACGGCGGCATGGAGCGCTGGTTTGCCCCCATGGAGCCTGCCACCGTGGCGCAGCCCGTGTGGCAGCAGTTGCTCGTCGCGCTGGCGGGCGTGTCGGACGCCGTGTTTGCCGGGCCGCAGGCACCGGTGCCCTGGTTTGTAGAGGCACACCAGTTCCGCATCGACACCACCGACGGCATTGGCCGCCCCACACCCGAAGGTGCCCACCGCGACGGCGTGGATCTGGTGGCGGTGTTTCTGGTGGGGCGCGAGGGCGTCAAGGGGGGCGAGACGCGGGTGTTTGAGGCCAACGGCCCTGCCGGGCAGCGCTTTACGCTGACGCAGCCCTGGTCGCTGCTGTTGCTGGACGACGCGCGCATGATCCACGAGTCCACGCCCATCCAGCCGCTCAAGGACGGAGGCTACCGCGACACCTTGGTGGTGACCTGCCGCCGTGGAAACTTCCAGGGCGCGGACGTGGTGGGGCTGGCGCCGTCCGGGGCCTGAACACTGCGGCAGAAGTGCATCCGATTTGATGCGAATCAAGATGCGGGGTATGGTGGCGGTTCACACTGTCGCCCATGGTCAGGCCACAAGCCTGGTCTCACCCCTCATTCAAGGAGTAGCACCATGTTCAAACACATTCTGGTTCCTGTCGACGGTTCCAAGACCTCGATGCTGGCCGTGTCCAAGGCCGCAGGCCTGGCCAAGACCTTTGGCAGCGCCGTCACGGCGGTGTATGTGATCGACCCGTATCCTTTCACCGGCGTGGGCGCCGACTTTGCTTACGGCCAGGCGCAATACATCAGCGCCGCCACAGCCGAGGCCAATGCCGCGCTGGACGCCACCAAGAAGGCCATGGCCGATGCGGGTGTGCAGGTCACCACCGTGGTGGGCGAGGGGCATGCGGTGCACGACGGCATCCTGCGCGCGCTGGAGAGCACTGGCGCCGACCTCATCGTGATGGGCTCCCATGGCCGCCGCGGCCTGGAAAAGCTGGTGCTGGGCAGCGTTACGCAGCGTGTGCTGGGTGTGGTGCACATCCCCGTGTTGGTGGTGCGGGACTGATTGTTTTGCCCCATGCAAAACGGCTCCTTTCGGAGCCGTTTTTTATTGCAGCAAGCGCCGCAGAGGGTCACTCAATCTTTGCGCCCGAGGCTTCCACAATGCCCTTCCACTTGGCGTAGTCGGTCTTGAGCAGGGTGTTGAACTGAGCGGAAGACATGGCCTCCGGCTCGGCGCCCTGGGCGTGGATGGCGGCCTTCATCTCAGGGGTGGCCAGCAGTTTGTTGATTTCTGCGTTGACGACGTTCACCACGGTGGCCGGTGTACCTGCGGGCGCAAACACGCCGTACCAGGTGCTCACATCAAAGTCCTTGAAGCCCGACTCGGACACGGTGGGTACTTCGGGCATGGACGAGCTGCGCTTGGCCGATGTCACGGCCAGCGGGCGCAGCTTGCCCGACTTGATCTGGGCCATGGCCGATGGCACCGAGGACATGAGCAGGTCCACGTTGCCCGACAGCGCATCCATCAGCGCAGGGTTGGAGCCCTTGTAAGGGATGTGGCTGAGCTTGATGCCCGCAGCCTTTTCGAACAGGTCGCCTGCCAGATGGATCGAGGTGCCGTTGCCGGGCGACCCATAGGTGATGGTGCCGGGCGCTGCCTTGGCAGCAGCCACCACGTCGGCCAGCGTCTTGAACTTGGAGTTCGCGCTGGTGGCAATGACCACGGGCGTGTAGGCCACGTGGGCCACGGCGGTCAGGTCCTTGGTGGGGTCCCAGGGCAGGTTTTTGTACAGCCAGGGGCCGATCACCAGGTTGTCTTTCTGGCCCATGACCAGGTCATAGCCCGTGGGCGCAGCCTTGACGGCCTCGCCAATGCCGATGGTGCCGCCTGCGCCGGCGCGGTTGTCGGCCACCACGGTCCACTTGGCGCTTTCGGTGAGCTTGGTGGCCACCAGGCGCGACAGGATGTCGGTGCCGCCGCCGGGCGGGAAGGGCACGATCAGGCGGATGGGCTTGGCGGGGTATGCCGCAGCGGGCGCAGGCGCCTGGGCGTGGGCCGTGGTGCCCAGCGCGAAGGCGAGGGCGGTGAAGGAAAGCAGGGTGCGCATCATGGTGAGAGGTGTCTCCGTCGGTTCAGTGGTGTGCGGGTCGCCGCCAGGCCGCTGGGTGCGGCTGCGGTTGCCCGGCTGATCTGGGGCAGCGGGCGCCAATGATCGCTGATCGACTGTGGCGCTCGCATTGCCAATAGCAGGTGGCAGCATCGCGGGTGGCGATGGCAGTGTGCGCACCCGCGTGCAGGTCAGAGGCGCTCAAAAATCGCCGCAATGCCCTGGCCGCCGCCAATGCACATCGTCACCAGCGCATAGCGGCCCTGAATGCGTTGCAGCTCATGGATGGCCTTGACGGTGATGAGCGCACCGGTGGCGCCGATGGGGTGACCCAGCGAGATGCCCGAGCCGTTGGGGTTGACCTTGGCCGGGTCCAGGCCCAGATCCTTGGTCACGGCGCAGGCCTGGGCGGCAAAAGCCTCGTTGGCTTCGATCACATCCAGATCGGCCACGGTGAGCCCGGCCTTCTTCAGCGCCAGCTGCGTGGCGGGCACGGGGCCGATGCCCATGTACTTGGGGTCTACGCCCGCGTGGGCGTAGGCCACCAGGCGGGCCAGGGGCTTGGCGCCACGGGCCTTGGCGGCACCGGCTTCCATCAGCACCACGGCAGCGGCGGCGTCGTTGATGCCGGAGGCGTTGCCAGCGGTGACCGTGCCGTTTTCCTTGATGAAAACGGGCTTGAGCTTGGCCAGGTCGTCCATCGTGGCGCCGGGGCGGAAGTGCTCGTCGGTGGCGTACAACACGTCGCCCTTCTTGCTCTTCAGGGTGACGGGCACGATCTGGTCCTTGAACACACCGGCCTGCGTGGCGCGCTCGGCGCGGTTGTGGCTCTCGACCGCCAGCTTGTCCTGGTCTTCGCGGCTGATGCCCCACTTGGCGGCGATGTTCTCGGCCGTCACACCCATGTGGATGTTGTGGAAGGGGTCGTGCAGTGCGCCGATCATCATGTCCACCATCTTGGTGTCGCCCATGCGGGCGCCCCAGCGCATGTTCAGGCTGGCAAAGGGCACACGGCTCATGTTCTCGGCACCGGCGCCAATGGCCACATCGGTGTCGCCCAGCAGGATGGACTGGCTGGCATTGACGATGGCCTGCAGGCCCGAGCCGCACAGGCGGTTGACGTTGTAGGCGGGCGTGCCTTCGCCGCAGCCGCCGTGGATGGCTGCCACGCGTGACAGGTACATGTCCTTGGGCTCGGTGTTGACTACGTGGCCGAACACCACGTGGCCCACGTCCTTGCCTTCCACGTTGGCGCGGGCGAGCGATTCGCGCACGACGAGTGCGCCCAGTTCGGTGGGGGGCACGTCCTTGAGGCTGCCACCAAAGGTGCCAATGGCGGTGCGCACTGCGCTGACGACGACGACTTCACGGGTCATGGGGAGGTCCTTTCAGAGAAATTCAGGTAAAAATGACTGCAAGCGCTAGTGAATCATGCGGTTGCAGCTATCAAAGTAGGAGTAAATGGGCTCACGCCTCGCGCACATCGGCCACCGGGTTGGTGCCGAAGTCTGCGCGCTCCAGCCAGGCGAGCACGCGGGTGGCGGCGTCGGCAGGCGATGTGAGCTGGCCACCCGTCTTGAGGTTGGCGAAATTCTGGCGGTCTGGGAAGGCGGCCGGGTCGGCGCCGCGCAGCTGGACCTGCATGTCGGTGTCGATCACACCGGGAGCCAGCGAGCATACCTTGGCCCCATGGGGCTTGAGGGCCTCGTCCAGCGCCACACAGCGCGTGAAATGGTCCATGCCCGCCTTGGCGGCGCAGTACGCGGCCTGCGAGGCCATGGCCCGGCGGCCCAGGCCCGAGGAGATGTTGAGCACCTTGCGCGGCACCGTCCAGGTGTCCGTCGCGCCCAGGAAAGCAGCAGTGAGCTGCATGGGCGCTTCCAGCCCCACACGCAGGGCGGTGGCCAGGTCTTCCGCGTCGCTGGCCGACAGCGGGGCGATGCGCGGGATCATGCCCGCGTTATTGATGAGGGTGGCGCTGGCAAACGCCTGCGGGCCCTGGGCCTGCAGCCAGGCTTGCAGCTTGTGGGCCGCCTGCTCGCCCTGCGACAGGTCTTGCTGCCACTGTTCGATGGCGACGCCTGCGGCCCGGGCCTCGGCGGTCAGGTCATCGTTGGCACTGCGGGCGATGCAGATCAGGGTATTGCCGCTGCGCAAGAGCTGCTGAGCCATGGCCAGGCCCATGCCGCGCGATGCGCCGGTAAGGATGTAGAGGTGGTTTTGAGGCATCCCGCCATGTTACTGCGCAGTACACAGGGGCGGGTGTCTTCACTGGCCTCTGCGTGACTCCAAAGCGGACAGCAGCATGGCCAGCCGTGCATCCAGCTCGGCCAGATCGGCCGCCTTGAGGTCGGAAAGGATGCGGTGTTCGTTGGCCACATGGGCTTCCACGGCGCGGTCGATCAGCTCCAGCCCCTGGGGCGTGAGCTGCACGAGCGAGCTGCGGGCATCGGCAGGGTTGGGCAGGCGCTCGATCCAGCCCTGGGCTTCGAGCTTGGCCATGCGGTGCGTCATGGTGCCCGACGTGACCATGAGCGTGGAGAACAGCGTGGTCGGCGCCAGGCAGTAGGGTGCGCCACTGCGGCGCAGCGTGGCCAGCATGTCGAACTCCCAGCGGCTCAGGCCGAATTCGGCAAAGGTTTCATCCAGCCGCCGCTCCAGCAGCGCGGCGCAGCGCTTGATGCGCCCGATGGGGCCCATGGGGCTCGCGTCCAGGTCGGGGCGCTCGCGCTTCCACTGGGCCAGGATGGCGTCGACGGCGTCGGGTTGGCGTGGGGTGGCCATGGGCTTGTGGTGGTTGATTTGTCTTGAACTCGAGATTGTATGGTAGAGTTTTTGTCTTGATTTGAAGATAAATATATGGCTGCTTCACGTGCTTCTGCAAGTTCCTCAACCTGGCTGGATGCGCTCACCACAGCGCTCGGACCGGTCATCTGGGGCTCGACCTACATCGTCACCACCGAGCTGCTGCCGCCCGACCGGCCCTTCACCGCCGCACTGCTGCGCACCTTGCCCGCGGGCTTGCTGCTGGTGCTGTGGTGCCGCCGCTGGCCGGCCTGGGGCGACTGGGTGGGGTGGCGGCGCCTGATGGTGCTGGCGGCGCTGAATATTGGTGTGTTCCAGGCGCTGCTGTTTGTGGCGGCCTACCGGTTACCCGGTGGCGTGGCTGCGGTGGTGGGTGCCGTGGGCCCGCTGGTGGTGATGGGCCTGACCTGGGCACTGGACCACCGGCGCCCGCCCGCACTGGCGCTGGCGGCCGGGGCACTGGGTGTGCTGGGCATGGCGGCGCTGCTGCTGTCACCCGGTGCGCGCTGGGACATGGTGGGCGTGGCCGCCGCGCTGGTGGGCACGCTGTGCATGGCAGCGGGCACGTTCTGGTCGCGGCGCTGGCGGTCTGACTTGCCGGTGCTGGCGTTTACCGGTTGGCAGCTGTTGGCAGGGGGCGTGATGCTGGCGCCTGTGGCCTGGGCGGTGGACCCGCCTTTGCCTGCACTCACCCCCACCCACATCGCGGGTTATCTGTACCTCAGCCTGGCGGGCGCGCTGGTGGCCTATGCCCTGTGGTTCCGTGGCATTGCGCGCCTGCCGTCGGTGGCGGTGTCGTCGCTGGGGTTGCTGAGCCCGGTCACGGCGGTGCTGCTGGGCTGGGCGCTGCTGGGCCAGGCCATGACGGGGGTGTCGCTGGTGGGCATGCTGGTGGTGCTGGCGAGCATCCTGGCCGTGCAGTGGGCCATGTCGCGCGCCATGCCGCCGGGCGGGCGCTGATCAGCAACTACTGTTTGCTATTGAATAGATAGCGACTGGTGCATGTTCCACTAGCGCTGGCGGGCAATTTGGCTAGAAATCGGCCGCCCACTCCAGCGCTACCTGCTCCCCGGTGGTGGGGTGCGCAAAGGCCAGGTGACAGGCATGCAGCAGCAGGCGCGGGGCTTGTGCCTGCGTGGCGGCATCGGCATACAGCCCGTCGCCCAGGATGGCGTGGCCGATGGCGGCCAGGTGCACGCGCAACTGGTGGGTGCGGCCGGTGATGGGCTCCAGCTCGATGCGCGTGGTCTGAGCCGTAGCGTCTTGCGCCAGTGCACGCCAGCGGGTCAGGCTGGGTTTGCCCACGGCGTGGTCGATGACGCGCAGCGGGCGGCGCTCCCAGTCGGCGGCAATGGGCAGGTCGATCTCGCTCCAGTCGCCGCCCGCTGTGCCCAGCAGCCCTTGCACTACCGCTTGGTAGCGCTTGTGCACCTGGCGCTCGGCAAAGGCGTGGCCCAGGCGCCGCTGTGCGTCGATGTGGCGCGCCATGAGCACCAGGCCCGAGGTCGCCTGGTCCAGCCGGTGCACGATGAGCGCGCCGGGCCAGCGCTGCTGTGCGCGTGCGCTCAGGCAGTCTTGCTTGTCGGGGCCCCGGCCGGGCACACACAGCAGGCCAGAGGGCTTGCACAGCACCAGCAGGTCGTCGTCTTCGTACAGCGCCTGTACGCCATCTGCCACGGGTTCAGGCAGGGTCATGGCCCACGATCAGCCGCTGCACGGTGGCGCAAAGTTCTTCCACGTCATTGGGTTTGTGGATCAGGGCTTGCGCGCCTTCGGCCAGCGCGGCCTGTTCGATCTCTGCCGTGACGTAACCCGAGGCCAGGGCCACGGGCAGGTCGGGGCGGATGAGGCGGGCCTCGCGCACCAGGTCCACGCCGCAGAAGCCGGGCATGTTGTAGTCGGTGACCAGCAGGTCATAGGCCTGCGGATCAGCCCGCAACGCAGCCGTGGCCTCGTGCGGGTCGGTATAACCGCTCACCTCGTAGCCCCGGCGGCGCAGCAGGCGCTGCACCAGGAAGACCAGGGCCTGGTCGTCGTCCACGTACATCACATGGTGCTTCTTGCCCGGCGCACCGCCGGGTGGTTCGGCAGGCTCCGGTGCAGACGTCGTGGCGGCCAGTGGCACGGCCTGCGCGGCGGGGCTGGGCTGCGCACCAGCAGTCGCACCGGTGGCGACCGGAAAGTACAGCGTGAACCGGCTGCCCTGGCCCGGCGCGCTTTGCACATCCACGCCGCCTTCGTGTGTGCGCATCACGCCATGCACCACCGCGAGGCCCAGGCCGGTGCCCTGGCCCACGGGCTTGGTGGTGAAGAAGGGCTCGAAGATGCGCTCCAGCGTGGCAGCGTCCATGCCGGGGCCGGTGTCGCGCACTGTCAGGGCCACGTAGTCGATGGGCGCGAGGCCCAGGCGCTCGGTCAGGCGCTGGTCGGGCTGCACGGTGGCGGCCTCCACGTGGATGCTGCCGCGCTCGGTACCAATGGCATGGACGGCGTTGGTGCACAGGTTGAGCAGGGCCTGCTCGACCTGCGTGGCATCGGCCAGCACGGGCGGTAGGCCCGCCTGCAGTTGCATGTGCAGCTCGATGGCCGGAGGCAAGGTCACGCGCAGCAGGCGCTCGGTGTCGTGCACCACCTCGGCCAGCGACACGGCCGAGCGCTGCGGGGGCTCGTTGCGGCTGAAGGTGAGGATCTGGCGCACCAGGTCGCGCGCGCGGCGGCCGGCCTTGTCGATCTCCAGCAGGCTCTCCAGCACGGGCGAGCCTGCAGCGCAGTCGGCCTTGGCCAGCTCTACATTGCCCAGAATGGCGCCCAGGATGTTGTTGAAGTCGTGCGCGATGCCCCCGGCCATGGTGCCCACGGCCTGCATCTTGTGCGACTCGCGCAGCTGGGCCTCCAGCTCATTGCGGTGCGCCTCGGCCTTCTTGCGACCGGTGAGGTCGCGGGCGAACACGGTGGTGGTTTCCCCGTCAGCATGGCGTTCGAACGATACGCTCACCTCCACGGCCAGCTCCTTGCCGCTGGCGGTGAGGGCCGTCATCTCGCCCAGCAGGGCCTGCGTGGTGAGCTGGGCAAATGCCAGCGCCTGCGCAGCGTCGGGCAAAAAACGGTCGAGCGTGCTGCCCAGCGCGTCGCTGGCACTGCACTGGAACAGCGCGGCCGCCGTGGGGTTGAAGACGGTGATGCGCTGGTGCTGGTCCACGCAGATGATGGCGTCCAGCGCGGAGTTGATGACGGCCTCCAGCCGCTTTTCGCTGGCGCGGATCTGCTCATTGCGCTGCTGCAGGGTCTCGGCACTGTGCTGCAAGGCCTGGCGCTCGGCCAGCAGCGGGCCCTGGTCGATCACCGCGCACAAAAACTGCGACAGCGGCGGCCCGCTGGTCTGCGGTGCATCGATGTGGGCAATGTGCAGGCCGCCGGTGATGCGCGTGGCACTGCTGATGGTGAACACCACCTCCTTGACCTCGCTGTGCCCCAGGTCGTGCGCCTGGGCAAAGGCTTCGCGCACGCGCGCGGCGTCTTGCGGGCACACAAAAGGCATCAGCGCGGTCAGTGGCCGGTCGCGCTCGGTGGGCTGGAAAGAGCGGTGCGCCATGGAGTTGGCCTGCACCACCATGTCGTGGTCGTCCACCACCATGAGGGCCAGCGGCACGCTGGCAAACAGGGTCTCAAAGCGTTCGTACGCGCTCTCGGCCACGGCCTGGCTGTAGCGCAGCACCTTGTTCTGGTTTTCCAGCTCGGCCTGGTAGGCGCGCAGTTCGGCCACCAGGCCCTCTGCCGAAGCGCCGGGCGTGCGGGAGTGGGGGACAGGCGGGCGAGGCATGTGCTCTGCGGCTGCTGGCTGGCGGCCTGCAGGGTCCAGAAAAGACAGGTCGGGTTCACTCATGAAGGGGCGCGGTCAGCCGGGTGCGTGCCCGGGCGCTCGCCCAGGCTTTCTCAAGTGTACGCCTGCCCATCTGGCACCACGCAATGGCGGCTGCACCATCAGAGCGCGGTTGCAAAGCGCTTGTGGGTTGATTGTTGATGAATTGCGAACAATCCGTTTCTTTGGCAGGGCTTACCGAACCACCGTGGGGTGCCTACAGTTCCACCATCGATACATCCCTTGATCCACAACTTCTTTCAGGACGCTGCCATGACCACAGACACCACTCTCGCCCAACCCCTGCTGAACAAGCTGCAATGGCGCTACGCCGCCAAGAAGATGAACCCCGCCAAGAAGGTGCCGCAAGAGAAGGTGGAGCGCATTCTTGAAGCCGCCCGCCTGGCGCCCACCTCCAGCGGCCTGCAGCCGTTCGAGATCATCGTGGTGACCGACCCCGCCGTGCGCGCCAAGATCCAGCCCATCGCCTGGAACCAGGCCCAGATCACCGATGGCTCGCACCTGCTGGTGTTTGCGGCCTGGGACAACTACACGGCCGACCGCATCAACATGATGTTCGACCTGACCAATGACCAGCGTGGCTTCAAGAACGAAGGCTGGGAAAACTACCGCCAGATGCTGCTCAGCAGCTACCCCCAGCGCGACGCCGAAGTGAACTTCCAGCACGCAGCCCGCCAGGCCTACATCGGCATGAGTGCAGCCCTGATCGCTGCAGCGTTTGAAGAAGTGGACTCGACACCCATGGAAGGCTTCGACCCCAACGCGCTGGATGAAATCCTGGGCCTGCGTGCGCGCGGCCTGCGCAGCGTCGCCATCTTGCCGCTGGGCTACCGCGCCGACGAAGGCGACTGGCTGGTGAACCTGAAGAAGGTGCGCCGCCCCCGCGAGCAGTTCGTGACCGAAGTCTGAGGATCTCCTCCTCAGGCACAAAAAAGGCTGGACAGTGGTCCAGTCTTTTTTGCGTGGGGAGCCTCAGCGTGTGGCGGGCGCTGCGTCCGTCACGCGGCGCATGGGTGTGAGCACAAAAGCCAGTGCCGCCAGCACCACCAGCGTTCCGCCGCTGGCCGCGAACAGCTGGGTGAGCGTGATGCTCTTCATCACCCAGCCCGTCACGGCGGCAGAGATCGGCGCAAGGCCCATGAAGATGAACATGAACAGGCTCATCGCGCGGCCCAGCAGGGCGGGGGGTACCCGGTGCTGGATCCATGTGAACACGCTCACCTGCATGAAGCCGCCGAGCAGTCCGATGACCAGCATCAGCACCGCGCCTTGCCACACGGCGGTGATCAGACCCAGCGGCATGAACAGCGCGCCAATGATGGCGTCGAACGCCAGAATGGTCATGCCCAGGCTGCCGAACCGCAGCCGGGGCACCATGCCCGACACCACCATGCCCAGCAGCGTGCCCGCACCATGGGCGCCCACGATGATGCCGAAGGCGGCGGCACCGAGCTGCGGGCTGCTGCTGGCCAGCACCGGAATGGCGATGTGGATGGGGCCCATGATGAACAGGGCAATGGCGCTCCAGTACAAAAAGCAGGTGCGCAGCTCGCTGTCGCGCCAGAAGTGACCCAGGCCCTGCGCCACCGAGGCGAGCACCGCCTGTGGTGCGGCCGTGGGGGCTGAAGCGCCCGCAAGGCCTGCGTGGGGCTGTACCTTGGACAGCGTCCAGGCCGACACGGCGAAGCTCAGCGCATCCAGCGCAAAGGCCATGCCGATGCCGGTGGCGTTGGCATGTGTCGAACTGCCGGTAGCCGCCCCGGTTGCATCCCCCGCGCCAAACAGTGCAATCAGCAGTCCCGCGAGCAAGGGCCCCAGGAACATCGTCAGCTGCCGCAGGCCCAGGCTGATGCCGTTGGCGGCCTGCAGCTGGGGGCGTGCCACCACCGACGGCATCATGGCCGTGCCCGCCGGAATGCTGAAGGCCGTGGCGAGCCCGATGCCCAGCGACAGCGCGTACACCATCCACAACGACAGCGTGCCCGCAAACACCAGCCCCGCCAGCGCGGCCAGCAGCACCAAGTTGACGTATTTGGTGATCATCAGCACCTGCTTGGGCGAATGGCGGTCTACCAGCGCGCCGCCGATCAGGATGAACAAGGCGCGCGGCACGCTGATGAGTGCCAGCACGGTGCCCAGCACCAGCGTGTCGCCGGTCATCTGCAGCACCAGCCAGGGCAGTGCGATCAGCGTGAACTGGTCGCCCAGCATGGACAGGGCAGAGCCGCCAATCATCCAGCGGAAGTTGGGGTCCTGCAGCAGCGCGGCGCGCGGGTCTGAGGGTGGGATTGCAGGGCCTGCGCCGGGTGGCTGGGCAGGACGGGGTGAGGTGTCAGGTCGCATGAACGAGGTCTCCCAAAGAATGACGGGTGTGCGTGCGCCCCGTGAGCAAGCGACCCACAGCGGTAAAACGCACGCAAAGGTGGTAACTGGCCAGGCACAGGGCGGTCGTGGCCAGCACATTGATCAGCATCTTGGCCGGGGCTGGAACGGGCAGGCTGTAGAGCAGCGCACCCAGGCCCATCGTGAGTGGCAGGTGCACCAGGTACACCCAGTACGAGCTGTCGGCCAGGTAGGCCAGCCAGGCACGGGGCTGGCCGACATGGCGCAGAAACAGCCCGATCAGCGCAAAGCTCCAGAGCCACGACGCGCTGTTGTAGGCCAGGGCCATCCAGAACTGCAGGTGGCGCGTGGCCGATACGGGTGCGGCCAGAAGATCGGTAAACGCCCCGGTGACCAGCACCAGCACAAAGGCCGATGCCTCGGGCTGAGCCAGTACTTCCGAAAGCAGTGCAGTGACCAGAAAGCCCACCAGCCCCAAGCCGGCCAGCGCAGGCCAGTGCCGTTCGTAGCGCGCCATGAGCGCCTTGCGGTGCACGTGCAGGCACAGGCCAAAGCCGTAGAACAGCCCGTTGTGTATCCATTCCGCCAGCGGTGGCAGGAAGGACCCGCTGGGCGTGACGATGCCGTGGTCGTAACCCGCGCCAATCCACGCCAGGGGCAGCGTGAGCATCAGCAGGCCCGCAGGTGTGCCGCCGAGCCAGAGGGCACCGCGTTGCAGGGCCTGCTGCAGCCCTGCGGGCAATGCGCGTACCGCCCTCCACGCCACGGGCGTCAGCAGCGCCAGCCACAGCAGCATCCACAAGAACCACAGGTGCATGGTGGCTGGGCCCTGGGGCACGTTGGGGCCTCGGGGCAGCAGGCTGCGGTCTACACCCCAGGTGCCATAGGCCATGCGGTGCAGGAACATTAGCCCGAGCAGCGCACAGGCCACGAACAGCGGCGGCCAGAACAGCGCAAAAGGCAGACCGAGACGGCGCAGGCGGTTGCGCACCATGCCAGCCAGCCCCTGGCGTTGGACCAGCGCCGCTACAAAGAACCCGGCGAGGATGAAGAACAAGGGCATGCGAAAGGCATGGATCACCGCCACCAGCAGGTCCGCCAGCGGGCTGGACCGGTCGTCGTGCCAGGGCAGGGGCGACGGCCGGCTCATGTAGAGCACCGAGACATGCAGCACGATGCCCAGCCACATCATGGTGGCGCGCAGGTTGTCCAGGGCGTGCAACCGCCGGGTGGGGGCGGAGGGGCTGGAAGAGGGTGTCAATCCGTTCATGGGGACCGACTGTGGGGCCTCACGTTGCGTGAGGGTCAAGTACTTTCCAGCGGTTTTTTTGCAGACGGTGTGAGTGTCTCAGCGGCGCGCAGCGACTGTCGCAGCCATGGCGGGAGTGGGTGTGGCCAGCGCGAGCGCCGCCTGCAGGTAGGCGCGCACGGGCGCGCTCAGCGGCGAGCCCGCCTGCAGCAGCGGCTCGTTGGCCGACGCTGTGAGCAGCTTTTTGCGCAATTGCGCATCGCCGCGGGTCAGCTGGTCGAACAGCGTGTTCCAGCGCAGGGCCGCAGCCGCTGCGTCGGTGTGGTTAGTGGGGATTTGGCGGTCCAGCAACTGTTGCACGTCACGTTCCAGTGCCGCCCACGCGGTGTGCGGCACATGGCCCAGCGTGCGCAGGTCGTCGCGGGTCAGGTACTTCTCCAGCAGCGCCAGCCGCAGCTTGATGGCGGTTTCCACGTATTCGATCATGTCGCCGGGCGGTGCGTGGTTGCGCCCCTGCGCGCTGGGCTCGGTGCGAAACATGTGGCCCCAGCGGTCCAGCAGGTCCAGGTCGCCCCCCATCCAGTGCAGCATCAGCGCCATCCAGCGGTAGGCCAGTGCCTGCACCTCGGGCGCATCAGGCGGTAGCTGGCGGTCCATGGCGCTGCGCACCAGGTCTTTGACAACGAGCCAGTCGGCCTCGATCAGGCTCCAGTTGGTGAAGATCTGCTTGAGTTCGGTGGTGCTGAAGTATTTGCCGTAGGTGGTCATCAGCGCCAGCGCCTCGAGCCAGTTGCCCATGTCGGGCTCAGCACCCGCCATGAGGCCGTCGCGCAGCATGGTCAGGCGCCCGCGCAGTTCTGTGGCCTGGGTGATCTGCTGGTCCAGCGCCCGGATCTGCTGGCCGATGATGCGCTGGGGTGCCACCCCTTCGCCCGCCAGCAGCTCGGCAATGTCGCTGAGCGCCAGGCCCATCTGGCGCATGGTCTGGATGCCATGCAGCCGCTGCACGTCGGCCTGGCTGTACAGGCGGTACCCCGCGTCCGACCGGCCCGAGGGCTTGAGCAGCCCGACCTCGTCATAGTGGTGCAATGTGCGCACCGTGAGGCCGGTGCGCCGCGCGAGGTCACCGACCTTCAGCAGCATGGGGTCAGCGGCCCACGGAGATCAGCTCGATCTCGAAATTCAGCGTGGCGTTGGGGGGAATGACGCCACCCGCACCCCGGGCACCGTAGGCAATGCCTGGGGGGCAAGTCAGCTTGGCCTTGCCGCCCGGCTTCATGCGCTGCACGCCTTCGGTCCAGCAAGGGATCACGCCATTGAGTGGGAACGAGGTGGGTTCGCCGCGTTTGTAGGAGCTGTCGAACTCCTTGCCGTCGAGGAACGTGCCCTTGTAATGCACCTTGACCGTGTCGGTGGCCTTGGGCGATTCGCCCGTGCCGTCTTTGAGCGATTCATAGACCAGGCCGCTGGCCGTGGTGACGGGTTTGGAGGTCTGGGCCATGGCGGCGGGGGCGATCACAGCGGTGGCGAGCAGAAGGCACAAGAGGTTTCGCAAAGGAGGCTCCTAAAAAGGGTGAATCACAACGCAGCCCGCGATCTTATGCGTGTTCCTGCACCTGTCAGTACGGGCTCCCAACGAAAAAAACCCTGGGCGAGCGGGCTCCAGGGCTTGCAAGAGCAAGGGCTGTGGCGGCAGACCATGCCGCCGTGGCCTTCGCTGCAGGGTCAGGCGTAGTCGCTCACCGGGATGCAGCTGCAGCTCAGGTTGCGGTCACCCCACACGTTGTCCACGCGGCCCACTGGCGACCAGTATTTGTTGCTGCGCAGCGCAGCCACGGGGTAGGCAGCTGCCTCGCGGGTGTAGGGGCTGTTCCACTCGCCGCTCAGCAGACTTTCTGCGGTGTGCGGGGCGTTCTTGAGCGGGTTGTTGTCCTGCGGCAGCTTGCCTGCTTCGATCTGGCGAATCTCTTCGCGGATGGCGATCATCGCGTCGATGAAGCGGTCCAGCTCGGACAGGGTTTCGCTCTCGGTAGGCTCCACCATCAGCGTGTTAGGCACCGGGAAGCTCAGAGTGGGCGCGTGGAAGCCGTAGTCAATCAGGCGCTTGGCCACGTCTTCGGCCATCACGCCGCTGGTGTCCTTCAGGCTGCGCAGGTCCAGGATGCACTCGTGTGCCACATGGCCGTTCTCGCTCGCGTACAGCGTGGGGTAGTGGTCCTTGAGGCGCGCGCTGATGTAGTTGGCGCTCAGGATGGCGATCTCGGTAGCGGCTTGCAGGCCTTCGGCGCCCATCATGCGGATGTACATCCAGCTGATGGGCAGCACGGCTGCGTTGCCCAGCGGCGCGGCGCTGACGGCACCCACGCCACCAGGCGCGCCCGCCGTGGCATGGCCCGGCAGGAAGGGCACCAGGTCTTGCACCACGCACACAGGGCCCACGCCGGGGCCGCCACCGCCGTGGGGAATGCAGAAGGTCTTGTGCAGGTTCAGGTGGCTCACGTCACCACCGAACTCGCCGGGGGCCGCAACGCCCACCAGGGCGTTCATGTTGGCACCGTCCACGTACACGCGGCCGCCGTGGCTGTGCACCAGGGCGCACAGCTCTTTGACGCTGGTCTCGAACACGCCGTGCGTGCTGGGGTAGGTGATCATCACGGCGGCCAGGTTGGCGCTGTGCTGTTCGCACTTGGCTTTCAGGTCCACCAGGTCCACGTTGCCGTTGGCATCGCAGGCGGTCACCACCACTTGCATGCCCACCATCTGGGCACTGGCGGGGTTGGTGCCGTGTGCACTGCTGGGGATCAGGCAGATGTTGCGGTGGCCTTCGCCGCGCGATTCGTGGTAGCCCTTGATGGCCAGCAGGCCGGCATATTCACCTTGCGAGCCTGCGTTGGGTTGCAGGCTGATGCCTGCATAGCCCGTGGCTTGGCACAGCCAGGCGCGCAGTTGCTCGTCCAGCTGCTTGTAGCCCTGTTGCTGGTCAGCGGGGGCGAAGGGGTGCACGTTGGCAAACTCGGGCCAGGTGATGGGGATCATCTCGCTGGTGGCGTTGAGCTTCATGGTGCACGAGCCCAGCGGGATCATGCTGCGGTCCAGTGCCAGGTCCTTGTCGGACAGCTGGCGGATGTAGCGCAGCATGCCGGTTTCGGAATGGTGGGTGTTGAAGACGGGGTGTGTGAGGTAGCTGCTGGTGCGGCGCAGCTCTGTGGGGATCAGCGGCTCCACGCCCTTTTCAAACGCATCGAAGGTGGGCAGCGCCTGGCCGTCCTTGGCGAAGATCTTCCACAGCAGCTCAATGTCGGCGCGTGTGGTGGTCTCGTCCAGCGAGATGCACAGGTACTCTTCAAAGTAAATCCGCAGGTTGGCGCCCAGGCTGATTGCCTTGGTTGCTATGGATTGTGTAGCGCCCTGGGTGTGCAGGCTCACGGTGTCGAACGTGGCCTGTGCACGCACAGGCGCACCCAGCTGCTGCAGCCCTTGCGTGAGGATGGCGGTGTAGCTGGCCACACGCTGTGCGATGCGCTTGAGTCCTTCGGGGCCGTGGTACACGGCATACATGCTGGCGATCACGGCGGGCAGCACCTGGGCCGTACAGATGTTGGATGTGGCCTTTTCGCGGCGGATGTGCTGTTCGCGGGTTTGCAGGGCCAGCCGGTAGGCAGGTTTGCCATGCACGTCCACGCTCACACCCACCAGGCGGCCGGGAAGGCTGCGCTTGTATTCGTCGCGGCAGGCCATGTAGGCGGCGTGGGGGCCACCGGCGCCCATGGGCATGCCAAAACGCTGGGTGGTGCCCACCACGATGTCGGCACCTTGTTCACCGGGCGGGGTGATGAGCGTCAGCGCCAGCAGGTCGGCCGCCACGATGAAGGCGGCCTGCTTGGCATGCGTTTTTTCCACGTCAGCGCGCAGGTCGTCAATGCGGCCGCTGGTGGCGGGGTACTGGGCCAGCACGGCAAAGTAATCGCCGTCCAGCAGGGTGTTCCATTCCTCGGCCGAATTGGCCAGGCGCACTTCCAGGCCCAGGGGCCTGGCGCGGGTCTGGATGACTTCAATGGTTTGCGGGTGCGCGTCGCCTGCCACCACAAACACGTTGCTCTTGCTCTTGACCGAGCGCTTCGCCAGCGTCATGGCCTCGGCGGCGGCGGTGGCTTCGTCCAGCATGGATGCGTTGGCAATCGGCATGCCCGTCAGGTCGCACACCATGGTCTGGAAGTTGACCAGGGCCTCCATGCGGCCTTGGGAGATTTCGGCCTGATAGGGCGTGTAGGCGGTGTACCAGGCGGGGTTCTCCAGAATGTTGCGCAGGATGACGCCAGGCGTGTGCGTGCCGTAGTAGCCCTGGCCGATGAAGCTCTTGAGCAGCTGGTTCTTGCCCGCGATGGCCTTGAGTTCTGCCAATGCGGCCGCTTCGGTGAGCGGCGCAGGCAGGTCCATGCCCCGGCTGCGTGCAATGGAGCGCGGCACGATGGATTCGATGAGCGCACGGCGCGAGGCCTCGCCGATCACCGACAGCATGTGCGCTTCGTCGGCCGCGTCGATGCCGATGTGGCGGGGCAGGAATTCGGTGGCGTTTTCAAGCGCGCCAAGGGGGGTGGCGGATTGCATCAGCATGGGGCAGTCTCGTAGGTCGCAGCGGGTTGGGGGCGTTGCCGGGGAGAGGGCTCGCACCCAGCAGGGCGGCGTGCCGGGCATGGCCCGGCGCCATGCCCTCTCAATTGGCAGGGATCAGGCGTTCTTGGCGAACTCGGTGTATGCGGCTTCGTCCAGCAAGGCGTCGAGCTGGCTCGCGTCGGCCAGCTTGACCTTGAAGAACCAGCCAGCGCCCAGCGGGTCGCTGTTGGCCAGCGACGGGTCGGCGCGCAGGGCTTCGTTCACTTCCACCACTTCGCCGGTGACGGGCATGTACACATCGGCGGCGGCTTTCACGGATTCGACGACGCCGGCCACTTCGCCCTGGGCAAAGCTCTTGCCCACTTCGGGCAGGTCCACAAACACCACGTCGCCCAGCGCGTCTTGCGCGTGAACGGTGATACCCACCACCGAGGCGTTGGCATCAGTGGTGTTGATCCACTCGTGGTCTTTGGAGAATTTGATCGTCATGGGAAGCTCCTCAAGCAAAGGAAAAAAGTAAAGGAATCTGCAATGTAAGCGGGTGCGGGCGCAGTCCGGTCGATGCGCCTGGCGAAATCAGCCGCGGTAGTAATTGGCCGGCACAAAGGGCATGGCGCGCACTTCCATGGGCACCACCTTGCCGCGCACGATGGCATTGACACGGGTGCCGATGGCTGCAAAGGCGGGCGTGACGTAGCCCATGGCCACGGGTTCGTTCACGGTGGGCCCCAGCAGGCCGCTGGTGACCTCGCCAATCTTTTGGCCGTCCGTGCTTTGCAGTTCGGTGTGTTCGCGCACCGGCACACGCTCCAGCGCCACCAGGCCCACGCGCTTGGCGGAAAGGCTGGCAGGGTTGTCGATTTGCGCCAGCACCTTGTCGGCGCCCGGGAAGCCGCCCGCCCGCGCGCCGCCGGTGCGGCGGACCTTCTGGATCGCCCAGTTCAGTGCGGCCTCGGATGGCGTGGTGCTGGTGTCGATGTCATTGCCATACAGGCACAAGCCAGCCTCCAGGCGCAGCGAGTTGCGAGCGCCCAGGCCGATGGGCTTGACCTCGGGCTGGGCCAGCAGGGCGCGGGCAAGCGTTTCGGCCTGCGCGGCGGGCACGGAGATTTCAAAACCGTCCTCGCCGGTGTAGCCGCTGCGGGTCACAAAGCAGTCGCAGCCAGCAATGTTGAATGCGCCACCGGTCATGAACACCAGCTTCTCCACGCCGGGCGCGAGGCGGGAGAGGGCGATGGCGGCCTGTGGGCCCTGCAGCGCCAGCAGGGCGTGGTCGGGCATGGGCACCACCTTGCAGCGCTGGCCAATGCGGGTTTGGATATGGGCAATGTCGCCGACCTTGCAGGCGCCGTTGACGATGACAAACAGGGTGGGTTCGCCATCCACCACGCCCTGGTTGAAGAACATCAGGTCGTCGATGATGGTCCCCTCATCGGTGAGTAGCAGGCCGTAGCGCTGTTTGCCCACGGGCAGGTCGATCACGTCCACGGGCACCAGGGTTTCAAACGCCGCAGCAGCGTCGGCGCCGACAAGCTTGAGCTGGCCCATGTGCGACACGTCAAACAGGCCGGCTGCGGTGCGGGTGTGCACATGCTCGGCCATCAGGCCTGCGGGGTACTGCACGGGCATGGAATAGCCTGCAAAAGGCACCATGCGGGCACCCAGCTCGATGTGCAGGGCGTTCAGGGGCGTGGTTAGCAGGGGGACGGTGGCTGACATGGCGGACTCCGGGGCAAATGGGGGCCGCGACCATCAACGTGGTCACGGGATTTGCCCTGCTGTCCGCTTTACCTGAGAGATTCACCGCAGCGCCCTGGCTGGCCGTGCGGTTTGCTCCTTCGGTGGATGGCCTGCACACAGGTTTTTACTGTGGGGCCATCTCTCTCCAGCAAGGGAACGCCCGCATCGCTGCGGGCGGTTGCCAGTCCTTTTGCCTGAGCGTTCGGCGGGTGCCTGCGCCTTCGGCGGTGCTGCGCGTCACGTAAAAAGACGGAGCACTCTCTCCTGACCCGGCGATTCTAACTACTTTGCGTAGACCAGATCCCGAAGTGCCAGCGAGATCGATGGCACATAGGTGATGATCATCAGGCACACCAGAATCACTCCGACAAAGGGAAGCAGGTGCTTGATGATCCGGTCCAGAGAGATTCTGGCCACCGTGCAGGCTGCGAACAGGTTCACTCCAAAAGGCGGCGTGATCATTCCAAGTGCCAGGTTCACCACCATGATGAGACCGAAGTGCACAGGATCAATACCGAAGTGCATGGCCACGGGCGCCAAGATGGGGGCCAGCACAATGATCGCCGCGCTGGTCTCGATGAACATGCCAATCACGAACAGCGCAGCGTTCACGCCCAGCAGGAAGAGGGCGGGGGACTGCAGCACGGCCTCCAGCCACCTGCCAATCGCGTCTGGCACGCCAGCCCGCGTGATGAGGAACGCAAACAGCCCTGCGTTGGCAATGATGAACATGATCACTGCCGATGAGATGGCCGACTTGCGCAGGATGGCGAACAGGTCCTTGAGCTTGATCTCGCGGTAGATCACGACACCCACAATCAAGGCATAGAACACTGCAACGGCCGATGCCTCGGTGGGGGTGAACACACCGCCATAAATGCCGCCGAGGATGATCACGGGCATCAGCAATGCCCAGCCCGCCTGCAGCGTGGCTTTGCCAAAGGGCATGCGCCCATCGCCGTCGTTTTTGCCCCAGCCCTTGTACTTGCAGTACAGCCAGACAAACAGCATCAGTGCACCGCTGATCAGCAGCCCGGGGCCAAAGCCAGCGATGAACAGCTCACCAATCGACACCTCGGCGCTCACGCCGTAAAGGATCATCGGGATGGAGGGAGGGATGATCACGCCCAGCTCGGCACTGGTGGCCTGCAGCGCGGCGGCGTAGCTGGTGGGGTAGCCATGCTTGATGAGCGCAGGAATCAGGATGGCGCCAATTGCAAACGTGGTGGCGACCGACGAGCCCGACACGGCCGCAAAGATCATGCAGGTCAGCACGCAGGTCATGGGCAGGCCGCCCTGCACGCCGCCGACGATGCTCTTGGCAAACTCCACCAGACGGCGCGAGATGCCTCCGGTCTCCATCAGGTTGCCCGCAAGGATGAAGAAGGGGATGGCTGCGAGCGGAAACTTGTTGATGGCCCCGAACATCTCCTTGACGGAGATGAGCATGTTCGCGTTGGAGGCCTGGATGCCCAGGATGGACGCCAAACCGATGGACACGGCCACCGAGACGGTGAGTGCAAAGCACAGCACCATCGTTGAAATCATGACCAAGCTCATAGTTGGACCCCCACGCTCGGCATTGCATGTCCTCGCTGCCCCCCAAGGGGGCCGTTCACTGGCTTGAGGCGGCTCGGCGCGGCGTTCATTGAGCAGTCTCCAGTTCCATACGCAGGGGATCAATGAGGTTGCCAATGATGCCGACGATGCAAAAAAGCCCCCCCACCGGCATGGCGAGGTAGGCCCAGAACATGGACACGGACTCCAGCCCGGCCATGCTCTGCACCCCACCGCGCTGCGCGTAGTCCCAGCCGTACCAGATGATGATGCCGATGAGGGCCAGGGCCGCCAGTGCGACCACCCAGTCCAGCACCCGTTTGATGCGTGGCGGGCTCCAGCGGTACAGCACGTCCACGCTCACCATCGCGCCCTGGCGAAACGCGGCCGGGATGGCCAGGAACACCATCCAGATCAGGCTGAAGCGGATGAGCACTTCGGTCCATTCGGCGGGCTGCTCCAGCACAAAGCGCGTCACGATCTGGAACATGCCCAGGGCCGAGGCCAGGGTCAACATGGCGCAAGCGCCGAGCATGGCGATGAAGGTGGTCCATCGCTCAAAGGTAAGAAAAGCGTTTTTCATGGGGCGGTGCCAACCATGGGCAGGTAGGAGGTGATCAGAACCAGCGATGGCTCAAGAATAAAAACGCCCGATAGCGCAATGGCTACGGGCGTTATCAGCTACAAACGTAATAGCAAAGACCCAAATTACTTGACGTCGCGGATCTTGTCGATGGCAGCCTTGCCGAACTGCTTTTCAAACTCGGCGTTCACAGGGGCCAGAGCCGCCACAAACTTGGCCTTGTCCACATTGTCGATCACGGTCATGCCCTTGGCGCGCAGGTCAGCCACGCCCTTGGCGTCGTCTTCGTCCACACGTGCACGGTTGGCCTTGGTGCCCTCCTTGGCTGCGTCAATGAAGGCCTGCTTGTCGGCTGCCGAAAGCTTGTCGAAAGCTGCCTTGTTCATCACGAAGATGCAGGGCGAATACACATGGCCGGTGAGGGTGAGGTGTTTTTGCACCTGGTCGAACTTGGCCGAGATGATGACGGACAGCGGGTTCTCCTGGCCGTCCACGGTGCCCTGTTGCAGCGCCGTGAACACTTCAGGGAAGGCCATGGGCGTGGTGATGATGCCAAAGCCCTTGTACGCGGCAATGTGCACGGGGTTTTCCATGGTGCGCATCTTCAGGCCCTTCAGGTCACCGGGCTCCTTCACGTCGCGCTTGCTGTTGGTCATGTGGCGGAAGCCGTTCTCGGCCCAGGCCAGTGCCTTGAAGCCCTTGGCGTCGAATTTGGACAGCAGGTCCTGGCCGATAGGACCGTCCAGCACCGCACGTGCATGGGCTTTGTCGCGGAACAGGAAGGGGACATCCAGGATCTTGGTCTCGGGCACAAAGTTGGGCACAGGGCCTGTGGAGCTGAAGGCCAGTTCCTGGGTGCCCAGTTGCACGGCTTCGATCGATTCGCGCTCGCCTCCCAAGGCGCCGTTGTAGAAAGTCTGGATCTTGTAGCGGCCCCCCGTGCGCTTTTCGACCTCTTTGGCAAACGTGTCGATGGCTACACCCTGGTGGGAGTTCTGGGCCGTCGAGATGCTGATGCGCATGGTGGTCTGCGCTGCAGCTGTGGCCACAAAGCCGAGCGCGAGGCTCAGTCCAACGACGAGTTTGGTCAATTGCATGGTGTCTCCTGTTGATGTTGGGGCAGGGAATGGGGCACTTGGGCTCCTGGCAGAGCCACCCCTGGCCTCCGTCAAATTATGGCGGTGCAGCATGGCCGCAGGCATCCGGGTTTGTGCTGGTAAGCGTGCTTATCAACTGGTCAACCCAGCGTTTGCAGTTGCATTGGCGACACCTCTTTGGAATGGGGCGCCGAGGTTCGGACACAGGACGCATGCCGCCGACGGATGCAAGCGGCTATTCAATCTGGGGAGGCATCTGGAATGCCAAGGGCCCCGTGCTGGCGGTAACCAGCCGGGGCCTTGTCAATTTGTGCGCTCCGGTAAGAGCGCCTTGATGGAAGAAGTATGCGCCGGGTGCTGCAGATGAATTTGCTGAATTTGGCGCATTCTGTTGGATATGCAGAATAATTTTCTGCATCTGAATGATTTGCTGAATAATCAGGCCGATGGATCGACTGGATAGAAAAATTCTCGCTGTCTTGCAGGCCAACGCTCGCGCCAGCCTGCAAGAAATAGGGCAGGCCGTGGGCCTGAGCCCGTCACCCTGCTGGGGGCGCATCAAAAAGATGGAAGAGGCGGGTGTCATCCAGGGCTACACGGTGCGCATCAATCCTCAGTCCCTTGACCTGGCCGACACGGTACTGGTGCAGGTCACCCTCGACAGCCATTCGGACAACACGCTCGAAAAGTTTGGCGAGACACTGGCCAGCATTCCCGAAGTGATCGAGGCGCACTTGGTCTCCGGTGACTACGACTACCTGCTGCGCATCGTCGTCAAGGACACCCGCGATTACGAGCGCCTGCTGCGCGAGAAGCTCTACAAGATCAAAGGCATACGGCACAGCCGCTCCAGCTTTGTGCTGCGGACCTTGAAGAAGGCAGACCTGCCCTTGTTCACCGGGTAGGCCGGTGGTGTGGCGTGGCAAGGCGCCGCAGATTCCTTGCAGAAAACTGGCAACGCACTTTTGGTCAGCGCCCCAACTGCGAGCAGTTCTGCGTTGTGACCTTGAAATGCGACGGCACAATGGCTTTTGCAGCGCAGTGTCTGCCGGAAAAAGGCGGGTGGATTCCCACACCGCGCACCATCGCAGTGCGCCCGTCTGGGCAGTGCGCAGAGCCGTTTGAGTAAAAGTACACCCAGCCCTTCCGAAGAACACCATGAACCTGCGTTTTGTCGAAGCCTTCTACTGGGTGGCCTCTCTCAAGAGCGTGACACGCGCTGCCGAGAAGCTGTTTCTGACCCAGTCCGCCATGTCCAGCCGCATCTCCGCGCTCGAAGAAGAGCTGGGCGTGCTATTGCTGGACCGGCGCGACAAGCATTTCAAACTCACGGTGGCCGGTGCCCGGTTCCTGGTGTATGCCAAGCGCATGCTGGAGCTGCAGCGCCAGCTCAAATCCGAGATGGGATCGGGCGGACCGTTGGAGGTGTCGATCCGCCTGGGGGCCATCGAATCGGTCTTGCACTCATGGCTCATTCCGTGGGTGGAACAGCTGCGCAAGGACAACCCGTTGCTGGAGCTAGAGCTGACGGTCGAGACCACCCCGGTGTTGCTCGACCAGATCCGCCGCGGCACGCTGGATGCCGTGTTCGCAGCCCTGCCGGCGGCGGCGGATGGTATTCGCAGCCAGGCGGTGACGCCCATGGAGATGGTGTTTGTGGGCAACAGCAAAACGCACCGCAAGCGCCGCTATGCGCTGGAGGATTTTGCAGGCGCTGACATCCTGACTTTCCAGCGTGGCTCGCAGCCGCACGTGTCCCTGCTCGACACGCTGCGCCAGGCCCAAGTAGAGCCGCGTTGTGTGCACACCATCTCGTCGATTTCTGCCATGGTGCAGTTGGTGCAAGGCGGCTTTGGCGTGGCCACGCTGCCGCGTCTGGCAGTGCAGCGCCTGCTGGCGTTCCCCGACCTGCGTGCCCTGGTGTGCGACACGGCATTGCGGCCGTTGCCCATCCACGTGAGCTACCGCGAAGACCCTTCATCGCCCGCCATGGAGGCCGTGGTGCGTTCGGCGCTGGACTTCATCGAGCAGCAACAGCCCGCGCCAGCCCGCCGCCCTCGCAAGGGCTGAGCCTTCTGTCAAAACATCTCGACGCACCCTGGCGGGTGCGCTCGGCATACGTTTTTTTCTCCGGCATTCCAATGGTTCGGTGGTGTCAGGGTTTACCCGTAAATTTTCTCTCAGGGTTTTCCCTCGGCACCAAGATGGTTCGCCTATCCCCAATGGAGTGCATGGAAAAAATCGATGACGTGATAGAAATTTTTTGAATTTGCCAGGGTCGTTCTCACCCCAACACAATCTGCCCAACGTCATGCAATTGACATTTCTCAATGCAAGGAAAAACGGTGGACTTCGTTCAAGAAAATTCGCTCGCGGTGTTTGGTCCTGAAGGTGCCAGCAACCCGATCCATGTCCGTGACACCATCCGCAAGGGCCTGTGGACATCGCACACCAGTGGCCTCGCAGATGGCCATGTTCAGGGCAACGTCGTCATCCTGCCCGAGGTGCTTGCCAGTGACTTCCTGCGGTTCTGTCAACGCAACCCCAAGCCTTGCCCTGTGCTGGCGGTCAGTGAGCCCGGACAGTTCACCTTGCCTTCACTGGGCAAGGGTATCGACATTCGCAGCGATGTGCCGCTCTATCGCATCTGGCGTCACGGTGAAATGTCGGAAGAGGTGGCGGACATCGCCAGCCTCTGGCGCTCTGACTTGGTCACCTTCGTTCTCGGTTGCTCGTTCTCGTTCGAGTCCGCATTGATCGAGGCAGGCATCCGCCTGCGCCACGTCGAGGAAGGCAAGAACGTAGCCATGTTCCGCACCAATGTGCAAACCGAGCCGGCGGGCCCTTTCGGTGGCCCCATGGTGGTGACCATGCGTCCCATGCCTGCAGCAGATGTGATTCGGGCGGTGCAGGTCACCTCGCGGTTTCCCAACGTGCACGGCGCACCCGTGCACATTGGTGACCCGGCTCTCATCGGCATCACCGATCTGTCCCGGCCCGACTATGGCGATGCCGTAGCGCTGATGCCCGGTGAGATCCCTGTTTTCTGGGCCTGCGGCGTGACGCCGCAATCGGCCATCCTCAACGCCCAACCGGCCTTCTGCATCACGCATGCCCCGGGTTGCATGCTGATCACCGACCTTCTCAACCACCAACTCGCCAGCTTCTAAGCGGCTTACCCCAGGAGTCTCCCCATGAAAAAATTTGCACTGTGTATGACGGCTGCCCTCAGCGTGTGTGCGGCCCAAGCCCAGGTCAAGTGGGACCTGCCCACCGGCTACGGCGCCAACAGCTTCCAGACGCAGAACGTGCAGCAGTTTGCCGATGAAGTGGACAAGCTCACCGGCGGCAAGCTCAAGATCACCCTGCACCCCGGTGGTTCGCTGTACAAGGCCAACGAAATCAAGCGCGCGGTGCAGACCGGGCAGGTGCCTTCGGCCGAGTTCATCCTGTCGGGCGCCACCAACGAGAACCCGCTCTTTGGCGTGGACTCCATCCCGTTCCTGGCGACCACCTACGCAGAGTCCAAGCGCCTGTACCTGGCCGCCAAGCCCGCACAAGAGAAGCTGCTCGCCGCCCAGGGCGTGAAGGTACTGTTCTCGGTGCCATGGCCTGGCCAGTCGCTGTATTCGCTCAAGCCGGTGAGCACGCCCGCAGACTTTGCGGGCACCAAGATGCGCGCCTACAACCCTGCCACCACGCGCATTGCCCAGCTGCTCAAGGCACAGCCCGTGACGATCCAGCTGTCCGAGCTGGGCCAGGCCCTGGCGACCAACACGGTGCAGAACTTTCTGACGTCGAGCGCGAGCGGCGTGGAGTCCAAGCTGTATGAGCAGGTCAAGTACTTCTACCCCGTCAGCGCGTGGCTGCCGCGCAATGCCACGGTGGTAAACCAGAAGGCCTTTGACGCGCTCGACAAGCCCCTGCAGGATGCCGTGCTCAAAGCCGCAGCTGCCGCCGAAGAACGCGGCTGGGCCACCAGCGAGCGTGTGGACAAGGAGTTCATCAAGGAGCTGTCGGCCAAGGGCATGACAGTGGCCGAGCCCAGCGACAGCATCAAGAAGGAGCTGGCGAGCATCGGCGAATCCATGACCGCCGACTGGGTGAAATCGGCCGGTGCCGAGGGGCAGGCCATCATCGACGCCTACCGCAAGAAGTAGTCGCGTCTGAACATGTCTGAAGGCCCCCACGGGGCCGGGTAGCGCACCGCGCGCTACCCCCGCAATCTCGTTACCGCTCCCCCTCTTTTTCAAGCGTTACAGGAGTACGCCATGGACAAGCTCGTCCGAAATTTCTACAGGCTGCTGATGCTGCTGTCCGGCCTGTCGATGCTGGCCGCGTTCGGCGCGGTCACGCTGGGCGTTTTTGCCCGCGAAGTCATCCACCTCAACATCGACGGACTCGACGCCTACGCGGGTTACGCCATTGCCGCCGCCTTGTTCTTTGCACTGCCCAGCACGCTGCAAAACGGCGATCACATCCGCGTGACGCTCATCCTGGACAGGCTGCCCGCCCGCTGGCGCAGTGCCTTCGAGTGGTTCTGCCTGGTCAGCGCACTGGTGCTGTCCGTGTACATCGCCTGCTATGCCGTGCGTTCGGTGTGGATCTCCTACATCACCCATGACATCTCGCCTGCGGCCGACGCGTCACCGCTGTGGATTCCCCAGATCAGCATGGCCATGGGCTGTATTGGTTTTGCGCTGGCGTTTGCCCATGCGCTGGTGTTGCGCTTCCAGGGAACGGCCTTCATGGCGGTGTCCGAAGCCGCACGTTCCGAATAACCCGATCCAGGAGACTTCATCATGGACGTCATCATCGCTTTGGGTCTGATCGTGGTGCTGTTCGCAGTGCTCGGATCGGGCCTGTGGATCGGCCTGTCACTGCTGGCAGTGGCTTTGGTCGGCATGGAGTTTTTTACCAACCGCCCCGTGGGCGACAGCATGATGCTGACGATCTGGGGGTCGACCTCCAGCTGGACGCTGACGGCTTTGCCGCTGTTTTTGTGGATGGGCGAGATCCTGTTCCGCAGCAAGCTGTCGAGCAGCATGTTCAAGGGCCTCGCGCCCTGGCTGGAGCGCTTGCCCGGCCGCCTGCTGCACGTCAACGTGGTGGGCTGCACCATCTTCGCGGCCATCTCGGGCTCATCGGCCGCCACCTGCGCCACCATCGGCAAGATCACGCTGCCTGAACTCAAGCAGCGCGGCTATCCCGAAGACATCTCCGTGGGCACATTGGCCGGTGCGGGCACGCTCGGGCTGCTGATTCCGCCATCGATCATCATGATCGTCTACGGCGTGGCAGCAAACGTGTCGATCTCCAAGCTATTCCTTGCAGGAGTGATTCCGGGGTTGATGCTGGCTGCGCTGTTCATGGGCTACATCGTGGTGTGGGCCTTGTTCAACAAGGACAAGGTGCCTGCGCCTGACGCCCGCCTCAGCTTTGTGCAAAAGCTGTATGCCTCCCGCCACCTGATTCCCGTCGTGTCTCTCATCGTCGTGGTGCTGGGCGCCATCTACAGCGGCATTGCCACCGCTACCGAAGCTGCGGCGCTGGGTGTGGCCGGGTCGTTGATCCTGGCCAAGATCGAGGGCTCGCTGAACTGGGAGCGCTTCAAGGAAGGGCTGGTCGCCGCCTGCCGCGTGTACTGCATGATCGGCCTCATCCTGGCCGGTGCCGCGTTCCTCACGCTGGCCATGGGTTTCATCGGCCTGCCACGGCACTTGGCCGAGTTCATCGGGGCGCTGCACCTGTCGCCCTTTGCGCTGATGCTGCTGCTCATCGTGTTCTTCATTGTGCTGGGCTGCTTCCTGGACGGCATCTCCATGGTGGTGCTGACCATCGCGGTGCTGCTGCCCACGGTGGAGGCTGCAGGCTTTGACCTGGTGTGGTTCGGCATCTTCATCGTGCTGGTGGTCGAGATGGCGCAGATCACGCCGCCCGTGGGCTTCAACCTCTTCGTGTTGCAGGGCATGACGCGGCGCGAAGTAACCTGGATTGCACGCACGGCCTTGCCTCTGTTCGCTCTGATGATCGTGGCCGTCGTGATGACGTACTTCGTGCCCGATGTCGTGCTCTGGCTGCCCCGCCAGATGCAGGGCTGACCCCCCGCACCCACGCCTGAAACGTCCGCACAGGAGTTCCCCATGAAGACCTTGGTGTTGTTGGCCGCGTTCGCTGTGGCCCCGGTGCTGCACGCCCAGACCCAGTGGAAGCTGGCCACGGGCTACCGCGCGGAGTCGTTTCATACCCGCAATCTCGTGCAGTTTGCGCAAGACGTGGAGCGTGCCTCGGCAGGCGCGCTGCGCATCGAGGTCCATGCCAACAACGCCTTGTTCAAGCTGAACGAGATTCCCCAGGCCGTGCAGGAGGGCAAGGCCCAGGCGGGAGAGACCATCATGACCAACCTGGTGCGAGACATCCCCATCGCCGGGGCGGACGCCGTGCCCTTTGTGGTGCGCAGCTATGCCGACGCGCGGCGCATGTGGGATGTGCAGCGTCCGTTGATCGAGATGCGTATGGCAAGCAAGGGGCTCAAAGCGCTCTACGCAGTGCCTTGGCCCCCGCAGGGGCTGTTCTCGATCACCCCCGTGCGCTCGTCCGCAGACTTCAAGGGCACGCGCATGCGCACCTACAACCCCGGGACCGTGCGCATTGCCGAACTGCTGGGCGCCACGCCCGTGGATGTGCCCATGGTCGAAGTCAACCAGGCCCTGTCGGCCGGCAAGCTCGATTCCATGATCACCTCGGCCCTCACCGGGGTTGAGAACCAGGTCTGGGGACAGATCAAGCAGTACTACGGCATCAATGCCTGGTTTCCCAAGAACATCGTTTTTGTGAACCAGCAGGCTTTTGATGCATTGCCTGCACCCGTACGCCAAGCGGTCACCAAGGCTGCCGCCGAGGCGGAGGCACGGGGTTGGGCAATGAGTGCTGCAGTGGCCGAAGAGTCGGTGGCCGAGCTGCAGCGCAAGGGCATCAAGGTCGATCGTGCGCCGGCGGATTTTGATGCCGAGCTCAAGCGCCTGGGCGAGCGGTTCTCCCGAGAGTGGGTGCGGTCGGTGGGCAGTGAGGCCAATCAGATTTTCATCCCGTACTACACGCAGCGCTAAGTCATCGCGGGAATCACCTGTAAAGCATACGGAAACCATCAAGGAGTCACCATGCAAACCCCTTCAGACACCGTCGAGATGTATCTGCTGGCCAAGGACTGCAACCGCCCCCACCTGATGGAGCGGGCCTTCGCTGGCGGTGCGCTGCTGCGCATGGAGGTACGGCAGGGCGGCATGGATTTTCCGCCCGTGGCCCACGGCCGCGACGCTATTGCCGAAACCCTGGTGCGCCGCTTCGGCCGCACGTATGAAAACGTCTACAGCTTCTGCCTTTCCGATCCTCCGAATCCTACGTGCGCTGAGTTTCACTGCTCCTGGCTCGTGGCCATGACGGAAAAGGACAGCCGCGCTGTGCGCCTGGGTTGCGGCCAGTACCACTGGCGTTTTGCGCCAGCCTCGCGCTTGGCGCAGGAATTGAGCATCGTCGTGAGCACCATGCAGACGCTGCCGCCGTCGGATATCCACGTTGTGATGCCCTGGATTGCAGCGCTTGACCGCCCCTGGTGCGGTATGGACCAGGTGATGGCAACGGCACCTTCCATTCCTGCTGTGCGCACGATGCTTGAGGAATTGGACCGGGTGCCACGCCCACCCGCCTGTTCATCCCTGGCCTTGGCCGCCTGAGTCACGCACCAGCCGCTTTTTTTCATTTTTCAACCCATAACACCATGACACAACTTGCACCCTCTACCCATATTCCCCGCTGGCAGTTTTGGATTGACCGTGGGGGCACATTCACCGACATCGTGGCCAAGCGGCCCGATGGATCGCTCACCACCCACAAGCTGTTGTCCGAGAACCCCGAGCAGTACAAGGATGCCGCTGTGGCGGGAATCCGCCACCTGCTGGGCCTGAAGCCCGGCGAGCCCGTGACCCCCGCGCTGGTGGAATGCGTGAAGATGGGCACTACGGTGGCCACCAACGCACTGCTGGAGCGCAAGGGTGAACCCACGCTGCTGGTCACCACACGCGGCTTTCGCGATGCGCTGCGCATTGCCTACCAGAACCGCCCACGCCTGTTTGACCGCCACATCCAGCTGCCCGAGCTGCTTTACACCGAAGTGATCGAGGCCCGCGAACGCATGGGTGCCCATGGCGATGTGTTGCAGAACCTTGACGAAGCCACCCTGCGGGGTGACCTGCTGGCGGCGTACGGGCGCGGGCTGCGCAGCGTGGCCATTGTGTTCATGCACGGCTACCGCTACACGCAGCACGAGCAGGCAGCAAAGCGTATTACCAAGGAGGTGGGCTTCACGCAGATCAGTGCCTCGCATGAAACCAGCCCCATGATGAAGTTCGTGAGCCGGGGCGACACCACGGTGGTGGATGCCTACCTCTCTCCCATCCTGCGCCGCTACGTGGAGCAGGTGGCCAGCGAGATGCCGGGCGTCAAGCTGTTCTTCATGCAGTCCTCCGGTGGTCTTACCGATGCAGGCACCTTCCAGGGCAAGGACGCGATCCTCTCCGGCCCCGCAGGCGGCATTGTGGGCATGGCGCGCACGGCGGGCCTGGCCGGGCACGAGAAGGTCATTGGTTTTGACATGGGCGGAACGTCCACCGATGTGAGCCACTACGCCGGTGCGTTCGAGCGCGAGTTTGAGACCCACGTGGCCGGTGTGCGCATGCGCGCCCCCATGATGAGCATCCACACGGTGGCGGCTGGCGGTGGCTCGGTGCTGGCCTACGACGGTGCCCGTTTTCGCGTCGGCCCTGAGAGCGCAGGCGCCAATCCAGGCCCGGTGAGCTACCGCCGCGGCGGCCCGCTGGCTGTGACCGATGCCAACGTGATGGTCGGCAAGGTGCAGCCCCGTTACTTCCCCAGTGTGTTCGGCCCCGCAGCCAACGAAACGCTGGACGCCGATGCGGTGCGCGCGCGATTTGAAGAAATTGCTGCCCAGACCCAGCGCAGGCCCGAAGAAGTGGCCGAAGGCTTCATCCAGATTGCCGTGCAGCAGATGGCGAACGCCATCAAGAAGATCAGCGTGGCACGCGGCTACGACGTGACGCGCTACACCCTGCAGTGTTTTGGTGGCGCCGGTGGGCAGCATGCCTGCCTGGTGGCGGATGCGCTGGGCATGTCGCGCGTATTTGTACACCCGTTGGCTGGGGTGCTCAGCGCCTACGGCATGGGCCTTGCCGACCAGACCGTGATCCGCGAGCAGGCGGTGGAGATGCCGCTGGCGGCTGAATCCCTGCCACTGATCGCTGAGCGCCTGGATACGCTGGGTTCTGCCGCGCAGGCCGAGCTGGAGCGCCAACAGGTCAGTGCGAACCCGGTGCAGGTGCGCCACAACGTGCATGTGCGCTACGAGGGCACCGACTCGGCCCTGGTGGTGCCTTTTGGCGACATGGCCAGCATCCAGACGGCCTTTGAGGCCGCCTACCGCCAGCGTTTTGCGTTCCTCATGGCGGGCAAGGGCCTGGTGGTGGAGGCTGTGTCGGTCGAAGCCATGATTGCAGGCGACGCTCCCGCCGAGCCGCGCCTGCCCGTGCACCCGCACCGCAAGCACCCGCAGCGCGAGATGGTGAAGATGTACTCGGGCGGCGCATGGCACGACGCTGCCTTGGTAGTGCGCGAGGACCTGCACCCCGGCGACGTGATCCCCGGCCCGGCCATCATTGCTGAGAAGAACACCACCACCGTGGTGGAGCCCGGCTGGTCTGCGCGCCTGACCGACCTGGACCACCTGGTGCTGGACCGCGTGACGGCCCGCAAGGTGCAGTACGCCGCGGGCACCACGGTGGACCCGGTGCTGCTGGAGGTGTTCAACAACCTGTTCATGAACATCGCCGAGCAGATGGGGCTGCAGCTGCAGAACACGGCGTATTCGGTCAACATCAAGGAGCGTCTGGACTTCAGCTGTGCGCTGTTCGACGCGGCCGGCAACCTGATCGCCAATGCACCCCACATGCCCGTGCACCTTGGGTCAATGGGCGAGAGCATCAAGACCGTGATCCGCGAGAACGCGGGCAAGATGCACCCGGGCGACGTGTACATGCTCAACGACCCGTACCACGGTGGCACCCACCTGCCCGATGTGACAGTGATCACCCCGGTGTATGTGGCCGAGGGCAACGAGCCCACGTTTTATGTGGGAAGCCGGGGCCACCATGCGGACATTGGCGGTACCACGCCAGGGTCCATGCCACCGTTCTCCACGCGCATTGATGAAGAAGGCGTGCAGATCAACAACGTGAAGCTGGTGGACCGGGGCATCTTTCTGGAAGAGGAGGTGCGCACCCTGCTGGCCACGGGCGGCGGCACCACGCCATACCCCAGCCGCAACCCGCAGCAAAACCTGGCCGACCTGCGCGCACAGATCGCTGCGAACGAGAAGGGCGTGCAAGAGCTGTCGAAGATGGTGGACCAGTTTGGCCTGGATGTCGTGCAGGCCTACATGCGCCATGTGCAGGACAACGCCGAAGAGTCCGTGCGCCGTGTGATCACGCAGCTCAAGGACGGTAGCTTCACCCTGCCGCTCGACAACGGCGCGCAGATCAGCGTGTCGGTCAAGGTCAATGTGGCCGAGCGCAGTGCGGTCATCGACTTTGCAGGCACCAGCCCGCAGCAGATGAACAACTTCAACGCCCCGCGTGCTGTGTGCATGGCGGCGGTGCTGTATGTGTTCCGCACGCTGGTGGATGATGACATTCCGCTCAATGCCGGGTGCCTCAAGCCCCTGCAGGTGATCATTCCGCAAGGCTCCATGCTCAACCCCAATCCGCCGGCTTCGGTGGTGGCGGGCAATGTGGAGACCTCCACCTGCATCACGAACGCGCTGTTTGGCGCATTGGGCGCGATGGCTGGCAGCCAGCCCACCATGAACAACTTCACCTTTGGCAATGCGCAGTACCAGTACTACGAAACCATTGCTGGCGGCAGCGGTGCTGGCGCGGTGCTGGACGCCTCGGGCCAGGTCGTGCGTGGCTTTGACGGCACCAGCGTGGTCCAGACCCACATGACCAACTCGCGCCTGACCGACCCCGAGGTGCTGGAGTTCCGCTTCCCGGTGGTCCTCGACAGCTATGAGATCCAGCGCGGGTCCGGCGGCGCGGGCCGCTGGGCGGGCGGCGATGGTGGCGTGCGGCGCGTGCGTTTTCTGGAGGCGATGACGGCCAGCATCCTGTCCAACGGGCGCTTGAACCCTGCGTTTGGCATGGCTGGCGGCCAGCCCGGCAAGCCTGGCGCCAACCGCGTGCTGCGCGTCAACGGCCAGGTGGAGGAACTGGGCCACATCGGTGCGGCGCTGATGGAGCCCGGAGATGTGTTTGAGATCGCAACCCCAGGCGGTGGCGGCTTTGGTGAATGCGTCACGTCATGACGCGATAGGCAACTGCCCCCTGTGGGGCATGTGCTGTGCGCATCGAACCTGCGGGTCGCAATGGGTACAGCGCCTGCCGTCTCAGGCCCCCGCACGGTGTGGGAAACGAACCAGGAGAACGCTCATGAACTATTTGCCAGCCACTTCCGGGGCGCCTGGTGGCGCTGCTTTCCGTGCCGCACCTGCAGAGGCGGAGTGGAGCCGCGCCGCGTCAGATAAGGCCACCCAGGGCGTATCACCTGCGCGGCGCAGCCGCACGCTGAGCGTGGGGCAAAAGCTGGCGGCCAGCTTTGGCATCCTGGGCTTTGCGGTGGCGCTGCTGGGGGCCACCACCTGGCTGACAGGCCAGGACACGAGCCGCCAGGCCACATTGTTGACCACGGAGCAACTGCCCATCGAACGCACCGTGCGCGACTGGAAAACCCAGTCGGTCTATATCGGCCAGATTGCGTTGCGCGCCACGCTCTCGTCCGACGTGTTCCCCCTGGTGGCCGAAATGCGCAACCAGATCGCCGCCGAAGACGCAATGCGCAAGCGCATCGACGAGGCATTGGCGCAGGTGTCTTCCAGCGAGAGCGCCAGGCCCCTGTGGGCGCAGGCCCAGGCCGAACGCCAGAAATATGCAGTGCTGCGGGACGCGCTGGTGCAAAACGCCCTGGAAGCCAAGATCATCAGCCAGAAAGAGCTGCAGGAACACGCAGCAGCGTTGACCCAATACCTGCGGTCCATCGACCAGTTGCTCGCAGCTTCCGAGCAGTCATCTCTGAAGGCGGGGGACAGCATGATTGCCGATGCATCCCGTGCGCAATGGATCAGTGCCGTGGCGGTGCTGGTGGTGGTGGCGTTGTCGGCGCTGTTTGGCTGGCTGCTGCGGCGCTCCATCGTGCTGCCGCTGCGCCAGGCCTCCGAGGCGGCCGCTGTGGTGGCGCGGGGCGACCTCACGGTGCGCATGCAAACCCAGCGCACCGACGAGATCGGCCAGTTGCTCACCGCGCTGGACAAGATGGTCGAGTCGCTGCACTACGTGGTGACCGAGGTGCGCGACTCGGGCGAATCCATCCATGTGGCCAGCTCCGAAGTGGCCGCGGGCAATACCGACCTGAGCATGCGCACCGAGCACGCGGCCAGCAACCTGCAGCAGACGGCGGCCAGCATTGCCCAGTTGGCGCAGATGGTGGCCGCCAATGCCGACAGCACGCGCCAGGCCAACGCGCTGGCGCTCAACGCCACCGAGGTGGCCAGCAAGGGGGGCGAAGTGGTCAACCAGGTGGTCAAGACCATGGAAGAGATCAATGCCAGCAGCAAGAAGATCGCCGACATCGTGGGCATCATCGACGGCATTGCTTTCCAGACCAACATCCTCGCGCTCAATGCGGCTGTGGAGGCGGCCCGTGCGGGCGAGCAAGGGCGTGGCTTTGCCGTGGTGGCCAGCGAGGTACGCGGCTTGGCCGGGCGCAGTGCCAACGCGGCGCGCGAGATCAAGGCGCTGATCTCCACCAGCGTGGACAAGGTCAGTGACGGCGCCCGGCTGGTGGTCACCGCAGGCTCCACGATGGGCGACATCGTGCAAAGCGTGGAGCGTGTGACCACGCTGATGGCCGAGATCAACGAGGCCAGCAGCGAGCAGAGCACACAGATCGGCCAGGTGAGCCAGGCAGTGGACCAGCTCGACCACATGACGCAGCAAAACGCCGCGCTGGTGGAGCAGGGCGCCGCAGCAGCCCAGAGCCTCAAGGACCAGGCCAACCGGCTGGCGGGTGCGATGGGACAGTTTCAGCTCACGCGCGCCGCCGCGTGACGGGCGTTGCGCTGTAGATCAGCGCTGATCTCCATAAAAAAGGGCCTGCAGTGCAGGCCCTTCAAGCGCAAGGTGCTATGAATTTTGACGGTGCTTACATGCCCGCGTAGTTCGGGCCACCGCCGCCTTCCGGCGTGACCCACACGATGTTCTGCGTGGGGTCCTTGATGTCGCAGGTCTTGCAGTGCACGCAGTTCTGCGCATTGATCTGCAGGCGCTGGGCATCACCGCCCTTGGTCGTGTCGGGCACAAACTCGTACACGCCCGCCGGGCAATAGCGCGCCTCGGGGCCGGCGTATTTGGCCAGGTTGATGTTGACCGGCACGCTCGGGTCCTTGAGCGTGAGGTGGGCGGGCTGGTTCTCTTCGTGGTTCGTGTTGCTGATGAACACGCTGGAGAGGCGGTCAAACGTGAGCTTGCCATCGGGCTTGGGGTAGACGATGGGCTTGCACTCGGCCGCAGGCTTCAGGTACGCGTGGTCGGGCTTGTCGCGGTGCAGCGTCCAGGGGATGTGGCCGCGCAGCACGAACTGCTCGAAACCGTTCATCAGCGTGGCCGTCGTCAGGCCGTACTTGAACCAGTTCTTGAAGTTGCGGTCCTTGTTCAGCTCGGTGTGCAGCCAGCTCTTTTCGAAGGCTTCGGGGTAGGCGGTCAGCTCGTCGTGCTGGCGGCCTGCCACCACGGCGTCATAGGCGGCTTCGGCGGCCAGCATGCCGGTCTTGATGGCGGCGTGGCTGCCCTTGATGCGGCCGACGTTCAGGTAGCCGGCATTGCAGCCCACCAGGGCGCCGCCTGGGAAGACGGTCTTGGGCAGGGCGTTGATGCCGCTGGCGTTGATGGCACGTGCACCGTAAGACAGGCGCTTGGCCGTGATCTCGCCCTTCTCGTTTTCGAAGTAGTAGCGGACGTTGGGGTGCGTCTTCCAGCGCTGGAACTCCTCGAACGGGCTCAGGTAGGGGTTGGCATAACCCAGCCCCGTGACGAAGCCCAGTGCCACCTTGTTGCCCTCCTGGTGGTACAGGAAGGCGCCGCCGTAGGTGTCGTTCTCCATGGGCCAGCCAGCGGTGTGCATTACAAAGCCGGGCTGGTGCTTCTTGGGGTCGATCTCCCACAGTTCCTTCACGCCAATGCCGAAGCTCTGCGGGTCGCGGTCCTTGTCGAGGTGGAACTTGGCGATCAGCTGCTTGCCCAGGTGGCCGCGTGCGCCTTCGGCAAACACGGTGTACTTGCCCAGCAGCTCCATGCCGAGCTGGAAGTTCTCGGTGGGCTCGCCGTCCTTGCCAATGCCCATGTTGCCCGTGGCCACGCCCTTGACGGAGCCGTTGTCGTTGTAGAGCACTTCAGCGGCCGTAAAGCCGGGGAAGATTTCCACGCCCAGGGCTTCGGCCTGTTCGCCCAGCCATTTGGTCAGGTTGCCCAGGCTGATGATGTAGTTGCCGTGGTTGTGGGCAAACGGCGGCAGGAACATGTTGGGCACGCGAAAGCCCGACTTTTCGCTCAGGAAGATATAGGCGTCGTCGGTGACGGGCTGGTTCAGGGGCGCGCCGCGCTTTTTCCAGTCGGGGATCAGCTCGGTGAGGGCCTTGGGGTCCATGATGGCACCCGACAGGATGTGCGCACCGGGCTCAGACCCTTTTTCGAGCACCACCACCGAGACGTCCTGGCCTTTTTCGGCCGCCAGTTGCTTCAGGCGGATCGCAGTGGCAAGGCCGCCAGGGCCGCCGCCAACGACCACCACGTCGTATTCCATGGATTCGCGGGGGCCGTATTGGGCGAGGATTTCTTCGTTGGTCATGGGCTTCTCGTCGGGCGTTTGATAATGGATTATTTTCTACAGAGCGCCGACCGCGCCCTGTCTGTCTGGCGACTGATTGTATTCACGGAATATAGACAATCGAACGACCGTTCTATTTTGATCAGTAGGGAGACTCTAAATGGCATATAGCATCGACTTGTCCGGCCGCGTGGCCTTCATCACGGGCGCCTCTAGCGGCTTGGGCGCGCAGTTTGCCCGCACCCTGGCCCGCGCTGGTGCAGGCGTCGTGCTGGCCAGCCGCCGGGTGGAAAAACTCAAGGAGCTGCGCGCGCGCATCGAAGGCGAGGGCGGTGACGCCCATGTGATCGAGCTGGACGTGACCGACCACGACTCCATCAAGTCCGCCGTGGCCCATGCCGAGACCGAAATGGGCTCCATCGACATCCTGGTGAACAACTCGGGCGTGAGCACCACGCAGCGCATCCAGGACGTGACGCCCGAGGACTATGACTTCATCTTCGATACCAACGTGAAGGGCGCCTTCTTTGTGGCGCAAGAGGTGGGCAAGCGCATGCTGGCCCGCTCCCGCGGTGCAGCGCCGGGCAGCTTCACCGGCGGTCGCATCATCAATATCGCGTCGATGGCGGGCCTCAAGGTGCTGCCGCAGATCGGTGTCTATTGCATGAGCAAGGCCGCCGTGGTGCAGATGACCCGGGCGATGGCACTGGAGTGGGGCCGGTTCGGCATCAACGTGAACGCCATTTGCCCTGGCTACATCGACACAGAAATCAACCACCACCACTGGCAGACCGAGCAGGGCAAAAAGCTCATGGACATGCTGCCGCGCAAGCGCGTGGGCCAGCCGCAGGACCTGGATGCGCTGCTGGTGATGCTGGCCAGCGACCAAAGCCATTTTGTGAACGGCGCGGTGATCGCAGCCGACGACGGCTTCGCGGTCTGATCCCTGGGGCACGAGCGGGTATGAAGATCGAAATCCCTGAGGTCAAGAAGCTGGTCTTTGAGATGCGGTTCCCGGTGCGCTGGGGCGACATGGATGCGATGGGCCATGTCAACAACACCGTGTACTTCCGGTACCTGGAAACCGCGCGCATTGAGTGGATGGTGTCGGTGGGCTGCAACCCCGACCCGCGCGGACAGGGGCCCGTCGTCGTCAATGCGTTCTGCAATTTCTACAAGCAGCTCGAATACCCGGCCGACGTGTTGCTCAAGCTCTACGTGAGCGACCCGGGCCGCACCACGTTCGAGACCTGGGGCACGATGGAGCGCGTGGGCCAGCCAGGCGTGATATGCGCAGCGGGCGGAGCTACGACGATCTGGGTGGACTTTCCGCAGCAGAAGGCGGCGCCGCTGCCCGACTGGATGCGGACGCTGGTGACGGCCAGCTGACCGTCCGTCCCGTCACTTGAGCCCTATGGCGGGGGGGAGGCTCATTTTTGGACTATTCGGCTGGAAGTGCTCGTGGTATATGCATTGGTTGCTATAAAAAGGATAGTAATTGGGCGATTTGCACCAGTGATTTGACGGCACGGTGGAAGGCAAGCCTCTGCCCGCACCCAGCACCCGTGCCACTTCTTCCCTCTGCTGGTGGCCCTGCGTTAGCCAGTGAATACGGCCCCACTGGCACCGAGGCGCGGAGCACTGTGCCCATACCGCCGATCCCATACCGCGCCTTCTCATTCAACCCCCCCCCCGTTCTTTTTGTTACCTGTTAGGATGACTTCGGCAACGATAGAAGAAAACGAATAGAGCCGGGGAGGGGATTTTCAACACCGCACCGACGTGCTGCTTTGTGCTTTCTGAATGAATTCAACCATCCCAGCAAGCGCGGCTGCCAGCAGCATCAACAAGGTGACCAATCTGGTCATCGTGTCGGTTCTCTTCATGTTTGGCCTGTACGCCTTTGACGAATGGGGGCAGGTCAAGGACCGTGAAGAGGAGCACATGCAGTCCAACCTGGTGCTGCTTACGCGGACGCTGGACACCTTCTTTCTTTCCAAGCGCGCGGGCATGCTGAGCCTGGCTGAGACCATTGCGATTTCACCCGGGGGGATCGACAACCTGACGCAGGTGCAGCAGTTGTTGGTGGACTACCTCAAGTACCGCCCCGAAGTCAGCCAGACCTACGTGAGCGACATGAACGGCCAATTACTGGCCTCGTCGCACACGCCCAGCTTGCAGGGCCTCCCCAGTCTGGCTGCTCAACCCAGCTTTCAGGATTTTGCGCACGATGCCCCGGACCTGCGCGATATCTACCTGGGGCGGCCGCAGCGCGATGCGCTGAACAAGGACTGGGTTTTCACCCTGCGCTATGTGCTGCGGGATCAAAAAGGCCAGGCGCAGGCCGTGTTGACCGATGTATTCCCTGTGGATTTTCTGGAGTCGCTCTGGAAAGACGCGCCGCTGGTGCAGCAGCTCACCGTGGGCGTGCTGCGTGACGATGGCTACCTGATGACCCGCTTTCCGGTGCCCGCCGCAGTCACCAAGGACGAGGTATACGGCACGCGCCGTGCCGGGGCGTTGATCCGGTATCTCACGCAACAACAGTTTCCTGTGCAAGGGCGGGTGGAAGGGCCCAACGCGCTGCTCAACGGCCAGAACTTCGTGAACCTTTTTCACCGGCTCGAAAAACTTCCAGTGACGGTGTTTGTGGGCCAGTCCGAGCGCCGGTTCTGGCAGGTATGGGCCCGCAGCATCGACACTCCACTGGCGCTGACGGCCCTGCTGCTGGCGTTCATCAAGTTTGTGTCGCTGCGCCTGGCGCGCCGCGAGAGCGAAAGTGCGCAGCAAAGGCTGGTGGTGGAACAAGTGCTGCGCGACAGTGAAACCGAGCAGCGGTCGCTCATCGACAACCTGATGACGGGCCTGGTGATCCACGATGCGACGGGTGCGGTGGTGCGGTGCAACGCCGAGGCCAGCAACCTCCTGGGGCTGAGCTTTGAGCAGATGACCGGCAAGCAGCTGATTGACCCGGCCTGGTCCTTCCTGAACGAGGAAGGCCAGACCATGCCGGTGTCTGACTACCCCGCCTCACGCGTGGTTGCCACCCGCGAACCGGTCAACGGCATCGTGGTGGGCATTGTTCGCTCCAAAGACGCCGACATCTGCTGGGTGCTGTGCCGTGCCGACCCCTGGTTCACGCCGGTGGGAGCGCTCGACAAGATCGTGGTGACCTTTGTCGATATCACCATGCGGCGCAAGCTGACATCGCAGCTGCAGGACCGCGAACTCAAGTTCCAGGCGCTGTTTGACAACAGCATGGACGCCGTGTTGCTGACCTCTCCCGATGGCGCCGTGCTGGCCGTGAACCAGGCGGCTTGCCGACTGTTTGACCTGAGCGAGGCACAAATCATCGCCCGGGGGCGCACGGGGCTGGCCGACCCTGCCGACCCCCGGTTGCAGGAGCTGCTGGTACAGCGCCAGCAGAGGGGGCAGGCCGCCGGCCTGCTGACCATGGTCCGGGGTGATGGCAGCCACTTCACCGCCGAGATCAGCTCCAGCATCTATGGGGACAGTGAAGGCCGCCAATACAGCAGCATGATCGTTCGCGACATCACGGAGCGCCTGCGCAGCCAGGCCGAGCTGGAGGCTGCCAATGCGCAGATGCGCCGCATCAACGAGCAGCTGGCCGAGGTGGCGCACTTTGACATGCTGACGCACCTGCCCAACCGCGTTCTGCTCGCCGACCGGCTTCAGCAGGCCATGGCGCACTGTGTGCGTCGCAACAAGTCGCTGGCGGTGGCGTTTCTGGATCTGGATGGCTTCAAGGACATCAACGACCGGTATGGGCATGCGGCGGGCGACGAGTTTCTGGTGGCGATTGCCAAGCGTCTGCGGTCTGCGCTGCGCGATGGCGACACGCTGGCGCGCATTGGTGGGGACGAGTTTGTGGCCGTCATGACCGACCTGACAGCCGAGCAGGACTGCGAGCCCCTGCTGTTGCGGCTGTTGCAGGTGGCGGCCGAGCCGTTGCAGGTAAGCGGGCAATCCCTGCAGGTGTCTGCCAGCATCGGCGTCACCATCTACCCGCAGGATGGTTCCAGTTCAGAGCAGCTCATCCGCCATGCCGACCAGGCCATGTACCTGGCCAAGCAGGCGGGCAAGAATCGGTTCCACCTGTTTGATGTGGCCAGCGATGCAGCCATCCGGATCAAGCGCGAAAGCCTGGAGCAGATTGCCACCGCCATCGCTCAGCGGGAGCTGGTGCTGTACTACCAGCCCCAGGTCAACATGCAGACAGGTGAGGTGGTGGGCATGGAGGCGCTGGTCCGTTGGTTGCATCCGCAGCGAGGCCTGCTGGCCCCGAGCCAGTTCCTGCCGGTGATTGAAGACCACGACATGGCGATTGCGATTGGCGAGCGGGTGCTGGACATGGCCCTATCGCAAATGGCGCAGTGGCTGGCGGTGGGGCTGCGCATGCCGGTCAGCGTCAACGTGTTCTCCAAGCAGCTCCAGCAAGAGGACTTTGTGCACAAGCTGCGCCAGGCACTGGCCGCGCATCCCTCGGTGCCTTCGTCGGCGCTGGAGCTGGAGATTGTGGAGACCAGCGCGTTGCAGGACATGGCCCAGGTGTCTGGCCTGATGCACGCATGCGCCGAACTGGGCGTGCGGTTTGCTCTGGACGATTTTGGGACCGGTTATTCGTCGCTGACCTACCTGAAAAAGCTGCCTGCAGAGCTGCTCAAGATCGACCAGAGCTTTGTGCGCGACATGCTCGAAGACCGCGACGACCTGGCCATTGTGCAGGGTGTGGTGGGCCTGTCCAAAGCGTTCAACCGCAAGGTGATTGCCGAAGGTGTGGAGACCGTGGACCACGGCCGCACGCTGCTGGCCATGGGCTGTGTGCTGGGCCAGGGCTATGGCATTGCGCGGCCCATGCCCGCGCAGCAGGTGCCTGGCTGGCTGGACCAGTGGCAGGCGCAGCAGCCCTGGGTGCGCGAGACTGATGCAGACTTGCCGGACTGAGGTCCTGAGGTCCTGAGGTCCTGAGGTCCTGAGGTCCTGAGGTCCTGAGGTCCTGAGGTCATGCCGGGCATCGCGCGGGTATCGGTCCGTTGAGTCGCAGTGGGACGACCTTTATCGTGAGGGCAGGGCAACACATTGCGCCAGAGGCATGCCCTGTGCCTCTGAGGCGCCCAGCAGCAAAAGGCGCTGCAGCTCTGGCAAATACCGGATGGCTGTCTGCGGTGCGCTGTAGCCGTTGCTGTTGTTCAGGCGTTCTTGCATGCGCAGCACAAGACGGCTGGGTAGGTGTTCGATGCTGAGGGTGCGCACGCCCGTGTAGAACGTGGTGTCTATGGTGCCTTCGGTGCCGAAAAAGCCGCCACCCACGCGCGCCGCGCGGCGCCGGCCATCGAAGGTCGTGGTGATGCGCAGTTTGTCGTCACGGCTGGTACAGCTCCCCTCGAAGGCGGCAGCGCACTCCATGGGCAGCGGATTCTGTTGCACCAGCACTGCCTGCACGGACGGGGTGTGCAGCAGTGCGGGGGGCACGGGCTCCAGGCGTACGCAATCGGCGGTGGGTACGACCTGCCACGCCGTAGCGCCCGGCGAGTCAGGGATTTGCAGGCGCGAGCCTGCAACACCCGCACCGAGGTAGTAAGTGGGCGCCGCCCCCGTGCTGGATTCTTCGCGGAAGAGCGAGGCGGACCGCAACGGCGACAGCGCGCCAGCGGGCACGGCCACAGTCAAAGGGTGAAAGGGCAGCGTGCCCTCCGGTGGCCCAAACCCTGCGGCCTGTACCGCAGGGGCGGCCAGCACCCAAAGCCAGATCGTTCGTGCGGAGCGCATGGTTTGGATCAGGCTGCAGGCTTGGCCTTGGGCACACGGCCCATCAGATAGAACTCTGGGTTGGGCTGCATGCCCGTAAAGCTGGCCATGCGGTTGGACAGGCCAAAGAATGCCGTGATGGCGGCGATGTCCCAGATGTCCTCGTCATCGAAACCATGGGGGTGCAGGGCCTCGAAATCCGTGTCGTCGATCTCGTGGGCGTTCTGGCACACCTTCATGGCGAAGTCGAGCATGGCCCGCTCCCGGGGGCTGATGTCCGCCTTGCGGTAGTTCACCGCCACCTGGTCGGCGATGAGCGGCTTCTTCTCGTAGATGCGCAGGATCGCGCCATGCGCCACCACGCAATACAGGCACTGATTGGCCGCGCTGGTGGTGGTGACGATCATCTCGCGCTCGCCCTTGGTCAGGCTGCCTTCTTCCTTGAGCATGAGCGCGTCGTGGTACGCAAAGAATGCACGCCATTCCGCTGGCCGGCGGGCAAACGCGAGGAACACGTTGGGGATGAATCCCGCCTTCTCCTGCACTTCAAGAATCCGCGCGCGGATGTCCTCGGGCAGGGTGTTCAGGTCAGGGAAGGGGTAGCGGCTCACGGCAGTCTCCTCGGTTTTTGTGTGGGGTGGATAACGGATGCAAGTATCAGGGATGCCATTGCGTCGCCCGCACGGGGGCATGGGCCGGCGCGGCCGAACTGCCAGCCAGCGCGTAGGACAACTGTGTCGCTGCAGCGACCACGGTGTGCGCCAGCGCTTCGAGCTTTTCGGCGGGCAAACGCGAGGCCGGGCCTGAGATGCACACCGAGCCCATGAGCCGCCAGTGCATGCCAAATACCGGCGCCGACACGGTGGCCACGCCCTGTTCCCGTTCACCAATGGACCAGTGGTAGCCCTTCTTGCGGATCTCCTCATAGGCCTTGCCCGGCTCGCCCGAAAACGCCAGGATCACGCGGCCCGGCGATCCCTTGTCCAGCGGCAGTCCTTCGCCCATGCGGGCGTGGTGGCGCAGCGCCTGCGGGCCTTCCACGCGCACGAGGCAGGTGCGTACATTGCCTTCACGCACATAAAACGCAGCGCTTTCGCCGGTGGCAAGGGTCAGCTCACGCAGCGCGGGCTCCAGCACGTTCTGCACGTCAAAGCCTGCCTGGTAGCGCGCACCCAGCCAGCCTGCGGCCGGGCCCAGGCGCCAGTCGCCGTCTTCGCGCTGCACCATGAACCCGGACTGCGCCAGCGTGCGGGCCAGGCGCAGCACTGTGGTCTTGTGAAGGCTGCAGCGGCGGCTCAGCTCTGCCAGAGACAGGCTGGATTCGCCCAGCGCAAAGGCCTCCAGCACCTGCAGCGCACGCGTCACGGCGATCACGCCACCGGTGTCCTTGGTCGCCGCATAGGTCGGCCCGTCTGCGCTTTCATCGGCCCCGGCAGTGGTGGCATTTGGCTGGGTGGCCTTGCGCGGGGCAGGGCGCACAGGCGAGGAGGGTGGGTTGCTCATGGCGCAATTCGTTTCATTGTGTGCAACTGCATTGTATGGGTTGAAACGCGTGCGTACATTCGCACACCACGGCGCCAGGCCCGAACAGGCCCTTGCAGACCGGCGTGACGAACCACCATAACGGAGACAAATCCATGACCGCTTTTTCATCGCTTTCACGTTCTTTGAGTGCGCGCCTGTGCGCCGCTTTCCTGGGCCTTGCGGCCGTGGCCGTGCCCCACGGCGCTGCGCAGGCTCAGACGGCTTACCCCGCCAAGGCCATCCGCCTGATTGTTCCGTTCCCCCCCGGCGGTGGCACCGACATGATCGCCCGCGCCGTGGCGCAGAAGATGGCCGACCAGAACAAGTGGAGCGTGATCGTGGACAACCGCCCCGGCGCCGGTGGCAACCTGGGGGTGGACGCTGTGGCCAAGGCCGACCCGGACGGCTACACACTGGTGATGGGGCAGACCAGCAACCTCGCCATCAACCCCACGCTGTACAAGAAGCTGCCCTACGACCCGCTCAAGGACCTGGCGCCGGTGGCGCTGGTGTCGTCCTCGCCCATCGTGATGGTGGTGCCAGTCAATTCGCGCTTCAAGACCTTTGCCGATGTGGTGGCTGCCTCCAAGGGCAAGCCTGATGCCCTGACGCTGGGCTATTCGGGCAACGGCACCGTGGCCCATCTGGCCGGGGAGCTGGCAGAGAACGCTGCTGGCATCCAGTTGCGCCACATCCCTTACAAGGGCGCGGCCCAGGCCATGACGGACCTGATGGGCGGGCAGATTGATCTGTACATGTCGTCCGTGCCCACGCTGCTGGGCCATGTGCGCAATGGCAAGCTCAAGGTCATTGCCATCACCTCGGCCCAGCGCTCGGCGCAGCTGCCGGATGTGCCCACGCTGGCGGAGTCCGGGTTCAAGGGCTTTGAGGCCGTGACCTGGTTCGGTGTGCTGGCCCCTGCGGGCACGCCCGCGGCCATCGTGGCGCAGCTGAACAAGGCCGTGAACCAGGCCCTCAAGCAACCGGACGTGGCGGACAAGCTGCGCTCCGAAGGCGGCGACATCCTCGGGGGCACGTCCGAGCAGTTTGCGGCACTGCTGCGCACCGAAGTGCCCCGCTGGTCCAAGATCGTGAAGGACTCTGGCGCCAGCCTGGACTGATCGAGCCGCCACGTTCATCCCCCGCTGACTGCCCATCGCCATGACCCGCGATCGTCTTGTCACGCCCGTACCGTTCTCTCTGGGAACGACGGCGCCCCGTACCGCACTGCCTGCGGCGGCGTGCGACTGCCACGTGCATGTGTACGACCAGCGCTTTCCTGCTGCGCCCGGCGCCAGGCTGTTGCCGCCCGATGCGTCGGCCAGCGACTACCGCGCGCTGCAGCAGCGCCTGGGCACCGAGCGCGCGGTGCTGGTCACGCCATCCACCTACGGTGCGGACAACCGCTGCATGCTGCAGGGACTCGCTGCGTTGGGTGGACAGGCCCGGGGCGTGGCCGTGATCGACGGCCGCGAGAGCGACGCACAGTTGCAAACCCTTCACGACGCAGGCGTGCGCGGTGTGCGGCTCAACCTGTCGCTGGGCGTCACCGGCTCAGTGGACTCCATCCTTCCCCTTGCCCGGCGCATTGCGCCCTGGGGCTGGCACCTGCAACTGCTGATGGCTCCCGACATGCTGGCCAGCTTGGGAGATGTATTGCGCGGCGTACCTGTGCCCCTGGTGTTTGACCACCTGGGTCGCGTTGCACTCGAGCAGGCAGGAAAGCATCCTGCCCACGCACTGTTGCTGCAACTGCTGGGCAAGGGCCGGGCCTGGGTCAAGCTCTCGGGCGGTTACATCGTCAGTGCCACCCATGCGGTGGATGACCCCGCGCTCGACGCGCTGGCCACCAGCTACCTGCGTGCGGCACCAGAGCGCGTGCTGTGGGGCAGCGACTGGCCCCACGCCACCGCCAGCGCTGGCCTGCACCCCTTGCCCGACGACGCATTGCAGATCGACACCCTGGCACGCTGGTGCGATCAAGCCGGTGCCGATGCGCTGCGCCGCGTACTGGTCACCAACCCCGCCGAACTCTACGGCTTTGCGCCGGTATCGACTTCTTCAACCCCTATCCCTGTCTGAGGGCCTTGCACCATGACCTCTTTGGCATCCCATCTTTCCGCGCACGGCGTGCAGCGCCGCCATTTGCTGACCACCCTGGCCTTGGCCGGCGCGGGGTTGCCTGCATGGGCGCAAACCGATTGGCCTGCGGGCAAGCTCATCACCTGGGTGGTGCCTTACCCCGCCGGTGGCAGCACCGACGTGCTGGGCCGCAACATCGCCCTCAAGCTGGGTGCAGCCCTGTCCACCAACGTCATCGTGGACAACAAGGCCGGGGCTACGGGCACCATCGGCGCAGCCTATGTGGCCAAGGCGGCACCCGACGGTCTCACGCTGCTGGGCACGTCCATCGGCCCGCAGGCGATTGCGCCGCACCTGATGGCCAAGCTGCCCTATGACCACATCACGGCGTTTGAGCCCGTGATCACCGTAGGCACCATCCCGCACATGCTGGTGGTGGGCGTGAACCAGCCGTTCAAAACGGTGGCTGATTTGCTGACCGCTGCCAAGGCCCAGCCCGGCAAGCTGGCGTTTGCCTCGGGCGGCAACGGCACCATCCTGCACATGCAGGGCGAGTTGCTGGCGCAGCAAACCGGTGCGCGCTTCATCCATGTGCCCTACAAGGGCGACACCCCCGCGCTGCAAGACACACTGGCCGAGCAGGTGCAGTTCATGTTTGCCCCCGTTGCCGCTGCCCTGCCGCATGTGCAGTCGGGCAAGTTGCGCGCCCTGGCCGTCACGTCGGCCCAGCGCCTCAAAGCCCTGCCTGCCGTGCCCACCATGGGCGAAGCGGGGCTCAAAGACTTTGTGGTGGAGCAGTGGCAGGCCGTGTTTGCGCCAGCCAAGACACCCGCCCCCATCGTGCAGCGCCTGAACCGCGAAATTGCCGGCGCGCTGAAAGACCCGGCCCTTGTGGCCCTGGCCGACAAGCTGGGCGTGACGCTGGTGGGTGGCTCGCCCCAGCAGTTGGGCGACCTGCAAAAGGCTGACTCCGCCAAGTGGGCCAAGGTGATCAAAGAAGGCGGCATCAAAGCCGACTGACCACCGCAGTTCTCTTATTTCCTTTCTTCATTCCATCGTTCAACCGGACCATCCCTATGAGCCAACTCCCTGAAATCATCCGCACCATTGACCGCGTCAGCGCCGACGTCGTCGCCAAAGCCTCCACCTTCCAAGCCGCCATCCTGGCCGACGTGGCGGGCCGCCGCGGCACCATGCATGGCCGCGTCGCTCCTGTGCACCAGAACATGAAGGTGGCAGGCCCCGCCTTCACGGTGGAAGTGCGCCCCGGTGACAACCTCATGATCCACGCCGCCATCGCCCTGGCACAGCCGGGCGATGTGCTGGTGATTGACGGCAAGGGCGACCAGACCGCCGCGCTGATGGGCACGCTGATGCTCAGCGCCTGCAAGAAGCGTGGCCTGGCGGGCGTGATCGTGGACGCCGCCATCCGCGACAAGCTGGAAATTCTGGAGTTGGACTTCCCCGTGTTCAGCGCGGGCTTCAACCCTGCAGGGCCGACCAAGTACGTGCCCGGCCGCATTAACCACCCCATCAGCGCCGGTGGCGCGGTGGTGAACCCCGGTGACCTGGTGGTGGGCGATGCCGATGGCGTGGTCGTCATCGAGCGCGAAAAAGCCCCCGCCATGCTGGCCCTGGCCGACAAGAAGGTGGCCGACGAAGCCGCCCGCATCGAAGCCATTGCCCGTGGCGACACCGCATCGAAATGGCTGCCTGCAGCCCTGCGCGCTGCGGGTGTTTTGAAGGAAGGGGAATCGCTGTGAGCAACGCTACCCACCCCGTCATCATCGTGACCGGCGCCGACCTGGCGCAACAAGCCCTCGACCTGCTCACAGGCTACGAGATCGTCTACGCAGGCAAGACGCCGACGGAAGAGGACATGGTGGCCCTGTGCGGTGCGCACAACCCCGTGGCCATCATCGTGCGCTACGGCAAGGTGGGCGCTGCGGTGATGGACGCGGCCCCCGCGCTCAAGGTCATCTCCAAGCACGGCAGCGGCACCGACACCATCGACAAGGTGGCTGCCAAAGCCCGTGGCATTGAGGTGGTGGCCGCCGTGGGCGCCAACGCCGCCGCCGTGGCCGAGCAGGCCCTGGCCCTGCTGCTGGCCTGCGCCAAATCGGTGGTGGCATTGGATGCGCGCATGCACGCTGGCCACTGGGACAAGGCCACGCACAAGAGCCTGGAGCTGGGTGGCCGCACGGTGGGCCTGGTGGGCCTGGGCGCCATCGGTCTGCGTTTTGCCAAGATGGCCGACGCCCTGGGCATGCGCGTGATCGGCTTCGATCCGTTTGCCAAGAACCTGCCCGCCTATGTGCAGGCAGTGGACCTGGAGACGATCTGGCGCGAATCGGATGCCATCTCGTTGCACTGCCCGCTGACCGACGAAAACCGCAACCTGCTGAACGCCACCACGCTGGCGCAATGCAAGCGCGGCGTGATTGTGGTGAACACCGCACGCGGCGGCCTGATCGACGAGGCCGCACTGCTGGCTGCCGTGCGCTCGGGCCAGGTCATGGCGGCCGGGCTCGACAGCTTTGCGGTCGAGCCCATGACGGCGGGCCACCCCTTCCAGGGCGAGCCGCGCTTCATCCTCAGCCCCCACATCGGCGGCGTGACGAGCGATGCCTACGTGAACATGGGCGTGGGCGCGGCGAAGAACCTGCTGGCCGTGCTGGCACGTGCACCGCATGCAGTAGCCGTCGTCTGAGCGCCGGCCTGCCCCAAGAACATGGCCGGGCAGGGTGCCCGGCTGCACAGGAGACAACAGACCATGGCACGCAATTTCAAGAAAAATAGGCCTCTTGCGCTAGTCAATCATGCGCTGGCAGCTATTGTTTTAGTAGCGTCTGGCGCCGCCTGCGCGCAAACGGGCGCAGCAGCCTATCCGACCAAGCCCGTGAAGCTGGTGGTGGGCTTTGCCGCCGGTGGCCCCACCGACGTGGTGGCGCGCGCCTTTGCCGACCACGCCAGCAAGGCGCTGGGCCAGCCCTTCATCATTGACAACAAGCCGGGCGCGGGCACCATCATTGCTGCCCAGGCCGTGGCCAGCGCCCCGGCCGATGGCTACACGCTGCTGTTCGGCGCCACCAACCACACCATGATTCCGGCGCTGTGCCAGGGCCGCGTCAAGTTCGATGCGGTGAAGTCCTTCCGCCCCCTGTGCACGGTGGCCAGCAGCCCCACGGTGCTGGTGGTGGCCCCCAGCCTGCCGGTCAAGACACTGGCCGATTACCAAGCCAAGGCCCGCGCCGAGCCCGGCCGCGTGACAGCAGGCACGGCCGGGGTGGGCAGCTCGGGCCACTCTGCCACCGAGATCTTTGCCCGCGCCCAGGGCCTGCAGCTCAACCACGTGCCCTACAAGGGCGCGGCGCCCGTGGTGACCGACCTGATGGGCGGCCAGCTCGACAGCTCGTTTGCCACGCTGGGTTCGGTGCTGCCGCAGATCAAGAGCGGCAAGCTGCGCGCGCTGGCCGTGGGCGCGCCCCAGCGCTCGGCCCTGGTGCCCGAGGTGCCCACGTTTGCCGAGGCAGGAGGTGGCAACTACGCTGCCGACGTGTGGTACGGCGTGCTGGCCCCCGCAGGCTTGCCCGAGCCCATCGCCCAGGCGCTGGAGCGCACGGCCGCTGACTTTGCCAAGAGCGAATCGGCCGCTGAAAAGCTGCGCGGCCTGGGGATGGATGCCGAATCGGTGTGTGGCAATACCTTTGCGACCCGTGTGGCCCGCGAAGCTGCGACGTATAGCCAGATTGCCAAAGCGCTCGATCTCAAAGCAGATTGACTCGGACAACCCCCTGAGGCGCGTTGCGCCTTCCCCCTTCTCTCGCTTTGCGATGCAAAGCGGGAAGGGGGACGCAGCCGGTGCTGCGGGGCGGCCCTAGCACGGCTGCCCGCGCACGCACCGTGCGACGTGAAACACCGCTACCGCCTTCCTTCTCTTGTTGATTGAATGCTACCCAAGGAGACCCCCATGTTCCGCTTCCTCAAACCCCTGATCGCTGCCTGCGCCCTGGCCGCTGGCGTGGCCCACGCCGCCTTCCCTGAGCGGCCCATCACCATCGTCGTGCCCTACGCCCCCGGCGGCGCGGCCGATGCCGTGGCCCGTGTGGTGGCCACCCGCCTGGGCGCCAAGCTCGGCGGCAGCGTGATCGTGGACAACAAGGCCGGTGCCAGCGGCACCATCGGCGCCAGCTTTGTGGCCAAGGCCCCGGCAGATGGCTACACCATGTTGTACGACGCCACGCCGTATTCCATCAACCCGCACCTGTTCCCCAAGATGCCGTATGCCGCCAACGCACTGCAGCCGCTGTCGCTGGTGCTGCTGGCGCCCAACGTGCTCATCGTGAAGGCCGATGCACCCTACAAAAACGTGGGCGAGCTGATCGCCAAGGCCAAGGCGCAGCCGGGCAAGATCAACTTTGCCTCGGGCGGCAGCGGCACGGTGCAGCGCCTGGCGGCGGAGCTGATGGCCCAGAAGCTGGGCCTCGATATGGTGCACGTGCCCTACAAGAGCGGCGGCCCGGCCATCACTGATGTGATGGCTGGCCAGGTGGACTTCATGTTCGGCACCGTGGCCGCCACCTACCCGCATGTGGCGGGTGGCAAGCTGCGCGCGCTGGCCGTTTCGGCCCCTGAGCGTTCCAAGCGCCTGCCCGATGTGCCCACGGTGGCCGAGGCGGCCATCCCCGGTTATGAGGCCTATGAGTGGAACGGCGTGTTCCTGCCAGCGGGCGTGCCTGCCGACGTGGCCACCAAACTGCAGCAGGCCCTGCAAGAGGTGCTGAAAGAAGACGAAGTGAAGCAGCGCCTGGCCGACCTGGGCGCCCAGCCCATCGGTTCGACGCCCGCAGACTTTGCCGCCTTCCTGAAGAAGGAAGACGCGAAGTGGGGCGAGGTGGTGAAGAAGGGCAATATCAAGCTGGATTGAGCGATGCCTTTGCCAGCGCTGACCACCCCCGTGCCCCACTCCGTGGGCCTGAACCGCCCGCAGCGCCAGCTGCCGCCCGGCGCGTGCGACAGCCACATGCACATCTTTGACCCGCGCTTTGCGCCGTCAGCCCATTGGCCGCGCACGCCGCCGGTGGCGCCCGTGGTGGTGTACCGGCAGCTGCAGGCCCGCCTGGGCACCACGCGCACGGTGGTGGTCACGCCCTCCACCTACGGTACCGACAACGCCTGCACGCTGGATGCGCTGGACCAACTGGGCATGGATTCCCGAGGCGTGGCTGTGGTGGGCGAGGACGTGAGCGCCGACGAGCTGAGCCACCTGGCCGCACGCCGTGTGCGCGGGCTGCGGGTCAATTTCGTCTCGCCCCAATCGTGGGGCACCACCACGCCCGCCATGCTTTCCACCCTGGCCCGCAAGGTGGCCGAGCACCCGGCCTGCGCGGGCTGGCATATCCAGGTCTTTGCGCACCCTGAGCAACTCATCGCGCTCGCGCCCCAGTTGCATGCGCTGCCTGTGCCCCTGGTCATCGACCACCTGGGCCGCATCGATCCCGCCGAAGGCCCGGCCGCAGAGGCCTACGGCGTGGTGCGCGGCTTGCTCGATGGTGGCAACACCTGGGTCAAGCTCTCGGGCGCCTACATGCGCTCAGCCGTGCATGGCCCCAGCTACGCCGACACCCTGCCGCTGGGCCAGGCCCTGGTGCAGGCCGCGCCAGAGCGCCTGGTGTGGGGCAGCGACTGGCCGCACACCACCGAGACGCCTGGCACCGTAAACGACGCCGATCTGGTGGACCTGCTGCAGTCCTGGGCTGGCAGCGACGCGGCCATGGACCGCATCCTGGTCGACAACCCGGCGCGGCTGTATGGTTTCGATACCGCTCCCGCCGCCTGAACGAATTGGAAAGACCCGCCATGTTTTTGTTGCAAGCCCCTGAGGTCCGCGATCTCGACCTGTTCACCACCATGCCCGAGCACTTTCGCCGCCGCGAGCGCAGCGACTGGGCTGACGCCAACCGGGGCGGCACCATCACCGATTCGTTTCTGGAAGGCCCGGTGTTCGACGACGCAGGCAACCTCTACGTCAGCGACATCCCCTGGGGCCGGGTCTTTCGCATCAACCCGCAGGGCGACTGGGCGCTGGTGGCCGAGTACGACGGCGAGCCCAACGGCCTGAAGTTCTTGAAGCCCGGCACGCTGCTCATCACCGACTACAAAAACGGCCTGATGCAACTGGATGTAGCCACGGGTGCGGTCACCCCGTACCTGCAGCGCCGCAACAGCGAGCGCTTCAAGGGTGTGAACGACCTGATCTTTGACGCCGAAGGCAACCTCTACTTCACCGACCAGGGCCAAAGCGGCCTGCACGACCCGAGTGGCCGCCTGTACCGCCTGCGGCCCAATGGTCAGCTCGACTTGCTGCTGCACAACGTGCCCAGCCCCAACGGCGTGGCCCTGTCGCCCGACGGCCGTGTGCTGTATCTCGCCGTGACGCGCGGCAACTGCGTGTGGCGCGTGCCGCTGCTGCCCGATGGCAGCGTGGCCAAGGTCAGCCAGTTCTTCACCTCGTATGGCCCCAGCGGCCCCGACGGCCTGGCCGTGGATGCCGAGGGTCACCTACTGGTGGCCAACCCGGGCCTGGGCTATGTGTGGGTGCTCAACCACCGGGCCGAGCCCGTGCAGGTGCTGCGCGGCGTACCGGGCAGCTCCACCACCAACCTGGCGTTTGGCGGGGCAGGGCGTACCACGGTGTATGTCACCGACTCTACCCATGGGCGCATCCTGAGGGCTGACATGGGTGCACCTGGGCTGCCGCTGGCGCGTTCGCGTTGACGCTGCCCCAGCCTCAACTTGTCTGGGTATCGCAACGAAATCAATGAAAGGATGATGATCTATTGATATTGGCTATTAATGGGATTCAATCGATTCAATTTACCTGTCATCGTTTGCTTCCTACCATCTGCCCTGTCGATACGTTTTGCCGACGCGATTTCACAGGAGATGACCCATGACGACCGAAGCCAAATGCCCCTTTGACCACACCAAGGCCGTGCCCACGGGCCCCCGCAATGCCGACTGGTGGCCCAACCAGCTCAATCTCCGCCCCCTGAACCAGAACTCCCCGCTCACCGACCCGATGGGAGACGGCTTCAATTACGCCGAAGAATTCAAGAGCCTCGACCTTGCTGCTGTGAAGGCCGACCTGCGCGCACTGATGACCGACTCGCAGGACTGGTGGCCCGCAGACTTTGGGCACTATGGACCGCTGTTTGTGCGCATGGCCTGGCACAGCGCGGGCACCTATCGTCTGGCAGACGGCCGTGGTGGCGCGGGAGCTGGGCAACAGCGTTTTGCGCCGCTCAATAGCTGGCCCGACAACGCCAACCTGGACAAGGCGCGCCGCCTGCTGTGGCCCGTCAAGCAGAAGTACGGCCGCAAGATCTCGTGGGCCGACCTGATGATCCTGACCGGCAATGTGGCACTCGAATCCATGGGCTTCAAGACCTTTGGCTTTGCCGGTGGCCGCCCTGACGTGTGGGAACCCGATGAAAACGTGTACTGGGGCGCTGAATCCACCTGGCTGGGCAGCGACAAGCGCTACAGCGGTGAGCGCGACCTGGCCAACCCGCTGGCTGCTGTGCAGATGGGCCTGATTTATGTGAACCCCGAAGGCCCGAACGGCAACCCCGACCCCATCGCCGCCGCGCGCGACATCCGCGACACCTTTGCGCGCATGGCGATGGACGATGAAGAGACCGTGGCATTGATTGCTGGCGGCCACACCTTTGGCAAGACCCACGGTGCTGGCGATGCCGCGCTGGTGGGCAAGGAACCCGAAGGTGCAGGCATCGAGGACCAGGGCCTGGGCTGGAAGAGCGGCCATGGCTCTGGCAAAGGCGGTGACACCATCACCAGTGGCCTGGAAGTTACCTGGACCACCACGCCCACGCAGTGGAGCAACAACTTCTTCGAAAACCTGTTCGGCTACGAGTGGGAGCTGACCAAGAGCCCGGCAGGCGCTCACCAGTGGACGGCCAAGGGGGCTGCAGCGACGATCCCGCACGCACACGACCCGTCGAAAAAGCTGGTGCCCACCATGCTCACCACCGACCTGTCGCTGCGCTTTGACCCGGCCTACGAAAAGATCTCGCGCCGCTTTTTGGCGAACCCCGAGCAGTTTGCCGATGCATTTGCGCGTGCCTGGTTCAAGCTCACGCACCGTGACATGGGGCCGCGTGCCCGCTATCTGGGGCCGGAGGTGCCCGCCGAAGTGCTGGTCTGGCAAGACCCTGTGCCTGCCGTGGACCATGCGCTGGTGAACGCGCAGGACATCGCTGCGCTCAAGGCCAAGGTGTTGGCATCGGGCTTGTCGATTTCGGAACTGGTATCCACGGCCTGGGCCTCTGCCTCCACGTTCCGGGGCGGCGACAAGCGGGGCGGCGCCAACGGCGCGCGCATCCGTCTGGCTCCACAAAAGGATTGGGCTGTGAACCAGCCTGCGCAACTGGCCAAGGTGCTGGGTCAGCTCGAAGCCATCCAGCGCGAGTTCAATGCGGCGCAGACGGGTGGCAAGAAGATCTCGCTGGCGGACCTGATCGTGCTGGCCGGTGGCGCTGCCGTGGAGGCTGCCGCAAAGCAGGCAGGGCAGGACGTGACCGTTCCCTTCACGCCTGGCCGCACGGATGCCTCGCAAGAGCAGACCGAGGTGCCGTCGTTCGAGGTGATGGAGCCTGTGGCCGATGGCTTTCGCAACTACGTGCGCCCTGGCCTGGAAGGCGCCGTGGCCGAGCTGCTGGTGGACCGCGCCAACCAGCTCACGCTGACGGCGCCCGAGATGACGGTGCTGGTGGGTGGACTGCGCGTGCTGGGTGCCAACGTGGGGCAGGCCACCCATGGTGTCTTCACGCAGCGCGTTGGTACCTTGAGCAATGACTTCTTCGTGAACCTGCTCGACATGCGCACCCAATGGCAGAAGTCGGCGGGTGCAGCGGGTGTGCTGGAAGGTGTGGACCGCAGCACAGGTGCCAGAAAATGGACCGGCACGGTGGCCGACCTGGTGTTTGGCTCCAACTCGGTGTTGCGTGCGCTGGCCGAGGTCTATGCCAGCAGCGATGCACAGGCAGTGTTTGTGCAGGACTTCGTCAAGGCTTGGACCAAGGTGATGAACCTGGACCGGTTTGACCTGACCTCAGGCGGTGCCAGCGCCTGATCAGTGAGGCCTTGCTCCCATGTCGTCAGGGGATGGCATGGGGCGAGCCGTTCACGAAGCCATGAAGCCCGGCGTGTGCAGTGCATGTGCCGGGCGTTCTGTTGTTTGCGCGGTGGAAGCCCTGCGTGCGCTCGCTACCATCGGGCCTTGATGTTTCAACCCTTCAAGGAGAGCCCGCGTGACACCAACCCCGACCAAAGACTACGAAAAAGGCCTGGCCACCCGCCGCGAGGTCATGGGTGACGATTTTGTGGACCGTGCGCTGGGCAACGCCACCTCTTTCACGCAGCCCATTCAGGAATACATCACGCGCAACGCGTGGGGCGATGTCTGGCAGCGGCCCGGGCTGGACCGCAAGACCCGCAGTCTCATCACGGTTTCCATGTTGATCGCGCTGGGCAAGCAGCATGAACTCAAGGGCCATGTGCGTGGCGCGCTGAACAATGGCGCTACTGCGGAGGAGTTGCAGGAAGTGCTGCTACACGCCAGCGTCTATTGCGGCCTGCCGACGGCGGTAGAGGCGTTTCGCACCGCCGCTGAAGTCATCGACGGCCCGGCCAAGTAGGCAATAAAAGGCGGTAGTGCTGTCCTTCGAGGGCAGGTTCAGCCGCCTGCCAGCAGCTTGTGCACCAGGTCGGCGGCGGTGGAGGCGTTGTACTTGCGCATGAGGCGTGCACGGTAAATTTCTACTGTGCGGTGGCTGATCTCCAGTGCCCGACCGATCTCCTTGGAGGTCAGGCCTTCCAGCAGGCGGGCGGCTACTTCGCGCTCACGGCCCGTCAGCTCCGCTTTCACGGCGCGCTGCGAACTCAGATCTTCGAAGCTCCAGATGCCGGACTCATGCGGGGCATCGCGGTTGAGTGCGCGGCCGGACACGTGGCACCAGAACACTTCGCCATTGGCGCGCTTCATGATGCGGTTGTCCGCATAGTGGCCCTTGGCGTTCAGGATGGGCTCCATGTGCGCCCCAAGCCGCTCATATTCGTCGGCGCTGGGATAGAGTATCTGGAACGACTGGCCGATCAGCACTTCGCGCGAGGCGCCGAACATTTCGCAGACATGGCGGTTGCAGTCCACCATGGTGCGGTTGCGCGAGAGCACCAGCCCCACAGGGGCCATGTCGAAAGCCAGTCGGTAATCAACGTCCATAGTGCTAATCTTTACGGAAAACTACTTATTTAAGTACGTAGTATCGTAGCGCATCCCATTCATAAGGAGATCGTGGTGAACAAGTTATTCCCCTCCGCAGCCGAGGCCCTGAAGGGCGTGGTTGCAGATGGCCAACTCATGGCTGTTGGCGGCTTTGGACTGTGTGGCATTCCTGAAGCCTTGATCGACGCGCTGCGCGATTCGGGCGTGAAGAACCTGACCGTGATCTCCAACAATGCGGGCGTGGACGGCTTTGGCCTGGGCAAGCTGCTGGAAACCCGCCAGATCAAGAAAATGATCTCGTCGTATGTGGGCGAGAACAAGGAGTTCGAGCGCCAGTACCTCGCTGGCGAGCTGGAGCTGGAGTTCACCCCCCAGGGTACGCTGGCCGAAAAGCTGCGTGCGGGCGGTGCGGGCATCCCGGCCTTTTTCACCAAGACCGGCGTGGGCACCATCGTGGCCGAGGGCAAGGAGCTGCGCGAATTTGACGGCGAAACCTATGTGATGGAGCGTTCGCTGGTGCCCGATGTGTCGCTGGTCAAGGCCTGGCGTGCCGACAAGTCGGGCAACCTGCAGTTCCGCCTCACGGCGCGCAACTTCAACCCCGCTGCGGCCACGGCCGGCAAGATCACCATCGTGGAGGTGGAAGAGGTGGTGGAAACCGGCGCCATTGCGCCCGACCAGATCCATCTGCCTGGCATCTATGTGCACCGCATCGTGCACAACGCCACGCCCGAGAAGCGCATTGAAAAGCGCACCATCACCGAAAAAGCGGGCGTCTGAGCCGCTGCCGCACAACCGTACAGAACAAGCTGGAGAAGTATCTATGTCGTGGAGTCAAGACCTAATGGCGGCCCGTGCCGCCCATGAACTCGAAGACGGCTTTTATGTGAACCTGGGCATTGGCATCCCCACGCTGGTGGCCAACTTTGTGCCTGCCGACAAAGAGGTGTGGCTGCAGTCCGAAAACGGCATGCTGGGCATCGGCCCGTTTCCCACCGAAGATGAAGTGGATGCCGACCTGATCAACGCCGGCAAGCAGACCGTGACCACCATCAAGGGCTCGTCCATCTTTGGCAGCGACCAGTCGTTTGCCATGATCCGTGGCGGCAAGATCAACCTGTCGATCCTGGGCGCCATGCAGGTCAGCGAAAAGGGCGACCTGGCCAACTGGATGATCCCCGGCAAGATGGTCAAGGGCATGGGTGGCGCGATGGACCTGGTGGCTGGCGTCAAGCGCGTGATCGTGCTCATGGAGCATGTGGCCCGCAAGAAGGATGGCACCGAAGACCTGAAGATCCTGCCTCAGTGCACGCTGCCCCTCACGGGCGTGGGTGTGGTGGATCGCATCATCACCGACCTGGCCGTCATGGACGTGACGCCCCAGGGCCTGAAGGTGGTGGAGCTGGCTCCCGGCGTCACTTTTGAGGCCCTGCAGGCCAAGACCGGCGTCAAGCTGATCCCATAAGCATTTGAGCCACCCCTGCAGTGGAGTGGCATCACAAAAAAGGCCGGGGCCCCTCACAGGGCCCCGGCCTTTTGCGTGGCAATTTTCACAAAGCCCTCATGCGGTCCGCATGGGGCCTTCGCAATTACATCGCGTTGCCGATTTCGCCCGAAGAGATCTGGCCGGTGCGCAGGGCTTCAGCAGCCTGGGCACGCACGGCAGCACGGTCAGCCGTGGACTTGTAGGTCACCACACGCGAACCAGCGGGTTCGATGGAGCGGGTCTGGGCCACGGTAGCAGCTTCGGCAGCCACTTCAGCACGGGTGCGGTTGGTTTCGAATTTGGTGGCGAACTGCGAAGCATCGGCTTCATCAGCTTGGGCACCAAAAGCGGCAAAAGCGGCGACAGCAGCAACGGACAGGAAACGCACAGACTTGTTCATGGTGAAACTCCGGAAAATTCTAAAAAGAGGACTTGGGTACTGAGAGATACGGCACAACCAGGGCGGCAGATTCAGCCGCCCCTGGTGAATCAGCCGCGCTCACCCGAAGAAATCTGGCCAGTGCGCACTGCTTCAGCAGCCTGGGCACGCACGGCAGCGCGGTCAGCCGTGGACTTGTAAGTCACCACACGCGAACCAGCGGGTTCGATCGAGCGGGTCTGGGCCACGGTGGCGGCTTCGGCAGCCACTTCAGCGCGGGTGCGGTTGGTTTCAAACTTGGTGGCGAACTGCGAAGCATCGGCTTCGTCAGCCTGGGCACCAAAAGAAGCGAAAGCGGCGACAGCGGCGATAGACAGGAAACGTGCGGTGTTGTTCATGATGGAAATCCTTGAAGTTAAAGAAGCGGCTCAAAAAACCGGAACAAAGCGCCAAAAACAAAGAAAGCTGCCTGGGACCGGGTTCGGTGAGTCGCCTTGCGGGTTCGGCTCATCGATGGGATGAACTGTACGCCGGTGGGGTGCAGAGAAAAACCACCGGGTCGCGAACTAACTGTTCCAGTATTGTGAACAATCAATGCGGAACTTTTCAGGGTTTACCCAAGCCTGACTGTCCGGGATCACCAAAAAGCATGCTATCGGCGACATTGTTGAATGAAAACCCTGACGCCTATTTGGGACAATGACATTGGGGTGATAGGGGGCTTTGTCACCCCGGCGAGCCCGGGCGGGTCCAGGTCTTGGTCATGGGAATCCAGACGTGTGATCTCTGCCATGCGGCAAAAAACGAGCACGGGTAGCAGCGCCTGCCACTTGATGTGCATCAAGATTGCATGTCTGTATCGCGTCACGCGAGTCAGTGCCCCGCAAGAGAACCCCCTATAGTGCGAAGTAACGATTTGTGTTGCTTGCATGACCGATATTCTTCTTTCAGCGGATGCCGAGGACGCTGACAGTCCCCATTACTTGCGTGCGCTAACCGACATGGCCGACCGGCGTACGGTGGTTGCAGGTGCTGCCATCTACACCGACAACGGCATCAAGCTGGTGGAGAAGGGCGCGCGCATCGACAGCCGCCTGTACGACCGCCTGGTGCAGCACAAGCTGCGCGAACCCATTGACCGCCATCTGTCCATCGAAAACCCGGTGGACGTGCCATCACTGCTGGCCCTGGGCCAGACGCTGATCGAGCAGGAAACCCTGCCCGCCATGCTGGCCGAGGCCCTGGGCTCAGGTGCCCGGTTGCTGGCGCCCCTGAGGTCCCTGCCGTTGCCTTCTGCCATGGCCTGCAAGCTCACGGTGATGCGGGACCAGCGGCCCACGCTGTTCCAGCACAGTCTGGTGATGACCACCGTGGCGGTGTTTCTGGCACTCAAAAGCGGGCTGAGTGAGCGCGACTGCAGCACGGTGGCGGCCGCTGCGCTGCTGCATGACCTGGGGGTGCTGCACATGGACCCGGCCTGGGACGACCCGGACCACAAGGTGGTGGGGGTAGGGCGCAAGCATCTGGTGGCCCATCCCATCTCGGCCATGCTCATGATCCGCGACACGCAGGCCTATCCACGTGCTGCCGAAGTGGCCGTGCTGGAGCACCATGAGCGCATGGACGGCAGCGGCTATCCGCGCGCCTTGCTGGGGGCGGACATCACACCCATGGGCCGCATCCTGCTACTGGCCGAAGTGGTGGCCGCCTTCTACGAGAAATACGACGACATGCCCGCGCAGCGGCTGTCGCTGGTACTGCGGCTCAATCACCGCAAGTTTCCTTCGGCACTGGTGGCGTTCATCCTGCCGCTGCTGCAGGAGGAAGTGGCCCGCGAATCGGCCTTGATGCCCCTGGGTAACGATGCGCCCCGCCAGATCGAATTGCTGGCCGAAGCCTTTGCCTACTGGGACCAGCTCAAGGCGGCCTTGCCTCCAGACACGGCGGCCAAGTCTTCTGCGGGTACTGCCTTTGCGTTTACCGATTCCCGCCTCATGGCATTGCAAAAAGCCCTGATCGAAGCGGGCTCGCACCCCCGGCACCAGGGCGAGCTGCTGGCGCAATTGCAAGGCGACGCCATTGGCATGGCCGAGGTCGCCCTGGTGGGGCGCGAGGCCCTGTGGCAACTGCAAAGCATTCTGAACGCCAGCCACCGCCGCTGGCCCCAGCTCTCGGACCGTGCCACGCCTGCTGATGCTGCGGTGGCGGACTGGTGCGACTGGGCGATGCGTACGCTGTAAGCAGACTTTCGGATTGACTCCGCCAGGGCGCGGGGTTTGCCTCTTCCACTGGGTACTCCGGCGCGCGGCGTTTGCTGGGCATCGCAACCCGAAGTGAAGGTCTCTCCCGCCACGCCACTCGTCGTTGCGTTCCTGGCCAAGGCTCCGGCCTTGGCGTCGTCGCGCGCCTGGATTGGCGTGGCGGGGGAGGCCTTCGCACTGGCAAAAATAGTGTGAACAAGCCCTTGCCTGCGTGGGCCTCCTCATACCGACGTCCTTGGTGGGTCTTCGCTTCCAGGTTCACCCATTCGGCAAAATACTGGTTATATTTACAGTATTCGTGTTGCCTCAACTTCTCCCACCACCATGCCTGCGCCACGCCCCTCTTTGCGGGTTGCGTCCGATTTGCCCATCCCCGTGCCTGGGGTGTGGCATGCCGACGCGCTGGGGGCCAGCGCGCAGCGCGTATTGCCTTCGGGCCATGCCGCGCTGGACGCCCAGCTGCCGGGTGGCGGCTGGCCTGTGGGGGCCCTGAGCGAGGTGCTGCAGCCTCTGGCGGGCTTGCATGAATGGCAACTGGTGCTGCCTGCGCTGGTGCAGGCCACGGCAAAACAAAGTGGGGCCATCGTGCTGGTGGCGCCGCCCTGTGAGCCTTTTGGCCCGGCCTTGCAATCGCAGGGCTTGCGCGCAGAGCGGGTGTGTGTGGTGCGCGCCGACTCCCCTCTGGCCGCCTTGTGGGCAGCCGAGCAGGCGCTGCGCTGCCAGGGCGTGCTGGCCGTCATGGCCTGGCTGCCCCAGGCGCAGCCTGCCGCCTTGCGGCGGTTGCAATTGGCGGCGGCCCAGCAGCAGCAATTGTTGTGGGTGTTTCGTCCGGTCGATGCCCCAGGGCCCGCATCACAGGTGTCTCAGGCGTCGCCGGCCCAATTGCGGCTGCAAGTGCAGGGGCTGGCTTTGCCAGGGGATGCCGCAGCAGCCCCCGGCATGCAGGTGCAGATCCTCAAGCGCCGAGGGCCTCCGCTGGCGCAGGCGCTCCAACTGCCGGGCTGCCACCCTCAACTGGCGCAGGTGCTGGTGGCACAGGCCGAGCGGCGCCGCGCTGCGCAAGAGGCTGCCATTTCCAAGGTGGCGGGGCGCCAGGCCGCAGCCGCCCATGTGGCCGGGGCCTTGGCGGGTTCGCTGGCGCGCCATGTGTCCCCAGTCCAGCCCGTAGGCGAGCCAGGAGGCCGACCCGGAGGCCGGCCAGAAGGGAGCAGGCATGCACTGGATCGCCCTGCCATTGCCCTGGTGCGATGAGGCCGCTGCCTTGGCGGGTACAGGCACGGATAGAAATACCGGAGTGCTGAACGCCGCCGCCGGCTGGTGGGCCTTGCGCTTCACGCCGCGTGTGGCGCTGGCCGATGGCGAGGCGGTGTTGCTGGAGGTGTCCACCACCGAACGCCTGTGGGGCGGGCGCGATGCGCTGCAGGCACTGGTGCTGCAAGCCTGGGCCGATGCGTCGGCCCGATGCGAAGGGGAGAGCGTTGTCCCTCCACCCGTTCGCAGCACTGAAGAGCCTGCCCATTCCTTTGGATCGACCACCGCCCCGGTGCCCCATGCGCCGACTGTGTGGGGCACAGGCCCCACCGCCCTGGTTGCCCAGGCCAGGCTGCGCATGGCATTGGCAGGGCGCATCTGCCCGCCGCAGGGCAGTGCAGAGAACCTGCCTTTGCACACGCTGACAGCACTGCGCCCCTATGTGGCCAGCCTGGAGCGCATGGGGTGCCGTACCTGGGGCGCGCTGCGGGCGCTGCCACGTGCCGGTGTGGCGCGGCGCCTGGGGGCTGGCGTGCTGCAGGTGCTGGACCAGGCCTTGGGCGATGCCCCCGAGGCCCATGCCTGGCTGCAACTGCCCGAGCAGTTTGTGTTGACCACCGAGCTGCCCGCCTTGGCCGCGTCGGCCGACGCACTGCTGTGGAGCGCCAGCCGCAGCCTGACGGCCCTGCAGGCCTGGCTGCAGGCGCGCCAGCAGGGCGTGCTGGCGCTGGAGCTGGCCTGGCGCCACGACCTGCGGCGCCTGGATGGCGTGGCGCTGCCCCCCACCCAGGCGCTGCAGGTGCGCACCGCCCAGGCCACCCACGACCTGGTGCACCTGCGGCGCCTGCTGGCCGAAAACCTGGCGCGCACCACGCTGGCCGCGCCGGTCAACCAGATCACGCTGCGGCTGCTCGACGCGGCCCCGTTGCCGCACCGCAGTGCCAGCCTGCTGCCCCCGGGGGAGGTGGGCGGGCGTGACCCCACAAGCCATGGCAGCACCGATCCGGCCGGTACCCCCGGCGAGGCCCTGCACCAGCTGCTGGAACGCCTGTCGGCCCGCCTGGGGGCCGACCACGTGGTGGCCCCGGTGCTGCTGGCCGACCATCGGCCCGAACGCATGCAGCAATGGCGACCGGCCGCTGAAGTGCTGGGCATGCCCTCGGCTGCGACGCGCAATGCAGCCACGCGCACACCCACCGGTCCTGAGTCCACGCGTGCGGACGGTGCTTCGCAGGGCATTGTTCCGGATGCCCCCTTGCTGCCCACCTGGCTGCTGAACCCGCCCCGGCAGCTGGCCGTGCAGGGCAACCGCCCCTGCCACCACGGCCTGTTGCGCTTGCTGGCCGGGCCCCACCGGTTGGAGGCGGGCTGGTGGTCTGCCATGGATGACGCTGTAGACCCAGCACGCCCCTGCGCAGACCTGGCCTTGCGCGACTACTTTGTGGCCCACAACGACGTGGCGGGGTTGGTGTGGGTGTTTCGCGAGCGCCTGGCGCCTGCGCTGGATGGCACGCCAGCGGTGGCTCGCCCACACCGCTGGTTCTTGCACGGAATCTTTGGGTGAGCGGGCAGGGTGGTTGTCCATGGGTTTGACGCGCCGACATCCTTCACAGGCCACTGCGGTGCCAGGCCCCGCAGCGGGCGCGGGCGAGCTGCCGGGCTATGCCGAGCTGCATTGCCTGTCCAACTTCAGCTTTCAGCGCGGCGCATCGCATCCGCAAGAGCTGGTGGCGCGTGCAGCCCAACTCGGCTACCAGGCGCTGGCGTTGACCGACGAATGTTCTGTGGCCGGGGTGGTGCGCGCCTGGGGGGCGGCGAAGGAATGTGGCATGCACCTCATCACGGGCAGCGAGTTCTTGTGGGGCGACCTGCGACTGGTGGCCCTGGCACGCGATGCCGAGGGCTGGGGCAACCTGTGCGAGTTCATCACCGCCGCCCGGGCCGCCGCGCCCAAGGGGCAATACCGAGTGGCAGCAGGCAGCCCCTGGCACTTGCTGCAGGGGTGCGAGCTGCTACTGGCACCTTGTCGTCAGCGCTTTGATGCTTCTGATTTTGTAGCGCTCAGCGCATGTATCACTAGCGCTACCAGCCAATTGGGCTCTCAAAATGCTCCACAAGTGTGGCTGGCGGTCGAATTGCACCAGGCGGCCGATGACAGCCTGTGGCTGGCCACGCTGCAGCGCGTGGGGGCCGCGCTGCAGCTGCCGCTGGTGGCGGCGGGCGACGTGCACATGCACGCCCGCTCGCGCAAGCCGCTGCAGGATGTGATCACCGCCGTGAAGCGCGGCTGCACCGTGGCCGAGTGCGGCTTTGCGCTGCAGCCTAACGCCGAGCGCCACCTGCGCCAGCGCGTGCGGCTGGCGGGCATCTACCCGCCCGAATTGCTGGCGGCCACGCTCACCGTGGCCGGGCGCTGCGCTTTCAGCCTGAGTGAGATCCAGTACCGCTACCCACTGGAGACCGTGCCCGAGGGCATGACACCTGCCCAGGCACTGGCCTGGCTGGTAGAGCTGGGGGTGCGAAGCCATTACCCGCTGGGCGCGCCCGAGAGCGTGCAGGCGCAGATCCGCAAAGAGCTCGATCTGATCGCGCACTGCGGGTATGAGATGTATTTCCTGACCGTGCACGACATCGTGCGGTTTGCGCGCAGCGTGGGCATCCTGTGCCAGGGCCGGGGCTCGGCGGCGAACTCGGTGGTCTGCTACGTGCTGGGCATCACGGCGGTGGCCCCCGAGCAGTCCCACCTGCTGTTCGAGCGCTTCATCAGCAAGGAGCGCAGCGAGCCGCCCGACATCGACGTGGACTTTGAACACGACCGGCGCGAAGAGGTCATCCAGTACATCTACGACAAATACGGCCGCGACCGCGCCGCCATCGCCGCCGTGGTCACCTGCTACCGCACGCGCAGTGCCCTGCGCGACGTGGGCAAGGCCCTGGGCGTGGCGCCCGCCCTGGTCGATGCGTTTGCCAAAGACCACCACTGGTTTGACGAAACCTTTGCCACCGACCGCCTGCAGGAGCTGGCCCAGGCGGTTGGCGTGTCGCTGCACCGGCACACCGCCCGGCTGTGGTTGGAGCTGGCTGCCGACCTGAAGGACTTTCCGCGCCACCTGAGCCAGCATGTGGGCGGCTTTGTGCTGACCCAGGGCAAGCTCACGCGGCTGGTGCCGGTGGAGCCCGCCAGCATGAAGGACCGCTCCGTCATCCAGTGGGACAAGGACGACCTGGATGACATGGGCCTGCTCAAGGTCGATGTGCTGGCCCTGGGCATGCTCAGCGCGCTGCGCCGCTGCCTCAACCTGCGCGCAGCCCTGCGCGGCGAGCACTGGGGTCTCAAGGAAATCCCGCGCGAAGACCCTGCCACCTACGACATGATCTGCGCCGCCGACACCGTGGGCGTGTTCCAGATCGAAAGCCGCGCCCAGATGAGCATGCTGCCCCGCCTGCAGCCGCGCGAGTTCTACGACTTGGTGGTCGAGGTCGCCATCGTGCGCCCCGGTCCCATCCAGGGGGGCATGGTGCACCCGTATCTGCAGGCGCGCGAGCGCCGGCGCAAGGGCGAGTCTCTGCAACTCGAAAAGCCGGAGCTGGAGGACGCCCTGGCGCGCACACTGGGCGTGCCCATCTTCCAGGAGCAGGTGATGCAGATCGCCATGATCGCGGCGGGCTTCACCCCCGGCATGGCCGACGACCTGCGCCGCTCCATGGCCGCCTGGAAGCGCAAGGGGGGCGTGCATCGCTTTGAAGAGCCTCTCAAACAAGGCATGAAAGACAGGGACTACCCCGCCGAATTTGCCGACCGCATCTTCCAGCAGATGCTGGGCTTTGGCGAATACGGCTTTCCTGAAAGCCACGCCCACAGCTTTGCGCTGCTGGCCTATGCCAGCAGCTGGCTCAAGTGCCACGAGCCCGCGTGCTTTTTGGCGGCGCTGCTCAACTCTTTGCCCATGGGCTTTTACAGCGCCTCGCAACTGGTGCAGGACGCCCGCCGCCACGGCGTGCGCGTGCTGCCCATCGACGTGACCGTGAGCGACATCGACTGCACGCTGGAGGGCAACCCCGAGCCGCTGCGCCCCGCACGCGGCCTGGGCGCACCGCCGCTGCCCCAGCCCGCCGTGCGCCTGGGCCTTCGGATGGTCAGCAGCCTGCACACAGACGCCGCCAAACGCCTGCTGCACGCCCGCGCCACAGGCCCCGCCTTTGCCACCACCGAAGACCTGGCCCTGCGTGCCCAACTGAGCCAGCAAGACCTGCAAGCCCTGGCAGCCGCCGATGCCCTGGCCAGCCTGTCGGGCCACCGGCGCCAGCAGATGTGGGACGCCGCCGCCCAGCACAGCGCGCCGCCCCTGTGGCGCGACGTGCCCGTGCACGAGGCCCCGCTGCAACTGCCCGAGGCGCCCGAGGGCGAAGAAATCCTGTTCGACTACGCCGCCACCGGCCTCACGTTGCGCCGCCACCCCCTGGCCCTGCTGCGCCCCCGCCTGGCCCGCTGGCGCCTGCAAACCGCTTTGCAATTGCACCGCGTCGCCCACGGCCGCAAGGTGCGCGCCTGCGGCATCGTGACCGTGCGCCAGCGCCCCGGCACCGCCAAGGGCACCATGTTCGTCACGCTGGAGGACGAAACCGGCCCCGTCAACGTCATCGTCTGGCCCGCCCTGGTCGATGTGTGGCGCAATGCGCTGCTGCGGTCACAGCTGCTGGCGGTGGAAGGGGTGTGGCAATGCAGCGCCGGCCCACCCGGCAGCACGGCAGTGGTGCGCCACCTGGTGGCCCAGCGCTTCAAGGACCTGACACCCCTACTGGGCCGCATGGGGCAGGCGCTGCAGGGGAGCCGGGATTTTCATTGAGTGCGTGCAGATGAGCTCCAGCCCGTTTCTCCGGGCGCCTGCTTGCCATTCCTGGGAGATGGCCAACGGTTCCTAGGGGTGGAGCCTTTCGCCATTGCTCAGCATCTGAACAAATTCAGCGATTTTTCTTGCGCGTGTCTCGGCCTTCTTGACGCTTTGAATGCGAAACAAGATGGCAAACCTGTTTTTGCTATTGAGCGTGGCAAAAAACGCCTGGGCTTGGGGGTTGGCATCCAGGGCCCGTTGCAAGTCGTCGGGGACTGTAGACGTGCGCGCTGACGCGTAAGCCGCATCCCATCGTCCGTCCTGCTGGGCCCGTTCGATGGCGGCCAGGCCGGCTGGCCGCATTTTGCGGGCACTGATGAGCGCCTCGGCTTTTTCCCTGTTGATCTTGGACCAGATGCTCTTGGGGGTTCTGGGTGTAAAGCGTTGAAGCCAATAGTGCTGGTCTTCCGACTGCTTTTGGCCGTCAATCCAACCGTGGCAAAGAGCACTCTCCAGTGCTTGTGCGTAGGTGACGGTGGGCTGCTCGGCAGACTTCTTGGCCACGCGCAGCCACACGCCGGGCGAGGTACTGCCATGACTCTCCAGCCAGGCATCCCACTCCGATTGCGTCGCGAAGGTCAGTTTGGGATCGGTCATGGTGCGTTGACAAAAATCCTAACGGATGAAAAGCATTTCCCCATACCCAGTGGCTGCAGCGCATGGCACCCCGGGGCTACGTTGGTGAGGGCGACTCCTCATCAGCACACCCGCTTGGTGAACAGGGCCGCGCATCTGTGTTCCGGGCTACCAGCATTCAGGGCGCCTGCAGCTTTTGCAGCAGCTCCAGCGTCGGATAACCGTCGGCCACCGTGCCCAGGCTGCGCTGGTAGCCGCGCAGGCCTGCGCGGGTGGCGGGGCCCATCACGCCGTCGGGGGTGCCTGCGGCAAAGCCTTTGCGGTTCAGGGCTTCTTGCAGCGTTTGCAACTGTGCACGCGACAGCGGCTCGATGTCGCGGGGCCACGGCGTGGCCACCGGGCCGCCGCCGTCGATCTGGCGCGCGAGCAGGGCCACGCCCAGCGCGTAGTTGACCGAGTTGTTGTAGCGCAGGATGGTGCGAAAGTTGTTGCCCACCAGAAACGCCGGGCCCCGTGCACCCGCAGGGGTGACGATGGAGGCCCCGGCCAGGTCGGGCAACGGCGCCCCGTCGATGGACCGGACCCCTTCGGACTCCCACTGGGCTGTGGTCTGGCGCACGGCGGGGTCGGCGCGGGCGTGGTCGAACGTGGGGGGCAACTGCACTTCGGCCCCCCAAGGCTCGCCAGATTTCCAGCCGGACCGTGCAAGGAAATGCGCGGTGGACGCCGTCACATCCGGCACGCTGCCCCAGATGTCGCGGTGCCCGTCGCCGTCGGCATCCACAGCGTAGGCCAGGAACACCGATGGCAGGAACTGGGTGTGCCCCATGGCCCCGGCCCACGATCCGATCATGCGGTCGGCGGCGATGTCGCCCTGGTCAATGATGCGCAGCGCTGCCAGCAGCTCGGTCTGCGCCCAGGCGCGGCGGCGGCCTTCATACGCCAGGGTGGCCAGTGCATCCACCGTGCGGAAGGTGCCAAAGTTGCTGCCGTAGTTGCTCTCCATGCCCCAGATGGCGGTGATGACGCTGGCCGGCACGCCGTAGCGGGCGGCTGCCGCTTGCAGTGCGGTGCTGTGCGCCGCCAATTGCGCTTGGCCCTGGGCGATGCGCTGGGGGGAGACGGCGCTGTCGAGGTACGCCCATGGGGTGCGGGTGAACTCTGGCTGGGCGCGGTCCAGCTCGACCACGCGGGGCAGCCACTGCGCCTTGCCCAGCACGTCGCGCACGGTGGCGGGGCGAATGCCGGCCTCCAGCGCCTGGGCCGAAAAGGTGCTCAGCCATTGGGCAAAGCCGGTCGTGTGGTCGGTATCGGGGCTGGCCTGCGGCGGTGTGGCGGCTGTGGTGGGTGAAGCTGTGGGCGGTGTGGCCGCAGCCACAGGTTTTGCTGCGGGGGTGGGGGTGGGGCTGGGGGCTGACGCGCAGCCCGCGAGGGCGAGGGCGGCTGCCAGGGCCACTCCGGCAACGCCTGTGGGGGCGTGGGCACGGGAGGCCGCGACCGGCAGGGCGGGGGCGCGCCCCAGGGAGCAAGGGGAAGCAATGAAACTGGGCATGCGCCATTGTCCCGCGTGCCAGCCTGCGTGCGGGGTGCGAATGTGCATCAGTCCGTATGGTGAATATGCTTACTATGTTTTTGATAGCTGCTTGCGCATGTTCCACTAGCGCTTGCGGCCAAAAACACTGAAAAATGCGGTTACAGTGGCGGCTTGATCGCCTTGCGCCCCGCCCGCCGTGCGCGAGCCTCCGCCTGCAGCCCCCTGTTAGCCTACCGACCATGGCGCCCCACACCTTTCTCTGGCACGACTACGAAACCTTTGGCGCCAACACGCGCCGCGACCGGCCTGCGCAGTTCGCGGCCATCCGCACCGATGCCGAGCTGAACGAAATCGGCGAGCCGCTGATGCTGTACTGTCAGCCCGCCAGCGACTATCTGCCCGACCCGGTGTCGTGCCTCATCACCGGCATCACGCCCCAGCAGTGCCTGGAGCAGGGCGTGCCCGAGCACCAGTTTGCCGCGCGCATCGAGTCCGAGTTTGCGCAGCCCGGCACGATTGGCGTGGGCTACAACACCATCCGGTTTGACGACGAGATCACGCGCTTCATGTTCTGGCGCAACCTCATCGACCCCTATGCGCGCGAGTGGCAAAACCAGTGCGGCCGCTGGGACCTGCTGGACGTGGTGCGCATGACCTATGCGCTGCGGCCCGACGGCATCACCTGGCCCAAGAAGGAAGACGGCGTGACGCCCAGCTTCAAGCTGGAGCACCTGTCCAAGGCCAACGGTCTGCAGCACGATGCCGCGCACGATGCGCTGTCGGACGTGCGCGCCACCATTGCGCTGGCACGGCTGATCCGCCAGCACAACACCAAGCTGTTCGACTTTGCCCTCAGCCTGCACAAGAAGGACCGCGTGGCCGCCGAGCTGCGCCTGCCCGCCACCACGGCCACGGCGCGGGCTTTTTTGCATGTCTCGGGCATGTTCCCCACCGAGCGCGGCTGCCTGGCTGTGATGTGGCCGCTGGCCAGCCACCCCACCAACAAGAACGAGCTGATCGCCTGGGACCTGGCCCACGACCCACGCGAGCTGGCCACGCTGAATGTGGAGGACCTCCGCCTGCGCATGTTCAGCAAGGCCGACGCGCTGCCCGAGGGCGTCACGCGCCTGCCCATCAAGACCATCCACCTGAACAAGTCGCCCATGGTGGTGGGCAATGTGAACACGCTCACGCCCGCGCTGGCGCAGCGCTGGGGCATCGACCTGGCCCAAGCCGCACAGCACGCCGAGGTGGCGCGCGCGCTGCCCGACATGAGCGGCATCTGGCCGGCGGTGTTTGCCCGCCCGCAAGAGCCGGCACCGGATGTGGACCAGGACCTGTACGGCGGTTTTGTGGGCAACAACGACCGGCGCCTGTTGAACGATCTGCGCACCCTGAGCGGCGACCGACTGGCCAAGGCGCGTGCGAACTTTGATGACCCGCGGCTGGCCGAACTGCTGTGGCGCTACCGGGCGCGCAACTTTCCGCAGACGCTGTCGCCCGAGGAGCAGGAACGCTGGGAGGCGCACCGCGCCGCCTGCCTGTTTGACGGGCAGGGCGGGGCGCGCACGGTAGAGCAGTTGTTCACCGAAATCGACGAACTCTCGGAGACCGCCGACGACGAGCGGACGCAGGACATTCTGGGCGCCTTGTACGATTACGCTGAACACATCGCACCGGAGCGATGACTCCCCCTCAGGCGCTGCGCGCCTTCCCCCGGAGGGGGACGCACCCGGTGGCCTGGCAAAGCCAGTTCCACGGGTGCACTGGCATCAGGGCGCGCCAGTAGTGATCGCCCCGTCTTGTAAGTAGCCACGCAGAAACAGCGCAGATTTTTATGACGACACCGCAGAACCACAGTTTCACCACCCAGATCGTGCACGCCGACCGCCTGGGCGGCGCCGAGCACGGGGCCATCCACAAGCCCATTCACACCTCGGTGCAGTACGGCTACGAGAAGGTCGAGGACCTGATCGCCGTCTTCCAGGGCACCGCCAAGGGCGGCTTCAACTACGCGCGCCAGGGCACGCCCACCACGGCGGCGCTGGAGGCCAAGATCACGCAGATGGAGCGCGGGCACGGCTCCATCGTGTTCTCCACCGGCATGGCGGGCATCTGCGCGGTGTTCCTCACGCTGCTCAAGGCGGGCGACCATCTGTTGGCCAGCCAGTTCGTGTTTGGCAACACCAACAGCGTGTTCGGCACGTTGGCCGACCTGGGCATTGAAGTGACCACGGTGGACGTGACCGACGCGGCCAAGGTGGCTGCCGCGCTGCGCCCCAACACCCGCATGGTGTTTGTAGAAACCATTGCCAACCCCGGCACGCAGATCCCCGACCTGGAGGGCATCGGCGCGCTGTGCAAGGCGCATGGTGCGCTCTACGTGGTGGACAACACCGTGGCATCGCCCTACCTGTTCCGCGCGGCCACGGTGGGCGCGGGGCTGGTGGTCAACTCGCTCACCAAGAGCATTGGCGGGCAGGGCGATGCGCTGGGCGGCGCCATCACCGACACGGGCCTGTACGACTGGTCGGGCTACCCCAACATCTTTGCGGCCTACCGCAAGGGCGACGCGAAAGGCTGGGGCCTGCAGCAGCTGCGCAAAAAGGGCCTGCGCGACATGGGCGGCACGCTGTCGTCCCACGCCGCCCACCAGCTGGCCCTGGGCGCGGAGACTTTGTCGCTGCGCATGGACCGCACCAGTGCCACCGCCCTGGCGCTGGCGCAGCGGCTGGAGGCGCACCCGGCCGTCTCGCGCGTGCTGTACCCCATGCTGCCCTCGCACCCGCAGCACGCCTTTGCGCGCAAGCACCTCAAGGCGGGCTCGTGGCTGCTGTCGTTCGAGCTGCGCAACCCCGACCAGTGCCTGGCCGTGTGCAACCGCCTGCAGTTGCCCATCAAGGCCACGGGGCTGGCTGACACGCGCACGCTGATCATCCCGGTGGCGCACACCATCTTCTGGGAGGCCGGCCCCGCCGTGCGCGCCACCATGGGCATTGCCGACAGCATGATCCGCCTGTCGGTGGGCCTGGAAGAGGTGGAAGACCTGCTGGCCGACTTTGAGCAGGCGCTGGCCGGAGCCTGACCCCCCACCTGACTTGCCCACCCTGACCGGGAGCCCCGCCATGGCCACTGCCACCTCTGCACCGCCCGCCAACATCGGCAAGTACCGCATCGAGCGTGAACTGGGGCGGGGCGCCAGTGGCATCGTGTACCTGGGGCTCGACGGCTTCCGAGGCCGCAAGGTGGCCATCAAGCAGACCCACGCGCACTTGCTGAAGGTGCCCGAGCAGGCCGAGCGCTACCGCAAGCTGCTGCGCAACGAGGCCGCGCTGTCGGGCCGCCTGCGCCACCCCAACATCGTGCGCCTGCTGGATGCGGACGAAGAAGCGCTGCCGCCCTATCTGGTGCTCGAATACGTGGACGGCCAGCCGCTGTCCGACTTTGCAACGCCCGACACCCTGCTGCCCGTGCCCCAGGTGCTGGACATTGCCTTCAAGTGCTGCAACGCGCTCGAATACGCCTACCGCGAGGGCTTGGTGCACCGCGACATCAAGCCCGCCAACCTGATGCTGGCGCGCGGCGGCGATGTGAAGCTGACCGACTTTGGCGCCGCCCTGTCGTTGCGCAGCGATGCCACGCAGCTGTCCGGGCTGGTGGGGTCGCCGTCGTACATGTCGCCCGAACAGGTGCGCGAGCAGGACCTTACCCACCACAGCGACATGTTTTCGCTGGCCGTGGTGGTGTACGAGCTGCTCACCGGCCGCCGCCCGTTTGATGGCGACACCGACTTCGCCACGCTCTACAAGATCAGCAACGAGACGCCCACCCGGCCCAGCCTGCTGCGGGCGTCGTTGCCTGCGCATGTGGACGAGGTGCTGCTGCGTGCGCTGGCCAAGCAGCCCGCCGACCGCTTTGCCACCTGGGCCGACTTTGCCCAGGCGCTGCTGGCGGCGCATCGGGGCCTGCCCCGCCAGAAGTCGCAAGACACCGAGGCCGAGCGCTTTGCACGCCTGCGTGCGCTGCCGTTTTTTGCCGACTTTCACGACGTGGCGCTGTGGGAGCTGATGCGCCTGGGCAGCTGGCGCCGGCTAGAGCAGGGCACGGTGCTGATGCGCGAGAACACGCCCGGCGACTCGTTCTGCATCCTCATCGAAGGCCAGGTGGCCGTCAGCCGCCAGGGCTGGAACCTCAGCACGCTGCGCCCCGGCGTGACCTTGGGCGAGATGACCTACCTGCGTCCCGACAACCGCATCCGCACCGCCACTGCCGTGGCCGAGACCGAGGTGCTGGTGCTCAAGGTGCGCAACCCCGCGCTGCGCGAGGCGTCGGAGGATTTGCAGTCGCGCTTTGACAAGGCCTTCATCAAGCTGCTGGTCGGGCGGCTGATTGCCACCAACGAGCAGCTGGCTGAGTGGGAACTGGTGGCTGCGCCAGGGCCCGCTGGCGGTTGACTCTCAGATTGCTATTTAATTGATAGCTGCTTGGGTATATTGCACTAGCGCTATCAGCAAAAACTATCCAAAAAACCGGTAACACACCGCGATGGCGGCCACCACCCCCGCCAGCTCAGCCAGCAAGGCGCAGCCCACGGCGTGCCGGGCGCGCTGAATGCCCACGGCCCCAAAGTACACGGCCAGCACGTAAAAGGTGGTTTCGGTGCTGCCCTGGATGGTGGCGGCGGCCAGGGCAGCAAAGCTGTCCACGCCCTGGGTCTGCATGGTCTCGATGAGCATGGCGCGCGCCGCGCTGCCCGAGAACGGCTTGACCAGGGCGGTGGGCAGTGCGTCCACAAACCGGGCGTCGGCGCCCAGCGTGGTCACGCACCAGCGGATGCCGTCCAGCACATAGCCCAGCGCGCCCGAGGCGCGGAACACGCCCACGGCGCACAGCATGGCCACCAGGTAGGGCAGCAGGCCCTTGGCCACGTCAAAGCCTTCGCGCGCTCCCTCGATAAACGCCTCGTACACCGGCACCTTGCGCCATGCGCCCAGCGCCACAAACAGCACGACCAGCGCAAACAGCGTGAGGTTGCCCAGCAGCGACGACAGCGAGGCCAGGGCCGCAGCGCTGAGCGTGGTCAGCAGCGCCATGAACCCGCCCAGCACCAGCGCCACGGGCAGCAGATAGGCCAGCACCACGGGGCTCCACAGTGGCAGGCGCTGCACCACGGCCACGCTCAGCAGCCCCACCAGGGTGGAGGCAGACGTGGCCAGCAGGATGGGCAGAAAGACCAGCGTCGGGTCGGGCGCGCCCTGCTGCATGCGGTACATGAAGATGGTCACCGGCAGCAGCGTGAGCGACGAGGCGTTGAGCACCAGGAACAGGATCTGCGCGTTGGTGGCGGTGTCGGGCTCGGGGTTCAGCTCCTGCAGGGCCTTCATGGCCTTCAGGCCCATGGGCGTGGCCGCGTTGTCCAGCCCGAGGGCGTTGGCGGCAAAGTTCAGCGTCATCAGGCCCAGGGCAGGGTGGCCCCGGGGCACACCCGGCATCAGGCGCAGGAACAGCGGGGCCAGCCACCGGGCCAGGGCATCGACCAGGCCCGCCCCCTCTGCAATCCGCAAAAAGCCCAGCCAGAGCGTGAGGGTGCCAAACAACAGCACCATCACCTCGACCGACAGTTTGGCCATGGCAAACAGCGCTTCGACCATGGCCGCAAAAATCTGGGCGTTGCCCCCCACCAGCCATTGGGCCAGGGCCGCGATGGCCGCCGTGAGGAAAAAGCCCAGCCAAAGGGTGTTGAGCATCAGTGCACCGGGCAGGGGTCAAAGGAAGGAGCTTTGCGCATGTCGCCGAGGTTAACTGCACCGCTGCGTGCAACTGGTGGAGAGCGTGGCGGAAGGGCAACGAAAGTGTCCATGGTGGTCAGTGGTACCCTATAGGGTTCGGTCTGAAGTTGCACGCCCATCCTCTGGGGGCAGTTCGGGAGGCGTTTTTTCTCCCGGCGGCTCCTGCATGGCTGCAGTAACTCCCACACACGGCGCCCCAGCGCGCCGCATTCACATCAAGGAAAAGAGATCCATCATGGGCGCGCAGTGGAAAGCAAAAGGCAAGGCACAGGTGGCCGACGCCAAGGGCAAGCTGTTTGGCAAGCTGGTCAAGGAAATCACCGTGGCTGCACGCGGCGGTGCCGACCCCGCCAGCAATGCCCGCCTGCGCCTGGTGGTGGAGCAGGCTCGCAAGGCCTCCATGCCCAAGGACACGCTGGAGCGTGCCATCAAGAAGGGCTCGGGCACCGGCGCGGACGCGGTGAACTACGAACGCGTGATCTATGAAGGTTTTGCCCCCCACCAGGTGGCCGTGATGGTTGAATGCCTGACCGACAACGTGAACCGCACGGCCCCCGAGATGCGTGTGCTGTTCCGCAAGGGCCAGCTGGGCACCTCGGGCTCGGTGGCCTGGGACTTCAATCATGTCGGCATGATCGAAGCCGAGCCCGCCACCCCCGACGCTGACCCCGAACTGGCCGCCATCGAGGCCGGTGCGCAGGACTTTGAAGCGGGCGACGAAGAGGGCACCACCACCTTCTGGACCGACCCCACCGACCTTGACCTTGTCAGCCGCGCGTTGCCCGCCCACGGCTTCACGGTGCTGTCCGCCAAGCTGGGGTACAAGCCCAAGAACCCGGTGAACCCCGCCAACCTCACGGCTGAGCAGCTGGAGGAGGTTGAGAACTTCCTGGCGGCCATCGATTCGAACGACGACGTGCAAAACGTGTTTGTGAGCCTGGGTGGTTGATGTGCGCGCGCAGGCGCCGACACAGGTGCTGAAGAGGGTGCCCTGGATGGCGCCCCTGGCTTTGACGGACGGACTGACTGTTTCATGACTGCTGACCACTACGCAGCCCTTGGGCTGGCGGCCAACGCGTCGCTGGCGGACATCAAGAAGGCTTTTCGCCAAAAGGCCTCGTTCTACCACCCCGACCGCAACACGGCGCCCGACGCCGCACAGCGCTTTGCCGAGGTGCAAAAGGCCTATGAGGTGCTGTCTGACGACGACGCCCGCCAGGCCTATGACGACAACCGCCGCCGCAATCTGCTGGACGACCCGCTGCAGACCGCCCAGGAGATCTGGCAGGCCTACAGCGCACGCATTCTTTCTCATCCTTCCGCCCTGTGAAACTTTCTCCCTATTTTTATGACCTGCGCTCGGCCTACCAGGCCGAGCTGGACGACCTGGTGTCCGACTCCGAGGGCAACGACGTTCTGCGCAAGCGCCTGGCCGAAAAGCGCAACGAGATGGCGTTTTTGGTGCAGATGATGGAACTGGCCCCCGAAATGGTGGCCGTGGTCTTTCACCGGGGCTTTCGCTTTACCAAACCGGCTGCACTGGAGCATCTGCTGGGCTTGCCGGTGAACGAGCTGCCCGACTGGCACAGCCTGACCCATGCCGTAGCGTTGGAGCCCTGGGCAATGAGTCTGGCCCAGACCGTGTTGCGCGAGCCCCAGGGCGCTCGCTTTCTGACCGTAGCCGCCGGCCTGGAATACCTGCAACAGCACGCGCGCCTGGCTCCGGCCGCAGCGTCGCATGGCGACAGCGATGCCGAGGACGATGGTGAAGATACCGCCGAACACGACGATGACTACAGCGCCCTGAGTGCCGACGACGCGGTGGACCCGCAAAACAGCCGTACGCGCGAAGAGTCCAGCGCCAACTGGCTGGCCGATGTGGGCTTTGAGCGCAAGGAATGACGACCATGAGCAGCAGCAACCAACACCTGGCCCTGATCACCAAGACCACCAGCCTCATCGCGGCCGGTGACATCGTGGGCGCCGAGTCGGCGCTGGCCGAACTGGCCGACAGCGATGGCGACGGCGCGCTGATGGTGGTGCTGGACCAGCTGGCGCCCAAGGACATCCTGGCCGTGATGCGCGAGTACGACGACTCCAAGGCTTCGGTGGTCAACATGCTGGTCACGCCCGAGCAGTTTGCGCGCGCGATGGTGCTGGAAAAGCAGTACAAGGACCTCACCCACACCCACCTGCGCAATATGGTCAACGCGGTGGTGTTCCGTGACGATGCCGACCCGGTGGAGTTCCTCACCGCGATTGGCGACCTGGAGGGTGGCGCCGAGGCCCTGGCCAACTACTTTGCCGAAAAGTGGAGCCGCATCGAGGCCTTTGCCCGCACCGGCACCTTTGACGCCACCGAAGACTACGGCGTCACACTGAGCGACGACGAGCTGCTGGCCTCGGGCTATGTGCAGCCGCGCATCGACCTCGATGAAGTGGCCGACCGCGACTGGATGCAGATGGCCTGGCTGCTGCGCTATGAGTGCCGCGACCTGTTCATCGAGATGCTGCTGGTGCTGCGTGCCAAGGCCCGCGCGTTTGACCAGGGACGGGAAGAGGGCGAAGAGACGTCCGAAGAAGACGATGGCAAGTTCGAGACCAGCGAAACCGACCGCGGCAAGGCCACGCCTGCCGCACGGGCTTCCGACGAAGAGTCTGCAATTTAGTGAACAACCCCCTGAGGCGCTTCGCGCCTTCCCCCTTCTCTCGAATGGCTGTGCCATTCGAGAGAAGGGGGACACCGTCAGCGCGGCGGGGCGGCCCTTGCGCGGCGGTCCTGGTATGGGCCGCGCCAGTTTCATAGCCCATGAGCAGCGCGAAGCGCGATAGATTCAGACATGACCGTGCCTCCCACGCCTTCCTCAATTTCTGCACCAGTCGCTACTGCCAATGCCCTGCAACTGCACGACGCGCGCCCTTTCTTTGAAAAGGCGCTGGTCTACGGCGTGCAGCACGGCCTGATTGACGCGGACCGGCTGGCGGCCATCAATGCCGATGCGCCCAAGGGCATGGTGCAGATCGCACGTTACTTTGGCAGCGAGTTTCTGCGCCCGGAGCTCGAGAAGGCGCGGGACCGCATGGTCAACCTGATCAGCCTGTACCTGCTGGAGACCACAGCCGGTGATCTGGCCAAGGCGGCGGTGTCGCTGCGCGACAACTCCTTTTTGTCGCGCTCCAAAGGCGGCTCGGACATGCTCAAGCGCCTGATCGCCATGCCCGAGAGCAGCAACTTCGGCATGGGCGGCTATGCGGATGCCGAAACCCCACTGCTGGCTGCCTGGTCGCTGCGCAGCCATGCCGACTACCGCGCCGAGCTGGCCCGCCGCAGCCACATCGCCCAGGCCATCGCCGCCGCCGAGTGGCTGGCCGCGCAGTACGACCTGGACACCGACGAGCTGGAAACCGCCGGTGCCGACGCCGAGGCCGTGATCCGCACAGGGCTGCTGATGCAGGCGCTGAACCCCAAGGCCATGGCGGCGAGTGAGTGGCCCAGCGCCCCGGTGTTTGAAAAGCTGGTGACTGCACTGCGCAAAAAGAGGGCACCCCTGCCGACGGCGCTGCGCCTGCCCCCCAGCGTGCCGGCAGAGCTGCGTGACGTGCTGCAAGCCCAATGCGCCACCGTGCTGGCCGACCTGCCCAAACTGCTGCAATCCGCTGCGCCGCTGCGCACCCTGCTGCGCCCCATGGGCGCTTTCAGGGCACGCTACTTCCTGCTGGACGACCCTCTGGCCGAAGTGGACAGCTTTCACCGCAGCCTGGATGTGCTGGAGGACGACGATGAGCCTCCACAGCCTGCCAGCAAGACATGGACCAAGGCGACCGGGGGCAACGACGATGAGCACTCGCTGCTCACGCTGTTTCTGTGTCTGGCCGCCGGTGCGCCCAAGAAGACGCTGCTTACCGAGAAAACCGCCGCCAGCCTGGTGCGCAAGATCCGCAAGTCTGGCCTGCAGCCCGAGCTGGCGTCTGACTTCATCCGCAGCCACGCGGCTGCCGCCTTCCAGCAGGACTACCTGGCTCTCTGGTCTGGTTTTTTGCAAGACGCGCAGGCCACGCTGACCAGCGACCGCGACTACCAGATGCACGATGCGCTGGCGCTGCTGCGGCGCGAATGCCACGTGGTGGGTTGATCCTCCGTCCTGCTGGCGCTGCTAAAGCGCTTTGATTCAAGGCTGCCGGAATTCGGACAGCACCAAGGTTGTGTTGTCGATGGGGTTGGTGCCCACCCTGAAAGGCTCGGAACGGCCAGACCTTTGCGCTCCGCTGGTTTCGGTGTACTCCACCGTGTAGGTGCCAGGCGTCACGCGTTCCAGTGTCTCGCCGCTTTGGGGCGCCAGATAGACCTGGCGCAGCAGATCACAAGGCTCTGCGCCTACGGTGCACAAGCGCGCCCACAGGCCCTCGGGCGTGGGGTTCCTCAGCAGCACCAAGCCTGCGCCACTGGATGCGCCCCAGGGTTGGTCGGGCAAACTCCCGGAGGATTTAGGCCACTGGCCCTTGGGGTTTGATGGCGATTTGCCGTAAGGGTAGGGCAGAGTGTGGTGGACCTGGCGCCGCTCGGTTTTGGTGGGCGTCACCACATGGGCGGGTATGCGCGCCGCTGGCTTGGGAGGCGGCCCCCAGAGTACGTACCCGACCATGGTGATCGCCAGCGAGCCGATGGCCACGATGGTGCAGAACGCATGGATCGACATCCAGTGGCGCGTCTCGTCCTCGGTCGGGAGTCTGGACAGCCATTCATCGACCAGATCCCGCCCGGTGATCAGGTACAACATCCAGGCCAGCGCAGTCACCGACCAGATGATGGCCAGCGTAGTGGGTTGGGCCACTTCGTAGTACACACCCATGAGTAGCAGCTTGGGGAGCATGAACACCAGTTCGCCCAGCGCTGCCTCGGCGTGTGCCGACGGGCTCCATACCAAGACGGCCCAAAACACGAGGATGGCGAGGGCTCTGGCCGGGAGGTGCGTATGGCGTGTCTGAATCAACATGGCGGATGGGATTCTTGATCCTGGTGCACATTATTTTGGGGTACGCATTGGGCTGTGGACTCGATGTTCCCCTCTGGGGTGGCGCAAACCCGGCCTGGTTGCTCGCGCAGCGCCCATATCGCTGCAGGAGCTCTCGGTTACCATTGTTCACGCCGATAACGATCCAAGATCCGCCTGGCATGCAATAGCAGCCACGCATGCACGATGAACTGGCCTTGCTGGCCCCACTTGCCCCCGTTACTTCCTACAGTGCACAGTCCCACCCTCGTTATCGTAGCGGCCATTCTTGCAGCGCTGGTTACCACTGTGCTGTCTGCCGTGTGGTTCTTCAACAGGAACATCCCAGGGCTGCGCTTGTGGGCGCTAGCACTGTTTTGCACCACCGTGTTTTGCGCCAACCTGATGTTGCGCGACCATGTCCCGCAGTTGCCTTCGGTATTGCTGGCGCAGGGCTCTATTGCGTTGACGGCCTACCTGTGCCTGCTGGGCGCGCGTGAATACATGGGACGAGCGCCGCTGCGGCATGGCATGGCTGCGGTTGCCATGGTGCTGCTGCTGGTAACGGTGGCGTATTTCACCGTGGTGCAGCCCCATCTGGGGGTGCGTTTTGTGCTGTCGGGGCTGGTGCCCGGCACGTGCTTTCTGTTTGCTGCGCACACCATGGCCAAAGGTGGCTTTCGCAAGGTACCGGCCCGGTATTTGTTTGCGGGCACGGTGGGTGTGCATGGCGTGTTTTTGCTGGTGCGGCCTTTGTTGTTCAAGCTGGCCGCACCGGCCGATGCGTCGCAACCCGAAACGGGCATGGTGGCTGCGCTGTCGCAGTTTGTGGTGCTGGAGTCCACCATGGCGCTGGTTCTGGTGGCGTTTGGCGCGTTGATGCTGACCAATGAGTTCATCACCAACGAACTGCGCCACCTGGCCGAGGTGGACCCGCTGACCAATGTGTTCAACCGCCGCGCGTTTCTGACCTTGTTGGACAAGGCCATCAGCAACGCCCAGCGCACGCAGACGACGTTGCCCGTGCTGGTGATGGACCTGGACCATTTCAAGAAGGTCAACGACAGCTGGGGCCACCGTGCGGGCGATGATGTGCTGCGCCATTTTGTGATGCTGGCCCAGCGCTGCCTGCGCAAGGAAGACGTGATGGGCCGCCTGGGGGGTGAGGAGTTCGCGATCTTCTTGCCCAATGCAGGGGCCGGTGGCGCCATTGCGGTGGCCGAGCGCCTGCGCGCCATGGTGGAGGCCCACCCTGTGGTGACCGAGCAGCGCAGCATTGCGCTCACGGTGAGTGTTGGCGTCACCCTGTGCGTGGGCAGCGAGTCGGCGGGTACGGCCTTGCAGCGTGCGGACGAGGCCATGTACCTGGCCAAGGAGCGGGGGCGCAACCGGGTGGAGATGACGGTGGCCCCAGCAGCGCCCTTGGTCCCCGTTACGGCAACCCCCGCGCCGGCCGCACCAACCACCCTGGCGGCCTAGGCGCAGCGGAGCGCCGGGAAGGCGCCCAGGCCTTGCAGCCCTGCGCCATGGCGTGCTGTGTCGGCTGCCCGACCCTGGTGATGGCCGCAGGGGGCACAAGGCAGGTGCTGCCCGGCACAATCAAAGCTTTCACACCACCCCCGGTGATGCGGGCAGACAACCCCATGGCAGTTCCACCCCCTTCTGGCGCACCCAAAGCCGCTACCTCCGCAGCCATCCACCCCTCGCCCCCTGCACCGCCTGCAGCGCCCGACCGGAGGGCGTTTCTGGCCATCGGCACGGGGGTGGCGCTCGCAGCGGCTGGTGCTGCCGGGTATTTTCTGCACCAGCCGGACAACGACAGGCAGCTGGTATTTGCCACCCTGCACGATGCGATGCGCGAGGCCGAGCGGCTGAACGCAGCTTCCGTCCACGCGCTGGAACCCGCCACGGCCTGGACCTGGGCGCAGACGCTGGTGCATTGCGCGCAGAGCATTGAATACTCGCTGCAGGGTTTTCCGTCGCCCAAGTCGGCGCTGTTCCAGAACACCCTGGGGGCTGCAGCTTTCAAGGTGTTTACCCTGCGGGGACGCATGAGCCACAACCTGGCCGAGCCCATTCCGGGTGCCCCGGCGCTCGATGCGCAGACCACGGACACATCGGCCGCCATGGCCCGCCTGCGCCAGGCGGTGCAGGACTTTGCCATCCACACCGGCGCACTGCAGCCCCACTTTGCCTATGGCGCCTTGACCCGGGCGCAGTACGAGCAAGCGCACGCCATGCACCTGGCCAACCATCTGTCGGCCTTTGATGGGCGCGGCTAGGTCAGGCGCTCAAGACGGGAGCTGCGCTCCTCTGAATCTGCTGGACCAGCTCCGTACCGCAGGCATAAGCCCCACGCAATTGCAGCCAAATTGATGCAAGTCAAGGTAGGCGGCCAACCGCGCGCAGCCCATGAAGGCCCTGCGCTTACGATACTTTTTGAGGTGAGGCGTCTGCGCTGATGTGACGGCCAATGCGCTCTGCCTCCGCACCAAAGAGGATCAGAGCCATGGGCAGCAAGTGGAAAATTTATGCGGCGGTCGCAGCGCTGTTGTTGCTCGGCACCGCGCTGGTCGTGCGCTGGGCGCCCTGGCAGCCCAAAGGGCCGGGCCCGGGCTTTGTGAGCGGCAACGGCCGCATCGAGGCCACCGAGATCGCCGTGGCCACCAAGCTCGCGGGCCGGGTGCAGGACATCCTGGTGGCCGAGGGCGATTTTGTGAAAGCCGGGCAGCCCGTGGCCCGTATGCAGATCGACGGCCTGCAAGCCCAGCGCGAAGAGGCCGTGGCCCGGCTGCAGCAGGCGCAACTGGCCATCAGCAGCGCACAGGTGCAGGTGGCCCAGCGCGAGAGCGACTACCAGGCTGCATTGGCGGTCGTGGCCCAGCGCGAGAGCGACCTCGACACCGCCCGCCGCCGCCTGCCGCGCTCTGAGCAGTTGGCGCGCGAAGGCTTTTTCTCCAGCCAGTTGCTCGACGACGACCGCGCCAAGGTGCGCAGCCAGCAGGCCGCTGTGACGGCTGCCAAGGCCCAGGCGAAGGCCGCACAGGCGGGCATTGGCGCGTCGCGCACGCAGGTGACCAGTGCCGAGGCCAATGTGCGTGCGCTGGAGGCCACGCTGGCGCGCATTGATGTGGAGCTGGCCGACAGCGAACTCAAGGCACCGCGCGACGGGCGGGTGCAGTTCCGCGTGGTGCAGCCCGGCGAGGTGGTGGGCGCAGGTGCGCGCGTGCTGCAGCTGGTGGACCTGAGCGATGTGTACATGACCTTCTTTTTGCCCGAGACCGTGGCGGGCCGGGTAGCACTGGGCAGCGAGGTGCGCATCGTGCTCGATGCCGCACCGGGCTTTGTGATCCCGGCCACCGTGTCGTTTGTGGCCAGCACCGCTCAGTTCACGCCCAAGACGGTGGAGACCGCCAGCGAGCGCCAGAAGCTCATGTTCCGCGTGCGGGCCCAGATCGACAAGGCACTGCTGCTGCGCCACCAGGCGCAGGTCAAGACCGGCCTGCCCGGCTTGGCCTGGCTGCTGGTGGACCCCGCCGTGGAATGGCCCGCCAACCTCGCCATCAAGGCGGACCAGTGAGCCTCCCCGGCAGCGTGGCACCCGTGGCCCGCCTGCGTGGCGTGGGCCAGCGCTACGGGCGCACGGTGGCGCTCGCAGACATCGATTTGGAAGTGGCCGCGGGCCGCATGGTGGGCCTGATCGGGCCGGATGGCGTGGGCAAGTCCAGCCTGCTGGCGCTGGTGGCGGGCGCACGCGCGGTGCAGCAGGGCACGGTGGAGGTGCTGGGCGGCGACATTGCCAAAGGCCGCCACCGCAGCCGGGTGTGCCCCCGCATCGCCTACATGCCGCAGGGCCTGGGTAAGAACCTGTACCCCACGCTGTCGGTGGAAGAGAACCTGCAGTTCTTTGGCCGCCTGTTCGGGCACGACGCGGCCGAGCGGCGCCGCCGTATTGATGAACTCACACGCAGTACCGGCCTGCACCCGTTTCTGGCGCGGCCTGCGGGCAAGCTTTCGGGCGGCATGAAGCAGAAGCTGGCGCTGTGCTGCGCGCTCATCCACGACCCCGACCTGCTCATCCTGGACGAGCCCACCACCGGCGTGGACCCGCTGGCGCGCGCGCAGTTCTGGGATCTGATCGGCCGCATCCGCGCCGCGCGGCCCGGCATGAGCGTGATCGTGGCCACGGCATACATGGAGGAAGCCCAGCGCTTTGAATGGCTGGTGGCGATGGACGAGGGGCGCATTCTGGCCACAGGCACCCCGGCCGAGCTGATGGCCCGCACCGGGCACGATTCGCTGGAGCAGGCCTTTGTGGCCCTGCTGCCCGAGGCCAAGCGCCGGGGCCACCAGGCGGTGCAGATTCCGCCGCTGGACCGGTCGCAGGCAGACGATGCCACCAACGTCGCCATCGAGGCGCGCGACCTGACCATGCGGTTTGGCGACTTTGTGGCGGTGGACCATGTGAGCTTTCGCATCCAGCGGGGCGAGATCTTTGGCTTTCTGGGCAGCAACGGCTGCGGCAAGTCCACTACCATGAAGATGCTCACCGGCCTGCTGCCCGCCAGCGACGGGCAGGCCTGGTTGTTCGGCCAGCCAGTGGACCCCAAGGACATGGCCACACGGCGGCGCGTGGGCTACATGTCGCAGGCGTTTTCGCTGTACAGCGAGCTGTCGGTGGAGCAGAACCTGGTGCTGCATGCACGCCTGTTCCACGTGCCCGAGGCCGAGGTGCCCGCGCGTGTCACGGCGATGCTGGAGCGCTTTGACCTGCAGGCTGTGCGCAGTTCGTTGCCCATGAAGCTGCCGCTGGGAATGCGCCAGCGCCTGTCGCTAGCCGTGGCCATGGTGCACCAGCCCGAGCTGCTGATTCTGGACGAGCCCACCTCGGGCGTGGACCCGATGGCGCGCGACAACTTCTGGCGCCTGATGGTGGAGCTGGCGCGGCGCGACAAGGTCACCATCTTCATCTCGACCCACTTCATGAACGAGGCCGAGCGCTGCGACCGCATCTCGCTGATGCACGCAGGGCGCGTGCTAGAGAGCGCTGCGCCGCAGGACATTGTGGCCAAACGCGGCGCCACCACGCTGGAAGAAGCCTTCATCGGCTACCTGGAGGATGCTGCGGGAACGGCCCAGGCCCCTGTACCTGTGCCTGTGCAGGCTTCGGAGCCCGCTGCGCTATCGCCCGTGCCTACCCACGACGCCCCCACCTGGCCCACCCGCCTGCGCCAGAGCCTCGCCCGCATCCACAGTACCCAGTGGCGCGAATCGCTGGAGCTGCGCCGCGACCCCGTGCGCGGCGCCATGGCGTTGCTGGGCTCGCTGATCCTGATGTTCGTGATGGGCTACGGCATCAGCATGGACGTGGAGAACCTGCGCTTTGCCGTGCTGGACCGAGACCAGACTGCGCTGAGCCGCGCCTACACGCTGAACCTGGCGGGCTCGCGCTACTTCACCGAGCAGCCGCCCATCACCACCTACGCCGAGCTGGATGCACGCATGCGCTCCGCCGAAATATCGCTGGCGCTGGAGATCCCGCCCGGCTTTGCACGCGATGTGGCACGCGGCCAGCCCGTGCAGATCGGCGCCTGGGTGGACGGCGCCATGCCCCAGCGCGCCGAAACCGTCATCGGCTACGCCCAGGGCCTGCACCAGCAGTGGCTGGTGGAGCAAAGCCGCAGCCGCACAGGCACGGTGCCCCGGGGCCTGCTGGAGGTGGAGCCGCGCTACCGCTACAACCCCGACGTGCGCAGCCTGCCATCCATGGTGCCTGCCGTGATCCCGCTGCTGTTGCTCATGCTGCCCGCCATGCTCACGGCCCTGGCCGTGGTGCGCGAGAAGGAGCTGGGCTCCATCATCAACCTGTATGTCACGCCCACCACGCGCACCGAATTCATGCTGGGCAAACAGCTGCCCTATGTGCTGCTGGCGCTGTTTAATTTTGGCCTGATGTGCCTGGCGGCGGTGACGGTGTTTGGCGTGCCGATGACGGGAAGTTTTGCCACGTTGACATTGGCCGCCGTGGTGTTCAGCCTGTGCTCCACGGGCATGGGCCTCCTGGCCTCCACCGTCACGCGCAGCCAGATTGCGGCGATGTTCTTTGCCATGGTGGGCACGATCATTCCGGCCGTGCAGTTCGCCGGGCTCATCAACCCCGTGTCGTCCATGACGGGCTTTGCGCGCCGGTTCGGAGAGGCCTACCCGGCCAGCCACATGTTCACCATCAGCCGGGGCGTGTTCAACAAGGCGCTGGGCCTGCAGGATTTGCAGGCCGAGTTCTGGCCCATGCTGGTGGCGGTGCCGGTCATCGTCGGTACTGCGATCTTGCTGTTACGCAAGCAGGAGACCTGACATGGCGCTGCGTGGACGGTGGTCGAACATCTTTCGGTTAGGCATCAAGGAGCTGTGGAGCCTGTGGCGCGACCCGGCCATGCTGTTCCTCATCGTCTACACCACCACGCTGGCGGTGTATTCGGCGGGCATGGCGCAGCCCGAGACGCTGCACCACGTGCCCATTGCCATCGTGGACGAGGACGACTCGGCCTTGTCCCAGCGCATCGCCACCGCGTTCTACGCGCCCCAGTTCACGCGCCCCGCGATGATCAGCATGCGCGAGGTGGACCCGGGCCTGGACGCAGGCCGCTTTACGCTGGTGCTGCACATCCCCGCGCATTTCCAGCGCGACGTGCTGGCGGGCCGGGTGCCGCAGGTGCAGCTCAACATCGACGCCACGCGCATGGGGCAGGCGTTTGCGGCCAATGGGGCTGTGCAGCAGATCGTGCAGCTGGAGGTGGCTGAGTTCGTGCAGCGCGACCGCGCCGTGGCCGCCCAGCCCATCGAGCTGACGGTGCGCTCGCGCTTCAACCCAGCGCTCAACCCCGCGTGGTTTGGGTCGCTCATGGAGCTGATCAACATCGTGACCATGCTATCCATCATCCTCACGGGCGCCGCGCTGATCCGCGAGCGCGAGCATGGCACGGTGGAGCATTTGCTGGTGATGCCCGTCACCCCCGGCGAGATCATGCTGGCCAAGGTCTGGGCCATGGCGCTGGTGGTGCTGGTGGCTACCTGGGTGTCGCTCACGGCGGTGATCCGCTGGGCGATTGGCGTACCCATCGAGGGTTCGGTGCCGCTGTTCCTGCTGGGGGCCACGCTGCACCTGTTTGCCACCACGTCCATGGGCATCTTCATGGCCACAGTGGCGCGCAGCATGCCGCAGTTTGGCTTGCTGATGGTGCTGGTGATGATGCCGCTGCAGATGCTGTCGGGCGGCGTCACCCCGCGCGAGAGCATGCCGCTGTGGGTGCAGTACGGCATGGCGCTCGCGCCCACCACGCACTTCACCGAGCTGGCCCAGGCCATCCTCTACCGGGGTGCGGGCTGGGCGGTGGTGTGGCCGTCGCTGGTGTGGCTGCTGGGCATTGGTGCGGTGCTGTTCAGCCTGGCGCTGGCGCGGTTCCGCAAGACGATTGCGCGCATGGCATGAATGTCGGGGAGACTGTATGTGCTATTGAATATATAGCTGCCAAGGCATATTCAACTAGCGCTTGGGGCTAATTAGACGCAAAATCCACGCTGCCGGGCCGCCCAGGCAGGTTTAGCTGCGCCACGAGCGCCGGGCTGCTGGCCACCCGCTGGCCACGCCGCCACACACCCAGGCGCGTGGCCCGCAGGCGGATGGCGTCCACCGGGTTGCGCGCATGCAGCAGCACCAGGTCGGCATGGCAGCCGGGGGCGATACCGTAGCCCTCCAGCCCCAGCAGCTTGGCGGGATTCACCGTCACCGCATCAAAACACTGCCGCATCGCGGCCTGGCTGGTCATTTGTCCCACGTGCAGGCCCATGTGCGCGGCCTCCAGCATGTCGGCGCTGCCGCCGCTGTACCAGGGGTCGAGCACGCAGTCGTGGCCAAACGCCACTGTCAGGCCCGCAGCCATCAGCTCGGGCACGCGGGTCATGCCCCGGCGCTTGGGGTAGGTGTCGTGGCGGCCTTGCAGCGTGATGTTGATGAGCGGGTTGGCCACCACGCCCAGGTCGGCCTCGGCCATCAGTGCCATCAGCTTGCTCACGTAGTAGTTGTCCATGCTGTGCATGGAGGTGAGGTGCGAGCCCGTCACGCGGCCGTGCAGGCCCAGGCGCTGGGTCTCGTACGCCAGGGTTTCGACGTGGCGCGAATGCGGGTCGTCGGATTCGTCGCAGTGCATGTCCACACGCTTGCCGCGCTCGGCGGCCAGCTCGCAGAGGATCTTCACGCTCTCAGCCCCCTGCGCCATGGTGCGTTCGAAGTGCGGAATGCCGCCCACCACGTCCACGCCCATATCGAGCGCGCGCTTCAGGTTGGCTAGCCCGCCGGGCGCGCGCAGCACACCGTCTTGTGGGAAGGCCACCAGCTGCAAATCCAGGTACGGCGCCACGCGCTGCTTTACCTCCAGCAGCGCCTCCACCGGCAGCAGGCTGGGGTGGCTGGTGTCCACATGGCTGCGGATGGCCAGCAGGCCGCGCGACACGGCCATGTCGCAGTACTGCAGCGCGCGCTGCACGATGGCGTCGTGGGTCAGCGTGGGCTTGAGTTCGCCCCACAGCGCAATGCCTTCGAGCAGCGTGCCGCTCTCGTTCACGCGCGGCTGGCCGTAGCTCAGGGTCGAATCCATGTGGAAATGCGCGTCCACAAACGGCGGGCTCACCAGCAGGCCACCCGCATCTACCGTTTCATGCGCAGGGGCTTGCAGGCTTTCGGTCACTTCGGTGATGCGGCCGCCTTGCACGGCGATGGACATGTTCTGGCGGCCGTCGGGCAGGCTGGCATGGGTGATGAGCAGGTCGAGCATGGTGGGGGAGTGTAGATATTCGTCGGGACGCGCTGGCACACTGCGGGGTCTCAAAAAGAAAGGGTCATCCGATGAACGCACATGAAAAGCTGAACTATGTCGAATTTGCCGCGTGCGATGTGCCCGCCACGAAGTCGTTCTTTGAAAAGGCCTTTGCATGGACCTTTGTGGACTATGGCCCCGAATACACGGCCTTCTCGGGCCAGGGGTTGGACGGCGGCTTCTTCCGCGCCAGCCTGTGTTCCACCCCAGCCACTGGCGGCGCCTTGCTGGTGTTCTACAGCGCTGACCTCGAAGCCACATTGGCCAAGGTGGAGGCGGCAGGTGGCCATGTGGTCAAGCCGGTGTTCGACTTTCCGGGAGGACGGCGCTTTCATTTCACAGAGCCCAGCGGCAACGAGTTTGCGGTGTGGTCCGATCACCGCTCCCCCTTGCGGTAGGGCTTCATCAGCGCCTGCGGATACGCCGCCTTGCGTGCCACCAGCACCAGCGCCAGGATGGACAGCAGGTACGGCAGCATCAGATACACCTGGTACGGCAGCCACGCATCGCCCGCCTGCTGCAGCCGCAGCTGCAGCGCGTCAAAGAAGGCAAACAGCAGCGCACCCAGCAGCGCCTTGCCAGGCCGCCACGAGGCAAACACCACCAGCGCCACGCAGATCCAGCCGCGGCCGTTGATCATGTTGAAGAAGAACGCGTTGAACGCCGACAGCGTGAGGAACGACCCCGCCACGCCCATCAGCGCCGACCCGGCCACGATGGCGCCGGTGCGCATGGCCGCCACCGAGATGCCCTGGCCCTCGGCCGCCTGCGGGTTCTCGCCCACCATGCGTACCGCCAGGCCCAGGGGGGTGCGCATCAGCACCCAGGCCAATAGCGGCACCAGCAGCAGGGCCAGCAGCGTGAGTGGGGTTTGTGCCGACAGGATAGGAATGCCCAGCCATTCCATCGGTGCAAAGGGCTCGATGGTGGGTGGCGTGTTCACCTTGGGGAAGCTCACCCGGTAGCCGTAGTAGCTGAGCGCCGTGGCCAGCAGCGTGATGCCCAGCCCGGACACATGCTGCGACAGCGCCAGCCCCACGGTGAGCCATGCGTGCAGCAATCCAAACACTGCGCCGGTGAGCGCCGCCACCAGCACCCCGGCCCACAGTCCATGGCCCGTGTACACCGCGAGCCAACCAGTGAAGGCGCCAGCGACCATGATCCCTTCAATGCCCAGGTTGAGCACCCCGGCGCGTTCACACAGCAAAACCCCCAGCGTGCCCAGAATGAGCGGGGTGGCGACCCGCAGGGTGGCAATCCAGAACGCTGGGTTGGCGAGGATGTCGAGCAGTTCGGTCATGTGCCCGCCTCAGTGCTGGTTACTTCAATTTTGATAGCTTCCAGCGCTTTATGGATAAGCGCTAGAGGCCAATTTGGCTTGAAATTCTGGATGAAGCAGGGAGTCATCTTCGTCGTGAGTGATGCTTTCCTTCGACCTCTGCACGACGCAACTGGCGCGGCCAAAGCCAGTGCCACCGTGGAACTGGCTTTGCCAGGCCACGGGTGGCGTCCCCCTCCCGAAGGAGAGGGGGAAGACGCGAAGCGGCTCAGGGGGTGTCTCATTTCTTCACGCGGTACTGCGTCAGCAGCCCGGCCACCAGCACCGCAATCAGCGAAGTCGCCACGATCACATCCGCAATGTAGGTGGGCACGCCCACCGCGCGGCTCATGCTGTCAGCCCCCACCAGCACGCCCGCCACGAAGGTGCCCGCCGCAATCACGCCCAGCGGGTGCAGTCCGGCCAACATGGCGATCACGATGCCGCTGTAGCCGTAGCCGGGCGACATGTCGAGCGTCACATAGCCAGTGCGGCCCGCCACTTCGATGGCGCCGGCCAAGCCTGCGAGCCCGCCGGAGAGCAAGGCGACCAGCACCACCGTGCGGGTGATAGGCACGCCCGCAAAGGCAGCAGCGCGTGCATTGGCCCCCGCAGCACGAATGTCAAACCCCGGCACCGTGCGTGCCAGCAGCGCCCACAGCATCACGGCCAGCGACACGGCCCACAGCAGGCCCGTGTGCAGCCGTGTCTGCGGCACCAGCTTAGACAGCTCCAGATCGCCCTGCAGCGCCACACTCTGCGGCCAGCCCATGGAGAGCGGGTCTTTCATTGGCCCATCGAGCAGGGCTGACACCAGCAGCAGCATGATGAAGTTGAGCAGCAGTGTGGTGACCACCTCGTCCACGCCCAGCCGCGCCTTCATCAGCGCCGGGCCCAGCAGCAGCGCCGCGCCCGCCAGCGCGGCCGCCAGCATCATCAGCGGAAAGAGCACATAGGGCGACCACTCCAGCCCCGTGCCCCCATGCATGCCGCCCACGGCCACGGCGGCCAGCGCCCCGGCGTAAAGCTGCCCCTCGGCCCCAATGTTGAACAGCCGCGCGCGGAAGGCCACAGCCGCTGCCAGCCCGGTCAGGATCAGTGGCGTGGCGCGGGTGAGGGTTTCTGTCAGTGCAAACACCGAGCCGAACGCGCCTTGGAGCAGCAGCACATAGGTTTGCCCCACAGGCGCACCAGCCCACAGTACCAGCAAGGCGCTGACGATCAGTGTGAACACCACGGCACCCACCGGTGCCAGCACGTAGGCGGCGGGGGAGGTGTGGTTGCGTTTTTCAAGTCTCATGCTGGGTTGTTCTTGTTGTTGTCGCTCAATGGACAGCGCCCGCCATGGCCAGGCCGATGGCTTCGCGTGTCCAGTCTTCGGCGCGTCGCGCCTCGCTCAGTTGTCCGTCGTGCATGACGGACACACGGTCACCCAGCGCCAGCACTTCGTCCAGATCGTCCGAGATCAGCAGCACGGCCGCTCCCGCATCGCGCGCGTTGATGAGCTGCTGCTGCACAAACATCACCGCGCCAATGTCCAGCCCCCAAGTAGGCTGGTGGGCCACGATGAGCTGGGGCGCAGGCGCGGCGTAGCCCGCTGCGTCCTTCGGCGGCATCAGCGCCCGGCCCAGGATGAGCTTTTGCATGTTGCCGCCGGACAGCGACCGGGCGGGGGTGTCCGGCCCGCCGCCGCGCACGTCAAAGGTCTCGGCCACGCGCTGTGCATGCTGGCGCGCAGCGCGGCGTTTGACCCAGAAGGCTCGGAACCACGGGTGCGCAAACCAGGGGCCGCGCAGGCGTTCGGCCACCGCGTTCTCCCACACGGGCAGGTCGCCCACCACGCCCACGGCGTGGCGGTCTTCGGGGATGCGGGCCACGCCCTGGCTGACCAGCCATGCGGGCCGCGCTTGCAGCGTCGCGCCGCGCAGGGTGACCTGGCCGGTGGTGGCTGCTCGCACGCCACACAGCACATCGGCCAGCGCCACCTGGCCGTTGCCGCTCACGCCTGCAATCGCCACGATCTCGCCGGCGCGCAGGGCGAGGGAGACCTCGTGCAACCGATCGCGCCCGGTGGGGGCGGTACTCACGTTGTCGAGGGTGCAGATGGGCTCGCCCACGCTCCGTGCGGGGCGGCGCTCGGCCGCCTCAATCGCATGGCCCACCATCCATTGCGCGAGCTGCCCCTGGGTGGTGCCCTGCGCAGGCGCCTCTGCCACCAGCTTCCCCTGGCGCAGTACGACCACGCGGTGCGATACGCGCAGCACCTCGCCCAGCTTGTGGCTGATGAAGATGATGGACAGGCCCTGCGCCACCATCTGCGCCAGGGTGTCGAACAGCGCCTCGCTCTCCTGCGGGGTGAGTACGGCGGTGGGCTCGTCCAGGATGAGGATGCGAGCGCCGCGGTACAGGGCTTTCAGGATTTCGACCCGCTGGCGCTCGCCCACTGAGAGGCTGCCCACGCGGGCATCGGGGTTGACGGGCAAGCCAAACTGCTGTGACACCGCCAGCAGCTTGGCCCGCGCCTCGCTGCGGCGTGAGAAGGGCTGCCACAGCGGCTCGCTGCCCAGCAGCACGTTGTCCAGCACCGTGAGGTTGTCGGCCAGCGTGAAGTGCTGGTGCACCATGCCAATGCCCGCCGCCAGCGCCGCACGCGGCTGGCCAGGCGGCAGGGGCTGACCAAACACTTCGATGCTGCCTTCGTCGGCCACGTAGTGCCCGAACAGGATGGACATCAGTGTGGACTTGCCTGCGCCGTTTTCGCCCAGCAGTGCTAGCACTTCGCCGCGTGCCAGGGTCAGACTGATAGTGTCGTTGGCGACGAGCTTGCCGAAACGTTTGGTGATTTTCCTGAGCTGCAGCACGGTGGTGGTCATGGGCGAGATGGTATTCAAGATTGATGCCAGGTCGAACCATGGTTTTCTTTAGTGCAGCGTATTTCTGTCACAGCAGTTGCAAATGGATGCGCTGAGCCGCCGCGTCTACCTTTTGTCTCTGCATAGGATGGCGGAGCCCCGGTTCCTAGTGCCTGCGGCAGCTACATATCAATTTCATTTGTTCCGCATGACTACCAACTCCCAGAAGACTGATTTCGGGCATTCCGGCCTCTATGACCGTTCTATTTTCCAAAACGAGTTCACGGCGCAGTTCAGCAAGAGCGGGCGGTACAACGCGGCCGCGATTCCCGATATGCTTAATTTGTTGGGCATGATGGAGCGCGATCCAGGCGTCACTGACGTACGGCAGGTGGCCTACATGCTGGCAACGGTCATGTGGGAGACAACTTCTCCGATCACCGTTGCCCGTCCCGCACTTAGCAAAAAGGGCCGTCCGCTCCTGGACAAGCACAACCAACCTGTAATGTTGCGCGAGCGCAAGTGGCTGATGACTATGGCCCCTGTGGACGAAGTAGGGCGGGGCAAAGGGCGCAGATACTACGAGCCCGTGAAGGTCAAGAAGCTTCCCAGCGGTTCGGTGCGGATCACGGAGCAGGATGGTGATCAGTTCACCGTGTCGCCCACCGGACTGATCACACCACTCACGAAAAAGGCCAAGATGGGGACGGCCGAGGGCGGCACAGCCGATGCAGCATACGCCGAGGATGATGGAGTTGAACAGGCGTATTTTGGCCGCGGCTATGTTCAGCTGACTTGGTGGTCCAACTATGCAGTCGCCGGCGTTGCATTGGGGCGTGGACTCGATCTGCTGTTAAACCCTGAACTCGTGAAGACCCCAGAGGTGGCTTACGCGCTAATGTCCCAGGGCATGCGGACCGGCCGTGGTTTTGCCAACGGCCGCAGCTTCTCACAATACTTCAGCGCGGGCTCTACGAACTATGTGGCGGCGCGCAGTATGGTGAACGGCAGCGACCATGCAACTGACATAGCTGGAATCGCCCAGCAGTTCGAGAAAATCCTGCTCAAGGCTCGAATATCCAGAACCCTTGAGGAGGTGACTCCATGACGCGGGTGTATCTGCTGCGAGCAGTTTGGGGGGGGCTGGCGGCCTTCGTTAGTATGGCTGGTATCCTGCCGCTCGCCGCTGCTCAGTCCCTGGCGGTTGAAACCGCGAAGGCTACCCCGCCCACATTGTGCGGATGGCTAGACAACCCTACCCCTGGGAATGTGGATTTCATTGATCGCGAAGGCAGCTGGATGGTTGGAATGCAGGGCGGACACCAGGCCGTGGGCAGCGTGCCGACCTTTCCGTCGGCGCGCTGGGTGCGCACAGGCCATGGCAGCGCTGGCTATGGATGCGTGTGCATGAAGGCCCGCATTGACCGGGAGGATCGGAAGATTCTCGAGTTTGTACAGGCGCGATCTATGCCACTAGCAGCCTGCCGCAAGGATCCTGCCATCAAGGGCCTAGAGCCATTCAATCCCTTGAAGTGAAGGCCTTGTGTCGTCGCTGCTGCGTTGAGGTGACAGTTGGTGCCACTCAATGCCACGCCGCCAGAAACGCCCGCAACACCTTGGCCGAGTTGGCGGCCGCCAGGCCCATGAAGGTGCCCATTTCGTTCTCGCCATCACCACCGCCGGCGAGGTCGCTCAGCGACCGGAAGGCGATGTAGGGCACGCCGTTGCTGTGGGCGACCATGGCTGTGGCGGCGGTTTCCATGTCGAGCACGTTGGCCTCGAAGGTCTTGAAGGCGTATTCGCGGAAGGCCTTGTTGTCCACAAAGGCTTGGCCCGATACGCCGTTGCCGCCCACCACCAGTTGTGGGCGCTGCTTGAGGCAGGTGGCGGCCAGGCAGTGCTCCAGGCCCACGTTCTGCAGGCTGCGGGCGGTGGCCAGCATCTTGGGGTCGGCTTCGAACCAGAACTTCTTGCTGAGTTGGGGGTTGGCGGCGGACCGCACTTCCACCGGACGCGGGTGCATCATGCCGAAGGCGGGCAGGGTCAGCTCGCTTTTCATCCACGCGGGGGCGCTGTACTGGCCGGGTTTGTCTTCACGCGCCATCAGCCATTCCATGTACTGGCCCCACTGTGCGGGCACCGTCACGTCGCCAATGTGCAGGCTAGGGTTCACGCCGCCCGCAATGCCGCTGAAGACCACATGGCTCACGTGGAAGCGGTCCAGCACCAGCTGGGTGTTCATGGCCGCGTTGGTCATGCTGATGCCCGACAGGAACACCACCACGGGCTTGCCTTCGAGCGTGCCGGTGGTGAAGTCCACGCCGTTGATGCGGTGCTTGGCGGGCTGCTGCACCTGGGGCAGCAGCACGGTCAGCTCGGGCGCAAAGGCGGAGATGACGGCGATGCGGGGCGTGTCGTCCAGCCGCACGGCTGTTTTGCCAGGCGAGGTGGCGGCACAGCCCGCGACCACGGCGGCCAGGGCCAGGGCGCCCAGCAGGCGGGTGCACCGGGTTGTCAGAGTCGGCTTGGTGGTGTGGTGCGAAAACATGGTGGGTGAGCCTTGTCGGGGTGCAATAGCGGTGAGCATCAAAACAAACAGGCCACCGCTTTGCTGGGGTGGCCTGTGCACAGAAGTTGAGGACGCGGGCACGGCGCCCGCTGCATCCGGTGCTTACTTGGCCGTGGACTTGGGCTGGCTGTCGTCCACCTTCACGGTGAACTTGCCGGCCAGGATGTCGGCTTCTTTGGCTTTGACCTTGGCGACGATGTCGGCCGGCACCTTCTTCTCGAATGTGCCCAGGGGCGCGAGTTCGGAGCCCTTGTGTTTCATCATCGAATATGGGCCGTAGTCCTCGGCCGTGAATTTGCCGTCCTTGACCAGCTTGAGCGCGCGCTCGATGCTGGGCTCCATGTGCCACAGGGCCGATGCCACCACGGTGTCGGGGTACTGCTCTTGCGTATTGATCACGTTGCCGATGGCGAGCTTGCCTTTTTCCTTGGCCGCGTCGCTCACGCCAAAGCGCTCGGCGTAGAGCACGTCGGCGCCCTTGTCGATCATGGCGAAGGTGGCTTCCTTGGCCTTGGGTGGGTCAAACCAGCTGTTGATGAAGGTGATGGTGAACTCGACCTTGGGGTTGGTCTCCTTGGCGCCCGCCATGAAGGCGTGCATCAGGCGGTTGACTTCGGGGATGGGGAAGCCGCCCACCATGCCGATCTTGTTGGTCTTGGTCATGCCGCCAGCCACCATGCCGCTCAGGTATGCGGGCTCCTGGATGTAGTTGTCGAACACGCTGAAATTGGGCGCCTGCGGCTTGCCGGAGGAGCCCAGCAGGAACGAAGTCTTGGGGAAGTCCTTGGCCACTTTGCGGGCGGCGGCTTCTACCGCAAAGGCCTCGCCCACGATGAGCTGGTTGCCGCCGGTGGCGTACTCGCGCATCACGCGCTCGTAGTCGGCGTTGCTCACGTTTTCGCTGGCCTTGTATTCGATCTCGCCACGTGCCTCGGCGGCCTTGAGGGCCTTGTGGATGCGGCTGACCCATTGCTGTTCAAAAGGCACCGTGTAGATCGCCGCGACCTTGATCTTGGACTGTGCGAAGGCCAAAGAGGGCGCCATCGCCATGGCGGCCGAGAGGGCCATGGAGGTGCAGAGCAGGCGTCCGGTGAAGATGCGGCGAGTGGTCATGGTGGGGTTCCTTCAGACAAGCAAACAAGGAGGTTGGGTGTGCTGCTACCAAGCAAGGAGCGCGCCAGTCGGTGGCTGTGTAACTGCAAACCAGCGGCAAGTCTGCCAGAGGAAAGCCACCAGTTGGTAAAAAAATGGTGCATGCGTGCAGCGCATCCGGAAACCAGGCTGGGGCACCCCACCAGAGTAGGGCTCCCAGTGGGCTGCTACGCAACGCAGGGAGGCCCGGTGATGAAAAAAAGCCACCGCTGGGCGGCAGGCCCTGCGGTGGCTGGTGCACGGGCGCTACCGTTGTGCGCTTATTTGGTGCCAAAAATGCGGTCACCCGCATCGCCCAGGCCCGGCAGGATGTAGCCGTGGTCGTTCAGCTCGCGGTCGATGGCGGCGGTGAAGATGGGCACGTCGGGGTGGGCCTTCTGCAGCGTGGCCACGCCTTCAGGGGCGGCCAGCAGGCAGACGAACTTGATGGAGCGGGGGTTGAGCTTCTTGAGGCGGTCCACACAGGCCGCGGCCGAGTTGCCGGTGGCCAGCATCGGGTCCACCACGATGATGTCGCGCTCGTCCATTTCGGACGGCATCTTGAAGTAGTACTCCACGGGCTGCAGCGTGGCTGGGTCGCGGTACAGGCCGATGTGGCCCACGCGGGCGCCGGGCACCACGTTGAGCATGCCGTCCAGAAAGCCGTTGCCCGCACGCAGGATGGAGACCAGCACCAGCTTCTTGCCATCGATCATCTTGCCGGTCATGGTCTCCAGCGGGGTTTCGATCTGCACATCCTGCAGCGGCATGTCGCGGGTCACTTCGTACGCCATCAGCGTGGACAGCTCGCCCAGCAGACGGCGAAAGCTGTTGGTGCTGGCGTCTTTCTTGCGCATCAGCGTGAGCTTGTGCTGGACGAGGGGGTGGGTGATGACGGTGACGTTGCTCATGGGGAACCTGAAAGGAGAAGGGCAGAGGCCTTTGCGCTGATGATCAGGCACGCTCTGCCGCGCGGTGAGTGAAAAAGTGGGGGCTAGTCTGCCAGAAACCGTGCCAGGCGCGACAAATCGACGTTGCCGCCGCTGATGAGAATGCCGACGCGCGCGCCGTGGATGTCCACGTTGCCATGCTGGGCCCCGGCGAATGCCAGGGCGCCCGTGGGCTCGACCACGATCTTCATGCGCTCGGCAAAAAAGCGCAGGGATTCGACCAGCTGCTCGTCGGTGGCGGTGACCATGTCGTCGGCCAGGCGCTGGATGATGGGGAAGGTGAGCTGGCCCAGCGCCTGGGTTTGTGCGCCGTCGGCAATGGTGTGGGGCGTGGGGATCTGCACCACATGCCCGGCCTTGACCGACTGCTGGCCGTCGTTGCCCGCTGCGGGCTCCACCCCTACCACCCGGCATTGCGGCGCCAGGGCCTCGGCGGCCAGCAGGCTGCCCGCCAGCAGGCCGCCGCCACCGACGCAGACGAACAGGTAGTCCAGGTCGGGCACTTCTTCAAAAAGCTCCTTGGCCGCCGTGCCCTGGCCCGCGATCACATGGGGGTGGTCGAACGGGGGGACCAGCGTCATGCCGCGCTCCAGCGCCAGGCGGCGGCTGATGGCCTCGCGGTCTTCGGTGTAGCGGTTGTAGGTGACGACCTGGGCGCCATAGTCGCGCGTGGCGGCCATCTTGGAGGCGGGGGCGTCCTCGGGCATGACGATGGCGGCAGGCATGTCCAGCAGCCGGGCCGACAGTGCAATGGCCTGGGCGTGGTTGCCGGCCGAGAAGGCGAGCACACCGCGTTCGCGCTGCTCGTCGGTGAACTGGGCCAGGGTGTTGAACGCGCCCCGGAACTTGAACGCGCCGGTGCGCTGCAGGTTCTCACACTTGAAGAACAGCTGCGCGCCCAGCCGCTCGTCGGCGGTGCTGGAGCGCAGCACGGGCGTGCGGTGCGCCATGCCCTTGAGCCGGTGCGCGGCAGCGGCCACATCGTCGTAGGTGGGTGGGGTCAGGCTGGGCAGCGTCATGGTGGCGGCATCCTTGTGGACAGGGCTGGAAGACGGCCAAACCCCTTAAGGCCTGATGATAGCCCTTCGCCTCGCCATTTCAAGCAAAAGGGCTTGCAAGCGCTAGTGCTGCATGCCTGGGCAGCTATACATTTTGATGTGGCACATGCCCGTGCGCGCACCGCAATCCGGGCCGCATGGCGCGGCCCGGCGGCGCTCAGCCCAGCTCGCTGAACCGTTGCAATGGTGTGAGCGCCGGGAACTCGCCCGCGCGTTTTTGCTTCATGGCCGTGACCGATTCGCGCACATGCTGGTTGCTCCAGATGGCGCCCTGCAGCCAGCCCATCTGGCGCAGGCTGTCTTCCACGCTGTGGTCGCGCGCGTAGTTCACGGCCTGCTTGGTGCCCCAGATGGCCACCGGGGGTTTGGACGCGATCTCTTTGGCGCACTGCAGCGCAGCAGCCAGCATGGCCTCTTGCGTGTCGAACACCTCGTTGACCAGGCCATAGTCCAGGGCCTTGGCGGCGCTCAAGCGGCGGCCGGTGTAGGCCAGTTCTTTGACCACACCCAGCGGAATGAGCTTGGGCAGGCGCTGCAGCGTGCCCACGTCGGCCACCATGCCGATGTTGATCTCCTGGATGCAGAAGAAAGCGTCGGCCGTGGCGTAGCGGATGCAGCCTGCGGTGACCATGTCCACCGCACCGCCGATGCATCCGCCATGGATGGCCATGATCACCGGGATGCGCAGGTTGTCGATGCGTGTGAAGGTGGCCTGCATGTCAGTCAGCAGGTCGAAGATGGCGGCCCGGCCCTCGGGGCTCTGGTCGTCCATCGTGATGGCGCCGCCAAAGGTCTCCAGCGCCATCCCGGCGCTGAAATGTTTGCCGGTGCTGCTGATGACCAGCGCCCGCGCCTCGCCCGCCTGGTGCAGCTGGGCCAGCACCGTGTCCAGCTCGCGCCAGAAGGTAGGGTGCATGGTGTTCATGGCCTCGGGTTTGTTCAGAACCAGATGGGCCACGTGATCAGTGATGCTGAGGGAAAAGCAGGTGAGGGTGTTCATGGGGTGCCACTGTAGACCGGTGGGTGCAGGCCCGGTCGTCGCCTGGGTGACTGGGCGTGATTTCAGGCCATTTTGGCTGCATGCGCTAGTGCATCATGCCTGGGTAGCTATCAAAAAGAGAGTGATTGGGGTTGGCGTTGTGCCGCCCGTGGGGCCGGTGGATCAGGCGCTCAGTCCCCGCCGCCGCCACAACCGCCGCCGTCGCCCCCGCCATCCCCGCCGCCGTCACTGCCTGCATCCGAACTCTCGGCACCGCCAAAGTCGCCCGAGCTGCCGCTGTAGCTGCCGTCCGAAAAACTGGTGCCGCAGTAGCTGTCGCCGCCGCTGCCGCCCGCGTCGCTCTTGCGGGCAATGTCGGAGCAGTCGGGCACGTAGCTGAAGCCTCCGGCAATGGCGAACTTGGCGTCCAGCGCAAACAGCAGGGGCAGGCGGCTGGGCGCCTTGGGGTCGATGGACTCTTCCTTGCACACCCAGTACCAGCAGCGGCGCAGGCCGTCGTTGTGGCGCGCCTTGTGGCCCAGCGCCTCGGCGGGGGTGTGGTGCAGGAAGAACCCCAGCGCGTTCTGGCACCACAGCTTGTACGCCTGGGTGTGCAGGATGAACTCGTGCCACAGCGCATCGACCGCCTTGGAGGGCATGGCCACAAACTGCTGGTTGCTGCGCAGGCAGGCCATGAAGAACTGGCGCAGGCCGCGTTCGACCAGCTCACAGTCTCGGGTGCTCAGATGGGGGTAGGTCTCGCGCAGCTTGCGCTGCAGAAAGCGGGGCAGGGGAGCCTCGCGGATGTAACGCTGGCGCACGGCGTTGGTCCACTGGATCACTAGCGCCGTGAAGATCACGGTGGCAATGAAGTACAGGACCCAGGGCCAGCGCAGGCGCCAGGCGCCGACAAAGATGCCAAGGATGGCTGCCACCCACACCCCAATGGCCAGCAGCATGACCTTGCCGCCCCAGCGCAGCAGAATGTTTTCGATCCGTGTCATCGTCCCTCCTTCTTTTTGTTGTTGTGTATGGCGATTTCACGGCAGCCATGTGACTGATTTGTGACGACTTGCAGGGTGTCGTCAAACCGTCACAGGCGCCATGTGCTGTGCTTTTGCAAGAGAGGCAAGCCGCAGGGGGCGGAAGAGGTGCCGGTCGATGACGCCGGGCGCCATACCAACGGAGCTAACGGCGCTTGCTGCCCCCGCCAAAGATGCCGCCCAGCACACCCCGCAAAATCTCCTTGCCAATCGTGGTGCCCATGGTGCGCACGGCGGACTTGGCCATGGTCTGCGCCAGGCCATCGCGTTTGCCGCCGCGTGGGCCGGTGCTGCCAAACAGCACATCGTTCAGCCCGCCCAGCAGGCCCCCGCCTTCTTCGGCGGGCGTGCCGGCGGCCACCTTGCCGTTGCCACCGCCCGCTGCATTGCCTGCCTGCGTGCCGGCTTCAGCTGCGCGGCCCTTGAGTTTTTCGTAGGCGGACTCGCGGTCCACCATTTTTTCGTACACACCCGCCACCAGCGAGCTGGCCATCAGCGCCTGGCGCTGCTGCGGCGTGATGGGGCCCAGCTGGCTGCCGGGCGGCAGCACAAACACACGCTCGGTCACGCTGGGGCGGCCCTTGGCGTCCAAAAAGCTCACCAGCGCCTCGCCCACGGCCAGCTCGGTGATGGCGGTTTCGATGTCCAGACCCGGCTTTTGCCGCATGGTGGTGGCCGTGGCCTTCACGGCTTTCTGGTCACGCGGGGTGAAGGCGCGCAGCGCGTGCTGCACGCGATTGCCCAGCTGGGCCAGCACGCTGTCGGGGATGTCGAGCGGATTCTGGGTGACGAAATACACACCCACGCCCTTGGACCGCACCAGTCGCACCACCAGCTCGATGCGCTCGATGAGCACTTTGGGCGCCTCGTTGAAAAGCAGGTGGGCCTCGTCGAAGAAGAACACCAGTTTGGGCTGCTCGGGGTCGCCGATCTCAGGCAGCTGCTCGAACAGCTCTGACAGCATCCACAAGAGGAACGTCGCATACAGGCGCGGCGAATTCATGAGCTTGTCGGCCGCCAGGATATTCACCACGCCATGGCCGTCCACGGTCTGCATGAAATCCTGGATGTTGAGCATGGGCTCGCCAAAGAACTGCGTACCGCCCTGCTGCTCGATCTGCAGCAGGCCGCGCTGGATGGCGCCCACGCTGGCGGCGCTCACGTTGCCGTACTCGGTGGTGAAGTCCTTGGCGTTGTCGCCCACATATTGCAGCATGGCGCGCAGGTCCTTCAGGTCCAGCAGCAGCATGCCGTTGTCGTCGGCGATCTTGAACACCAGGTTGAGTACGCCCAGCTGTGTTTCGTTCAGGTTGAGCATGCGGCCCAGCAGCAGCGGGCCCATGTCGGACACCGTGGCGCGCACCGGATGGCCCTGTTCCCCAAACACATCCCACAGCGTGGTGGGGCAGGCGAGGGGTTCTGGCAGGTCCAGGCCGCGCTCCTTGAGCACCGTCGCCAGTTTGTCGCCGATCTTTCCGGGCTGGCTGGCGCCGGTCAGGTCGCCCTTCACGTCGGCCATGAACACCGGCACGCCAATGCGCGAGAAGTTTTCGGCCAGGGTTTGCAGGGTCACGGTCTTGCCGGTGCCGGTGGCGCCGGTGATAAGCCCGTGCCGGTTGGCCAGGCCGGGCAACAGGTGGCATTCGATGGTGTCGTGCTTGGCAATCAGGAGGGGTTCAGCCATTTCGGGTTTCCTCGGGGTGAGGGAGCCTCTGCACGCGTCGCGCGCCGTGTGCATCTGCGGTCTCGGGCGGCCTGCTGCGTTACAAATGCTCGCAATAGCTGTGGCTATTGCTGCGCTTTGTGCCTGGCAGCCCATCCCGATCCACAGCGCCCACTTTCCGCGCGAAGCGTGCAGAGGTTCCCTGGGTTCAGCAAAAAGTAAAATCCACTGAGTAGATTAAATCAATACACCAAGTACAGAAGGACTTCCCGTGGCAGGACACAGTAAATGGGCGAATATCCAGCACCGCAAAGGGCGCCAGGATGAAAAACGCGGCAAGATCTGGACCCGCATCATTCGTGAAATCACTGTGGCCGCCCGCGCCGGTGGCGGTGACCTGTCAGCCAACCCCCGCCTGCGCCTGGCGGTGGACAAGGCCAAGGCGGCCAACATGCCCGCCGACCGCATCAAATACAACATCGACAAGGCCACGGGCAACGCCGAAGGCCTGACCTACGAAGAAATCCGCTACGAAGGCTACGGCATTGGCGGCGCAGCCATCATGATCGACACCATGACCGACAACCGCGTGCGCACCGTGGCCGAAGTGCGCCATGCGTTCAGCAAACACGGTGGCAACATGGGCACCGAAGGCTCGGTGGTGTTCCAGTTCAAGCACTGCGGCCAGCTGATCTTTGCCCCTGGTACCAGCGAAGACAAGGTGATGGAAGTGGCGCTGGAGGCGGGCGCTGAAGACGTGGTGACCGACGAAGACGGCGCGGTTGAGGTGCTGACCGCCCCAGCCGACTTTGAAGCGGTAAAGAACGCGCTGGAGGCCGCAGGCCTGACTGCCGAAGTGGCGGGCGTGACCATGCGGCCTGAAAACACCATCGAACTGACCGGCGAAGACGTCGCCAAGATGCAGAAGCTGCTGGATGTGCTGGAAGACCTGGACGACACCCAGGAGGTTTATCACAACGCGGCATTGTGACTCCGCCCCCTAGAGCACCGCTTTTTCTTGCCCTGACCTGTTTTCCGACTGATATTCCCTCGAACCCTGCCCGGCAGCGCTGCGCTGCGGGCCAGGTTCACCAAAGGTTCCTATGAAAGTACTTGTGATTGGTGGCGGCGGCCGTGAACACGCGATGGCGTGGAAACTGAGCCAGTCCCCCAAGGTGACCAAGGTGTTTGTGGCACCCGGCAACGGTGGCACGGCGCTGAACCCCAAGCTCGAAAACGTGGCGATCTCCGACGTGCGCGAACTGCGCGCGTGGGCCCAGGCCGAGAAGATCGCGCTGACGGTGGTGGGCCCCGAGGCGCCACTGGCGGCTGGTGTGGTCGATGAGTTCCGTGCCAACGGCCTGCGCATCTTCGGCCCCACCAAGGCGGCAGCACAGCTCGAAAGCTCCAAGGCCTTCTCTAAGGCCTTCATGCGCCGCCATGGCATCCCCACGGCCGACTACGACACCTTTACCGACCCGGTCGCCGCCCACGCGTTTGTGGATCGGCTGGGTGCACCCATCGTCATCAAGGCCGACGGCCTGGCAGCGGGCAAGGGCGTGGTCGTGGCCATGACGCTGCAGGAAGCCCACGACGCCGTGGACTTCATGCTGGTGGACAACAAATATGGCGTGACGCACAACGAAGGCGGCGCGCGCGTGGTGATCGAGGAATTCCTCGAAGGCGAAGAAGCCAGTTTCATCGTGCTGTGCGACGGCAAGAACGTGCTGGCCCTGGCCACCAGCCAGGACCACAAGCGCTTGAAGGACGGCGACGAAGGCCCCAACACCGGCGGCATGGGCGCTTATTCGCCCGCCCCCGTGGTCACGGCCGATGTGCATGCCCGCGCGATGCGCGAAATCATCCTGCCCACCATCCGGGGCATGGAAAAGGACGGCATTCCTTATACCGGCTTCCTGTATGCCGGCCTGATGATCGACGCCAAGGGCCAGCCCAAGACGCTCGAATTCAATTGCCGCATGGGTGACCCCGAAACGCAGCCCATCCTGATGCGCCTGAAAAGCGACTTCAGCGACGTGATGGCCGCTGCTGCTGACGGCAAACTCGACCAGATGGAACTGCAATGGGACCGCCGCACCGCGCTGGGCGTGGTCATGGCCGCCCATGGCTACCCGGAGAATCCGCGCAAGGGTGACCCCATCACTGGCCTGCCGGCTGAGGCGGACGATGCCGTGGTGTTCCATGCGGGCACGCAGCTGAAGGATGGTGTGGTCAGCGTGACCGGTGGCCGGGTGTTGTGCGTGACGGTGCTGGCCGACAGCGTCAAGCAGGCGCAGCAACGTGCGTATGACGTGGCACGCGGCATCCAGTTTGATGGCGCGCAGTACCGCCGCGACATTGGCTTCCGTGCCCTGAAAAGCTGATGGCAGACGCTCAGACCCTGAACCCTGCCGACACGGTGACCCGCGTGCGCGGCTACTTGGTGGGCCTTCAGGCCCGCATCACCGATGCGCTGGAAGCCGTGGAAGCCGCTGAAGGTGAGGGCGGCGCACGCTTTCTGGGCGATGCCTGGAGCAAGCCGCCCGGCGAGCCGCTGCAGGGTGATGGCATCACCAAGATCATGGAGGGCGGCCGCGTGTTCGAGCGCGCGGGTTGCGGCTTCAGCCACGTACGCGGCCCGCAGCTGCCGCCTTCGGCTACGCAGCATCGGCCCGAGCTGGCGGGTGCGCCGTTCGAGGCCATGGGTGTGTCGCTGGTATTCCACCCGCGCAACCCGTATGTGCCCACGGTGCACATGAACGTGCGCATGATCGCCGCCGGCCACCCCGGTCAGGCACCCACCTGCTGGTTTGGCGGCGGCATGGACCTCACGCCGTACTACGGGTTTGAAGAAGACGCGGTGCACTTTCACCGCACCTGCCGCGATGCGCTCAGTGCCTTTGGCGACGACAAGTACCCCCGCTTCAAGCAATGGTGCGACGAGTACTTTTATCTCAAGCACCGCAACGAGCAGCGCGGCGTGGGCGGCGTGTTCTATGACGATTTCTCGGAGCTGGGCTTTGAACAAAGCCTGGCGATGACGCAGTCGGTGGGAGACGCTTTCCTCGGCGCCTACCTGCCCATCGTAGAGAAACGTCGGGGCATGCCTCACGGCGAGCGCGAACGCGACTTCCAGCTTTATCGCCGGGGCCGCTATGTCGAGTTCAACCTGGTGTGGGATCGGGGTACACACTTTGGCCTGCAGTCGGGCGGGCGAACCGAGTCCATTTTGCTGTCCATGCCGCCGCTTGTGTCTTGGTCTTACCAGCGCTCTGACGCAGCCGATTCGGCCGAAGCCGACCTCACGCAGCGCTTTTTGGTGCGGCGCGACTGGCTGGCTGAAGGCCTTGGCACAGCGCAGTCAATGGCCTGAAAAACGCAAAAGCTATAATTTCAATAGCTGCCAGCGCTTTTCACATGAGCGCAAGAGGTCAAAAACACCTCATATTGCTGCAGCGCCCCAGCACAACACCCGCGCAACACTCAAGGCCCAGCCCGCTGGCTGCGCGATGCGTTGCACGCTATATTGATTCCATTCCCTCTCTATTCACCGCCTGATGACCACCTCCACCAAATCGGAAACAGCTGCCAAAAAAGACGTCACCAAACTCCAGCGCGCCATTGTTGATGGCCTGGAAGACGTCAAGGCGCAAGACATCCAGGTCTTCAACACCGAGCATCTCTCGCCGCTGTTTGAACGGGTGATCGTGGCATCGGGCACCTCCAACCGCCAGACCAAGGCCCTGGCCGCCAGCGTACGCGACGCGGTCAAGGAGGCAGGGTTCTCCAAGCCCCGCATCGAAGGCGAAGACAACGGCGAATGGATCATCGTGGACTGCGGCGCGGCTGTGGCGCACATCATGCAACCGGCCATCCGCCAGTACTACCGCCTGGAAGAGCTGTGGGGCGACACCCCCGTGCGCCTGAAGCTTGGCGCAGCCAAGCCGGTGTCCAGCGCGGCCACAGAGTTGGCCGAGAAGAAGTCGGCCCAGAAGGCGGCCAAGTCGGACGCCAAGGCGGCAGGCAAGGCGCCCGCCAAGAAGGCGGCGGCCCCCACCGTAGCCGCCCGTTCGGGCAAGGCCACCGTCAAGGCGGTCGCCAAGACCGCTGCGAAGACTGCTGCCAAAACAGCCCCCAAGCCCGCTGCAAAAACTGCGGTCAAGGCTGCACCTGCCAAATCGGCTGCCAAGACAAGCACCGCCAAGCCAGCCAGCAAGACCACTGGCGCAGTTGCCACCAAGAAGCCCGCAGCCACCAAGACCCCCGTCAAGACGGTGGTGGTCAAGCCCGGTGGCGCCAAGAAGCCTGCGGCCAAGAAGTCGCCAGCTGCCAAGTCCCCTGCGCGCGCAGCTGCCAAGCCAGCCTCCGCATCGGGCTCCAAGCCCGCGGCCAAGAAGGCACCTGCTCGCAGCAAGGACTGATCCGTTTCAGCTGCTGCGCGCTCCATCGCTTGCGCGCGGCGGCGGTGACTCCCTCACGCATCCAGGTTGATCCATGAAGCTGCTGATAGTGGCGGTCGGTCAGCGGGTCCCCGACTGGGCGCAGACCGCGTACGACGATTACGCCAAACGTTTTCCACCTGAACTCAAGGTCGAGCTCAAGGCCGTCAAGACCGAGCCACGCGGCTCCAAGACGCTGGAGACGCTCTATGCCGCCGAGCGCGAGCGCATCGAAGCCGCCATTCCGCGTGGCACGCGCGTGGTGGCACTGGACGAGCGCGGTACCAACCTCACCACCAAGGCCCTGGCCGAACGGCTCAAGGGCTGGCAACTGGGCGGTGACGACGTGGCATTGGTCATCGGTGGCCCCGACGGGCTGGACCCGGCCTTTCGCCAGGGTGCGCACGAGCGCATCCGCCTCTCGGACCTGACTTTGCCGCACGCCATGGTGCGGGTGCTGCTCATCGAGCAGCTGTACCGCGCCTGGTCGGTGAACGCCGGGCATCCTTACCATCGTGAATGAAGCAGACCCTTTGCGATGATGGTCTGTGCTACTCCTGTTTTCATAGCTGCTAGCGCTTGATGACTAAGCGCTAGAGCTGATTTTTATTCAAAATCCGTTCATGCCCGACTTCATCTACCTCGCCTCCCAGAGCCCGCGCCGCCGCCAGTTGCTTGAACAGTTGGGCGTGCGCCACGAACTGCTGCTGCCCAACGTGGATGGCGACGAGCCCGAAGACGCTGAAGCCATCGAGGTGGTGCTGCCTGGCGAAGCGCCCACAGCGTATGTGGAGCGCGTGACGGCGCTCAAGCTCGACGCGGCCGTGGCCCGGCGCGCAAGGCGCCAGTTACCGGATGCGCCCATCCTGTGTTCCGACACCACCGTGGCCCTGGGCCGCACCATCTATGGCAAGCCCGACGATGCCGCGCATGCGGCACGCATGCTGGCTGAACTGGCAGGGCACGAGCACCGCGTGCTGACCGCCGTGGCTCTGCAGGTAGGCACCAAACGGCTGACGGCCCTGTCGGTATCGCGCGTCACTTTCGCGCCCATGGCACCTGCGCAGATCGAGGCGTATGTGGCTACGGGCGAGCCGCTGGGCAAGGCAGGCGCCTACGGCATCCAGGGCCGGGCGGCGGCGTATGTGGAGCACCTGGCGGGCAGCTATTCGGGCATCATGGGGCTGCCGATGTACGAGACCGCGCAGCTGCTGCGCGCAGCGGGCTTTGCGATCTGAGCGACGCCAACCAAAGACAACAACAACGCCATGCAACAAGACATCCTGATCAATTGGTCCCCCCAGGAAACCCGGGTGGCCGTGGTGGAGCACGGCGCCGTGCAGGAGCTGCACATCGAGCGCACGCTGGAGCGCGGTCTGGTCGGCAATGTCTATCTGGGCAAGGTCTCGCGCGTGCTGCCAGGCATGCAGTCGGCCTTTATCGACATCGGGCTGGAGCGTGCCGCCTTCTTGCACGTGGCTGATGTGTGGCAGCGCCAGCCCGATGGCGAGCCGCCCGCATTTGCTCGCAAGAACGAGCCGCAGGTACCGATCGAAAAGCAGGTGTTCGAGGGCCAGGCGCTCATGGTGCAGGTCATCAAGGACCCGATTGGCACCAAGGGCGCGCGGTTGTCCACGCAGATCAGCATTGCCGGTCGCCTGCTGGTGTTTTTGCCGCAGGACGACCATGTGGGCGTGTCGCAGAAAATCCCTCCCGCCGAGCGCGATGCGCTGCGCGCGCGGCTGCAGGCGCTGGTGGGCGACAAGTCCACGGGCGGTGGCGGCGGCTTCATTCTGCGCACCAACGGCGAAGATTCCACCGATGCCGAGCTGGCCGAAGACATCGCCTACCTGCGCAAGACCTGGGCGCGCATCAAGGAGGCATCGCTCAAGCTGCCCGCCATGTCGCTGTTGCACCAGGACCTGGACCTGCTGCAGCGTGTGCTGCGCGATCTGGTGGGCGACCACACGCAGACCATCCGCCTGGATTCGATGGAGCAGTTCCAGCGCCTGCGCGCGTTCGGGCAGGAGTTCATGCCCGCAGCCGCTGGCAAGCTGCAGCACTACAAGGGCGAGCGGCCGATTTTTGACCTGTACTCCATTGACGAAGAGGTGGCCAAGGCCCTGGGCCGCCGGGTCGATTTGAAATCGGGCGGCTACCTCATCGTGGACCAGACCGAGGCGCTGACCACCATTGACGTGAACACCGGCGGCTACGTGGGTGCGCGTAATTTTGACGACACCATCTTCAAGACCAACCTGGAGGCCGCGCAAGCCATTGCGCGCCAGCTGCGTCTGCGCAACCTGGGCGGCATCATCATCGTGGACTTCATCGACATGGTGCGGGACGACCACCAGCAGGCCGTGCTGTCGGAGTTCAAAAAGCAGCTGGCCCGCGACAGGGTCAAGACCATGTCATCTGGCACCTTCTCGCAACTGGGTCTGGTGGAGATGACGCGCAAGCGCACCCGCGAATCACTGGCCCACATGCTGTGCGAGCCCTGCGAGGTGTGCCAGGGCAAGGGCAGCGTCAAAACCGCGCGCAGCGTGTGCTACGACATCCTGCGCGAGATCCTGCGCGAAGCCCGCCAATTCAACCCGCGCGAGTTCCGCGTGGTGGCGTCCGCGCGGGTGGTGGAGCTGTTCCTGGACGAAGAAAGCCAGCACCTGGCCGGCCTCTCGGACTTCATCAAAAAACCCATCTCGCTGCAGGCCGAAAGCGCGATGGGGCAGGAGCAGTACGACATCGTGCTGCTGTAGCAGCAGCGTTGATCGACCGCGCGCTCAGAGGCTGAGAGTTTTTTAGCCAAGCCCGAAAGGCGCGCGAAAACGCCTCGGATCGAGGCGCAAAGCACAGCCATAGCTCGGGCTATGGCGAGCATTTGCAACGAAGAGCCGGGGCGTTTTGGCGTGCAAGGCGGGCATGGATAGAAGACTCTTAGCCTCTCAGGCCTCGATTTGCATCGCTGGGCGCGCCTGCACACGCGCCAGCCAGGCCTGCACATGCGGGTGTGCATTGACGGGTGCACCCAGGTACACGCTGTAGCCCAGCACCGACCCCACCACCAGATCCACCAGCGAATAGTCCGCGCCCAGCATCCAGGGCTGGGCGGCCAGGCGGGCATCCAGCAGGGTGAGCAGGTCGTTCAGCCCCGCTGTGGCTGCCTGTGCATGGGCAGGGCTGCACAGCGCCTCTTCGCCCTGCGTGGCCAACTGCAGGCGCACCAGCACCGTGCCATAGGTCACGTACGCCCAGGTGCACCACGACAGCGCCTGCAACGCCTCGGGCGTGCCGGCGGCAGGCCACAGGCCACGCTCGATGCCGTAGCGATGGCCCAGCCACAAGTGGATGGCCAGGGCCTCGAACATGGGCGCACCGTCCACCGTCAGCGTGGGGACCTTGCCGTTGGGGTTCAGGGCGAGATATTCGGGGCGGCGCTGCTCACCGGTGCGGATGTCGATCTTCACGCGCTCGTGGGGTACGCCCAGCTCGGTGAGTGCGCAGGCAATCGGGGTGGCGCTGGACATGGGGTGCCAGTAAAGGACGATGGACATGGAAAACTCCTTGGTCGTGGTGGAAGAAAAGGTGGAGTCACTGTAAGAACCATTGCGGACAATTTCAGTCCTCAATTCAACGTACAGTGGCGGCATGCTCAGTTCTTCCACACGCCTGTTGCGCCTGCTGTCCCTGCTGCAAACCCGCAGCCACTGGATGGGCCCCGAGCTGGCCGAGCGGCTGGAAGTGCATCCGCGCACGCTGCGGCGCGACATCGACCGCCTGCGCCAGCTGGGCTACCCGGTGCAGGCCAGCAGTGGCGTGGCGGGCGGCTATGCCTTTCGCGCGGGGCAGGCGTTGCCCCCGTTGCTGCTAGACGATGAAGAAGCCCTGGCCGTATCGATTGCGCTGCGCACCGCCACTGCGGGCGCCGTGGGCGGCATTGAAGAGCCCGCCTTGCGTGCCTTGGTGAAACTGGAGCAGGCCATGCCCCTGCGGCTGCGTGAGCAGGTGGACGCGTTGCGCTCCACCATCCTGCCGCTGGACCGCACCGGGCCCGTGGTGGAGGCCACGTTGCTGGCCACGCTGGCATCGGCCTGCCGCGACCAGTTGCGGCTTGGCTTCTCGTACGAAGACGGCAAGGGGCGCGCTACCCAGCGCTCGGTGGAGCCACAGGGCGTGGTGCACACCGGCATGCGCTGGTACCTGGTGGCGTGGGACTGCGACCGTGGCGACTGGCGCACCTTTCGCATCGACCGCATGGTGGCAAAGCCCGAAGTCGGCGCGCATTTCTCGCCGCGCCCCGGGCCGGACGGCGGCGACCTCAAGGCGTACGTGTCGCGCTCCATCACCGCAGCACCGCACCCCGACCAGGCGCGGGTGGTGCTGCATGCCCCTTATGCAGAAATGGCGAGGCGCATTCCGCAGTCGGCCGGTGTGGTCACAACGCTGGCCAACGGGCAGCAGTGCCAGCTGGAATGCGCGGCCAGCGATGCCCTGGTGTTCTGGCTCATGGCGCTGGACGTGGAGTTTGAGGTGCTGGCGCCCGCGTCGCTGCAGGAGCGGCTGCGCGTGGTGGGGGAGCGGGCGTTGCGTTGCACTGGCGCGCGCAGTTCGTGAGTTGGCGTCAGGGTACGAACCGGTACCCGATACCCGCCTCGGTCCGCAAGTGCCGGGGCATGGAGGCGTTGTCCTCCACCTTCTTGCGCAGGTTGGCCATGTGCACGCGCACGTAGTGCGTGTCTTCAGCATGGCCTGGGCCCCATACGGCCTTGAGCAGCTGGGCGTGGGTGATGACGCGGTCGGGCTGGGAGGCCAGGTAGGTGAGCAGCTTGTATTCGATGGGCGTGAGGTGCAGGGCCTCGCTGCCATCGCCTTCGCCATTGCTTTGCGTGCGGCGCTCCACCGTACGGCGGGCAAGGTCCACGGTGATGGGGCCGAACTGGATGACGGGTGTGGCTTCGGCGCCGGATGTCCTTTGGCTGCGCCGCAGCTGCGCGCGCACGCGGGCCATCAGCTCGCCCGAGCCAAAGGGTTTGACCAGGTAGTCGTCGGCCCCAGCGTCCAGCGCCGCGATCTTGCTGGTTTCGGCGCTGCGGGCCGAGAGCACGATGATGGGCATGGCCGACCAGGTGCGCAGGTCGCGGATCAAATCGACGCCATCCCCATCGGGCAGCCCCAGGTCCAGCACCACCAGGTCGGGGCGGCGGGTGCCGGCTTCGATCAGGCCGCGCTGCAGGGTCGCGGCCTCGTGCACGGTGTGGCCTTCGGTCTCCAGCGTCAGGCGCACAAAGCGGCGGATATCGGCTTCGTCTTCAACGATGAGGATGTGCGTGGGCAGGTCGGTCATGGCATGGCATGGCATGGATGCAAGGGTGTCAGGCGTCGGCGTCATCGCCCAGGTCGGTGGGCGGTGTGCCGCGTGGCAGCAGCAGCGTAAAGCGCGCCCCGGCAGCCTGGCCTTGAGCGTTCAAGATCGTATCGCCTCGGATGCTGCCACCATGCGCCTGCACGATGGCGCGGCAGATGGCCAGCCCCAGGCCGACGCCGGGCGTCGCGCTCTCGCGGGCGCCGCGCTCGAACTTTTCAAACAGCAACTCTTCGCGCCCTTTGGGCAGGCCAGGACCTTCGTCGGTGAGGGTCAGTGCCACCGCGTCGCTTTGGGGCTGCGCGCTGATGTGGAGGGTGGTGTCTGCGGGCGTGTACTTGGCGGCGTTTTCCAGCAGGTTGACCAGCACGCGCTCCATCAGCACGGCATCGATTTGCAGCAATGGCAGGGCGTCGGGCAGTGTCACTTCAACCCGGTGCGCAGCGATGGCCGGGGCACCGGCGGCGAGGGCGCTGCCCACCACTTCTTCCAGCGGCTGCCAGGCCTTGTTGAGTTGTACGGCCCCAGCCTCCAGGCGGGCCATGTCCAGCAAGTTGTTGACCAGTGCGCTCATGCGCTGGGCCGATTGCTGGATGGCCCCGGTCAACTCTTGTTGATGGGCAGGCAGGGGCGGCTGCACCATGGCCAGTGATTCGGCCAAGCCGACCAGTGAGGCCAGCGGCGTGCGCAAATCGTGCGAGATGGCCGACAGCAGCGAGTTGCGCAGCCGCTCGGACTCGATCTGCACGGTGCTCTTTTGCGCCACGTCGATGTAGTGGATGCGTTCGAGCGAAATGGCGAGCAGCGAGGCGCAGGTCTGCAGCAGGCGGCGCGGTTCTACACCTGGCACTTGGCTTTGCGGCATGGCCACCACCAGCACGCCACGGATGCGCATGGGCGCCTTGAGCGGCAGCACCAGCGTGGGGCTGGAGTGCAAGGTGTCCGTGCCCCGGCCAGCGGGCTCGCCGCGCTCGAATGCCCATTGCGCCACGGCCATGTCCACGGGGGCGGTGCCTCCGGGCAGCACCTGCAGGCGGTTGTCATCGTCAGCCACCACCAGCGTGCTGCCTGCGCTGAACTCGCCCGTGATGAAGCGTGCGCCAATCTCGGCCACCTGTTCGGGCAGTAGGGCGGCAGACAGGTCACGCGCCATGTCGTACAGGCTGCGCACGCGGTGTTCGCGGTCGGTGGCGGCCTCGGCCTGCACCTTGAGCCCGGCGGTGAGCTGGCCCACCACCAGGGCCACCACCAGCATCACCGCAAAGGTGACGACGTACTGCGCGTCGCTCACCGCAAAGTTGAAGCGGGGCGGCACAAAGAAGAAGTCAAAAAACCCCACGCCCAGGAACGCCGCCATGATGGCCGGGCCGCGACCAAAGCGCAGCGCCACCCCCACCACCACCAGCAAAAACAGCATGACGATGTTGGTCAGCTCCAGCACGTTGGCCAGCGGTGTGGCAATGACGGCGGCAATGCAGCAGGCCAGGGCGGCGGCGATGTAGCCGGGCCAGAATGCAGCGCGGGGGGCTGCGGTACTGGTGCGGATGGTTTTGCGTTCGGTGGTGTCGGCGCTGCGGCTGGGCAGTGTGCCCACCTGCAGCAGGTCCAGGTCGCTGGCACTTTGTCCGATCTGCTCGGCCAGCGTGGCCTGCCACGGCCAGCGCCGGGTGCTGCGCCCCATGACCACACGCACAAGGTTGTGTTCGCGCGCATAGCGCACCAGGGCCTGGGCGGGCTGGGCTGCGGGCAGCACGGCGCAGGCGGCGGCGCCCAGTTGCTGCGCGATCTTCAGCGTGCGCTCCACCTGCGGGTGCAGGGTGGCCGACTGGCCTTGCTGCTCGGGCGTTTCCACATGCACGGCGTGCCACGGCAGGTCGAGCTGGGCGGCCAGGCGGGCGCAGCTGCGCACCACCTTTTCGGCGTTGTCGCCCGTGCCCACGCAGGCCAACAGGGCTTCGCGGTTGGGCCACACGGCCTCTGGCGTGGTGGTGCTGGCGCGGCGGTAGGCGCGCATTTCGTCGTCCACGCGGTCGGCGGTGCGGCGCAGGGCCAGCTCACGCAGGGCCAGCAAGTTGCCTTTGCGAAAGAAGTTGGCAGCGGCACGCTCTGCCTGCTGGGGCAAGTAGACCTTGCCGGCTTTCAGGCGTGCCAGCAGTTCGTCGGGCGGCAGGTCGACCACCACCACTTCGTCGGCGGCGTCAAAAAACTGGTCGGGCACCGTCTCCCACACGCGGATGCCGGTGATACCGCTGACGATGTCGTTCAGGCTCTCCAGGTGCTGCACGTTCATGGTGGACCACACGTCGATGCCTGCGGCCAGCAGCTCTTCGGCGTCTTGCCAGCGCTTGGGGTGGCGCGATCCGGCCACGTTGCTGTGGGCCAGCTCGTCCAGCAGCACCAGGCCCTCGGGGTTCGCAGCGCCCCAGACCAGGGCGGCGTCCAGGTCAAACTCGGGCAGGGTGCGGTCTTTGTAGGGCAGGGCGCGCAGCGGCAGGCGCGGCAGGTGGGCGGTCAGCGCCTCGGTGTCGGTGCGGCCATGCGTTTCGACCACGCCGATGGTGACGGGCAGGCCCTGCGCCTGCGCCGCCCGGGCGGCGGACAGCATGGCAAAGGTCTTGCCCACCCCCGCACAGGCGCCAAAAAACACTTTGAGCCGCCCGCGCTGCTGCTGGGCCTGCTCTTGCTGGATGCGCTGCAGCAGCGCGTCGGGGTCGGGGCGATCCTGCATGGGCACAGTGTATCCACCAATTTGATGTCGAATAGGCCTCAAGCGCTAGTATCAATTGCGCTGATAGCTATTTATTTGATAGCGAATCGAGTGCCAGATTCAAGGCCAGAACGTTCACACGCGGCTCGCCCAGCAGGCCCAGCCAGGGGGTGTCGGTGTGCTGCTGCACCAAGGCTTGCACTTGTCCCACGGGCAGGCCTCTGGCACGGGCCACGCGTTCGCTCTGGTAGGCGGCGGCTGCCGGGCTGATGTGTGGGTCCAGCCCGCTGGCCGACGCGGTGACCAGGTCCACGGGCACGGGCCGGGTGTTGCCCGGGTCGGCGGCACGGAGCGCTTCAATGCGCGCCTTGACGGCATCGGTCAACGCCGGGTTGGTGGGGCCCAGATTGGAGCCACCCGAGGCCGATGCGTTGTAGGGCATGGGCGCTGTGGCCGATGGGCGGCCCCAGAAGTGGCCAGGCTCGGTGAACGACTGGCCGATCAGCTCGGAGCCCACTGCCTTGCCACCCTGGGTGATGAGGCTGCCGTTGGCCTGGTGCGGGAAGGCCGTTTGTGCGACACCGGTCACGGCCAGCGGGTAGAGCAGGCCGGTGACGATGGACAGCACGACGAACAGCGTGAGGGCAGGGCGCAGCAGGCCGCCTGGGCTGGCGGGCACGTCGTCGCGGGGGATACGGATAGGCATACGATTTTCCTTGTCAGTGATTAAGGCGCTGTGTTGGCGAATGGGCAGCGATCAGGTCAACCCGGCTGCGGCCAACACCATGTCAATCAGCTTGATGCCAATGAACGGCACCACCATGCCCCCCAGCCCATAAATGGCCAGGTTGCGGCGCAGCAGCGCAGCAGCCCCCACGGCGCGGTAAGCCACGCCCTTCAAGGCCAGCGGGATCAAAAAGATGATGATCAGCGCGTTGAACACCACGGCGGACAAGATGGCCGACGAGGGGCTGGCCAGGTGCATGAAGTTCAGCGCCGACAGCTGCGGGTAGGTGGTGACAAACGCCGCAGGGATGATGGCGAAGTACTTGGCGATGTCGTTGGCAATGCTGAAGGTGGTGAGCGAGCCGCGTGTCATCAGCATCTGCTTGCCGGTCTCCACGATCTCGATGAGCTTGGTGGGGTTGCTGTCCAGGTCCACCATGTTGCCCGCCTCCTTGGCGGCCTGGGTGCCAGTGTTCATGGCCACGGCCACGTCGGCCTGGGCCAGGGCGGGCGCATCGTTGGTGCCGTCGCCGGTCATGGCCACCAGTTGCCCGGCCGCCTGGTAGCTGCGGATGAGCTGCAGCTTGGCCTCGGGCGTGGCCTCGGCCAGGAAGTCGTCCACACCCGCCTCGGCCGCAATCGCGGCGGCCGTCAGGCGGTTGTCGCCCGTCACCATCACGGTCTTGATGCCCATGCGGCGCAGCTCGGCAAAGCGCTCCTTGATGCCGCCCTTGACCACGTCTTTGAGCTCCACCACGCCCAGCACGTGGGCACCATCGGCCACCACCAGCGGGGTGCTGCCACGGCGCGATACATCGTCCACCGCCGTCTGCACGGCGGTAGGAAAGCGCCCGCCCAGGGCCTCCACATGCTTGCGGATGGCATCGGCCGCACCCTTGCGCAGCAGGCGTGGGCCGGGCAGGTCCACCCCGCTCATGCGGGTTTGCGCCGTAAAGGGCACAAACACCGCCTGCAGGCTGGTAAGGTCACGTTCACGCAGGTTGAACTTCTGCTTGGCCAGCACCACGATGCTGCGGCCTTCGGGGGTTTCGTCGGCCAGCGATGCGAGCTGGGCGGCATCGGCCAATGCGGCATCGGTCACGCCGGGGGCAGACACGAACTGACTGGCCTGCCGGTTGCCCAGGGTGATGGTGCCGGTCTTGTCCAGTAGCAGCACGTCCACGTCGCCTGCGGCCTCCACCGCGCGGCCCGAGGTGGCAATCACATTGGCCTGCATCATGCGGCTCATGCCCGCCACGCCGATGGCGCTGAGCAAGCCTGCAATCGTGGTAGGGATCAGGCACACCAGCAGCGCCACCAGCACCACCAGGCTCACAGGCTCGCCCGCGCCGCTGGCCTGCACGCTGAACAGCGAGAACGGCAGCAGCGTAACCACCACGCCCAGGAACACGATGGTCAGCGCCACCAGCAGGATGGTCAGCGCGATCTCGTTGGGGGTCTTGTGGCGCTTGGCGTTCTCCACCATGGCGATCATGCGGTCGACAAAGGTCTCGCCAGGGTTCACGGCCACGCGCACCACGATCCAGTCCGACAGCACGCGGGTGCCGCCCGTCACGGCCGAGAAGTCGCCGCCCGATTCGCGGATCACCGGGGCCGATTCGCCCGTGATGGCGCTTTCGTCCACCGAGGCCACGCCGTCGATCACCTCGCCATCGGCGGGAATGGTGTCACCGGCTTCCACCAGCACCACATCGCCCTTGCGCAGGTGGGCGGCCTCCAGCGGCAGCCAGGTCATCTCGGTGCGCGGCGTCGTGCGGTCAAACTGGCCGTCGAGCTTCTTGGCCCAAGTCTGCTTTTTCAGGCCGCGCAGCGAGGCCGCCTGGGCCTTGCTGCGGCCTTCGGCCATGGCCTCGGCAAAGTTGGCGAACAGCACGGTGAACCACAGCCACAGCGCTACTGCGGCGGTGAAGCCCTCGGGTTTGCTGGCGGCCAGCGCGGTGGTGAAGGCGCTGCCCACGTACACCACAAACATCACCGGGTTGCGCCATTGCACGCGCGGGTCCAGCTTCTTGAAAGCCTCCAGCAGCGCGGGGCGTACCAGGGCGGGGTCGAACAGGGTCAATGTTTTGCGAGTCATCACAATCTCCCAGCCATTTCTTAACGGGGTGTGAGCACGAGATGCTCTACCACCGGGCCCAGCGCGAGGGCGGGCACATAGTTCAGCAACCCCACCAGCAGCACCACGCCCGCCAGCAGCGCCACAAACAGCGGGCCGTGGGTGGGCAAGGTGCCATCGGTGGCGGTGGCGCGCTTCTTGGCGGCTAGGGACCCGGCCATGGCCAGCACCGGTACGATCACGCCGAAGCGGCCCAGCCACATAGCCACGGCCAGCAGCACGTTGTAGAAGGGGGTGTTGGCCGACAGGCCAGCGAAGGCGCTGCCGTTGTTGTTGGCGGCGGAAGACAGCGCATACAGCACCTGGCTGAAGCCGTGCGCGCGAGGGTTGGAGAGGCCCGCGCGGCCTGCCTCGCTCATCACCGCCACGGCGGTACCGAGCAATACGAGCAACGGCGTGACCAGGATGGCGATGGAGACGAGCTTCATCTCATGCGTCTCGATCTTCTTGCCCAGGTACTCGGGCGTGCGGCCAATCATCAGCCCGGCGATGAACACCGCCATGATGGCGAACACCAGCATGCCGTACAGGCCCGAGCCCACGCCGCCAAATACCACCTCGCCCATCTGCATGAGCACCATGGGCACCATGCCGCCGAGGGGGGTGAAGCTGTCGTGCATCGCAATCACCGCGCCGCAGCTGGCGGCTGTGGTGATTACTGCGAACAGGGCGGAGGTGGCGATGCCAAAACGCGTTTCCTTGCCTTCCATGTTGCCGCCTGCCTGCAGGGCGCTGGCAGTTTGGTCCACACCCAGCGATGCCAGCAGCGGGTTGCCTTGCTGCTCGAAGGCGGTGGTTGCCACTACTGCGACCACGAAGAGCAGGCTCATCGTGGCCAGAATCGTCCAACCTTGGCGCTCATCGCCCACCATGCGGCCAAACACCAGACACAGCGCGGCGGGGATGAGGAAGATCGCCAGCATCTGCAACAGGTTGCTGGCGGCCGAGGGGTTCTCGAACGGGTGGGCCGAGTTGGCGTTGAAGAAGCCGCCTCCGTTGGTGCCCAGCATCTTGATGGCCAACTGCGAGGCCACGGGGCCCATGGCCAGGGTCTGCGTGGCTTGCGTGGCGGGTTCCGTCACCGGGGCGCCCTGGGCGTCCAGCACCGGCTGGCCCGCGCCATCGAGCTTGGGCGCGTCGTAGTGCACGGGCTCCAGTGTCGGTACCTCGGTGTAAGGCGACAGGTTCTGGATCACGCCCTGGCCTGCAAACACCACGGCCAACACCAGCGACAGGGGCAGCAGCACCCACAGCGTGGCGCGGGTCAGGTCGGCCCACACATTGCCAATGGATTGTGCTGAGTGCCTTGAAAAGCCACGCACCAGCGCAATGACCACCACCAAGCCCGTCGCGGCAGACAGAAAGTTCTGCACCGTCAGCGCCAGCATCTGCGTGAGGTAGCTCATGGTGCTCTCGCCGCCATAGCCTTGCCAGTTGGTGTTGGTGACAAAACTGATGGCCGTGTTGAAGGCCGAATCGGGTGCCACCGCAGCCATGCCCTGCGGGTTGAGCGGCAGCACCGCTTGCCAGCGCTGCAGCGCATACACCGCCAGCAAGCCCAGGCCATTGAACACCAGCAGGCCCAGCGCGTAGCGCAGCCAGCCGGTTTCCTCATCGGGCCGCACGCCTGCCAGTCGGAACAGCGGGCCTTCCAGCCTCCGTCCCAGCGCAAAGCGGCCCGCCATCACGGTGTCGATGTAACGCGCCAGCGGCCAAGCCAGCGCCAGCAGCAGTGCCAAAAACACCGCCAATTGCAGCCAGGCACCTGTGCTCATGAAAAGTCCTCCGGCCGCAGCAGCACGGCGATCAGGTACACCAAAAGCGCAGCGGCGAGCACGGCCGCCAGAATCATCCAGCCGCTGGTCATGACCGTCCCCCTTGTGCCTGGCGTTGCAGCAGCGCGCAACCCTTGGCCAAGCCATAGACGGCCAGCCAGAGCAGGCCTCCCACCGCCATCAATATCCAGTCCATAGCGTCCTCCTTGACACATGGACCGATGCTAGGAACGGCCGCATCAAGATGGGCGCAAGAGTGCGGTGTGGGGTATCAAGATCGCATCAAGATGCGCGGGCGCCAGGCCTGGTTGGCAGAAAGATGTATGGCAATTTGCTATTGAATTTATAGCTGTATGCGCATGATATTCAAGCGCTACAGACCGTTTCTATTCAAAGTTTTGCCTGTAGCGCGGGTTTGCCGGTTCTCGCACCGGTTTCGGGCGTCAGCACGCTCGGCAGGTGTGGCGCACCTTGAGGTCTGTCCGTTCTCCCAATGGTTCATAAGAGAACGCTCGCATCGGCCTGAAGCAAAGGCGTGTGCAAGGTGCGATCATCCCCACCCTGCATCACGCTTCTGTTCTCCATGACCCAGGCCACACCGCTCCGTCCCAGCGCTTCCAGTCCGCTCGATTCCCTCGTCCCTCTGCTGTTTGTGGCGCTCTGGAGCACCGGCTTTATAGGCGCCAAGCTGGGGCTGCCGTATGTGGAGCCGCTGACCTTTCTGGCGCTGCGGTTTGCCATTGTCATCGTGCTCATGCTCGCGGTGGTCTCCGTAGCGCGTGCGCCGTGGCCGCCGTCGGGCAGGGCCTGGCTGCACATTGGGGTGTCGGGCCTGCTGGTGCACGGTGTGTACCTGGGCGGTGTGTTCATGGCCATCGGGCACGGGCTGCCGTCGGGCATTACAGCGCTGGTGGTGGGCTTGCAGCCGCTGCTGACAGCCCTGGTGGCCGGGGCTTTGCTGGGCGAGAAGGTGCGGCCTGCCCAATGGGCGGGCCTGGCCCTGGGCTTCACCGGCGTGGCGCTGGTGGTGGCCGGCAAGGTGGCCACCGTGCCGGCCAATGCACTGATGGGCATGCTGCTGCCGGCGGTGGTCGCGCTGCTGGGCATCACGGCGGGCACGTTGTACCAGAAGCGGTTCTGCCCCTCGTTCGACTTGCGCACGGGCTCGGTCATTCAGTACCTGCCCTGTGCGGTGGCCATGGCCGCAGTCGCCTACGCCACCGAATCCATGGCCATATCGTGGACCGGCGAGTTTGTGTTTGCGCTGGGCTGGCTGGTGCTGGTGCTGTCGCTCGGGGCCGTGAGCCTGTTGAACCTGCTCATTCGCCGGGGCGGCGCAGTCAATGTGGCCAGCCTGTTCTACCTGACCCCGCCCACCACAGCGCTGATCGCGTGGGCGATGTTTGAAGAGACGCTCAGCGGCTGGGCGCTGGCGGGGATGGCGCTGGCGGCGGCGGGCGTGTGGTTGGCCAGGCAAACAAAGTAAAGGCCCCGAAGGGCCCTGCAGCTCACAGCTTGCGCAGCCGCTCCAGCGCCGCCCGCAGCGTCTCGTCCTTCTTGGCAAAGCAGAACCGCACCACACGCTGGTCAAACCCGTCGCCATAAAACGCGGACAGCGGAATCGCCGCCACGCCGACCTCACGGGTGAGCCACTGGCAGAAGTCGGCCTCGTTCAGATCGCTGATTGCCGAGATGTCCACGCACTGGAAGTAGCTGCCGGTGCTGGGCAGCAGCTTGAAGCGCGAGCCTGCCAGCCCTTCGCGGAACAGGTCGCGCTTGGCCTGGTAGAACGCGGGCAACTGCAGGTAGGGCGTGGGGTCTTGCAGGTAGGCGGCCAGGCCGTGCTGCACGGGGGTGTTGACGGTGAACACGTTGAACTGGTGCACCTTGCGGAACTCGGCCGTCAGCGCGGCGGGGGCCGCCACGGTGCCGACTTTCCAGCCGGTCACGTGGAAGGTTTTGCCAAAGCTGGACACGATGAACGCACGGGCGGCCAGGCCTGCAAAGCGCGCGGCGCTCTGGTGCTCGGCGCCGTCGAACACCATGTGCTCGTACACCTCGTCGCTGATGAGCAGGATGTCGGTGGGCGCGAGCAGGTCTTCGAGCTGGCGCATTTCCTCGGCCGTCCAGATGGTGGCGCTGGGGTTGTGCGGGCTGTTGATGATGATGGCGCGGGTGCGGGGCGTGATGGCCGCGCTGATCTTGGCAAAGTCGGGCCGGAAGGTGCCGGGCGTGAGCGGCACGCGCACGGCCTTGCCGCCGGCCAGCTCGATGTTGGGCACGTAGCTGTCGTAGCAGGGGTCGAGCACGATCACCTCGTCGCCCGCGTGCACGATGGCCAGGATGGCTGTGATGATGGCCTGGGTGGCGCCCGCGGTGATGGTGATTTCGGTGTTGGGGTTGTAGGCGCGGCCATGCAGCGCCTCGATCTTGCGGGCCACGGCTTCGCGCAGCATGGGCACCCCGGTCATGGGCGGGTACTGGTTGTGGCCGGCCTGCATGGCGGCCGTGACGGCGTTCACCAGCTCGGGCGCGCATTCAAAGTCGGGGAAGCCCTGGCCCAGGTTGACGGCCTTGTGCTCTGCGGCCAGGGCGGACATCACGGTGAAGATGGTGGTGCCGACGTTGGGCAGCTTGCTGGGGAAGGCGGGTGTGCGGGCGGTGGTGGAGGTCATGGCGCAGCAGCTTGGAAAACGGGAAATTCTGGAAGAGATCGGGGTGTTTCGGGACTGAATGCAGGTCAGAGTTCGTAGTCGTTGACATGGCCTGTCATCGCGCGGGCAATCAGCTCGCGGCTCAGGCGGTCGCTGAGCAGCTCGGCAAACTTGTAGACAAAGTTGCGCAGGTAGGCGCCGCGCTTGAAGGCCACGCGGGCCACGCTCTGGCCGAAAAGGTGGCCCACGGGACGCACGGCCAGGTCACCCACCGGGTCATCGCGCATGGCCATCTCGGCCACGATGCCGATGCCCAGGCCCAGGCGCACATAGGTCTTGATCACGTCAGAGTCGATGGCTTCGAGCACGATGCGGGGCGTGAGCTTGCGCGCCGCAAAGGCGTGGTCGATCTTGCCCCGGCCGGTGAAGGAGGGGTGGTAGGTAATCAGCGCCTCATGGGCCAGATCGTCCAAACCAATACGTTCCTTTTGTGCCAGCGGGTGGTCGTTGGGCACGACCAGCACGTGCTGCCATTCGTAGCAGGGCAGGGTGACGAGTTCGGGGTAGTCGGCCAGCGATTCGGTGGCCATGCCGATTTCGGCCACTTCGTCGATGATCATGCGGGCCACTTCGTGGGGCGTGGCCTGGTGCAAGCTTACGTTGACCTTGGGATAGGCCTCGCGCAGCCGCGCCACGGGCACCGGCAGCACATAGCGCGCCTGGGTGTGGGTGGTGGCGATGCTGAGGGTGCCGCTGTCTTGTGCGCTGAACTGCTCGCCAATGCGCTTCAGGTTACCCACCTCGCGCATGATGACTTCGATGCTCTTGAGCACATGCTGGCCGGGCTCGGTAATGCGCTTGAGGCGCTTGCCGTGGCGGGCAAAGATGTCCACGCCCAGTTCTTCTTCCAGCTCGATGATGGCTTTGGAGACGCCCGGCTGCGAGGTGTGCAGGGCCTTGGCGGCCTCGGTCAGGTTGAGGTTGCGGCGCGCAGCCTCTTGAACGAAGCGGAATTGGTGCAGATTCATATCGAATATTGCCTAAAGGATTGCATCATTATGCTGCAATCGTCTAAGCAAACGGACCGCACTCTCGGAAATTTCAGATCGGCGGGCTTTCGCAGGCGATCTCGGCCATCAGCGCCGTCATGCGGGGGTCTTCTCCGATGGCTGTCTGTACGTGGAATTGAACTCCAGGATGTGCGGTGCGCAGCTTTTGCACCAACAAGGGCAAGTCCTCCCGCGCATGTTTGCCGGTGCCCAGGAACATCGGAACCACCGTGACAGCGGTGGCCCCATCGGCCACCAGTTGCCGGACGGCGTCTGGCAGGGATGGTTCACACAGTTCCAGGTAGGCGCAGATAGCTTGGCGGCCAGAGCTTTGCGCCGCAATGCGCTTTGCGACTGCCTCCATAGGGGCGCGCCACAAGGGGTCGCGGGACCCGTGGGCAAACAGGACGATGGCTTGGGTCATGGGGCGAGGCAAGGTCAGGGTGTCAGCGTCTCAGCACCAGCCAGCCGAACGCCGCCAGCGAGAGCAGGGAATAGATCAGGCCGGGCGCCGCCGCTGTCAGCCATGGCGACCAGTTTTGCAGGTTGCCCGCGTAGCCGAAAACGTTGTTGAGCAGGAAGAAGCTGATACCCGCCATCACGCCGCCGAACACATAACCCGCGATGCCGCCCGAGCGGAAATGCAGGTAGGCAAAAGGTAGTGCTAGCACCACCATCACCAGACAGCTCAAGGGGTAGAACACCTTGCGCCAGAACTCGATCTCGTACTTCTGCGCGGACTGTCCATTGGCGTTCAGATGTCGGATGAACTGAAAGAGGTCCAGCGTGGCCATGCGGTCGGGCTTGAGCAGGGACGCTGCCACCATGTCGGCGCTGATCTTGGTCGGCCACTGCAGGGAGGGGCTCTCCAGGTGCTCCACGCGGGCCTCGTTCTTGTCGCTTTGCTGTTCAAAGTGACTGCGCTGCACCTTCTCCAGGGTCCACGATCCATCGGTGCCGAACTGCCCCGACGCAGCCCGCGTCTGCGACGCCAGGCGCCCCTTCTCGTCAAACTCGAAGATGCGCACGTCCAGCATGCCGCCATTGGGGGTGAGTGCGCGCACGTTGACGGCAAACGAATGGTCTTCTTGCCGTTCTTTGAGCCATGCACCTGTGGCGCCCGCCGTCAGCCGCCCCAGGTAGCGCACCTTGATGAGCTGCGCGGTGCGGTCGGTCAGGGGAGCCAGGTAGTCACCGACAGCAAACGTCAGCAGCACAAAGACGCCGCCGAGCGTGAGCAGGGTACGCAGTGCGCGCCAAGGGCCCATGCCGCTGGTGCGCATGATGGTGAACTCCGAGCTTTGGGCCAGGCGCGCCATCACGAAGATGGTGCCAATCAGCACGGTGATGGGCAGCAGTTCATACAGGTGGCTGGGAATGCTGAGCACCACAAACAGCAGCGCGTGCGATAGCTGGTAACCGTCCTCCCCGGCACGGCCCACCCAGCGGAGTTCATCCACCAAGTCAAAGAAAAAGAAGAGGGCCAGAAAACCTACAGTGACGAAGGTGACGGCGCCCAGGGCCTCGCGGTGGATCAGGCGGCGGATGGTTTTCATGCGGACTGTCCTCCCGCCTCAGCAGATCGCCACAGGCGGCGCACCGTCCATTGGTTGTGGCGCACTGCCAGTACCAGCAGTGAGGCCGCCAGCATGCCGCCATGCAGCATCACCATGAAGCCGGTCAGGCCCAGCCGGTCGGCACCCACCCAGCTCTGGCCCAGGGTCATGAGGTTGTAGTAGACGATGAAGGCAAACAGCGCGAATACCATGCTGGTGCTGCGCGCTGCGCGTGGGTTGACGCTGGCCACGGCCAACCCGAGCAGCACAAAGTTGAGGGCAGCGAGTGCAAGGCCGAGTCGCCATCCCAGCTCGGCGCGGTAGGCGGGCAGCGGCTGCATCACGAGGTCGTAGGTGGTGCGTGTCTTCACCGCTTGTTCTTCAGCCGACCCAGGGGGCGCGCTGCCGATGCGGGTGCCGTACAGGCTGAACTCGCTGATCTTTACGCCGGGCTTGTCGCGCGAGGTCTCCAGGCGCTGGCCGTCGCTCAGCAGGGCCATGCGTTCACCGCCCTGGGTCTCCAGCCGGGCGCTGCGGGCGGAGGTGACGGATTCGCGTTTGCCGTCATTCGCAGCAATGAACACGTTGTTGGCCGCCAGCGTGTCCGGGGTGTCCTTGTCAATGAAGAATACGCGGCTTCCGTTGGAGGACTCCTGGAACTCGCCCGGAGCGATACGGTCGATGTCGCTGCGCTGCTCGTAGCGGGTCTTGAGTTCCTGGATCTGGGAGTTGGCCCATGGCCACACCAGCAGCGACAGCACGGCTATCACCACCATGACCGGCCATGCAAATCGCAACAGGGGGCGCACCAAGCTGATCAAGCCGCGCCCGCTGGCGAACCAGATCACCATTTCGCTGTCGCGGTACATGCGCGACAGCGTGCCGACCACCGCGATGAACAGGCTGAGGCTGAGGATGGTGGGCAATTGCCCCAAGACGGTGAAGCCCATGACGAGCATCACGTCGGACGGGCTGACACTGCCCTTGGAGGCCTGGCCCAGCGTGCGGATGAGCATCATGGTCATGACCACGGTCACCAGCACCACAAGGGTCGCGCCGAAGCTGCGCGCCAGCTCCTTGCGGATGGATGAATCGAATAACATTGGCTCTAAGGAAAACACCAATTATGAACTTTGATCTCAAGACCCTTGAACTTGCTGCGGCAGCTGCGGAGAAATGCGACCTGCTGATCGTCCTGCTTCCCGAGGGCTTCAAGCCCGGCAAGGATGCGCTGTCCGCCCTGGCGGCCTTGGCGCTCAAGAATGGAGATCTGACCACCAAAGCGGGCAAACACCTGCAGCTGTACCAGGTGCCTGCCGTCGCAGCCCGCCGCGTGGTGCTGGTGGGCCTGGGTGACGGCTCGGCGCGCGCAACGCGCCAGGCGCTGCAGTCGCTGGGCGGCGCCATCAAGGCGCCACACACCAAGCGCGTGGTGCTGTGTTTCGCGGGCGAGGCCCCTGGGGCGGCCGTCAGCGCTGCTGTCCAGGCCGTGGCAGACGTGAGCTATGTGTACACCACCACCAAGACCAAGGTGGAGGCACGCAGCCTGAGCCGCTGTGTGGTGGGCGTGCCGGATGCCGCCAGCGCGCGTGACGGGTTTGACAGCGGTGTGGCCTTGGTGGCTGGCGTGGAGTTTGCGCGGGAATGGGGCAACCGCCCGGCCAACCATGCCACCCCCAGCCTGCTGGCTGACGCAGCCAAAACCCTCGCCAAGCTGCCACGCATCCAGTGCAAGGTCCATGGCCCGGCAGAGGTGGCGCGTCTGGGTATGGGCGCCTTCATGGCTGTGGCAAAGGGCTCTGAAGAGCCCCTGCGTTTCATCGAGCTGCGCTACAACGGCGCTGCCAAGGACCAGGCACCCATCGTGCTGGTGGGCAAGGGCATCACCTTTGACACCGGCGGCATCTCGATCAAGCCCGCGCCCGAGATGGACGAGATGAAATTCGACATGTGCGGTGCTGCCAGCGTGCTGGGAACGTTCCGCGCGCTGGGCGAACTGCAGCCTGCCGTCAATGTGGTGGGCCTGATCCCCGCATGCGAAAACATGCCGGACGGGCGCGCCGTCAAACCCGGCGATGTGGTCACCAGCATGAGCGGTCAGACCATCGAGATTTTGAACACCGATGCGGAGGGACGCCTGGTGTTGTGTGATGCGTTGACCTATGCAGCGCGATTCAAGCCTGCTGCCGTGGTGGACATTGCGACGCTGACCGGCGCCTGCGTGATCGCCTTGGGAGGCGTACGCAGTGGTTTGTTTGCCAATAACGACGGTCTGGCGGAGTCCTTGCAGGCAGCTGGTGAGGCCGCGCAAGACCTCTGCTGGCGCATGCCGCTGGACGATGACTACGCAGACGGCCTCAAGACCAACTTTGCCGATATGGGCAACGTGGCGGGGCGTGCGGGTGGCTCCATCACCGCTGCCAAGTTCTTGCAAAAGTTCGTCGGCGACATGCCCTGGGCTCACCTGGACATTGCGGGCACTGCCTGGAAGGGAGGCGCGGCCAAGGGTTCCACAGGACGCCCGGTCGGTCTGCTGGTGCACTATGTGCTGGAGCAGTCCAGGTCGCAGGTCCGACAAGCCAAGGCACCCAAGTCCGCGTCACGCTCCGTGACCAGGACGGCCGCTGCTGGAGCTGTGGGCAAGCCAGCCGCCAAGCGGTCCTCCAGCCCCAAGGCTGCGTGACGCGTCATGACCGAGGTGGCCTTTCACTTCAACGCACCCGACAAGCTGGCCTACGCATGCCGGTTTGCGCGCAAGGTGCAGCGCAGCGGGGCTCGTTTGGTCATTGCCGCGCCTGCGGATGCGCTTCAGGCGCTGGACCGCATGCTCTGGTTGTTGGCCCCCCAGGACTTTGTGGCCCATTGCCATGCCGACTCGGACGAGGAGCTGGTTCAGGCCTCTCAGGTGTTGCTGGCGCAGGATGCACGCCTGGCACCGCATCACGAAGTGCTGTTGAACCTGAATGCGGAAGTCCCGGAAGGTTTTGGCCGGTTTGACCGTCTGGTCGAAGTGGTGAGCGCCCAGGATGAAGCCGACCGTGCTCAGGCGCGTGCGCGTTGGCGCCATTACGCGTCCCGAGGTTATGCCATTACCCGCCATGATCTGGTGTTGAAAGCGGGCTGATGGCGCTCCCACCCAAAACCCCTCCACGGTTTGTACCCACGCTCACCGAAGTGGTGCAGGTGCCTGGCGTGACGGCCCTCGCGCCGGGGGCTCCAAATCCGGCGGTCCGCACCACCGTCCTGTCGCCGTCGCAGTCTGTGGCGTTGGCCAGGCCTGTATTGCCCACTGCGCGACCGGCTGGTGCGGCGCAGGTCGCTGCGCCCCCTGCCACAGAGCGTCCTGTGGCCTCCCCGGTGGCTGCGCCAATCCCTGTGGCTGCTCCCCTGGCATCACGTCCTCCGGTATCGCATGTCCAACCTCGCCCGGCGGTTCATGCTGCCACCCCTGCTGGCCCAAAGCCAGGGGCTGCGCCCGTTGCGGCCCGCGCCTTGCCAGATGGGATGGAGGAGTACATGGTGCACCGCGTCATGCAGCGCGTGGATGTAGTGCTGGACCAGCGCTTGCGCGAAGCAATCGCCACAGTGGTGCAGGAGCAGACGCGGTCAGTGCTTCCGCGTCTGCGCGAAGAGATCGAATCGGTGGTGCGGCATGCGGTGTACGAGGCGGTGGCGGACGAGCTGGCGAGTGGTGCGCCCCCTGTGTCCAAGGGATGACAGGGTATTCCCCTGTGGTTTCTCTTGCGTTTAATCGTGTTCCCTAATGATCTGGCCCGTAAATTGCGATATGTTCGCCTGCGTTGAGACACAAGAAGATTCTCAGCGTTTATCTTTACTGGAGATTTGATATGCAATTGAAGTTGAAACTGACCGTGGTTGCTGCTATCGCGGCTGTTGCTGGTGTGGCCTCTGCACAAGAGCAGGTGGTCAAGATCGGCCACGTGGCTCCGGTTTCCGGCGCCCAAGCCCACTACGGCAAGGACAACGAAAATGGCGCCCGCATGGCCATTGAAGAGCTGAACGCTCAAGGCGTCACCATCGGCGGCAAGAAGATCAAGTTCGAGCTGCAGGCTGAAGATGACGCTGCCGATCCAAAGCAGGGCACTGCTGCCGCACAAAAGCTGTGCGACTCCAAGGTCGCTGGCGTTGTCGGCCACCTCAACTCCGGTACCACGATCCCTGCCTCCAAGGTGTACAACGATTGCGGCATCCCCATGGTGACGGGCGCTGCGACCAACCCCAACCTGACCAAGCCTGGCTACAAGACCACGTTCCGTATCATCGCCAACGACAACGCCCTGGGCGCTGGTCTGGCCTTCTACGCTGTGGACACCCTGAAGCTCAAGACCGTTGCCATCATCGATGACCGTACTGCTTACGGCCAAGGTGTTGCCGACGTGTTCAAGAAGACCGCTACGGCCAAGGGCATGAAGGTGGTGGACGAGCAGTTCACGACCGACAAGGCCACGGACTTCATGGCCATCCTGACCGCCATCAAGGCCAAGAACCCTGATGCCGTGTTCTACGGTGGTATGGACCCTCAAGCCGGCCCCATGCTGCGCCAGATGGAACAGCTGGGCATGGCCAACGTCAAGTACTTCGGTGGTGACGGCGTCTGCACGTCCGAAATCGCCAAGCTGGCTGCCGGTGCCAAGACCCTGGCTAACGTGATCTGCGCGGAAGGCGGCTCCTCGCTGGCCAAGATGCCTGGCGGTACGGCCTGGAAGGCCAAGTACGACGCCAAGTACCCCAACCAGTTCCAGGTGTACAGCCCCTACACCTACGACGCCACGTTCCTGCTGGTGGACGCTATGAAGCGCGCCAACTCCGTGGACCCCAAGGTGTACGTGAACGAACTCGCCAAGTCCAACTTCAAGGGCGTGACCTCCACCATCGCCTTCGAACCCAACGGCGAAATGAAGAACCCAGCGATCACGCTGTACGTCTACAAGGACGGCAAGAAGACACCTCTGTAATTGGAGTGTTGCTTTCTGCTGCGGGCATTTCGGTGCCTTGCAGCAATCGTAAAAAAGGCTTCCCTCTGGAAGCCTTTTTAATTGCGCGGTGTAGTCAGCGTTGCCAACGCCGCAACGGTTTGATCTGTTAGCGCCTGACTTGTAGCGAGCCTGGATTCACGATGTTGGTAGGCGTGCCTTTGATGAAATTCACCACATTGTCGAAAGCTGCACCAAAGTAGAGCTCGTAGCTGTCCTGCTCCACGTACCCGATGTGTGGCGTGCAGATGCAGTTTTCCAGGCGGAGCAGGGCGTGGCCTTGCAGGATGGGTTCGCTCTCAAACACGTCCACGGCCGCCAGGCCCGGGCGACCCCGGTTGAGTGCTGCGATGAGCGCGTCGGGTTCAATCAATTCTGCACGCGACGTGTTGACCAGCAGCGAGGTGGGCTTCATGCACGAGAGGTCTTCAAGCGAGATGATGCCGCGCGTTTCGTCGTTCAGGCGCAGGTGCAACGAGATCACGTCGCACTGCGAAAAAAACTCTTCGCGCGTGGCGGCGGCCTGGTATCCATCCGTCAGCGCCTGCGCGCGTGAGGCTTCACGCCCCCAGACGCGCACGTTCATACCAAACGCCCGTCCATAGCCGGCCACCAGTTGTCCGATGCGGCCATAGCCCCAGATACCCAGTGTTTTACCCCGCAGCACGCTGCCGACTCCGAAGTTGGGGGGCATGGACGCGGTCTTGAGACCGGACTGCTGCCAAGCGCCATGCTTGAGGTTGGAGATGTACTGTGGCAGGCGGCGCATGGAGGCCATCACCAGGGCCCAGGTCAGCTCGGCGGGAGCCACAGGGGAGCCGACCCCTTCTGCCACGGCGATCCCCCGCTCGGTACATGCCGCTACATCAATGTGGCTCCCAATCTTGCCAGTTTGGGCGATGAGCTTGAGCCGCGGGAGCTTTTCAACCAGTTGGCGTGTGATCTGGGTCCGTTCGCGGATCAGCACAATGATGTCAGCGTCTTTGAGCCGCACCGAAAGCTGCCCCAGCCCTTTGACCGTGTTGGTGTACACCTTGGCGGTGTATGCGTCGAGCCGAGAGGCGCAATGCAGCTTGCGCACTGCATCCTGGTAATCGTCAAGGATCACAATATTCATGCCGATATTGTGCCTTGACGGGCGCAGGGGAATGCCACGGGGGCCGGGCTGGGCATACCAAAGCCTGCGGCTTTTTGGTGACTGAGTGCTGCATGGGCCCCGCAGACGTACTTCTTGTACTGCGCGTGCACGGAAGTCCGGACTCAGAGAGTGCCATGCACCGCGACTGCTGCAGCCTGGTGCGGATTTTTGGACCTGCCGGTGCCTCGGTGTTAGACGTTTGCGGATCGAGCACTGCCTGACAGTGCCTCAGCCTTGGTGCGCGGGGCGTAGAAGAGGGCTCGCCTGCTGCGCTCTGCGAATCAGGCCCGGAGCGCCTCGGATGCTGCCAGGCGGTCCAGCTCTGCGCACACATCGGCCATGCGGCCAGCAATTACCAGGCGGCAGGTGCCTGTGTCAGAGGCCCGACGCAGCACCCGGGTGGATTGTGGTGGGCAGTGGTCTGCACCCACCGACGCCAAGAAGGTCTGTCGTTTGCTGCTGGCCATGTGTGTTGGCAGGAAGGAGCGGTGGGTGGCAGAGGGTCTGGTCGGGCTTTCCGGCGTTCGTGCTGGAGGTTTGGCGGTAAAGGGCCAATTTCCGCGCAATGGACGTTGTGCCAGTGGCTCTGTGGAGTTGCTGGGGACCAGGGTTTGTGCGTCGTCGCTGCGGGAGGCCAATGATGGGGCGTTGCCTGGCCTGGCACGTCTCATGCCGACTGGCTGTGCCAGTATGTCCAGTCGGTCTTTGGGTGCACCAGTTGGGTTGGCAAGCAGCTTTTTAAGACTACGAAAAGGGTTCTGCACAGCAGACAGGGTGAACAAAGCAATTCCCATGTGAAAACTCCGAAAGTCGGGGGTTGAACATAGGCAGGATTGCAAAGTGGTCGAACACCCGTGCAGACAGACGCAGTGCGAGTTGATCCCTCGACAGTGCAGCCAGCTGCTCCGCCGATCCATCAAGCATTGCCTGAGAGGCCTTGGCGTTCAACGGGACCTGCACCGCAGGGCTGGTGAATCGGTTGTATCCGTTCACCAAACGCCCGCCACCCACGGTGCGGCCCCTGGGGCACACGCTACATCAGCATGGTGTTGCGGATAAGTCCCACTGCCAGTCCTTCGATTTCGAAAGGCTCGCCGGGCTGCACCACGATCACGGGATAGTCGGGGTTTTCGGGCAGCAACTCGATGGCAGTGGCCGTGCGGCGAAGTCGCTTGACGGTGACATCATCGCCCAGGCGTGCCACGATGATCTGACCATTGCGAGCCTCACGGGTGGACTGCACGGCGAGCAAGTCACCGTCCATGATGCCGGCGTCGCGCATGGACATGCCCCGCACCTTGAGCAAGTAGTCGGGCTTGTGTTGGAAGAGGCTGTTTTCCACGCTGTAGGTCTGGTCCACATGTTCCTGCGCGAGAATGGGCGACCCCGCAGCCACCCGACCTACCAGGGGCAAGACCAGCTGCGACAGACCCGGGATGGGCAGACTGAATTGGTTGCCACGGGCTGCGTTGATGGAGCGCACTGTGTCTCCGCGCAAGCGGATGCCGCGCGAGGTGCCGCTGACCAGTTCGATCACCCCTTTGCGGGCCAGGGCCTGCAGGTGCTCTTCTGCCGCGTTGGCTGACTTGAAACCCAGCTCGGCCGCGATTTCTGCGCGGGTGGGAGGCGCGCCGGTGCGTGCGATAGCGGTCTGGATGAGATCCAGAATCTGCTGCTGGCGGGCGGTGAGTTTGGGGTTGTCGAGCATGGTGGTTTCCGGTGCAGGCGGTTACAGTGGCGAACAACTGTTTTTTAATCCAGTAACTGTATTTTTCACCAGTTTTTCGGAGTATGCAAGTGAGTGGGCAAAAAATTGTGGTTTTGGGCACCGGTGGCACGATCGCGGGCACCTCTGCACAGGCGGGGGACAACATCGGCTACACCGCTGCCCAGGTGGGGGTGGAGCAACTTCTGACGGCCGTGCCAGGCCTGCAGGCACTGGCAGGGGGCGCCTTGGCTGCAGAGCAGGTGGCGCAGATCGACAGCAAGGACATGGATTGCGAGGTGTGGCGCACGCTGGCTCTGCGGTGCGCGCACCATTTGAGCGACCCGGAGGTGAGAGGTGTGGTCATCACCCATGGCACAGACACCCTGGAAGAGACCGCGTGGTTTTTGCACGAGGCGCTGGATGCGCGAAAGCCCGTGGTGCTGACCTGCGCCATGCGGCCCGCCACAGCCCTGACCCCCGATGGACCCCAGAATCTGCTGGACGCTGTGGCAACGGTATTGGCACCCGGTGCCACAGGTGTGCTGGCTGTTGCGGCGGGTGAAGTGCATGGCGCACGGTATGTGCAAAAGGTGCATCCCTACCGCGTCAATGCCTTCAGCTCGGGCGAGGCCGGTCCTTTGGGATGGGTGGAAGAGGGCGTGGTCCGCTGGGCATGCAATAGCCCGGTAGCGCATGTCAATCATGCCGATAGCGCTATGAATAATATAGTGAACGCTGTGGCTTGGCCGTGGGTGGAAATCGTCATGAACCATACAGGCGCGTCGGGCAGGGCGGTAGATGCGCTGGTGCGAGAGGGCGTGCAGGGCCTGGTGGTGGCTTGCACCGGAAATGGCACGATCCACCACGATCTGGAGGCTGCCCTGGTGCGCGCGCAGAAAGCCGGGGTGCAGGTGGTGCGCTCCACCCGCTGCGCCGAGGGACAGGTGCTACCCAAGCCGGGTGATGTGCTGCCTGCCTCGCAAGGCCTGTCGCCAGTCAAGGCGCGGGTCGCTCTGATGCTGGATTTGCTGCGGGCGGATTGATCGAAAAGGACTGCCAGCCGTGTTCACCGCACTCAAGACACACGCCTGGGCTTATCCCGCGCTCGAAGTCGTCCACATTGTGGGCATTGCGCTGTTGCTGGGCAATCTGGTGTTGCTGGAGTTGCGGGTGTTTGGGCGCGGTGCGGCCTTGCCGGTGAAAGACCTCGCCCGGCTGAGTCTGACTTTGGCCGTGTGTGGCTTTGGATTGGCGGCAGCATCGGGTCTGTTGATGTTTGCCACCCAGCCGTCGGAGTTGCTCAGCAACCGCGCCTTTACCTTGAAGATGCTGTTGTTAATGCTTGCGGGCTGTAATGCGGCGTGGTTCCATGCACGTGATTCCCTCACGCGCCTGGACGGGCTGGCCCGCCTTCAGATGCTGGCATCCACCATGGTGTGGCTGGCGGTGGTGGCTTGTGGCCGCTGGATTGCGTATCTTTGAGATCGCCCCCTCTTCATCAGGAGTCTGTATGAGCCTGCAACGTCGTCATGTGCTGATCGCCGCCAGTGCCTTGCCTTTGGGGGTGCACGCCCACCATGGCTGGAGCAGTTTCGATGCAGACCGACCGCTGTATCTGGAGGGCACAGTGCGCAAAGTGCGCTGGCAAAACCCGCACGCAGAGCTGGAGCTGGAACCGCCCGCAGCGCTCCGGTTGCCAGCGGACCTTGCGCAACGTGCCATTCCTGCGCAGACAGCGCCCGTGGATGGCCGCGCGCTGCTGGCCAAAACGGTGCTCCCCGCCCGCAAGGACCGCGTCTGGGAGATTGAGCTGGCGCCTTTGACCCGCATGCAGGCGTGGCAGGTGCCAGAGATCAAGCCAGGCACCGTCGTATCAGTCGTGGGTTTTGGCCTGCGGGACGAAAAGGGCGAGGCGGTACTGCGTGCCGAGTACCTGTTTGTGGACGGCAAAGCCTACGGCCTGCGGTCCAGTCCTGCCTGAGTCAAAGCACACGCCCGCAGCAGGCGGCTGTCGTGGCTGCCGTGTTTCAAGACGGCCCATGAAAAAAGCGACGCCCTGGTGCGGTGCGTCGCTTGGTTGGAGCTTGACCGCCCAACGTGTGTCAGGCGGCTTTTTGTTCCTGGTTCAATGTATCAGCTGGCCAGCGCCTGCAGCGCGCGTGCGGTGATCTCGTCCACACTGCCGGTGCCGCTGATGGCGCGGTACTTGGGCGCTATAGCGGGTTCATCCTTGGCCCAGTTGCTGTAGTAATCCACCAGGGGGCGCGTCTGGTCGCTGTAGACCTGCAGGCGCTTCTTGACGGTTTCTTCCTTGTCGTCTTCGCGCTGGATCAGTTCTTCGCCGGTCACGTCGTCCTTGCCTTCCACCTTGGGGGGGTTGAACTTGACGTGGTAGGTGCGGCCGCTGGCGGGGTGCGAGCGGCGGCCGCTCATGCGTTCGATGATGGCGTCGAAGGGCACATCGATTTCGAGCACGTAGTCCAGCTTGACGCCTGCGGCCTTCATGGCGTCGGCCTGGGGAATGGTGCGGGGGAAGCCGTCAAACAGGAAGCCGTTGGCACAGTCTGCCTGCGTGATGCGCTCCTTGACGAGACCGATGATGATGTCGTCACTGACCAGGGCGCCCGAATCCATCACGGCTTTGGCCTGCAGGCCCAGCGGGGTGCCGGCCTTGACCGCTGCGCGCAGCATGTCGCCGGTGGAGATCTGGGGGATGCCGTACTTCTGGCAGATGAACGTGGCTTGCGTGCCCTTTCCGGCGCCAGGCGCGCCCAACAGAATCAGTCTCATGGATGTCCTCGAAGGTTAGAAATCGGGTGGCGCCGCTGGCGGGGACGTTCGAAGGGCGCCTGAAGCCGTTCTGTGCGCCCGGGATGCGGTGCTCTCGTTACAGTTGAGGATAGCATGTGACCACCTTGCGCTGACTTACATGGGTGACCGTTTCTAGGTCGGCGCCTCCACGTGTGCACCATGGGGCCCCGCTGTACGTCCCCAGTGCGTTGAGAGTGCGCCCGCAGTGCACCCCGCACGGCGGCGCCAGAGCGCTTTCAGCGAAACAGCGCGCGCACCCGCTCCAGGTCCTCCGGCGTATCCACGCCAGGGCCGGGCGCTGCGTCTGCCAGGTGCACGGCGATGTGGTGGCCATGCCAGAGTGCGCGCAGCTGCTCCAGGGCCTCCACCGCCTCGGTCGGTGCTGGCGCCAGCTGCGGAAATTTCCGCAAGAACCCTGCGCGATAGCTGTAGATGCCCACGTGCCGCAGCGGTGCAAAGCCTTGCAGTGCCTTGACGCCGGGCTGGGCGGCCTGTGCCGCGCCCTCCCACCAGGCCGTGCTCGCGTGGTCGCGGCCAAAAGGGATGGGTGCACGGCTGAAGTAATGGGCCAGACCCCGCGCGTCCAGCACCACCTTCACCACATTGGGGTTGGTGTAGTCGGCCAGGGACGCAATGGCATGGGCAGCGGTACCCATGCTGGCTTCGGGGCGCTTTCCATCTCGGTCTTGCAGCAGGCTTGCCACGGCATTGATGAGGCCGGGGTCTATCAGCGGCTCGTCACCCTGCACATTGACCACGATGTCGTCGCCGTCCAGTCCCAGCTGTAGGCAGGCCTCGGCCAGGCGGTCGCTGCCGCTGGCGTGGTCGGTGCGCGTCATGACGGCATCCACGTCATGCACTGCGCAGGCTTGCAGGATGCGGGCATCGTCGGCCGCCACCACGACGCGGGTTGCGGCGCTCTGCGCAGCACGCCGGGCCACGCGCACCACCATGGGCAGGCCCGCAATGTCGGCCAGAGGCTTGTCTGGCAAGCGGCTTGAGGCCATGCGTGCCGGGATCAGCACGGTGAAGGGGGTGTGGGCTAAGGCGGGCACGGGTGCGCTCACTGCTCCAGTTCCTCGTCGGTCAGGGTGCGTGCTTCGTTTTCCAGCAACACCGGAATTCCGTCGCGCACCGGGTAGGCCAGCCGCGCGCTGCGCGACACGAGTTCCTGCGCCTCGCGGTCATAGGTCAGGGGGCCTTTGGTGACGGGGCAGACCAGCAGTTCAAGCAGTTTGGGGTCCATGGGGGAGGAGCTTTCCGGGAGGGTTCGTTCAGGCAGGGGCAGATGATAGCGGCGGCCTTTGGGCTCCTGGGCCGGTCGTAATTCGATGGAGCCAGGCATCGAGGGCGGTAAAAAATTGCGGGTCCATCTGCGCGACCAGGGGAACAGCCAGTGCGTCAGGATGGCGGGTCCAGAGCTTTACGGCGTCTTTTTCAGTGCAAACAAGCTGCATGCGCTGGTCGGATATGCGCTGCCAGCTATCAAAATCATAGTGATCTGGCAGGGCCTCGGTGCGCTCCAGCGCCAGGCCCTGGGTGCGCAGCATGGCAAAAAACTCGCTGGGCCTGGCCACGGCTGCCACCGCATGCAGCGGTTGCCCCTGCAATTGGGCCAGTGGCACCTGCTGGCCGTTCGACCGCAGGGCATAGGGCGCCAGGCTACGCTGCAGCTCAAATGCAGGCGCGGTGGTCCCGTGCGGTGGCGCACTGCCTGCGTGCAGCACGATGTCCACGGCGCGGGGCCAGGGCTCCCGCAGCGGGCCGGCAGGCAGCAGAAATCCGTTGCCGATGCCCTGGTCATTGAAGATGCAGATCTCCAAGTCCCGCTGCAGCGCCAGGTGCTGCAAGCCGTCATCGCAAATGAGAACGTCGGTGTCAGGGTGCGCGGCCAGCAGCGCGCGTGCGGCAGCGATGCGGCGCGGGGCCACAAACACAGGCACTGTGCCACCCGCCGCCACGCTGCGGGCAATCAGGGCGGGCTCGTCGCCCACCTCACTGGCCAGGCTGTCAGGCAGTACCGCACGGCAGTCGTGCGTGCTGCGGCCATAGCCGCGCGAAATCACGCCCACGCGCAGGCCGCGCGCCTGCAGGTGTTTGCCGAGTGCGATGACTATCGGGGTCTTGCCGGCGCCTCCGGCAATCACGTTGCCCACCACGATGACGGGGCGGCCCGGGTGTTCGGAGCGAAGCCAGCCCCTGCCATACAGCCAGCGGCGCAGCGCCACCAACGCGCCATACATCAGGGAGACGGGCCACAGTGCCCAAGCCGCTGGACCCCGGGACTGCCAGATGTTGTGAAGCCGTTGTTCGGCCGTGGGCGGAGAGACCTGCGGGGCCGAAGCCCGGGGCGGCTGCGGCCCGGAAGCGGCCATGCCCGTCAGCGGCTGGCCGCGCGTCCCGACGCGGACGACTGCGTGGCAAACGTGATCTGCGTGAGGCCCACGCGGCGCGCGGCTTCCATCACGGTGACCACGGACTGGTGTGGCGACATGGCGTCGGCGCTGATGATGACCACGCTGTCGCGGCCTGCGGTGGCGGCACTGCGCAGAGCCTGGGCGATGGCATCCACACCCTTGCCTTCCACGCCGGTCTTGTTGACGGCGTAGCGGCCGTCTGCGGCCACCGACACGATCACTTCCTTGGGATGGTCGCGCTGCTGCTCGGCATCGGCCACGGGCAGGGTGAGTTGCAGCTCCGTGAACTTGCTGTAGGTGGTGGTGAGCATCAGAAAGATGAGGATCACCAGCAGCACGTCGATGAACGGGATCAGGTTGATCTCGGGCTCATCCTTGGCGCGGGGACGAAAGTTCATGGCGCTTACTTGGCTTTGCGCAGGCGCAGGATGTGGCGAACGAATTGCTCCGACGCCAGCTCCAGCGTGAGCAGATACGCGTCCACGCGGGCCCGGAAGTAGCGCCAGAAGATCAGCGAGGGGATCGCCACGATCAGGCCAAACGCGGTGTTATAGAGCGCGATGGAGATGCCATGTGCCAGCTGGGCCGGGTTGCCGCCACCCATGGCCTGGCCCACACCGCCGCCGCCAGCCTGCGAGCCAAAGATTTCGATCATGCCGATGACGGTGCCTAGCAGGCCCAGCAGCGGCGCGGCTGAAGCGATGGTGGCCAGGGCCGACAGGTACTTCTCCAGCCGGTGCGCTACCGCGCGGCCGGTGCCTTCCATGGCGGCGCGCAGGTCGGTTTCGCTGCACTGGGGGTTGCTGTTGAGGGTACGCAGGCCGCTGGCCAGCACTTCACCCAGGGCCGAGTTCTGGGCCAGCTGGTTCACCACGTCGGGGGTGGGCAAGGCCTTGGACGACACCGTGATGGCTTCGTCGAGGAGTTTGGGGGGGGCCACGCGGGCCGTTTTCAGGGCCAGAAAACGTTCAAAAATCAGTGCCAGTCCCAGGACGGAACACGCGATCAGGGGCCAGATGGGCCAGCCTGCGGCTTGTATGATGGACAGCAAATCTCTCTCCGCGCAGATGAAAGCAATCGGCGATTATGGCCTAGCTTGCGGCGGCCACCGCGTCACAAACCGTTACGTTATCGCGCACGCCACCCATCACCGCGTTCACCCACAAAAACTGTGGATAACTTTGTGGGCAACCCATATCCACAGCCTCGCAAAGTGGCTTCGCGCCGTGCTTGCAACAGATTGATGAAAAATTGTGCAGTGAAAAATGTATATAAATCAACAACTTGCACGTGCTCTCGTGTTTTGCAGCCGATTGGGGTGCCCAGTTTGAAGGTAACTCCCGCTGGCTCGAAACTGTGGAGTACTCGCCGGGGGGGCGCGGCGCCAACGCGCGCCGTTTCTCATGTTTGATCGTTCAAGCCCAGCAGCGGCGCCCCGTATCTGGGAAGTTGGCGCGCTGTGCCGCGCCATTGCTGATGCCCTGGAGGCGCGCTTCAATCCTGTCGCGGTGCGCGGCGAGATTACGGGCTTCTCGCGCGCGTCCAGCGGTCATTGTTATTTTTCGATCAAGGACGCCAACGGGCAGTTGCGCTGCGCCATGTTCCGACGCGCAGCCACGTTGCTTGACTTTTCGCCGCGCGATGGTGAATTGGTGGAAGTGCGCGGGCGTCTCGGTGTGTATGAGGCACGGGGCGACCTGCAGTTCATCGTGGAAAGCATGCAGCGCGCGGGGCAGGGCGCGTTGTTCGAGCAGTTCCTGCGGCTCAAGGCGCAGCTTGACGCCGAAGGCCTGTTCGACACGGCGCGCAAGCGCCCGCTGCCGCTGCAGCCCCGCGGCATTGGCCTGGTCACGTCAGCCGGCGCAGCCGCGCTGCACGATGTGGTCACGGCGTTGCGCCGGCGTGTGCCGCACATTCCGGTGGTGCTGGTGCCCGCGCAGGTCCAGGGTGTGGCAGCCCCGCCGTCGATCATTGCGGCGCTATCAAAACTGTATCTGCTCGCGCAAGCGGGGCAGGCGCCTGGGGCTGATTCGAACCGGCATCCGCCCATTGACGTGATTTTGCTGGTCCGTGGGGGAGGCTCCATCGAGGACCTGTGGGCCTTCAACGACGAGCAACTGGCCCGCACCATCGTGCAAAGCCCGGTGCCCCTGGTCAGCGGGGTGGGGCATGAGACCGATTTCACCATCGCTGACTTTTGCGCCGATCTGCGCGCTCCCACGCCCACCGCGGCGGCCGAGCTGGTGGCCCAGCCGCGCGAGGTCTGGCTGGGCGCGCTGGATTTGCTGGCAGGCCGGCTGAGCGATGGTGTGCAGCGCCAGCTCGATACCCGCCACCAGCGGCTGGACCAGGCCGCAGCCCGCCTCGGGCGTCCCTCGGGCCTGGTGGCGCGCCAGCAGCTGCAACTGGCGCGCCTTGCGCAGCGCATGCGCCATGGGGTGCTCCTGAAAATGCAGCGCCTGGCGCAACGCCAGCAAACACTGGAAACCCAATTGCCCCAGGCTTTGCAACGCAGTGCTGCGCAGCACGCCGAGCGGCTGGACCGTGCTGCCTTGCGGCTGGAGCTGCTGGACCCACGCTTGGTACTGCAGCGCGGTTATGCGCTGCTGACCGACACCAGCGGCCAGGCGGTGACCAGCGTGCGCCAAGCCCAGCCGGGCGACGCGCTGCGGGCCACGCTGGCCGACGGCGCCGTGGATGTGACGGTGTCGCAGCCACGGTTGCTGTGAGCGGATCGCGGAGGGCGAGGGCGGCAGGGCTTTTTTGTAGGACAGCGGCGGTTTGTGGCGTTGCGGGTGGGGAACCGGGAGCCCACATGCTGCACAGGTCACCTGATGTTCCTACAATGCCCCCTTCGCGCTGTGTCCGACTGCATTGCTCAGGAAAGCCCGCGGTGCAGACGGCATCCCAGAATTTCAAACCACGAGGAAACACCACCATGGAACACACCCTTCCCCCGCTGCCCTACGCCATCGACGCCCTGGCCCCGCACTACAGCCAGGAAACCCTGGAGTACCACCACGGCAAGCACCACAACGCCTACGTGGTGAACCTCAACAACCTGCAAAAGGGCACCGAGTTCGAATCCCTGACGCTGGAAGAGATCATCAAGAAGGCCAGCGGTGGCATCTACAACAACGCTGCGCAAATCTGGAACCACACCTTCTTCTGGAACTGCATGGCTCCCCAGGGTGGCGGTGAGCCATCGGGCGCACTGGCCGCAGCCATCAACGCCAAGTGGGGCAGCTACGCCGCCTTCAAGGAAGCCTTTGTGAAGTCCGCCGTGGGCAACTTCGGTTCGGGCTGGACCTGGCTGGTGAAGAAGGCTGACGGCAGCGTGGACATCGTCAACACCGGCGCCGCCGGCACGCCCCTGACCACCGCCGACAAGGCCCTGCTGACGGTGGACGTGTGGGAACACGCGTATTACATCGACTACCGCAACATGCGTCCCAAGTTCGTCGAAACCTTCCTCGACAAGCTGGTGAACTGGAAGTTTGCTGAAGCCAACTTTGCCTGATAGACCCGCGCAGTCGCGGTGTGGCGCTCACATCGCGCAGGCAACAAAAAACGGCCCTCGGGCCGTTTTTTGTTGCTCCGCAGAAAAGTTGAAGTCTTTTTGGCCGGATGCGCTAGTGAATCATGTCTGTGCTGCTATTGAAAATATAGCACTAGCAGTCGCTTTCCTTACTGCCGGGCAAACGGGGTCCCGCCGAGTTTCGCCCCCGCCTTGATGCCCTTCTTGGCAAACCAGCCTTGGTTCATCTCCAGCACGTAGCGCACGGGCTTGGCCGAACAGTGTGAATCCAGTGTCTGGGGCTTCATGTCCTCCAGGTTCACGATGGTGCCGTCATCGGCAATGAAGGCCGCCGTGAGCGGCAGCAAGGTGTTCTTCATCCAGAAGCACTGCTGCGAGGGCTGTTCAAACACAAACAGCATGCCCTCGTGCGCGGGCATTTCCTTGCGGTACATCAGGCCGGTCTGGCGCTCCTGCGGGGTGAGGGCGACCTGGGCGTCGATGCGGTGCATGCCGGCCGTCAGCTCCACACGCCGCAGGTTCATCTGGGGGCCTTCCTGCGCTTGGGCGACCCCAGCAGGCGCGGCCAGTGCAAATGCCGCCAGCCAAACCGCCCAGGCTCCGACGGCGCGGCGGGCGCGACTAGGAACACCGGTCGCCACGCGCAGGGCGGCGAGCGGGAAGGCTGGGAGGGCGCGTGAGGCGGTCATGGGCGGGGCTTTCAGGCAAAAAAGACAACACGAAGTGCGGCAACTGCGCCAGGGACGGACTGCAGCGGTCGCGAAAAGTTCAGGCGGTGCGCGGGGCGTCTGCGCCACCAAAGAAAACGCCCGCAGGAGCGGGCGGTTTTGAATCAGAGAAGGCCTGAGGGCCCAGTGGCGGGTACGTCAGGCCTTGCAAAGCTGGTTCAGGCGGCCTTGTGGGCGGTTTTCTTCTTGGCGACCTTTTTGTGGGTCTTTTTCTTGGCGACCTTCTTGGTGGCCGGAGCTGCTGCCTGGGCCGTCATGGGAGCGGCTGCAGGAGTGGTGGTGGCAGGGGCGGCTGCGGGTGCCTGTGCAAAAGCACCAGCAGTGAACAGACCGGCCACGAGGACAGCGAGGAGTTTTTTCATATATGCCGTTTCCAGTGTGAACGAAGGTTGAAGGGCCGGACGAATTCCGCACGGCTCCACTCGCAACGATAGCAGCGCGCGGCCCGTTGACAGGGTCTTCGACGAAATTTTTTGTCATTAGAATGGTTTGAAACCACACTGCCACGCCTGTGGCGGTGCATCTTTTCCTCGCTTTGCCCCTCATCGACCGAATCAGACTCGGCGCATACCGGAGACTCCCCACCCATGACCACCTACCAGCACATCGTGGTGCCTGCCGAAGGCCAGAAAATCACCGTCAACGCCGACATGTCCCTGAACGTGCCGGACGAGCCCATCATTCCCTTCATCGAAGGCGATGGCACGGGTCTGGACATCACGCCCGTCATGATCAAGGTGGTCGATGCGGCTGTGGCCAAGGCCTATGGCGGCAAAAAGAAGATCCACTGGATGGAGGTGTACGCGGGCGAAAAGTCCACCAAGGTGTATGGCCCCGACGTGTGGCTGCCCGACGAAACCCTGCAGGTGCTGCGCGAATATGTGGTCTCCATCAAGGGCCCGCTGACCACGCCAGTGGGCGGCGGCATCCGCTCGCTGAACGTGGCGCTGCGCCAGGAACTGGACCTGTATGTGTGCTTGCGCCCCGTGCAGTATTTCAAGGGCGTGCCCTCGCCGCTGAAGGAGCCTGAAAAGACCAACATGGTCATCTTTCGCGAGAACTCGGAAGACATCTACGCCGGCATCGAATTTGAAGCCGAGTCCGACAAGGCCAAGAAGCTCATCAAGTTTCTGCAGGACGAGATGGGCGTCAAGAAGATCCGCTTCCCCAACACGTCCGGCCTGGGCGTGAAGCCCGTGTCCATCGAAGGCACCGAGCGCCTGGTGCGCAAGGCCATCCAGTACGCCATCGACAACGACAAGCCCAGCGTGACCATCGTGCACAAGGGCAACATCATGAAATACACCGAAGGCGGCTTCCGCGACTGGGCCTATGCGCTGGCACAGAAAGAATTCGGTGCTGAACTCATCGACGGCGGCCCCTGGTGCCGCCTCAGGAACCCCAAGAACGGCAAGGAAATCACCATCAAGGACAGCATCGCCGATGCCTTCCTGCAGCAGATCTTGCTGCGTCCGGCGGAGTATTCGGTGGTGGCTACGCTGAACTTGAACGGTGACTACATCTCCGACGCGCTGGCCGCGCAGGTGGGCGGCATTGGCATTGCCCCTGGCGCCAACATGTCCGACTCGGTGGCCTGCTTTGAAGCCACCCACGGCACCGCGCCCAAGTATGCGGGCAAGGACTACGTGAACCCCGGCTCCGAGATCCTCTCGGCCGAGATGATGCTGCGCCACATGGGCTGGACCGCTGCTGCCGACCTGATCATCAGCTCGCTGGAAAAGTCGATCGCCTCCAAGAAGGTGACCTATGACTTTGCCCGCCTGATGGAAGGCGCCACGCAGGTCAGCTGCTCGGGGTTTGGGCAGGTCATGATTGACAACATGTGATGAGCCTCCGCTGCCCCGCGGCCTGAAATGGGCGGCCTTGGATGCAATGGCACCCCTGATCCTTGAGGGGTTCAGGGGTTTGTTTTTTTGCGCGGCCGGGTTGGCATTTCAGTGTTGGTGTTTTGCGGCATTCCCCCCTAATATGGGTTGGCGCTTTCGCCGCAATGCGCTGCCCTGGCCTTCACGACGCAGGGTGATGGGTGTGCCGTGTGGCGAAGGGGTGGTGTCCAGGTAAAGCACTGCGAGTGTGGTGTGCGCCTTTTCCACCCACACAACAACACCGACACCGGGGTCAACGCGGAGGCACACCAGGCACAGCCGACGCTGTGATGCCACCGCCCCCGGAGCGAGAGGGCTGCATGGCGACTGACTTTTCTGCGGCGTACTGGGAACAGAACCCTGATGCACTGCTGGTGCTGTCACCCCAGGGCGTGGTGCTGGAGTGGAATCCGGCGGCCGAGCTGATCTTTGGCTATTCGCAGGCCGAAGTGCAGGGTCGCTCCATCCTCGACCTGATCGTGCCCCAGGGTCGCGCGCATGAAGAGGATCTTTTCCGTGCCGAGGCCCTGCGACTGGGCACTTCGGTGCAGGAGGCTGTGCGCCGCCGCAAGGACGGCTCGCTGGTGCATGTCAATGTATCGACCAAGGCCGTGTGCGATGCGGCCGGGCAGGTGCTGTACTTTTTGTCGAGCAAGAAGGATGTCACCCAGCTCAAGGTGCAGCGCGATGCCAAGCTGCTGGAGGCACGGTTTCGCGACCTGCTCGAATCCACCCCCGACGCAATCGTGATGGTCAACGTGACCGGGCGCATCGTGCTCGTCAACTCGCAGGCCGAGCGCGTGTTTGGCTACCCCCGCTCCGAGTTGTTGGGCCAGGCGGTGGAGGTGTTGTTACCCCACCGCTACCGGGGTGCCCACCTGGGCCATCGCAGCGGGTTTTTTGGCCAGCCGCGTACGCGCACCATGGGCGCGGGGCTGGAGCTGCATGGCCTGCGCAAGGACGGTGGCGAGTTCCCGGTCGAGATCAGCCTGAGCCCCATCGACACCGAAGAGGGCACCATGGTGATGAGCGCCATCCGCGACATCACCGACCGCAAGCGCGCAGACCAGAAGTTCAAGGACCTGCTGGAGGCCGCACCCGACGCCATGGTCATCGTCAACCGCGAAGGGCGCATCGTGCTGGTCAACTCCCAGGCGGTCAAACTGTTTGGCTGGAGCCGCGATGAGCTGCTGGGCCAGCCCATCGAGTTGCTGGTGCCCCAGCGCTTCAGCGCCCGCCACCCCGACCACCGGCGCAACTTTTTTGCCGAACCACGTACCCGCTCCATGGGCGCAGGGCTGGAGTTGCACGGTTTGCGCAAGGACGGCAGCGAGTTTCCGGTCGAGATCAGCCTGAGCCCGCTGGAGACGGAGGAGGGCTTGTTTGTCTCCAGCGCCATCCGCGATGTGACGGAGCGCAAGCGCATCGAGCAGGTGCTGCGCGACAAGAACCTCGAGCTGGAGAACGCGGCACTGGTGAAAGACCGTTTTCTGGCTAGCATGTCCCACGAGCTGCGCACACCGCTCAACGCCATCATTGGCTTTACCGGCACGCTGCTCATGAAGCTGCCCGGCCCGCTCAATGCTGAACAGGACAAGCAGTTGCGCATCGTGCAGACCGGCGCCAAGCACCTGCTGTCGCTCATCAACGACCTGCTGGACGTGGCCAAGCTCAGCGCCAACAAGGTCACGCTGAACCTGGAGCCCGTGGACTGCAAGACCCTGATCGAAGAAGTGTCTGCGACACTGGAAATGGAGGCACGGCGCAAGGGCCTGGCTTTTGCGGTGCACATGCCGCCGGTCGATGTCTTGCTGCTCACCGACCGGCGTGCGCTCAGTCAGATTCTCATCAACCTCGTGGGTAACGCCATCAAGTTCACGCAACAGGGGCGGGTGGATGTGGTGCTGCAGGATTTGCAGCTGCCCACCGGCCGCGCGGTGCAACTGCGGGTGCAGGACACCGGGCCAGGCATACCGCTGCAGGAGCAGCCCCGGCTGTTCGAGGCGTTTTCGCGGGTGGAAAGTGCGGACCGCCGCCACCACGAAGGCACGGGCCTGGGCCTGCACCTGAGCCGCAAGCTGGCGGAAGCACTGGGAGGCACGCTGGGTTTTGACAGCACCGAAGGCCTGGGCAGCACCTTCACCCTGCAATTGCCGGAGCCCCTGGCATGACAACCACCATCCATCCCGCCACCATTCTGGTCATCGAGGACGATGACGCAAGCCGCCTGCTGGTCACCTACCTGCTGGAAGCCGCTGGCCACCGCGTGCTGGCGGCCGAAAACGGCGCCGTGGGGCTGGACCTGGCCCTGGCCGAGAGTCCGGACATTGTGTTGTGCGACCTGCAGATGCCGGTGATGAACGGCTACGAGGTGGCTCGCGGCCTGCGCGCCAGCCCACGCTGGCGGGTGGTGCCACTGGTGGCGGTGACTGCGTTCTCGATGCCGGGCGACCGCGAGAAGGCCCTCGAAGTCGGCTTTAATGAACACCTGTCCAAGCCCATCACGCCCGAGACCTTTGTGCAGCAGATTGAGGCGTTTTTGGCTGGTGCCCACCCGGCTCCGCCCCAATCAGGTTGAATATCCAGCACGTACAGCATGGCAAAGATCCTCGTCGTCGATGACCTCCCAGCCAACCGCGCCCTGGTGGTGACCCTCATCGGGCACAGCGGCCACCAGGCGCTGGAGGCGGCCGATGGCGCCGAGGCGTTGGCCGTGGTCCGTGCCGAACGCCCCGACCTGGTGATCTCCGACATCCTGATGCCTACCATGGACGGCTTTGAGTTTGTGCGGCAACTGCGCTCTGAACATGGCCTGGCGGCCACGCAGGTGATCTTTTGCAGTGCCCACTATCACGAGGAAGACGCCCTGCGCCTTGCCAAGGCCTGCGGCGTGACCCAGGTGCTGTTCAAGCCCTGCGAGCCGCAGGACATCCTGGCCGCTATCGAGCAGGCGCTCACGCAGATCCGCCACCAGCCCTCGGTGGCGCTGGAACACAGTTTTCAGACCCATCACCTGCAACTGATGACCGACAAGCTCACCGGCAACATGGCCGAGCTGGAGGCCATGAACCGGCGCCTGTCCGCGCTGACCGATCTGAACCTGCAACTGGCCTCCGAGCGCGATCCGCAGGTGCTGCTGGCCAATGTGTGCCGGGGTGCGCGCGAGCTGGTGGGCGCGCAGTACGCCGTGTTGTGCGTGGTGCGCAAGCACAGCGACGGTGCCATCACCTGCACCAGCGGCATGGACCCGGCCCTGCAGAACGGACCGCTCGATCTGCCTGTGGTGTCGCATGGGCTGTTGGGGCAGCTGCGGGCCGAACGCCGCCCGCAGCGCCTGGTCAATGCCGGTGGCGACCCTGTGGCGCTGGGTTTGCCCGCAGGCTATCCCCCGGTGCACACGGCGGTGATCGCACCCATCGTGTCGTTGTCGTTCTCCTATGGCTGGCTGTGTCTGGCCAACAAGCTGGGGGCCGATGCCTTCAGCGCCGATGACGAAAAAGTCCTCGCCATCCTGGGTGCGCAGGTGGGCCGCATTTATGAGAACGGCAGCCTCTACCTGGAGATCCAGCAGCACGCCGACCAATTGCAGGTGCAGGTGCAAGAGCGCCAGCGCGCAGTGGATGCCCTGCGTGCCAACAAGGCCAGCCTGCGCCGGGCCCAGGCGCTGGCCAAGATATCCCACGTCATCAGCGGGCCCGATGGCGCCTTCGAAAGCTGGCTCGATACCTTGCCCGACATGCTGGGCCTGGACGAAAGCGCCATGCCCCGCTCGGCCCGCGAATGGCTGGCACTGGTGCACCCCGACGACCGCGACATGTTCCGCCGCCATGCGCTGCAGGCCGCCCACCTGGGCGCGCGCATGGATTTCACCTACCGGGTCCTGCGTGGCGACGGCCAGCCGCTGTACTTGCGCCAGGTGATGGAGCCGCTGGAGGACGAGGCGGGCCGTGGGGAGCAGGGCCGCTGGTTCAACACCATCCAGGACATCACCAAGGAAAAGCGCGCCGAGGAAGAACTGCACGAAAGCGACCGCCGCTTCAACGACATGCTCGACAAGGTCGAGATGATCTCGCTGATGCTTGACTGCGAAGGACGCATCACCTACTGCAACGACTACCTGCTGCGCCTGACCGGCTGGCAGCGCGACGAGGTGTTTGGCCGCAACTGGTTCGATCTGTTTGTGCCTCCCGAGATGGGCGATGTGCGCAGTGTTTTTGCGGACGTGCTGGCTGACCGGCCGTCGGCCTGGCACTACGACAACGAGATACTGACCCGCTCTGGCGGGCGGCGCCTGGTGCACTGGAACAACACCGTGTTGCGCTCGGTGGGCGGGCAGGTGACCGGGGTGGCGGCCTTGGGAGAAGACATCACCGCGCGCCGGGATGCCGAGCGGCGCATCAAGCGCCTCAACCGCGTGTACGCCGTGCTCAGCGGCATCAACACCTTGATCGTGCGCGTGCGCCAGCGCGACGAGCTGTTCCGCGAGGCCTGCCGTGTCGCGGTGGAGCACGGCCAGTTCAAGATCGCCTGGATCGGCCGCGTGGACCATGCCCTGCAAGAGGTGGTGCCGGTGGCGCTCGCCGGGGCCGGAGCGGAGTTCCTCATGCATGTGCGGCGCCGGTTGTGGCTCAGCGAAACCCCCAGGGAGGGCGAAAGCCTGAGCGCCAGCGTGGTGCGCACCCAGCAGGCCGCGGTGTGTGAAGACATTCAGAGCGACCCGCGCATTCTGGTGCCACAGGAGCTGGCTGCGCGCGGCGTGGCATCCATGGCCGTGTTGCCCCTGCTGGTGGCGCACGAGGTGGTGGGCGTGATCGCCCTCTTTGCAGACGAAGCCGGGTTCTTTGACGATGACGAGATGCACCTGCTGACCGAGCTGGCGGGGGACATCGGTTTTGCCATGGACCACCTCGACAAGGAAGAGCGGCTGAACTACCTGGCGTACTACGACGACATCACCGGTCTGCCCAACCGCACCCTGTTCCTGGAGCGCAGCGGCCAGCACCTGCGGCCGCGCGAAGGGGCCAAGGCGCTGCTCGGCATGGGGCTCATGGACATCAGCCGGTTTCGGTTCGTCAACGACACCCTGGGGCGCCAGGAGGGGGACGAACTGCTCAAGCAGGTGGCGCAGCGCCTGCAACAAGCGGCGGGCGACGCGTACGACCTGGCGCGCATTGGCGTCAACAGCTTTGGCATCGCCGTGACCGACGCGCGGGATGCGGGCGCAGTGGCGCTGGCGCTGGACGGGTTGATGCGGGCCTGTTTTGATGCGCCCTTTGTGCTGGGCGGCACGGAGCTGCGCATGGCGGCCAAGGCCGGTGTCGCGCTGTACCCCATGGATGGTGCCGATGCAGAGACCCTGCTGCGCAACGCCGAGGCGGCACTCAACAAGGCCAAGGCCTCGGCCGACAGCCTGCTGTTCTACACCTCGGAGATGAACACCCGCGTGGCCGAAGCCCTGAGCCTGGAGGGGCGCCTGCGCGACGCACTGGAGCAGGGCCAGTTCGTGCTGCACTACCAGCCCAAACAGCACCTGGCCACGGGTGCCATCGCCGGGGCCGAGGCCCTGATCCGCTGGAACGATCCCCGCCGGGGACTGGTGCCACCCGCGCAGTTCATCCCCATTCTGGAAGAAACCGGCCTGATCTACGACGTGGGCCGCTGGGCGCTGCGCCAGGCCCTGGCTGACAACCTGCGCTGGCGCCAGGCGGGGCTGGCGCCCCTGCGGGTCGCCGTCAATGTGTCGTTCTTGCAGCTGCGGCACCGGGGCTTCATTGCCGAGGTGCGCGACGCCGTGGCCCACGACGCCCAGGCGGCCGCCGGGCTGGAGCTGGAGATCACCGAAAGCATGGTCATGGACGATGTGCAGCACAGCACCGCCAGCCTGCATGCGCTGCGCGAGATGGGCATCACCATCGCCATCGACGACTTCGGCACAGGTTTCTCGTCACTGAGCTACCTGGCCAAACTGCCGGTGGACACGCTCAAGATCGACCGGTCCTTCATCCTGAACATGGCCTCAGGCCCGCAGGGCGTGGCGCTGGTGTCCACCATCGTCAACCTGGGGCACTCGCTGGGCCTCAAGGTTGTGGCCGAAGGTGTGGAGGCCGAGGACCAGTCCCGGCATCTGGCGCTGCTGGGTTGCGACGAGATCCAGGGGTATCTGCTGAGCAAGCCGGTGCCTGCCGAGGTGTTTGAGGCGCAGTTTCTTCAGTCAGCGGTGGCCGATTGACAGAGCATGTCTTCGGCGTGTTTGCGCTTTAGTCCCCAACGGGCTGTCTGGTCATTTGTTAAGGCGATTCGCGCATATGCAGCGTGTGCGTTGCAACGACATTTGCCAGCGCCTCATCATGGGTAACCAACACTAAAGCAGCCCCGGATTCGTGTACGGCATCTAGCAGTACCTGTATAGCCTCTTGCTGCGTGATCGGGTCCAGGCGCGAGGTCGGCTCATCGGCAAACAGCAGCGCCGGTTGCGCCACCAGCACGCGCGCCAGCGCAATGCGCTGCAGCTCGCCGCCCGACACCTGGTCGGGTCTACGCGCCAGCAGGTCCTCGGGCACACGCAGCTGCGCCAGGCGCTGCTGTACCGCCTTCCAGTCGCAGCGGTGCAGGCGGGCGGCATCGCGCAGCGACTGGGCCAGGCTGATGTGTGGGGCAAACGAACTGACCGGGTCCTGGTACAGCTTTTGGAACGCATGCGGGCGCAGCCGGGCGTTGCGCTCCACACGGCCCGTGTCGGGCGCCACCAGGCCCAGCAGCACATTGCCCAGCGTGCTTTTGCCGGTGCCGCTGGGGCCTTGCACGGCGATGCGTTCACCGCTGCGTAGTTCCAGGTCCAGCGGCGCAAACAGCCTCTGCGCACCATAGGCTTTGGAGATGCCATGCGCCTGTACGACGGGTTCCCCCAGCGAAGGCTCGGCAAACGGCAGCCAGTGGGCCGGGTCGGCCTGCAGCAGCTGGCGGGTAAAGGCGTGCTGCGGCGCGGCGGCCACGGTGTGGATGTCGCCTTGCTCCACCGCCTGTCCGTGGCGCAGCACGATCACCTGGCCGCCCAGTGCCTGCGCCACCTGCATGTCGTGGGTGATGGTGAGCAGGCAGCCGCCTGCCTTCAGCACGCCCTGGAACAACTCCACCATGCGGCCGCGCCAATGCGCGTCCAGGCCCTTGGTGGGCTCGTCCACCATCAGCACCGGCGCGCCTCCGGCCAGGGTGATGGCGGCCACGGCGCGCTGGGCCATGCCGCCCGACAGTTGCCAGGGGTAGTGGCTGCCTGCGCCGCCCAGGCCCGCAGCGCCCAGCACCTGTTTGGCCTTGGCGCTGGCGGCGCTGGGGGGCTGCTGGTGCAGCAGGCGGTACACCTCGGCCAGCTGCGGTGCCACGCGGGCCAGGGGGTTGAGTGCCAGCGAGGGCTCCTGCGGCAGCAGCGCCAGCTTGCGGCCCCACAGGGCGCGGCGCGCGGCGGCGTCTTCGGCGCGGGTGGTGGTGCCATCCAGCGTGATCTGGCCCGTGGCCTGCAGCGCAGGCGGCAGGTTGCCCATGATGGCCTGGGCCAGCAGCGACTTGCCCGCACCGCTTTCGCCCACCAGGGTCAGCGCCTCGCCCGGCCGCAGGCTGAAGCTGATGTCGCGCAGCAGCCGCTTGCCGCCCACCTGGATGCCCAGCCCCTCCACGGCCAGCAGGGCGTCGGATGTCAAAGGCGTGGTCATGCGGTCTCCCGGTCGGGGTTGAGCAGCATCATCGCGGCCACCAACCACACCAGCAGGGCGGTGGGGGCGGCAATGAGCCACGGGGCTTCTTCGTAGTAAGGCATGGCCTCGGTCATCATCAGGCCCAGCTCGGGCGTGGGCGGCTGCATGCCCACGCCCACAAAACCCAGCGCGGCCAGCGCCAGCACGGCTTGCGACGTGGTGAAGGCCAGCAGCGTGCCCAGCGTGGGCGCGAGCGCAGGCAGCAGGTGGCGGCGCAGCACATAGCCGCGCCCAAACCCCAGCAGGCGCGATGCCTGCACCGCATCACCCGCCAGCACGGGCCGGGCCACCGCGCGGCTCAGGCGGAAGTATTCCACCCACAGCGCAGCCGACAGGCCCGCATACAGCGCCCACAGCGCGCCGGGCGCCAGGGCCGCAATCAGCAGCACCAGCAGGAGGCCCGGAATGGCGAGCACCGAGTCCGACAGCATGAGCAGCGCCCGCTCGGTGCGCCCGCCGCGCCATGCGGCGGCAACGCCCAGCAGCGTGCCGGGCACGGCGGCGCTCACGGCCGCCAGCAGCGCCATGCCCAGCGACAGCTGCGCCGCATGCGCCAGCCGCGCCAGTGCCGAGCGGCCCAGCACATCAGTGCCCAGCCAGTGCTGGGCGCTGGGGGGCGCCAGGGTGTTGCGCAGGTCTTGCACCACCGGGCTGGCGCCCACCAGCCAGGGGCCGAGCAGGGCAAACAGCGCCAGCAGGCCGAGCAAGGTAATGCCCAGCACGGTGCGAACAGGCCAGCGGGGTCGGTCGATCACGATGTCAGCGGAGGGATGCAGCGTGGAAGGCACGGCACTCATGCAGCCACCTTTTGTGTGTGTCGGGGGTCCAGCGCGAGGCACGCTGCATCCACCAGCAGGTTGAAGACCACAAACAGCACGCCCATGCACAGGGCCGTGCCTTGCACCACAGGGATGTCGCGCCCGAACACGGCGTGCACCAGCGCATGGCCAATGCCGGGCCAGGCAAACAGCGTCTCCACCACCAGCGCGCCCTCCACCAGGAACAGCGCCTGCACGCCCAGGTAGGCCGTCACCGGCACGGCGGCATTGCGCAGGCCATGGCGCACCAGCGCCTGCCAGTTGCTCAGGCCCTTGGTGCGCGCAAATTCGAAAAAGGGCGACACCACCACCTCCAGAATCGCAGCGCGGGTCACACGCGCCAGCCCGGCGGCCAGGCCCAGCCCCAGCGTGAGCGCGGGCAGCACCAGGCTGGCCTGGCTCTCGTCACCGCCCGCAGGCAAAAACCCCCACTGCACCGCCACCAGCAGGATGAGCAGCACCGACAGCAAAAACGGCGGCAGCGCGCGCAGCACCACGGTCATCAGCCAGCTGGCCTTGTCCACCCAGCCCTGGGGCCACAGCCCGGCCCACACGCCCAGCGGCACACCCACGGCAAAGGCAATGGCCAGCGCGGCGGCCGACAGGCGCAGCGTGGCGCCCAGGTGGTGCGTGACCTCGTGCCACACCGATCGCTGCGACACCAGCGACTGGCCCAGGTTGAACGTGGCCATGTCGCGCCACCAGTGCAACAGCGCCAGCCAACCGGGTCGGTCCAGCCCCAGCTCTGCGCGCACCGCGTCGGCGGCGGCGTTGCTCACCAGGTCATAGCCATAGCGGCCCGCCGCCACGCGCATGGCCAGGTCGCCCGGCAGGGCGCGCACCATCAAAAAGCACAGCGTGCCGATCAGCAGGGACACGGCCAGCACCTGCACCAGCCTGCGGCCGAGCAGGGCGGCCCAGGGTTTTGAAATCAAGGGGTTCATGGGTTGTTCCACTCCATGCCGGTCAGGCGGTAAGAACGCTCCAGCGGGTCCAGGGTGACGCCCGCCAGCCGGGGGGCCACGGCCACATGCTGGCGGTACCACGCCACGGGGATCACGGGCAGCTCGGCTTGCAGGGTGTGCGTGATGGTTTGCCGCAGCGCGCGCGTGCGCTCGGGCGGAGTCTGGGTGCGCGTCAGCTCTTGCAGGGCCTGCACCACGGTGTCGCTGTGCCAGCCCATGGCGCCCCAGTCGCCGCCCTGGGCGGCAAAGTCGCCCGCCAGCGTGCCTGTGGGGTCGGGCACGTTGGCGTAGTTGCGCGCAGCCAGCGCCAGTTGCAGGCTGCCGTCGCGGTGGCCCCGGGGCACGTCGCCCGAGTTGCCAATGCTCACCTTCACTGCCATGCCCGCCAGCCGCCATTGCTCCTGCAAGGCGGTGGCAATCAGCGGCAGCTCGGGCCGGTCCACAAAGGTGCGGATCACCAGGTGCAGCGGCTGGCCCTGGGCATCGCGCAGGCCGTCGCTGTGGCGCTGCCAGCCAGCGGCCCGCAGCAGGCGCGCGGCGGCTTCGGGGTCGTGCTGCAGCGGGGGCAGGTGCGGGTTGTGCCACGCGCCCAGCGTGGGCGGCAGTAGCTGCGTAGCCGCCAGCGCCTCGTCGCCCATCAGCGCCAGGGCAATGCCCGCACGGTCGATGGCCAGGCTCAGCGCCTGGCGCACGCGCACATCGCGCAGCGCAGGCAGGCCCGCGTTGAGCTTGACGATGACGGTGCGCGGCAGCGTGACCGACGCAATGCGCACCGCTGTGCGGCGTGCCAGCGCCGGGTTCTGCGCATGGCGCCGCAGCCGCCGCAGGCTGGCCGGGTCCAGCCCGTAGGCCAGGTCGGCCTGGCCGCTCTCGGCCATCAACGCGCGGGTTTCGGCTCGGCTGGCGGCCAGGTAGCGCACGGCGGCAATGGCGGGGCGCGGGCCGTCGTAGGCATCAAACACCACCGTTTCGACCTGCTGCGGCGGCACCAGCACCGCAATGCGGTAGGGGCCGCTGCCAATGATGCTGCGCACCTTGCCGTCGGCCCCATAGCTGGCCGGGGCCAGCACCATGGTGCTGGAATGCGCCAGCAGCGCGGGCAGGGCGGTGTGGGGGCGTTGCAGGCGGATGAGCACCGTGCCTTCATCAGGCGCGGTGACGGACTCAATGGGCGCCTGGCTCAGCAGTGCGGGCGCCACCTGCGCGGCCTGCAGGCTGCGCACCACGGCGGCGGCCGTGACCGGCGTGCCATTATGAAAACGCGCCCCGGGCCGCAGCTCAAAGTGCCACACCAGCCCATCCGCCGACCGGCGCCAGAGCCGCGCCAGCGCGGGCCGTGGCTGGCCGTCGTCTGCGGCGTCCAGCAGGGTTTCGGTGACCTGCATGCGCGTGAACACATAGCCACTGCTGGCGGGCGCCAGGCCGCTGATCTCCCACGGGCCGACGATTTGCAGCGGTGCGGGAGGGGCGGCGGGTGGTGCGCCCTGCGCCGAGGCAGCGGGCAGGGCGCCCGCCGCCAGCGCGGCCACGGGGGCCTGCAAGGCACGGCGGCGGGTCAGGGGTTTGGGGGCGGAGGAGTGTGTTGTCATGCAGGTCACCGACACCACTCAAAACTTGGCTTGCAGGCCCACCGTAACGGTGCGCGCCGCCCCTGGCGCCACCCACACGCGGCTGTACGAGCTGGTGTAGTGCACCTTGTCAAACACGTTGTCCACGTCCAGCGACAGGTTCAGCGTGGGGCTCAGGCGCCAGTACGCCATCAGCTTGGCCGTGGTGTAGCTGGGCAGCTCAAACGCGGCGGTGCCTGCATTGGCCTCGGCCTGCGTGCGGGCCTGGCCCAGGCGCTTGCCCATGTGCGTCACGCCACCGCCCACGCCATAGCGCTGGCCGTTGGCCAACTGGTTTTCGTACACCGCCAGCACGCTGCCGTTCACGCGCGGCACGTTCAGCAGGCGGCCGCCCACCTCCAGCGTGTTGTCGCGGGTCACCTCCACGTCGTTGACCACCAGGCTCGCATTCACGCGCCAATGGGGGCTCAGGCGGCCCGCCAGGTCCAGCTCCAGCCCCCGGCTGCGCACTTCGCCCGCTGCGGCTGAAAAGCCTGCGTTCAGCGGGTCGCTGGTCAGCACATTGCGCTTGGTGATGTCGAACAGCGCCGCCGTGGCGCCCAGGCGCTGGTCGGCGCTCTCCCACTTGGCGCCCAGCTCCAGCGCACGGGATTTTTCCGGGTCAAAGCTGTTGCCCGCCACATTGCTGCCCGTGTTGGGGCGGAACGAACTGCCCGCATTGGCATACACCGTCCACCCCGGCGTGGGCAGCCAGCTCACGCCCAGGCGCGGCGACACGGCCGATGGGCTTTGCGCCGTGGTGCGGTTGGTGATGCGGTTTTGCAGGCTCTGGTCATAGTGGTCGGCCCGCAGCCCGGCCATCACGCGCCACTGCTCGCCCAGCTTCAGAGTGTCTTGCACATACAGCGCGGTGTTGCGCTGCTTCTCCAGCGTGTCGGTGTTGCGCCCCGGTGTAGGCTGCGCCTGGCCGTACACGGGGTTGAAGATGTCGATGGCATACGGCGCGGCAGCGCTGGGGTTCACCCGCAGCATCACCGAATCCATGCTGAACCGGTAGCTCTCCACCCCCACCAGCAGCTCATGCTCCAGCCCGCCCGTGCGCAGGTTGCCCTGCAGCTCGGCCTGCACGGCCACGTCGTCCGACTGGAAGTCGCGATGCCGCCGCTGGCGCGTCAGCGTGCGGCCATTGGCCTGCAGCGCCGTGGCCTCGGTCGAGAAGCCTTCCATCCCCGTCTCGCGGTACGACAGCCCCACGCGGCTGCGCCAGTCGGGGTTCCACTCGTGCGACAGCACCAGCTGGTGCGTCTGGTTGGTCACCGTCACATCGCCATCGGCAGGCTCGCCCAGAAAGCGGCTGGCGGGCACCGCGCCCAGGCGGTTGTTGACCGCCACCACGCCCCGGTCCAGCGGCGTGGCGTGGCGCAGAAATTCAGCCGTGTATTCGAGCACCGTGTCGGGCGAGAGCTTCCAGGTGAAGGCCGGGGCCACCACCTGCCGCTGCGCGCTCACATGGTCGCGAAAGCTGCCCTTGTCTTCCACAGCCACATTCAGGCGGTAGGCCAGCCGGTCGTTGATGGGGCCCGTGGTGTCCAGCGCCGCCCGGCCCAGGCCGTAGCTGCCCGCGTAGGCTTCTACCGAATGCGCAGCCTTCCACAGCGGCTTCTTGCTCACGATGTTGAGCGTGCCGCCGGGCTCGCTGCTGCCATACAGCGCGGCGGCCGGGCCCTTGAGGAACTCCACCCGCTCCACCCCCGCCAGATCGCGCGGCGCGTTAAAGCCCCGGTTGGACGAAAACCCGTTGAGCAGCGTCGCCATGCCCGTGTTCTCGTTACCCGGCAGGCCCCGGATGGCGATGTTGTCCCACAGCCCGCCAAAGTTGTTCTGGCGCGAGACACCGCCCACGTAGTCCAGCACATCATCGAGCCGCGTGGCGCCCAGGTCGTCCAGCGTCTGGCGCGACATCACGCGCACCGACTGCGGCAGCTCGCGCAGCGGCAGGCTGGTCTTGGCGCCCTCCGCTTCGTCGGCGTAGTAGGTGCCTGAAGCACTGCGGCCCACCACGTCCACGGCCGACAGGGTGGGTGGGGTGACCACATCGCCGTCTGCGGCCCAGGCGGGGTGGAGGGATGCCAGCAGGGCGGCGGCCGCCAGGACCGTCAATGTGGGGCGCGGCAGGGCGGCTGGGCGTGAAGAAGAAACAGAAGAATAGGAAGAACGCACGGCAAACCAGTCCAAAAGCGGTGAATGCAAAAGCCAGGAGCAACGCGGCTCACACCCGCCTGGGAGTTGGCAGGCGCACATGGCCGCGTGCCCACACCCACCCCACGGGGGTGAATGCAAGGGCGAAAACGAAAAGGGGATGCGCTGGGGAGCGCAGGCTGGCTGGGGCCCGACGTGTGTCAGGCCCGCTGGGCTGGCGGAGGATCGCGTGCAGCAAACGGCCAGCGCACCTGCTGGGCCGTGAAGGGGTCTGCGCCTTGCGGCGCGATGGCGCCGGGTTCAGTGGGGAGTTGTGGCTGGCGAGCCGGTGCATGCGCCAGCCCCGCCTCCAGCGCGTGGGTCAGGCACCAGGCGCAGGGGGTGTGTGTTTCTTCGCTATGGTCGTCGCTGGCTGCGGCGTTGTTTGCCAACGCATCCACATCGCCTGCGGCTGCCGAGGCTGTGGCGCTGCGCACCATCTCTTGAATGTGCCGCGCCTCATGCAAGGGCGCACCCGCCAGGGCGTTGAACAACGCCACCAGCAGAAGCACGATGTGGGAAGGCAGGGCGGGGGTGTTGCGGCGCAGCATGAGGGGATGCGAATCATACTCAAGTGCGGTGTCCTCTGTGCAGACACGCGTGCGTCGAACGATATGGCGTAGAAATCTCTTTGTTGCTCGACGCGATGAGATAGCGCAATGACCAGCGCTGTAACGCTAATGCCATAAAATCGCACCTATCTCAGAGGGGGTGCAAATGCCTAATTTCGACTACATAAATTCAACTGAATTTAGAGAATCTTTGATTTCTGACTATGCGGAAATGCGCCGATGCGCGGAAAGTGAGTCATGGAAGAGTGCGCAAGTAATCGCGGGCAGCATTGTTGAATGCCTGCTTATTGACTAGCTTGCATCAACGACAAGTGCCTCTCGCGGAAGCAAAGACCCCTTGAAGATGGATATGGCTGAAGCCATCGCGATATGCAAGGCTGAGGGAGTTCTTTCAGAGAGAACTGCAGACCTTTGCAGCGTGGTCCGGTCATACCGGAACCTGATACACCCGGGGAGAATGACCCGCCTTAAGGAAGAGCCTCCGAATCGAACAACTTGCGACATTGCGACTGCGTTGATAGAACTTATAGTCGCTGATATCGCTAAAACCAGACGAGCTACTGTTGGTTTGACCGCCGAACAGATTCTGTCGAAGCTGCTGCGCGACTCAAGCTCCTTAACCATACTATCGCACTTGATGGCGGAGGTGAATGACCAGCAACGGCGCCGCCTACTCGAAGACTTAATACCGAAGACCTATTTCGGCTATGCGCCCGAGGATGACGCTTTCGATGACACGCTTGAGCGACTGGCTACCGCGCACCGAATGATCTTTGATCTGTCATCGGACTCCATAAAGCAGATTACTGCTGAACGCTTTGTTCACATACTCAAGGAAGATGACGGGGACACGATTTCACGATACCGAGCTGCATTCTTTCGGGCACCGGATCTTGCCGTAGTGCCTGCGGCGAATATGGCAATGGTTAAAGAACACTTGCTCGGTTCAGCGCCATCAATCCATACGACGGTTAGCTTAAAGACAATTGAAGGAATTGGCCCCTTCCTTGAGGTCAGCGACTGCATGAAATGGTTTGATCCATTTATGCGCACTCTCGTTTCTACGAATACTCGTGATCATATAAAGAACAAAGCCAAGGAAGTTCTCAGTGAAACCACGTGGGTGACCAGCAAGGATTTCGACAGGCAACTTGCGAAAAGACTCAATGATTGGTTAAAACATTATGAGAACCTCAACTCGGAAGTTAACGTGAGAGTAGTGAAGGAGCTGCAAGATGAAATCCTTGCACTTACCAGTCCATAATGTTGCTGGTCTACGCTTTCAACAAGCGTTGAAATAGGGCATCTATGACACCGCCTTGCGCACACTCCATCAGCACCACGCCGGAGTTCGCGGCGCTTTGCGGATGGATTAGGGCGGGTGGGGGTGGACATGCTTGCGAGGCTCCGGCGTGTAACAGGGCGCCGGTGTGGTCGTAGAGTACGGATGGTAGTCAGGCGCGGGCGGTGGCAACGTCGGCTAACCGACGCTGGCGGAGACGCCCCGCCGGTGCAGCATCAGCTTTTCTGCACCATCTTAATAATGCTGGAAAAATCCAGCGCCCCATGCCCCGCCAGGCTGTGCGCCGCATACAAATTGCGCGCCATGCCCCCCAGCGGCGTGGCAGCCTTCACCGCCATCGCGTTCTCCTGCGCCAGGCCCAGGTCCTTGAGCATCAGGTCCGTGCCAAAGCCGCCTGCGTAGCCCTTGCTGGCGGGCGCGGTTTCCATCACGCCGGGGAAGGGGTTGTACTTCTCCAGCGCCCAGTTGCCGCCCGAGCTGCGGCGCATGATTTCGCTGAGCACCTTGGGGTCCAGGCCGTTGGCTACGCCGAGGGCAATGGCTTCGCTGGTGCCTGCCATCAGGATACCCAGCAGCATGTTGTTGCAGATCTTGGCCGTCTGGCCTGCGCCCACGCTGCCTGCGTGGAAGATGTTGGCGCCCATTTTTTCGAGCACGGGGCGGGCGCGTTCCAGGTCGGCCGCATCGCCGCCCACCATGAAGGTGAGGGTGCCTGCAATGGCGCCGCCGGTGCCACCCGACACGGGCGCGTCGATAAAAGCCACGCCCTTGGCCTTGGCGGCCTCGGCCACCTTGCGGGAGGTGGCGGCGGCTATTGTTGAGCAGTCGATGATCAGCGTGCCTGCAGGCAGCTGGGCCAGCAGGTCGCCTGCGCCGAGGAACAGGCCTTCCACATGCTGGCTGGCGGGCAGCATGCTGATGACGACTTCGGCGCCTGCGACTGCCGCCTTGGCATCGGTGGCGATGGGCACGCCGTCTGCGGCCAGCTTGTCGCGGGCGGGTTGCGAGAGGTCGAAAGCGCGCACTTCGTGGCCTGCCTTGTGCAGGTTGTGTGCCATGGGGCCGCCCATGTTGCCTAGGCCGATGAATGCGATTTTCATGCTGTGTTGCTCCTGATGTCGTTGTGATGGTGAAAGAAAAGGGTTCGGGTTTGGTATGAATTTGATAGCTACCAACGCATATTCATCTAGCGCTTGAGCCCAAAAACATCTGAAATCAATCGGTGATGTCTGCTCCGCGGCCCGCCAGCTCGGCGCGGAGCACCGACCGGTGGCAGCGGGCCTCGTCCTCGCAGTAGCAGCCCAGCGACATTGCGCTGTGGTGCGACAGGGCGGCCAGCAAATCCAGCGTGCGGCTTGCCTCGGGCTGGGCCAGTTCCTTGCGGAACTGTTTGGCGAAAGCGTCCCATGCTTTGTCCCCGTCTTTGCCGGTGGGGACCTGCTGGCCCTGGGCCATGAGGTCGGCGCTGGGGGAGAGCAGGGGGTACCACACGTCGTAGTAGTCGCGGCTGGCGAACTCGGCCTTGGGCACGCCACGCGGCGGGCGGCGCACGGTGCCGATGCGGGTGCCTTCCCCGGCGGCGCGCGGGGTGCCAAGGCGGACGATGCGAAGGGACATGGTGGGGCTCCGGGTGGGTGGGTGGAGGGGCGAGTCAGTCGTCGGCTTCGAAGATGCTGTGCTTCTTGGCGGTCGGCTTTTTGGAGAGGGGCTTTGCGGCTTTGGCAGCGGCACCTTTTGTGCGCGCGCCTGTTGCTGTGACTTTCTTCGGCGTGGCGGGCTGGGCTTTGGCGACACCCCTTTTTTTCTTGGGCGGTGCAGCCTTGGCGTGCGGGTTGTAGGCCAGCGCTTCGTCAATCCAGAAGCTCCACTGCGTCCGGGTAGAAAACCCATTGGGCTCCACCCAGAAATAGCCCTTCATCCCCCCGCCCGGTGAGAGTTCGCGCGTGTTCTGCATCTCCTGCAACTCGCCGTGCCGCTCCGGCGGCAAGCGCACCAGCAGCTCCTCGCCCTTGACGGCGATGCTCATCTTGCCGTCCACAAAGAAGGCGTGCGTTCCAAACAGGGCACGCTCTTCCACGTCGCTGCGGTGCGCGAGCGCCGTGCGCACGGCGTCGATCAGGTGCAGGGTTTCGTCGGACAGCGGGCGGGCGGGCATGGCGAGAGCAAAAAATGCCGGTAGCGATAGTGGAATATGCCTGAATAGCTATGAATGTTGTAGCTACCGGATGGCCTCGGTGGCGTCCCCATCCAGCATGCGCCGCGCAATGATCACGCGCATGATTTCGTTGGTGCCTTCCAGAATCTGGTGCACACGTGCGTCGCGCAGCAGGCGCTCCAGCGGGTATTCGCGGATGTAGCCGTAGCCGCCGTGCAGTTGCAGGGCCTCGTTGACCACGGTAAAGCCTGCGTCGGTAGCAAAACGTTTGGCCATGGCGCAGTAGGTGGATGCGTCGCGCGCACCGGCGTCGAGCTTGCTGGCGGCCAGGCGCACCATCTGGCGGGCAGCGACCAGCTCGGTCGCCATGTCGGCCAGTTTGAACTGCAGGGCCTGAAAGCTGGCGATGGGTTTGCCGAACTGCTTGCGGTCTTGCATGTACTGCTGGGCGGCGTTGAGCGCGCCTTGCGCAGCGCCCACGGAGCAGGTGGCGATGTTGATGCGGCCGCCGTCCAGGCCCTTCATGGCGATCTTGAAGCCTTCGCCCTCGCGGCCCAGCAGGTGGTCGGCGGGGATGCGCACGTTGTCAAAACTGATGGTGCGCGTGGGCTGGCTGTTCCAGCCCATCTTCTGCTCCTTCTTGCCGTAGCTGATGCCGGGCGCATCGGCTGGCACAGCAAAGGCGCTGATGCCGCTGGCGCCGGATTGCGCGTCGCCGGTGCGGGCCATGAGCACCAGCACGTCGGTGCTGCCTGCGCCGCTGATGAAGGCCTTGGCGCCGTTGATGACGTATTCGTTGCCGATCAGCTCGGCGCGGGTCTTGAGCGAGGCGGCGTCGGAGCCCGCGCCGGGTTCGGTCAGGCAGTACGACGCGAGCTTTTCGCCCGTAGTGAGCAGCGGGCCCCAGTGGTCGCGCACGGCGGGCGTGGCCCAGGTGCCCAGCATCCAGGTGGCCATGTTGTGGATGGTGATGAAGGCGGTGGTGCTGGGGTCCACAGCCGCCATTTCTTCAAAGACCAGGGTGGCGTCCAGCCGGGGCAGGGCGAGGCCACCGGCGGCTTCGGGCGCATACAGGCCACAAAAGCCCAGCTCGCCCGCCTTGGCGATGGCTTCTTTCGGGAAGATGCCTTCTTCGTCCCAGTGCGCGGCGTGGGGTGCGAACTCAGCTTGTGCAAAGTCGCGGGCCGTCTGGGCAAAGGCGCGTTGTTCTTCGGTGAGTTCAAAGTCCATGGTGTTCTGTCTCGTCGTCGGTTCTTGTTGTTCTGGGGGCCTTGCTCAGGGCTTGGCGGACGGGTGGTCCAGCGTGAGCCAGCGCATCAGGCCTTTGCGGCGCGCCTGGGTTTCGGCCGTCAGGCACTCGTGGTACAGGCGCGGCCACTGGGGTTGCGATTCGTTGCTGCGTTGCGCCTGCTTGCAGCGCGTGGTGCGCTCACGCTGCCAGGCGGTGTGCTCCTGCCGCAGCTGGGGCCGCTCGTGGGCCGACAGGGCGCGCATCACGTCGCCGTAGAGGATGGCGATCTCGGTGTCTGCCGCCTGGAAGGCTTGCACGGCGCAGGCGTTGGTTTCTTCCACCGTGCCACCGGGTTTGCAGGCGGCACCAGCCTGTGCGTGGGCACGAGCGCCCATCAACACTGCGCAAGCCGTACCGAAGACCATGGCCCATCCCCGCATCGTTGTCTTGGATATTTGCATGCCCCGCTTTTACCACCGCACGCTACCGCCGAAACCGGCGCGGCCCAAGCCAGTGCCACCGCGCAAGGGCCGCCCCGCCGCGCCGGTGGCGTCCCCCTTCAGCATCGCGCAGCGATGCAGAGAAAGGGGGAAGCGGCGCAGCCGCTCAGGGGGTTACTTCAAGCTAATCGTCGTGTTCACACCATGCGAGATGGTGCTGTCATCAAACCAGCGCGCCGTCACGGTCTTGGTCTGCGTGTAGAACAGCACGACCTGCTTGCCGTAGGGCCCCAGGTCGCCCAGCTTGGAAGCACGCGAGCCCGAGAACGAGAACAGCGGCACGGGCACAGGGATTGGCACGTTGATGCCGACCTGGCCCACGTCGATCTCTTCCTGGAACTTGCGCGCTGCAGCGCCCGACTGGGTGAAGATGGCGGTGCCGTTGCCGTTGGGGTTGTCGTTGATGAAGGCAATGGCTTCGTCAATGTCGGCTGCGGCCGACAGGCACAGCACGGGCCCAAAGATTTCCTGGTCGTAGATGCTCATGCCGGGCTTGACGCCGCTGAACACCGTGGGGCCCACAAAGTTGCCCTTTTCGTAGCCAGCCACCTGCGGGTTGCGGCCGTCCAGCTCCAGCGTGGCGCCGTCGGCAATGCCGCGCTCGATCAGGCTCTGCACGCGGTCCTTGGCGGCGCAGGACACCACGGGGCCCACGTCCGTGCCTTTTTCCACACCGGCGCTCACCTTCAGGGTCTTGGCCTTGGCCACCAGCTCGGGGATCCACTTTTGCGCCTCGCCCACCAGCACCACCACCGACAGCGCCATGCAGCGCTGGCCTGCGGCACCAAAGGCAGCACCGGCCAGGGCGTTCAGGGTCTGTTCCTTGTTGGCATCGGGCATCACGATGGCGTGGTTCTTCGCGCCCATCATGCATTGCACGCGCTTGCCGTTGAGGCTGGCGCGGTTGTACACATGCGTGCCCACCTTGGTGGAGCCCACGAAGCTGATTGCCTTGATGTCCTTGTGGTCGCAGATCGCGTTCACAGCGGCTTCGCCACCGTGGATCACGTTGAGCACGCCAGGGGGGATGCCCGCTTCGAGCGCCAGCTCCACCAGGCGCATGGTCACCATGGGGTCTTGCTCGGAGGGTTTGAGCACGAAGGTGTTGCCCGTGGCAATGGCCATGGGGAACATCCACAGCGGGATCATGGCGGGGAAGTTGAAGGGGGTGATGCCTGCGCACACGCCCAGCGGCTGCAGCAGGGTGTAGGTGTCCACGCCGCCAGCCACGTTGTTGGCCAGCTCACCCAGTTGCAGGTTGCCAATGCTGGCAGCGTGCTCGACCACTTCCAGCCCACGGAACACATCACCTTCGGCGTCGGGCAGGGTCTTGCCTTGCTCTGCCGTGAGGATGGCGGCCAGCTCGGCCATGTTTTCGCGGATGAGCTGCTGGTACTTGAGGAAGATGCGGGCGCGGGTGCCGATGGGGGTCTTCTTCCAGGTCTTGAACGCTTCCTTGGCCGAGGCCACTGCGGCATTGATTTCATCGGCCGTGGCAAACGGCACGCGGGCCAGCACTTCTTGCGTGGCGGGGTTCACCACATCACGCCACTCGGTGGACTTGGATTCGACGAATTTGCCGCCGATCAACAGTTTGACGGTGGGGGCCAGCACGGCCGTGGAAGTGGGTGCGTTCATGGGTTTGTCTCCTGGAAAAAACGGGCAAAGGTGCGGGCAGGGTGCCCGGAACTTCGCCATCCTAGCTGTGCAGAATTGTCTGCACAATAGACAATGGTGCGCACGAGGTTTGCAAAAATGCACATCGCTGCTTTTACCTCCGACCTTTGCGCATCCTTGTTTGCGTAATTGCTCACTGATTCAAGGACTACCCCGTGGACTGGGACAACCTGCGCTACTTTCTGGAGCTGGCCCGCGCTGGCACGTTGGTGGGGGCCGCGCGCCGCCTGGCCGTAGACCACACCACGGTGGCGCGCCGCCTGCAGGCGCTCGAAAAGCAGGTGGGCTCCGCCCTGTTTGCGCGCGAGGCGGGCGGCCACCGGTTGACCGAGGCCGGGCGAGCACTGCTGCCCCAGGTCGAGGCCATGGAAGCCGCCTTTCTGGCGGTGGAAAACGCCGCCCCCGGCGTGCGCCAAGGTCTGCATGGCTTAGTGCGCATTGGAACCACCGAGGGCTTTGGCAACCTGATCCTGGCGCCCCAGCTGGCCCGATTTGCGCTGGACCACCCCGGCCTGGTGGTGGACCTGCTGGCGCTGCCCCGGCTGGTGCACCTGTCGCGCCGCGAGGCGGACATCGTCATCTCGCTGGAACGCCCGGCGCGCGGTGCGGTGGTGGTTGTCAAGCTCACCGACTACGTGCTGCAACTGTATGGAGCGCGCAGCTACTTGCAGCGCCATGCCCCCATCCACACGCCGGAAGACCTGCGGGGCCACACCTTCATCAGCTACGTGGACGACCTGCTGTTCAGCAAGGAGCTGCAGATCCTGGACGAGCTGCACCGCCCCGCGCAATTCGCGCTGCGCAGCACCAGCATCCTGGCCCAGTACGAAGCCGCCCGCGTGGGGGCGGGGCTGGCAGTGCTGCCCGCCTTTGTGGCAGCGCAAGACCCGTCGCTAGTGCCTGTGCTGCCGGGGGTGGCACGCTTTCAGCGCACCTTCTGGATGTCCATGCCCGGCGACAACAAGCACGTGGCCCGCATGCAGGCCACGTGGGCGTTTTTGCGGGAGGCGGTGGCGGCTCAGCAGGGGTTGTTGTTGCCTGCGGTGATTGCTACATAATTGATAGCTGATAAGTCAATTTCGACTAGCACTACAAGCCCGTTGGATTCGATTTCCTGATTTTGGGGAAGCTACCTGTGCGGCTGGAGTCCATGGCTCAGGACACGCTTCGAGGTCGCTCGTGTCGGGGCGGGTATTGGTTTTTGTCCCCAGCTTTTGGGCCGACCTAACGGCGCAACACTTGCCCCGGCGTCCGCCACTGCAGCGGTACCAGGTCATACAGCGGGCTTGGCTCGCGCTGCCAGCCGCTGGTGGGTGCTGCGGTGGTCGTGCCGGTGGGCGAGCCGTCGGTGCCGATGTGAAGACCGGCGAGCTGCTGCATCCACGCGACGTCGATGGCGCCGCCTTGCAAAGGTCTGGAGAAGATCAGCTCCAGCATCTTGCGGCCCTGTGGGTCGCCGCTGCTGGCTGCTACCTGGTACAGGCGCACGGCCTCGGTGTAGTTGGCAGGTACGCCGTCGCCGCGGTGGTAGCGCTGGGCCTCCGCGTACCAATCTGCAGCGCTGTAGCGGGCTGATCGGGTGCGGGCGTTGGGACCGCTCTGGATGCGGCGGGCCAGAAGGCGGGCGTTGGCGGCGGCGGCCTCGGATTTTGCAGACGCTGATTGAAACTGGACCATCGCCTGTTCGAGATCGCCGCTGGCGATGAACTCCAGCCCCAGTTCGTTACCGGCCTGCGCGTTGCCGGCGCGCACGGCTTGCGTCAACAGTTTTTGAAGCGATGGACTGGTCGTCGCTGGGGCCGCTGAGCCGGGATATCGGTCTGGTGAGGACAAACGGGGCTCGGCCAATGGAGCCAATGCCTTGGCCGCATGCCATTCGAGGTATTTGGCAAGCCCCGGATCGGCACGGCCCACCAGCGCAATCCAGTGCATGGCGGCTGAAGGATTGGGTGCTGCCACGCAACCGCTGAGCTGGCACCATGCAAGGCCCGCAGGAGCCAGGGGGTGGCTGAGCATTTGCGCACGTTCAAACCAGTGCTGGGCCTGCGCCTGGTCAGCGGGCATGGCCAGGCCATGCAACGCCAGCAATCCCAACAGCCACGCCGCATCGGCAGGCGTCAGGTCGCCCGTTGATCGCGTTGTAGGGGCGGGGGGGGCGCGCGGCTTGCGCGTCGGCACCCCATCGCGTTGCGCGGTGCTGCGAAGTTTTTGCAACATCTTCTCCTGCGTGGGGTCGTCAGACCTGGGCACCTGGGGGGACGCCGCGTTCAGGCTGGCGCGATCGATGTCGGTGATTTCCGCAGGCGTGGGAAGCGCCCGCACCGATCCCTGTGCAGGAGCAGCAGTCACCACCGCGATTACCAGGCACGCTGCACCCGAGGCCTGCGCCACTGCGCCATGGATTGCGCGCCATATGCCCTGCGGTGCGTGTGCCCCACCAAGGGTGGAATGCGTGCGCGCCGTGGTCGCCGGGGTGGTGGTCATCGCGTTCGCCTGCGCAGTGCTTTACCGACGGTGTTTCACTTGCGTGGGGCGGGTTGGGCAGGCGCACTGGCTGCGGCGGGCATGGCCCGGCGTGGAATGACTTGCCAGTACACGGCATTGCCGGTGTAGCCATCGGTGCCCCAGGCGGTGGCGAAGGCTTCGTTCAAGCGCTCCAGCGCCCGGTAGTTCTGGATGGGCTTGAGCGGCGGTCCGCGCAGCGCCTCGGGCAAACGGGGCGTGCTGTCCTCGTCGGTGGCAAAGCAGGCCACACCCTCGGTGCCGGGGCTGGCGGCGTCCATGATGAAGCCGGGGTTGGGGCTCATCCAGTCGGGGATGCGTATGGCCTGGTTGGCAGACACCCAGCCGGTGGTGTTGGCCTGGTTGGGCAGCAGGCGGATGACGGTGCCGGTGGCATCGGCCAGAAAACACTGCAGGTAGGAGGCGCGCGACACGGTGGCCGACAGGAAGACCTGTTCCCCCACCTCGAATGCGGTGCGCTCCAGCAACACGTTCTCGATCTGCAGATCAATGGTGCGCTCAGGCGGTGGGTCTCCGTACTTGGCCGCCCCCGGATTGGTGCTCACCACCTGCATTGCAGCATCTGGTGTGGCTGGACTGGCGGCGATGTGCGGCACAGGCTCTGCGTGCGTGCTGGCCCAGCCAATGCGGGCCAGGGTACCGTCTGCGGACAGCCCGACAAAGTGGCGCAGCGCCCGTTCGTAGGTCGCAAAATCCACCACGCCCGTCACCACCATGCCGTTGTCCGCCTGAAAGCGCGCCAGGGCCTTGCGCAGCGCCGGGTCGTTGTCCGGCAGGGGTTGCGCGACGGGGGCGAGGTAGCCCCGGCTGACCAGCGAGCGTGTGATGAGCTGGGTGCGCACGGCGGGCGAGCCTTCGTCAAACCAGTCCCGCAGCTGCCGCTGAAAGTCCGGGTGGTTTTGCTCCAGCGTCAGGCATTGCCAGTAAGGCACCCGGGCCCATTTGCCAATGAGTTCTATGGTGGCCAGGTCCACCAGTGTGCGCACTGCACTGCCAGAGCCCTGGGTGTAGTCACGCCCCACGTTGAACTGAACGCCATAAGTGCCGATGCGCCCGGCCAGGTCCACGCCCTGTCCGCCGTTGCCAATGATGACTTCGTTGGCGGAGTCCAGTCCGGGAATCAGAGTGCGGGTGCGAAAGTCGCCCAGGTGCATCTCCAGGCCGATGATGGTGGCGTTGCGGCTCTGGCTGTAGCCCATGTCGATGCGGGGGCCGGAGAGCCCGGTGTCAAACCGGTTGTTGATCACGTTCTGGTCCACGAACGAGATGGCACCCGACAGGTACAGCGCGGGCCGCTGCAGCTGCATCTGGTTGTTGTTGAGCAGAATGGTGGTGAGGTTCTGCACCGTGTCCTGGCGCGCGATGTCCACCTCGTAGTCCACAAAGCGGAAGGCATTGCTCAGGCGCGACATCTGCGACAGGGCCGTGATCACCATGTCCTTGGTGGCCACGGTGACGCGGGTGGAGTAGTCGGGAATCTGCTTGCTCGTGATCAGTGTGGTGGGCAGCTGTGCATCGCGCAGCATGTGGTCCATGCACATCAGCGAGTCGGAGAAGCTGGAGATGGAGCGTGTGGGTCGCACCACGGGGCGGTCGGTGATGGAAGCCAGGCTCTGAAAGGCCTGGTCCTTGCGCGGATCCCTGGGCGTGGCACAGCCAGCCAGTCCCAGCCCGAAGACAAGCCAAAACGCTCCATGGATCGCGCGCATCACAGGGTGTAGGGAGCGTGGGCGCTGGGGGCGAGAGCATGCTGGCATGGCGGGGCTCGGCGGGGTGGGCGGCATGTTCTCTCTCCTGGCCTGTTATTTGCAGATATTGACGAGATCGCCGCGCAGCACCACCACCTGCGGCGCCTGGTTGGGACCGTACTTGGCCGATCCCGTGGTGTTGGCAGACACGGTGTTGCTGCCCACCTCCTGGACGCAGGTCTTTTGCATGCCCTGTGCATTGGCAGTGGTGACCACGTCGTTGTTGGTCAGCACGCCGGTGGTGTCGTCTGAGAAAGCCTTGGCTTCGTAGCGGGCGATGCGGGCGCGTAGCCACGATGGCATGGTGTTGCTGCCGTCCAGTCCCGTCGAGGCTGCCACTGGCCCTGTGGGCTGCATCTGGACCGAGAGCTTCTTGGTCAGGATGACCGGGTCTTCCCCTGGGGCCTGCGCCCACGCGGGGCCTGGCATCAGGCCGCAGACCGTGAGCAACGCTGCGCATGGCGCCAGAAAACGTGTGTTCATGGAACACCTCCTATGGTGAGAATGAGGGGCCCACCCGCGCTGCTGTTTGCAGCCTTGCCGGTGTGCCCCTGGCACGAACTCATCCGGGCACTGATGTGCTGCCGGAATCAGACCCTCGCAGGTCTATTCACCAGCCGAGCTGGTGCCGATCTCAGTAGGGCCAGCCGGCGGGCTTGGTGGGCTGGCAGGTGAAGCAGGCGTTGTTGGAGGCGATGTTTTGCACCGCCTTGCTGTTGCTGCCGCTGGAGAGGTTGTTGACCGACGAGTTGATCATCGAGGTGAATTGGCTGGAGTTGCCAATGATGGTGACTTCGCCCACGTTGGATGACAGATTCTGGCTGGCGTAGGCTTCGCTGCCGCTGGCGGTGTTGGTCAGATTGCCGCCAAAGCCCGTTACCGTCTGGGTCGAATTGCCACTGATGGTGACGTTGCCTGTGTTGGAGGCCAGGTTCTGGAAGGCTTCGCTCTTCGAGCCCGTCGAGTTGTTGTTGACGGACACCGACGTCAGGGATACCGACTGCGTGGAATTGCCGGTGATGGTGATGTCCGGAGTGGAAGGGACCGGACCGGTGGCCATGGCGGCGGAGGCGATGACGCTGAGCGTGATGAAAGCAAGGGTTTTCATGACAGATCCTTCAAGGATGACTTCTACACTGGCTGCAACCGCAGCGAACCTGCGGTGCAGAGGGGGTTGGACGGCGCTTTCAGGCCTGGTTTTTTGAGAACCGGTGGCCGTTAGGCGCTGTCGGAGTTCAGTGTGCGAGCCGATGCGATTCGTGCGAATACGCCGGGCGGGCTACCTCATACAGCGGAGTGGTTCAACCCTTGGACCCGCGCAAAGCCTTTGCCAGCGCGGCTTGGCCGCCCGCACCACATGAGATCGGCCGAAGAAAGGCAGGTAGTAACCAATTGCTACTTGGGCAACATTGCCAAATATATTTGGACCTTGAAATTTATTTGGCGCACTGTGTGCGCTGCCGTACAGAGAGGCATGAGTGCGTTGGAGAACATGCATGTGAACGCAAGAGTTGCATGCAGATGCGTCATCCGAAAGACCCAGTCCATCGGGGCCCACCACCACGTCCGCAGGAGTTCACCCATGAGCAGCAGTTGGCAGGTCGATACACCATCGCAAACGTTGACGTCTTCAGCGTTGCTTTCAAAGCAGAGTGCGCGCGACCTCGCATCGCTTCCGTCGGGCCAGTTTGAAACCTATTCCAATCCGCCATCGGTCTGGCCCGCCTTCCTCACTGGGCAGGAGGCCAATCCGGTGCGGGTCTTGCTGGTGGACGACGATCCGCACATCCGCCTGGTGATTGCACAGGAGCTCATGGCCGATGCCCGCACGTTACTGGTGGCGCAGGCGGGCAGTGTCCGCGAGGGGCGCAAGGCCATCAAGAATCACGATTTTGATGTGCTCCTGGTGGACCTGAACCTGGGCGACGGTGACGCCTTTGACCTGTTGCACTACGTGAAGCCTGTGCGCCCATCGGCCCAAACGGTCGTGATCTCGGTCATGGAAAACGACGAGCAGGTCCTGCGGGCCTTTGAACTGGGGGCCACGGGGTATGTGGGCAAGAACTCGTGGTTCGGCAACTATTCGCAAGCCGTGTTGCAGGTGGCCAATGGTGGCGCCTCCATCACCCCCAACCTAGCGCGGCGGTTGCTGCAGCGGTTTGACCGCACCCACTCGGCCGAAAACAAGCGACGGCAGCCCGATGAGGCAGATCGGCTGTCCACACGGGAAAAGGAAATCCTGCGCATGGTGGCCAGCGGCTACACCAGCGCCGAGGTGGGGGCGCGCCTGCTCATCAGCAGCATGACGGTCAACACCCACTTGCGCAATATCTACCGCAAGTTGCAGGTGCGCACCCGTGCCCAGGCGGTGCGCTTCGCCTCGCTGCGGGGGCTCTTTTGACGGAGGATGCAGGTGGCTGCCGCGTGTGTGGGTTGTGCTGTCACCAGGTGTGCTCTCCGTTGCCCACACCACCTAGAAAGCCAGGATTGAGCGGTGTTTCGCACACGTCCCCCGTTGTTCGCCATCGCTTGCATGTGCATGTGGCTGCTGCAATGGACGCTCCTTGCGATGGCGTTTTTCGGCTATGACGAGGAGAGGCCGTCGGATCGGCAATGGTGGGAGCTGGCCGCCCTGGTGATCTCGGTGGGCCTGGGGGCCCTGCTGCTGGTGCAACTGCCGCGGGCCCTGCAGTGGCGCCCCCGGCTGCGGCTGCGCGCCAGTGCCGAGGTGACGGCAGAGCGGCGGCGCATTGCGCAGGATTTGCATGACAACCTGGGCGCACAGCTGGTTTTTGCCATGGCGCTGCTGGAGACCGAGCCGCCCGCAGTGCGTGAACTCCGTTCGCTGCTCGACAAGTGCATGCTGGACCTGCGACTCGTGGTGGACTCCATGGATGCGGCGGACGAGCCATTTGCTGACCGCCTGGCCCGGCTCCGGCACCGCATCCAGCCCGTGCTTGATCGACGTGGCATTCGCATGGTGTGGGATGTGCAAATTCCGCCGTTGTCCAGTTTTCCGTATGCCGACAGTGCCATGCACCTGGTTGCCATCGTTCAGGAGGCCTTGAGCAACGTGTTGCAGCATTCGGGCGCCACCGAGGTCTCGGTGGGTGTGCGTTACCGTGCGGGTGCCGAGTCCTGGTGTGCCGAGGTCAGCGACAACGGGCGCGGCATGATGCTTCACGCTGGCGAAGGCAGCCCACTGGGAGGCCATGGGGTGGCAGGCATGAACCACCGTGCGCAAATGGCGGGCGGTGACTTGCTGGTGCTGCAGCGTCCGGGTGGGGGCACCTGCATTCGGGTGGTGATGCCGGGCAGAGGGAGTGCCTAGGATCGCGTGCGACTGCCGGGGGTGCAGCCTCCAGCCCGCAGTCCATTCGCAAAACTGGCGTGAAAACTGTTGGCTTATTCGCCCACCGTACGGGCTGCTGCCCGCTACCCTTGGTGCATCTGGGCGACGCGGTGACTTGCGGACAGGTCAAAAGTACCGGGCTGTCGCCACACAGGAGTTCATGGCGATGTCCCCTCTCATTTCCGGCCTCGCATCGGTGGCGTCGATGATTTTCAATGCGGCCTCCAGTGGCGCGGGCAAGGCGTCCGCGCGGCGTGGGGGTGAGGCGGCGGCGCCCGAGCCCTCGGCCGTGGTCACGCTCAGCCCCGAGGCGCAGACGCTGGCGGGGATGGCCGGGCAGGGCGCTCTGGCCACCCAGGGCCAGCCTTCTGGCGCGGGGATGACCGTGGGGCGTTCGTCCGGCCAGGCCACTGCAGCACTGCCCGGTGGCCGTGCGGCAGGGGCCGTGTCCAAGGACGATTTCCAGGCGTTGCTGACCCGGTTTGGTGCCACCGAGGATCAGAAGCAGCAGCTCACGGCGGGCTTTGACGCGGACAAGGATGGTGTCATCACCCACGATGAATTCCTCAAGGGGCTGGCCCGCACCAAAGGCCAGCAGGCGGGCAGCGATCCGTTCGCGCAAGCCGTGCTGCAGGTGATGGACCGTGCGGGTAACGCCGATGGCACCGTGGCCAAGGACGAGTTTGCAGCGCTGACTTCGGCGTTCGCTCTGGCAGAGCGGCGTGCGCCCTCGACACGGACTGCCTGAACAGCCTGAACCGTGAGGGTGCACCGGTACCTGCCACCTGTGCTTTGAGCACGCGTGTTGGTGCTGGAGCCGTGTCAGGTGACCTTGGGCAGCGGCAGCGACACCCAAAAGCTGCTGCCCTTGCCCGGTTCACTCTCCACACCCAGGCTGCCCCCCATGCCCTCGACGAGGCGTTTGCACAGCGCCAACCCCAGTCCCGCACCCTCAAAGCTGCGCGTGGATGACCCATCGACCTGTTCGAACAACGTGAAGATGCGGTGCTGGTCACCGGCCGCAATGCCAATACCCTCGTCCGTCATGCGCAGCCGCCACACTGTCGCATCAGGGGTGTCCTGCTCGGTCTCCAGGGTCAGCTGGATGTGACCTGAGAGGCTGAATTTCACGGCGTTGTCCAGCAGGTGGACCAGCACCTGCTGAATGCGGTCTGCGTCCCCCACGTGGCTGGCGTCGGTGCCCACGCCATCGAGGGCCAGGAAGATCTGCAAGCCTTTTTGGCGCGCCTGCGGCTCCAGCAGTTGCACCGCATCTGCCGCCAGCTCTGGCACCGATAGCGGCGCAAACTGGAACGCTACCTGGCGTGTTTCCAGCGCAGCCAGATCGATCAGGTCGTTGAGCATGCGCATGAGGCCTTTGGCCGCATCCATCACATTGTTCAGCACGGGCTTCAGGCGCTCATCCTGCGAGCGGTTGCGCACCAGTTCGGTCATCCCCAGGATCAGTGTCATGGGGGTACGCAACTCGTGCCCAATGTTGGCGAGAAAGATGCTCTTGGTGCGCAGGGCAGCCTCTGCGGCTTCCTTGGCGAGAGACAGCGCCGCCGTTCGTTCCTTGACCCGGGCCTCCAGATGCTCGCTCTCGGCCTGCAATGCCTGCTCCAGCTCCCGCCGGGCGGTCACGTCGCGGCCGATGCTGTGGTAGCCGGCGGGCTGGCCCGAGGCGTCGCGGTACAGGCGGCTGGACATCTCGAACCAGCGGACGCTGCCATTGGCACAGCGCATGGGCAGCGTCAGCAGTTGCCGCCGCTCGCGCACTGCATGTCTCAGTGCCTCGGCACCCTCGGGCGTCAGGGCCTTGAAGATGGATCTTCCGATGACGTCGCGGGCGGGCACGCCGCGCGCCCGTTCGTCGGCGGGGCTCACGTACGCCACCGTCATGTCGGGGTTGATCCGCCAGATGACCTCTTCGGCGCCCTCGGTCAGCAAGGTGTACTGCTGGTTCCGCTCGGACAGGTGCCGGTACAGGCGGAGGGCTTCACCGACGAACAGGTAAAAACACAGGCTGCTCAGCGACAGCGCGAGCGTGAAGATGATGAGCGCGTGCAGCGAATACGGCGCGCTTTGCATACCGTTGCTACCCACTACCAGCGCCAGTGTCAGGACGGTATAGCAGACGCCCGCGGCACGCCCCAGCAGCAGATATGCCGCGCCCACTCCGATCAGGAACCACACGGCGCGCAGCTCGTGCCCCAGGGGCTGCCACAGGGCATAGGTGAACAATGCCAGCCCGATGGAGGTCTGGATGAGTGCCACCGGAACATAGACCCGCGGCCAGCAGCGCAAGGCCCACCACAGCGCCATCATGACCGCGGTGCCAGTTCCCAGGGCAAGGTTCCACGACCCTGGGGAGGGAACCAGCCCAGTAGCGCCCACCGCCAGCAACAGCAACTCAAAAGCCACATTGGCTGACAGGATGCCCTGCAGCAGACGGATCTGAACCTGCCGCATGTTGCCAACGGGGTAGGGGGATGAGGGCATGGTCTGGGCGGTATGGCGATGTTTTGTATTTATCGTTTATATCAAATAAATGATTAAAATGCCAATATTATCAATTTGATTGTGTTTTCGCTGCAAATTGATCATTTGCGTGTTTCTGGCCGAGTCCGGGTGGCCGCCATGCCGCGCCACCCTTCTACAAACCGCCAAAGACAAAGGGCCCTCGGAAGGGCCCTATGTGTGCATTTGAAAACTTCACCTCGGCAGGCGCTGTGTGGCCTGCACCGGAAGTTCAGCTACCGGTCATATCCGGCCCATCAGCAGCAGGATCACCAGGATCAGCACCACCAGGCCAATCCCGCCGCTGGGCCCGTAGCCCCATGAGCGGCTGTGGCCCCAGGTGGGCAGAGCGCCGACCAGGATGAGGATCAGAACGATCAGAAGAATCAGCGAGAGTGACATGGCAGTTCCTTGTTGGAGTGGTTTGCGGTGAGTGCATTGTTGGGTGCACCCCGCGAACTGCCCGCAGGTGCCGCGCCCGCCACTGGGTCAGGGATTTCCGACACCCGCTGTGGGATGCGCGGGTTGTGCCCGGACGAGACCCCGCAGATTCATGTCAAAAATGATAGCTGCGGGCGCATGTTTGACTAGCGCTTGCAGCTGTTTTTTCTCCAAACCTGTGCCGAAGCCTCTCAGTGGGCCCCCGCTGCGTCTGCCGCGCCCGCGCCGCCGGTGCGCGCAGGGCGCTTGGTCAGCCAGATCAGCCCGATGAGCAGCAGGAATAACCCGGCCGAGCCCAAAAAGATGTCGTTGGCCGCACGGGTGAACGCCTGCTGGTCGATCAGCCGGTTGATCTGCGCCAGCGCCTGCATCTGCGTGAGGCCCGAGGCCACCAGGCCATCCAGCGTCTGCGCGAACACCCCCTGGCCTTGCACCAGCCCTTCGGTCAGGTGCGCGTGGTGCATGGCGGCGCGGCTCTCCCACAGCGTGGTGGCAATCGACGTGCCCATGGCACCGGCGGTGATGCGCACAAAGTTCGACAAACCTGCTGCCGCCGGGATGCGGTCTGGCGACACACCCGCCAGCGTCAGCGTGGTCAGCGGGATGAAGAAGAACGCCATGGCCGCGCCCTGCAACAGCGTGGGGATCAGGATGTGGATGAAGTCCGTCTGCACCGTGAACTGCGAACGCATCCACAGCACCGTGCTGAACACAATGAACGCACCCGTGGCCATTCGGCGCGGGTCCCACTGGCCGACCTTTTTGCCCACCAGCGGCGTGAGCAGGATGGCGAACACGCCCACCGGCGCCAGCGCCATGCCGGCTGAGGTGGCGGTGTAGCCCATCCACTGCTGCAGCCACAGCGGCAGCAGCACCACGTTGCCGAAGAACAGCGCATAGGCCACCGACAGCGCCAGCGCACCAAAGGTGAAGTTGCGGCCCTTGAAGAGCTTCAGGTCCACCACCGGGTGCTTTTCGGTCAGCTCCCACACCAGGAAGACGGCAAACGCCACCACGGCGACCACGGCCATGGTGATGATCTCGCCCGAGGCAAACCAGTCCAGCTCCTTGCCCTTGTCGAGCATGAGCTGCAGCGCGCCGACCCATAGCACCAGCAGGCTGAGGCCCACGGTGTCAATCGGCAGCTTGCGGATGGGGGTCTCGCGCTTGCGGTAGATGCCCCAGGTCAGCACCCCGGCCAGCAGGCCCACGGGCACGTTGATGTAGAAGATCCACGGCCACGAGATGTTGTCGGTGATCCAGCCGCCCAGGAGCGGCCCCACCACCGGCGCGACCAGCGTGGTCACGCCCCACAGCGCCAGCGCCGTGCCAGCCAAGGCACGCGGGTAGCTCGCCAGCAGCAGCGTTTGCGACAGCGGAATCATCGGCCCGGCCACCAGGCCCTGCAGCACGCGGAAGAAGACCAGCATCTCCAGCGACGACGCAAAGCCGCACAGCCAGGAGGTCAGCACGAACAGCAGCACGCTCATGGTGAACAGCCGCACCGCGCCAAAGCGCTGGGTGAGCCAGCCGGTGAGCGGCACCGAGATCGCATTGGCCACACCAAAGCTGGTGATGACCCAGGTGCCCTGGCCGGGGCTCACGCCCAGGTCGCCGGCAATGGCCGGGATGGAAACGTTGGCGATGGATGAGTCCAGCACGTTCATGAACGTGGCCAGCGACAGCGACAGTGTGCCCAGCAGCAGGGCGGTGCCCTGTAGCGGCGGATAGGCAGCAGGCGGCCCGGGTGGGGCTGCTGGTGGCGACACCGCAGCAGGCGCCACCGGAGTGGGGGCCTGGCCTGCGGTGTCTGCAGTGGGGTTGGCGGCAGTCATGCTCGGTCAACCCCGCTTACTGCACCACCGGGGACTGCACGGCGGGCTGCGCCGGGGCCGATGCATGCTTTTGCGCCTGCACTGCGGGCTGGCTGCTCACCTTGGGCGACGCCACGGCCACGGCGGCCTTGCCATTGCGGCCCAGGTTGGCGGCGATGATGTGCGCCACTTCGTCGTCGGCCGCCTTGAATTGCTCGTCGAACACAGCGGTGGCGGCCACGGGCGTAGTGCGCTGCGTGTCGGCCAGCGTCTTGCCGCTCTGGTCGGCGGTGTCCACCTTGACTTCCATCGACAGGCCCACGCGCAGCGGGTGCTCTGCCACTTCCTTGGGGTCGAGCGCAATGCGCACTGGCACGCGCTGCACCACCTTGATCCAGTTGCCCGTGGCGTTCTGTGCGGGCAGCAGCGCAAAGGCAGCGCCAGTGCCTGCGCCCAGCCCGGTCACCGTGCCGTGGTACGTGACCTTGGTGCCGTACACGTCGGCTTCCAGTTCGGCGGTCTGGCCGATGCGCAGGGTCTTGAGCTGGCTTTCCTTGAAGTTCGCGTCCACCCACAGGTCGTTCAGCGGCACCAGCGTCATCAGCGGGGCGCCGGCCTGCACACGCTGGCCCACTTGCACGCCGCGCTTGGCCACATGGCCGTCCAGCGGGGCGACCAGCTGGGCACGCTGCACGGCCAGGTAGGCCTCGCGCACGCGGGCCGAGGCGCGCTGCACATTGGGGTGCTGTTCGACCGAGGTGCCTTCGGTCTGCGTCTGGCTGGCGGCCAGTTGTTCTTGTGCGGCCAGTACGGCCGACTGGGCGGCGGCCACGGTGCTCTTGGCGGCGGCCAGCTGCGCGGTGGCGTGTTGGAACTCTTCCTTGCCCACGGCACCGCTGGCCATCAGCGGGGTGCGGCGGTTCACGTCGTCCTGGGCGCGGGCGGCATCGGCCTGGGCACGGGCCAGGTCGGCGCTGCGCAGGCTGACCTGGGCCTTGAGTGTGGAGTTGTTGGCATACAGGGTGCGCACTTCGCGCACCGTCTGGGCGAGCTGGGCCTCGGCCTGCTCCAGCGCCACGCGAGCGTCAGCGGGGTCGAGCTTGACCAGCAACTGGCCGGCCTTCACATAGTCGGTGTCGTCAGCGCCGATGGACACCACCGTGCCGCCGATCTGTGGCGTGATCTGCACCACGTTGCCTGCCACGTAGGCGTTGTCGGTGGTCTCGACATGGCGGCCGTTGGCCCAGTGCCAGCCACCCCAGCCGATGGCCACCAGCGCGACGGCGGCGGCGATGAGGGTGAGGCCGCGGCGGCGGGCGGTGTTGGCTTCGTTGGCGGTGAGGGGTTCGCTGTTGGCGGTCATGGCTGTGGTCTTTCAGGAATGTGTTGTTATGTGTTTTTGAATGAGTGCGGTCCGGTCCGGTGCGGTGCGGTGGGCCGGTCAGTGCGCGGCTGCGGTGTGCAGCACGGCCGTGTCGTCCGTCCAGCCGCCCCCCAGGGCCTTCATCAGCACCAGGCGGGTGTCGAGCTGGCGCGCGCGCAGGTCCACGGCCAGGCGGCGCTGGGCCAGCACCTGGCTTTCGGTGGAGAGCACCACCAGGTAGTTGCCCAGGCCCGCGCGGTAGCGCTCCTGCGCAAAGCGGTAGGCTTTTTCGGCGCTGGCCACGGCCTCGTCCTGCAAGGCCTGCTGGCGGGTGAGCGACTGGATGGAGGCCACGGCGTCGCCCGCTTCCTTCACCGCGTCGAGCACGGCGCCGTTGTACTGGGCGATGGCCACGTCCAGCTCGGCAGCGCGGCCGCCCAGCTGGGCGCGCAGGCGGCCCCCGTCAAAGATCGGCAGGCGCAGCGCGGGCGTCACGCCCATCTGGCGTGAGCTGCCGTTGAACAGCCGGTCCAGACCCAGCGAGTTCAGGCCGATGAACGCGCCGATGTTGATGTTGGGGTAGAACTCGCTGCGCGCGCTGTTCACGCCTTGTGTCGCAGCCTCTACGCGCCAGCGGGCGGCCACCACATCGGGGCGGCGGCCCAGCAGGTCGGCGCCCAGCACCTCGGGCACGGCGGTGGGCTGCAGGGCGGCAAGGCGGGGCGTGAGCTGGGGCAGGGCGTCGGGCGCCTGGCCGGTCAGCACGGCCAGTTGGCGGCGGCCCAGGGTGATCTGCTCCTCGAGCGCTTCGATTTGTGTGCGGGCATCGGGCACAGCGGCCTGGGCCTGGGTCAGCTCGACCTGGCTGTCCAGGCCTGCAGAAGTGCGCTCTTGGGTGAGCTTGCGCTGTTCTTCGCGCTGCTCCAGCGCGCGCGTGGCCACGCCGCGCTGGGCCACCAGCCGGGCCAGCGCCACGTAGCTGCGCCCCACCTGGGCGGCCAGGGTGTTGGCGGCGGCGGCGGCATCGGCCTGGGCGGCGCGGGCCTGGCCCAGCGCAGCCTGCAGTTCGGCAGCGTGCTGGCCAAAGAAGTCGGGCGACCAGCTCAGCGTGGCCTGCACGGTGCCGCTGTTGTACGTGTTGCCAGCAACGGGAGCAGGCACCAGCCCGTTGGCGGTGTAGCGCTGGCGGGTAGCGTCCACGCCCAGGGTGGCTTGGGGGCCGTTGGCGGCCTCGCGCACCTGGCTCAGGGCCACGGCCTGTTCTAGCCGGGCGCGGCTCACGGCCAGGCTGGGGTTGCCTTGCAGGGCCTGGTCGATCAGGGTGTTGAGCTGTTCATCGCCCAGCGCCTTCCACCATTGGCTGGTGGCCACCACGTCGGTGGTGGTTGCGGTCAGGCCAGCGGCGGCCGGGGTGGTTTGCGCCAGCGGTGTGTGGGCCGGGCCGGGGTTGGCGCAGCCCACCAGCAGCAGCGCGGCGGCCAGGGCAACGGCCGATACCGCCAGATGGGCGGCGAGGGCAGAGCGGGTGGACAGGGAGGTGGGGGCAGTGGCAGTCACGGAAATCTCCAGGGGGCAGGGCAACAGGGCGGGGTCAACCGGCTGCGGGTTCGGTGGGTGAGGGGGGCTGCTGGCGCAGCGCTTCGCCGTTGGCCAGCATGCGGCGCAGCATGGACAGCAGCAGCTGCCACTCGTCATGGCTGAAGTCGCTGAGGTGGCCGTTGAGCACGTCGGCCAGCACGGGGGGCACCAGGGCTGCAATGCGCTGGCCTTCCGGTGTGAGCCTGAGCTGCACGACGCGGCGGTCCACGGTGGAGCGCTCCCGCACCACCAGGCCCTTGGCTTCCATGCGGTCGAGCGACCGGGTCATGGAGGCGGGGTCGGTCTCCAGGTCACGCGCCAGGCTGGCCACGGTGGCGGTCTCGCACAGCGACAACTTGAACAGTGGCAGCCACTGGGCGTAGGTGAGTTCGTGCAAAGACAGCTGGGCATCGGCCTGCGTGCGGATGGACGACATCACCTTGCGCATCAGGTAGCCGACGCTGTTTTCGGGCACCAGCTTGCTGGGGTCGTAGTGCTCGGCGTTGTAGAACGCGGGGGCTTGGCTGGGTTCGGGAGGGGCTGACATGGGCGGGAAATTTAATTGACTAGACAATTATTGTCTTTGCATTGATTAAATTCCTGACACTGGAGAGGGGCCTTTGAGCGGGGTGGGAGCCCACGAACGGGAGGTAACGGATGAGGGTTCGCGGTGCTGGAAATGGCGCGAGCGAAGGGAGTGCGCCCCCGCAAGCAGCCTTGCAGAAGGTCAATTTGCTACGTATTTGATAGCTGATAAGGCATGTTCGACTAGCGCATCAGCCCAAAAACCCTTGATTTTTGGTGCGCAGGCTGCCGCCGATATAGTGGGGCGCCTTGTGACCGCCCCTTCCGTGACTTGCCCACCGGGACACCGCCATGACCGCTGCTGCTGATTCATCTGCCTCCCTGCCCACTGCCTTGGACATTGCACCGCCCCTGCGTTTTGCTGTGATGGGCGCGGGCGCCGTGGGCTGCTACTTTGGTGCCTTGCTCGCCCGGGCGGGCCATGCCGTCACGCTCATCGGGCGGCCCGCCCACGTGCTGGCCGTGCGTGACAACGGTCTGCGGCTGCAGACGGCGGCGATGGATGTGCAGGTGCCCCTGGCAGCCAGCACCGAGGCCAGCGCGGTGCATGGCGCGGACGTGGTGCTGTTCTGCGTGAAGTCGTCCGACTCGGAAGACGCCGCGCAGCAGATCCGCCCTCATTTGGCCCCTGGCGCGCTGGTGCTGACCTTGCAGAACGGTGTGGACAACGGCGAGCGCGTGCGCGCTGTGCTCGATGCCAACACCCCGGTGGCGGCCGCCGTGGTCTACGTGGCCACCGCCATGGGCGGCCCGGGACATGTGGTGCACCATGGCCGGGGCGAGCTGGTGATTGCACCTTCGCCGCGCAGCGACGAGGTGGCCCGCCAGCTCACGGCGGCGGGCATTCCCACCCAGGTGTCAGCCAACGTGCGTGGCGCGCTCTGGGCCAAGCTGGTGCTCAACAGCGCCTACAACGCGCTGTCGGCACTGTCGCAGCAGCCCTACGGCCCGCTGGTGCAGGTGCCCGGCGTGACGCAGGTGATTGCCGACATCGTGGCCGAGTGCCTGGCGGTGGCGGCGGCCGATGGGGTGACGATTCCGGGCGATGTGCAGGCGGCGGTGCGTGGCATCGCCAGCACCATGCCCGGGCAGTATTCGTCCACCGCGCAGGATCTGGCGCGTGGCAAACCTACCGAGATCGACCACCTGAATGGCTATGTGGTGAAGCGCGGCGCCGCCTTGGGAGTGCCGACGCCGCTGAACCACGCGCTGCAGGTGCTGGTGAAGCTGGCCGAGATGAAGCGCACTGCGGGCTGAACCGGGGATCCGTCAGGCCAGCGCCGCCTCTTCCAGCAACCGCTCGCGCACTTCCTGCGCGGCCTGCACCATGTGGCGCAGGGCGGCTTCGGTCTCGGGCCAGCCCCGGGTTTTGAGGCCGCAGTCGGGGTTCACCCACAGGTGCTCCACGGGCACGACCTCGGCGGCTTTTTCCAGCAGCGCGGCCATCTCCTGCACGCCGGGCACCCGGGGCGAGTGGATGTCGTACACGCCGGGGCCGATCTCGTTGGGGTACTTGAAGTCGCCAAAGCCCTGCAGCAGCTCCATGTCCGACCGGCTCGTCTCAATCGTGATCACATCGGCATCCATGGCCGCGATGGCGGGCAGGATGTCGTTGAACTCGCTGTAGCACATGTGGGTGTGGATCTGCGTGTCGTTGCGCACGCCGCTGGCACTGATGCGGAAGGCGCGCGTGGCGCGCTCCAGGTAGCTCTTCCACCCCGCGCGGCGCAGCGGCAGCCCTTCGCGGATGGCGGGCTCGTCGATCTGGATGATGGCGATGCCAGCGGCCTCCAGGTCGCACACCTCGTCGCGGATGGCCCAGGCGATCTGGTCGGCCGTGGTGGCGCGCGGCTGGTCGTCGCGCACAAAGCTCCACTGCAGGATGGTGAAGGGGCCGGTGAGCATGCCTTTCATGGGTTTGGCGGTGAGGCTCTGCGCGTACTGGGTCCAGGCCACCGTCATGGGCGTGGGGCGGGCCACGTCGCCGTAGATGATGGGCGGCTTCACGCAGCGCGAGCCATAGCTTTGCACCCAGCCGTTGGCGGTGAAGGCAAAGCCGTCGAGCTGCTCGCCAAAGTATTCGACCATGTCGTTGCGCTCGGCCTCGCCGTGCACCAGCACGTCAATGCCCAGCGCTTCCTGCTTGCGCACGGCCAAGGCAATTTCAGCTTCCATCTTCTGTTGGTAGTGGGCCGCATCCAGTGCCCCGCGCTTGAAGGCGGCGCGTGCGGCGCGGATCTCCGCCGTCTGCGGGAACGAGCCAATGGTGGTCGTGGGCAACAGCGGCAGCCTCAGCCGTGCGCGCTGGGCCTTTTGCCGGGCAGGGAAGGCGCTGGCGCGCTGGTCGGCCCCGGGCGCTGCGGCGGCAATGCGGGCCGCCACGGTGGCGCGGTGCACACGCGGGCTGGCGCGGCGGGCGGCCAGGGCGGTGCGGGCGGCGTGCAGTTCGTCGACCACCGCCGCCTCGTCTTGCGACAAGGCGGTGGCAAGCACGCGCAGCTCATCGAGTTTTTCCACCGCAAACGCCAGCCACGACTTCACCTCGGCGTCCAGCTGTGTTTCGGCCTCTAAGCTGAACGGCACATGCAGCAGAGAGCACGACGGCGCCAGCCACAGCTCGCCCTGGTGCTTGTCGGCCACGGGCCGCAGCTTTTGCAGAGCCGCATCCAGATCGGTGCGCCAGATGTTGCGGCCATCCACGATGCCTACCGACAGCACCTTGTGCGACGGCAACCAGTCGGCCACGCCCACCAGTTCGTCAGGGGTGCGCACGGCGTCCACATGCAGGCCGGCCACGGGCAGCTGGCAGGCCAGGCGCAGGTTCTCGGCCAGCGGCGAGAAGTAGGTGGCCAGCAGCAGCTTGGGCGCGCTGCGGGCGAGTTGCCAGTAGCTGGGCTCAAAGGCATGGCGCCACGCATCGGGCAGGTCCAGGCCCAGGATGGGCTCGTCGATCTGCACCCATTCCACGCCCTGGGCCTTCAGGCGTGCCAGCACGGCTTCGTACACCGGCAGCAGTTGCTCCAGCAGGCTGAACCGGTCAAAACCTGCCGCCTTGGATTTGCCCAGCCACAAAAAGCTCAGCGGCCCCAGCAGCACGGCTTTGACCCGATGGCCCAGTGCCTGGGCCTCGGCCACTTCGGCAAACAGGCGCCCACTGGCGAGGTGGAACTGGGTGTGGGCGCTGAACTCGGGCACGAGGTAGTGGTAGTTGGTGTCAAACCACTTGGTCATCTCCAGTGCGGGCTGGCCAGCGGTGTGGTGCGTAGCCTGGCAACCCGCGCTGCAACCCTGGTGGTCGTCGGCGGCTTGGGCCGATACTCCCCGCGCCATCGCAAAGTAACGCGCCAGCTCGGGCGTGTGGGCGTCGAAGCCAAAGCGCGCAGGCTCGCAGCCCAGCAGCTGGATGTGGTTGGCCACGTGGTCGTACAGCGCAAAGTCGCCCACGGTCACACAACCCAGGCCTGCGTCGGCCTGCGCCTGCCAGTGTTGCTGGCGCAGCTGGGCGGCGGTGGCTTGCAGCTCGGCCTCGGTGCTGTCGCCGCGCCAGAAGGATTCGAGCGCGAATTTCAGCGCACGCTGCGCCCCCATGCGTGGAAACCCCAGGGTGTGCGTGAGCACAGGGCGGCGGGTGGTTGGAGCAGCGAGCGACATGGTGATTTCCTTCTTCTGAATGGAGCAATGCAATGAAGGCACCGATGGTCGCGCGGGCTCGTTTATTATTCAAACGAAAGTTTTATTCGATCAACTTGAAAATTTATAATGAACCAGTCGATTCTGGAAGTGCGCCACCTGCGCACCCTGGTGGCCTTGCGTGACAGCGGCAGCCTGGTGCGGGCCGCGCAGCTGCTCAACCTCACGCAGTCGGCGCTGTCGCACCAGATCAAGCTGCTGGAAGACCGCTACGGCCAGCCGCTGTTTGAGCGCAAATCGGTGCCACCGCAGTTCACCGCCGTGGGCGAACGCCTGCTGGCGCTGGCCGATGCCGTGCTGCCGCAGGTGGAAGGGGCCGAGCGCGACATTGCCCGCCTGGTGCTGGGGCAGGGCGGGCAGATGCGCATTGCGGTGGAATGCCACACCTGCTTTGACTGGCTGATGCCCGCGATGGACGCGTTTCGCACCCGCTGGCCCGAGGTGGAGCTGGACATCGTGAGCGGCTTTCATGCCGACCCCGTGGGCCTGCTGCACCAGGGCCGGGCCGATGTGGCCATCGTGTCCGAGGTGGATGCCGACGAGGCGGGCGTGGACTATCACGCGCTCTTTGGTTTCGAGATCCGCGCGCTGCTGGCCAACACGCACCCGCTGGTGGCCAAGCCGCATCTGGTGGCGCAGGACTTTGCCGACCAGACCATCATCACCTACCCCGTGCCCGACGAAATGCTCGATTTGATCCGCCAGGTGCTGGAGCCCGCAGGCGTGCGCCCCCCGCGCCGCACCACCGAGCTGACGGTGGCCATGCTGCAGTTGGTGGCCAGCGGGCGCGGCGTGGCGGCGCTGCCGCTGTGGGCGGTGCAGAGCTACCTGGACCGGGGGTATGTGACGGCGCGGCCCATCGGTGAAAAAGGCCTGCGCGGCGAGCTGCACGCCGCCTGCCTGCCCAGCCTGTCGGCCAAGCCGTATCTGCAGGACTTTGTGCAGGTGACGCGCGAGACCAGTTTTGTGACGCTCAAGGGCGTGGAGTTGTTGTGACTGGCTCAGGCGCGTACTTGTCGCCCACTTCTTCGCGCAGCGGGTGGGTGTCGTAGACGATGTTCATGTCGCGGATGCGGGTGCTGCCCGCGTCGAACGTGAACACATCCACGCAGGTGAACGTCACCTCGCGCCCATCGTTCAAAGTCCAGTCGTAGCGGAAATAGGCGGCGACCCGCACGGCGCCGCCGTTGTCTGGTTGCGCGGAGACGAACAGATCCAGCACGGTGATCACGCTGCCGCTGGAGGCCTGGGCGAGCTTTTGGAAAAAGTCGCTCGCGCGCATGGTGCCCAGAAAGGGCGAATGCACCACGCCATCGTCTTCAAAGCAGGCGATCAGCCCTTCGGTATGGCTGGCGTGCAGGTGGGCGAGGTAGGTGCGGACGGTGTCGATGGGGGTAGGGCTCATACGCGGCATTGCAAAGGTCGTGGAGTGGAGTGCGTAGCTTCGCCAAGTCCGCGCCGCGCGACAAGAGACAATGGCGGCTTATACATAAAAGGTGTTTATGTATCTGCGCTACCTGCAATACCTCCATGCGATCGTCGAGCAAGGCTCGTTTGCCTTGGCGGCCAAAGCCTGCGGCGTGTCGCAGCCCGCGATCAGCCACGGCATGAAAGCACTGCAAGCCCACTTTGCACAGCCCTTGCTGGTGCGCGAAGGGCGTCGCCATGTGCCCACCGACCTGGCCCGGGCCGTGGCCGCGCAGGCGCTGCCGCTGGCACAAGGGGTGGAGGCGCTGCCCCGCGCTTCGGTGACTGCGCCAGACCGACATCGGCTGCGGGTGGGGCTCACGTCTTCAGCAGCGCTGGTCTGCGGCCCGCTGCTGTATGCCTGCTGGTGTTTGCCCAATGCCCGGCGCTCCCTGGAGATGGCGACGGCGGATGAGGGCAGCCTGCTGGAAGGCCTGCTGCAGCGGCGCTTTGATGCGGTCATCGCCCCCAAGCCGCGCAAGTTTGCGCACCCCGAAGTGGTGGAGCGGCCCCTGTACGAGCTGCATCCCCAGGTCTATGCGCGCAAAGGCCACCCTCTGGCCCGGGCCCAGTCGCTGGTGCAACTGCAGGGCGCTGCGTGGGCCTGTGTGGGGCCAAGCGTCAGCGGGCCGGTGGATGTGTTGACGGAAGCGCACCGCGTGCGCCGCATGCCCGCCCCCAAGATGTCCGTGCGCTGCCCCGACTTTGCCAGTCTGCTGCACCTGGTGGCGCAGTCCGACCTACTGGCTGTTGTGCCGCACCCTGCGTTGTTGGGCGGTGCGTCTGCGCTGGTGGTGCCCCTGCGGCTGGCGGAATCGCTGCCGCTGTATGGCATGTGGCTGTTTGAACCCAGGGGCCGCAAGTCACGGCTGGGCCCCGAGGTGTTTGCGCCAGTGGGCTGAGGCTGACACTGCAGGCGCTGACTGAAAAATTGCAAGAAGGCTTGGTGTTTGAAATCGGCGTTGCAAGACTCCATAATGGCCTTCCTCATCCCTTCACCGAGCCTTTGCACCATGCACCACTCGCTGCACCGTCCGCAATCAGTCCCTTCTTTTGTCCGCCCCCTGATGGCCTCGCTGGCGCTGGCATTTGCCGCCGCCGTGGCCCAGGCGGCACCGGTGGCCGAGGTCCATGCGCTGGCCCAGAAGGAGCAGCAACCCTTGCTCGACACCCTGCGTGACCTGGTGCACATCGAGTCGGGCAGCAAGGACATCGAGGGTCTGAACCAGATTGCCGAGCGCATTGCCAGCCAGCTCAAGCAACTGGGCGGCACGGTGGATGTGCTGCAGACCAGCGATATCTACCGCCTGGACGACACCCCGGAGAAGGTGGGCCCCGCTGTGCAGGCCGTGTTCAAGGGCACGGGCAGCAAGAAGATCATGCTCATCGCGCACATGGACACCGTGTACCTGAAGGGCATGCTCAAAGGCCAGCCGTTTCGCATCGATGGCGACAAGGCCTATGGCCTGGGCATCTCGGACGACAAGCAGGGCATCGCGCTCATCATCCACACCGTGGCCCTGCTGCAAAAGCTCAATTTCAAGGACTACGGCACGCTCACCGTGCTGATCAACGGCGACGAGGAAATCAGCTCGCCCGGCTGGCGCAGCACCATCACCCGCGTGGCGGCTGAGCAGGACGTGGTGTTGTCGTTTGAAGGTGGCGGCACCGACGGCACGCTGCGTCTGGCCACCAGCGGCATTGGAGCGGCCTACCTCACGGTGCAGGGCAAAGCGTCGCACGCCGGGGCCAAGCCCGAAGACGGCGTGAACGCGCTGTATGAGCTGTCACATCAGTTGCTGCAGATGAAGGACTTGTCCAAGACCGATGAAGGCCTCAAGCTGAACTGGACGGTGTCGAAGGCGGGCACCAACCGCAACGTGATCCCGGCTGAGGCCACGGCCCAGGCCGATGCGCGTGCGCTGCGCGTGGCGGACTTTGACGGGCTGGAGAAAAGCCTGCAAGAGAAGGTCAAGAGCAAGCTGCTGCCTGCCTCCAAGGTGGATGTGAAGTTTGAAGTGCGCCGCCCGCCGCTGGAGGCGAGCGACGCATCCCGCCGCGTGGCGGGCTACGGCAAGGTGATTTATCAGGAGCTGGGCATGTCGCTCAACGTGGTGGAGAAAGCCACGGGCGGCGGCACGGATGCAGCGTTTGCCGCGCTCAAGACCAAGGGCGCAGTGGTGGAAGGCATGGGCCTGTCGGGCTACGGCGCGCATTCCAATGATGCGGAGTACGTGCAGATCAACACCATCGTGCCGCGCCTGTACCTCGCCACGCGCATGATCATGGACATCTCGCGCGACCGCGTGAAGTGACGCGCTGAACTGCTCCACACCCTCCCTGTGAGGGCAGCTGCGTTACACAGGGCGCCGTGGCGGGCTCAAGCGCCCGGCGTGCCCGGCACCGGCGTGCGCACGGTGCCGGTCGCAAAGAAGGATGCCAGGTTCTCCAGCACCAGGTCTGCCATGGCACGGCGGGTTTCGTGGGTGGCGCTGGCGGTGTGCGGGGTCAGCACCACGTTGTCCAGCGCCATCAGCGCGGCGGGCACGCTGGGTTCGTTCTCAAACACGTCCAGCCCGGCGCCGGCAATGCGGCGCTCGGTCAGCGCATCGATCAGTGCCGCCTCGTCCACCACAGTGCCACGCGCCACATTGATGAGAAATCCGTTGGGGCCCAAGGCCTCCAGCACATCGCGGTTGACGAGGTGGCGCGTTGCAGTGCCGCCTGCAACGGTGAGCACGAGGTAGTCGGCCCATTGCGCCAGCGCGTTCACCGACTCGAAGTAGGGCAGTGCGCATTCCTGCGCCGGGCGGCGGTTGTGGTACCCGACCTCCATGCGAAAGCCGCTCGCACGCTCGGCCACGGCCTGCCCGATGCGGCCCATGCCCACGATGCCCAGCCGCTTGCCGGACACGCGGGTGCCCAGTGCGTATCTGGCCTTCGGCCATTCACCACGGCGCACAAAACGGTCGCTGGCGGCCACGTGGCGTGACACATCCAGCATCAGCGCGAACGCCATGTCGGCCACACAGTCGTTGAGCACGCCGGGTGTGTAGCCCACCTGTACGCCGCGTGCCTTGGCGGCATCGATGTCCAGTGCGTCAAAGCCCACGCCAAAGCTGCTGATGACCTGAAGGTTGGGTAGGGCCGCGATGACTTCGCCTTTGAGGCCAATGGCCGCAGTGGTTACCACTCCGGTGAACTCCGCACCGCGCGCCACCAGAAAGGCCGCCGGATCGGGCTGGTCTGCCAGACAGGTGACGTCATACCGGGCCGCCAGTTCGGCCTCCAGTGCGGGTAGGGGCAGGCGGCCGATTTGCAGGATGCGGTGGCGGGTGGCTGTGGTCATGGTTTTGTGGGGCGGCGGTGTCAGAAATACGAAGGGCGGCACACGGCCGCCCCAATGCGTTTACATCAAGCCGCGACGCGCACAGCCTGGCGGGCCAGCAGCTTCCACTGGCCGCCTTGCTGTTGCCACACGCCCAGGATCTTGATCTGCACCTTGCCGGGCTTGCCCGAGTCGTTGGTGTCGGCCGTGAGGGTGTGGCGCACGATGGCGGTGTTGCCCACCACCTTGATGGTCTGGTCGGTGATGGCGATGGTCACAAAGTCGGACTTGCCGGCGATCAGGTCGCCGATGAAGATGTCCTTGGTGTCCACGCGGCCGCCCGAATGGCCGTAACTCAGGTCGTCGGCCACCAAGGCCGTCAGCGCCGCAGGCGTGGGGTCGATCATGGCGACACGCAGCTTTTCTGCGGCGGCTGCCACAGCTTGTTCGGCCGATGCCGAGGAGCCGGTGGATACAGCGCCGGTGGCGCAACCTGCGAGCGCGGCAAGGGTGACGGCGGCGGCTGTGGCCAGAATGATTTTCTTGAACATCTTTTCTGTCTCCGTTGTTGTGTTGATGGTTGTGGAATGGGCGTGCCAGGACTGCCCCCGGACCTGTGCACGGCCGGGCCCGGGTGTTGGTTTGGACTAGGAAAAAAAGGGCCTGGAGAACCAGGCCCTGAACAGGCCCCGAAGCCGCCGGCTTTTACTGCGGCCCAAGCTTGTCAATCAGCGCCTTGAGCTCTTCCATCTCGCTGGGCTTGAGGTCCACCAGCGGTGCCCGCACCGGTCCGCCGTCATGGCCCACGATGCGCGCCCCCGCCTTGATGATCGACACCCCATAGCCCTCCACCCGGTTGCGGATGGCCAGGTACGGCATGAAGAACGACTTGAGCAGCCGGTGCTGCGTGGCCGTGTCGTCACTCGCCACCGCCTTGTAGAACTCCATCGCGGTCTTCGGAATAAAGTTGAACACCGCCGACGAATACACCGGCGTGCCCAGCGCCTTGTAGGCCGCCGCATACACCTCGGCAGTGGGCAGGCCGCCCAGGTACGAGAAACGGTCCCCCAGCTTCATGTAGATGGAAGACATGGTCTCGATATTGCCCACACCATCCTTGAACCCCACCAGGTTCGGACAACGCTCGGCCAGGATGGCCAGGGACTCGGCCGTGAGCTTGGTGCGATCACGGTTGTAGACGATCACACCGAACTTCACGCTCTTGCAGACCTGCTCCACATGGGCGATCAGGCCTTCCTGCCCGGCTTCGGTCAGGTAATGCGGCAGCAGCAGGATGCCGTGGGCGCCTAGGCGCTCGGCCTCCTGCGCATGGGCAATGGCCGTGCGGGTGGGGCCACCGGCGCCGGCAATGATCGGCACCTTGCCCCGGCAGGTCTCCACCGCCGTCTTGATGACCTCGCTGTATTCGGGGCCCGAGAGCGAGAAGTATTCACCCGTGCCACCGGCGGCAAACAGGGCACTGGCGCCATAGGGGGCGAGCCACTCCAGGCGCTCGATGTAGGTCTTGGGGCGGAAGTTGCCTTGCTCGTCGAAGTCGGTGATGGGGAACGAGAGCAGGCCGGAGCCCATGATGGATTTGAGTTCTTGAGGGGTCATGATCAGTGCAGCGGGAGAGGATGGTGAATGAAACGGGTGTCTGCGGCGCTCAGTCGAGCTTGATGTTGGCGGCCTTCACCACGCTGGCCCAGCGCGCGCGTTCCTTGGCAAAGAACTGGTCCTGTTCGGTGGAGGTCATGGTCACCACTTCGGCGCCCTGGCCGGCCAGGCGCGAGCGGATCTCGGGCGCGCGGATGGCGGTGATGAGTGCCTTGTTGAGCTTTTGCACGACGGCATCGGGCGTGCCGCGTGGCAGCAGCACGCCTTGCCAGGTGCCCGACTCGTAGCCCGCTACGCCTTGCTCGGCAATGGTGGGCACGTCACCGATCAGCGGCATGCGGGTGGATTTGGAAACGCCCAGCACCTTGAGCTTGCCGTTCTGTACCTGGGGCAGGGTGGCCAGCATGCCGTTCATCAGCACCTGGGTCTGGCCCGCCACGGTGTCCTGGATGGCGGTGACGCCGCCCTTGTAGGGGATGTACTGCCAACGTGCACCGCTGGCGCGCTCCAGCGCAACGCCCGCCAGATGGGGCGCGCTGCCGGTGGCCGTCACGGCAAAGTTCAGCTCGTTCTTCTTGGAGTAGGCGATCAGCTCCTTGAGGTTGTTGACCGGCACCGAGGGGTGCACCACCAGCAGGTGGGGCGAGTAGGCCAGCATGGTCACACCGCGCAGGTCTTTGGAGGGGTCGAAAGACAGCTTGGTGTAGACCGAGGGGCTGATCGCCAGCGCGCCCACATCACACAGCAGCATGGTGTAGCCATCGGGCTCGGCCTTGGCCACAAAGTCGGCACCCAGGTTGCCATTGGCGCCGGGCTTGTTCTCGACGATCACGCTCTGCTTGAGCGATTCGGACAGCGCCTGGCTGATCGAGCGCGCAATGATGTCCGAGCTGCCGCCTGGTGGGTAGGGCACCACGATGCGCAGTGTCTTGGCAGGCCATTCAGCGGTCTGGGCCGTGGCAGAAGCTGCCGCCAGAGCGGCAGTGCAGGCCAGAAGAATTGCGCGACGTTGCAGGCTCATGGAATGTCTCCGTGTGTTTATGTTGTTAGTCATCGTACAACTAGATCGAAAAATATGCAATCCATCCCAGTGTCATTCAGTGCATGTTTAGGGGGATTTCAGGGTTTGTACTGAGATTTCTAGCCCAAAAAAATCCAGATATTGTTGACTGGCGGGTGTTTCAAGGTTGTGCGTGACCTCGGGTAATCCCTTTCTCTGTCAGCGCTGAAGATGGGTCAGAATGCATTCCTTGTTGTATGACGACATATCACAATCACACGATGCTGAAGCAATGAATCGCCCTGCGAATGGCGTCTCCGGGCGCAGCAAAACCACCACAGCCTCACTGGCGGGCGCGTTTCAGAGTCGCAGTCCAGCCGAAGGCACTACCAGGGGACCGAGCATGACCATCCCATTTCGTATCCATCACCGCGTCGCGCCCGTGATGCTGGCCGCTGCAACCGCGCTGGGCGTACAGGCGGTACAGGCAGCCACCTGGGTGTACGTGGCCAATGCAGACAGCCAGGATGTGTCGGTGCTGGAGCTGGACCGCGCCGCCGGGACGCTCAAGACCGTGGACACCACCGCACTGGGCGGCGCTACCATGCCCATGGCCGTCAGCCCGGACAAGCGCGTGCTCTATGTGGCATTGCGCTCGCAGCCGTTTCGGGTGGTCAGCCTGGCCATTGACCCGGCGAGCGGCAAGCTGCGCAAGCTGGGCGAGGCGCCGTTGGCCGACAGCATGGCCAATATCGACACCGACGCCACCGGGCGCTGGCTGTTCGCAGCCTCCTACCCCGGACACAAGATCACGGTCAACAGCATTGGCAAGGACGGTGTCGTGGGAGCGGTGCAGCAGCTCATCCCCACTGCGCCCAACGCGCACGCCATCCACGCGGACGCAGCCAACCGCTATGTCTTTGCTACCAGCCTGGGTGGCGACCACCTCTCGGCCTGGAAGTTTGATGCAGAGACCGGCAAGCTCACCGCCCACGAGCCCGCGCTGACCCCCGTGGCGCCCGAAAAGTCCGGCCCCCGCCACTTTGTCTGGAGCGGCGACCAGCGCCACCTGTATCTGCTGGACGAACTGGATGCGGCCGTGCATGTGATGGCCTACGACAAGGAGCGTGGCACGCTGCGCCCGCTGCAGCGCACCACGGCATTGCCCGCAGGTTTTTCGGGCAAGCCCTGGGCCGCAGACATTCACCTATCGCCCGATGGCCGCACGCTGTATGCGTCGGAGCGCACGTCCAGCACGCTGAGCGCATTTCGCGTCGATGCCGCCACCGGGCAGCTGCAGCCCCTGGGGCATGTGCCCACCGAAAAGACGCCGCGCGGTTTTGCAGTGGACGCGTCTGGCCGCTTCCTGATCGCTGCGGGACAGGAGTCGCACCACGTCGCACTGCACCCCATTGACCCCGCGACAGGCCTTCCCGGTGCGCCCACCCGCGTTCCGGTGGGCAAGAACCCCAACTGGATCGAGATCGTCGATATGCCCTGAGCGAGTAAGGGCGTGCGTTCACAGGCTGCACCGACAACACGGCCTCCGCAGGCGCCCTCGCTCGTTGCACCCTTTTTTCATTGCCCCTAGGAGACAAACACATGCAACGCAGAACCCTGGTCCAATCCGCAGCGCTGGCAGCTGCAGGCGCGCTGATGGCGCTGCCCGCCATGGCCCAGACCACCTGGCCCACCGGCAAAGCCATCAGCTACGTGGTGCCCTTTGCCGCCGGTGGCACCACCGACACCCTGGCCCGTCTGATCGGCCAGCAACTCGGCACAGCCCTGGGCACGACGGTGGTGGTGGAGAACAAGGGCGGTGCGGCTGGCAGCATCGGCTCGGAGGCCGCCGCGCGCTCGGCCCCGGATGGCTTCACGCTGCTGGGTGGCACGGTCAGCTCGCATGCCATCAACATCAGCCTGTACCCCAAGCTGGGTTACGACCCCATCAAGTCGTTCAGCCCCGTCACGCTGATCGGCACCAACCCGGTGGTGCTGGTGGTGTCGGCCAACAGCCCTTATAAAACCCTGAAGGACGTGCTGACGGCCGCCAAGGGCAAGCAGGGCGGCCTGTCGTCTGCGTCCGCCGGCACGGGCAGCTCACAGCATCTGGCGGTGGAACTGCTGGCCTACAAGTCGGGCGTGAAGTTCACGCACATCCCCTACAAGGGCAGCGGCCCCGCCATCCAGGACGTGATCAGCGGCCAGGTGGACATGATGTTCGACACCACCGTGGTGGCCGCCCCGCACATCCAGAGCGGCAAGCTGCGCGCCATTGCCGTCACGTCGCCCAAGCGCCTGGCCTCCATGCCCGACGTGCCCACGGTGGCGGAGTCCGGCGTGGCCGAACTCAAGGACTTCGAGGTGCAGTCCTGGCAGGCGATTTTTGTGCCGGCGGGCACGCCCACCCCGGTGGTGAGCCGCCTGCACGACGAGATCCGCAAGATCCTCGCCCAGCCCGACATGCAGACACGCCTCAAAGGTTTTGGCATGGAGCCTGCCGACATGAGCGTGGCCCAGATCGCCACGTTCCAGAAGGCCGAAGTGGACAAATGGGCGCAGGTCATCAAGGCGGCCAATATCAAGGTGGACTGATCGCCCGGCCGATCCTGTTTTCTTCCTGTAGAGACTTGGCGGAACTGCCTTTGGGCCGTTCCGCCTTTTTTATTGCGGGTTGGCCGCTGGCGCGCTCGTAGGGGCGTCCGTCGATGGTGAGCGATGTGCGAGCACGAGATCGGGATGCTGTCCGGTGAGCAACAGAAACATCGCAAACACGGGTCCCTGCATGTTGCGCTCGTCGGTCATGCTCTCCAGCGCCTGCCAGGTGCGCGACTGCACGCCGCCCCGGCTGCCGGTCTGCAGTGGGTAACCCATGAGTTCGGCAGCTTGCGCCTGGCTGAGCCCGGCTGCAACGCGCGCGGCCTTGAGTTGCTCGCCGGTGGGCACAGGCATCGCAAGGGCCATGACAGAAAGGGGTGGCTGGGACATGGTTTGCTATAAAAAAAAGAGCTATTGGCACATAGAGTATGGGCGCTACAGCCCATTTTTACTCAAAAACAGCAGCAGATATCCGGGTGTGGTGCTGGCACATCACTGGACAAAACAGAGAGGTGCCGCGATGCAGGCTGGCTGGGGGCGCTTCTAGAATCTGCTCGCACTTGACGAGCGTCAACACAAACAACAAGCCGCATTCCGAGCGGCATCCGAGGAGGGAGCCATGAGTTACACCATCCAGATCTGGGAGAAGCCCGCTGATTGGCCCTGGCCCGCCACCAAGGCCGAGGCGGACGCGCAGTACGAGCGCGTGGAGGCCGGCCCCCAGGTGCCGATGAACCCCCAATTCACTGCCTGGGCCCGGGCCGTCGAACAGCGCTTTGCCGGGTTCTGGGACATTTACCTCGGTGGTCCTGACATCACAGACCCGACCTTTGGCGTGGGCATCAACACCCGCTTTCCGGACTGGGGCCCACCGTTTGACGATGGCTGGGAGCAGGCGGCCCGCCTGGGCCTGAATCTGTATGACCCACAAAGTGGCGTGCACTACCTGGCCAATGGCGACGCCCCTGAGGAGCCCGACTTGCAGGTGCGCCATGCGGTCCGTGCGCGCCAGGCGGGCGATGACGCAAAAGCCTGGGCCGAGTACCGGCGCTGGGCTGCGCGGGGCAACCCCCATGCGCTGTATGCGCTGGGTCGGGCCCTGCGTTTTGGCACCATGGGCCAGCGCAGGCACTTTGATCTGGCGGCTGCACTGCAGCTCATGGGCGCGCACGATGCGGAGACCCGCAAGGACGCCCAAGCCTTCTACGAGCGCTTTCCGGACAAGGCCAAGGCCCGCGTTCAGGCTCTGATGGCACGGCTGAGGGCCGCCCCGGGCGAGACACTGCTGCGGATCGTGGACGAAGAGCGCAAGGCAGTCGATGACGCTGTGGCCCGCAGCGAGCAACTGGCCTTGTACTCGCGCAAGCGCATTGAAGCGGCAGACGCCCTGGAGCCCGCAGCGGCCCAGGGCCACGAGGTGGCAGCCTTTCTGCACGCGCTGGAGACCGTGATCGGCTGGGAGCAGCCCAACTACGAGAACGCGCGCTCCTGGTGCCAGCGCGCTGCAGACTGGGACCATGAACCCGCCAAACGCCTGTTGGCCGTGATGTTCGAGCGCGGCTGGGGCGGGCCGGCGGACGCGCAGCAGGCCGCCAAGTGGAACGCCGCCGCGCAAACGCAGCGGCAGCGGGCGCAGCAAAAGCAGCAGGCCCAGCAAGCGGCAGAGTCGCCCGGCGGCCTCAGCCTGGCGCCCATGGCTGCAGCTTCGTCCGCACCCGGTGCCGCAGCACCCCTGGTGTGGACTGGCAACCCCCTGCGCGACCTGCCGGGCTGGTACGCCCGCGAGGGCGATCCGCACGCCGCGTTTCACCTGGGCACCAGCGACGAGCATGGCCGCTATGGCGGCCCCGTGAACCTGGCCCAGGCCCGCGCCTGGTATGCCCAGGCGGCCGAGGCAGGCCACGCCGACGCCACCTACAACCTGGGCACCTTCATCGAAAGCGGCAAGGGCGGCCCCAAAGATGCCCTGGTGGCCAAGGCGTTGTTCATGCTGGCCAATACGCGCGGCACCACCATGCAGGTGGCCGACCTGCGCATCAAGCCACAAGAGCAGGGGCCCGTGCGGGCGCTGGTGATGGCACTGCGCGAGCCGGGGCGGCTGCGTGCCGTGCTGCAAGAGCGGGGACTCGCACCGAACCTGCCGGCGCCGGTTGGGGCTGCCATCGGGGCGGTGGGTATCGCGGCAGCGGCCGGCCTGTCCGCAGGCGAGTGGGGGCGGGGTGATGGAGCCCAGCCGTCGCCAGCCGCAGCCAGGCCGCCCCAGCCTCAGACTCCGCGCTCGCAGGCTCCCAGCCCCTCGCGCAGCCGTACGGGTCAGACGCATCCCGGCGATGAGGGGGACGAAGACGATGCCCATGAAGATGCCCGCTATGGACGCTCCACCTCCACGTTTGCATGGCACCTGGGCCATGCGGCGCTGGGCATTGGTGTGGCCAACGGGGTATTGCTCATGGCCTTTTTCAAGCCCGGGGCCAGCTTTCGCGTGGGCATGGTGGTGCTGGGCCTGATCGCGGCGCTGGGCGTCTGGCGCACAGCGCGCGACTTTGACTGGTCGCCCCTGGCGCGCGCGGTGGTCGCCGCGCTGGCCACCATCCCTTTGCTGGGCATGGGCGTGTGCCTGGGCCTGCTCTTCAAGGCCTTGCGCGAACGCGGGTAGTGGCGGACCCAACCACCGCATACCCCCGAGGCAGTCAGGCGGTCACAGGGTGCTCCAGCATCTGCGCAAAGTACGACTCGGGCTGGATGTTGGTGTAGTTGGGAATGTCTGCCGACAGTTCGGCCATCGTCGTCTTGGCGGCCGTTTGGGCCTGCTTCAGGTCGCTGAAGAACGCGTTGGTCAGCGCCACAATCTGCCCCGGGCGCGGCTCGCCAGGGTAGAGAACACGGTCGCTCTCCAGCCGCACCAGGCCCAGCGGCTGCAATGCTGCGCGGGCGATGCGCATGTGCTCGGAGTGGTAGTAGTCGTGGTTGAAGGTGGCGCCTTCACGCCAGCGGTAAACGGCGGTGACTTTGATCATCGGTGCGATTCCATCCGGTGGTTGAAACCCGCCACCGTAGGGACAACACACCCGCCGCACAGCCGCGTGCGCGACAGCGTGTCGCCCTGGCGGCTCGTGTCCGTCCTCGCCGACTCAGTCTTCTTCCGATTCGCCCAGGAACCCGCCGCTCTGGTGGCCCCACAGCCGGGCATACACGCCGCCCTGGCCCAGCAGCTGGGCGTGTGTGCCTTCTTCCACAATGCGGCCCGCGTCCATCACGATGAGGCGGTCCATGGCGGCAATGGTGGACAGGCGGTGGGCAATGGCGATCACCGTCTTGCCCTGCATCAAGCCGTCCAGGCTTTGCTGGATGGCCGCTTCCACCTCGGAGTCGAGCGCGCTGGTGGCTTCGTCCAGCAGCAGGATGGGCGCGTCTTTCAGCATCACGCGTGCAATGGCCACACGCTGGCGCTGGCCACCCGAGAGCTTGACGCCGCGCTCGCCCACATGGGCGTCGTAGCCGGTGCGGCCCTGCAGGTCAGTGAGTGTGGCGATGAAGTCTGCGGCCTCTGCACGCGCGGCCGCCTGGTGCAGGTCGGCCTCGCTGGCATCGGGGCGGCCGTACAGGATGTTGTCGCGCATGGAGCGGTGCAGCAACGAGGTGTCCTGCGTGACCATGCCGATGTGGCGGCGCAGGCTGTCTTGGGTCACGTGGGCAATGTCCTGCCCATCGATGAGAATGCGGCCCGACTGCACATCGTGAAAGCGCAGCAGCAGGTTGACCAGCGTGGACTTGCCCGCGCCCGACCGGCCAATCAGGCCGATCTTCTCGCCGGGGCGGATGGTGAGGTTGAGGCGGTCGATGACCGGACGGGCATCGGGGCCGCTGCCGTAGGCAAAGCTCATGTCCTCAAAGCGTACCTCGCCTTGGGTCACGACCAGGGGCTTGGCATCGGGGGCATCGACCACGGCACGCGGTCGGGTCAGTGTGTTGATGCCGTCCTGGATGGTGCCCACGCTTTCAAACAGGGTGGTCATCTCCCACATCACCCAGTGCGCGTGGCCCGATACGCGCAGCGTCATCGCGGTGACGGCCGCCACGGCACCCGCACCCACCTCGCCGGCAGACCATAGCCACAAGGCCGTGCCACAGGCGCCGAGAATCATGGCCACCACCAGCAGCTGGTTGACGATCTCGAACAGGCTCACCAGGCGCATCTGCGCATAGCCGGTCAGCTTGAACGCGTCCATGGCGGCACGCGCGAATTCGGATTCGCGCCGCGTGTGCGAGAACAGCTTGACGGTGGCAATGTTGGTGTATGCGTCGGTGATGCGCCCGGTCATCACCGAGCGCGCGTCGGCCTGCGCCTTGCCCACCTGGCCCAGGCGCGGCACAAAGTACCAGCAGGCCAGGCCATAGGCCACCATCCACGCGGCAAACGGCAGCAGCAGCCGCGCGTCAAACCCGGCCAGCAGCACAAGGATGGTCACCAGGTAGATGCCCATGCCAATCACCACGTCGGTGGTCGTGAAGATCATGTCGCGCACGGCCAGCGCGGTCTGCATGATCTTGGTGGTGATGCGGCCCGCAAACTCGTCGGCGTAGAACGCCATGCTCTGGCCCAGCATCAGCCGGTGAAAGTTCCAGCGCAGCCGCAGCGGAAAGTTGATGGCCAGCACCTGGTGCTTGATGCTGGTCTGCAAGGCGACCAGCACCACCGATACCAGCAGCAGCGCAGTGATGCCGATCAGCGCCGCTTTGCGTTCGGCCCATAGCGTGCCCGGAGACCCGGACGTGGAGATCCAGTCCACCACCACGCCCAACACGGCAAACAGCAGGGCTTCGTAAATGGCAATGGCTGCGGACAAACCTGCCATGGCGGCCACGTAGCCACGCAGGCCACGGGTGCCGTCCCACACAAAAGCCAAAAAGGCCTTGGGGGGCAAGTGCGGCTCTGCAGCGGGGTAGGGGGGAAGCCGGCTTTCGAAAAAACGGAACAACGTCAAAACTCCTGGGGCCACGCGGTGCGTGCTGCCGCGCGGGGCAGCAGCCTGCGGGCCCATCCAATCAATAGACCCTAGACCAGCAGCGTGACCACGACGATCACCACACCCAGCGCCAGGTTCACGCCCACCCAGCTGCGGATGCTGCCCAGGGCCTTGGCGCCGCTGGGCCAGTCCGACGCTGCCACGGCACGCTGCAGGCGCCGGAACAACGCAAAGCGGATATGGCCGAAGATGGCCATCATCACCAGGCCGAGCGTGGCCATGATGGTCCAGTCCAGTGGCATGGAGAACACACCGCCCGTCTGAACGGCCTGCTTGGCCGCGCGGCCGATCATCCACAGGCCGCTGCCCAGCACCAGCACCACGGCGGCAGTGACTGCCGCAAAGAAGCGCTGCAGCACGTCATGCATCAGCCGCACGCGCTGCGGGGGCTCCAGCGACTGCGCGGCAGGCCGCAGAAAAAAATGGGCGAACACCATGCCCCCCACCCACACGATGATGGACAGGACATGGACAAGCTTCAAGGCGTTGTAGAGCATGGGTGCGTGGCGCTGGGCGCCGAGTGTGATGAAGTGACCCAGGGATGGGCCAGAGCATCCGGCCGGGGGGTTGCGAATGCCAGGCCGCATTGTGCGGTGATATGCCTGCGGCGGTGAACCTCGACCCAAGAACCCCTATGTGTCTGCGTGGCCATGTGGCTTGTGCAAGAGTGCCTTGGCCAGGCGCCACATTGGGGGCAGCAGCAGGGCCGTGACCATGGGCACCCACACGGCCAGATAGCACCAGCTGGCCGGCCCGCTGTGGCCCACGCTTTCGATGCCTGTCGTGCGCTCCACCCATGACCACACCGGATAGAGCATCAGCGTGACGGCAAGGGCCACCGGCAAGGCCGCCACAGCCAGACCCAACCGCACCGCGCACTGCAGTACAAGCGGCTTGGTCCCGTTGTATGCCCCCACCGAAGTCGCCTCAGAGCCAGGGACGGACGTGTGCAAGTCGGGCTGGCATCACGGACATCAGGAATGCAGGGGCGCCAGCGCCACCCGCACCTGGTTGCCGCCGTTGCGCTTGGACAGGTACATGGCTTCGTCGGCGTGGCCCAGCAGGCGGTGCTCTTCGCCACCATGCTCGGGGTAGATGGCCACGCCAATGCTGGGCTGGATGTACAGACGCTGGCCTTCGAGGTCGAAATCCTGACCAAAGGCCGCGAGTATCTTGTCGGCCACCGCACAGGCGTGCTCACGGGCCTGGCCGCCTTCGAGCAGCACCACAAATTCATCGCCCCCCAGCCGCGCCACGGTGTCGGATGCACGCACGCATTCGAGCAGCCGCTGCGCCACCCGCTGCAGAAGCAGGTCGCCCATGGCGTGGCCCAGCGTGTCGTTCACTTCCTTGAACCGGTCGAGGTCAATGAACAGCAGCGACAGCAGCGTCTGGTGGCGCCGCGCGCGGGCCAGGGCCGTCTTGAGCCGGTCCAGAAACAGTTGGCGGTTGGGCAAGTGCGTGAGCTGGTCGTACTGCGCCATATGTTCAAGGCGCTCATACATCTGCTTGCGTTCAATGGCGGCCGCTACCTGGGTGGAGACGAACTGCAGCAGCTCCTTGTCCTTGTCGGTGTAGCGGCCTTGTTCGGTGTAGCTTTGCAGCACCAGTGCTCCCAAGGGGCCACGCTGCGTCTGCAAGGGCACACCCAGCCAATACAGCGGCGCCTGCGTGGCATGCGCTGCAGCGCGCCAGTGCGTGGCCTTTGCTACCGACGAGTCCGGCGTGAGCAGCAAGGTGGCACCGCCACGGATCACCTCCGCATAGCGCGGGTCCTCGGCCAGCGCCATGGGTTCGGGCGCGGGCAGGTGCTCGTTGACGTGGTACGGAAAGCTCAGCTGGTCATCGTGCGGGTTGTACAGGGCCACCGCAAAATTGGTGGCGGGCAACAGGCCGCCCACGATCTGGTGAATGTGCTGGAACAGGGCCTGCAGGTTGTGTGTGGTGTGCGCGGCTTCGGAGATGGCGTAGATCACCGCCTGCATCGACTCGGTGGCCTTGCGCGCGGTGATGTCGTGGGCCACGGCCAGCCGCACCTGCTTGTCGGGCAGCCAGCGGGCCGTCCAGCGGATGTGGGCGATGGAGCCATCCTTGCGCACGTAGCGGTTTTCAAACTGCAGCTGCAGCTCACCCTGCGTCACGTTGTGGGCCTGTCGTTGGGTGGCGGGCAGGTCGTCGGGGTGCACCATGTCCAGCATGCGCTTGCCAATCACTTCGTCGGGGGTATACCCAAAGATGCGCTCGAACGCTGAACTGACAAACACAATCGAGCTGTCTACCCGCACGATGCAGACGGCGTCGAGCAACAGGTCCACCAGGTTCAACGAAGAAATGCTTTGCATGGTGCAGCGCGCACGGTGTGCTGGAAAGACCCATTGTGCCCGGCACCGGAGGCTTGTGCGGCCTTGAAGGCAAAAACGCGACGGGTTCTTGCCCCGGGGGTGACACTAAGGCCTGGCGTACTTCGCTTCCAGCGTATCCCAGTCGGCTTTGCGCACCAGCCGCTGGCGCTCTGCAAACGGCGCGACCAGTGCGGGGTCTTCGTCAATGCTCTGCGCGTCGCGCAGCACGGTCAAGGCCTTTTGCATGCCAGCCAACGCGCCCTGCAACGCTGCGTTGGCGTACAGCACCAGGCCATAGCCCAAGCCGGCGAGTTCTTCGGCGCTGGTGATGGGGGTCTTGCCTCCGATCACCATGTTCATCAACTGTGGCGCCGCCAGCCGCTGGGGCAGGGCGCGGATCTCTTCCAGCGTGGTGACGGCCTCCACAAACAGGATGTCCGCGCCCGCCTCCTCAAAGCGCTGGGCGCGCTCCACGGCGGCCTCGAAGCCCTGGGTGGCGCAGGCGTCGGTGCGGGCCAGGATGAGGGTGTCCGCATCACGGCGCGCATCCACGGCGGCTTTGATCTTGCCCAGCATCTCGTCGGTACTGATCACGTCCTTGCCGTTGAAATGCCCGCAGCGCTTGGGGCTGACCTGGTCTTCGAGCTGGATACAGTCGGCCCCCGCGCGCTCCAGCACACGCACCGCATGGTAGGTGTTGAGGGCGTTGCCAAAACCCGTGTCGGCATCGACGATGAGCGGCAGCTCCACCGCGTCGCGGATGCGTGCGGTGTGGTCGGCAATGTCGGTCAGGCCCATGAAGGCCTGGTCGGGGAGGCCGAACCACATGTTGGTCACGCCAGCGCCGGTGACGTAGAGGGCTTCAAAGCCCAGGTCGGCCACCACGCGGGCGGAGAGGGCGTTGAAAGCGCCGGGCACGATGACGCCCCGGCGAGCCTGGGCCAGGGCTTTGAGTTGTTGTCTGGTGTTCATGGTTGGGGTGGTGAACTGGGTTGCTATATGTTTGATAGCTATTGGCGCATGATTCACTAGCGCATCAAGCCATTTATGCTTTAAAAAATGTCGCCCGGCACCCGCACCCAGCCTTCCATCAGGATGCGGGCGCTGCGGCTCATCAGGGCCTTGGTCACCTTCCACTGGCCGTTGATCTGCGCTGCTTCAGCCCCCACACGCAAGGTGCCCGAGGGGTGGCCAAACCGCACGCTGCTGCGCACACCACCACCCGCTGCCAGGTTGACCAGCGTGCCGGGGATGGCTGCCGCCGTGCCAATGGCCACCGCTGCCGTGCCCATCATGGCGTGGTGCAGCTGGCCCATGGAGAGCGCGCGCACCAGCAGGTCGATGTCCTTGGCGTCAATGGCTTTGCCGCTGGATGCGGTGTAGCTCGCAGGCGGCGCGACAAACGCGATCTTGGGCGTGTGCTGGCGCGTGGCGGCCTCGCTCACGTGCTGGATCAGGCCCATGCGCAGGGCGCCGTATGCACGGATCGTCTCGAAGCGCGCCAGTGCCGCCGCATCGCCGTTGATGGCCCGCTGCAGCTCGGTGCCGGTGTAACCCAGCTCTTGTGCATTGAGAAAGAGGGTGGGGATGCCCGCGTTGATCAGCGTGGCGGCAAAGCTGCCGACCCCGGGCACCTCCAACGTGTCCACCACGTTGCCCGTCGGGAATAACGCCCCCACGCTCCCCACTGCGTGTGGTTCGCTGCCCCCCGAGGGGGCCCTCGCCAGCTTGGGGCGGCCCGGCGCTGTCGAGATGGCTCCCCCATCATCGCCATCGTCCGCCGGGTCCATGAACTCCAGCGCCACCTCGGCGGCGGCAAAAGTCACGCCGTCCAGTTCAAAGTCACCCGTTTCTTGCACCTGCCCCTGGGTAATGGGCACATGCGCGACGATGGTCTTGCCGATGTTGGCCTGCCAGATGCGAACCGGAAAGGTGCCGTTCTGTGGAATGCGCGCCGCATCGATCAGCCCCATGTGGATGGCGCACGGCCCCACCGCAGCCGACAGGTTGCCGCAGTTGCCGCTCCAGTCCACAAAGGGCTGGTCTACGGATACCTGCCCAAACAGGTAGTCCACGTCGTGGCCCGGCCGCGTGCTGCGCGACAGGATCACCGCTTTGCTGGTGCTCGATGACGCATTGCCCATGCCGTCGATCTGCTTGCCGTACGGATCAGGGCTGCCCTGCACGCGCAGCAGCAACGCGTCCCGCGCCGGGCCGGGTTGCTGGGCGGGGGCGGGCAGGTCGTCAAGGCGAAAGAACACGCCTTTGCTGGTGCCGCCCCGCAGGTAGGTGGCGGGGATGCGTATCTGTGGTGCGGAGTGGATGCTCATGAAGAAATATCAAATTTAATAGCGCACAGTGCTTTCTAGGCAGGCGCAAGAGCCTGTTTTTGGTCTGCATTCTTGGCAAGAAAGTCTTGCGCAAAGCGCTGCAGCACGCCGCCCGCCTGGTAGATCGAGACCTCTTCGGCGGTGTCGAGTCGGCATGTCATGGGCACCTTGGTTTCCTCGCCATTCTTGCGGTGGATGACCAGGGTGAGGTCGGCACGGGGTTGCATGTCTCCCTCCACGCCATACACCTCCGTCCCATCCAGCCCCAGCGTGATGCGGTTGACCCCCGCCTCAAACTCCAGCGGCAGCACCCCCATGCCAATCAGGTTGGTGCGGTGGATGCGCTCGAAGCCCTCGGCCACCACCACCTCCACACCCGCCAGCCGGACGCCCTTGGCGGCCCAGTCGCGGCTCGACCCCTGGCCGTAGTCGGCACCGGCAATGATGATGAGCGGCTGGCGGCGGTTCAGATAGGTTTCCATGGCCTCCCACATGCGCATGACCCGGCCTTCGGGCTCCACGCGGGCGAGCGATCCCTTTTTCACTTTGCCATCCACCACGGCCATCTCGTTGACGAGCTGCGGGTTGGCAAACGTGGCGCGCATGGCGGTGAGGTGGTCGCCCCGATGCGTGGCGTAGGAGTTGAAGTCCTCCTCGGGCACGCCCATGTGGGCCAGGTATTCGCCCGCTGCGCTGTCCGGCAGGATGGCGTTTGAGGGTGACAGGTGGTCGGTGGTGATGTTGTCAGGCAGGAGGGCCAGCGGGCGCATGCTCGTCAAAGTGCGCGGGTGGGCGGCCAGTGCGCCGATGCCCTCGGTGTCCCAGTAGGGCGGGCGGCGGATGTAGGTGGACTGTGGGCGCCAGTCGTACTGGGGCGAAACCCTCTGGCCATCGTCGTGTCGGATGGCGAACATGGGTTCGTACACTGCGCGGTATTGCGCGGGCTTCACGGCAGTTTTCACCACGGCGTCGATTTCTTCGTCACTGGGCCACAGGTCCTTGAGGCGAATCGCCTGGCCGTCCACCACCGCCAGCACGTCCTTTTCGATGTCAAAACGCACCGTGCCCGCAATCGCATAGGCCACGACCAGCGGGGGCGAGGCCAGGAAGGCCTGCTTGGCATAGGGGTGGATGCGCCCGTCGAAATTGCGGTTGCCAGAGAGCACGGCGGTGGCGTAGAGGTCGCGGTCGATGATCTCCTGCTGGATGGCAGGGTCGAGCGCACCCGACATCCCGTTGCAGGTGGTGCAGGCAAAGGCCACGATGCCAAAGCCGAGCTTTTCCAGGTCGGCCAGCAAACCCGCTTCCTTCAGATACAGCTCCACCGCCTTGGAGCCGGGCGCCAGCGAGGTCTTGACCCACGGCTTGCGCGTGAGGCCCAGCCGGTTGGCGTTGCGCGCCAGCAGCGCGGCGGCGATCACGTTGCGCGGGTTGGAGGTGTTGGTGCAGCTGGTGATGGCGGCAATGACCACAGCGCCATCGGGCATCGTGCCGTCCTGTGGTGCGGGCATGTCCCAGGGGCCCGCGATGCCTTGGGCCGTCAGGTCGGACGTGGCCACGCGCGCATGCGGGTTGGAGGGGCCGGCCAGGTTGCGCACCACGCTCGACAGGTCGAACACCAGGTTGCGCGCGTAGACCGCGCCTTTGAGGGTGTCTGACCACAATCCCGCTGCCTTGGCATACGCCTCGACCCGCTTCACTTGTTCCGCCTCGCGGCCCGTCAGCGTCAGATACTCCAGCGTCTGTTCGTCGATGCTGAACAAGGCCGCCGTGGCGCCGTATTCGGGCGCCATGTTCGAGATGGTGGCGCGGTCGCCAATCGTGAGCTTGGCGGCGCCTTCGCCAAAGAACTCCAGGTAGGCGCCCACCACCTTGGCCTTGCGCAAAAACTCGGTGAGCGCCAGCACCACATCGGTGGCGGTGATGCCGTCCTGGCGCTGGCCGGTCAGCTGCACGCCCACGATCTCGGGCAGCCGCATCATCGATGCGCGCCCCAGCATCACATTCTCGGCCTCCAGGCCGCCCACGCCGATGGCGATCACGCCCAGGGCGTCCACATGCGGTGTGTGGCTGTCGGTGCCCACGCAGGTGTCGGGGTAGGCCACGCCCCGGTCGGCATGGACTACGGGCGACATCTTTTCCAGATTGATCTGGTGCATGATCCCGTTCCCCGCCGGGATCACATCCACGTTGGCGAAGGCTTTTTTGGTCCACTCGATGAAGTGGAAGCGGTCCTCGTTGCGGCGGTCTTCGATGGCGCGGTTCTTGGCGAAGGCGTCGGGGTCGAACCCGCCACACTCCACGGCCAGCGAGTGGTCCACGATGAGCTGCACTGGCACCACGGGGTTCACTTGGGCCGGGTCGCCGCCCTCCTTGGCAATCGCATCGCGCAGGCCCGCCAGATCCACCAGCGCCGTCTGACCCAGGATGTCGTGGCACACCACGCGCGCCGGGTACCAGGGGAAGTCGCGGTCGCTGCGGCGCTCGACGAGCTGGCGCAGGCAGTCGTTGACGGTGGCCGGATCGGCGCGGCGCACGATGTTTTCGGCAAACACGCGGGCGGTGTAGGGCAGGGTGGCCCAGGCGGCGGGTTGCAGGGCATTGACGGCCTCGCTGGCGTCGAAGTAGTCCAGCTGCGTGCCGGGCAGTGGCTTGCGGTACAGGGTGTTCATGGCCATGGGGCTGGGTACTGGGTCGTCTTGATTTTTATTTGCGGTCCTGGATCGGGACAAACGCCAGGTCTTCGGGCCCGGTGTAGTTCGCGCTGGGGCGGATGATCTTGTTGTCGATGCGTTGCTCGATGATGTGCGCCGCCCAGCCGCTGGTGCGCGCAATGACGAACAGCGGCGTGAACATGGCGGTGGGCACACCCATCATGTGGTAGCTCACGGCGCTGAACCAGTCGAGGTTGGGGAACATCTTTTTCACCTCCCACATCACGGTCTCCAGCCGCTCGGCAATGTCATACATCTTGGTGCTGCCAGCCTCTTGCGACAAGTTGTGCGCAACGCCTTTGATGACCACATTGCGCGGGTCGCTCACGGTGTAGACCGGGTGGCCGAAGCCGATGACCACCTCCTTGGCCTCCACGCGGCGGCGGATGTCGGCCTCAGCCTCATCGGGCGAGTCATAGCGCTTCTGAATTTCAAACGCTACTTCATTTGCACCACCATGCTTGGGGCCCCGCAGCGCGCCGATGGCGCCGGTGATGGCCGAATACATGTCACTGCCCGTGCCGGCCACCACGCGGGCGGTGAAGGTGCTGGCGTTGAACTCGTGCTCGGCATACAGGTTGAGCGAGGTGTGCATGGCACGCTCCCAGGCAGCGCTGGGTTTGGTGCCATGCAGCAGGTGCAAGAAGTGCGCACCGATGGAGTCGTCATCGGTTTCCACCTCGATGCGGCGGCCCGAGCTGGCCCAGTGGTGCCAATAGAGCAGCATGGAGCCCAGTGATGCCATCAACCGGTCGGCAATGTCGCGCGCGCCCGGCAGGTTGTGGTCGTCCTTTTCAGGCAGCGCACAGCCCAGGGCCGAGACGCCCGTGCGCATCACGTCCATGGGGTGGCTGGCGGCGGGCAGTTGCTCCAGCGCCTGCTTCACACTCATCGGCAGGCCACGCAGGGCCTTGAGCTTGGACTTGTAGGCACGCAGTTCGGCGCGTGTGGGCAGCTTGCCGTGCACCAGCAGGTGGGCGATTTCTTCAAACTCGCAGACCTCGGCAATGTCGAGGATGTCGTAGCCCCGGTAGTGCAGGTCGTTGCCCGTGCGGCCTACGGTGCACAGGGCGGTGTTGCCCGCCGCCACGCCCGAGAGCGCGACGGACTTCTTGGGCTTGAAGCCCGGGGTTTCAATGGTGGTAGTCATGCGGTCTCCTGGTTTACATGTGTGTTGGTGATGGCAGCGGGGCGGCCTTTTCCATCCACCGCCACCATTTCAAAAATTCCCTTCAGCACTTCGTCCTGGGGCGAACCCAGCGTGGCGGCCAGACCGGTCACGCACACGGTGAGCGAGCTGCGGCCGACGCGGGTGACCCAGGCGCGCAGCGTGAGCACATGGCCCACGGGCACAGGGGCCAGAAAACGCACGTCGGTCACGCCCGCCATCACCACGTCGCGCGCTGCGGCGCCGCGCGCTGCCAGAAACGCCGCCTTGGCCATGAGCTGCAGGGCGTTGCCGCCAAACAGCGTGCCGTAGTGATTGGCTTCGGCGGGGAACACGATTTCCGTCAGCTCGACGGTGCCAGTGGGGGTTGTCATACTTCGCAATTTACGCACAATGGCATCACTCTGTAGGTCCTGAATTGGCGAATGATTGCGAATAAAAAACCGTCAATTTGCAAATATTGCGAATGATGGTGAAGGTGCTACCAGGCGCCGCTGAGAAAGATGGAATGAAAAAAACCTTCATGGGTGTGCGCTTGCGCCGCCTGCGCGAAGAGCGCGGCATGACCCAGATTGCGCTGGCGCGGGCGCTGGACCTGTCGGCCAGCTACCTCAACCAGCTGGAGCAGAACCAGCGCCCGCTCACGGTGCCCGTGCTGCTCAAGATCAATGCTGTATTCGGTGTGGACGTGCAGCGCTTCTCAGACGACGATGAGGCGCGCCTGATCACTGGCCTGCGCGAGGTGCTGGCGGACCTGCCTGCGGGGCTGGGCGGAGACGGCGCTGGCGATGCCGTGTCCTTGGCCGAGATCCGCGAGCTGGCTGCAGGCATGCCCGCCGTGGCGCGCACGCTGCTGGCGCTGCATCAGCGGCACCGCCAGGCGCTGGAGCGGCTGGCGGCCCTGGGTAACGACCGCAGCGGTGAGGGCGTGTTGGCCCCGCACCCACCTATGGCCTATGAAGAAGTGCGCGACTTCTTCTTTGCGCGCCAGAACCACATTGCCGAGCTGGACGATGCTGCCGAACGCTGTGCCGTTGAATGGGGCCTGCTGCCCGGCCGGGCCGATGAGGCGCTGGCCCAACGCCTGCTCGTGGCCCACGGGGTGCGCGTGGTGGATGTGGCCGACCTGCCTGGGCAGGCGCAACGGGTATTCCAGGCCGATGCCGGCGTGCTGCAGCTGGCGGCGGGCCTGGAGCGAGGGCAGCGGGCGTTTCAGATGGCGACGCAGCTGGCGTTTCTGGAGCAGGGCGCCGAGCTGCAACGTTTGGCCGCTGGCGCTGGGCTGTCGAGCGACCAGGCCCGGGCGCTGGCGCGCATCGGTCTGGCCAACTACTTTGCGGGGGCGCTGGTGCTGCCCTACACGGCCTTTTTGCAGGCGGCCGAAGCGGCGCATTACGACATCGACCGACTGGGCCAGCAGTTTGGTGTGGGCTTCGAGACCGTGTGCCATCGCTTGTCCACCTTGCAACGCCCCAGCGCGCGCGGCGTGCCGTTCTTCTTCATCCGGGTAGACCGGGCGGGCAACATCAGCAAGCGGCAGTCGGCCACACACTTTCACTTCAGCAAGATCGGTGGCACCTGCCCACTGTGGAATGTGTACGAGGCCTTCGCACAGCCCGGGCGCATCGTGCCGCAGGTGGCGCGCATGCCCGATGGCCGCGCCTACCTCTGGGTGGCGCGCGTGGTATCGCGCAGCGGCGGCGGCTGGGGCGTGCCCGGCAAGGAGTTCTCCGTAGCCCTGGGTTGTGACATCCGCCACGCGCCGCAGCTGGTGTATTCACGCGGGCTGGACCTGGCCAACCCCGAGGCCGCCGTCCCTATCGGCATGGGCTGCAAGGTGTGCGAGCGAGACGCCTGTCCGCAACGCGCGTTTCCGCCCATCGGGCGGGCGTTGGATGTGAATGAAAACCACAGCCGTTTCGCGCCGTACCCCGTGGCGCCAGGGGCGGTTGTCGGGTAAACCCGTGGGCGTTCTGGTGGCGAAATATGCTCATCATTTCATAGCTTGTGAGGTAAGTCGCTGTGGCGCTAGAGGCACTTTTTTCTTAAATTTTTCGCCGTAACCAAATGTTGGCTCCACAGTGGCTGGATTGCCGCTATCCTGCGCAATTTGCATGGTGTCTGGTCGGCTCCCCGGCCAGCAAAGCAAAGGCACGTCTCTGACTTCTTCCACTGCTTCCCCGCTGGCTGCCCTGGCCCCCCCAAGCCGCTATCGGCATTGGGTGGCGGGCATGGGTGTGGCCGTTCTGGGGTTGGTGGTGAGCCTGTGGCTGGCGCAACACCAGGCCGCGTCGACGGCGCAGATCGAAGAAGCGCGCTTCACCCAGGAGACGCGGGCGTTTACCGAGGCGCTGAGCCAGCGCATTGCCGGTCACACCGAGGTGGTCAACGGCCTGCGGGGCCTGTTCACGGCCAACCCCCGCTTGTCGCGCCTGGACTTTGAACGGGCCGCCAGCGAGATGGAGGTGGGCCAGCGCTACCCTGGTGTTCGCAACCTGTCTTTCACGCGCTGGGTGCCTGGGCGTGAGCGCGAGGCCTACGAGGCCAGGGTGAAGGCGGACACATCGTTGTCACCCGACGGTTTGCCCCAGTTCAAGATCCACCCACCCGGCGAGCGTGCCGAGTACTTCGTGGCCGAGTATCTCTGGCCCATGTTCGGCAATGAAGGGGTGCTGGGCCTGGATATCAGTGCCCAGCCCGCCAACCTGGCCGCCATGCGCTACAGCCGCGACAGCGGACAGACCGTGGTGTCGGCTCCATTCGATCTGCTGCAGGAGACAACACATCGCGCAGGCATCGTCATCCGCGTGCCGGTGTTCGACCCCACCGCCGGCACGGCCGAGCAGCGTTTTGTGGGCGCGGTGGCGTCCACCCTGCGGGTCTATGACCTGGTGCAGGGGCTGGGCAGCCAGGGGTTTCTGAACGGCATCGCCGTCGCCATGGCGGACCTGGGGCCGGTGCGCCCGGATTCGGGCGATGCCATGGTGCGCCCCCTGCTGGAGCAGACGGCCCCGGGCCTGCCCGGTGTGCGGCCCCTGGTGCGTGAGCTGGGGGTGCATGACCGGCGCTGGCAGCTGACCTTCTACCCGACCCGGTCGTTCCTGACGGCGTCGGAAACGCGCTTGCCGTGGCTGGCCGGGCTGGCGGCCGCGGTGGTGTCGTTGTTGCTGGCTTCCGTCGTGGCCCTGCTGGTGCGCCAGCGCACGCTGGCGCTGGTGCGCGCCCAGCTGTCCGACGATGCCCGGCGCGAGAGTGAGGAGCGGTTCCGTGCGCTCTTCAACCAGGCCACCGTGGGTGTCGCCCAGGTGGACTCGGCCACGGGCCAGTTTGTGCGCGTCAACCAGCGCTACGCCGACATCCTGGGGTACAGCCCGGAGGAAATGGTGGGCATGACCTTTCAGAGCCTCACCCACCCCGATGACCTGGCAGCGGACCTGGCGCAAGTGAGGAGGCTGCAGAGCGGCGATGTGCCCGAGTACCGGCTGGAAAAACGCTACATCCACAAGGATGGGCACGAGGTCTGGGGCGACCTGACCGTGTCGTCGATGTGGGCGTCAGGCTCCGCGCCCGGCCACCACATTGCCGTGGTGCAGGACATCACTGCGCGCAAGCGCATGGAAGAAAACCTCCGGGCCAATGAACAACGCCTGCGCAGCATTCTGGAGCGCCTGCCCATGGGGCTGTGCGTGGTGCAGGACGATGGGCTCATCAGCTTTCGCAACCAGCGGTACGTCCAGATCTGCGGCTACACGCAGGAGGAGGTGCCCGACACCGACACCTGGTGGCAGCGCGCCTACCCTGACGCTGCGGAGCGCGACGCGATCCGCCAGAGGCTGCTGGACACCAGGCACCTCGGCGTGATCCCGCTGGCCGAGTACACGATCCGCTGTGCGGACGGCAAGTACAAGCCGGTGGAGATCTCCGGCATTTTTGTCGAGGGGGGGCGCCTGATCACCATGCAGGACCTGAGCGAGCGCAAAGCCGCCGAGGAAGAGATCAACCAGCTGGCCTACTACGACCCGCTCACCCGCCTGCCCAACCGCCGTCTGCTGATGGACCGGCTGCAGCAGGCGCTGGCCACCAGCGCGCGCCACCAGCGCAGTGGTGCACTGCTGATGCTGGACCTGGACAACTTCAAGACGGTGAACGAAACCCGGGGCCACGACCGGGGCGATGCCTTGCTGTTGCAGGTGGCGCACCGTTTGCGCGGTTGTGTGCATGAAGACGACACCGTGGCCCGACAGGGCGGCGACGAATTTGTGGTGGTGCTGGAAGACCTGGGCGACAGCCCCGAGGAGGCCGCAGCGCGCGCCGAGGACGTAGGTCAGCGCATCCTGGGTGTGCTGCGCGAGCCCTACCAGATCGATGGCGCTGCGCACCACAGCTCGCTGAGCATGGGCGTCACCATTTACAGCGGCACGCGCGAGACTGTGGACGAGCTGCTCAAGCGTGCCGACCTGGCGCTGTACCAGGCCAAGAACGCGGGGCGGGACACCTTGCGCTTTTATGACCCCCAGATGCAGGCTGCGGTCAGCGCCCGCGCCACGCTGGAGCTGGACATGCGGGTGGGCCTGGCCCAGGGCCAGTTTGAGCTGTACTACCAACCCCAGATCGACCACGGCCGCATTACCGGGGCCGAGGCGCTGCTGCGCTGGCGGCACCCGCGTGATGGATTCATCTCGCCCGCGCATTTCATCCCGCTGGCCGAAGAAACCGGCCTGATCCTGCCGTTGGGCGAGTGGGTGCTGCAGGCAGCCTGTCGGCGGCTGGCCGCATGGGCCCAGCAGCCCGACCTTGCCTTGCTGAGCCTGGCCGTGAACGTGAGCCCACGGCAGTTCCACCAAAGCGGCTTTGTCGCCCAGGTGCTCGCGGCGCTGGCGGGTGCGGGGGCTGACGGCCACCAGCTCAAGCTGGAGATGACCGAAGGCCTGCTGCTGCAAGACGTGGAAGACACCATCGACAAAATGGGCCAGCTCAAGGGCTACGGCGTGGGCTTTTCGCTGGACGACTTTGGCACTGGCTATTCGTCGCTGAGCTACCTCAAGCGCCTGCCGCTGGACCAGCTCAAGATCGACCAGAGCTTTGTGCGCGACGTGCTGACCGACCCCAATGACGCGGCGATTGCGCGCACGGTGGTGGCGCTGGGCACCAGCCTGGGCCTGCGCGTGATTGCGGAGGGCGTGGAGACCGAGGCGCAGCGCGAGTTTCTGGAGCGCCACCACTGCCACGCCTGGCAGGGCTACCTGCTCAGCCCCCCCGTGGCAGTGGCGGAGTTTGAGGCGCTGGTGCGCCGAACCAATGGCGCCCTGGACGGGCGCCTTGGATGACGCGGGGCCTGCGGCGTGCGCAGGGTGGCGTGTGTTGCGCGGAGTGCAGGTGGCAACAGGCCGCCGGAAACCCTTTGCAACCGCAGTCTGGCTGCGCCACCTATGATGCAGGCGCTCCACCGCTGCCGCCTTCATGTTCTTCAAAAAGCCTTCGCCGCCCGCACCCTCGCCATTGACGCAGGGCTTTGACGCGCAGCGCGAACGCTCGGTGATTGCCGAGATGCTGCTCAAGCGCTCGGCCAAGCTGATCCTGGGGCGCAGCGAGCTGGAGATCATTCGCGGGGTGTGCCAGGCCATTGTGGATGTCTCCAGCCACATCCGCCTGGCCTGGACCTGGTTCGGTCCGACCGACACGCACACCATCCGCCCGCAGGTGTTTGCAGGCCCGGCGGCGGCCTATGCCGAATCGCTGAACATCGAACGCAACCTGCTCACCCGCATTGGCCCTGCCTTCACCACGCTGGACGGCAAGTCTGCAGGCCCTTTCACGGTGTCGCAGTTTTCGCCGTTTGGGCCCTGGCGCGACGCAGCCCGCCACCACGACATCCACCACGTGCTGGCCTTGCCCATCGCCTCCACCTTCAACGGCTACAGCGGCATCTTTGTGCTGTATGCCGACCGTGATGGCTACTTTGATGAAGTCGGTGTCAGCCTGTTTGCAGGGCTGGCCGAGCTGTTCGGCTCCCTCATGACCGTGGCCGCCGAACGCCAGGAGTTGCAGCGCGCCGCCTACCACGATGCGCTCACCGGGCTGCTCAACCGCCATGCGGTGGACCTGATCGACCGGCGCGTGTACCGCGCCTCGCTGTTTGAGCCCGTCTCGTCCATCCTGTTGATGGACCTGGACCGGTTCAAGAGCATCAATGACCGTTTTGGCCACGACGCGGGCGACAAGGCCCTGCAGGCGGTGGCCCGGGTGCTGACCGACACCTTGCGGCGTGGCGACGAGATCATTCGCTGGGGCGGCGAGGAGTTTCTGGTCTGCCTGCCGCAGACCGCGCTGCCCGACGCGCTGAAGGTGGCCGAGAAACTGCGCCGCGCGGTGGAGAGCATCACCGATCCCGAGCAGCTCACCGTGTCGATTGGCGCGTGCGAAATCTCTGCACTGCAGCACCTGCCCCAGGCGGTGGCCCGCGCAGACGAAGCCCTGTTCCAGGCCAAGTCGGGTGGGCGTAACCAGGTGTGTGTGCTGCATTGATGTTTCCCGCTTTTGGCTATCAAATTTGATAGCAAATAAGCCATATCACACTAGCGCATCAGGCCGTTTTTGCCGATTTTTCGCCTGTGCAGTGCCCCCAGGCGCCACCCTCGGCCCTGGAGGCCGGGGGGCGGGCAGGCGGCGCGGTATCATTCCGGCCTTGCCCACACCCGGCCCTGCCGGTGTGTTTTACGCCGGGACTGCGCACCGGCGCCCTGGTTGACCCCCGCGTCCCTCCTGCATTTATCCGCCTTCTGATCCGTGCGTCTTACCTCGATCAAGCTCTCTGGCTTCAAGTCGTTCGCTGAACCCACCAACTTCATGCTGCCCGGGCAACTGGTGGGCGTGGTGGGCCCGAACGGTTGCGGCAAGTCCAACATCATGGACGCGGTGCGCTGGGTGCTGGGCGAGAGCAAGGCCAGCGAGCTGCGCGGCGAGAGCATGCAGGACGTGATCTTCAGCGGCACCACCACCCGCAAGCAGGCCAGCCGCGCGAGTGTGGAACTGGTGTTCGACAACTCCGATCACCGCGCCGGCGGCCAGTGGGGCCAGTACGGCGAGGTGGCCGTGCGCCGCGTGCTCACGCGCGACGGCACCAGCAGCTATTTTTTGAACAACCAGCCCGTGCGCCGCCGTGACGTGCAGGACGTGTTCCTGGGCACCGGCCTGGGGCCCCGCGCCTACGCCATCATCGGCCAGGGCACCATCAGCCGCATCATCGAAAGCCGCCCTGAGGAACTGCGCCTGTTCCTCGAAGAAGCCGCCGGAGTCTCCAAATACAAGGAGCGCCGCCGCGAGACCGAAAACCGATTGTCGGACACGCGCGAGAACCTCACGCGGGTCGAAGACATCCTGCGCGAGCTGAACGCCAACCTCGAAAAGCTCGAAAAGCAGGCCGAGGTGGCCGCCAAATACAACACGTTGCACGCCGATGCGACGCTCAAGCAGCACCAGCTGTGGTTCCTGAAGCGGGCCGAGGCCGAGGAGCAGCAGAACAAGGTGCGCCTCGATGGCCTGCAGGCCGTGAATGACCTCGAATCGCGCATGGCCGACCTGCGCGCGGTCGAGTCGGACCTCGAAACCATCCGCCAGGCCCACTACGCCGCGGGCGACCAAGTCAACCAGGCCCAAGGCAAGCTCTACGAAGCCACAGCCGAGGTCGGCAAGCTCGAAGCCGAGATCCGCTACGTGGTCGAGGGCCGCCAGCGCGTGGAGCAGCGCCTGGTGCAACTGGCAGAGCAGATCGCGCAGTGGCAGACCCGCAAGGAAGAGGCCGACATCGAGCTGGAGAACCTGGCCGGTGCGGGTGTGGACGCTGAAGAACGCGCCGAGCTGCTGGCCGCCCAGGTCGAAGAGCAGGCCATGCAGATGCCCGACCTGGAAGAGGCCCTGCGCCAGGCGCAAAGCCGCACGGCCGAGCAACGGACTGCCGTGGTGCAGGTGCAGCAGCAGATTGGCGTACTCGCTGCCGAGCAGCGCAGCTTTGACGAGCAAAGCCGCCAGCTCGATGCCCGCTTCGAGCGCCTGCGCACCGACCGCAATGCGCTGGCCGCGCCCGACGAAGCCCGCCTGACCAACTTGCGCGAGCAGCTCGAAGAAGCGCAAGAGATCGCAGAAACCACCGCAGCCCGCCTGCACGAGCTGCAGGAGTCCGTGCCCCAGCTGGACGACGACCGCCGCGCCCGCCAGCAGGCCGTCAACAGCGAAAGCGCACGCCAGGCTGAGCTGTCGGCGCGTATGGAGGCCCTCAAGGCGCTTCAGGAAAAGGTCAAGACCGACGGCAAGCTGCGCCCCTGGCTCGCCAAGCACGGCCTCGATGGCTTGCAGGGCCTGTGGAGCCGCATCCACATCGAACCCGGCTGGGAAAACGCGCTCGAAGCGGCCCTGCGCGAGCGCCTGGCCGCCTTGGAAGTAGGGCGCCTGGACATGGTGCGCGGCTTCCTGGGCTCGGGCGGCAACGACGCGCCGCCCGCGCGCCTGGCCTTCTACAGCGCCCCCGCTGCGGGCCACCCCGAAACATCGTCGCCCCATGCCCGCCTGTCGGACCTGCTGCGCCTGAACGACGCGGGCCTGCGTGCCGTGTTGGTGGACTGGCTGCAGGGCTGCTACACCGCGCCCACGCTGGACGAAGCCCTGAGCCGCCGCAGCACGCTGCAGCCCGGTGAAGTGGTGTTTGTGCCAACGGGCCATGCCGTCAGCGCCCACAGCGTGAGCTTTTATGCGCAGGACTCGGAGCAGTCCGGCATGCTGGCCCGCGCGCAGGAGATCGAGCACCTCGAAAAGGAATTGCGCGCGCAGGCACTGATCGCCGAAGAATCACGCACCGCGTTGGTCCGTGCGGAAGCGGCCTATGCCGATGCCTCGCAGCGCCTCGTGGCCGCACGCCGCGAAGCCACCGAAACACAAAGCCGTGCCCACGAGCTGCAGGTCGAAACCCTGCGCCTGACCCAGCTGGCCGAGCAGACCCGCGCCCGCAGCGCACAGATCGATGGCGACCTGGCCGAGGTCGAAGCCCAGCTGGCCGACCTGCAGGAACGCCGCGTGGCCGCCGAGGCCCGCTTTGAAGAGCTCGATATGCAGCTGGCCGACAGCCAGGAGCGCGAGGCCCAGCTGGGCGACAAGGTCATTGAGGCCGAACGCAAGCTCACCGCCTGCCGCGAACAGCAGCGCACGCTGGAGCGCCAGGCGCAGGAGGCCACGTTCTCGCAGCGCAGCCTGGAGGCGCGCCGGGGCGAACTCAACCGCTCCATCGAAACCGCCACACAACAGGCCAAGGCCCTGGCCGACGAAGAGCAGCGTGCGCGCGATGAGCTCGCCCGTCTCTCTGACGCCGCCGCCCAAGGCGGTCTGCAGGCCGCGCTGGAAGTGAAGATGGAGCGCGAAAAGGCACTGGCCGCCCAGCGCAGCGAATACGACGACCTGACCACCAAGCTGCGCGCCAGCGACGAGCGCCGCATGCAGCTGGAGCGCGCGCTCGACCCGCTGCGCCAGCGCATCACCGAGTTCCAGCTCAAGGAACAGGCCGCGCGCCTGGGCCTGGAGCAGTACACCACCTTGCTGCAAGACGCTCAGGCCGATCTGGAAGCCGTGGCGCGCTCCATCGACGAGGGCAATGTGCGCATGGGCGGCCTGCAGAGTGAAATCGACCGCCTGCACCGCGAGATTGCGGCATTGGGCGCCGTCAACCTGGCCGCGCTGGATGAATTGAAGCTCGCCAGCGAGCGCAAGGTGTTCCTCGATGCGCAGACCGCCGACCTGACCGAGGCCATGAACACGCTGGAAGACGCGATCCGCAAGATCGACGGCGAAACGCGCCAGCTGCTCTCGGGCACGTTCGACACCGTGAACGCGCACTTCGGCCGCATGTTCCCCGAGCTGTTCGGGGGCGGCCAGGCCAAGCTCATCATCACCGGTGACGAAATTCTCGACTCCGGCGTGCAGGTGATGGCCCAGCCACCCGGCAAGAAGAACCAGACTATCCACCTGCTGTCGGGGGGCGAAAAGGCCCTCACGGCCATCGCGTTGGTGTTTGCCATCTTTCAGCTCAACCCCGCGCCGTTCTGCCTGCTGGACGAGGTGGACGCGCCGCTGGACGACGCCAACACCGAGCGTTATGCCAAGCTGGTGTCCAGCATGAGCAAGGGCACACAGTTCCTGTTCATCAGCCACAACAAGATCGCGATGGAAATGGCCGAGCAACTGATCGGCGTGACCATGCAGGAGCAGGGCGTGTCGCGCATCGTGGCCGTCGACATGGAGTCGGCCCTGACGATGGTGGACGCTTGAACCCATTGATTCAAACATGAGCACATTGCAACTGAGTCTCGCCATCATCGGTGGCCTGGTGCTGGCCCTGATCGTGGCCTACAACACCTGGACCTCGCGCCGCAACGCGCCCAAGCGCGCCTTGCCCCAAGACAGTGAACATGCGGCAGAACCCGCATTGCGCCAAGAGCCCGGCTTTGATGCAGGCGCGGCCGGTGCGATGCCCCCCGGCGAGTTCCACGGCCTGGACCGAGGACCGGAGCCGTCGGAACACACCGTGGACGCGGGCGACGCCCTGCAACTGCCCGTGCCGCCGTTTTCGCCTGAGCGCCGCCCGGGGCTGGACCCGCTCATCGATGTGATCGCCTCGCTACAGCCCGAGCACGTGGTGTCCGGCGACGCGGCCCTGGCCGCACTGCCGCCCACCCGCCGCGCAGGCAGCAAGCCCTTTGCCATCGAAGGCCTGAACGAAGCCACCCAGCAGTGGGAAACCCCCGCCCCCGGTCAGCGCTACCAGTCCTTCCAGGCGGGCGTGCAACTCGCCAACCGCATGGGCGCGCTCAACGAGATCGAGTTTTCCGAGTTCGTGGTCAAGGCCCAGGCCTTTGCCGACGCCATCAACGCTGCTCCCGACTTCCCCGACATGCTGCAGGAAGTGGCCCGCGCGCGTGAGCTGGACCAGTTCGCCAGCGACCACGATGCCCAGCTCATGTTTATGCTGCGCGCCCGCCAGGCCGCCTGGAGCCCTGGCTACGTGCAGCAGAACGCGGCCCGCCTGGGCTTCGTGCCCGGCGCCATGCCCGGCCGTCTGGTGCTGCCCGCCAGCACTCAGGGCCTGCCGCCCTTGCTCACCCTGGGGTACGACACCCAGGCCGCGCTGGCCGACGACCCCGACCAGTCCGCCATCCGCGACATCACGCTGAGCCTGGATGTCGCCCAGGTCCACCGCACCGAGCAACCCTTCGCCCGCCTGCGCGACGTGGCCGCCGCCCTGTGCCAGGCCATGGACGGTGTGCTCTGCGACCAGAACGGCACCCCGCTACCCGCGATGGCCATGGACCCGATTGCCGCCGACCTGGAGCTGCTGTATGACCAGCTTGATGGGCGGGATCTGTCTGCGGGGTCGGTGCTGGCGCGGCGCCTGTTCAGCTGAGCGCTGGTGCGGCCATGACCGAGAGTTTGGATCTTTTTTCGGCCCCAGCGCCGTTGGATCAAGCGCAGCCAGCTATCAAAATCAAAGCGCTGCGCGACCAGCTGAACAAGTGGGCCCACCAGTACTACGTGCTGGACGAGCCCACCGTGCCCGACGCCGAATACGACCGTGTGTTCCGCGAGTTGCAGGCGCTAGAAGCCGCGCACCCCGATCTGGTCACCCCCGACTCCCCCACGCAGCGCGTGATTGGTGCAGTGATGGAGGGCCTGGCCCCCGTGCGCCACGCGGTGCCCATGCTCAGCATTCACACCGAAACCGACACTGAGGCCACGGGCGCCCAGGCGTTTGATGCCCGCGTGCGGCGCGAGCTGGGTCTGACGGATGCTGACCCTGCCATCGAATATGTGGCCGAGCCCAAGTTTGACGGCCTGGCCATGAGCCTGCGCTATGAAAACGGCCGCCTGGTGCAGGCCGCCACGCGCGGTGATGGCGAGGTGGGCGAGGACGTGACGCACAACATCCGCACCATTCGGCAGATTCCGCTGACCTTGCCCGACGGCGTGCCTTCTTTGCTCGAAGTGCGCGGCGAGGTCTACATGCGCCGCGCCGACTTCGACGCGCTGAACGAGCGCCAGCGGGAGCAGGGCGGCAAGACCTTTGTGAACCCACGCAATGCGGCTGCGGGTGCGGTGCGCCAGCTGGACTCCAACATCACCGCCCAGCGGCCCTTGAGTTTTTTTGCCTATGGCCTGGGCGCCATCACGCCGCCTGCCGAGGGTGGGCCCGTGTTCCGCACGCATTTCGAGATGCTGCAGACGCTGAAATCCTGGGGTTTTCCGGTGGCAGCGCAGGTACAAATTGCGGTGGGTGCTACTGAATTGGTAGCATTTCACCAGCAGGTGGGTGCCAGCCGCGATGCGCTGCCGTACGACATTGACGGCGTCGTCTACAAGGTCAACTCGCTGCAGCTGCAGCGGGACCTGGGCTTCAAGACCCGCGAACCGCGCTGGGCCGTGGCGCACAAGTACCCCGCGCAGGAGATGGCCACCAAGGTCGAAGGCATCGACGTGCAGGTGGGGCGCACCGGCAAGATCACGCCCGTGGCGCGCCTGACACCAGTTTTTGTCGGCGGAGTTACCGTCACTAATGCCACGCTGCACAACCTATTCGAAATTCGCAAAAAAGGCGTGCGGGTGGGCGATCAGGTGATCGTGCGCCGAGCCGGCGATGTGATTCCCGAAGTCGTGGGAGTGATGCCCCCACTCACGGATGCGACGGAAGTCATTTCTGTTGATGGTGTGCCCGTCAAGCGGCCTCACGGAAACCCTCCTCGCGAGATTTACGTCCCCAACTTCCGTATGCCCAAGGCCTGCCCCGTGTGTGGCAGCGCCGTGGTGCGCGAAAAGGGCGAGGCCAACCACCGCTGCACAGGCGGCCTGTTCTGCGCCGCGCAGCGCAAGGAGGCCATCCTGCACTTTGCCGCGCGCCGTGCCATGGACATCGAAGGCCTGGGCGACAAGCTGGTGGACCAGCTGGTGGATGCCAACGTGATCCGCACGCTGCCCGACCTGTACCGGCTGGGCCTCACATCGCTCATCGCGCTGGAGCGCATGGCCGAAAAATCGGCCCAGAACGTGCTGGCCGCGCTCGAAAAATCCAAGCAGACCACCTTGCCACGCTTTTTGTTCGGCCTGGGACTGCGCCATGTGGGCGAGGCCACGGCCAAGGACCTGGCGCGGCACTTTGGCACGCTGGACGCCATCATGGACGCCAGCGTGGAGCAGTTGCTGGAGGTGAATGACGTGGGCCCCGTGGTGGCGCAGAGCCTGCACACTTTCTTCCAGCAGCCGCACAACCGCGAGGTGGTCGAGCAACTGCGCGCTTGCGGCGTGACCTGGCCCGAGGGGCCGGTGGCCGAGCGCGCTCCGCAGATCCTGGCGGGCAAGACAGTGGTGCTGACCGGAACCTTGCCCACGCTGAGCCGAGACGCCGCCAAAGACCTGCTGGAGGCCGCTGGCGCCAAGGTGGCGGGCTCCGTCAGCAAAAAGACCAGCTACGTGGTGGCGGGCGAAGAAGCAGGCAGCAAGCTGGCCAAGGCCCAGGAACTGGGCGTGCCCGTGCTCGACGAAGCCGGCATGCTGGAACTGTTGTCAGGCCAGGGTGTCTGACGGAGCACGGTGCACCATGCCCGACTCTTTGTTCGCGTTCTCATTCCCCTTTCTCCTTCCTGACCGGCCCCTGGTGGGGCGGTCCTGAAGCGACCCCCAATCTCCCGGCGATTCATTGATGCACAACTGGCTGCTTTCTTTCCGGGCCCGCATGGCGGGCCTGTTGGCCTGGGTTCCCCAGCCCGTGCGGCGCCTGCTGCTGTGGACGGTGGTGGCGGTGCCCGCTGCGCTGCTGGTGTTCACGCTGGCGCTGGTGCCTTTTACTCCCGGCATCAGCGACATCCGCAAGGCCAAGAGCGAGCTGCCGGCGCAGCTCATGTCGGCCGACGGCAAGCTGCTGGCCGAATACCGCTGGGCCAACCGCGAATGGGTGGAGCTGAACCAGATTTCGCCCAACGTGGTGGACGCGCTGATAGCGACCGAGGACCACCGTTTCTACAAGCACTTCGGGCTGGACTGGCGGCGCACGGCGTCGTCGGTAGTGCTGACGCTGCGTGGGGACCCGCAGGGCGGCTCCACCATCACCCAGCAGCTGGCGCGCAACCTGTTCCCGGAGGAAATCGGGCGCTCGCGCACGCTCACGCGCAAGCTCAAGGAGGCGATCACCGCGCTCAAGATCGAGGCGTCGTATTCCAAGGACGAGATCCTGGAGACCTACCTCAACACCGTGCCGTTTCTGTACAACGCCTACGGCATCGAGATGGCCGCGCGCACCTATTTCGACAAGTCGGCCGACAAGCTCAATGTGCTGGAAAGCGCCACCCTGATTGGCATGCTCAAGGGCACGGCCTACTACAATCCGGTGCTCAACCCCGAGCGCGCGCAGGCCCGCCGCAACACGGTGCTGTCGCAGATGGTCAAGCGGGGCAAGCTCGATGCCAAGCAGTTCGAGACCCTGCAAAAACGCCCGCTGCGCATCAACTTCGAACGCCAGACGGAGGTGATGGGCCCGGCGCCGCACTTTGCGATCCAGCTGCGCAAGCAGCTCATCGACTGGGCCGACAGCAAGGGCTACAGCCTGTATTCGGACGGTCTGGTGATTCGCACCACCATCGATTCGCGCCTGCAGGCCTATGCCAACCAGGCGGTGGCACGGCAGGGCCGGCAATTGCAAGGCGTGGCAGACACCGCCTGGTCGCAGCGCAACGGCTGGGGCCCCAAGAACGAGCTGGTGCAGACCCTGGTGCGCGAGAGCGCCGAATACCGCGCCGCCGTGGACAAGGGCGACACCCCTGACGACGCCCTGAAGGCGCTGATGGATGACGCCTCCTTCATGGCCAAGCTGCGCGCCGAAAAGACGCGTGTGCAGGCGGGCTTTCTGGCGCAAGACCCGGTCACCGGCCATGTGCTGGCCTGGGTGGGCAGCCGCGACTTTGCGCAAGATCCGTTTGACCATGTGCAGGCCGCGCGCCGCCAGCCGGGCTCTACCTTCAAGCCGTTTGTGTACGGCGCCGCGTTTGCCAACGGCGCCACGCCCGAAGACACGCTGATGGATACAGCCGTCGAAATCCCGCTGGGCGGTGGCCGCGTCTGGCGCCCCACCGACGGTGGCCCGCCCAGCGACCAGCCCATGACGCTGGCCGATGGCCTCGCGCTGTCCAAGAACACCATCACCGCGCAGGTGATGCAGCAGGTGGGCCCGGCCCGCGTGGCCGAAGTGGCACGCGCCCTGGGCGTGCGGCAGTCCAAGCTGGAGGAGGTTCCGTCCCTCGCGCTGGGCACCAGCCCGGTCACGCTCAAGGAGATGATCTCGGCCTACAGCAGCATCGTGAACCTGGGCCGCTATGTGGAGCCCGTGCTCATCACCAGCATCGAAGACCGCCACGGCAAGGTGCTTGAGACCTTTGCCAAGCCCGTGCCGGAAGAGGTCTTCCAGCCCCGGGCTGCACAGACCCTGCGCAACACCATGCGCGGTGCCGTGGACCGGGGCACGGCCACGGCCATCCGCACGCGGTATGGCATCCAGGCCGACGTGGCGGGCAAGACCGGCACCACACAAGACAACACCGATGGCTGGTTCATCCTGATGCACACCCGCGTGGTGGCAGGCGCATGGGCCGGCTTCAACGACGGGCGCATCACGCTGCGCAGCGACTACTGGGGGCAGGGCGCGCGCAGTGCGTTGCCCATGGTGGGCGAGTTCATGCAGCAGGCCATCCGCAACAAGGTGATCGACGGCAACGACCGGTTCGTGGACGAGTTCGACACCAGCCCGCCGCCGCCGCCCGACAGCTCGCTCAGCACCATGCGTGACTGGATTCGTGGCCTGTTCCGCACCGACCCGCAGCAGGCCCCGGTGCCTGGCATGCCGCCCCGGCCTGCGGGTGCGAGCGGTTTGCCGCCGGTCACTACCGACCCACCGGGTTCGGTGTCGCCACCGGTGCCCGCAGAGGAGCGGGTGGGGGGCGAATGAGTGGGCGCGGCGCGGGGGTTGCGCACCGCCGGATGATGCTCGGCGACGAGGATCGTGTCAGTCCACCACGCCCGGCCACACGATGGCCTGGGCGACGATCACTGTCTGCCCGTTGAAGGTGGCCGCCGGAGAGCCGTACAGCCGATAGCCCAGCGCCAGCGCGTCGCTCACGCGGCGGCAGAAGCTGGCGTCGTCGGGACCGGTGAGCAGGCGGTAGGCGGGCAGGCCATCCGGCGGCGCGCTGGCCTGCGTGGTGTTTGCGGGTGATGCTGTGGAGGTGGCAACTGTCATGGCAGGGCCTACTCAATGTCGATGAAGTGCATGCCCATGGTGCCCGCCTTGCGGTCGGCAAAGTAGCACTCCAGCGTTTCTTTCACGGTGCGGAAGGCCAGCTCGTCCCAGGGCACCTCGTCTTCGGCAAACAGCCGCGCCTCGATGGTTTCGTAGCCCGGGTTGAACTGGTCGCTGAGCAGCGTGGCGCGGTAGAACAGGTGCACCTGGCCCACGCGGCGCACGTTCAGCAGGCTGAACAGGGGGCCGATCTCGATCTGCGCGCCGGCTTCCTCATCGGTCTCGCGCGCCGCACCCTGTGCCGTGGTTTCGTCCAGCTCCATGAAGCCTGCGGGCAGCGTCCATTTGCCCCAGCGGGGTTCGATGTTGCGCTTGCACAGCAGGATGCGGCCATCGGGCAGCGCGGGCACCGTGCCCACCACATTGAGCGGGTTCTCGTAGTGCACCGTGTTGCAGGCGGGGCAGACCGCACGCTGTTTGGTGTCGCCGTCGTCCGGCAGGCGGTACACCACGGCGGTGCCACAGGCGCGGCAATGTTTGATGGGGCTGCGGTAGGTCATGCAGGGGTTTGAGGGTCAAATGGGCTGGTAGCGCTAGTGCAACATGCGCTACCAGCTATGAAAATCGTAGCATTGCGTTCGCCTGGCCGCCCGGTGGCGCTCAGACCACGGTCAGGCGCAAAGGCGTGAGGCCACCCACACCGCCTTCGAGCGTATCGCCACGCACCACAGCGCCCACACCTTCGGGGGTGCCGGTGTAGATCAGGTCGCCGGGCTGCAGCTCCCACGCGGCCGACAGGTGCTCGATGGTCTCGGCAATGTTCCAGATCAACTGGGTCACGGTGCTGCGCTGGCGGTCTGCGCCGTTCACCTGCAGCCAGATGGGCGCGTTGGCCACATCACCTGCCTGCGCTGCCGGGGTGATGGGGCCGATGGGAGCGCTGGCGTCAAAGCCCTTGCCGATGCACCAGGGGCGGCCCTGTTTCTTCATGTCGTTCTGCAGGTCGCGGCGGGTCATGTCGAGGCCCACGGCGTAGCCATAAATGTGGCTGAAAGCGTCAGCAGCCTGGATGTTCTTGCCGCCCTTGCCAATGGCCACCACCAGCTCGATCTCGTGGTGCAGGTTGGCGGTGAGGCTGGGGTAGGGCAGCTGCCCGGTTTCGCCCGCGTTGACGACCACGATGGCATCCGCAGGCTTGAGGAAGAAGAAGGGTGGCTCGCGGCCGGTAAAGCCCATCTCCTTGGCGTGTTCTTCGTAGTTGCGGCCCACGCAGTAAATGCGGTGTACCGGAAACCGTTCGCCGCTGCCCACCACGGGCACGCTGACCACGGGGGCTGGAGGAAACACGTAGCTCATGTCTGCCTTTCAATGGTTCTGGGAATGCTGTCAGAAAACCGGGCGCAGTACCGTGCGCGCCGCAGTGTGGCAGTGTGCCATGGGCGCAGGCCCTCTGCTGGGGGGCGCTACACTCGCGCCCATGGCAAAGAGCTTCGATTTCCACAACACGCCGGGCCACCTGGTGCGCCGCGCCCACCAGCGGACCGTGGCACTTTTCATGGAAGAGACGGCCGGATTTGACGTGACGCCGGTGCAGTTCGCCATCCTGCACGAGCTGCTGGCCCAGCCGGGCGAAGACCAGGTCACCCTGGCTGCCCGCGTGGCATTCGATGCAGCCACTTCCGGCTCGGTGATCGGGCGCCTGGAAAAGCGCGGCTGGATCCGTCGCGAGCCCGACACCCGCGACCGCCGCCGCAAGCTGCTGTGGATCACCCCCGAAGGCGAAGTGGCCGCCCTGCAGATGCGCGACGCCGCCCAGCGGGTGCAGGAACGCCTGACCGCACCGCTCACCGCCCAGGAAAGCGCCGACCTGATGGTGCTGCTCTCCAAAGTCGTATACAACCACCAGGACCCGGCAGGCACTTCGGGCGCCTGACCGGCACGTCCCGCGCTCTCAGGCCCCAGAGGCTTGCCATCTGCGGCGTGCTGGCACCACGGTGCGCCGGTTCCGTATCCCACAGACCCCATCACAGGCACCGTTCTTCCATGCAGCTGTACAACTACTTCCGCTCCTCTGCCTCGTTCCGCGTGCGCATCGCGCTGCAGATCAAGGGCCTGGACTATGACTACCTGCCCGTGCACCTCGTCAAGGGCGAACACAAGGACCCCGAGTACCTGCGCCGCATTGGCGACGCACTGGTGCCCACGCTGGTGACCGACGGGGGGACGGCGCTGTCCCAGTCCATGGCCATCATCGAATACCTGGACGAAACCCACCCGACGCCCGCTTTGCTTCCCGCCACGCCGCTGGCCCGGGCCCGGGTGCGGGCGCTGGCGCAGATGGTGGCGTGCGAGATCCATCCGCTCAACAACCTGCGCGTGCTCAAGTACCTGGTGCGCGACCTGAAGGTGGATGAGGATGCCAAGAACGCCTGGTACCACCACTGGGTGCGCGGCGGTCTGGAGGCGTTTGAGCGGCAACTGGAGCTGCTGGCCCAAGAACGCGCAGCACAGGGTATGGCACCCTCGGTGCTGTGCTGGGGCGATACGCCCACGCTGGCCGACTGCTGCCTGGTGCCCCAGATCTTCAACGCCCAGCGCTTCAAGGTCAGTCTGGACGGCCTGCCACTCACCATGGGGGTGTTTGACGCCTGCATGGCACTGCCTGCATTCCAGCAGGCGCAGCCCTCGGCCTGCCCGGACAACGAAGCGTGACGCCTGTGTCATCGTCGGTCCCAAGCCAGCGCGCAGACTGGCTGGTGCCCGACTGGCCCGCACCGCCCGGTGTGCATGCGCTGTGCACCACGCGCACGGGCGGCGTGAGCCGCACACCGTACGACCAGTTCAACCTGGGCACCCATGTGGGCGACGATCCGCTGGCAGTGGCTGCCAACCGGCAGACCTTGCAGTCCGCCTTGCAATCCACCACCCCGGACGCCCGCGCGGTGTTCCTGAACCAGGTGCACGGCGATGGCGTTGTATTGCTGGATGCGAGCACTCCCGACGGCACAGAGGCCGACGCCTGCGTGGCCAGCGCACCCGGCGCCGTCTGCACCATCATGGTGGCCGACTGCCTGCCCGTGCTGCTGGCCCACCGCTCAGGCCAGGTGGTGGCTGCGGCCCACGCCGGCTGGCGCGGACTGGCCGGGCACGCAGGGCAGGGCGTGTTGGAAGCGGTTTTCAAGCATTTTTGCCATGAAGCGCTAGTGCATCATGCCTTGGTAGCTATCAAAAACGGAGCGTTAACGCCAGACTCTCCGGCCCCTGCAGAGCTTGCTGCCCACACGCTGGCCTGGTTGGGCCCCTGCATTGGCCCCACGGCTTTCGAGGTCGGGGCGGAGGTGCGTGCAGCGTTCTGCGACGCGCCGGGCGCATTGGGCGCTGCGGCTGCTCCATGTTTTGTGGCCCGTCCCGACGCACCGGGCAAGTACCTGTGCGATCTGGCAGGGCTGGCCCGGCTGCGGCTGCGTGCCATGGGCATCACGCACATTTACGGCAACGACAGCACCCCGCCGTGGTGCACTGTCACGCAGGCCTCAAGGTTCTTTTCGCACCGCCGCGACAGCGCCGCCCTCGGCGGCAGCGGGCGCTTTGCCGCCTGCATCTGGCGCGGCTGACGCTGCCGGCTCGGCTCCCGCATCGGCCACGCGGGCCGCAGCCTGCTCCGCGTCATACGCAGCCTGTTCGGCCGCCTCCCGTTCCTTGATCTTGCGCTTGCGCGAAGGCGTGCCCAGGATGTACACCAGGATGCCCATGGGCAGCAGGCCATACAGCGCAAACGTGATGATGGCGCCCAGCACGGTGCCCTGCGGACTGGTGGCCTCGGCCACCGCCATCATGAGAGTGACGTAGGTCCAGGCGATGACGATGAGGTACATTGGTTTGTGTGCACTGAAAGCGTTGAATTCGTTGCCATGCACCATGGCGGTGGGCAACAATGAACCCGCGAAACAAAAATCAGGCCCCAGCCGCTGTGAGCGACCAACCATCGAGGAATGAGCATGACTTCTGAATCACCCTGGGCCGAGAGCGCCCAGCAGTTCCAGCAGATTTTCGGGCAAAGCTGGTCGCAGGCGCTGCAATCGTTCCAGAAACTGGACCTGGGGGCGCAGGTACCCACCGCCGCACCCCTGAAGCTGTCGCAAACCAAGCTGCAGGCATTGCAGCAGCAATACCTCAAAGAAGCGCAGGACCTCTGGGCGCAGGGCCTGCAGGGCACCCCCGAGGTCAAGGACAAGCGTTTTGCCGGTGAGGGCTGGGCCAGCAACCCTGTGGCAGCGTTTTCCGCCGCCGCCTACCTGCTCAATGCACGGACTCTGATGGGGCTGGCCGAGGCGGTCGAGGCCGACGAAAAGACCAAGGCCCGCATCCGATTTGGCGTGGAGCAGTGGATGGCAGCCATGGCGCCCAGCAACTTCCTCGCCTTCAATGCCGAAGCGCAGAAAAAAGCCATTGAGACCAAGGGCGAGAGCATTGCCAAGGGCATGCAGAACCTGCTGCACGACATCACCCAGGGCCACGTGTCGATGACCGACGAAAGCCTGTTCGAGGTAGGCCGCAATGTGGCCACCACCGAAGGCGCTGTGGTGTTCGAAAACGAGCTGTTCCAGCTGCTCGAATACAAGCCCCTCACGGCCAAGGTGTACGAGCGCCCGTTCCTGCTGGTGCCGCCCTGCATCAACAAGTTCTATATCCTCGACCTGCAGCCCGAGAACTCGCTGATCCGCTACGCGGTGGAACAAGGCCACCGCACCTTCGTGGTGAGCTGGCGCAACCCTGATGACAGCCTGGCCCACAAGACCTGGGACGACTACGTGGAAGACGGCGCCATGGCCGCCATCGACGTAGTGCAGAACATCACCGGTGCCGAGCAGATCAACGCGCTGGGTTTTTGCGTGGGCGGCACCATCCTGTCCAATGCGCTGGCCGTGCTGGCAGCGCGCGGCGACGAGCCCGTGGCCAGTGCCACCTTCCTCACCACGCTGATCGACTTCACCGACACCGGCATTCTGGACGTGTTCATCGATGAAGCGTTCGTCAAGTTCCGCGAGATGCAGATGGGCCATGGCGGGCTGATGAAGGGGCAGGACCTGGCGTCCACCTTCAGCTTCTTGCGACCCAACGATCTGGTCTGGAACTACGTGGTGGGCAACTACCTCAAGGGCGAAACGCCGCCGCCGTTTGACCTGCTGTACTGGAACAGCGACAGCACCAATCTTCCCGGCCCGTTCTACGCCTGGTACCTGCGCAATTTCTACCTCGAAAACAACCTGGTCAAGCCGGGCAAGCTCACCGTGTGCGGCGAAAAGCTGGACCTGGGCAGCCTCGACCTGCCTGTCTATATCTATGGCTCGCGCGAAGACCACATCGTGCCCGCCACGGCCGCTTATGCGTCCACCCAGGTGCTGCCGGGCAAGAAGCGTTTTGTGATGGGCGCCTCAGGCCACATCGCGGGCGTGATCAACCCACCCTCCAAGGGCAAGCGCAGCCACTGGACCCGCGCCGACGGCAAGTTCCCAGGCACGCTGGACCAATGGCTGGAAGGCGCTAACGAGCACCCCGGCAGCTGGTGGACCGACTGGTCAGGCTGGCTCAAGAGCCATGCGGGCAAACAGATTGCCGCGCCCAAGGCCTATGGCAAAGGCACCAAGTTCAAGGCCATCGAGCCCGCGCCCGGCCGCTATGTCAAGCAGAAAGCCTGATACGCAAAAGTCCTGACTTTTGGCGCTGCGAGAATCACTGAACCACCACTCACCACTACAAGGACATTCCATGGAAGACATCGTCATCGTTTCTGCCGCTCGCACTGCTGTGGGCAAGTTTGGTGGCTCGCTGGCCAAGACGCCTGCGACCGAACTCGGCGCTATCGTGATCCGTGAAGCGATCGCGCGCGCAGGTCTCTCGTCCGACCAGATTGGCGAAGTCATCATGGGCCAGGTGCTGGCAGCTGGCGTGGGCCAGAACCCCGCACGTCAGGCCTCCATGAAGGCGGGCGTGGCCAAGGAAACTCCTGCACTCACCATCAACGCAGTGTGCGGCTCCGGTTTGAAGGCCGTCATGCTGGCTGCCCAGGCTGTGGCCTGGGGCGACAGCGAGATCGTCGTGGCCGGCGGCCAGGAGAGCATGAGCCTGGCGCCGCACGTGCTGCCCAACTCGCGCGACGGCCAGCGCATGGGCGACTGGAAGCTGATCGACACCATGATCGTGGACGGCTTGTGGGACGTGTACAACCAGTACCACATGGGCATCACGGCTGAAAACGTGGCCAAGCAGTACGGCATCACCCGCGACATGCAGGACGCACTGGCCCTGGCCAGCCAGCAAAAGGCAGCTGCTGCACAAGATGCTGGCAAGTTCGCCGATGAAATCGTCGGCGTGAGCCTGGCGCAGAAGAAGGGTGACCCCATCCTGTTCAACACCGACGAGTACCTCAACCGCAAGACCAACGCTGAAGCCCTGGCCGGCCTGCGCCCCGCCTTTGACAAGGCGGGCAGCGTGACCGCCGGCAACGCATCGGGCCTGAACGATGGCGCCGCCGCTGTGGTGGTGATGAGCGCCAAGAAGGCTGCCGCCCTTGGCCTCAAGCCTCTGGCGCGCATCGCCGCTTTTGGCACCAGCGGCCTGGACCCTGCCACCATGGGCATGGGCCCCGTGCCGGCCTCGCGCAAGGCCTTGCAGCGCGCAGGCTGGAACGCCGCCGATGTGGACCTGTTCGAGCTGAACGAAGCCTTCGCCGCACAGGCCTGCGCTGTGAACAAGGAACTGGCCATTGACCCCGCCAAGGTCAACGTGAACGGAGGCGCCATCGCCATCGGCCACCCCATCGGCGCGTCGGGCTGCCGCATTCTGGTCACGCTATTGCACGAAATGCAGCGCCGTGACGCGAGGAAGGGCCTGGCCGCGCTGTGTATCGGTGGTGGCATGGGCGTGTCGCTGGCTTTGGAGCGCTGAGCCTCAGCTTCAGCTTGGGGCAATTGGCGTGGTGCCTACGGCGCGTTGATCGAAGTCACTGCCAGTCTCAGTCAAAAGGCCGCATTTCCATGCGGCCTTTTTTATTGGTTTTGCTGAACGGACGGGACAGAGAGCGGATTGGCAGCCTCTGCGAGTGTTGTGTCCGGATCGCAACCTTTTAACCCAGATAGCTTTGCGACAAGCGAAAGGCTTTGCTTTGCACTGGTGCTGGGAGAGCGCAATTTTGTACTGATGCGTTACGATGTTTGTCCATGACAGTGACCATTTTTGCCCAACCCTTCGAACCTGTGGGCTGCCAATCCTGTCGTGACAAGACGCAGCTTCCGTTCGATTTCACGATGGCGTTCCAGCCCATCATGGACCTGGAGTTGGATCGCCCATTCGCCTACGAAGCGTTGGTGCGCGGTGCAGATGGCGAGTCGGCCGGGACGGTGCTGTCGTGGGTGGATGACACCAACCGCTACCGGTTTGACCAGGCGTGCCGCGTCAAGGCCATTGAACTAGCGTCGCGCCTGGGGCTCGCCAGCCTGCCAGACTGCCGACTGAGCATCAACTTCCTGCCCAATGCGGTGTATCGGCCCGAGACCTGCATCCGCGCCACCATGGAGGCGGCTGAAGAGTTCGATTTTCCGCACAACCGGATCATGTTCGAGGTGACGGAGGGCGAGCAGGTCAGCAATGGTGCACACCTGAAGTCGATCTTCAATGAATACCGGCGCCAGGGCCTCATTACGGCCATCGACGACTTTGGTGCGGGCTACGCGGGGCTGAACATGCTGGTGCAATTTCAGCCGCATGTGCTCAAGATCGACATGGAGCTGATTCGCAACATCGATCAGGACCCCGTGCGACAGGCGATCGTGTGCGGCATTGCGCTGGTCTGCCAACGGCTGTCCATCGACATTGTGGCGGAAGGCATTGAAACATCGGCTGAGTCCACCTACCTGGGTTCGGTGGGCGTTCGCTACCAGCAAGGTTATCTGTTCGCCAAGCCGGGATGGGAATCCTTGCCGCTGGCGCCACGGCACGTCTAGCGCAACACAGCGCCTGCATTTCAAGCCAGTCCTTGGGGGCTGCCGCAGTCCACAGCAGCCAATCCGCTGCCTCCATTTGGTGCATCTGAAGGCGCTACGCCGGTGACGCGTCGATAAGCGTGCCTCGCGTCAGCTGTGTGACGCATGTGGATATGTCAAAAAGGAAAGGGCTTCAGTGTTTTCCTTCACGGCAGTGCCCAATTTCTTCGGTAGAGTGGGTCCTGAGCCAATCACTAACAAGGAGAAATCACATGAGCCAGAAAGTCGCGTATGTCACCGGTGGCATGGGAGGCATCGGTACCGCCATTTGCCAGCGCCTGCACAAGGAAGGTTTCAAAGTCATCGCTGGTTGCGGCCCGACACGGGACCACGCCAAATGGCTGGCAGAGCAAAAGGCCCTGGGCTACACGTTTTATGCGTCGGTCGGTAACGTGGGTGATTGGGAGTCCACCGTGGAAGCCTTTGGCAAGACCAAGGCAGAGCACGGCACCATTGACGTGCTGGTGAACAACGCTGGCATCACACGCGACCGCATGTTCCTCAAGATGTCGCGCGAAGACTGGGACGCCGTGATCGAAACCAACCTCAACAGCATGTTCAATGTCACCAAACAGGTGGTGTCTGACATGGTGGAAAAGGGCTGGGGCCGCATCATCAACATCAGCTCCGTCAACGGCGAAAAAGGTCAGGCGGGGCAAACCAACTATTCCGCCGCCAAGGCAGGCATGCATGGCTTCTCGATGGCGCTGGCGCAGGAACTGGCCACCAAGGGCGTCACCGTCAATACGGTAAGCCCAGGCTACATCGGCACTGACATGGTCAAGGCAATCCGTCCGGATGTTCTGGAAAAGATTGTCGCCACGGTGCCTGTCAAACGCCTGGGTGAGCCCAGCGAGATTGCATCGATTATCGCCTGGCTGGCCTCGGAAGAGGGCGGATACGCCACCGGTGCAGACTTTTCGGTCAATGGCGGCCTGCACATGGGCTAAAGGCTGTTCCGTCCTTTTGGACCAACAAAAAACCCCGCATCTGCGGGGTTTTTTGTTGGGACTTGCAAGAATCGCGGAGGTTAACTCCGACCTTGCTATGGTCCACCTGAGAAATATGGAGCTAATGTGGCCACATTTCTCATGCCTTGGTATGGTTTATGCTTGATGTGCACTGTGTAGCTACACAACAGAGGCAAGGCCGCAGGGCTTTCAGAAGCGGGCCGGTGCGCGCTTACGGTCGCGTTCGTCTTCGGGCCAAGCGGACAAGATTGCGGTGGTATTCATGGTGGAAAACTCCTGTGATGTACCAACAACGCGGGCGGTCCACAGTCCGTTGACAACCTTTCGCAAAAAAATGCAACCGCAATAGCCTGTAGATTTACACTAAAAATAGCTACACATTTGGTAGCATAAAAGCGATATGGGTCAATGGAAAGTCCGAAAAATTCTGGAAAGAATTTACAGGACTTTACATCTCTAACCCACCGAGGCCGCTGAAATTTCTTCGAGTTCGGAAGAAATTTCCAGCCAACGCTCTTCCAGTTTTTCCGTTTCATCATTTCCTGCTTTCAATCGCCGGCCGCACTCGGCGATCTCTGCAGGAGGCAAGGCTTCCGTCAGTTTTTGCTCCAATTGGGTGCGTTCTGCGCTCAGGGCGGTCAAGCGTTTATCGATCTGTTCCAGCTCTTTTTTGAGTGGCCGGGTCTTTTCGGCCAGCTGCTGGCGCGTTTGAGCGTCAAGCTTGCGCTGCTCGCGCCCATCACGCGAAGGGGACAGAGCGGGAGCCGGTGCTGGCGCGGCAACGGAGGCCAGAGCGACCACCGGTGTCGGTGTTGCGGCGGGCGCTGCTGCAGGAGCTTGTGAGGCCAGCGCCTGCTCGGCAAGGCGTGCTTCTTCGCGCAGGCGCTTGGACTCTTCGAGCAGGTAACGTTGATAGTCGTCCAGGTCGCCATCGAACGGGCCGACCACACCTCGGCCCACCATCCAGAAGTCCTCGCAGACCGAGCGCAGCAGGGCGCGGTCGTGGCTGACCAGCATCACAGTGCCATCGAAGTCGTTGAGCGCCATCGCCAGGGCCTCGCGGGTGGCCAGGTCCAGGTGGTTGGTAGGCTCGTCCAGCAGCAGCAGATTGGGGCGCTGCCATACGATCATGGCCAGCACCAGGCGCGCTTTTTCACCGCCGCTCATGGTGCCCACGGCCTGCTTGACCATGTCCCCGGTGAAGTTGAAGCTGCCTAGGTAGCTGCGCAGATCCTGCTCCCGGCTGGGTTGCTTGGCATCAGGCCCCAGCTCTTTGGCCAAGCGGATCATGTGCTCCAGCGGGTGTTCGCTGGGGCGCAGCACGTCGAGTTCCTGCTGGGCAAAGTAGCCAATGTTCAGGCCCTTGCCCTCGGTGATGCTGCCGCCCAATGCTTTCATGGTGCGCGCAATGGTCTTGACCAGCGTGGACTTGCCCTGACCGTTGGCGCCCAGGATGCCGATGCGCTGCCCCGCCAGCACCGAACGGTTGACGCCCGTAAGAATGGTGGTGGGCGTACCCTCGTCGTCCACATAGCCGAACGAGGCGTCGCTGATGGCCAGCATTGGGTTGGGCAAGTTGGCCGGTTCCTTGAACTCGAAAGTGAAGTCCGCCTCGGCGAGCACAGGCCCGATTTTCTCCATGCGTTCGAGTTGCTTGACCCGGCTTTGCGCCTGCTTGGCCTTGCTGGCCTTGGCCTTGAAGCGGTCGATGAATTTCTGCAGGTGGGCCATCTTCTCCTGCTGCTTGGCAAAGCTGGCCTGTTGCAGTTCGAGCTGCTGGGCGCGCAGTTCTTCAAACTTGCTGTAGTTGCCGCCGTAGCGGTTCAACTCGCCTTGCTGGATTTGCAGGGTGACGTTGGTGATGGCGTCCAGGAACTCGCGGTCGTGGCTGATCACGATCATGGTGCCCGCGTAGCGCTTGAGCCAGGCTTCGAGCCAGACCAGGGCGTCCAAATCCAAGTGATTGGTGGGCTCGTCCAGCAGCAGCAGGTCGCTGGGACACATCAGCGCGCGAGCCAGTTGCAGTCGCATGCGCCAGCCACCGGAGAAGCTGTTGACGGGCTGGTCAAGTTCGCTCACGCGAAAACCCAGGCCCAGGATCAGCGCCTGGGCACGCGCCACGGCATCGTGCGCGCCGGCGTCATGCAGGTCCGAATAGGCATGGGCAATGGCCATCCCATCGTCGCTGGCCTCGGCTTCGGCCAACTGGCGTTGCACCTCGGCCAGACGCGTGTCGCCTTCGAGCACAAAATCGGTGGCCGACTGGTCGGTCTCGGGCATGTTCTGCGCGACCTCGGCCATCCGCCAGCTCGACGGGATGTGAAAATCCCCGCCATCTTCATGGAGCTTGCCACTGAGCAGCGCAAACAGGCTGGACTTGCCCGCGCCATTGCGGCCCACAAGCCCGACGCTTTCGCCGGGGTTGATGGTGGTGGACACGCTGTCGAGCACGACTTTCGTGCCTCGGCGCAGGGTAACGTTCTTGAGGGTGATCATCCGGGAATCAGAAAAAAGCGCACCCGCACGAGGCGGGTGGCATGCAAAACTCTGGGGGCCAGCGCAACTGCCAACGGCACAGCCGCTGCAGCTGCCAAAGGTGGCGTAAAGGGCTCTATTGTGCCGTGAGCCGGGTTTGGGCGGCCAGCGCCTGCCGGGTGACCAGCAAAACCTGGTCTTCTCCTGCACTGGTATCGAGCCAGAAAACCGGCAATTGCGGAAAGGCCGCCTCGAAATAGGCGCGCTCGTTGCCGATCTCCAGAATGATCACAGCGTCTTCGCTCATGCAAGCGGGCGCGGCAGCAAACAGCTGGCGCACAAAGTCCATGCCGTCCTTGCCACCGGCGAGGGCCAGTTCGGGCTCTGCGCGGTATTCGCTGGGCAGCACGGCCATGCTGTCGGCGTTGACGTAGGGCGGGTTGCACAGGATCAGGTCCCAGGGGCCGGGCAGGGCACTCAGTCCGTCGGACAACTGCAAGGTGATACGGTCCTGCAGCCCATGTTTGTCCACATTGATGCGTGCCACGGCCAAGGCGTCGGGCGAAATATCGGCACCGGTCACTTCGACTTCGGGCCAGGCCATCGCCGCCAGCACAGCCAGGCTGCCGTTGCCCGTGCAAAGGTCCAGCACCCGATGGGTGCGGTCGCTCAGGAAATCGTCCACGCTGCCGTCCACCAGCAGCTCTGCAATGAAGCTGCGCGGCACGATGGCGCGCTCGTCCACATAGAACGGCACGCCCTGGAGCCAGGCCTCGCGCGTGAGGTAGGCGGCAGGCTTGCGACTGGCAATGCGTTCTTCAAAAAGTGTAGCAACCAACGCTTTTTCTGCGGGCGCTACCGGCTTGTTTTTGATGGACTCGGGTGCGTCGGAGAGGTCGCTATCCAGCGGCAGGCCCAGGCGCCACAACACGAGCCATGCAGCTTCGTCGTGCGCATTGGTGGTGCCATGGCCGAACGAGACGCCGGCCGACTCCAGCTGCTGAGAGCCCCATTCGATCAGGGCGCCAACGGTGTCACCTGCAACTGCCGGTGGGTTGTGGCTGGGTGCCTTGCTCATGCGACCACCGCCTGGGCCGCCAGGGCCTGTGCATGCAGGTTCTCCAGCGTGCGGCGGTAGATGTTCTTGAGCGGCTCGATATCGGACACCACCACATGCTCGTCGATCTTGTGGATCGTTGCGTTGGACGGGCCCAGCTCGATCACCTGGGGGCAGATCTGCGCAATGAAACGCCCGTCGCTGGTACCACCGGTGGTGGAGAGTTCGGTGGTGATGCCCGTCTCGGAGGCGATGGCCTGCTGCACGGCGCCCACCAGTTCACCGGGCGTGGTGAGGAAGGGCTGGCCGCCCAGCGTCCAGCGCAGGTCATATTCGAGGCCGTGGCGGTCGAGCACGGCGTGCACGCGCTGCTGCAGCCCCTCTGCCGTCGATTCGGTCGAGAAGCGGAAGTTGAAGTCGATCACCACCTCACCCGGGATCACGTTGGTGGCGCCGGTGCCGCCATGGATGTTGCTGATCTGCCAGCTGGTGGGCGGAAAGAAGGCATTGCCGTTGTCCCACGCGGTGGAAGCCAGTTCTGCCAGGGCGGGCAGGGCTTGGTGGATGGGGTTGCGGGCCAGTTGTGGGTAGGCGATGTGGCCTTGGACACCGCGGACGCTGAGCTTGCCACTCAAGGTGCCACGCCGTCCATTCTTGATCATGTCACCGGTTTTCTCGACCGAGGTCGGTTCACCCACGATGCAGTAATCAAGCTTTTCGCCACGCGCCTGGAGCTGCTCGACCACGACCTTGGTGCCGTCAACGGAAGGACCTTCCTCGTCACTGGTCAGCAAAAAGGCCAGCTCGATCAGCGGTGCGGGCGTGGCGGCCAGGAACTCTTCCACCGCGACCACAAAGGCTGCGATGGAGGTCTTCATGTCGCTCGCACCCCGGCCATAGAGCTTGCCGTCCTTGTGGGTGGGCACGAATGGGTCACTGCTCCACTGGGCCAGCGGGCCAGTGGGGACGACATCGGTATGGCCTGCGAATACTACTGTTTTGATAGCGGATGAGGCATGATTCACTAGCGCTACCGGTCGCTTTGCCCACAAATTGCTGACACGGAAGTCTGTGGGGCCACTGTCCAGTCGTTCGCACACAAACCCGAGCGGAGCGAGCCGTGTGGCCAGCAGATCCAGGCAGCCGGCGTCCTCCGGCGTGATGGAGGGCAGGGAGATGAGCTGTTCAGCCAGGTGCAGGGTACGGGACATGGGATGGGGTCAGGGAATGGAGACAGGCAGCCGGGCTGCGATCATGGGTACAGGCATTGGCGCTGCGTGGCCCAGGCCAGAGCCGCAAAACAAGAGCTGCTCGGCAGCGAGCGCGTCATCCCCCTGAGGGAAGGCTCCGCAGGCCGCTCGAGGGGCGTCACATCACGCCGCCGGCTTGACGTCCAGCACGATCTCGGTGAACGACGGTGCATCGTCGGGTGCATCGCGTGCTTCTTTCTGGGCCTTGGCGGCGTTGGCGGCCAAGGAAAAGTCGTTTTGCAGGCGCCACATCAGGTTGGTGGGCGAATCGGCGTAGGCCATGCCTTCCTTGCGGTCGATCTGCGCATCCATGATGAGGCGGGCCAGCGCTTCTTCAAAGGTCTGCGATCCTTCGGCCATGGATTTTTCCATGGCCTCGCGTACGCCCGAGAAGTCGCCTTTTTCGATGAGATCGGACACCAGCTTGGTGTTGAGCATGACTTCAACTGCCGGCACCCGGCCGCCGTCGGTCTTGCGCACCAGGCGCTGGGAAACCACGGCTTTGAGTGCCGATGCCAAGTCGCCCAGCATGGTGGGTCGTACTTCGACGGGGTAGAACGACAAGATGCGGTTGAGCGCGTGGTAGCTGTTGTTGCCGTGCAGCGTGGCGAGGCACAGGTGACCCGACTGCGCATAGGCAATGGCGGCCGACATGGTTTCACGGTCGCGGATTTCGCCGATCAGGATCACGTCGGGTGCCTGGCGCAGCGCGTTTTTCAGGGCGGTCTGCAGGGACTGGGTGTCGCTGCCGATCTCGCGCTGGTTGACGATGGATTTCTTGTTCTTGAACTGGTATTCGACCGGGTCCTCGATGGTGAGGATGTGGCCTGTGAGCGCCTCGTTGCGGGTGTCGATCATCGACGCCAGCGAAGTGCTCTTGCCTGAACCCGTGGCACCCACCATCAGGATCAGTCCGCGTTTTTCCAAGATGAGTTCGCGCATTACCGGGGGCAGGCCCAGGGAATCGAACTCGGGAATCTGCTGGGAGATGAAGCGGATCACCACCGCATAGCTGCCACGCTGGCGCATGGCGCTGACCCGGAAGCGGCCCACGCCGCTGAGCGGCACACCCATGTTGAGTTCGCCGGTTTCTTCCAGCTCTTCGATACGGTCCGGGGGGACCACTTCGGACAGCAGGTTGCGCGGCGCATCGGGCGGCAGGATCTGGTTGTTGATGGGCACGCACTCGCCGTTGATCTTGATCAGCGCGGGCGCGTTGGCCGACAGATAGACGTCGGAGGCCTTTTTCTCTGCCATCAGGCGAAGAATTCGTTCCATCGTGCTCATGGTGTTTCCCTCTTGTTGTCAGTCTCTGTCGGTGGGGCGAACGGCCCGGGCCGTCCGCAGGTCCCCGTCAATCAGTCGCGCAGCAGGTCGTTGATGCTGGTCTTGGAGCGCGTTTGCGCATCGACCTGCTTGACGATGATGGCAGCGTACATGCTGTAGGGCGTGCCGTTGGCTGCCGTCTTGGGCAGGTTGCCGCTGACCACCACCGAGCCCGAAGGCACGCGGCCGTAGCTGATTTCGCCGGTAGCACGGTTGAAGATGGGGGTGCTCTGGCCCAGGTACACGCCCATGCCCAGTACGGAGTTTTCTTCGACCACCACGCCTTCGACCACCTCGGAGCGGGCGCCGATGAAGCAGTTGTCTTCAATGATGGTGGGGCCGGCCTGCAGAGGCTCCAGCACACCGCCAATGCCCACGCCACCCGACAGGTGCACGTTGGAGCCAATCTGTGCGCACGAACCCACGGTGGCCCAGGTGTCGACCATGGTGCCTTCGCCCACGTAGGCGCCGATGTTCACGTACGAGGGCATCAGGATCGCGCCCTTGGCGATGAAGCTGCCACGGCGGGCCACGGCGGGTGGCACCACGCGCACGCCGGTGGCTTTCATTTCTTCTTCGGACAGGTGGGCAAACTTGGTCTGCACCTTGTCGTAAAAGCCCAGGTCGCCAGCCTTGACGACCTCGTTGTCCTTGAGGCGGAACGACAGCAGCACGGCCTTCTTGATCCACTGGTGCACCGTCCACTGGCCCACGCCTTCGCGGGTGGCCACGCGCAGCTTGCCATTGTTCAGCTCGGCAATCACATGCTCGACGGCGTCCTGGATCTCCTTGGGGGCGGCGGCGGGAGAGAGGCTGGCGCGGTTTTCCCAGGCGTTGTCGATGAGGGTTTGGAGTTGTTGGGTCATGTTGTTGTCGATCAGATCAGGCAGTACGGGATTGGATGAATTGCAAGATGCGCAGCGCAGCTTCCACGCATTCTTCGGCTTCGGCCACCAGGGCCATGCGCACGCGCTGGGCGCCGGGGTTGCTCCCCTGGGCCTCGCGGGCCAGGTAGCTGCCGGGCAGCACCGTGACATTGTATTGAGCCAGCAGGGCGCGCGCGAACTCGGCATCGTCCATCCCCAGGGCTTCCGGTACTTTGGCCCACAGGTAAAAACCGGCATCCGGCAGGGCGACTTCCATCACGCCAGCCAGCAGCGGTGTGACCTGGGCAAACTTCTTGCGGTACAGCGCCCGGTTGTCCACCACGTGCTTTTCATCCCCCCAGGCAGCGATGCTGGCGGCCTGCACGATGGGGCTCATGGCGCTGCCGTGGTAGGTGCGGTAGAGCAAGAACGACTTGATCAGCGCTGCGTCGCCAGCCACGAAGCCGCTGCGCATGCCGGGCACATTGCTGCGTTTGGACAGACTGGTGAAGGAGATCAGGTTCTTGAAGTCGCCGCGCCCCAGCTGCGCCGCAGCCTGCAGGCCGCCCAGGGGCGGCTCGTCGCGGAAATAGATCTCGCTGTAGCACTCGTCCGAGGCAATCACAAAACCGTAGCGGTCGCTCAGCTCAAACAGCTTCTTCCACTCGCTGAGCGGCATCACGGCGCCCGTGGGGTTGCCAGGGGAGCAGACGAAGAGCAGCTGGGTGCGTTGCCACACAGCTTCGGGCACTGCGTCCCAGTTCACCGCAAAGTTGCGGCCGGGGTCGCTGGCCGCGTAGTACGGCTGGGCTCCCGCCAGCAAGGCGGCACCTTCGTAGATTTGATAGAACGGATTGGGGCAGACGACCAGCGGCTGGCCGTGCGAGGGATCGATGATGGTCTGCGCAAATGCAAACAGTGCCTCACGCGAGCCGTTGACGGGCAGCACCTGGGAGCCGGGGTCCAGGGTCAGCGCATAGCGCTGTTGTATCCACTGGGTGAAGGCCTCGCGCAGCTTGGGTTCGCCTGCGGTGGCAGGGTAACTGGCCAGTCCGCCCAGGTTGTTACTGAGTGCATCTTTGATGAACTGCGGTGTAGGATGGCGCGGCTCACCCATGCCCAGGCTGATGGGGCTGTAAGCCGCCGGGAGTGTGACTCCCGCAAAGAGTTGCCGCAGCCGCTCGAAGGGGTAAGGCTGGAGTTGGGAGAGCAGGGGGTTCATGGAGCGACATTATGGGCGAAGGGCATACGCCCACGGCACGGTGCAGGGTGTCGCGCCGTCCATGGCGAGGGCGGGGCCAGGTGCGCAGTCAAGCACTGTTTACCCCATGCCGAGTTGTCAATCCGACGTAAGAGCGGGCACATAGCATGGCCCACATTCAAAAACGATAACGGAGACAAGATGTCTGGATTCCTACCGCTGCGCCCCGGGCTCTGGTGGATGCGCAGGTGGCACCTGCCGGGCAAACTGGTGACGCTGGGCGTGGTGATGGCTGGCGCCCTGGCGATGGCCGCCGTGGATGCTCCGTGGTGGGCGGTGGCATTGGCAGCCGCCGTGGTTCTGTATGCACTGTGCGCGTTGTATGCGGGTCTGGCATCCGACCTGCAAGGCTTGGCGCATGCGATGGAGCAGACCACACGCGGTGACTTGTGTGCCAGGGCGGGTGTTTATGGACGGGACGAGGTCGGGTCCATGGCCCAGTCGCTGGACCGCATGGTGCTCACACTGTCGTCCATGGTGGCCGATATCCGCAGCAATGCCGCATTGGTGGCCCATGCGGGACAAAGCCTGGCGCAAGGTAACCGATCGCTGGCCGATCGCACCGAACAGCAGGCGGCCAACCTGGAGCAGACGGCTGCCAGCGTGGAGCAGCTGTCTTCGGCCGTGCAGAACAACGCACAGACCGCGCGCAGCGCCGATGCCCGCGCCGCAGAAGTCCGCAAGGCCGCCGACACCGGCGCCGAGGCCATGGCCCGTGCCGTGCAGTCGGTGGAGGCCATCCAGCAAAGCGCGCGCCGCATGACCGAGATCATTGGTGTCATCGACAGCATTGCGTTTCAGACCAACATCCTGGCCCTGAACGCTGCGGTGGAGGCCGCCCGTGCGGGTGAGCAGGGCCGCGGCTTTGCCGTGGTGGCGGGCGAGGTGCGCACGCTGGCCAAGCGCTCGGGTGACGCGGCGCGGGAGATCCGCGACCTGATCAGCGCCTCGGTCAGCCAGGTGGAGGCCAGCGCCGGGTTGATCCGGTCGGCGGGAGAGGGCATTGCCAACATGGCCAGCGGCATTCGCAGCGTGGCGGCGAGCATGACCGAGATCTCCGGCTCCAGCGCCGAGCAAAGCACGGGACTGAGCGAAGTCAGCTCTGCCGTGCAGCAACTCGATCAGATCACGCAGCACAACGCCCAGATGGTGGGCCACGCGGTCTCGCAGGCCGAGGCGCTGGAGCACCGCGCGTCCACCCTGTCGCAAGCGGTGGCGGCGTTTCGCCTGCAGCAGGGCACCGCCGATGAGGCAGTGGCCTTGGTGAACAAGGCGGTGGCGCTGCACAAGACCAGTTCGCGTGATCAATTCCTGCGCAGCATCACCGACAAGGCCCAGCCCTACCATGACCGCGACATGTATGTGTTTGTGCTCGACGCTGGCGGCACTTACCTGGCGTTTGGCGGCAACCCGGCCAAGGTGGGTACGCGGGTACAAGACATCCCTGGCATTGCCGGCGACCGGCTGGTGAGCGACATCGTGACCCAGGCCGACCGCGCCCCAGGGTGGGTGGAGTACGACATCAACAACCCGGCCACCGGCGCGGTGCAAACCAAGATGTCCTACGTGAGCCGGGTGGGGGACTGGTACGTGGGCTGCGGCGTGTACAAATCGCTGGCCGCTCGATAACCTCAGACAGGCGGTTGCTGGTCCAGCGGACCAGGCGCCATTCTCAGCGAGCTCCCTTTTCACGCAGTTGCCGTGCGCGCTCCATGGCGGCGGCAATGGCCGCCTTGCGTGCCTCCATGCCCTCGGCGGCCACCGCAGCGGCGGCTGGGCTGTGGGTGGCGGCCGATGTCGAATCGGCCTGCGCTCCGGAGCCTTCGTCCTCTACATCCTCCAGCGGCACCCGCAGACGGTGTTGCTGATACCGCTGTTTGGCTTGGAGCGCGAGCGCATCAGACCACGCAGCCCATCCGGTGGCCATGCCGCTGGCGTTGTCGAGCTGGATGCAATCTACCGGGCAGACCGGGATGCACAGCTCGCACCCTGTGCAGTAAGGCTCGATGACGGTGTGCATTTTCTTGTTGGAGCCCACGATGGCATCGGTGGGGCAGGCCTTGATGCACAAGGTGCAGCCAATGCACCACGCCTCGTCGATGAAGGCCACGCTGCGCGGTGCCTCCACCCCATGGTCTGCGCTCAAGGGCGCCACGGCATGGCCCGTGATGGCGGCCAGCCGGGCCACGCCCTCGGCACCGCCCGGCGGGCACTGGGTGATGGCCGCCTCCCCCTGGGCGATGGCCTGCGCATAGCTGGCGCAGTCGGGATAGCCGCAGCGCGTGCACTGCGTCTGGGGCAGGGCGGCATCAATCCGCGCTGCCAGGTCGGTGAGGGCAGCGAGGGATGGGGTCGTGCTGGCAGAGGCGGGGTGGCTCAAGCCTTGCGCGCCTTGCTCTTGCTGCCGCTGCGGGTGGCCGGCGCCGCCGTGGCGCTGGTCTGGGCCGTGGCCAGATCAGCGGTGGGCGCCTGCGCTGCACCTGTGGGCGCCGCGGCGGGCTGCACCCAGCGGGTGGCCACAGCGGTGGCTGCCACAGGCTTTGCCGCAGCGCGGGCTGGGGCAGGCTTGGCTGCTGCTGTAGGCGCCTTGGTCGCCTTGATCACCTTGGTGGCGGCGGGTTTGGCTGCCGGTGCGGGCTTGCTGGCAACCTTGGCAGGGGCCGGTGCAGGGCTGGCGAGCCTGGGGGCCGGTGTGGCGGCTGTGGCCACAGTGGCGGGCTTGGCAGGCAACTCGTGTTCCAGGATGAATGCGCGCACCTTGGGGTACACGATGTCGCGCCAGCGGCGGCCACTGAAGATACCGTAGTGGCCTGCGCCCTTGGCTTCCAGGTGGCGCTGCTCCTTGCGCACGATGCCGCTGCACAGGTCGTGGGCCGCTTCGGTCTGGCCCGAGCCAGAGATGTCGTCCAGCTCGCCTTCCACCGTGAAGAGCGCTGTGGTCTTGATGTCTTGCGGACGTACGCGTTCGAGCTTGCCAGCGGGTGAGCGCACATCCCAGGTGCCATTCACCAGCTTGTAATCCTGGAACACGGTCTGGATGGTTTCGAGGTAGTAGTCCGCATCCATGTCCAGCACGGCGTTGTACTCGTCGTAGAACTTGCGGTGCGCCTCGGCACTTGCGTCGTCGCCCTTGATCAGGTCCTTGAAGTAATCGTAGTGGCTGGTTGCATGGCGGTCCGGGTTCATGGCCACAAAACCGGTGTACTGCAAAAAGCCCGGGTACACGCGGCGGCCCGCGCCGGGGAATTTTTCCGGCACGCGGTAGATCACGTTGTTCTCAAACCACTCGTAGCTGCGGTTGGTCGCCAGGTTGTTCACTGCCGTGGGCGACTTGCGAGCGTCGATGGGGCCACCCATCATGGTCATCGTCAGGGGCGTCTTCTCGCCGCGGCTGGCCATCAGCGACACGGCTGCCAGCACGGGCACCGTCGGTTGGCACACACTGATCACGTGGCAGTTGCCGTAGATGCCCTGCAGGTGGCGGATGAAGTCCTGCACGTAGTTGACGTAGTCGTCGAGGTGGAATTCCCCCTCCGACAGCGGCACCAGGCGGGCGTTCTTCCAGTCGGTGATGTAGACCTTGTGGTCCTTGAGCATGGTGCGCACGGTGTCGCGCAGCAGCGTGGCGTAGTGGCCCGACAGCGGTGCCACGATCAGCACCACGGGCTGGCCCTTGAGCTTGGTCAGCGTGGCAGGGTCGTCCGAAAAGCGCTTGAAGCGGCGCAGCTCGCAAAACGGTTTGTCGACTTCAATGCGTTCATGGATGGCGACACCGATACCGTCCACGTCGACCGTGTGGATGTCGAAGGCGGGCTTTTCGTAGTCCTTGCCCAGGCGGTAGAGCAGGTCATAACCGGCAGCCATGCGCTGTGCTGCCGAGGTCTGGCTCAGCGGCGAGACGGGGTTGCTGAACAACTTGGAAGCCGCCTGCGCAAAATCTGTGAAGGGCTCCATCAAGGAGCGCTGGGTTTCGTAGAGGTGGTACAGCATGGGGCGAAACTCCGTTTTGTTGCAGTGCAATATAGCAGCACTTGGTAACAAGCGCATGGAGTAAAACCACCAATGTCCAGTCGCCTATGCGACAAATTGACGTGGCCCCAGGGGCGGCGCGCCGGTACGGCGATGAAGGCTGCGAAGCTATCAAAAATGATAGCGACTCAGGCAATTAGCACTAGCGCTTGCGCCGATTTTTGCCTCAACCCTGAACTTTGGGCTCCGCGTTGTCGCTCAGCCAGGCCTCGAACGACTCGCGGGCCGAGTTGCGAAGTGCGGGGCGGAACGCCGTCTTGTTACTCAGATACAGGCAATGCCGGATCACGGTGTACGGGTTGAAGCTGCCCTGCGGGTTTTGCTCTTCAAAGTGCTGCTTGTAGCGTTTGACCACTCCGATCGTCTCGCGCATGAGACTGTTGAAGCGCGCACGTGTCATGCCGGCGGACCAGGCCTGGATGTCGTCCACAAACCCATCGACCTTGGACGGCTCGAATTCGAAGTCCTTGAAAAAATGCGTGGCGATCTTCAAGAACGTGAACGCGTTCAGCTCGCTGCTGGTGGTGGCTGCGCGGGTGGGCGCCTGCAAATCGGCGGCGACATCGGTTGCGGGTTCGGCGGTTTCGTCGGGGGCCTGCAGCAGCTCGGCCGCCGTGGCATCGCGGATCTGGCGGAACTCGCGGTCGGCCAGCTCGAACAGGGCGGACAGCACGTTGATGCGCCGCTTGAGCTGGCCCGGGATGGATTTTTTGTACTTGATCTTGTGGTCCAGCACGCTCCACGAGTCCTGGATGATGGTGCGCACCTGCAGCTCGAAGGGCCACTCGGCATAGGCCGCGTGCTCCGGCAGGTCGCGTTCGGCCACGCTCAGCCGCAGGTCCAGGTGCAGCCCTTTGTAGCCGAAGGACGCCTCGGTGCTTTCCACCGCCGAGACCTTGTCGGTCACGTCGATCACCGCGAAATGGGCGCGCACGATCTGGGCAATCTTCTCCAGCTCGTCTTCATACAGGCACACCACCCGCACGCCAATCAGGTCGGTGATGTAGGTCTCTATGTCGTAGGGGGTGTTGCTCTCTTCCAGCGCCGGACGGTATTTGCGCACGAACTTGCGCACGCATTCGTCCACATCTTTCACGCGGCCCTCCACCTTGGTGATGTCCACGCCGCCCGCCTGGGTTACCACCGCCGCCACCCGCGCGGTCAGCGCTGCGCAGGCGTCTTCCAGAGCAACCGCCTGCGCGGTGTACCAGCTGCGAAATTGGGATTCCTCCAGGTCGAAATCGAGCGATGCCATGCCAGGCCTTTGTGATGGGTATTGCCAGGGTTGATACGGGAAGTGGGTGCGGGCGCATAGCCCTTGGCCCAGCGGTGCGAGCATAAACGGCATGCTGGGAGCCAGCATGTGCAGTTTGCGCGCAAATGCCCCTTTTCGGCGCAGGACAGATGCTCATAATGGGGCAGCACCGCCGGTGCACGATGCCGGTGCATCGAAGTCACACCATCCACCATGACACCCCACCCAGCCCCCGACAACGAGGACCTCGCCGCGCCAGGGCAGGCGGCATGGGTGTCTGAAGGGGTTGCGGGCACCAGCAACCACCGCTGGTTGCCCGTGGTGCTGCCCCCCTTGATTGCGCTGCTGACCCTGGGGCTGACCTTCCTGTACTGGCAGAGCGAAGAAAAGAACACGAGGACCAAGCGCGAGCAGAACTTTGAGGTGGCGGCCGACCAGATTGCCTACAACCTCAAGGACCGCATGGCGACCTACGAGGTGGTGTTGCGCGGCGTCAAGGGCTACTTTGAGGGGTCGGAGCGCATCGACCGCGAGGAGTTTCAGGCCTATGTGAGCGCGCTGCAGCTGCAGGCAACCCGTCCCGGGCTGCAGGGGGTGTCGCTGATTTTGCAGTTTCCTGGCAAGGCGCTCGCTGCCCATCTGGAGGACATGCGCCAGCGCGGTTTTGACCAGTATGCAGTGCGCCCACCCGGCGAGCGCGAGTGGCTCGCACCCATCACCCACATCGAGCCGCTGGAGGGCCCCAACCTGAAGGCGCTGGGACTGGATGTGTTGACCATTCCCCCCGCCAAGGAGGCGCTGGACCGGGCCCGTGACACCGGAGCGCTGGCATTGTCCGGGCGACTGACCCTGATGCAAAACGCTGCCCCTGGGCTGGTCATGTACATGCCCCTGTACCGCGCCGACGCTGACAACAGTGCGGTGGAAGGGCGTCGGCAGGGACTGGCGGGCTGGGTGTCCGCACCGTTTCGCATGGAGGACGTGATCCATGGCATGTCCCGGGAGTTTGACGCGGACATCGGCCTGCAGATCACCGACAGCACCCCGGACGCGGGTGCGGCATCCCCCGGCACCGGACCAGGAGATGCCGGTGCCGGAGCGGGCGCGCTGCTGTTCAGCAACCTGAAGACACCGGCCCAGGGCGCTGGCGCCCCGGCGTTGCAAGCGCGGCGCGAGCTGGAGCTGGGCGGGCGCCGCTGGACCTTGCACATGGCCCCACTACCGGGCTTTGCGCAGCGCTTTCAGGACGATGGACACCACCCGGTGGCGCTTTTGGGCACGGTGCTGAGCCTGATCCTTGCGTGGTTCACCTGGCTGCTCGCCACGGGGCGCGAGCGTGCGGTGGCACTGGCGCGCGACATGACGGCCGAACTGCGCGCCACCCGGGATGACTTGGAGAGCACGCTCAGCGCCATTCCTGATTTGTTGTTCGAACTGGGGCTGGACGGCTGTATCCACCACTACCGGTCGGCACGATCGGGAGAGCTGGCTGTGCCGCCAGAGATGTTTCTGGGCCGCCTGCTGCGCGATGTGGTCCCCCCCGAAGCCGCTGCCGGCTGCCGTGCGGCGCTGCAAGCGGCCCACCAGACCGGGTACTCTTCAGGCCACCAGTTCCGGCTGGAGCTGGGCGGGGTGACCCACTGGTTTGAGTTGTCGATTGCGCGCAAGGAGAGCGCCGCCCCGGGCGACGAACCTCGGTTCATCGCGCTGTCGCGCGACATCACCGAACGCAAGCAGGCCGAGGCGCGGTCGCACCAGCTGGCGTACTTTGACGCGCTCACCGGCCTGCCCAACCGGCGCATGCTGCTGGACCGTATGGAACACGCACTGGCCAACGCTCTGAAGGCCGCCCAGGTGGGGGCGGTGCTCTACATCGACCTGGACAACTTCAAGCAGATCAACGATGCACGGGGCCACACGGTGGGCGACATGCTGCTCATGCAGGTGGCCCAGCGGCTCACGCAGTTGCAACGCACGGGCGACACCGTGGCACGCCTGGGTGGGGACGAGTTTGTGGTGCTGGTCCACAACGTGGCGTCGGATATGGAGTCCGCCGGGCGCGCTGCGCTGCTGGTGGCCGAAGAAATGCGCGCCGCACTGGAAGCTCCTTACACCATCGACACCCACCTCTACAGCACCACCGGCAGCATCGGCATCACGCTCTTCCCCAAGCGGGGCGAGGGTGTGGAAGACCTTCTGCGGGAGGCCGACACGGCCATGTACCGCGCCAAGGACCTGGGCCGCAACCGCATCCGCTTTTACGAAGCCGCGATGCAGGCCGACGTGCAGGAGCGCCTGGCGCTGGAGCAGGACCTGAAAAAAGCGCAAACCTTGGGCCAGTTGGCCGCCTTTGTGCAAAACCAGGTGGACGCTGCGGGCAACGTCGTGGGCGGCGAGCTGCTGATGCGCTGGGACCACCCCGTGCGCGGCAATGTCCCGCCCAGCCGCTTCATCCCCATCGCCGAGGCCTCGGGCCTCATCCTGCGCATGGGCGACTGGATGATCCAGCAGGCCTGTGAGACCCTGGCACGCTTGCAGGTGGCAGGGCACGCGCTATCGCTGTCCGTCAACGTGAGCGAGCGGCAGTTCCGCCAGGACGACTTTGTGGAGCGCGTGCGCCACATCCTGGCCCACACCGGCGCCAACCCGGCCCATCTGATCCTGGAGGTGACCGAAAGCCTGCTCATCGAAGACCTGGACGACACCATCGCCCGCATGACCGAGATCGTGCAGTTGGGCGTGCGTTTCTCCATCGACGACTTTGGCACCGGCTATTCGAGCCTGGCCTACCTCAAGCGGCTCCCGCTCTACGAGCTCAAGATCGACAAGAGCTTTGTGGACGACACGCCCGACGACCCCAATGACACGGCCATCGTGCAGTCCATCATCTCGGTGGCCCGCCATCTCAACCTGCGCGTGGTGGCCGAGGGGGTGGAGACACGCGCCCAGGCCGACTTTCTGGTCGAAAGCCAGTGCGAGTGCCTGCAGGGCTACCTCTTCGGGCGGCCCGAGCCGCTGGCTGCCTGGGTGGGGCGGCTGGAGTCCCGCGCCTCAGGCTGACAGCGAGCCCAACGTGCAAGAGGTCTGGCGAGCGCAGACAACTTTTCTGACTCAGCTAGACTCAGCTGGCCACGATGGCCCAACGTTCATGGTCGCGCCACCGACCGTTGATCTTGAGGTAGCGGGGCGAAAACCCTTCTTGCTGAAATCCGCAGCTGCGCACCAGGGCGATGGACGCCTCATTACCGGGCTGGATGTTGGCTTCCAGCCGGTGCAACTTCAGAGTGCCAAAGGCATAGCGCAACAGATGCCGCAAACCCAAGCCCATCAGGCCCCGGCGCTCAAACCCTGCAAAGACGTAATAGCCCAGGTAGGCGCTGCAAAAGTCGCCCATCACGATTTGGGAAAGGTTGAAGACCCCTGCGATCTGTTCACTGCCATCATGCTGGTCCGGCGTACACACCAACATCGCCCGGTGCGTGGGCAGGTTCATTTGTGCGAGATAGCTGGCAAACGCTTCCGGGGTTGAAGGGGCCGAAGTCCAGGGCGCGTGCAGCGTGCTGCTGTGCTGGGCCAGTGCAACAAGCCGCGCGCCATCAGCCGCGACGGGCGGGCGCAAACACACCTGCACTGTGGACGGACTATTCGCACGTTTGCTCATCACCGCCTGCGTTACAGCTCCGACCAGTCGATGATTCAGTTCAGACCGACAACGCCGGTTGCGCGTGAGCGGCTTCTGGCTCGGCCGTTCCACTTGCATAGGCCTGCATCGCTAACGCATGCACCTCCCGCGCGGGGCGGTCCTTGAGCAGATGGTTGCTCCACACCTGGCGCCAGATGCGGGCGCCGGGCAGGCTGTGGCGCAGGCCCAGCATGTGGCGGGCGATGTGGGGCCAGGGGGTGCCATGCTGCGCGGCTTCACGCTCCATGTACTCGACCATGGCCAGTTCCACTTCTTCGCGGGTCAGGGGGCAGGGAGCGCCGCCGTAGTAGAGCTGGTCCCAGCGGGCCAGCCACCAGGGGTTGTGGTACGCCTCGCGGCCGATCATCACGCCGTCCAGGTGTTGCAACTGCTCCTGCACCACGTCATCGGTGGTGATGCCGCCGTTGATGGCGATGGTGAACTGCGGAAACTCGGCCTTGAGGCGGTGGACCACCTCGTAGCGCAGCGGCGGGATGTCGCGGTTTTCCTTGGGGGAGAGGCCCTGCAGCCACGCGTTGCGCGCATGCACGATGAACACGGTGCAACCGGCCTCGGCCACGGTGCCGACGAAGTCGCGCACAAAGCCGTAGTCCTCCACCTTGTCAATGCCGATGCGGTGCTTGACGGTAACGGGTACGCTAACCACGTCCTTCATGGCCTTGACGCCATCGGCCACCAGCTGGGGGGCTTTCATCAGGCTGGCGCCGAAGGCACCGCGTTGCACGCGGTCGCTGGGGCAACCGCAGTTCAGGTTGATTTCGTCGTAGCCCCATTCCTCACCCAGCCTGGCGGCCTGGGCGAGCTTGTCGGGCTCGTTGCCGCCCAGCTGCAGGGCTACGGGGTGCTCTTCGGCGTTGAAGCGCAGGTGGCGCTCGGTGCCGCCATACAGGATGCCGCCCGCGTTCACCATCTCGGTGTACAGCAGGGTCTGGCGCGTCAGCAGCCGGTGAAAGTAACGGCAGTGGCGGTCAGTCCAGTCCATCATGGGGGCGACGGACATGCGCCAGGGGCTCAGGGTGGTTTCCACAGGCAAACAGCGAAGGCGGGGAGGGGAATGTTCTGCAGCAGAACGCCCCTCTGGTCGGGGGCGCTGCGGGGCTGCAGGTGCAAAACCCGCATTATCCCACTGGCTGCGTGAGGGGCGCCAGAGGAGGGTTTTGGGTCAGAACGGGCGCAGGTGCTAGTGCCGATTGTTCTGGGTGCTATCAATAGAGGAGTGCTGGAGGTGTCGGGTGTCGGCCCGCAGGGTGCCCGTGCCCGGTCGCCAGCGCATCCACACTCGTTCTATCCCAGGTCCTGCAACCCGTATTTCCGCACGATCGCGGCCCGCCGGCGCGGGTCGATGTTGATGTGGGCGGCGTTGCGCCCCACCTGGGCCAGCAGGCGCGGGTCCATCACGCGGCGCCACAGGGGCGGCACATAGGCCAGCGTGAACATGCCGAAGTAGCCGATGGGCAGCTGCGGCACATCGTCAAAGTGCCGCAGCGACTGGTAGCGGCGCAGCGGGTGCGCGTGGTGGTCGGAGTGCCGCTGCAGATGGAACAGGGCCCAGTTGGAGAATACGTGGTTGCTGTTCCACGAATGCTGGGGGCGGCAGGGTTCGTAGCGGCCGCTGGCGTCCTTTTGCCGCAGCAGCCCGTAGTGCTCGACATAGTTGGCCGAGGTCAGCTGAAAGTTGGCCCAGAAAGACGCCACCAGCAAAAACGGCAGGATGACCACGCCCAGCCACAGCGCCAGCCCTACCCACAGCAGCGCCGTGATGAGCGCGGGCTGCAGGATCTCGTTGTGCCACGACAGCAACGGCAGGTGCTGGCGGGCCAGGCGGTCTTTTTCCAGCGCCCAGGCGCGGCGTGCGGCGCCGGGCATCTCGCGCAGCACAAAGCGGTAGATGGACTCGCCCATGCGCGACGAGGCCGGGTCGGCCGGTGTGGCCACATCGCGGTGGTGGCCCCGGTTGTGTTCGATGAAGAAGTGCCCATACGCCGTGGGCGCCAGCACCAGCTTGGCCAGCCAGCGCTCCAGCGGCGTGTTCTTGTGGCCCAGCTCGTGCCCCAGATTGATGCAGAACCCGCCCACCGTCCCCGTGGTCAGCACCATCGCCAGCGCGCCATGCCAGGGCAGGGGCTGCGTGGCCACCCACCAGGCGCTGAAGATGAAGGCCGCCCACAGCACCGGCACCAGCAGGAAGGTGATGCGGCGGTAGTAGCGGTCGTCTTCGAGCGCAGGCACGGCGGATTCGGGCGGGTTGCTCTGGTCCACGCCCAGCATCCCGTCGAGCAACGGGGCGACGAGGTAGAAAAACGCCACCGGCGCCCACAGCACCAGCGGTTCGCCGGTCCATGCCATCAGTGCCGGGCCTACGCCCACGGTGCAGGGCACCACCAGGGACAGCAGCCGTGCGTACCGCTTGCGGTCGCGGTAGGGCGGGGTGGTGGGCAATAGGGTTGGCAGCATGGGGCGGCAGCGACAATGCGGACCTGCTGGTGGTGCATTCTGGACCGGTGGAGATCCAACGCCAGTTTTATTTGGCATGGCGCCTTTGCTCCGGCAATTGAAGCAAAAATGGCTGGTAGCGCCAGTGTTTATTGTCCTGATTGCTATGAAATTGGGAGTAATCTGCAGGGGCGCACGCGAGCTGCGGCGACTCCACTTTGCCTTGCGTCAAGGCGGGATATTGGCACCATCAGCGATACTCGCGGCGCTCTCGATGCCTGTGGAGCCAAGCGCCCACTGCCTGTTTCAGCGCCCCGGGCTCCGTTCTGTCACCCCTTTTCCCATGCACCACACCATTTTTGACACGCCGGTTGTCAACACGCTCCTGCGCGCTTTTTCCCGCTTCACCCTGCGCATCACCGGCTGGAAGGTCGAGGGCGTCTTGCCAGACCATGCCGCCAAAAGCGTGCTCATTGCCGCACCCCACACCAGCAACTGGGACTTGCCGTACACGCTGATGCTGGCGTTCTCTCTGCGCCTGCGGGTGTACTGGATGGGCAAGCACAGCCTGTTCAAGGCGCCGTTTGGCGGGGTGATGCGCTGGCTGGGGGGCATCCCGGTGGACCGCAGCCAGGCCAACAACCTGGTCGCCAGCTCGGCCCAGGCCATGCGCGATGCCGACGGACCCATGCAGCTCATCGTGCCGCCCGAGGGCACGCGGGGCAAGACGCGGCACTGGAAGACGGGCTTTTACTTCATCGCCCAGCAGGCGGGCGTGCCCATCGTGCTCGCGTTTGTGGACTATGGCCGCAAGGTCGGCGGCCTGGGCCCGGTGTTCGAGCCCACGGGCGATGTGGATCGTGACATGGCGCGCATCAAGGCGTTTTATGCGTCGATCCGGGGCAAGAACCCGACGCAGTTCGAGGCTTGAACGAACTGTAGTCAAATTCGCCTCTAGCGCATGATGAATAAGCGCTAGGTGCTTCAATAAGCATAGCATTCAAGGGCCATTGCGGGCGCGCTGGTCGTGACTGGCGCAACCCAAGCAAGGGATGCCGAGCAAGGGCCGCGGCGCAGCCGCTCAGGGGGACGTCACCCTACCTGTCGCCGGTCGATCTTGCGGCTGAGCACGATGCTGGTCTGGGTCTGGTGCACCCCGTCGAGCTGGCCCACGCGGTCGAGCAGGGTGTCGAGCTGCTCGTGGCTGGCGCAGCGCAAGAACACCAGGTAGTCAAACGGCCCGCTCACGGCCGACACCTCTTCAACCTCGGGCATGGCCTCCAGCGCGCGCAGCACGGCGGGTGCTGCCTTGGGCAGCACGCTGATGCTGCACCAGGCCCGCACGGTGGTGGCGTCAAGCCGCGTACCCAGCCGCACCCCGTAGCCCGCGACCACACCCGAACGCTCCAGCCGCGCGATGCGCGCCACCACGGTGGTGCGGGCCAGGCCAAGCTTGCGCGCCAGCGTGGCCGTGCCCTCGCGCGCATTGGCCTGCAGCAGGCTGAGCAGTTGCCGGTCGGTGTCATCCAGGGCCTGGGTCATGCGCATTTCCTCAAAAAGTCATAACGCCCATCATATTCGCCATTATGGCAAAACAAAGAACAGCTTTCGACGTTTTGAACGCTACACATTGACAGCGCTGTTGCCTAGCATCAAGGCATCCACAACACCTCTCCGCCATGTGCGGAGAGCACTACCGGGAGCACTGCCATGACCACCTTCGACATTTCCTCGCACTCCACCTCCCGCCGCCCCATCACCATCCTGGGGGCGGGCCACATCGGCTTTGCCATGGCGCTCTTGCTGCAGCGGTCGGGCGACTACGACATCCTGGTGGTGGACCGCGACCCGGTGCGGCTGGCCGAGGTGGCAACTCTGGGTATTTCCACCCGATTGGCCACAGACGACGCGAGCCTGCAGGCCGCCATCGACGGCCGCTTCGCCGTGCTGAACGCATTGCCGTTCCATCGCGCCGTGCCCGTGGCCACGTTGTGCGCACGCGCAGGCGTGCATTACTTTGACCTGACCGAGGACGTGGCCAGCACCCAGGCCATCCGCGCCCTGGCCGCCAAGGCCCACAGCGTGCTCATGCCGCAATGTGGCCTCGCCCCGGGCTTCATCGGCATCGTGGGCAATGACCTGGCCCGGCGTTTTGACACCCTGCACACGCTGCGCATGCGCGTGGGGGCGCTGCCCAGCTACCCACAGGGTGCCCTGCGCTACAACCTGACCTGGAGCACCGAGGGGCTCATCAATGAGTACTGCAACCCCTGCGAAGCCATTGTGGACGGCGTGCGCACCACGGTGCCCGCGCTGGAGGGGTTGGAAACCTTTGCGCTGGACGGCGTGGAGTACGAGGCCTTCAACACCTCGGGTGGGCTGGGCACGCTGACGGAAACCTTGGCGGGCAAGGCGCGGCATGTGGACTACCAGTCCATCCGCTACCCGGGCCACAACGCCATCCTCAAGCTGTTACTCAATGACCTGCGCCTGCGGGACCGGCGCGATCTGCTCAAGGACATTCTGGAAACCGCCATTCCCACCACGGACCAGGACGTGATCGTGGTGTTTGCCACCGCATCAGGCCTCAAGGGCGGGCGGCTGGTGCAGGACTCGTACTCGGCCCGTATCGTGGGCACGCAAGTGGCTGGGCATACGCTGAGCGCCATCCAGCTCACCACGGCCGCAGGCATCTGCACGGCGCTGGACCTGGTGTCGCAAGGCAAGTTGCCGCAGCAGGGCTTTGTCGGGCAGGAGTCCATGGCGCTTGCGGACTTCCTGACCAACCGCTTTGGCTCCGCCTACGCGGGAGAAGGCGAGCTGGTGCTTTAAGGGAGCCTGGGCAAGCGGGGCTCAGCGCCCCGGCTTTTGGTACATGCCCTCAATGGCCTCGGCAAAGTGCGCCATCAGGTTGTTGCGCTTGAGCTTGAGCGTGGGCGTCATGAAGGTGTTTTCAATCGTCCACGGCTCCAGCGTCAGGTGCACCGTGCGCGGCACGGCATAGCGGGCAAAGCTGGCCGTGTTCTTCTCGATGCGGGCCAGCACGGCGCGGTGCACGCTGGGGTGGTTCAGGCTGTCCGCCGCCTGGGGGTTCAGGCCCAGGTCAGCGGCCAGGCGCTGCCACTCGCCCGGGTTCAGCACGGCCACACAGGCGATGAAGGGGCGGTTTTCGCCCACCACAAAGGCCTGCTCCAGCAGCGGGTCGGCCAGCAGGGCCAGTTCCAGGTCGCCCGGCGGGATCTTTTCGCCGGTGGATGTGACGATGATTTCCTTGATGCGGCCCTTGATGTAGATGCGGCCATTCACGATGTCGGCCTGGTCGCCGGTGCCCAGCCAGCCGTCGGGGCTCAGGATCTTGGCCGTGTCTTCGGGCCGCTTCCAGTAGCCCTTCATCACGATGGGGCCACGCACCTGCAGCTCGTGGTTGTCGCCGATGCGCACCTCCACACCGGGCAGTGCCTTGCCCACGCAGGCGGGGTCGTTGTCGTCCAGTGCGTTGACCGACACCACGGGTGCGGTCTCGGTCATACCGTAGCCCTGAATCAGCGGCAGCCCCAGCCCCAGAAAACACTTGGCAATGGTGGGCGACAGCGGGGCGCCGCCACTCACCGCCACGCGCACGCGGCCGCCAAACTGGGCCAGCAAAGGCTTGGCCACCAGGGCCTGCAGCACCGGCCAGGGCAGGGCGGCCATCCAGCCAGCAGCCTGGCTGCTGGCGTCCGGCGTGGGGGCCGGCAGGCGCTGTGCGGCACAAAACCGGGCCCAGCCCTTGTTCTGCGCGGCTTCGTAGAGCTGCATCTTCCACGGGGTGGGCGAGAGCTTTTCGATCAGCTTGGCGTGGATGCGCTCGTAAATGCGCGGCACCGACACCAGCACGGTGGGGCGTATGGTTTTCAGATCTTCCGCCAGCTGGGCCACCGAGCGCGCATAGGCCACACAACTGCCCGCCGCAATCGGCAGGTAGTAGCCGCCCGTGCGTTCAAAGGTGTGCGACAGCGGCAGGAACGACAGGAACACGTCGTCCACCGTGGGAGCAATGCGCTCCAGCACGGCTTTCACATCGCTCACCACGTTGCGGTGGGTCAGCATCACGCCCTTGGGTTTGCCGGTGGTGCCAGAGGTGTAGACGATGGCCGCCAGGTCATCGGCCTGCGGGCCTGTGGCCACGGTGGCCGCGTCCGTTTGTGCCGCGCCCGTCAGCCACTGCGCGAGCGAGCCCACGGCCGGGCTGTCGCCCGACGCCGGGGTAGCCTTGAACGCGTCGTCGTCATCAGTGATCACCACGGCGCGCAGGGCCGGGAAGGGCGTGCCCACGGCGCGGATCTTTTCCCATTGCTCGGCCTGGCTCACGATCAGCATCGATGCCTCGCAGTCGGCCAGGATGTAGGCGATGCTGCCGGGGTTGTCGATGGCGTGCAGAGGCACAGGCACGCCGCCGACGGCCAGCGTGGCTTGGTCTGCGCACATGGCATTGAGGCCGTTGGGCAGCAAGATGGCCACGCGGGCTGCCGGTGGCAACTGCATGGCGGCCAGGGCTTGGGCCCACGTGCTCACGCGCTCTGCGGTTTGTGCCCAGGTCAGGCTGGCCCATGCCTGGCGAGGGGGATCAAAAGCCCGGTAGGCCTCGGCATGGGGGGTACGCGCGGCGCGGTAGGCCAGGAGCTGGGGCAGCGTTTGCACGCTGGCGATATCGGCGGGGGTAGAAGTCATCAAACTCGGCGGTAGAGGCTGCGGTGGCGAGCGGCGCCACGGCCTCGGTGGAAACCCGGGGGATGATAACGAGCGCAACCTGGGCCGGGCCGTGTGCGATCACCCCATGTGTTGCAAATGGTGCGTTCCTGTTTGCGGAATGATCGTGGCCGCGTGGGTGCATGCCAGCACGGCCCGCAGCACCTCAGGTCGCTGCTTCCAGCCCCTGCGCAAAGTGCGCTTGCATGGCCTTGACCGTGGCCTTGGCGTCGCGCGCCACCATGGCGGCCAGAATGGCGCGGTGCTCGCCCAGCGAATCTTCAATGCGCCCTTGTTTGAACAGCGAGTTGTGGCGGTTGAGCTTCATCACCTTGCGCAGGTCGGCCACCATCTGGCTGCGCCAGCGGTTGTCGGCCATCTCCAGCAGGTGCATGTGAAAGCGCTCGTTGATGGCAAAGAACTTTTCGCGGTCGGCCACGGCGGCTTCCAGCTCGGCGTGCAGGTCCTGCAGCGTTTTCAACTGCGCCTCGGTGGCGTGTTCGGCCACCACACCGGCGGCGTCGCTCTCGAGCAGGCTGAGCAGGTGGTACACGTCGCGCAGGTCTTTTTCGCTCATCTCCGTCACATAGGCGCCACGCCGCACCTTCATCGTGACCAGGCCTTCAGCGGCCAGCACCTTCAGCGCCTCGCGCAGGGGGGTGCGGCTGATGCCGAATTCCTCGGCAATCTTGAGTTCGTCAATCCAGCTGCCCGGCTCCAGTTCGCGCCGGAAGATGCGCTGGCGCAATTGCTCGGCCACTTCTTCGTAGAGCGCGCGGGGAGTGAGGGTAAGGGCAGACATGGGGTGGATTGTAAGCTGGGCGGAATATTTTGAATCAATAATTATGAATGATGTAAACTCGCCGCCACACCACTGCACCTGTGCGGTCACCGCCTGTGCGCTGTGTTGGACGCCCCAACGCCATCTTCGGAGTAGCTTTTGCCATGAGTGACAACCCCACCAACAACGCCCCAGAGTTCGCCGCGTCTTCGCTGGAAGCCTGGGCCAAGGCCGCAGCCAAGTCGGCGCCAGGGGGCGATGTCAACGCCCTCAACTGGGTCACGCCCGATGGCATCACCGTCAAGCCGCTGTACACCGCCGAAGACACGGCCAGCCTGCCGTACGCCAACACGCTGCCGGGTTTTGAACCCTACCTGCGCGGCCCCCAGGCCACCATGTATGCGGTGCGCCCCTGGACCATTCGCCAGTACGCAGGCTTTTCGACCGCCGAAGAATCCAACGCCTTCTACCGCAAGGCCCTGGCTGCGGGCGGGCAGGGCGTGAGTGTGGCGTTCGATCTGGCCACCCACCGGGGTTACGACAGCGACCACCCCCGCGTGACGGGCGATGTGGGCAAGGCCGGGGTGGCGATCGACTCGGTCGAGGACATGAAGATCCTGTTCGACCAGATCCCGCTGGACAAGGTCAGCGTATCGATGACCATGAACGGCGCGGTGTTGCCCGTGCTGGCGGGCTATGTAGTGGCGGCAGAAGAGCAGGGCGTCTCGCAAGACAAGCTCTCAGGAACCATTCAGAACGACATTCTGAAAGAGTTCATGGTGCGCAACACCTACATCTACCCGCCCAAGCCGTCGATGAAGATCATTGGCGACATCATCGAGTACACGGCCAAGAACATGCCGAAGTTCAACTCGATCTCGATCAGCGGCTACCACATGCAGGAAGCCGGGGCCAACCAGGCACTGGAGCTGGCCTTCACACTGGCCGATGGCAAGGAGTATGTGAAGACTGCCATCGCCAAGGGCATGGACGTGGACGAGTTCGCCGGGCGCCTGTCGTTCTTCTGGGCGATTGGCATGAACTTCTATCTCGAAGTCGCCAAGATGCGCGCCGCGCGCCTGCTGTGGTGCCGCATCATGAAGGCCACGGGCGCCAAGAACCCCAAGAGCCTCATGCTGCGCACGCACTGCCAGACCTCGGGCTGGAGCCTCACCGAGCAGGACCCCTACAACAACGTGGTGCGCACCACCATCGAGGCCATGGCGGCCGTGTTTGGCGGCACCCAAAGCCTGCACACCAACAGCTTTGACGAAGCCATTGCGCTGCCCACCGAGTTCAGTGCCCGCATTGCGCGCAACACACAACTCATCATCCAGGAAGAGACCCACATCACCAACGTGATCGACCCCTGGGCCGGCAGCTACATGATGGAAAAGCTGACCCAGGACATGGCCGACGCGGCCTGGAAGATCATCGAAGAGGTCGAGGCCATGGGTGGCATGACCCAGGCCGTGGACAGCGGCTGGGCCAAGCTCAAGATCGAAGCTGCTGCCGCCGAGAAGCAGGCGCGCATCGACAGTGGTAAGGACGTGATCGTCGGCGTCAACAAATACAAGCTGGCCAAGGAAGACCCGGTCGATATCCTGCAAATCGACAACATGAAGGTGCGCGACGGCCAGATTGCCCGCCTGCAAAAGATCAAGGCCACCCGCGACGCTGCCAAGGTGCAGGCTGCGCTGGACACCCTGACTGCAGCAGCGGAGAGCGGCGAGGGCAACCTTCTGGACCTGTCCATCCAGGCCATGCGCCTGCGCGCCACGGTGGGCGAGGTGAGCGATGCCCTGGAAAAGGTTTACGGGCGCCACCGCGCCGACACACAAAAGGTGACCGGTGTGTACGCAGCTGCCTATGACTCGGCCGAAGGCTGGGACAAACTCAAGACCGAAATCAACGCCTTTGCCGAAGAACAAGGCCGCCGCCCCCGAGTGATGATCGCCAAGCTGGGCCAGGACGGCCACGACCGGGGCGCCAAGGTGGTCGCCACTGCGTTTGCCGACCTGGGCTTTGACGTGGACATGGGTCCGCTGTTCCAGACGCCCGAGGAATGCGCCCGCCAGGCCATCGAAAACGACGTGCACGCCGTGGGCGTGAGTACGCTGGCTGCGGGCCACAAGACGCTGGTGCCCGCCATCATCCAGTCGCTCAAGGACCAGGGCGCGGACGACATCATCGTGTTTGTGGGTGGTGTGATCCCCGCGCAGGACTATGACTTTTTGTACGAATCCGGCGTGAAGGGCGTGTATGGCCCAGGCACACCCATTCCCGCCAGCGCGAAGGATGTGCTGGAGCAAATTCGCAAGGCGGTGGCGTGACCCCTGCGGCGCTTTTGGAGGGGGTGGTGCAGGGCACGGCGGCGGTGCAACGCCGCGCCATGTCCAAAGCCATCACCCTGCTCGAATCGACGCGTGTAGACCACCGCGCCCAGGCCGACGAGCTGCTGACCCAGCTGCTCCCGCACACCGGCAAGGCCTTCCGCCTGGGCATCAGCGGCGTGCCGGGCGTGGGCAAATCCACCTTCATCGAGGCGCTGGGCCTGTACCTCATCAGCCAGGGCCACCGCGTGGCTGTGCTCACCATTGACCCGTCCAGCACCGTCTCGGGCGGCTCCATCCTGGGCGACAAGACGCGCATGGAACACCTGTCGGTGCACGAAAAGGCCTACATCCGCCCCAGCCCCAGCAGCGGCACGCTGGGCGGAGTCGCAGAGAAGACGCGCGAGGCCATGCTGGTCTGCGAGGCCGCAGGCTACGACGTGGTCATCGTCGAGACCGTGGGCGTGGGCCAGAGCGAGATTGCGGTGGCGGGCATGACGGACATGTTTGTGCTCATGCAGCTGCCCAATGCGGGCGACGATCTGCAGGCCATCAAGAAGGGCGTGATGGAGATTGCCGACCTGGTGGTCATCAACAAGGCCGACATCGACAAGAACGCTGCCACGCGCGCCGAGGCGCAGATCACCTCCAGCCTGCGTCTGCTCAGCCAACACGGCAATCCGGAAAACGCGCACCACGACGAAACGCTGTGGCACCCGAAGGTAGTGCAAATCAGCGCGCTGCTGGGGCAGGGTGTGGACAGCTTCTGGGCCGCCGTCACGCAGTTCCGCCAGTTGCAGATCGCCAATGGGCGGCTGGCCACGCGGCGCGAGAAGCAGGCGCTGGCCTGGATGTGGGAGCGCATCGACGCAGGTCTCAAGCTCGCGTTTCGCCAGCACCCGCAGGTCAAGGAGCTGTTGCCCCAGATGCAGGCTGACGTTGCCGCCGGGCGCATTGCTGCATCGACTGCAGCAAGAAATCTGCTGCTAGCGCAATCCAATCATGCGCTGGTAGCTATCAAATAAATAGTAGACACCAACCCATTCACCAAAGGACGACCATGCAAGACATCCTGGATCAACTGGAGAAAAAGCGTGCGCTGGCACGCCTGGGCGGCGGGCAAAAGCGCATTGATGCGCAGCACGCCAAGGGCAAGCTCACGGCGCGCGAGCGCATCGAGCTGCTGCTGGACGACGGCACGTTCGAGGAATGGGACATGTTTGTCGAGCACCGCTGCACCGACTTTGGCATGGAGGACAACAAGATCCCCGGCGACGGTGTGGTGACGGGCTACGGCATGATCAATGGCCGCCTGGTGTTCGTGTTCAGCCAGGACTTCACCGTGTTCGGCGGCGCACTCAGCGAGACGCACGCCGAGAAGATCTGCAAGGTGATGGACCAGGCCATGAAGGTCGGCGCTCCTGTCATCGGCTTGAACGACTCGGGCGGCGCCCGCATCCAGGAAGGCGTGGCGTCCCTCGGCGGCTATGCCGATGTGTTCCAGAAGAATGTGCTGGCCAGCGGCGTGATTCCGCAGATCAGCATGATCATGGGCCCCAGCGCCGGTGGCGCCGTGTACTCGCCCGCTATGACGGACTTCATCTTCATGGTGAAAGACAGCTCGTACATGTTCGTCACCGGCCCCGAAGTGGTGAAGACCGTGACGCACGAAGAAGTCACCGCCGAGGAACTGGGCGGCGCCGTGACGCACACCACCAAGAGCGGTGTGGCCGACATGGCGTTTGAGAACGACGTGGAGGCGCTGATGATGCTGCGCCGCCTGTACAACTACCTGCCGCTCAACAACCGCGAAAAAGCCCCGGTGCGCCCCAGCAACGACCCGGCCGACCGCATGGACCTGAGCCTGGACACCCTGGTGCCCGAGAACCCCAACAAGCCCTACGACATGAAGGAGCTGATCCTCAAGACCGTGGACGACGGGGACTTCTTCGAGCTGCAGCCCGAGTACGCCAAGAACATCCTCATCGGCTTTGCCCGCATGGAAGGCCAGACCGTGGGCATCGTGGCCAACCAGCCGCTGGTGCTGGCGGGCTGCCTGGACATCAAGTCGAGCATCAAGGCCGCGCGTTTTGTGCGCTTCTGCGACGCGTTCAACATCCCGGTGGTCACGTTTGTGGACGTGCCCGGCTTCATGCCCGGCACCAGCCAGGAGTACGGCGGCATCATCAAGCACGGCGCCAAGCTGCTATACGCATACGCCGAGTGCACGGTGCCCAAGATCACCGTCATCACCCGCAAGGCCTACGGTGGCGCGTACGACGTGATGAGCTCCAAACACCTGCGCGGCGACGTGAACCTGGCCTGGCCCAACGCCGAGATTGCGGTGATGGGCGCCAAGGGCGCGGTGGAAATCATCTTCCGCGAAGACAAGAACGACCCCGTGAAGCTGGCCGCGCGTGAGGCCGAATACAAGCAGCGTTTTGCCAACCCGTTTGTGGCCGGTGCACGCGGCTTTATCGACGATGTGATCCTGCCGCACGAGACACGCAAGCGCATCTGCCGCTCGCTGGTGATGCTGCGCGATAAGAAGCTGGAAAACCCATGGCGCAAGCACGGCAACATTCCGCTGTGATCTGAGAGCTTGAGCATGGACACCGCTGATCTTCAGCCTCAAATTCGTGCCGATTGGCAGCCGCTGTCGCAGTTGGTGGTGCCAGGGCTTTGGCGCGGAACTGTGCTTCGAATTACGGCTGCTCAGTGGCCATACGAGCCAGTCGTTGATTTGATGTGTCTGGAGTCACGGGTCTCCGATTGCGGTTTGAGTTTGATTGTCTGTACGGGGCAAAAAGCTGGGCTTACGCTGATCGAACTTCCTCTGGAAGCGAAGTTTCAGCCTGACGCAAGCTCTTTGTCTGTTGAATGGCTCAGGGCGAATTGGGGACGATGGATCTATCCAGAATGCTCGGTGGAGCAAGTTCTGGTGATTCCTCAATACCCAAGCAATATGTGTATCAACCACCGCGAAGCCGCCGCTTCGCGGGACCTCCAAGTTGAGTAGGGCAAAGCAATGTTTACAAAAATTCTCATCGCCAACCGTGGCGAAATCGCCTGCCGAGTGATTGCAACGGCCAAGAAAATGGGCATCGCCACCGTCGCCGTCTACTCCGACGCCGACAAGGAAGCCCGCCACGTCAAGCTGGCCGATGAGGCCGTGCACATTGGTGCCGCGCCCAGCCGCGAGTCGTACCTGCTGGCCGACAAGATCATTGCGGCCTGCAAGCAGACGGGCGCGCAAGCGGTACACCCCGGCTATGGCTTCCTCTCTGAGAACGAAGCCTTCGCCAAACGCTGCGAGGACGAAGGCATTGCCTTCATCGGCCCCAAGGCGCATTCGATTGCGGCCATGGGCGACAAGATCGCGTCCAAGAAGCTGGCCAACGAGGCCAAGGTCAACACGATTCCTGGCTACAACGACGCCATCTCGGGCCCCGAGCAGGCGGTGGAGATCGCCAAGGGCATTGGCTACCCCGTGATGATCAAGGCTTCGGCCGGCGGCGGCGGCAAGGGCCTGCGCGTGGCGTTCAACGACAAGGAAGCGTTTGAAGGCTTTGCCAGCTGCCAGAACGAAGCCCGCAACAGCTTTGGCGACGACCGCATCTTCATTGAGAAGTTCGTGCAGGAGCCGCGCCACATCGAGATCCAGGTGCTGGGCGATTCTCATGGCAACGTGATCTATCTGAACGAGCGCGAGTGCTCCATCCAGCGCCGCCATCAGAAGGTGATCGAAGAGGCACCATCGCCCTTCATCAGCGACGCCACCCGCAAGGCCATGGGCGAGCAAGCGGTGCAACTGGCCAAGGCCGTGAAGTACCAGAGCGCGGGCACGGTGGAGTTCGTGGTCGGCAAGGACCAGGACTTCTACTTCCTGGAGATGAACACCCGCCTGCAGGTGGAGCACCCGGTGACGGAGTGCATCACCGGCCTGGACCTGGTGGAGCTGATGATCCGCGTGGCCGCGGGCGAGAAGCTGCCCCTCACGCAAGCCGATGTGAAGCGCGACGGCTGGGCCATTGAGTGCCGCATCAACGCCGAAGACCCGTTCCGCAATTTCCTGCCGTCCACCGGCCGCCTGGTGCGCTTTCAGCCGCCGGAGGAGTCGATGTTCCAGTCCGATACGACCAAAAAATTGGGCGTGCGGGTGGACACGGGCGTGTACGAGGGTGGCGAGATCCCCATGTACTACGACTCGATGATCGCCAAGCTCATCGTGCACGGCACGGACCGCAATGACGCAATTGCCAAGATGCGCGCAGCACTCAACGGCTTTGTGATTCGTGGCATCAGCAGCAACATCCCGTTCCAGGCCGCGCTGCTGGCGCACCCCAAGTTTGTGACGGGCGACTTCAACACCGGCTTCATTGCCGAGAACTACGGCAAGGGCTTCCACGCCGAAGACGTGCCGCACAGCGACCCGCTGTTCCTGGTGGCGCTGGCCGCCTACATGAACCGCCGCTACCGCGCACGCGCCTCGGGCATCAGCGGTCAGCTGGCCGGCCACGAGGTGAAGGTGGGCGAGCAGTTTGTGGTGGTGACGCTGGGCGCCGAAGGGCAGAACCAGCACCACGAAGTTACGGTCTCTGACTTTGAAGACAAATCGGGCTCTAGCTCAGTCTCTGTGGGCGGTAACAGCTATCAGATCAGTAGCAACGCCACGCTGGGTCAGATCCGGGTGCAGGGCGCATGCAACGGCCAGGGCTTCACCGCCCAGGTGGAGCGCGGTGTGGGCAAGAACCCGCTGGCGCTGCGCATTGCGCACAACGGCACGCAGATCGACGCGCTGGTGCTGTCGCCGCTGGGCGCCCGGCTGCACAAGCTGATGCCCTTCAAGGCGCCGCCAGACCTGTCCAAATTCCTGCTCTCGCCCATGCCCGGTTTGCTGGTGGATGTGGCGGTGCAGCCCGGCCAGAAGGTGCAGGCGGGTGAGAAGCTGGCTGTGATCGAAGCCATGAAGATGGAGAACATCCTCTTCGCCGCGCAGGACGGTGTGGTGGGCAAGATCGTGGCGGGCAAGGGCGAGTCGTTGGCGGTCGATCAGGTGATCCTGGAATTCCAGTGATCCCCAGGGCCCGACAGCCCATCTGGAGGGGCCTTGCGCCCCTTTTTTAGTCTTTTTGGCCGATAGCGCTAGAGGAATATGCGCTGGCGGCTATCAAATCAGGAGTAATCATGAGCACGACCCCACGCCCCTTCAAGGTCCTGGGCATCCAGCAGGTCGCCATTGGTGGCACCGACAAACAGCGGATGAAGACGCTGTGGGTCGACATGCTGGGCCTGGAGCAGACCGGCACTTTCCAGAGCGAGCGCGAGAACGTGGACGAAGACATCCTGGCCATGGGCAAGGGTGCCTTCAAGGTGGAGGTGGACATCATGCAGCCGCTGGACATCGAGAAAAAGCCAGCCGTGCACACCACGCCGCTCAACCACATCGGCCTGTGGATCGACGACCTGCCCAAGGCGGTGGAATGGCTCACCGCCAAGGGTGTGCGCTTTGCCCCCGGTGGCATCCGCAAGGGCGCTGCGGGCTACGACATCACGTTTTTGCACCCCAAGAGCAATGACGAGTTTCCGATTGCCGGTGAGGGCGTGCTGATCGAGCTGGTGCAGGCCCCGGCGGATGTGATTGCGGCGCTGGGCTGAACGGCGCGATCACCAACTCCCGTGCATTCCGTGTTTTCTCTGCAGCGTGCGCTTCGGGTCGGCACCAGGGTGTGTGCCGCGCTCGTGTTGGCGCTGGCAGGGCAAGGGGCCGGAGCCGCAGGCGGCACTGGCGCCTATCAGCTCGATTGGGGCAGGGCGGGGGAAACCTAGCAGTACCGGTCCTGCGGCTGCGCAGACCGCTGCTGGGTGGCGGAAGTGAAACACCAGCGGTCTCGCAAGACGCTGGCCACGCTGCGTTGCGACTGCGAACGCCTGTTCGCTCGGGTCGGCACCAGCGGTCCGGAGGTGGAGCGCAGCCCCACATGCTCTGCAATGGATGATGGGGGCAACAAGCCCCGCGCCATCCGCGAGGCGCTGGAGCAGATGCTGGGGCGCTGAACCGCGCGGCGTCCATGACCGGGCACGTCATGGTCGCCAACCCCGACGGGGGCTACAACAGCGGCACCTTGTCTTTGGTGTCGCCTGCCCATGAAAAAGATTGCTTCTCTGGCCCTGCTGCTCGCAGGTGCCATCCACCTGATTCCGTTGCTCGGCGTGCTTGGCGCAGCGCAACTGGCCAGCCTCCACGGCACGACCCCTTCTGATCCGAACACCCTCATCCTGTTGCGCCACCGTGCCGTGCTGTTTGGCATTGTGGGTGGCATCTGCCTGAGGGCGGCGTTCAAGCCCTGCTACCAGTGGCTGGGGCTGACTGTGGGTGCGGTCAGTGTTCTCTCATTCCTGCTGCTGGCGTGGTCCACCGGCGGCTTCAACACACATTTGCAGCGCGTTTTGGTGGCTGACGGGCTGGCGTTGGTGTGCCTGGTTGCGGGCGCTGTGGCCAGAGCGCGGTCCGAGCGGGACCCGGCCTGCATCTAACTTGGTCTAACTTCGGGCCGCGCAAGCGGGCCCCGGCTGCAAGATGCAAGCCAAAGCCGCCCGTTGGGAGCATGTTGTGCGGGCGGGTTTTGCCGCCGTTTGAACGTGCTCTCTACAGCGGCCAACGGCCGCCTTTTTCTGCGTTTTTGTCCGGAAAGATCGGGGCAGTTGTGGGCCTAATAACAGTGGCACCTTTTGTGACCATGTTGAGGGCAATTGCACCAAAATCTCCTTCAAAATCATGGTGATAGCGACGCAGGGCGGCTCTTTGGGACACCGTGATGTGGCGCTTTATGTGATCGCTGATGCAATCCCTGGTGCTTGCAGCAGCAGGCTCTCGAAAGGAATCCACCCATGGCCAATGCAACCCTCTCCGCCCCCCAGCCCATCCAGATCCATCGCCCCGTCCCTGCGCCGGCCGTGCCGGGTAAGTGGTCGGTCGAGGCCATCCAGTCGCTGCTCGACAAGCCGTTGATGGACTTGCTGTTCGAGGCACAAACCGTGCACCGCCAGCATTGGCCTGCGGGCGACATCGAGCTGGCCACGCTGCTGTCGGTCAAGACCGGCGGCTGCCCAGAAAACTGCGGCTATTGCCCGCAGGCGGCCGAGTTCGACACCGGGGTAAAGGCCGACAAGCTCATGGAGGTGGATGAGGTGGTACGCGCCGCCCAGGCCGCCAAGGACGCGGGCGCCACGCGCTTTTGCATGGGTGCCGCCTGGCGTGCGCCCAAAGACCGCGACATTGAAAAAGTCAGCGCCCTGATTGGCGCGGTGAAGGGCCTGGGCCTGCAGACCTGCGCCACGCTGGGCATGCTCGAATCGCACCAGGCAAAAGCATTGAAAGACGCCGGGCTGGACTACTACAACCACAATCTGGACACCGCGCCCGAGTACTACACCGACGTGGTGAGCACCCGCGCTTACCAGGACCGGTTGGACACGCTGCAGAACGTGCGCAATGCGGGCATCAGCGTGTGCTGCGGTGGCATTGTGGGCATGGGCGAAGCGCCCGTGCACCGTGCGGGCCTGATTGCGCAGCTGGCCAACCTGCAGCCGTACCCTGAGTCGGTGCCCATCAACAGCCTGGTGCGCGTGCCTGGAACACCTTTGGCCGACAGCGAGCCCATCGACCCGTTTGACTTTGTGCGCGTGATTGCCGTGGCCCGCATCACCATGCCCAAGGCGCGCGTGCGCCTGTCGGCGGGGCGCCAGCAACTGGGTGACGCCGTGCAGGCGCTGTGCTTCATGGCCGGGGCCAATTCCATCTTTTATGGCGACAAGCTGCTGGTGACGGGCAACCCCGATGTGGAGGCCGATGTGCAACTGCTGGCCAAGCTGGGGCTGAACGGCCACCGCACCACGACCACCACCCTCGACGGGCACAGCCACAGCGCTTGATGCCCCCCCGACGCGGCGGCGTGCTTCTGCTGGAGCCCGCTGCGGCGCCACCGAATGCCGTGCCTCAGTGCTGCGCTACGGTAATGCGGTACGGTAACGCGCGGGGCACTGCCATTCAGAGCGGCTCTTCGCGCGAGGTCAGTTCGATGCGCTCCATGGGCAGATCGGCGGCCATGCGGTCTACCTGGGCCAGCCGTGCTGGCTCGGCATCGGCAAACTGCTGGGCAATGCGCCGGAACTCCTCGGACAGGGTCAGGAAGGCATCGACCATGTCGGGGTCGAAGTGGCTGCCCCGGCCGTCGCGAATGATCTCTACCGCCTGTTCGTGGGAGTACGCGGGCTTGTAGACGCGTTCGGAAATCAGTGCGTCGTACACGTCGGCCACGGCCATGAGCCGCGCTGACAGTGGAATGGTGTTGCCCACCAGGCCTTCGGGGTAGCCCGAGCCGTCCCATTTCTCCTGGTGGCTGTAGGCGATCTCCTTGGCATACCGGAAAAACGGGTTGTCCTGTGTGGTCCCCGTCTCGGCCGCGATGATGGCGTCGCGCCCCAGCGTGGTATGCGTCTTCATGATCTCGAACTCTTCCGGCGTGAGCTTGCCGGGCTTGAGCAGGATGCGGTCGGGGATGCCCACCTTCCCGATGTCGTGCAGCGGGGCGGACTTGAAGATGGTCTCGATGGCGGCGTCGGTCAGCTCGTCCTTGAAGCGCGGGTGGTTTTGCAGGTGGCGGGCCAGCGCTTCCATGTAGTGCTGCGTGCGCCGGATGTGGTTGCCCGTTTCGTTGTCGCGCGTTTCGGCCAGCGAGGCCATGGCGCGGATCGTGGCGTCCTGCAGCTCGGCCATCGCCCGCGTGCGGTTGGCGACCTCCTGCTCCAGAAAGTGGTTGTGCTGGGCCAGGAAGTCGCGCGCGCGCTTGAGCTGCAGGTGGTTGCGCACCCGGGCCATCACGATGGCCGGGTTGATGGGTTTGGTGATGTAGTCCACCGCGCCCAGCTCCAGGCCAACGCTTTCGTCATCGGCCGCGCTCATGGCGGTGAGGAAGATGACAGGGATGTCTTCGGTGTCGGGGTTGAACTGCAGGCGGCGCAGCACCTCGTAGCCATCCATGTCCGGCATCATGATGTCCAGCAGGATCAGGTCGGGCTTGCTGTCGCCCGCCACGATCTGCAGGGCGCGCTCGCCACTGGGCGCAAGCTTGACCTTGTAGTCGGTGCGCAGGAGGTCGCTCATCAGCGAGAGGTTGTCGGGCGTGTCGTCTACGACCAGCACCGTGCATTTGCCGTTGGGTGCGAATGGGCTATTCATGGACCGGGTCCTCCTTGTTGTCATTGTGCGCCTCGGGGGCCTGGCGCAGTATGGCCAGTGCCTCCACAAAGTCGTAGCTGTCCAGCGACCGCTTCATCTGGCCATACGCCGGCCCCAGCAGGGCCTGCAGGGTGGGCGTGGATTGCCTGAAGATTTCGATGGCGTCGGAATCGTCGTCGGACAGCAGTGCGTCGAGCTGCGCCACCAGCGCACGCGCAGCGGAGGCGTCGATCTGCGGGCCAGGCGCAGCGTCCGCGCCCGCAACCTCCTCTGCGGGCAGGGCCTGCTGCAGCGCCATGACCAGCGCCTGGCAAGCCGCTTCCACGGGCTCCAGCAGTGGCTCTGCCAGCTCGGGCGAGGCCTTCTGGGCGATGGCTTCTTCCGCACGCTGCGCCAGGGCTGCCAGTGCGGTGGCGCCAATGGTGCCGGCCGTGCCTTTGAGCGTGTGCATGGCGCGCTGGGCCTCGTCGTGCAGCCCGGCAGCCAGGGCAGTACGGGTGGCTTGGACCGCCTGCGCTTGCCCCGCCACAAACTTGCGCAGCAGGCCTTCGTAGGCAGGCCGTTTGTCCAGCACGCGCCGCAGGCCGGCGGTCACTTCGAGCCCTGGGATGCGGCGCAGTGCGTCATCGGCGGGAAGCGCGGCTGTGGAGTGGGGCGCTGTGTCGGAGTTGGAAGGGGCGCTAGCTGGCTGCCCCTGAGGGTCTCCGCCTTCGCGGTCAGCCTCGTCCGCACCGGTGGATCGGGGTGCAATCCATTGCAGCAGGGTAGCAAACAGTTCGTCCGGGTCGATGGGTTTGGCCAGGTGGCCGTTCATGCCCGCTTCCAGGCACAGGTCACGGTCGCGGCTCATGGCGTTGGCCGTCATGGCCACCACGGGCAGCTGGGCCCAGGACGGGTTCTGGCGCAGGTGCCTGGTGGCGGTCAGGCCGTCCATCACGGGCATTTGCATGTCCATCAGTACCAGGTCGTAGGGGGCTTGGGCGAGCATGTCCAGCGCCACCTGTCCGTTCTGGGCCACGTCCACCACCAGGCCAGCGCCGCTCAGCAGCTCGGCGCCCACCTGCTGGTTCAGGTCGTTGTCATCCACCAGCAGCACCCGTGCGCCAGCAATGGCGGAAAGGTGCGCAGCGCGCCGGGGTGTTTGTTTGCCACGCCCGTCGGACGACCGGATCTGCCCGCCCAGCGCCTGCATGGCGGCATCAAAAAGTTGCGAGGGGCTGACGGGTTTGGACAGCATCAGCTGCAGCCCGGCGCGTTCCAGTTCGCTTTGCACATCGTCGCGCCCTGCTGCGGTCACGATGACCGTGGGTGGCGGGTGCTGCAGGCGGGCAAGTGCGCGGTGGGTGTCAAACCCGTCCATGCCGGGCATCTTCCAGTCCACGAATGCGATCTCGCAGGGGCGACCAGCCTGTTCGGCGGCGCGGGCCTGGGCCACCGCCTCCTCGCCGGAAGAGGCCGTGGTGACGGCAAAGCTCATGCGGGCCAGCATCTCGCCCAGGATATGCCGGGCCTGCTCGCTGTCGTCCACTACCAGCACGTGCCGCCCACGCAGGTCGGGGGTGGGCAGCAGGGGGGCATGGCTGGGGTTGCCCAGCCCCAGACGGGCGGTAAACCAGAAGGTGCTGCCCACCCCCGGCTGGCTTTGTACCCCCACCTCGCCGCCCATCAAGCCAGCCAGCTTCTTGGAGATGGCCAGCCCCAGCCCAGTGCCACCGTATTTGCGCGTGGTGGAGGTGTCGGCCTGTTCGAACGAGCGAAACAGCCGCGACTGCTGCTCAGAGGTCAGGCCGATGCCGGTGTCCTGCACCTCAAAGCGCAGCAGGACTCCGGTGTCGTCGCGCGACGTTTCGGTGACGCGCACGATGATTTCGCCCTTGTCGGTGAACTTGACGGCGTTGTTGGCGTAGTTCACCAGGATCTGCCCCAGGCGCAACGGGTCGCCGCGCAGGTCGTCGGGCAGGGCCGGGTCCACATCGAACAGCAGCTCCAGACCCTTGTGCGCGCATTTGTCACTGACCAGGTTGGCCACGTTGTCCAGCACGCCGCGCAGGTCAAAGTCCACCACCTCCACTTCGAGCTTGCCCGCTTCGATCTTGCTGAAGTCCAGGATGTCGTTGATCAGGCCGAGCAGATGCTGGCCGGAGCGCTGGATCTTTTCGACATAGTCGCGCTGGCGCGGTGTGAGGTTGGTGCCCAGGGCCAGGTGGCTCATGCCGATCACCGCGTTCATCGGGGTGCGGATCTCGTGGCTCATGTTGGCCAGGAAGTCCGACTTCATCTGCGATGCTTCCTCCGCGCGGGCGCGGGCAATCTCCAGCTCGTCCTCGTGTTCGCGCAGGGCCGCGTTGACCTTTTGCAGTTCCACCGTGCGCTCGGCCACGCGCGCTTCCAGCACCTCCTCGTTGCGCTTGAGGGCATCGACCAGCTCGTTCTGCGCTGCCATGGCCTGGGCCGTGGCCTTTTCGCGCTGCAAGAACTGCCGCGCCATGGCAAAAGCGAGCAAAAAGGTGAGCAGCGCCTGGAAGGCGGTGAGCCCGGTGGTCAACAAGGTCTGGTGCTTGACCTCGGCGTTGCGCGAGTCGCCCAGCAGGGCCGACACGCGCGAAGCGCTGAGCGACAGCTCTTGCACCGTCTCGCGCAAGCCATCCAGCTCGATGCGCAGGCGCCGCATGTTGGTCTGGCTGGAGGTGGCGTCCACACTGGCGCCAAAGTAGCTGTCGCCCGCTGCCACAAACCGCTGCAGGGCGGCCAGCGCAGTGCTGTAAATGGGCTCGTCCTGCATCAGCGTGCGCGAGGTGCCGCTTTCCAGCGCGCTGAACCGGCTCAGGAACAGGTCGTAGCGCAGCTCCAGCTTGTCCATCGTGATGCTGGTGGGGTCCAGCTCGAACTGGTGCAGCGCGTGGTCCAGCTTTTCATACTCCACATTGAGCTGCAAGAACGACCACAGCGCATTCACATCGCCGCGCCGCATCACGGCTTCCACACTGCGGTACTGGCTGTATTGCACCGCCGCTATGGCCACGTAGGCCAACACCAGCCCCGCAATGATGAGCCGCAGGATGTGTTGGCTGCGCAGCATACGGGTGGGCCGGGGCGCGGAGGGCGACTACCGGATGTGCAGTGCGTTGAGCTGCCAGGCTGCCCGGTTGTAATACAGCTCGCTGCGCAACTCGGCCTTGGTATCAAACGGGTAAACGATGAACAGCGGGCCTTTTTCGCGGATGGGCATGGGCCGGTTGTTCATCAGGCGCGCCACGATCACGTCATGCCGCTTGGCGTCGTCTGCCGGGATCTCCGTCTTGTAGTCATTCAGGGCCACGGCGGTGATCTTGGTGCCCTTGGCGCCCACCGCCGCCAGCACATCGCGCAGCAGGGGGCCAGTGAACGTGACAGCGCTGGGGTACCAGGGGGTCTGGGTGGAGAAGCTGTGCTGCGGCAGCTTCTCCAACATCTTCATGTCGAACTGCGCCTGCTGACCCCGGTTGGTCTGGGTGATGGCGCCGTCGATGGTCAGGACGACGGGGCCTGTGGGTGGCTCCAGCGCCTGCACATTGCTCGTTGCCAGTAACGCCGCACCGACGACCCATGCCGCCCATGCCTTGGACAACGCCAATTTCAACCCATAACGACGATGAGATTGCATGGACACCCCCTCCTGTTTTGGTAACAGTCTCGCGGATAGATGGCCAAAATGTAAACCGATTTATCACCATCGGTTTGACGGATGGACCGCCGGGGTGTCGAGCGCGCGACGGGGGCGGACAGGTGGCGGGGCCCCTGCTTCAGGCTGCGGCTGCGGCGTTGGCGGCGACGGCCATGGTGTCCCAGGCCTTGAGGGCCTCGGCCGTATACATGAGTGCCGGGCCACCGCCCATGTAAACGCACACGGTCAACATTTCTTCCAGTTCTGCGCGGGTGGCGCCGAGCTTTTGCAGCGCCTTGACATGAAAACCGATGCACCCGGAGCAGCGCTGCGTGACGCCGATGGCCAGGGCAATCAGCTCCTTGTGCTTGCTGGTCAACGCCCCTTCCGCCATGGATGCCTGGGCGAGCTGCGCAAAGCCCCGCATGGCATCGGGCTGTGCCTTGCGAAAGGTGGCCAGGCTTTCGTTGATGCCCTGGATCAGGCTGGTGTGGTCGAACGTACTCATGGAATGGTTCCTTGCTGGGGCCTTGAGGGCACCGGACTCTGTGTGAGCTGGTACCTGCCGGCGGTTTATTTCTTCATGGAACAGGTGTTGATGCCGAGCAGCGTGTAAGCCGGGCAGAAGCGAAACAGGCCGGTGGCCAGTGGCACCACGCCCAGCCATCCCCACCAGCCCACCGTGCCGGTGGCAGCCAATGCGATCAGGACCAGGCCTGCCAAGACGCGCAGCACACGGTCCACAGTTCCTACGTTGATGTTCATGATGATTTCCTTGCTCTGAGGTTGTGGCCCGGGATGGGCCCTGGTTGCACAAGCGCAGCGAACGCGGAATGCGCTCGCTGCCCGGTCAGTCGAATGAGGGAGACGCAGGTGCCGCGACAGGCTTGCCTGCAGCCACCCAGGCGTCAAAGCCGCCGGCAATGGACTGCACCTGCAGATAGCCCATGTCCTGCATGGCGCGCGCAGCCAGCGCGGCCCGGCCACTGGTCTTGCAGTACAGCACCACCTTGAGGTCGCGTGCGCTAAGTTCGGGCGTACTGCTGAGGCGGAACTCCAACACCCCGCGCGAGGCGTGAATCGCGCCCGGGATATGTCCTGCCTGGTATTCGTCGGCCTCCCGCACATCGATCAGCACGTCGGCGGTGCGAACGGCTTCGTCGGCCTGGTCCAGCGGTACCTCTTGCACCAGGGCCTTGGCAGCGGTGACGAGGTCGTGGGCTGTTTTCATGTGTGCGTTCCTGCAGTGGGTGGGGCGGTACGGATGTGGCAGTTGTGTCACAGCGCGTTGACAGGAATCTTGAGATAGGTCACGCCATTGGCTTCCGCTGGCGGCATTTCCCCTGCGCGGATGTTGACCTGCACCGAGGGCAGGATGAGCACGGGCATCTCCAGCGTCGCGTCGCGCTGGGTGCGCAGCGCCACAAAGGCGTCTTCGGTCACCCCGTCATGCACATGGATGTTCTTGGCACGCTGGTCGGCGACGGTGGTTTGCCAGGCCACGGCGCGCCCTGCAGGGGGGTAGTCGTGGCACATGAACAGGCGGGTTTCATCCGGCAGGCTGAGCAATTTGCGCACCGACTGGTACAGCGTGTGGGCATTGCCCCCGGGAAAGTCGCAGCGCGCTGTGCCCACGTCGGGCATGAAGAGGGTGTCGCCCACAAACACAGCGTCGCCCACCTGGTAGGCCATGCAGGCGGGTGTATGGCCGGGCACTGCAAGCGCCTGGGCCTCCAGCTGGCCGATGTGGAAGACCTCGTTGTCGTGCAGCAGCTGGTCGAACTGGCTGCCATCGGGGTGGAACCCGGGCTCCAGATGAAACACCTTCTTGAATACGTCCTGAACCTGGGTGATGGACGCACCAATGGCGATCTTTCCGCCCAACTTGTCGCGAAGGTAGTGCGCGGCCGACAGGTGGTCTGCGTGGGCATGGGTTTCCAGAATCCATTGCACCGTCAGCCCCTGACTTTGCACAAACTCCACGATCTTGTCGGCAGACCGCGTACGGGTGCGGCCCGACTTCGGGTCGTAGTCCAGCACCGAATCCACCACCGCGCAGTGGCCGCCAGGCCGATCGAACACCACATAGCTCACCGTCCAGGTGGAGTCATCAAAGAAGGCTTCTATCTGGGGTTTCATCGAAGGGCTCCGTATTTAATTTCGATGTTGATAGTTTATTGACTGATAGATTGTTGGTCAATAGAATATGAACATCGAATTTGAAAAGGAGCGCGCGACCATGCACGCAGAAGCACAAATGGACCTGGAAACCTTGCGCAGGTCCGCCGACAGCGCTTGTCGCTTGATGAAGGTGTTGTCCAACCCCGACCGCCTGCTGCTGCTATGCCAGCTGACGCAGGGTGAAAAGCGTGTGGGTGAACTGGAAGAGTTGGTGGGCATCTCCCAGCCCACCTTGTCGCAGCAGCTGGGCGTATTGCGCGAGGAGGGCCTCGTCAACACGCGCCGTGACGGCAAAAACATCTATTACGAGATCGCCAGCCCCCAGGCCTTGGCGGTGATGAACGTGCTGTTTGAACAATTTTGTGGCCCCGCCCAGGAGAGCAAGCCATGCTGATCGACTGGACCCATTTCACTCCCTGGGCTGCGCTCGCTGGCGGCGTTTTGCTGGGCCTTGCCTCGGCGCTTTTTGTGCTCCTCAACGGACGCGTTCTGGGCATCAGCGGCATTGTGGGCGGGCTGTTGCGCCCCCGCGCTGGGGACATTGGCTGGCGCTTGGCTTTTGTGCTGGGCATGCTGGTAGCCCCCAGTCTCTATTGGCTGGTAGTCGGCCCCACGCAGCCGCGCATTGATGCGAGCTGGGGCATGGTGGTGATCGCTGGCCTGCTGGTGGGTGTCGGTACCCGCTACGGATCGGGCTGCACCAGCGGCCACGGGGTGTGCGGACTCTCGCGCATGTCGCCCCGGTCCCTGGTGGCCACCCTGGCCTTCATGGGGGCCGGGTTTGTCACCGTCTTTCTCATCCGGCACGCGCTGGGCTGACCCGGCCTACATCGGAGCATTGATCGCTATGAAAAATCGCATTACAGAGTTTGTGGTGGGTCTGATCTTCGGACTGGGCCTGATCGTCTCGGGCATGACCGATCCCGGCAAAGTGCTGGGCTTCCTGGACCTGGCTGGCTTGTGGGACCCGTCGCTGGCGTTTGTGATGGGCGGCGCGATTGCGGTGGGCGTCTTTGCGTTCGCTGCGGCCAAGAAACGCACCACCAGTTTCCTGGGAGGCGCCATGCATCTGCCCACGTCGCGCGACATCGATCGCCGCCTGGTGGTCGGGAGCCTCATCTTTGGTGCGGGCTGGGGCATTGCAGGCTTTTGCCCGGGGCCCGCCATCGTTTCGGCGGGCGCGGGCCAGCCCAAAGCCATCGTGTTTGTGATGGCGATGCTGGCGGGCATGTGGCTGTTTGAGCTGGCCGAACGCATGTCCCACCGCGCCCCACCTACCCAGACTGGAGCCCGCTGACATGCCGCTGCAGATCATTGCCCTGACCCCCGACTTCGCAGTGTCGCCCCAGCTGGCCACCACGGACTTTGCCTTTTTGGCCCAGCAGGGCTTCAAGACCATCATCAACAACCGGCCCGACGGGGAGGGCGGTGGCGCACAACCCACCAGCCCTGAAATGGAGCGCGCCGCCACGGTGGCTGGGCTGCACTATGTGTATTTGCCTGTTGTGAGTGGTGCCATCACCCCGGAACAGGTGCAGGCCATGCACAAGGTCTTGATCTCGGCCCCCAAGCCCACGTTGGCGTTTTGCCGTTCGGGTGCCAGGTCTGCCCAGTTGTTTGGACTGACGCAGACCCTGGATGCCGAGGCGTCCTGATCAACCGGGAGCCATCATGAACCTCATACCCGGCTGGGTCCGCAACTACCAGAAGTCCTGGCTCTCCGGGGACATGGTTGCCGGTGTGATCGTGACGGTCATGCTGATCCCGCAGAGCCTGGCCTACGCGCTGCTGGCGGGCTTGCCCCCCGAGGTCGGCTTGTACGCCAGCATCCTGCCCATCATTGCCTACGCCATGCTGGGCTCCAGCATGACGCTGGCTGTGGGGCCCGTGGCGGTGGCCTCGCTCATGACGGCGAGCGCCCTGCAGCCGCTAGCGGCGGCTGGCTCGCCCGACTACGTGGCGCTGGCCATGCTGCTGTCACTCCTGTCAGGAGGCATGTTGCTGCTATTTGGCGCATTGCGGCTGGGCTTCCTGGCCCATTTTCTGAGCCATCCGGTCATCAGCGGGTTTATCTCCGGCTCGGCAGTGCTCATCGCTGTGGGCCAGGTCAAGCACCTGCTGGGGGTAAGGGCCGACGGTACCGACGTATTTGACACCGTGGTGCAGCTCGCGCACGCGGCGCCCGCAACCAACCTGGTCACGCTGGGCATTGGTGCGGGCAGCGTGTTGTTTCTAGTGCTGGCGCGCAAGTCCTTGTCCCCGTGGCTGGTCCGCCTGGGCGCCAGCCCTCGGTTGGCAGACATCGCATCCAAACTGGCGCCGATGCTGGCGGTGATGGTGTCCACCGCCTTGGTGGCCGCCATGCGCTGGGACCTGACGGCAGGGGTCAGCATTGTCGGCACGGTGCCCCAGGGCCTGCCACAGCTTGGGCTGCCGGCAGTTTCTATGGCGTCTGTGGGCTCGCTGTGGCTGCCTGCGCTGCTGATCTCGCTGGTGGGCTTTGTGGAAAGTGTGTCGGTAGCGCAATCGCTGGCGCTCAAGCGGCAGCAGCGCATTCAGCCCAACCGAGAGCTGCTGGGCTTGGGAGCGGCCAATGTCGCCAGTGCGCTGTCGGGCGGTTTCCCCGTCACGGGCGGCTTTGCGCGCTCGGTCGTCAATTTTGCCGCCGGAGCCAACACGCCCCTGGCAGGTGTCATTTCTGCCGTGCTGATGGGTGTGGTGATTGCCGCGCTGACCGGGCTGTTTCACTATCTGCCCCATGCCGTGCTGGGGGCCACCATCATCGTGGCGGTGGTGTCCCTGATTGACGTAGAGACACTGCGCGAGGCTTGGCATTACGACAAGGCGGATGCCATGGCCCTGCTGGCCACCGCAGGGGGCGTGATCGCTTTGGGCGTGGAAGTCGGCATCCTGATGGGGGTGGCGTTGTCGCTGGGCACGTTGGTGTGGCGCAGCAGCCATCCGCACATTGCGGTCGTGGGGCGCGTGCCAGGCACGGAGCATTTCCGCAACGTCGCCCGCCATGCAGTCACTACCGAACCCGGCCTGATTGCCGTGCGGGTCGACGAAAGCCTGTATTTCGCCAACTCGGATGCCTTGCTCGATAAGGTGGAGTCTCTGGTGGCGGCACAGCCTGACACGCACTATGTGCTGTTGGTGTGCTCGGCCATCAACCAGATCGACACCACAGCCGTGGGTGCGCTCACCGACCTAGAGCGCAGCCTGGCCCAGCGCGGCATTGCATTGCTGCTGGCAGAGGTCAAAGGGCCTGTGCTGGACCGCCTGCAGACCACGCCGCTGGGGCTGCGTTTGGAGGGCAGGGTGTTTCTGAGCACCCATGCAGCGTTCCAATTTGCAAACCGCGAGGCGACTGTCTCGCCCAACCCATCGCCATCGCTGGCCCGATAGCGTGCAGCGGGTGGACGGCGACTGACGGCACGGGTGCATTGAGCCCCATCCACAGCCCTTTTGCGCTTGAACTTTGCCTGTGTTCGCCATCGAACAGACCGTGCCCCGTCTGCTGCTTACATTCCGTCTCACATCCCTGCAGGGTGTGACGTAACGGGGTCGCAAGACGCCGCCACTCCACGTCCTGCGCGCAGGGTCCAGCAGTGGTCGGAACAAAAGGCGTTCTATGCACGTGAATCGAGAGAGCCGGCAGCTTGGTCCTGCCGAGCGCAGCGCTGCACTCCATATTCACCCGGCGCGGTGGCTGCGGTGTGCGACGGCATTTGCCACCATGTTGGGCAGCGCCAGTACGTGGGCGGCCCCGATGACGCAGCCTCTTGAATCCATCGAAGCGCTGAGTCAGCGGTGGGTGCCTGGCCCTGTGGCATATGCGGTGCTGTCCACTATGGCGGCGCTACTGGCCATGATCATCGTGGTGATGATGGTGTATGCCACCCGGCATGGAGTGCTCACACTGAACCGCCTGCTAGGGCACCAGCGCCATCCGTACCTGGACATCGATCAGGCAGACTGGCCCCTGATCACGGTGTTCATCGCTGCCCACAACGAAGAACAGGTGATCGCCGGATGCTTGCAGGCCCTGCTGGACACCAATTACCCGCTCGACCGGCTGAAGGTGGTGCCGGTCAACGACCGGTCTACCGATGGCACGCGCGCCATCATCGATGACTGGGTAGGCCGTTACCCGGGCCGAATCGTGCCGTTTCACCGTACCAAGGGCAAGCCAGGCAAGGCCGCAGCGCTCAAGGATGCCCTGCAGCATGCGCAGGGCGACATTGTGATCATCTTCGATGCCGACTATGTGCCCGGCCGTGGGCTGCTCAAGCAGCTAGTGGCGCCATTTTTCGACCCCGAGGTGGGGGCAGTGATGGGCCGTGTGGTGCCGGTCAATACGGGGGTGAACCTGCTCACACGCATGCTGGATCTGGAGCGAAGCGGCGGCTACCAGGTGGACCAGCAGGCCCGTATGAACCTTCGCCTGGTGCCCCAGTACGGCGGCACCGTGGGTGGCGTGCGCTGCTCGGCTGTGGCTGCGGTGGGCGGCTGGCACGACGATACGCTGGCCGAAGACACGGACATTACCTATCGGCTGTTGCTCAACGGCTGGAAGACTGTCTACACCAATAGGTCCGAGTGCTATGAAGAGGTGCCTCAGGACTGGCAGGTGCGCATCAAGCAGATCAAGCGCTGGGCCAAGGGGCACAACCAGGTGATGGTGCGCTATGGCTTGCGCTTTGCATTCAGTCCTTACCTGAGCTGGCGAGAACGCCTGGACGGGCTGCTGCTTTTGTGTGTTTTTGTGCTGCCGCCGTTGCTGCTGATGGGTTGGCTGCTGGCGCTGGGCCTGTATTTTTTCAATGCCGGGGACATGCTGACGGGGCTGATCTCCTTGTTTGCGCTCATGGCCTATGGCACGCTGGGCAACTTTGCCGCGTTCTTTGAGATAGCCGTAGCGGTGCTGCTGGACGGCAAACGCAGGCGGTTACGGCTGCTGCCGCTCAGCTTGCTGGGCTTCGTGATCAGCCTGTTTGCCATATCGTCATCGGTGTGGGGGCAGTTGATGGACAAGCTGCTGCGCCGCGACATGGTGTGGGACAAGACCGTGCGCTACCGGCAACCGAGCGTCGAACAATGAACACCGCCTTGTTCTACCTGGCCTTTGTATTGATCAGCTCGGGATTGATGGTGATTGCCTTTGGTCCCACCTGGCGCGAGTGGCAGCACCCCACCGATACCGAGGCATTGCAGGTGTTGCCGCACTACACCACCGACATAGATCATTTCGCTGACCGGTTCCGCGCGCTGGTGCAGGCCCACCAGGCGCAAGTGCCGGGTCCTTATGCCAACGAGTTTGATTTTGCGCCGGTGTCACTGGAGGGCGTGAACTGGGCCGGCATGCTGCGACCCCTGGTTTGCCTGGGCTCGGTCAAGCCGCAGACAGCGATCCAATGTGCTGCACCGCTGTTCGTGCATGGTGACTTCGAAGCACCGGCCCGCAGCCGCTTTGTGGGCCTGCTGGCGCAGGGCCGTATCCGGCTTGGTGCGGGTAGCGATGTGGGGCAGTGGGCACATGCCGACGCGTCCCTGCATCTGGCCCAGGGCTGTTCGGGGCTGCGGCGCCTGTCTTCATCGACCGCCGTGGAGCTGGAGGCAGATTGCTGTTTTGAGCGGATCCAGGCGCCACACATCCGCTTTGGTGGTGATGCGGCCCTGCAACCTGAACGCGAGCATGCACCTTTGATCGAGGCCAGCTTTGATCGGCTGGAGGGTGCGCTTCGCCAGAGCGAGCATGTGACGCTCGTGCGCGGCGACTGTAAGCTGCCACGCATGCACCGGTATCACGGCTCGCTGGTGGTCACGGGGCGTTTGCTCATTGGGGCTGGCACCGTGATTGAAGGCGACGTGAAAGCCCGTGGCGGCATCGTCATGGGCGACCACGCGCGGGTGCAGGGCTCGCTATGCAGTGAAAAGCAGATCCAGCTCCTGGACCATGCCCAGGTGGCCGGACCCGTGGTGTCCGAATCGGGCATCCTGCTGGGCGCTGGGGTACAGGTGGGCTCGCCGCAGGCCCTCACCACCGTCAGCGCAGAAACCATCATGGCGGAGGCGGGCGCCCGGGCGCATGGCACCGTGTGGGCCCGCCAACTGGGCATTGTGTGGTCGGCGTGAACGCGGCGCACCCGCATTGCATGGTTGGTCGGTGGCCTGCACCCTCGCATTGTTCCGTCCGCTAAACCGCCACAGAGGGCTTCCCCTTGCCACATCCCACCGTTATTCCCCACAGCCGCCAAGACCGCGAGCTGGCTTTCAATGCTGCGCGCGGCCTGTTGGCTCAGGCCCAACAAACCCACAGGCACCAGTTGCCCCACCGCGCTCTCAGCCGCATCCGGCTCAACCCATGGCTGCTTTTGCAAATGGTGGGGCTGCCGGTGGTGTGGTTGTCTCTGATCTACGCTTTGCGGGAGCCTCTGTACGGTTTTTGGCGCAACTACCTGCTCACCTGGGCGCGGTGGCTGCATATGCCGCTGCAGCCAGCTGCAGTGTCATCACGCCAGGACCTGTTGGGAATGAGCTGGTTGCCAGGCGCGAGTGACCTGGGGCTGTCCATCACCACCGGTGCTGCCCTGGCTGCCGTGCTGACTGTGGTGGCCTGGGGACTGGCACTGCGCCTGCGAGGGCGATGGCTTCCTGCGCAGTATCTGGTGCGGGTGCTGTGCGTGGTGCAGGCGCTGGCGCTGCTGTACTTCTGGTTTGCGCCGATGCCGTTCCCGCACTTGGTGCTGAACCATGTCATGGACCTGCTGGATGCTGGCTATCTGCTCATTCTGGTCATACCGGTGCTGATGGCGCTCGGTTACTACCCGCTGCAGATCAGCTGGCAGGCCAAGGTCGTGCATACCCTGCTTATCTTGTTGTTCTTTGGGGTCATGGTGCCGCAGCAAGCCATGTTGCACCTGCTGGTTCTGCAGCACTTGTCGGTGGTGTTCATGCCAGTGCTGTACCTGTGTTTCGGGGCGCTGTTCGACATGATGGTGTTTGTGGCGCTGTATGCATGGGCGGCCAGCACGGCACCCTTGTCCGCTACACATTAGAGCGCTCATTCCCCTGTCGGGTCTGTTCAGCCGTACCCTCTGCGGCGCCGCCAGGTTCACTTGTCTGTACGCCTGCGTACGCAGTGAAGAAATCGAAGGCATCTTCTGCAAAATAAGGACGCCACCCTTCACCCGGGGGTGTCGGCCTTCCTGGCAGTGCGCTTCTTTTTGCGCTGTTGCTCTCCAGATGTTGAAAGCGGTGTCCGGGCTTGCGTTCGGAGATCGTGCACATGCGGCGTCGTTCATTGCTAGAAAAGGTGCCAGCCTTTGGGGCTGGGTTGCTTTTGTGTTCGGCCAGCTGGGCGTCAGAAGCTCGCGCGCCCATCGATGCTGTAGCGGAGATCAAGGCGTTGCGCATCCTGTCGGGTCCCTATGCCGGTGGCTACGAGCTGGCGCCCAATGGACGCCTGAACTGGTACTTCGCCAACCTGGGATTGTTGCCCTTGGTGCCCATGCTCAGTGCGCCGGATCTGGAAACATACGTCCTCCCGTATCTGAATCTGTACCTGGCCAGCACCGATCCTGCCACCAGCACCATTGCGGATATTGAGTTCCCCTATGGCCGGGCCAATACCTCGGTGGTCAAGAAGGTGCTGGCTGACTCGGACGACGCCTATGCATCCACCTTTCTGTCCCTGGCGTCGCGCTATGTGGCGGCCAGTGGCAATTGGGCCTGGTGGGAGGCGCGCAAAGCGGCCCTCAAAAATATCGCTTACCGCAACCTGGCATTGACTGCCAAGTCTTCGGGGCTGACTGCAGTGTTTCAGGCGCCACGCAGCCAGACCAACGCCAGCGGCTACCTCATGGACAACTGCGAAGGTTACCGAGGTCTGCGCGACTTTGCGGCGGTGCTGCGGTCGCGCAGCGAACTGTCTGAAGCCAACTACTATGACCTGCTGGCGACCAATACCGCAGAAGGCATTGCGCGCCAGCTCTACAAGGCCCCAGAGCAGTCATTTTTGGCCAGCGACGCCACGCTGGCACCCAGCGCACAGTTTTACCCTGGCACCACTTGTCAGGTGTACCCGCAGGCCTTTGGATTGCGCGAGCTGACCGGGCTGTTTGCAGCAGGGTGGAACTTCCTCAACACGCGCTCACCAGGCTGGGAAACCGGGCGCTATGACCCTTTCCCGTGGGCCATCCTCGGGTACGTTGCCGCGCTTCGAGGGCAGGGCAGTCAGGCGCGTACTCAACTGGCGGCCATGGAAAAAACCTTTGCGGCCAACCGCAGCCTGGTCACCATCAACGAATTGGGCTTCTATCTTCGCACCAAAGCCGTGTTGGGCGGGAGCACGGCGGCATGAGGGCGGGCCTGCGTAAGCTCCATGTGCGCCAGCAGACAGACAGAGACGGCGTCTCCTCCGAGAATTCAAAACGATCCCGTCCTGCTGTCAAGAAGCCGCACATCGACCAATCCCTCGCGAACCGACTGCTGGCCCTTTTGCGGCCTACAGAGCGGTCGCGCCTGCTGTCCGTTGCCGAGTGGGTCGAACTGGAAAGCCAGCAAGTATTGGGGCGAGCGGGTGAACGACTCAGCCATGTGTACTTTCCCACCAACAGCATGATCTCGTTGCTGTCCAACCTGGAGGGCGCGCGGCACTTTGAGGCCGGACAGATCGGCTTTGAGGGCATGTTGGGTGCCAGCGCAGGGCTGGGGGTGACGGCCTCGGCCTTTGATGCGGTGGTTTCGGGGGCAGGCCAGGCATGGCGAATCCAGCTGGATGCCTGGCGCAGCCATTGTTTGGCCAGCCGGACGCTGAGCCTGCTGACCACCCGCTATCTGTATGTCGAGCTATCGCAAATGGGCGCGATGGTGGCCTGCGGGCACTTTCATTCGCTGGAGCAGCGTCTGGCGCGGTTTCTGCTGATGAGCGAAACGCGGCTGCGTACCCCCGACATTCAGATGACGCACGAGACGCTGGCGCACCTGCTGGGGGTACGCCGGGCCGGTGTGACGCTGGCGGCCGGCAAGCTGCAAGAGAGCGGTGTAATCCAGTACACGCGCGGGCATATCCTTGTGCTGGACCGGGAGGCATTGCTGGCGCAAAGCTGTGGGTGCTTTGACCAGGATCTGGAGACCTATGAACGGGTCATGTCAGGCGCTGTCACTTAGACGCTGCAGGCTCGGACAACCTAGGGCAGTTCCCAAAACAGCGACAGCTTGGCGCCGTTGCGGGAATAGTAGGGGTTGCGGTAGCGCTCTACGCCCGCAGTAATGCCCCACTGTGGGCCCAGCCACTGCCGCAGTGTGAGCTGTGACTGGCGACTGTCAAAGTTGACCAGAGATACCCCATTGCCAATGGCCTGGTAGCCCTCGGCACCCCAGCCGTGGCGGGCAATGATCTGCGTGTGGTGCGCGCGCCCCCAGGTGGCCGCCACAAACTGCTGATGGGTACGCACGCCACCGGGGGAGCTGTTGTTGAAGCGTATTTCTGCCTGTACCACCCACGGCAGATCGAAATAGTAAGTGGACCCGAGGTTGATGTTGCGATCGATGTGGCCGTCTGGCGCTCGGTAGTAACCTGCCCCCAGGGTGGCCACCCATTGGCGTGTGGGCAGCAACTTGCGGTTGATGAACCCGTCCACACGGTAGCGCGGCAGGTAAGCAGCACCATCGCCTGCGCCCACCGACAGCATGGAGAACCAGTCTTCGTTCCAGGTCATGGTGTCGGACAGCCCGATGAACCGGCCCGACTCTCCAAACCGCCGCATGGTGGCGATTTCCATGCCGAGCAGCTGGTTGTTTACACCCCATTGGCCGCGCACGCCAGCTTCATGCCAGTTGCCATACCCGTTGGTGAGGGTGTGGCGGCTGGTGTAGGCCTCAATGCCCCGGACCGGGGCCGGCAGGTCTGCAACGTCTTGCGCATGGGCTGCGGGTAAGGCATGGGCCAGCAACCCCAGTGCCAGAACAAGGGACGGGGCAGAGCGGTGGATGTAGTGGGTGTTCATGGTGACCGTGCGGGGGTGTGACGAGAACTGGTGCAGTTAGTTGTGTCCACGGCGGCAGTGATGGCCTTGGACTGCAGGATTTGCGCGGCGACTTCGTCCGTCACCGTCCAGTGGGCGCCGTGCCGATGGGGCAGGGCGGTACGAAGCCAACAGCGGGCAGAGGGGATGTCGCCTTGCTGCAGTGCCACCACAGCCACCAGACCCCAGGCAAAGTCCTCCTTCACCTGGGCCAGCCATTCGTTGCGGTGCTCAGCCATCCAGCGGCGGTAATGCGCGGGCGCCCCACCAGGGATCAGCGGAAAACGCACCAACAGCGGAAAGATCTGCGCCACGGCGTCGGGGTAGAAGGCATGTGCGGTCTCACGCTGTCCGGGTTGGGTGGAAACCAGGTAGCGCTTGCGCTGGTCGTCCCAGAACACGGCCGCCAGAGTTTTGGTGAAGTTGGGGTGGCGCGCGTTTTGTGCCGCCTTGTGGGTGAGCGGGTAGGCCCACAGCTCCAGGTTGTCCATGAGCAGCCCATGTTGGTACACCGGTGAGACCAGATAAATGCCCTGGTTGGGGTCTACCAACTTGGCCAGCGCCGCACTGGTAGCCATGCGGCTGCGCACCCAACTGGCCTGGCTGCGTTGTGAGGCAGGCATGCTGTCCATGAACGCCAGCCACAGGCCGAGTACAGAGTCATCGGCATCGGCGGTTTTACATGGGGCCCACACAGGGCCGTTGCGGCAAAAACGGTCAAAGGTCGCGTCGGGCTTTTGCCGCTGTACCAGCCAGGCGCCCCAGGCCTTGGCAGGCGTGGAAATATCCAGCCCATGGCTGTGAGCCAGCAGCAGTGCCTGCAAGGCAAAGTAGGGATCTACCGTGTCGCCCTGGTGCTGCACCGAGATGGCGCCCGAGGTATCGGCATACCCCTCCAGATCGAGCACAGCCGCCGACGTACAAAGTGGTGCTGCAAGAACGAAGCACGCCAGAGCGTTGCCTATCCAGCGCTTCAGGCCAGAGTGGGTCTGTGACAGATGAAGGCACTTGGGAGCTAGAGAGTCTGGTGTCAATGGGTGATCCGTGGCATGAAAAGCCATGGTCAGCGTGTAGGCACAGCGCTGTCTGTTCGATACCGTACATAACGTGGCGGGTTCGATAGCGCACAGACCGTTTCGGTCCAAGGCCCCACCGTCGGTGTTCGCCTTGGCCTGGGGTGCGGGTTATCTGGCGAATCTCATTCAACAGGACTACCCATGACAACGCAAAAGATGTTCGGAACCGACGGCGTGCGCGCCCCAGTGGGTATGGAGCCCATGACCCCCCAGACCATCATGCGGCTGGCACACGCCTGCGGCCAGCTGCTTAGCCGTCAGCACACGGGACTGAACCCGCGACCTGTGGTGGCAGTGGGCACCGACACGCGCGGGTCGGCCCCCATGTTTGAGGCAGCCTTGCAGGCGGGGTTTTCTGCGGCCGGTGTGGACACGGTGATGTGCGGCGAGTTGCCCACACCCGGCGTGGCCTACCTGACGCGCTTGCGCGGCTACCAGGCGGGTGTGGTGGTGAGTGCATCGCACAACCCTTGTGAGGACAACGGGGTGAAGTTCTTTTCGGCCACAGGTGACAAGCTGCCCGACGGCATGGAGGCCGAGATCGAACGCTCCATGGACCAGCCCATGGTCTGTTTGCCATCGTCTCGCTTGGGCCGCGTGTCCCTGCTGCCGGAGGCCTCCGATCTGTACATCCAATTTTGCAGGCAGGCATTGCCGGCAGGTTTGCACCTGCAGGGTATGAAGATCGTCATCGACGCCGCCCATGGCGCCTGCCACCGCATCGCCCCCGAGGTGTTCCGACAGTTGGGCGCGGAGGTGGTTGCGGTGGGCGCCACGCCTGATGGGCAGAACATCAACGACAACGTGGGCGCCACGTCGCCCAAGCACCTGAGCGAGGCCGTGCTGGCTCACCAGGCAGATGTCGGCGTGGCGCTGGACGGCGATGGAGACCGGTTGGTGATGGTGGACAGCGAGGGCCGCATCTATGCGGGTGACGAGCTGCTGTACGTGCTGGCCGTGGATGCCCAGACCAACGATGGCTTGCAGGGTGGGGTGGTGGGCACGGTGATGAGCAACCAGGGGCTGGAGCAAGCGCTGCTGCGCCGTGGGCTGGACTTTGCAAGGTCTGCCGTGGGTGACCGACATGTCCTGGAGCTGCTCAAGCAGCGGGGTTGGCGCTTGGGCGGCGAGGGCTCGGGCCACCTGATCGGGCTAGACTGGCACAGCACCGGCGACGGCGTGATGTCAGCCTTGCGGGTGGTGGCTGCCATGAAGCGCTCGCAGCGCAGCTTGTCGCAGCTGTGCAGCGATCTGCGCATGAACGCTCAGTGCCTGGTCAATGTGCCCGTGACCCGTGGTGCGGGGATGGCCGAAAACACCTGGATGCCCCATTTCCAGCTGCGGGCCGAAAAGTTGCTGGGCGACGATGGGCGGGTGCTGCTGCGTGCCTCGGGCACCGAGCCTGTTGTGCGGGTGCTGGTGGAGTGCCGTACTGCACTCAGGGCGCAGCGGATGGCCAGCCGGTTTGCCAAAGAGGTCAGCCAACTGCTGACCGCACACGCGGCGCTGGATACAGTTACCGCCTGACCGGCCGTCGTCCCCGCACCATCCTGGATGGCGGTGGGGCCGCAAGCGCTGTCAGTCCACCGTGCAGAGCCGGTCTGCAATGTGCTGCGCGGTGTGGCCATCGCCAAACGGGCTGCTTTCCAGCTGCATGCTGCGGTACGCCCCATCGTCGCGCAGCAGGCGTGCCGCCTCAGTCACCATGCGGCGGATGTCTGTGCCAACCAGTACCGCACCACCAGCTTCCACCAGCTCCTGCCGCTCGGTGCTGTCGCGCGCAATCAGCACTGGCCGCCTCAGCGCAGAGGCTTCTTCCTGAATGCCGCCCGAGTCCGTCAGCGTGAAGTAACAGCGTTGCAGCAGGCTGATGAGGGCAGGGTAGTCCATGGGTTCGGTCAGACACACCCGTTGGCGCAGGTCGTCCGGCAATGCGTCGATCACCGGCCTCACCGCCTGACTGACGGCTGGGTTGGGGTGAAGCGGCCAGATCACAACCAGATCGGCATGGGCCGCCAGCAACTGCCCGATGGCAGTGGCGATATTGCGTATGGGGTCGCCCCAGTTCTCTCGGCGGTGGGCGGTCACCAACAGAAGCCGCTGGTTTATTTGCTGATCTAGAAACTCTGCGACCATGGCTGGTACCACTGAAGACAAACCGGACGACAAGACAGAAGGCGCGGACGATGCATTGGTCTGCAGGCGCTCCTGCGTCCAGCGCGCCGCGTCAATCACCGTATTGCCGACGACAGAGATACAGGCGCCTGCTATGCCTTCGCGCAAAAGGTTGTCCCGGGTCCGCGCCGTCGGTGCGAAGTGCCAGTGGGCGAGCCGTGCAATCAGCTCCCGGTTCTTTTCCTCCGGAAACGGCTCGCGTGTGCCTGTGCGCAAACCCGCCTCGATGTGGGCGACCGGCTTGTCGTTGTAGTAGCCACTCAGCGCTCCGACCAGCGCAGACGTCGTGTCGCCCTGCACCAGCACCACATCAGGCTGGGTTTCGTCCACCAGCCTGTCCACTCCCTCCAGCAACAGCGCCGTGAGGTCGCCCAACCTCGGTGTGCGCCGCTCCAGTGCCAAGCGCAGGTCTGGCCCCATGTCAAAAAATCGGTAAAGCACCTCGGCCACCTCGGCGTGCTGCCCGGTGTGGAGCACCACCACGCGGTGGCCACGCAGCTTTAGCTCGCGATGCAACGGTGCCATCTTGATGATCTCAGGGCGGGTGCCTAAACACGCAAGGTAAGTGGTCATGGGTTCTTTCAACGCAGCGGCGCTCGCGTTTTGGTGGGAGGCGTTGGAACCAGTCCAGACGGACTTTTCGGAAGGAAGACTTGGGAGAACGCCGCCACAGCAGGTGCCCCCAAGGCCGACGCATGGTGTGGCTAGGGGGCGTGGAGTGTCTGTTCGATACCGCACAGAGTGTGTGTTTGATATTTAACATAATATACATCGTATCTAGCAATAACGATGTCATCCCAACGAAGCCCCAATGCGCCGTCGGCTCTGCATCCTGCTCAAGCCGCTACCATCACCGCCCATGAACCTTCCCACCCAAGCACCTTCTACATCGTCCATCCACTTCGGTCATCAGGGCCGCGTCTGCATCGTCACGGGTGGCGCCCAAGGCATTGGCGAGGCCTGTGTCCGCCGCTTTGCGGCCGAAGGCGCCAAGCCGGTGATCGTCGACGTGGACGATGCGCGTGGTCAAGTGCTGGCGCAGGAGCTGGGCGCGTTGTATGTGCGCTGCGATGTGGGCGATAAATCGCAGGTGGATGCACTGGTGGCCCAGACCCTGGCGGCCCATGGGCGCATCGACGTTCTGGTGAACAACGCGGGCATCTTTCGCGCGGCAGACTTTCTGGAGGTAACCGAGGCCGACTTTGACGCGGTGCTGCGGGTCAACCTCAAAGGTTCGTTCCTGGTCGGCCAGGCGGTGGCGCGGGCCATGGTGGTATCGGGAGGCGGTTCGATCGTGAACATGAGCTCGGTCAACGGTGTGCTGACCATTCCCAATATCTCCAGCTACAACGTGAGCAAAGGCGGCGTGAACCAGCTCACGCGGGTGATGGCGCTGGCATTGGCCGACAAGAACATCCGCGTGAACGCGGTGGCGCCGGGCACCATCGCCACCGAGCTGGCCGCCAAGGCCGTGCTGACCAGCGATGAGGCCAAGAACAAGATCATGAGCCGCACGCCCATGAAGCGGCTGGGCGAGCCGTCCGAGATTGCCGATGTGGTGGCCTGGCTGGCCAGCGATGCGGCCAGCTATGTGACCGGCGAGATTGTGACCGTAGACGGTGGGCGCATGACGCTCAACTACACCGTGCCGGTCTGACGCACTTCTGGCCACTCCTGTTTTGATAGCTGCCAGCGCATGATTCACTAGCGCTAGCAGCTGTTTTCATCACTTTCAGACCTGGGGCATGCGCTGCAGCAGCCGGGTGGTACTGCGCGGCCAGCCCACCGGACCGAACCAGGCGCCGCCAGCAATCGCCCAGGCGTTGACCAAGCCGTAAAGCACCAGCGCCGCCCCCTGCGCTGCAAACACGGCGGCCAGTCCACCGCCCCAGCGCAGCGCCAGCCAGCCGCCGGTGACGGCCACCGCCAGGCGCACGATGTTGCCGATCACCGGCCAGAGCAGGCGCCCTGCCCCTTGCGAGGCAAAGTACAGCACCAGGCCCAGGCCGAAGAAGCCGTACACGGGGCCGACGGTGCGCAGATACAGCGCACCCGCTTCCAGCATGGCGGGGTCGCTGTTGAACAGGGACAGCCACGCGTTGGGAAAGGCTGCCGCCCACAGGCCAATCGCCTCGGCCATCACAAACGCCATGGCCGCGCCAATCCAGGTGGCGCGCAAGGCGCGCTCGCGCTGGCCAGCGCCGATGCATGTGCCGACCATGGCCACCAGCGGCGCGCCCAGGCCAAACACCAACGGAACCAGCAGGTATTCCAGCCGCGATGCGGTGCCGTAGCCCGCGATGGCCGCTGTGCCAAAACCACCCACCAATGCGGTCGTGACGCCAATCGCCAGATTGGTGGCGACGGTAGACACCGTGCCCACCAGACCCACCCGCAGGATGTCTTTGAACAGCACCCAACGAAACCGGATGTGCGCCAGCGACGGCCGCAGCAGGCTGCGCGGCGACCACAGGTATGCGGCCAGCACGGCGCTGCCGATCAGGTAATACGCCATCAGCGCAATGGCGCCCCCGGCAATGCCCAGGCCCGGCATGGGGCCCCAGCCAAAGATGAACAGTGGCGAAAGCGGCACCAGTACAAACGCGCCCAGCACCGTGACGTAGGCTGGCACGGCCATGTTGCCCGTGCCCCGGATCACGGCCGACAGCGTGTTGAACAGCCACACCAGAAACGCCCCCGCAAACACCCAGTTGGAATAGACCAGTGCCGCATTCAGCGCGCCGCCCGTGCCGCCCATGCGGGTGTAGAGCCAGCGCCCTCCTCCCACCACGCCCACGGTAAAGACCAGCGAAAACACCGCCGCAATGGCCAGCGCATGCAGCACCAGCGCGTCGGCATCGTCCCGCCGCCGTGCGCCCAGGGCGCGTGCAATGGCCGAAGCAATGCCGCCGCCCATGGCGCCCGCCGAGGTCATCTGCATCAGCATGACCACCGGAAACACCAGCGCCATGCCGGCCAGTGCATCGGTGCCCAGCTGGCCGACAAAGTAGGTCTCGATCAGCCCGACGCCCGCCTGCGCCAGCATCACCAGCACGTTGGGCGCGGCCAGCCGCAGCAAGGTGGGCGCAATGGGCGCCTCCAGCAGCATGCGGGTGCGCGGGTTGAGGGCCTCGGTCACATCAGGCCCCTGCCCCACCGGCTGCAGGCCGGCGTGGCACCACGATGCGCACGGTAGACAGCTGCAGCACATCGCCGTGCTGGTTGCGGGTTTCGCTGCGCACCGTGACCATGCCCCGGTCGGGCTTGGACTTGGAGGGCTGGATCTGCACCACCTCGCTCACCACATGCAGCACATCGGTGGAGCGTGTGGGCCGAGGCCAGCTCAGTTCGCCCCCCGCACCGATGATGCCGCCCGCAATCGGCAGCCCACTGGTCACTTGCAAGCGCATGGTCACGGCCGCCGTGTGCCAGCCGCTGGCGGCCAGACCGCCAAACAGCGTGTCACGTGCTGCGGCGTCGTCCAGGTGAAAGGGCTGCGGGTCGAACTGCGCGGCAAAGGTGGTGATCTGCGCTTCGTCCATGGCGTGTTCGCCGCTTTGGAACTGGTCGCCGACAGACAGGTCGTCCAGGTACATCGGGGACGTGGGGGCTGTCGAAACGTTGCTGGCGGGGGTCTGCGTCATGTCGATGGCTTTCGTGGAGAGAAGGTGGTGGGTCAGGCCGCCGTGGCGGCGGGGCGCGCCACGCGCGCTTCCCGGATCGGCAGGTTGACCAGCGCTGCGCCTACGGCCAGCACGATGTCGATGTACCAGACCCAGTCATAGCTGCCGGTGGCCTGGAACACGCTGCCGCCCAGGTAGGCACCCAGGAATCCGCCAATCTGGTGCGACAGCATCACGATGCCGAACAGCATGGCCATGTTGGCCGTGCCAAACATCTTGGCGACCAGTCCGGCTGTGGGGGGTACGGTGGACAAGAAGGTGATGCCCATGACGGCGGCGAAGACCAGCACCACGGCCGGCGTCTTGGGAGCAAACAGGAAAATCAGTACCGCCAGACCTCGCGTGGCGTACAGCAGCGACAGCAGCGACTTCATGCGCCAGCGCCCTACCGCCCACCCCATGGCCAGGCTGCCCACAATGTTGAACAGCCCGATCACCGCCAGCGACCAGCCCCCTACTTCGGGCGCCAACCCGCACGCTGCGATCACGCCGGGCAAGTGCGTGGCCAGGAACGCCACGTGAAAGCCGCACACCAGAAAGCCTGCCGCCAGATACCGGTAGCTCGGTGTGGCCAGGGCCTGGGCAATGGCCTCGCGCGCGGTCAATGCCTTCTGGCCGGATACCGCTGCAGCCTGTGCCGCCAGCGCGTTGGAGTTGCCCTTGAGCACCCACACCGCCGGCAGCGCCAGCAGCACCAGCACGCCCAGCCACTGCATCGCACTGGCCCAGCCCACGGCGGCGGTCAGGCTGATGGCGATGGGCGCCATCAAAAACTGCCCGAACGAGCCGCCCGCGTTGACGATGCCGCTGGCCAGCCCGCGCTTTTGAACAGGCACCAGCCGGGCAGTGGCCGCCATCAGCACAGACGGCCCAGCCATGCCTGCGCCGCCTGCGGCCAACACGCCAATCGCAAAAATCAACCCGGCCGTGGTGGTCATATACGGCGTGATGAAGGTGCCCAGCGCCACCAGCGCCACACCGATCAGGATCACACGACCCGTGCCGATGCGGTCGGCCACAGCCCCGGCAAACGGCTGGGTCAGCCCCCACCACAGTTGGCCAAACGCAAACGCCAGGCTGATGCTGCCGATGCCCAGGCCCGTGGAGGTGTTGAGTGCGGACAGGAACAGACCCATGGTCTGGCGCGTGCCCATGGTCAGTGCAAAGGCGCCTGCGGCCGCCAGCAGCACGAGCCACAGGGCCAGCGGTGCGGCGGGCTTGGTTGCCGTCGCCTGCGGGGTCTGGTTATTCGTCATGCGCAGTCTCCTGCACTGGCAGTGCAGCCAGCAGATCGAGCGAGTCGTCCACCAACGCGTGCAAGGCCATCACGCGTTCCACGCCCAGTGCCTCGTTCAGCGCCAGTTGTGCGGCCTTCCAGTGGCGTTGCGCTTCCGCGCGCTTGTCGCGGCCTGCGTCGGTGATGTGCACCAGGCGGCTGCGTGCGTCCGTGCCCGCCCTCAGCGTCACCCAGCCGGCATCCACCAACGGGCGCAGATTGCGGGTCAGCGTGGACGCATCCATCTTCATCTCCGTGGCCAGATCACCGGGGCGAATCGGGCCCAGCTTGAGCACATGCGATAGCAGCGAATACTGCGTGGTCTTGAGTCCACATTTCGCCATTTCGGCGTCGTAGTGGTTGGCCACGCGGCGCATCAGTTGGCGCAGCTTGAAGTTGGTGCAGCCCTGCGGCAGCTCAGGGGCCAGGGTAGATGGGTTGGCTTGCATGGATTTGATTGTATCTGCAATAATTGCATATGCAACTCATGCATTTCAACCACGCCACCAACCGGGACACCCCATGACACAGCACAACCACCTTGAACACTGGCTGGCACAGGAGCGCGACATCCTGGCCACGCTGGATGCAGGCCCCGGCCCGGGCGTGGCCCGCCGCGAGCAGATCGCCCACCTGAACGGCCTGCAGCAGATGCAGGCCATGCTGCGCGGCGAACTGCCCTACGCTGCCATTGCCAAGACGCTGGACTTCCTGATCGTCGAAGTGGGAGAAGGTACGGCCATCTTCCAGGGCACACCCCGCGCAGAGCACCTGAACCCCATGGGCACGGTGCATGGCGGCTGGTTTGCCACCTTGCTCGACTCCGCCCTGGGCTGCTCCATCCACACGCGCATGGAGCCCGGGCGCGGCTACACCACGGCCGAGCTGGGCATCAACTTGGTCAAGGCCATCACGCCCAAGGTACAGCGCGTGCGCGCCGAGGGCCGGGTGATCCACAGTGGGCGCCAGCTGGCCACGGCCGAGGCGCGCCTGGTGGGGCCGGACGGCACGCTGTATGCCCACGCCACCACCACCTGCCTGGTTTTCGATCTGCCTGCACAATCGAAGGGATGAAATTCCTCCACACGATGCTGCGCGTTGGCAACCTTCAACGCTCGATTGATTTCTACACCCAGGTGCTGGGTATGCAACTGCTGCGCCAGTCCGAGAACCCCGAGTACAAATACTCGCTGGCCTTTCTGGGCTTCGAGGGCGGCAACCCCGGCCAGGCCGAGATCGAGTTGACCTACAACTGGGGCGTGGAAAGCTACGACATGGGCACGGCCTACGGCCACATCGCGTTGGGCGTGCCCGATGCGTATGCCGCGTGCGAAAAGATCAAGGCCTCGGGCGGCAACGTGACGCGCGAAGCAGGTCCGGTCAAGGGCGGCACCACGGTGATCGCGTTTGTGACCGACCCCGATGGCTACAAGATCGAGTTGATCCAGCGCGCCGAAGGCGCAGGCGGCCAGGGTCTGCGGTGATATTTACTATCAAATAGATAGCTGCTGGCGCATATTCCACTAGCGCATGCGGCCATTTGGCCCAAAAAACCCGGCAGCGCCGGGTTTTTTGTTGGAGAAGCAGGCGGCGCTTACAGGGCGCCCAGCGTCACTTCCACGCGGCGGGCTTCGGCGTTGCTGCCGGTCGCGGTGGTTTCTTCTGGCTTCTTCAGCTCCACCTTGTCTTCGGCCACGCCCAGGGCCTTGAGCGCTTCGGCCACGGCCACTGCGCGCTGCTTGGCCAGTTCTGCATTCAGTGCAGCGTCGCCCGTGGCATCGTGGAAGCCGGAAATGACGACCTTCTTGCCTTCAGCCACACCCTTGACCACGTCGGCCAGGGCTTCGTTGGCACCCGCGGCCAGTTCGGCCTTGGCGGTGGCAAAGTAGAACTTCACCACGCCGTTTTCAACGCGCACGCTGGCCACGTCTTCTTCCACGGCTACGGCGGGTGCTGCGGGCGTGTTGCTGCCCGCAACGGCAGCAGGCCGGACCGGTGCTTTGGCGCCCAGACGCTTGACCACCACGGTGCCCACCACCACGGAGATCACCAACGCAATCAGTGCAAACAGAAAACCGAGGGCAAAACGTTGTTGGCTATCGTCGTCAGAGCTGGACATGGAAGATCCCTGTAGTGATGAATAAAGTGGTTGGACGGCCAATGCAGGCGTTGCGAAAACAAGGCACCGGCCGCTTGCAGCAAAGCATTCGATTGTAGAGTGAAGGCATGACGAATCTGCCAGCCCCACTGCGAGACCCGGCGCCGATGCTGGAGCGTGCCCTCCAAGAATGGGGTGGCCATCAGGACCTGTGGATTTTCGGCTATGGGTCGCTCATCTGGCGGCCGGATTTTGACTATGCCGAGCGGCGCCCGGCCAAGGTCCACGGCTGGCACAGGGCGCTCAAGATGTGGAGCCGTATCAACCGCGGCACGCCCGAGTGCCCGGGACTGGTGTTCGGCATGCTGTCGGGCGGAAGCTGCCGGGGCATGGTGTTTCGCGTGGACAAGGTGCATGCGCAGCAGGTGATGATCAACCTGTGGCAACGCGAGATGGTCACCGCTGTCTACGACCCGCGCTGGCTGGTGTGCCACACGCCCCATGGCCCGGTGCGGGCGCTGGCCTTTACCCTGTCGCGCAAAAGTCCCAACCACACGGGCGAGCTGCCAGACTACGAATACTGCCGCATTTTCGAGCAGGCCTGTGGACGCTACGGCACCACCCGCGACTACGCCCAGGCCACCTACGACGAGTTGCGCAAGCACGGCATCCACGACAGGGCTTTGGCTCGGTTGATCGCGTTGGCCCAAAAAGAGGCATAGTGCACATTTTTCTGGACTCTCGCGTGGTGGCTTGCGAGACTGCGCCTTTGTATCGGGTTCAATCCCGCGTTCATTCATTCGCACCGAGGAGTTTGAGTCATGAATATTCGTTTTGCTTTTGCCCTGTCTTCCCTGGCTGTTGTGGCGCTGGCGGGCTGTGCCTCCCACCTGTCTGGCAACCGCGCTACCGCCAAGCTGGAGCCCACCCGGGGCAACACAGCCACTGGTACGGTGACGTTTGTACAGACCGGCGATGGTGTGCAGGTGTCGGGTGAAATTCGTGGACTCAAACCTGACGCAGAACACGGCTTTCATGTGCATGAAAAGGGCGACTGCTCCAGCGCCGACGGCATGAGCACCGGCGGACATTTCAACCCCACGGCCAAACCGCACGGATCCCACGGCGCGGGAGAACACCACACCGGTGATCTGCCCAGCCTCAAGGCCGACAAATACGGCGTCGCCGCATTCAGCTTTGTGTCGCGGTCCATCAGCGTGGGCGGCCCCACCACAGACATCGTCGGCAAGGGCCTGATCGTTCACCGCGACCCCGACGACTACAAGACCCAACCCACCGGTAACGCAGGTCCGCGCCTGGCTTGCGCGGTGATTGCTTCCAAATAAAGCGGAAGCGGCCTTCGCCGCTGCTACCCGCGCGCTGCCAGCAACTGCGCGGCGCGTTCCAGGTCTTGCACGGTGTCTATGTCGGTCACCGTGCCTTCGTCATCCACCTCCACCTGCCGTACCCTGCCCTGCTGCGCCTGCGCGCGCACCACGCTAGCGGCGCCCTGCTCGCCAGTCAGCGCCCGCAAGCTGGACAAGCATGCGGCCGAAAACCCCACAGGGTGACCGCGCTCGCCCTGGTACACCGGCATGACCACGGCGCAGTCCGGGTCCGCCAGCGCGGCGGCGATGGTGCGCAAGGTGTCGGGACGGATCAGCGGCAAATCCCCCGGCAACACCAGCCAACCGGGCGCCTGGGCCGTGGCGCGCACAGCTGCGGCGATCGAATCCCCCATGCCGGGGTGGCCTGCATCTTCCAGGTGCCAGGGCAGGCCGCTGGCGCGCACGGCATCGAGGGTGTGTTCCAGCACGGTCTTTGCTCCCAGGGGCGCGCGCAGCTTGTGCACCGCACCGCCGGACGCAGCAAAACGCTCTCCCCGGCCCGAGGCCAGCACCAGAACGACGGGGAGCAAAGGCGATACGAGCATGGGGTTCCGCTTGAACAGGTTGCTGGGCCATCAACTGTGGCGTGCAGCGGGCGCGATTCTAGTGCTGCGATGCCGGGCCAGCAGTCTTCAGAACGCGCCACTCGCCACCGTGAAATCCGCATGCTGCGCTGCCAGCCCGTGCAGCATGCTCACCAGCGGCCGCAGGTCATCACGCCGACTGTGCAACGCATAGCCGAGCGACCCCAGCGGCACAGGGCTGGGCAACACCTGCAACACATCCCTGGCGTGCAGGGCTTGCGCCCAGCCCTCGGGCAGCAGGCCAATGCCGCTGCCCTGTGCCAGCAAGCCCACGATGGCGCCCCAGTGGTTGCACATCAGTCGGCGCGCGGGGCGTGCATCGGCCTGTCGCAGCCAGTCGTCGATGAGGTGGGTCACCCCCGAGCCCTGCGGCAGGGTCACCAGCGGGTACGACTGCACGGCCTCGGCATCCATCTCGTGCAGGCCGTGCGCCACGCCCGGGCCAGCGCACCAGGCAAAGCGCGCATGCGCCAGCGGCACTGATGTCAGAGCGCTGCGGCTGGCGGGGCCGGCGATCACGGCCACATCCAGCTCGCCCTTGTCCAACCGCTCTGCCAGGGCAGCGCCCACATCCACGTGCACCGACACCTCCAGGGCCGGGTGCGCCGCCGCCAGGGCTTCCACCAGGCGCGGCAGCCAGGTGATCGCCGTCAGCTCGCCCACCCCCAGGCGGCAGGGGCCGCGCAGGCCGGTGGTGCTACCCATGTCCTGCTGCAAACGGTCTGCCTGCTGCAGCAATGCGCCCGCCAGGGGCAGCAGTCGCGTGCCCGACTCCGTCAAAGCCGCGCGGTGCCCGGCGCGGTCAAAGAGCACCTGACCCAGCGATGCCTCCAGTTCGGCGATCCGCTTGGACAGGGAGGACACCGACAGGTGCACCCGCTCCGCCGCCATGGCAAAGCTGCTGCAGGTGGCGGCCCAGTAGAAGGCTTCGAGCTGCTTAAGGGTCATGTCGTGAATGTATTTTCAACTTGGCGAACAAATCATTAGCAATAAATTCGCTTTCTTGATTATTACGGTTTCAGGACACTGCTTTCCAGCCCCCCCGTTTACCGTTGTCTGGAACCACGCCATGTCCACCCCCTCCACCGCGCCCCAACAGCCCGCCACCAATGCCTGGAGTGCCTTCAACGGAACGCATCGCAGTGGCCGCACGTCCCATCTGCTGTCGCTGGACGACTTTGAAGCCGCTGCCCGTCGCGTGCTACCCCGCCCTATCTTTGGCTACGTGGCCGGGGCGGGGGAAGACAACCTGGCCCTGGACGACAACCGCCAGGCGTTCCGAGAGATCGCCCTCGTCCCCCGCGTGCTCCGCAACGTGGCCCAACGCGACCAGGGCGTGACCCTGTTCGGCCAGCGCTATGCCAGCCCCTTCGGCATCGCGCCCATGGGCATAGCGGCGCTGTCGGCCTACCGGGGCGACATCGTTTTGGCCCGTGCGGCGGCAGCGGCGGGCATCCCGGCTGTGCAAAGCGGCAGCTCGCTCATCCGTCTGGAAGAAGTGATGGCCGCCGCCCCCGGCACCTGGTTCCAGGCCTACCTGCCCGGCACCCCCGAACGCATCGACGCCTTGCTGTGGCGCGTGATTGCGGCGGGCGTACAGACGCTGGTGGTGACGGTGGACATCCCCGTGGCGGGAAACCGCGAGAACAACATCCGCGCGGGCTTCTCCACCCCGCTGCGCCCCAGCCTTCGCCTGGCGTGGGACGGCCTGGTGCGCCCACGCTGGCTGGCAGGCACACTGCTGCGCACGCTGGCACACCACGGCATGCCGCATTTTGAAAACTCGTTTGCTGAGCGCGGCGCGCCCATCCTGTCCTCACGTGTACAGCGCGACTTTGCCGCGCGTGACCACTTTGACTGGAGCCACATCGCCCACATCCGCCGCCAGTGGCGCGGCCCGCTGGTCGTCAAGGGCATCCTCAGCCCGCAGGATGCCGCCCTCGCCCGCCAGCACGGGGTGGACGGCATCATCGTCAGCAACCACGGCGGTCGCCAGCTCGATGGCGCCGTGGCCCCGCTGCGAGTGCTGCCCGCCATTGCCGAGCAGGCTGGCAGCGGCATGACAGTGATGTTGGACGGCGGCATCCGCCGGGGCACCGACGTGATCAAGGCCCTGGCGCTGGGCGCGCAGGCAGTGTTTGTGGGGCGGCCCTTCAACTACGCAGCAGCAGTGGACGGCGAGGCAGGCGTTACAGCGGCCATCGATCTATTGCGCGCCGAGGTGGACCGCAACTTGGCAATGCTGGGCGCCACCTCCTGCGCAGCGCTGGGGCCAGAGCATCTCATGGACCGCCGAGCACCGTAGAGGACTGCGGCGCACGCTTCCCTGCGGGTGCCTGATCAAGCTGGGGAGCAAAGTGCAATCAGCCCAGTTTGAAATGAAGTGATGGCAGCGCCGCCGACGCTCCCCTGTCGATCACTTCAATATTGATAGCTGTCAGCGCTTACCTGTAAAGCGCTAATGGCACTTTTCTTTCAATAGGGTTGGTCTGCAGCGCCACGGACGGCCTCAGGCTGATTTCGAACTTTCACTCGACCACCATTGGCGGGCAGTTTTTGACCCGAACTGTTCCGTTTGCCGCGCACTCTGGAACTGCCATGGGTGGCCCTTCAGTTAAAGTCCTTGCCCCGCGGGCGATTTTTGGCCGCTTCTTGCACCCCGGTGACTGGGTTTGAAAACAAAATCTGCGACTTTGGGTGGCACCAGGGATCCTCTGAACAAATCACCGCGCCGTGCGCATCTGCGGACTCGTGCGGTCTGCCGCGTTGCAAATGCTCGCAATAGCTACGGCTAGTGCTGCGCTTTGCACCTTGCAGCCTATCCCGATCCACAGCGCACACTTACCGCTCGATTCATGCAGAGGATCCCCAGCTGATTCGGCCAAGCAAACTGCAACTCGCGGAGATAAAAAAATATGCTGTTAATCGATATTGCCGTCGAGCACACTTTGGTGTCCAAAAAGGATGGCGTTCGTCAGACTTTCTTGCTGCATCCTTTTACCGATACACAGCGCGATTCACTGGGCAAATTCGAGCTCGTCCGCGACGTCAGCCAGCCCGGACTCAAAGATGTGAAACGCTCCACCTTCGTATCGTTTCACCAATTGGCGGAGCTGTATGCAAAAGGCCTGCTCGAAGAATTCGGGTTTTCCGTTCGCATGTGTCCGGGTAAAGGCACCTACCCTGCCAAGCTTCCAGCCAAAAAGATACTGCCCACCAGCATCAAGCCCGGCTCTTCGTTCGATCTGGCGGTGCAAAAGGTGGATATTTCCAAAGCGGCCACGCGCGAATTGAAAACGGCCTTGCTTCGCGCCAGCGTCCAAATTTAAGCGTGACGGCGCTGATCGATAAAGGAGCCACTATGAACCCCCCCGTTGCGCATGCAGAACTGATTGCCACATTCAAGCGGGCCGAGGCAGATGCCGCCCACAAGTTCGGGCTGATCAAAGCGGCTGCCAATAAAGGCCCCAAGGCCATTCAAGCCGCCACCGAAACAGCGGCAAAGGCGGCAAAACGCAGGGACTCTTTTGCGAAAAAGCTGGGCGATCTGGGGGTGGACCTAAAGTATTGAACGCCACCAAGCACATGGCGCAACACCCACCATAGGCGACCGCGCACAACAGGCGATGATTGTCAAAACAATCTCCGCAATCTAAAAGCAGAATTGGCCACGGGTCCTGCCCCGATTTGCATGCTTTCCAAGCACGGCAATTGAAGCGTCTTCATTTTCCGGATTACAAAGGTGTTGAGAGAGATGGGAAACCGCTATGGCTGTGTTGCAGTCATTCAGTGACGGTAAACGAATGAGTACTATCGGCCAGAACCGGACGTAGAACTTGCTACCCAGAGGCTCTCTCGCGGGATTCGGGGTTGGCTTCGTATCTAAGCCATCCTGCAATCGCAGAGCCTCCTCCAATTCGATCTTTCGGATGTGTTCTGCCTTCGTTGACTGGCACTTCCGCGAAGTCAAAAGGACTCATCCCTTCGATGCAGGCCACATTGACTCCGTATTGGTCTGGCGATGAGCGACGCTGGTGGAAGGTGTAAATACCGCACCTTGAGCAGAAATAGTGCTTGGCCTCTCCCGTATTAAACGTGTACAGCGTGAGTGCTTCATTGCCATGTGTGACCTGAATATCGTCTAGGTCGGCCGATACCGCTACTGCCCCTCGCATCCGACAGTAGGAGCAGTTGCATCTACGGGCTGTTCTCAGGCCATCTCTTAAACGCAATGAAAACCGCACAGTACCGCAATGACATGCGGCTTCATACAAAGGCCGTTCTGGGAGATTGCTATCGGTCATTCCTCATTCTCACTTACAAAGTGCGCGTCGGGAGATGACTGTATGGGCCCAAAGCTGAAGCTCAATCCTCGCCGAATGCGCGCGTACAAGTAGTTCTCAACCACACGTCATCGGGCGGACCATTGAAACCAACTAGTGCATCAACGCCGCATCGGAGGCAGATGGCCGTTTGATTCTGGTTGTCTCCAACGCCCCATTCAATGATGGTATCGGGTGCATTGCAGTCATTTCTCTGCCGCTTGAAGTAGGCCGAAAGCTGCGCGCCAAAACACAGCCAGAGCAATGCGATGGTGGACACTGAACTGAAGCAGATGGATGGGGCATAAAAAAAGCGCCGGGCTCTCCCAAACCCGGCGCTCTCATTCCAACAAGCTTTATCAAGCCAGCTTGAACGGCAGCTCGCGTGGCGTCTTGCCTGTGATCTGCGCGATGGCATTGGCAAACGCCGGTGCCAGCGGTGGCAGGCCAGGTTCGCCCATGCCCTTCGGTGGATCGGCGCTGGGCACGATGTGCACGGTCACCTGCGGCATGTCGGTGATGCGGGGCACGGCGTAGTCGCCGAAGTTGCTCTGCTCCACCACACCGTCCTTGAGCGTGATGGCTGCGCCGGGCAGGCAGGTGCCCAGGCCCATCAGCGCGGCGCCTTGTACCTGGGCTTCCACGCTTTTGGGGTTGACCACCAGGTTGCAATGCACGCCGGCGGTGATGCTGTGCAGCTTGGGCGTGCCGTCTTTGACGGAGGCCTCGACCACATACGCCACCACCGACTCGAACGACTCGTGCACCGCCACGCCCCAGGCACGGCCAGTGGCCAGCTTATTCTTGCCGTAGCCCGACTGGGCGACGGCCAGCTGCAGCGCCGCCTTGTGGCGCGGGTGCTTGTCGCCCATCAGGGCCAGGCGGTAGGCCACGGGGTCCTGCTTGGTGGTGCGGGCCACTTCGTCGATCAGGGTCTCCATGGCGTAGGCCGTGTGGGTGGAACCCACGCTGCGCCACCACAGCACCGGCACGTTCACATCCGGGTGGTGCACCGACAGCTTCATGGGCACGTCGTACGGCTCTTTCATGCCCTCGATGGCCGTGGCGTCAATGCCGTTCTTGATCATGAAGGCCTCGAACGGCGAGCCCTTGGTGATGGACTGGCCGACGATGGTGTGGTCCCACGCCAGGATCTTGCCCTTGGCGTCAAAGCCGATCTCGGCGCGGTGCACGTGCATGGGGCGGTAGTAGCCGCCCTTGATGTCGTCTTCGCGGCTCCACAGCGTGCGCACTGGCGCGGTGATGCCGGCGGTGTGGGCCGCCTTGGCCACGCCGCAGGCCTCCACCACGTAGTCGCTGGTGGGGATGGCGCGGCGGCCAAAGCCGCCACCGGCCATCTGGGTGTGGACCTTGACGTTCTGCGGCTGCAGGCCCAGCGTCTTGGCGGCGGCCATCGCGTCCAGGCCGGGCATCTGGGTGCCCATCCACAGCTCCGCCTTGTCCCCGTCCAGCTTCACGGTGCAGTTCAGCGGCTCCATGGGCGCGTGCGCCAGGTACGGGAAGACGAACTCGGCACTGATCTTGTGGGGTGCGCCCGCCAGCGGTGCCATGTCGGCCTGCATAGCCACGTTGCCCGGCTTGGCAGCCAGTTCGCGGTACTGCGCCAGCAGCGCGGTGGTGTCGGGCTTGGTGACTGCGCTGGTGTCCCATTCCACCTTGAGGGCGTCGCGCCCTTGCTTGGCGGGCCAGTAGCCGTCGGCCACGATCGCAATGCCCTCGCCGCCCCGGTCGGTGGGCACGCGCAGCACGGCCTTCACGCCCTTGATGGCCTTGGCGGCGCTGTCGTCCAGCGACTTCACCTTGCCGCCAAACACGGGTGGGCGGGCCACCACGGCCGTCAGCATGCCCGGCAGGCGTACGTCAATGCCGTAGTCCTGCTGGCCGCTCGACTTGGCCTTGGCATCCAGGCGCCCGGTGGGCTTGCCGATCAGGCGGAACTGTTTGGGGTCCTTCAAGGTGACCTTTTCGGGCACGGGCTGCTTCATGGCGGCTTCGGCCAACTGGCCGTAGCCCAGTTTCTTGCCGCCGGGGCCGACCACAAAGCCGTTGCTGGTGCGCAGGGCCGACGCGTCCACTCCCCACTGCGCCGCAGCGGCCCCGACCAGCATGGCGCGGGTGCGCGCGCCCAGCTCGCGGTACTGGGTATACGAGTTCTTGATGGAGTTGGAGCCGCCCGTGAGGTGCATGCCGAACGCAGGGTCGGCATAGGCCGGGTTGGCGTCGCCGTGCACGCTGCGCACCTTGCTCCAGTCGGCATCCAGCTCCTCGGCCAGGATCATGGGCAGGCCGGTCTGCACGCCCTGGCCGAAGTCCAGCCGGTTGATGGTGACGGTGACGGTGCCATCGGCATCAATGCGCACAAAGGCCGAGGGCTGTTCGTGCGGCTTGAGGCCCGCAGGCGCCGCAGCCGCCGTGCCCTGCGCAGCAGACACCAGCGGAAACGCGCCCAGCGCAAAGCCCGAGGCCGCAGACACCTTGAGGAAGGTGCGGCGCGCCACGCCATCCGACGCATTCAACGCTTCCGAATTGATAGCGCCTTGCGCTTTATCCACTAGCGCTTGGAGGTGTTTTGGCATGAAATGCTGTGCCTGGCCCTGCAGGGCATGGGGTTCGAAGTGCATGGTGATCTCCTTCAATCAGGCCAGGGTCTTGGCAGCGTCGTGGATGGCGGCGCGGATGCGCACGTAGGTGCCGCAGCGGCACACGTTGCCGGCCATGGCAGCGTCGATGTCGGCGTCGGAGGGCTTCTTCTTGCCCTTGAGCAGCGCGGTGGCGCTCATGATCTGGCCGCTCTGGCAGTAGCCGCACTGGGCCACGTCGTGCTTGACCCAGGCGGCGTGAACGGCCTTGCCCACCTTGTCGTCGGCGGCAATGGCTTCAATGGTGGTGATCTTCTGGCCTGCCGCCGCCGAGATGGGCGTGATGCAGGACCGCACCGGCGCGCCGTTCAGGTGCACGGTGCACGCACCGCACAGCGCCTGGCCGCAGCCAAACTTGGTGCCGGTCATGCCCAGCGTATCGCGCAGGGCCCAGAGGATGGGGGTGGATTCGTCGGCATCCACGGCCGTGTCTTTGCCGTTGATATTGAGGGTGGGCATCGTGGGACTCCTTGGGATGAAGGTCAGCGCTCAAAAGCACAGCGCAATCGGTAGGGCGGCGCGGGCAGACATCAAGCCGCTTTGTTGTTTTAAGAGAATAACTATTCGATTAAACCGCATAATTCGAGTTTCTGCAGCGGCACGATTTACGCCTTGATGGCGTCCCAGCACAGGCCAAACGCCATTTGGTGCACAGCCTCGTCATCGGGCAGCACCTGGGTGCGGATCAGGTTGCCGGTCTCCCGCACCGAGCCCACCAGGCTGGCCGTGAGCAGCGGAATGGGCACGGCCTTGAGGATCTCCTGCTGCTGGCCTTCTTCCATCAGCGCAAAAAAGCCCGCCATCAGCCGGGTCGAAAATTCGCGGTTGCCCTGGGTGAACCAGGGCGAGTTGTAGTACTGCTCCTGGAACACCACCTCGGCGTATTGGTCCAGCCGATGGCGCAGCAGGTTGCCCCAGGCGCGGCGCACCCTTGCGCGATAGGGCATGCCAGGTTCTATCCCGTCCATGATGCGCGCGGCCGTCACGGTCTTGGCATCCTGGTACAGCTGGCTGATCAGTTCGTCCTTGGACGGGTAGTACACGTACAGCGTGCTTGTGGCCACGCCCGCTGCCCGGGCGATGTCGGCCAGGGTCAGGCCGCTCAGGCCCCGCTGGGCCACCAGTTCAAAGGTGGCCTGGGCAATGGCGCGCTGTTTTTCGTCGTCTTTGGGTTTCATCGGAACCAGGAATATAAGCGAACGCAGATTCGACTACTGCCAAAGCCCGCGCGCATGACTACGGCACCCTGCCCTAGCGCAAAGCGCCATGGTACGAGGGATGCACAATCGTGGCCATGACCACGAACTCCATCGCCGACCTCCGCAAGAGCTACGAGCGCGCCGAACTCAACGAAGACGCCTCGCACGCCGCCCCCCTGCAGCAGTTTGACCAGTGGCTCAAGGAAGCCATCAGTGCCGAAGTGCCCGAGCCCAACGCCATGACCCTGGCCACCGTGGGCAGCGACCTGCGACCCAGCACCCGCATCGTGCTCATCAAGGGCTATGACGAGCGCGGCATCGTCTGGTTTACCAACTACGACAGCCGCAAGGGCCGCCAGATTGCCGGTAACCCTTATGCCGCCCTGCAGTTCCACTGGGTGGAGTTGGAGCGTGTAGTGCGCATCGAAGGCGTGGTGGAGAAGGTCAGCGACGAAGAAAGCGACGAATACTTCCACAGCCGCCCGCTCGACTCCCGCATCGGCGCCTGGGCCAGCCCCCAAAGCCAGGTCATTTCAGGCCGGGGTGTGCTGGTGGCCAACGCGGCCAAGTACGGTGCGCAATTCATGCTGAAACCGCCCCGCCCGCCGCACTGGGGCGGCTACCGCCTCAAGCCCGACCAGTGGGAGTTCTGGCAGGGGCGCAAGAGCCGTCTGCATGACCGGCTGCGCTACCGGCTGGACGCGGGTGAATGGGTGCGGGAGCGGCTGGCGCCCTGACCTGAACCTGAGCCCTGGGCCGCTGGCTCAGCCCGCGACCCAGCGGGTGACCGCAACAATCACCACTGGCATCGTCACCAGCCCCAGCGCGGTAGACACCGCCACGCTGGCGGTCACCTCTTCTTCTGCCACGCGGTAGCGCTGGGAGAACAAGAAAACGTTGGCCCCCACGGGCAGCGATGCCGCCACGATCATCACGGCCAGCGGCATGCCCGACAGGCCCAGCGCCCAGCCCATGCTGGCCAGCACCAGCGGGTGCACCACACATTTCACCAGCGCAATGCGCAGCGCGGCCTTGAACTGGTGGCCGACCTTGGTGAATGCCAGCGTCACCCCCACCAGCAGCAGCGCAATCGGCCCCAGCGCCTGGCCCAGCAGCTGCAGGGGCTTGCCCACCACCTCGGGCACCACCAGCCCGGTCTGCGCAAACAGCAGGCCCGCAATGATGGGCAGCGGCACGGGGTGCACGATGCCGTTGCGGATGGCCTGCAGCACGGTGCGCCACATCGGCTGCTGCACCCCGCCCGGGCGCCCGGCATGTTCGCGCGCGGCCGCCAGCTCGAACACCACCGTGGCTGCAGTCAGCAGGATGAGCGAGTGCACCGAGATCAGCGTGAACAGCGTGACCAGCCCTGCCTCGCCAAACACCAGGCCCACCAGCGGCACGCCGATCATCAGCGTGTTGCTGAAGGTGTTGGCCAGCGCCCGCGCGGCGCCCAGCGTGTTGAAGCCCTGCACTGCCAGCGTGGCCGCGTAGACCACACCAAACGCCACAAAGTAGATGCCCACGGGGCCGAAGTTGAGGTCTTCCAGGTGCACCGTGCTCATGGTGCGAAACAGCAGCGCGGGCGTGAGCACCATGAACACGAGGTTGGCCAGGTCCTTGACGGATTCGGGACGAATCCAGCCACGCCGCCCCACATAAAAGCCAATGGCGATGAACAGGATGACGGGGATCAGCGAGGTGAAGACAGGAGAGTTCACGGAAAAAAGCGCGCCAGGTCGGCAAGGGTGGGCGCCGATTGTCTCCCATGATCCCTGCCGATTCGGCGTGGTGCGCTCGCCGCACAGCCATGATTTGCTACATATTCAATAGCTATCAGCGCATATTGCACCAGCGCTTGACACCGATTTCTTTCAAAACCTGTGGTCTGGGCCCGCTGGGGGCATATCCGCTGCGGCGCGCGGTGCGTCCGCCGACAGCAGGGCCAGCAGCCCTTGCAGACCATCCACCCGATGGTCAGCCAGCGGCCAAGGCTCGACACCCGGCCGCACGGTCTGGACGGTGGTAGCCCCCAGCGCGCGCCCGGCCGCCAGCTCGGACAAGGGGTTGTCGCCCACCACCAGCATCTGGCGGGGCGTGCAACCCTCGCGGGCCAGGATCTGTTCAAAGAGGGCCTGCTTGCCGTGCCCGGCACCAGTGGGTGGTGCGTCAATCGCGTCGATGAGCACCTGTTCAAACCAGGGGCGGATTCCCAGCGCATCGATCTTGCTGTCCTGCAGGCGCCGAAAGCCGCTGGTGACCAGGTAGCGCCGCAACGGAATGCGGGGCAGCAGGCCGATGTCGGCATAGCCTCGCAACGGCGCCTTCGCCTCCATCTGGCTGAACTGCTGCCACCCCGCCGCGCGCATGGCCGGCGTGAAATGGTGGCGCTCAGCCACCAGGTCGAACGCAGTGAACCAGCAAGCCTGCAGCGCCTGGTCCAGGGCCTGCGGGCTCAGCGCACCCTGGTTGGCTTGCCGCACGGCCTCGAATGCGGGCTCGAACAAGGGGCCCACCGCCCGCGCATCCATCAGGCAGTTGTCCAGGTCAAAAACAGCAACGGTGTAGTCCAGAGGCATGGCTCATCAAAAAGGGGTTAACAAAACGGTGTGGCGCATGCCGGGCGCATACCGGGCAAACGCGGCGCACCTTTGAACAGGTTCTTATCCGGCCACCACGGATACGCCATGGTCTGCCAGCGTCAGGCTGACCGGGGCCCCCACATCCAGCGGCAACTCCACCAGGGGCGACACCACAAAAATGGCGCCCAGGGCGCTGGCAAAGGTGTATTCCATGACGCTGCCCAGGTAGGTGCAGCGGGTGACCCGCGCGGCCAGGCCCGCCGATGTGGCCGGGCCAATCACCCAGGCCTCAGGCCGCACGGCGATCTTGACCGGGCCCGCGGGCAGTGCGGCGGGTGACGGCACACGCAGCGGGCCCAGTTGCGCGTACCCGGTGGCTGCATTGCTGCCCGGGCGGGGCGCGTGGTTCTGGGCTGCAAACAGCATGGCCTCGCCCATGAAGCCCGCCACAAACTCGGACGTGGGTTGCTCGTACAGCGCGCTGGGCGCGCCGCACTGGGCGATGGCGCCCCGGTCCATCACCACGATCTGGTCGCTGACGGCGAGCGCTTCGGACTGGTCGTGGGTGACATAGGCCACGGTGAGCTTCAGGCGCTGCTGCAGGGCCCGGATTTCCTCGCGCATGGAACGGCGCAGGCGGGCGTCCAGGTTGGACAGGGGTTCGTCAAACAGCAGCACGGCGGGCTCCAGCGCCAGCGCCCGCGCCAGCGCCACCCGCTGCTGCTGCCCGCCCGACAGCTCATGCGGCTTGCGCTGGTCCAGGCCGTGCAGGCCCACGGTGTCGAGCATGGCGCGGGCCTTTTCGCGCACCTGCTGACTGCCCAGGCCCGAAAGGTGTAAGCCGTAGACCACGTTGTCGATGACGTTCATGTGCGGAAACAGCGCGTAGTTCTGGAACACCAGGCTCACATTGCGCTGCGCCGGGCCGAGGGGGGTCACATCCTGCCCGTCGATAAAGATGCGGCCCGATGTGGGTGATTCGAGCCCGGCTATCAGGCGCAGCGTGGTCGTCTTGCCGCAGCCCGACGGCCCGAGGATGGTGGTGAGCGTGCCGCGCGGCACGCTGAAGCTGATGTGGTCCACCACCAGCGGAGCGTCGGGCGACGAGCCGTAGCGCTTGCTGACATCCCGGAACTCGATGCCATGCACGGTTGGTGTCTCAGAGGGCGGCGTCACGGGCATCTCATTCTTCCCAGGTCACGACGGCATCCACGCCGATGACCTGCCCCGCGTCCATGCGGTTGAACAGCGTGACCTGCGCGCCCATTGCCTCGGCAATCTGCCGGCAGATGGATAACCCCAGGCCCACCCCACCCTGCCCGGCCGAAAACGGCTGGAACAATCGCTGCCGCACAGCGTCGTCGATGCCGGGGCCCTCGTCCCACACCAGCACCTCGCGCCGCCCTGTGCTGTCGCGCAGCAGCACGCCCAGACGCCCATGGATGGGCGTGTGGTGGATGGCGTTGGCCAGCAGGTTGCGCATCAGCTCGCCCAGCAGCGCCGCGTCGCCGGGTGCCCACAGCGTGTCGGGGCCCTCCAGCGCAAAGTCGAGCCGTTTGGCCGCAATCAGCGGTGCCAGCTCCATCACGGCCTCGCGGGCAATCGCGTTCAGGTCCACGCTGGGCAGCTCGCCCATGCGCTTGAGCTGCTCCACCTTGCTCAGGCTGAGCAACTGGTTGGCCAGGCCCGAGGCGCGGTCCACGGTGTGCAGCATCTGCTGCAGCGCATCGCCCACCAGCATGTCGCCTGCCATGGCGGCCTGCAGCTGGGTGCGCAGTACGGCCATGGGGGTACGCAGCTGGTGGGTGGCATCGGCCAGAAAGCGCCGCTGCTCCTCGATCCAGCGGCTCTGGCTGTGTTGCAGCTCGGCAAAATGCTGCACGGCGGGCGCGAGTTCTGACGGGCCTTCGTAGATGCGCTCTGCCGTGACCGCAGCGTCGGTGCTCAGCGGCCGCATCAGCGACACATCGGCATGCCGCAGCCATCCCGACGCTGCCCGTGCCAGCAGCACCGCCACGGCGGTCATCGCCACGGCCAGCAGAAGCACCCACCACAGGCCCGAGCCGCCGCCCAGCAGGCTGCGCGCGCCGGGCAGGCGCTCGCCCAGCGGGCGTGCCACCTGGCGCACCACGGGCGCAGCTGCGGCTTTCCCCTCCTTCGCCACGGTGGGCTGGTACAGGGTCACGGCCACCCGCACCAGCCGGTCGCCCACCTGCGCCAGGTAGAAGTGCACGGCACCGGGGTCACGCACCACCTCGGTGGGAGGCACGCGCGGCAGATCGGGGCTGCCAGCCAGGCGTTCGCCGTCCAGATTGCTCTCGCGGTACCAGACACCGGGCGCTGGTTGGGCAGGCAGGGATGCGGCAGGCTCTGCTGACAGATCTGCGGGCCAGTGCGCCAGCGCCTGGCGCAGGGCCTCGTCCTGCGCAGTGGCGTCATGCTGCGCCTGATAGGTCCATTGCACCACGCAGATCACGGCCACCAGCCCCCACAGCGGCACCAGCCAGCCCACCAGCAGCACCCGCTGCAATGAGCCGCCCCGCGGCCGCCAGGGCCGCCGCTGCCACCACCTCAGCGTCACCGGGCCACCCCGCCCTTATCGGACTTGTCGGCTTTGTCCGTCTTGTGGGCGGCCATGCTGTCGGCGTCGCACAGCAGGTAACCCACGCCGCGCAAGGTCACGATCTCGGCGTTGGTGCCCACCAGCTTCTTGCGCAGCCGGTGCACCACCACTTCCACCGCATCGGCTTGCACCTGCTCGTCCGTGTTGGCAAACACCTGGGTGCGCAGCTCTTCCTTGCTGACCACCCGATCCACGCGCGACATCAGCAGCCGCAGCAGTTCGGACTCCCGCTGCGACAACTCCAGCGGCAAGGCATCGTTGTAGAACACGCCACTGCCCGGCTCGCGGTAAAGAGCGCCGCAGCGCAACTGCCCGTCGCGCCCCACGCGGCGCGTGAGGGCTCGCAGCCGCGCCACCAGTTCGTCCAGGTCAAACGGCTTGGCCAGGTAGTCATCGGCCCCGGCCTCCAGCCCCGCCACCCGGTCCGTGACGGCCGCGCGGGCCGTCAATGCCAGCACCGGCGTGGTGCTGCCGCCATCGCGCAGGCGCCGCAGCACCTCCAGCCCGTCCAGGCCCGGCAGCGACAGGTCGAGCGTGATCACGTCAAACGCGGTGCGCCGCGCAGCCGCCAGGGCCTCCTTGCCATCGGCGCAGCACAACACCTCGAACCCACGGGCCACCAGACTGCGGCTCAGGGCCCCGGCCAGATCAAAATCGTCTTCGACCAACAGCAGTTTCATCCCCCGATCATGCCGCCTGTGGCGGGCTGGGGCCACTGTGCTTCTACGGACAGGCGATGAAAGCGAAGCGAAAGGCGGTGCACGCCCCTCCACGGCTGTGCCGCTGTACAGTAATGCGCAGTATTTTCGAAACCGCCTCCATGAGATACCTCCGCAACCAGACAGCGCTGCCAGGCCTTCATCAAAGGACCTTGCAGCTGGTGGCAACCGCACTGGCCCTGTGCACGGTGCTGCCGGCCCAGGCCTCGCAGTCCCTGCGCTGCAATGGATCGCTGGTGGGCAAAGGCGACTCTCCCGTGACGCTGCTGCAGAAATGTGGTGATCCCATCTACCGCCAGGGCGTGTGCGTTTCCATGCTGCAGCTGGGCTGGGTGGTGACGCCCTACCGCCCGGGCGGTCCCGCAGCAGTGCTGGCCAACCAGTGTGTGCCCATGGAAGAGTGGACGTACGACCGGGGGCCGGGCACCTTCCTGGGGGTAGTTCGCATCTACAACGGCACGATCGAATCCGTGCGCGACGGCGATCGCAGCAGGTAGCGGGGCCCGCTGGTCCGCCTGTCCCCTCAGGAAGCCGCGGCGATGACGATGCTGGATTCGTCAAAAACCGCCGTGGCTTGCTGGCCCGCTCGAACCTTGGCTCCTTCAGCGGCAAAGCCCACCAGCTGGATGCCGCTGGGCAGCTGCAGCACCACCTCGGGGGCGGCGCCGCGAGCGACGCTCCGCACCACCCCGGCCATGGCATTGCCTGCGGGACTGCCAGTGGCAGGGGCCACCTGAACCGCCGTCGCCTTGCACAGCGCCAGCACACCAGCCCCTGCCTTCAAACCCAGCAACTGGGCGCTGACCCGCGTGATGGACGCATGCAGCGCCTGCCCATCCGCCAGCAGCAGCTGCACACGCACCAGCCCTCCCACTGCCCGCACCTTGCCCACGGTGCAAGGAAACTGGTTGCGCATGCTGGTGCGCAGCGCCAGTGCGGCGCGGCCGGTCGCTGCGTCGTCGTCGCTCTTCAATCGGCCCAGCACCTGTTGGCGTGCATGCGCCAGCGCATGGGCCGCCTGCAGTACCCGCTGGCCGGCTGGGGTGAGCGCGGCCCCGCCGCCGCCGCTGCCGCCCACCACCTTCTCCACCAGCGGCACCCCGGCCAGGTTGGTCAGCGTCTCCAGTGCCTGCCAGGCGGCCTTGTAGCTCACACCCGCGCCCCGCGCCGCCTCGGAAATGGAGCCCACCTCGCCGATGCGGCGCAGGATGTCGATGCGCTTGTCCGTGGCCTCGTGGCCCAGCACCTCGGCCAGTGGCAGTGAAGAATTGCTCATGCGGGCATGTTAACTGGGTGGTACAGACGCTTGAGGCATCGCTGTTCATCAATGGAATAGCGCAGTGGCTGACATGCTACAGTCCCGCTATTCCAATGAAGAATAGCGAGCTTGTCGTGAAGCGTTTCCTGTTGTCTCTGGCCGCCTCGTTGGCGATGGCGGTTTCGGCCCAAGCGGGAGAGGTGTCGGTGGCCGTGGCCGCCAACTTCACAGCCCCGATGCAAAAGATTGCCCGCCTGTTCGAGCAGGACACCGGCCACAAAGCCACGCTGGCTTTTGGCTCCACCGGGCGGTTCTATGCGCAGATCAAGAACGGTGCGCCGTTTGACCTGCTGCTGTCCGCCGATGATGAAACCCCGGCCAGGCTCGCCAAGGAAGGCCTGGCGGTCGATGCCAGCCGTTTCACCTACGCCGTTGGCAAGCTGGCCCTTTGGAGCAAGCAGCCCAGCCTGGTAGATGCACAGGGCCAGGTGCTCCAATCCGGCACCTTCGACAAGATCGCGCTGGCCGACCCCAAGCTCGCCCCTTACGGAGCCGCCGCAGTGGAGGTATTGACCCATCTGGGCGTGCTGAACAGCTTGCGGCCCAAGTTTGTGCAGGGTGAGAACATTGCCCAGACCCACCAGTTCGTTGCCACCCAGAATGCCCAGCTTGGCTTTGTCGCCCTGTCGCAGGTGATGGCCGATGGCCGCCTGGTGGAGGGCTCGGTGTGGGCCGTCCCTGCAGCGCTCTACACACCGCTGCGCCAGGACGCCGTGCTGCTGACCAAGGGCCAGGGCAACGCCGCAGCGGCGGCATTGCTGCAATACCTAAAGGGCGACAAGGCGCGCGCGGTCATCCGCGGCTTTGGCTACGAGCACTGAGATACTCACACCCCATCCACGCCACCGCCCTTTTCCTTTATGCCCCTGGGCCCTGAAGCACTGCAAGCCATCTGGCTGACCCTGCAGCTTGCCACCCTCACCACGCTAGTGCTGCTGTTGATCGCCACGCCACTGGCTTGGTGGCTGTCGCAAACCGAGTCGTGGTGGAAGGGACCCGTGGGCGCCTTTGTGACCCTGCCGCTGGTGCTGCCGCCCTCGGTGCTCGGCTTTTACCTGCTGGTGGCCATGGGGCCCGCCGGGCCGCTGGGGCAGTTGACGCAGGCCATGGGCTGGGGCCTGCTGTCGTTCACCTTCATGGGCTTGGTGATCGGGTCGGTGGTGTTCTCCATGCCGTTTGCGGTGCAGCCGCTGCAGCATGCCTTCGAGTCGATGGGTCGCCGCCCGATGGAGGTGGCCGCCACCTTGCGGGCCAGCCCGGTGGATGCGTTTTTTACCGTGGCCCTGCCGCAGGCCCGCACCGGCCTGCTCACCGCTGCCATCCTGAGTTTTGCCCACACGGTGGGCGAGTTTGGCGTGGTGCTGATGATTGGCGGCAACATCCCGGGCAAGACACGGGTGGTCTCGACCCAGATCTATGGCCATGTGGAGGCCATGGAATACGCCCAGGCGCACTGGCTGGCGGGCGGCATGGTGCTGTTCTCCTTCGTGGTGCTGCTGTGCCTGGCGCTGCTCAAGAACCGTGGTTCGCGGGTGCTGCCATGAGTGCGCCCGGCGACCTGCGCATCCGGCTCACGCTGCCGCGTGCCGACTTTGCGTTGAATGTGGACCTGCACCTGCCCGGCAGCGGTATCACGGTGTTGTTCGGCGCATCGGGCTCGGGCAAGACCAGCGTGCTGCGCTGTGTGGCGGGGCTGGAGCGCGCACGCCCTGGCCTGGTGGCCGTGGACGGCGAGGTGTGGCAAGACGATGCCGCCCAGGTGTTTTTGCCCACACACCGGCGGGCGCTTGGTTATGTGTTTCAGGAGGCCAGCCTGTTCGAGCACCTGGACGTGCTGGGCAACCTGCGGTATGGCCTCAAGCGCGCCCGGTCTGCGCAGGCCGAGGCCACGCTGCAGGCTGCCATCGAGCTGCTGGGCATCAGCCGCCTGCTGCAACGCCGGCCGGGTCAGCTGTCGGGCGGCGAGCGCCAGCGGGTGGCCATTGCCCGTGCCCTGGCAACCTCCCCCCGCCTGCTGCTGCTGGACGAACCCATGGCCGCCCTTGACCTGGCGCGGCGCCAGGAGATCCTGCCCTGGCTGGAGCGCCTGCGCGACGAGCTGCACATCCCCATGCTGTATGTCACGCACTCTGCCGACGAACTGGCACGGCTGGCCGACCACCTGGTGGTGCTGGATGGCGGTCAGGTCAAGGCCGCCGGGCCGGTGGACCAGGTGCTGTCGTCGGTGCACCTGCCCATGGTGCTGGGCGACGACGCGGGCGCGTTGCTGCGCGGTCAGGTGCTGGAGCGGGACACTACTTGGCACCTGGCGTGCGTGGGCTTTGCGGGCGGCGCCATGTGGCTGCGCGACAGCGGCCTGCCTGTGGGTCAGACAGTGCGGCTGCGGGTGCTGGCCCGCGACGTGAGCCTGACGGTGCAGGAGCCCATGCAGACCAGCATCCAGAACCACCTGCCCTGCGTGATCGACTCCATAGCACCCGACGTACACCCTTCGCAAGCGCTGGTGCGGCTGCGCTGTGGCGAGTCATTTTTGCTGGCGCGGGTCACCCACCGGTCCTTGCACGCGCTGGGCGTGGCGCCCGGCAGCGCGGTGTGGGCCCAGGTCAAATCGGTGGCGATTGTTCCTTGAGGCGCCCACCTGCGGCCCTGCAGCCCGGATCCGCACGCCCTCGCCGGGCGTGGCCACGACGCCCTATGGGGCCACGCACACGCCCAATGACTGACTTTTGGCCTGGTACATGGCGGTGTCTGCCGCGCGCAGGTAGTCGTCGACCGTTGCCAGCCTGGATGCGCTGGTGGCCAAGCCAACACTCGCGCCACTGATCACGGTGTGTTCGCCGATCACATAGGGTGCGGCAAGGGCGGCGGCGATCTGCTCTGCCCGTTGGCTGGCTTCAGCGGGGTCAATGGACTCCAGCAGCACATTGAACTCGTCGCCACTCATGCGGGCGACCAGATCCACCGCCCGCACGCAGGATTCGAGCCGCCGCGCCACCTGCTGCAATAGCTGGTCGCCCACATGGTGTCCGTAGCAGTCATTGACCGCCTTGAACCCGTTGAGGTCCAGCAGCAGCACGGCGAACATGGTGGCCCCACTGCGCGTGGGCACCTCATCCCCGTTAACCCCGTCGCCTTGGTGCAGCGTTATCAGTTGTGCAAGGCGGTCGCGGAACAATGGCCGACCAGGCAAGTTGGTCAGCGCATCGTAGGAGCTGCCACGCTCGGCCAGATCGCTCAACGAGCCCGCCATGCGCACCGCAACGCCGTCTTCAAACTCGGCGAGCCCGCGCCAATTGACCCATACCAGCCGCCCCGCTCCGTGGAACGCGCGGAAGTCCACCGAAAATTTCGCGCTGTTTCCGGACAGGTGCCTGCTGTAGGCCTCCTGTACGCGAGCGCGATCCTCGCGGTCGATGAGTTGCTCCAGAAAGCGCCAGCCGCCCTCGTACACATGATCGCGGCTCCCCAGCCCGACGATCTGGAGAAAGCGCCCCGACACATGCAGGGTGTCCGTGCGCAAGTCCCAATACCAGATGCCGTCATTGGAGCCGCGCGTCGCCAGCGAATAGCGGTTTTCGGAGCGCACCAAATCGATTTCGGTGTTCTTCTGCTGGGTGACGTCGATCATCAGGCCGATCATGCGGTTCGGCCGACCCGGCTCGACCACCGCGCGGCACAGGTCACGTACCCACACGACCTTGCCCGACTTGGCAATCAGCCGGTAGCTCATCTCGTAGGCATGGCTGTGCGTGGCGTTGTAGGCGGCATCGTCGATCACCAAGGCCTCCTCCAGATCATCGGGATGCACATGCGCCCTCCAGAAGCCCGGGTCAGCCCGCCACTCCTCGACGGAGTAGCCGAACAAGCGTTCGACCTGTGGGCTCAGAAAGGTATTGCCCACCCCGATTTCAGCCTCCCACACCACGCCATCAATGGTTTCCAGCAAGCGCAGAAAACGCTGGCGAATTTCCACCAGCACCTGCTCGGTGACCTCGGTGATCTCGATCAGGACACCCTGGCGGCTGATCACCCGCTCTGCCGCATCCGTCTCCGGGTGGAACTGCAGACGCACCCAGCGGTAGTCCGCGTCGGCAAAGCGCAAGCGGAACACCGGCATGCCCGAGCGCATGGTGCCGATGTCGTCGGGATGCACGAACTCCAGCAAAGACCTGCCAAGCGCCGCTGCCACCGAGTGGCCGGTGAGCTTGTGCCACGCCGGGTTCAGGTACGTGATCTCCCACAGCGCATCGGTCTGCACCACCGCCTCAGGAAGCAGTTGCAACAGGTTTGCGGACGGCGTGGGGGTGATGGGCATGCAGGGCTATTGCAAATGGATCAGATTCATGCAGGGCAGCGCCGAACAAGTCCTTCGCGCGTCGCGCAACCCGGCGTTGGGCGGCCTGCTGCGGTGCCAATCCCATTTCCGAAGCGGGTGCGCGCCATCACCGGGACTGAGGCAGCGTCGCCTTGACGGATCGAAAAATCAACCACGTCAAAGCGAGTATGGCATGCATCCAAGTCACCTTTGGACTCGGTGGATTGGGTGGTTTGGGGCCGGGAGGTGGGCGAGCCAGCAACGCTCTCCCCCGCCGCTGGCTCGCTGACATCGCGACGGCATCACCCGTCAGAACGCCACCTTCACCCCCACCGTCAGGTTGCGCCCCATCAGCGGCGCTGCGTTCTTGATGAACGAGGTGTGCGCGTACGCCAGGCGGTCCGTCAGGTTGTTGGCCTTCAGGTACACCTGCCAGGGCGTGCCGCTGCTGAACTGGCTGTTGTAGCTCACGCCCAGGTTCAGCATGCCGTAGCCGGGCGTGGCGGTTTCAAAGTCGGCCACGCGGTTCTGGCGGGCCACCTGCACCCATTCCACCTGGCCTTCCCAGGCCTGCCAGTTGGCGTCCAGCCGCACACCGGCGCGGGTGGCCGGGATGCGTGGCAGCAATCCACCACCGTCCAGCCTGGCGCGCACGGTGTCGCCAAACAGGGTGATGCCCAGATTGCGTGTGAGGCGCTGGCGCACCTGGCCTTCGATGCCGGTGAAGGTGGCGTCGGCCTGGCTGTACTGCAGCAGTTGCAGGCCGTCTAGCTCGTCCAAGGTGCGGCCATAGATGTAGTTCTGGATGCGGTTGCGGAACACGCTCACGCCGAAGGTGGTGTCGCCGCTGGTCTTCTTCAGGCTCACATCGATGTTCTGCGAGATTTCGGAGCGCAGGTCGGCATTGCCCCGTTCGTACGTGCTGGTGGCCATGTGCAGGCCCTGGGCGTACAGCTCTTCGGCCGACGGGGCGCGGCTGGCGCGGGTGAAAGAGGTGCCCACCTGGTAGCCCGGCGTGAACTTCCACACCGCGCCCAGCGACGCCGAGGTGCCGTTGTGGCTGCGCTCGATGCCGCTGGTCTGGGCCTCGGCCGTCTGGCGGTCGTGGCGCAGGGCGGCTTCAAAGCGCCAGTCGCGCCAAAGGTACTCCTCCAGCACGAAAAGGCCCGTCTTGCGGGTCACAGTGGGCTGCACATAGGCCTCCTCGCCCTCGGCGCTGAACTTGCGCTGCGAGGTCTGCAGGCCGATCACGCCCTTGAAGCCCCCGATGGGCTCGTGCTGCAGCTCGACGCGCGTGTCGTAGGCCTTGTTCTTGAAGGTGGTGCTGATGGCGCCGTCTTCGACCTCGTCGTGTTTGTAGTCGGTGACACCCGCGCGCAGCCGCAGGGCCGAGAAGCCCGCAAACGGGTTGCGCAGCTCGCCCCGCACGTCAAAGCGCTCGCTGCGCAGGTCCACCACCGGCACATCGCCTGCGGCGGCGTCGTGGTCATGGCCGTCGGCTTCGTCGTCCGCGTGGGCGCCGCAGTGCAGGTGGTCGCCATGGGTGTGGCAGCCGTCAAAGCTGTGGTTGTGGCCGGGCAGACCGTACTTGGCGGTCTGGCGGGTGTAGGCCGCACCCAGGTAGCCCTGGTCGCCCACCCACGACAGGCCCACGCTGCCAGTGTCCGTGCGGTTGAAGCTGCCCAGCACCTTGCTGCCGCCCGACCAGCCCTTGCCCACGCGGTAGTCGCCCGCATCCCGCGCCACGCCTTCCACATGCACGGCCAGATTGCCCGCCCCGCCCGTCAGCGAAAAGGCCCCGACGCCCTCGCCCGCCCCCGAGTTGGCGCGCAGCTCGGCGCTGCCTTCGTAACCCTTTTGCGGGATGGCGGTGGGCACCTTGCCGTCCAGCACGTTGACCACGCCGCCCACGGCGCCGTTGCCATAGACCAGGGCCGAGGGGCCACGCAGCACCTCGATCTGCGTGGCCAGCAGCGGCTCGGACACCACGGCGTGGTCGGGGCTGATGGTGGAGGCGTCGTGCAGCTCGGCGCCGTCGCTCAGCACCTTGACGCGCGGGCCGTCCATGCCGCGGATGATGGGCCGGCTGGCGCCCGCACCAAAGTGGCTGCTGGTGATGCCGGGCTCGCTGTTCAGCGTTTCGCCCAGCGTGGCCTCGCGGCGGCGCACCAGTTCATCCCCTTCCAGCACGGTGGCGGGTGTGGTCATGTCGCTGGCGCCCAGCTGCAGGCCGCTGGCCGACACGGTGACAGCGGGCAGACTGGGTGCAGCGTCAGCCGCCGCAGCGGGCGCGGGTGCAGTCTGCGCCTGGGTGGCAACGCTGGTGCCAGACAGCGCAAGCAGGGTCGCCAGGGCCACAGGGTGGAGCGCCGGGCGTGCACGGCGGGAAGCAAAGCGGTGGGTAGAAAAGGTGTGGGTCATGGTGGTGGCCTGCAACAAGGCATGCGCGGCGCTGGCGGTGCCAACGCGCCTGCGCATGCCGACCCGCGCCCGGGGCGCGGGTTGATGAATAAAAACCGCTGCAAGCGCCAGTGAAATATGCGCTAGCAGCTATGAAAACAGGAGTAATGATGGGCGGCGCGCCGTGGTACGGCCGCTGGCAGCCGCCAAATCGGCCTGCATACAGCGGCTTGCATACCGCGCCCTGCGCCAGCAGGCACAACACCGCCGCGTTGCCCTGCAAGGCACACAGCGGGGACGCCGGCTGAGAAGGTGGGGCTGGAGGTGCGCTGCGCGTCAGGCGACCGGTGGGCCGCGCGCATGGAACAGCGCAATGTGGGGTGTGCTCGCCCGCCCTGCCGCATGCACGGCCGGCGGCAGCGGCGCATCGGCCGCAGGCAGCGCCAGCGGGGCGGCATGCAGTGCGTCGCCCAGCGCCAGCTGGTCGAGCAACAGGCAGTCCACTGGCGCGTGGTGGGCCAGCAGATAGGGGAGCCACAGACCGTGGCCGGGTGTGGCAGCGGGCCGCGCAGTGGGGGCCGGGTCCCACGCCGGCTGCCCGGGCAACGAAGAGGGCGCGGCCAGCAGCCCGGCATGCGCCTGGTCCAGCGCGCCGCCGTGCACCACCTGGTGCAGCCGCCCCAGCGTGGGCACCACCACCAATGCCAGCAGCAGCCACGCCAATGCCACGCGCCGCACCGCTGCGCCGCGCAGGGCGGCGGACGGCAGGTGCAAAGGGCGAAGGAAGGCGCGGGTCACGTCAGGCAAAAAGGGAAAGGATTGCGGCAGAGGCTGCAGCGGCAAAAGCCGTGGATTATTTCACCGGCACCGCGTCCACCACGCGGTAGTACAGGCCATATTGATCATTGGGGAGCACGGTGAACTTGCCTTCCACCACCACGGGCTCCAGCGAATAGCGCACGGGTGTCTTGGCCTTGACCTCGACCATGCTCTCGGGCCCGCCCGGCGTGCAGAACGAGCAGGTCAGCGGCACGGAGGTGAGGATGAAGTGCGTCTGCGTCGGCTTGGCGTCCAGCGGCACCATGAAGCCCTGGATGCGCTGCGTGGTCTTGTCCATGCCCTTCTGGGCGTCGTTGAACACGGGCAGGATGCCGTCTTTGGTGGTCTTCTTGTTCAGGTCGGTCAGCACCGACCAGGGCACCACGTCGTTGCGCCGGGGCAGCGGGGCAATCGGACTGTTGGGGCTGTGATACCCCGCACCCGACCCCGCTGGCACCGCAGTGCCCGCCCCCGCAGGCAGGGGCGACGACAGCACCGGTGCTGCGGCCGCGCCTTCTTTGGCGCGCTCAAAAGCGCCCGGCGCGGGCTTGGTGGCACCGCCTTGCTGCGCATGTGCACCGCCTGCCACTGCCAACGCGGCGGCAATACAAGCCAGGCGAGCCATCTGGCCGGTGACGGGCAAGGGGTTCAAGGTGCGGGGCATGGCGGGGACTCCGGGCGAACAAGCTTCAAGACAAACAGGCGATCAGTGCGCATGCTTCATGCCGCAGTATTTTCCGATGGCCAGGTTCCGGCATGCCGCCTGCAAATCTTTCTGGCACTGGTCGTGGCCCTTGCCGGATTCCAGGCACTTCGCAGCCGCCTCGTGCGCGGCCGCCATCGCACGGTGGCGGGCGATGTCTTCGTGGGTGTCCTTGTCGTTGTGGACTTGGGCGTGGGCCAGCGCACCAACGAGGAGCATGGGGGCCAGGGCAAGCGCGGAGATCAGGTGCTTCATGGTGGGTCCTTCCAGGTGATTCAGAGAATTGGGTTAAACAAAAACGGGGGTGTTCAACGGGACGGTCATGGCTGGCTGAGCAAGTCGGCCACATCGGTCCGGTAGGCCTGCATCGCCGGCAGCAGCGCCGCCACCGCCGCCACGCCTGCGGCCAACAGCGGCACACCGGCTTCGGCGGACAGCCAGATCCAGCCCGTCACCGGCAGCAACCCTTGCGCCTGCAAAGCCCAGCCCAAGGCCTGCGCCAGGCCGTGGCCCAGCAGCAGCCCCAGCATGGACGCGAGCGCGGCCAGCCACAGCGCCTCCCACAGCACCAGCCCGGCCACGCGGCCCGGGGGTGCGCCCAGCATGCGCAGCATGGCCAGGTCAGCGCGGCGCTCGCGCACGGCATTCCACAAGGCGATGAACACACTGAGAGCTGCCACGGCCAGCAGCACGCCGCCAAAGGCCCGCAACACGTCGGCGCCCACGCCCAGCAGGCGCAGCAGGCGCGTGACCTCGATGGCAGGCGCCGCCGCCTGCATTGAGGTGCCGCCGTTGATCAGGCGCGGCAGCGTGATGGCCGCCATGGGCGTGCGATAGTGCACCAGCGCCACAGTCACCTCGCGCTCTTCCTTCAGAATTTCCAGGTCTTCGGCATCGTTGGCCGTGGCGGTCTCGTGCACCATCCAGACGGATTCGGTGCTGGTCAGGATCAGCCGGTCCAGCACACAGCCGCAGGGCGCGAGCACGCCGCTCACGCGATAGGGGTGGTCGCCGTGCGCATGCCCTCCTCCATCCAGGCCATGGCTGCCGATGAAGGTGGCGCCGACCAGCGGCGCACCTGCGTGGCTGGCCTTGACAATGCCGCGCGCCACGCTGGCGCCCAGCACCGCGTCCATGGGCTGCTGCCACAGCGCGCCTTCGGCCAGCGTGGCCGCGTAGTGCGTGATGTAGTCCGGCGTGGTGCCCACGATGCGGAAGCCCTGGTAGCTGTCACCCAGGCTGAGCGGGATGACCTGCGCCACCAGTGGGTTCTTCTGCAGCGTCTGCACCTCTTGCAGGGGGATGTTGCCCGTGGGCACGTCGATGTGGAACACGCCCGCCAGGATCAGCTGCAACGGGCTGCCCTTGGCGCCCACCACCAGGTCGATGCCACTCAGGTCGCGCTCAAACGCCTTGTCGAGCTGTGTGGCCACCAGCAGCACCAAAGTGATGGCGGCCAGGCCCAGCGTGAGCACCAGCAGGTTGAGCACGGCGGCCAGCGGGCGGGACCACAGGTAGCGCCAGGACAGGCGGGCGAGTTTGAATACTCCTGAATTCATAGCTGCTCAGGCATATTCAACCGGCGCTCCGTGCCGATTTCATTCAAATTGAGGGTCTGGACACCCGCCAGGGCGGACACCACACGCTGGTCATGCGTGGCAATCACCAGGCTGGCATCGCAGGCAGCGGCGCTGTGCTGCAGGAGGGCCAATGCGTCGGCCGCCGCCTCGTCGTCCAGACTGGCCGTGGGCTCATCAGCCAGTAGCACCTGCGGCGCCAAGAGGACGGCCCGCGCCAGCGCCACGCGCTGCGCCTGCCCGCCGGAGAGCTGGTGCGGCTTGCGGGCGGCCAGCTCGGCCACCCCCACTTGGGTGAGTGCGCGGTGAATGGCCGCATCGTCACGCGGCAGCCCGGCTGCAAAGTACGCCAGCGCCAGGTTGTCCGCCACGGTGAGTGCGCTGCTGAGGTACAGCTTCTGCGGCAGAAAGCCGATGTTGCGCGCGCGCCAGGCATCGATCTCGGCCCCGCGCTGAGTGCCCAGCTGGGTGCCCGCCACAAACAGGTCGCCCCCGCTGGCGCCGCGCAAGCCCGCCATCAGCGCCAGCCAGGTGGACTTGCCGGTGCCCGAGCGCCCGCGCAGCAGCAGCGTGCCGCCCTGGCGCAGGTCCACATCCGGAAAGCGCAGCGGCGCGGCGCCACCCGTGGCATAGGTGTAGGAAAGCCCCCGGGTGCGGATCATGCGGCAGCGCCCTCTGCCGGATGCGCGCAGTCGGCACAGCGCCCGTGCACTGCAATGTCCACCGCCAGGCTCTCGTGTCCTGCGGTGGCCAGCGCCTGCAGCACCTGCTTGAGGGCGGTCTGCACCTTGGCCGAACCCTGTGACAGGCGGAACTGGCGGTGGCAGTCGTCGCATTCAAACCGCGGTGCAGCGCCCTCCCCCCCTTGCGGCGCCAGCGCATACCGCGTCACGCGGGCGGCATCGACTTGCTTGTGCAGCAGGCCGGCGGCGGCAAAACGGTCGAGCATGCGGTAGACCGTGACCTTGTTGACCGCAACGCCCGCTGCAGCTAAGGCCGCTTCAACCTCGGGCTCTGACAGGGCTGCGTCCGGCCGGGCTTCGTACACTGCCGCCAACGCTCGCGTGGCGCGAGTGGCGCGCATGCCCGGAGGGAGTGCCCAAGGTCGGCTGTGCGGGGTTGAAGAGGGTGCAGTAGGCATAAGAGCTGCGTTGGCGTGTAGCGCTTTTAACGCAATCAGGTTGCATTATGCCCATTCAATTCGCGTCCCTCTACGATCAGGACTCCACACAAAGGGTTTTGCAATGGGCTACGAATACACGTTGAAAGTGCCAAACGAATTCCGAGACACCGTCGCCGAGCACGCAGACGCAGGGATATCGCAGATCTTTGAACGCTTACCTGCGGATGCTCCAAACCATGTCAGCGTGACAGCGGTGCCTGAAGGCTTGCTCATTTGCGACCATTTGTCGCACGAGAGCATGGCAGCAGTGGCGCTGAAAAGGACGATTCAATGGTTGCTTCGGTATGCCACGGAGATCACTGTGGAGGAGGCGTGACAGCGTTTGATGTCGCGACGTTTCAGGCCTTCAGGTACTTCGCAAACGTCTTCCTGAACTTCTCCACCTTCGGCCCCACCACAAACGCGCAGTAACCCGCGTTGGGATGGTTGGCAAAGTAGTCCTGGTGGTAGGCCTCGGCCGTACTGTAGTTCTGCAGTGGCTTCACCTCGGTGGTGATGGGCGCGCCAAACAGCTTGTCTTGCGACATCTGGCGGATCATGGCGTTGGCGATCTCGCCGTGCTCGGGGTTGTCGTAGTAGATGCCGCTGCGGTATTGCGTGCCCACGTCGTTGCCCTGGCGGTTGAGGGTGGTCGGGTCGTGGGTGTGGAAGAAGATTTCCAGGATTTCTTCCAGGCTGATTTCGTCGGCGTCGAACGTCAGGCGCACCACCTCCGCGTGGCCGGTGTCGCCCTGGCAGATCTGCTCATAGGTGGGGTTTATGGTGTGGCCGTTCGTGTAGCCGCTTTCCACGTCGGTGATGCCGCGCACGCGGTCGAAAACGGCTTCGGTGCACCAGAAGCAGCCGCCGCCCAGGGTGATAGTTTGTGGGTTGTGGGCCATGTGGGAGGTCTCCATGCAGTTTCGGGGGAAGAACGTTTACAGCATGGTACGCGCCCTCACCCGCCGCTGTGCGGACGGGGCCACTGCCTTGGGCTCGGCGCGGTTCACTCGTAGCGCCGCCCCTGTTTCATCAACTCGGGCGTGCCAATCAGCGCGTTCAGGCCGTCAAAGTCCATCATCCGGTCCTTGAAGGGCGCCGTGGTCTGGTGCGTGTGCAGGCTGGCGTAGTAGCCCTGCAGCGTGTGCGCCACGGCGCGGGCGGTGCCGCCGGGGAAGATCACGATGCGAAAGCCGCGCTGCTGCAGCTCGGCCGCGCTCTGGATCGGTGTCTTGCCGCCTTCGACCATGTTGGCCAGCAGCGGGATGCGGTGGGCAAAGCGCTGGCAGGCCGCGTCCATCTGCTCGGGGGTGCGCAGGGCTTCGATGAAAAGCGCATCCACACCACATTCCAGGTACGCCTCGGCGCGGTCGAAGGCGGCGTCGATGCCCTCCACGGCCAGCGCGTCGGTGCGGGCCAGGATCAGCGTGTGGGCGCTGCGGCGCGCGTCCAGCGCGGCCTTGAGCTTGCCGCACATCTCGCCCACCGGCACCACCGTCTTGCCGTCCAGGTGGCCGCAGCGCTTGGGAAAGCCCTGGTCCTCGATCTGCACCATGGCGGCGCCCGCACGCTCAAAGCCGCGCACGGTGCGCTGGGTGTTGAGTGCGTTGCCAAAGCCGGTGTCGGCATCGACGATGACCGGCGTGCGTACGCGCTCGGTGATGCGTGCCAGGGTGTCTTCCACCTCGGTGTAGGTGGTCAGGCCCACGTCGGACCGGCCCAGGCGGGTGTAGGCAATCGATGCGCCTGAGAGGTACAGCGCCTCGAAGCCCGCCTGCTCGGCCACCAGGGCGCTCAGGGCGTCGTAGACGCCAGGGGCCAGGATGGCGCGGGGTTCATGGAGGCGTTCTTTGAACGATGAAGGGGTCATGTCTTCACACTTTCTGACGGTTTAGCCCGGCCGCCGTGTTCGCAGCGATGTAGCCACCGGCCACGGCGCTGAGCAGGCCGTTGCCGGAGAGATAACCCCACACCGCATCGCCCGACACGCCACGGGCCGCACCGCCTGCGGCCAGCAGGTTTGGAAATGGCTGGCCGGTCTGCGTCAGCACGCGGCACTGGGCGTCGATGTCCAGCCCGCCCTGGGTGTGGAACAGCGCGCCGGTCACCTTGACCGCGCAGAACGGCGCCTGCAATGGGCGGGCAAATACACGACAGTTGTGGTCGTTCTGGCCGCCAGCGCTAGTGGTATTTGCCAGGGTTGCTATCAATTTTGATTCATCACAACCGATAACCGCTGCCAGCGTCTGCACGCTCTCGCAGTGTTTGACGGCACCAGCGGCCTCGGCATCGACAAAGTCCGGAAAGCTGCGCGCCAGTGCGAGGATGGGCGCATCAAACACATTCCATGCCACGCCGCCCGGCTGCGCCAGCACACGCACCGAGGCCTCGGAGTAGCCCTGCGTCTCGTCGTGAAAGCGCTCGCCCAGCGCATTGACCTGGATGCCGCCTTCCATCATCAGCGCCCACGAGATCAGCGCGCCCTGCGGAATGGCCCAGGAGCCGTGGCCCTGGTAGCCGCCCAGGTCCGCCAGCCGTGCGCCCAGCGCCTGGCCCCAGGCGATGGCGCTACCGTCGTTGCCTGTGTGGCCGGCGAACAGCGCGTCGCGCATCTCGGGCAGCAGCTCGCGCACCATGGACGGGTTGCCGCCAAAGCCGTTGCAGGCCAGGATGAGTGCGTCGCAGGCCAGGTGCTCCAGGGTGCCATCAGGCCGCTCGTAGCCCACGCCGATCACGCGCTGCTGGGCATTGACCCACAGCTCGCGCACGGTGGCTTCGGTGATCAGCGGGATGTCCACCGCCGTCACCGCGTTGGCCAGGCGGCCCATCAGTCCCACGCCGGTTTTCTCGGGCGTGGCGTGCATGCGGCGCACGCTGTGGCCGGGGTACAAAAATCCATCGAGCACCTGCCACTGCAGGCCATGGCGGTCTTGCAGTGCATCGAGCGCCGGGCCGATGGCCTGGGCATAGGCCTGCACCAAATGGGGCGCTGCCCTGCCCTTGGCCTTGGCGCTGATGTCAGCGGCAAAACGCTCTGGGCTGTCATCAATGCCCGCCGCGCGCTGCGCCTGCGTGCCGGGCGCGGGGATAAAGCCGGATGAGAGGGCCGACGAGCCCAGCGGCGTGGCATCGCGCTCCAGCACCGCGCAGTCCACACCGGCGTCGTGCAGCATCAGCGCCGCCGTGAGGCCACAGGCGCCGCCGCCCACGATGATTACTGGCACATGTGCGTCCTGCGCCACGGTGCCGGGTAGGTGCTCGGCATGGCAGATGCGGGGTGTGCTCATGGGCGCATTCATGCGGAAGGGGCGGCCACAGCGGCAGCAAAGTCGGCGCAGGTCAGCACCTGGGCCACGTTGGCCATGTCGGCCACCGAGGTGTCGTGCACTGCCTGCTTGAAGGCCGCGCAGCCGTCGGACAGCACCAGCGTCTGGTAGTCGCGCATGTGTGCATCGCGCACCGTGCTGGCCACGCCCCCGTTGGTGACGATGCCGCACACGGCCACGGTGGTGATGCCTGCGCGGCGCAGCACCCAGTCCAGCTGGGTGTTGAAGAAAGCTGAATACGCCACCTTGCACACCGACACGTCCACCCACGGTGCGATCTCGGCCACATGGGCCTGGCCTGTGCTGCCGGGCGCAAAGTCACCGCGCCGCAGAAACGGGCGCAGAGCCTTGAGGTGTGGCGACACCATGGGTTCGCCCTGCGCATCGGGCCACAGGGTGAACTGGCTGCCCACCACCATGCCGCCCGCCGCCTTGAGTGCCTTGGCCACCGCCGCCACCCGGGGTGGCAAGGCCTGGGCGGCAGCGCTCACCGCGCCACCGCGCGCGTAGGCGCCGTCCGGGGCCAAAAAGTCGTTTTGCAGGTCGATGATGACCAGCGCGGCGTGGTGCGGGTTGATGCTCGGGTTAGGTGCGCCGTGGCTCATGCTGCGCCCTCCCCGTCGGCCCGCACCAGCAGATTGCCCAGCGGGTCCACCGTGGCGCTGAAGCCAGGCTCCAGCCACACCGTGGTGTCGGGCTGCTCCAGGATGGCCGGGCCGTCGATGCGGGTGCCCACAGGCAGGTCCAGGCGTGCGTGGCGCGCGGCGTCCCACCAGCGGCCGGCGTGGAACACGCGCTGCACACCCAGCGAGGGGTTCACCGTGGTGGTCTGCGGGGCCAACACCGTCAGGTCGAACTTGGGACGCACGCCCACGCGGGCGTAGCGCAGGTTCATCACCCGCACGGCGATGTCGTCGAGCACACGGCCAAAGGCGGCGCGGTAGGCGGCCTCGAACGCAGCGCGGATGCCTTCGTGGCTCAGCGCATCAGCCGCCACGGGCACCTGCACGGTGTGGGTCTGCCCGGCGTAGAGCATGTCCAGCGCAATGATTTCCTGCACTTCCACAAACTTCACGCCCGCCGAATCGAGCCGCTGCTGGCAGGTGGCGGCCAGTGTGGCCACGCGCCGACGCAGGTCGGCCACGTCCAGTTCGGCCAGAGGTTTGTTCAGCGTCTGCACGGCGTCGTGGCGCATGTCGGCCATCACACAGCCCAGGGCGGAGGTGACGCCGGGGTAGCGCGGCACGATGCCCGTGCCCACGCCCACCTCGCGCATCATGGCGCACACATGCAGCGCGCCGCCGCCGCCAAACGGCATGTAGGCAAACTGGCGCGGGTCGTGCCCGCGCTCGATGGACACCACGCGCACAGCGCCCGCCATCTTGGCGTTGGCCACCGTGAGGATGGCTTCGGCGGCTGCCATCACATCCAGGCCCAGGGGTCGGGCCACATGGGTCTCGATGGCGTCGCGCGACTTTTGCGCGTCCATGGCGGCCAGCAGGCCACCGCCCAGGGGCCGGTCGGCGGCGATACGGCCCAGCAGCACGTTGGCATCGGTGACCGTGGGCCGGGTGTTGCCTCGGCCATAGCAGGCCGGGCCGGGGATGCTACCGGCCGACTCGGGGCCCACCTGCAGCATGCCGCTGGCGTCCACCGAGGCAATGGAGCCACCACCCGCGCCGATGGTCTCGATCTGGATCATGGGCGAGCGCACCACCATGCCAAATTCAATGGCCGTCTGTGCGGCCAACGCCGCCTCGCCCTTGGCCACCAGCGACACGTCGAACGAGGTGCCGCCCATATCGCCTGTGATCACATCGGGGAAGCCTGCCGCACGCGCAATCGCCGCGCAGGCAATCACGCCCGCCGCCGGGCCCGAGAGCGCGGTGCGCACCGGCACATCGCAGGCCGTCTGGCGCGACATCACGCCGCCGTTGCTTTGCACGATGAGCAGCTCGCCACCAAAGCCCTGCGTGCGCAGGTCGCCCTCCAGCCGCTCCAGGTAGCTGCCCACCACGGGCTGCAGGGCGGCGTTGAGCGTGGCCGTGGAGCAGCGCTCGAACTCGCGGATTTCGGGCAGCACCTCGCTGGCGGCCGTCACATGCGGGTTGGGCCACACGCTGCGCACGGCGGCCACGGCGGCCTGCTCGTTGGCGGGGTTGGCGTAGGTGTTGATGAAGAACACGCAGACAGCCTCGCAGCCCGCCTCCAGCAGCGCGCGCGCCTGGGCCTTGACCTGGTCGATGTCCACGGGCTTGTGCACCGTGCCATCGGCCAGCACACGCTCGTCCACCTCCAGGCGCAGGTTGCGCGGCACGATGGGCTCGAAGCTGCCGCGCAGGCCCCAGGTCTGCGGCCGGTCGCGGCGGCGCATCTCCAGCACATCGCGAAAGCCGCGGGTGGTGATGATGCCGGTGCGTGCCACCTTGCGCTCCAGCAGCGCATTGGTACCCACGGTGGTGCCGTGCACGATGGTGGCGATCTGCGCGGCCGAGTCGGCCACGCGCGCCACGCCGTTCATGAAACCGCGCGCCTCCTCGCCCCGGGTGCTGGGCACCTTGACGATGCGGGCGCTGCCATCGCGCTCGTCCAGTACAAACAGGTCGGTGAACGTGCCGCCCACGTCCACGCCCACCACATACGAAGCCTGATCCGAAACCTTGCCGCTGCTCATGCCTTGCCTTTCGCTGTGGCGGGGGCAGTGACGTAGCCCATCGCCAAATCCTTATCACGCGCTGCTGCGGCCCGTGCGGCCGGTACACCGTACCCACCGCCACCGGGGGTTTCCAGCCGCACGCGCTCGCCCTGCTTCAGGCGGATGCCGATCATCTTGGAGCGCATGGGTGGCTGCTTCCATTCACTATTGTTTTCATAGCTGAAGACGTTCATGGAACTAGCGCTACCGCCCGAAATGCCTTGGGGTGCGGCCTTGCCGCGCTCGCCAAAGATGAACACCTCGGCGTCCTGCTCCAGCAGCTCGATTTCATAGATCGCACCCAGGCCGCCGCGGTGCTCGCCATCACCGCCCGAATCGGGGCGCAGTGCCCATTGCGTGAAGCGCACGGGGTACGCAGCCTCCAGAATTTCGAGCGGCGGGATGGTGGCGGTGGAGATGGGTGCATTGCCATGGCTCAGGCCATCGCCATCGCTGTGCCCGCCGTGGCCGCCACCAAAAAAGCTGAACATGACCCAGCGCTGGCCCTTGCGCGCGGCGTCGGTGCGCAGCCCGGCGATGGACAGTGCGTTGATGGTGCCGTAGGCCTGGGCCATGGCGCGCTTGGGGTCGGCCTGCGCAGTGGCGCTGAAGATCACATCGATCATGCGCAGGATGGTCTCGGTGTAGCCACCCACCGGGCGTGGCCGTGCGGCGCTGATGACTAGCCCCTCGGGCAATACAAAGTCCACCGCGTCCAGCACACCGGCATTGGCAGGCACATCGGGAAAGAGATGCTTGAGCGCCACGTAGCACGCCGCAATCGCCGTGGCGCGCGAAATGTTGACGGGCCCGGCGCATTGCGGCGAGGTGCGCGAGAAGTCGAGCGTGAGACGCTCGCCCTGCACCGTCATGTCGAGGGCGATGGTCAGCGGTTCGTCCTTCACGCCGTCGTTGTCCAGGATGTCGCTGAAGCTGTAGCGCCCGTCGGGCAGCGCCGCGATGTGCGACTGCATGAGCTTGACGGCGCGAGTGCGCAGTTCCCCCATGGCCTGCTGCACCAGGGCGTCACCATATTGGTCCAGCAGGTCGTGCAGGCGCCGCTCGCCCAGGTCCAGCGCGGCCAGCTGACCGTTCAAGTCGCCCCACAGGCTGTCGGGCAGGCGGGTGTTGGCCTTGAGGATGGCGAGCACGTCGTCGTCGAATACGCCGCCGCGCACGATGCGCACGGGCGGGATCTGCACGGCCTCCTGCCAGCATTCGGTGGCGGCCGGGTTGTAGTTGCCGGGCACGTTGCCGCCCACATCGTGCCAGTGCGCGGCCGATGCCAGAAAGCAGTACAGCTTGCCACCGCGAAAGAAGGGCCGCACCAGCTTGAAGTCGTTGGCGTGCGTGCCACCCTCGTAGGGGTCGTTGAACAGCCAGGTGTCGCCCGCCGTGATGCCACCGCGCTCGCCCGCTGCCCGCATGGCAGCGCGCACGGCGAAAGCCATCGCCCCCACAAACACGGGCAGGCCCGATTTGCCCTGCACCAGCGTGTCGCCACTGACGGCGTCGTACAGGCCGTGGCAGGCATCGTGCGCCTCGGCAATGATGGGGTTGAACGCGCTGCGGTACAGCGTGGCATCCATCTCGTCGGCGATCTGCTCCAGGCGGCCGCGCAAGACAGCCAGGGTGACAGGGTCCATCGAGGGCGGTGCGGTGGTGGTGGTGTTGTGTTCAGCCATTGACGGCCTCCTTGCCAAAGCGGGTGCGCAACTGGTTCAGCAGACCGCCAGCGCGCACCATGTCCATGAGAAACGGGGGAATCGGATCGCAGGCCAGCGCGCGGCCCTGGGGGGTGATGACAGCGGGCGCTTGCCAGTCGAGCGTGACGGCATCGCCGTCACCCAGCGCACCCAGTGCATCGGCCTCGGCGCAGGTCAGCAGCAGCAGGCCCAGGTTGAAGGCGTTGCGAAAGTACAGGCCGCTGAACGACGGTGCGATGACCGCGACGATGCCCAGCCGCACCAGCACGGCGGCCGCCTGCTCGCGCGAGGAGCCAATGCCGAAGTTGGGGCCAGCCACGATCACATCGCCCTTGCGCACACCGCCCACGAAATCGGGCCGCACCGATTCGAGGCAGTGGCGCGCCAGCACGTCCAGACCGTGCTTCATGGCATGGCCGGGGGCGAGTACATCGGTGTCGATGTCAGCGCCAAGGCGCCATACCCTGTGAATATTCGTCATGTCGTTCATCCAACGCGCGGTGTATGAAACCGGCAAGGCCCAGACCAGTGCCACCGTGGAACTGGCTTTGCCAGGCCACCGGTGGCGTCCCCCTCCCGCGCAGCGAGAGAGGGGGAAGGCGCGAAGCGACTCAAGGGGTGAATCATGCTCATGCGAGTACCTCGCGGGGGTCGGTGATGCAGCCGCGCACGGCCGATGCCGCCACGGTGTACGGCGACGCCAGATACACCTGCGCGGTGGCCGAGCCCATGCGGCCCTTGAAGTTGCGGGCGGTGCTGGAGATGACGGTGGTGTTGTCTCCTACCGTGTCGCCATAGCCTGCGCAGGCACCGCAAGTGGTAGGGAACAGTTCGGCCCCCGCGTCCTGCAGCACCTGCAGAACGCCCTCGTCGCGCGCAGCGGCCTGGTCCTGCTGGCTGGCAGGGGCCACCATCAGGCGCACTCCACTGGCCACGCGTTTGCCGCGCAGCACCGAGGCGGCAGCGCGCAGGTCGTCCAGCTTGGCGCCCGTGCAGGCACCGATGTAGGCCACGTCGATGCCCTGCCCTGCGTGCTGTGCCACAGGTGCGGAGTTGGCCGGGCTATGGGGCGCAGCGACCTGCGGCGTGAGCGTGGTGGCGTCAAAGGTGTGGCGCGTGAGGGCCGCGCCTTCATCCGTGCGCCAGGCATCCAGCCCCTGAAGGTCTGCGTCGGGCACGCCCGCCGCCCGCAACCACTCGCGTGTGGTGGCGTCGGGGGCAATCAGACCGGCCTGGGCGCCCAGCTCGGCGCTCATGTTCGAGAGCGTCATGCGTTCCTGCATGCCCAGCGCCTGCACGGCGGGGCCAGCAAACTCCACGGCCTGGTACTGGCCGCCGTTCATGCCAAAGCGGCCAATCATGTGCAGCATCATGTCCTTGGCGGTCACACCGGGGGCCAGCTGTCCGCTCCAATGCATCTGCAAGGTGTGGGGCACGCGCAGCCAGATTTCGCCGGTCACCACCACGCCCAGCATTTCGGTGCTGCCGATGCCAAACATGTAGGCGCCGAATGCACCGCCTGTGGGCGAATGCGAGTCGCCGCCCACGCAGAACATGCCGGGGCGGATATGTCCGTGCTGGGGCACCACCACATGGCAGATGCCCTGGCCGTCATACACATGGGGCAAAGCCTGCTCGCGCGCCCAGTCGCGGGCGATGCGCACGATGCGGCGGGATTCTTCGTCGCGCTCGGGCAGGTAGTGGTCCATGACAAGGACCACGCGCGATTTGTCCCAGATCTGCGCGCCCAGTTCGTCGAGCATGGGTTTGAGGCGCCGGGGGCCGGACGAGTCGTGGAACATGGCGAGATCCACCCGGCAGTTCACGATTTCACCGGGTGTGACGCTGGCGCGGCCGCTGGCGCGGGCCACCAGCTTCTGGGCCAGGGTGCTGGCCACAACATCAGGGGTGGCGGTCATTCGGGTTTGGCCCCGGCAAACTTCACCACCTTGGCCCAGCGCGGGATTTCGGCCTGCACAAAACGCGCAAACTCGTCCGGGCTGTTGCCCACGGGCACGGCGCCCTCCAGCTCCAGCCGCTTTTTCACGTCGGGGGTGGCAATGGCCTGGCGTGCGGCATCGCTCAGACGCTTGGCCAGCTCGGGGTTCATCTGCCCCGGGCCAAACAGGCCAAACCAGGCGCTGGATTCGTAGCCCGGCAGCACCTCGGCAATCGCAGGCACATCCGGAAAGGCGGGCAGGCGCTTGGCACTGGTCACGCCCAACGCCTTGAGCTTGCCCGCGCGGATCTGCGCCTGTGCATTGCCGACGGCGGCGAACATCAGGTCGACCTGCCCGGCCAGCACATCCTGCAACGCGGGCGCAGTGCCCCGGTACGGGATGTTGACGATGTAGGCGCCCGACTGCATCTTGAAGGCATCGCCCGCCAGATGCAGCGATGAACCCACCGCGCCAATCGCAAAGTTGAGCTTGCCTGGCTTGGCCTTGGCCAGCGCGATCAGCTCACGCACATCTTTGGCAGGCAGCGAGGGGTGGGCCACCAGCACCGAGGGCGAGGTGGCCACACAGGTCAGCGGGGTGAAGTCCTTGACAGGGTCAAACGGCAGCGAGGGGTAGAGGCTGGCGTTGATGGCATGGCTGGTGAAGCTCATGAGCAGCGTGTTGCCATCGGGTGCGGCCTTGGCCACCGCATCGGCGGCAATGTTGCCGCCCGCACCGGGCCGGTTCTCGACGATCACGGTGCGGCCCAGCAGGCGGCCCATTTCGATGGACAGGGTGCGCGCCAGGGTGTCGGTGGAGCCGCCGGCCGGGGCGCCGACTAGGATGCGGATGGGTGTGGACTGGGCAAAGGCCCGCACACCCATCAGCATGGCCGGCACAGGGGCAAAAGCTTGGAGGATTCTGCGGCGTTGGATCATGGTGTGGTGTCTCCTTCTACGGTCACAGCGCAGGCATCACCCTGCCTTGGTCAAACGGGATGGCATGGCCGAGGAGCATGGGATTCAAAGGCCCAGATAGGCGCGGCGCAGGTCGTCGCTGCGCAGCAGTTCGTCGGGCGCGCCGGAAAAGCGGATGCTGCCGTTTTCCATCACGTAGGCACGGTCCGCAATCTCCAGCGACTGGCCCACGTTCTGCTCGACCAGCAACACCGCCAGTCCGGTGGCACGCAGCTGGCGAATCAGGCCGAACATCTCCTCGACCAGCAGGGGCGACAGGCCCAGCGAGGGCTCGTCCAGGATCAGCAGGCGGGGTTCGGCCATCAGGCCCCGGCCAATGGCCAGCATCTGCTGCTCGCCGCCGCTCATGGTGCCCGCGAGCTGGGTGGTGCGCTCCTTCAGGCGTGGAAAGGTGGCAAACACCTTGTCGATGTTGTCGGCCCGGCGCTCCCGTGCGCGGGTGAAGCTGCCCAGCGCGAGGTTTTCGAGCACGCTGAGGTTCGGGAAAATTTTGCGCCCTTCGGGTACCTGGATCAGCCCGGCCTTGACGACCTCGGTGTAGTGCGCGCCGCTCAGGTCCGCACCGCCAAAAGCGACAGTACCGTCCCAGGCCTTGTAAATGCCACACACGACGTTGTTGAAGGTGGATTTGCCCGCGCCGTTACTGCCCAGCAGGGCCACGGTCTCGCCGGGCTGGACCTGCAGGTCCACGCCCCGCAGGACCTCGACGCGGCCGTAGCCGCCGCGCAAGCCCGCCACGCTGAGCAAGGGGCTGGATGCGGACGATGGTACGGCGCTGCTCATGCGGCCTCCTTCGCGGCAGCGGCACGCAGGCGCGCCGCCGTGCCGTGGCCCAGGTAGGCCTCGATCACGCGCTCGTCGGACGTCACCACGCCCGGGCTGCCCTCGGCAATCAACTGGCCCTGCGCCAGCACCCACACATGCTCGGCCAGGTTCATCACGGCCTGCATCACGTGCTCGATCATCAACACGGTCACGCCACCATCGGCAATGCCGCGCACCACGGGAATCATCTCGGCAATCTCCTGGGGGTTGAGGCCCGCCAGCACTTCATCGAGCAGCAGCAGGCGCGGTTGTGTCGCCAGCGCGCGCGCCAGTTCCAGCCGCTTGCGGCCCGCCACCGTGAGGTCGGCTGCAGGCTTGTCCAGCTGTGGCGAAAGGCCCACGCGGGCCGCTACGTCGCTGGCCAGCGCCAGCGCCGCGCGGCGGTTGGGCTCCCTCAGGTGCGCGCCCACGGCAATGTTTTCACGCACGGTTTGTGCCGCAAACGGCTGCACGATCTGGAAGGTGCGCGTCATGCCCAGCCGGGCATTGAGATGGGGCGCCTGGGCGGTGATGTCCTGACCTGCGAAGCGCACCGTGCCTGCGTCGGGCCGTACAAAGCCCGACATCAGGGCAAACAGCGTGGTCTTGCCTGCGCCATTGGGGCCAATCAGCGCCGTTAACGAACCTTCTGGCACCGCCAGGCTCACGTTTTGCACGGCTTTCAGGCCGCCGAAGGATTTGCTCAGGCCACTGAGCTGCAACAGGTCATTGGCCATGGCGGCCTCCCGAACGTTTCCACACCGCCACCACCGACTGCCCAATGCCTGCGATACCACGCGGCAGGAACATCACGATGAGTACCAGCACCACGCCGTAGATCACCATGTTGATGCCCGGCAGCTGTCCGAACAGGTTGCGCGTGATGTCGGCCAGGATGTGCAGCACCAGGGCGCCCAGCACGGGCCCCCAAACGGTGCCGATGCCGCCCACGATGGCGGCCACCAGGGCCTCTACCGACGTGACGGAGCCGTAGGCAATGCCCGGGTCGATGTACTGGAACACCTGCACATAAAACGCACCGGCTGCGCCCATGAAACCGCCAGACAGTGCGATGGCGCCCATCTTCACGTTGAAAGGATTCACGCCAATGGCGCGCGCCGCGTCTTCGTTGTCGCGCACGGCCTGCAGCCAGGCGCCAAAACGCGAGTTCTTGAGCCACCAGCTCACCAGCAGCGCCAGCGTGACCAGCGCCAGGATGAGAAACACATAGCCCTTGCGCGATCCGAACTGCATGTTGCCCAGCGACTCCTTGAGCGGCAGCATCAGGCCCACACCCGCCCCGGTGAACGGCACCGACAGCGCCAGGATGCGGAACACCTCGGCAAAGGCCAGCGTGACCAGCGCAAAGTACGAACCCTTGAGCCCGTAGCGGAACGACAGCCCGCCCACGAACAACCCCACCAGCGCACTGCCCGCCACGGCCATGGGCAAGGCCACCCAGGGGTTGATGCCTCCTTGCATCTGCGCAATGGCCTGGATGTAGGCGCCCGTGCCAAAGAACAGTGCATGGCCGAACGAGAACTGCCCGCCAAAGCCGCCCAGGATGTTCCATGCCTGGGCCAGCAAGGCAGCGTAGAGCGCCATCGTCACAAAGTTGAGCAGCACGCCGGAGTCCGACACGCCCGTCACGGCCGCCACGATGGCCGCGAACACTCCAATGGTCCAGAGTTGCTTCATGCCTTGGCTCCAAACAAGCCCTGCGGGCGGAACAGCAACACCGCGATGAAGATGGCAAAGATGCCGATCTGCCCCAGGGATTCGCCCAGATACAGGCCGCCCAGCGACTCCACCACCCCAATCAGCAGCCCTCCCACCAGCGCGCCGGAAAAGCTGCCCATGCCGCCCAGCACCACGATGGTGAAAGCCACCAGCACAAAGCCGCTGCCCACCTGCGGATTCACGTAGTAAGCCGGTAGCAGAAAGCACGCGGCCGCCCCCAGGCAAGCCAGGCCGATGCCAAAGCTCATCGCGTACACGTGTTCCACGTTGATGCCCATGAGCTTGGCGCCATGCTTTTCCTTGGCCACGGCACGGATGGCGCGGCCCAGGTCCGTCTTGCCGACGATCCAGAGCAAGACGCCCGACACCACCAGCGCCCCGGCAAAGGCCACCAGCTTCGGAAGCGCAATCATGGCGGGGCCTACAGCGACGGTGGTCAGCGTGTAGGCCGTTTCGATGGTGCGCGTGTCGGACTTGAAGAACAACAGGGCGAGGTTCTCCATCACGATGGAGATGCCCAGCGTGACCAGCAGGATGTTCTCGTCCTTGCCGTGGCTGGCGCGGTTGATCACCAGGCGCTGCAGGCCATAGCCCAGGGCGAACATGCCAGGCACCAGGATGGGCAGCGCCAGGTAGGGGTCGAGCCCGAAGTGCTGCTTGAGCAGGTACACGGCGTACAGCGCCAGCATCAGCGACGCGCCATGCGCGAAGTTGATGATGTGCAGCACGCCGTAGATCAGCGTGAGCCCGAGCGCGATCAGGGCATAGACCGCGCCCGTCGTCAGGCCGTTCAGGAGGGAGGGAAAGAGGATGCTGAGCTCGAACATGGGTGTGGAGTCCGGCGTTCAGGCAAAGGCGCGGCCTGGCGCTCCGCGTGGGAGCGCCCCGCAGCCCCTGCATTCAGGGCCGAAAATTGGTGGGTGTCAGGCCTTCAGCGGGAAGAGCGGGTCCGCTTCGCGGTAGTCACGCGGGACGATGACCTTGATGTCCTTGTTCAGCACCTGGGTCATGAGCGGCTGGGCACCCTGGTTCTGTCCATTGACGAATTTGGTCGGGCCGTACGGCATGATGTGATCGGCAAAGGTGCTCTTTTCCAGTGCGTCGATGAGGGCGGCACGGTCCATCGACTTGGCGCGCTCCAGCGCATCGGCCAGCAGCCACATCGAGGTGTAGGTCATGAACAGCTCGTAGCTGAAGAACAGGCCCTTGGCCTCGACCCGCTTCTTCAGGTCCTGCGCGCGCTTGTCCTTGGGATTGAACCAGTGGTTGCAGTCGATGATGCCGTTGGCAGCGTCCGGAAACTCCTTGACGAACTTGTAGCTCGACGCCGCCCCACCCAGCACCGAGTAGATCGCCTTGGGCGTGACCTTTTGCTGCTGCATGGTGCGCACCAGCAATGCGTATTCGTTGTAATAGTTGGCGGGTATGACGATGTCGGGGTTGATCGCCTTCATGCGCAGCACGATGTTGTTGAAGTCGCGCGTGGGGTTGGCGTGCTTGACGACTTCCTTGACCTCGTAGCCGTAGCCGGGCAGCTCACGCGCCAGCAGTTGCGCAGTGCCGGTGCCAAACAGCGATTCTTCATGGATGATCATCACTGTTTTGGCGGGCTTGCCTGCGGCCGTGTTCAGCACATGCAGGTTGGCCACGGCGGTCTCGGCGCATTTCTTGTAGCCGGGGCCAAAGCGGAAGGTGTTCTTGAGGCCGCGCTCCACAATCTGGTCGGCCACACCCACATCCACGATGTGCGGCAGGTTGTACTTGGCAGCGGCCTGCGTAGTGGCCAGGCAGATGGCCGAGGCAAACGCCCCCACCACGGCAGACACGCCCGCTTCATTCATCTTCTCGACCTCGGCGGCACCGGCCTGAGGCTGTGACTGCGCATCGCCCAGCAGGGCTTCGAGCTTGGCGCCGCCCAGAGCCTTGATGCCACCAGCCTTGTTGATGTCTTCAATGGCCATCATCGCGCCTTCGCGGCATTGCTGGCCCGAATAGGCCAGTGCGCCGGTCACCGGGTGCAGCACCCCCACCTTGACGGACTTGGCCTGCGCCCCGCCCACCAGCGGGAAGGCCAGCGCCGACGCGGCGGCAGCCGACTGGGACATGAAATGGCGGCGAGTACTCATGGGCATTCTCCTGGCAGGTGGGTCGGGTTGAGGTTGGAGGAACGGATTCAGTGGAACTGGGCCGACAGCTCTTTGCTGACCCAGACCTTGGCGTCGATGCTGCCCACACGGGACAGCTGCATTTCGTATTCGTAGCGGTCCGGCCGGTAGAGGCCGTGCAGCCACTGCACAGGGCGCTCCTGGTCGTCATAGATGAGACGGCGCACAGCCAGCAGTGCCGAGCCCACCGAGACATCCAGGTGCCGGGCCACGACAGCGTCAGCCAGCTTGGCCGAGATGGTCTGGTGCGCGCGGCCCACCTTGACGCCCGACTCTTCGAGCAGCACCAGGATGGGCTTGCGCGCCAGCTCGCGCCGTCCGAACTGGCGGGCAATGTCGGCGGGCACATAGGTGGTGATGTGCGACAGCGGCCCCTCTTTGGTGCTCCGCACCCGGACCGCCTTTTGCACGGCGTCGCCCACTGCAATATTCAGTGCACCGGCCACGGCACGCGATGCTGTGACCGTATCCACATCCAGCACCTTGACCGAGGTGCGCAGGCCCATGCTGACCAGGTTCTCCAGCAGGCCGGTGAGATGCGCGCGGCTGCTCTCGCCCTCGCCGCCCGCGCCGTTGGCGGTGGCTGGGGCGGGAGCCAAAGGGCGGGTGCCCCGGCCGGGCTCGCGGGAGATCATGCCCTCGCCTTCCAGCAGCTCCAGCGCGCGGCGCACCGTGACACGCGCCACCGCGAACTGCCGCATCAGCGCCAGTTCGCCCGGCAGACCATCGGCAAACCGCCCCTCTTGCAACTGCTCGCGCAGCACCAGATAGATCTGGTGGTACTTGGGGAGCGGCAGATTGTTGGACGGCATGGAGGTCATATTAGGAATAGTTCTAATGTCCTGTCAATAAGACATTTAGGAGCGAAATTTGTCTTGCTGCAGACATTTGCGGCACCGGTGCACTGCACCGAGCGCACGCAACCACCGTGCCAGCAAGGAGAGATGTGCACCGCAGCAATGCGAAACGGCGCGCTTTTTGGCGGCATGTGACAAGGCCGCATTGACGCGCCCACAGGCACTGGCTACATTACTAACCAGTCAGTCATTAAAAATAGCCGGTTTGACCACTCCCCCCCCACCCTCCTCTGCCACGACCAGCACCAAACGCGAGCGCCGCAAGGAAGCCCGCCCGGGAGAGCTGCTGGAGGCTGCCCTCGACCTGTTTGTCGAGAAAGGGTTTGCCGCCACACGGGTGGATGAGGTGGCGGCGCGCGCAGGGGTATCCAAGGGCACGCTGTTTCTGTACTTCCCCAGCAAGGAAGAGCTCTTCAAGGCGGTGGTGCGCGAAAACATAGCCGGCCGCTTCGCCGAGTGGAACAGCGAGCTGGAGACCTTTGTGGGAACCACCAGCGAGGTCCTGCGCTATTGCTACCAGGTCTGGTGGGAACGCATCGGGTGCACCAAGGCCTCAGGCATTACCAAGCTCATGCTCAGCGAGGCGCAGAACTTCCCCGAGATTGCGCAGTTTTACCAGCACGAAGTCATCCTGCCCGGCCAGGCGCTGATTCGCCGCATCCTGGAGCGTGGCATTGCGCGGGGCGAATTCCGCCCCGTGAACCTCGACTACGCCGTGTACCTGGTGCTGGCCCCCATGATCTTCCTCATGATGTGGAAGCACTCAGTGGGCGCCTGCGTGCCTGATGCCCAGGAGCTGACGCCTGAGCAATACATCGAGACGCAGATCGACAACATCCTGCACGGCCTGTGTGTGCGCCCCGAGGCGCCTGCGGCTTCCGGCGCAGCAGGCACATTGCCGTCTGACAAGCCGTCCCCTCCCCCTTCTTTCACGCGCTCGCGCACACCCTGACCATGAAACGCTGGATTCCCTGGATGGCTGCGGCCGTCGTTGTCGTGCTGCTCGGTGGCGGTGTCTGGCGTGCCATGGCGGCGCGGCAGGCGCAGCAGAAGGCTTTGGCCGAGGCGTCCACACAACGGGCCGAGGCACCGCTGCAGCTGGCGGCCGACGAAGTGATCACCGTGCAATCGTCCCAACTCTCGCTGGGGGTACCGGTATCAGGCTCGTTGCGTGCCGTGGACTCGGCCATGGTCAAGGCACGCGTGGCCGGCGAGCTGCAGGGCCTGACTTTGCGCGAAGGCGACAGCGTCAAGGCGGGCCAGGAAGTGGCACGCATCGACCCGACCGAAGCCCGTGCACGCCTGCGCCAGGCCCAGCAACAGGCCGATGCAGCCAAATCGCAGGTGGACATCAACCAGCGGCAGTACAACAACAACCGTGCACTGGTAGACCAGGGCTTTATCTCTGCCACGGCGCTGGTCACCTCGCAGGCCAGCCTGGAAGCGGCCCAATCCAGCTACCAGGCCGCCGTATCGGCCGCCGATGTCGCCCGCAAGGCGCTGGAAGACACTGTCCTCAAAAGCCCCATCAGCGGCCTGGTGGCGCAGCGCCTGGCCCAGCCGGGAGAGCGGGTGCCCATCGACGCTCGCATCATCGAAGTGGTGGACCTCTCCCGCCTGGAACTCGAAGCCCTGCTCACCCCGGCTGACTCCGTCGGCGTGCGTGTGGGTCAGAAGGCCCAGCTCACGGTCGAAGGCGCCTCGGCGCTGGTACAAGCCACCGTCGTGCGCATCAACCCCAGCGCCCAGGCGGGCAGCCGCACCGTGCCAGTCTATTTGCGGGTGGATCAGGCACCCCACAACGCCAGCCTGCGCCAGGGCCTGTTTGTGCAAGGCCTTCTGGCCACGGGCAGTGCGCAGGTACTGACCGTTCCATTGGATGCCGTGCGCACCGACAAACCGGCACCCTATCTCCAGACGATCAAGGAGGGCCGCGTGGCCTATGCGCCGGTGCAGACGGGAGCGCGCGCCGTGGTCAATGGGCAGACCCTGGTCGCGGTGGACGGCGTACCCGTGGGCACGACGGTCATTGCGGGCCGCATGGGTTCGCTGCGCGAGGGCACGCCCGTGGCGGCGGCAACTGCTGCGCCACAAGCCGCTCCCGCCTCGCGCACTGCGCCCTGACCAGCTGACGCGCCATGTGGTTCACCAAAGTCAGTCTTAAAAACCCCGTGTTCGCCACGATGGTGATGCTCGCCATCGTCGTGCTGGGCCTGTTCTCGTACCAGCGCCTCAAGGTCGATCAGTTTCCCAACATCGACTTCCCGGTGGTGGTGGTCACCGTGGACTACCCCGGTGCGTCGCCTGAAATCGTCGAGAGCGAGGTCACCAAAAAGATCGAGGAAGGGGTCAACTCGATTGCGGGCATCAACGCTCTCACCTCGCGCAGCTATGAGGGCACGGCGGTTGTCATCATCGAGTTCCAGCTCCACATCGACGGCCGCAAGGCCGCCGAAGACGTGCGCGAAAAGGTCGCCACCGTGCGCCCCTTGCTGCGCACCGAGGTCAAGGAGCCACGCGTGCTGCGTTTTGACCCCGCCAGCCGCGCCGTATGGTCGCTGGCCGTGTTGCCCGACGAAAAATCGGATCGCAACGCGGTGGAACTGACCACCTGGGCCGAGCAGATCCTGAAGAAGCGCCTGGAAAACGTGCGCGGCGTGGGCGCGGTGAACCTGGTGGGTGCTACCAAGCGCGAAATCAACATCTACCTCAACCCACAGGCCCTGGAAGCCTTTGGCGTCACCCCCGACCAGGTGGCCAATGCCGTGCGCAACGAGAACCAGGACCTTCCTGTGGGTGCGATCCGCTCGCTGGCGCAGGAGCGCGTGGTGCAGATCGACGCGCGCATGGAGCGGCCCGAGGATTTCGGCAAGATCATCGTGGCCCGCAAGAACGGGGCGCCGGTGCGCCTGGACCAGGTGGCCCGCGTCAACGACGGCGCGCAGGAAGTGGAAAGCCTGGCGCTCTACAACGGCCAGCGCACGCTGCTGCTGTCGGTCCAAAAGTCGCAAGGCGAGAACACCATTGAGGTGGTCGATGGCCTGAACGCCGCCGTGGTGGAACTGAAGAACCAGCTGCCACCCGGGGTGCGGCTCGAAACCATTGGCGATAGCGCCCGCCCGATCCGCGTGGCGGTCAACAACGTGCGCCAGACGCTGATCGAGGGGGCCATCCTCACGGTGCTCATCGTCTTTCTGTTCCTGAACTCCTGGCGCTCCACTGTGATCACCGGGTTGACGCTGCCCATCGCGCTGATCGGCACGTTCCTGTTCATGAACATGTTTGGCTTCACCATCAACATGATCACGCTCATGGCGCTGAGCCTGTGCGTGGGGCTGCTGATCGACGACGCCATCGTGGTGCGCGAGAACATCGTGCGCCACGTACAGATGGGCAAAGGCGCCTACGCGGCCGCCATGGACGGCACGCAGGAGATCGGCCTGGCGGTGCTGGCCACCACGCTGTCCATCGTGGCAGTGTTCATGCCCATCGGCTTCATGGGCGGGATCATCGGCAAGTTCTTCCACGAGTTCGGCATCACCATCGTCGCGGCGGTGATGATTTCGATGTTTGTGAGCTTCACGCTCGACCCGATGCTGTCGAGCATCTGGCACGACCCGAGCATTCATGCGCACGGCCAAAAGACGGCGCCCGTCACTTTCTACGACAAGACCATTGGCCGCGTCACCGGCTGGTTTGACCGCGCCACCGATGCGCTGGCAGAGGGCTATCAGCACATCCTGCGGTGGTCGCTGGTGCACAAGCTGGCCACCATGGTGATCGCGCTGGCGGTGTTCGTGTTGAGCGTGGTCATGGTGCCGCTGCTGGGCACCGAGTTCGTGCCCAAGGCCGACTTTTCGGAAACCACGCTGAACTTCTACACCCCTGTGGGTTCTTCGCTCGAAGCCACCGAAGCCAAGGCCAAACAGGTGGAGGCCATCCTGCGTGAGATGCCCGAGGTGCGCTACACGCTGTCCACCATCAACACCGGCAACGCCCAGGGCAAGATGTACGCCAGCATTTATGTGCGGCTGGTGGACCGCAGGGACCGCAGCCGCAGCGTGGACCAGATGTCCGACGTGCTGCGCGAGCGCCTCAAGACCGTGCCCGGCATCACCGTGACCCATGTGGGCCTGCTGGACGCGGTGGGCGGCCAGAAGCAGGTGGAGTTCTCGCTGCAGGGGCCCGACCTGCGCGAACTGGAGCGCCTGACCAAAATCGTCACCGAGAAGATCCGCGACATTCCCGGCCTGGTGGACCTGGACACCAGCGCCAAGCCTGACAAGCCCGTGATTGCGCTGGATGTGAAGCGTGAAGTGGCGTCGGACCTGGGCCTGTCGGTGGCGCCCATGGCGGCCTCGCTGCGCACGCTGGTGGCAGGCACCACGGTGGGCAACTGGCGTGCGCCCGACGACCAGACCTATGACGTGAATGTGCGCTTGGCGCCCGAGGCGCGCACCACCCCGGCCGACCTGGAGCGCCTGCCCTTTGCCCTGGCCGCCACCGATGGTACGACCCGCATCGTGCGCCTGAACCAGGTCGCCAGCGTCACCGAATCCACCGGCGCCAACCAGATCAACCGCCGCGACCTGACCCGCGAAGTGGCGGTGAACGCCAACGTGTCCCAGCGCTCGGCCGGTGAAGTGTCGAACGACATCAAGAAGGCGCTGGAGACCGTGACCTTCCCGCCGGGTTACCGCTACCAGTTTGGCGGCTCCACCAAGAATATGGCCGAATCGTTTGGCTATGCCATCTCGGCACTGGCCATGGCCATCATCTTCATCTACATGATCCTGGCGAGCCAGTTCAAGAGCTTTTTGCAGCCGCTTGCGCTCATGACCTCGCTGCCACTCACGCTGATCGGTGTGGTGCTGGCGCTGCTGATGTTCCGCTCCACGCTGTCGATGTTCTCCATCATCGGCGTGGTGATGCTGATGGGGCTGGTGACCAAGAACGCCATCCTGCTGGTGGACTTTGCGATCCGTGCCCGCGAGGAACACGTGAATGACCAGGGCCAGACCGTGCCCGGCCTGCCCCGCGCTGACGCGCTGCTGCTGGCCGCCCGGGTGCGGCTGCGCCCCATCCTCATGACCACGCTGGCCATGATTTTCGGCATGGTGCCATTGGCGTTCGCGTTGTCCGAAGGGTCCGAGCAGCGCGCGCCCATGGGCCAGGCCGTGATCGGCGGGGTCATTACCTCTTCTCTCTTGACCCTGGTGGTGGTGCCGGTGGTGTATTGCTACATGGATGACTTGGCCCAGTGGGCGCTTCGCAAGATGGGACGCGCCCCGGCAGCGCCTAAAATCGAAGGTTTGTCCTGATCGCCCCGATCGGCCTTGCATCTGCCCCACGGAGAAATCCCATGAACCTGCCCCTGAACACGTCCGCCAACATCAGCGATCCCATCGCCCAGGCCCGCTACAACATGATCGAGCAGCAGATCCGCCCCTGGAATGTGCTCGACGCCGACGTGCTGGACCTGCTGGCCGTGGTGCGCCGCGAAGACTTTGTGCCCCCGGCCTACCGCAGCATGGCCTTCATGGACATTGAAGTCCCCCTGCTGGGCACGGACGCTGAAGAAGCCGTACGCAAAGGCCACAGCATGCTGCAACCCCGCGTGGAAGCGCGCATCCTGCAAGACCTGCGGATTTTGCCCACCGACCGCGTGCTCGAAATCGGCGCCGGCTCGGGCTACATGGCCGCCCTGCTGGCCGCACGCGCCGAGCGCGTGGTGTCCCTCGAAATCCACCCCGAGCTGGCCGAGATGGCCCGCGAGAACCTGCGCGACGCGGGCGTGCAGAACGCCGACGTGCGCCAGGCCGATGGAGCCCGCGATGCCATCCCTGACGGCCCGTTTGACGTGATTGTGCTCAGTGGCTCCGTGGCCGAGGTGCCCAGCCACCTGCTGTCCCTGCTGCGCGATGGGGGCCGCCTGGGCGCCATCGTGGGTGGCGAGCCCGTGATGCGTTTCACCCTGACCCGCCGCACCGGCGACCGCTTTGAGACCACATCGCCCTGGGACACCATCGCGCCGCGCCTGGTGAACTTCCCCGAGCCCTCTGGCTTCACGTTCTGACCCCCTGCCCTTCGGTTGCCTTCGGAGTTTTGCATGATCGATCACGTCCGCCCCGCCCAGCTGTCTGCCTGGTTTGCCGCTGCACCTGAAGGCAGCCAGCCCCTGGTGCTGGACGTGCGTGAGCCCTGGGAGCTGCAGACCGCCAGCGTGCGCGCCGACGGGTTTGAGCTGGTGGCCATCCCCATGGGCGAGTTGCCCGCGCGGCTGGCCGAGCTGGAGCCCGCCCGCCAGGCGCAACGCCCTATTGCCTGCCTGTGCCACCACGGCGCCCGCAGCCTGCGCGTGGCCTCGTTCTTGCAGCACCACGGGTTCGAGCATCTGGCCAACATCACCGGCGGTATTGACGCCTGGTCGCACGAAAGCGATCCGGCGGTGCCGCGCTACTGACGCCCTTTGTGGTTGATGGACCGTTGTTGATGGACCGCACTTGCCGCACCCATGCCCCAGTGCTGCCCGCCGCTGCTCACCCCGATTCGATTCGCAGACTCTTCCGAAGGACCCCCCAATGACACCGTTTAGGCCTCTGTCCCTGTCCATCCTGTCCCTGGCGCTGGGCGCAGCGCTGTGTGCGCCAGCCCAGGCCCAAAGCCTGCTGCAACTGGTGGAATCGGCCCGCACCTATGACACGGCCTGGCAGTCGGCGCGTGCGCAACTGGACGCCGCAGCCCGCAAGGCCGACCAGGCCCGCGCCGGCCTGCTGCCTTCCGCCGCACTCACCGGAGGCCTCACCCGCTCCAACGTGGAGCTGAGCAAACCCAAGATCGAGAACACCGGCACGGCACAGACCGTGGGGGTCAATGCCTCCCAGCCGCTGTACCGGCCTGCCAATCGCATCACGCTGGAACAAGGCCAGCGCGGCGTGGATGTGGCCCAGGCCCAGCTGGATGCCGCCACCCAAGACCTGCTGGTGCGGGTGAGCCAGGCTTACTTCGACGTGCTGGCTGCGCAAGACACCCTCACCTTTGTGCAGGCCCAGAAGGCCGCCGTGTCCGAGCAACTGGCCGCCGCCAAGCGCAATTTCGAGGTCGGCACCACCACCGTGACCGATTCGCGTGAAGCCCAGGCCCGTTACGACCTGGTGATTGCCCAGGAGATCGCCGCCGAGAACGACCTGCGCGTCAAGCGCCTGGCGCTGGACCAGCTGGTCGGCATCGCCGGCACCAAGCCGCAGCCCCTGGCACTGCCGGTGCAACTGCCCGGCGTAGTGCCGGACAACCTTGCCACCTGGGTGGACACCGCCCGCGACCAGCAGCCCGGCGTGCGCCAGGCCGCCATTGCGCTGGACATTGCGCGGCTGGAGACCAAAAAAGCCGAAACCGGGCACCTGCCCACGGTGGACCTGCAGGCGGGCTACAACGTCACGCGCAACCTGCACGGCACCATCACGTCGCCCGGCGTCACGGCCCGCAGCAATGCCGCCAGCGTGGGCGTGGCACTGAACCTCCCCCTGTTTGCAGGCTTTGCCGTGCAAAACCGCGTGAAGGAAACCCTGGCCCTCGAAACCAAGGCCGAGGCCGACCTCGAAACTGCCCGCCGCAACGTGGCACAGGCCACGCGCGCGGCGTTCTACGGCGTGCAGTCCGGCCAGGGCCAGGTGCAGGCCCTGGAAGCGGCCGAAGCCTCCAGCCAGAGCGCGCTGGACGCCAACAAGCTGGGCTACCAGGTGGGTGTGCGCATCAACATCGACGTGCTCAACGCCCAAAGCCAGCTCTATCAGACCAAGCGTGACCTGGCCCAGGCCCGCTACAACGTGCTGCTGGGCGGCCTCAAGCTGCGCCAGGCGGCAGGCACACTGTCGCAGCAGGACATCGAAGCGGTCAACGCACTGCTGGCCAAGTAATGGGTCCTTGCACCCCGCGCCGGGGTGCATCCCGTGCATGAATTGCTGAAGCCTAGTGCAGGCCGCCCTCGGGCTGCACCAGCACCACAATCGCACGCGCCGTGGCCTGCGCAGCCCCTCGGTGCGTGGCGGCAAAGCGGGTGGCCCGCTCGCTGGCTTCTTCGTGCGCGCGGGCATCCCCTGCCAGCGCTGCAGCCTGGGCCATCCCTTGCGCCAGGTCAGGCACCCGCTGTGCGGCCCCTGCCGCGCACGCGAGCTCAGCCGCCTCGGCAAAGTTGAAGGTGTGCGGGCCCAGCACCACGGGGCAACCGCAGGCGGCCGCCTCGATCAGGTTCTGGCCGCCCAGCGGGGCAAAACTCCCGCCCAGCAAAGCCACATCGGCCAGGCCGTAATACAGCGCCATTTCGCCGATCGAGTCCCCCAGCCACACGTCAGCGGCCGCAGGTGCCGCCGCCCAGGTGCTGCGGCGCGACACCGACAGGCCGGCCCGCTGCAGCAGCTGGTGGACCTCGTCAAACCGCTGCGGGTGGCGCGGCACGATGAGCCATTGCACGGGGGGAAGATCGTCGCCAGATGCTTCACTATTGATAGCTGCCAAGGCATGATCCACTAGCGCTTGGGGCGATTTTTTCCGTATTTTCTGGATCTGCTCCAGCCACATGGCCTCCTCGCCCTCGCGGCTGCTGGCCAGCAAGACCACCGGGCGGCCGGTGCGCGTGCGCCACTCGCGGCCCCGCTCCAGCAGCTGTGCGTCGGGCACCACGTCAAACTTGAGGTTGCCCAGCACACCACGCACCGGCGCGCCCATGGCCGCGAGCCGCGTGGCGTCTTCCTGCGTCTGGGCCCAGACTGCCGTCAGGCCGCCATATGCAGGCCGCGCCAGGGCTGACAGGCGCTGCGCCTTGCGCAGCGATATCTCGTTGAAGCGCGCATTGGCCAGCACCAGCGGAATGCGCCGCTGCCGGCAGCCCGCCACCAGGTTGGGCCATACCTCGGTTTCCATCAGGATGCCGATGGCCGGGCGGAACTTGCGCAAAAACCGACCCACGGCGCCCGGCGTGTCCCAGGGCTGCCACACCTGCACGTCGCCAGGCAGCAGCAGCTTTTCGCCCTCGGCCCGCCCTGTGGCGGTGCCGTGGGTGAGCAACAGGCGCATGCCCGGCAGCTGTTCACGCAACTGGGCCAGCAAGATGGCGGCGGCACGGGTTTCGCCCAGCGACACGGCATGCACCCACACAAACCGCCCCAGCGGGTCGGTGCTGCTGTGGGGCATCAGGCTGTCGATAGGGGCCGGATAGCGGCCAAAGCGCTCTCCCACCGCGTAGGCGTAGCCCGGCTCGGCCACTGCACGGCGGCGCAGCTTGCGGCGCAGCAGCGGCTGCGCGCTCCAGGTCAGCAGCGAATACAGGGCCCGCGCGGCGTTCATGCGGGCACAGACAGGCTCAGCACACCACCCGCCCAGCCGCTGTCGCTGCGCTGCGCCCAGACGATGCAGGGCGCGTCACCGGGCGCAGCCACCACACAGCGGCCACCGGGCGCCCAGAAGGCGCTGCGCCCCGCACTCACGTAGCCACCGGAGGTGCCGCTGTAGTTGGCGGCAAGCACCGCCATGTCGTGGTCACGCGCGTAGCCTTCCAGCATGGCCGATTCGGCCGCATAGGCCTTTTCGGAGATCAGCACGCCCGCCGCATACAGGGCCGCGCCCGCCCCACGGGCCGCCTGGGCATGCTCGGGATGGGTGATGTCGGCGCACACAGCCAGTGCCGTGGGCTCGCCGGCCACCAGTTGCACCTGCGCGTCGTCCGTGCCCGCGCTGGCAAATTGCTCTTCGCTGTTGTGCAGATGGCGCTTGCGGTACAGCGCCACGCTGCCGTCAGGCCCCAGCAGCCAGGCACCAATGGCGGGCAATGCGCCCTGCTCCGCAGGCTCCGCCGGAGCACCCACCACCAGGGCCATGCCATGGCTTTGGGCGGCCTGGCGCAGGGCCAGCAGCACGGGATGGTCGGCCGTCAGTACATGGTCTGCCATGAGCGCTGGCTCGTAGCCCATGAGCGACAGCTCCGGGAACTGCAGCAGTTGCACGCCCTGGTGGGCAGCGGCCCGCACGCAGGCCAGGTGCGTTTGCAGGTTGCGCTCCAAGTCGCCCGGCGCCGACGGCGTCTGGGCGGCAGCGACACACAGGGGGGTGGAGAGCGACAGCATCGGGCGTGCGGCAGGGGATATCAGTGGCTGGCTGCGCCCACATGGGCGTCGGGCTTGACCCGGTGCAGCAGCGCCAGCATGGCGGCCTCGATGCGGGCCAGGGCGTCGGGCGTGTGGCCCTCAAAGCGCAGCACCAGCACGGGGGTGGTGTTGCTGGCGCGGATCAGGCCAAAGCCATCGGGCCAGTCCACGCGCAAGCCGTCGATGCTGCTGATGGCGGCGGGCGCGGCAAAGGTTTCTGCGGCCAGGGCCTGCAGCTCGGCCGTCAGGCGGTGCGGCTCGCCCTCGGCACAGGCCACGTTCAGCTCGGGGGTCGAGAAGCTGGTGGGCAGCGCGTTCAGCACGGCGCTCGGGTCGCTTCTGCGGCTCAAGATCTCCAGCAGGCGGCAGCCGGCATAGGTACCGTCGTCAAAGCCGTACCAGCGTTCCTTGAAGAAGATGTGGCCGCTCATCTCGCCACCCAGGGGAGAGTTCGTCTCCTTCATGCGCGCCTTGATCAGCGAGTGGCCTGTCTTGAACATCACCGGCACGCCACCGGCCGCTGCAATGGCGGGCGCCAGGCGCTGGGTGCACTTCACGTCGAAGATGATCTCGCCGCCGGGCACGCGCGAAAGCACGTCTTGCGCAAACAGCATCATCTGGCGGTCGGGGAAGATGTTGGTGCCGTCCTTGGTCACAATGCCCAGGCGGTCGCCGTCGCCGTCAAAGGCCAGGCCCAGCTCGGCATCGCTGGCCTTCAGGGCGTCAATCAGGTCACGCAGGTTTTCAGGTTTGCTCGGGTCGGGGTGGTGGTTGGGGAAGTTACCGTCCACCTCCGAGAACAGCTCGATCACCTCGCAGCCCAGCGCACGGAAGATGGCCGGGGCCGACGCGCCGGCAATGCCGTTGCCGCAGTCCACCACGATCTTGAGCGGCCGGGCCAGCTTCACGTCACCCACAATGCGTTCGCGGTATGCGGGCAGCACATCCACGTGGCGGACCGAGCCGCCAGGCAGCAGCTGCCAGCTTTCCTGCTCCATGGTGCGGCGCAGGCCCTGGATCTCATCGCCATAGATGGCGCGGCCGTTCAGCACCATCTTGAAGCCGTTGTAGTCCTTGGGGTTGTGGCTGCCGGTGACCTGGATACCACTGGTGCACAGCGTGCTGGCCGCAAAGTAGAGCAGCGGCGTGGTGACCAAGCCCACGTCGATCACCTCGATGCCCGCCTCCACCAGCCCCCGGATCAGCGCCGCCGACATGGCCGGGCCGGACAGGCGCCCATCGCGCCCCACCGCCACGGTGGTCTGCCCTTCCGCGCGTGCAGCGGTGCCAAAGGCCCGCCCCAGGCCCAAGGCCACGTCTTCGTTCAGGGTGGACGGCACGATGCCGCGGATGTCATAGGCTTTGAAGATGGCGGGGGTCGGTTGCACGCAGGGGGGCCTTTCGTGATGGGGTTGAAAAGTCCGCTGCATTGTAGGCGGCGGCCCTGGGGGTGATTGTCAGTCGATGCCTCAGGCGTACGCCCTGCCCTTGCCAAAGGCACAGGTCCGAAAACGGCCAGTGGTGCGAAGCCAGGCTCCTATGATCTGGCCCATGACCCCGACCGCCCCCCCCTCGTACACCGCCTCGGATGTGGCATCCGACGAAGGCCGCTACCTGGCGCTGCAGGCGCGCGACGCGCGGTTTGACGGGCATTTTTTCACCGGAGTGACCTCCACCGGCATCTACTGCCGCCCCGTCTGCGCCGTGCGCACACCCCGGCGCGAGAACTGCCGTTTTTTTGCGCTGGCGGCGCAGGCCGAAAGCGCCGGGTTTCGCCCCTGCCTGCGCTGCCGGCCGGAGCTGGCCCCCCAGGCGATGGTGTGGTCGGTGCAGGACGCCAGCGGCATTCTGGTGCAGCAAGCCGTGCGCCTGCTGGACGCGCCCGACCTCTGGCCCACACCGGCCGCACCCGGCGAGGGCAGCGCCACCGTGGCCCGCCTGGCCGAGCGACTGGGTGTGAGCGACCGGCATCTGCGCCGCATTTTTGAAGCGGCCCTGGGCGTTTCGCCGCTGCAATATCTGCAGACACGGCGGTTGCTCACGGCCAAGCAGCTGCTCACCGACACCGCCATGCCCGTGACGCAGGTCGCACTGGCCAGCGGGTTCGCCAGCGTGCGCCGCTTCAATGCCGCCTTTGTGGGGCATTACGGGCTCAACCCCACCCAGCTGCGGCGCAACGGCTGTGGCAGCGCCGCATCGGGCGCGGGGCGAACCAGCGCTGTGCGCCTGGCGTGGCGCCCGCCACTGGACGTGGCGGCGTTGCTGGCCTTTTTTGAAAAGCGGCAGTTCCATGGCGTGGAGTGCGTGGTGCATGGTGCGGACGGCCCCGGCCTGCGCCGCACCGTCCGGCTGGCCAGGACCTGCACCGGCCTGCCGCAGGAGACCACCGGCTGGCTGAGTGCCCGTTTTGATCTGGCGCGCCACCAGGTGCTGCTGCAGACCAGCGACAGCCTGTACCCCGTGCTGCCGCTCGTCATCCGCCGCGTGCGTGCCATGCTCGACCTGGACGCCGACCCGGCGGCCATCAACGCCGTGCTGCATCCGCATTTCCCGGATGGCGACGGCCTGCGTGTGCCCGGCGCGTTTGACGGCTTTGAGCTGGCCGTGCGCGCCGTGCTGGGCCAGCAGATCACCGTGGCAGCCGCGCGCACGCTGGGCCAGCGGCTGGTGGAGCGGCTGGGCGAGCCCATCGCCACGCCCTGGCCCGAGCTGCACCGGCTGTTCCCCACCGCAGCCACCCTGGCCCGCGCCGATGGCGACACGCTGGGCCAGCTGGGCATCGTGCGCCAGCGTCAAGCGGCCATCGTGGCGCTGGCCCGCGCGGTGGACAGCGGCGCCCTGCCCCTGCACGCGGGGGCCGACGTGCCCAGCACCACCGCCGCCCTGTGCGCCCTGCCCGGCATTGGTGACTGGACGGCGCAGTACATCGCCATGCGGGTGCTGCGCTGGCCCGACGCCTTTCCGGCGGGGGACGTGGCGTTGCACAAGGCGCTGGGGGTGCAGCAGCACAAGAACCCCGCACGCGCCGCGCAAGAGGCCTCGCAGGCCTGGCGCCCCTGGCGCAGCTACGCGGTGCTGCGCGCATGGGCTGCCGGTGGCAGCAGTGCCGGAGCGGCTCAGCCTATAGATGCTCAGACACTATCAAAAAAGTAGCAAACTAGGCAATAAACACTAGCGCATGGTGCCAGTTTCGCCCCAAAACGGCCTCTACCACTCTTTCAAGACCTCTCAGCATGCAGTTCCACTCTTTCACCGTGCAGGCACGGGCCGACACCCCGCTGGGGCCCGTGCGGCTGGCCGCTTCCCCCAACGGCTTGTCGGGCGTCTGGTTTGAAGGCCAGCGCCACGAGCCCAGCGCCCACTTGCACGGTTCCGAGGCCTGGGCGTTGGCCCCTGGCGACCACCCTGTGCTGCAAGAAGCCGCCCATCAGCTGCAGCAATACCTGGGCGGGCAGCGCCAGCATTTCGACCTGCCGCTGGACCTGTCGGGGGGCACGGCATTCCAGCAATCGGTGTGGCGCGCGCTGCTGCAGATTGGCCGGGGCCAGACCATCAGCTACGGCATGCTGGGCCGCCAGCTGGGCAACCCCAGCGCCGTGCGGGCCGTGGGTGCTGCTGTGGGACGCAACCCGCTGAGCGTGGTGGTGCCCTGCCACCGTGTGCTGGGTGCCGATGGCAGCCTGACGGGCTATGCAGGCGGCCTCGATCGCAAGAGGGCTTTGCTGACGCTGGAGAATGCACCCCTTTTGGCCGCCGCAGCCCATCCCATGAAAGCCACCGCATGAACAGCCCCGCCACCCGGCCCGTCTCCACCTGGATCGGCGAATTCATCCTGCTGGCCGCACTCTGGGGCGCGTCGTTCCTGTTCATGCGCCTGGGCGCGTCCGACTTTGGTCCCCTGCCCACCGCCGGCCTGCGGGTGGCGCTGGCCACGGTGTTCCTGTGGCCCATCATGCTGCGCCAGGGCCACTGGCCTGCGCTGCGCCAGCACTGGCGGCCCATCCTGTTTGCGGGGGTCATCAATTCGGCGATTCCGTTCTCGCTGTTTTCCTGGGCGGTGCTGCACATCGCCACGGGCCTGACCTCGATCCTCAACGCCACGGTGCCGCTGTTTGGTGCGCTGATCGCCTGGGTGTGGCTGGGTGACCGCATCAACCGCCTGCGCTGGGTGGGGCTGGCCCTGGGTTTTATGGGCGTGGCCCTGCTGGCCTGGCGCGCACCTGCCGGCACCGGGTTCAAGACCGACCACGCCCACTGGGCGATTGCGGCCTGCCTGCTCGCGTCGGCGTTCTATGGCGTGTCGGCCAGTTTTGCGCGGCGCCACCTCACAGGGCTGCCGCCGCTGGCCACGGCCGCAGGCAGCCAGCTGGGCGCCGCGCTGGGCCTGGCCTTGCCCACGCTGTGGCTGTGGCCGGCGCAGATGCCCGGTGTACGCGCCTGGGCGGCCATCCTGGCCATTGCCGTTCTGTGCACCGGCATTGCCTACATCCTGTACTTTCGCCTGATCGAGCACGCGGGCCCCAGCCGCGCGCTGGCCGTGACCTTCATCACCCCGGTGTTCGCCGTGCTGTATGGCACGCTGTTCCTGGGCGAGACCATCACGCCGTGGATGGTGGGCTGCGCGCTGGTGATCGTGTGCGGCACCTTGTTGTCAACCGGACTTATCAGGACGCTGCGGCCCGCCCGGCCCACCTCAGAACAGGCCTAAACTTGGCGGATGGTTTTTTTATCGGGTGCATGCCTTCTGAGCAAGGCCACATGCGGCACAGGTCGCGATATGCACCCGCTCCTTCTTTTGGCTTGTTCGCCACTTTTCAGACCCGCAGCCGCCCGCTTCAGCGACCAGACCACCCAAGGAAAACACCATGGGTAACAACACGCTGCTGGCAGGCACCGCCGTCATGCTGCTGTTGCTCGTGCTGGCCTGGCTCTCACCGCAGGAGTCTCTGCACCCGTCGCGGCGCACCCTGATCCTGCTGGGCGTGGCGGGAGGGGTGGTCTCCATCGCCGCCTTCGAGGCCCTGCGCTGGAATGCGCCGGAACTCAACATCGTGGCCTACCCCACCGCCACGGCTTTCATGGCGCTGGTCTTTGGCGCTCCCGCTGCGGCCATCACCGCCTTGCTGGCCTTGCAGGCCACGCTCTGGACAGACACATCAACCGCCTGGCCCGCCACCACCGTGCTCGGCAGCGCGCTCGCCTCGGGCTGGGGGTGGCGAAAGCTCGGTGCTCGCTGGCATTGGCCCGAATGGGCGCCGCTGGCTGGCCTGACCCTCACACTGCCGCTGGTGGTTTGGCTGGCCATGACAGCCGCCGGCACGGCAGCGGGTGGTGCCAGCAACCTGCACTGGCACCATGGTGCGGGGGTGCTGATGCTCGGGATCGGCTGGCTTCTGATCGCCAGCAGAGCCCGCGCCGAGCTGGCGCGCAGCGACATTCAGCAGGCGCTGGGCCAGCAGGAGCAGCAGTTGCGGCTGGCTCTGGACGCCTTGGGCGGCGGCCGCTGGGAATGGGACGTGGCCGAGCGCCGGTTCAGCTGCGATGGGCGCTTTTACGAGGCTTACGGCATCAGCGGTGCGGATGCGGCGGCGCCCGACCTCTGGCAGCGCTGGTACGCCCGGCGCCACCCGCTGGACGCTGAACGCAATGCCGCCAAGCTGGCCCGTGCCATGGACGGGCTGGAAGAAAGCTACGAGGCCGAGTTCCGCGTGATGGACACCCAGGGCCGATGGCGCTGGCTGATGTCCCGCGGCACCGTCGCCCGGCGCGATGCGCAGGGGCGCCCGGCCAGCCTGATCGGCATGGACGTGGACATCACCGCCCACCGCGAGGCCGAGGAGGCCCTGCTGTCCGCAGAGGCCAAATACACCACCTTCTACCAGACGCTACCCGACCCGGCAGGCATCACCCGCATAGCCGACGGGCGCTACATCGATGTGAACCCGGCGTTCTGCGAGCTGCTGGGCTTCACGCGCGAGGAGGTCCTGGGCCGCACCTCGTCGGAGCTGCACATCTGGGCCAACGAGCACGAGCGCAAGCGGCTGCTGGACACCTACCAGCGAGAAGGCAAGGTGGACCGGCTGCCCCTGGTTGCGAAAAGCAAGGGAGTGCAGGTGCCGGGCCTGATGTCGGCACGCTCTGTGCTTGTGAATGACGAAAACTGCTTTGTTTTCGTTTTCCACGACATGACCGAAGCCCAACGCACCAGCGACGAACTTCGGGCGCTCTACAACCAGCTGCAGCAAGCCGGCCGACTGGCCCGGCTGGGCGCATGGGAGGACGAGCGGGGCCGTGGCCTGGTGTACTGGTCGGACATGTGTTTTGACATCCACGGCCTGTCACCCAACCAGCCGCTCCCCAGCGACTACATCGACCGCCATGTGGCCCCGCAGTACCGCGAGCCGCTGCGCGAAAAGTTCCGCCAGAGCATCCGTTCACGCGCTGAGTGGAGCATGGAGATGGAGGTCTATCACGCCGACGGCCATCTTTTTTGGGTGCGCGCCCGGGGCGAGCCGGTGATCGAGAACGGCCGCGTGGTCAGGGTGCGCGGCGTGATGCAGGACATCGACGAGGCCAAGCGTGCCGAGCAGCGTCTGCGCCAGTCCGAGGAGCGCTTCTCGCGCATCTTCCATCTCATGCCCTACCCCATGGGCCTGTCGCACCGCAGCGATGGCCGCTATGTGGACCTCAACCCTGCCTGGGTCGAGATGCTGGGCATTCCCCGCGAAGAGGCCATCGGCCGCACCGCCGTCGAGCTGGGCATCTTCACCGCTGAAGACCGCCAGCGCCTGATGGAGCAGGTCAGCCAGAACGGCCACCTCAGCGATTACGAAGTGACCTTGAACGTGCGCAATGGTCCCCGGCGCACCGTGCTGCAGTCCATGCGCGCCACCGAGTTTGATGGCGAGCCGTGCTGGCTGTTTTCGGTGCACGACATCACTGATCGCAAGCGCAACGAGGTGCAGGTGCGTGAACGCGAGGCCCTGCTGTCGCTCACCATCTCCGCCGCATCGCTGGGACTGTGGGACTGGGACCTGCAGACCGGCCTGGTCACGGGCGACCGCCGCTGGCGTGCCATGCGCGGGCTGCCGGTGACCGGAGACAGCTCGGCGGCCGTGCAATGGACCACGGCCATTGCGCCGGACGACATCGACCGCATCACCACCGAGCTGTCGCGCCACACCGCCCACCTGGGCACCCCGTTTGACGCCACCTGGCGGCTGAACCAGCCCAACGAGCCAGTGCGCTGGGTGCGCAACCTGGGCAAGATCGTGGGCTTTGACGAGCAAGGCCGCCCGGCACGCATGCTCGGTGTGGCCATCGACGTAACCCCCCAGCGCGAGCAGGAGGTCATGCTGCAGCGCCTGGCGCTGTATGACGCCCTCACCGGCCTGCCCAACCGGGTGTTGCTGGCGCGCAAGCTGCAGGAATGCATGGCCCAGGCCCGTGACACCGGCAAGCAGCTGGGCGTGGCCTACCTGGACCTGGACGGTTTCAAGCCCGTGAACGACCGCCTGGGCCACGGCGCGGGCGACCGCCTGCTGGTGGTGGTGGGCGGCCGGCTCACGCGCGCACTGCAGCCGGTGGACACGGTGGCCCGGCTGGGGGGCGACGAGTTCGTGATCCTGATGCCCGGGCTGGAGTCGGTGGCCGACTGCGAGCGCATTCTGGGCCGCGTGATGGAAAGCGTCTCGGCCCCTTACACGCTGGACACCGAGCGCGTGGTCGTCACGGCCAGCATTGGCTACACCATCTTCCCGCAGGACGACGCCGACGCCGACACCCTGCTGCGCCATGCCGACCAGGCCATGTATGCGGCCAAGCAGGCGGGGCGCAACCGCTTCCACCAGTTTGACGCCGCCCAGGAGCGCGCCCTGCAGCTGCTGCGCGCGCAGGGGCACTACCTGCGCGAGGCACTGGCGCAAGCCCAGTTCATCCTGTACCTGCAGCCCAAGGTGGACATGCGCAGTGGTACGGTGGTGGGCGCCGAAGTGCTCTCACGCTGGCAGCACCCCGAGCGCGGCCTGGTGTCCCCCGGCGAGTTCTTGCCGCTGCTGGAGGGCACCGATCTGGAGATCGGCTTTGGCGAATGGGTGGCCGAGGCCGCGCTCACAGTGCTGGAACAGCTGCAGGACCGGGGCATGCCCATGCCGCTGAGCATCAACATTGCTGCACAGCACCTGCAGCAACCGGACTTTGCCGACTGGGTGGCTGGCTGCCTGGCGCGCCACCCCCGGGTGCCCGCGCACCTGGTCGAGATCGAGATCACCGAAAGCGCCGCCCTGTACGACCTGAGCGCCGTCGCCGACACCCTGAACGCCCTGCGCGCCATGGGCGTGACGGTGGCGCTGGACGACTTTGGCACCGGCTATTCGTCGCTGACCTACCTGCGCCGCCTGCCCATGGACACGCTCAAGATCGATCAGAGCTTTGTGCACGGCATGATGGGCGACCCGGGGGATCTGGCCATCGTGCAGGGTGTGATCGGCCTGGCACGCTCGTTCGGCTACCGGGTGATCGCCGAAGGGGTGGAAACCGCCGAACAGGGACAGATGCTGCTGCAGCTGGGCTGCCTGCAGGCGCAGGGCTACTGCATTGCCCGGCCCATGCCGCTGGAGGATTTCATCGGCTGGACGCCCACCTGGCAGCCGCCTGCGGGGTGGCAGCGGAACCGGCCGGTTTTGTAGCATTAAAACCTTGCCAGGCGCTAGTGTCGTATGCGTCAGCAGCTATGAGTTTAGTAGCAACCAAGCATATTCTTCGCCCCCTGGAGGCTGGCCTTGAACATCCGTGAACTCAGCGCCGAAGACCTGGCCCCCTGCTCAGTCTGTACACCCACCTGCACGCGCAGGACGACCCGCTGCCCCCACTCCCCGAGGTGCAGACCGTGTGGGCCGAGGCGCTCGCCAACCCACGCATTCGGTACTTTGGTGGGTGGGATGAGGGTGCGCTGGTCTCGTCCTGCACGCTGACCGTCATCCCCAACCTCACGCGTGCATGCCGTCCCTACTGCGTCATCGAGAACGTCGTGACGCACTCGTCCCATCGCGGCCAGGGCTGGGGGCATGCGCTGCTGCAGCACGCGCTGGCCCATGCCTGGGGGGAGCACTGCTACAAGGTCATGCTGATGACGGGCCGCAAGGACGAAAACACCCTGCGCTTTTACGAGCAGGCGGGGTTCGACCGGCACGGTAAACAGGCATTTGTTGCCAGGCCACTGCAGTGACCCGCCGGCCCGGGCGGGCCTGAACTCAACCCACCAGGTCCTTCACCTGCTGCAGCGCCGCCGGGTCTTCCATCGTTGTCAGGTCCCCGGGGTCGCGCCGCTCGGCCACGGCCTGCAGGGCGCGGCGCAGCAGCTTGCCGCTGCGGGTCTTGGGCAGCACGGTCACAAAGTACACGCGCGACGGCCGCGCCACGGCACCGAGCTGGTGGTCCACCTGCTTCATCACCTCGCCTTCGAGCTTGAGGCGTGCGGCGTCATCGGTAAGCCCTGACGCATCGCGCGCCACGGCAAACGCCATCGCCACCTGGCCTTTCAGGCTGTCGGCCACGCCCACCACGGCCACTTCGGCGATGTTGGGGTGGGAGGCAATGCTCTCCTCAATCTCGCGCGTGCCCAGGCGGTGACCGGCCACGTTGATCACATCGTCCGTGCGGCCCAGGATGAAGTGGTAGCCGTCGGCATCGCGGATGCCCCAGTCAAACGTGCTGTAGATGAGGCGGCCGGGGATGCTCTTCCAGTAGGTGTTCACAAACCGTGCATCGTCGCGCCACACCGTCTGCATGCAGCCGGGGGGCAGCGGGCCTTCGATGGCGACCACACCCTTCTGGTTGGCACCGGTCAGTTCTTCGCCCGTGGCCTCGTCGATCAGCTTCACGCCATAGCCATACATGGCTTTGCCGGGGCTGCCGAAGCGTGTGGTCTGCTGCTGCACGCCGTTGGCAAGGGTCAGGATGGGCCAGCCGGTTTCGGTCTGCCAGTAGTTGTCGATGATGGGCACGGCCAGCGCGTCGCTGATCCACTGGGCCGTGGGCTCATCCAGCGGCTCGCCCGCCAGCCACAGGGCCTTGAGGCTTTTCACGTTGTACTTGGCCAGATAGCCCGGGTCCTGCTTCTTCAGCACCCGCACCGCCGTGGGGGCCGAGAACATGTGCGTGACCTGGTACTTCTCGACGATGCTCCACCACACGCCCGCATCGGGCCGCGTGGGCAGGCCTTCGTACATGATGGTGGTCATGCCTGCGATCAGCGGGCCGTAAACGATGTAGCTGTGGCCCACCACCCAGCCGATGTCGCTGGTCGCAAAGTACACATCGCCCGCCTTGGCATCAAAGATGTGCTTCATGCTCGCAGCCAGCGCCACGGTGTAGCCGCCCGTGTCGCGCTGCACGCCCTTGGGCTTGCCGGTGGTGCCGCTGGTGTACAGCGTGTAGCTGGGGTGGGTCGATTCGACCCATTCGCAGGGCACCACGGTGTTCAGGTGCTGCTCGCGCAGCGGCGCCCATTCATGGTCGCGGCCCGCCTGCAGGTGCATGGGCGCCAGGCCCCGGTTCACCATCAGCACGGCGGCGGGCTTGTGCTTGGACAGGGCAATGGCTTCATCCAGCAGCGGCTTGTACGGCACCACCTTGCCGCCGCGCGACCCGGCATCAGCACTGACCACGGCCACAGGCTCGGCGTCTTCAATGCGCGAGGCCAGCGAGCCCGATGCAAAGCCGCCAAACACCACCGAATGCAGCGCGCCGATGCGCACGCAGGCCAGCATGGCAAACGCGGCCTCAGCAATCATGGGCATGTAGATGAGCACGCGGTCGCCCTTCTTCACGCCCAGCGACAGCAGCACGGCCGCCATGCGCTGCACCTCGGCGTGCAGCTCGGCAAAGCTGTAGCTGCGCTCGGTGTCGGTTTCGGTGGAGATCGCCACCAGCGCCGCCTGGCTGGCTCGCGTGGCCAGGTGCCGGTCTACCGCGTTGTGGCACAGGTTGGTGGTGCCGCCCACAAACCATTTGGCAAACGGCGGGTTGCTGTAGTCGCACACCTGCTGGGGCGGCGTCTTCCAGTCGATCAGCTTCGCCTGCTCGCTCCAAAAGGTGTCGCGGTGGTCGATGGACTGGCGGTAGAAGTCGGCGTAGGTGCTGTGTGCGGTCATTGTGGGTGTCTCCTCGGCATCTCTCTCGCCCTGCCAGGACAGCAGGTTTTGAATTCATAATTATTCATGACGGGCTTGCGGCAAACTGACGCATCCAACCCTCTGCCTCATCATCCATGGCTCCAGATGCAGCAGGCATATTGATATGTCGGCAAACGTCATACCGGCCTGTCACACTCCCGGACCATGCACCCAGCACCGTCCCCTGCCCCCACGTCCGTCCCGTTCCGCGCCGCCTTTCTGTTCTGGCTGAAGCTCGGGTTCATCAGCTTCGGCGGGCCTGCAGGCCAGATCGCCATCATGCACGCCGAGCTGGTGGAACGCCGCCGCTGGATCAGCGAAAACCGCTTCTTGCACGCCCTCAACTACTGCATGCTACTGCCTGGCCCCGAGGCGCAGCAGCTGGCCACCTACATCGGCTGGCTCATGCACCGCACCTGGGGCGGCATCGTGGCGGGGGCGCTGTTTGTGCTGCCCTCGCTGTTCATCCTGATCGGGCTGTCGTGGGTGTATCTGCGTTTTGGCGATGTGCCCGTGGTGGCGGGCATCTTCTACGGCATCAAGCCCGCCGTGACGGCACTGGTGCTGCATGCCGCGCACCGCATCGGCACCCGCGCGCTCAAGAACGGCTGGATGTGGGGCATCGCTGCCGCATCGTTTGTGGCGATCTTCGCGTTCGACACGCCCTTCCCCGCCATCGTGCTGGCGGCCGGGCTCATCGGCTACTTTGGCGCGCAACGCTGGCCCGCCGTGTTTGCGCTGGGGGGCGGCCATGCTAATGCCCACAAGGGCTATGGCCCCGCGCTGATCGATGACGACACGCCAACGCCTGCCCATGCGCGCTTTTCTCGCGTCCACCTGGTCAAGGTATTGTTGGCAGGGCTGGGGCTGTGGCTGGCGGCCATGGGCCTGCTGGTGGCCACCCAGGGCTTGCAAGGCACGCTCACGCAGATGGGATGGTTCTTCACCAAGGCAGCCATGCTCACCTTTGGGGGCGCCTATGCCGTGCTGCCCTATGTGTACCAGGGCGCGGTGGAGCACTACCAGTGGCTCAGCGGCCCGCAGATGATTGACGGCCTGGCCCTGGGCGAGACCACCCCTGGCCCGTTGATCATGGTGGTGGCGTTTGTGGGTTTTGTGGGTGGCTGGCTGCAACAGGTGTGGGGGGCAGACGCGCTGTTTGCCGGCGCCGCAGCGGCAGCCGCCGTGGTGACGTTTGTGACCTTCTTGCCCTCATTCATCTTCATCCTGGCAGGCGGCCCGCTGGTGGAGGCCACGCACGGCAAGCTGGGATTCACCGCGCCGCTGTCGGCCATCACGGCTGCTGTGGTGGGCGTGATCCTGAACCTGGCGCTGTTTTTTGCCTACCACCTGCTGTGGCCGCAGGGCTTTGGCGGCCGCTTTGACGCCGTATCGGCCGTCATCGCCGTGGGGGCGCTGGTGGCGCTGTTCCGCTTCAAGCTAGGCGTCATGCCGCTGCTGGGCGGCTGTGCGGTGGTGGGGTTGCTGGTCAAAGTGGCCGTGCCCTACTTCGCCTGACCGAAACTCACTCCAATCACTATGATTTTGATAGCTGCTAGCGCTTGAATATCAAGCGCTAGCAGCCAATTTGGCTCAAAACTGATTATTTGATCAGCCCCAGCACGTCCTTGAACGCCGGGTGCTCGCAGCTGCCGAGCCATTCAAACGCCACCATCTCGGTGGTCACCAGCTCAGCGCCTGCGCCGGCCAGGCGGTCGAAGGCGGCGTCGCGGTTGCGTTCGGTGCGCGAGCCGCAGGCGTCGGTCACCACCCACACTTCAAACTCGTCGTCGATCAGGTCCAGCGCGGTCTGCAGCAGGCAGACATGGGCCTCGCACCCGGCAATCACGATGGTGCCGCGCTCTGCCGCCAGCGGTGCGGGCTTTTGCAAGTGTTTGGGCAGGCTGCGTGCGTTGCCGCCCTGGGGCTTGGCCGGTGGGCGCAGCCATTCGCCCAGGCCTTCTTCGGCGGCACTGAAGTGCATCTTGGCCAGGGTCTTCTGGCACAGGGCGCGCAGTGCGGCGTCGTTGGCTCCCAGGCGCGAGGGGTTTTGCTCGGTGCCCCACACGGGCACGTCCAGCATGCGGGCGATCTCGGCCAGGCGGCGTGCGTTGGCCAGCACGGCGGGGCCTTCGTGGATGGCGGGCATCAGGCGCTCCTGGTAATCGACCAGGACGAGTTGGGATTCGGTGGCGTCAAGCAGCATGGTGTGTTCGATCGTGTGCGTGTTCTGGAATGCGCTGGCCGGGACGGGGCGCAGGGGAATGGCGCATTGTCGCAGCCCGGCGGTGCCCGGCGGCGCCGGTTACACAGCCAGGACCGACCGCAGTGCCCCCGCCAGCGGTCCGGCCATCGCCACCGCGTTGCTCGGGTGCGGAATGCAGTCCGTGCTCCAGACCTCCCCCACCCCGGCGTCGCGAAGCGCCTGCAGCGCATCGCCCGCAAACAACGCATGCGTCACGGCCACATCCACCGAGGCGGCGCCCGCCTGCAGCAGCAGCCGGGCGGCCAGCGCCAGCGTGCGGCCGGTGCTGGCCATGTCGTCCAGCAGCAACACGGCCCGGCCTTGGGCGTTGAGGGCGGGCAACTCTATAGCGACATTGCGGTCGCCATGGCGCACCTTGGTGCACACGGCATGGTCAAAGCCGTGGCGGGCGGCGGCCTGGGCGATCCACTGGGCGGATTCGCCGTCGGGCCCCACCAGCAGCGCATTCGGACGGCGCTCAGCGATCAGGTCGGCCAGCGGCTCGGCGCCGCTGAGCACCACGGCCTGCGGCACAGGGATGGCCTGCTCCAGCCGGTCGATGCGGTGCAGGTGCGGGTCCACCGTGATCACGGCATCGAACAAGCCCGCCAAAAATCCACCCACCACCTGCTGGCTCACGGCCTCGCCGGGGTGGAAGGCGATGTCCTGCCGCATGTAGGCCAGGTAAGGCGCCACCAGCGTGAGGTGCTGCACGCCCAGGCTGCGGGCCGTGCGGGCGGCCAGCAGCAGCTCCACCAGTTTTTCATTGGGCTGGTGCAGGCTGCGCAGCAACACGGCGCGTTGGGGCAGACAGCCCGTGTCGTCCACCGGTAGGCGCAGCTTGAGTTCGCCATCGGGGAAGCGGTGGCGCTCAATGGCGCAGGCCGTCAGGCCCGCAGCCTGTGCAAGTCGCAGCGCAGGCGCGACTTCGTCGTCGAAATACAGCACACAAGCGGCTTCAGGTGCGGCCATGGTCAGAACTCCACAAACACGCGCGGCACTTCATCGGCGGTGCCCAGGCGGTAGCCGCTGTCCCGATCGCACGCGTGGCGCGCAAACTCCAGGTCGGCCGGATAGCTGGCGTGCACGCGGTACAGCAGGTCGCCAGCGGCCACGGTGTCGCCCAGCTTGTGCATCAGGTCCACCCCGGCACCCGGCACCTTGGGCGCACCGGCCAGCCGCGCCACGCGGGCGATCTGGTAGTTGTCGATGCCCGCCACCACGCCGCTGGCGGGTGCCACCACATCCAGCGTCAGCGCACCCAACGCTGGGTGGTTGTGGTCAAACCCCGTGGCGCCCTGGGCGGCGATGATGGCGTTCATGCGCGCCAAGGCCCGGCCCGAGTCGAGGATGTCGCGCGCAATCGCATAACCGTCGCCGCCGCGCACATCGGGGTCGCATTCGATCAGGCGCCCGGCCAGGCGCAGTGCCTTTTGCCGCAGGTCGTCAGGCGCGCGCGGGTCGTTCTGGAGCACGCGCATCACGTCGCGTGCCTCCAGCACCGGGCCCACGCCGTTGCCCACGGGCTGGCGGCCATCGGTGATGACCACGTCCAGCGACAGGCCCATGCGCCGCGCCACATACTCAAACAGGCGGCGCAGGCGCTGCGCGTCGGGCATGGAACGCACCTTGGCCGTGGGGCCGATGGGAATGTCGAGCACTAGGTGCGTGGCGCCGGCGGCCACCTTTTTGGACAGGATGGACGCCACCATCTGCCCGGCAGAGTCGATGGAGAGTGGCCGCTCCACCGAGATCAGCACATCGTCGGCGGGCGACAGGTTGGCCGTGCCGCCCCAGGCCAGGCAGCCTCGGTAGTCGCGCACGATGTCGGCCAGTTGCTCCAGCGGCAGCTCCACCTTGGCCAGCACCTCCATGGTGTCGGCCGTGCCGGCGGGCGAGGTGATGGCGCGCGAAGACGTCTTGGGGCACAACATGCCGTGCGCCGCGACGATGGGCACGACCAGCATGGTGGTGCGGTTGCCCGGAATGCCGCCGATGCAGTGCTTGTCCACCACCAGCGGTTCGTGCCAGTCCAGCCGCCGGCCGCTGGCCACCATGGCATCGGTCAGGAAAAAGACCTCCTCCCGGTCCAGCTCGTTGCGGTGGCAAGCCACCACAAAGGCGGTGAGTTCGATCTTGGAATACCGGTGGTCGGCAATGTCACGCACGATGGCGCCAAAGTCCTCCCGCGTGAGGCGCTCGCTGGCGATCTTGCGGAACAGCGCGCCCATGGACTCGGGCGGCTCGGCCTGGGCCACCGACACAGTGTGGCCGTTGTCCACGCCCAGCTGGGCAAACGCGTCTTCCGACAGGCCCAGCTCGTGGCAGCCCACGATGGCAGGGTCGTCCACCACGTTCACCGTGGCCAGGATGCGGCGGCCGTTGGCGCGCACCTCGATCTTGGACAGCGCCTGGAAGCCCTCGGCCCGGTATACGGCGCAGTCGCGGTGCAGGTAGGCGACGTTTTCTCGCCAGGTGTCGATCGCCACACGGCGCAGGGCCAGCTGGGACCGGGCGGGCGTGCTCGCCAGATGGTCGGGCGCGGTGCCCGGATTGACCGAGGCCGCAGGAGGAGCGGAGGGCGTGGCAGGGGAAGAGGTGGTGGGCTCAGCATGCATCGCGCCAGCCTATACCGAAAACACGCGCCCAGCCTGCGGGATCACCCCGGGTCCGCCGGTTCGGTCACCCATCTCCGGGCTTGCTTGACCTGCATCAAGCAAAACCGGTCATGGGGCCGCAGCGGGCTGCAAGCGCAGCAACCGCCCCTGCGGGCTATCGGTCAGCAGGTACAACAAGCCGTCTGGCCCCTGGCGTACGTCGCGGATGCGCTCGCCATTGCCTTGCAACAGCCGCTCCTCCTTTTGCACCTTGCCGCCAGACACTTCCAGCCGGTGCAGGGTGCCAAACTTGAGCGACCCGACGAACAAACTGCCCTGCCACGCCGCGCCGTAGCGCGTACTGGTCAGAAACGCCATGCCCGAGGGGGCGATGGACGGTGTCCAGTGGTGCAGTGGCTGTTCCATGCCGGAGCGGGCCGTGCCCTCGCCCATCTTTCCGCCGCCGTAGTTCTCGCCGTAGGTGATGACAGGCCAGCCGTAGTTGCGCCCGGGCTGGGGCAGATTGATTTCGTCACCGCCCTGCGGGCCATGTTCATGCATCCACAGCTTGCCGTCGGGGGCCATCGTGGCGCCCTGGGGGTTGCGGTGGCCGTAGCTCCAGATCTCGGGCAAGGCGCCGGGCTGCTTCACGTACGGGTTGTCGGGCGGCGCTGCTCCGTCGGGCGTGATGCGGATGACCTTGCCGTGGTGGTTGTCGAGCTTTTGGGCGTCGTCCTTGCGGTGGTAGCGCTCGCCCAACGCCACAAACAGGTTGCCATCACTGGCCTGGGCAATGCGGCAGCCAAAGTGCAGCGCGCTCTCGACCTTGGGCCGCTGGCTGAAGATGATGCGCACGTCCTGCAGGCTGCTGGCATCTGCCGACAGGGTGGCGCGCGCCACCGCCGTGCTGTTGCCCGCCGTGCCACCAGCGGCGGGCTCGGCAAAACAAAAGTAGATACGGCGGTTGCGGGCAAAGTCGTTGTCGGTCACCACGTCCAGCAGGCCGCCCTGCCCGCCTGCCGCCACTTGCGGCACTCCCGCCAGCGCAGGCCCCACCTGTCCCGTCGCGCTGACAACGCGGAGGCGCCCCGGCCGCTCGGTCACCAAGAACTGACCGCCCGGCAAAAAGGCCACCGCCCAGGGGTGGACCAGGCCGGTGGCCACCGGCACCAGCGACACCGCCGGCGGCGGCACGGGGACGCCTTGGGCCTGGCTGCCTGCGTGCGCACTGGCTGCTATCAAACATATAGCTACCCGTGCTTTGTTCACTAGCACTACCTGCCGATTTAGAGTCCAACCCATGCTCTCAAGCTCCTTTTGGCCCATGGCCTTGCCACCGACCGCACCCGGGGCGGAGGCAAGCCGGTCTGGCGCGCATCTTGCAAGCGGCTTTTGCCTGTGAAAACACTGCGCCCATCGATTTATCTGAATCAAATCAACAGCTTGCAAAAATGCTTATTTTTGATAAATAACCATACCGTGTTACCCTTCGCCCCCATGTCCAGATGGTTTTGCATCCTCATCCTTGCCTGCGCCACCGCTGCGCATGCGGCGCCCCAGGGCACCAATTCTGACGATATGGACCGCTTGCTCGCGGACAAAGGGCTGTTTACCCGACTCGAAGACGTGAGCCACAAGGTGGCTGACAAGGCCCAGACCGTAGCAGGCCGCGCGGGTGACCTGGTGGTCAACGCCATGGGTTTTTTGGGCGTGCCCTACAAGCGTGGCGGCAACAGTGCCGAGACCGGCTTTGACTGCAGCGGCTTTGTGCGCGCTATCTATGAGCAGACGGTGGGGCTTTTGCTGCCCCGCCGGGCTGATCAGCAGGCAGCCGCCACCCAGGTCATCGACAAGAAAGAGCTGCAACCCGGCGACCTGGTGTTCTTCAACACCATGCGCCGCAACTTCAGCCATGTGGGCATTTATGTGGGGGACGGCAAGTTCATCCACTCGCCCCGCAGCGGCTCGGAGATCCGGGTGGAAGACATGGGCGTCGCCTACTGGGCACGCCGTTTCAACGGCGCGCGCCGTGTGACGCCGGGCGAAGGTGTCGAGAGCGCCCAGGCACCCCAGGCGCAGAAATAAATCGTAAAACGCTCCCGGCTTCCTTCATTGGCGGGCCGTGGTGATCAGGGCTTGACCACGTACACCGTCTCGGTGCTGCGAATCGGGCCACCAGTCACATTGACCGGTCCGGCAGACGGATCGCCCCGCAGCAGCGCCTTGGCTGCTGCCATGTCAGCCTGATACCGCGCCCGGGCCTCGGACTCACACCGCTTACGCTCCGCCGTCGGCATGGCCCGGCACTCTTCCAGGCTCACCTTGAGCCCACCCCCCGCTTCACGAATGGCCGACTGGTAGCGCTGCTGCGGCGTGGTGTCAGGCACGGCACCGCGCGCCAGGGATGCCTCGTCGCTTTGCGCCTGGGCGGCAGTGGGAAACGACAGCACACCGCCCAAAGCCATGGCGGCCACCAATACGGCGGCCGGGCGAGCCACCAACCGGCTCCATGACGAGCGCTGGGCCCCAGCCGGTGCAACGGAGTACGAAATGAATGGGGTGGATGACATAGTGAACATGGTGGGTACACCTTTCTGTCTTGAGAGAAGTCTGCGGCAGTTGTGGGTAAGACAAGCACCCCACCACCCTTTGCGAGCCTCACTGTAGCCCCGGGCGCAACCTGCGCGGCGCCAGCACCGGCCGCGCTACCATGTCGGACACCACCCACAGGGCGTTGCCATGCACCACACCCCCGCGCTGCCCCCCGATGCTGCGACTGCGCACGACAAGGGCTATCTCCGGCGCCTGCTGTCAGAGCGCAACCAGACCCCCACCAGCGGCACCGGGGCGATTGACGCCGCCATTGAACAGGCGTTTGTGCGCAGTGTCGCCATCCTGGTGCTGGACATGTGCGGCTTCTCCCGCATCACCCAGCGCCACGGCATCATTCACTTCCTGGCGATGATCCACCAGATGGAGCAGGCAGCGCGCCCTGCCCTCGAAGGCAACGGCGGTGAGGTCATCAAGCAGGAGGCCGATAACCTGTTTGCGGTGTTCGCCACGCCCGAGCAAGCCCTGGAGGCCGCGCTGGACACCCTGCGCGCCCTGGGCGCCATGAACACCGTGCTGCCGCCCGAGCGGACGCTGAACGTGAGCGCAGGCATTGGCTTTGGGCCCACCCTGGTGATTGCACGCGAGGACCTGTTTGGCCCCGAGATGAACTGCGCCTGCAAACTGGGCGAAGACATTGCCACGGCCAACGAGATCCTGCTCACTGAGGCGGCTTGGGCCAGCCTGCCGAGCGGGCGCTACGTGTGCTCGCGCACCGACCACCAGATATCGGGCATGGACCTGCATGCGCACCGCTTTGAGCGCTGCCTTTTTGAACGCCCCCTGCATCCGTGGGACTCCACACGGCACAGCACCACCTTGCCTGGGGGACGCTGACAGGGGGCATTGTCCGACAGCGCTTTGACTGCCCCATCTGTAAAGTGACTCTATCGTCTGAACCAACTATCAAGGGGAAAAACATGCTGTCACTTCTGGGGATGTTGCTGATTGGTTTGGTGGTGGGCTTGATTGCCCGTGCCGTCAAACCCGGGGACGACAAGCTGGGCTGGATCATGACGGCGCTGCTCGGTGTAGCGGGCTCGTTTCTGGCCAGCTACGTGGGCATGGCCATGGGCTGGTATGCGCAGGGCGACAGCGCTGGCTGGATTGCATCGGTGCTGGGCGCTGTCGCTCTGCTGGTGGTGTACGGCCTGGTCAAGGGCAAGTCCTGAGAGGTCCTGGATCTTGCCCCGCTCGCTGAGCTGCTCGCCATCTGCGCTTTGAATCACGCACTTTCGTCCTATCACCCTCCATCACGTTGTCACCCATGCCCACCTCATTGCAAATGGCCGCTGGAGACCCTGAACTGGCTGCGGTTGTACGCCGCGCCCGCAAGCTGCTGCACCGCCGCGCCATGGTGGCGGCAGCGGCCAGCGTGGTCCCGGTGCCGGGGCTGGACTGGGCGGTCGATGCTGCCCTGCTTTCCCGCCTGATCCCACAGATCAATACCGAGTTCGGCCTGTCGGCCGAGCAGATCGACCAACTGGATCCAAAAAAGCGAGAGCAGGTGCAAAAGGCGGTGGGCCTGGTGGGTTCGGTGCTGATCGGCAAGCTCATCACCCGCGAACTGGTCATCCGTGCCACCCAGACGGTGGGCTTGCGCCTGAGCACCAAGCAGGCTGCCAAGTACGTGCCCCTGGCGGGACAAGCCATCGCGGCCACCCTTGGCTACGCCACCCTGCGCTACCTGGGCGAGCAGCATTTGCGCGACTGCATCCGCGTGGTGCAACAAGCCCAGCTGCGGTTGCCGCCGCCCGTGGAGTCCTCAACGGTCAAGCGCTGACCCCAGGACCCGGGTGTACAGACCCAAAAAAAGGGCCCGAGGGCCCTTTTCGCTTTATTGCAGCGTCGCTCAGGCCGCGCGTCAGCTGGCCGAGCAGACAAAGCTGCTGGCGTCTTCCACACTGCCCGAGCCCTTGTACTTGGCAAACTGCGGGTAGGGGCACAGCGGACGCGTGCGGTTGGGAAAGTCTGCGTTGGTGGGCAGCGCCTTGGCCGCGATGCTTTGTGGGGCAATGCCCTTCTCTACCCAATCCACCATGGTCTGGATCGAGTCAAAGTTGTCGGTGGCCGGACCGCCCGAGCAGTGGTTCATGCCCGGCACCAGGAAGGTTCGCGCAAAGTTCTGCGTGGCCGCCATGCCGCCATTGTTCGCGGCCAGACGTTCGTAGTAGTCCACCGTGTCAAACGCCGAGAAGATCGGGTCGGACATGCCGTGGATGAACAGCAGCTTGCCGCCGCGCTGCTTATAGGCCGCCAGTTTGTCGTCGGCATAGGTGTCGTAGATGGCCGAATACGCCGCCATGCGCGCGGGGTCGGTGTCGAAGTTGAACGCCAGCGGGTTGAACGACAGATCGGGCGGTGTGAAGAACTCGTTGACCAAGGCATCCACCATCAGCGTGATGTAGCGTGCGTCGGGCGTGGCCGTGGTCGAGTTGCCCAGCGTCCACGACCGCCAGCCGGGTGCCGCCAGCCCGGCGTCCCAGGGTTGGCCGGTGTACAGCGCCTTGCCAGCGGAATTGCGGGGCCCTGCAAACACGCTCTTGAGCGCGCCCACCTGGGCGGACGACAGGCAGCTGTCGGTCTTGCCGCCTGTGCATTGCAGCACGGCGGGGTCAAACGCCTTGCAGGCGTTGACGTTCTGGGCCAGGCCGTCCACCACGCCGTCGGCGGCGTCGCAGGTGGCATTGACTGCAGTGGCCACCAGTTTGAGGTCGCTGTTGCTGAAGGCTTTGGAGAGGATGCGGTTGCCACTGGCGTCTTGGGGCGCAATGGCGTTGAACTGGATGGTGTTCCACATGGCGGCCACCGTGGCACCGCTGGACACGCGCATGGCGGGCGCTCCGGCGGTGATGCCGTCAAAGTAGTCCGGGAACCGCTGCGAGAACACCATGCCCTGGCGCCCGCCGCCGGAGCAGCCAGAGAAGTAGGAGTAGTCCGGCTTGCGGCCGTAGCGCGTGCGGATGAGCGACTTGGAGGCCACAGCCGTCTTGTCGTAAGAGTTGTAGGCATGGTCGGTGCGCGCCTGCGGGTCGGCGCCAAAGCTGGCGCTGGTGCCAGTATGGCCCGCATCGGTGGACACCACCGCAAAGCCCTGCCCCAGCGGCGACGGCGTGCCGCCCGAAATGCTGGAGCTGAGCGAGTTGTCGCGCAGGATGCCGTCGTTGCCGCCCCCGCCGATGAACAGAAAGCGTCCGTTCCAGCGGTCGGGCAGGCTCAACTGAAAGCCGATCGCATAGTTCTTGCCATCCACACCCACACGCGGGTTGATGGCCCCCGTGACCACACAGTGCCCGGGCAAAAAGTCGCCCGTGACAGCGCCACCGGGGCGGCGCGTGCCCGGTGGGACATAGCTGGTGGACAAGTTGGTGTTGCTGAGCTGCGCGTTGGTGCTCAATGCGGCGCAAGCGGCGGCCGGGTTGGCGCTCTCGGTCACCAGTACAGCGTTGCCGCCGCCGCACGCACTGAGCAATAACGGCAGCAGCACGGCGGCGGGCAGCGCAACGCGTTGCGCGATGGGGGTATCCAGCGAAAGGGATGGCATGGTGATCTCCTCGGTAGATCGGTCTTGTGGGGTTGAACCATTGGCGCAGCAACGCCCTGCGACGGCCGTCAGGGCGTCGCTGAGGAAGGTGCGCGGATTTTTTGGTAATCGGACGGCGTTGCCCCTATCGCCTGGCGCCGCCCTGCGAGCGGAATGCGTAGCGCCCGGCAATCACTGGGCAGTGCCGACTCAGTCGGCCTTGAAGCCCGTGGCGGCCACGGCCTTGCCCCAGGTCACCGTGTCGGCCGCGATGATGCGTGCGAACTCCTCGCGGTTGGTGCCCGTCACGCGGAAACCAGCCTCTTCCATCTTGGCCTTGCCTTCGGGCGACTGCACGGCCTTGATGATGTCGGCGCTCAGCTTGGCGACGATCTCGGGGGGCGTCTTGGCCGGGGCCACGATGCCAAACCACGAGTTGAATTCCAGGCTGGGGTAACCCTGCTCCTTGATGGTGGGCACATCGGGCAGTGCGTTGGACCGGGTGCCGCCCGTAGTGCCCAGCGCCACCAGCTTTCCGGCCTTCACGTTGGGCGCAGCCAGGCCCACGCTGGCAAACACGCCCTGCACGTCACCGCTGAACAGGCCACCCAGCGCGTCGGTGGTGTTCTTGTAGTGCACCGGTTCGGGCTTGAGCTTCACGGCCTCGCCAAACATGAAGGCGCCAAAGTGCCCCGGGGTACCCGCGCCAAAGGTGGCCAGGAACAGGCCCTTTTGCTGCTGGGTCCAGGCCACAAAGTCCTTCACATTGCGCGACGGCACCTTTTGCGGGTTGACCAGCAGCGCAAAGTCGGCGGTGACCACCTGGCTCACGGGCGCGAAGTCCTTTTGCGGGTCGTAGGGCAGCTTGTTGTAGCTGCTGGGCGCAATGCTGAGCTGTCCGGTTTCGCCCAGCATCAGCGTGTAGCCATCAGGGGTGGCGCGTGCGGCCTCGGTCGCAGCGATCAAGCCCCCGGCGCCGGGCTTGTTGTCCACAATCACGCCCAGGTTGCCCCAGCCTTCCGACAGCTTCTGCGCCAGCAGCCGCGCCACGATGTCCGGCCCGGTGCCTGCCGGAAAGCCCACGATGATGCGCACCGGCTTGTTGGGGTAACTGGCCGTCTGCGCCAGGGCGCCAGTGGCGGGGGCCAGGCCCGCCACCACCGTGGCTGCCAGGCAGACGCTGCGCAGGGCATGCCGACGAGAGAAGTTGCGGGACAGGGTACGGGTGAGCGTCGAAAAAGAGGTCATGACAAGGTCTCCAGGGTGTTGTTGTGTGCTGTCGGTCATCAAAAAAGCGAAATGCGGGACTGCTGTGCGGCTACATCAGCTCCCAGAACCGCATGGCTACTGCATCGGGAAACCGCGCACCGGTGCCCGTGAACATGCGCTCCCCGATCCATCGCAGTGCGGGAGACGCTGTCTCGAACTGGGGGCTGCAGCGAAAGTAGATCTGCGCCGGGTCCACCACCTCGCCACGCACCAGGCGCGCCATCAGCTCGGGCGGGCCGGACCGCACGGCGCGGTTTTGCACATAGATCAAGTCACCGCCATCCGCCTCCAGCGTGTAGCGCGCGTCCAGCTCGGCCAGGGTGTCGCTCACGATGAGCTGAAAATCCGCCCCGCCGGGCATCACCCGGGCCTTCCAGCCATCGCCCTGGGCCTTACCACCCAGGATGGGGATGAGCCGACGCAGGCCGTGCACGGTGCGGCCCACTTCCTGGGGCACGCCCACCTCCACGCGTAGGTCGGCAAAAAATCGCAAACGGGGTTCCACAAAGGGCACGGGTTCGGTCATGGGCTCCATCTTTCGGGTGTCTGGCAGGCAAGCGGCCAGGGGCGGCGTGCACCCAGCCTGCTTGCGGGGTTGCACCTAGCGTAAATCCCGTGGCGCTTGACCCCTGTCATCCCTGAAGATGACAGCAATGACAAAGCCCACCCGGCATACCCCGCGCAACCCATGAGGCACTGGCTCCCTGCAAGCACATCCGGCGGCGGCATCACGCCCCCGCCCAACCTCATGGGCTCGGCCCTGGGCGCCATGGTTCACCAGCTGGGCGACGACGGGTTCGCCTGCGGCATGCTGCAGGAGCTGGCACCCGTGCTGCCCGCAGCGTCGTGGTCGGTGTACCGCACCGGGCGCCATTGCAAACCCACCTTGTTCATGTCGGCCAGTTACGGCATTCCCGACACCACGCAGGACTGCTGGTGGGCCTACCTGTCAGGCCCCTACCGCACCGACCGCACCTGGGGCCGCTCGCTGGACGAAGCCGCCCCGGCCGAAGCGCCCACCCAGTTGTGCCACCTGACGGCGCCCGAGGTGGACGCTGAGCACCGCGCCCGCGTGTACGAAGCCCATGGCGTGGCCGAGCGGGTGTCGGTGGTGGAACACGAGAGCGATGGCTCGGTCTTTGCCGTCAACTTCTACCGCCACCAGCACCAAAAGCCCTTCCAGGACCGGCAGATCAGCGACTTTGAAGGCATGGCCCCGGTGCTGCTGGCGCTGACCCGCAAACACATTGCCCTGGCCCAGCGCCCCGGCGTGCTGCAACCCGCGCTGCAGCCCCCGCCACAGGCCACGGCCCCCGCGCTGTCCCACAGCCTGCCCGCGCTGCGCGAACGCCTGCTGCGCGCCCACGCAGGGCTGACCGAGCGAGAGCTGGATGTGTGTGCCCGCCTGCTCCAAGGCATGACGCAAGAGGGCATTGCCTGCGACCTGGGCCTGAGCCTGCCCACCGTCAAAACCTACCGCAACCGCGCATTCAGCCGCCTGGGTATCCACTTTCGCAACGAGCTGTTTGCGCTGGCGCTGGGCACCCAACGCAGCGTTTAGACGAAAGGGCACGCCACGCATGGGCACAATGCCAGCCCATGCCCAGCCTGCCGCAGTCACCCGTTCCACCCACGCCCCCTGCAGGTCGGGCCCATGTGGTCGCGCAATGGGCCCAGGCCCTGCGCAACCGTGCTGACAGCGCCGCCCTGCAGCAGCTGCCCCCGCTGACCGACGCCGAGGCCGCGCAGGTCATGGCCCAGCTGCGGGGCGATGGCAGCCACCCGCCGGGCCACAGCCCGGCGCCCAACACACCCGATGGCGTCGTCCCCGGCCACTTTCGCCCGCGCATCACCCTCATGACGCTGGGCCGGGGCGATGGTCTGCTGGGCATGGCGCCCCGGGGCAAACTGGGCCCGCGTGGTGACAGCGTGACGCTGGTGCAGATTGACTGGACCTACCGCACCGACGATGGCACCACCTGGCAGACGCCGGCCCCCACCTCCATCCTCAACGCGCGCCCTGCCCCGGTGCAAGACCTGTTCGACACCGGTGGCCCGGTGGTGCGCATGCAGCGCAACCTGGCGGCTGAAGCCGACGCCATGGACCGCGTGTGGGACCTGGGCCTGACCCCCGTGGACCCCAAAAGCCTGCAGTGGCGCCACCGCGCAGCCGCCACCACGCTGGGCCCTGTGTGGACGCTGGCGCAGGAGGCGCACTTTGGCGACTTCTGGGCCGACGTGGTTCCCCGGTTGCGAACCGAGGGCTGGAGCGTGGTGGTACACCCCGGCTTTGCGCACGAAAGCGTGCCCGTGTCGCGCTGGAAGCTGGTCATCGCCCCCGAAACTGGCGAGCTGCTGGCCAAGGAAGTCGATGGCCCGTTGGGCACACGCCAGCGCCCCGTGCAAAAGCTCATGCTGCCCGAGCGCGAGGGCGCCTGGCTGCTCAGCCTGGGCATCGAGATCGACGGTGAAACGCTGGACCTGGCCCCCATGCTGGCCGACCTGCTGCGCCGCGACGCCCGCTGGCTCAACGCGCGGCAGATGGCCGCCATCGATGACATCGCCATCATTTCGCTGCGCGCGCCCGGCGGCAAGCGCATCGAGGCGCCTGCCGGGCCACTCAAGGCCATCGTGGGCGCCATGGTGGACTTGCTGACCGACCCCACCCGCAAACAGCTGAAGGACGGCGACCCGCTGCGCCTGGGCGCGTGGGAGGCGCGCCGCATCGAGGCCCTGCGTGCCGGGCTCGTGCAGGTGCACCGCGTGGGCACGGTGAACGGCTGGAACAACGACTGGCAGCTACAGGGCGACGTGGGCCTAGCGCAGCTCGCCAAGCGCCTGCGCTCTATCGGTGCGCCCCAGCCGTTGGCCGCACCGCAGGGCCTTCAGGTGCAGCTGCGCCCCTACCAGCTTGAAGGCCTTGCCTGGCTGCAGTACCTGCGCGCCCAGGGCCTGGGCGGCATCCTGGCCGACGACATGGGCCTGGGCAAAACCGCACAGGCGCTGGCCCATGTGCTGACCGAAAAGGAGGCAGGGCGGCTGAAGCGACCAGCGCTGGTGGTGCTACCCACCTCGCTGCTCTTCAACTGGCAGGCCGAGGCCGCGCGCATGGCGCCCAGCCTGCGCGTGCTGGCCCTGCATGGCGCCGACCGTGGCAAACGTTACCTGCACATCGCTGACCACGACCTGGTGCTGACCACCTATCCGCTGCTCTGGCGCGATGTGGAGGCGCTGGCCGCCGAGCCCTTTCACTTGCTGATCCTGGACGAGGCCCAGATGGTGAAAAACGCCGGCAGCCGCAGCGCCCGCGCCCTGCGCAAGCTGCAGGCGCCGCATCTGCTGTGCCTGACCGGCACGCCGCTGGAAAACCACCTGGGCGAGCTGTGGGCGCAGTTCGACTTTTTGATGCCCGGCTTTCTGGGCGATGTGCGCAGCTTCAACGCCCGCTGGCGCAAGCCCATCGAGGAAAACGGCGAAACCCTGCGCGCCCAGCTGCTGTCGCAGCGTGTGCGCCCCTTCATCCTGCGCCGCCGCAAGCAGGACGTGGCCACCGAACTGCCGCCGCGCACCGAGACCGTCCTGCGCGTGCAATTGCAAGGCAAACAGCGTGAGCTGTACGAGGCCGTGCGCACCACGGCCGACAAGCAGGTGCGCCGCGCACTGGAGCGGCAGGGTTTTGAAGGCTCGCAGATCGCCATCCTGGACGCGTTGCTCAAGCTGCGCCAAGTCTGCTGCGACCCACGATTAGTCAAAGGCACCACGAAAACGGCGCACTCGATGGAGCGCGCCAAGCTCGAACTGCTGGCCGACCTGCTACCCGCCCTGGTCGATGAAGGCCGCCGCGTGCTGGTGTTCTCGCAGTTCACCGAAATGCTGGGCCTGGCAGCCGAGATGCTCGACACCCTGGCCCTGCCCTACCTCACACTCACCGGCCAGACGCCACCACGCCAGCGTGGCGCGGTGGTGCGGCAGTTCCAGTCGCAGGACGCAACCAGCGCCCCCATCCTGCTGGTCAGCCTCAAGGCCGGGGGCCTGGGCCTGAACCTCACGGCCGCCGACACCGTGATCCACCTGGACCCCTGGTGGAACCCCGCCGTGGAAGAACAGGCCACCGCACGCGCCCACCGCATCGGGCAGGACCAGCCCGTGTTCGTCTACAAGCTGGTGGTGGACGGCAGCATCGAGGAGCGCATGCTGGAGCTGCAGGCCCGCAAGGGCGCGCTGGCCCAGGGCGTGCTGGGGCACGATGCCGAAGGCGCAGTCAAGTTCAGCGAAGCCGACCTGCACGCGCTGCTGGCCCCCTTGACCGAACCGGCCAACAACCCACTGGGCATACCCGGCGAAGACGCGCTGCGCTGGGGTGGCACGGGCAAACGGCGGCCCCGGCCGCTGCAGCCACCTGAAACCTGAGTTTTGGGCGTTTTTACCTTGTAGCGCTAGTAAATCATGCGCTGGCAGCTATCAATAAGTGAGCAAACTCATCCGTGCGGGGAGCATTGCGCAAAAGCGCAGAATTCAAAAGCAAGCTTCGGAGTGCGCCCCACGGCCTCCGTCCCTAGAGTGCATGGCATTGCAACCCACCTTGTGAGCCCTGCACCATGATGAATGTGACCGCCCTTCTTCCCCGCAGCACCCCCATGCCCACCCGCCACCGTCCCAACACCAAAGCCGCGCAGGCAGCCGCCACCCAGGCAGACCCGCGCTGGGCGGCAGTGGTGGCGCGCAGCACTGAGGCCGATGGAACGTTCTGGTACTCGGTGCAGACCACGGGCGTGTACTGCCGCCCCAGCTGCGCATCGCGCACACCCCGGCCAGAGAACGTGCTGTTCCATGCCAGTTGCGACGATGCGGAGCGCGCCGGGTTCCGCCCCTGCCAGCGCTGCAAGCCGCGCCAGGCCACCGCGCTGTCGCACCACGCGGCGCTGGTGACGGAAGCCTGCCGCGTCATCGAAAGCGCCGCGCCCGGTGAGGCACCCACCCTCGATGCACTGGCAGCACGTGTGGGCCTAAGTGCCTCGCACCTGCACCGCATCTTCAAGCAGGCCACGGGACTCACCCCCAAGGCCTACGCGGTGGCCCAGCGCGCGCAGCGGCTGCGCAGTGCGCTCGACAGCCCGACCACGGACTCGGTGACGGACGCCATCTATGGCGCGGGCTACCAGTCCAGCAGCCGGTTTTACGAACAGTCTGCCCAGGTGCTGGGCATGCGGCCCAGCCAATATCGCGCACGGGGGGCATCGCAAGACATCCGCTTTGCCATCGACCAGTGCTCGCTGGGCGCCATTCTAGTGGCGCAGAGCGACCGGGGCATCTGCGCGATCTTGCTGGGCGACGACCCTGACGCGCTGCTGCGCGAGCTGCAGGACCGGTTTGCGCAGGCCCGACTGATTGGCGGCGACGCCGCGTTTGAAGCCCTGGTGGCGCAGGTGGTGGCGTTTGTCGAGGCCCCGGGCCTGGGGCTGAACCTGCCGCTGGATGTGCGCGGCACCGCGTTCCAGCAGCGGGTGTGGCGGGTGCTGCAGGCCATCCCGGCCGGGCAGACGGCCAGCTATGCCGAGGTGGCCCAGCGCATCGGCGCGCCCACTGCCGTGCGGGCCGTGGCGCAGGCCTGTGCGGCCAATGCGCTGGCGGTGGCCATTCCCTGCCACCGGGTGGTGAAAAGCGATGGCACGCTGTCGGGCTACCGCTGGGGCGTGGAGCGCAAACGCGCCCTGCTGACGCGCGAGTCCGACGCAGAAGCGGCCCCGCTGCCAGCGGAGCGGGTGGCATGAGCGTGGCGGCTCTTTCCAGCCCGGGCACGCTGACGGATAGCGTGTGGCACCGGCGCGCGGCCACCATCGACTGGCAAACCGCCAGCGAGGTCCTGCGCCAGCAAGGCAATGCCGTGCTGCCCCAGTTGCTGAATACTGCCGAGTGCGCCGCCCTGGCGCAGTTGTACGGCCACGCGCAAGAGGGCACCTTTCGCAGTCGGGTGATGATGCAGCGCCATGGCTTTGGCCAGGGTGAATACCGGTATTTCAGCTACCCGCTGCCCGACCTGGTGGCGGGCCTCCGCGGGGCGCTGTATCCGCATCTGGCCCCCATCGCCAACCAATGGAACACCGCGATGGGCATCGACGTGCGCTACCCCGCGCAGCATGCCGACTTCATCGCCCGTTGCCACGCCGCCGGCCAGGTGCGCCCCACGCCACTGCTGCTGCAGTACGGGCCGGGCGACTACAACTGCCTGCACCAGGACCTGTACGGCGAACATGTGTTTCCGCTGCAGGTGGCCATCCTGCTGTCGGAGCCGGGGCGAGACTTCACCGGCGGCGAGTTCGTGCTGACCGAGCAGCGCCCGCGCATGCAGTCGCGTGCCGAGGTGGTGCCGCTCTCGCGCGGCGACGCCGTGGTGTTTGCCGTGCACCACCGCCCCGTGCAGGGCACGCGCGGGCCCTACCGCGTGCAGATGCGCCATGGCGTGAGCCGCTTGCGCAGCGGGCAGCGGCACACGCTGGGCATCATCTTTCATGATGCTGAATGAGGTTGTCACCGCCAAAGCCGTTGCAGGCAGCCCCTCGCCAAAGATGACAGATGCCATGACCGCCAGCCTGTTCGACGACCCACCCCAGCCCGCCCGGCCACCCGAGGTGCTGGAGCCCGGCGCCCTGGTGCTGCGCGGCTTTGCGCTGGCGCAGGCGGCGGACTTGCTGGCTGCGGTGCAGCAGATCACCACCCAGGCGCCCTTCAGGCACCTCATCACGCCGGGCGGCCTGCGCATGTCGGTGGCCATGACCAACTGCGGCGCGCTGGGCTGGGTGAGTGACCGCAGCGGCTACCGCTATGACCCCATCGACCCGCAGACCGGCCAGCGTTGGCCCGCCATGCCGCTGCTGTTTCGCCAGCTGGGGCGCGAAGCAGCTGAAACCGTTGGCTTCGCCGGTTTTGCGCCCGACGCCTGCCTCATCAACCGCTATGCCCCCGGCACACGCCTGTCACTGCACCAGGACCGCGACGAAGGCAACTACGCCCACCCCATCGTGTCGGTGTCGCTGGGTGTTTCGGCGATGTTTCTGTGGGGTGGTGCGCAGCGGGCGGACAAGACCCGCCGTATTGCGCTGCTGCATGGCGATGTGGTGGTCTGGGGCGGGCCTGCGCGCTTGCGGTTTCATGGGGTGCAGCCCTTGCCCGAAGCACACCACCCGCTGACGGGTGCACACCGCATCAACCTCACCTTCAGAAAGGCCGGTTGAAGTCGCCGGACCCACCCTGTTGAACTCAGCGCGTGGCGTAGCCGGTCCAGCCGCCGATGGATGCCAGCAGCTTGTCGGCCTGGGCGCGCCCCTTCAAGTCCTGGGCGATGGTGATCTGCCGCCCGCCCCGCAGCTCGGCCACGATGCGGAAATACACTTGGCGGTTGCCGTTGCTTTCGACCGTGTAGCTCTCCACCACCCGCAGCCGGGCAATGTCGTGCGGTGGCACCTGGTGCCAGCGCAGCATCAGGCCCAGCAAGCGCCGCTCGGTGCGCAGGCCGGTGTGGTCCAGCTGCACGCGCAGGCTGTTGGCCAGGGCGTAGAAGCTGCCCAGCAGCATCATGCCGCCCACACCGCCAAACAGCATGCGGAACAGCCACGGCCCGACCTCGCCCGAGGACTCCTGCTCCCAGGGCACCAGCGCCCCGACGGTCAAAAACACAGCCCCCACCAAGGCCAGCGCCAGCTTGAGTCCCCACCACCGGCCGGCCGGAAAGTACATGGCCACCCCGCCGGGTATGCGCTCCACCCGCCCGGGCATGCCCGCCGTCAGCGGCTGGCCGCTGCTGCCCGCACTGCCATGCGCGGCGCGGGTGGGACGCAGCACATGCACCAGCAGACCCACGCCCACGCCGCCAAACACCACCACAAACACCATCTTCAGGGCCAGCAGGCCGGGCCGCAGGCTGCGGTCAATGACTGCGTCCGCCGGATCGGACGGACTGACCCAGACCTGAACGGGCACGCCATCGCGCAGTGCCTGCTCCAGCCGCGCACCCAGCGCTTCCTGAAAATCGCCCACGTTGTCGCCACCACCGCTGATCGCCACGCGCTCGCCCTGGTACTCACGGCCCGCCACCTGATAGCGGTAGGTGGCCTTGACGGTGTAGGAGCTGGATTTGCTGCTGCGGCTGGTTTCCAGCCGCGCAGCCACCAACGTGGCCGGAACGGGTTGCCACCACTGCATGCGCGCCCAGTCGTACAGCGTGGGCAGCACACTGAGCAGCAGCATGCCCACACCCACGGCTGCAAATGGCAGGGCAAACAGGCCCAGCAGCCAGCCCCCAGCGCGCTTGCCGCCACGGGCAGCCGGGTCGCGTGCACCCTGCGCATGGGTTGAGGAAGAGCGTCTTGTCATGGACAAAGTTCAGGGCAAATAAGACAACAAACCGACGCGGTGACGGCCCTGGTGACTGCCGCCACATGCGGCCTGGACCGGCGCGACCAGCCTTGCACGGTCAGATTCTGCGGCGCGTCCCCGGGCTGCGCAATCTGCCATGCGGACAGCAGGCCATTTCAACGCGTTGGCAGCCGATTTATTGTGTTTTTGGCCACAAGCGCTAGTGGAGCATGCCTGGATAGCTATCACATAGATAGCAGTTCACTGCCTGCGACTTGGGCTGCGGCGCCCGCCACCACCCTCGGCATCTTTGACAGAATGCGTCCATGGTCACCGCTCCCCCCCCTTCACATCCCTCGCACGCCGCCGCGGACCGTCCGGCCCAGTTCTGGCTCATGAAGTCCGAGCCGGACGAGTGCTCCATCGACGACGCTCTGGCCGCGCCCAAAGCCACCGTCCCCTGGACCGGCGTGCGCAACTACCAGGCCCGCAACTTCATGCGCGATGCGATGCAGGTGGGTGACGGCGTGCTGTTCTACCACTCCAGCTGCCCCGAGCCCGGCATTGCCGGTCTGGCCCGCGTGGCCAGCGGCACCCGCGCCGACCCTACCCAGTTCGACCCCACATCGCCTTACCACGACCCCAAGTCCCCGGCAGACAACCCTCGCTGGCTGTTGCTGGACGTGAAGGCCGTGCGCAAGACGCGGCTGATCAGCCTGGCCGAGCTGCGCGCCCACCCGGCACTGGCGGACATGCGGGTGCTGCAAAAGGGCAGCCGCCTGTCGATCACGCCGGTGGAGGCGTCTGAATGGGCGTACATCACTGAGGTGCTGATGCAGGGTGGCTGAGGCCCGTTGATTCAGCTGCGTAGCGGCAGCCCAGGAAGGGTCACAAGCTGCGCTCGGCCGACACATGCCCCTTGTCGGCGTACATGGCCTGGTCCGCCGCACGCAGCAGCTCGAAGCTGGTGGTGCCGTCGCGGGGGTAAAGCGCCGTGCCCACTGCTGCTGACACACGGACCACGCGGCCCCCGCCCAGATCGATGGGCTGTTCAATGGCCGCCATTACCCGGCGCAGCGCCTGGTCCACCTCGGCCGGGTCTTTTACGGCGGTGAGCACCAGAACAAACTCATCCCCCCCGATGCGGGCCGCCGTATCGTTGCCCCGCACCTGCTCCAGCAGGCGGCGGCCGGTGATCTTGAGGACCTCGTCGCCCATGTCGTGCCCGTAACGGTCATTGATGGGCTTGAAACCGTTGAGGTCGAAATAACACACCGCTGCCTGGGTCTGGGTGCGGTCGCTCAGCGCGAAGGCCTGGGTCATGCGGTCGGCCAGCAGCAGCCGATTGGGTAGGTGGGTGAGCGCATCATGGAACGCGATGTGCTCCACCTGCTCCTGGTACTGCTTCATGGCCGTGATGTCCTGCATGAGCCACAGCGACTCGCCCTGCCCCTCCAGCAACACCCCGTTGACGTCGATCCACACGATCTCGCCCGTCACCTTGCGCATGCGGCGCTGCTGCCGGTAGTGCTGGCCGGAGGCCAGCACCGCATAAGCGTCGCGGCCAAAGGCCAGAAAGTCCTCGCGGTCCACGTACATCTCTTCGGTCAGGCGCCCCTGCAGCATGCCGGGCGCATAGCCAAAGATGCGCTCCAGCGCCGGGTTGCGCCAGACGATGACGCGGTCCTTGACCTTGGCAATGCCAATCAGGTCGTTGTCCAGCATCGCCTGCTGCTCCAGGTTCAGCGTGTGCAGTTGCTGGCGCGCGGCATGCAGCTCGCTCACGTCGTACATGATGGAGCGGCTCATCATGTACTCGCCCTGCGCATTGAGGATGGCGGTGGACGACACGCTCACCCGGCGCTGCTCTCCACCCCGGCCGCACAGGTTGAACTCCAGCGGCCCGATCTTGCCGTTCTGCAAGAACACCGGGAAACACGCGTTGAACAGTGCCTTGCCTTCGTCGTCGAAAAAGTCGGCCGGCCCCAGCTTGCCAATCACCTCCTCGCGCGGCAGGCCCAGCCATTGCAGGGTCAGCAGGTTCAGGTGCACGTACTTGCCTTGGCGGTCGAGCGCGTAGTACCCGCAGGGGGCGTGGTCATACAGGTCCTGGAACCGCTCGGAGGCCTGTGCCAGCTCGGCTTCGAGCTGGCGGCGCTCGGTCACGTCACGCCCTACCGACTGCCATTCCACCAACTGGCCGTCGTCGTCGAACAAGGCGCGGTTGCTGAACTGGCACCAGCGGATGGTTCCGTCGCCAGCCACCACCCGGTTTTCCACCACCGCCAGGGGCTGCACCGGGCTCACGCCATGCAGTGCCTTCGTGACCAGAGGCAGGTCGTCGGGATGCACGATAGGGGCCCACACCTGGCCCACCACTTCGTCGCGGCGCAAGTCGAACAACCGACAGAACGCCTCGTTCACAAAGGTCATGCGGTTGCTGGCGTCAAACCGGCAAATGATCTCGGTCTGGTCCTCCAGGATGGAGAGGTACCGCTGCTCGCTCTGGTGCAGGGCCACGGTGCGTTCGGCCACGCGCTGCTCCAGCTCGGCATTGGCGCTTTGCAGCGCCGCGCGCCCCTCCAGCAGGCCTTGCGCCATGTTCTGCAGCGCAGAGCGCAGGTGCTGAAACTCCACCGTCTTCATCTCGAAGTCGAGCGCGTCCACCTGCCCGGTCACCTGCACCTGCCGTGCCGCGTCGGCCAGGCGCTCCACCGGCTGGCTGAACCGCCGCGCCACCCCATAGGCCAGCCCGGCCAGCAGGGCCGCCATCAGCCCCAGCAGCAGTGCCAGCAGGGTGTGCAGGCGGCTGATGGGCTGCAAGGCCATCTCCAGCGGCTGCCGTGTGACCAGCAACCAGCCCAGATCGGTCGCCGTCTGGGTACTCACCGGCACCACGGCCGTGAGGTACGGGCGCGGGGACGCATTGCCCCATGACATCACGCGGAACGCGCCCGGCTCAGGCAGGATGGGCAGGGCCGAGCGGGGCTGCTCCACCGCGCCCTCGGTATTGATGACACCGTCCTTGTTGACAAGGATGACTTCCAGACCGCTTGACAGTGGCGCAGCAGGGCTTGACCGGCGGATGATGTCCTGCACCCAGGCCCAGTTCACGTGCGCTGCAACCACACCCTTGAACACAGAGTCCTGCCCGCGGACAGGCGACGCGTAGTCCATGAAGCGCAAGGGCACCTGGCTGCCCGGCGCACGCAGCAGCTTGTCCAGCAGCACTGCGTCATGCGCATCGCCCACATAGGGACCCCGCCCCCCCGCGCCGAACCACGGCCGCTGCGATACGTTCTGGCCCTGCAGCAGATATCCGGTAGCCACCTGCACCACGCCCTGCGTGTCGGTCACGCCGATCCACGAATAGAACGGGTAGGACTGGCGGATTTGTTCCAGGTGAGCCTGCAACTGGGGAGCGTAGCCAGCACCCTGCGTCAGCATGGGCAAATGGCTCAGCAGCGCAATTTCGCGCTCGCGTTCCTGCATCCCCTGCGCCAGTGCCAGCGCAATCGGGCGGCTCGAGTTCATGAGCGACTGCCCGCTGAGGTCCGTGAGCTGCCGGGTCAAGAGTTCGTCGGCCACCAACCCCACCACCAGCCCCGTAGCCACCGCCGTGCCACCGAACAGCAAGGTCAGCCGCGCACGCGTCGTATGCAGCCAAGAGGACACAGAGGAAATCAAACGCATGGATTTGGATGGTGCGTGGGCCGAAAAGCCCCATTCTGGCAGCGAACCGGGGTGCCACCCCAGGGTATGCACACACCTGTGAAGGGAAAATCTGCCCGCCCAGGGCGCAACGCCTGCAGCCCCCCGCGTCCGTCTATGCTGGCGCCATGCGCACCACCAAAACCCTGCTGATCGTCTACCACTCCCACACCGGCGGCACCCGGCAGATGGTGGACGCGGCCTGCGCGGGAGCGGTAGCAGCCGACAGTGGCGTGGAGGTGCGGCTGCTGGCCGCGCCCCAGGCCCAGGCCGCCGATGTGCTGGCGGCGGACGGCTATCTGTTTGCCACCCCAGAAAACCTTGCAGCTGTCAGCGGCCTGCTCAAGGATTTTTTTGACCGCACCTACTACGCGGCGCTCGACCAGATCAATGGCCGCCCCTACGCCACCCTGGTCTGCGCCGGCAGCGACGGAACCAACGCCGCACGCCAGATGGCGCGCATCGCCACCGGCTGGCGCCTCAGGCCGGTGGCGGACCCGCTGATCGTCTGCACCCACGCGCAAACGCCCGAAGCCATCCTGGCTCCCAAGCAGATTGAACCGGGCGACCTGGAGCGCTGCCGGGCGCTGGGTGAGGCCATGGCGGCAGGGCTGGGGATGGGGGTGTTCTAGAACAGACTCTCAGGCCGGCGCCGCCAGCTCAGGCGCCTGGTACACCAGCACCTTCAGCGCCCGCTCCGGCTCCACATCGGCAAACACGGGTGGATTGGCCACGCGCTCCACAAACCGCAGATCCGGCGCCAGCTCCTGCATCTGGTCCTGCAAGAAGGCCAAGCCCAGCTCGGGCGCATTGAGGCACAGTAGCGCGTGGCCGCCGGGGGCCAGCAGGTCGGGCAGCCGGCGCATCAGGCGGGCGTAGTCCTTGGTGGCGACAAAGCTGCCCTTCTGGTAGCTGGGCGGGTCCACGATGACCAGGCCGTAAGGGCCGCTGCGGTTGATCTTGCCCCAGCTGCTGAAGATATCGTGCGGCAAGAAGGCGGCGCCCGTGGTGATGCCGTTGAGCTGGTGGTTCTGCTGCCCGATGCCGATGGCGCCGTGGCTCATGTCCACGTTGACCACCTGTTTGGCGCCCGCCTGCAGCGCCACCACCGAAAACGCACAGGTGTAGGCAAACAGGTTCAGCACCTTGAGGCCATAGCGGTCTGCACTGCGCGCTGCGGCGTAGTTGCGCACCCATTGGCGGCCTGCGGCCATGTCCAGAAACAGGCCGTGGTTCTGGCCGCGCAGCACATGCACGCGGTAGCGCACGCCCGCTTCGGTGACCACATGGGGGTCGGGCACCGCACCTGCCATCAGGCGTGTTTCGCAGCGCCCCTCGATGCGCAGGGCCTCGCCCCGGTGCTGGAAGACCCAGTTCAGCGGCTGGCCTTCCGGCGCAATCTGCGCCCAGCGTGCCTGCAGCGCCTCGCCGATGGTCGCCAGTTCAGCGTCGCTGGCCGGCGCAAAGCTCGTCAGCACGAACACCGGCGGATACGCATCCAGCACCCACTGCTCGCAGCCCGGAAACAGCCCGCCCCGGCCGTGGAAGACGCGCTGGGCGTCGGTGGGCGGGGGCATGGAGGCAATGGCGTCGAGCAGGGCTTGCATGGAGAAAAGGGCTGGCAAAAAACAATTTCAGAATCAAAACGGCATGATGCGCTAGTCCAGCATGCCTGGGCAGCTATTGATTCAATAGCAATTCAGCATTATCGCCGCCAGCACTGGCGCAGACACCCACCAGCGACAGCGAATGGCCGTGGGCCCGGCTACACCCGCCCGTCGGTGCCAGGCAGCCCCTGCCGCCCCAGCCACTGTTTGCGCGATGTGCGCAGCTTGAAGCGCTGGCGGTACGCCCCTGGCGTCACCCCGGCCACGCGGGTGAACACTTTGCGAAAACTGCCTGTGTCGTTGTAGCCGCATTGCTGCGCCACATCGTCCACCGTGAGGTAGGTAGTCTGCAGCAGCGCCTGGGCCTGGGCAATGCGCAGCCGGTGCAGGTAGTCCTGCGGTGTTTCGCCATGCACCTGGGCAAACCAGCGCAGCAAGGTGCGCGGGCTGGTGGCAGCGGCGCGGGCTGTGGCCTGCAGGCTGTAGGGCTCGTTGCGGTGGTCCTGCAGCCAGCGCCGCGCCTGCTCCAGCGCGCCCGCAGCCAGCGGGTGCCCCGTGGGGGTCTCCATGGCGGTGGTGGCGGTCAGCTGGCGCTGCGAGTCAAACAGCAGCGCGTGCGATGCGGCCTGCGCCAGCTCGGCCGCCGATGTCTGGGCCAGCAGGTCCAGCATGGCTGCCAGGGTGTCCTGCAGGGATGCGGTGGTCCACAGGGCACCGTCACGCTGCCAGGTTCGCTCCCGCTGCCAGGCCACCTCGGCCACATCGGCCGTCCTTGCCCCACTCTCGCTGGACTGCAGCACGATGGACGGCGCAAACACCCACGGCAGCGCCGCCTTGCGCCCCGCCAGCAAGCCACAGTGCGCCAGCAGGCTGGACCCGTTGAACAGCGCCGCCACCAGCCCGCCCCGCTGCAGGTGGCCCTGCAGCATGGCGCCAAAGTGCTGGCTGTAGCGTTGACTGATCTCGCGCAATTGCGGCCCCGTGGGGACCAGCCAGCCGGGGATGACGACCACATCCAGCGGCTGCGAGCCCAGGTCCGCGCCGGGCACCGGCGGTGGGGTGGCGTCGCGCTCCTGCGGCATCTGCAGCCACAACCAGCGCACCACGGGCTGCGCGCCCCCGGGGCGCATAGCCGCCAACATGTTCATGGCGCGCAGGGCGTCCACCGCAGCGGCGGCGGTGCTGGCAATGCTGCCGTGCCCCCAGAGGATGCCCACGTTCAGGCAGGACGGCAGTGCAGTGTTGGCAGTGGGCATGGTGGCGATCTTGCCACCCTTTGTGGCCAAAGCGCCACCGCTTCTCGGTGTTACCGGGCAGTAGCATGACCGTGCGACGACAGCGCCCCGCAGCCATGGCCCTGCGCTGCGGGCCCACACAAACGGAGACACCCACCCATGCACGAACCCTCAACCCATAGCGGCCTCTCGATGGCCCTGACCACCCTGGGCGCGGCCTGCACCGCCCTCTTTCTGGCGGGCTGCGCCAGCCAGCCAGGCGCTGCACGCGCTGATCGCAGCGTGACCATTGAGCGCACCACCTACGGCATTCCACACATCACCGCGAACGACCCCGAATCGCTGGCCTACGGCGTGGCCTATGCCTACGCGCAAGACAACGTCTGCATGACGGTCGACCAGCTCGTGACCGCGCGCGGCCAGCGCAGCAGCACCTTCGGCGCCCAGACCATCGGGCTGCTGGGCCGCCGCTACATCCCCAATGCGCAGATCGACCTGTTCATGGCAGCCCACATGGACGACGCCATGCTGGAGCGCGCCTGGGCCAAGACCAGTGCCGAAACGCAGGCCCTGGCGCGTGGTTATGTGGCGGGCTACAACCGCTTCCTGGCCGACAACGCTGCCACCCTGCCCGATGCCTGCCGGGGCAAGCCCTGGGTGCAGCCCATGACCCTGGCCCAATACCGCCGCATGGCCGAGGTGGTGGCCGTGCAGGCCGGTATTGCCGCGCTGGCCGATGGCATGCTGGGCGCCCAGCCGCCCGCCGCCAAGGCCGCGGAGGCGCCCGCCTCTGCAGTGAACCTGGCCGATGCCGCGCAGGCGCTGCGCGACGTGGGCCTGCTCGACTCGCCCCTGGGCTCCAACGCCTGGGCCTTTGGCAAGGACGTGACGGCCAACGGCAGCGGCATGCTGCTGGGCAACCCGCACTTCCCGTGGAGCGGCCCCAACCGTTTCTATGAAATGCACCTGACCATCCCCGGCCAGATGGACGTGATGGGCGTGGGCATTGGCACCTACCCCATGGTCTCCATCGGCTTCAACAAGGACGTGGCCTGGTCACACACGGTGTCCACCGGCAAGCGTTTCACCTTCTACGAAGTGACGCTGGCCGAGGGCGACCCCACCACCTACCTGGTGGACGGCAAGCCCGAGAAGATGACCGCCCGCAAGGTCAGCGCCCAGATCCCCGGCCCGGACGGCAAGCTGCAGACGCAAGAGCACACGGTGTGGTCCACCCGCTGGGGCCCGCTGGTGGTGGTGCCCCGCGCGGGCCTGACCTGGAACGCCAAGACCGCCTACGCCCTGCGCGACGCCAACACTGGCAACACCCGCATGATGGACGCGGCCCTGGCCTTTGCCCGCGCCCGCTCGGTGCAGGACCTGCACAAGGCGCACGCCAACCTGGGCCTGCCCTGGGTGAACACGCTGGCCGCCGACCGCAGCGGCCAGGCCATGTATGCCGACGTGAGCGTGGTGCCCGATGTGGATGCCGCCCAGCTCGCCAGCTGCGCACCCAGCCAGCCCGCCGCCGCGCTGCGCGCCGCTGCCGGCCTGGTGGTGCTGAACGGATCACGCGCTGACTGCGACTGGCGCCGCGACAGCGCATCGCCCGTGCCGGGGCTCATCCCCATCGGCCGCATGCCCGTGGCCTTCCGCACGGACTGGGTCCACAACAGCAATGACAGCTTTGTCTACACCCACCCCGGCCAGAAGTTTGAGGGCATCTCGCCCCTGGTGGGCGACACCAGCCTGACCCGGCCACGCACCCGCGCCGGTCTGGCCGAGATTCCTGAAATGCTCGGCCGGGGCAAGGTCACGCTGCAGGCCATTCAGGGCCAGTTGTTTGAGAACCGCAACTTCATGGCCCAGGTGGTGGTGCCCGACCTGCTGGCCGCCTGCGACAAGGCCCCCACGGCCGAATCCCGTGACGGCTGCGCAGCCCTCAAAGGCTGGGACCGCCGCAATAACGTCGATGCACGCGGCGCCCATGTGTTCCGCGAGTTCTGGCGCACCGCGCGCAACATCCCCGGCGTGCACCGCGTGCCCTTCGATGCGCAACAGCCCGTGGCCACCCCTGCAGGCCTGAAGATGGAGGACGCCGCCACCGCCGCCAAGGTGTGGGAGGCGCTGGACGGCGCCGTCAAGGCCATCCGCACCAGCGGCTACACGCTCGACGCCACGCTGGGCAGCGTGCAGCGCCCCGCCATCACCGAAGAAGCGATTGCGCTACACGGCGGCGAGGAGTTTGAAGGCGTGCTCAACAACCTGGGCCGCCAGGAGCCCGCACCCATCAACAAGGCAGGCTTGCGCATCGACTACGGCACCAGCTATGTGCAGACCGTGACCTTCGACGCCAAGGGCCCAGTGGCCCAGGCCATCTTGACCTATGGCCAGTCCACCAACCCCGCATCGCCCCACGCCAACGACCAGATGCGCGAGTTCTCGGCCAAGCGCTGGCACACCCTGCCCTTCCACCGCGACGATGTGGTGAAGGCGCGCGTGGGCGAGCCGCTGCGGCTGGTGCGGCCTTGAGCACCTGCGAGCACCTCCTTTTTTACAGGGCGGTGCCTCGCAGGTCCAAGGCCACATACTGCAGCAGCATGATGGTCTTGCCGTCCTGGATCGTGCCGTTGGCAATGCCGGCCAGGGCGTCGGCCAGCGGCATCTCGATCACCTCGATGTCCTCGCCCTCTCCCTCCAGGCCACCGCCGCTGCGGATGCGGTCGCCGGGTTCGTATTCGGCCACGAAAAAGTGCAGCTTTTCCGTCACCGAGCCAGGGCTCATGTAGGCCTCGAACACCTTGCGCGGCTGGCGCACGCGGTAGCCGGTTTCTTCCTCGGCCTCGCGGCGGATGCAGGTTTCGGGGTCGTCGCCGTCGAGCAGGCCCGCGCAGGTCTCGATCAGCAGGCCGTCAGCGCAACCGTTGAGAAAGGCGGGCAGCCGGAACTGGCGCGTCAGCACCACGGTGCTGCGACGCGGGTCGAACAACAGCAGTGCGGCGCCATTGCCCCGGTCGTAGGCCTCGCGGCTCATCGTCTGCCATTGGCCGTCGCGCCTGCGCAGCGAGCAGGTGACCCTGCGCAGCACGTACCAGTTGTCGGAGAGCACCTGCACATCCAGCAGCTTCACATGCTCGGAGCGGGCGTTCAGCTCAGCGATGGGCACATCGGGCACAGGGCGGCTCATGCAATGCCCCCCGCCGGCGGGCTTGGGTAGCGACGCACGGCAAGCGCCAGCGCGAAGGCAGTGTGGTCGGGTAATGAGTGCATGGTTTTGACAAGATTGATTTACGCAATATCATGCACAAACATGCAAATTCGTGCAATCAATTCGTGTAACCCTTCATGTTGACCACCCAACGCAAACAGCTTCTGCTCGACCGCCTGCGTCGGGAAGGCCAGATCGTGGCCAAGGCCTTCAGCGAGGAGCTGGGCATCTCGGAAGACACCGTGCGGCGCGACCTGCGCGAACTGGCTGCGGAGGGCCGCTTGCAGCGCGTGCACGGCGGCGCCCTGCCCGCCTCGGCCGCAGTGGGCAGCTTGCGGGTGCGTGAGCAACTGGCCCCCGAAGACAAACGCGCCCTGGGCCGCGCCGGGGCCGCGCTGGTGTTGCCCGGCCAGGTGGTGATCCTTGATGGGGGTACCACGTCGTTGCAGGTGGTGCAGCACCTGCCGCTGGACTTGCGCGCCACCGTGGTCACGCACAGCCCCACCGTAGCGGTGGCGCTGGCTGGGCACACGCAGGTGGAGGTGCTGATGCTGGGAGGCCGGTTGTTCCGCCACTCCATGGTGAATGTGGGTGCCAGCGTGGTCGAGGCAGCAGCCCAGTTGCGGGCCGACCTGTACCTGATGGGCGTGACCGGCGTGCATGCCGAGGCCGGTCTGACCACGGGAGATTTTGAAGAAGCCGCCGTCAAACGTGCCCTGCACCAGCGGGCGGCAGAAACGGTGGTGCTGGCCTCGATCGACAAGCTGGGCACGGCATCGCCGTTCAGCGTGGCCCCCTTGCACGAACTGGCCGCGCTGGTGGTGCCTGCCGCCACACCGCAGGCACTGCGCAAAAAGCTGCAGGCCGGTGGCGCCAAGGTGGAGATCGCAGCGGCCTGATCAGGCCATCAGACAGTAGCGGCGCCAGCGCCCTGGCGCAGATGTGCGACCAGCGCCGCAGCAAAGCCCGTCAGTACCGCCCCCTTGCGCACGCAGATCTGCAGGTCGCGCTGCGCCCAGGGCTCGTCCAGCTCGACCAGCACCGGCGGCTCGCTCAGGCCCGCCACCTGCAGGGCCGCTCCCCGGGGCACCAGGCCAATGCCCACGCCCGCCCCCACCATGCGGCACACGGCTTCAAAGCTGCGCACCTGAATGCGCACGTCCAGATGCCGCCCCAACGCGGCAGCGGCGTTGGTCGTGAAGGTGTGGATGGCCGAGCCCGCGTGCAGCATCACAAAGGCCTGGTCCAGCACCTCGGCAAAACCCACGCGGCCACGCCCTGCCAACGCATGGCCTGCGGGCACGATGAGCACCAGGCGGTCCTGCCGGTAGGGTGACAACTCCACACCCGCGCCCGTGCCACTGTCGGCCAGCACACCCACCTCGATCTCACCGCTGGCCACCGCGACCACGATCTCTGCGCTGGTGCGCTCCTCCAGGCTCACGCTCACCTGCGGGTGCTGCTTCAGGAAACCCGCCAGGTCGTCGGGCAGAAAGGTGTGCGTGGCGTGGGTATTGGCCCACAGGCTCACATGGCCCCGGATGCCACTGGCAAAGGGCGAGAGGTTGGCATGCATCTGCTCGACGCTGGCCAGCACCTGGCGCGCATTGCGCAACAGGGCCTCGCCCGCCCGGGTCAGCGCCACGCCCCGGGTCTGGCGCTCAAACAGGGAGGTGTTCAGCGCCTCCTCCAGCCGGCGCAGCCGGTGGCTGGCCGACGACGGCGCAAGGTAGGCGCGTGCAGCGCCGCGCGTGAGGTTGCGCTCTTCGGCAATGGCGACAAAAAGGCGCAGATCGATCAGGTCATAGGTCAATGGAAGGCCCCTCTCGTGTTCGTTTTTTACGAACGCATGGTTGCGGCAATGCCAATTGTGCCTACCGTGCCTATAAGGCACTATCGCCGCATCCTTTCATATTGCCACTGCCCCATGTGCACTGCGTTCGCTGTTTTCGCATGGTCTGGCAGTTTCTACGCCACCCCACTCACCATCCCCCCATGCCCTGGAAACACTGGTCCGCCGAACGCCTTGGCCTCCTCCTTGCCATCCTGGCAGCGCTGGGCTTCTCGTTCAAAGCCATCTTCGTGAAACTGGCCTACGCGGTGCCCCAGGCCGTGCCCGTGGATTCCGTCACCCTGCTGTGCCTGCGCATGGCGTTTTCCGTGCCGGTGTTTGCCTGGGTCGGCTGGCGCGCCAGCCGCGACCTGGCCCCGCTCACCCGGCGCGACTGGCTGCTCGTGATTGCGCTGGGTCTGCTGGGCTACTACGGCGCGAGCATCCTCGACTTCATCGGCCTGCAGTACATCACCGCCAGCCTGGAGCGGCTGATCCTGTTCACCTACCCCACACTCACCATCCTGATCGGCGTGCTGTTCATGGGCAAGCGGGCATCCCGGCGTGAGATGGGGGCGCTGCTGCTGTCCTACGCGGGCATCGGCCTGGCCTTCGCGCACGACCTGCACATTGCGGGCGACACGCGCGCCGTGCTCATCGGTGCGGGCTTTGTGTTCGGTTCGGCGGTGTCGTACGCGTTCTATCAGGCAGGCAGCGAGCCCGCCATCCGCAGGCTGGGCGCTGCACGCTTCACCGCCCTGGCCATGCTGGTCTCCACGGGCGCCACACTGCTGCATTTCATGGTGTCGCAACCCGTGGCCTCTTTGGTGCAGCCCGCGCCGATCTACCTGCACGCCTTGGGCATGGCCATCTTCTCCACGGTGCTGCCCGTGTTCATGACGTCAGCCGCCATCCGACGCATTGGCGCATCCAAAACCGCGCTCGTGGGCACGCTGGGCCCGGTGCTCACGATCTTTTTTGGGGTGTGGCTGCTGGGCGAGCCGTTGACTTTGTGGCAGATGGGCGGCGCGGCGCTGGTACTCGCGGGTGTGATGCTGATCGGGCGCCGCAGCGCGCCTGCACACTTGCCGAAGGCTGCAAAGCCGGCGGTATAGGCGCATCCCGAGCAGGACTGACTCTGCCTTACGGGCTTAGGGCAGGTTTTCCCGAAAGATGACTTGGCTGCGTGTGGCCTCCACCCCACTCGTCGGCTCCCGCCCATCCCGCAGGTTGGCAAAAATCCGCACGCAGTTCATCACCGCGCCCTGCGGGTTCTGGGTGATCACCGCATCCATCGTTCCGTCGATCAGCAGCGCCCGCGTATCCGGCGTGAGCCCGTGGCCGATGAACACGATCTTGCGGTCTGCCCCAGCCTCCTTCAACGCCCGCCCGATGCCTTCGGCCCCACCGCCAATGTTGTAGATGCCAGCCAGGTCATCGTGCTGCTCCAGCAGCGCGCGGGCCTGGCGGTAGTTGCGTTCGGCGTCGTCTTGGCCTTCGCGCACGCCCACCACTTGCACCAGGGGGAACTGCTCTTCAAACAGGTGCAAAAAACCCGCCTCGCGCTCCTCGTGGGCGCGGTAGCGCAGTGATCCCACAATCATCGCCACATGCGCCTTGCGGCTGTGGGCCAAGGGGCCCATGAAGCGGGCGATCAGGTAGGCGGCGGTGCGGCCTGCGGCGCGGTTGTCCAGGCCCACGTAGGCTACGCGGCGCGAGTTGGATAAATCCGAGATGAGCGTGACGGTGGGCACACCCTGCTCGGCCAGCTGGGCCACGGCCTCGCGCACCACGGGGTGCTCCAGCGCCATGAAGGCGATGCCGTCGCAGCGCTTGCCGTAGTGCAGCAGCGCTTTGGCCAAGGCGTCGGGGTTGAAGCTTTCGATATACGCCGCCTGGCAGCGCACGTTGAACGGTGCCCAGTGGTCCTGCGCGTAGCCGATCACGTCGCCCAGCATTTGCAGAAAGCGGTTGCTGCCCTCGGGGATCAGCACCATCAGGCGCAGGGGCTGGGGCTGCAGCGCCGCGTGCAGCTCGGCCTGCGGCAGGTAGCCGAGGGTGGCAGCGGCCTGCAGCACCCGCTGCGCGGTGGCGTTGCGCACGCCCGACCGCTGGTTCAGCACCCTATCGACCGTGGCCGTGGAGACGCCGGACAGCTGGGCGATGTCGGGGATGCGCGGGCTGCGGGGACTGCTGGGGTTGGGCGGGGTTTGGGCCATGTGCGATTCAATCAAAAACCATCATCCAGCTTGCTGGTATTTGATGGATTCTGCGGATAGTATCACTGGGCGTTCGGTGCTGAAAGGCATCAGAAACCATCAGTAAAAACCCTAGGTTGTGACGGCTGGCACCCTTGCCAGACCGATCACGCAGGAGACAAAGACATGCCTGGTATTTCCGCTCACGCTCGCCTGCGCCCACAGGGCAAGCCGCCAGCTTTTGGCCGCCGCGCCAGCACTCGCTGATTGACGCGCACGGCTGCCCTACCCATGACGTACGAGTTCGACTTTGCCAGCGTGCTGGCCAACTGGCCCCAGTTTCTGGAAGGGGCGTGGATGACCATCCTGCTGTCATTCCCGGCCACCGTGATCGGTTTTGTGGGCGGCACGCTGCTGGCCATTGGCCGGCGCAGCGACCAGCGCTGGCTGGTGCGGGCCTGCGGTGCGTATGTGGAGGTGCTGCGCAACACGCCGCTGCTGGTGCAGGTGTTTCTGGTGTTCTTTGGCCTGGCCAGCCTGGGCTTCAAAGTGTCGGCGTTTGCTGCGGCGCTGCTGACGCTGGTGATCAACGTGGCGGCCTACACCTGCGAAATCATGCGGGCGGGCATGGATTCGATCCACAAGGGCCAGATCGAGGCGGCCGAGTGCCTTGGCCTGACGCGCCGGCAGGTGTACTGGCATGTGGTGCTGCGCCCGGCGATGGAGAAGGTGTACCCCGCGCTCACCAGCCAGTTCGTGCTGCTGATGCTGGCGTCGTCCATCACCTCGCAGATTTCGGTGGAGGAACTCACCGCCGTGGCGGCGCGGGTGCAGTCGGAGACCTTCCGCCCGTTCGAGGCTTACATCCTGGTGGCGGTGGCGTATCTGGCGCTGTCGCTGTTGATGCGGCTGGGGTTGTGGGTGTTTGGGCAGATCGTGTTCACGCGCCAACGCAAATTGGGGAACGCCAAATGATTGACGGTGGATTGAATTCGTATCACCTGCAGTACCTGCTGTTTGGCGCACTGTGGACCATCGGCCTGTCGCTGATTGCGTTTGTGGGCGGTGGCCTGGCCGGGGGCGTGATTGCGCTGTGCCGCGTCAGCCCGATCAAGGCGGTGCGCTGGGCGACGGTTGCGTGGATTCAGATCATCCAGGGCACGCCGCTGCTGGTGGTGCTGTTCCTGTGCTACTTCGGCCTGTCCATTGCGGGCTTGGAGCTGCCCGCCATCGTGGCCGCCAGCATTGCGATGATTGTTTACGTCAGCGCCTACCTGGGCGAGATCTGGCGCGGCTGCATTGAGTCGGTGCCGCGCACGCAGTGGGAGGCGGCCGAGTGCCTGGCCCTGTCGCGCACCCAGCGCATGCGGCTGGTGGTGCTGCCGCAGGCAGTGCGCATTGCCACGCCGCCCACGGTGGGCTTCATGGTGCAGATCGTGAAGAACACTTCGCTGGCGTCCATCGTGGGGTTCATCGAACTGGTGCGCGCCGGCCAGCTCATCAACAACTCGATCTTTCAGCCCTTCACCGTGTACCTGCTGATCGCCATCGTCTACTTTGCGATGTGCTACCCGCTGTCCGTTTGGAGCCGCAAGCTGGAGCAGCGCCAGCAGTTTGGAAACAACCGTGGCACAGCCACCCCCTCTGTGACCACCGCATGAAACGAGAAGACACCATGAACCTCGCCCGAGACGCTGCCGCGCAACACTCCCAGCCAGCGGCCTCGCCTGCGCAGCCCGTCGTTGAACTAAAGGACGTGCACAAAAGCTTTGGCAGCAACCAGGTGCTCAAGGGCGTGTCGTTTGCCATTCCACGGGGCCAGGTGGTGGCCATCATCGGCAAGAGCGGCTCCGGCAAGAGCACGGCGCTGCGCTGCATCGACCGGCTGGAGATCATCGACAGCGGCACCATCAACGTCTGCGGCCACGCGGTGCACGACCCGGCCATCGACCTGCGCCAGCTGCGCCAGGACGTGGGCATCGTGTTCCAGAGCTACAACCTGTTCCCGCACCTGACGGTGGAGCAGAACATCACCCTGGCCCCCAAGGCCGTGAAGAACCTGCCAGCAGCCAAGGCGCGCGAGATTGCCGCCCGCACGCTGCAGCAGGTGGGCCTGGCGGACAAGGCGCAGGCGTATCCCGAGCTGCTGTCCGGCGGGCAGCAGCAGCGCGTGGCCATTGCCCGATCGCTGGCGATGGAGCCGCAGGTGATGCTGTTCGACGAGGTGACCTCTGCCCTCGACCCGCAACTGACCGGCGAGGTGCTGCGCGTGATCGAAGCCCTGGCCCAGGGCGGCATGACCATGGTGCTGGTCACCCACGAGATGGAGTTTGCCGCCCGTGTGGCCGACACCATCATCTACATGCACGAAGGCAAGGTGTGGGAGACGGGCCCCGGCGACATGCTCAAGAACCCGCAGACCGCAGAGCTGCGCGACTTTCTTTCTCACGGGCTTTGAGTTTCAGCTTCAGCCCTGCCCCTTTCGATTCCGTGTCCAAAAACCACCAGGAGACAACCACCATGACCGCTTCCCTCTTCTTCCGCCGCACCTTGCTGGCTGTGGGCGCCGCCGCCCTGTGCATGCCCGCCATGGCCGAGCTGGCCGACATCAAGTCCGCCGGCAAGCTGCGCGTGGGCATCGACTTTGGCGCGCCGTTCTACGGCTACGTGGACGACAAGATGAAGCCCGTGGGCTCGGACGTGGAAGCCGCCGAGCTGCTGGCCAAGGACCTGGGCCTGACGCTGGAGATCGTGAACACCACCAACTCCGCACGCATCCCCAACCTGCTGTCCAACAAGGTGGACCTGATCATCTCGTCGCTGTCGATCACGCCCGAGCGCCAGAAGGCGGTGGACTTCTCCATCCCCTACGGCGCCATCCAGGCGGCAGTGGGCGCGCCCAAGAGTTTGAAGCTGACCAGCATCGAAGACCTGGCGGGCAAAACCGTGGCCGTGACCCGCGGTGGCCCGCAAGACAAGATCGTGACCGAGCGCGCACCGCAGGCCAAGGTGGTGCGGTTTGACGATGAATCCGCGTCCATCACAGCCGCCGCCACGGGCCAGGCCGACATCGTCGCCATCACGCCGCCGATCATCGCGGCCATCGCCAAGAAGAACCCGGCGCGCGATTTCGAGACCAAGTTCATCCTGCAGTCGTACCAGCTCGGCGTGGCCATGCGCAAAGGCCAGCCCGAGCTGATGGCCGCCGTCAACGGCTGGATCAAGACCAACCTGGCCAACGGCAAGCTCAACGACATCCACGTGAAGTACGCAGGCGTGCCTATCCCCAAAGAAATCATCGACGGCGCCAAGTAAGCCAAAAAGCAAGCCAAGCCTGCAACCTGGGCGGCGCCTGATGGGCCCCGCCCGGCTGCGCCCTGCCCTGACGCATCACCACCAAAGGAAATTTTTATGAGCCGTCATTTCGGCGCCATCCGCCAACTTGGCTATGTGGTCCACGACATCGAAGCCGCCATGGACTACTGGAGCAAGACCCTGGGCGTGGGCCCCTGGTTCTACAACCCCAAGGTTCCGATCAAGAACTACGTTTACAAGGGCGAGTCGTACGAGCCGCACAACTCGGTGGCTCTGGCCAACTCGGGCTATGTGCAGGTCGAACTGATCCAGACGCGCAACGACGTGCCGTCGATGTACCGCGACTTTCTGCAGGCCGGGCGCACCGGGCTGCAGCACGTGGCGTACTGGACGAGCGACTACGACGCCGACCTGGCGCGCCTGACGGCCCAGGGCTTCAAGACGGTGATGAGCGGCGAAGTGGGCGAAAAGGGCCGCTTTGTCTACTTCGACACCGAGTACCACCCGGGCACGGTGATCGAGCTGTCGGAGGTGGCCGGCCCCAAGGGGCGCATGTTCGACCTGATCCGTGCGGAATCGGAAACCTGGGACGGCACGACAGACCCGGTGCGGCCCTTCCCAGACCTCTCCAAGATCTGATTTCAAGCCAAATAGCCTTCAGGCGCCTATTCAATATGCACCTGCAGCTATCAATAACATAGCAAAAGCCACCCATGTCGCCAGACCGCTTCGAAGCCACCTACCTGATCGAGACCCCCCTGGACCCGGCCCACGTGGCCGAGGTGCTGGCGGGCGAACAATCGTGTGGCACCTTCACCCGGGTGGAGGGCGAGACCGACGCGCTGCGCGAACGCGCCCGCGCCACGGTCGAGTCTGTCGAGCTGCTGGACGTGGCGCCCGCGCCCTCTCTGCCCAACGGCTGGATGCAGCGGCGCGGCATGTTCGACACGCCGCAAACCTGGCAGCGTGCCCGGCTGCGCGTGAGCTTTCCGTGCGACAACATCGGCCCCAACCTGCCGACGCTGGCCGCCACGGTGTCGGGCAATCTGTACGACCTGGGCGAAGTCACCGGCTTGCGCCTGGAGTCGATGAAACTGCCCAGCGCCTACCGCGCCCAGTTCGACATGCCCCGCCACGGCATCGCCGGCACCCGCGCGCTGACCGGCGTGCAGGGCCGCCCGCTGATCGGCACCATCATCAAGCCCAACGTGGGCTTGTCCGCCGAAGAAACCGGCGACTTGGCAGGCCGCCTGTGCGCTGCGGGGGTGGACTTCATCAAGGACGACGAGGTCTGCGCCAACCCCGTTCACGCGCCGCTGGCCGACCGCGTCAAGGCCGTGATGCGCCGGGTGCGCGCCCACCAGGACAATACCGGCAAGCTGGTGATGGTGGCCTTCAACATCACCGACGAGACCGACGCCATGCGCCGCCACGCCGACCTGATTGCGGCCGAAGGTGGCAGCTGTGTGATGGTCAGCCTGAACTGGTGCGGCTACTCGGCGGTGCAAACCCTGCGCCGCCACACCCCGCTGGCGCTGCACGGCCACCGCAACGGCTACGGCGCACTGTCGCGCCACCCGCTGCTGGGCTTCTCGTTCAACGCCTGGCAGACGCTGTGGCGCCTGGCGGGCGTGGACCACATGCACGTGCATGGGTTGCAAGGCAAGTTTTCGCAGACCGATGAAGAAGTGATCGAGTCGGCCCACGACACGCTGGCGCCATTGTGTGAAGGCTTGGACGACCGCGTGCTGCCCGCGTTCTCCAACGGCCAGTGGGCCGGCACGGTGCCCGCCACGTGGGACAGCATCCAGTCCAACGACCTGCTGTTCATGTCCGGCGGCGGCATCCTGGCCCACCCGGACGGCCCCGCTGCGGGCGTGGCCAGCCTGCAGCAGGCCTGGGACGCAGTGCAAAAGGGCGAGACCCTGGCCCAGCGCGCCACCCACGCATCCGAGCTGCGCCGTGCGATCGAATTCTTCGGCAAGAAATAAGCGATGACGACGAGTGCCCCCCTGTACGGCTGGTACGGCGACGATTTCACCGGCGCCACCGACACCCTGGCCGTGCTGGCCCAGGCGGGCCTGCGGTCCATGCTGTTCATGGGCGTACCCAACGCGGAAACGTTGGCAGCCGCCGGGCCGCTGGACGCCATCGGCATTGCGGGCGCTGCGCGCGCCATGCCGCCAGAGGCCATGCGGGCCGAGATGTCCGCTGTCGGCCGCTTCTTTGAAAAGCTGGCACCGCCGGTGCTGCACTACAAGGTGTGCTCCACCTTCGATAGCGCCCCGCATGTCGGCAACATCGCTTGCGGCATTCACACCCTGCACCCGTTTGTGAGCAACCGCTGGGTGCCCATCGTGGGCGGGCAGCCCAGCCTGGGGCGCTACTGCGCGTTCAGCAACCTGTTCGCTGCTGCGGGCACGGGCGGCGCCGTGCACCGCATCGACCGGCACCCCACCATGCGCCAGCACCCGGTCACGCCCATGGGCGAGGCTGATCTCCGGCTCCATCTGGCGCGCCAAGGGCTCGATGGCATCACCGCCCTGCACTACCCGCTGTACGACGCCACCAACGACACCGACACCGACGTCCTGGACGCCGCCCTGCTGGCCCTGCTGGCGCATGGAGCAGCGTCCCACGCCATGGCGCCCACCTTGCTGGACCTGACCACGCCCGGCCAGTTGGCCACCGTGGGCCGCCTGCTGTGGCAGCAGTCCCAACATGCCCGGTTGCTGGCCGTGGGCTCCAGCGCCGTGGCCCAGGCGCTGGTCGCCCACTGGGGCAAGCCGGCGTCCACTGCCGCTGCACCGCTGGCGCCCACCGACGGGCCGGTGTTGGCCTGGGCGGGCAGCTTGTCCCCCCTGACCGCCGCGCAGGTGCAGGCCGCCACCGCATACCACCGCATCGCAGTGGACGCCCAACGGCTGTGCAGCGACAAGGCCTACGCGCAGGCTCTGCAGGACAACCTCTGCGCGGGGCTGCACAGCGGGCAGAACGTGCTGGCCTTCACCGGCCCCACGGACGGCGCGCCGCTGGCCGCTGCGGCCTCGTCCACCGACATTGCCCAGGCCAGCGCCGATCTGATCGCCCGCGTGGTGCAAGCCCGCGCAGAACGCGGCGCGCCACTGCGCCGCATCGGCATCGCCGGAGGTGATACGTCAAGCCACGCAGTCCAGGCGCTGCAGTTGTGGGGGCTGTCGTACAAGACCACGGTCTGCCCAGGGGTCACGCTGAGCCGCGCACACAGTTCAGAACCGTCGCGCCAAGGGCTCGAGTTGATGCTCAAGGGCGGGCAGATGGGAGGAGCGGATCTGTTCGAAAGGCTGCTCGGCACCGCCTGACGGAGACATCCAGGCGATAAAAAGCCCGCGCATGGCGGGCTCCTTATGGAAAGGCTTAGCGGCAAGCATGCCTGCCGCTATTCCTTCAAACGCGTGGAACCGGAGTTCCTGAGTTCACGCACAGCGCAAGGTTCAGCGCCTTGATGGCCGTCTTGTAGTCTTCACGCTCGATCACGAACTGCATGTTCACCTGCCGCAGGGTTTGCGACACGCAGTTCACGTTGACCCGCGCATCGGCCAGCGCCTGTGCGGCCTTGGCCAGCACACCAGGGATGCCGATGTTGGAGCCGATGGTGCACACGATGGCGCTGGGCTTGATCGTCACGACCTGGTAGTCCTCCTGCAGCTCGGCCACCAGCTCGGGTGTGACCTGGTTGTCCCACACCAGATGGGCGATGGAGTTGGCGTTGGTGGCCTTGAGGATGTAACTCACGTCGTGCTTGCAGAACACATTCATCAGGCCCGCATCAAAGCCCACCGTGCCCACCATGCTGGGGTCGTGGATCTCGATCAGCGTGACCTTGTCAGTGCCGGTCACGATCTCCACACGCGCGCGCTCACCCACAAAATCCTTGGTGATGAGCGTACCGGGGTGGTCGGGCTCAAACGTGTTCTTCAGGCGGATCGGGATGCCCGCCAGTTCCATGGGCTTGGCGGCCTTGGGGTGGATGGCTTCCATGCCCACATCGGCCAGCTGGTCGGCCACGTCGTAGTTGGTGGCGCCCACGACGATGGCGTTTTCCAGGCCCACGAGATTGGGGTCGGCAGACGACAGGTGGAATTCCTTGTGGATCACGGCCTCTGCGGGGCGCACTTCCACGGCGATCTTGCTGAACGTGACTTCGGAGTAGCCCCGGTCAAACTCGCGCATGATGCCTTCGGTGCCCTTGGTGTAGCCGGTGGCCACCACCACCTTGTCGCTCAGGTCGATGCCTTTAAAGCTGTTGGCAATGCGCTCGTCAATCGTCCAGGCTTCGTTGTCGTCAAAACCGGCCAGGTCCATCAGCATGGCATTCACGCCATTGGCCTTGAGGATTTCGACCGAGTTGAATGCGCTGTGCGACTCGCCAATCGAAGCCAACACTTCGCGCGCCGCGAGCAACACATCCTTGCGGCTGAGATAGCCGCTGGCCAGCACGTGCTGCATGGCGTTCAGATATTCACGCGCCTGGCCAATGCGCTGGTCGATGAAGGCATCGGCCACATCCAGCGGCAACCGCAGGTCAGCGTAGCCGGCGTTCAGCTTTTTGAGGCTGACCGCCAGTTGGGTCAAGGCATCTTGGTAACCCTTGCCTTCGGCAAACAGGGCATAGATGCCGCGTTCGCCCGTCTTCTTGTGCTCCAGCAGCTGGTTCGTCACGCCCGAATAGGCAGACACCACGTAGATCCGGCCGTTAATGCGCTTGGGGTCGTGCAGCACGATGTGGCGCAGCACATCGCCAAAGGCGGTCATGGAAGTGCCGCCGATCTTCTCGACAGAGATCTTGGAGTTTTGAACGTCTTGCATGGACAGGCTCAGGGGAGCAAAAAGGTTAGAAAGCTGGACGAATGCTCTGCCAAGGGGCTCAGCGGCAGGAAACCCTCTATTTTCCACGACTTTTGCCGGGGTACTTTGACGCAAGCGATCTGGATACAGGTGCCGTCAGCGCTCGGATGGCATAGACCTGCGAAGCAGGCGCACGCCCCAGGCGCCGATCCATCACCAGATTGGGGACGTGGCGGCGTTTAGGAGAGTGGCTCGGGAGGCGCTGCGGCGGCCTCTTCGGCGCTCAGGCCCCATTGGTCCCAGTCCTCGCCAAACAGCTCTGCAGGGTGCTGGGTGCGGTCAGAGCCGTTGCCGCAGCGCATGGCATTGGCTGGGCAGTAACGATCGCACCCCCAGCACACCCGCTCCGGGTGGGCGGGGGCTTGGGGGAACCTTTTGGCGGCGGCCATGGCGGCGCTCAGGCGGTTGCGACTGCTGCCTTCGCTCGGATCGTCAGATCACTTCTTCTGTGGTGGCACGTCCGTGCAAGACCCGTGGGCAATCTCCGCCGCCATGCCAATGCTTTCGCCCAGCGTGGGGTGCGGGTGGATGGTCTTGCCGATGTCCACGGCGTCAGCGCCCATCTCGATGGCCAGCGCGATCTCGCCGATCATGTCGCCCGCATGCTTGCCGACCATGCCGCCGCCCAAGATCTTGCCGTGACCATGGGCCTCTGGCGAGTCGTCGAACAGGAGCTTGGTCACGCCTTCGTCGCGGCCGTTGGCAATGGCGCGGCCGGAGGCCGTCCAGGGGAACAGGCCCTTCTTGACCTTGATGCCTTGGGCCTTGGCCTGGTCTTCCGTCAGGCCCACCCAGGCCACTTCGGGGTCGGTGTAGGCAACGCTCGGAATCACGCGGGCGTTGAAGGCGGCGGCTGCCAGCTCCTTGTTGCCCTGCAGTTCACCGGCGATGACTTCAGCCGCCACGTGTGCCTCGTGCACCGCCTTGTGCGCCAACATGGGCTGGCCCACGATGTCGCCGATGGCAAAGATGTGCGGCACGTTGGTGCGCATCTGGATGTCGACGTTGATGAAGCCACGGTCCGTCACCGCCACGCCTGCCTTTTCGGCAGCGATCTTCTTGCCATTGGGCGTGCGGCCCACGGCCTGCAGCACCAGGTCGTACACCTGTGGCTCGGGGGCGGTGCCGCCCTCTTCCGCTGGCGCGAACGTGACCTTGATGCCTTCGGGTGTGGCCTCGGCGCCGACGGTTTTCGTCTTCAACATGATGTTGTCGAAGCGCTTGGCATTCATCTTCTGCCAGATCTTGACGAGGTCGCGGTCAGCGCCCTGCATCAGGCCATCCATCATTTCCACCACGTCCAGGCGTGCGCCCAGGGTGCTGTAGACGGTGCCCATTTCCAGGCCGATGATGCCGCCGCCCAGAATCAGCATGCGCTTGGGGACTTCCTTGAGCGCCAGGGCGCCGGTGGAATCGACCACGCGCGGGTCGTTGGGCATGAAGGGCAGGCGCACGGCCTGGCTGCCGGCGGCGATGATAGCCTTCTTGAAGGCGATGACCTTCTTGGTGCCCGTCTTCTCCTGGCCGGTGCCGGTGGTTTCTTCCACTTCGAGGTGGTTGGCGCCGACAAAAGCACCGTAGCCACGCACGGTGGTCACCTTGCGCATCTTGGCCATGGCGGCCAAGCCACCGGTGAGCTTGCCGATGACCTTTTCCTTGTGGCCGCGCAGCTTGTCGATGTTGACGGCGGGGGCGCCAAAGTCCACGCCCAAGTCGGCCATGTGGCTGACTTCGTCCATGACGGCTGCCACGTGCAGCAGCGCCTTGGATGGGATGCAGCCCACGTTCAAGCACACGCCGCCCAGGGTGGCGTAGCGTTCGACGATGACGACCTTGAGGCCTAGGTCGGCCGCGCGGAAAGCGGCGCTGTAGCCGCCGGGGCCGCCGCCGAGCACGAGCACGTCGCAGTCCAGATCAGCGGAGCCAGCAAAGCTGGATGCTACTGGATTGATAGCTGCCGGCACATTATTTACCTGCGCTACAGCCGATTTCTGCTCAGAAACGGCAGGCGCTGAGGATGCGGCAGGCGCTGGAGCGGCTGCGCCTGCACCCTGCACTTCCAGCGTCAGCACCACCGAGCCTTCGGCGATCTTGTCGCCGAGCTTGACCTTGAGTTCCTTGACCACACCAGCGTGGCTGGACGGGATCTCCATGGAGGCCTTGTCGGACTCCACGGTGATCAGGCTTTGCTCGGCCTTGATGGTGTCGCCGGGTTTGACCAGCACTTCGATGATGGCCACTTCGGCGAAGTCGCCGATGTCGGGCACCTTGATGTCGATGATTGCCATGGTGTGTCTTGCCCTTTCGTTACATCACGATGCGGCGGAAGTCCGCCAGCAGCGAGGCAAAGTACACGTTGAAGCGCGCAGCAGCGGCGCCGTCGATCACGCGGTGGTCCCAGCTGAGCGACAGCGGCAGCATCAGGCGCGGTGCGAACTGCTTGCCGTCCCACTTGGGCTCCAGGCTGCTCTTGCACACGCCCATGATGGCGACTTCGGGAGCGTTGATGATGGGCGTGAAGTAACGCCCGCCAATGCCGCCCAGGGAGCTGATGGAGAAGCAGCCGCCGGTCATGTCGGCCGGGCCGAGCTTGCCGTCGCGCGCCTTCTTGGCCAGGTCGCCCATCTCTTGGCTGATCTGGACGATGCCCTTCTTGTCAGCGTCGCGGATGACCGGCACAACGAGACCGTTGGGCGTGTCGGCCGCAAAGCCGATGTGGAAGTAGTTCTTCATCACCAGCTGGTCGCCGTCGAGCGAGCTGTTGAACTCGGGGAACTTCTTGAGCGCGGCCACAGCAGCCTTGATCATGAAGGCGAGCATGGTGACCTTCACGCCGCTCTTCTCGTTCTCTTTGTTGAACTGCACGCGGAAGGCTTCGAGGTCGGTGATGTCCGCGTCGTCGTGGTTGGTGACGTGCGGGATGACGACCCAGTTGCGGTGCAGGTTGGCGCCGCTGATCTTCTTGATGCGCGAGAGGTCCTTGCGCTCCACCGGGCCGAACTTGGTGAAGTCCACCTTGGGCCAGGGCAGCAGGTCCAGGCCGACGCCGGAGCCGCCGGATGCCGCAGCGGGCGCCTTGGCGGCCTGGGCCTTGGTCTGCACCGCGCCCGCCATCACCTGCTTGGTGAAGGCGGCCACGTCGTCCTGGGTGATGCGGCCCTTGGGGCCGGTGCCCTTGACTTCGTCGATGGGCACGCCCAGTTCGCGGGCGAACTTGCGCACCGAAGGCGATGCATGGGGCAGGCCTGCCGTGGGGGTGCCGGGCTGGTGGGCAGGGACAGGCACCGAGGCGGCGGGTGCTGCGGCTGCGACCGCAGGAGCGGCCGCAGCCACTGGGGCAGGTGCCGGCGCAGCGGCCGCAACCGGTGCTGCTACAGGCGCTGCAGCAGATGCCGTACCTTCAAGCAGAGCCACCAGATCACCAATGTTGACGGTGTCGCCAATCTTGACCTTGAGTTCCTTGAGCACGCCAGCGGCGGGCGACGGGATCTCCATGGAGGCCTTGTCGGATTCGACGGTGAACAGGGACTGCTCGACCTTGATGGTATCGCCGACCTTGACCAGCATCTCGATGACGGCCACGTCCTTGAAGTCCCCGATGTCGGGCACGCGCACTTCGACCGGGCCTGTGGCCGCTGGGGCTGCAGCAGCAGGAGCTGGCGCAGGTGCCGCCACGGGGGCGGGCGCGGAAGCAGCTGCGGCAGGAGCCGGTGCAGCCGCCGGAGCTGCCGCAGCGCCCGCGTCAGCGGACTCCACCACCGCAATCACCGAACCTTGCTTGACCTTGTCGCCCAACGCAATCTTGAGTTCCTTGACCACGCCTGCGTGGCTGGATGGGATCTCCATCGATGCCTTGTCCGATTCGACCGTGATGAGCGACTGCTCGGCCTTCACGGTGTCACCCACCTTGACCAGCAACTCGATCACGCCCACTTCGTCGAAGTCCCCGATGTCCGGGACTTGAATGTTGACCAATGCCATTGTTCTGTCTCCGTTCGTTTTATGCGTAGAGCGGGTTGATCTTGTCAGCATTGATGCCGTACTTGGCGATCGCCTCGGCCACCTTGGTGGCGGGCAGCACGCCGTCTTCGCTCAGCGCCTTGAGGGCGGCCACGACGATGTAGTGGCGGTTCACCTCGAAGTGCTCGCGCAGCTTGCTGCGGAAGTCGCTGCGGCCAAAACCGTCGGTGCCCAGCACCTTGTAGTTGCGGCCACCCTTGGCCGAGCTCTGCACAAACGGACGGATCTGCTCAGCATAGGCCTTCATGTAGTCCGTGGATGCGACCACGGGGCCCGTGCTGCTGCCCAGTTGCTGCGCCACGAACGGCACACGCGGGGTTTCCAGCGGGTGCAGCAGGTTCCAGCGGTCCACGTCCTGGCCTTCGCGGGTGAGTTCGTTGAAGCTCGGGCAGCTCCACACATCGGCCTGCACGCCCCAGTCGGCGGCCAGCAGGGTTTGGGCGGCCAGCGACTCGCGCAGGATGGTGCCCGAACCCAGCAGTTGCACGCGCTTGTCACCCTCGGCGCCGGGCTTGCACAGGTACATGCCCTTGATGATCTGCTCTTCCGTGCCTTCCACGAGGCCCGGCATCGGGTAGTTCTCGTTGAGCAGCGTGATGTAGTAGAAGACGTTTTCCTGCTGCTCGACCATGCGCTTGAGACCACGGTGCATGATCACCGCCACTTCGTGGGCAAAGGTGGGGTCGTAGCTCACGCAGTTGGGGATGGTGTTGGCCAGGATGTGGCTGTGACCATCTTCGTGCTGCAGGCCTTCACCGTTGAGCGTGGTACGGCCCGAGGTGCCGCCCAGCAAGAAGCCACGGGCCTGCATGTCACCTGCAGCCCAGGCCAGGTCGCCAATGCGCTGGAAGCCGAACATCGAGTAGTACACGTAGAACGGCACCATGATGCGGTTGTTGGTGCTGTAGCTGGTGGCGGCAGCAATCCAGCTGGCCATGCCGCCGGCTTCGTTGATGCCTTCCTGCAGGATCTGGCCAGCCTTGTCTTCCTTGTAGTACATCACCTGGTCGCGATCGACGGGGGTGTACAGCTGGCCCTTGGGGTTGTAGATGCCGATCTGGCGGAACAGGCCTTCCATGCCGAAGGTGCGGGCCTCATCCACCAGGATGGGCACCACACGCGGCCCCAGGGCCTGGTCGCGCAGCAGCTGCGTGATAAAGCGCACGTAGGCCTGGGTGGTGGAGATTTCACGGCCTTCGGCCGTGGGCTCCAGGATGGCCTTGAAGGTCTCGATGGCGGGCACGGTGAAGTGCTCGTCCGCCTTGGGACGACGCTTGGGGAGGTAGCCACCCAGGGCCTTGCGGCGCTCGTGCAGGTACTGCATCTCCGGGGTGTCATCGGCCGGTTTGTAGTACGGAATGTCAGCCAGCTGGCTGTCCGGGATCGGGATGTTGAAGCGGTCGCGGATGTACTTGATGTCGTCGTCCGACAGCTTCTTGGTCTGGTGCACGGTGTTCTTGCCTTCACCGGCCTTGCCCATACCATAACCCTTGACGGTCTTGACCAGCAGCACGGTGGGCTGGTTCTTGTGCTCATTGGCAGCGTGGAAGGCGGCATACACCTTGGCGGGCTCGTGGCCGCCACGGCGCAGCTCGAAAACCTCTTCGTCGGTCATGTGCTCGACGAGCTTGAGCGTCTCGGGGTACTTGCCGAAGAAGTTCTTGCGCACGAAGGCGCCGTCGTTGGCCTTCATGGCCTGGTAGTCGCCGTCCAGCGTTTCCATCATCAGCTGCTTGAGCTTGCCGGTCTTGTCGCGGGCCAGCAAGGCATCCCAGCCATTGCCCCACAGCAGCTTGATCACGTTCCAGCCCGCGCCGCGGAACTCGCCTTCGAGTTCTTGCACGATCTTGCCGTTGCCCCGCACCGGGCCGTCCAGGCGCTGCAGGTTGCAGTTGATCACAAAGACCAGGTTGTCGAGGTTTTCGCGCGCGGCCAGGCCGATGGCGCCCAGGGATTCGGGTTCGTCCATTTCACCGTCACCGCAGAACACCCACACCTTGCGGTTTTCGGTGTTGGCAATGCCACGGGCGTGCAGGTACTTGAGGAAGCGGGCCTGATAGATGGCCATCAATGGCCCCAGGCCCATGGACACCGTAGGGAACTGCCAGAACTCGGGCATCAGCTTGGGGTGCGGGTAGCTGGACAGGCCCTTGCCGTCCACTTCCTGGCGGAAGCTGTCGAGCTGCTCTTCGCTCAGGCGGCCCTCGAGATAGGCGCGCGCATAGATGCCGGGGGCGCTGTGGCCCTGGATGTACAGCAGGTCACCGCCGTGGTCTTCGCTGGCGGCATGCCAGAAGTGGTTGAAGCCCGCACCGAACATGCTGGCCACCGAAGCAAACGACCCAATGTGACCGCCCAGGTCGCCGCCGTCGGCAGGGTTCAGGCGGTTGGCACGCACCACCATGGCCATGGCGTTCCAGCGCATGTAGGCGCGCAGGCGCTTTTCGATGGCGATGTTGCCAGGGCAGTGCGCCTCTTTTTCCGGCTCGATGGTGTTGACGTAACCCGTGTTGGCAGAAAACGGCAGGTCGATGCTGCTCTGGCGGGCGTGTTCAAGAAGTTGTTCCAACAGGAAGTGGGCGCGCTCTGGGCCCTCCTTGTCGATCACGGCGGACAGCGCGTCCATCCATTCACGGGTTTCTTGCTGGTCGGTATCGGAACCGATGCCGAAACCGGCCTGAGGGTCGGGCTGAGCTGACATGCTTTGTCTCCTGTAGGTGTGGCAGCAATTTAGTACGTTGGCTCTAGTTTCGCATATTTTTTCGTAATTTCAAATGGTGCCTATTCATTTCATATTGCAATAATTTGCTGCAGGCGCACATGATGCGGAAGGCCTGAGCGCTCCCGGGGCTCCTCTACACTCCCTACATGGATTCGATGCCCACCACCCCCTCCCCCACGGCCACGACCGTGGCAGCGCCGATACGCTGGTGGCGCAAGTGGTGGCGCGGCTTGTCGCCCACCCGGCAAGACCGTTTTGCCGCACTCGCCCCCCTCGCGGCAGTGCTGATGTTCCTGGCGGCCATCGTTGCGGCGTTCTGGTACCTGCGCGCCGAAGAAGCAGAGCGCGAACAAGAAGCCCTACGGCGCGACGTGGAATACGCCCAGCAGCGCGTACGCCTGCGCCTGCTGGAGCGGCAAGAGCAACTCATGCGCATCGCACGCGATGTGTCCAACCAGGACCTGGGCAAGGCGGAGTTCATCAGCCGCGCGGAGGCACTGATCAGCCAGTACCCTGAGCTGCAGGCCATCACCTGGATTGACGACCGCCGACGCATCCGCGCAAGCCAGGCCGCCCCGACACTGGCCAGTGGTGAGTTGCGCATCGCAGGCGAAGTCCTCAAGCCCGGGGATACCGCCGACACCTTTGGCCTGGCGCGGGACCTGCAGCAACCGGTGTACGCGCAGCCGGCCGCCACGTCGGGCGATGCGACCCCACTGCTGCAGTTGCAGGTACCGCTCAATAACCAGGGCAAGTTCAGCGGCGTGGTGCTGGGTGAATATTCCATCGACAGCCTGCTGCGCTACGGCACCCCCACCGAAGTGCTGGCGCGCTACGCGGTGACGCTGCTCGACAGCAAGAACCAGGTGCTGGCGGGCACGCCGCTGGGCCCGCGCAACAAGGCCACGCAGTTGCTCCCCTGGACGCCCAAGGCCAACGAGTACGAGGTACCGGTCTCCCCCGTCGGCAACGGTCTGGTGCTGCGCGCTCAGGCCTACCGCACGTCGCTTGGCGTGGTGGGCAGCGGGCTGTTCTGGCTGGTGGGCACGCTGAGCGCGATGACAGCCTGGATGCTGATCGCCACCTGGCGCCACACCCGTCGCCGAATGCAGGCGCAAGAGGCCCTGGTGGCCGAGACCAACTTTCGCCGGGCGATGGAAAACTCCATCCTCACCGGCATGCGCGCCCTGGACATGGAAGGCCGCATCAGCTATGTAAATGCCGCCTTTTGCCAGATGACGGGCTGGAGTGCCGAAGAGCTGGTGGGCCTGAAAGCCCCCTTCCCCTACTGGCCCGAGGCCGATCACGAAACCCTGCAGGCCAAGCTGCGCGACGAACTGCGCGGCAACACCATGGCAGGCGGCTTTCAGGTGCGTGTCAAGCGCAAGAGCGGAACGCTGTTCGACGCCCGGCTCTATGTGTCTCCGCTGATCGACGCCCATGGCCAGCAGACAGGCTGGATGACGTCGATGACCGACATCACCGAGCCCAACCGCATTCGCGAACAGCTGTCGGCGTCACACGAACGCTTCACCATCGTGCTGGAATCGCTGGACGCCTCGGTGTCGGTGGCCCCCCTGGGTAGCGAAGAGCTGCTGTTTGCCAACAAGCTCTACCGCCAGTGGTTCGGGTCGCAAACCGGCGGGCACCTGCAACTGGTGGCGCAGGCAGGCGTGGTGCCGATTGCGGGCAAGGAGCAAAGTGGCATGGACGATGAGGACGGCCTGATGGGCCTGCCCACCGACACGCTGACCAGCGCCCGCAGTGAAAACGCCGAGATCTACCTGCCCGACCTGGGCAAGTGGCTGGAAGTGCGCTCGCGCTATCTGAACTGGGTGGACGGCCGCCTGGCCCAGATGGTGATTGCCACGGACATCACCCCCCGCCGCCTGGCTGAAGAGCAGGCCCAGCGGCAGGCCGAGCGCGCGCAGTCGGTCAGCCGCCTCATCACCATGGGCGAGATGGCGTCCAGCGTGGCGCACGAGCTCAACCAGCCGCTCACCGCCATCAACAACTACTGCAGCGGCATGGTTTCGCGCATCCAGAGCGGCCAGCTCACCGAAGAGGCCCTGCTCACCGCCCTGCAAAAGACAGCCCACCAGGCGCAGCGCGCAGGCCAGATCATCCAGCGGATCCGCTCGTTCGTGAAAAAGAGCGAGCCCAACCGCACACTGGCCGATGTGCATTCGATGGTCAACGAAGCCGTCGAGCTGGCCGACATCGAACTGCGCCGGCACAACGTGCGCCTGACGCACTACGTCGCCGCGCGCCTGCCGCAAGTGATGGCCGACACCATCCTGATCGAGCAGGTGCTCGTCAACCTGATGAAGAACGGCGCCGAGGCCATCCAGCACGCCGACCGCCCCGCCCCCAACCGCAGCGTGGAGCTGCGCGTGGTGCCCAAGCAGATCGATGACCGCCAGGTGGTCGAGTTCTCGGTGCAGGACACCGGCAAGGGGCTGGCCCCCGAAGTGCTGGAGCGCCTGTTCGAGGCATTCTTCTCTACCAAGCAGGAAGGCATGGGCATGGGCCTCAATCTGTGCCGCAGCATCGTCGAGTCCCACCAGGGCCGGATGCAGGCGGAGAACCTCTACAATGGCTCGGAGGTTACAGGCTGCAGGTTCTCCTTCTGGCTGCCGCTTGCCAAGCCTGCTGATGCCACTACAAATTCTGTAGCAAACGAACAAAACCCAAGGACTGTTGCATGAGCTTGATTCCGAAAAAAGGCACTGTTTACGTTGTGGACGACGACGAAGCAGTTCGCGATTCCCTGCAGTGGCTGCTGGAAGGCAAGGACTACCGGGTGCGTTGCTTTGATTCGGCCGAGACGTTTCTCTCACGCTACGATCCACGCGAGGTGGCCTGCCTGATCGTGGACATCCGCATGGGCGGCATGACCGGACTGGAACTGCAGGATCGCCTCATTGAGCGCAAATCGCCGCTGCCCATCGTGTTCATCACCGGCCACGGCGACGTGCCTATGGCCGTGAACACCATGAAGAAAGGTGCGCTGGACTTCATCCAGAAGCCTTTTGACGAAGAAGAGCTGGTGGGCCTGGTCGAGCGCATGCTGGACCACGCCCGCGAAGCCTTCGCGGGCTACCAGCAGGCCGCCAGCCGCGACGCCCTGCTGTCCAAGCTCACCAGCCGCGAGGCGCAAGTGCTCGAACGCATCGTGGCCGGTCGCCTGAACAAGCAGATCGCTGACGACCTGGGCATCAGCATCAAGACGGTGGAGGCACACCGCGCCAACATCATGGAAAAGCTCAACGCCAACACGGTGGCCGATCTGCTGAAGATCGCTCTGGGGCAGAACGCGCCCAAGGGCTGATCGCTCCCATTTTGATAGCTACCAGCGCATATTGCACTAGCGCTACCAGCCATTTTGACTTGTATCTTCTGACATGACAGCCCAACTCATCGACGGCAACGCCCTTTCCCGCCAACTTCGCAGCGAGGTGGCGCAACGCGCTGCCGCCCTCACCGCCCGTGGCCACCAGCCTGGCCTGGCGGTGATTCTGGTGGGCGAAGACCCAGCCTCGGCCGTGTATGTGCGCAACAAGGTCAAGGCCTGCGAGGACAGCGGCGTGCGCTCCATCTTTGAAAAGTACGACGCCGATCTGAGCGAGGCTGCGCTGCTGGCACGCATCGAAGCCCTCAATGCCGACCCCACGGTGCACGGCATCCTGGTGCAGATGCCCCTGCCCAAGCACATTGACCCGCACAAGGTCATCGAGGCCATTGCCACCTCCAAGGATGTGGATGGCTACTCGGTGCTGTCGGCTGGCGAACTCATGGCCGGGCTGGACGGTTTCCGCCCCTGCACGCCCTACGGCAGCATGAAGCTCATCGAGTCCACGGGCCAGTCGATCAAGGGCAAACATGCCGTGGTCATCGGGCGCAGCAACACCGTGGGCAAGCCCATGGCCCTGCTGCTGCTGCAGGCCAACGCCACGGTCACCGTCACCCACAGCGGCACCCCCGACCTGGGCTACCACACCCGCCAGGCAGACATCGTGGTGGCTGCGGTCGGCCGCGCCAACACGCTCACCGCCGACATGGTCAAGCCCGGTGCCATCGTGATCGACGTGGGCATCAACCGCAAGGCCGATGGCAAACTGTGTGGCGATGTGGACTTTGAGGGCGTCAAAGAGGTGGCGGGCTGGATCACCCCCGTCCCTGGCGGGGTTGGACCCATGACCATTACCATGCTGCTGGTGAACACCATCGAAGCCGCCGAGCGGGCTGCCGCGCGCTGACCGCGCCCGGGGAAGACGCCAGCCGCTTTGCAACTTGAACCTGCGCCGCCTGGCGCCATCTAATCCCGCATGAGCAACGCCCTTCTCGACTTCTCCGACCTCCCCGCCTTTGACCGCATCACCCCACAGGACGTAGCCCCTGCGGTTGATGTGCTGCTGGAGCGTGCCAATCAGGCTCTGGAGACCGTCACGGCGCCCGACTTCCCTGCCCGCTGGGATGCCATCGCCAAGGTGCTGGATGTAGCCACCGAACAGCTCGGCCGCGCCTGGGGGGCTGTCAGCCACCTCAACAGCGTTGCCGACACACCGGAACTGCGCGCGGCCTACAACGCCGCCCTGCCCCGCGTCACGGAGTTCTGGACCCGCCTGGGCGCTGACGAACGCCTCTATGCCAAGTACAAGGCCATCGACCCCGCCACCCTGACGCCCGAGCAGCGCCAAGCCCACCGCAACGCAGTGCGCAACTTCGTGCTCAGCGGCGCTGAGCTGACCGGGGCGGCCAAAGAGCGCTTCGCCCAGATCCAGGAACGCCAGGCCGAGCTGAGCCAGAAGTTCAGCGAAAACGCGCTGGACGCCACCGATGCCTTTGCCTACTACGCCACCGCTGAGGAACTGGACGGTGTACCGGCCGATGTGCAGCAAGCCGCTTTGGCGGCCGCACAGGCGGACGGGAAGCCCGGCTACAAGCTCACCCTGAAAATGCCTTGCTACCTGCCGGTGATGCAGTTTGCCACCCGCAGCGACCTGCGCGCCAAGCTATACCGCGCCTATGTCACCCGTGCCTCGGACCAGGCCGAAGGCGAAGGCCAGAAATTCGACAACACCGCGCTGATTGGCGAAATCCTGGCCTTGCGCCGAGAAGAAGCCCAGCTGCTGGGCTACGCCAACTTTGGTGAAGTCTCCGTGGTGCCCAAGATGGCCCAGTCGCCCGCCGAGGTTGTCCAGTTCTTGCGTGATCTCGCCCGCCGCGCCCGGCCCTATGCCGAAAAGGACGTGGCCGACCTGCGCGCCTTTGCGGCCGAACACCTGGGGCTGACCGATCCGCAGCCCTGGGACTGGCCCTACATCTCTGAAAAGCTCAAGGAAGCCCGCTACGCCTTCAGCGAGCAGGAGCTCAAGGCGTACTTCACGGCACCCAAGGTATTGGCAGGCCTGTTCAAGATCATTGAGACGCTGTTTGAAGTGTCCATCCGCCGCGACACGGCACCGGTGTGGCACCCTGCGGTGGAGTTCTATCGCATCGAACGCAACGGCCAGCTGGTGGGCCAGTTCTACCTCGACCAGCCCGCCCGCACCGGCAAGCGGGGCGGCGCCTGGATGGATGACGTGCGCACGCGCTGGCAGCGCCCCGACACCGGGGTGCTGCAAACGCCGATTGCCCACCTCGTCTGCAACTTCGCGGACGGCGTGGACGGCAAGCCGCCACTGTTGACCCATGACGACGTGATCACGCTGTTCCATGAATTTGGCCATGGACTGCATCACATGCTGACCCAGGTGAACGAACGCGATGTTTCTGGCATTGGCGGCGTCGAATGGGACGCCGTGGAGCTGCCCAGCCAGTTCATGGAAAACTTCTGCTGGGAATGGGATGTGCTCAGACACATGACGGCCCACGTGGACACCGGCGAGCCGCTGCCGCGCACGCTGTTTGACAAGATGATCGCCGCCAAGAACTTCCAGAGCGGCATGCAGACCCTGCGCCAGATCGAGTTTGCCTTGTTCGACATGCTGCTGCACACCGAACACGACCCGGCCCAGGACTTCATGCCCCTGCTGACCCAGGTGCGCCAGGAAGTGGCCGTGCTGCAGCCGCCCGCGTTCAGCCGCACGGCCCACACCTTCAGCCACATCTTTGCCGGCGGCTATGCAGCGGGGTACTACAGCTACAAATGGGCCGAGGTACTCAGCGCCGACGCCTACGCCGCCTTTGAAGAAACCGCTGGTACCGACGGCTTGCCCAGCACCGAAACCGGGAGACGCTACCGTGAGGCCATCCTGGAAGCGGGTGGCAGCCGCCCCGCCATGGAGTCCTTCAAGGCTTTCCGTGGCCGTGAGCCCAGTCTGGATGCCCTGCTGCGCCACCAGGGCATGGCGGAAGAACTGACCGCCTGAGTGCGGTCTGTCGCCTGGCCTCTAAAAACCACAGCCCCACAAGAATGAGGAGAACCCGCATGCCCCGTACTACGTTCGCTCCTGCCGCTGCCTCCTTGTTGATGGCCCTCGCCTCAGTGGGGGCCCAGGCGCAGAATGTCTATCGCATTGTCGGGCCCGACGGCAAGGTGACTTTTTCAGACCGCCCTCCGGCCGAAACCACTGCACCGCCCGCGCGCAGCCCTGCAGCCCCGGCTGCCGCGACCGCAAGCCCAGCAGCGGCCAATGGAGCGTTGCCTTTCGAACTGCGCCAGGTGGCCAACCGGTACCCGGTGACCATCTACACCGGCAATGACTGCGCACCCTGCGGAAGCTTGCGCAACATGCTGACATCACGCGGTGTGCCGTACACCGAGCGCACAGTGGCCAGCAATGAGGACATTGCCGCACTGCAACGCCTGAGTGGCAGCACCAGCCTGCCTTTTGGCACCATTGGCGGCCAGCAACTGGTGGGCTTTTCAGACGCGGAGTGGATCCAATACCTCGACGCAGCGGGCTACCCCAAACAATCCCAGTTGCCCAGCAACTACCGCCAGCCAGTGCCCACCCCGCTGGTTGCGGCCAAGCCGGTGGAGTCCGCACCCGCCGCTGAACCGAAAGCGCCGGCACGGCCCGCGCTCCCTCCACCGGTCAATGACGGCCCAACACCAAGCAATCCCGCCGGTATCCGGTTCTGACACTCTGTGACGTAGCCGCCTCCAGGCGGCTGGTCCTTCTATTCACATCCACCCAACATAAAAGGGGCCTCCAGAGGCCCCTTTTGTATTGGTGAACTATGGGGGTGGGCTTGTCACCCACCCAACCACCATTCCTCAATAGGTGATGGTCTTCACGCCCTGCGCCGTACCCAGCAGGCACACGGATGCCTTCTGGTGGGCAAACACACCCACGGTCACCACGCCAGGCCATTGGTTGATCTCTGACTCGAACGCCAGCGGGTCGGTGATGGACAAGCCCTTCACGTCCAGAATGTGCTGGCCGTTGTCAGTCACCAGGGGCTGTCCGTCCTTGAGTCGCAAGCTGGCCTGTCCACCCATGGCGGTAAAACGGCGCGCAATGTGATTGGCAGCCATCGGGATCACCTCCACCGGCAACGGGAACTGGCCCAGGGCCTTCACCAACTTGGATTCGTCGGCAATACACACAAAGCGCTCGGCCAATGCTGCCACGATCTTCTCGCGTGTCAGTGCCGCGCCGCCACCCTTGACCATGTAACCCTGGCCGTCGATCTCGTCCGCGCCGTCGATATAGACGGAGAGCGATGGGACCTCATTGGCATCGAACACGGCAATACCCAGTGCCTTCAGGCGCTCAGTGCTGGCAACGGAGCTGGAGACAGCGCCCTTGATCTGGTCCTTCATGCCCGCCAGGGCGTCAATGAACTTGTTGACGGTGGAGCCGGTGCCCACCCCCACAATCTCGCCAGGCACCACGTATTGCAGCGCGGCTTGGCCTACCAGGGTCTTGAGTTCGTCTTGGGTCAGGGGAGTGGTGGTCGTCATGGGAGAAAATCAGGGGTAATCCTGAATTATCTCCCCATGTCCCTGATCCCCTACGCCCTCACCCGCCCCTTTCTCTTCGGCCTGGATGCCGAAGCCGCCCACGAACTCACCATGGACATGCTGGCGCGCGGGCAGCGCACGCCGCTGCAATGGGCCTGGTGCAACGAAACTGTGAACGACCCCATCACCCTGGCGGGGCTGAAGTTTCCCAACCGCGTGGGCATGGCGGCGGGCCTGGACAAGAATGCGCGCTGCATTGACGCGCTGGGCGCCATGGGTTTCGGTTTTGTCGAAGTGGGCACCGTGACCCCCAAAGCGCAGCCGGGCAACCCCAAGCCGCGCATGTTTCGCCTGCCCGAGGCCCGCGCACTCATCAACCGCCTGGGCTTCAACAACGAAGGCCTGGATGCCTTCCTGCGCAATGTGCAGCAGGCGCAGTTTCGCAAGCAGAACCGTCAGCACCCCATGCTGCTCGGTCTCAACATCGGCAAGAACGCCACCACCCCCATCGAGAACGCCACCAGCGACTACCTGATCTGCCTGGAGGGCGTATACCCCCATGCCGACTACGTGACGGTCAACATCAGCTCACCCAACACCCAGAACCTGCGCGCCTTGCAAAGCGATGCCGCACTGGATGCACTGCTGGGAGCGATTGCCGAGCGCCGTGAGGCGCTGGCCACCCAGCACCAGCGGCGCGTGCCGGTTTTTGTGAAGATTGCACCGGACCTGGATGAAGCCCAGGTGGCAGTGATCGCCGCGACGCTGCAGCGCCACGGCATGGACGGTGTGATTGCCACCAACACGACCATCAGCCGCGCTGCGGTGCAGGGCATGCGCCACGCGGAAGAGACGGGGGGGTTGAGTGGCACTCCGGTGCTGGAAGCCAGCAACCAGGTCATTCGGCAGCTGCGCGCAACCTTGGGCAGCGGATTCCCCATCATTGGTGTTGGCGGCATCATGAGCGCCGACGACGCAGTGAGCAAGATTCGCGCAGGGGCAGACGTGGTGCAGATCTACACCGGCCTGATTTATGAAGGCCCTGCGCTGGTTGTGAAGGCCGCCAAGGCCATCAAGGCCTTGCGCTGACCCCTCGGGCGACAGACGCTCGACCGCATGGCTCCATAAGAAAACGGAGCCTCTGGCAACAGGGCTCCGTTTCAGTTTTCGGCGTGGGTTTGAGCAGCGGAACGCCGCCCTCCGCAACCCCACCAGTCGTCAGCGCCGCAAGCGCATCAGCATCGGCAGGACAATGCCCGCCCACCGGATCAACCTGCGCGGGCCGGCCACCAGAGCGACACCGGCCATGGCTGCCACCGCCAGCGGGTGTTCGCGCGCGAACCCGGCGGCTCGCAGCGCCAGCGAGGCATCTCCACCGCCCGTGGCGCCTCCGGCTTGCTCCGCGAGCGCGCGGGCCTGGGCCCGGGCCACGCGGCGGGCACGCAGCCGCTCGCGCTGCAGTTCAATTCGGTCAAGCACGCGCTGCTGCTCCGGCGTAGCCACCAGCCTTACCGTGGGCGCAGTCTGCGGTGTACCAATGGTGGGGTGGGGGGTGCTCACAAGCGCTCCTTGATGTCACGCCAGTCCTGGGCCAACTCTCGCCGCGTCAGCGCAAAGCCGCTGCCCGCGCGCTGCGCCACAGACACCAACGACACCGTGGCGGCGGCCCAGCCTGCAGCCCATACGGCAGCCACCAGCCACGCCACCAGCGTGCGTTGCGGGGAGTCCCAAAAGTGCACCAGCACCGCCAGCGACACCATGATCAGGGCCACCACCGTGAGCCCAACGACCAGAATGGTCAGCACCAGCAGTTGTTGCAGCCGCTGCTTGAGGTCCGCCCATTCCAGGCGGGCCAGATCCATCCGGTCTTCGGCGGCGATGGCGCCCTCGATCAGGTTGGCACGCCAGCGGGCGGCCAACCCTTCCAGACCCAGCAGCGAGAGCCAATTCATGTCTTGTTGCCTCTGTGGCGTGCCGTCATGGGAGGACAGCGACGATCAGCGGCGTGCAAGCAGAAAGCCAACCAGCGCGCCCACGGCCAATGCGGCACCCGCCACACGCCAAGGTTCGTCATGGGCGTAGCGGTCGGCTGCCAAAGCGGCTTCCTTCGCTTGGCGGGCGGCGTCCTGAGCGGCGCGCACAGCGGACTCACGCACGTTGTGCATGCCATCGTCCAGGCGCTGGCGCAGCAGCTTGATTTCAGGCACTGCGTCCAGGTCCTTGTTGGCCAACAGCCCCCGCAGATCGGAAACCAGCTTTTCCAGTTCGCCCTGGGTGGTCGTGGTGTCAGAAGCAGTCATACAAGCCTTTCTGTGTAGTGCCAAAAGTGATGGAAAACCCCGCACGCGAACGTTGGGACTGAAGTTCATCTTAGCCATCCGCGCAGAAACCCCTCGTAGGACGGGGACGCAAGAGGTTACTGATTGCAAATGGCTTGCTGCAGATCAAACCAGCGCAGCCACATGCTCCGCAATGGCCAGGGCACTTGTCAAGCCGGGCGACTCGATGCCAAAGAGGTTGACCAGCCCGGCTACCCCATGGACAGCAGACCCTTGAATGACGAAGTCGGCAGCGGGTGCACTGGGCCCGTGGATCTTGGGGCGCATGCCCGCGTAGCCCGCCGCCAGAGCGCCGCCTGGCAAGCCCGGCCAATATTTGCGCACCTCGGCATAGAAGGCATCGCCGCGCGCGGGGTCCACCTGCAGATCGTCGGGCGAGTCCACCCATTGCACGTCCGGGCCAAACTTGGCCTGGCCGCCAAGGTCCAGCGTGAGGTGTACACCCAGCCCAGCCGCCTCGGGCACCGGGTAAATCAGTCGGCTGAACGGTGCCTTGCCAGACAACGTGAAATAGTTGCCCTTGGCGTAGCAAGCGGTGGGCACATGCTGCAGGGCCAGCCCGGCGAATCGCGCAGCCAGCGCGGGGGCGTGCAACCCGGCGGCGTTGACCACGGTGCGTGCGCGGAGGCGTGTACCATCCACCGCTTCCAAATCAATAGCATCAGAGCCAATAGATGCTAGCGCCAGCGGCGAATTTAGCGCTACAACACCACCCGCATGCTCCAGATCGCCCTGCAGCGCCAGCATGAGCGCATGGCTATCGACGATGCCGGTGCTGGGCGAGTGCAAGGCACCAACGCAGGCCAGCGCGGGCTCCATCTCCAGGGCTTCTTCGCGGCTGAGGCGTTGCAGGTCCAGCACTCCGTTGGCACGGGCCCGCACCTGGATACCTTCCAGGCTGTCCAGCTGGGCGGCAGAGGTGGCCACCAGCAGCTTGCCGCAGCGGCGGTGGGGCACACCGCGCTCCGTGCAGTAGGCGTAAAGCAATTCCTTGCCCCGCACGCACAGCCTGGCCTTGAGCGAACCTGCGGGGTAATACAGCCCGGCATGAATCACCTCGCTGTTGCGCGAACTGGTGCCAGTGCCGATCGCGTCCGCTGCCTCCAGCACCATCACCTCCCGCCCCTGGAGCGCCAGTGCACGGGCCACCGCCAGACCCACCACGCCCGCGCCCACCACCACACAATCCACCGTATCGATCATCAGTGCGTCTCCTGCATCACCTGCCGGGTGCCGCGTCAGGTCTGCTCAAAACCATCGAGCACGTTGACGGCATTGGTGCCCAGCTCGGCCGCCGCATAGCCGCCTTCCAGCACAAACACCGTGGGCAACCCCAGCCGTGCCAGCCGCTCGCCCAGGCGGGTGAAATCTGACGATGCCAGTGCAAACCGCGAGATGGGATCGCCCTCAAAGGCATCCAGCCCCAGAGAAATCACCAGCCCGTCGGCGCGGTAATCCGTGATGCGCAGGCACGCTTGCTCAAGTGCATCGAACCATGTTGCCGCGCTGGTGCCCGCAGGCAAGGGCAGGTTCAGGTTAAACCCAACACCAGCCCCCTCGCCCGTTTCGTCGGCGTGGCCCAGGTAGAAGGGGTACTCCGTGCGCGGGTCACCGTGCATGCTGATGAACAGCACATCGCTGCGGTCGTAAAAGATGCTCTGCGTGCCGTTGCCGTGGTGGTAGTCCACATCCAGCACCGCCACACGCTGGGCGCCCTGGTTGCGCAGGGTTTGCGCTGCCACGGCGGCGTTGTTCAAGAAGCAATAGCCCCCCATGAAGTCCGGGCCCGCATGATGCCCTGGCGGCCGTGTGCAGCAAAACGCGGCGCGCGTCCCCAGCGCAACGCGTGCCGCCGCGCTGGCAGCAGCATCGGCCCCCGCCTTGGCTGCGGCCCAGGTTCCTGCCGCCATGGGTGTACCGTTGTCCATGGAGTACAGCCCCAGCCGTGCGACAAAGTTATCGGGTTCCACATCACTGCGCAGCGTGCGCACCGGCCAGACAGACGGAAAAGGCTGCACTGACGCATTGGTTGGGTCCAGCGCCAGCCATTGTTGCCAGGCGGTCTGCAGAAATGCCAGATAGCGCGGCGCATGCACCTGCGCCAGCACGGCATTGCAGTCCACATCGGGCAACACCATGACGTGACCGCGTGTGCGCAGGGCGTCTTCCACATAGTCCACACGTTCGGGTTTTTCAAAACAGGGCACGCGCTCGCCCCGGAAGAATTCGTGGGCCGGTGCGTGCCCCTGGTGCAAGGGATTGTGGAAGGTGATCATGGATGCAGCGTTGCAGGTACGGGCGACAAATGTAGCGCGCAAGCCTGCGTTGTACGCCGCTTTGGCGAATGGTCGCTGCACTTTGCAGCTTGCAGACAGGCGGACGAGCCAAGAAAAAACCCCCGCAGGTCAGGAACCTGCAGGGGTTTTTGAATTGGTGGGTGATACATGGATCGAACATGTGACCCCTGCCGTGTGAAGGCAGTGCTCTACCGCTGAGCTAATCACCCGTCGCAAGCACCTTGGAGAAAGATACCGCTGCGAAAAGTCTGGCAGCAACATGGTGGGTGATACATGGATCGAACATGTGACCCCTGCCGTGTGAAGGCAGTGCTCTACCGCTGAGCTAATCACCCTTGTCGCTGCGACAGCCTTCTATTATGGCACAGCTTTTCAGGCCGACTGGAGAGTTCGCCAAATTGTTTTGCCACCGCTGGCCTTGTCGATCTGCGTGAGCACCTCGGCATGGGCCGCCTGCTCTTGTTCGCTCGCCCGCAGCACCGGCAGCGCAAGGCCGCGCAAATCGATGGCTGCCACCTTCACGCCGTCAGCGCTGTCATGGCCATCGTCGGCGATCAGCAAGGCATCCTGCCCGCGTGTGAGATTGATGTAGACGTCGGCCAGCAGCTCGGCGTCGAGCAAGGCGCCGTGCAGCGTACGGCCCGAGTTGTCCACGCCCAGACGGTCGCACAGGGCGTCCAGCGAGTTGCGCTTGCCCGGGTACATCTCCTTGGCCATGGCCAGCGTGTCGGTCACGCTTTGCACATAGGTGCCAAATGCCGAGCGCCCCACCAGCTCCAGTTCCTTGTTGAGAAAGCCTACGTCGAACGCAGCGTTGTGGATGATGATCTCGGCGCCCTGCAGGTACTGCAGGATGTCGTCCACCACGTCGGCAAATTTGGGCTTGTCCTTCAGGAACTCGTTGCTGATGCCGTGCACCTTCAGCGCATCTTCATGGCTGTCACGGCCAGGGTTGAAGTACAGGTGCAGGTTGTTGCCGGTCAGCTTGCGGTTGAGCAGCTCCACGCAACCCAGTTCAATGATGCGGTCACCACCTTCGGCCGAAAGGCCGGTGGTCTCAGTGTCCAGAACAATTTGCCGGGACATCAGTGGTTTTCCTTGGCGTGGTTGATCGTGTACTTCGGAATTTCCACGATCAGGTCGGTCTGCGCCAGGATGGCCTGGCAAGACAGGCGCGACTGCGGCTCCAGGCCCCAGGCGCGGTCCAGCAGGTCTTCTTCCTCTTCTTCTGCCGCATTCAGCGAACTCAGTCCCTGGCGCACGATGACGTGGCAGGTGGTGCAGGCACAGCTCATGTCGCAGGCGTGCTCGATGTTGATGTGGTTGTCCAGCAGGGCTTCGCAGATCGAGGTGCCTGCGGGCGCCGTGATCTCAGTGCCAGCGGGGCAGTATTCGGGATGGGGAAGGATCTTGATGACAGGCATGGGGTGGTCTTTTTCTTGTTCAGAGGGATGCGCTGGCTCGTATCACAGGCTCGCAACGTTCTTGCCGGCCAGGGCCTGCTGGATACCGCGGTTCATGCGCTGGGCTGCAAACGCCTCGGTGCCCTTGGCCAGGGCTTCCGTGGCGGCCTCGATGGCCGCGGCATCGTCGGCGTCGCGCTGGTGGCGCAAGGCCACCATCAGGGCGTCGATGGCAGCCCGCTCCTTGGGGCTGAGCACGTCGCCATCCGCGTCAAGCGCGCTTTGCGTGGCAATCAGCATGCGGTCGGCGTCCACGCGGGCCTCGACCACGGCACGGGCTTTCATGTCCTGCGCGGCCGTGGCAAAGCCGTCCTGCAGCATGCGCGCGATCTGGTCGTCCGTGAGGCCGTACGATGGTTTCACGTCAATGCGGGCCTCCACCCCACTGCCCTGCTCTTTCGCGGCCACGCTCAGCAGGCCATCGGCATCGACGGTGAAGGTCACACGGATGCGCGCAGCGCCGGCCGCCATCGGGGGAATACCGCGCAACTCAAAGCGCACCAGGCTGCGGCAGTCCTGCACCAGGTCACGCTCGCCTTGCACCACATGGATGGCCAGCGCGGTCTGTCCATCCTTGTAGGTCGTGAAGTCCTGCGCCTTGGCGGTAGGTATGGTCTCGTTGCGCGCAACAATGCGTTCCACCAGCCCGCCCATGGTCTCGATGCCCAGGGACAGCGGAATCACGTCCAGCAGCAGCAGGTCGCCTGCCGTGTTGTTACCGGCCAGCTGGTTGGCCTGGATGGCGGCACCCAGCGCGACCACTTCGTCGGGATTCAGGTTGGTCAGTGGCTCGGTGCCAAAGAACTCCGCCACGGCCCGCTGCACCTGCGGCATGCGGGTGGAGCCGCCCACCATGACCACGCCCTGCACTTCATCGCGCGCCAGATGCGCATCGCGAAGGGCACGGCGCACAGCCGCCATGGAGCGGGCGGTCAAATCGGCCGTCACCGCGTCAAAATCCGACCGTTTGACGTCAAATTGCACAGAAGCGCTAGATAGCTCTGCCTTAAATGCTACCAAATCAGTAGCAGTCAAGGCCTCTTTGCAGGCGCGCGCAGCCATGCGCACGGCCGACTTGTCGGCTGGTGTGACCGCCTGTTGCCCCACCTGCTGCAGAACCCAGTCCGCCAGCGCCGCGTCGTAGTCGTCGCCTCCCAGGGCAGAGTCGCCGCCCGTGGCGATCACTTCGAACACGCCCTGCGTCAGGCGCAGGATGGAAATATCAAACGTACCCCCACCCAGGTCATAGACGGCGTAGACGCCCTCGCTGGCGTTGTCCAGGCCATAGGCAATCGCCGCCGCCGTGGGCTCGTTGATCAGGCGCAGCAGGTTGATGCCAGCGAGCTTGGCCGCATCCTTGGTGGCCTGGCGCTGGGCGTCGTCGAAGTACGCAGGCACGGTGATCACTGCGCCATACAGATCATCATTGAAGGTGTCTTCGGCGCGGTAGCGCAGCGTGGCCAGAATCTCGGCACTGATCTCGACGGGCGACTTGTTGCCATCCACCGTGGCCAGGCTGACCATACCGCCCTCGCCGCCATCAGCAGCAGCCACGAAGTCGTATGGCAGCTTGCCCGCTTCCGCCACGTCCTTGAGGCCACGCCCCATGAAGCGTTTGGCCGAGGCAATGGTGTTGCGCGCATCCTGGGCCTGCGCCGCCACGGCGTCATATCCGATCTGGCGACCGCCATTGGCCAGGTAGCGCACCACCGAGGGCAGCAGCACCCTGCCCTGTGCATCGGGCAGGCATTCGGACACACCATTGCGCACAGCGGCAACCAGAGAATGGGTGGTGCCCAGGTCAATGCCCACCGCGATGCGCCGCTGGTGCGGGTCGGGGGACTGGCCGGGTTCGGAGATCTGCAAAAGCGCCATGAAATTTCGGGTCTCAACGTGGTGGGGGACGCCATCACCTCAGCAAGCGACAGGGGCCCCAGGGGGAAAGCAAAACCGCTCTATTGTCCCAGTTGCTCTCGGCGACGTTCTATGTCGTCCGCAAATCGCGCAATGAACATGAGGGCTCTGACCTGGCGGGCCGCGCCGGCATAGTCCTGCTGCTGGTCGATGAGTTGCTCGCACTGCGACAAAGCGGCACGCCGGGCCTGTTCCACCTCATCGTCCAGTGCGTCCAGCTCGCTGTCTGCGCGGGCATCTTCCAGTGCCTCGCGCCATTCCATCTGCTGCATCAAAAACGCAGCGGGCATGGCGGTGTTGTCTTCGGCACGGATAGGCGCTCCGTGCAGTTCGCACAGATAGGCCGCCCGGCGCATGGGGTCCTTCAGGCGTTGGTAAGCCTCGTTGATGCGCACGGACCACTGCATCGCTACGCGCTGCGCCGCAGCGCCTTGCGCAGCAAACTTGTCGGGGTGGGCTTCGCGCTGCAGTTCCTTCCAGCGCGCGTCGATGGCGCTGCGTTCTTGTGCAAAGCGGCACGCCAGGCCAAACAGTTCGAAGTCGTCAGATTGCAGATTCATGCGCAAGGGGGCGTGAAGAAAATCCAAGAAAAAACCGCCAGCACAGAGCGCGTTGGCGGTTTGGCGTTACATCAGCTGAAGACGTTCAGACGCGGAAGCTCTCCCCGCAACCGCAGCGATCACGCTCGTTGGGGTTGTTGAACTTGAAGCCTTCGTTCAGCCCCTCACGGACAAAGTCCAGCTCGGTGCCATCGATGTAGGTCAGGCTCTTGGGGTCAATCAGCACCTTGACGCCGTGGTTTTCAAACACGATGTCCTCGGGCTCGCTCGCGTCCACATACTCCAGCTTGTAGGCAAGCCCCGAGCAGCCGGTCGTCTTGACCCCCAGACGCACGCCCAGCCCCTTGCCACGGCGGGCAAGGTAGCGGTTGACGTGCCGGGCTGCAGCTTCTGTCAGCGTAATGGCCATGTCTCTCGATCTATCTGTCAAACAATCAGGCGGCAGTGGCCGTGGCGGCGTGCTTGGTCTTGTAGTCCAGCACAGCTGCCTTGATGGCATCTTCCGCCAGGATGGAGCAGTGGATCTTGACGGGCGGCAAGGCCAGCTCTTCGGCGATCTCGCTGTTCTTGAGCGCTGCGGCTTCGTCCAGCGTCTTACCCTTGACCCACTCGGTCACCAGCGACGAGGAGGCAATCGCCGAGCCACAGCCGTAGGTCTTGAAGCGGGCGTCTTCGATCACGCCGGTTTCAGGGTTCACCTTGATCTGCAGCTTCATCACGTCGCCGCAAGCAGGCGCGCCCACCATACCGGTGCCCACCGAATCGTCACCCTTGTCGAACGAACCCACGTTGCGGGGGTTTTCGTAATGGTCAACCACTTTGTCTGAATAAGCCATGATGTGTACCTCTTCAATACGTCCAGAATGTGTGCGGAATCAGTGAGCAGCCCACTGGATGGTGCTGATGTCGATGCCGTCCTTGTACATCTCCCACAGCGGGCTCAGTTCGCGCAGGCGGGCCACGTTCTCGCGAATGGTGGAGATGGCGTAGTCAATCTCTTCCTCGGTCGTGAAACGGCCGATAGTCATGCGCAGGCTGCTGTGGGCCAGCTCGTCGCTGCGGCCCAAAGCGCGCAGCACATAGCTGGGCTCCAGGCTGGCAGAGGTGCAGGCCGAGCCCGAAGACACCGCCAGGCCCTTGATACCCATGATGAGCGATTCGCCTTCGACGAAATTGAAGCTCATGTTCAGGTTCTGCGGCACACGGCGCTCCAGGCTGCCGTTGATGTAGACCTGTTCGATGTCCTTAAGGCCGTCGAGCAAGCGCTGCTGCAGGGCCTTCGCCTTGGCGTTGCTCTCGGCCATTTCTTCCTTGGCAATGCGGAAAGCCTCGCCCATGCCCACGATCTGGTGCGTGGGCAAGGTGCCCGAACGCATGCCGCGTTCATGGCCGCCACCGTGCATCTGGGCTTCCAGCCGCACGCGGGGCTTGCGGCGCACGTACAGCGCACCGATGCCTTTGGGGCCGTAGGTCTTGTGGGCGGTCATGCTCATCAGATCGATGGGCAGCACGTTCATGTCGATCTCGACACGACCCGTCGCCTGGGCGGCATCCACATGCAGCAGGATGCCCTTCTCACGGCACAGAGCGCCAATGGCGGGGATGTCCTGGATCACACCGATTTCGTTGTTCACGAAGAGGATGCTGATCAGCACGGTGTCTGGACGGATGGCAGCCTTCAGGGCATCCATGTTGACCAAGCCGTCTTCCTGCACGTCCAGATAGGTGGCTTCAAAGCCTTGGCGCTCCAGCTCGCGCATGGTGTCCAGCACGGCCTTGTGCTCGGTCTTGAGCGTGATGAGGTGTTTGCCCTTGCCTTTGTAGAAATGCGCAGCGCCCTTCAAGGCCAGGTTGATGGACTCGGTCGCACCACTGGTCCAGACGATTTCGCGGGGGTCGGCACCGATCAGGTCGGCCACTTGCACACGCGCTTTTTCCACCGCCTCTTCGGCCTCCCAGCCCCATGCGTGGCTGCGCGACGCCGGGTTGCCAAAGTGCTCACGCAACCAGGGAATCATGGCGTCCACCACGCGGGGGTCTACCGGGGTCGTGGCGCCATAGTCGAGATAGATGGGAAAGTGCGGGGTCATGTCCATGGCTGGCTCAGTAAAAGGTTCTGGCTGGCAAACAGAAGAGGCAGAACAAACAAGAAAACGATTACAACGCGGTCAGGGCAGTGCTGACCCCAGGGCCAGCACGGCGCACCAAGCATCAGGATTTGGCGAAGACGTTACCCAGCGCAAACACCGAATTGGGGGCGTTCACGCGGATGGGCTTGACCACCGGCGTCGTAGAGATGGCGCGGCGAACCACAGGCTTGTCTTCGATCTGCACGCCCTTGGCGAGCTGCTCGTCCACCAGCTTTTGCAGGGTGACCGAGTCCAGAAACTCCACCATGCGCTGGTTCAGCGAGGCCCACAGTTCATGCGTCATGCAACGGCCGGCTTCACCCAGGCAGTTTTCCTTGCCACCACACTGCGTGGCGTCGATGGGTTCATCGACCGAAACGATGATGTCGGCCACGGTGATGTCGCCTGCCTTGCGGGCCAGCGTATAGCCGCCGCCGGGGCCACGGGTGGATTCCACCAGTTCATGGCGGCGCAGCTTGCCAAAGAGTTGCTCCAGGTACGACAGCGAAATCTGCTGGCGCTGGCTGATGGCAGCCAGCGTGACGGGGCCGTTGTTCTGGCGCAGGGCCAGGTCAATCATGGCGGTGACCGCAAAACGGCCTTTGGTTGTGAGACGCATCGCAAGCTCCTTGTGCTAAGGCTTGTTCGTTGAAGAAACCGCCTGCGCTGACTGTTTGCCAGCGAGGCACCGTCTCCGCCCCTTACTCCGCCCAGTCACCTGCTGCGGAGCCCTTCATCGTTGGGCTGTTTTGTTGAGTGTTTTGTGCGAGTATAGCACAAATCCCTATTGATTCTGTCGGGTTAAAAAACCAAATAGTTATTAATCGACTCAATAGTAATTTCCCATCACACACCCAGCTACAATCCTTTTCTACAAGGCTACGGAATCGCTGCCATGGGCTCCAAAGGCCTGGTCCTTGAGCCGCGTCAGCTGGTCGCGCACCCGGGCGGCCTGCTCGAACTCCAGGTTGCGCGCGTGTTCCAGCATGAGCTTTTCCAGGCGCTTGATCTCGCGCGCCACGTCCTTCTCGGACATGTCCTCCACCTGCGCACGCTGCAGGGCTTCCTGCTCCAAGCGCTCGGCATCCTTGCCCGCTTTTTCGCTGTACACGCCGTCAATCAGGTCTCTTACCCGCTTGACAATGCTGCGCGGCGTGATCCCGTTGGCCTCGTTGTATGCGATCTGCTTGATGCGCCGACGTTCCGTCTCGCCCATGGCTTTTTTCATGGAGTCAGTGATGCGGTCGGCGTACAAGATGGCATGGCCGTTCAGGTTACGCGCAGCACGGCCAATGGTCTGGATCAGGCTGCGCTCTGCGCGCAAGAAGCCTTCCTTATCGGCGTCCAGAATCGCTACCAGCGACACCTCCGGGATGTCCAGTCCTTCACGCAGCAGGTTGATGCCCACCAGCACGTCAAACGCGCCCAGCCGCAGGTCGCGAATGATCTCCACCCGCTCCACGGTGTCCACATCGCTGTGCAGGTAGCGCACCTTCACACCGTTGTCCGTCAAATAGTCGGTCAGCTGCTCAGCCATTCGCTTGGTCAGCGTGGTAATGAGTACACGCTCATGCTTTTCGACACGAATGCGTATTTCTTGCAGCACGTCATCCACCTGATGGGTGGCGGGGCGTACTTCCACCACCGGGTCCACCAAGCCCGTGGGGCGCACTACCTGATCCACCACCTGGCCTGCATGGGTCTTTTCGTAGTCGGCGGGCGTGGCCGATACAAAGATCACCTGCCGCATGCGTTGCTCAAACTCCTCGAACTTGAGCGGTCGGTTGTCCAGGGCCGAAGGCAGGCGAAAACCATATTCAACCAGCGTGGTCTTGCGCGAGCGGTCGCCGCTGTACATCGCGTTGAGCTGGCCGATCATCTGGTGGCTTTCGTCCAGAAACATGATCGCGTCTTTGGGCATGTAGTCGGTCAGCGTGCTGGGCGGATCGCCCGGCGCCGCGCCCGACAGGTGGCGCGTGTAGTTCTCGATGCCTTTGCAGTGGCCCACTTCGCTCAGCATTTCCAGATCAAATCGCGTGCGCTGCTCCAGCCGCTGCGCTTCGACCAGCTTGCCGTCAGCCACCAGCTGCTGCAGGCGTTCGGCCAGTTCCAGCTTGATGGTCTCGACCGCCGCCAGTACCTTGTCGCGCGGCGTCACGTAATGGCTGCTGGGGTACACGGTAAAACGCGGGATCTTCTGCTTGACGCGGCCCGTGAGCGGGTCGAACAGCTGCAGGCTCTCAATCTCGTCGTCAAACAGCTCAATGCGAATCGCCAGCTCGGAGTGTTCGGCCGGGAACACATCGATGGTGTCGCCCCGCACACGGAACTTGCCTCGGCTGAAATCCGCCTCGTTGCGCTGGTACTGCATGCGGATCAACTGGGCGATCACGTCCCGCTGCCCCAGCTTGTCCCCCACCCGCAGCGTCATCACCATGCGGTGGTAGCTCTCGGGCTCGCCAATGCCGTAGATGGCCGACACGGTGGCCACGATCACCACATCGCGCCGCTCCATCAGGCTCTTGGTGCAAGACAGCCGCATCTGCTCGATGTGCTCGTTGATCGCGCTGTCCTTCTCGATGAACAGGTCGCGCTGCGGCACGTAGGCCTCTGGCTGGTAGTAGTCGTAGTAGCTGACGAAATATTCCACGGCGTTCTTGGGAAAGAACTCGCGGAACTCGCTGTACAGCTGCGCGGCCAGTGTCTTGTTGGGCGCAAAGATGATGGCCGGGCGTCCCATGCGCGCGATCACGTTGGCCATGGTGAAGGTCTTACCCGATCCCGTCACACCCAGCAGCGTCTGGAAGGTTTCCCCATCATTCAGTCCCTCCACCAGCTTGTTGATGGCCTCGGGCTGGTCGCCTGCCGGTGGATACGGCTGGAACAGTTCAAACGGGGAGTCGGGGAAGCGGACGAATTCGCCGTCTTGCTTTTCAGTTATGACTTCTGTGATATCCGGCATGGGGGCGGTCAACGGGTGGTGAAGGCGGGCCGTTAAAATCGGCCGAACCCGGCACAGTACACCACGCCCGGATTCTTCGCTACTGACAACCTTTCAAGGATTTTCATGTCTCTGTTCACCGCCGTCGAAATGGCCCCCCGCGACCCCATCCTGGGCCTCAACGAGCAATTCAACGCCGACACCAACCCCAACAAGGTCAACCTGGGCGTCGGCGTTTATTTCGACGACAACGGCAAGCTGCCCCTGCTGCAATGTGTGCAGGCCGCAGAAAAGACCATGATGTCCACCCCCACGGCCCGTGGCTACCTGCCCATCGACGGCATCGTGGCGTACGACAACGCCGTCAAGAGCCTGGTGTTCGGCGCTGAGAGCGAACCCGTGAAGTCTGGCCGCGTAGCCACCGTGCAGGCCATCGGCGGCACCGGCGGCCTCAAGATCGGTGCCGATTTCCTGAAGAAGGTCAGCCCCAACGCCAAGGTGCTGATCTCCGACCCCAGCTGGGAAAACCACCGCGCGCTGTTCACCAACGCCGGTTTTGAAGTGGACACCTACGCGTACTACGACGCTGAAAAGCGCGGCGTGAACTTCGAAGGTTTCCTGGCCAGCCTGAATGCAGCCGCCCCCGGCACCATCGTCGTGCTGCACGCCTGCTGCCACAACCCCACCGGCTACGACATCACCGCCGCGCAGTGGGACCAGGTCATCGCCGTCGTCAAGGCCAAGGGCCTGACGCCCTTCCTGGACATGGCCTACCAGGGCTTTGGCCACGGCATCGCCGAGGACGGCGCCGTGATCGGCAAGTTTGTGGCTGCCGGCCTGAACTTCTTTGTGTCCACCTCTTTCAGCAAGAGCTTCAGCCTGTACGGCGAGCGCGTGGGTGGCCTGTCGGTGCTGTGCGCCGACAAGGAAGAAGCCGGCCGCGTGCTGAGCCAGCTCAAGATCGTCATCCGCACCAACTACTCCAACCCACCCATCCACGGTGGCGCGGTGGTGGCTGCTGTGCTGAACAACCCCGAGCTGCGCGCCATGTGGGAACAAGAACTGGCCGAAATGCGCGTGCGCATCAAGGCCATGCGCCAAAAGCTGGTGGACGGCCTCAAGGCTGCGGGAGTGAAGCAGGACATGTCCTTCATCACCACCCAGATCGGCATGTTCAGCTACTCCGGCCTGTCCAAGGACCAGATGGTTCGCCTGCGCAACGAGTTCGGCGTGTACGGTACCGACACCGGCCGCATGTGCGTGGCCGCCCTGAACAGCAAGAACATCGACTACGTCTGCCAGGCCATTGCAAAGGTCGTCTGAGCACGATGAGGAAGCGGCGCTCGCGCGCCGCTTTGTGAGCGAAACGCTCCAGAACCCGCACAACGCGGCCCTTCTGGAGCGTTTGCCGTTTCTGGGCCTGCCCGACGGGTGGCTGGTGGCGGGCTGCCTGTTCCAGACGGTGTGGAACCTGCACTCTGGCCTGGAGCCCACCGCGAACATCAAGGACTACGACCTGTTCTACTTCGACGGCAACGACTTGTCCGAATCGGCAGAGCAGCAGGTGCAAGCCCGCGCCACCGCCCTCTTCGCCGACCTGCCCATCACCGTCGAAGCCAAGAACCAGGCCCGCGTGCACCTCTGGTACGAGCGCTGGTTTGGTTACCCGTATGCGCCGCTGCAGTCCGCCCGCAACGGGATCGAGCGTTTTCTGGTGCCCTGCACCTGCGTGGGCCTGCAACCTGCCATCACCCCCGGCGTTGCTCAGCCCACGCTGTACGCGCCGTACGGACTGGAAGAGCTGTACGCAGGACTTCTCAAACCCAACCCCGCCTGCCCGCACCTGCCGTTGTTTGAGGCCAAGGCGCAAAGCTACCGCGAACGCTGGCCGTGGCTGACGATCCAGACCGCAGGTCACGCGACGGCCTGAAGACGCCCCACCGCTGCGACGCGGCGATTTCAGGCGTTTTTGGCCTCAAGCGCTAGATGTAAATGCGCCAATAGCTATCAAAAAAAGAAGCATTCAATCGGCTTCAGAAAGCATCCATCAGCCCCACAGCACCGACCGCATCGAGATCGATGCCGACTGATAGCCCGTGTTGAAAAAGCGGGGCATCTCGCTGGGCAGCACGGCTCCCGCTGCGTAAAGCAGCGGCAGGTAGTGCTCGTAAGTGGGGTGCGCCTGCTGGGCCACGGCGCCCAGCTTCTGGAAGTCCTGCAAGGCGCCCAGCTGGCCCTTCTTGATCTGCTCCTGCACCACGGTGTCGAACTCCGTGGCCCAGTCGTAGGCTTCGTTGGCAGCCGAGCCACGGCGGGATGCGCGCAGGTTGTGCACGATGTTGCCGCTGCCCACAATGAGCACACCCCGCTCGCGCAGGGCCTTGAGTTGCTGGCCCAGTGCATAGTGCTCGGCCGGGGCGCGGCTGTAGTCCATGCTGAGCTGCATCACCGGGATACGCGCCTGGGGGAACATGGGCTTGAGCACCGACCAGGTGCCGTGGTCCAGCCCCCACTCACCCTCGTCCACGCCGAGGGCGGCGCCCGTGGCAGGAGATTTCAGCTCCTTGGCCAGGCTGCGCGCCACGGCCGGTGCGCCCGGCACGGGGTACTGCTGGTCGAACAGCGCCTGCGGGAAGCCGCCAAAGTCGTGGATGGTTTTGGGGTTGGCCATGCCAGTGAGCTGCCAGCCACCACGCGTGAGCCAGTGGGCCGACACACACAGGATCAGCTGCGGCTGCACGGCGCGCGCCATCAGCTCCGCGCCCATGGCCTGCCAGCTGCGGCGCCAGGCGTTGTCCTCGATGGCATTCATGGGGCTGCCATGGCCCACAAACAGCACGGGCATGCGGGGCGAGGGCTTGAGCGCCTGCAATGCAGATGCCGTGGCGGCGCTGCTCAGGGACGTGGTCATGAAAGCTCCCGGAAAGGCGGCCAGGCCCGTGAGGGCGGCCAAAGAGGTTCTGCGTTGCATGGGTCAGGGAGCGTAACAAATTATGTATAACGCAGGGAGTGAGCCCGCGCACGCCCCTGAAGTTCCGGCGCCGCGCCTTCCTTTCAAAACCACAACACCGAGACAAGCCCCCACCCATGACAAACGCCCTGCCCCAGCCCCTGCGCAATGTCCGCGTCCTGAGCCTCGCGCTGAACCTGCCCGGCCCCGCCGCCCTGATGCGCTGTGCACGCATGGGCGCCGAGTGCACCAAGCTCGAACCGCCCCCGCCCCCCGGCTACCCCAGTGCCGACCCCATGGGCATCTACAGCCCTGCGGCCTATGCCACGCTGCACCAGGGCGTGCGCGTGGTGCATGCCCACCTCAAAACGCCCGAAGGCCAGGCCACGCTGCATGCAGAGCTGGCAAGCACCGATGTGCTGATCACCTCGTTCCGCCCGTCGGCCCTGGCCAAGCTGGGCCTCTCCTGGGAGGCGCTTCAATCAAAATATCCACGCCTCTCGCTGGTACGCATCGTGGGCGCGGCGGCCGAGCGGGCCGAAGAGCCCGGCCACGACCTCACCTACCTGGCCGACGCCGGCCTGGTGACCGGCACCGAGATGCCACCCACCCTGTACGCCGACATGGGTGGCGCCCTGATGGCCAGCGAGGCCGTGCTGCAGGCCCTGCTGGAGCGCGCCCACACCGGCAACGGCGTGTGCATCGAAGTCGCCCTGGCCGACGCCGCTGCCTGGCTGGCCCAGCCGCGCGACTGGGGCCTGACCACCCCCGAGGGCGACGTGGGGGGCAACCACGCAGGCTACCGCATCTACCCCTGCGCCGACGGCCGCGTGGCCGTGGCCGCGTTGGAACCCCACTTCGCCGCCAGCCTGTGTGCTGCCGCAGGCTTGCCCGCCACGGGCGACCCGCAGGTGCTGCGCGCCCCCGCCACCCACGCGGCCGTGGCGGCGTTCTTGCGCACACAGACCCGCGCGCAGCTTGATGCTTTGGCGGTGGCGCAAGACATTCCTTTGCACACCCTGGCCTGAAAGCACTTCCTGACCGATGCAGAAACAAGGCACCGTCGTCCGCTGGGACGCCAGCCGCGCCTTCGGCTTTATCCGCAGCCCTGACACGTCCGCCGATGTGTTCTTTCATGTGCGGGACTACCGGGGTACCGCCCCGCCCCGCGAAGGGCTCGCCGTGGTGTACGAGGAGATTCATGTCGGCGAAAAAGGGCCCCGGGCTATGGCGGTGTTGCCCGCTGCAAACGCGGGTGGCGCGTTCCAGCCCCGCAGCACGGCACCAACGCAGCCGCCCCCTGCGCACCCCACGCGGCGCGCGCCGGTGCAACGGGCGGGGCAACCTCCGGCCGCCAGGCGCAGGCGCCCTGTGGCGGCCATCGAACCGACCACTCCCACCGGCTCGGCGCTGATACGGCTACTCATGCTCGGCTGGGCGGGGCTGCTGGCCTGGGGCCTCTGGGCAGGCCGACTACCGTGGTGGGTGCTGGGCGCGGCGGTCGCCGTCAACCTCCTGACCTTTCTGGTCTACGCCATCGACAAAAGCGCCGCGCAAAATGGCCGGTGGCGCACCAAGGAAAGCCACCTGCACCTGCTGAGCCTTGCAGGCGGCTGGCCCGGCGCATGGTGGGCCCAGCAGTGGCTGCGGCACAAATCCCGCAAGGCGGAGTTTCGCGCGGTGTATTGGGCGACGGTGGTGCTGCATTGCGCGGCGCTGGGGGCCTGGCTGGGTGGATGGCTGGGCTAGCAGATGCGGTCAAAAACTAACAAATTGATAGCAATCAACCCATGAAGCACTAGCGCATCAAGCGCTTTTGGTACATATTCTTGTGACCCAGCCCCCGGCAATGCAAAGCGGGCTGACGCACAGATGGCCCGCTGGCCTACACAGCGCGCCGGGAGGCCCGGTTTCAATCCCAAAGGTCTGAAACACTTCGGGAGATGCCCATGAAACCCCTCGTCCTTGATTCCACCATGACCACCATGGGCGGCGTTTTCTACCCCACCGGCCAGATGTTTGCGCTGTTCCCCGACGAGGACTGCGCGCGCCAGGCCGCACTCGCATTGCAGGCAGCAGGCCATCAGGGCGATGTCGCCTACGCCAGCCCCGAAGTCATCCTGCAAGAAATTGTGCACACCCTGGGCACTGCAGATGCGCCGCTGCCATCTGTGGGCGCCGAAGGCGACATGGTGCGGCGCATTGCCGACCTGGCGGGCTCCGGCCACCACGGCATTCTGATCGCAGTGAACGACAAAGACGACACCGACACGCTGGTGGCAGCCATTGCCCCCGAAGGCGCGGTCACGGCGTTCTATTACCGCACCTTCATCATCGAAGACCTGATCTCGCAGCCCGCAGACGATGGCCCGCAGTCCGTGCTGGTGGGCACCCACGCTGCGGCGCCGTAAACACCGGCTTCTGTCAGGCCGGGCAACACCTGGGCGGAGCCAGCGATGGCCCGCCGCGCGCAGGTTCAGGTGCGGGTGCGCATCGGCATGGCGGCCATTCCCCGCAGGCACAAGGGGTTGCCAAACTTTGCATGCGCTGGCAAGTTGATCTCTATATAGTGGGCCGGAAGCACCGCACCGCCGAATCAGCCACCCGTTCCAGGACAACCCTGGACCGCAGGCATTGACAGAGCACGCGGACACACTGATGAGGGCGCGCCGGATGGGGCCACCAGGCATCACTGGCGCAAGCAGCTTGGCACGAGGCGAGGGAGCCATCCATGGATGTATTGCAGCCGGTCGAGCGAAGGCCTGTGCCGTTGACGTTGCGGGTGACCTGGCCTTTCATCACCATGGTGTTGCTGCTGGCGGTGTGCGCCACGGCCAGCCTGCATGTTTTGTCCACGGTGCGTGCCTTCGTCGCTGGCGAAAGCCTATGGACCAAAGGCCAGAAGGACGCCATCTATTTTCTCAACCAGTACGCCATCACCGGCTCCCCCCAGGCCTTTGAAGGGTTCACCCGCGCCATGGAGATCCCGCTGGGCGACCGGGCGGCCCGGCTGGCCCTGGAGCCAGGCCAGGTGCAGACGGATGTGGCGCGCGACGGCTTTCTGCGCGGTGGCAACCACCCCGATGACATTGACGGCCTGATCTGGCTGCTGCGCTACTTTGACGGCTTTGATCTGGTGAAGAAGCCGGTAGACCAATGGCTGGTGGGCGACGAGTACATCCGTGCGCTGCGCGAGCTGTCGCACGAGATCCACCAGCGCAACACCGCCGGCACGGCGGACGCCCCCACCCGCGAACGGTGGCAGAACACCATCCGCGAGATCAACGCGGGCGTGACCCCGGCGGCCCGGAACTTCAACGAGGCCCTGGGCGAAAGCTCGCGCCACATCGTGCTCCTGCTGATGTGGACCAACATGGGCATCGCCCTGGTGCTGATTCTTCTGACCCTGTGGCACACGCACAAGTTGCTGGCCCAGCGCCAGAACGCGGAGCGCGCCCTGGAGGTCGAGCGGGAACAGGCGCGCACCACGCTGGCCGCCATTGGCGATGCCGTGGTGACGACCAACATCCACGGCGAGGTCACCTACATGAATCCTGCCGCAGAAACCTTGCTGGCCCGCCCAGCCGCCCAGGCCACCGGACAACCTCTGGCGCAGTTGCTGGTCTTCGAAGGTGATGCACCACCCGTGTCGGCCGACGCCCTGGTGCAGACGCTGCTGCGCAGCGATGGTGCCGCCAAGGGCAACATCCACCGCACCCTGGTGCGACCGGACCAGAGCATCGTTCCGGTGAGGCTGGTGGGCTCCCCCATCCGGCACCGGGGTGTGCTGACCGGGGCGGTGCTGGCGCTGCACGACGTCACGCGCGAGCAGCACTATGTAGAGCAGCTCTCGTGGCAGGCCAGCCATGATGCGCTGACGGGCCTGGTGAACCGCCGCGAGTTCGAGCACCGGCTTGAAGCCCTGCTCAGCCACCCGCGCCAGCCGGGCCGTGAGGGCTCGCTGCTCTACGTGGACATGGACCAGTTCAAGCTCATCAACGACACCTGCGGCCACCAGGCCGGCGACGAGATGCTGCGAGAGGTCTGTCGCATGCTGCAAAGCCACCTGCGCGAAGGGGACACGCTGGCACGGCTGGGCGGCGACGAATTCGGCATCCTGCTCAAGGACTGCCCCGTTGGCCCCTCGGCGCGCATTGCAGAGCAATTGCGCCAGGCTGGCCAGGACCTGCGCCTGGCCTGGGAAGGCCAGCAGCTCAGCACGGGCCTTTCCATCGGCATGGTGCAGCTCATCCCAGCGCTCACCTTCATCCAGGAGGCCATGCGCGTGGCCGACATGGCCTGCTACCGTGCCAAGGAAGGCGGGCGCAACAGGGTGTTCATCTACCAGCCCGAAGACATCGAGATGACCCGGCGCGAAGGCGACATGGACTGGGTGCGGCGCCTGCGTCTGGCGCTGGAGCACAACCGTTTCCAGCTGTACGCGCAGACCATCCGCGCGCTGCAAGGCACCGGTGAGGAAGGCCTGCACATGGAGGTGCTGCTGCGCCTGCGCGAGGAGGAAAACGACCTACTGGTGGCGCCCGGCACCTTCATCCCGGCCGCCGAGCACTACGGGATGATGCCGTCCATCGACCGCTGGGTGATCCGCCACACACTGCAGGCACTGGCGCAGCACCAGCGCACCCCGGGCGCCCAGCCGCTACACACCTGCGCCATCAACCTCTCGGGCACCAGCCTGGGGGATGACAGCTTGCTCAAATACATCCGTACCACGCTCACCGAATCCGGCCTGGACCCCGCGCTGCTGTGCTTCGAGATCACCGAGACCAGCGCGATATCGCACCTGCCCAACGCGGTGCGACTGATGAAGGAGCTGCAGCAACTGGGCTGCCGGTTCGCGCTCGATGACTTTGGCGCGGGGATGTCGTCCTTCACCTACCTCAAGCACCTGCCGGTGAACTACCTCAAGATCGACGGCGCTTTCGTGAAAGACCTTCTGCAAGACCCCACCAACCGCGCCATGGTGGAAATGATCCACCGCATCGGCCATGTGATGGGCAAGCAGACGATTGCCGAGTTCGCCGAGTCCGGAGCCATCGTGGATGCGTTGCGACTCATCGGCGTGAACTACGCCCAAGGCTATGCGGTGGCGAAGCCCGTGCCGCTGTCGGAATGCCTGGCGAGGGACTACACGACCGCCTGACCACCGCGCGGGCCTGGCGCGCCTGAGTCCCGCCACCCCACCGATGCCGTTGGCGCGGCATGCCAGCCCCCCGTTTCAGCCTGCAGATGCAATGGGCAGATGGACGCCCTGCCCGCCCAGCCCCGCCCCGCCACGCAAGCAGGCAGGCAGCGGACTATCGCGCTTTCTTGAACGGTTTGCCGCCAGCAGCCGGCTTGGCCGCGCCCCCGGTCACGCGCGGTGGCAGGCCCGTGTGCTGGGTCAGGATGCGGCCCTTCGTGGGCTGCTGCAACGTGCGCGACGCAGGTGCCACGGCGGGCTTGGCCCCTGTCGGGGTCGAGTTCTTGCGCCGCGCGCTCTGGTAACCACCGTCGGTGAGCGGCTGGAAGGTCGGGATCAGGTGGTGCTTGCCGTTGCCGATCAGGTCCGCCCGGCCCATGGCCTTGAGCGCATCGCGCAGCAGCGGCCAGTTGTTTGGGTCGTGGTAGCGCAGGAAGGCCTTGTGCAGGCGGCGGCGCTTTTCGCCGCGCACGATGTCCACAGACTCTTCATCCACATCGCGCATTTCGCGGCGCACGCGGGTCAGCGTGTTGCGGCCCGAGTGGTACATGGCCGTGGCCGTGGCCATGGGGCTGGGATAGAAGGTCTGCACCTGGTCGGCGCGGAAGCCGTTCTTCTTCAGCCAGATGGCGAGGTTCATCATGTCCTCGTCACTGGTGCCCGGGTGCGCGGCGATGAAGTACGGGATCAGGAACTGCTTCTTGCCCGCCTCTTCGCTGAACTTCTCGAACATCTGCTTGAACTTGTCATAGCTGCCGATGCCCGGCTTCATCATCTTGGTGAGCGGGCCCTGCTCGGTGTGTTCGGGCGCGATCTTGAGGTAGCCCCCAACGTGGTGCTGTACCAGCTCCTTCACGTACTCCGGCGATTTCACAGCCAGGTCATAGCGCAGGCCCGATCCGATGAGGATCTTCTTGATGCCCTTGAGCGCGCGGCCACGGCGGTAGATCTTGATCAGCGGGCCGTGGTCGGTGGTGAGGTTCTGGCAGATGCCGGGGTACACGCAGCTTGGCTTGCGGCAGGCGGCCTCGATCTCGGGACTGCGGCAGCCCAGGCGGTACATGTTGGCCGTGGGGCCACCCAGGTCGCTGATGGTGCCTGTGAAGCCCTTGACCTTGTCGCGGATGTCCTCGATCTCCTGGATGATCGAATCTTCCGATCGGCTCTGGATGATGCGGCCCTCGTGCTCGGTGATGGAGCAAAAGGTGCAGCCGCCAAAGCAGCCGCGCATGATGTTGATCGAGAAGCGGATCATCTCCCACGCGGGGATCTTGGTCGCGCCGTCATGACTGCCGTTTTCGTCGGCGTAGCTGGGGTGCGGGCCACGCGCGTAAGGCAGGTCGAACACGTAGTCCATCTCGGCCGTGGTCAGCGGGATGGGGGGCGGGTTGATCCACACATCACGCGCCGTCACACCCTCGCCGTGGGCCTGCACCAATGCACGCGCGTTGCCAGGGTTGGTCTCCAGGTGCAGCACGCGGTTGGCGTGGGCGTAGAGCACGGGGTCGCTTTTCACCTGCTCGTAGCTGGGCAGGCGGATCACGCTCTTCTCGCGCGGGGGCACCTTGAGCTTGGCCTTGAGCGCCGGATTGGCAACAAACTGAATCGGCTGAATGGCAGGGTTGGGGCTGTTTTGGCCGGTAGCGCTGGTGTTATTTGCGGTACCCGCTACAGAATCAGTAGCATTTCCATCCTCTTTGCTGCAGGTGCTGCCTTGGGCCGCAGCCTGCTCGCTGGTGGTCATGTACGGGTTGATGTGCGCCTCTACGCGGCCGGGCTCGTCCACCGTGGTGGAGTCGATCTCGAACCAGCCCTTGCCGCTCTCGTCGTCCGGTCGGCGCACAAAGGCCGTGCCGCGCACATCGGTGATCTGCTCCACCGGTTCACGCGCTGCGATGCGGTGGGCCACTTCAACGAGCGCACGCTCGGCGTTCCCGTACAGCAGCAGATCGCACTTGCTGTCCACCACGATGGAGCGGCGCACCTTGTCGCTCCAGTAGTCGTAATGCGCAATGCGACGCAGGCTGCCTTCAATGCCGCCCAGAATGATGGGCACGTCCTTGTACGCCTCGCGGCAGCGCTGGCTGTAGACGATGGCCGCACGATCGGGGCGCTTGCCGCCCACGTCGCCGGGGGTGTAGGCGTCATCGCTGCGGATCTTCCGGTCGGCGGTGTACCGGTTGATCATCGAATCCATGTTGCCCGCCGTCACGCCCCAGAACAGGTTGGGCTTGCCCAGCGCCTTGAAGGGCTCGGCGCTCTGCCAGTCGGGCTGGGCGATGATGCCCACACGAAAGCCCTGCGCCTCCAGCGTGCGGCCGATCACGGCCATGCCAAAGCTCGGGTGGTCCACATACGCGTCGCCCGTCACCAGGATGATGTCGCAGCTGTCCCAGCCCAGTTTCTCCATCTCGGCGCGGCTCATCGGCAGGAACGGTGCCGTGCCAAAGCGCTTGGCCCAGTACGGGCGGTAGCTGGTCAATGGCTTTGCGGCGCGCGCAAAAAAGGAGACGTCAACGGGGGCGTTCATGCAAAGGAGGTCGCGGCCGCCCCCGGTGCGATGGGGGCCTTCGTGGGGCGCGTCTGTGGTGGATAACCCGTGATTTTACGTTGACGGACGGTTTTTGTCGCCTCGGCAGCCCTTGCCCCTCACTGTTACAGGCTTGATGGCCGTCAGACATATACTTGCTTTAGTCAATTAATTAACTGACAGAGGCATTCATGAGCAACAACACCTCTACCCTTCCCGAGTCCGTCCCCGTGCCTGCGAGCGCGGTGAAAGCCGTGCGCCGGTTCAACCGCTTCATCACCCGCCGCATTGGCGTGCTGGACCCGTACCTGGGCAGCAAGCTATCGCTGACCGACGTGCGCGTGCTCTACGAGCTGGCCCATCGTGAGGCCCCTGTGGCGAGCGAACTCGCGCGGGAGCTGGGGCTGGACGGCGGGTACATGAGCAGGATATTGCGGCGTTTTGAGCAGGCCGGGTGGATAGAACGGCATGCCAACGCCAAGGACGCGCGGCAAAGCCTGGTCACGCTCACCGCTGCTGGACGCGAGGCGTTCGAGCCGCTGCAGCAGCGTTCGCGCGACGAAGCTGCCGCACTGCTCGCCCCCTTGCCCCCGGCTCGGCGCCAGGAGGTCGTGGAGGCCATGGAACGGATCGAAGCCCTGCTGTCCTCCCCCTCCAACGCGGCGGATGGCACCCGAATCGCCGTCCTGCGCGACCCTTTGCCCGGCGACATGGGCTGGGTAGTGCAGCAGCATGGCGAGATCTATGGGCGCGAGTACGGCTGGGACAACCGTTTTGAGGCCTTGGTGGCAGACATCGCAGCGCAGTTCTTGCGCAAGTTCCAGCCCGCATGGGAGAAAGCCTGGATCGCCGAGCTGGACGGCGAGCGCGTGGGCTCGGTGTTTGTGGTGCGCAAATCTGCCACCACGGCGCAGCTGCGCATGCTCATCCTTAGCCCCAAAGCGCGGGGTCTAGGCCTGGGCGCCCGCCTGACCGACGAATGCATTGCCTTTGCGCGTGCAAAAGGTTACAAAAAGATGGTGCTGTGGACCAACAGCTGCCTGACGGCGGCGCGCGGTATCTATGCGCAACGGGGTTTTCAGTTGGTCAAGACCGAGCCCTACGAAGGTTTTGGTCAGCAATTGGTGGGAGAAACCTGGGAGCTGAAGCTTTGAATGAGGCTACGCAATCCGCTGCATGACCGGCAGCGCCCAACGCGAGGCCACGGAGCATCTCGATGACTTTGTCCAATCCGCTTTTGATTCGCCCCGTCACGGCCGACGATGACTTGGCACGGCTGACCGCCCTCATCCACTCCGCATACGCACCCCACGCGCAGCGGGGCCTGCGCTACTGGGGCACCCACCAGTCCGTGGAAGACACAGCCAAGCGATTTGCTTCTGGCACGGGGCTGGTGATGCTGGATGGAGAAGACTATGTGGGCACCGCCACGCTGCGACCGCCGCAACCCGAGTCCACCGTACCGCTGTACCGCGAGCCTGCGGTGTGGTCGCTGTGCCAGTTCTGCATCACCCCCGACGCCAAAGGCCGGGGCTACGGCAAACAGTTGCACGCCTATGCCCTGGACTATGCCCGCAAGGCAGGCGCCCGGGTGATGGCTTTAGACACTGCACAACCCGCTACCGCTTTGATAGCAATGTATGAATCCTGGGGTTACAGGGTGGTGGGCGAGTGCGACTGGCGCCCTTTGACCAACTACACCAGCGTGCTCATGGCACGCGACCTGGAGGAGAAGCGCGGCGCAGACAACGCCGACTAAACATTCGGTCCACTGCGTGGTTTGTCACATCACGCAGGGCGCCGTATCACCACTCGCCGATTTCCCGCACGCGCTGAGCCAAATCCGGCATCGCTTCGTCGTCCTGCTCGTCCATCGCGCTGGGCATTGCGCTGGCCGGTGCCACCGCACCGGTGCTCGACGCCTGGGAGCCAGAGGGAGCAATGAAACGGCCAAACAGATGGCTGGCGAGGGAGGTAGGCAAAGGTGCAGAGAGCGAGGTGGCAAACATGGCGGTTCCTTTTCTGATGGCCCAGGTGCTTTCAAATGCGTAGCAACAGCGTAGGCCACAGCGACAACTCTGCAGTGTAGGAACGCACGCCTAAGGTGTGTGTGACAGAACGCACATTCGCGACGCGATTGGTGCCGAGTCATACCCTTCAGGGTCAGGACTGTGACTTCCGTCACACACAGCCCGATGCGAGCAACCAACGCGCTCGCCGTAAACTCGCTGCCCCATGCCCCAGACTCTGGCCGCCCCGGCGCACAGCGAACTCATCATCAAGAAAAGCCGCTTCATCGGCTGCGTGCAACCCATGGCCGACCGCGCCAGCGCCCAGGCCGCCGTCGATGCCTTGTGGAAGCAGCACCCTGGCGCCGCCCACATCTGCTGGGCCCTGCTGGCGGGCGGCCAGTCGGCGGCAGTGGACGATGGCGAGCCCGGCGGCACTGCTGGCCGCCCCATGCTGGACGTGCTGCGCCACCAGGACCTGGAAGGCGTGCTGGCCACTGTGGTGCGCTATTTTGGCGGCGTCAAGCTGGGCGCGGGCGGTCTGGTGCGCGCCTACACCGACACCATTGCCCAGGCGCTGCTCACCGCCCCCAAGGTCACGCTGCAGCGCATGACCACCTTGCAATGCCAGGTGCCCTATGCCCTAGAGGGCCTGCTACGCCGAGAAATCGAGACAGCTGGTGCCGAACTGATCGACGTGCAGCATGGCACCCTGGTCACCTTGCAACTGCGCCTGCCCCAGACACAGGCGGCGCCCTTTGTGCAACGCATCAACGACCACGGGCAAGGCCGCGTGGGCTGGACGGATGCCGAGGCCTGACCCAGGGCTACGCCTTCATACAAAGGGTTGGGAAGCGCCCCGGCAAGCCCCCCACAGCGTCGTCGTAAAACGGCGTGCATGCCTACAGCGGTGGGGCCGTTCACGCTACACACTCCGGCTTTTCCGACTCCGAAAGAGCCCCATGCCCCAACCGCTCGACACCATCATCATTGGCGCAGGCACGGCGGGCCTGGCCGCGCTGCGTGAAGTGCGCAAGCGCACCGACCGCTACCTCATCGTCAATGAAGGCCCCTGGGGCACTACCTGCGCCCGCGTGGGCTGCATGCCGTCCAAAGCGCTGATCGAGGCGGCCAACGCTTTCCACCGTCGCCACACCTTTGAAGCGTTTGGCCTTCGGGGCGCCAGTGCATTGACCGCCGACCTGCCTTCCGTGCTCCAGCGCGTGCGCGCACTGCGCGACGACTTCGTGGCGGGCGCCCTCAAAGCCACCAATGAACTGGGCAGCAACCAGGTGCCAGGGCGCGCCACGCTGCTGGGGCCGCGTTTGGTGGACATTGATGGCACGGCTTACGCCACGCGCAGCATCATCATCGCCACGGGATCACGCCCCCGTGTGCCCGAGGCATGGCTGGCGTTTGGCGACCGCATGCTCACCACCGACACCTTGTTCGAACAACCAACCCTAGGCCCCCGCATTGCAGTGATCGGCATGGGCCCGATTGGAGTGGAGCTGTCGCAAGCGCTCGCGCGGCTGGGCCTGCAGGTGGCTGCGTTCACCACTGGCCACACGCTGGCTGGCTTGAGCGACCCAACGCTGAATGCCGAGCTGGCGGCCCAGCTCAAGCAGGACATGGTGCTGCACATGGGCGCCGAGGCGCAGCTGCGCGAAGTGCCTGGAGGCATTGAAGTCGCCAGCGGCGCCAACCGCGTGGTAGTGGACCAGGTCATCGCCGCCATGGGCCGGGTGCCCAATATTGAACACCTGGGCCTGGAGACACTGGGCGTACCGCTGGATGCGCGCGGCCTGCCCACCGTAGACCCACAAACCCAGCAAATTGGCAATTTGCCGGTGTTTCTGGCGGGTGACGCCAACACCCACACCCCGTTGCTGCACGAGGCGGCCGATGAAGGCCATATTGCAGGCCTGAACGCCCTGGCCCCCACGCCCACGCGCTTTCGGCGCCGCACCTTGCTGTCCATCGTGTTCGCCGACCCCAACATCGCCATTGTGGGACCGCGCTTGGCCGACATGGACGCGCACAGCACCGTCACCGGCACCGCCAGCTACACAAACCAGGGCCGTGCCCGCACCGCGCAGCGCAACCAGGGACGCCTGTGCGTTTATGCCGACCACGCGAGTGGTCGCCTGCTGGGTGCCGAGTTGTGCGCCCCCGATGGCGAGCACCTCGCCCACCTGCTGGCCCTGGCCGTGCAGCAGCAGCTGACCGTGCATGATCTTTTGGGCATGCCGTTCTACCACCCCACGCTGGAAGAAGGCCTGCGCACCGCCTTGCGCGACGCAGCCCGACAGTTGCCGAACGCCCGCACCTCCGACCTGGCCGCCTGCCCAGCCCTGGGGGTGCCTGCGCTGGACTAAGGCAATGCAGAACAGCGCAGCTTCACCGCCCCCTGCACATGTAACAACCCTCAAGCTCGCTTTTGTAGTGCCGATAAACCACCATTGCCCCAAGGAGTCACCATGGACGTCGCCCTGACCAACAGCATCGTCAACACCGCTACCAGCCTGGCCAACGCCAAGACGTCCGACGCCCTGAACATGGTGGTGCTGAAAAAGGCGCTGGACATGCAGGCCGTGTCGGCCGCCACCATGATCGACGCCATGCAGCAGTCCATGCCCCAGCCTCAGCTGGCCACCAGCGGTACGCTGGGGACCAACGTCAACACGTTCGCCTGAGGGGCTGAGCCCCCCCTCTCTCTCGGCCCTGGCGGCTCAGCGCAAACGCGCGGGCGACAGCCCTTCCACCCCCACGCCCTCGCGCACCAACTCCCCGGCCAGCGGCTCGCCGCGCAGCAGCTGCCGCGCCAGCAACGAGGCGCCCGCCGCGCTCTGAATCCCATATCCGCCCTGCCCGGCCAGCCAGAAGAAGCCGGGCACATGGTTGTCCCAGCCAATCACCATGTCGCCATCCCGCACAAACGAGCGCAACCCGGCCCAGGTGTGCGATGGGCGGCGTATCTGGAACCGGGTCATTTCCTCGATGTGATAAATCCCGGTGGCCACGTCCAGCTCCTCGGGCACCACATCGTGCGGGTGCGTGGGGTCGGCATTGGCCGGTGAGCCCAGCAGTTGCCCTGCGTCGGGCTTGAAGTAGAAGCTTTCGTCAATGCCGATCACGGCGGGCCAATGGGTAGCGTCCATGCCCTCGGGCACGGGAAAGGTAAACGCCGTGCGGCGGCGTGGCTCCAGCCCGATCGGCGGCACACCCGCAAGGCCTGCCACTACATCGGCCCAGGCACCCGCAGCGTTGACGATGGTGGGGGCGGCAAACACCCGCCCGTCGGCCAGCGTCACCTGCCACACGTCGCCGTCACGGCGCACGGCCGTCACCTCGGCGTGGGTCAGCACCTGGCCGCCGCGCTGACGCATGCCGCGCAGGTAGCCCTGGTGCAGGGCGTTCACATCAATGTCGGCCGCCTCGGGCTCGCTCATGCCGGCCGCCACAGCCTCGGGTTTGAGGCAGGGCAGCATCGCCAGCAGCTCGGGCTTGTCCACCCATTGCACGTTGGGCGAGGTGGCGTGCGCTTCCTCGTAGGTCTGTTTCAGCAAGTCCAGCTGGTCGGGACCAGCCACATAGACCACGCCCCGGGGCGAGAGGATGGGGTCAGCGCCAAACTCCGCCGGCGGCGCATCGTAAAACGCGCGGCTCGCCCGGGTCAGCGCCTGAATGTTGGGCGTGCCATAGGTGGCCATGTAGAGCGCGGCCGAACGCCCGGTGGTGTGGTAGCCGGGCTGCGATTCGCGCTCCAGCAGCAGCACGCTGGCGCTCTGCCCTGCGGCGGCGGGCTGCACCAGTTGCCAGGCCACGGAGGCCCCGGCAATGCCTGCGCCGATGACGATGGTGTCTACGGTTTGCATCTGCTCCTCCTGCTCAAACGGCCGACACCTGCGCTGCCGATGCCGCACGGTCGTCACGCGGCAGGCTGCGGGCATCGCGGGGGTCGGGTGCCACGGTCACGATGGAGGTCAGCGCGGGTTCGGCGCGCGTCTGCGTCAGCTTGGCAATATCGGGCCGGGGCCGTGCCAGCCCTGCAATGCCCTTGAACGCCTGCTCCAGCGCATGCCCCACACCCAGCGTGTGCCGGTCAGCACGGAACCGGCCCACGATCTGCAGGCCAAACGGCATGCCAGCGTCGTCCAGCCCGCACGGCAGGCTCAGCGCTGGGTGGGTGGTCAGCGTAGTCACATACGTGAGCGCCAGCCAGCGGTAGTAGTTGGCCTGCGGCTCGCCGTTGATGTGGCTGGCGAACAGCTCGGTCCAGGCAAAGGGCGACACGGGCGTGGTGGGCGCGAGGATGATGTCGTAGTCCTCGTACAGCTTCTGAAACCGCGCCAGGATGCGTGTTTGCTCTGCCTGCGCCCAGGCGCTGTCCAGCAGCGTCATAGCGGCGCCCATTTCGTAATTGGCGCGGGTGTTGGGGCCCAGGCTGGCGGGGTCGCGCTCGTAGGCCTCGCGCGTGCTTGCCACAAAGGCCTCGGCGCGGAGCACGTCAAAGCAGCGGTGCACGTCACCCAGGTCAATGTCGATGGCTTCGCAACGGGCAAACAGGTGCTTCATGGCTTGCACCTTGCGGCGGAACACGGTGCGGATGCCGTTGTCCACAGCGCAGGCGCCAAAGTCCTCGGTGTAGGCCACACGCAGGCGGCTCAGGTCCACGGTTTCAGGCAGCAAGAAACTCATCGGGTCCAGCGGGTAGCTCAGCGGGTCACCCGCCGACATGCCCGCCGATGCGGCCAGCTGAAGGCAGGCCTCTTCCACCGTCCGGCCCATGGGGCCGACCACCGAAATCGGCGTCCAGCCCAGCAGCTTGCGCGAGCTGGGCACCACGCCGGGCGATGGCCTGAAGCCCACTACGCCGCAGATGGACGCCGGAATGCGCAGCGACCCGCCCGTGTCCGAGCCCGTGCACACCGGCAACATGTCGCACGCCAGCGCAGCGGCCGAGCCGCCCGAAGATCCCCCGGCGTTCAGGTTGGGGTTGAAGGGGTTGCCCGTAGCGCCCCACACGGTGTTGCGCGAATTCGCGCCCGCCCCCATCTCGGGGATGTTGGTCTTGCCGGTGACGATGGCGCCCGCTGCGCGCAGGCGCGCCACCAGCACGTTGTCCTCGGCCGGGATGTGCTCGCGGTAGATCTGCGATCCATAGGTGGTCAGCAAGCCCGCCGTGGCCTCCAGGTCCTTCACGCCCATGGGCAGGCCATGCAGCAGGCCCAGTGGTTCGCCGCGCAGCACGGCTTGCTCGGCCGCTTTGGCCTCGGTGCGGGCGCGGTCGTAGCAGGTGGCGGTGACGGCATTCACATGCGGGTTCACCGCCTCGATGCGGGCGACGCAGGCGTCGAGCAGCTCCACCGGCGAAATCTCGCGCGTGCCGATGTGATGGCGCAGTTCGTTGGCGGTCAGCTCAACCAGGGCTTGGGGGCTTGTTGTGGTCATCTCGGGCTTGTCTCCTTGTTCTGGTCACACGGGTTCAGTCTGCGGTGATGGCTGCGCGCTGTGCAATGGCGCGCATCAGCGGCAGCTCCTTGTCGATCAGCTCGGCCAACACCTTGGACGAAGCATAGGACGGCTCGAACCCCACCGCGATCATCTTGTCACGCGTTTCGGGGTCCGACACCACCTGGGCCAGCGCCAGCTCCAGGCGGGACTTCACGGCCGGCGGCAGGCCACGGGGCGCCACCATGGCCAGCCAGGTGTCCATCTCCAGGCCGGGGTAGCCACTCTCCGCCAGCGTAGGCACCTTGGGCAGCAGGGCCGAGCGTTTGCCAGAGGTCACCGCAATGGCCTTGATCTTGCCGTCCTTGAGCTGCGGCAGCGCGGCCGACACGGTGTCCACCGTGAACGGGATCTGCCCGCCGAGCAGGTCGGTCATTGCAGGTGCACTGCCCTTGTAGGGCACATGCTGGATCTTGAGACCCGCTGCGTGGAAGAACATCTCGCCTGCAAACTGCGAGGTGGTGCCTGTGCCGAACGAGCCATACGAATACTTGTCGGGGGCCGCCTTCACCAGGGCCACAAACTGCTTCAGGTCGTTGGCAGGCACATCCTTGTTGGCGAGCAAGATCAACCCCGTGCGGCCCGTGATGCCGATGGGCTCAAAGCTTTTGACCGGGTCGTACGGCAGCTTGGCGCGCACGGCGGGGTTGACGGTGAAGGTGGTGCCCGAACTCATCAGCAGCGTGTAGCCATCGGGCGCCGCCCGCGCCACCGACGTCGCACCAATCACCGTGCCCGCCCCCGCACGGTTGTCAATCACCACGCTCTGGCCCAGCTTGTCGCCCAGCTTTTTGCCAATCAGCCGCCCCAGCACATCGGTGGCGCCACCGGGTGGGAACGGAATCACCAGCGTGATCGGCTTGGTGGGGAAGACGGCCTCCTGCGCCATGGCCGGGGCCCATGCAACGGCCGCCCAGGGCGGCACAGACGGCGGCAGACAAAAGCAGTTGCTTGCGGTTCATGGCGTGGCTCCAGACAAAAAGTGAAAAGAAGAAAGAGAAAAGAAAGTGCTCAGCCATCAGGCCTGCGCAGCCAGCACGGCCCGCCCGCGCTGCACAAAGCCCTGGTACTGCACATCGGGCACCAGCAGGCCGCCCGTGGTCCACACCAGGTGGGTGGCCTGATGCAACACCGCGTCGATGCCCGTGCTGCGCAGCCAGGCCTGCCCGGCGGTAGTGCCGGTCAACATCGCCGGGCCGCTGAAGCCAGCGGCGGCCGAGGGCTCGATGCGCTCGCCCAAGGCGTCCAGCACCCGCACCAGGTGCGCAAACAGGGTGTCGTCAGCGACAGTGAACACGCCCGACAGCAGCGGCCGCATCAGCTCGGCCGCCAGCAGCGATGCACGCGGCACGGCCAGGCCATCGGCCTCGGTGCGGTTGGTCAGGCCCCAGTCGTAGACCGAGGGGTGCTGCCCCACACCTTGCGTTGCATCGGCCATCATTTGCACCATGAAACACGGCGACTGCACCGGCTCCGCAAAGAAGCAGTGCACATGCGGCCCCAACACCTGCCGCAGGCCAAAGGTGATACCCGCAGGCGCACCACCCACGCCGCAAGGCAGGTAGACGATGAGCGGGTGCTCGGCATCCACCGCCACGCCCTGCTCGGTCAGCTGCTTTTGTAGATGCAGCGCCGCCGCGCTGTAGCCCAGCAGCAGCGAGAACGATTGCTCGTCGTCCACAAAGTGGCACATCGGATTGCTGGCCGCCTCGGCACGCCCTGCGGCCACGGCACGCTCGTAGTCGCCCGCGTGTTCCACCACCTGCACACCGCGCTTTCGCAGACGGTCTTTCTTCCACTCCTTGGCATCGGCAGACATGTGCACCGTGGCCTGGAAACCCAGGGCCGACGCCACCACACCGATGCTCATGCCCAGGTTGCCCGTGGAGCCCACCGCCACCTGGTAGCGCCCCAGCACCTCGCGCGCCTGCGGCGTGGCCATCGCGCGGTAGTCACCGCCTGGCTGCACCAGCCCATGCTGCAACGCCAGCCCCTCGGCAAACTCCAGCACCTCGTGCATGCCACCCCGGGCCTTGATGGAGCCGGCGACGGGCAGGCTGTGGTCGGCCTTGATGAACAGGCGGCCTTGCCCCTCGGCCATACCCAATGCGGGCTGCAGCGCCGTAGCGGGCAGCAGGGGCGACTCCACCAGGCCACCTGTTGCGGCCAGCTCGGGGAACACCTGGGCCAGCAGCCCGGCAAAACGCGCCAAACGCGCCGCCGCTGCTTTCGTATCATCCAGACTAATAGTCCTGCCCAATGCGGACATCGCTGCGGCAGGCTGCACCTCCCGGGCTGCGTTGGTCCACAAAGCAGGCTGGGCATTGCGCAAACGGGCAGCCAGCAAGGCATCCACGGCAGGTTGGGTCTCGGCAGTCGTCATGGCATCTGTGTCTCGAAGAGTGTTGCCCTCATTCTTCGCCTGTCACGCCACCATCACAAAGCATTTATATTGAGCGAAACATTAGTATTAATAATGGATATTCGCCTTTCCCCCTCCTTGCTCGCCTGGCTGCGCAGTTTTGATGCAGCGGCCCGCCACGGCAGCTTTACCAAGGCGGCGGCCGAGCTGTGCATCACCCAGGGGGCGGTAAGCCAGCAGGTCAAGCAGCTTGAAGACTGGCTGCGCCGCCCCCTCTTCTTGCGCACCCCGCGCGCGCTGGTGCCCACGCCCGAGGGCAAATGGCTGGCCGTGGTGCTGCGCGAGAGCTTTGACGCCATCGAAAGCACCCTGGCCCAGATGCGTCAACCGGCAGAAGCCGCCACGGCCACGCTGAGCTGCTCGCCCTCGTTTGCCATGAGCTGGCTCACCCCCCGGCTGGGCGACTTCTTTCGCCAGCACCCCCACACCGGGCTGCGCGTGTTTGGCGAGTTCCACACGCTGGACCGCACCCGCATGGTGCGCGACGGCGTGGAGGCCGCCGTGCGCTTTGACCTGGGCGGCTACCGCGACCTGAATGCCACCGTGTTCCTGGACGAATGGCTCATCCCCGTGGCCAGCCCCGAGTTTCTGGCCCGGCACCCGCCCATCACCACGCCCGAGGACCTGCACGGCGAATGGCTGCTGCACGACGGCAGCGCCTGGGAAGGCGCAGACACCTATGAAGAATGGCAACACTGGTATGCGCAGATGGGCGCCACGCCACCGCCCTGGGCGGGCGGCCAGCAGTTCAACCTGTCGCAACTGGCCCTCGGCGCAGCGCTGGCCGGCCAGGGCATTGCCATGGGCCGCGCCGCGCTGGTGCTGCAGGACGTGAAGGCCGGGCGCCTGGTGCCGCTGCTGGGGTGCAGCGTGCCATCGCGCGCGGCGTATTCGTTTGTGACCACCACCCACCCGAGCCCGGCGATGGAGCTGGTGAGGGAGTGGCTGCTGGAGGAGGCGCAGCGGTTTTGCGCAGAGCGCAGCGAGGTATTGCCTCCATTGGATTCGCCCTAAGCCGAGTCAGGCGCAGATTTTTGTATGTTTTTCTACTCTTTAATTATAAAAAGAGTATAAATAGCATCATGTCAATCGATCTTATTCCCACCCTCGCCGCCGCCCGCAAAGCCCACCAGATGACCCAGGCCCAGTTGGCCGAAAGTGCAGGTCTCTCCCGCATGACGGTGCAGCGCACCGAAGGCGGCGACCTGGACCCCCGCTATTCCACCCTGGCCGAAATAGCGCGGGTGCTGGGCATGGACATCATTGCCGTGCCCAGCAGCCTGCGTCCCAGCCTGGAGGCGTTCATTCAGTCCGGCGGCAAGTTTCTGGGCCAGCCCGAAGGGATGGATGCGCCCCCCTCGGTCGTAGACAGCCTGCGCCGCTGACCCTGGCGACACCCGAGCGCACTGCCTGACCCAAGCCCCATGAGCACTTCCATCCGCTACCTGCGCCTGTACCTGCACCGCCCCCCGCAGGCGGACGGCAGCGCGAGCGAGTCAGGTACGACAGCAAGCCGTCGTGAAGCGATTGGCTACATCTCGCAGTACGGCGACATCCTGCGTGTGTCCTTCGACGAGAGCTACATCCGCAACCCGCAGCGCCCCACCCTGTCGCTCAGCTACCAGGGTGCGGACGAGGCCGCCACGCAGCAAATCCTGGCATCAGCACGCGATGCGCGGCTGGTGCGCACCGATGGGCGCTGGCCCGTGTACTTTCAGAACCTGCTGCCCGAGGGCCACAACCGCGAGCGGCTGGCGCGCGAGCGGGGCTGCAGCCCCGACGACGAGTTCGAGCTGCTGGCCGCTGCAGGCCATGACCTGATGGGCGCGCTGGAGGTGGAGCCCGTGCCCGCGCAAGACGGCATCCCGGACGTGGTGCGCTACTGGCACACCACCCAGGGGCTGGATGTGCTGGAACCGGGGTTTGTCGAGTTCCCGGTGGAAGACGCCGCCTCGCTGCCGGGCGTGGTGACCAAGTTCAGCGCGGTGCAGGACGGCCGCCGCTACACCGTGCACCGCCGGGGCGCGGCGGGCAGCGTCATCCTGAAGCTGCCCACCACCGCCCACCCCGATCTGGTGGCCAACGAGTACACGGGCTACCAGCTGTGCAAGGCGCTGGGCCTGCATTGCGCCGATGTGCAAGTCATCACCCGCGCCGAGGCCGACCTGCCCGACGCCGTGCCCTTCAACGAAATATTGGCCGTACAGCGGTTTGACCACCTGCCCGGCGGCGCACGCGTGCACATGGAGGAGTTCAACCAGGTACTGGGCTACACGCCGCGCCAAAAGTACGGCAAAACCCATGGCAGGGGCGTGCTGCAGGACTGGGCCACCATGCTGCGCGTGCTCAACCGACTGAGCCGCCAACCCGTGCAGGACACGCGCGAGTTTCTGGCGCGCATGGTCGCGTTCATCCTGATGGGCAACACCGACGCGCACCTGAAGAACTGGGCCCTGGTCTACCCCGACGGCCGCGTGCCCCAACTGGCCCCGGTGTACGACCCGGTGTGCGTGGCCGCTTTTTTTGAAGGCGTGCCCGACCAGCAATATGCGGTGAACCGCGCCATCGACAAAACCCTGCGGGCACTGACCTGGGACGACATGGAAGGCCTGATGAAATCCGCCGGGCTGCTGCGGGTGCCCCGGCACCTGGCGCTGCTGCGCGATGTGGTCAAACAGGCCCAGGCCGACTGGCCCTTGCTGCTGCACGATGCGCCACCTGCAGTGCGCACCACCGTGCAGCAGCGGCTGTCCGGTGCCGTCCGCATCAGCCAGGGCACCCGTCCGGGTACGGCAGGCGGGGGCTGATTGCTCACAATTTTATAGCTGTCAGCGCATATTTCACTAGCGCTAAACACCGATTTGGCTCCGATATCTGGTTCAAATACTCGTGCCCAGTGCGGAAGGTGCTTGCGCTGAGGCTTTGGATCATTGGTGGCCTTTTCCGGCGCCCTTACACCGGCGCCCCAAACCACGCGCCCACCCCCGCCGTGATAGCCATGGCCAGTGCGCCCCAAAAGGTCACACGCCAGGCACCCACAGCCATCCCCGCGCCGCCTGTGTGTGCAGCCAAGGCCCCGAGCAATGCCAAAAACACCAGTGCAGAACCTGCCACCGCATACAGCAGGCTGCTGGCAGGCGACACCACAGCAACAGCCAGCGGCAGTGCGGCCCCCACCGCAAAGCTGGCCGCCGAGGTCAGGGCCGCCTGCACCGGACGGGCAGCGAGTGCCTGGGACACCTGCAGCTCGTCCCGCGCATGGGCGCCCAGCGCATCGTGCGCCATGAGTTGCGCCGACACCTGCTGAGCCAGTTCAGGCGTCAGGCCTCGGGCGACGTAGATGGCGGTCAGTTCGCGCGCCTCGGCCGCCGGGTCAGCGGCCAGCTCGGCCCGCTCTCGGTCCAGGTCCGCCTTTTCGGTATCGGCCTGCGAATGCACCGACACATATTCGCCCGCCGCCATCGACATGGCACCCGCCACCAGCCCGGCCACCGCCGTCATCACGATGGTGGACTGGCTGGACTGCGCGGCCGCCACACCTACCACCAGGCTGGCGGTGGAGACGATGCCGTCATTGGCCCCCAGCACCGCGGCGCGTAGCCAGCCAATGCGGTCAGAACGGTGGCCCTCGGTATGAGCACGGCGCGCGGTATGGGGCATGGGGGCTTCCAAAGTCAAAGGTACAAGCCAGCACCATACATGCACACTTCCGACAAGCCAAACCAACACGTGGCCGCAGCGGGCTCTTACATCCTCTTGCACCGCCGCCAACACGATGCCAGCGGTTTTGCATTATCTTGGTGGGCCGCGCTGCCGCCCACCTCTCGGCTGAAACCTGCAAAGGGCTGCCGTTTGCAGGCTCCCAGCGCTAGCAGACCAACAACCCAAAGGACGCCCGTGGCCAAAATTCTGGAAGTGAAATACGAGAACCAGGCCGATGCACGCGTGTGCGAAGTGGCCTATGAGAGCCAGGCCGACCTGTGCTGGCACGAGGTGGGCTACGCCACACAGGCCACGGGCGATGCGCTGTGGTTCTTTGTGAACTACGAGAACCAGGCCAGCTTCAAGATTTTCAAAGTCAAACGCGAGAGCCAGGCGGATCTCAGGATCTTCAAGGTGGCGCATGCAGAGCAAGCCGGCTGGCGCACGCTGGGGCATGCGCTCAAGGGCAAATTGGCCTGACGACGCCGAACACGCCTGAAGCGGCCACCAAGCCCTCCGGTCATGCGGATGCAGGTTGGACGGGTGCACAGCCCCCCGCCAACCTCCCCCGCCAAGTCAGGAGCCGCTGTAGGAGACCTCAACCACCGACGTACTTTTGCAGTTGCTCGCCCAGCCCCGTGGCACCCAGGCGCACCACATCGCCGGGTTTGAGGAACCGCGGTGCGGGCTTTTGCCCCAGGCCCACGCCCGCGGGGGTGCCAGTCAGGATGAGGTCGCCCGGCTCCAGGGTCAGGAACTGGCTGATGTACGACACCACGGTGGGCACACCAAAAATGAAATTGCGTGTGCTGCCGTTTTGCACGCGCTGGCCGTTCACCTCCAGCCACAGGTCGATGGCGTGGGGGTCGGCCACCTCGTCGGCCGTGACCAGCCAGGGGCCGATGGGCGCAAAGGTGTCATAGCTCTTGCCCTTGTCCCACTGGCCGCCGCGCTCCATCTGCCAGGCACGCTCGGACACATCGTTGGCCAGCACATATCCGGCAACATGGCTCAATGCATCGGCCTCGGCCACATGGCGGGCGCGGGTGCCGATGACGATGCCCAATTCCACCTCCCAGTCGGTCTTGGTCGCGCCGGGGGGAATGCGCACATCGTCGTTGGGGCCGCTCAGCGCGGTCACGGCTTTCATGAACAGCACCGGCTCGGCGGGCGGCTGCATGCCCGCCTCTTTGGCGTGGTCGGCATAGTTGAGGCCCACACACACGATCTTGCCCACACTGCCTACCGGGCTGCCCAGACGGGGCGAGCCATACACCGCAGGCAGGCGGCTGGCGTCGATGGCGGCCAGCGCGGACAAGGTGCGGGGGTTGAGCTGTGCGGGGCCGATATCGGGCAACAGCATGGACAGGTCACGCAGCGTGCCCTGGGCGTCTACCAGGCCGGGGCGTTCTGCACCAGGCTGGCCGTAGCGGATGAGTTTCATGGGGTGTCCTTGTCTCTTGGGATGAATGTGTCTCTTAGACCACCCACCAGCATAGCGGCACGCCGCCTTGCGCGTGTGCACGATTGGCCGCCCCAGACTTGCCCGATGGCGACGCCCCGCTGCCAGCACACAGCCCGGCGCGCGCGTAACATCACGGGGGCCGCCGCTTCACCCAGCAGCTATCACAATGATAGCTATCGAGGCACGAATCACCGGCGCATCAGCCACCTTTCACTCCATCTTGCACCCATGGCACCCGCCACCGCCTCGCCTCCTTCCCCCGAAACGCCCGCGCGCCCGCAGCCCCGCAACCCGACCGACCTGTTCTGGTCCTTCACCTGGCTGGCCCTGCAGGGCTTTGGGGGGGTGCTGGCGGTGGTGCAGCGCGAGCTGGTGGAGAAAAAGCGCTGGATGACCAACGAGGAGTTCGTCGAAGACTGGGCCGTGGCGCAGATCATGCCGGGCCCCAACGTGGTCAACCTCAGCATCATGATTGGGGACCGCTACTTTGGCCTGCGCGGCGCGTTTGCGGCGCTGGCGGGCATGCTGACCTTTCCGCTCATGCTGGTGCTGGCACTGGCGGTGGTGTACGCGCAGTTCTCGGCCCAACCAGCCGTGGCCGGCGCGTTGCGTGGCATGGGAGCTGTGGCGGCGGGCCTGATTGCCGGGGTGGGCATCAAGCTGTTTGTCTCCATCCGCAACCACCCACTGGGTCGCCCCCTGTGCCTGGCCATCACGGCGCTGACCATCATCGCCATGGCTTGGCTGCGCTGGCCGCTGTTCTGGATCCTGCCGGTAATCGGCGGGGCCGCCTGCCTGCTGACCTGGAGAAAGCTCGCGCCATGAGCACTGCCGCCCCCCTCACCGCACCGCTGATGGCCCTGAGCATCGGCGACTGGTTCAACCTCTTCCTGTACTACCTGTCGCTGTCGCTGCTGGCCGTGGGCGGCGCCATTGCCACCGCGCCCGACATGCACCGGTTCCTGGTCGAACGCCAGGCGTGGCTGACCGACCCGCAGTTCAACGCCTCCATCGCCATCGCCCAGGCGGCCCCGGGCCCGAACGTGTTGTTCATTGCCCTGCTGGGCTGGAACGTCGGCATCAACGCCGGCGGCCCTGGCGTGGCCGGCTGGCTACTGGGCGCCCTGGGCATGGCGGTGTGCATGCTGGGCGTGATGCTGCCCAGCAGCCTGCTGACCTGGACGGCCACGCGCTGGGGCCACCGCAACCGCGAGCGGCGCGGCGTGCGCGCCTTCAAGCAGGGCATGGCCCCGGTCGTGATCGGCCTGCTGGTCGCCACGTCCTGGGTGCTGGCCCGCGCCCATGGCGAATGGACCACCGACTGGCCCCTGTGGCTGCTGACCGCCACGGCCACGGTGCTGGTGTGGCGCACCAAGCTGCACCTGCTGTGGATGCTGGGCGCCGGTGCACTGCTGGGTGCGCTGGGGCTGGTCTGAGGGTTTGAGAGACCGGGGGGTGCTGCGCAACCCCGGCAACGGGCACGATTTCTTTCTCTTTTTTGAAAGGCACATCCATGCAACTCCGCTCCCTGGGCCGATCGGGCCTGCAGGTCTCGCCCCTGTGTTTTGGCGGCAATGTGTTTGGCTGGACGGCCGATGAAGCCACCTCGTTCGCACTGCTCGACGCGTGGGTGGACGCGGGCTTCAACTTCATCGACACCGCCGATGTGTACTCGCGCTGGGCACCGGGGCACACCGGGGGCGAATCCGAATCGGTGATCGGCCGCTGGCTCAAGCGCAGCGGAAAGCGCCACCACATCGTGCTGGCCACCAAGGTGGGCAAGGACATGGGGGATGGCAAGGTGGGCCTGCGCCCCGCCTACATCCGCCAGGCGGTGGAGGCATCGCTACAGCGCCTGCAAACCGACCACATCGACCTGTACCAGTCACACGACGACGACACCACCGTGCCGCTGGCCGACACGCTGGGCGCGTATGCCGACCTGATCCGGGCCGGCAAGGTGCGTGCCATTGGCGCCTCCAACTACAGCGCCGCGCGCTTGCAGGAGGCCCTGCAGACCAGCGAACGCCTGGGCTTGCCGCGCTACGAAAGCCTGCAGCCGCTGTTCAACCTGTACGACCGCGCCGTGTTTGAAGACGCGCTGCAGCCGCTGTGCGTGCAGCAGCAGGTCGGCGTGATCAACTTTTATGCGCTGGCCGCCGGGTTCCTCACGGGCAAGTACCGCACGGTGGCCGACGCCGCCAAGAGCACACGCGGTGCCAACACCACGGCCAAGTACCTCAACGACCGGGGGCTGCGCATTCTGGCGGCGCTGGACGCCGTGGCACAACGCTACAACGCCACGCCCGGCCAGGTGGCCGTGGCCTGGCAGATGGTGCAACCGGGCATCACCGCGCCCATTGCCAGCGCCACGTCAGTGGCCCAGCTGCACGAGCTGGTCAAGGCCACCCAGCTGCAACTGGACAGTGATGCGCTGGCCCAGCTGGACGCCGCCAGTGCCCAAGGCTGAATCCAAACAAAAGGGCCCGCGCGTGCGCGGGCCCTTGGCGTATGGCTTGACGGGTTGCGGGGTGAACGGAATGACGCCCCTCAGCCCATAAGCCCATAAGCCCATCAGCTGATCCGGCGACCGTTCTCCGCGTAGATCGCCAGGTAGATGGCGTCCGAGCCGATGTACGGCGCCTTGTTGCCAAAGCCCACGTTGAAGTCGCCAAACGACAGCGAGCGGATGGCGGTCAGCCCGGCGCGCAGGCGCTCGCGTGTGGGCTCCTTGCCCGCGTTCTTCAGGCCTTCGATCATGATCTGCGCGTTGAGCCAGCCTTCCAGCGCGCTGTTGCTGTTCAAGAATGCCGGGTCACCGCCCGTGGCCTTCATCGTGGCCTGGAACTTGCGCACCGCCACCGACTTTTGCGAATTGGCATCAGGGAACACTTGCACCAGCGCCAGGCCGCGCGTGGAGGCCGCCAGCTTGGGCAGCTCCGACGAGATCACGGTGACGGACAGGCCAGCCAGCGGCACGCCTTGCGCCTTGGCACGGAAGGCCTGCACAAACGCGGTGTTGGCCGTGCCCGTGGTGGCCAGCAGCACGGCGCCGGGGCGCTCGGCCGCCACCTTGTCGGCCAGCTCGGTGCCGTTCTTGCCGTCCACGGCCAGTGCAAACTCGCCGCCGCGCTCGACCTTGATCTCGTCCAGCGCAGTTGACATGTCCTTGAGCACCTCTTTGCCAAACGGGTTGTCCAGGTACACCACCGCAATGCGCTTGAGGCCCATCTCCACGATCTGCTTGACCAGGCGCTGGGTTTCTTCGCGGTAGCTGGGGCGCAGGAAGAACACGTGCTTGTTGGCCGCTGCGCGCAGCGATGTGGCGCCGGTCACCGGGCCCACGGTGGGAATGCCCTTGGACTCGATGAGTGGCAGGATGGACGCGGTGTTGGCCGTGCCCAGCGGCGAGATCAGTGCGAACACCGACTGCGCCTCCACCATCTCGGTCACGTTCTTCAGCGTGCGTGCAGCCACGTAGCCGTCGTCCTTGACCTCCATGCGGATCTCGCGGCCCAACACGCCACCGGCGGCATTCACCTCGGCAAACGCGGCCTTCATGCCCGCCACCTGCTCGATGCCTGCCTGGCCGAGCGGGCCCGTCAGGGCAATGGAACAGCCCAGGGTGATGGAGCGCGCAGTCAACGCCTCCTCTGCCGCCATCGCGGTGTGGGCCCATGCGGGCAGGCCAGTGGCGGCAACGGCCTGGGTGGCACGCAAAAGAAAGTGGCGACGGCTCATGGTGTGCAGGGCAGATAAAACAAAGGTGGAGCAGGCTACCGGCCAGAGCGCCTCCCCGCCTGTCAGCTGTGCGACAAAGGGTGGCAGGAGTACGTCAAATCAGGGTTTCTACCGGGATTCGACAGCGTGTGAGCCCCTGCAGCACCGCGCAACCCGGGGCTGAGCGCCTGCGCCACGCACACCCGCTCAATCGCCCAGCAACTGCGGCAGCACCGTCGCCGCCGTGCCACGCAGCACCGCGTGCGCTGCATCGTCCAACGCACTGGGCGCGGGGTTGAGCACCACCACCCTGGCACCGGCGGCCCGAGCCTGGTGGGCAAGACCCGCTGCGGGGTACACCGCACCGGCCGTGCCCACCACCAGCATCAGGTCGCACTGGTTGGCCGCCTGTTCGGCGGCCTCCAACGTCGCCAGCGGCAAAGGCTCGCCAAACCACACCACGCCCGGGCGCAGCAGGTTGCCGCAGCGGTCGCAATACGGCGGGTGGCCGGCCACTGCGTGGTCGATGAAGCAGCAGTTGCGCGGGGTGTCGAGCCAGCGGTCCTGAAAAATGTCGCCGTGCAGGCACAGCACGCCGGTGCTGCCCGCGCGCTGGTGCAGCCCGTCCACGTTCTGGGTGATGAGGGTGATGCAGTCGGGGTGGCGGCGCTGAAAGTCGGCCAGCGCCAGATGCCCTGCGTTGGGCGACACGCCAGCCAGCAGGTCGCGCCGGTACTGGTACCAGTCCCACACCCGCTGTGGGTGAGCGCGAAAACCTGCCTCGGTCGCCATGTCTTCGGGGCGGAACTGCGCCCAGTAGCCCGTCTGCACATCGCGGAAGGTGGGCACGCCAGATTCGGCGCTGACCCCTGCGCCCGTCAGCACGGCGATGCGCTGGCTTTGCCGGACCCAGGCTTTCACGGTGTCCAGCATGGTGCCCTCCTCGGTGGAGCCAGCGGGCCGAGGATCAAGTCCTCTGGCGCAGCGCCTCGTACAGGCACACGCCGCTGGCCACGGACACGTTCAGGCTCTCGACCGCGCCCTTCATGGGGATGCTGACCAGCTCATCGCAGGTCTTGCGCGTGAGCTGGCGCATGCCGTCGCCCTCGGCGCCCAGCACCAGGGCCACGGGGCCTTTCAGGTCCACCTGGTAAATGGTCTTGGGCGCATCGTCGCTGGTGCCGATGCACCAGATGTTGCGCTCCTTGAGTTCGTTCAGGGTGCGCGAGAGGTTGGTGACCATGAAATACGGCATGGTCTCGGCCGCACCGCTGGCCACCTTGGCCACGGTGGCGTTGATGCCCACGGCGTGGTCCTTGGGGGCGATGACGGCATGGGCACCAGCGCCGTCGGCCACACGCAGGCAGGCACCCAGGTTGTGCGGGTCGGTCACGCCGTCCAGCACCAGCAGCAGGGGCTGCTCGATGCCTGCGGCTTCGAGGTTTTCCAGCAGCTCATCGAGCGAGGTGACCTGCGCCACGGGCTCCACGCGCGCGGCCACACCCTGGTGGCCATGGCTGCCCGCCAGCTTGGCAATGCGCACGCTGTCGGCTTCGATGAGGCGGGCACCGGCCTCGCGGGCACGGTCGAGAAACTGGCGCATGCGCGCATCGCGGCGCGTGGCTTCGTAGTAAATCTCGATGATGGATTGCGGCGCGGTCTTCAGACGCACGCCCACGGCGTGAAAGCCGAAGAGAACTTTGGGGCTGGACATGGGGGGATTATCCGCTGGGCGCAGCCCACTCCCTCAGACCACTATCAAATTCATAGCTACTTGCACATGTTTCACTAGCGCCTGCGGCCCAAAACACTCAAAAACCCCGCCCACCACTCACACCACGCGCCCTGCATCGATCGTGATGCGCCGCTCGCACTGCGCGGCGATCGCGCGGTCGTGGGTCACCAGCACCAGCGTTGTGCCCAACTCGCGGTTGAGCTCGAACATGAGCTTCATGATGGTTTCGCCCGTCGCAAAGTCCAGGCTGCCCGTGGGCTCATCGGCCAGTAGCACGGCAGGCTGCACCACAAACGCCCGGGCAAGGGCCACGCGCTGCTGCTCGCCGCCCGACAGCACCTTGGGGTAGTGCGACAGGCGCTGCCCCAGCCCCACGCGCGCCAGCATCTCGGTGGCGGCTTTGCGTGCATCGCGGCGGTCGGCCAGCTCCAGCGGCAGCATGACGTTCTCCAGCGCTGTGAGGTTGCCCATGAGCTGGAAGCTCTGGAACACAAAACCCACCTTCTGGGCCCGCAATGCAGCCCGCGCATCTTCATCGATGGCAAACAAGTCGTGGCCGTCCAGCCGCACCGTTCCGCGCGTGGGAGTATCGAGCCCCGCGATGATGGACAGCAGCGTGCTCTTGCCCGAGCCCGAGGCGCCGACGATGGCCGCCGTTTCCCTGGCAGCCAGGCGGAAATCGATATCCCGCAGAATGTCGAGGGTTCCGGTGGAATCCGTCACCGACTTGAACACATGCTCCACGGCAATGATGGGGCTGGCGGGCGGTGTCTTGGGCAGCGGGGAGGGTTCGGACATGAAAGGCTCTTTACTTTGATTCGCAATCTGCAGCAACGGCGCCACTTTATCCTGAGCGCATCTATCGGCCTGGTGGTGGGGCTTTGTGCGCCCACGGCCTTTGCGCAGGCCGCCACCAAGGCAGGGACTGCCGGACGCCCTTCGGTGATTCTGGTGCTGGGGGATTCGCTCAGCGCCGAATACGGCCTGGCGCGGGGCACGGGCTGGGTGGCACTGCTGGAAAAACAACTGGCGCAAGACAAGCTCGCAGCCACCGTGGTCAATGCCAGCGTGAGCGGCGAGACCACCTCGGGCGGCCGCTCGCGCCTGGCTGCACTGCTCGCGCAGCACAAGCCCAGCCATGTGGTGATTGAACTGGGGGGCAACGATGCCCTGCGCGGCCTGCCGCTCAAGAACACCGAAGAGAACCTGGCCTGGATGACCCAGGCGGCGCAAAAGGCCGGGGCCAAGGTCTTGCTGGTGGGTATGCAGGTGCCACCCAACTATGGCACCGACTACGCGAACAAGTTTGCGGGCCTGTTCACCACCGTGGCGCAGGCCCACAAGGCGGCTGTGGTGCCATTTTTCTTGAAGGGTGTGGCTGACGGACCAGACCCGACCCGCCTGTTCCAGCCCGACCGCATTCACCCTCGCGCCGAAGCGCATCCGCAAATGCTGGCCAACGTGTGGCCAGAGCTCAAAAAGCTGCTGCGTTAGGGATTCGCTGCACGCATCGAGCGGTCAGTGTGCGCTGCGGATCGGGAGGGGCTGCCAGGCGCAAAACGCAGCAATAGCCGTAGCTATTGCGAGTATCTGCAACGCTGCAGACCGCCAGAGACCGCAGATGCACAAAGCGCGGCGATTGGTGCAGCGGACCCCTGTGACGCAGCCAGGTCACTCAGCCTGCAGGCTGCTCGGGATGGCCTGCAGCGCCCGCTGACTGGTCGTCAGCGGGCTGGTCATCCCCTTGCGGATCGTTCGGCCTGCGCTGTGTTTTGGCCCTCAGCTTCTCTTCCTTTTTCTGTTTTTTGGCGAGTTCGCGCTGGCGTTTTTCGTATCCGTAGTTGGGTGTTGCCAAGGTAGTTGCTTCCTGAAGTTGAGACTCACTGTAACAGGACGGGGTTTTCAGGCCCCTGCCGGGGTGCGCTGCAGCGGAATGACGGCAGCTCGGTACGCATGCCAGCTGGCAAAGCCCAGCACAGGCCCCGCCAGCACCAGGCCCACCCCCCAGAACCACAGCGAGACGGCCACGATGAGGGTGATCAATGCCCCCCACAGCAGCATCACGCCCGGGTTTTCAATCACCACACGCATGCTGGTGATGCCCGCAGTCAGCGCGTCGGTGTCGCGGTCCAGAATCATGGGGATGGACACCACGGAGGTGGAAAACACCAGCGCCGCAAACACACCGCCCACCACCGTGTACACCGCCACAAAGCTCCAGTTCTGCGGGTTGAACACCGCCTGCAGCACGCCGGTGGTCGAGGGCATGCCGGTGTTGAAGAACACGGCAAACACCACCAGCGAGGCCCTGCCCCAAAGCAGCTCCAGCACCACCAGCACCAGCACCAGCATGCCCATGCTGCCCATGTGGCTGTCCCAGCAGGTAAGGGATTCGCTCAGCTGCGGCTTCAGGCCCGCCTCGCGCCGACGGCTGGTGTCATACAGCCCCATGGCCAGAAATGGCCCCACCAGCAGACAGCCACTGGCGAGCGACATGGTGTATTCAGGCCGCGTGCGGAACACCCAGCCCAGCACCCCCGCCATGACCCAGAAGCACACGCCATAGAACAAGGCAATGCCCGGCGCGGCGCGCACATCGTCCAGGCCGCGCCGCAGCCACCGGAAGGGGTCAGCCACGCGCAACGGCTGCAGCTGCACGGGCTGCGCGGTCTGGGCCTTCACGCGGTCGGCAATGGCCTCCGCCTGCCGGGCCTCGGAGGTGTCTGGTGTGCCAAGGGTGTCCGGCGCAGGCTTGGAGGATGTCGCGTTCATGCCGCCACACTAAGCCCGCCCGTTCGGCGGCGCCACTGAGGAAAGCCCGTATCCCACACGAAATCCAGCGGCAGTGGGCAGCGCCGGACCCTTGCCGAGGCCGCTCAGCCCTGGGTGAAGGCGCGTTCCATCGCCTGTTGCAGGTCGCGCCGCAGATCCTCCACAGCCTCCAGGCCGATCGAAAACCGCACCAGCGTGCCCGGCTTCAAATGGGCGGGCGGCCGACTGCGCATGCTGGCAATGTTGTAAGGGACAACCAGGCTCATGGGGCCGCCCCAGCTGTAGCCCAGCTTGAACAAGCGCAAGCCGTCGCAGAAGGCATCCACTTGCTGTTGGGTGTACCGGGCGTCGATCATCACGCTGAACAGGCCAGCTGCCAGCCCCTGCCCGCCGTGAGCAGCGCCACACAGGCCCTTCCAGTGTGCATGGCCGGGCGCGCCTTCCAGCGCGGGGTGCAGCACTTGCGCAATGGCGGGTTGCTGCTGACACCACCGCGCCAGGTGGCGGGCAGCGTCATCGTGGGCGCGATAGCGCAGTCCGATGCTGGGCAGCGCACGCAGCACGGCCTCGGCGTCGTTGGCCCCCACGCCCAGTCCCAGCCGCATGTGCGTCAGCTTGATCTTCATGTGCAGGCCCGGGTCGCGCGTGATCACGCTGCCCATGAGCACATCACCTCCACCGCTCGGATACTTGGTGAGCGCATGGGCCGAGATGTCCACCCCCAGGCTGCCGTCGCCCGTCAGGTCAAAGGGCGCAAACGCCAGGCCCGCGCCCCAGGTGTTGTCCAGCGCGGTTGTCACGCCCCTATCGCGGCAAATGCGCACCTGCTCGCACAGGTCCGGAAACTCCATGCTGACAGAGCCCGGCGCCTCCAGCCAGACCAGACGGGTGGCCGGCGTGATGCGGGCAACCAGGTCGGCCGGATCCAACGGGTCGTAAAACACATGGGTGATCCCGAACCGGGCGAGTTCACCATTGGCCAGATCCTTGCCGGGTCCGTAGGCGTTGTCGGGGATCAGCACCTCATCGCCGGGCTTGAGGAGCGCCAACCCCACGTTGGCAATGGCCGCCAAGCCACTGGGCACCAGCACACACTGCAGACCGCCCTCCAGCGCACACAGGCGCTCTTCGAGGATGAAGGTCGTGGGCGTGCCGTGCAGCCCGTAGGTGTATCCGCTTTTGTCTTTCCACTCGCGCGAGCGCATGGCCGCAACGCTGGGAAAGATGACGGTAGAGGCCTTAAAAACCCCCGGTTGGGGAGCTACAAACCCGGCCGGAGGCTGGTAGTCGTGGTGGACGATATGGGTGGCAAGATCAATGTCGTGGTCTTTCATGCCAGCCATGGTAGCGCGCCGCCCGGAGTGACCCGGGCGGCGCTCAGATCGCTTGGCGATCACACCGCAGGGCTTGGGGTGCATGCACCCCAAGCCCTGCAGGTTGGCATTAACCAGCCGTTACGACCAGCTGGTTGTTCACCGAGGTCACGCCACTCACGCCCTTGGCGATGGTCTCGGCGCGGTCACGGGCCACCGTGGAGGGTGCGGGCCCGTTCAGCGTGACCTTGCCGTTGACAGTGTCTACATTGATCTTGACGGCACTCAGGTCGGGGTCCTTGGCCAGGCCCGCGCTCACCTGGGCGGTGATGGTGGCATCGTCGATGACGCCCTTGGCGGAGTTGGCTGCCTGCTTGGCCGTGGCTTCCGCATTGGCCGCGCCCTGCTCCATCTTGGTCTCTGCGTTCTGCATCGCGCCCTCGGCCTTCACACGTGCGTCAGCTGCGGCTTGTTCGGTCTTTTCGACGGCAGAGTCCAGGCGCTGGCCCACGGTGGGCTCTTCGGTCTTGTTGCAGGCGGCCAGGCCCAAGGCCAGGGCACTCACGGCCAGAATGCTCGCAACGCGATGGGCGGGACGGTCGATCAGATTCTTGGGGTTCATGCAATGACTCCTTGCGGTTGAAACATGGCCTCACTGTAGGCAGCGGGCCGCGGCTTGCGGGTCGGACATCGCCGAAGTGCTTGTAGGACGGCAACGCCAGACGCGCATCGGCCGCACTCCCTGCGGAGCGGGTGACAATCGGGGCATGACCGTGTCTTCGCTCGCCCGTTGGCTTCCTTTTTTGAAATGGCCCCGCCCTGACCGACAACTGCTCAAAGGGGAGTTCTGGGCGGGCATGACGGTGGGGCTGATGCTGGTGCCGCAGGGTGTGGCCTATGCGGCGCTGGCGGGCATGCCGCTGGTCACGGGCATTTACGCATCGCTGATTCCGGCGTTGGTCGCCGTGCTGTTCAGTTCATCCACCCGGCTGGGGGTGGGGCCCACGGCGCTCACCAGTTTGCTGATCGGCGCCTCGCTCACCGGCCTGGCCGAGCCAGGCAGTGCGCAGTGGGTGGCCCTGGCGGCATGGATGGCCCTGCTGTCGGGTCTACTGCAGATGGTGATGGGCATGGCGCGCTTTGGCTGGTTGCTCAACCTCGTGACCTCACCCGTACTCAATGGTTTTACGCAGGCGGCGGCCTTGCTGATCCTGGGGTCGCAGTTGGGTGCACTGACCGGGTTGCGGGCTGCCGACTGGGGCGCCCTGCTGTCTACGCCATCACTGGGGCTGTTCGACCTGACTGCAGCGGGCTTCGGCCTGGGAAGCCTCGCTTTGCTGATGCTGGCGCGCCGCGTGTTGCCCCAGTTCCCGGCGGCCATCGTGGTGGTGGGTGCTGCGGGTGCTCTGAGCTGGGCCCTGGGTTATGCCGATGCAGGTGGCGCAGTGGTGGGCGCCTTGCCATCCGGCTTGCCAGCGCCCTATTGGCCCGGCGCCCTGCCCTGGTCCAGCTTCAGTGCATTGGTCATGCCCGTGCTGGTGGTGACGCTGGTGAGCTTTCTGGAGACGGCATCGAGCGCCAAGGTGGAAAGCCAGCGCTCCAAGGAGCAGTGGAACGAAAACCAGGACCTGATTGGCCAGGGCCTGGCCAAGATCAGCAGTGGCCTGTGCGGCAGTTTTGCCACGAGTGCGTCGTTTTCACGCTCGGCCATCAACCTCTACGCCGGTGCCAAGACGGGCTGGGCCACACTGTTTGCGATCAGCCTGGTGCTGGTTGTGCTGCTGTGGCTGACGCCCGCGCTGTACCACGTGCCGCAGTCGGTGCTGGCGGCGGTCGTGGTCACGGCCGTCACCAGCCTCATCAAACCGGGCACCCTGATGAGGCTGTGGCGGGTGTCGCGGGTAGAGGCAGTGATCGGCGGCGTCACCTTTGCCCTGACCCTGGCCACGGCGCCGCGCATGTACTGGGGCGTGCTGGTGGGCTTGCTGATGAATCTGAGCCACTTTCTCTACCAGCGACTGCACCCGCGCATCATTGAAGTGGGCCTGCACCCTGATGGAAGCCTGCGCGACCGGCACCTGTGGCACTTGCCGCCACTGGCACCCCGGCTCCTGGCGTTGCGCATGGATGCGGAGCTGGACTTTGCCTCTGCCAGCGCTCTGGAGCGGCGCGTGACCGAACACTTGGCCGCCCACCCCGAGGTGCTGCACCTGTGTCTGCTGGCGCAGCCCATCAACCGCATCGATGTGACCGGCGTGGAAACCTTCGCCCAGTTGCTGGCGCAAATGGAACTGCGGGGTGGGACATTGCATCTGAGCGGACTGAAGCTGCCAGCAGAGCAGGTCTTGCGGCAGGCGGGGTTGCTGAAGCTGGGCCCCGGGCTGGCCATGTACCGCACCGATGCCGAGGCGCTGGTGGCGCTGCAGCAGCTTCCCCAGCCCGTGGCGCGGGCGTGAGCCGGGTTTTACCTACGCTGCGCCGGCCTTGCGTTGGCCCTGTTCTTGCTGGCGCGCTGGTACACTTGCCTAACTCTCATTGTTCCAATTTGTGTCTGACTCTGCGGCCTCTCATCTGGTAGATCTGCGCGACCTTCGCCTGGATACTGCTCACGCTCTGGTGGCTCAGGCCGGCGGCAGCGAGGCAGCACTGCACCGCGAGGTGCCTTCTCAGTACCTGCAGGGTCTCATCGATGGCCTGTGCGAGCTGTCGCTCAAAGACCCGCTCACTGGCCTGGCCAACCGCAGACATTTCCGCGCGGTGCTCGAGCGCGAGATCGACCGCGTCACACGCTCAGGCGAGGCAGCACTGCTGCTGATGCTGGACCTCGACCATTTCAAAAAGGTGAACGACACCCACGGCCACCTGGCTGGTGACGTGGTGTTGCAGTCAGTGGCCCGCACGCTCAGTGCTTGCGTGCGCCCCATGGACACCTTGGCCCGCTACGGCGGTGAAGAATTTGCCGTGGTGCTGCCCGCCTGTCAGGCTGCCTTTGGCCGCGTGGTGGCAGAACGCATCCGGCGCGCGGTGGCCAACACGCCCATCCGCATTTCTCCCACGGTGGAGCTGAACGTCACCGTGAGCATCGGTGGCGCGTTCGCCATGCAGTGGATCCGCTCCACCACCCTGCTGTGGACCGACCGGGCCGACCACCAGCTCTACCAGGCCAAGGCGTCGGGCCGCAACCGCGTCAGCATCGAGGAACAACCCGACAGCACCGTCAGTGCCGAAGAGAAAAGCCTGTTGTTTGGCCCGCTCTACACCCCCTCGGGTTGGGGCGACCTGCCTCCACTGGACCCCAACCCAACAGGCAGCGCCTACTGAAAGTTAGATGATGAGCGACGCGCTGTCCCCCCAACCCACCACACCTGCAGCCCCTGCAGGCCCTGCCGCCCCCCTGGCCTCGGCCGCTTCTGGCGCCCGCATCATTGCGGTGACCAGCGGCAAAGGTGGTGTGGGCAAGACTTTCGTATCGGCCAACCTGGCCGCCGCCCTCACCCGCCGAGGCCAGCGCGTGCTGGTGCTCGACGCCGACCTGGGCCTGGCCAACCTGGACGTGGTGCTGAACCTGCACCCCAAGATCACCCTGCACGACGTGTTCACCGGCAAGGCCGCGCTGGACGACGCCGTGATCGCCGCGCCCGGTGGCTTTGACGTGCTGCTGGCCGGCTCGGGCATGGTGGAGTATTCACGCCTCACGCCCGAAGTGCGCAACCAGTTCCTGAACGTGATCCAGGCGCTCACGCCGCGCTACGACGTGGTGCTGCTCGATACCGGCGCCGGTATCTCCGACGTGGTGCTGTTCTCGGTGTCCCTGGCCTCCGAGGTGCTGATCGTGGCCACGCCCGAGCCCACTTCGCTCACCGACGCCTACGCTGCCATCAAGGTGCTGGCCATGCAGCAAAAACGCCAGCATGTGCGCATGGTCATCAACCAGGCGGCGCGTCCGGGCGATGGCCGCGCCATCACCAGCCAGCTGCAGCAGGTGCTCGACCGCTTTGTGAGTACCGAATCCGGTCGCCCCATGCGGCTGATCCACATGGGCGACATCCCGGCCGACCCCTCGGTGCGCGACGCCGTGATGCGCCGCCAGCTGCTGCTGCTGCAGACCCCCGGCTGCCCGGCGGCACTGGCCATTGCCCAGCTGGCCAACAAGATCGAGTCCACACTGCTGTCGCCTGCTGCCTGACTCGGATACGCCGGGCGGCGCATGAGGCGCAGCCCGGCCACCGTGACCCACAGGCCCGCCAGCGGGCCTTTGTGCATTTTTACTGCCGTGAACACTACCGACACCGTCCTCAACATCTCCTGCTACAGGTTCGTGCCGCTGCCCGATGCCGCCGCGCTGCGCGATGTGCTGCATGAGCGTGCAGTGGCCGCCCATCTCAAGGGCACCATCCTGCTGGCCGAAGAGGGCATCAACTTCTTTCTGGCGGGTCCGGCCGAAGCTGTGCGGGGTTTTGTGGCTCAGCTGCGTACCGACGAACGCTTTGCCGACCTGGAGCCCAAGGAGAGCTGGTCGGCCACGGTGCCGTTTCGCAAGATGCTGGTCAAGGTCAAGCGCGAGATCATCCGCATGGACCACCCCACCATCCGCCCCGCCGCAGGCCGTGCGCCTTCGGTAGACCCGGCCACACTGCGCCGCTGGCTGGACCAAGGCCATGACGACGACGGCCGCGAAGTGGTCACGCTCGATACCCGCAACGCCTTCGAGGTGGACGCAGGCACGTTCGACAACGCCATCGACTGGCGCATCGACAAGTTCACCGAGTTTCCCCCTGCACTGCGCGCGCACAAAAGCGAACTGCAGGACAAGACGGTGGTGAGCTTCTGCACCGGCGGCATCCGCTGCGAAAAAGCCGCCATCCTCATGCGCGAGGAAGGCCTGCCCCATGTCTACCAGCTGGAGGGTGGCATCCTGAAGTACTTTGAGCTGACAGACGGCGCACACTACCACGGCGGGTGTTTTGTGTTTGACGAGCGCCGCGTGCTGGACACCGGGCTCGCCATCGACACGCCTACAGCGGCTGCAGCCGCTACAGAAGTCGCTATCAAATAATGAGCTGCCAGCGCTTTATGTACTAGCGCTACAGCCCATTTTTATCCACATATCACGCTTTGATCACGCCTTGAAGCGGTGTTCCGGCAGGGGTATCCACTCCACCTCGCCCGGCACCTGGCCCATGGCCTGGGCCTCCCAGTCGCTGGCGGCCTGCACGATACGGTCCTTGCGGCTGGAGACAAAGTTCCACCACATGTGGCGTGGCGCATCCAGCGGCTCGCCGCCAATCACCATCAGGCGCACGGCACTCTCACCCGCCGTCAAACGCAGGGGCTGGCCGGGTTCCGCCACAGCCAGAATGTGCGCAGGCACCTCATCGCCGTTCAGCGACACGGGTGCATCCACGGTGTACACCGCCAGCTCGGGCACCAGCGCCGGAATCTCTATCGTGGCGCCGGCAGACAACTGAATGTCCAGGTACAAGGTGCGCGAATACGTGGCCACCGGCGAGGTCTGACCAAAGGCCTCGCCAATCAACACCCGCACGGTGGCGCCATCCACCAGCAGCTCCGGAATGGCCGCCGCAGGCGTGTGTACAAACGAGGGGTCGGCTTCCTCGTGGGCGGCCGGCAACGCAGCCCAAAGCTGGATGCCATGGTTCACATAAGCCTGGTTCGCCAGGCTCTCCGGGCGGCGCTCGGAGTGCACGATGCCCCGCCCGGCCGTCATCCAGTTGATGGCGCCTGGTTCGATCTGCTGCACATAGCCCAGGCTGTCGCGGTGCATGATGGCGCCCGAGAACAGGTAGGTCACCGTCGCCAAACCGATGTGCGGATGGGGCCGCACGTCGTGGCTGTCGCCCGGTGCCACGGTCACCGGACCGAAGTGGTCGAAAAACAGGAAGGGCCCTACGGCCTTGCGCTGCACTGCGGGCAGCAGGCGACGCACAGTGAAACCGCCGCCCAGGTCCTTGGCATGGCCCGTGAGGGGCAGAAAAGAAGTGCTGGGGGTATCGCTCATGCCGCACGCTCCACCACGGTGCTGATCTCGGTCGTCACCGTGGTCATCAGCTTGTGAACCGGGCATTTCTGCGCCACGGTTTCCAGCTCGGCGATCTGGGCATCGGTGAGGTCACCGCTGACCTGCAGCCGGGTTGCGAGACGGTAGACGCCCGCACGCTCGGCCGAGGCGTCGCGCTCGACCACGGTCTGCACATCGTCCACCGGCAGGCCCTTGCGGCGCGCATACCACAACACCGTGAGCGCCTTGCAGGCCCCCAGGGCAGCGTCATACAGATCGTGCGGGCTCGGGCCGCTGTCGGTGCCGCCCTCTTCCACACTGCCATCGGCCACAAGGTCGTGCGCACGGATGTGCACGGTCTGGGCCATGGGCGCGCCGGGGACGCGCCGCAATTCAACTGCCATGGGGTGTTCTCCTGGTTGTGCTGGGGCGCGCCACTGTAGCGCCAAAAAGGCGGCTGCGCCTTAACGAGAGAGGCGTCGGGCCACGTCGGCCACACGCTGGCCAAACTGCTTGCCCGTCTCCAGGTCGCCAGGGAACATCTCGGCGGCCGAGGCGTCCGACGGCGACTGGGACATGGCGCCGCTGAACGAGCCGATCCAGTTCACATCGTTGCGCGTGGCCGCCTTGGAGTTGGCGGGCATCATGCCGTTGCCCACCCAGATGCCACCGTGCTGCATGGCCAGGTGGAACATGTAGTCCAGCGTGATCTGCTTGTCGCCGTTGGTGCTAGCGCTGTTGGTAAAGCCAGCGAACAGCTTGTCCTTCCAGGCCTGGCTGAACCAGGGCTTGGACGAGGCGTCGGCAAATTTCTTGAACTGCCAGCTGGGGCCCGCCATGTAGGTCGGCGAGCCAAAGATGATGGCACTGGCAGCGGCCAGCGTTTCCCAGCCGCCTTCGGGCAGGTTGCCCTCCGCATCAATGGCGACCAGCTGGGCGCCTGCACCTTCCGCCACAGACTGCGCCAGGCGCTGCGTGTGACCATAACCCGAGTGGTAAACAACTGCGATGTGTGCCATGAGATAACTCCTGTTGAAACGATGAGGGAACGAGACCAGGGGAAAGAACCAAAAGAACTACCAACAGAACGACAACCAACGACGAGATTGAATGCCAGAACCTGCACCCCTGCGGGTTGCAGGCCCTTTCCATGCCAACCGGATCAGCGGTCCGAGCGGCGTGCGTCCAGGCTCCAGGCGCCGGCGCCAAACACTGCCAGGGCCAGCAGGCCGCCGGTCACGCCCACGTTCTTGAAGAACATGAGCTGCTGCATCATTTGCTTGTCAGCGGGCAGGTTCCAGTAGGCATGAAAGAAGAAGCTGGCCACCAGCGTGAAGAAGGCCAACGCCAGTGCGGCAAACCGGGTGCCCACGCCAAAGATCAGCGCCAGGCTGCCCAGCACTTCGACCGCCGCCGCAACCGCTGCCGCCACCGTGGGCATGGGCAGGCCCACCGAGGTGATGTAGCCCACGGTGCCGGCAAAGCCGGTCAGTTTGCTGATGCCCGCAGGCAGGAACAGGGCGGCCAGCAGCAGGCGCGATGCCAGGGCCAGAGGGTTTTGCAGGGATGTGAACATGGTGAAGAACTCCTGAGTGAAAGTGGTGACGAGGTAAAGATCAGGCGGCCAGGTCAAACACCAGCACCTCGGCGTCGTGGCCATCGGTCAACGACAAGGTGGTTTCCTTTTCCATCAGCAGCGCGTCGCCGCCCGACAGGGCCTGGCCGTTGGCGCTCAGCGCGCCACGCACCAGGTGCACATAGGTCTTGCGGGCGGGGTTCAGCGCCAGGGTGGCGGACTCGTCACCATCCAGCAAGCCCGCATACAAGGCTGCGTCAGCATGGATCTTCACCGAGCCCTGGGCGCCGTCGGGCGATGCCACCAGGCGCAGGGCGCCGCGCTTTTCAGCCTCGGCAAAGGTCTTTTGCTCGTAGCTGGGCGGGATGCCGCGTACGTTGGGCTCGATCCATATCTGCAGAAAATGCGTGGTCTGGCCAGCAGCGTGGTTGAACTCGCTGTGCTGGACGCCGGTGCCTGCGCTCATGCGCTGCACGTCACCGGGCGGGATGCCCTTGACGTTGCCCATGCTGTCCTTGTGGGCCAGTTCGCCCGACAGCACGTAGCTGATGATTTCCATGTCGCGGTGGCCATGGGTGCCAAACCCGGTGCCCGGCGCAATGCGGTCTTCGTTGATGACGCGCAGGTTGCCAAAGCCCATGTGGGCAGGGTCGTAGTACCCGGCGAACGAGAAGCTGTGGAAGGAATTGAGCCAGCCATGGTCGGCGTGGCCCCGGTCTTGCGATTTACGAACAGTCAGCATGTGAGTGCTCCTTTCAAGACTCGACTGTAGGACTGCCACACCCGCTGCGGGCACAGACGGATTGATGGAAATGTTCAAATAATCTGAATTAACATGGTGTCACCATGCAAAACGCCCGCGATGTCCTCACCCCCGATGCACTGACCATGCTGCAGGTGATTGCCGAGGCCGGCAGCTTTGCCGCCGCAGCACGGCAGCTGGGCCTGGTGCCCAGCGCCCTCACCTACCGCGTGCGCCAGATCGAAGACGCACTGGACGTGCTGCTGTTCGACCGCAGCGCCCGCCAGGCCCGCCCCACCGAGGCCGGGGTAGAGCTGCTGCGCGAAGGCGCGCGCCTGCTGCAGGACATCGACGCCGTGGCCCACCGCGTACGCCGCGTGGCCACGGGCTGGGAGCCGCAGCTCACACTGTCGGTGGACGGCATCATCTCGCCCCACACCCTGCTGGAGCTGGTGGACGCGTTCTACGCCATGAAGCCCCCCACACGCCTCAAGCTGCGCGACGGCATCATGACCGGCACGCTGGAGGCGCTGACCTCCGGCCGCGCAGACCTGGCCATTGGCGTTTCGGTGGCCAGCAACAACGTGGCCGGCCTGCAGCAAGGGCTGCTGGGCGATGTGCTCTTCATCTACGTGGTGGCGCCCCATCACCCACTGGCCACCGCGCCCGAGCCCATCTCCGACGCCACGCTGCTGGAGCACCGCGCCGTGGCCGTGGCCGATTCGGCCACGCGTGGCGGCGCTACCATGGGCCTGCTGGGCGGGCAGGACGTGCTGACGGTGGACACCATGCAGGCCAAGGTGCGCGTGCAGTTGCGCGGCCTGGGCGGAGGCTTTCTGCCCGAACCCATGGTGCGCCCTTACCTGGAAGCCGGGCGCCTGGTGGCGCGCCGCGTGGCCCGGCCCGAACGCAACGTGCGCGTGCACTACGCCTGGGGTGGTCCTGGCTTCACCGCACCCGGCCGCGCGCTGCAGTGGTGGCTGAACCAGCTGCAAAGTCCCGCCACACGCCGCGCTCTGCTGGAAAACCACCATCATTTGTGACCCTGATCAAGTGCGCACAGGCCGGCACCGCGTGTAGAGTGGTTCCTGTTGGTTCTGCATCGCATTTCTTTTGCCGACCGTCACCGAAAGGCCTCCCATGAGCAAACCTGATCCTCTCCCCGCCAAACGGCTCCGACGCACCAGCGCCCTGATCCCTGCGGCCTCCGCAGCGCCCGCCACCCCCATCACCCCCTCCGGCAAACCGCAGCGCCACTTCGCCATCATCGGCGCAGGCATGGCGGGCATTGCCTGCGCCCGCACCCTGGTCCAGGCCGGCCACCGGGTGACGGTGTTCGAAAAATCCCACCAGGCCGGTGGCCGCACCGCCACCATCGACAGCCCCTTTGGCAACTTTGATGCCGGCGCCCAATATTTCACCGTGCGCGACCCGCGTTTTGCCCGCGCCATCGACACCGTGCCCGGCATCTGCAAGCGCTGGAGCGCCAATTCGGTCCAGGTGCTGGACGCTGCAGGCCGCGTAGCCGCCGTGGGCCTGCCCCACCGCGAGGCCCATTGGGTGGCCAGCCCGGGCATGCAGTCGCTGGTCACCACCTGGGCCGACCCCCTGGTTCAAGCAGGCCAGCTCATCACCCACACCCGCGTCACCCGCATCGAACCCGACGCCGTGAACGCACCCGGCTGGCAATTGCGCACCGAAGGCGCAGGCGGCGAGCAACATGTGTACGCAGGCTTCGATGCCGTGCTGCTGGCCCAGCCCTCCGTGCCTGCGCAGGCCCTGATTTCCGGCTCCGGACTCGACTCCCCGCTGGCCGACGCCATGTCCAAGGTCGCCATTGCCCCCTGCTGGACCCTGATGCTGGCCTACCCCCAGGCCGTGCGCCCGGGCCTGACCACACTGGGCCCGCAATGGAACGCTGCGCGCAGCACCCACCACCGCATTGCATGGCTGGCGCGCGAGTCGTCCAAGCCGGGGCGCAATGTGGTGGAGCGCTGGACGGTGCAGGCCAGCCCCGCCTGGTCGGCAGAACACCTCGAAGACGACGAAGCCCGCGTGCAGGCCAAGCTGCTCAAGGCATTTGCCGAGGTCACTGGCATCCGGGCCGAGCCTGCGCATGCCGACACCCGCCGCTGGCGCTACGCGCAAACCACCCACCCGCTGGGCAAGAGCCACCTGTGGGATGCCAAGGCCGGGCTGGGTGCGTGCGGAGACTGGTGCCTGGGGCACCGGCTGGAAGATGCCTTTGTGTCGGGCCTGGAACTGGCACTTGCCGTGGCATGACGGGGGGCGTAGGAGCAACGCCGCACAACGAGGGCAGCCCCACAGCACGCCCAGAGGAGCGCAATGTGGGGCGCTATGTGGGGCGGTTTGCCCCCTCCCCCACGGGCCCGCTGCATGCGGGCTCTCTGGTGGCCGCGCTGGCCAGCTGGCTGGATGCACGTGCACACAACGGCCGGTGGCTGGTGCGCATCGAGGATGTGGACCAGCCCCGCTGCGTGCCAGGGGCGGACACCTTCATCCTGCAGCAACTGGCTACCTGTGGCCTGCACCCCGATGCCCCGCCCCAGTGGCAGTCTGCGCGCAGCAGTCTGTACCAGCGCGCCCTGGACCAGCTGGTGGCGCAGGGCGATGCCTACCCCTGCGCTTGCTCACGCAAGGACATCGAAGACGCCCATGCCGCCCAGGGCCATGCCCGCGAGAGGCATGCCGCGCTGCCTTACCCCGGCACCTGCCGCCAGGGGCTGCACGGCCGCACGGGGCGCTCCTGGCGCTTCAATGCCACAGACTTCAAGCCAAAACAGCCGATTGCGCTAGTGGATCATGCCTGGAGCGCTATCTATTCAGTAGCAGACGGAATTCTGCAGTGGCGCGACCGCCGCCTGGGACGCCAGCAGCAACAGGTGGCTAACACCGTAGGCGACTTTGTGCTGCGCCGCGCAGACGGGTTGTGGGCTTACCAGCTGGCCGTGGTGGTGGACGATGCCGACCAGGGCATCACCGACGTGGTCCGGGGGGAAGACCTGGCCGACAACACCCCGCGCCAGATCCTGCTTCAGCAGGCGCTGGGGCTGCCCACGCCGCGCTATCTGCACACCCCCCTGGTGTGCGGTGACAACGGCGAAAAGCTCTCCAAACAAAACGGCGCGCAGGCGCTGAACCTGGACAACCCTTTACGGGCCTTGTCGCACGCCGCGCTGGCCCTGGGCTTGCCCGCTGTGGCAAATCTGCACAACATTTGCATAGCCGACGCACTGGCACAGTGGGTCGCGGCGTGGCGACGAAACTACAATGGCCCACCGTGACCGAATTGACCACAGCCTCCGCCCCCGCCAGTGCTGCGCCCGCAGCCTCCACCGTCCCCGCAGCGCCCACCGCACCGGGATCTGCCCCCGCCGGTGTGACCTACCCCAAAACTATCAAGAGCTTTGTGCGCCGCGCCGGCCGCACCACCACGGGCCAGGCCAAGGCCTTTGAAGACTTCGGCCCGCGTTTTGTGCTGCCCTACACCGCTGCCCCGCTGGACGCCACCGCCGCCTTTGGCCGCAGCGCGCCGCTGGTGCTGGAGATCGGTTTTGGCATGGGCGAGGCCACGGCCCATATTGCCCGCGTGCGGCCTGACGACAACTTTCTGTGCTGCGAGGTGCATGAACCCGGCGTGGGCGCCCTGCTCAAGCGCATTGGCGAACAAGGGCTGACCAACATCCGCATCTTGCAGCACGACGCCGTGGAGGTGATCGACCACATGCTGCCGCCCGGCGTCCTCGACGGCGTGCACATCTTCTTCCCCGACCCCTGGCACAAGAAAAAGCACAACAAGCGCCGCCTGATCCAGCCCCCGCTGGTGGCCAAGCTGGCTGCACGCCTCAAGCCCGGCGGCTACCTGCATTGCGCCACCGACTGGCAACCCTACGCAGAGCAGATGCTGCAGGTGCTGAGCGCCGAGCCCCTGCTGCAAAACACCGCAGACGGCTTTGCACCGCAACCCGACTACCGCCCGCTGACCAAGTTCGAAAACCGAGGCCTGCGACTGGGCCATGGGGTGTGGGACGTGGTGTTTGTGCGCCGTAACTGACCCAACGACATGCCCCGATCGGCCCGCAGCACACCGCCTATGAAACCCATCCTGCAAAACCTGGTGGAGATGACTGGCCACCGCGACCACCTGCGGCTGGAAGTGTCGGTGCTGTCCACGCTGCAAAAACTCAGCAGCATCATCGAGGTGCGGGCCCTGGAACTGTTCACGGAGGGCGGCGTGCCCCATGTGCGCCCCCGCACTTGGGTGGACAACGGCCAGCTGGTGTCCACCGACTCCGAAGCCGCAGCCGACCCCCGCCGGGAGCCGCTGGACCAGTACCCCGCCCTGCGGGACTGCGTGGACAACCGGGGCGAGCGCGCCCTGGCCTCGCCCCGCCGGGGCCGCCATGTGCTGTGGCTGCCGGTGTGGATGCACGACAAGGTCAGCACCTGCCTGGAGATCACCCAGTCGCGCCCGTTCTCGGCCCACAAGCTTGACGTGCTCATGGGCGTGTTTCAGGTGTACCAGAACTACCAGAGCCTGCTCGACTACAGCGAGCGCGATGCGCTCACCGGCCTGTTCAACCGCAAGACGTTTGACGAGCAGTTCTCCCGCTACACCATGAGCGGGCTGGCCAGCCGTAAGGGCGCCGTTACCGAGTCCTTTGCGGCCGAGGAAACCGCAGTGGCCAGCGACAACGAGCCCCTGCAGCAATGGCTGGCGGTGGTGGACATCGACCACTTCAAGCAGGTCAACGACCGGTTCGGCCACTTGTATGGCGACGAGGTGCTGATCCTGATCGCCAACATCCTGCGCAGCTCTTTCCGCAGCCATGACCGCATCTTCCGCTTTGGCGGCGAGGAGTTTGTGGTGCTGCTGCGCTCCACCACACTGAGCACCGCCCACAAGGTGTTCAACCGCTTCCGGCTGGCCGTGCAGGAGTACCACTTCCCGCAGGTGGGCCAGGTCACGGTGAGCCTGGGTTTTGTGAGCACCACGCGCGGCTCGCCCGTAGAGATTCTGGGCCAGGCCGACCAGGCGCTTTACTACGCCAAGGAACACGGCCGCAACCAGGTCTGCTTCTACGACGATCTGGTGGCCAGCGGTCAACTGGCGACCAAGGTCGCCAACGACGACGTCGAGCTGTTCTGACCGGACCGGGGCCCATGGCCCCATGGCCATATGGCCCGCTGTCCGCTGCGACAAGGCTGGCCCTCGCAAGAACGCATTGCCCCATCGTCCACCGTAGGGCGCCCTTCACCTCTCAGCCCAGCGACGCCAGAATGGCCTCCACATTGACCTCGTCGCGCTGCGCAGGTGTCAGAAAGCGCTCGGCGTAGTCGCGCCACACGCCGCTGGTCAGGAAGAAGCGGAACACCTCGGCATCGATGTGCCGCTCGCGCACCATGTGGGTCATGATCTTGAGCGACTCGGACAAGGTCTTGGGTGGCTTGTAGGGCCGGTCGGCCGCAGTCAGCGCCTCAAAAATATCGGCCAGGGTCATCACCCGGTCGGCCAGCGTCAGCTCTGGCGCCTTCAGGCGCCGGGGGTAGCCGGTGCCGTCCAGCTTTTCGTGGTGGGACCCGGCAATCGACGGCACGCGCGCCAGGTGCGGCGGAAACGGCAGACCGCTGAGCATGATGATGGTCTGCACGATGTGGTCGTTGATCTTGAAGCGGTCTTCGGCAGTGAGCGTACCCCGCTGGATGGACAGGTTGTGCAGTTCGCCCAGGTGCGCCTCGTATGGCGGCAACACCATGTCAAAGCCCCAGCGATTGGCGGGGTTGCCCGCCTCCACCGGCGGCTTGCGTGTGCCCCAGGGCACGATGTGCTCGGGCCGGTCGGCCAGCAGCGGCTCGTTGGCGGGCAAGGGGCGCACCGGCACGCTGGAAAGTCGCAGCATCTCGGCGGCCGACAGGCCCAGGCGGTCGTCAAAATGCCGTTGCCATATCTGGCGGCCAATGGCCTTGAGGCGGGCAATGTCCGCCTCGGCCATGAATTCGCCCCCCACGTTGCAGCGGGCTACAAAGGCAAAGTCTTCCTGCAGTTGTTCGCGCCGCTGCAGCAGCTCACGCTGCAAGCGCACCGGGTCCACGCCGGACACATGCTGCTTCCAGTAGTCCAGCTCAGCGTCCCGCCACAACACCTCAAAGCGCATGCGCACCTCGTGAATGCGGTTGTAGAGCGTCTCCAGCTTGGTGGCCTTGTCGATGATGTGCTCGGGGCTGGTGACCTTGCCGCAGTCATGCAACCAGGCCCCCAGGCGGAATTCGTAGCGCTCGGCATCGGTCATGGCCACCTGGGCAAACGGACCGTCCTTGGCCGCACACATGCGGTCCATGAGCGCCTCGGCCAGCTCCGGCACGCGCTCGCAATGGCCACCGGTGTAGGGGCTCTTGGCGTCGATCGCGTCGGCCAGCAGGCGGATGACAGCATCGAGCAGCTTCTTCTGGCCTTCGATCAGGCTGCGCGTCTCGATGGCCACCGACAGCGTGCCCGACAACTTCTCGACAAACGCCCGGAAATGCGCGTCGTCCTGCGTCTGGTCCGCGATGTAGCGCAGCACCAGCAGACCCAGGGGCTGCCCGTCACGGGTGCGCAGCTGCACCCGCAGCACACGCGCGGGCTCGGTGTCGTCGTCGTCTTCGTGCTGGTCGCCAGGTTGGGGCTCGGTATGGTTGATGAAATGCACCATGGCCAGGTGCTCGGGGTAGCGCGACTGCTGCTCCGGGTCTTCGCAATGGCGGGCCGCGCGCAGCAAGCCGGTGCGTTGCGGGTCCACCAGGTACACCGCACCGCCGGTGCAACTGGTGGCGCGCACCAGCTCGTACAGCACACTCGACAGCATCAGGTCGGTGCGCGACTCGGCGCTGATGTGGTGGGTGATGTGCAAGAACTCCTGGATGGTGTCGGACATGCGGTCCATCACTTGCCCCAGGTCGCGCACCTCGCGCACCGGCGACACCCGCCGTTCGGGCCGCCGGAAATCAAACCGCGCCAGCGCCCGGGCCTGCAACGCCAGCCCGAACAGACTGCGCCCCACGCGTCGGCCGGCCAGCCAGCCCAACGGCAGCATCAGGCCGATGAGCGATACCGACAGCCACACCTGCTGGCGCAGGTTGTTGTTCACCTCGGCCAGCAGCTCTTTGGTAGGAATCGCCATCAGGATCTGCAGCCCCTGCCAGCGCATTGATGCCAGCGGCAGCGAACGGCCCAGCCATTCCTCGCCATCGGCCTGCAGGCGGCGCGACTCGCCATCTTTCAGGCCGAGCGCCTGCAGCGCATGCAGGCTGGGCACGCCCAGGTCGTCCAGCGCACGCAGCCGCAGGCCCGGCGTGTTGCCATCACGCAGCAGCACGCGTGACATGTCGGGATAGGCCAGCACGCGGCGGTCCTTGTCCACCACCGCGATCTCGGTGCGGGGCATCAGGCGCAGGCCACTGATCTCATGCCCCAGGTCGGTCAGGGCCACGTCCAGGCCAATCACCGCACGCCCGTCCTCGCTGGGCTGGCTCAGCGTGATGCCCACCTCCTGCGTGGTGAAGAACACATAGGGTGCCGTGAGGATCTGGGTGTTCTGCTCCAGCGCTTCGGCGTACCAGGGGCGGGTGCGGGGGTCGTAGCGGTATTCCGGGCGCACTGCCGAATCGATCAGCCGCAGGTCCGCGTCGTAATAACTCCAGCGCCCCACCATGCCCGCCAAGCCGCGCTCGCGCGCCATGGACTGCACCAGATACGCCGTTTTGGGCGGTGCATCCAGCCGCACCCGCAAGGCTTCGTTTCGCACCGGTCGCACCAGCAAAAACTGCCCGTCCGGGTAACCGATGAACACCGCCGACAGCAGCGGGTTCTGCTCCAGCAGCCGGGCCAGTACAGGCAGGCGCCGCAGCCGCGCTGGCAGGGTGGACGCAGAGGCCACCGGGTCGAACGCCAGCAGGCGGATGGTGGCATCGGCCGGGTCCACGATGCGATGCACCCGTTCGGCAATGAGCTGGCTGATGCGCTGCGCACTCTCGTCCGACGCCGCAATGATGGCCTGGCGCGCGCTGGTGCTGACCTGGTACACCAGCAACGCTGTCAACAACAGCATGGCGGTGACCACCACGGTGGCGATCAGGACCTCAAAGGGGATGGTGATGCGGCGCCACCATGGCAGGTGGCCGCCTTGACCCACCGAAGCAGCGCCCGTACCGCGAAGCACAGCGGACGGCGGCGGGTCTTGGGGGCTGTCGCGCAGGGTGTCCATGCGCTGCACTTTAGGGTGAAAGCTGGCGTTCCGTCACCCTCTTTTTGGCAGCCATGGCTGCCACACCACAGCGGCGGGTGCCGCCGTGGTGACCGGTACATCAGCCCAGTTGCTGCGTGACCCAGCCTGTCACCGAAGCCAGTGCTGCGGGCAGCTTGGACGCGTCCGTGCCGCCAGCCATTGCCATGTCGGGCTTGCCGCCGCCCTTGCCGCCGACTTGCTGGGCGACAAAGTTGACCAGTTCGCCCGCCTTGAGCTTGCCCACGCTGTCGGCGGTGACGCCCGCAGCGATCTGCACCTTGTCGCCATCCACGGCGGCCAGCACGATGGCAGCGGTCTTGAGCTTGTCCTTGAGCTTGTCCATGGTGTCGCGCAGGGTCTTGGCGTCGGCACCCGGCAGCGCAGCAGCCAGCACTTTGAGGCCCTTCACCTCCACCGCCTGGCTCACCAGTTCGTCACCCTGGCTCGAGGCCAGCTTGCCCTTCAAGGCAGCCACTTCCTTTTCGAGCGCGCGGGCGTTGTCCAGCGCCTGGCTGATGCGGCCGTTGAGCTCGGCCACCGGCGCCTTGAGGGTGCTGGCGGCCTGGTTCACGGTGTCTTCCAGGTTCTGCAAGTACGCCAGTGCGTTGGCGCCGGTCACGGCCTCAATGCGGCGGATGCCAGCAGCCACGCCACCTTCGCCCACCACCTTGAACAGGCCGATGTCGCCCGTGCGCTGCACGTGCGTGCCGCCACACAGTTCGCGGCTGGTGCCGATGTCGAGCACGCGCACGGTTTCGCCGTACTTCTCGCCAAACAGCATCATGGCGCCGGTCTTCTGGGCCGACTCGATGTCCATCACGCGCGCTTGCGTGGGCTGGTTGGCCAGGATTTCTTCGTTCACACGGCGTTCGATCTCGCGGATTTCAGCCGCCGTCACGGCGCCGTTGTGTGTGAAGTCGAAGCGCGTGCGGTCGGCATTGACCAGGCTGCCCTTTTGCTGCACGTGGCTGCCCAGCACTTCGCGCAGGGCCTTGTGCATGATGTGTGTGACCGAGTGGTTGCGCATGGTGGCTGCGCGCACGGCGGTGTTCACCTGGGCCTGCACCGTGTCACCCACGTTCAGCGTGCCCTGTTCGAGCGTGCCGTGGTGGCCAAACACATCGGCCTTGATCTTGAGCGTGTCACCCACCGCAAAACGGGCCGAGCCGCTGGTGATGACGCCTTCGTCACCCACCTGGCCGCCGCTTTCGGCGTAGAACGGGGTCGTGTCCAGCACCACCACGCCGTTTTGGCCGGCTTTCAGTGCTGCAGCGCTAGCACCGTCCACATAGATTGCTACGATTTTTGCAGTCTCTGCGAGGTGTTCGTAGCCCGTGAACTGGTTGGCGGCACCGCTGTACTCCAGCGCCTTGTCCATCTTGAACTTGCCAGCAGCGCGGGCCTGGGCCTTCTGCTTTTCCATGGCGGTCTTGAAGCCTGCCTCGTCCACTTCAACGTCGCGCTCGCGGCACACGTCGTTGGTCAGGTCGAGCGGGAAGCCATAGGTATCGTGCAGCTTGAACGCCACATCGCCAGGCAGCACCTTGGCGCCGCCGTCCAGGGCCGTGTCCAGAATTTCCATGCCGTTGGCCAGCGTTTCGAAGAAGCGCTCTTCTTCCACCTTGAGCACCTCGGTGATGCGCTGCTCCTGCTCGCGCAGGGATGGGTAGGCGTCACCCATCAGGCGCACCAGGTCGGCCACCAGCTTGTGGAAGAACGGGGTCTTCTTGCCCAGCTTGTACCCGTGGCGGATGGCACGTCGCACGATGCGGCGCTGCACATAGCCACGGCCTTCGTTGCTGGGGATCACACCGTCGCTCACCAAAAACGCGGTGGCGCGAATGTGGTCGGCGATCACGCGCAGGCTTTTGTTGTTGAGGTCCGTCACGCCGGTCTCGCGGCCGGCGGCCTTGATGAGCGCGTCGAACAGGTCGATCTCGTAGTTGCTGTGCACGTGCTGCAGGATGGCCGCAAGGCGCTCCAGGCCCATGCCGGTGTCTACGCAGGGTGCGGGCAGCGGGGTCACGGCACCCGTCTCGTCCATGTTGAACTGCATGAACACGTTGTTCCAGATCTCGATGAAGCGGTCGCCGTCTTCATCGGGGCTGCCGGGAGGGCCACCCGCAATGTGCGGGCCGTGGTCATAGAAGATTTCGCTGCAGGGGCCGCAGGGGCCGGTGTCGGCCATCATCCAGAAGTTGTCGGACTTGTAGCGGCCGCCCTTGTTGTCGCCGATGCGGATCACGCGCTCGGGTGGCAGGCCGATTTCCTTGGTCCAGATGTCGTAGGCCTCGTCGTCTTCCTGGTAGACCGTGGCCAGCAGGCGCTCTGGCGGCAGCTTGTAGACCTCGGTCAGCAGCTCCCAGGCCCACTTGAGCGATTCGCGCTTGAAGTAGTCGCCAAACGACCAGTTGCCCAGCATTTCAAAGAAGGTGTGGTGGCGCGCGGTGTAGCCCACGTTTTCCAGGTCGTTGTGCTTGCCACCCGCACGCAGGCAGGCCTGAACCGACACCGCCCGGTTGTATGAGCGCTTGTCGGTGCCCAGGAACACGTCCTTGAACTGCACCATGCCCGAGTTGGTGAACATCAGCGTGGGGTCGTTGCCAGGCACCAGAGGGCTCGACGGCACCACGGTGTGGCCCTTGGAGACGAAGAAGTCCAGGAAGGACTTGCGGATGTCAGCGACAGAAAAAGTGGGAGTGCTCATGGTGTTGTGGAGTGGTTGCACGCAGCAGGCAGGCCGCAGGACCCGCGCCTGCGCGCTGCCTGTCGCTGCCCCTATGGGGACCAACCTTTCATTATAGGTTTGCAGTCTGGCGGTCCGTGGCGGGAGGGCGACAGGGCGGGGACAGACGCCTCCACTCCATGCGCCAACGAATGCGGAAAAATCCGCTTGCGCGCTTTAAATATCTTGTTAATATATTAATAACTTCAACCCGACCACCGATCCAAGGAGTCCCTCGTGAACCCACAACCCCGCTGGCAAGGCATCTTCCCTGCCATCACCACCAAGTTCCACGCCGACGAGTCCATCGACGCCGAGGGCACAGCCCGCCACATCGACTTCCAGATCCGCAACGGCATCCACGGGCTGGTCACCTGCGGTTCTCTCGGCGAAGCCAGCACCCTCACGCTGGAAGAAAAGCTCCAGGTTGCCAAGATCGCCCTCGAAGCCGCTGACGGCCGCGTACCCGTACTCGCCAACGTGTCCGAAACCAGCACCCGCGAGGCCCTGCGCTACATCGACGGCGGCAACAAGCTCGGCGTCGCCGGCTACATGGTCATGCCCTCGGTGATCTACGTGGCCGATGCCCGCGAGGCCATGGCCAATGTGCGCGCCATGGCGGGCGCCGCCCAGCGCCCCTTGATGGTCTACAACAACCCTGTGGCCTACCGCGTGGACCTGAAGCCCGAGCATATGGTGGAGCTGGCCGACTGCGAGTGGATCGCCGCCATCAAGGAAAGCACCGGCGACATCCGCCGCATCACCGACCTGCGCAACACTGTGGGCGACCGCTACCAGCTCTTCCTGGGCGTGGACGACCTGGCTTACGAAGGCCTGGCCCTGGGATGCGACGGCCTGCTGGCCGGCGTGGGCTGCGCCTTCCCGCGCGAAACCGTGGCGCTGTACGACCTGATGAAAGCGGGCAAATTTGCCGAGGCGCTGCCGCTCTACCAGTGGATGACGCCCATGCTGCACCTGGATGTGTCCAACAAGCTCGTGCAGAACCTCAAGCTCATCGATGCGCTGGTGGGTGTGGGCACCGAACACATGCGCCGCCCCCGCCTGCCCCTGGTGGGCGACGAACGCGCATTTGTCGAGAGTGTGGTGCGCAAGGCCCTGGCCACGCGCCCTACAAAATACCAGTCTGTCGCCTGAGACACTGAGCGCCCTACTCCACCACCACCACAGCACCATGCAACGCATCCACGTGATCGACTCCCACACGGGCGGCGAGCCGACCCGGCTTGTCATCGACGGCTTTCCGGACCTGGGCACTGGCACCATGGCCGAACGGCGTGCGCTGCTGGCCGAGCGCCACGATGCCTGGCGGGCCGCCACCGTGCTGGAACCGCGTGGCAGCGATGTGGTGGTGGGGGCGCTGCTCTGCGCGCCGCAAGACCCGGCCAACGCAGCGGGCGTGATCTTCTTCAACAACAGCGGCTACCTGGGCATGTGTGGCCACGGCACCATCGGGCTGATCGCATCGCTCGCCTACCTGGGCCGCATCACCCCTGGCGAGCACCGCATCGAAACCCCGGTGGGCACCGTCACCACCACCCTGCACACCGATGGCTCTGTCAGCGTGCGCAACGTGCCGGCCTACCGGCTGCATCATCAGCTGGCGGTAGACGTGCCCGGCTATGGCCGCGTGGTGGGCGATGTGGCCTGGGGCGGCAACTGGTTCTTCCTGATCTCTGACCACGGCCAGCGTGTAGCCAGCGACAACCTGGAGGCGTTGATGGCCTACAGCTGCGCCGTTCAACAGGCCCTCAAAGACCAGGGCATTCGGGGCGACAACGGCGGCGAGATTGACCACATCGAGCTGTTTGCCGACGACGACCAAGCCGACAGCCGTAACTATGTTCTGTGTCCCGGCAAGGCCTATGACCGCTCGCCCTGTGGCACGGGCACCAGCGCCAAGGTGGCCTGCCTGGCGGCCGACGGCAAGCTGGCACCGGGCGCCCTCTGGCGCCAGGCCAGCATCATCGGAAGCCAGTTCGAGGCCAGCTACACACTGCAGGACGATGGCAAGGTCATCCCCACCTTGCGGGGCCGCGCGCACATGAGCGCCGACGCTACTTTGCTGATTGAAGACAAGGACCCCTTTGGCTGGGGCATCCGGCTATAACCCGGCCCTGCTGCACGTGCGCCCCATGCAACACACCGATGTCCTTGTGATTGGCGCTGGCATCGTGGGTGCCGCCTGCGCCCATGCGCTGGTGTTGGCCGGGCTGTCGGTACGTGTCATCGATGCGCGCCTCGGCGGCGCCACGGCGGCGGGCATGGGCCATCTGGTGGTGATGGATGACAACCCTGCCGAGCTGGCGCTGAGCCAGACATCGCTGGACCTCTGGCACACCTGGGCACCCCACATGGATGCGGGCTGTGCGTTCACGCCCTGCGGCACGCTCTGGCTGGCCGCCAACGATGCAGAGCTGCAGGCGGCCCATGACAAACGCAGCACCCTGCAAGCACACGGAATCGCCTGCGACATGCTCGACGCGGCCGCCCTGTCCCGCGCAGAACCCGCACTGCGCCCCGGTCTGGCGGGCGCGCTCAAGGTGCAGGGGGACAGCGTGGTCTACGCCCCGCGCGCAGCCCAGTGGCTGCTGGACCAGGCCGCAGCCCACGGACGCCTTGTGTTGGAGCAGGCTGAAGCGATGCAGATCGAAGGCCACACCGTCACCCTGCGCGACGGAAGCCAGCGCAGCGCAGGCGCCATCGTGCTGGCCAGCGGCATCCACGCCCCGCAGCTGTGCCCCGGCCTGCCGCTGCGCCCCAAAAAGGGCCACCTCGTCATCACCGACCGCTACCCGGGCACCGTGCACCACCAGTTGGTGGAGCTGGGCTACATCACCAGCGCGCACCACAGCGACGGTACCTCGGTAGCCTTCAACGTGCAGCCCCGGCCCACAGGGCAGTTGCTGATCGGCTCGTCACGCGAGTTCGACACCACCGACCCCGCCGTCAACAACGCCGTGATGGCGCGCATGCTGCAACGGGCACTCGACTACCTGCCAGGCCTGGCCAACCTCAACGCCATCCGCACCTGGACCGGCTTTCGCGCCGCCACGCCAGACAGCCTGCCGCTGATTGGCGCGCACCCCGAACACCCGCACCTGTGGCTGGCCGTGGGACATGAAGGACTGGGGGTGACCACCGCCCCGGCCACCGCGCAGTTGCTGGCGGCCCAGATCGCAGGGGGCACCCCGGCGATCGACCCCACGCCCTATGCACCTGCCCGCTTTGCGGGCCTGAGCACACCATGACCCCATCCAGAACACCCGCCCTGGTGCACATCGTGGTGAATGGCACGCCCCTCCAGGTGCCCGCAGGGACCAGCGTCGCCGCCGCGCTGGCGCAGCAAACACCCGGCACCACACGCACCTCGGTCACCGGCGCGGCGCGGGCACCGCTGTGTGGCATGGGGGTGTGCCACGAATGCAGGGTCCGCATCCACGGCCGCACACGCCTGGCGTGCCAGACGGTCTGCACCGAGGGCATGTCGATTCATACCGATGTCGGCACAGCACCCGGGAGCGCCACGCCATGAACCAGCCCGTGACCCCACCCATGACCGAGCAACACTCGGCGCACGAGCGCTGCGACATCCTCATCATCGGCGCTGGCCCTGCAGGTCTGGCGGCCGCCCTCGCTGCCGCACCCAGCGGGGCAGCGATCACCCTCGTGGACGACAACCCACAGCCCGGTGGGCAAATCTGGCGCGATGGCCCCCAGGTGGTCTTGCCCGCCCTGGCGCAACAGCACCGCGCGGCGCTGGCCCGGCACACCAACATCCGCCTGCTGCCTGGCACCCGCGTGGTGGGCCTGGGTGACCCGCAACCCGGCGACAAGGCCCCGGCCCTGCTGCTGGAAGACGCAGACCGGGGCTGGACGCAGCACAGCCACCGCATCGTGCTGTGCACCGGAGCCCGCGAGCTGTTGCTGCCCTTTCCGGGCTGGACGTTGCCCGGTGTGACGGGTGCAGGCGCCTTGCAGGCTCTCATCAAGGCAGGGCTTGACGTGCGCGGCCAGCGCATCGTCATTGCAGGCACAGGCCCTCTGCTGCTGGCCGCTGCCGCCACCGCCAACAAAGCGGGTGCCACCGTGGTGCGCGTGGCGGAGCAGGCGCCGTGGAGCGCGCTCGCTGGCTTTGCAGCGCAGCTGCCGCGCTGGCCTGCCAAGGCGTTGCAAGCCCTCACGCTGCTTCACCCGCAGTTGCGCGCCAGCAGCCATGTGCTGGAAGTCCAAGGCACCACGCAGGTGCAAACAGTGAGGCTGCGCAAAGGCCAACACGCCGAAGAAACCATGGCCTGCGACCGCGTGGCCTGCGGGTTCGGGCTGGTGCCCAACACCCACCTGGGGCAGATGCTGGGCTGCGCATTGGGCGGGCCGTTGAGCGGTGGCCAGGGCCTGGCTGTCGATGCCCACATGCGCACCAGCGCGCCCGGTGTATTCGCCGCGGGTGAAGCTACCGGCTTTGGCGGCAGCGAACGTGCACTGGTTCAGGGCGCCATGGCAGGACATGTGGCAGCGGGACAGGTGCAACAGGCCCAGGCGCTGCGCCCCCAGCTGGCGCGCTGGGAGGGCTTTGCGCAGGCGTTGCAGGCTTCTTTTCCACTGAACGAAGCACTCAAAACCCTGGCGCAGCCCGGCACCCTGGTGTGCCGCTGCGAAGACGTGCCCTACGCTGCACTGGCCGATCGCAACGGCTGGATCGATGCCAAGCTCCACACCCGCTGCGGCATGGGCGCGTGCCAGGGCCGCATTTGCGGCGCTGCCGCACAGCACCTGTTTGGCTGGACGCCTGCGCCCCCACGGCATCTGCTGGCGCCCACACGCATTGGCACGCTGGCCGCCTGCACGCCCGCGCCCACCACCAGCGCTCAGCGCGAGCCCGCAACTCCCTCGGGCTGACAGGCGCGCAGCCGTTTTCCCCGTCTCTCCTTTCAGGGCTTACCCCACCTAGCAGGCATCCATCTTGCTTTTAAATATATTTGTTAGATATTAAAAGCACAAAGCTTTTCTTTCATCGCCGCGCCCTCCTCCCCAGGAACCCCATCATGCCCACACCCAACAGTCCACCCGCCCCGTACTCTCCGGCGCCGCACGCTCCCGTCCGCTGGGTGCTGGCGCTGTCCACGCAGGTTCTGCGCATGGAGCGGCATCTGCTCACCGCCCTCATGACGTTGCTGGTGCTGCTGATCCTGCTCAACGTGGTCACGCGCTACACCGGCATGCCCATCTACTGGGTGGACGAGGCGGCGGTCTACACGGTGGTCTGGCTGACCTTTGTGGGCGCCTCGGTCATGACGCGGCTGCGCATGGACTTTGCCGTGACCATGCTGACCGACCACCTCGGCGCGCGGGGCGCCAAGGCATTCAAGGTGGTGGCCACGTCCGGCGTGCTGCTGTTTGGCCTGGCCATGCTGGTGATGTGCTGGGTGTGGATGGACCCCCTCGGCATTGCGCGCTACGGCTTTGACGCCAAGGAGTTTGCGGCCGAGAGCTTCAACTTCATCTACACCGAGCGCACCCAGACGCTGAACTGGCCCACCTGGGTGCTGCAACTCATCCTGCCGATCTTCTCGGCCACCTTCAGCGTGCATGCACTGGCCAACCTGCTCGAAGACATGGGCGCCGCAGAGCGTGTGCAGCACGCGGGCTTCGACGTAGTCAACGCCGACGCCGTGAACTGAACGCTCCTGCGCCCGCAAAACCCACCAGAGCCCGACCATGATCACCACCCTGTTCTTCCTCGCCGCCTTGATGGTGGGTGTGCCCATCGGCGTATGCCTGTGCCTGTCGGGCGCGGTGTACATCCTCAGCATCGGCAGCCCGGTGCTGTTCCAGTCCTTCCCCATGCAGATGTTCGACGGGGTGGACAGTTATGGCCTCATCGCCATCCCGCTGTTCATCCTGATCGGCGAGATCATGAACAGCGGCGGCATCACGCGGCGGCTGGTGGACCTGTCCATGGCCTTCATCGGCTCCGTCAAAGGGGGGCTGGCCTACGTGAACATCCTGGCCAACATGCTGGTGTCATCCATCATTGGCTCGGCCACCGCGCAGGTGGCCATCATGTCGCAGGTCATGGTGCCCGAGATGGAAAAGCAGGGCTACGACAAGACCTTTGCGGCCGGCCTCACGGTGTACGGCGGCATGCTGGGGCCCATCATTCCGCCCTCGGTGATGTTTGTGGTCTACAGCGTGCTGGCCCAGGTGGCCGTGGGCGACATGCTGATTGCAGGCATCCTGCCCGGCGTGCTGCTCACCGTGCTGTTCTTTGTCGTGATCGCGCTCATGGGCTTTGTCTACAACTACCCGCGCAGCGAAAAGCGCACGCTGGCCCAGCGCGCGCGCACCGTGGTGCAGGCCAGCCCCACACTGCTGATCCCCATCATCATCGTGGGCTCCATCCTGAGTGGCCTGGCCAACCCCACCGAATCGGCCGCCGTGGGCGCGCTGGTATCGGCGCTGGTGGGTCGCTATGTGACCAAGGAGTTCCGGTTCAGCGCCATGCCCGCCATCCTGTTGCGCTCGGCCATTTACTCCGCCATCGTGTTGTTTCTGGTGGCGGCAGCGGCCGTGTTCTCGTGGCTGCTGATCTACGGCAAGGTGCCGCAGATGGTGGCCGCCTGGGTGCAGACCGTGGCACACGATCCGGTCACCTTTTTGCTGCTCACCAACGTGATCCTACTGGTCATCGGCACGGTGATCGACGGCATCCCCGGTCTCATCATGACCGCCCCCATCCTGCTGCCGATTGCCACCGAGGTCTATCACATCGACCCGCGCCACTTTGGTGTGGTGATCGTCGTCAACCTGGTGCTGGGGCTGATGACTCCGCCCGTGGGCCTGAGCTTCTTTGTCGCGTCGGCCGTCACCGGGGCCAAGCCCGGAAAGATGTTCATCGTCACGCTGCCGTTTTTCATCATCAGCTGCGTGGCGCTGGTGATGTTGTCGCTGTTCCCCAGCCTGTCGCTCGGTTTGCTCAAGTAGACCGCCGCCCAGCAAATCCCCCGTCCCCTCCCAAAGTTCTTTCACACGGAGTTCACCATGACGACCCAGCCCGCCCACACCCCCGCTGTCACCCGCCGCCATTTCATCCAGCGCCACGCCGTGGCCGCTGCCACCGTCACGGGGCTGGGCTTTCCGGCCCTGGTGCGTGCCGCCGACGCCAAGGAGTTTCGCCTGGGCCTGATCACGCCCGCAGGCCACTCGTGGAACCGTGCTGCCGTGCAATTTGGCGAGGCGCTGCAGAAGGAAACCGATGGCCGCCTGAGCGTCACGGTCTTCCACTCGGGCCAGCTGGGCAACGAGGCGGCGATGATGCAGCAGCTGCAGTCCGGCGCGCTCGACATGGGCTGGATCCAGGCCGCCGAGCTGGGCTCGCGCGTGGCCAGCATCGCGGCCATCAACGCACCGTACCTCGTGCGATCTACCCCCGCAGTGGCCAAACTGGTCAAGCACCCCGCCGCCACCAAGCTGCTGGAGGCGCTGCCGCGCGAGACGGGCACCATTGGCCTGGGCTGGGGCATCACCGGCATGCGCGCGGTGTTTTCCACCAAGGACATCACCGTGCCCACCGACATCAAGGGCATGAAGCTGCGCATCAACCCCACGCCCGTGTACCGCGACTTTTATCAAATGCTCGGCGCCGCCCCCACGCCCATCCCCACGCCCCAGGTGTTTGACGCGATGAGCAACGGCCAGGTGGATGGGCTGGAGGCGGACATCGAGTTCTCCTGGAACCAGCGCTTCGACAAGGTGGCCAAGGCCCTGCTGCAGATGAACGCCCTGTTCATGCCGTTCGCGCCGCTGGTCTCCGGCCGCATCTGGCAAGGGCTGGATGCCAAGGACAAGGACATCATCCGCAAGCTGGTGGCCCAGTCGCTGGATGCGCAGATCAATGACATCGTGACCACCGAGGCCGGGCTGATCGAGAAGTTCAAGGGCACATCCATCGCCTTCAAGACGGCATCGTCGTTCAACCCTGACGGCATCATCCAGGAGTTCGACAAGCTGTGGCTGCCCAAGGCGCCGCAGATTGCCGAGCTGCGCAAGGCGGGCGCAAGCCTCTGACAGTCCGCAAGGGTCACCGGGGCCGCATCCCATAAGATGCGGCCTCCCGCAACGTCCTTCACGCCCGATGACACTCCGCCGCCCCTCCCCCCAGCAAGACCCCGCGCCCAAGCGGCGCGCGGCGGACGTGGCCTACGACGCCATCGAAACCATGATCTCCACGCTGCAGCTGCAGCCCGGCAGCCCCGTGGTGGAGGCCGAGATCGCCGAGAGCACCGGCCTGGGCCGCACACCGGTGCGCGAGGCGCTGCTGCGCATGGTGTCCATCGGGCTCATCGTGCAGCAGCCCCGGCGCGGGCTGCTGGTGTCGCACATCGACCTGGCCGACCACCTGGACGTGATCCAGACCCGCCGCGTGCTGGAGCGCCTGCTGGCCTCCAACGCCGCACGCCGCGCCACCGCGCCGCAGCGCCAGGCCATCGTGCGCTGTGCGGAAAACATGGTGCAGGCCGCAGCGCGCGGCCACCTCGACGACTACATGCTGGCCGACCATGAGCTGGACCTCGTCACCCACCAGGCCAGCCAGAACCACTCGGCCGTCAAATGCGTGCAACCGCTCATCGTGCAGTGCCGCCGCTTCTGGTACGCCTACCAGCACGAAGGCGAGGTGTCAGAGGGTGCCCGCGCGCACATGCAACTGGCGCAGGGCATTGCCAGTGGCGACGAGGCCCAGGCCGTGGCGGGCGCGGAGCAGCTGATGGAGTACCTGGAGCGCTTTGCGCGGCGCATCATCGACCGCTAGGGACCCTCTGCACGAATCTCGCTGGCCAAGTGAGCGCAGCGGATCGGGAGGGGTTGCAACGCAGCAGACCGCCCGAGCCCGCTGATGCACACGACGCGGTGATTCGTGCAGAGGGTCCCTATGGAGCAGCCCCCCGGGCCACGGGCAGCTGCGTCAATCACTATCTATTTGATAGCAATCCAGGCATATTGCACTAGCGCATCCGCCCCAAAACGCTTCAAACCGCGTACTCAGGCCAGGGAACTGCCCTGTTCCGCCACCTGCTGGCCCATCTCGATGCGCTGCTCCAGAAAGCGCCACATCCGCTCGTCCTGGCTGAACGCCACGTTAAACCGCAGCCAGCCCGTAGGCCGGGGCTCCACCAGAAACAGCTGACCCGGCCCGAGCATGATGCCCGCACCGGTGGCCTCTTTCGACAGCTCGGCACTGTCGGGCAGGTCGGGGTGCCGGGCCCACAGGTACATGCCCGCCTCGGGCTCGTGGAACAGCTCGAACCCCAGGTTCAGCAAGCGCCGCCCCACCGTGCGGTGCGCCTCGGCCAGGCGTTCGCGCAGCGACTTGAGGTGCTTGCGCCAACGCCCATCCGTCACCACACCAAACGTGATGCGCTCGGTGATCTCTGACGAGGTCAGGCCCGAGATCATCTTGAGCTGCACCAGCTCGTCGAGCAGGTCACGCCGCGCCGCCAGAAAGCCGGTGCGCAGGTTGGGCGAAATCGTCTTGGAGAAGCTGCCCAGGTAGATCACGCGGTTGAGCTGGTCCAGGCTGGCCAGCGACGGACGCACACCGGGGTCCATGTCGGCGTAGATGTCGTTCTCCACCAGCATGAAGTTGTGCTGCTCGGCCAATTGCAGCAGCCGGTGCAGGTGCGCCACCGATGCCACCGAGCAGGTGGGGCTTTGCAGGCGCGGCTGCGTGAAGAACACCGTGGGCTGGCGCTCGGCCAGCAGAGCCTCCAGTGCGGGCAGGTCGTAGCCGGTGGCGGTGCGCGGCACACCCACCACTTGCGCTCCCGCAAAGCGCAACATGAACAGGAGGTTGGGGTAGCCGGGGTCGTCCACCAGCACCACATCGCCAGGCTTGACGAGGCGACGCGCCACCAGGTCCAGCGCCTGGCTGGAGCCCTGCGTGAGCAGCACCTGGTCGGCGTCCACCGCCAGATGGTGTTCGGCCAGCGACTCGGCCACCACCATGCGCAGCGCCATGTGGCCGTGCGGCAGGCCATAGCCGTCCAGCTCGGGCCCATCGGACGACAGCTGGCGCATGCTGCGTTTGACCGCATCGCCAAACAGCCAGTCGTGCGGCAGCCAGCCGCAGCCCGGTTTCATGGGCAGGTTGCGGTTTTCAAAAATTTGTTTGAGGTACCAGCGCGCATCAAAACGGGGCACGGCCCGCTCGGGCGCACCAGTGCCGGGCGCAGCGCCCTCGTCGCCCCGCCGCTTCACAAAAAAGCCTGCATTGGCCCGCGACACCAGCCAGCCCTGCGCCACCAGGCGGTCGTAGGCCTCGACCACGGTGAACACGCTCACGCCGTGCGCAGCGGCAAAAGCGCGGATGGACGGGAGTTTGCTGCCGGGTTTGAGCACCTGCCCGGCGATGAGCCCCCGCAGACCATCGACGATCTGGCTGACCAGAGGTGTCTGGAGGTCGGGGCTGAGAGTGAGCATCAGGGGAGCAAAAAAGGGGGCGAATTGTGCACTGGGTTGGCGCACACCAAATCAGGGATTGCCTGTACAGGATTCTAGACCTGCACAGTGCGCGCCAAACAGCGCTGCGCTGTACATGGACGGGCCGTGGCGTGGATTCCAGAATTCGCCCCATTCCTGGTTTTCATTCCCCTTTTTGTCCTTCACAGCCACCGCCCACACCATGCAGCAAGACCGCCATTTCACCAACGCCGCCCTCCTCACCCGCCGCCAGGCCGCCGTGGCCCGGGGCGTGGGCCAGGCCCATGAACTCTTCATCCACAAGGCACGCAACGCCGAGCTGTGGGATGTGGAGGGCCGCCGCTTCATCGACTTTGCCGGTGGCATCGCGGTGCTCAACACCGGCCACCTGCACGCTGGCGTGATCGCCGCCGTCAAGGCCCAGCTGGACCTGTACACCCACACCTGCTTTCAGGTGGTGGCGTACGAACCCTACGTGGAAGTGTGCGAGCGCCTGAACACGCTGGCCCCCGGTGCGTTTGCCAAAAAGAGCCTGCTGCTCACCACCGGCGCCGAGGCCGTGGAAAACGCCATCAAGATCGCCCGCGCCTACACCAAGCGCCCTGGCGTGATCGCCTTCACGGGCGGCTACCACGGCCGTACCAACCTCACGCTGGGCCTCACCGGCAAGGTCGTTCCGTACAAGGTGGGTTTTGGTCCGTTCCCGGGTGAGACCTACCACGCGCTGTTCCCCAACGCACTGCATGGCGTGAGCGTGGAGCAGGCCCTGCATTCGGTGGAGCTGATCTTCAAGAACGACATCGAGCCCGAGCGCGTGGCCGCCTTCATCGTCGAGCCCGTGCAGGGCGAAGGCGGCTTCTATGTGGCCCCGCCCGAGTTCATCACCGGCCTCAAGGCCCTCGCAGACCGGTACGGCATCCTGCTGATTGCCGACGAAGTGCAGACCGGCGCGGGCCGCACGGGCACGTGGTTCGCCTGCGAACAATGGCCGGTGGCCCCCGACCTCATCACTACCGCCAAGTCGCTGGCGGGCGGCTTCCCCCTGTCGGGCGTGGTGGGCCGCGCTGACGTCATCGACGCGCCTGCTGCTGGCGGCCTGGGCGGCACCTATGCGGGCAGCCCGGTGGCCTGCGCGGCAGCCCTGGCGGTGATCGATGCGTTCGAGCAGGAAAACCTGCTGGCCCGCAGCCAGGACATGGGCGCGCTGCTGGTCAGTGCCCTGAAAGCAATGGCCGCCAAAGTACCCGCCATCGGCGACGTGCGCGGCCTGGGTGCCATGGTGGCGATCGAGCTGTTTGAAAACGGCGATGTACACCGCCCCGACGCCGCACTGACCAAAAAGGTCGTGGCCGAAGCCGCGCGGCGCGGGCTCATCCTGCTGTCCTGCGGCACCTACGGCAACGTGATCCGCATCCTGGTGCCCCTGACTGCATCGGACGAACTGCTGCACGAAGGCCTGGCCATCCTGGCCGACAGCTTCGCAGCTGTGGGCTGAATCCCTTCTCCCTTGATTGCCCCCACCACCATGAACCACGCAGAACCCCTGGTCCGCTTCAGCGGCGTGCAAAAAACCTACGACGGCGAACAGCTTGTGGTGCGTGCGCTGGACCTGGACATCCAGCGCGGCGAGTTCCTGAGCCTGCTGGGGCCTTCGGGCTCTGGCAAGACCACCACGCTGATGATGCTGGCCGGCTTCGAGTCGCCCACCGCGGGCGACATCCTGCTCGATGGCAAGCAGATCACGCGCACGCCGCCGCACAAGCGCAACTTTGGCATGGTGTTCCAGAACTACGCGCTGTTCCCCCACCTCACCGTCGGGCAGAACGTGGCTTACCCGCTCACCGTGCGCAAGGTGCCCAAGGCCGAGCAGGCCGAACGCGTGAAGAAGGCGCTGGACATGGTGCGCCTGTCGGGCATGGCCGACCGCCTGCCCGCACGCCTGTCGGGCGGCCAGCAGCAGCGCGTGGCGCTGGCCCGCGCCCTGGTGTTCAACCCCCAGCTGGTGCTGATGGACGAGCCCCTGGGCGCGCTGGACAAACAGCTGCGCGAGCACATGCAGATCGAGCTGAAAGAGCTGCACCGCCAGCTGGGTGTGACCTTTGTGTACGTGACCCATGACCAGGGCGAAGCCCTGACCATGAGCGACCGCGTGGCGGTGTTCAACGAAGGTGTCATTCAGCAGTTGGCCGATGTGGAGTCACTGTACGAGACCCCGTCCAACCGCTTTGTGGCGGGTTTTGTGGGCGACAGCACGGTCATCACCGGTACGCTGCAAGGCAGTGGTACGGCGTGGGCTCTGCAATTGCCTGACGGCCAGCGCCTGCCCGGCCTCAATGTGAACCACCTGGCACCCGGCGCCCCGGCCGAAGCCTGCATCCGCCCCGAGCGCATTGCGCTGCATGCCGCCAGCGCCACGCCCCAGGCCCCCGCCCTGCGCGCCACGGTGGCCCGTGCCATCTATTACGGCGACCACCTGCGCCTGATGTGCGACATCGGCGCCGGCCAGGCGCAAGCCACCGTCAAGCTGCCGCTGACCCGCGCCGACGCCAACCCGCACCCCGAACCTGGCGATGCGGTGCTGCTGGAGTTCCCCACGGAGTCCGTGCGCATCTACGCCGCGCCCACCGTTCACTGAACCGTTTTTTTTGTTCCCCGTCCCCTTCCCTCAACCCCTAGGAAACCGCACCATGAAAAACAAGAGCCTGATCGCCTGCGCTGCCCTGTCTGCCTGCCTGGCCCTGCCCAGCCTGGCGCAGCAGCAACTCACCGTCGTCAACTTCGGCGGTGCCAACGCCAATGCACAAAAGAAGGCCTTCTACGAGCCCTACGAAAAGGCCGGCAACAAGATCGTGGCCGTGGAGTACAACGGCGAGCAGGCCAAGGTCAAGGCCATGGTCGAGGCCAAGAAGGTGACCTGGGACGTGGTCGAGGTCGAATCGCCCGACGCCGCGCGCGGCTGCGATGAAGGCCTGTACGAAAAGCTGGACTACAGCAAGATCGTGCCCAAGGCCGACCTGCTGCCCGCTGCGGTGAACGAGTGCGCCGTGGGCATCTTCGTGTGGTCCACCGTCATGGCCTACAACGGCGACAAGCTCAAGACCCCACCCACCAGCTGGGCTGACTTTTGGGACACCAAGAAGATCCCTGGCAAGCGCGGCATGCGCAAAGGCGCGCGCTACAACCTCGAATTTGCGCTGCTGGCCGATGGCGTGAAGCCCGCCGACGTGTACAAGGTGCTGGCCACCAAGGACGGCGCCGACCGCGCGTTCAAGAAGCTGACCGAACTCAAGCCCAACATCCAGTGGTGGGAGGCCGGTGCCCAGGCGCCGCAGTTCCTGGTCGCAGGCGATGTGACCCTGACCACGGTGTTCAACGGCCGCATCGACGCCGCCAACCGCGAAGGCCGCAACCTCAAGATCTACTGGCCCGGCGGCATCTACGACCTGGACTACTGGGCCATCCCCAAGGGCACACCCAACAAGGATGCTGCTGTGAAGTTCATCGCCTTCACGATGCAGACCCCACAGCAAGCCGCCTATGCACAGAACATTGCCTATGGCCCGGCCAACACCAAGGCCCTGGCGTCGCTGGACAAGAAGGTGCTGGACGACCTGCCCACCTCGGCCACCAACGCCAAGGAGGCCCTGCAGTTCAGCGTGGGCTTCTGGGCCGACCAGGGCGAGGCGCTGGAAAAGCGCTTTGCCGCCTGGGCCACGCAGTAAGCCTGCGCCCGACCGCCTGAGCCATGAGCCCACACCAGCAGCAGACAGAGCACACCACCATGCAAGCCCACTCCGGCGTGATCGCCATGAACGCCCCTGATATGGCCCCGCACCGCGCACAGGACAGCCACGCCCCCGGCGCGCTGCGCAAAGCCCTGGCCCGCGCCGAAGTGCGGCGCAAATGGCGGGCGTTCAGCCTCACGCTGCCCTTGCTGGTGTTTCTGCTGCTCACGCTGCTGGTGCCCATTGCCGCGCTGCTGCAGCGCGCGGTGGAGAACCCCGAAGTGGCCAACGCGCTGCCGGGCACCATGCGTGCCCTGGACGGCTGGGACCGGCGCGACGCACCACCGGCGGCGGCCTATGCCGCGCTGGTGGGCGATCTCGCCCGCCTGCCCGACCGTTCGGACGCTGGCGCCCTGGCGCGCCGGCTCAACTCCGAGGTGCCGGGCGCACGCTCCATGGTGATGGGGGCCTACCGCGACCTGCCTTTTGAAGGTTCTGCCGACGCCATCAGGGAACGCCTGCTGGGCGCCGACCCCCGCTGGGGCGAGGCACCCTTCTGGCGTGCCATAGCCAAGAACGGCGCCCGCTGGACGCCCGACTACCTGCTTGCATCGGTGGACCTGCAGCGCGACGCCCTGGGCCAGGTCGAGCGCATGCCCGAGGAGCAGCGCGCCTTCGGCGGCATCCTGCTGCGCACGTTCCACATCAGCCTGGTGGTCACACTGGTGTGCCTGCTGGTGGGCTACCCGCTGGCCTGGTGGCTGGCCTCATTGCCTGCGCGTTCGGCCAACGTGCTGATGATCCTGGTGCTGGTGCCTTTCTGGACCTCGATCCTGGTGCGTGTGGCCGCTTGGATCGTGCTGCTGCAATCCGAAGGCCTGGTCAACCGGGGCCTGATGGGCCTGGGCCTGATCGAACAGCCGCTGGCGCTGCTGTTCAACCGCACGGGCGTGGTGATTGCCATGGTGCACATCCTGCTGCCGTTCATGATCCTGCCGCTGTACAGCGTGATGAAGAGCGTGCCGCCCACCTACCTGCGTGCGGCGGTGTCGCTGGGCAGCTCGCCCATTGCCGCGTTCTTTCGGGTGTATGTGCCGCAAACCTACCCCGGCATTGGCGCGGGTGCCCTGCTGGTGTTCATCCTGGCCATTGGCTACTACGTCACGCCCGCACTGCTGGGCGGGGCCGATGACCAGATGCTGAGCTACTACATCGCCCGCTACACCAATGTGGAAGTGAACTGGGGCATGGCCTGCGCACTGGGTGCCCTGCTGCTGGCTGCCACGCTGCTGCTGTATGGCGTGTACCGGCGCATTGGCAAAGCCGAATTGAGTCTGGGCTGATCACTCCCTCCAAAGCTGAAAGTCGCTGACCATGTTTCGCCTGCCCCAATTCCCCCTGTACGCCACGTTGGCCGACAAGCTCGGCTGGTGGGCCGTGCGCGCGCTGTGCGTGTCCGTGCTGGTGTTCCTGCTGGCCCCCATCCTGGTGATGGTGCCGCTGTCGTTCTCCGAAAGCTCGTTCCTCGCCTACCCCATCCACGGCTGGTCGCTCAAGTGGTACCGCAACCTCTTCGAGTCGGCCGAATGGGCCCGTGCCACGCGCAACAGCTTCATCGTGGCGCCCGCAGCCACGCTGATTGCCACTGTGCTGGGCACCCTGGCCGCCGTGGGCCTGTCGCGGGCGGACTTCCGGTTCAAGGGACTGCTCATGGCCATCCTGATTGCCCCCATGGTGGTGCCCATCATCGTGGTGGGCGTGGCCACCTACCTGTACTTCGCGCCGCTGGGCCTGGCCGACAGCTACTTCGGCCTCATCATCGTGCACGCAGCCCTGGGCGCACCTTTTGTGCTGACCACCGTGCTGGCCACGCTGGCGGGCTTCAACCACAACCTGGTGCGCGCCTCGCTGAGCTTGGGTGAGACACCGCTCAACACTTTCTTCCGCGTCACGCTGCCGGTGATTGCGCCGGGCGTGATCTCCGGCGCGCTGTTTGCGTTTGCCACCTCCTTTGACGAAGTGGTGGTCACCCTCTTCCTGGCCGGGGCCGACCAGTCCACGCTGCCGCGCCAGATGTTCAATGGCATCCGCGAGAACATTTCGCCCACCATTGCCGCCGTGGCCACACTGCTCATCCTCTTCACCACCAGCCTCTTGCTGGCGCTGGAGTGGCTGCGCACGCGCAGGGGCTGAGCATGCGCCACGCTTTTGTGAAGTACGCCCTTGGGGTGTCGTGTGGCCTGGCCTTGGCCGCAAGCCCCGCGCTCGGTCAGACGCTGACGGTGGCCAATTTTGGCGGCGCCAATGCCAAAGCCCAGCAACTGGCCTTCTATGGGCCTTTTGAAGCCACCCCCAACGCCAAGGGCGCCAAGGTGCAAGGCGTTGAATACACGGGCGACCTGGCCCAGGTGGGCGCCATGGTCCAGCGCGGCAAGCCTGAATGGGATGTGGTGGAGGTGGAATCCGCCGACCTGGCAAATGGCTGCGCCGCAGGACACTTCGAGCGCATTGACCGCACGAGCGTGCCCCACGCCAGCATGCTGCTGCCCGGCACGGTGCAAGACTGCGGACTCGGGGCCTTCGTGTGGTCTACGGTGCTGGCCTTCGACAGCCAGCGGTTTGGCAAGGAAGCACCCAGGAGCTGGGCCGACTTCTGGGACACCAAACGCTTTCCCGGCAAGCGCGGCATGCGCAAAGGCCTGCGCTACAACCTGGAGATCGCACTGCTGGCCGACGGCGTGCACCGCCGCGATGTGTACGCCCAACTGAACAGTGAAGCCGGCGTGGCACGCGCGCTCAAGAAGCTTGAACAACTCAAGCCCCACATCGTGTGGTGGGAGTCGGGTGCACAAGGGCCGCAGAACCTGCTCGACGGCACGGTCGGTATGACAACGGCCTTCAATGGCCGCGTGGCTGCCGCCAATGCAGCCACCCAGTCCTCGCGCCTGTCCATCGTCTGGATGGATGCGATCTACGAGATGGACTATTGGGCCATTGTGCGGGGCACGCCACGGCAGGCGATGGCGCTGGACTTCATTCGCTTTGCCACCTCGGAGGCTGCGCAGCTCGCTTTCTCGCAGGCGATTCCCTACGGCCCCACCCACATGGGGGCCATCCTGCGCTATGAAGAAAATCGCCCCCGGTCTGCAGAACCGGTAGGAGGTGGCTCATCGCACACACCGTTGGTCGACTTGTCGATGGCCCCCAGCGACCTGCCCTCCGCCCCCTCCAACCTGCGCAGATCGCTGGCTTTTGACGCCAGTTTCTGGCGCACGCACGGTGCGTCGGTAGAGCGCCGCTGGGCAGCAGGCGCACCATGATCCGCAAAACATTGCAATCGATCGCCGCCATGAAGGTCTGGGTGCGCCTGATGTGCACGCTGGGCTTGCTGCTGGCCCTGCTGGCGGGTGTGGGCCTGGTGGCAGCGCAGCGCATCCTGGTGCTCCATGAAACGCTGGACCACTACACACGCAATACCACGCCATCGCTGCAGGCCGTCAAGTCCTGGCAGGAAAAGCTGGCCGCCATCCGGATATTGCAGGCACAACACCTCATGACCGTCTCCGCCGCCGAGATGGATCTTCTGGAAAAGGGCATTGACGAAGCCCATGCCCAGCTGCGCAGCAGTCTCGCTGAACACGAGAAGCGCCTGACGGGTGAGGAAGACCGTGCCTTGTGGATGGCGGTGACCGACGTGACGCAAACGGCCATGGGCTACTGGGACAAGCTGCGTGCCGTATCGCGGGAGTCGCTCTCCGACCCCGCCCGGGCAGAAGAAGCGCGGCGTCTGTTCACCGGCCGGTCGCAGCGGTTGTTTGCGGCCAGTGCAGCGGCGGTGGAACAGCAATGGCAGTTCACCACCGACGCAGCGAATGCGTTGGCGGCCAAAGGTCGGGCCACCTATGTGTTCTCCATGGCCCTGCTCGCGGGCAGTTGCACCTTGGCGCTGCTGCTGGGCACGGGCCTGGCCGCGATGGTCATCCGCTCCATCACGCGGCAATTGGGGGGTGAGCCGGTTGATGTGGCGCACATGGCGCTGGTCATCGCCCAGGGCGACCTGAGCGCGGCAACTTCGGCCGGGTCGGCGCCCCCCCTGCCGGGCAGTGTCATGGCGGCCATGGACACCATGCGCGGCCACCTGGCGGCCCTGGTCGGCGATGTGCGCAACAGCAGCGAGAGCATTGCCACCGGCTCAGCAGAGTTGGCCACCGGCAACCTCCACCTGAGCCAGCGCACGGAAGAGCAGGCCAGCCATCTGCAGCAGACCGCCGCGGCCGTAGCGGTCTTGACCGATTCGGTGCGAGACAGCACAGTCAAGGCAGAGCAAGCCCACCGCCTCGCAGACGGGGCCTCTGGCGCAGCGGCAGACAGCGGACATGCCGTGCAGCAGATGGTGGCCACCATGGAGGACATCTCCACTTCGTCCAAGACCATCAGCGACATCACGGCAGTGATTGACGGTATTGCGTTCCAGACCAACATCCTCGCGCTGAACGCTGCCGTGGAAGCGGCGCGTGCTGGCGAGCAAGGCCGGGGCTTTGCGGTGGTGGCCACCGAAGTGCGCTCTCTGGCCCAGCGCAGCGCCGAGGCAGCCCGGGAGATCAAGCGGCTCATCCACCAGAACGTGGACAAGGTGGCACAAGGCCACCAGCATGTGCAGCAGGCAGGGGCTTCGGTGCACGCCATCGTCTCGCAGGTGCACGACATCAGCGCCATGATCGGCGACATGCACCACGCGATGACGCGCCAGTACGAAGGCATCCGCGAGATCAGCGGCACCATGGCACGGTTGGACGAAACCACCCTGCAAAACGCGGCCCTGGCGGAACAAGGCACAGCCGCCACCCAGAGCCTGCAAGGCCAGGCAGCGCGTCTGGCCGAGCTGGTTAGCATTTTTCAGTTGCCCAAGGCCCCTGCAACGCAGGCGACACTCGCCCGTACTGCCCGTGATAGCCTGTTCGTCGCCCCGCATCCACGCGCCGCACTGCCCGCACTTTGGCACTGAATTCGCCCTCTTTCTGCCCTTATTTCACCTGCATCCGGAGACCCCCATGGACATGAAGACTTCCCCCCTCGCTTTGCTCAACGACCCCACGCTGCTCAAGACTGACGGCCTCATCAACGGCCAATGGGTGGCGGGCAGCAGCCGCTTTGACGTGAACGACCCAGCCACGGGCCTGAAGCTGGCCGACGTGGCCAATCTGGGCCCGCAGGATGCCGAGGCCGCCATTGCCGCCGCCAACGCCGCCTGGGGCCCTTGGAAGACCAAGACCGCCAAGGAGCGCAGCATCATCCTGCGCAAGTGGTTTGACCTGCTCATGGCCAACCAGGACGACCTGGGCCGCATCATGACCGCCGAACAGGGCAAGCCCCTGCCAGAAGCCAAGGGCGAGGTCGCCTACGGCGCGAGCTTTGTGGAATGGTTTGCCGAAGAGGCCAAGCGCATCAACGGCGAGACCCTGCCCCAGTTTGACAACAACCGCCGCCTGCTGGTGCTCAAGCAACCCATCGGCGTGTGCGCGGCCATCACGCCATGGAACTTCCCGCTGGCCATGATCACCCGCAAGGTCGCGCCTGCGCTGGCTGCGGGCTGCCCCGTGGTCATCAAGCCGGCCGAGTTGACACCGCTCACCGCCCTGGCCGCCGCAGAGCTGGCCCTGCGTGCGGGCATCCCTGCCGGCGTGTTCAACATCCTGCCCGCCGACAGCGACAACTCCATTGCCATCGGCAAGGTGCTGTGCGCAAGCGACGTGGTGCGCCACATCAGCTTCACGGGCAGCACCGAAGTGGGCCGCATCCTGATGGCGCAGTCGGCCCCCACGGTCAAGAAGATGTCGCTGGAGCTGGGTGGCAATGCGCCCTTCCTGGTGTTTGACGACGCCGACATCGACAGCGCTGTGGAAGGCGCATTCGCCAGCAAATACCGCAACGCGGGCCAGACCTGCGTCTGCACCAACCGCTTTTATGTGCAGGAAGGCGTGTACGACGAGTTCGTGGCCAAGTTCGCCGCCAAGGTCAAGACGGCCAAGGTGGGCAATGGCTTTGAAGCCGGTGTGAACCAGGGCCCGCTGATCGAGGAAGCCGCGCTGGCCAAGGTGCAGCGCCACGTGGACGACGCGCTGGCCAAGGGCGGCCAAGTGGTGGCTGGCGGCCAGCGGCTCAAGAGTCTGGGCTCCGGGCAGTTCTTCGAGCCCACGGTGGTGGCCAATGCGTCAGCCGACATGCTGTGTGCCCGCGAAGAAACCTTTGGCCCGTTTGCGCCCGTGTTCAAGTTCAAGACCGAGCAGGAAGCCATCGACGCAGCCAACAACACCGAGTTCGGCCTGGCCAGCTACTTCTACAGCCGCGACGTGGGTCGCATCTTCCGCGTGACCGAGGCGCTGGAATACGGGATGGTCGGTGCCAACGTGGGCATTCTGGCCACCGAGCACGTGCCCTTTGGCGGCGTCAAGCAGTCGGGCCTGGGCCGCGAAGGCTCGCACTACGGCATGGACGACTATGTGGAGATCAAATACCTGTGCCTGGGCGACATTCAGAAGTGACCAGCGCCAGAACGGCTTCCCGTTGATATGCTTTTGATAGCTGCTAGCGCTTAATTTATAAGCGCTAGCGGCCAAAAAAGCTTCAAAATTTGGGGTCTCGTCAGCGACGCAACATCGCCTTCACGCGCAGGCCGGCCCACACTGCGAAGAACACCGCGGCACCAAACACCCAACCCGACAGCGCGCCCGCCATGCCGCCGGACAGCAGCGTGCCAACGGTGCAGCCCAGCCCGGTCATCGCCCCCCAGCCCAGGAACACGCCACCCGACAGGCCCCGTACAGCATCGCGCCACGTAGGCCAGCGCGGCACAAACTGGCGGCTGGCTGTAGCTGCCACGAACGCTCCCGCCACCAGGCCCACCAACAGCATGGCATTGGGGGTAAACCAGGTGGCCTGCGGCACGGTAGCGCAACCCGCAAATCCATCGAGCCCATCGAGCCGGTCGGGAATCCAGCCCTGCCCCTGTGCCCACTGGCGTGCGGCGCTGCCCAGCGTGGCTGTCACGCCCAGGGGTCGCATGCGCACGATGGCAAATGCGCCAATCAGACCCACGACCAACCCGCCTACCCAGTAGTGCCAGCGTCCGGTCCACAGGTTGCGCCACACGGCACGCAGTCCTGGTACGACAGGGACTGCACCCGGCGCTGATGATGCGGCGGCCTCCTGCGCAAAGCCCCGCCAAAGCCAGGCAGCCACCAGGGCCAACCCGCCCAGTTGCGCCAGCAAGGCGCCGCCATACCCCAGGTGGGCAGGCAGCCACACCACGGGCGCATCGGCCACACTCTGGCTGTATAAGGGGTTCCAGGTCTTGAAACCCAGGATGAAGCCCAGTGCCGACCCGGCCAGCGCGAACGGCGATACCGTGGCCGCTTCGGCCAGCCGGTACCAGTGCGCGCTGATGCACGAGCCCGACACCACCATGCCGGTACCAAACGACAGCCCAGCCGCTACCAGCACCCAGCTCACGGGGCCGATGTGCATGTCGGGCGGCAGCTTGCCCGGCTGGGGCACCGGCAACCAGCTACCCAGCACCACGGTGTAGCCCACCACCCCCACCGCCAGCGCCAGCACGATGGCCAGCAGCCCGCGCGGATTGCGGTCTTCAAACCAGTCGCGCGCGTGGCAGTAAAAGCAAAAGCGCGAGCGCTGCAACACGAGCCCCAGCACCGCGCCCGTGATCAAAGCAAAAACGAGCGTGCGCCCGCCTGGCAAGCCCTGAACCGCCTGGGCCGCCCAACCCAATGCCGCCAGCGCTGCAAGCGACGCCAGGGCTCCTGCGCCAGAGAAATTGATCTTGTATGTCATTGCACCGCACCCATAAAAAAAGCCCGCACCAGGCGGGCTGTAAAGGAGACCCCCTACCAAAACTCAAAAGATCTCTTTGTTTTGCATTGCACCTTCTTCCCAAAAGGTTCTGTCGGTCAGCCCATTCACTTCGCGGCCCAGATGGTGCCCGCCGGGTTGGTGATGGGCACGCCCACCGCATTGCCGTATTCCGTCCACGAACCGTCATAGTTCTTGACGCTGTAGCCCAGGATCTTGGACAGCGCAAACCAGGTGTGGCTGGAGCGTTCGCCAATGCGGCAGTAGGTGATGATGGGCTTGCTGCCATCCACGCCCGCGCTGGCGTAGAGCTTTTTGAGGTCCTCGGCGGACTTGAAGGTGCCATCCTCCTTGACCGCCTGGCCCCAGGGCACGTTGGCCGCGCCGGGGATGTGGCCAGCACGGATGCTCAGCTCGGGCACCCCGGCCGGGGCAAAAATCTTGCCCGCGTATTCGTCGGCCGACCGGATGTCCACCAGCTTTGCATTGCTCTTGCCTTCTGCCGCAGCCAATGCATCGGACAGGCGGGCCCGCAGGTCGGTGTTCACCTTGGCCACCCTGTAGCTGGTGGTTGCAAACTCGGGCACGCGGTTGTTCAGCGGCTGGTTCTCCGCCTCCCACTTCTTGCGGCCGCCGTCGAGCAGCTTCACGTTCTTGACACCATAGATGTCAAACACCCACGCGCCCCAGGCAGCAAACCAGTTGTTGGTGTCGCCGTACAGCACCACCGTGGTGTCTTGCGACACGCCCGCCTTGGACAACAGGGACTCAAACGCCTCCTTGCTCACGATGTCACGGCGCACCCGGTCGTTCAGGTCCTGGTGCCACGAGAAGTTGACCGCACCCGGCACATGGCCGCGCTCGTAAAGGCCGGGGTTCACGCTCACCTCCACAATGCGCACCTGCTGGTTGTCCAGGTTCTGCGCCAGCCATTCGGTGGTGACCAGAGGGCCCGCGGGGATGGGTGTGGCAGCGAGCAAAGTTCCACCGAACAACGCCATGCAGGATGCCAAGGAGGCGCGCATCCAGCGGCATCCAGACCATTGCGACGAGAGAGTGCGTTGGGTTGTCATTGGCATCCTTTCCTTTTCTTTGAAGTGCCTGTGCAGTGCAGCAGGTGGAAGGAATTTAGAGCCCGACGCGATCACACCCAACCAACATGTTCGGCTATGGATATGCGTTTTGCACGCTTGCACAAAGCGCTTGCAAGACACCTAGCGGATGCTGCCTATAATCCGGAGCGTCGCGGGTGTAGTTCAATGGTAGAACGGCAGCTTCCCAAGCTTCATACGAGGGTTCGATTCCCTTCACCCGCTCCAAATCAATAAAACCTGCCAGGCAGCAATGCCTGGCAGGTTTTTTCATGGGCTGATGTCTTTCTGTCGATGCTCTCTAGCCGCCGAGCTTTGGCACGGCACGGTCCGATGCGGGCACATGCATACGCGCCGTTGTTGCATCCTGGCCCAGGTTGAACCGCGCAATGGCCTCAACCATCTGCTGCGCCTGCGTGCGCAGGCTGCTTGCAGCCGCAGCCATTTCCTCCACCAGCGCCGCATTCTGCTGCGTGGTCTGGTCGAGCTGTGTGACAGCCTCACCCACCTGGCCAACTCCGGCGGTCTGCTCGTTACTGGCCGCGCTGATTTCAGAGACCATGTCGGCCACGCGCTGGATAGAGCTGACGACTTCCTGCATCGTGGTGCCCGCCTGATCGGCCAGCACCGAGCCCTGTTGCACCATGGCGCTGCTGGCGCCAATCAGCTCCTTGATGGCCTTGGCTTCGGCTGCCGTGCGCTGGGCCAGGTTGCGCACCTCGGCAGCCACCACCGCGAAGCCGCGACCTTGTTCACCCGCGCGTGCCGCCTCGACCGCCGCGTTGAGCGCCAGGATGTTGGTCTGAAAGGCAATGCCGTCGATCACACCAATGATGTCGGCGATCCTCTGGCTGCTGTTGTTGATGTCCTGCATCGTGCGGACCACTTTGGACACCACCTCACCACCCTGCTGGGCAACCCGGCTGGCCCCCACGGCCAGTTGGTTGGCTTGGCTTGCGCTGTCGGCGTTGTGGCGTATGGTGGCGCCCAGTTGCTCCATGCTGGCCGCCGTCTGCTCCAACGCACTGGCTTGACTTTCGGTACGCCCCGACAGGTCCTGGTTACCCTGTGCAATCTCCGTACTGGCAGCAGATACGCTGTCGGCACTGGTACGCACCGTGCCCAAACTTTCCACCAACCGGATGCGAAAGCCTTCCATGGCCTGGGCCAGAGAGCCGATTTCATCGCGCGAGCGGACGGACACCGCGTGCGTGAGATCCCCCTGCGCCAGATAGCCAAGGGCTGTGCTTAGCTGCTGCACGGGGGCACCCACCAGTCTGCGCGTAGCCACCAACAGCACCACAGTGAGCAAAGCGAGTGCCACCGCCACACCCAGCCAAAGCCAGGTGAGCACGCCGCGCGCCTCACTCATCATCTCTGTCAAAGGTGCCTCGGCAACGATGGCCCAGCTCCAGGGTTTGTAGTGCTCAACCGCCACGTAGCGGGTGGCGGTATCACTCTCACCGCTGCGACGGGGCGACCAACCGGACTCCAGATCGCCAGAGGACTGGACCGCAGCCAACGACGCCAGCCAAGCCTTGGCGTTGTCGTCCTTGTCATCCAACTTCAGGGACTTGCCAGCGCCGGGCAACCCGAAAACACTGCCCCGTGCGGGGCCCGATGAGAGATTGACGGCATACACAGCACCCGAGGTAAACAATTTTTGTCCCGCCATCACGGTGTCGAGCTTGCCCAGAATGGCACCCATGTCGGAGCCAATGAACAGGATGCCGATGGTGCGAGTCCCGTCGCGGATGGGCTCATACACGGTCATGTACTCACGGCCAAACAGGCTGGCACGGCCGATATAGGTTTTGCCCTCATTCATGAGGGCATAGGCCGGGTGCTTACGGTCCAGCAGGGTCTTGTAAGCACGCTCACCATCCTGCTTTTTGAGGGATGTGGTCACACGAATGAAATCGTCGCCGGTGCGCGCGAAAATCGTGGCCACGGCTCCCGTGCTGTCCTTTGAGAATCGGTCCACCACTTCAAAGTCGCCGTTGACGGAGGCCCCCTGGAAAGACAGCACAGCCTCGGGCTTTCCATCGGCCCCAGGCGACTCTGCCACGGTGAATTGACCTGGGAAATTCGCCTTGAACAGGGTGAAGTCGCGCTTGGCCTGCTCTTGTGCCGTTTCATCAAAGGTCTGGACCAAAGTGCGTACCTGGGCGGCGTATTGCATGGCATCACCACGCGCGAGGCGACCAAAGTCTTGCCAGAGCAGGGTACTGACGATGCCCATCGTGGCCAACAAAACCGCCAACAGACTGAGCAAAGCCGTCAAGGACAGCTTGAAGGCGACGGAATGGCGGGAGCTTGAGGGAATCATCTGGTGCTTTTTGGTAATTTATGCATCGACGTGCATACGGAGAACCAAAGTACCCGATCTCGCGCAAAAACAAAACCATCACCAGTGCAATGGCCTTTCCAAGCATAGGGAAAACCCTTGAAAAAATTCACCACCACAACAACCCGCTGCTGCAGACACAGAAGTGGTCATGCAGGTCTGCGTCGAGGTCCCAGCGTGTTCAAGGCAGGCTCAGCGCCTGTCTGCTTTCAAAAACCCTTTGCACCCCAGTGACGGGATCCACAAACTCAAGAGACCGCGCCAACAGCTGCAGAGGCCGCGAGTAGTCGCCTTCGGGCGGGTCGTTGACGACGGGATAAAAAGGGTCGTTGCGCAGTGGCAGCCCCAGGGCCGCCATATGCACGCGCAACTGGTGGCGCTTGCCAGTGACGGGCGACAGCAGGTACCGAGCCCAGTCGCCTGCGACCTCTAGCACCTGGATATGGGTGTAGCTATTGGGCTCGCCCGACACCTCCTGCATACGAAAGAACTGCGGACTCTCCTCCAACCGGCTGCGGTGGTCACGCGGGAAGGTCAGGTCGGCGCGCCACGGTGCAACGGCCTCGTAATGCTTGATGATCTGCCGATCGCGGAACAGCGCCTGATACGACCCGCGCGTTGCCTGATGCACTGACAGCATCACCAACCCCGCCGTATCGCGGTCAATGCGGTGCAATGGCGAAAGCTCGGGCAGCCCCAACCGGCGTTTGAGGCGTACCAGCAAGGTGTTATGCAGATACCGGCCTGAGGGCGTTACCGGCATGAAGTGCGGCTTATCTGCCACCACCAGATGCTCGTCCTGATACACCACCGCTTCACTGAACGGCAAGGCGGGCTCGGCCGGAAGGCTGCGATAGTAGTAAAGGCGCAGCCCTCCCTCAAAAGCCCGATCAGGCAACACGGCCTGCCCGCGTTCATCCACCACGACACCCGCCTCCATGCGCTCGTGCCACCCTTCACGGGACACGGCCGGCAGCCGCTCTGTCAAAAAATCCAGCATGCTGCCGTGCCCTCGCACTGGCAGTACCACGCAGCTGGGGCTCACCCCATCGCGCACGGGCAATACATGGGGATGGCGAGGGTTGTGCATGGCCTGCAAATTCTAGGGGGTTGGTCGGCGTCAAGATACGCCAGTCCCGACCGGGGATAGCGCTTCACCCGCGCATACAGGTGGAGCACAAAGCCCATGCAGAGCAGCGCTGTAGGACAAGCACGCCAAAAGGCCTATCGGCCAACGCAATCGACGCAAATTTGCGTTCTGCGGGCTAGCATGGGTGCTCTATGACAAGACCCCAAACGGACCAGCACACCACATCTGCACGCGCAACGGCGACGGCAATGGCACCAGCTGGAGTGACTTCAACGCCTCGCCCGAGGCAGGGCCATAGCAGGGTCCGCATTGCCTGTGGCGTAGCGGGAGGCATGGTAGGACTGCTGCTGATAGGCGCTGTGGCGCTGAGCCAGTGGGATTGGAACCACTTCAAACCCTGGATCAACCAAACCCTCAGCGAGGCAGCCGGACGACAGTTTGCGGTGGAGGGCAATCTATCGGCATCCTGGCACTGGCCACAGCCCCTTGAAGAAGGGTGGCACCGCTGGGTTCCCGGCATCACTGTGCAGGGAACCCAGCTGGTTCTGCAAGACCCGCCAGGATTTGCCCGTCCTGGCAAAGCCGCAACGCCCCAAACCACGGCACGCGCCGAGATGGCGCGCGCATCGCTCAAGCTTTGGCCACTACTGGCGAGGCAAGTGGTCATTGATACCCTGGAGCTGTCTGGCCCGGACATCTCCCTCGCCCGCCTGCGCGACGGCAGCAACAATTGGACGCTGCTCCCAAAGAGGGATCCCGACGACGCCACGCCGCGCTGGGCGTTCAGCATTCATCAGCTAGCGGTCCGCGGGGGGCATTTGGCATATAACGACGCCAAGCAAGACCTTGATCTGACCGCCCGCGTCGACACTCTGAGCGAAGGGCAGACAGTCGTTGCATCGGGGAATGCTGCATCGCCTGCGTCTGGCACGGCGAGTGCCTCTAGCACCCCAGTTTATGGCGTGCGCTTCGACCTCAAGGGCACGCTGGGCAAGGCGCGTATCGAGGGTCAGGGTCAGGCCGGCTCTGTGCTCTCGCTGCGCGACAAAGAGGTGAACTACCCCCTGCAATTCACCGCCAAGGCGGGCAGCGTAGAAACGGCCGTTCGGGGCGTTCTGGCAAACCCGGGTGCGCTGTCAGGGATGGATTTCCAAGTCATGCTCAAAGGCGCCAGCATGGCAGACCTGTATGCACTCACGGGTCTTGTCCTGCCCAATACGCCCGCATTTCAAACCCAGGGACGATTGCAGGGCAGTCTGCAACCAGGCCGTGCTGTATGGGACTACCGTGACTTCACTGGTACGGTAGGCCAGAGCGATCTGCACGGCAATCTGCGCTTCGTGTCGGCTGCGCCACGCGGCAAACTTTCAGGCGCCATCACATCCAATCAGTTGCGCCTGGTGGACCTGGGACCAGTGCTCGGTACAGCCACCACGGCGACTGCCCAGCCTGGCCGCAATGGCAAGGTACTGCCCAACGCTGCGTTTGCCACCGATCGCTGGAGCACCATGGATATGGATCTCAAGTTCGCGGGGCAGCGTGTGATCCGACCCAACAGCCTGCCGCTGGAGGACCTTAGCGTGCATGCCGTATTGGACGATGCCGTGCTGCGCCTGGAACCCTTGCATTTTGGTGTGGCCAAAGGCCAGATTGAATCCAAACTGGTGCTGGACAGCCGCAAACGACCGCTGACGGTACACATGGACACCCGCGTGCAAAACCTGCGGCTCGCTGCGCTGTTTCCCGAGGTGGAACTGACCCAAAAAAGCCTGGGGCGACTCGATGGCGCCATGGCGCTGAATGGCCAGGGGAATTCCGTAGCGCAGTGGCTTGGCAGCAGCAGCGGCGAGGCCCGCCTGTATGTGCGCGATGGCACTCTGAGCCGCGAACTACTGGACCGCGCTGCACTCAACGTGGGCAGCATCGTGGTGGGCAAACTGTTTGGCGACAACAAAGAAGTGCAACTGCGTTGCGCGGTGGCAGATCTGTCGGTGCGCGAAGGCCTTGCCACGGTCCGCACCGCCAAGCTGAGCACCAACGAGGCGGTGGTGGATGTCACGGGCACCATCGACATGGCGGAGGAACGCCTGAACCTGAGCGTGAAACCAGCGTCGCTGGAGTGGAAGTTCTTCTCGCTGCGCACTCCGCTGTACGTGCGCGGCACGCTGGGCAAACCCGATGTGGGCGCAGAACCAGGCCCCCTGCTGTTGCGCGCCGGGGCAGCCATTGCCGCTGCGGTGGCCGCGCCTGCCGCCTTGGCATTGTTACCTGTAACGGTACCCGGAGCTGACGACGACGCGCAGTGTGCGCCCTTGCTTGCTCAAGCTACACAACCGGTCAAGGCAGGGCGCGCTGGCGCGCCGGTCGCGCGCACGCCATCACGCTAAAAAACAGTTCAACACCGCCTCTGCGGGTGTGTGGGCCCCAGCGGCCATCGCCAATGAAAAAGCCCACGGCGTGAACCGTGGGCTTTTCGTGGATCTGCGAGGAACCCGAGGTCAGTCGGCCGTCGCCTCTTCAGGCTCTGCAGGCTCGGACTTCGCCGAACGCTCCTTCTTCGGCAAAGGCTGGATATCCAGCAGCACGTCGGGTGTTTCCACACCCTTGTCGTCCTTCTTCATGTCGATATCCACGGTCAAGCGTCCGCCTTCGGTCAGGCGGCCAAACAGCAACTCGTCGGCCAAGGCGCGTCGGATGGTGTCCTGGATCAGGCGCTGCATAGGGCGTGCGCCCATCAGCGGATCGAACCCCTTCTTGGCCAGGTGCTTGCGCAGGGCATCGGTGAAGGTGACCTCCACCTTCTTCTCGGCCAACTGCGTCTCCAGCTGCAGCAGGAACTTGTCCACCACGCGCAGGATGATCTGTTCATCGAGTGCCTTGAAGTTGACGATGGCATCCAGCCGGTTGCGGAACTCAGGCGTGAACAGGCGCTTGATATCACCCATTTCATCGCCCGCCTGCCGCGGGTTGGTAAAGCCAATAGTCGCCTTGTTCATGGTCTCGGCGCCGGCGTTCGTGGTCATGATGATGAGCACGTTACGGAAGTCGGCCTTGCGACCGTTGTTATCCGTCAGAGTGCCGTGGTCCATGACCTGCAGCAGCACGTTGAAGATGTCCGGATGTGCTTTCTCGATCTCATCGAGCAGCAGCACCGCGTGCGGCTTCTTCGTGATGGCTTCCGTCAGCAGACCACCTTGGTCGAAACCGACATAACCTGGAGGCGCGCCAATCAGGCGGCTCACGGCATGGCGCTCCATGTACTCGGACATGTCAAAACGGATCAGCTCGATGCCCATGATGTAGGCAAGCTGCTTGGCCGCTTCGGTCTTGCCGACGCCGGTGGGACCGCTGAACAGGAACGAGCCGATCGGCTTGTCGCCCTTGCCCAGGCCAGAACGCGCCATCTTGACGGCACTGGCAAGCACTTCCAATGCCTTGTCCTGGCCGAACACCACGCTTTTCAGGTCACGTTCCAGGGTCTGCAACTTGCCGCGGTCGTCATTGGACACGTTGGCAGGCGGAATGCGCGCGATCTTGGCCACGATCTCTTCGATCTCGGCCTTACCGATGGTCTTCTTGCGCTTGCTCGGCACCATGATGCGCTGGGCCGCACCGGCTTCATCGATGACGTCGATTGCCTTGTCGGGCAGGTGGCGGTCGTTGATGTACTTGGCGCTCAGTTCTGCCGCAGCCTGCAGGGCAGCTGCAGCGTACTTCACGCTGTGATGCTCTTCAAAACGAGACTTCAGCCCCTTCAGGATGTCGATGGTTTCGGCCACGCTGGGCTCCACCACGTCCACCTTTTGGAAGCGGCGCGACAAGGCAGCATCCTTTTCGAAGATCCCCCGGTACTCCGTGAAAGTGGTCGCACCGATGCACTTGAGCTGGCCGCTGGACAGCGCCGGCTTCAGCAGATTGGAAGCATCGAGCGTGCCGCCCGAGGCCGCACCCGCACCGATCAAGGTGTGGATCTCGTCGATGAAAAGGATGGCGTTGGGCTTATCTTTGAGCGACTTGAGCACGCCCTTGAGGCGCTGCTCGAAGTCGCCACGGTACTTGGTGCCCGCAAGCAGAGCACCCATGTCCAGGGAGTACACCGTTGCCTCAGCCAGGATCTCGGGCACATCGTTTTGCGTGATCCGCCAAGCCAGGCCCTCGGCAATCGCAGTCTTGCCCACCCCTGCCTCGCCCACCAGCAGAGGATTGTTTTTGCGGCGACGGCACAGAATCTGGATCGTGCGCTCGACCTCGTAATGGCGGCCGATCAATGGATCGATCTTGCCATCCTTGGCGGCCTGGTTCAGGTTCTGGGTGAATTGCTCCAGCGGCGACGCCTTTTCGTTACGCTCGCCACCTCCGCCCTCTTCGCCCTCGGCCTGATTCTCGGCCTTAGCAGGCTCGGGCGGCTCGCCCTTCTTGATACCGTGGGCGATGAAATTCACCACATCCAGACGCGTGACACCTTGCTGGTGCAGGTAGTACACGGCGTGCGAATCCTTTTCGCCAAAAATTGCCACGAGCACATTGGCACCCGTCACCTCTTTCTTGCCGTTGCCCGTGGACTGCACGTGCATGATGGCGCGCTGGATCACGCGCTGGAATCCCAGCGTAGGCTGGGTGTCCACCTCGTCGGTACCTGCGACCTGGGGGGTGTTGTCTTTGATGAAATTCGCCAGCGATGAACGCAGATCATCGATATTGGCCGAACATGCGCGCAGCACCTCCGCTGCGCTGGGGTTATCGAGCAATGCAAGCAACAGATGCTCCACGGTGATGAACTCGTGGCGCTGCTGACGGGCCTCAACAAAGGCCATGTGCAAGCTGACTTCCAGTTCCTGGGCAATCATGTGAACTCCTTTGTGCTTGCGTGGAAGGGATAACTTTAGATCGGGACAAAAGACCTGTTATTCAACAGGCTCACTGACACATTGCAGTGGGTGGCCCGCCTTGAGGGCGGCGTCAAGCACTTGCTCTACCTTGGTGGCTGCCACATCGCGCGAATAAACGCCGCAGACGCCTTTGCCATCGAGGTGGATCTTCAACATGATCTGGGTGGCAGTTTCGCGGTCTTTACTGAAAAACTCCTGCAGAACCACGATGACGAACTCCATGGGCGTGTAGTCGTCGTTCAGCATGACCACCTGGTACATCTGCGGCGGCTGGGTCTTTTGGGTGCGCCTCTCGAGCACGACCGAACCGCCATCATCCCGCGCAGGCCGGGTCACGGGCGGCGCGGTGGGGGGTGAAGGTGGTTTTGTTGCCATGAAAATCATTCTAGCGACCCGAACAGGGTGCCGCTGCAGGACAAGCTGGTTGTTGACCAGGTATTTTTCAACCCACGGCTTACAGAAACTTCTGCAGGGAACTCAATCACTCGTACACCACATTGGCGGCACCGGCCCCCACTTGGGCGGTCCATGCCGCCAATGCAGCATCGCTGGGATAGAAACGCGCGTTTTCACCCAGTTGCAACTCTGCCACTGCGGCAGCATCGTCCGACTGGCAGCGCACGCCCATGCGCACGCGCAACCCGTGCACCAACTCCCCTTCGGCGACCTCTTCGCGCAACGGCGGAAACTCGCGCACCAAGCGCGGCACATCTGGCGCCTTATCACCCACGGTCACATGCAGGTATTTGCCAAACCGGCAGCGCGCGCCCGCCAGGTCCCACACCTGCTGCACCTTGACGCGCAGACCGCCACTGAAGTGGTCCAGCTGCAGCCGGCCCATCATCACTACAAACTCATCTTCCTTGAGCTGATTGCGGTAGGTATTGAGCAACGCCTCATCGGCAGAAGCCTCAATCACAGCGGATTTGTCGTCCAGCTTGAAGAGTCCCAGCCTCCCGCGTTGCCCGTTGATGACCCGAAAGTCGCTGATGATGCCGGCGAGTATCTGGGGCTCACGGCTGTCAAGCAGCTCATCGATCTGGGTGCGCACAAAGCGGCGCACCTCGGTGGCCACTTCATCAAAAAGATGGCCAGACAGGTAGAACCCGACGGCGGTTTTCTCCAGCGTAAGCCGCTCCTTGATACCCCAGGGCGTTGCGTCCACCAGATCGGGCTCCTGGGTACTGGAGCCATGGGCATCGTCACCCATCATGTCAAACAAGCCGCCCTGGTTGACGTTGGCCAGCGTTGCGGCGGCAAAGTCAAAGGCCCGATCAATAGAGGCCACCAGGGCCGCCCGGTTGAGATGGATCGAATCAAAGGCACCCGCCTTGATCAGGGCCTCGACTGTGCGCTTGTTCATGCGGGCCTTGTCCACTCGCACGCAGAAGTCAAACAGACTTTTGAAGGGCCCTTTGGTCGAACCCTGGGGGCCTTCACCGCGCCCTTCACGGGCCGCGACGATCGCTTCGATCGCCTGCTGTCCAGTGCCTTTCACCGCCCCCAGACCGTAACGGATGATCTTGTCGGTGACTGGTTCAAACCGATAAAAGCCCCGATTCACGTCCGGCGGCTCGAACGACAGCCCCATCTTGTGTGCATCCTCGAACAGCACCTTGAGCTTGTCGGTGTCGTCCATTTCCACGGTCATGTTGGCGCAGAAAAACTCGGCCGTGTAGTGCACCTTGAGCCAGCCAGTGTGGTACGCCAGCAGGGAGTAAGCAGCCGCGTGTGACTTGTTGAAGCCATAGCCCGCGAACTTCTCCATCAGGTCGAACACCTCGTCGGCCTTCTCCTGGCTGATGCCTTTCTCCGCTGCACCCTTGCGGAAAATGGCGCGGTGTTCGGCCATTTCCTCGGCCTTCTTTTTCCCCATGGCACGCCGAAGCATGTCGGCGCCGCCCAAGCTATATCCGCCCAGCACCTGGGCGGTCTGCATCACCTGCTCCTGGTACACCATGATGCCGTAGGTCTCGGCCAGCACCGGCTCTACCAGCGGGTGGGGGTAGATGACCTCTTCCTTGCCATGTTTGCGGTTCACAAAGCTGGGAATCAGGTCCATAGGCCCCGGTCGGTACAACGCATTCAAGGCAATGAGGTCTTCCAGCCGACTGGGGCGCGCCTCTTTCAACATACCCTGCATGCCGCGGCTTTCAAACTGGAACACTGCTTCGGTCTTACCCTCAGAGAACAGCCGATAAGTGGGCCCGTCGTCGAGGGGAATATTCTCGAACGCAAAATTCTCCTGGCCCTTGTGCCGCTTCATGATGAACTCGCGCGCAATTTCCAGAATGGTGAGCGTGGCAAGCCCCAAGAAGTCGAACTTCACCAAGCCGATGGCTTCCACGTCGTCCTTGTCATACTGGCTCACGGCGGATTCGCTGCCCGGCTGCTGGTACAGCGGACAAAAATCGGTGAGCTTGCCAGGCGCGATCAGAACGCCACCGGCATGCATGCCGATGTTCCGTGTCATGCCCTCAAGCTTTTGTGCCATCTCGATGACGGTCTTGACGTCTTCTTCCTTGCGCACGCGCTCGTAGAGCATGGGCTCCAGTTCCAGCGCATAGTTGTTCTTGTCGCCGTCCTTTTTCACCTCAGGCGGATAGGCCAGGGTGTAGGACATGCCCGGCTTGCCTGGCACCAGCTTGGAGATGCCATCACAAAATGTGTAGCTCATGTCCATGACCCGGCCCACGTCGCGGATGGCCGCCTTGGCCGCCATCGTGCCGAAGGTAGCGATCTGGCTCACGGCGTTCTTGCCGTACTTGTCCTTGACGTAGTCAATCACCCGGTCGCGGTTGGATTGGCAAAAGTCAATGTCGAAGTCGGGCATCGACACGCGCTCCGGGTTCAAGAATCGCTCGAACAGCAAGTTGTATTGCAGCGGGTCCAGGTCAGTGATCTTTAGCGCATAAGCGACCAGCGAACCGGCGCCGGAGCCACGGCCGGGCCCCACTGGGCAGCCGTTCTGCTTCGCCCACTGGATGAAATCACCCACGATCAGAAAGTAGCCCGGGAACCCCATCTTGAGGATGGTGCCCAGCTCGAACTCCAGGCGCTCGACATAGCGCGGGCGCTCCTTGTCCCTTTCAGCTTCGTTAGGAAAAAGATGTTTCAGGCGCTCCTCCAGCCCTTCAAACGACGCGTAGCGGAAATACTCGTCGATGGGCATGCCGTTGGGCGTCGGAAAATCCGGGAGCTGCGGCTTGCCCAGCACCAGGGTCAGGTTGCAGCGTTGTGCAATCTCGACCGTATTGGCGATGGCCGATGGCAGGTCGGCAAACAAGGCCTCCATCTCCGCCGAGGACTTGAAATACTGGTCGCGGGTGAACTTGCGGACACGACGCGGGTTTGCCAGGATTTCCCCCTCGGCGATACAGATTCGCGCCTCGTGGGCCTCGTAATCATCGGGCTCGGCAAACTGAACGGGGTGGGTCGCCACCACCGGCAGGTTCAACCGGGCAGCAAGCTGAGCGGCTGCCACCACATGGGCTTCATCGTCGTTTCGGCCAGCCCGTTGCAGCTCGATGTAAAACCGGTGCGGAAAAATGCCCGCCAAGCGCAACGCAACGTCGGCGGCACCTGACTCATCCCCCTTCATCAGCGCTTGCCCTACCGGGCCCGCCTGCGCGCCAGACAGGGCAATCAATCCCTCTGACAGCTCTTCCAGCCAAGTCCAAGTGCTCAGCGCCAGGTTCTTGACGATATTGCGCGTCCAGGCCCGGGCCAGCAGCTCCGACAGATTCAGATACCCCTGGCGACTCTGCACCAGGAGGATAAGGCGCGATGGGACACCTCCCGCCTCGCCTTCAAGAAAGATTTCTGCACCCAAGATGGGCTTGACACCTTTACCTCGCGCTTCCTTGTAGAACTTGATCGCCCCGAAGAGGTTATTGAGATCGGTGATGGCCAGAGCGGGCTGGCCGTCCTTGGCGGCCGCTTTGGCCACCTCGTCGATGCGATTGGTACCGTCAACGACGGAGAACTCGGTGTGCAGGCGCAAATGAACAAACATGCAGGCATTGTAGAAACCCCTGCGACTCTCCAACAGGACTTGCGTCGGCAGCGCCTTGGCGCTGCTGGCGCCACCAGTACAATGCTTTTTCGTGCCCGAAATGGCGCCGAAGGCTTCCGTGACGAGTACGCCAAGCGCACTCCCCTATGACTGAACCCTCGGGCCATTCTTTGTGCACCTTTTTCCTTCTTTGCTGAAAGCTGCTTGCGATGCTGCGTGCCCCACTGCCCCTTGTTTCCGCCCTGCTGCTGGCTGGTTTGCTGGTTGGCTGCTCCAGCACCACAGTTGATAAAACGGCAGGCTGGAGTCCCAATCGCATCCACTCGGAAGCCCAGGACGAAATGAACAGCGGGGCGTATGACAAGGCCGTTCCTCTGCTGGAGAAACTGGAAGGCCGTGCGGCAGGCACGCCACTGGCACAGCAGGCCCAGATTGACAAAGCCTATGCCCACTACAAGGCGGGCGAAAAGGCGCAAGCCGTCGCAACGCTGGACCGCTTCATGAAGCTGCACCCTGCCAGCCCTGCATTGGACTATGCGCTGTACCTGAAGGGCCTGGTCAACTTCAACGACAACTTGGGTCTGTTCTCATTTATCTCGCGCCAGGATCTATCAGAGCGTGACCAAAAGGCGGCCAAAGACTCCTTTGAAGCATTCAGCGAACTGGTCACACGCTTTCCTGAGTCCCGTTATGCGCAGGACTCGCGCCAGCGCATGACCTACATCGTCAACTCGCTGGCCCAATACGAAGTGCATGTGGCGCGGTACTACTTCCAGCGTGGCGCCTATGTGGCTGCCATCAGTCGCGCGCAGGTCGCATTGGCAGACTACCAGGGCGTGCCCGCGCTGGAAGAGGCGTTGTACATCCTGATCCAGTCGTACGACGCGCTCGGAATGACCCAGCTGCGGGACGATGCACGCCGCGTGATGGACAAGTCCTACCCTCAAAGCGCCTATCTGAATGGCGGCGTCAAAGGCAAGTCGGATCCGTGGTGGAAGGTTTGGTAAGCGCCATCAGCGCAGACTGAAACTCTTCGGGCGATTCCAGCCTGCGCATGGGGGGCAAAGCCGCCAGCAAGCGCTTGCCATAACCCATCTTGATGAGGCGCGTGTCGCCCACCACCAAAATACCCCGATCCGCTTCATGCCGGATCAAACGCCCGGCACCTTGCTTGAGTGCCACCGCCGCCTCTGGCAGAGCGTAGGCAGTGAACGCTTTGCCACCGGCCATTTCGATGTGTTGGGTGCGCGCCTCCACCAATGGATCTCCCGGGGGCGGAAAAGGCAGCTTGTCGATAACCACCAGTTGCAGAGCATCGCCTGGCACATCAAACCCCTCCCAGAAGGACGCCGAAGCCACCAGCACACAACCCGGCCGCCCGTGCGATGCCCCCTCGCGAAAACGCTCCATCAGGCGCCGCTTGGGCCACTCGCCCTGCACCAGCACCTCCAACGTGCCTGAAGCCTGCCAACGTGCTTTGAGTGCGTCGCCAATGGTGCGCAAGGCCTTGAGCGTGGTGGTCAGCACCAGCGTGCGCCCGCCCAGCGGCTCGGCGGCCAGTGCGACCCAGTCAGCCACGCTACGGCTGTGGGACGGATCTGCAGGCGACGGCAACTGGCGCGGCACATACAAAGCCGCCTGTCGCGCATAGTCGAAGGGGCTGGCCACCCGAAGGATGCGAGCATCCGTGAGCCCAGCTCGTTCGGTGAACCAAGTCAACGCCTCGTCCGCACCGAGGGTCGCAGAGGTGAAAATCCACGCCCTGCCGGCGTTTGCGCCAGGCTCCTCGGGCCAAGCTTCGCCGTCCGAGGTTTCAGCGGGCGACGCCAGAATCCGGGTACGCATGGCGTCTGCAATGTCCAACGGGGACTCGATCAGGCGCAACTGGTTGCCCACATCGAGCCAACGCACCGCATCGGCCTGGCACGGGCCTGAAAACCTGGCCAGCCGGGCCAATAGTGCACTGCCCCGTTCGTACAGGCGCTCCAGATCGGGGGACATTTCGCTCACGGTGTCCAGGGCCTCCAGCGCCTGTGCACACGCCAAGGCCAGTGCGCGCAGCGCGGACTGCCATACGGCGCCCGAGACACCTTCGGGAGCCTCCTCCGTCCAGCGCAATCTGCCCCCTCCCGAAATGCCATTCTGTCCCTGGAAAGCAGCGGTGCCCACGACCAGACGGAGGTCCCGTGCAGACAACTCCAGAAGCTGCGCCAGGCCTGTCCAGTCAGCCAGACCGCGCGCATGCTGCAGCCCGGCTATCAAAAGGTCACGGGCAAAGTCCATCCATTGCCCCGTGGAAATCTGCGTACCCAAGAACTGCACGCCAGTCTCATTGATCTGGTGGGCCTCATCAAAAACGACCACACGCACCGTCGGCAGCAACTCGGCCATGCCTGACTCGCGTACCGCCACATCCGCAAAGAACAGATGGTGATTGATGACCACGATGTCCGCCGCCAACGCCTCGCGCCGCGCCCGATGAACATGGCATTCCCGAAAGCGCGGGCAGGAAGACCCCAGGCAGTTCTCACGCGTCGAGGTGACCAGGGGGATCACGGGCGATCGCTCGTCCAACCCTGTCAGCTCGGCCAGATCGCCGGATACGGTCTGGCGCGACCATTCCTCCACCTTGGCCAGCACGCGGGCGACGCCTCGGTCCAGGGCCTGAGCATCGTGCCGTGCCTGCTCCATGCGGTGCAGGCACAAGTAACTGGCGCGCCCCTTGAGCAGGGCCATGCGAACGGGCAGTCCCAGGATGTGCGCCAAGCGGGGCAGATCGCGGGCGAACAACTGGTCTTGCAAGGCCTTGGTGGCCGTAGACAACAGCACCCGCTCGCCACTCAGCAAGGCCGGCACTAGGTAGGCAAAGGTCTTGCCCACTCCGGTGCCTGCCTCCACCACCAGCGCCCCTCCCTCTGTAATGGCCTGGGCCACCGCAATGGCCATCTGGGTCTGACCGTCACGCGGTTGAAAATGCCCATCAGCCCTCGCCAGCACACCATCGGGGGCAAACACCTCGGGCACCATGGCCTCCAGTGACATCAGGCGGGCTCTTGCGGTTGAAGTTGCCGCTCCAGCCGCTCCATCGCGTCACGCAACACGAGTCGGCGCTTTTTGAGACGGCGCAGGGTAAGCTCGTCGGGTGCCGCTTCGGGCTTACACCGGTCGATGAGTGCGTCGAGATCGGCATGTTCCATGCGCAGCTCGATCAACTGACGGTGGGGAGAGTGCAGGCTGGGTTTCAAGGCAGGAGGCCGTGGGCATGGCAAAAATGCCACAGGCGGGCGGATAATACGCGCTTGGCCCGCTTTCCACGACAGGCGTTCGCGTAGGCGCCCCCACAATCTGCAGCATGACCAAAGCGTTTCGCCTCATCGCCTCCACCGGCATCCACAAGGGTGACCGCGAATACCAGCAAGACCAGGTGGCCCTGATCTCCCACGAGCGGCACAACGGCTGCGTTCTGGGTGTGGTTGCCGACGGGATGGGCGGCCGCAGCGGGGGGCGCAAGGCATCAGACCAGGTCATGATGACAGCACGGCAACTGTTCGAGCGGTACTCGCCCGACACCGATGACCCGGTGGCAATGCTCAAGAACATGGTTGAAGAGGCCCACATCGTTATCCGGTTGACGGCCATATCGGCAGAGCAGGAACCTCACAGCACCATCGCTGCGTTTCTCATCAATCCCCGGGGCGACTGCCATTGGGTGCATGCGGGCGACTCGCGCATCTACCACTTTCAAGGCTCACGGCTGGCATTCCGCACCAGCGACCACTCTTATGTGCAAGCCCTGGTGGACCGGGGTGAGCTGACGGAAGCAGAGGCCAACAACCATCCTCATTCCAACATTCTGGTGGGTTGCCTGGGCACAGAGAGCGATCCGCCCATCACCACCCACGTCATTCCCCAACTTCAGCCGGGCGATGTCTTGCTGGCCTGCAGCGACGGGGTTTGGCACTACTTTTCTCCCACCGAACTGGCATCGGTGGTCGATTCGCTGTCGCCCCGCGAAGCGACGGAGTTCCTGATTGAAAAAGCCCGCTCCCGGGCACGCGGAGGCGGCGACAACCTGTCGCTGGTGGTCGTCAAGATCGAAGCCCTGGCCGAAGAGAAAAAGATTGCGCGCCTGACGCCGCTGGACACGGGTCGGCCCTGAGGGCCTTGTCTGCACCACCCATCGGTGTATCGACGGGTGAACGCGAACCCATCGAGCAACCAGCAGATAGTCGCCGATACCCTATCGTCAACCACTCAGCCACTGGTTGCTTGGCTCAGCGGCCCTTCCAAACTCAGCGAGGCGCAGAAGCAGCAGGCGCTGGCAAGGGCGCTGCAGGCTTGCGGCCCTGAGCCAGGGCATCAGCTTGAGATTTTTCGACCCGCGCGCGGCGCTCCTCCGCCGCTTGGAGCGCCTGGGTATGTTTGGCACGCGATTGGGCAGCGCGCTCGGCAGTCCCCGCAGCGCGGGCCGCCTGTTCACTGGCCTGAACCTGGGCACGGCTATTTTGTTGCTGCGCGCGTTGGTGTGCGTCCTGGTCCCGCTGTGCCTTGGCAACATCCGGATCGGCGGATGGCTTGCGAACCTGCGCGTCAGCGCGTTTGCTCGCTGGCGGTACGGCCATTTGCTTGTCTTCAATGGCCCGCAGGCGCTCCGCCGCTTTCTCCCTGCGCTCGGCATCGTTGAGTTCAATTTCCTGCGCACGCAATCGGTCGTGGGACTCCCGTGCCTTGGCACGCACGCTGCGCAAGCAATCCTCCACGGCAAAACGTTGGTAGCACACCGCCTCATCCTGCTGCCGCCGGGCCGTCAGTGCCTCGCGCTCCATTTTGATTCGGTCACGCTCCACTTTGCGATGTGCTGCGGCCGACGCGGATGCGGGATCTACTTTTTCCCCCGTCGCGGCCCAGGCCGGGACGGCCAGCACAGGCAGTGTTGAGCAAGCCAGCGCCAGCACTACCGCCAAAAAGCGACCACCGGTCTTGTTCATGTCAACCCCGTATCCACCATGCGGCGCTCTAGCGCCAGAAACTCCTTGGACTGCATCTCGTTGAGCCGGGACACTGTGCGCGGAAACTCGTGAGCCAAAGGCCCTTCGGTATACAACTGCTCGGGCGGCACAGCCGCCGACAGGATGAGTTTGACCCGGCGGTCATAGAGCACATCCACCAGCCAGGTAAAGCGCCGCGCAGGCGACGCCATGCTCACAGGCATGTAAGGAACATCGGACAGCAACACCGTGTGGAACTGCGTTGCAATTTCCAGGTAGTCGTTTTGCGATCGAGGACCACCACACAGTGTCTTGAAGTCAAACCACACCACCCCGCCAGCCTTGCGACGGGCGCGAATTTCGCGCGCCTCGATATGCAGCACGGGGTCTTCATCGTGCACTTCAGCGAGTTGGTCGAACGCCTGGTTCATCTCGGCATCCGCCTCTGCGCCCAGTGGCGTGTGATACAGCTTTACGTGCTCCAGCGTACGCCGGCGGTAGTCGGTGCCGTTGTCCACATTGACCACCTCCAGCCGCTCGTTGAGCAGTGCAATGGCGGGCAAGATACGGTCGCGATGCAAGCCACCGGGGTAAAGGTCGTCAGGCTTGAAATTGGAAGTGGTCACGAAGCCAACGCCGTTGTCGAACAACGCCACCAGCAATCGGTGCAGGATCATCGCGTCCGTGATGTCCGCCACGTGGAACTCATCAAAACAGATGAGCTTGTAGCGTTTGGCAATGCGCTCGCCCAACACATCCAGCGGATTGACCGTGCCCTGAAGGGCCGCCAGTTCGCGATGCACCTCACGCATGAATTCGTGAAAGTGCAGGCGCACCTTTCGCTTCAGGGGAACAGCGTCAAAAAAGCACTCCATCAAAAAGCTCTTGCCGCGCCCCACCCCGCCATACATGTAGACACCGCGGGGAATCTCCGGGCGGTTGATCAGCTTCTTGATCGCGTTGGAGCGCCGAGCCTTGTACCGGGCCCACTCGTCAGCACAGCGCTGCAGGGCTTCCACTGCTCGCAGCTGGGCGGGGTCGCTTTGATAGCCTTTGGCGGCCAGCTCGGCCAGGTAAGCCTGTTTGACGGTCACTTTGCGGTTGCTCTGATACTACAAAATTGATAGCTGCAAGCGCATGTTAATCATGCGCTTTCAGCCGATTGAGACCCAATATCAGAAGTTCAGCGTGCGCTTATCCACCGCCAGCGCTGCTTCCTTGGTGGCTTCGCTCAAGCTGGGGTGCGCATGGCAAATGCGTGCGATGTCTTCGCTGCTGGCCTTGAACTCCATGGCGACCACGGCCTCGGAGATCAGCTCGCTGGCCTGTGGACCCACGATGTGCACGCCCAAGATCTCGTCGGTCTCGGCATCCGCCAGCATCTTGACCATGCCGGTGGTGTCGCCCAGCGCACGTGCGCGGCCATTGGCCAGGAACGGGAAGCTACCCGCCTTGTACTTGACGCCGTCGGCCTTGAGCTGCTGCTCAGTGCGGCCCACCCAGGCGATCTCGGGGCTGGTGTAGATGACCCAGGGGATGGTGTTGAAGTTGACATGACCATGCTGGCCGGCAATGCGCTCGGCCACGGCAACGCCCTCTTCCTCGGCCTTGTGGGCCAGCATAGGGCCGCGCACCACGTCGCCCACCGCCCAAACGCCGGGCAGATTGGTCTTGCAGTCAGCATCCACCACGATGGCGCCGCGCTCGTCGAGCTGCAGGCCCACCGCTTCGTTGTTCAGGCCGATGGTGTTGGGCACGCGGCCGATGGAGACGATGAGCTTGTCCACGTCCAGCGACTGTGCTTCGCCCTTGGCGTTGGTGTAGGCAATGCTCACACCCTTTTTGCCGGTCTTGATCTCGCCGACCTTCACGCCCAGCTCGATCTTCAGGCCCTGCTTGTCGAAGGCCTTCTTGGCTTCCTTGGCGATCTGCTCATCCACCGCGCCCAGGAAAGTGGGCAGACCTTCGAGGATGGTGACTTCAGCACCCAGGCGGCGCCAGACCGAGCCCATTTCCAGGCCGATCACGCCCGAGCCGATGAGGCCGAGCTTCTTGGGCACGGCGCCAACGCGCAGCGCGCCATCGTTGGACAGCACCAGTTCTTCGTCGAACGGCGTGCCGGGCAGCGCACGGGCGTTGGAGCCGGTGGCGATGATGATCTGCTTGCCGGTCAGCGTCTCTTCAGCGGCACCTGCCACTTTGATCTCGTAGCCGCCTTCGGCAGCCTTCACGAACGAGCCACGGCCGTGGAAGAAGCTGACCTTGTTCTTCTTGAACAGGTACAGGATGCCGTCGTTGTTCTGCTTCACGACGGTGTCCTTGCGGGCAATCATCTTGGCCACGTCCATCTTGACGCCAGTGGCGGTGATGCCATGCTCGGCAAAGTGTTTGTTGGCATGCTCGAAATGCTCGGACGACTGCAGCAGGGCCTTGGAGGGAATGCAGCCCACGTTGGTGCAAGTGCCGCCCGGTGCGGGGCCACCCTTTTCGTTCTTCCATTCGTCGATGCACGCGACATTGAAGCCCAGCTGGGCGGCGCGGATGGCGGCGATGTAGCCGCCGGGGCCGCCACCGATGACGATCACATCAAATTGTTTGCTCATGGGAAATCTCGTTCAGTCAGTTGGAGAAAGACCCACCGGCGGGCAGGACCAGAGGCCGGGCCACGCGGGTGGGTCGATACAGTCAGGGGATCAGATGTCGAACAGCAGGCGCGATGGGTCTTCCAGCGCGTCCTTCATCGCCACCAAGCCCAGCACGGCTTCGCGGCCGTCGATGATGCGGTGGTCATAGGACATGGCCAGGTAGTTCATCGGGCGGATCACGATCTGGCCGTTTTCGACCACGGCGCGATCCTTGGTGGCGTGCACGCCCAGAATAGCCGACTGGGGCGGGTTGATGATGGGGGTGGACAGCATGGAACCGAACGTGCCGCCATTGGAGATGGAGAACGTGCCACCGGTCATTTCTTCAATGCCCAGCTTGCCTTCCGCAGCCTTCTTGCCGAACTCGGCAATCTTCTTCTCGATGTCGGCGAAGCTCATCTGGTCTGCATTGCGCAGGATGGGCACCACCAGGCCACGGGGCGAGCCCACAGCGATACCAATGTCGAAGTAGCCGTGGTAGACGATATCGTTGCCGTCCACCGATGCATTCAGCACAGGGTACTTCTTGAGGGCATGCACAGCAGCCTTGACGAAGAAGGACATGAAGCCCAGCTTGGTGCCGTGCTCTTTGGTGAAGCTGTCCTGGAACTTCTTGCGCAGGTCCATCACCGGAGCCATGTTCACTTCGTTGAACGTGGTCAGGATGGCGTTGGTCGATTGCGACTGCAGCAGACGCTCGGCCACGCGGGCACGCAGGCGGCTCATGGGCACGCGCTGCTCGGGGCGGCCGCTCAGGTCTTCCTTGCCAGCGGGCGCTGCCACCTGGGGCAGTGTCTTGGAGGGCACACCGGTGGGGATCACGCTGGGGGCTGCCACGGCAGCCTTGGCGCCACCGGCCACAGCGGCCAGCACATCACCCTTGGTCACACGGCCATCCTTGCCCGAACCGGCCACGGCCGACACAGACAGGTTGTTGTCGGCGAGCAGCTTGGCGGCGGCAGGCATGGCCACATCGCCCTTGGAGCCACCGGCAGCAGCGGGTGCGGCAACAGGCGCTGCGGCGGCAACAGGAGCTGCTGCTGCCGGAGCAGGAGCCGCGGCACCAGCCTTGCCTTCGGTGTCGATCTTGGCGATGAGCTGGTCGGCCACCACCGTGGCGCCGTCGCCCTGGATGATTTCAGCCAACACGCCAGCGGACGGTGCGGGCACTTCGAGCACGACCTTGTCGGTTTCGATCTCGATCAGGATCTCGTCCACCGCCACGGCCTCACCGGCCTTTTTCTTCCAGGTCAGCATGGTGGCTTCAGCCACGGATTCGGACAGCTGGGGGACTTTGACTTCTACGATAGCCATATCAATTCTTTCGGAATGGGGTTTTGTTCTGTTGTCGGGTCGCAGCTGGCCTTACTTGGTCAGGACAAAACCCTTGAGCTTGGCAAACGCGCCGTCCACCAGCGCCTTTTGTTGTTCTTGGTGCAGGTGCGAGTAACCCACGGCTGGCGATGCGGAAGCTGCGCGGCCGGAGTAGCCCAGCTTCTGGCCTTCGAGCATGTTCTCGTGGATGTAGTGCTGCACGAAGAACCAGGCACCCTGGTTTTGCGGCTCGTCCTGGCACCACACCACGTCGGTGGCGTTGGGGTACTTCTTCAGTTCAGCGGCAAACGCCTTGTGCGGGAAGGGGTACAACTGCTCGACGCGCAGGATCACCACATCGTCGGCTTCCTTCTCTGCGCGCTTCTTCACGAGGTCGTAGTAAACCTTGCCAGAGCATGCGATCACGCGCTTGACCTTGGCCGCCTTCTTGACGATGGCTTCATCCTGCTCGGGAATCACCGTCTGGAAGCTGCCCTTGGTGAACTCGGACAGCGGCGAGGTCGCATCCTTGTTACGCAGCAGCGACTTGGGCGTCATGATGATCAGCGGCTTGCGCAGATCACGCACCATCTGGCGACGCAGCACGTGGAAGATCTGGCTGGCCGTAGTGGGTTGCACGATCTGCATGTTGGCGTCGGCAGCCAGTTGCATGAAGCGTTCCAGGCGGGCAGAGCTGTGCTCTGGGCCCTGGCCTTCGTAGCCGTGGGGCAGCATCAGGGTGATGCCGTTTACCCGGCCCCACTTCACTTCGCCGGAGGCGATGAACTGGTCGATCACCACTTGGGCGCCATTGGCGAAGTCGCCGAACTGCGCCTCCCAGATCACCAGTGTATTGGGGTCGTTCGACGCATAGCCGTACTCGAAGCCCAGGACAGCTTCTTCGGACAGAATGGAGTCGATCACAACAAACGGGGCCTGGTTGTCGGCCACGTTCTGCAGCGGCACGTAGGTACCAATGTCCCACTTCTCGCGCTTTTGGTCATGGATCACGGCGTGGCGGTGCGTGAACGTGCCGCGGCCGCAGTCTTCACCGGACAGGCGCACGGGATAGCCGCTGGCCACCAGCGAGGCAAATGCCATGTGCTCACCCATGCCCCAATCCACAGGGATGTCACCACGGCCCATGGCCGCGCGGTCGTCATACACCTTCTTCACCAACTGATGCGGCGTCACGCTCTCGGGGATGGTGGTGATCTTCTCAGCCAGGCGCTTCCACTCGGCCAGAGGAATAGCCGTGTCTCCAGCATCAGTCCACTTTTTGCCCAGGAACGGGCTCCAGTCCACCGCGTACTTGCTCTTGAAGTTGGTCAGCACGGGATCGACCGTGTGCTTGCCCGCATCCATAGCAGCGCGGTAGGCCTTGACCATGTCGTCGCCCAGTGACTCGCCCAGACCCTGCGCCGCCAGCTTATCGGCGTACAGCTTGCGTGTGCCGGGGTGTGCGCCGATCTTCTTGTACATCAGCGGCTGCGTCAGAGCCGGGGTGTCCTGCTCGTTGTGGCCCAGCTTGCGGAAGCAGATGATGTCCACCACCACGTCTTTCTTGAACTCCATGCGGAACTCAAGCGCAAGCTGAGTCGCCAACACCACGGCTTCCGGATCATCACCGTTCACGTGCAGTACGGGCGACTCGATCATCTTGACGATGTCGGTGCAGTAGAGCGTGGAGCGGGTGTCACGTGGATCGGACGTGGTGAAGCCGATCTGGTTGTTGATGATGATGTGCACCGTACCACCCGTGTAGTAGCCACGGGTCTGGGCCAGCGCCAGAGTTTCCTGATTGACACCTTGGCCTGCAAAGGCGGCGTCACCGTGCACCAGCACTGGCAAAACCTGCTTGCCGTGTGGATCGGCACGGCGGTCCATGCGAGCACGCACAGAGCCTTCGACCACGGGGTTCACGATTTCCAGGTGCGAGGGGTTGAATGCCAGCGACAGGTGAACCGGACCGCCGGGGGTCGTCACATCCGAGCTGAAGCCCTGGTGGTACTTCACGTCACCCGCAGGCAGGTCTTCGGGAGCGGTGTGATCGAACTCAGCGAACAGGTCCTTGGGCATCTTGCCCAGCGAGTTGACCAGCACGTTCAGGCGGCCCCGGTGGGCCATGCCGATCACGATTTCTTGTACGCCCTTGGCGCCTGCAGACTGGATGAGTTCATCCATCGCAGCAATAAAGCTTTCGCCGCCTTCCAACGAAAAGCGCTTCTGACCCACGTACTTGGTGTGCAGGAAGCGCTCCAGCCCTTCAGCAGCCGTCAGGCGGTCAAGGATTTGTTTTTTCTTGTCAGCACCAAAGCTGGGCTTGCTGCGGATCTTTTCCAGCTTCTCCTGCCACCAGCGCTTCTGGTTCTGGTCGGTGGCGTACATGTATTCAGCGCCGATGGAGCCACAATAGGTCTCACGCAGCGCGTTGATGAGTTCACGCAACGTCATCGACTCTTTGCCGAAGAACGTGTTGCTGGTGTTGAACACAGTTTCCTGATCAGCATCGCTGAAACCGTAGAACGAAGGCTCCAGTTCAGGAATTGCGGGACGCTCTGTGCGCTTGAGCGGATCCAGGTCGGCCCAGCGCTGACCCACATTGCGGTAAGCGGCGATCAGCTGCTGAACGGCGGTACGCTTGCGGCCCAGTTCAGAGTCGGCGCCCGTCGCAACCACGACCTTGGTGCCGCCTTGCTTGGCACGCTCGGCAAAGGCATTGATGACAGGCAGATGGGGAACGTCTTTGGCGTTGCTGCCATCCACGGCGGGGACATGCTGCAGCGCGTCAAAGTACTCGCGCCACGTATCTGGCACGCTACCGGGATTGGCGAGATAGTTCTCGTACATCTCTTCGACATAGGGCGCATTGCCGCCGAAGAGGTAGGTGTTGCCTTGGTAGGCTTGATAGACGGATGTCGTATCGCTCATATTCCGCTGACCTCCGCTTTCCTTGGGAAAGCATTAGCTGGTTGAGAAACCTTCCGCGACACGGCTGAACCGGTTGGCGGATGCGACTGTGGCTGGGGAAGGGCCTTGGTACGGGCGCCATTGTGCCACCGAACCGAAGTCCACCCCCAAAAAGTGGATCCAGACCATCGCCGCGCAGCGCAAGAAGCCGCGCTGATCGACGCCTCGCGTACATTCCGGGTATCCCATTGCAAACCCCACTCCATGCCGCATCAACACCTCCAGGACAAAGCCTTTTTGCTGCTGCTCACCCTCGTCACCGTCGCGTTCGGTGCGATCCTGTGGCAGTTTCACGGAGCCGTTTTCTGGGGCGTCATCCTCTCCATTCTTTTTGCCCCACTGCACCGCAAACTGCTGCGAAAAATGCCCAAGCGGCCCACGCTCGCGGCCTTATGCACACTCGGTTTGTGCCTTGTGGTGGTGATCTTGCCGATGACGGCCATCACGGTGTCGCTCATTCAGGAGGCCACCGCAATCTACGAACGGGTGCGCTCAGGTCAAATCAATTTTGGGCTGTACCTGCAGCAGGTCATTGCTGCACTGCCAGCTTGGGCTGTCGGCCTGCTTGACCGCCTCCAACTTACCAGCGTCGGCGAGCTGCAGCAAAAGCTCTCGTCCTTCGCGGTACAGGCCAGTCAATTCGTTGCGACACAGGCGCTGAGCATCGGTCAAAACACCCTGGAGTTCATTGTCAGCTTCGGCATCATGTTGTACCTGTTGTTCTTCCTGCTGCGAGACGGAGCCAGTCTGGCACAGCGTATCGGGCAGGCCACCCCCCTGGAAGAAGCGCACAAGCGCCAGCTGGTCGGTAAATTCACGACCGTGATCCGTGCCACGGTCAAAGGCAACATTGTGGTGGCGGCTTCTCAGGGCGCGCTGGGCGGCATGATTTTCTGGATCTTGGGCATCCAGGGACCGGTGCTGTGGGGGGTGCTCATGGCCTTCCTGTCCCTTTTGCCAGCCGTGGGCGCCGGGCTGATCTGGGTGCCTGTGGCCATCTACTTTCTGGCAACCGGCGCTGTGTGGCAAGGCGTGGTGCTGACTGCATTCGGCATCTGCGTGATCGGACTCGTGGACAACATCCTGCGCCCCATTCTGGTGGGCAAAGACACCAAGATGCCCGACTACATCGTGCTGATCTCTACACTGGGCGGCATGGCCTTGTTCGGACTCACGGGGTTTGTAATCGGTCCAGTGATAGCTGCACTGTTCATGGCCAGCTGGGACCTTTTTTCACCACCGCCGGAGATGGACGCACCCACCCGGTGATCCCCTCCAGCCTCGGCCACATTTACCAGTCAGGGGCATCGATGGCCTTTGACTGGCGCTTTAAATGGCCGCCAAAAACAAAAGCCTCCCAAGGGAGGCTTTTGGCTGAACACACATTCAATGATGCGCTTTGAATCGGGTGGTAGGACGTACAAGATTCGAACTTGTGACCAACGGATTAAAAGTCCGCTGCTCTACCAACTGAGCTAACGTCCCGACCGATTGCAGCTATCGTGTCGATTGCTGCAAAGCCTTGAATTATAGCGTCTTTTTTCCAGCCGATTTGGAATTGGTTGCAAGTTTATCGAGCACCCAGCCTGCGGCACATTGGCCGAAGGTCGCGGTCACAGCGACCACCGAGCCGTAGCCGTGGCAGTTCAAAGAACCATCGCCATCGATATTGCAGGAAGCATCTGGCGGGGCTACGGCCTCACGGCTGAAAACACAGGTGACCCCGATCTTCTTGCCCTCCCGCGGTGCGCCGTGGTGTTTGCGCAGCTGATAGCGCATTTGGGCCAACAGCGGGTCATGGGTGGTCAGTGCGAGATCATCCACATCCACCTTGTGCGCATACCGCTTGCCCCCTGCTGCACCCACGGTGATGTGCAGCACCCCGTGGGCCTGCGCCCATATGGACAGTGCAGTTTTGGCTTTGATCTGGTCACAGGCATCAATGAGAGCGTCTACGGGCGTTTGCAGCAAGGCAGGCCAGTTTCCAGGCTCCACAAACTCCTCCACGCAATGCACGATGCAGTCCGGGTGGATTTGTGCGATGCGATCACGCATGGCCAAAACCTTGGCCTGTCCCACCGTATCGGTGAGCGCATGGATCTGTCGGTTGATGTTGGATTCAGCCACATGGTCCAAGTCGATCAGGGTAATTTGCGCGACGCCGCTACGCGCCAGGGCCTCTGCGGCCCACGACCCGACTCCACCAATACCAACCACGGCCACGTGCGCGGAGCGAATTCTGGCTGCGCCCTGCACTCCGTAGAGCCGCTGAAGCCCACCAAAGCGGCGCTCCGAAGCGTGCTCCGCACCACCATCTGGCGCAGCCTGCGAGGCAAAAGCCACATCACCCGCCATCACTTGAGCCGCGACAGGCGTTCTTTAGCGGCCACAGCGGCCTCAGACTGCGGATAAGCCCGGATGAGGTCTTCCAGTGTCTTGCGCGCGGTGCGTGTGTCTTTGAGCTCAATCTGGCAATTGGCGATGGACAGAGCTGCCTCGGGCGCACGGGCGTGCATGGGGGCGTCGGTCAGCATTTGCTTGAAATTGCCGATGGCTTCCTTGTACTCACGCGTAGCGTACTGGGCATTTCCCAACCAGAAACGGGCAGAGGGCACGTAGCCGCTGCGCGGATACTGCCGCACAAAGCCCGCGAAAGCGACACTTGCATCAGGGAATTTGCCGGAGCGAAAGACAGCCAGAGCCGCCTCAAAATCCCGCTTTTCGGCAGGATCTGCCTGGAAATCTCGGCCATCCACATTGACCTTGATAGGCTCGAACTGCCGCAATCGCTCATCCACACCCTGCGCGATGTCTTTCTGCCGACGCTGCAGTTCACCGACATCGCGCAAAAGCTGCTCGTTCTGGCCGTTGAGTTTGGCTTGCTCGGCACGCAAGGTCTCGATCTGCGTCTGCAAATCCAGCAGACTGCGGCGCAACTGAGCGTTTTCTTCGCCCAGCTTGCGCACCTCTTCGGCAGAGCGCTGCTGAGACAACTGCAGACCATCAACGCGCTGTCGCATCTCCAGGATAGCCCGTCGCGCTTCGCCATCTTCAAAGATGGCGGCATGGGCAGAAGACATCGACACGGCGAGCAGTGCCACCGTGACCAGCGCCCGCAACGAGAAAACCGGTGCAGCGGATGTCATCAACGGTACGAGAGTTCAGCGCGGCGGTTCTGGGCGCGTGCATCTTCGGTAGCGCCTTGGGCTGCAGGCTTTTCCTTGCCAAAACTCACGGCCTCGACCTGGCTGTCAGGCACGCCCAGCAAGCCCAGCGAACGGCGCACGGCTTCTGCACGCTTCTGGCCCAGTGCCAGGTTGTACTCGCGGCCACCACGGTCATCGGTGTGGCCTTCGATCATGACCTTGCGGTTGGGGGCCGCTTTGATGAAGCGGGAATGCGCTTCAATCAGCGACTGGAACTCGGGTTTGATCACGTAGCTGTCGTAATCAAAGTACACGACGCGCGCGACCCCCACGGGGCCTGCACCGTCACGGCCGGACTGGCCGAGGTCCACGCCCGCCACGCCGCTTTGCGAGGTATTGCCGGAGTTGGCACCGTTGTTGGCTCCACCCATGGTGGAGGTGGCATTTTTGTCTTCGACCGGCACGTCATCCAGCTTCACGCCAGAGCTGCAGCCCGCCACGAGAGCGGCAACGGTGAGGGCAAGGGTAATACGTTTCATCATCCAAATTTCTCCTGAAGGCTTGATAACTGAAAGTGCAGATAAGTTCATTGCTTTTGGAACGGGCCCCAGTCCGGCTCGCGGATGTCGCCCGCCTGACCGGCGAGACGCGCCTTGATCTTGCCGTCCAGGGTTGTGGTCATGAGGGCTTCACGGCCCTGCTGTTGGGTCGCGTAAACAATGAGCCGGCTGTTGGGCGCAAAGCTGGGATTTTCGTCCGCCGTCGTATCTGTCACCGCATTGACGGTGCCCGTGGACAGATCCATCACATGCAGCTTGAATGCGCCACCCACGCGGGAGATGTAGGCCAGCCAGCGACCGTCGGGACTCACGCTGGGCGAGATGTTGTAGGTGCCAGTGAAGGTCACGCGCTCCGCATTGCCACCGGACGCACCCACCTTGTAGATTTGCGGGGCACCGCCCCGATCGCTCACAAAGAAAATGCTGCGGCCATCGCCCGAGAACACAGGCTCGGTATCGATGCCTGCGCTTTGCATCAGACGGCGCGGCTCGCCGCCGTTGGCATCAATGGTGTACAGCTGCGAGCCGCCATCGCGGCTCAACGTGACTGCCAGCGTACGGCCATCCGGCGCCCAGGCTGGCGCACTGTTGGAGCCACGGAAGTTCGCGATCAGGCGCCTGCGACCTGTGGCCACATCGTGCACATAAACAACCGGCTTGCGCGACTCAAACGACACATAGGCCAGTTGCCCCCCGTTGGGCGACCATGCAGGCGAGATGATGGGCTCGGGGCTGGACAGTGCGGACTGGGCGTTCTCGCCGTCGGCATCCGCAACCCAAAGGCTGTAACGGGGGCCGGTTTTGGTCACATAGGCAATGCGCGTCGAGAAGATACCGCGCTCACCCGTGAGCTTTTCGTAGATGAAGTCGGCAATGCGGTGCGACACCAGGCGCAGGTCGCCCTGCGTGACCACAAAACTCTGTCCGCCCAGGTCTTGGCCCTTGACCACATCCCACAAACGAAACCGCACATCAAAACGCCCATCAGCCAAACGCGTGACGCTGCCAGTGGCCAGTGAATCCGCACTTTTCTGGCGCCACAGTGCGACGTCTGGCCGCGCGGTTTCGTCCAGCGTTGCGCCGGAGGCGTCAATGGCGCGGAACTGCCCGCTTCGCTCCAGGTCGGCCTGGACGATGGCCGCAATTTTTTGGGGCGATTGCGCCTCGCCCCGAAACGGAGCAATGGCGATGGGCAATTGGGTCAGCCCAACGCCGGTGACTTCCACACGGAATTGAGCAAGCGCTGGAATGGATGGTGAGGCGATGAGTGCGGCCAGCAACTGGCGGCGCAGGGGAAGCAGCGGAGCTGCAGAAGATGGGTGTTGGGAGATTCGATCTGTGGTCATTGGCATCCAGCAGTGGCCGAACAAGTGCCGAAAGGGCAAACCCGAATGTTACACACAGCGGCGAGCCCCCTGTGACAAACTGTGCGCGACACACCCTGCCGGAAAGGCTGCGCACGGCACAAACGTAGAATCCGGGCGACATGCAAGCCACCGACACGGGCACCAAGCCTGCCTCAGCCCCTACTCCCCCCACAACCTTGATGGCGCGCCTGAAGCGGCTGTCGGTGTACTTTGGCGACCAGCGAATGGCCTGGAGTCTGGCCATTGTTGCAACCTTGGTGGGCGCAATCACCGAACCCCTGATCCCTGCCCTTCTGCAGCCGCTGCTGGACAAGGGCTTTACCCAAGGCACCTTGCAGCTGTGGATGGTGCCCCTGGCAATTCTGGGGGTTTTCTTCGTCCGCGGTGTAGCCCAGTTTGTGGGTCAATATGCACTGGCGCGCATCGCCAATGAAGGCATGCTGACACTGCGTCAGGCGCTGTTTGATCGTGTTCTGGCCGCAGAAATGGGATTGTTTGCGCGCCAGTCGGCCAGCGCCCTCTCCAACACCGTGGTCTATGAAGTGCAGACCGGTGCCACGTTGCTGGTGCAGGCCCTGCTCGGCCTGTCGCGCGATGGCTTCACGCTGGTCGCGCTGCTGGTCTATTTGCTGTACCTCAACTGGCAGCTCACACTGATTGTTGCCGTCGTTGTTCCGGGGGTCGCCTGGATCATGAAGACCCTGTCGCGGCGGCTGTATCACTTGACCAAAAGCAGCCAGCAGGCCACGGACGAGCTGGCCTATGTGGTCGAAGAAAACGTGCTGGCGCATCGTATGGTGCGCCTGCATGGCGCGCAAGGCGGGCAAGCGCAGCGTTTTGCCGACTTGAGCCGCAGCCTGCGCCGCCTGGCCATCAAGTCCACCATCGCCTCCGCAGCGATGACACCGCTGACCCAGTTGCTGGCCGCCGCTGCGCTGTCGATGGTGATCTGCATTGCGCTCTGGCAGAGCCGGGGTGCGGTCGATACGAAGGACGTGACCGTGGGCGGGTTTGTGTCATTTATTACGGCCATGCTGATGCTGATCGCGCCCATCCGGCGCCTGGCTGATGTGGCGAGCCCCGTGACCCGGGGTGTAGCAGCTTTGGAACGCGGCCTTGGGCTGCTGGGCGACACGGGCGCAGAAACTGGTGGCATCTACCGCAAGGACCGCGTGCAAGGCGCACTCACGCTGAGCAATGTCACTGCATCGTTTGGCGCCGATCACGCCCCCGCCCTGGACGGGGTCAACCTGCAGGTGGCCCCGGGCGAGATCGTGGCACTGGTGGGGCCCTCTGGCGCCGGCAAGACCACGCTGGTCAACCTGCTCCCGCGTTTTGTCATGCCTTCGGCGGGCACCATCGCGGTCGACGGGCATGCCTTGCCGGACTGGGACCTGCCCTCCCTCCGGTCGCAATTTGCCATGGTGAGCCAAGACGTGGTGATGTTCAATGACACCATTGCCACCAATGTGGCGCTGGGCCAGGCCGTGAACGAAACCCGGGTGCGGGAATGCCTGGCTGCCGCCAACCTGGCGGAGCATGTAGAAGGTCTGCCGCAGGGCATCCACACGGTGGTGGGACACAACGCCACGCAGTTGTCAGGTGGGCAGCGTCAGCGGCTGGCCATTGCACGGGCCCTGTACAAGGACGCTCCCATCCTCATCCTGGACGAGGCGACGTCTGCCCTGGACACCGAATCGGAACGCCTGGTGCAAGAGGCCCTACAGCGCCTGATGCAGGGCCGCACGACCCTGGTCATTGCACACCGGCTGTCCACCATCGAGCATGCCGACCGCGTCGTGGTGATGGAGCGCGGGCGCATCGCCGAGCAAGGCACCCACAGCGAGCTGATGGCGCAGGGTGGGCTGTATGCGCGGCTGCAGACACGCGCCGCATCGGGCACAGGGACCATCGCCGAGTAACTAGGCGAGGCACGACCGGCGCTGGCCTTCGCTGACTTCCAACCAGTCCCGACGGCCCTCTTTGCACCAGCCCGCAATGTGCTGCTGTCGCCAGCCTTGGCTACCACTTGCCCCGGTTGGGCTGGCGCTTCCGAATAGCCGCAGCGATTCTCTCCGCAGACTCGGTACGGCTCACGCGCAAGGCGAAATCAGCGGCGGTCAAGCCCAGCTGGTTCTTGAGCGTGGGGTCAGCCCCTTCGTCCAGCAGCAGTTGCACGGCCTCGGTCGAGCCGTAATGCGCCGCCATCATCAGCGGCGTGGTGCCGTTGGGCGATGTTGCGTCGATGTAGGCGTGGTTTTCGAGCAGCAACCCAATGATGACCGCATGCTGCGGCGAACCTGCCGACGCGGCGTAGTGCAGCGGGGTCCAGCCCGTCTTGTTGACATCTGCATCGCGCGCGATGAGCGCCTTGACGGCCTCCACGTTGCCCTTGATGGCAGCCATCATCAACGGGCTTTCGTCCTTGGCATTGCGGGCCTCCACATTCAGCCGACGGGATGCCAGCAACGCGGCAACGGCCTTGTTCGCGCCGTTTTGCAGGGCAATCGTGAGCGCCACCTGCCCCTTGGGATCACGGGTATTCGGATCAAACCCCCGGCGCAGCAGCGCAGTGATTGCATCCCCGTCATCGCGCAGGATGGCCACAAAAAAATCTTCATAGGCACCGGCCCAAGCCCGGGCAGACACCAGGCCCAGCGCCACAGCAGCCAGGGCAGAACGTCGTTGCAGGCTCATGCCGTCACCTCCGGGAACAAGCGGTCGAAATTGCGGCTGGTAGCCTCTGCCACCACCTCCAGCGCCAGGCCCTTGGTCTCGGCCACCTGCCGGGCCACATGGGGCACATACGACGGGTTGTTGGTCTTGCCACGGTAGGGCACCGGGGCCAGGTAGGGGCTATCGGTCTCGATGAGCATGCGGTCCAGCGGCACAAAGGCCACCACGTCGCGCAGTTCCTGCGCGCTCTTGAAGGTGACGATGCCCGAGAACGAGATGTAGTAGCCCCGATCCAGCGCGGCGCGCGCCACCTGCATGGACTCGGTAAAGCAGTGGAACACGCCGCCCGCCTGGTTGCTTGCGCCATCCTCGCCCTCTTCCCGCAGGATGGCCAGCGTGTCATCGGACGCACTGCGCGTGTGGATGATGAGCGGCTTTCCACAGGCCCGCGCTGCGCGGATGTGGGTGCGGAAACGGTCGCGTTGCCATTCCAGGTCGGCAATGCTGCGCCCGCCCTTGCGGTCTTCCATGCCGTAATAGTCCAGGCCGGTCTCGCCAATCGCCACCACGCGGGGCAGAGCGGCGCGGTCCAGCAGATCCTGCACGCTGGGCTCCGTCACGCCCTCGTTGTCGGGGTGCACGCCCACCGTGCTCCAAAAGTTTTCATGGGCCAGGGCCAGGGCGTGCACGCCCTCGAACTCTTCCATGGTGGTGCAGATGCACAGGGCCCGGGTGACTTGCGCCTCGGCCATGGCCTGGCGGATGGCGGGCAGCTGGCTGACCAGTTCCGGGAAGTTGAGGTGGCAGTGCGAATCAGTGAACATGTGATGAAAAACAAAAAAGCCGACCAGCCAGCGCGGGTCGGCACGGGGGCGGCGGCGTCGCGGTCAGATCGTCTGGGTAGGACGGTCTGAGCCCAGCGCAGTTCCCAGCAATTCCTCGATCTTGGCCTTGAGCTGGCGGGATTTTTCGTCCTTGGGGAACTGGATGCCCACGCCCTGGGTGCGGTTGCCTGCGGCACGGGCGGGTGTGACCCAGGCCACGCGGCCTGCCACGGGGTAGCGCTGGGTGTCGTCCGGCAAGGTCAGCAGCACATACACATCGTCGCCCAGCTTGTAGTCACGCTGGGTGGGCACAAAGATGCCCCCTTCGGCGAAAAAGGGAATGTAGGCGGCATAAAGCGCGGCCTTTTCCTTGATGGCCAGCTGCATGACGCTGGGACGGGGCGCGGTGGATGGACTGCTCATGGGTGGGGGTGCGGCTTAGTGTCTGGAGTGTAGGGTGTTTCGCGCCTGGGCGACAAGCGCCTCCAGCATGAGCCCGCCATTGAACGGGTGGTCTGCCGTGCGCGCGGCCTTGGACAGTGCGCGCGACCAGCGCGTGAGCGCGCCCAGCGGCGGTGCCTTGGGCAGGTCGGCCGGCGCAAAGTAGCGTGGTGCGGCGCCCACGCTGGCGGCCAGCAGGTCGTGGCAGAGCTTTTGCAGCGCGTCGATCACCTGGGCCGGGGCCCAGTCGCCCAGCGCCGTCACATCGCCCCGTGTCACCGCCTGCGGCAAGGCAGACCAGGCCTGCGGGCTGCGGCCCGACTGGGCCAGCGCCAGGGCATCCTCGGGCCGCCCGCCTGCCGCGCGCAGAAACGACGCTGCCGCATCCCCGGCCAGACCCTGGGCCTGCAACCACGCGAGGCTATCGGCCTCGGCCGGCCAGACCATGGTGTGACCCAGGCAGCGGCTGCGGATGGTGGGCAGCAGCTGGTGCGCAGCCTCGCTGGCCAGCACAAAACGCACGTCGCCGGGCGGTTCTTCCAGCGTCTTGAGCAATGCGTTGGCCGTCACATGGTTCATCTGCTCGGCCGGGTAGACCAGCACGGCCTTGCCTTTGCCGCGTGCCGATGTGCGCTGCGAAAACTCCACCGCGTCGCGCATGGCCTCCACGCGGATCTCGCGGCTGGGCTTGCGCTTTTTGTCGTCGATATCGGCCTGGGCCTTTTCCGACAGCGGCCAGCCCAGCGCCATCATCTGCACCTCGGGCATCAGCACGCACAAGTCGGCATGGGTGCGTACATCGATGGCGTGGCAGCTGCCGCAGTGGCCGCAGGCGCCCTGCTCCGTTGGTGTATCGCACAGCCATGCGCGGACCAGCTCCAGCCCCAGGGCGTACTGCCCCAGGCCCGACGGTCCCTGCAGCAGCCACGCATGGCCGCGCTGGGCCAGCAGGCTGGTGCGCTGCGCAGCGATCCAGGGCGCCAGCGCCACGGCGGCTTCGCTCATTGCGGCCCTCCCTGCGTGGCCACCATGATGGCCAGCCAGCCTTTGCGCACAAACACGCTGGTGAGCTGCTGCCACACGCGGTGGCGCTCCTGCGCAGCATCCAGGCGCGCAAAACGCTGGGGCGCCGCAGCGGCGCGGTCGGCATAGCCCTGGGCCACGCGGCGGAAGAACTCGACCGGCTGGGCCTCGAAGCGGTCAGGCACCCGCGCACCCGCCAGCCGCTCGGCCGCCACCTCGGGGGCCAGGTCAAACCACACCGTCAAATCGGGTTCACGCATCAAATCGGCCTGAGGCGCTAGTCCCGTCTGCGCCAGGCGCTCCAATATTGATAGCACACCCAGATCAAAGCCCCGCCCCGCGCCCTGATAGGCAAACGTGGCATCGGTGAACCGGTCGCACAGCACCACGTCGCCCCGGGCCAAAGCGGGCTCGATCACATTGCGCAGGTGGTCACGGCGGGCAGCAAAGATCAGCAGCGACTCGGTGAGCGCATCCATCGGGTCGTTCAGGACCATCTCGCGCAGCTTTTCGGCCAGCGACGTGCCGCCGGGTTCGCGGCTCACGGTGACCGTACGGCCCTGGGTACGGAACGCCGCAGCCAGGCCCTCGATGTGCGAGGACTTGCCTGCACCGTCGATACCTTCAAACGAAATGAACAGACCGGGTCGTGACATGGGCGCCTTGGTTCAAGAAACGGTTTACTGCTGCCCGCGCTGGTAGCGGTTGACGGCGCGGTTGTGCTCCTCCAGCGAAGCGCTGAAGTGGCTGGTGCCGTCGCCCTTGGCCACAAAGTAGAGCGCGCGCGTGGCCTGGGGCTGCACGGCGGCCAACAGCGAGGCCTTGCCGGGCATGGCGATGGGTGTCGGCGGCAAGCCCGCACGGGTGTAGGTGTTCCAGGGGGTGTCGGTCTGCAGGTCGCGCTTGCGCAGGTTGCCGTCGAACTTCTCGCCCAGGCCGTAGATCACCGTGGGGTCGGTCTGCAGCAGCATGCCCACCCGCAAGCGGTTGACGAACACGCCCGCAATCTGGCCCCGGTCGCTGGCCTTGCCGGTTTCTTTTTCCACAATGCTGGCCAGCGTCAGCGCCTCGTCCGCCGACTTGAGCGGGGTGTCGGCCGCGCGCTGGGCCCAGGCTGCCTCCAGATGGCGGTCCATGGCGTGCATCGCCCGGCGCAGCAAGGCGATGTCGCTGGAGCCTTTGGCGTAGGTATAGGTGTCCGGGAAAAACCGCCCCTCGGGCGCCACGCCGGGGCGGCCCAGCTGGGCCATCAGCGCTTCGTCGGTCAGGGCGGCAGCATCGTGTTTGAGCTGCTCTTCCTTGGCCAGCGCCTGGCGCACCTGGCGCCAGTTCCAGCCTTCCACCAGGGTGAGTGCGCGCAGCGCCTCTTCACCCCGGGCCAGTTTTTGCAGCAGGCTGATGGGCGTGGTGCCGGGCGGGAGTTCGTAGTTGCCGGCCTTGATGGCGCGGTCTTGCCCCGAGACGCGGAACCATGCGTAGAGTAGGCGCGCGTCCGTCTTGACCCCAGCCGCCACCACATCGCGGGCCACGCCGCGCGGCGTGGTGCCGGGCTCGATGGCCAGCTCCAGCGGCTCGGGGCCCACGTCGAGCGGCTGGTGCAGCCACCAATACGCAGCGCCGCCCAGTGCGATCCCCACCAACACGATCAAAGCCAGTAAACGTCGCACAACCCTGCTACCAATATGTATGAATCAGGGCATCATAATTCAGCGATGACCTACCCCTTGAATGGCATAGCCCCCTTGTCCCACCTCGGCGTGATTCGCGTGGAAGGCGAAGACGCTGCCAAGTTTCTGCACGGCCAGCTCACCCAGGATTTCGCCCTGCTGGGCATGGACCAGGCCCGCCTTGCGGCCTTCTTGTCGGCCAAGGGCCGCATGCAGGCCAGCTTCATCGGCTTCAAGCGCAGCGCCACCGAGGTGCTGCTGGTCTGCAGCCGTGACCTGCTGCCTGCCACGCTCAAGCGCCTGTCGATGTTTGTACTGCGCGCCAAGGCCAAGTTGACGGATGCCACCGGTGACTTTGCGCTGTATGGCATCGCTGGAGACGCTATCAATGCCGTAGCTGGTAGCGCACAACCAGCTTGGTCCAAGGCCGATTTAGGCACTGCAACGGTGGTGCACCTGTACCCCGCCAACGGCACCCCGCGCGCCCTGTGGGTGGCCCCCGCCACGGAGCCCGCGCCCGCAGGCCCTGCGCTGGATGCCACGCTGTGGCTCTGGAGCGAAGTCGCTAGCGGCGTCGCCACGTTGACCACCCCGGTGGTCGAGGCCTTTGTGCCCCAGATGCTCAACTACGAATCGGTGGGCGGCGTGAATTTCAAGAAGGGCTGCTACCCCGGCCAGGAAGTGGTGGCGCGCAGCCAGTTCCGGGGCACGCTCAAGCGCCGCGCATACATCGCCCACGCAGCGGCTGAGGTGGCGGTGGGCGCCGAGGTGTTCAGCACCAGCGACCTCGAACAGCCCTGCGGCACCGTGGTGCAGGTGGCCGCTGCGCCGGGCGGTGGGTTTGACACCATTGTGTCGCTGCAGATCAGTGCCGCCCAAGAGGGCGCACTGCAGGTGGGTGCAGCAGACGACGTGGCGCTGTCGCTGCTGCCCCTGCCCTACCCGCTGCTGGACGATATTTGAGCCAAATCGGGCAAATGCGCTAGTCGAACATGCCCGAGCAGCTCTCTTTTCAATAGCAAACCATCAGAGCTTGCGGGCCATGGCAATGTGCGCAATGCCCGCCTCTTCGTACGGCTCGCCCACCACCGCGAACCCCGCACGGCGGTAAAAGCCCTCGGCGCTGCGCTGGGCGTGCAGTTGCACTTCGGCATCGCCCCGGGCACGCGCCGCGTCCACCAGCGCATCCAGCAATTGGCGGCCCCACTGCGCGCCGCGCACCGACCGGTCCACCGCCATGCGGCCGATGCGGCCCACGCCGGGCGCGTGCTGCAGCAGGCGGCCCGCAGCGACGGGCATGCCCAGCCGGTTGTACAGCACGGCGTGGCGCGCCGAGATGTCATGCCTATCGGCCTCGACCTCGGCCGGAATGCCCTGCTCGTGCACAAACACATCGGTGCGCACGCGGCTGGCATCGCGGCCCAGGGTGTTCCAGTCGCCAGTGCGCACCTCGGCCATTTCGGCACCCGCTTCAAAGCCTTCAAAGATGGCGCGCAGTGCGGGCGGCACCGGGCGCGAGGTCTGCGTGGCCGGGTCCGCAAACACATAGACCAGTTCGGCAGAGATCAGCAGCCGGTCGCCACAGAAAATGCCCGCCGTGAACAGGCACGACGAATTGCCGATGCGCGCGCACTTCAGGCCCACATCCAGCGTGTCATCCAGCCGCGCCGAGGCGTGGTACTCCACCGTGGCCTTCTTCACATACATCTCGCCGCCCAGCGCCAGCATGCTCGCCTCGTACGGCAGCGCCAGCGCGCGCCAGTATTCGGACATGGCGGTATCGACATACATGAGGTAGTGCGCGTTGAACACGATCTTTTGCATGTCCACCTCGGCCCAGCGCACGCGCAGGCGGTGGAAACAACGGAAATCACTGCGTTGCATGGGTTCGTTTACTCCAGGTGAAAAGCCAGCCGCAGCGCGCGGGCTGCGTCGGCATGGGCCTTGCGCGCTTCGGGGATGGCGCGGCCCATCTTGATGAATTCGTGGGTCACGCCCCGGTAGATGTCCAGGTCCACGGGCACGCCCGCTAGGCGGAGCTTGTCGGCATAGTCAACGCCTTCGTCCACCAGCGGGTCGCATTCGGCCAGGCCAATCCACGCGGGTGCCACGCCCTCCACGTCCGGCGCCAGCAGCGGCGCAAAACGCCAGTCCTCGCGCTCTTCGCGGGTGGTCACGTAGTGGCCAAAGAACCAACTGATGGCGGGCTCCTCCAGCACCAGGCCACGTGCAAAGGTGGCGTGCGAAGGCGTGTCCTGGTGCGCAGCGCAGCCGGGGTAGATCAGCAGCTGTAGCGCCAGAGGCAGGCCTGCATCGCGCGCCAGGATGGCGTTGACGGCAGCCAGCGTGCCGCCTGCGCTATCGCCGCCCACGGCTAGGCGTTGGGGGTCTGCGCCCAGGCGCTCAGAGTTGGCAGCGAACCATTGCAAGGCATCCCAGGCGTCATTGCTGGCCGTGGGAAAGCGGTGCTCCGGCGCCAGCCGGTAGTCCAGCGAGACCACCATGCAACCGGCCAGACGCGCCAGCTCGCGGCACAGGATGTCGTGCGTGGCAATGTTGCCGATGGTGAAGCCGCCGCCGTGCGTGTACAGCAGCACGGGCAGGCCCTTGTCGGTGCTGGGTGCATACAGCCTTGCGGGCAGTTGGGCGCCGTCGCGGGTGGGGATCTGCAGGTCTTCCACCCGCGCCAGCGCGGCTTTGGGCACCTCCAGCACGTCGGCGCCTGCCTGGTAGGCGATGCGTGCCTCTTGCGGCGTGCGCGTGTGCAGCGGCGGGTGCCCGGCGCGGGCCATGCGTTCAAGCACGCTGCGCATCTGCGGGGTCAGGCGGGTGTGGTGGATGTGCAGATCGGTCAACGGTCGGGGTCTCGGCAAAAAAGACAACGGCCCGCGCGGCGGCGGGCCGCTGAGGGGTGGGTTACTTGAAGCTCAGTCGCACGGGTGCAGCGCCGGGCAAGCCGTCATACGTGGCCGTCACCGACAAGCCAGCCTTGGGCGGCAGCAATGCGGAGAAAGAGCCCAGGCTGATCAGGTCGCCCGGCTGCATGGCCAGGCCCTCCTGCGCCAGCGCACCGGCCAGCCACACCACGGCATTGAGCGGGTGGTCCAGGATGTCGCTGCCCTTGCCGCCGCCCAGGCGCGCGCCGGTGCCATCGGTCAAGGACACGTTCATGTCGGCCAGGGCCTTCAGCATCGCAAAACGTTCGCCGCGGTAGGCCGGCACGGCAATGGGCGCGCCCGCCACTCCGAGGCGCGCACCCACGTTGATGGCCGTCACGCCCGCGCCGTTGAGTTTGGGCGGCGCCTGCACCATCAGGTCGGGCAACTCGATGAAGGGGATGATCTGGTCCACGGCCTCCAGCACGTCCATGGGGGTCTTGGCTTGGTTAATGGCCGCGCTTTTCACGCGCACCAGCATGTCGGCCTCGTACAGAGGACGGGCACCAAAGGCCGCATCCACCGTGGCGCCACTGGGCAGCACCATGCCTTCGTACAGCTTGCCCCACACGGGCTTATCGGTGTTGAAGCGCTTTTGCACGGCGGGGTTGGTCAGGCCGGCCTTGTAGCCAATCACCTTGCCCATGCGCTGGGCCAGCAAGGCGTTGACCTTGCCGCGTGTACAGGCGCCGTCGGCGTCCGAAAGGTTCTCGGGGTTGGCTGCCGGGGTCTTGGCCACATAGTTGGCCACCAGGTCGGCGGCCTGCGCGTCCGTGAGGCACTGGGCCTGGGCGCTTGTCACAGATGCGACGGCCACCAGGGCCGCCATCAGGGTTTGCTTCGTTTTCAAGGTTGTCTCCTCCTTATAAAGTGGGTTTGAAACCTGTATCAAAGGCTGGCGAGCTATCGTAATCGCTGGCACCCCCATCCACACATCCTGTTGCACCATGGCTTTCATTTACTACGTCACCCAGATCCAGTTTGAATTCGGCGCTGTCCAACTGCTCAAGCAGGAATGCGAGCGCGTGGGCATCACCCGCCCTTTGATCGTGACGGACCCCGGCGTGAAAGCCGCAGGGGTGCTGCAAAAGGCGCTCGATGCGCTGCCGGGCATGACGGTGGCCGTGTTTGACCAGACCCCGTCCAACCCCACCGAAGCCGCCGTGCGCGCTGCCGTGGACATGTACAAGGCCCAGGGCTGCGACGGCCTGATTGCCGTGGGTGGCGGCTCGGCCATCGACTGCGCCAAGGGCATCGCGATTGCCGCCACGCACGAAGGCCCCCTCACCCATTACGCCACCATCGAAGGCGGCTCGCCGCGCATCACCGACCGCGCCGCGCCGCTGATCGCCGTGCCCACCACCAGCGGCACGGGCAGCGAGGTGGCGCGCGGCGCCATCATCATCGTGGACGACCACCGCAAGCTCGGCTTTCACTCGTGGAACCTGGTGCCCAAGACCGCCATCTGCGACCCGGAACTCACCCTCGGCCTGCCCCCCATGCTCACGGCTGCCACGGGCATGGACGCAATTGCGCACTGCATGGAGACCTTCATGTCCGCCGCGTTCAACCCACCCGCCGACGGCATTGCGCTGGACGGCCTCACACGCGGCTGGGCGAACATCGAACAGGCCACCAAAAACGGCAGCGACCGCGATGCACGCCTGCACATGATGAGCGCCAGCATGCAGGGCGCCATGGCCTTCCAGAAGGGCCTGGGCGCCGTGCACTCGCTCAGCCACAGCCTGGGCGGCGTGAACCCGCGCCTGCACCACGGTACGCTCAACGCCATGTTTTTGCCCGCCGTGGTGCGCTTCAACGCGCAGGCGGAGTCGGTACAGAAGGAAAAGCGCCTGGAGCGCATGGCCCACGCCATGGGCCTGGCCAGCGCAGGCGACATCCCCGAAGCCATCCGCGACATGAACGCCCGCCTGGGCCTGCCCACGGGCCTGGCCGCCATGGGCGTGACCGAAAGCATGTTCGACGACATCATCAAGGGTGCGATGGCCGACCACTGCCACAAGACCAACCCACGCATCGCCACGCCCGAGGAATACCGCGACATGCTGGCGCAGTCGCTCTGAGCCCAGCCGCGTCGCCCTTGGGGCAACTGCCGCGCACGCGAGCGCGGCAGCCCATGGCGCGGGAAACCAGCGCGTGCCAGTGCCCTTGTCAGGAGCACCTTGCGCGCGCCGGCAGCTCCGCAGTTTTACAAAACGTCACACATCAGCAACACCCGGCCGGTGGTGCTGCGCAAAACCGCGCTCACAACTTCTCACAAGATAGACTCGCCGCTGTCAACAATTAATTAACCATTCATTACCACTGGGTTGTGGGGAGGACCACCGTCAATGCGCACCGGAAATCTCACCACCTGGCTTCTGCGGGGCACCTACCCCCGGCTGTATGTGTCCATCGTGGCGATCATCCTGCTGGTCACGGGGGTGCGCTACCACTACCTGCTGGCTGCAGAAACTGACGAAGCCCTGCAGCAAGGCTCCACCGAACTGCGGCGCGCCAGCGACCCATTGCAGCTGCGCCTGGCCGCCGAGCCCGCGCCCGATGCCGACACCGTGACCCGTATCCTCACCGAGGGGCTGGCGCAGGCCGCGCCGGCGGTGGCGTCCATCAAGTGGCAGGCCGCCGACCAGCCCGCCATCGAGGTCACCGCCTTTCCCTACCCCGCCGTTGCTCCCAAATGGTTTACCGACTGGCTGGACCTCTCTGCCCCGGTGCAGCAGTCCGGCCTGGCGCTGGCAGATGGCACATCGGGCCGACTGACAGTGACGGCCCACCCGCAGCCCCTGACAGACCAGGTGTGGGCCACGGTGCTGGTGCAGGCGCGCATCTCGGCACTCAACATCTTCACCATCTTCTTTTTGCTGACGCTATTGCTGCGCGCCAATGCCCGCATGCTGCAGCGCCTGGCCCAGGCCACCGATGCGTTTCGCCAAGGCTATCTGAGCACGCGCATGGAAGTCACCGGCACGCTGGAGTCCCGCGCCATGGCCGAGACCTTCAACGACATGGCGGGCAAGGTGCAGTCCCTGGTGCTGTCCTTGCATGAAACACAGCGCCAGCAAAGCGAGCAACTGCACTTCACCCGCCAGTTGATCGATGCCCTACCCCTGCCTGTGTTTGTGCGCCATGCCGACGGCACCTACCTGGACGCCAACCGCGCATGGCAGCGCCTGTTCCAGTCGCAGCCGGGCGCTGACGGCGCCGCAGGCGCCAGCCTGCCTGCCGAACTGGCCCCGGAACGGTCGGCCCGCATCGCCAGTGCGCACGACAACGAGATCCGCATCCGCCCGCCCCACCAGCCCCCGCTGGACATGGCCTACTACGAAGCGCCCTTCACCAGCACCAACGGCGAACTGGCTGGCACCATCGGTACGCTGGTGGACGTGACGGAACGAAAACGCGCCCAGGAGGCCCTGCGCGCCGAAAAGGAGCGTGCCGAGATCACCCTCGCATCCATCGGCGACGGCGTCATCACCACCGACCTGGGTGGGCGCATCGAGACCATCAACGAGGCCGCGCAGCTCATGACCGGCTTCACTGCCGACCAGGCGCTGGGCCGGCAGCTGGACGACGTGTTCCGTCTGTACGAAGAGCCCGCCAGTCGCACCGCCAGCGCGGCCGCCGAGCGCGACACCCAGCCGGGTGGGCTGCAGCAGGCCACCTACGAGGTACTGATCCACCGCTCGGGCGAGCGCTACGCCATCGAGTACACGGCAGCCGCCATCCGCGAAGGCAGCGGCCACGCGGCAGGCTGCGTGCTGGTGTTCCGCGACGTGACCGAAACACGCAACCTGCGCCACCAGATCTCGTGGCACGCCCGCCACGACGCGCTCACCGGTCTGTACAACCGCGCGGCCCTGGCCGAAAAGCTCACGCACGCCCTGTTTGTGGCCCGCAACAAGCAGCTGCTGCTGGCGGTGTGCATGCTGGACCTGGACCACTTCCAGGCCGTGAACGACACCTTTGGCCAGCGCGTGGGCGACCGTCTGCTCAAGGAAGTGGCGCGGCGCCTGGGCGCGTTCATCACGGCCCACGAAGCCGTGGCCCGCATGGGCGGCGACGAGTTTGTGCTGCTGCTGGGCGAACAGCCCGATGTGCCCGCCATCGAGGCGCGCCTGGCCGTGCTGATGCAGCAACTGGCCGCGCCCTATGCGATTGACGACCGCCTGGTGAACATCACCGTCAGCATTGGCGTGGCCGTGTTTCCCCAAGACGACGCCAACCCCGACACCCTGCTGCGCCACGCCGACCAAGCCATGTGCCAGGCCAAGAGCTTCGGGCGCAACCAGCTGCACGTGTTCGATGTACAGCACGACCACGCCGTGCAGACCCAGCACACCCGCCAGACCCGGGTGGCCCGCGCACTGCACGCGGGGGAGCTGGTGCTGCACTACCAGCCCAAGGTCAACCTGCGCACCGGCGAGATCATCGGGCTCGAAGCCCTGCTGCGCTGGCAACACCCGCAGGAAGGACTGCTGGGCCCGCAGCACGTGCTGCCGCTGGTGGAGGACACGGACCTGCAGGTCGAACTGGGCGAATGGGTGCTGCGCCAGGCCCTGGCGCAGATGCGGGTATGGAGCGATGCCGGCATGGGCTGGGAAGTCAGCGTCAACATCGCGGCGCCCCACTTCCACCGGCCCAACTTTGTGCAGCGGCTCAAGGACATCCTGCACACCTGCCCCGAGGTGTCTCCCTCGCGGCTGGAGCTGGAGATCCTGGAATCCGCCGCGCTGGAAGACATGCAGTACATGCGCCGCATGATGCAAAGCTGCCAAGCCCTGGGCGTGCGTTTTGCACTGGACGACTTTGGCACCGGCTTTTCGTCCCTGTCCTACCTCAAGCGCCTGCCCGCCGAGACGATCAAGATCGACCAGTCCTTCGTGCGCGGCATTCTGGAGGATGGCGACGACCTCACCCTCGTCAAAGCCATCGTGGCGCTGGCGGCTGCGTTCCACCGCCATGTGGTGGCCGAAGGCGTCGAAACCGCCGAGCACTGCGCCAAGCTGCTAGAGCTGGGTTGCGAACGCGCACAAGGTTATGGCATTGCCCGACCCATGCCCGCGGCCGACGTGCTGCCTTGGGCCCGGGACCACGCTGCACGCCATGCTGCCCGGGCGGTGCAAGAGGCGGCACGTCGCCCTGCCTCGATCTGAGAACCTGTTCAAAGTCATTTTGGAGATTGCATTGAAGTGCAATCGGGATGAGTGGATGCTTCGGATGCGCCGCATGGGCTCGTGCCCATGCAAGCAGCCGGGGCGCCAAAGCTCCGAGTTCATCGGCCCGATTTCACTCCAACCCTGCGGGCAAGTGCCTTGCCGGGCGGTCTGCGGCGGAGCAAAGCTTGCCGATAGCACGGGCTATCGGCGGCGCACCGCGCCTTGCATCCCATCCCGGCAAGGTACTTGTGCAACTCCAAAAAGACTTTGAACAGGTTCTGAGAGCCTGCGGCCAGCGCAGGAGACCCAATGGGCCCCAAAGGCGCGTCCGCCCTGGCGGCCTACAGCGGCTGCACCGCTCCCATGTCAGGCCGCTCCAGCCACTCGCGCCACTCGTCCACCAGCTGCTGGCTGGCACGCGTGGCCGCGAGCCACGCCTGGGCCCGGGCACGGCTGTCCGTGCCGTAGTGGGTGAAATCATTGCGGTCGGGCAGCTTGGCGTTGGGCAAGCGGCGCACCCAGTCCGGGTCGGGCGACAGCACCACCATGTTGTCAAGCGCGGACGTGGCCTTGTGGCGCCACTTCAGCCCCTTGTCCAGCCAGCCCGGCACCACGCGGTGCTGGAAGTGGGGGTAGAGCACGATGCCGCCAGCACCCGCGCGCAGCGGCTCGACCGCAGTTTTTGAGTCTTTTTCGCCGGAAGCGCTAGTACTCATTGCCTGAGCAGCTATCAATTCAGAAGCGCCACCGTTCGGCAGCCCATAGGCAAGATGCAGGTGGTAGTCGGTGATGCCACCGTCCCAGTAGGCGCCCCGGGGTGCGCCTGGGATGTTGTGCACGGCCTGCAAGACAAACGGGATCGAGCAGCTGGCCTGTAGCGCCTGCATGAAGTTGTCTGCGCTCAACCCCACCTGCCGGGTGCGGTAATCGGTCGTGGCAAAAGGCAAGGCGGCGCCTGACGAGGAAAACACCACCCGCTCCAGCCAGGCCCCCATCGCCTTGCGGTGCACGGTGTTGGTCACGAAGGCCCCCAGATACCCCAGCGGCGTACCCAGCGCATGCTCCCGCCCCAGCACATGGCGGCCCCGTGACGTGACGATGTGCAGGCGGTAGCGGGGGTGGCTGAGCACTTCCTGCACCCGCCCGCCATAGAAGGCCTCCAGGTTCTGGCCGAACCGCTCGCTCACATGGGCGGCCGTGGGGCGCTTTTTGCCGGGTGGCAGCTCGTAGTCCTGGTGGATGTAGTCGTGCTCCAGCCGCTCAAAAGCCGCCACCGATTGCTGCAGGCAGGCCGTGGCCATGCGCCAGGCGCCAATCGAGGCGCCCACCAGGTGCACGGGCTGATCGGAGCGCGGCAGCCACTCCCCAAAAATGAACCGGTCCATCGGCCCCAGGATCAGTCCCTTGGGACCGCCAGCCGCTGCCGGGATTACGCCCACGTCAGCGGGCCGCAGGCCCTGTTGTTCCAGGTGTTGGCGGGCGCGGGGGCCAGCATGGATGCGCAGTGCTTTCATGGCGCTGATTGTCGCAAAGCGGCTGGGGCAGCACCGTCAGCCCCTAGACCTTGCCCAGCAGCGCTCTCCCCTGGCAACCGCCTGCCCCGGCACCCTGCTGCTAGACGATGAAGTCCGCCGCCGCATCCGGTCGGGCGGTCCAGTCAATGGGGTCTTGCTGCAGCACCATGTCGATGTCGAGCCCCAGGGCCAGCCCCACTTCGCCAGGGAAGGACACGGCCAGCTCTTTTTCGTTCAGCTCGGCCTCGCGGGCGCGGGCGCGCCAGGCGGCCAGGTGGATGACGCCCGCCAGGGGTTCGTAGACCTTGTTGTCAAACGGTGCATGCTGGTGCTGCAGGGCGTCAATCACCACCTCGGGCAGTTGCCAGCGGCGCGCGTAGCCCGCAGTGACCTGGCCGTAGCTGTAGCCAAAGATGCGCTGCTCGATCTTGTCGCGGCGCAGGTCAAACGGCGCCACGAGGGTGTTGACCGACTGGGCCTTCTCAGGGTCGGCCAGGTGGATCACCAGCTCGCCCAGGGCATGCAGCAAACCGGCGGTATACGCCGCGATCTGGTTGTGGTGGACGATGCCCGCCAGCGAGCGCGCGAGCTTGGCGGTGTTGAGGCTGTAGCGCCAAAACTGCTGCATGTTGACCCCGGGCACCGAGCGTGACGTAGTGCCCAGCGGAGCCGAGGTGACCAGCGTGCGCAGCTGTGCAGTGCCCAGCAGCGCCAGCGCCTCTGGGATACCCGCAATCTGCCCGGGCAGCTGGAAGGTGGGGGAATTGGCCAACTCCAGCAGGCGCGCGGCCAGGGCCGGGTCGGTGCCAAACAGCTGATTCAGGCGCCGCAGGCTGGGCTCAGCGTGGGCCAGCTCGCTCATCAGCAACGCCACGGCGCGCGGAAGGCTGGGCAGTGCCACAGGTTGGGCCAGCAGTGCGTTCAACTCCATGGGGTACGGCGCCGGTGGTTGGTTCAGGTGCTGGCGATTATGGGCCCCTGCACGGCCAAAAAACCACCGGCGGCACAGCGGGCTGCGTCAGCGGCCTTTGGCCTGTTGCAACTTCGCAAATGCCGACGCCATGGCCGACTGCTGCACAGGCTCGGGCCCACGGCGCTGGGGCTGTGCATAGCCACGGCCTGCGCCCTCAAAGCGGTTGTCACGGGGTGCGCCCCGGTCACCGCCCTGGCGTGGTGGTGCGGCGTCCAGCTTCATCGACAGGCCAATGCGCTTGCGCTCCACGTCCACTTCCATGACCTTGACCTTGACGATGTCGCCGGTCTTGACCACCTCGCGGGCGTCGTTCACGAACTTGTGCGCCAGCTGGCTCACATGCACCAGACCGTCCTGGTGCACGCCCAGGTCCACAAAGGCGCCGAACTGGGCCACGTTGCTCACCGTGCCCTCCAGGATCATGCCTTCCTTCAGGTCCTTGATGTCTTCCACGCCGTCATTGAAGCGCGCCACCTTGAAGTCCGGGCGCGGATCGCGGCCGGGCTTTTCCAGCTCGGCCAGGATGTCCTTGACGGTGATCACGCCAAACTTTTCGTTGGCGAACAGTTCGGGCTTCAGGGTCTTTAGCATGTCGGCCCGGCCCATCAACTCGGCCACCGGCTTGCCGGTCTTTTCCATGATCTGCTCGACCACCGGGTAGGTCTCGGGGTGCACGCCCGTCATGTCCAGGGGGTTGTCACCGCCGCGAATGCGCAAGAAGCCAGCGCTCTGTTCAAAGGTCTTGGCGCCCAGGCCCGCCACTTCCATCAACTGCTTGCGGCTCTTGAACGCGCCATTGGCTTCGCGCCAGCGCACCACGGCCTTGGCCACGCTGCCCGACAGGCCCGACACGCGGGAGAGCAGCGGCACGCTGGCCGTGTTCAGGTCCACACCCACAGAGTTCACGCAGTCTTCCACTACCGTTCCCAGCGTGCGGGCCAGCTCGCTCTGGTTCACGTCGTGCTGGTACTGACCCACGCCGATGCTCTTGGGGTCGATCTTGACCAACTCGGCCAGCGGGTCTTGCAGGCGGCGGGCAATGGAGGCGGCGCCGCGCAGGCTCACGTCCACATCGGGCATCTCTTGCGATGCGTATTCGCTGGCGGAATACACCGAGGCACCCGCCTCGCTCACCACCACCTTCTCGATGGCGCGGTCGGCCTTGGCGGCCATCTTGATCAGATCGGCGGCCAGTTTGTCCGTCTCGCGGCTGGCCGTGCCATTGCCAATCGCAATCAGGTTCACGCCGTGTTTTTCCACGAGCTTGGCCAGCGTGAACAACGAGCCATCCCAGTCGCGCTTGGGCTCGTGCGGGTACACCGTGGCGGTCTCCACCAGCTTGCCGGTGGCGTCCACCACGGCCACCTTCACGCCGGTGCGGATGCCGGGGTCCAGCCCCATCACTACGCGCGGGCCGGCCGGTGCGGCCAACAGCAGGTCGCGCAGGTTGTCGGCAAACACCTTGATCGCCACCTTCTCGGCCTCGTCGCGCAGGCGGGCAAACAGGTCGCGCTCGGTAGAGAGGCTCAGCTTCACGCGCCAGGTCCAGGCCACGCACTTGCGGATCAGATCGTCCGCCTTGCGGCCCTGGTGGCTCCAGCCCAGGTGCAGGGCGATCTTGCCTTCGGCCAGGCTGGGCTTGCCGGGCTCGGGCTCCACCGGCAGTACCAACTTGGCTTCCAGAATCTCCAGCCCACGCCCGCGGAACACCGCCAGCGCACGGTGCGAGGGCACGCGGCCGATGGGCTCGTCGTAGTCAAAGTAGTCGCGGAACTTGGAGACCTCGGGGTCGTTCTCGTTCTTGCTGTCCACCTTCTTGCTGCGCAGCAGGCCCTCGGCCCACAACCACTCGCGCAGGTTTTGCACCAGCGCCGGGTCTTCGGCCCAGCGCTCGCTCAGGATGTCCCGCACGCCGTCGAGCACGGCAGGCACGGTGGAGAAATCGGCACCGGGCTTGCCATCATCCAGCACTTCGGGCGGCTTGGTAAACGCGGCGGCCTCCACGGCGGGGTCCAGCGTGGGGTCGGCAAACAGCTTGTCGGCCAGCGGCTCAATACCGAACTCGCGCGCAATCTGCCCCTTGGTGCGGCGCTTTTGCTTGAAGGGCAGGTAGATGTCTTCCAGCTCCTGCTTGGTGGGCGCGGCGGCAATGGCGGCACGCAGCGCGTCGGTCAGCTTGCCTTGTTCGTCAATCGCCTTGAGCACGGCCACACGGCGGTCTTCCAGTTCGCGCAGATAGGACAGTCGCGCCTCCAGTTCGCGCAGCTGAATGTCGTCTAGCCCGCCCGTTACTTCCTTGCGATAGCGCGCAATGAAGGGCACCGTGGCACCGCCATCCAGCAGCTCCACCGCTGCGCGCACCTGTTGTTCACTGACTTTGATTTCTGCGGCCAACTGCCGAACGATCTGCTGCATGGGTGTGGCGGACTCTCTGAGACTCGGTCAAACAAAAAAGCGAAGCGCGCGAGTTTGCCACAGGCGGTTTTGGCAGCCCTTAGACCGCTCGGCGGATTGTTCCCAATACTGGAATAGTTAGTTTGCGACTGAGTGGTTTTTCCCTGAACACCATCGGCGTACAGTTCATCCCATCGATGAGCCGAACCCGCAAGGCGACTCACCGAACCCGGTTCAGGAATGGTTTTTGACCCGGCTTTTTTGAGACGCTTTTTAAGTTTTTTTAAGGATTTTCATCATGAACAAGACCGCCCGTTTCCTCTCCGTCGCCGCTGTTGCCGCTTTCGCCGCCTTTGGCGCCCATGCTGACGAAGCCGATGGCTCGCAATTTGCTCTGAAGTTCGACACGAACCGCACCCGCGCTGAAGTGCAAGCCGAAGCTGTAGTGGAAGCCAAGACCCACAACATGGAACCCGCAGGCTCGCGTGTGGTGACCTACAAGTCCACCGCTGACCGCGCTGCCGTGCGTGCACAGGCTGCCGAAGCCGTGCGCACCGGCCAGATCCCTTCGGGCGAATTCAGCGCCATGTAATTTGGCAGACCAACTGCTTGGGTTGGATTGAAGCAGTTGCGGGACTTCCCAGGGTGGTGGCACTTCGCGCGGTGCGGGTGCTGCTGCCATGGGGAGTGTTAACTGAACCGCAGGGGCGGGCAGGCAAAAAGGGCTCCCTTTGGGAGCCCTTTTTGTTGGGTGTGACCCGTCCTACCCGGCGTTGACACATGGACCTTTCAAAAAGGGCATGTGTCATGGAATCAAGTGTCAAACGCACGCAGCGCGACTACACACTGGCCTTTAAGTTGGCGGTGGTGGAGCAGGTGGAAAAAGGCGAGCTCACGTACAAACAGGCGCAGCAGCGCTACGGTATCCAGGGCCGCTCGACGGTTCTGGTCTGGCTGCGCAAGCACGGTCGCCTGGGCTGGAGTCCTGCGGCATCATCTGCAGCCATGCCGATAGACAAGAAGAACACTGGGGCTCTCACGCCCGAGCAGCAGATCAAGGCCCTGCAGGTGCAGCTCGCACAGGCGCAGGAGAAGGCCAGGCTATTCGAAGCCGTCATCGACGTGCTGCGCAAGGACTACGGGGTGCGCGTCGTAAAAAAGCCTTTGGGCAAGTCCTCGCGCAAAACCTTGTCACAGGGTTGAGCGTGAAGAGGGCTTGCCAGCACATGGGCCATAGCCGGCAGGCGTATTACCAGGGCAGGCGCCGCCAGGCCGATCGCCTCGCGAACGCGCAGGCGGTGGTGGAGTTGGTGCGCGAGCAGCGCATGCGTCGGCCACGCATCGGCACGCGTAAGCTGCACTACCTGCTGCAGGAGCCGCTGCAGCGCTGAGGCATCGACTTGGGCCGCGATGCAATGTTCGACGTCCTGCGCAACGCCAGGCTGCTGGTGGCGCCCCGGCGGGCGTACCACAAGACAACAGACAGTCACCACCGCTTCCGGCGCCATCCGAACCTGCTCAAAGCCGGGCCACAGCAGGTTCGCGCCAGCGCCAGCGAACAGGTCTGGGTGGCTGACATCACCTACCTGCCCACACACGGCAAGTTTGTTTACCTGAGCCTGGTCACGGATGCTTATTCCAGAAAGATCGTCGGCTGGCACGTGCATGAGAGCCTGCAGACCGAGGAGGTGGCGCAGGCCATGAAGATGGCGCTATCGGGGCGACAGAGCAGTCGGCAGCTGGTGCACCACTCCGACAGGGGTATCCAGTACTGCTCGACGTATTACCAGGCCCTGCACAAGCGCCATGGCGTGATCTGCTCGATGACGGACGGCTACGACTGCTACCAGAACGCGCTGGCCGAGCGGGTCAACGGCATTCTGAAGACCGAGCTCTTGTTGCAGCGCCCTGCGGATCTCGCCCAGGCCAGACGCATGGTCGAGCAGTCAGTCGACATCTATAACTGCGAGCGACCTCATCTGTCGCTGAAAATGCAAACGCCCGATGCAGTGCATCGGGCGTCATTAGTCGGATAGTCCGGCTGGAGTTTTAAACCGTCCTGGGTGTCAACGCTATTCAGGACGGGTCATGGGCCGCATGGACTTGCAGGTGGCCACACGCTCGGCACGGTCAGCCCTTCATAGAATGAAAGACTGTTCGCACGCCGCTTCATGTCCCTCCCACCTTTCCCCATCCGTACCGAATGCCCCCCTGGCACCTGCGTGTGCGACCGGGAGGCGTTGCTGCAAGCACCGGGGGGAGATCTGCGCATCCTGATGCTCACGCGCAGCGAAGAAAAGAAGATGCTGGAGCGCCTGGAGAACCTGGGCAGTCTTGCCGACCTGCGCAGGATGCAGGAGCGCATGGAGCAGCAACTGGGCATCCGCCTGTCCATCACCCAAAGCCCGAACGAGGTGCGCAGCCTGCGGGGCATTGCGATCCTGGTGCACGAACAGCCGGGCCTGTGCCGCAAGACACGGCAGGCCATCCCGGCTGCCATCAAGAAAAGCATGGACACCCACCCCCAGATCACGTTTGACCTGCTGGACGAGAGCGGGCTGTTTGGCAGCTCGTAGCGCAGACTGCCCCGCCGTACCGCGCCAAACCGCCCCACAGCAGCGCATGCAAGACGATCTTTTTGGCGACACACTGCCCAAGCCTCCGTCGGCAGACATGCCGGCCAACGGGCCATCGGCGCCATCACCCACGCAAGGCACTGAGTCCACGGCACGGCGTACCCGGTCTGGCACGGTGGCCCCGATTGTTCCGGACGATGCTCTGGAAGCCTTGGCTGCTGCCCTGCCCCGCCAGTTGCGCCTGGGCACTTCGTCATGGACCTACCCCGGCTGGAAAGGCCTGGTGTGGGAGGGCGAGCATTCCGACACGCAGCTGTCCAAACAGGGGCTGGCCGTGTACGCCCAGCACCCGCTGATGCGCACGGTGAGCATCGACCGCAGCTTCTACCGGCCGCTCACGGTGAGCCAATACGAGCGCTATGCGTCGCAGGTGCCCGACGACTTCCGGTTTGTGGTCAAAGCGCCCAGCGTGGTGACGGATGCACTGGTGCGCAGCGAAGACGGACGCGGCCGCCAGCCCAACCCGGCGTTCCTCAGCCCCGAGCTGGCCCGCAGCGAATGTGTGGAGCCGGCGCTCCAGGGCCTGGGCCACAAGCTGGGCGCGCTGGTATTCCAGCTCAGCCCCCTGCCGCTGGCGCAGCTGGATCGCATGCCCGCCTTGCTGGATCGCCTGCGTGCCATGCTGCTGGCCCTGCCCCCGCTGGCACCACTGGCGCCCGATGGGGTGATTGCCGTGGAGGTGCGCGACCCAGAGTGGCTGACGCCCGACTTTGCGGCCGTGCTGCGTGAAGCGGGCGCCACCTATTGCCTGGGGCTGCATGCCAAGATGCCGCCGCTCCCCGACCAACTGCCCCTGCTGCGTGCTCTGTGGCCTAGCCCGCTGGTGTGCCGCTGGAACCTGAACCCTGTGCACGGCCCCTACGGCTATGAAGAGGCCGAGCGGATGTACGAACCCTACGACCGCCTGCACCACCCGGACCTGGACACCCGGGCGGCACTGGCCGCAGTGATCGCAGGCATCACAGGCCGTGGACAGAACGCCTTCGTGACCATCAGCAACCATGCCGAAGGCTGTGCGCCGCTCACGGTGCGGGGCGTGGCGGAAGAATTCGCTCGGCTGGCGGCCAGGTAAAACCCGACCCACCCCGCTTTATTGCTCCGGCGCCTGCTCGATGCGGTTGCGGCCGCCTTGCTTGGCACGGTACATCGCGCGGTCCGCGCGGCGTACCAGCTCTTCGGCCAACTGCTCGCGCTGTGGCGCCATGGTGGCCACGCCGAAGCTCACCGTCACGATGCCCCACGGCGCACCCTCGTGCGGCAAGGCCAGCGCCCGGATGGCTTGCTGGATGTGCTGGGCCATCTCCAGGGCGACCCGGGCATCGGCGCCGGGCAGCAGCACCACAAACTCCTCGCCGCCAAAGCGCGCCACCAGGTCACCGTCGCGCCGTCCCCCGGTCTGTGCCAGCGTCAGGGCCAGGGATTTCAGGCAGGCATCGCCCGCCAGATGGCCGTAGTGGTCATTGAAGTGCTTGAACACATCCACGTCCAGCATGATCAGCGACAGCGGTCCGTGGGCCCGTTGTGCGCGAGCCCATTCATGGGCCAAGGTCTGGTCAAAATGGCGGCGGTTGGCGATACCGGTCAGGCCGTCGGTGTTGCTGAGCAGCTGCAGCTGGTTGTTGGCCTGGGCCAGTGCCTGGGTGCGCTCATCCACCAACGTCTGCAGCTCCTGGTTGCGCTGCTGTAGGCGGCTGACGGGGTACACCTCGCCGTCTCGGGCCAGTCCATACGGGATGGAGATGCTGCTGTGCGCAATCTTCCAGTCATCGCCCTCCTGCCGGAAGACGAGCACCAAGCGGGCGGTCTCGCTGGCAAACAGCGGGTCGGGGTTGGGCAGGTGGATGTGGAAAAACGCGGTCACGGCCAGCACATCGGCCCCCAGTTCCTGCGGGAACAGGTCCAGCACCTCGATGCCGATGCGCCCGGGCACCTGCGCAAAGTCGGTCTGCGTGATGTCCACCCATTCGCTGCGGGTTTTGATGAGCTTGTCGCTGCTGCCCGCAAAGCCGCTGAAGTTCTCGCTGAAGCGATCCACCAGCCGGGCATCGCGTCCGGCATACATCTCGATGTACTCGTCGAACAGCATGCGGATGAGCCGTTGGCGTTCTGGTGACATGGGACGGTTCCTTGGCGGGGACGGAAGGTGCTGGGCAACGGCCTGAAGCGCTGTGCAAAGGCGCTGCGCCCGCGGCAGCTAACGCGTCAAACAAATGTAACACCTGCAACATTGACCTTGCCAGCGCTGCCTACCACGTTTATGTGCGCTGCCAGACGGTACACGCCCCTTGCAGCAAGCAGACTCTGGCACTGGCAAATCACTGTTCAGATGCCTTGGCTGGCCCGCCAACCGCTTGACCTGGTGAGGCAGGCACACCGGAGCGGCGTCGGTGTTGTGGCTCACACCGTCTTCGTGCCGCGAGGCGGAAACACCTGATGAATCGTATGGACAGCAACCAAAGACCATGGGAGTGGGGCAAGGCCCTGGCGGCCACTTGGCCCACAGCAGAACAAGTCCAGCGCTGGAAGCTGTGGCTGCGTTCGCTGCAAGTGAAGTGGGCACCGGGCTCCAGCACCCAGCACGGCCGGCTGTGGATGGCGCCCCCATCGCATGCCAATCAAAACCTGGGCGAGCCCAGTGTGAGCACCTGTGTGGCAGCCATGCAGCAGATGCTGCAGGTAATGGCGCGTGAAGCCGCAGAACGCCACGCCCTGGAGCGCACCATGGAAGGCACTCAGGCGGCACTGACCCAGGCGCTGGCCGATTTGGACCGCGTGCGCAACGGTGAGCGCCTGGCGCGACACCAGGCGCTGCACGACGAGTTGACCAACCTGCCCAACCGGCGCCATCTGCTACTGCGCCTGGAAGACTTGCTGGACCAAAGGCACTCCCTGCAACCCGGACCGACGGTGTTGTTCATCGACCTCGACAACTTCAAGACCGTGAACGACACCCACGGTCACGGCGTGGGCGACGAGGTATTGCGCATCACAGCCGCGCGACTGAACGCCGCTGTGCGCCATGGCGACCTGGTGGTGCGCCTGGGTGGCGATGAGTTTGCCTGCCTGCTCCGAGGTGTGGCGGACGAAGCGCCGCTACACCAGTTGTGCGCCAAGCTGCTGCAGGCGGTGTGTTGCCCCATGAAGATTGGCCACCTGCAACTGCTGGTGCGCCCCAGCATCGGGGTGGCCATCTGCCCCCAGCATGGCACTCAGGCAGACGCCCTGCTGGCCTGTGCCGACGCAGCGATGTATGCCGCCAAGCGCGAACGATGCGGGTATGCGTTTGGAAAAACGGAAGGTACCGACATCGCAGACCGCCCGGACCAGCACCCTTGAGCTGGAGGCCCTGGCTTGCGGCAGGCCTCAGCCTGTCGTCGCAGCCCGCAACGGCTGCTCACACCTGGGTGGGTACGGTTACGAACAGACAAACACGCCACGGGGGCACACAGTGAAGACACGGCCAACCCCGCTTGGGCGACCGGGCTCTTCCAGGGAATCTTTCACCATGCGCCACCCGACACTTCAGCGTCACCGACAGCCGCTGCCCGCCGCCCTTTCTGCGCTGATGATGGCGCTTGCACTGCTGCCGCTGCAGGGCTGCAAGCGCAGCGATATGGTGACCGAGTGGGCACCCGCCAGCCCGTCGCCGGTGGCCTACCTGGAAGACGGCGTGATCACTTCGCGGGTGCGGGCCGCACTCATCCTGTCACCCGTAGTCAATAGCTACAACATCCGTGTGGAATCGCACCAGGGCGTGGTGCTGCTCAGCGGCATGGCCGCAGACCCCACGCAGATCGACCTGGCTGTGTTTGTGGCGCAAACCGTGTCCGGTGTGAAATCGGTGGACAGTTTCATGTTCTCCAATGGCACCGCGCCGGCTCTGGCAGTACGCCAAGGCCACACGCCGGACCTGCAGGCGCTGCGCGCCAAGCGGTTGCTGGCTCCCGTACCCAGCCAGCTCTACCAGGAACGCCACGCCCCAACGGGTGCCGACGAGCACTCCGCCCCCGCCAGTGCAGTGCATGCCGATTCCACTCTGCCCCCACCCATTCCGGCGCCTGAATCTCCCAATGTCATGCAACCACAGGGCATGCCCCGCGCCAACCGCTGGGTGACGATTGCCCACAGCGTGCTGGGCATTCGCAGCATTCAAGACGATCTGCAGATCAAACCGTGAATGAGAAGTCACCCCAGTACCCGCAGTCCTTAGCCAGAACTCCGGCGAGCTACGGGCTGCTGTATTTCATCAACCGACGATAGATGGCCTTGTCCGCTGCGTAGCAACTGCAGGCCTCGGCCTCCAACGCTTTGCGGTTGAGCACGGTGAGTTCACCCCGCTGGTAGGTGATCAGGCCCGCATCCTGAAAGTGCCCCGCCGCCTCCGTCACTCCCACGCGGCGCACGCCCAGCATCAGTGCCATGAACTCTTGCGTGAGGTGAAAGGAGTCCGACAACGATCGGTCCTGGCTCATCAACAGCCAGCGCGCCAGGCGGGGGGCAATGAGGTGATAGCGCTGGCACGCTGCAGCCAGCGTCTGCTGGTGCAGTCGCGCCAGCAGGCAGGCCTGAATCAAGGCCTCCAATTCGGGAATCGCGTCGATTTGCGCACGCAACTGTTTGGCGCCAATGCGCCAGCTAGACCCAGCGCCCTGCACCAAGGCCCGCCACGGCGTGGCCGCGAGCCCCAGAATCAGCTCCGAGCCCAGCATGGCCTCTGACCCCACCATCCCCACTTCCAGCGGGGGGTGGCTGTCCACATCAATGACCAGCGACAAAAAACCTTCGGTCGGGAAATGGGCATGCGCCAATGGTCGGCCGCGGGTGCTCAGTTCGGCTGACAGTACCAGCTCAAAGGGCTCGCAATGCTGCAGCAAACGCTCGCGCGCCGCAGTCGGCAGTTGCTGAAGAAGGGTGTTGTCTTTGCTTTGCATTGCGGGGCCTTGGGCTGCTGTCCGCACTGCACGGGAGTGCAGCGCCAGGACCCCTGCGCAATGCCTTGCCTTGCGCAAGGTGGAGCCCAGTGTGGGTGGCTTTGCGCGGTGCGACTGTCTGCCAGCGCACACAGGGTGCAGGCCCTGTGCGACGTCTTCATCCCGCAGGATCAGAGGGGGACCACTTCACATTGTCTGCCAGGTCGGCGCCCCTAGCTCGCTACGACCAATGGCAGCAGTCGGTCGTATTCCTTTTTGACCACCTCATAGCACTCGCAAGTGCGGCGCTCCAGCCCCGGGCGGTCCAGCACGTTGATGTGCCCGCGCGCATAGCTGATGAGGCCCGACCGCTGCAGCTTGAGTGCGGCCTCGGTCACCCCTTCGCGCCGCACGCCCAGCATGTTGGCGATCAACTCTTGCGTCATGATCAATTGGTTGCTGGGCAAGCGGTCCAGGCTCAGCAGCAGCCAGCGGCACAGCTGCTGGTCCAGCGAGTGGTGGCGGTTGCACACGGCGGTTTGTGCCATCTGGGTGATGAGTGCCTGCGTGTAGCGCAGCAACAGGTGCATGACCGGTCCTGCATGTTCAAACTCGGATTTGATGACGTCCGCACGCAGCCGAAATCCCGCCCCAGCACTTTGCACCACTGCCCGGCTGGGCGTGGTTCCACCGCCCATGAAGATCGATATGCCCACCAAGCCCTCGTAGCCCACCACCGCGATCTCCGCCGACGCGCCATCCTCCAGCACATACAGCAGCGACACGATGGCACTGGTGGGGAAATACACGTGCGGCATGGCCGCGCCCGATTCGTACAGCACCTGTCCCAGCGCCAGCTCCACAGGTTCCAGCAATGGCAGCCAGCGCTGCAGGTCTGGCTCAGGCAAGGCTGCCAGCAGCTGGTTTTGAAGGGGGATATTGGAGCGTTTGATGGTGGCACCTTGGTGTATCGCGGTGCTGGGCCCCTGCGGCCCTGCCTGCCGCCTGGGCATGCCGCAAGTTTGTTGCAGCGCGCCGAACAAGGTCTGTACGGTATCGTACATACACACAATTACCAAATGCTGGATGTCAAGGTGCACCAAGGCCCCACAAAAGATGCACTCTGCGCATGCCCTACCCAGGGAACGGAATCACAAAACACTGGCCATCGGGCCCGTCACCCCAGCGTAGCCGCTCGCCCACCTGCAACCATCGGGCATCCGGTGGGACGTTCGACGGCAAGACCGCTGAGGCTCCTGCGGCAACGCGCACCAGCACAAACCGCAGCGTGCGCCCTGAACGCACCAGCGTCAGCTCTGAACCCGGCCAGTGTGACGGCAGACAAGGCGTGAAGAACAGCTCTTGCGCCCGCATCTGCAGCCCCACGATGGACTCCACCGCTGCGCGGTGCAGCCAGCCTGCTGCTCCGGTGTACCAGCTCCAGCCGCCGCGCCCCACATAGGGCGGCTGGCTGTAGATGTCAGCCGCCATCACATAGGGCTCCACGGCGTACACCGCCCCCCACACCGGGTGCTGGGCCCGGTGCGCCGGACTCAGGTAGGTGAAGTAACGGTAAGGCACATCGAACGCACCGGGGTGCTCAGGCTTCTGCAGCGCCAGTTCTGCAGCGGCCATCAGCGCCCATACGCCGCCATGGGCATACTGCCCGCCGTTCTCGCGCACGCCGGGCGGGTAGGCCTGGATGTAGCCCGCGCTGGGTGATGCATGGCGCAGCGGGGGCGCCAGCAGCTGGATCAAGCCTGCTGCGGGGTTGACCAGATGCGCCTCGACCGCGTCCATGGCCTGGCGCTGCCGCGCAGGCTTTGCTGCGCCCGAGAGCACCGCCCAGGCCTGCGCGATGAGGTCAATGCGACCTTCGTCCCGCGTGTGGCTGCCCAGGGCCGTGCCATCGTCAAAAAAGGCGCGCTGGTACCAGTCACCGTCCCACGCCTGGTTTTCCAGTGCCACGCGCCAGCCGGTCAGGGCAGCGTCCCAGCGCTGCACCCGATCCAGATCGCCCCGATCGCGGGAGATCGGAATCCAGTCGGTGACGATGGCGCACAGGAACCACGCCAACCACACCGATTCGCCGCGCCCACCGTCGCCCACGCGGTTCATGCCGTCGTTCCAGTCGCCGCCGCCCATCAGCGGCAGGCCGTGTGCGCCGGTGCGCAGGCTGCGGTCTATGGTGCGGGCGGCATGCTCGTACACGCTGGCCGTGGTGGTGCTGGCGCTGGGCGATTCGTAGATGTCTTCCGCCCCGTCGGGGATCGCAGAACCTTCAAGGAACGCCACCTGCTCCTGCAGCAAACCGTGGTCTGCAGTGCGTTCCAGGTAATGCGCGCAGGCAAAGGGCAACCACAACAGGTCATCCGAGAAATGGGTGCGCACCCCGGCCCCGCCCGGCGTGTGCCACCAATGCTGCACATCGCCCGCTTCAAACTGGCGCGATGCGCACAGCACGATCTGCGCGCGCAAGGTGCCCGGCTGCGCCCAGGCCAGCGCCATGGCATCCTGCAACTGGTCGCGGTAGCCCGTGGCACCGCCCGCCTGGTAAAAGCCCGCTTTGGCAAACAGGCGTGAAGACACCGTCTGGTACAGCAGCCAGCGGTTGACCAGCACATCAAACAGTGGATCGGGCGTGGCCACCTGCGTCGCGCCCAGCAGCAGATTCCACTGGTCGAGGGTGGCCTTCTCTCGCGTGCGGGCCGCAACGGCCATTGCCTGGGCACCCAGCGTGCGTGCCGCAGCCTCGGTGGGGGCGTAGCCCATCAGGTACACGCGCTCGAACACCGCCCCTGCCCGCAAGGTCACCAATCGCGACAGGGCTGCACAGGGGTCCAGCCCAAACCCGCTGCGCTGCCCCAGCTGCAGGGGTACCACCAGATCGCCCTGGGCATCGAAGAACTCGCGGCGGTCGCACGTCCAGTCCAGGCTGTCGTTGGCACGGTCGTCCGTGCCCGGCCCAGCCGAGGCCTCGCAGAAAAAGGCCGTGCCCCCGCCCAAGCCCGCAGCCGCCTCGGTCTGCGTGCACAACAGGCCCAGCAAGCGGCCGTCGGGCAGCGGTGCAAAACACGGTGCGGTGGCCAGCGTGGCGCGGTCGCTGCGCTTTTCACCCATCATCCACTCCACCATGCCCACCAGGCGCAAGTGCTCGCGCCGGTTGCCCAGATTGCGCACCTGCACAAACACCTGTTTGATGGCCGTGATGGGGTCCACGCACCAGCGCACCTCCACCTCCAGCGCGCCTCTGCGGTGGCGGATGGTGGTGCTGCCCTGGGCGTGCTCCACGCCGTACACCACATCGGCAGCGCCCCAGGCCGAGGGGGTCAGGCTCCACACCCCGCGCGTGCGGCGGTCCTGCAGCAGCAGCCATTCGGCAGGCGGGTCGGCCACCGGGTCGTTCGACCACGCGGTGAGCTGGTTCAAGCGGCTGTTGAGCGCCCAGGTGTTGCCCGCGCCAGTTTCCGACACCATGGCCCCCAGCTGGGCATTGGCCAGCACATTGACCCAAGGTTTGGCAGGCCGCAGCGCTGCCGACACATCAAACCCAAAGGTGCCGGTCACCGGTGCAAAACCGCCCACCGGCGCGGGCACCTGGGCGCTGCCCTGGTGCGTGGGCACTTCGTCCGTGGCGCCACCGCGCCAAGGGCTGGCCATCGAGACGCCATGGGCCGCCACCCAGGCCCTTACCTGGTGCATGAGCGCATGGCCGTCGGCCTGCAGGGTGATGCGGGCCAGGCTCACCAAGGTGCCCAGCTGCGCAGCCGACAGCTCATCGAGCCGTAGCACCCGCAGGCTGGTCACCGCCGGGCCGTTGTGTGTGGCCAGGTCGGCATCGTGGTGCTCACGCAGCAGCGTCAGCTCGCGCTGCAAGGGCATGTGGTACGAGTGGGATTCACTGCTGAGCACCACCAGGTCGCAGGCCACGCCGCCATGCGACCATTCGCGCAGTGCCTGCGCCAGCGTGCGCAGCAGGCCCATGCCCTGGGGCGATCCGGCCATCACCAGCACAATGGGCCGGTCACCCGACAGGCCCAGTTGCCACAGCGTGCGCCGGTCACACACGGGACGGGCGGCCTGGGCCTCGGTCAGCACACCCAGGTGGGTGCTGTGGACCTTGGGCAGCGTGAACACCAGCGCCGTGGTCAGTGCCTGCAGCGCGGGTAGGTAATCGCGGTGCGGGCGGTGCGATGCCCACTGGATGCTGGCGAGCGTGGCCGACATGGCCGATGCCCGCTCCAGATAGCTGGGCTGGCGGTATTTGTCGATGATGGCCAGCAGCGTGGCCGGGTCTGGCGATGCCGCCGTGGCAAACGTGACACAGGCCTGCGCGCCGGGCGCAATGCGCAGCATCACGCCCGTGGCGGCTACGGGGTCCAAGCCCGTGTCCAGCGTGGCGGGCACCTCCGGCACACAGTCCAGCATCGCCAACGGCTGGCCTGGCGTGTGGTTGCGCCCCAGCCAGAGCTGCCGGTCAGTCTGGCAACGCAGGCCCAGCACATGACCTTGGGTATCGGCCACAAAGTGTGCAGCCTGCAGCGTGGCCTCGGTCTGCAGGCGGGGGGTGCGCATAAACCGCAGGGCCTGCTGTGCAGGCAGCCAATCGGCGGCAATGAAAAGGTTGGAGAACGCCGGGTGCGCCTCGTAGGCCGCGTGGGTGGCCAGGGTGATGTCCAGGGCCGAGATCAGCTCCAGTTCGATCACTTCATCGCCCAGGTTGCTCACCACCACCTTGCGCAGTTCAATGTCGTCTTCCGGGCTCAACCACACGGTGGTGTGCACGCGCAGCCCCGGCCACAGCGCATCAAAACACACGCGGTCGGTGTGGAAGATGCTGCCGTACACCGCTCGCGCGTCGGGAGCGGGGTGGCTGGTGACGGACACGGGCACGCTGGAGCCCATCTGCCGCACATACAGAAAGCTGCCATGTGCATCCCGCAGCGCATCATCGCGCCAGCGGGTGATACCCGTCTGGTGCCAGCGGCTCCACCCTGCCCCGTTGGCGCGCAGTGTGACGCTGTAGCGCCCGTTGCCCAGTAAGTGTGTGGGCTCCAGCGCGTGGGCGCCAGGGGTGACGTTGCGCACATGGTCGGGCGTCTTTTGCTGGCGCGCATGCAGCGGCAGACGCGGCGGTGTCGCCTGCAAGGTGGGCAGTTCGCGCGGGGCGCGCTCCTGCAGCAACGGCAGTACGGCCTCGATGCGGGCATGCGCCCTGCCCCAGCACTGGGCCACGCCGCTGAGCAGCACATTGGCCAGCGCCACGATGGTCATGCCCTGGTGGTGGGCCATGTAGGTGCTGACCAGGGTAAACCGCTCGCCGTGGGTCTGCCGTTCGGGCGTGAAGTCCAATGCCTCGTAGAAGCCGTAGCGCCCACGCGCCGACAGTGCTTCCAGGGTGCGGAAGTTGGCGCAGGCTGCGCGGGCATCCACCTGCGTGGCCAGCGCCGTGGCATAGGGCGCAATCACCATCTCGCCCACCGGCGTGCGGCGCAAGGCCAGGCGCGGCACGCCCTGCGGCGCGTACTGGTACGCCAGGGTGTGGTCGCGCCCAGCATAGGCGCATTCAGAAATGCCCCAGGGCATATCTTTGCCCAACCCCTGCACCAGCGCCACCTGCTCGCGCAGGGCCGACCGTCCGGCTTCGCCCAGTGCGCTGTGATACGGCTCAGCCATGACCAGCGTGGGCATCAGGTACTCGAACATCGAGCCCGACCACGAGCGCAGCACCGCATGGTGGCCGCTCGCAAAAAACGGCCGCCCCAGGGCCGCCCAGTGTTTCACCGGCAGGTCGCCCTTGGCCACGGCCAGCAGGCTGGTGGTGCGCGACTCGGACGCGAGCAGGTCATAAAACGAGGTGTCCAACTGTTGCTCGTCCACCCGGTAGCCAATGTGCAGCAGGTGCCGCCGGGGGTGGTACAGAAACCGGAAGTCGGCCTGCCAGGCCAGGGCGTCCAGCCCCTCGGCCAGGGCCATGAGGCGGCGCGTGGTCTCGGGTGCGCCGCCGTGGTGTGCTGCTTGCTGGTCACGGTCCACCGACTGCAGTGTGGCCAGGTGGTCGGCCAGCAGCCACAGCAGTTCGTCCTGTTCCGTCGGCGGGCTGTGCACGATGGCCGGGTGGCGTGGCTGGGCCATGCTGCGCAGTTCGTCCTGCGCCTGCGCCAGCAGCGCGCGAAACGCCGTGGCCTCGGGCAGATGCGCTGCGTCTGGCGGGCGCATGCCAAGCAGGCGGCTCAGCGCAGAAGGGTGGTGCAACCCGCGCATGCCTGGGTGGTGGATGCCCAGCCGGGGCTGCAGCCGCGCCAGCGATGCGCGGATGGCCTCCTCGCCCGCGTGCGGCGACAGCGGCTGCGCCGCCAGCGCATGGCAGGCCTGCGCCACGGCCACCAGGTGGGCGCAGAGGTTGCCGCTGTCCACCGTGGACACATAACGCGGGTGCAGAGGCTGCAGGGTTTCGGTGTCGTACCAGTTCAGAAAGTGGCCTTGGTGCCGCTCCATGGCCTGCAGGGTCACGAGGGTGGCTTCGAGCCGGTCGAGCAGCTCCAGCGTGCCGATCCAGCCGAACTGGCGCGCACAACTGGCGCTCAAAAGGTACAGCCCGATGTTGGTGGGCGAGGTACGGTGCGCCACCATTTCATACGGGGCGGTCTGCAGGTTGTCGGGCGGCAGGTGATGGTTGGAGGCATCCACACAGCGCTCGAACAATCGCCAGGTGTCTCGCGCCACCCCGTGCAGCAGGTCCTGGTCTTGTACCGACAAGGTTGGGTTGCCCAGGCCAGACGGAACGCGGTTGGCCAGCCACACCAGCAGCGGCGACAGCGCCCACAGCGTCAGCAGCGGCCCCACCAAAGTCCAAGGTGCCAAGGTTCCACCGGCCCACAGTGCCAGGCCACAGCCCAGCGCCAGCAAGGGTGCCGCCTTGTGTCTGCGCAGCGTGGCCGCCAGGCCTGTGATCAGGCTGCTCTGCGCGGCCTCGGCCGTGGTCCACTCCAGCAGGTGCCAGCGGCTCACGGCCTGCCGGTGCACGGTGCGCACCACGGCATCGCCCAGCAGCAGCGCTTGCTGCGGCAGCAGGGCCAGGTGCCACACACCACTGGCCAGGGCGCGCAACAGGTCGCCCGATGCTTCGTGCACAAAGCGCATGCCGACCAGCCCAAAGCGGCTGGGCACCCAGCCCGCCAGTGCCCCCATCAAGGGCGCAGCCACATAGGCCGCCACCACCAGCGCCAGCGTGCTGGCCAAAGGCAGGCCCAGCCCCGCCAGGGCCAGCACCACCAGTACCAGCGATGCGGGCGCCACGAGCGAGCGGCGCAGGTTGTCCAGCAGCTTCCAGCGGTTGATGGACGGAAGGCCCCAGCGCTGGGCCTGGGCCAGAAAGGGCCACAGCTGCCAGTCGCCCCGCGTCCAGCGGTGCAGGCGGGAGGCTGCGGTGTCACTGTGTTCGGGCTCCGCCTCCACCAGCGTCACATCGCTCACCACGGCGCAGCGTGCCAGCGCACCTTCGAGCAGGTCGTGGCTCAGCACCTGGTCGGCTGGCAGGCGCCCGCCCAGCACGGCGTGCACGGTGGCCACATGCAGCAGGCCCTTGCCGGTGAAACTGCCTTCGGCAAAAAAATCCTGGTAGACGTCGGAGGTCATTGCACTATACGGGTCCAGCCCCTGCTGGCCCGCAAACAGCCATTGCCACAACGAGGTGGTGGCAGCGGTGGGCAGTGGCGCCAGCACCCGGGGCTGCAGGATGCCGTAGCCCTGAACCACGCGCTGGCCTGTGGCATCCAGCCGAGGTTGATTCTCGGGGTGCTCGGCCACGCCCACCAGGCTGCGCAGGCGGCCAGGGGGCAGTTGCGTATCGCTGTCCAGCGTGAGCACATAGCGGGTCTGCGGTGCGAGGTGCGAGAGTTCGTCCAGGTCCAGGAAGGCGCCCTGCCCCCCGGTGGCGAGTGCGGCCACCAGCTGTTCGAGCTTGCCGCGCTTGCGCTCCCAGCCGATCCACTGCTGCTGCGTAGGGCTGTAGGTGCGCGCGCGGTGCAGCAGCACAAAACGCGGGGCACTGCCTGGAGTGACGGGGTGCTGCTGATTCAGGGCCTGCATCTGGCTCTGGGCATCGGCCAGCAGCGGGCCGTCTTCGGGCAGGTCTTGCACATCGGCATCCACACCGTCGGTCAGCAGCGCAAATTGCGCACAGGGCTCGGGGTTGGCCAGGTAATGCAGGTGCAGGCGGTGCACCAGCCGGTCGATGGTGCCGGTGCTGCTGAGCAGGGCCGGGATCGCCACCAGCACACGTGCCGATACCGGAATGCCCGCTGGCAGCAGGTAGCGGGGCATGTAGGTGGGCCGGACGGATTCGCCAATGAGCCGGTTGACCACGGCCACCACGATCTCGGACACGGGCAGCAGCAACAAGGCGGCGACCAGCGCCAGGCCCGCAAGATGGGCTGCGCTGGTATCGGGCCCCGCCTGCACACCCCACAGGGGCGCCATCAGCCAGGCCAGCAGACCGAGCGAGCCCAGCAGCAATGCGCCCAGGTACAACGGCACACGCGACAGACCCACCGCAGAACGCCACAGGGCCACCGCGTCGGTGGTATGTCGGCGCACGCCCAGGGCATGCTCCAGCTGGCCGCGCCCGGCGCCTTGCAGCCAATAGCCTGCCAACGCCTGTTCAGCCCCAGTCCCATCCTGAGGCTCACGGTCTGCGCCCGACATCAGCAACAGCAGCGTCCGCGCCACCGCGGCCTCGCCCTGCCCGCTGCGGGCTGACAGGTTTTCGATGCCATGCAAGGTGGTGTTGCGGGTGGACTCGTCCTCGGCCGCAAACACGGGCGACTGCAGCATGGCGCGCAGCACCAGGCTGGTCTGGCTGATGATGTCGGACCAGTCGGCAGCGCCCACCCGCCGCAGTGCGGTAACGGCATTGCCCATGCTCAGCTGGTCGGCGGCCTGGTTAATCTGCTGCTGGGCCTGCAACGCCACCAGGTCGGGCACCGCGGACAACAACCACTGCTGCACGGGCGATGGCGTGCCTGCAGCGGCATGCCCGCCCACCACGCCGCGCCCCATCATCGACTGCGCCAGGTGGGCAAGGAACACCGGGGCCACGCCACGCCGCTCCATGGCGGCGCAGGCAGCATCCAGTGTCAGCCCGTTCAGGTCCTGGCTGCGGGCGGCGCACAGGCTGGCCAGCTCCTGCGCGGCCTTGTGGCTGGCCAGGCGCTCTGCCAGGCGGCGCAGGTTTTCGATGAGCACCACGCGCAGCGTGGTGGGCAACGCCCACAGCTCGCCCTGGCTCAGCTCGCGGGTCTCCTGGTAAGCGTTCAGGTACTGTACGAGCAGCGATTCATCGAACGCACTGTCGGTATGGGCCACAAACGACCAGGCCACACCGTACACACGCGGCAGGCCCACCAGCGGGGCGTCTTTGAGCACGGGCAGCGAGCGGTAGTAACGCGGCGGCAGCCCGGCCCGGATCTCCTTGAGCTGGCTTTCGATCAGGTGGAAGTTGTCAAACAGCCATTCAGCGGCGGGGCTGATCGCATGCTCGTCATGCGGTGCGTCAAACAGGTAGCGGTACGCGCCCCGCAGCGCGCGGATGTTGCTCTGCAGACGCGGGTAAAACGTGGTGCGGCCAAAGGGCGCCTTGCCTGCGTCGTGGGAGGAACCGAGGTGCCGGCCATGCTCTTCGAAGCGGGCCACGCCAAACACTTCGGCCCGCAGGGGCTCCAGCACCGGGCCTGCCCGGGCATCGAGCATGCGGTCCATCGCGGAGGGAACCCAGGGCCATGGTGTGCGTAAGCCCATGCGCGCGCGCCCTACCGCACCAGCGATACAGCCCCCACCAGCAAGGTGACCAGCAGTGCAACCGTCACCACATGCTCGGCCGCCTGGGCCTGCAGCCATGCAGCGCCACCGAGCAACCGGTCCAGCGGCCCCCGCAATGCGCCGCAATGCACCAGGTGTTCACCCAGATGGGAGAGTTCCAGCAGCGATATGTCTGCCGGCTGCCCCACGGAAGACGTGTCCCACGCAGAGGCAAGGTTGGATGGATGGGACATGGGCGGCTCCTGGTACACAAGTGAATGGCGCAACCACATGGCGGGTACGCTCCGATCCTCTTGTACAAGGGGCACATGCTGCGCGTCTGTGCGCTGTCGAACAGACCCCAGCCAGTCTGATTTTTGCCCATGCACCTCACCACCTGATGCCTGGCCTCGCTGGCAAAGCGACTGGCGAGGTGGGTAGCGTTGAAGTCAACTACAACGCTACTATTTGTATAGCGCACAGCGCAATACATCAAAGCACTAGCGGTCGATTTGATCCAAAAATAACGAATCAAACACTGCTCGGTACCAGCACGGCAGAAGCCAGCGCCGGTCCATCACTGGACTACGACTTTTCAGAGGAAACGTTGAACGCCCACCACCGTGCGCCCGCACCGCTCAGGCAACCTGGGCGGCCTCGCGCAGGCTGTCCACCAGCGCCCGCAGCCCGGCCAGATAGGAGTGGGGACCGAAGCCCTGCACCGTGGCCTTGACGGCGGGCGAGATGATGGAATGCGCGCGCCAGGCCTCGCGCGCGGCGATGTTGGACATGTGCACTTCGATCACCGGGAAAGGCATGGCCTTGATGGCGTCGTGCAGCGGCACGCCGTGCTGTGTGAGGCCCGCAGGATTCACGAGTGCGCCCTGCGCTGCATCGATGTTCGCGTGCAGGAAGTCGATGAGCGCGCCCTCATGGTTGGACTGCACGATGTCGAGTTCCACACCCAGCTCTGTAGCGAGCTTGAGCAAACGCTCGTTGATCTGGGCCAGCGTGGTGGTGCCGTAGATATGAGGTTCGCGGCGCCCGAACAGGTTGAGGTTGGGGCCGTGGAGGATGAGAATTTTCATGGGGTGTTCAGGGTTGGGAGCGGCTGACAAAGCTCAGCGAAGCGGTTCTGGCTAGGCGCTGCGTCGCAGGCAGTGCGAATAGCACGACAAGACGCAGCAACGACGCCAGAAGAGGTTTGCCAGGCGCTCTTACTTGCGGATGCGGGCGAGTTCGTCGTTGTAGAGCTTGACGATCGCCGGGTCATAGGTGGCCGCGAACTTCTCGATCACGGGCTTGGCGATCTGCTGCATGCGCGCCAGCTCGGCGGGCGTGATCTCGTTGTAGGCCATGCCTTTGGCCTGCAGGTCACCCACCGAACGCTGCGCTGCAGCGCGGCTCACCTGACGCTGGTAGCCACGCGACTCGTTGGCAGCGTCGTGCATCATCTTCTGCTCAGCGGGGGTGAGCTGGTCCCAGAACTTCTTGCTCACCAGCACGATGTTGGCGGCGTACACGTGGTTGGTGGCGCTCACGTACTTCTGCACCTCGAACATCTTGTTCGACAGGATCACGGCATAGGGGTTCTCCTGGCCGTCCACGGCCTTGGCTTCCAGCGCGCCGTACAGCTCGGCAAACGGCATGGGCACAGGGTTGGCCTTGAAGGCCTTGAAGGTCTCCAGGAACACCGGGTTGGGGATCACGCGCAGCTTGAGGCCATCAAAATCATCGGCCTTGGTGATGGGGCGCCTGCTGTTGGTCACGTTGCGAAAACCGAGGTCCCAGTAGCCCAGGGCCACCAGGCCCTTCTCGGGCAATCGGGCGATCAGCGCCTGGCCCAGGGGGCCGTCGAGCAGCGCATCGGCCTGCGCAAAGTTGGCCACAGAAAAGGGAAAGTCCACCAACCCGAATTCCTTGACGATGCCGGCCAGCGAGGTGGTGGCCGGGGCCGACATCTGCTGCACACCGCCCTGCAGCGCCGACTGCTGCTGCATCTCGTTGCCCAGCTGCGAGGCGGGGAACTCCATCACCTTCATCTTGCCGCCGCTCTTGGCCGCCAGCAGCTCGCCAAAACGCTTGACGCCAAAGCTCACGGGGTGGTCGGCATTGTTCAGGTGTCCGAAGCGGATCACGCGCTCCTGCTGCGCGGCGGCGGGTAGCGCCATCAAGAAGGACAGGCCAGCGGCCGCCAGGAGGCAAGCAGTTTTTTTCACAGGGACTTCTCCAACAAAAAGAGACCAGGGTTGTGCACCCCAGGCCCGGGGTGCATCTGGGACTGCATCGTATGAATAAAGTGGAAACTGTTTCCACAGTAGAAACCCTTTAACAGTTTTTGATACATTGCGCCGGAAGAACCAGCGCTTTGGTATCCCGACAAAACCAGTTCACGATCACAAAAAGCCCCGCCATGAGCAGCATCCTTGAACGCAGTTTCAAAGTCCTGGAGCACCTTGCACCGCACCCGGAAGGCAAGGCCCTGTCGAGCCTGGCCTCGGAACTGGACATGCCACTGAGCGCCACGCACCGCCTGCTGGCCGAATTGATCCGTTGCGGCTACGTGCGGCAGGACCAGAGCCAGGGCAACTACATGCTCACCATCAAGCTGGTGTCGCTGGGCCTGGGCTATCTGAGCGCCACGGGCGTGGTGGACATTGCCCAACCCCTGCTGGACCGGCTGGCGGCCGAATCAGGCGAGCTGGTGCGTCTGGCCGTGGTGGATGGTGACGCGCTGACCTTTGTGGCCAAGGCGCAAGGGGCCGTGCGCGGCCTGCGCTACGACCCGGACATGGGCCTGTCGGTCAACCTTTCGTGCAGCTCGGCCGGCCATGCCTGGCTGTCCACGATGAGCGATGAAGAGGCCCTGGCCCTGGTAGCACGCCAGGGCTTTGGCAAGCCCGAGGACTACGGCCCCAACGCCCCCACCACCGTGAAGGCCCTGCTGGCCTACCTGCGCACCGCACGGCAGCAGGGCTTCAGCACCATCGTCGAGGTGTTTGCTCCGGCCATGACGGCCATGGCCGCACCCATCCGGCAAGGCAATGGCCCGGTGATCGGGGTGGTGACCATTGCGGGCCCACTTGTGCGCCTGACGCCCGAGCGCATGCAGGCCCTGGGCCCTGCCCTGCTGAACACCACGCACGAGCTGGCCATGGCCAGCGCGGGGTCGCCCCTGCTCAAAAAGCGCGGCTGAACCCCTTCAGCCCCTGGGTGCAAACAGCGCCAGGGTCTCGTGCGCAAACGCGCCCTCGATCTCCAGCATGCGCATCTTGGTGGTGGCGCCGCCACCGGCCGAAAAACCGCCTGTCTTGCCGTTTGCAGCCAGGATACGGTGGCACGGCACCACAGGCGCAAACGGGTTGTGGCCCAACGCCTGGCCCACGGCACGCGCAGCACCCGGCTCGCCCAATGCGGCGGCCATCTCGCCATAGGTCATGGTTTTGCCGGGTGGAATGCAGCGGGCCAGTTCGTACACGCGGGCGTGGAAGGGAGGCACGGCGTCGAGCGCCAAGGGCACATCACGCAGGTCGTCCTGCGCACCTTCAAGCAGGGCCACCACGCGTGCTGCCCAGGCTGCCACATCGGGTGGCATCGCAGCTTCGGCGAGCTGCGGAAACCGGCGCTGCATGCGGGCACGCGTTGCCACCTCGCCCGCGTCTTCCGGCAACTGCACCCCCACCAGCAGCGCCCCCCGCCATGCAATGCCGCAGTGGTCGATGGCCGTGGGGAACAGCGCATAGCCGCCTGTGGGGCGGTGCGCCGTGTCGTTGGCGTGCAGCTCTGCGGCCATTTGCTACCTTTTGAATAGCATTCAGGGCATGTAAATCAAGCGCCTCTGGCTCAATCAGCCCTCAGCGCTGCCCGCAACTGTGCACCCAGCTCGGGCTTGGCGGCAAACGGGTCGGTGGGGTTGCGGCCCATCATCACGTCTTCCATGCGCGTCTGCACCGAGGCCAGGGCCTTGGGGTGGCTGTAGATGTAGAACTGGCCCTGGGCAGCAGCGTCGAAGACCTTTTGCGCGACCTCGGAAGCAGTCACCTTGCCACTGCCCACGGCCTTGTCGCTCATCGCCTGGCCGATGAGCTGGCTCTTGGTGGGCTTTTCGGCAGGCAGGTCGCCGGGGCGGTTGCGGTGGCTCTGGTTGATGCCGGTGGGCACAAAGAACGGGCACAACACGCTGGCGCCGATCTGGTCAGTGACCAGCGACAAATCCTGATACAGCGTCTCCGACAGACTGACCACTGCATGCTTGCTCACGTTGTAGATGCCCATGTTGGGCGCTGCCAGCAGGCCCGCCATGCTGGCGGTGTTGATGATGTGGCCGCGCCAAGTGGGGTCGGCCTTGGCCGCTGCCAGCATCATGGGGGTGAACAGGCGCACGCCGTGCACCACACCCCACAGGTTCACGCCCAGCACCCACTCCCAGTCCTTGACCGAGTTTTCCCACACCAGGCCGCCCGCGCCCACGCCTGCGTTGTTGAACACCAGGTGCGGTGCGCCAAAGCGTTGCTGCACGTCGGCGGCGAGTTGCTCCATCTGGGCGGCGTTCGACACGTCCACCTTGCGCGCCAGCACCTGGGCGCCTGCGGCCTGCATCTCGGCCGTGGCGGCGTCGAGCGCGTCCTGCTGCACATCGACCAGCACCAAGTTCATGCCCAGGCGGGCGCCAATGCGCGCGCATTCCAGGCCAAAGCCCGAGCCGGCGCCGGTGAGGACGGCGGTTTTGCCGGCAAAGTTGTCGATCATGTTTTGTGTCTCCTAGGGGTTATCGATGGATGATGGGGTGCGGTCGTGAAACACGGGAGGGCGCTGATGCCGACACACGGCTTCGGCCAACGCCGCCCGAACACGCAGAGCGCATCGGGCGCAATGCGATCAAAAAGGCGGGTGTTTTTCAGGACGCCGACGTCACCGGCCGCAGCACGTAGCCGATACGGGGAAAGTGAACGTGCACCGTGCCCGCACGCGGGTCGGTACGGCGCAAGGTGTAGCGGGTGCGGGTGGCGGCAATCAGCTCGCCTTCGGTGGGCTCTGTGCCAAAGCTCTCGGCGGCAATCGTGACCTGGGTACCCAGCGGGATGCCGTGCTCGTCCTGGAACACGTCGTCGGTCAGCGGCAGCGGCTCCATGCCCGCGGCCACGGTGATGGCGTCGGCGGCGCTGAACTTCTCCATGCGGCCATGGCCCAGTGCGGCGATGCGGTCCATCCACTCCAGCACGGCGGGCGTGGCGGCAAAAATGTCGGCCATCACGGGCACACACTGGCGCGTGAACCACAGCGGGTGGTAGGCCGCAAAGTCGGCCAGGCAAGGCTCGGCGCCGAACAGGAAGTCGTGTTCCTCGGCCATGTGCGCAATACGCCGCAGGTACGAGCGATAGGCGGCCGTGGCATCGGCCGGGCGCAGGCGCTGCATGCCCGCGCTCATCTCGCGGCGGTCTTCGCCAAACACTTGCGCGGCCGCCGGCGGCAGGTTGGCAAACAACACGGCGGCGCCCTTGGGCTGCAGGTTGTAGGCCATGGCAGCCCAGAACAGCGTGGTGTCGGCCCACTGCGCAAACACGCGCGACACGCCTTTGAGGTGCGGCGGATACAGCACGGGTTCGGGATGCTCATGCTCCAGCACATCGCAGATCAGGGCCGAGTCGCAATAAATGTCGGCGCCGATCTGCAAGAACGGCGTCTTGCGATACCCGCCGGTCAGCGCCACCACATCGGGCTTGGGCATGACGCTGGGGATGATGACGGACTTCCAGGCCAGCTGCTTGAAGCCGAGCACCGCACGGATCTTTTCGGAAAACGGGGACGAGGGGTAGTGGTGCAGGATGAGGTGGGACATGGGTTTCTCCGCAAAATTCTGTGGGATGGCTCAGGCCGGAAGTGCGCGGTCCAAGATGGCGTCAAGGTTGACACCCGCGCCCAGCGTGCCAAAGCTGTAGCCCCAGTCACCAGAGAGGCGCGAGTCGCAAAACGCTCGGAACACTGCGCCGGGCGCACTGCGCAACAACAGGGCCGCCTGCACTGCCAACGCTACATCCTGGGCGAGTCGCCGGGCCTCGGCCTCGGTGGTCATGGCGTCTACACGCAGCGGCAGTGCGCCGGCCAGACGGTCCAGCGCCGGGTGAGCGCCGCGTGCAGGTGCCAGTTCGGCGTCCAGCGCGGCAGCGGTGTCGGCGCGGCGCACGGCGCGCATCAAATCCAGCGCCATGATGTTGCCCGCGCCTTCCCAAATGGAGTTGAGCGGCATCTCGCGGTAGATGCGAGCCATCACGCCTTCACCGCCCTCCTCCACATAGCCATTGCCGCCCAGGCATTCCATGGCCTCCTGCGCAAACACGCTGCCGCGCTTGCACACCCAGAACTTGGCGACGGGCGTGAGCAGGCGGGCCATCACGGCTTCGTGCTCACTGGTGGCCTTCTTGTCGAAGGCGCTGGCCAGGCGGATTGACAGCGCGGTGGCGGCTTCGCTCTCCAGCGCCAAATCGGCCAGCACGTTGCGCATCAGCGGCTGCTCGATGAGCTTCTTGCCAAAGGCCGAGCGCTGGCGCGTGTGGTGCAGCGCAATGCTAAGCGCCTGCCGCATGAGGCCGCTGGTGCCCAGCGCGCAGTCCAGCCGCGTCATGGTGCCCATCTCCAGGATCTGCGCCACACCCCGGCCCTCCTCGCCCACGCGCCAGGCCATCGCGCCGATGAACTCGACCTCGGAGCTGGCATTGGCGTGGTTGCCCAGCTTGTCTTTCAGGCGCTGGATGCGAATCGTGTTGACCGCCCCTTCACCACCATCGGGCAGCACGCGCGGCAGGAAGAAGCAGGTGAGCCCGCCGGGCGCCTGCGCCAGGATCAGGAAGGCATCGCACATGGGCGCCGAGAAAAACCATTTGTGGCCGGTGATGCGATAGCGCGCGCCCCAGGCATCGTCGCCGTCGTGGACAGCCTGTGTGGTGTTGGCACGCACGTCCGATCCGCCCTGCTTCTCGGTCATGCCCATGCCCATGGTGAGCGCGGATTTCTGCGAGAACAGCGCCAGGCGCGGGTCGTACTGCGTGCTCGCCAAACCCTTGCTCCAGTCCGCCCATACCGCTGAATTGCCCCGCAGTGCCGGGGTCACGGCGTAGCTCATCGACACGGGGCACAGCACCGAGGGCTCGGCCTCGGTGAACAGCATGAAGCCCGCCGCGCGCTCCACATGCGCGTGGCCCGTGTCCTGGCGCGACCACGGCGTGGCATGCAGGCCGTGGCGCAGCGCGGCGCCCATCAAAGCGTGGTAGCTGGGGTGGAACTCCACCACATCCGTGCGGTGGCCAAAGCGGTCGTGCGTGCGCAGCTGGGGCTTGTGGGTGTTGGCCAGGCGCGCGTGGGTCAGCATCTCGGCCGAGCCCATCTCGGCGCCCAGCGCGGTGAGGCCCTCCACACGCAGGCCCGGTGCATGCAAGCTCAGCGCGTCCTGCAGCGGCTGGTTGGTGGTGAACAGGTTCACATCCGCCCATGGCGTGCTCTGGTTGAAGACGTCATGGGTACGCGCCAGGGTGGCGGTGGGCAGGGTCATGTCGGCTCCTTCACGGGTGGGCGGGGTGAATGGTCGAGGGGGCTGCGGCGGCGTCAGCCCGCCTTTCTCAGCATTTCAACGTGCGGGATGTCGTCTTCCAGGTATTCGTCGGACACGGCCTCGAAGCCCAGGCTGCCGTAAAAGCCCCGCAGATGGGCCTGCGCGCTGATGCGGATGTCACGCCCCGGCCACGCCTGGCTGCAGCGGGCAATGCCCTCCTGCATCAGCGCCCGGCCCGTGCCGTTGCCACGCGCTTCCTTGGCGGTGACCACGCGGCCGATGGAGGGCTCGGGGTAGTTCACGCCCGGGTCCACCACACGCAGGCAGGCCTGCGCCACCCCGGCCTCGTCGTATCCCAGCAGGTGGTAGGACTGCTTGTCCGCTTCGTCCGGGTCCTGGTAGGGGCCCTGCTCCAGGATGAAGACCTTGCAGCGCAAGGCCAGGGCGTCATGCAGCGCATGCACGCCCAGGTCGTCGAAGCGGGCCCAAACCCAACGGAGCATCATGGACGCATTCCTCGCAGCGGGACATTTAGCGAGGCCTGTGCAACTGGCGTGAACCAGGCCAGGGCCGCCGTGCAAGGGCCGCCCCGCCGCACTGGCGGCGTCCCCCCTGGGGGGGAAGACGCGAAGCGGCTCAGGGGGGGCTTCATACCAGCTTGACCAGTTGCTTGCCAAAGTTCTTGCCCTTGAGCAGGCCCAGGAAGGCCTCGGGCGCGGCGGCAATGCCTTGGGCAATGGTTTCGCGCGGGCGCAGCTTGCCGGTGCCGACCAGCGTGCCCAGCTCCTTGAGAGCATCAGGCCAGACTTCCATGTGCTCGCTGACGATGAAACCTTCGACCTTCATGCGGTTGATGAGCATGAGCGCGGGGTTGGCCATGGGCAGCGGTGCGCCGTCGTAGCCGGCGATCATGCCGCACAGGGCGATGCGGCTGAAGGCGTTCATGCGCAGCATGACGGCGTCCATGATCCAGCCGCCCACGTTCTCGAAGTAGCCATCGATGCCGTTGGGGCACGCTTCCTTCAGGGCCTTGGACATGGCCTTCACGTCACTGTGCTGCTTGTAGTCGATGCAGGCGTCAAAGCCCAGTTCTTCCACTGCGTACTTGCACTTGTCGGCACCGCCCGCAATGCCCACCGCGCGGCAGCCACGGGCCTTGGCGAGGGCCGCAAAAGCGCTGCCCACGGCGCCCGTGGCGGCGCTCACCACCACGGTGTCGCCTTCCTTGGGCGCAATGATCTTGACCAGGCCGTACCAGGCCGTGACACCCGGCATGCCCACGGCGCCCAGGTAGTGCGACAGCGGCACATGGGTCGTATCGACCTTGCGCAGCGCGCCGGGCTGGTCGGCATTGACCACGCTGTATTCCTGCCAGCCGCCCATGCCCACCACCTTGTCGCCCACGGCGTACTTGGGATGCTTGCTCTCAGCCACTTCACCCACGGTGCCACCGATCATGACTTCGCCCAGCGCCTGCGACCCGGCGTAGCTCTTGCTCTCGTTCATGCGGCCGCGCATGTAGGGGTCCAGGCTCAGGTAGTGGTGGCGCACCAGCACCTGGCCGTCCTGCAGCGCGGGCGTGTCGGTCGCGACCAGCTTGAAGTTGCTGGCCACCGCTTCGCCCTGGGGACGGTTGTCGAGAACGATTTGTTGGTTGCGTGGCATGGAAAGCTCCTTCAGAAAATTCAACACTATGTTTTTGATAGCTGCCAGCGCATATATACATTGCGCTTGCCGGCAAAAAGGCTTTAAAAACTGCTGGCGACCTCGATCACTGGCTCAGTCGGTGGAGATGACCTTGAGGTCATTCACATTGCGCCCGTCCACCGGCAGGCGCTTGACGTACTTGAACGTGCCGGTGGCGTGGCAGCACACCTTGCCTTGGGCGTCGTACACCGTGCCCTCGGTGAACGCCATGGTGGCCGTGCGGTGAATCAACCGCCCTTTGGCCACCAGCGGCCCGCGTGCGGGTTGCATGAAGCTGGTCTTCATCTCGATGGTGACCACGCCCATGTCCGGCATCACGCTGCGCGCGGCCGTGGCCATGGTCACGTCCAGCAGCGTCATCGACGCGCCGCCGTGGGTCACAGCAAACGAGTTCAGGTGCTCAGGCTTGGCTTCGTAACGCAGCTCGGACTCGCCGTCCTCCATGCGGTGCAGCGTGAAGCCCAGGTGGCTGACAAAAGGGATTTCGACACCAAAACTGATCAAGGTTTTTTCCTTTGGAAACGTAGGTCGCAACTGGCGCAGCACAGGCGAGGGACGCAGAGCAAGGGCCGCCCCGCAGCGATTGCGTCGTCCCCCTTCCCGAATCGCTCAGCGATTCGAGAGAAGGGGGAAGCGGCGCAGCCGCTCAGGGGGATGTTCACCCTCCAGTCACAATACTCACCCCGCCATCCACCGCCAGCCACTGGCCGGTAATGTGCTTGCCCGCATCCGACGCATACAGCGCGCACAGGCCCTTCAGGTCTTCATCATCGCCCAGGCGGCCCAGCGGGGCGTGTGCGGCCAGCGCCTCTTCGCCCATGGCCTTGAGTGTGCCCACCGTCATCTTGCTCGGGAAGAAGCCCGGGCAGATCGCGTTGACGCGGATGTTGTAGGCCCCCCATTCGGCCGCCAGCGCCCGTGTGAAGTTGATCACCGCGCCCTTGGAGGTGTTGTAAGCAATGGTGTTCATGCCCTTGGGGTTGCCGCCCAGGCCGGCGATGGACGCCACATTGATGATGCTGCCGCTGCGGCGGCCGATCATGCTGTGCTTGGCGATGTGCTGGCTCAGGATGAAGTACCCACGCACGTTGAGGTTCATCACCTTGTCCCAGGCCTCCACGGGGTGGTCTTCAGCCGGAGAGCCCCAGGCCGCGCCTGCGTTGTTGACCAGGATGTCCACATGGCCCAGGCGCTGCAAGGTCTCGTCGGCCAGGCGGCGGATGTCCTCTTCCTTGGCGCAGTCGGCGGCAATCCAGCGCGCGTCGATGCCTGCGGCCTGCAGGTCGGCCGTGGCTTCTTCCAGGTCAGACGCCTTGCGCGAGCTGAGCACGATCTTGGCGCCCGCCTCGCCCAGCGCGTGGGCCAGTTGCAGGCCCAGGCCGCGCGAGCCGCCGGTCACCAGGGCGGTCTTGCCCGTCAGGTCAAACAGTTGTTGGATGGTGCGTGTCATGTGAATGTCTCCTTGGATTTTTGCCAGTCGATGGATGTTCTCGGACCACAGCCCGGCGCTGGAATGCGCCAGCCAGGGGGTGGAATACAGGCAGCCATTGTGCGGCGCCAGAAGGCTGCATTGTGTCGCCGCCGCGTCCGCTCCGCAGTGGGCCCGCCAGGTGGCTGTCGCGGTGCCGCAGCGTCAGCCCTGGGGGTCGGCCTTGAGCCGCGCACGCACGGCGATCAGCACCACGCCCACAGCAGCCACCACGCCCCCGCCCACCATCAGCACCCAGCCCGTGGCCGGGTCGGTGCGGGCGGTGGCAATGCCCAGCACCAGCGTGAGCAGGCCGCCGTAGATCAGCGCCCAGATGATTTTGTGCAAGCGCTGCAGGGTGTGCGCGGCGGCCATCAGAACGCCTCCTCCGGAAAGCTGGCGCAGGTCGCGTCGCGTGCACTGACCACTTGCAGCCAGGCGCCGATCTTGGGCAGCTCGTAATGGAAGAAAAAGCGCATGGCGCCCATGCGGCCCACGCTGGCGGGCTGCGCCAGGGCTGCATCGGCCGCCAGGGTGGCCAGCGCCACGTCCAGCCACACCCAGGCCAGCACCGTGTGGCCAAAGGCCTGCATGTAGGGCACGGCGTTGGACAGCGCATCAGCGGGTTGGCCCGTGGCCCAGGCGGCCTTGGTGGCCGCGCCCAAGTCCTGCAGCGCCTTGCCCAGCGCGTTGGCGTGGGCAGCCAGCGCGGGCACCTGGATGGCGCGCTCGATGGTGGCGTTGATGCGCCCGGCCAGCAGTTGCAGGCCACGACCGCCTTCCATCAGCACCTTGCGGCCCAGCAGGTCCATGGCCTGGATGCCGTGGGTGCCTTCGTGGATCATGTTCAGGCGGTTGTCGCGCCAGTACTGCTCCACCGGGAAGTCGCGCGTGTAGCCGTAGCCGCCGTGGATCTGGATGGCCAGGCTGTTGGCCTCCAGGCACCATTCGCTGGGCCAGCTCTTGGCGATGGGGGTCAGCACCTCCAGCAGCAGGCGGGCTTCGTCGGCCGCAGCGGCATCGCCCGTGTGTTGCTCGTCCACCAGCCGCGCGCAGAACAGGTTGAGCGCCAAGGCGCCCTCGCCATACGACTTTTGCGCCAGCAGCATGCGTTTGACGTCCGCGTGCTCCACGATGCGCACCTGGGGCTGGGCTGCGTCCTTGACCACGGCAGCCGCGCCGTCCTTGGGGCCCTGCACGGGGCGGCCTTGGGGTCGGTTCTTGGCGTAGTCCAGGCTGGCGTAGTAGCCCGCCAGGCCCAGCATGGTGGCGGCCATGCCGATGCCGATGCGCGCCTCGTTCATCATGTGGAACATGCAGTGCAGGCCCTTGCCGGGCTGGCCCACCAGATAGCCCACAGCGCCTACCTGGCCATCCACGGGGTACTTGCCCTCGCCAAAGTTCAGCAGCGTGTTGGTGGTGCCGCGCCAGCCCAGCTTGTGGTTCAGGCCCGCCAGCGCCACGTCGTTGCGCACGCCGGTCAGCTGGCCGTTGGTGTCCACCAGCTTCTTGGGCACGATGAACAGCGAGATGCCCTTGGTGCCGGGCACCAGCTTGCCGTCTGGCCCCGGGATCTTGGCCAGCACCAGGTGCACGATGTTTTCGGTCAACTCATGGTCGCCCGAGCTGATCCACATCTTGTTGCCCTTGAGGCGGTAGCGGGGGCCGAGCGGGTCGCTCTCAAAGCCCTCGCCATCCGGCACGGCGCGTGTGGCCACGTCGGACAGGGACGAGCCCGCCTGTGGCTCCGACAGGCACATGGTGCCCGACCATCGGCCGTTGAATTCATTGAGCGCAAACACCTGCTTTTGCAGATCGGTGCCATGCACCATGAGCAGGTTTGCGTTGCCCGAGGTCAGCAGGTTGGACCCAATGCTGATCGAGGCGGCCGCGAAAAAGCTGTTGGCCGCCGCCTCCACCGTGTAGGGCAGCTGCATGCCGCCAATGTCGTAGTCCTGCGCTGCGCTCAGCAGGCCCGACTCGGCGTAGGCGCGCCGTGCTTCGTAGGTGGCCTGCGGCAGCACCACGCGCAGCGTGCCGTCGGGCTCGGTCTCGGTGCGGGGTTCTTCGGTGTCCACCACGCGGTTGAAGGGCGCGTACTTCTCGCGCGCGATGCGCTCCGAGGTGTCGAGCACGGCATCGAAGGTCTCGCGGGAGTGGTCTGCAAAGCGCTCGCGGGTTTGCAGCTTCTCGGCGTTCAGCCACTGGTAGAGCAGGAAATCGACGGTGGGACGTAGGCTCATGGCATTTCAGGGTTAAAACGGCCCCAGGCGCAGATAAATCATGCGCCAGCAGCTATCAAATAAGGAGTAAACGGCGCAGGAGTGAGGAGGAACATGCTCCCATCCCTTGCCACCATCAGGCGCCAGCGGGCGACGGTGCCGCGTCTTCGCGCGGTGGCAGTGCGGCAATGGTGCCTTGCGCCACGGCGCACAGCTTTTCGGTGCCTGCCTGCACCACCAACACATCGCAGCGGCACACCGCCTGCGCGCGGCCATGGTGCACCGCCTGCGCACGGGCGATGAGCAGTTCGCCCACCGCAGGGCGCAGGTAGTTGATCTTGAACTCGGAGGTCACCACGGGCACCCGCATCGCGGTGCCTCCCGCGTAGGTCAGGGCGTTGTCGGCCACATAGCTCAGCACGCCCCCGTGTACAAAACCATGCTGTTGCAGCAGCTGGGGCGTGACGGGCAGGTGCAGCTCGCAGTGCCCTGGGGACAAGGCATGCAGCCGCGCCCCCACCAGGATGCTGAACGGCTGCGATGCCAGTACCTCACGCCCCATGGCCAGGAAGACCTCGGGCGACACCACGACATCGGGGATGTCGGTGCGCGGTGGCGACGAGGCCTGCCCGGACATGGCTTACAGCACCTCGAAAATGCCCGCAGCGCCCATGCCGCCGCCGATGCACATCGTCACGCACACCTTCTTGGCGCCACGGCGCTTGCCTTCGATGAGGGCGTGGCCTGTGAGGCGCTGGCCCGACACACCGTAGGGGTGGCCCAGGGCGATGGCGCCGCCGTTCACGTTCAGACGGTCCGCCGGGATGCCCAGCTTGTCGCGGCAGTACAGCACCTGCACGGCGAAGGCTTCGTTCAGCTCCCACAGGTCGATGTCCTGCACCGTGAGGCCCAGCTTCTTCAGCACCTTGGGCACGGCAAACACAGGGCCGATGCCCATTTCATCAGGCTCGCAACCGGCCACTGCAAAACCGAGGAAACGGCCCAGGGGCTTGAGGCCCTTCTTGCTGGCGTACTCTTCGCTGGTGATCACGCAGGCACCGGCGCCGTCAGAGAACTGGCTGGCATTGCCGGCCGAGATCAGGCCACCGGGCAGTGCCGACCGCAGGCCACTGATGGCCTCCACCGTCGTGCCTTCGCGCGTGCCTTCGTCGCGGCTCACCGTCACTTGCTTGGTGATCAGGCCCAGCGTCTTGTCAGCCACACCGGCCGTCACGGTGATGGGGGCGATTTCGGCGTCGAACAGGCCGGCGGCCTGGGCAGCGCAAGCCTTTTGCTGGCTGGCAGCGCCGTATTCGTCCATGGCTTCGCGGCCGATGTTGTAGCGCTTGGCCACTTGCTCGGCGGTCTGCAGCATGCTCCAGTAGATCTCTGGCTTTTGCTTGGCCAGGGCCAGGTCCTGGATCATGTGCAGGTTCATCTCTTGCTGCACGCAGGAGATGCTTTCGACGCCCCCGGCCACAAACACATCGGCCTCGCCCGCGATGATGCGCTGGGCAGCCATGGCGATGGTCTGCAGGCCCGACGAGCAGAAACGGTTGACGGTCACGCCCGATGCCGTGATGGGCAGGCCGGCCTTCAGCGCGATCTGGCGTGCGATGTTGCTGCCCGTGGCGCCTTCGGGCGTGGCGCAACCCATGATGACGTCGTCCACGTCAGCGCCGTCGATGCCAGCGCGCAACACGGCGTGCTGCACGGCATGGCCGCCCAGGGTGGCGCCGTGCGTCATGTTGAACGAACCCTTCCAGCTCTTGGCGAGTGGCGTGCGGGCGGTGGAAACAATCACTGCGGAGGTCATGTGAATTCCTTTGAATCTGTAGATGGGTGCACGCGGGCGGCTTACTGGAAGGCCTTGCCTTCGGCGGCCAGCTTGGCCAGCAGCGGAGCGGGCTTCCAGAACGCTGCGTCGTCCAGCGGGTTCTTGGCAAAACGGTCCATGGCCTGCACCACGTTGAACAGACCCACTTCGCTGGCGTAGTGCATGGGGCCGCCACGGTGGATGGGGAAGCCGTAGCCGGTCAGGTACACCATGTCGATGTCGCCGGACTTGCTGGCAATGCCGTCTTCCAGGATGTGCGCACCTTCGTTGACCAGGGCGAACACCAGGCGCTGCACGATTTCTTCGTCAGAAATCTTGCGCGGCGTGATGCCGAGTTCCTTGCGGTGGTCTTCGATCATCTTGTTGACCAGGTCGCTCGGGATCGCATCGCGCTTGCCGGCCTGGTAGTCGTACCAGCCTGCGCCGGTCTTCTGGCCGAAGCGGCCCAGTTCACACAGCTTGTCGGCGGTGCGGCTGTACTTCATGTCGGCGCGCTCGACGGCGCGGCGCTTGCGGATGGCCCAACCGATGTCGTTGCCGGCCAGGTCGCCCATGCGGAACGGGCCCATGGCAAAGCCAAACTTTTCGATGGCCTTGTCCACCTGCTGCGGCGTGCAGCCTTCGTCCAGCAGGAAGCCGGCCTGGCGGCTGTACTGCTCGATCATGCGGTTGCCGATGAAGCCATCGCATACGCCCGAGACCACGGAAGTCTTCTTGATCTTCTTGCCGATGGCCATCACGGTGGCCAGCACATCCTTGGCGGTCTCCTTGCCACGCACCACTTCCAGCAGCTTCATCACGTTGGCAGGGCTGAAGAAGTGCATGCCCACCACGTCCTGCGGGCGCTTGGTAAACGCTGCGATCTTGTCCACGTCAAGCGTGGAGGTGTTGGAGGCCAGGATGGCGCCGGGCTTGGCCACAGCGTCGAGTTGCTTGAACACGGCTTCCTTGACGCCCATCTCTTCAAACACGGCTTCGATGATGAGGTCGCAGTCCTTGAGATCGTCGTAGCTCATCGTGGTGCTCAGCAGGGCCATGCGCTGCTCGTACTTGTCCTGCTTGAGCTTGCCTTTCTTGACCTGGGCTTCGTAGTTCTTCTTGATCGTGGCCACGCCACGGTCCAGGGCTTCCTGCTTCATTTCCAGGATCTTGACGGGGATGCCCGCGTTCAGGAAGTTCATGGAAATGCCGCCGCCCATGGTGCCCGCGCCAATCACGCCCACCAGCTTGATGTCGCGCTTGGGGGTGTCGGAGGCCACATCAGGGATCTTGCTCGCCGCACGCTCGGCCATGAACAGGTGGCGCAGTGCGCGCGACTCGGGCGTCCACATCAGGTTGATGAAGATCTCGCGCTCGACCAGCATGCCTTCGGCAAACTTCTTCTTGGTGGCGGCTTCAACAGCGTCCACGCACTTGGCGGGTGCGGGGAAGTTCTTGGCCATGCCCTTGACCATGTTGCGCGCGAACTGGAAGTACGCATCGCCTTCGGGATGCTTACAGGGGAAGTTGCGCACCAGGGGCAGCGGGCGGGCATCGGCCACGCTTTGCGCGAATGCCAGGGCTTCTGCCGCCAGCGACTCGGCCGACGCGGCCATCTTGTCAAACAGCTTCTGGCCGGGCACGGCGCCAATCATTTCACTCTTGACGGGCTCGCCGCTCACGATGAGGTTGAGCGCCGCTTCAACACCAATCACGCGTGGCAGGCGCTGCGTGCCACCTGCGCCGGGGATCAGGCCCAGCTTGACTTCGGGCAACGCGATCGAGCAGCCAGGCGCTGCAATGCGGTAGTGGCAGCCCAGGGCCAGCTCCAGCCCGCCGCCCATGGCGACGCTGTGCATGGCGGCCACGACGGGCTTTGCCGAATTTTCGATGGCGGCAATCACCGACAGCAGGTTGGGTTCTTGCAGCGACTTGTCGGTGCCGAACTCCTTGATGTCGGCGCCGCCAGAGAACGCACCACCGGCACCGGTGATCACGATGGACGTGACCGCTGCATCGGCATTGGCACGGCCAAGGCCGTCCACGATGCCCTGGCGGGTCGCCAGACCGAGTCCGTTGACGGGAGGGTTGGCCATGGTGATCACGGCAACGGAGCCGTGGACTTTGTATTCAGCGGTCATGGTGCTGTTGTTCCTTGGAAAGTGAAAAAGAACGATCGTGCGTTTTTATTGTAGAGACTTCAAAACCATTTGGCGTGTCAATTTGTCCCGGGCGGGACAAGGGGGTATCAGACATCCCCAGAAGAGCAGACACCGGCAGGCAAAAAAAGGCGCCACCGAAGACCGGGCGCCTCTATGGATCACAGTTGGCGGAGCGCCTTCCAGTGCGTCCGCCCTGCCCCGAACCTTAGAAACTGGCGCGCCCCGAGACCAGGGCAGCCGAGCAAGGGCCGCCCCGCAGCGAGGGCTGCGTCCCCCTTCCCGAATCGCGCAGCGATTCGAGAGAAGGGGGAAGGCGCGCAGCGCCTCAGGGGGATCGCCCCGCTAAACTTCAAGCCACTCTTTGCGGATGTAGCTGTCGGCCCGCAGGCTGTCCGGTGTGCCCTGGAACACGATAGAGCCGTGGCCCATCACCAGTGCGCGGTCTGAGATCTTCATCGCAATGGTCAGCTTCTGCTCGATCAACAGCACCGAGATGCCGCGCGACTTGATGGTCTGCAGGTACTGGCCCACCAGCTCGACGATCTTGGGTGCCAGACCCTCGGTGGGCTCGTCGATGATGATGAGGTCCGGGTCACCCATGAGCGTGCGGCACAGGGTCAGCATCTGCTGCTCGCCGCCCGACATCACGCCCGCCTCGGTGTGCTGGCGCTCCTTGAGTCGGGGGAACATCTCGTACATGTCGTCAAACGACCAGCGGCTGTTCTTGCCACTGCCCTTTTGGCCGAGCATCAGGTTCTGGTGCACGGTGAGGTTGGGGAACACATCGCGGCTTTCGGGCACATAACCCACCCCCAGGTGGGCGATCTCGTAGGCCTTCCTGCCATTGAGGTCCTGCCCCTTCCAGTTGAGTGTGCCCTCCCAGTCCACCAGACCCATGATGGCCTTGGCGGTGGTGGAGCGGCCCGACCCGTTGCGCCCCAGCAGGGCCACGATTTCACCGGGTTGTACATCAAAGGTCACGCCATGCAGCACATGGCTCTTGCCGTAATAGGCGTGGAGATTTTCGATTTTCAGCATGTCAGTGTCCCGCCCCTTGCTCGTCCGCAACGACCGAGCCCAGATAGGCCTCTTGCACGCGCTGGTTGGCGCGTACCTTGTCGGGCGTGTCAAAGGCAATCACTTCGCCATACACCACCACAGCGATCTTGTCGGCCAGGCCGAACACCACGCCCATGTCGTGCTCCACCGTCAACAGCGTGCGGCCTTCGGTCACTTCCTTGATGAGGTGGATGAAGCGTGAGGTCTCGGTCTTGCTCATGCCGGCCGTCGGTTCGTCCAGCAGGATCACATTGGCACCGCCCGCGATGGTGATGCCAATCTCCAGCGCGCGCTGCTCAGCGTAGGTCAGGTTCATCGCCAGCGTGTCGCGCTTCTTGTCGAGCTTGATCATTTCCATGAGCTGCTTGGCGCGCTCGTTGGCATCGTGCAGGTTCGACAGGAAGCGCAGGAACGTGTACTTGTAGCCCATGCTCCACAGCACGCCGCACCGCAGGTTTTCGAACACCGACAGCTTGGGGAAGATGTTGGTGATCTGGAAGCTGCGCGAGAGCCCGCGCCGGTTGATCTCGTACGGTGCCATGCCGTTGATGCGATGGCCATTCAGGATCACATCGCCGCTGGTGGGCGCAAAGCGCCCGCTGATCAGATTGAACAGCGTGGACTTGCCCGCACCGTTGGGGCCGATGATGGCCACGCGCTCACCGGGCGCGACGGCCAGGTTGGCGCCGCGGATGATCTCGGTCTTGCCAAAACTCTTGCGCAGGTCGCGCAGTTCGAGCGCATAGGTTGCGTTGTCAGCCGCCATGGTTACAAAGCCTCCCCGCGCTTGATTTCATGTTCTATTTCTTCCTGGATCCTGCTCCACTGGCGCACAAATTGGCGGCGGCAGAGTTCAAACAGGGCAAAGCCCGTCACCATCACAAACACCGCACCAAACCAGCTGGTAAAGCCCTTGGCGTTGAGCGTGGCGCCGAGGAAGGTCAACTCTGGCCCCAGCGCGGCATTGAGCTGCAGGTGGTACGTCATCTCGATCATGCAGGCTGCGCCCATCACACCCACCAGGGCAGTACCGCCCAGCGCGAGGTAAGAGGTCCACAGCTGGCGCAGCTTGCCGAACTTGGCCAGGCGCAGGTTCATCATGATCAGGCTGGCCACGCCACCGGGCGCATACATCACCATGAACAGGAACACCAGGCCCAGGTACAGCAGCCAGGCCTTGGACAGCTCGGACAGCAGCACAGACGCCAGCACCAGCAGCACGGCACCAATGATGGGGCCGAAGAAGAAGGTGGCACCGCCCAGGAAGGTGAACAGCAGGTAGCCACCCGAGCGCACCACGTTCAGGCTGTCAGCACCCGTCACGATCTCGAAGTTGATGGTGGCCAGACCACCACCAATGCCGGCAAAGAAGCCCGCAATAATGAAGGCGAAGTAGCGCACCCGCTGCGTGTTGTAACCAATGAACTCCACACGCTCGGGGTTGTCGCGCACTGCGTTCAGGATGCGGCCCAGAGGTGTGCCGGTGAAGGCAAACATCGCCGCAGTGCACACGAAGCAGTACACGGCGATCAGGTAGTACACCTGAATGGCAGGACCGAAGGTGATGCCGAAGAACGACTGGCCATACACGCGGTCAGTGGTGATGCCGCCTTCGCCCCCGAAGAACTCGGGGAACATCAGCGCCATCGAAGCCACCAGCTCGCCAATACCCAGCGTGATCATGGCGAATGTGGTGCCCGACTTCTTGGTCGTGACAAAGCCCAGCAAGATGGCAAAGAAGGCCCCGGCCAGCCCGCCCACGATGGGGATCAGCACCAGCGGAATGCTGAAGCTGCCTTTGCTTGCCATGTTCATGGCGTGGATGGCTATGAACGAACCCAGACCGGTGTACACGGCATGGCCGAAGCTCAGCATGCCGCCCTGCCCCAACAACATGTTGTAGGACAGGCAGATGATGATGAGGTAGCCGATCTGCGAGAGCATGGTCAGCGCCAGGCTGCTGCGAAACAGCATGGGCGCCACGATCAGTGCTGCGGCAAACAGCGTCCAGATCACAAAGCGCCCGACGTTCCAGGGCTTGAACCGGTAGTGCGACGTGGCACTGGAGACAGGATGAGTGGTTGAATTCATGGCATCAGTCCTCCCGCGTGCCCAAAAGGCCCTTGGGGCGGAAGATCAGGATCAGCACGAGGAACAGGTACGGCAGGATGGGCGCCACCTGGGAAATCGTGAGCTTGAGCAAGGGATAGCCAAAGGTCTGGTCGGTCACCGCCACACCCACGGCCTTGAAGACGTGGATCAGCGAGTAGTCCAGCGCCACGGCAAAGGTCTGCACCACGCCAATCAGCAGCGAAGCGATGAAAGCACCGGCCAACGAGCCCATGCCGCCCACCACCACCACCACGAAGATGATGGAGCCCACGGACGCCGCCATCGCAGGCTCGGTCACATAGGTATTGCCACCGATCACGCCCGCCAGGCCCGCCAGCGCGGCGCCGCCACCAAACACCAGCATGAAGACACGCGGTACGTTGTGGCCCAGCGCTTCCACCATTTCGGGGTACTTGAGAGCCGCCTGGATCACCAGCCCGATGCGGGTGCGTGTGAGCAGCAGCCACACCGACAGCAGCATCAGCAGCGCCACCAGCATCACAAACGAACGCGACTTGGGAAACTGCGTGCCGTACAGCGAGAAGAGCGGACCCTGCAATTGCTCTGGCAGGCCATACGGCACCGTGGAGCGCCCCCAGACCAGCTGCACGACCTCCAGAATCAGGTACGACAGCCCGAACGTGACCAGCAGCTCGGGCACATGGCCGAACTTGTGCACCCGGCGCAGGGCGTAGCGCTCGAACGCAGCCCCGAGCACAAACACCACAAGAGGTGCCAGCACCAGCGCAGGCCAAAAGCCCACCACCCCGGAGATGGTGAACGCGAAATAGGCACCCAGCATGTAGAAGCTGGTGTGTGCGAAGTTGAGCACGCCCATCATGCTGAAGATCAGCGTGAGGCCGGAACTCAGCATGAACAGCAGGAGCCCGTAGCTCACGCCGTTCAGCAAAGAGATCACGAAAAACTCAGGATTCATTGGAATTTTTCATCACGGAGGGAAAAAAAAGGCCCGAGTACGTCGGGCCTCGAAGTTCTGGCGCCGAAACGCCAGCGCCGGATTTAGGGGCGCTTCATCTGGCACGACGTGGGCGTGCTGGCCACGTAGGGCTCGTAGTACTTCAGCGGCACGAAGGTGTAGCCGGTGTTTTCCGAGTCGATGGGGTACTTGCCGCCGGCCTTTTCCCACTTGGAAATGAACAGGCCCTGCTGCAACTGGTGGTCGGTCTTGCGCATCTCGACTTCCCCGTTGAAGCTCTTGAACTTCATACCTTCAAAGGCTGCGGCGACCTTGACGGGGTCGGTGGACTTGGCTTTCACGAAACCTTCGGACAGCATGGTGAAGGCGTGGTACACGGCGCCCGTGTACATGTCGTCGTTGAACTTCTTCTTGTAGTCCACCACGATCTTGTTGAGCTCGCCCGGCAGGTTCATGTGGGCGTAAGCCACCATGTAAACGCGGCCTGCAGCGGCAGAGCCCATGGCAGTGGGGCTGCCGGTGACGGAGCCGTAGTAGGTGTAGAAGTTAACGTTGTTCAGGCCCGCATCGTTGGCGGCCTTGATCAGCAGTGCCAGGTCAGAACCCCAGTTGCCGGTGATCACGCTGTCAGCGCCCGATGCCTTGATCTTGGCGATGTAGGGCGAGAAGTCCCGCACCTGGGCCAGGGGGTGCAGGTCGTCACCCACAAACTGCACGTCGGGGCGCTTGCGCTGCATCATCTCCTTGGCGAACTTGGAGACCTGGTGGCCGTGCGAGTAGTTCTGGTTGATCAGGTAGACCTTCTTGACCTCTGGCAGGTCCTTCATGTAGGTCGTCAGCGCTTCCATCTTCATGGAGGTGTCTGCATCCAGACGGAAGTGCCAGTAGCTGCACTTGCTGTTGGTGAGATCTGGGTCCACGGCAGCGTAGTTCAGGAACAGGACTTCCTTGCCGGGATTGCGTGCGTTGTGCTTTTCGAGCGCGTCCATGATGGCCAGTGCGGGGCCAGAGCCATTGCCCTGTACCACGTAGCGCGCACCCTGGTCCATGGCCGAGCGCAGGGCGCTGGTGGTTTCCTGAGGGCTGAGTTTGTTGTCGATGCCGATGATTTCAAATTTGACGCCGGCAGGGTTCTTCTTGTTGAACTCTTCAGCGATGAACTGGAAGCTCTTGAGCTGGTTCGTTCCCACGGCCGCCATCAGGCCAGACAGGGGGTCGAGCCAGGCGATTTTGACCGTCTCGCCCTTTTGAGCGAAGGCCCCGCCAGCGCTTGCCAAGATTACCGAGGCTGCTACAGCCTTAATAGCGAACTTCATGCTTTTGTCTCCTTGTAAATCGACACAACGCAGCGTACCGCGTTGCAACAAAGCGATGCTCAGGGATTGCCCCTACCAGCGTCGCACACGTGACTGGCGCTGCGCTCCCCCGAGCGCGCACCAGCCTGGGGCAGTGCAAAAAATGGCGCTCGCAAGCGATGCGCGCACATGCATTGCCCCACCCTGATCACAGGCCGGGAAGTTTGTAATCCTTGAGCTGTTCACGCAGCTTGGTCTTGAGCATCTTGCCGGTGGCACCGAGCGGAATGGCATCGACAAACACCACGTCGTCAGGGATCTGCCACTTGGCCGTCTTGCCTTCGTAGAAGGCCAGCAGCGCTTCGCGCGTCACCTCTGCGCCAGGCCGCTTGACCACGGCCACGATGGGACGCTCGTCCCACTTGGGATGCGGCATACCCACACAAGCTGCCATGGCAATGGCGGGATGGGCCATCGCAATGTTCTCGATGTCGATGGAGCTGATCCATTCGCCACCGGACTTGATCACGTCCTTGCTGCGGTCGGTGATCTGCATGAAGCCGTCGGCGTCGATGGTGGCCACGTCACCGGTGGGGAACCAGCCCCTGCCCTGCGCGTCGCGCACCAGCGGGTCACCGCCCTCGCCCTTGAAGTAGCTGCCCACGATCCAGGGGCCCTTGACCAGCAGGTCGCCATAGGTCTTGCCGTCCCAGGGCAGCTCGTTGCCGTCGCCACCCACGATCTTCATGTCCACGCCATAGATCGCACGGCCCTGCTTTTGCAGGATCTTCATCTGCTCGTCCTTGGACATGACGAGGTGTTTGTTCTTGAGTGTGCACAGCGTGCCCAGCGGGCTCATCTCGGTCATGCCCCAGGCGTGCAGCACCTCCACACCGTAGTCTTCCTTGAAGGCGTGGATCATGGCGGGCGGGCAAGCCGATCCGCCGATCACCGTGCGGCGCAGTGTGGAGAACTTGAGGCCCGCAGGCTTCATGTGGCCCAGCATCATCTGCCACACGGTGGGCACGCCCGCCGCGTAGCTGACCTTCTCCGCTTCGATCAATTCGTAGATCGACTTGCCATCCATCGCCGGGCCGGGGAACACCAGCTTGCAGCCGGTGAGCGCGGCCGAGTACGGAATGCCCCAGGCATTGACGTGGAACATGGGCACCACGGGCAGCACCGAGTCGCGGGCCGAGAGGCACATGACATCAGGCAGCGCCGCAGCGTAGGCGTGCAGCGTGGTGGAGCGGTGGCTGTACAGCGCGGCCTTGGGGTTGCCTGTGGTGCCGCTGGTGTAGCACATGCTCGATGCAGAGTTCTCATCGAACTCAGGCCATGCGTAGTCCGAAGACTGCGCACCAATCCAGGCTTCGTAGCTGGTCAGGCCGGGGATGCCGGTGTCGGCCGGCAGCTTGTCGGCATCGCACAGGGCGACCCATTTCTTGACGGTGGGGCATTTGGCGTGCACCGCCTGCACCAGGGGCAGGAAGGTGGTGTCAAAGCACATCACCTGGTCTTCTGCGTGGTTGATGATCCAGGCGATCTGGTCGGGGTGCAGGCGTGGATTGACGGTGTGCAGCACGCGGCCCGATCCGCTCACGCCGAAATACATCTCCATGTGGCGGTAGCCGTTCCAGGCCAGCGTAGCCACCCGGTCGCTGAACTGGAGCTTCAGGTCATCCAGCGCGTTGGCCAGGCGGCGGGCACGTGCTGCGAGGTCGCGGTACGTGTAGCGATGGATGTCCCCCTCCACCCGTCGGGACACGATTTCGGCGTCGCCGTGGTGGCGCTCTGCGAATTCGATCAGCGACGAAATCAGCAACGGTTGACTCTGCATCAAGCCCAGCATGAATACTCCTTGGATGTTGTAGTGAATGGAACGGTCATCGTAGCGCGCGTATCGGCGTCCGGGTGTCGCCCGCGTCGTGCCCCCGCACGCCGCTGGGATGAACCCACACACGCCGCACCACCACACTGGCATGGCATGGCATCGGCGGCGGCATGGTTGCGCTGTCGCTGGCCTCCGTGAACCGCAGCGGAGTGTGCGCCCGGCGGGCATGGCTGCCAACACTTGTCGTCCCACTGACAAAGGGCAAGGGAATACCCTGAACCGCCGGCACCGCTGCAGCGACAATCGGGCCCATGCTTTGCGCTGCCCCTTCTGCCCAACGATTCATTGCCGCCCAGCCCTGGTTCGCGGGCCTGCCTGCTGCCATGCAGGAGCGGCTGCGCGAAGAGGTGTTTGCCGAGCAGGCCGACAAGGGCGCGGTGATGATGCCCGCCGGCAGCGCCGTTCGGGGCTGGCATGCCGTGCTGTCGGGTCTGGTGATGCTGCAGAGCCCCACCAGCAAGGGCCGGTCGTCCGCCTTCATCGGCGTGCCTGACGGTGAATGGTTTGGCGAAGGCTCGGCCATGAAGCCCGAGCCCCGCCGGTACCACGTGGTGGCACTGCGCCCCACCACCCTGCTGTGCCTGCCCCTGCCGCTGTTTGCCACGCTGCGCGAGACCAGCCTGGCGTTCAACCAGTTCCTGGTGCTGCATCTGAACATGCGGCTGGGCCAGGCCATGACCATCATCGAAGCCGGGCGCACCCAGTCCACCGAGCACCGCGTGGCGCTGTACCTCAGCCGCCTGTTCTGGCGCAGCACCCGGCGGCTCAACCTCACGCAGGAAGAGCTGGGCCAGTTGGTGGGCCTGTCGCGGCAGACCGTGAACAAGGTGCTGCAGTCGCTGGAGGGCATGGGCATTGTGTCGCTGGACTTCGGGCGCGTGGCCATCGTGGACGACGAGGCGCTGAACGCATACCTCGCCGCCACGGCCGCGCACTGACCACCCGCATTCGGCCGAGGTCTGTTCGACATCTGCAGCACGCGGGTCATTGCACGCTCAGGCGTGCGGCCTTCTGGTCTGCGTCAAAGATGAACTTGCGGGGCCACGGCTGCCAGGTCTGGCCCAGCGTGGCGTTGTTGGGATCGCCGGTGTGCACAAAGGCGCGCAGGCCGTCCATCATGGCCCGCGACAGGGCCAGGCGCCCCGGCTGGTTGGCGGTGCTGTTGGTCGCCTTCGCAAACACCGAGGGACCGAAGTTGCCAAACACAAAGGGCAGGTCGAACGCATGGGCCGCGCCGTACACATCGTTCCACGGTGCGGGCTGCTGGGCCCAGTTGAACTGGTAGTTCCACACATTGCTCTGCTGGCTGCGCAGGGCGTTCAGCAGGTTGTCGCGGCTGGCGCCAATGAACACATTGCCCAGCAGCTGGGTGCGTGCGTTGTAGCCCGTGCCCGGGGCTGTCACCGGCAGGTAGGACGCATCCAGAATGTCCGCCGCAGTGAGGGTGGTGGGGGCATCAGGGTCGAAGCGCTGCATCATCGCAAAGCGCTCTGCATCGCCGATCTTCATGCCGGGCTTGCCGCCCAGCAGCACCAGGAACGGGGCAAACAGCTTGCCCTCCTCGGCCGTGTAGCCGGACAACACAGGCACTTTCTGATAGCGGCCCGCAGAAATCTCCGTGATCGGATCGACCGGAACCACCACACCGTCCGGGATCGGGCCAGAACCTGTCAGCCCCTTTGCCAGCACCGTCTGCAAAACGACCCGCGCATCCTTGCCACGCAGGTAACTGGCCACCTGCGTGGGGGGCCAGCTGGCCACCAGGGCCTGGGCTTCGGGCAGGCCAGGTGCCAGGCCATCAGCCACGGCCAGATGCGCCAGCAACTGGCTGGCCTGTGCGGCGTAGCGGGAGACCGGGTTGAGTGTCGGAATGGACCCGGCGGGCAGGTTCGACGCCAAGGAGATCCCGCCACTGATCGGTGCCAATTTGTGGAACAGCCCGGTGGCCTGCGGAGCGGTCAGCAGCGCCAAGGCATTGATGGCCCCCGCCGACTGCCCCATCAACGTGACGTTGCCCGCATTGCCGCCAAACCGGGCGATGTTGCCCTGGACGAACCGCAGCGCCTGCACGACGTCCAGCAGCGCGTAGTTGCCGGTGTAGGTGCTGCCGCCTGCGCTGCTTCCACTGCCGTTGTTGCCAGCATGCAGGGCGGGCAACTGCAGATACCCCAGCACATCCAGCCGGTAGTTGGCTGTGACCACGATGGCATTGGCCGACTTGGCCAGCGCGGCGCCGTCGTACACCGGGTCGGCGGTGTAGCCCGAGATGGCACTGCCACCGTGGATAAAGACCAGCACTGGCAGGTTGTCCTGCGCGGTGGCCGGCCGCCAGATGTTGAGGGTCAGGCAGTCTTCGCTGCCCAGCGGGGTGTTCAGCGTCTGGCCAATCGTGTCGTCAAAGCGGTTGTTGGCGCCCTGGCCGTAAATGCGGCCCATCTGCAGGCACGCACTACCAAACCGGGTGGCGCTGCGCTCGCCCGTCCAGGCGGCGGGCTCCGCGGGAGGCTGCCAGCGCAGGGCCCCGACAGGGGGTTGTGCGTAGGGAACGCCCTTCCAGGCATAAGTGCCGCTGGTGGCGCTGTCATCCGTGCCGCGCACCATGCCATAGCGGGTTTCGCGCAGTTCGGGCGGCGTACCGCCAGAACCACCACACGCCGTGGTCATCACAGCGGCGAGGCATGCTGCGCCCCAGCGCAGGCTCTTTGCAAAATAGGCCATGTTGTTTGTCTCCTTCGGGGTTTTCAGGAATGGGGCGGGCCTGCAGAACGCATCACACTCGCGCCTGGGACCGACCTCGGCGCCGATTGTGGAAACGCCCGGCCCACAACCCACTATCGCAACCACACCAAAACAGTGACTTCAGAACACCACCCGCGCGTAAACCCTGAGACTGGGGCTTGCCCATGAACCCATTGCCGCAGCGCACCAGCTCTGCCGCCTGGGTGCGCGGCATTGCGGAGCTGTTTGCAGCCGAGGGACTGCCGGTGCAAGCCCTGTGCGCGCAGGCCGACATCGACCTGGAGAGCCTGCAACACCCCCACACCCGCGTGGATGTGGACCGCGTCAGCCGCTTGTGGGAGGCCGCAGCCCAGCACTACGACCGCCCGGGGCTGGGCCTGGACCGCCAGCTGGCCGCGCGCTACGGCAAGCTGGATCTGGTCGGTCACGCACTGGCCTCGGGGCCCAACCTTCTCGAAGGCTTCAGGCACCTGGACCGGCACATGGCGCTGATCTCGGACGCCACCACGTTCTCGATGGAGCGAGACCCACGCGGTTACTGGATGGTGCTCAACCACATCGGCGCCTCGCGCCCCATACCGCGACAGCGGGTGGAGTTTGCGGTGCTGACCCTGCTGACGCTGTGCGATTGGCTCACCCGGCGCGACCTCACGCCCCTGGCCGTGGAGCTGGTCACCCCAGCGCCGGCCGACGACACGCGGCATCGCGCAGCGTTCGGCGTGCCACCCCGCTTTGGCCAGCCGGTGAACCGCTTTCTGATGGCCGAAGCTGACCTGCTGCAACCCATTCCCACCCACAACCCGAACCTTTGGGCGCTGCACGAACAACTGGTGGAGGCCGAGCTGGGACAACTGGGCCCGTTGGGCCAATCGCTGGTCAGCGCCAAGGTGCGCACGGAGATATCGCGCATGCTGCACCTGGGCGAACCCCGGCGCGAGGACGTGGCTGCGCGCCTGCACCTCACCGATCGCACCTTGCAGCGCCGGCTGCAGGCAGAGTCGGTGAGTTTTCAGCAACTGCTGGACGACACCCGCAGCGAGCTGGCCCGCCAATACCTGGCCGACCCGCGCCGCAGCCTGGCCGAGGTGGCGGACCAGCTGGGGTTCAGCGACCAGAGCAACCTGTTTCGGGCCTGCAAGCGCTGGTTTGGCATGCCCCCAGGCCAATACCGCCAGCAGCTGCTGCAGCCTGCGTCAGGCCCGGCCTGCCTGACGGCGGCAGCGTTGTTGTAGCGGTCGCGGTGCAGGCTATCCCCGCCCTGCCATGGCCCTGTGGGCGCCGGGGCATCCGGCCTGCGAGACAATCCAGCCCATGACCCTGACTGCCGACAGCGACGCCCACACCGACCTCGGCCTCGCCTGGGACCACCGCTTTGCCGCGCTGGGCACCGACTTTTTCACCGAACTGCGCCCCACCCCTCTGCCCACGCCCCATTGGGTAGGCACCAGCCCCGCCGTGGCGCAACTGCTCGGGCTGGATGAAACCGCCTTGCGCAGCGATGAGGCCCTGCAGGCCTTCACCGGCAACCGCCTGCTGGCAGGCTCGCGCCCCCTGGCCAGCGTGTACAGCGGACACCAGTTTGGCGTCTGGGCCGGTCAGCTGGGCGATGGGCGCGCCATCTTGCTCGGAGAGACGGCTACGGGGTGGGAGGTCCAGCTCAAGGGTGCAGGCCGCACGCCCTACTCTCGCATGGGCGATGGCCGTGCGGTATTGCGCTCCAGCATCCGGGAGTTTTTGTGCAGCGAAGCCATGCACGGACTGGGTGTGCCGACATCGCGCGCGCTGTGCATCACCGGCTCTCCCGCGCACGTCCGCCGCGAAGAAATCGAGACCGCTGCCGTCGTCACCCGCGTGGCACGCAGCTTTGTGCGTTTTGGTCATTTCGAGCACTTTGCTGCCAACGGCCAGGAGGCCGCGCTGCAAACGCTGGCCGACTACGTCATTGGCCGCTACTACCCCGAATGCCGGGACAGCACCGACCTGGCTGGCAACCCGTACGCCGCCCTGCTGCAGGCCGTGAGCGAGCGCACCGCACGCCTCATGGCGCAATGGCAGGCGGTCGGCTTTTGCCATGGCGTGATGAACACCGACAACATGAGCATCCTGGGCCTGACGATTGACTACGGGCCGTTCCAGTTTCTCGACGCGTTTGTGCCCGGCCACGTGTGCAACCACAGCGACTCGCAAGGCCGTTACGCCTACAACCGCCAGCCCAATGTGGCGTACTGGAACCTGTTTTGCCTGGCGCAGGCGCTGCTGCCCCTGATCGGCGACCAGGAACTGGCCAAGCAGGCCCTGGAGTCTTACAAGACGGTTTTCCCCGAGGCCTTCATGGCCCGCATGCGCGCCAAGCTGGGGCTGCGGGAGGCCAGCGACGGCGATGGCGCGCTCATCGACAGCATCTTGCTGCTGCTGGCCCAGAACCGGGTGGACTACCCCATCTTCTGGCGCCGCCTGTCGCAGGCCGTGGGCACCCAAGACATGGAGCCCGTGCGCGACCTGTTTGCGGACCGCGCAGGCCTTGACCAATGGTTGCTACTATATTCAGAGCATTCGAGGCATATGGATGTAGCGCATCAAGCCGATTTGATGCTCAAAACCAATCCCAAGTTCGTGCTGCGCAACCACCTGGGAGAACAGGCCATCCGTGCGGCGAAACTTGGCGACTTTGGCGAACTCCAAACCCTGCAGCGGCTGCTGGAGCGCCCGTTTGACGAGCACCCCGGGCACGACGCCTACGCCGCCTTCCCGCCCGACTGGGCGTCTTCCATCGAGATCAGCTGTTCATCATGACCCATCCCATCCAGAAGACTGACGCCGAATGGCAAGCCGTACTGCGCGAAAAAGGCGCAGAACCCGTGGCCTTCCAGGTCACGCGCCATGCCGCCACCGAGCGCCCTTTCACCGGCAAGTACGAAGCCCACTGGGCCGACGGCAGCTACCACTGCGTCTGCTGCGGCGCCAAGCTGTTTGACTCGGTCACCAAGTTTGACGCGGGCTGCGGCTGGCCCAGCTTTTCCGAAGCCATCCCCGGCGCCATCACCGAAATCGTGGACCGCAGCCATGGCATGGTCCGCACCGAAACGGTGTGTGCACAATGCGGGGCGCACCTGGGCCATGTGTTTGAAGATGGCCCGGCACCCACCGGGTTGCGGTATTGCATGAACTCGGCCTCGCTGGACTTCGAGTCCGGCGACCGCTGAAGCCCGGGACTCCTTGCTGACTCCATGAAAATTCTGATCGACTTTTTCCCCATCCTGCTGTTCTTCGGGGCCTACAAGTTCTACGGCATCTACGTAGGCACCGCCGTGCTCATGGCGGCCACGGCCTTGCAGATGGCCATCATCTACGCCATCGACCGGCGCCTGCAGACCATGCACAAGGTCACCCTGGTGCTGATCCTGCTGTTTGGCACGCTCACGCTGGTCCTGCAGGACGACCGGTTCATCAAATGGAAACCCACAGTGCTCTATGGCGCTATGTCGGTGGCCCTGGCGGTGGCGCTCTGGGCGCTCAAAAAGAATTTCCTCAAGATGCTGCTGGGCAGCCAGCTGGACTTGCCCGACGCCGTCTGGCAGCGGCTGAACGTGGCCTGGATCATCTACTGCGCCTTCATGTCCGCCATCAACGCGTACGTGGTGATGAACTTCAGCACCGAAGCCTGGGTGGACTTCAAGGTGTGGGGCTATGCGTTTCCGCTGGTCTTCCTGGTGGCCCAGGGCATCTACATTGCGCCCCACCTCAAGGGCGACGAGCCCACCACCTGAACGAGTGTGAAGCCCATGAACTCCATCGCAGACCAGATGCACCAGACACTGGCCGACCGCCTCACCCCCAGCCACCTGGAGGTGCTGGACGAAAGCGCCGCCCACGCAGGCCATGCGGGCGCCAACGGCACGGGATTCGGCACCCATTTTCGGGTGCGAATTTCGTCACCTTTCTTTACAGGACGCTCCCGCGTGGCCCAACACCGCCTTGTGTATGATGCGCTGCAAGAATTTATTGACCAAGGCGTTCACGCCCTCGCCATTGAAGTTCTCTGAGCCGGCCTCAAGTCAACATCTGCCGGATTTCAGTCGGCAAACAACCCCTCATTTTTTGGATTCCGCATGAAGAAACAGCTCCTGTCCGGCCTCGTCGCCGCTGCCGTGCTGGGCACGTTGGCCCTGCCCGTTTCCGCCCAGAATGTCGCCATTGTTAACGGCAAGGCAGTTCCCAAGGAGCGCGTCGAGGCGCTCAAGCAGCAGGTCGAACGCTCGGGCCGCCCCGTGACGCCCGACATCGAAGGCCAGATCAAGGAAGAAGTCATTGCCCGTGAAATCTTCATGCAGGAAGCTCAGAAGCGCGGCCTGGAAACCTCGGCAGACTACAAGGCCCAGCTGGACCTGGCACGCCAGGCCATCCTGATCCGCGAACTGTTCGCCGACTTCCAGAAGACGAACCCCGTCACCGACGCTGAAATCCAGGCCGAATACGACAAGTTCGTGGCAGCCAACAGCGGCAAGGAATACAAGGCCCGCCACATCCTGGTGGAAAAGGAAGCCGACGCCAAGGCCATCATCGCGTCCATCAAGAAGGGCGCCAAGTTTGAAGACATCGCCAAGAAGCAATCCAAGGACCCAGGCTCCGGCGCCAAGGGCGGCGACCTCGACTGGGCCAACCCATCGAGCTACGTGAGCGAGTTCACCGAAGCGCTGGTCAAGCTCGAAAAGGGCAAGATGACCGAAACGCCCGTGAAGAGCCAGTTTGGCTGGCACATCATCCGCCTGGACGATGTGCGCCAGGCAGAGCTGCCCAAGCTCGAAGAAGTCAAGCCCCAAGTGGCGCAGCAACTGCAGCAGCAAAAGCTGGCCAAGTTCCAGGAAGACCTGCGCGCCAAGGCCAAGGTGGAATAAGCCACCCGCCCCCCAGCCGTCATGGCTATAAAAAAACGCGACCTCGGTCGCGTTTTTTTATGGCTCGGCCTGTTTAGCAAGACCCGACAGATCGACGAGGCTCAGGTACGCCCCATCAGCCACACCACAGCCGTCAGCAGGCCGATCATCACCGGTTGGTGGAGCATGTAGTAGCTCAGGCTCCATCGCCCCAGTGTCGCCAGAGGCCGCACCACCACGGGTAGCTGCCATTGCAACCAGCCCCTGCGCGCGCGCATGGCCCATTGACCTGCAGCGAGCCCCCACCAGAGCACACCCAACCATGGCAACACGGGCACATAGTCCTCCGTGAACGGCTTGCGGGACACCAACCCCAGCCAATTCAGGGCTCGCCCATTGAACCAGGGTGCGGCATCGGCCCATACCCCCGCCAGAAGCTGCTGCGCAGCCCACGGCAAGGCCACCGCCACCAGTCCAGCCAGCCACAGCCAGCGCCCCCACCCTGCCGTACAGCGCGCAATGAGCAACATCACCGCCATGCCATGCAGCACACCGAAATAGATGAAGCTGGCCGGAAACATCACAAACGACCCCGCGGACACCAGCAGCGCACACCCGGCGATCTGCACCCAGCGGCGCCCAAACCGGTGCCAGCCCTGTCCCTGATGCAACGCAATGGCCTGGCCCAGTCCCGCGCAAAACAGGAAAAGACTCACGATGAAGGTGCGCTGCGTGGTCCAGAACGGATCCACACGAAAGTTCTGTGACCACAAGCCGAAGTGGCTCAGATCAAAACAGAAGTGGAACACCGTCATCCACACCATGGCGACTCCCCTCAGAGCATCGACCGCGTCGTATCGCTGCACTGCAGGCAGGGCAAGCGCTTCGGACTGGGGCAACGGTACGGCAGCGGCTTTAGAGAGCACAGAGAAGGTCATGGAGATACCAGCAAGCACCGTGCGCGGTAAACGGCAGGGGCGGTGCGAATGGGAGCCAACCGGCGATGGCCACAATGGTACGTAGATTCCGCGAGCCTGCTGGAAACGAAGGCGTGAATAGCCCATTTCCGCTCGCCCCCGAGACCCCGATCGCCTCTGCGTTGAAAGGCACCAGGCGGGGCAAGAAAAAAGGCCCTGCAGCATTTGCTGCAAGGCCTTCAAACATTGGTCGGAGCGGCGGGATTCGAACTCGCGACCCTCTGCTCCCAAAGCAGATGCGCTACCAGGCTGCGCTACGCTCCGACAGCTCGTATTCTAACCCGCCAATTCCCCTGTTTTTGGCTCATCGCCTGCTTTTTTGACTTTTTTTAGAAAGTAGCAGGGCGAAGAGATCGCAGGAGGGAGCGGTCGCGCGAACGCGACGTGGCAAGAGACGAACCAGAAAAAACTATAAAACCGCCTCGGTCTGCCACGGACCGAAAACGGAAAGATCAGCGGCCGGAGGAAGGGCCAGGACCGCGACCGGCGAGGTGGCGGAACGTGATGCGGCCCTTGGTCAGGTCGTAAGGCGACATCTCCAGGGACACTTTGTCACCAGCCAGGATACGGATGTGGTGCTTGCGCATCTTGCCGCCGGTGTAGGCAATCAGTTGGTGGCCGTTGTCCAGCGTGACGCGAAATCGCGAGTCGGGCAAGACTTCCGTGACGGAGCCCTGCATTTCAATGAGTTCTTCTTTGGCCATGTGTTTCTCTATCTCTTCAAAGCAAATGTTCTGTGGTCGGCGCCTGAGCGGTTTTATTGCATTCACCACGGCAGCTGCAGCGTTGTCGAAACTCGACACACGGTGCATGGCGGGCGGTGGGAGTCGCTGCACCCAGGGCGCAGATCAGGCAGAGGGCCGGGAGACGGCTTCAATGAACAGGCGTCAGCGCTGTGCAGAGCCTGTCAATTGTACCGCGACAAGCCGTGTTTTGCCTATGGGACACCCGGTCTGCCCTGTGGCGCGGGCGCAGCGCTCCCAGCCAGATCCTCGAAAACCATCCGCTATCGGCCTTGCACCGCCGAGGCCAGGGTGCGCACGAGGTCGGTCTGGGTGATGATGCCAACGAGGTGATCTACATCATCCACGATGGGAATGTGATGGTGTCCGCCCTGCGAGAAGAGCGGCACGAGGTCCATCGCATGCTGGGCCGAGCGCGCCACCTGGACAGGGTGGGACATGATCTCGCCCACTGCCTGGGGTTGCCCACCACGCCCCATGACCAGTGTGCGCAACCGCTGCCCAAGCCCTTCATGGGTGTCCAGGTTGGCCAGCCGCATGAAGTCGGCCACCGTCACGATACCAATCACCTGGCGCTGCGCATCCACCACCGGCAGCGCCTTGATTTGCTGCAAACGCATCAGAGCCCACGCCTCCTTCAGCGACACGCCGGCCTCCACAGCGTGAGGCGGACTGGACATGATGTCCGCGCAGCGCAACTCTCCCAGGGTTCTCTGGAAAGCAGCACGGCCCGCCAGGTGCAACAACCCCTCTAAATCTGCCCGGCTCACGTCGAGCACCTGGTTGTAATGGGCCAGCGCCGCATCGACATCCGACGCAGTGAAAGCGCCCTGGCTTGTTGCCACCCGCGGCGTGACACGCTGAGGATGCGGGTAGCGACGGCCTGTCAAACCGTTGTAGACCACGGCGGCGATCAACAGGAGTACGACGTTGAACAACACCGGGAATGCCGCAAGGTGCCACCCATCGCCAGAGGTCAACACCACGTACAACGCCATGGCCCCACCCGGAGGATGCAGACAACGCAATGGCACCATGAGCGCGATGGCCAGCCCCACTGCCACCGCACCCGCCAGGGCCTTGTCCGGAATCAACGCAGAGCAGACCGCCCCCACCAGCGCTGACAAGGTGCTGCCACCTAACACAGGCCAGGGCTGCGCCAGCGGGCTGGAGGGCATGCCAAACACCAGTACGGCACTGGCTCCCAGAGAAGCCACCATCCACGGCCCAGTGCCATTCCCCTGGGCCCACCAGCGGCTGAGCCATGCCGTGAGCAGCACACCGATCACCGCGCCCACCACAAAGCGAAGGCGTTCTTTGCCATCAATACCCAGCGGGGCGGGCCAGAAATGCCGCAGCCATTCGGCCAGGCGCGCCACCAATGGCGGCCGGGACGGTACAGAAGGAGAAAGGTCGGAGGGGGAAGAAGGAGGCATACAGAATAAAAATGCGGATGCAACCGCAAGCCGCATCAACTCGGCGCAGACTGGATGGTGGCCGGCTCCGTGCAGTCAACAACACTATCACTCCGCCGGGCCATCTCGCCATATGCGACGGGTCTGATGATCAGTCCACGATTGTGCAGGCAGGGCCATGCTGCAGGAGCGCGAGAGGTCATCGGTCCGTCGGAACAACTCCGGGCACCGGTCGGTGCCGCTACCGCCTCCCTGCTGGAAACTACCTAGAACGCAGGCTCAAATCGGCCACCCGAACCCAAAAAACACGATCTATACTGCACAAAAATTCAATACATGCATTTTAATTCATGTTTCAAAGTTACCCTCTGGCAGCGGCAGCCATCAACGTTCGCAGCCACGTCACGCGGATTCGTCAGGCCTCTAGCAGCGAAGACAGGGAACCCACGGAAGCCACGCCCGATGCACGCGGAACCGCACGCCAGCACCGGTACGGGTAACCCATAGGTATTCACCACCGAACGCTTGCAGTAAATTACTTTAAGCCTAAACAAAGGAGACAAGCCCCATGACCACCCGCCGCCTCGTCATCAGCCGCAGTGCCGCCCTCGTTGGCGCAGCATCCACGGGCCTGCTGCTGCCCTCCATCGTGCGTGCTCAAAGCGGCAAGGTGCGCGTGGGGTTCATGTTGCCCTACACCGGCACCTTTGCCCAGCTGGGCGTGGCCATCGAAAACGGCGTGCGCCTGGCCATCGACCAGCAAGGCGGCAAGCTCGGCGGCCGCGAGATCGAATGGTTCAAGGTCGATGACGAGTCCGAGCCCAGCAAGGGCGTGGAAAACGCCAGCAAGCTGGTCCAGCGTGACAAGGTGGATGTGCTGATTGGCACTGTGCACTCGGGCGTGCAGATGGGCATCCAGAAGGTGGCGCGCGACACCGGTGTGCTCAACCTCATCCCCAATGCGGGCGTGCACGCCGCCACCCGCGCGCTGTGCGCGCCCAATGTATTCCGCACTTCATTCAGCAACTCCCAACCCACCCTGGCGCTGGGCAAGGCCATGGTCGAAAAGGGCCACAAGAAGGCCGTATGGATCACCTGGAAGTACGCTGCTGGTGACGAGGCGTTTGAGGGCTTCAAGGAAAGCTACACCAAGGCCGGCGGCACCATCGTCAAGGAGCTGGGCCTGCCCTTCCCCAACGTCGAATTCCAGGCGCTTCTGACCGAGATCGCGGCCCTCAAGCCTGATGCCGTGGCCTGCTTCTTCGCCGGTGGCGGCGCGGCCAAGTTCATCAAGGACTATGCGGCGGCCGGCCTCAAGGACAAGATTCCGCTGTACGGCTCGGGCTTCCTCACCGAGGGTGTGCTGGACGCTGCAGGCCCCGCGGCCGACGGCATCATCACCACCATGCACTACAGCGATTCGCTGGACACGCCGCGCAACAAGCAGTTCCGCTTGGAATACGCCAAGGCCTTTCGCAGCCAACCCGACGTGTATGCCGTGCAAGGCTACGACACCGGCCTGCTGCTGGTGCAGGGCGCCAACGCGGTCAAGGGCGACCTTTCTGCCAAACCGGCCGTCATCAAGGCGATGGAAAGCGCAGTCATCGACAGCCCACGCGGCAAGTGGACGATGAGCAAGTCGCACAACCCCGTGCAGGACATCTACCTGCGCCGTGTCGAGAACAAGGAAAACAAGGTGATCGGCGTAGCCGCCAAGGCGCTGGCCGACAGCGGCGCCGGTTGCAGGATGGGATAACCCCCTGAGCCGCGCGCCTTCCCCCCGTTCTCGCAGCGCTGCGCGCAGCGGGCAGGGGGATGCAGCCCTCGCTGCAGGGCAGCCCTTGCTCGGCTGCCCTCCATGGGGCCGCGCCAGTTACCAACTCCACGGGTACATCGCCCGCACAAAGTCCCTTTCACCAGTGGCTGCCAGCCACATCGGCAGGCCGCCAACATCACCACATTCATGGACTTCGCCACCTTCCTGATCCAGTTGCTCAACAGCGTGCAATACGGCCTGCTGCTGTTCATGCTGGCGGCCGGGCTCACGCTGATCTTCGGGATCATGGGCGTGGTGAACCTGGCGCACGGCAGCTTTTACATGCTGGGGGCTTACCTCGCGTATTCGCTGTCGGGGCATTTCGGCAGCCTGACACTCGCCATCGTAGGCGGCGCGCTGCTGTCGGTGGTCTTCGGGCTAACGCTCGAATGGCTGCTGTTCCGCCACTTCTACCACCGCGACCACCTGGACCAGGTGCTGCTGACTTTTGGCCTCATCTACATCTTCGAGGAACTGCGCTCCATCCTGTGGGGCGACGATGTGCATGGCGTGCCCATCCCCAAGGTGCTGGACTGGTCGATTCCGCTCACCGACACCCTCTCCTACCCGGTCTATCGGCTGTTCATCTCGGGCGTGTGCATTGCACTGGCGGTGGCGCTGTACCTGCTGATCTCCAAGACCCGCCTGGGCATGAAGATCCGCGCCGGAGCCTTCAACCGCGACATGGCCGAGTCGCTGGGCGTGAACATCAAGCTGATCCATGCCATCGTGTTTGCGCTCGGTGTGGGCTTGGCGGCGGTCGCGGGCATGGTGGCTGCACCCGTATCCAGCGTGTATCCCAACATGGGCTCATCGGTGCTCATCATGTGTTTTGTGGTGGTGGTGATCGGCGGCATCGGCTCGGTACGGGGTGCGCTGATTGCGGCGCTGCTGGTGGGCTTTGTCGATACGTTTGGCAAGGTGTTGCTGCCACAGGCAGCGGGCATGCTGGTCTATATGCTGATGGCGGCGGTGCTGCTGTGGAAACCCGAAGGCCTGTTTAAACAATGACTCCCCCCACGCTCGTCACTTCGTGTATCTCGCTGCCCCCCGAGGGGGCCTTCGCTGCCTTGGGGCGGCCCGGCGGCCGCTCATGAGCACCCCGCGCGCCAATATCGAAGTGCTGCCGCGCAGCGTGCAGTTCGCCCTGGCACTGGGGCTGGCTGCGTTGCTGCTGTTCCCTGTGGTGGGCAGCGACTTTTACGTACAGATGGTCACCCGCATGATGATCATGGCCATCTTTGCAATGAGCCTGGATCTGCTGCAGGGCGTGACCGGACTGGTATCACTGGGCCATGCTGCGTACTTTGGCGTGGCGGGCTACGCCCTGGCCTTTCTCACCCCTGCAGACATGCCGGTCAGCCTGTGGTGGTCGCTGCCGCTGGCCGTGGCTGTGTCCGGCCTGGTGGCACTGGTGATCGGGTTCTTTGTGGTGCGCACCCACGGCATCTACTTCATCATGGTCACCATGGCTTTTGCGCAGATGGTCTTCTACCTGTTCTTCGACAACAAGGTGCTGGGTGGCTCGGACGGGCTGTACATCAACTTCCGGCCCGATGCGTCGCTCTTCGGCTGGCTGCCGTTCGATCTGGAGGGACGCAAGACCTTCTACTACTTCACGCTGGCGCTGGTGGTGCTGGTGTACGTGCTGCTGCGCCGCCTGCTGTGGAGCCCGCTGGGCCGCGCGCTGGCGGGCATCCGAATCAACGAGCACCGCATGCGCGCCATGGGCTTTGGCACACGGGGCTACAAACTCACCGCCTTCACCATCGCCGGGGCGCTAGCAGGCCTGGCGGGTTACCTGTGGGGCGCGCAGACCGGCTATGTGAATCCTGAGCTCATGGGATTTCACATGAGCGCGCACGCCATCATGATGGTCATTCTGGGCGGCATGGGTAACTTTGCAGGCGCCATCGTGGGTGCGTTTGCCTTCGAGTACCTGCTGCACGTGTTCAAGGACATCAGCAAACACTGGCAGCTTCTGATGGGAGGCTTCATCGTGCTGGTGGTGGTAGCCGCGCCGCGCGGGCTGCTGGGCATGTTTGCGCAGCGGAGCGCAGCCAAGGCTTCGGAGGGATCGCACCATGGCTGAAGTCCTGTTGTCTGCACAGAAGGTCACCAAACGCTTCGGCGGCCTGGCTGCCGTCAATGGTGTCTCGGTAGACCTTTGGCGGGGCAAGATCCATGCGGTGATCGGTCCCAATGGCGCTGGCAAGTCCACCCTGACCAACCTGCTCTCGGGCGACCTGACCCCCACCTCGGGCCAGGTGCTGCTGGGCGGCACCAATGTGACCGGCTGGGCACCCGAACGCATCTCGCGCCAGGGCCTGGGCCGCAGCTACCAGAAGACCAACATCTTCCTGCCGCTCACTGTGCACGAAAACGTGCGCCTGGCGGCCCAGTCGCGCGATGCACAGCAGCCCTGGAACCCGTTGCGCTGGTGCCAGGACACCCGCTCGGACACTATCAAAAACAGAGCAACCAGCGCACGTCTTGAAAGCGCTATCGAGCTGTCAGGCCTCAAAGACCGGCGCACGGCCATCGCGGGAGCCATGAGCCACGGCGAGCAGCGCCAGCTCGAAATTGCCATGACCCTGGCCACCGAGCCGCAGGTGCTGCTGCTCGACGAGCCCCTGGCCGGCATGGGCGTGGCCGAGGCCGAACGCATGGTGGAGCTGCTGCAGCGACTCAAGCCTGCGCACGCCATGATGCTGGTCGAGCACGACATGGATGCCGTGTTTGCGCTGGCCGACCGCCTGACGGTGATGGTCAACGGCGAGGTGATTGCGCATGGCACACCGCCCGAGGTGCGTGCCGATGCCACCGTGCAGGCCGCCTACCTGGGGGAGGACCACTGAGATGACCACTCCATGGATCGATGCCAAGGGCATCCACACCTTCTACGGCAGCAGCCACATCCTGCACGGCATTGATTTCACCGTGGGCCGGGGCGAGACCATCGGCCTCATGGGCCGCAACGGCATGGGCAAGAGCACCCTGCTCAAGTCGCTGATGGGCCTGGTCAAGCCCCGCTCAGGCAGTGTGGCCGTGGCGGGCCGCGACATGACTGGCAAGCCTCCCTACGAAGTGGCCCGGCTGGGCATTGCCTACGTGCCCGAGGGCCGTGGGATCTTCGGCAACCTGAGCGTGGTCGAGAACCTGCAGATGGCCGCCCGCGCCGGTACACGCGGCCAGCGCGACTGGACCTACGAGCGCGTGCTGGAGACCTTCCCGCGCCTGAAGGAGCGCCTGGGCCACGGCGGCCAGCAGCTCAGCGGTGGCGAGCAGCAAATGCTCACCATTGGCCGCGCGCTGATGACCAACCCCGACGTGCTCATCCTCGATGAAGCCACCGAGGGCCTGGCGCCGCTGATCGCACGCGAGATCTGGCGCATCTGCAGCCTGATCAAGGACAGCGGCATCAGCAGCGTGATCGTGGACAAGAACTGGAAGCACGTCACGCAGATCACCGACCGCAACGTCATCCTGGTCAAGGGCCAGGTGGTGTTTGACGGCAGCTCGGACGCACTGCATGCGCAGCCCCTGCTGCTGGAGCAGTACCTCGGGGTATGACCCTGTGCGGGCGATGGCGCCCCGCCGATAGAATCGTCCGCTTTCGTCTTTGAGGGGTTCGCCCGTGTCTGATCGCCTGGCAGTTCTGCCGCAATACCTCCTGCCTAAGCAGGCACTGACCACCCTGGCTGGCAAGTTCGCATCGGCCCGCCTTGGCGGCCTCACGACCTCGGTGATCCGCTGGTTTGTGGGCCGCTACAACGTCAACATGGCCGAGGCGGCCAACCCCGACATTGCCAGCTACACGTCGTTCAATGACTTCTTCACGCGGGCGCTGAAGCCCGGCGCCCGCCCGCTGGCCCAGGCCGATTTGATCTGCCCTGTGGACGGTGCGATCAGCCAGTTTGGCCCCATCGCCAAGGACCAGGTTTTCCAGGCCAAGGGGCACACCTACTCCACCACCGCCCTGGTGGGTGGCGATGCGGCCGCCGCAGCCCGTTTTGACAACGGCCACTTCGCCACGCTGTACCTGAGCCCGCGCGACTACCACCGCATCCACATGCCTTGCGCGGGCGAGCTCACGCGCATGGTGCATGTGCCGGGCGACCTGTTTTCGGTCAATCCCACCACGGCACGCGGCGTGCCCGGCCTGTTCGCGCGCAATGAGCGCGTGGTGTGCTTCTTTGAATCGGCCCAGGGTCCGTTCGTGCTGGTACTCGTGGGCGCCACCATCGTGGGCAGCATGGCCACCGTGTGGCATGGGCAGGTGAACCCGCCGCGCACTGGCACGCTGCGGCAGTGGGACTACGCCAAGGGCCAGGTGAGCCTGCAGCAAGGTGAGGAAATGGGCCGCTTCTTGCTCGGCTCCACCGTGGTGATGCTGTTCCCACAGGGGCCGCTGCAGTTCAACCCGCAGTGGTCGCCCACGCGCCCCATCCAGCTGGGCGAGGCGATGGCGCAGTGCACTGGCGGCTGACCTTCAGCCCGTCAGCCCAGTAGCCCTTCGGCCGGGGCGCCGCGCTCACAAACGGTCTGGCGCGCGCGTGAGCCGGAAGGCGGTGGGTGCCAGGTGCAGCGCTTCAGGGTGCACGGGGGATTCATGCCCCACCAGATACACCATGAGAGAGTTTCGGCGCACCACCACATGGCTCACGGTTTCGCGCTGGTGGTTCCATTGCACAAACGCGCCGGGCTTGAACAGGGGCATGTAGTAGTAAGCGGTGGGGTCCATGGGGCGCGGCTCCTCCCGCTACAACGGGCCCTTGCGTAAATGCGGGCCCTGACGGCGGTCCATGGTGGACCGACCAGTTCATACTAGCACCGATCCCTCCCGCCGCGGGGTGCCCATTTCAAACTGATTGCGCTGCCGCAAAGGCCAGCGTGGCCTGCAGCATGCGGCGCAGGTGCGGCTGCACGCCTGCAGCCACATCGGGCAGATAGTCAAACGGCAAGGCTTCTTGCATGTAGCTGCACTGCGTCATCTCCAGCTGCACCGCGTGGATGTTCTGCGCGGGCTGCCCATAGTGGCGCGTGATGTGCCCGCCCTTGAAGCGACCGTTGAGCACTGCGGTGTAGCCCTGGGCCTCTTTGGCGATGGACAACAGCTCCTGCGCCAGCGCCGGATCGCAGCTTTCGCCATTGGCCGTCCCCAGGTTCAGGTCGGTCAGCTTGCCTTCAAAGAAGCGCGGCAGCACCGAGCGGATGGAGTGGGCGTCCCACAGCACCGCCACACCATGCTGCGCACGGATGCGGTCCAGCTCGGCACGCAGTTGCGCGTGGTACGGCACCCAGACGGCGTCGCGGCGCGCGGCCACCTCGGCATCATCGGGCACGTCGCCCCGGGCATAGATGGGCGTGTCGTCAAACGTATCGACCGGGCACAGGCCGGTGACGCTTTGGCCAGGGTAGAGGCTGGTCCCATCGGGCGGGCGGTTCAGATCGACCACATAGCGCGAGTGCGTGGCCACGAGGATGGACGCGCCCAGGTCCTTGGCGAACGCATAGAGGCGCTCCATGTGCCAGTCGGTGTCGGGCACCTGGCGGGCCTCATCGGTGAAGCGCGCAGCCAGCGCTGGCGGCACGTAGGTGCCCGCATGGGGCATCGACACCAGCAGCGGCGCGGTGCCGGGGTAAAGGACAAAAGGAGGTGGAGAGGTATCTGTCATCACAAGCTCAGGGGTAGGAATTCAATCGGACGCGTCAATCGGGTGCAATGGTGGCCGAGCGCGCGGCCACGAACGCATGGGCCGCGGCGTCATGCAGCGTGTGCCGGCCGCTGGCGATGCGCCGCTGCCCCGCCACCCACACGCTGTCGATGGCCGAGGTGCGGTGGCTGCCAAACACATGGGCCGACAACATGCTGTGCGCAGGCAAATCGTGCAGCGCCACGTGCTGCGCATCCAGCGCCACCAGGTCGGCCTGCTGGCCCACGGCGAGGCCACCAATGGCGCGGCCTGCGGCCTGCGCCCCGCCCTGCACGGCCTGCAAGGCCATGGCCGTGGCCACCTCGGGTTGCGCAGCGGTGGCCAGCACATTGCGCTGGCGCAGCGACAGGCGCTGGCCGTATTCCAGCATCAGCAATTCCTCTGCCGCATTCACGCAGGCATGGCTGTCCGAGCCCACGCCCCAGCGCCCGCCGTGCTGCAGCCACAGCGGCATGTCGAAGATGCCATCGCCCAGGTTGGCTTCGGTGGTGGGGCAGATGCCCGCCACGGCGCCCGTGCGCGCTGCGTCCTGGTACTCCTGCGGTGTCATGTGCGTGGCGTGCACCAGACACCAGCGCTCGTCCACGGGGGCGTTCTCCAGCAGCCACTGCACCGGGCGCTGGCCGCTCCAGGCCACGCAGTCATCCACTTCCTGCGTCTGCTCGGCAATGTGGATGTGAATGGGCGCCTGCGCGTTGAGCGCCGTGAGGCCCTGCACCGCAACCTCCAGACTGCTAGGCGGCACCGCGCGCAGCGAGTGCGGCGCCAGCCCCAAAACGGCCGCTTGCGCTTTTGCAGCGGGTGCAAGGCGCTCCAGCAATGAGAGCATGTTGTCCGTGCTGCGAATGAAGCGGGCCTGGTCCGCACGCGGTGGCTTGGCACCAAAACCACTCGTCTGGTACAGCACCGGCAGCAGCGTGATGCCGATGCCCGCATTCTGCGCCGCACGCAGCAGGGCCAGCGAGAGCGTGGCGTCATCGGCATAGGGCGTGCCGTCCTGGTCGTGGTGCACGTAGTGGAACTCGCACACGCTGGTGTAGCCCGCCTCCAGCATCTCCACGTACAGCCAGGTTGCAATGGCCTCCAGCGACTCGGGCGTAATGCGTGCCGCAAAGCGGTACATCAGGTTGCGCCAGCTCCAGAAGCTGTCCTGGCTTTCGCCCCGGTATTCGGTCAGGCCCACAAACGCGCGCTGGAAGGCGTGCGAGTGCAGATTGGGCATGCCGGGCAGCACGGGGCCCGGGGCCATGGCGGCACCATTTGACTGGGCGTTGGGCGTGACGGCAGTGATGCGCCCTGCCCCATCCCATGTGATCAGCACGTTGCGCGCCCAGCCCGTGGGCAGCAGTGCATCGGCGGCGAACAGTTGTTGCGTCATGGCATGACTCCGTGAATGCGCCCTTGCCGCACGATGGTGCAGGCAGGCTTTTGGCCCAGCCAGTAGGCCAGTTCGGCCGCCTCGCCCACGGGCCACAGCACAAAGTTGGCCGGTCTGCCAGATGCGATGAGACCGTGCGTGTCTTGCAGTCCCAGCGCGCGCGCGGCGTGGGTGGTGATGCCGGCCAGCGCCTCGGGCACCGTCAGGCGGAACAGCGTGCAGGCCATGTTGGCCATGAGCAGCAGGCTGAGCGCGGGCGAGGTACCCGGGTTGTGGTCGGTGGAGACAGCCATGGGCACACCCGCTGCGCGCAATGCCGCGATGGGCGGCAGGTGCGTGTCGCGCAGTGTGTAGTAGGCGCCAGGCAGCAGCACGGCCACGGTGCCTGCGGCTTTCATCGCAGCGATGCCGTCGGCCGACAGGTGCTCGATGTGGTCACACGACAGCGCACCGTAGCGCGCAGCGAGTGCCGAGCCGCCCATGTCTGACAGTTGCTCCGCATGCAGCTTGACGGGGATGCCGAGCTTGCGCGCGGCCTGGAAGACCTGCTCGGTCTCGGCCAGCGTGAAGGCGATGCGTTCGCAGAACACATCCACAGCATCCACCAGGCCTTCGGCGGCCAGTGCGGGCAGCATGTCGTTGCAGACGAGGTCGGTGTAGTCCTGGCTGCGCCCGGCGTATTCGGGCGGCAGCGCATGCGCGCCGAGGAAGGTGGTGCGCACCGTGACGCCAAAGGCCTCGCCCAAGCGGCGGGCCACGCGCAGCTGCTTGCGTTCGTGCTCCAGCGCCAGTCCGTAGCCGGACTTGATCTCGATGGCACACACGCCCTCATCCAGCAGCGCCTGCAGGCGCGGCGCGGCCAGGGCAAAAAGCTCGTCTTCGCTGGCCTCGCGCGTGGCGCGCACCGACGACACGATGCCCCCGCCCGCCCTGGCCACCTCTTCATACGTGGCACCCGCCAGCCGCATCGCGAACTCGTTGGCGCGCTGCCCTCCGTACACCAGGTGGGTGTGGCAATCGACCAGGCCGGGGGTGGTGACGGCGCCCCTGCCGTCAATGCGAGGCAAGGCCGCAAAGGCTGCTGGCACCTGGGCCTGCGGGCCCACCCACTGGACGGCGCCGCCCTGCACCACCACACACGCCAGCGTGCCCTCAGGCACCGGCACATCCGTCGCCCACAACGCGGCCACGGGCCGCAGGTTGGTCCACACGCCATCGGCACTGGGTGCGGAAGATGCTGGCGGGACAACGCCCTGCTTGTTGCTACCTGCTGCTGTATTCATGGATTGATTTGCTATTTTTTATATAGCTAATGGAGCATATTCCACTAGCACTTGCAGCCCATTTGACCCAAATTATGGTGCAGAGCCCCTGCGCAAGGCCACCCAGGCCAGCACGGGTGCATCATCGGCAGACCCACCGCTTTCGGTGCGGCGCACAGGGGTGATCGACGGCGCTGCTTCGCCCCCTTCGTTCACCCACCACAGGCCCTGCCCCGCTGCCAGCATCCGCACTTGGTGGGTATCGCAGTCCTCGCATCGCCAGGCGCCCTGCAGCACCATGCACAGGCCCGCTGCAGCCCCTTCAGCGGGCGGCGGGACATCGCGCAGCACCTTCAGGTTCCCGGTCCACTCACCCCGGCGCAGCATCAGGTTGAAGTCGGTGGAAACACCGCCCAGCATGCGGCAGTCCACCGGCTCTTCGCCGGAGAACGCAAACGGCTCCCAGCGGTTCGTCAGCGCGTGCTGCCAATGCCCTTCTGCGCTTTGCAGATGTACGCCATCGCCATCCAGCAACATGATTTGCCGATCCACCCCCACAAACGCCGAGAACGGCCCGGGGCCTGCAATGGTGGCAACGCTCACGCGCCATGCAAAGCTGTCAATGCCCGCGCCGGGCGGCCAGCACGCCAGCTCGCGTGTGCTGCCGCCGCCGTTCTTCCACGGCACTGGGGGCGTGGAGGCCAAGTCCAGAAACTGCTTCACGCGCCTTCACCCTGCGGCACACCGTTCCCGCCCACCAGCAGCGGGAACAGCGGGTGGTCCATGGCTGCCCCAGCGGGCAGCTGGTCCGCCAGCCCCGGGAACTCGGGCGAGGTCTTCCACGGCCTTGGCGCGTGGCGCGTGTCGTCGCCCAAGAACCGCACCGAGAACACGCGGCGCCGGTTGGGCCCCTCCACCCCGCCGGACGCATGCAGCGTGAGCATGTGAAAACACACTACGTCGCCCGGCTTGATCTCCCAGCCCACGATGGGAAAAGCGTCGCGATTGGCCTCGACGTTGGGCAGGTCCTGCAGGCTGCCTTCAGGGAACCACTTGGCCTGGTTGTCCATGAAGGTGCGCGGCATGAGCCACGGCCCCTTGTGCGATCCCGCCACAAACTCCAGCGTGGCCGCACGCGACACTGGATCGACCGGAATCCACATGCTGATGTTCTGCTGGCCGTCAATGTTGTAGTAAGGCTGGTCCTGGTGCCAGGGCGTCTTCTGGCGCGTGCCGGGCTCCTTCACCAGCACATGGTCGTGGTACAGCCGCACAGTGCGTGACTGCATCAGGCGCTGCGCGGCCAGGGCCAGCGGCGTTTCGCGCACAAAGCGGCCAAACTGCGGGATGTCCTGCCAGTTGCAGAAGTCCTCGAAGAAGCGGCCGGGGTCATCCGGCCTGCTGGCCACTTTGGCACGCGGGCTGGGCGCGGCCAGGTTGGCATCGATGCCGTCGCGCAGCAGCGCTACCTCTTCGGGCGTGAGCAGCTGCTTGATGCAGATGGCGCCGTCGCGGTCAAACCGCGCGATGTCGCCGGCGGTCAGGCGCTCCTGCAAGCGCTGTTGAAAGTGCTGTTGTTGGCTCAGGTCACTGGCAGGTGAAACCGGGTGCATACGAGCTGTCTCCTTGTAGGCTATTGACCGTTGTCGTCCATCACGCACACCCAGCCTCAGGCGCGCGTGAGCACCGCCTGCAGAAAGGAGCGCGTGCGCTCCTGCGTGGGGTTGGTGAAGATGGTGGCAGGCTGGCCGGACTCAATGATCCCGCCGCCGTCCATCACCACCACCACGTCGCCCACCTCGCGTGCAAAGTCCATCTCGTGCGTGACCACCATCATGGTCATGCCTTCGCTGGCCAGCAGCTTCATGACCTGCAGCACCTCGCCCACGAGCTCCGGGTCCAGCGCCGACGTGGGCTCGTCGAACAGCATCACGCGCGGCTCCATGGCCAGTGCGCGGGCAATGGCCACGCGCTGCTTTTGCCCGCCCGACAGGCTGGCAGGCATGGCCAAAGCCTTGTGCGCCAGGCCCACCTTGGTCAGCAGGGCCTGTGCGCGCTCTTCGGCGTCCTTGCGCGAGAGGCCGCGCAGCTTGCGCGGGCCCAGCGTGACGTTGTCGAGCACCGAAAGGTGCGGAAACAGGTTGAACGACTGAAACACCATGCCCACCTCTTCGCGCAGGGCGTTCAGGTCATGGTCGGGCAGCATGCGGCCGTCCTGCACCAGCGTGCGTCCGCAAATTTCCACGGTGCCGCCCTCGGACTGCTCCAGCCCGTTGCAGCAGCGCAAAAAGGTGCTCTTGCCCGAGCCGCTGGGCCCGATGACCACCACCACCTGCGACGGCAGCACGTCAAAGTCGATGCCGTTCAGCACCACGTGGTTGCCAAACGACTTGCGCAGTCCGCGAATGCGCACGATCGGCTCGGCGGATGGGCTTGCTCCGGTCATCACAGAATTTTTCTTCATTGCACCATCCCCCCGGCGCGCAGGCGCAGCTCCATGCGGCGCAGCACCAACGAAGTGACACCCGTGAGGATGAAATACACCACCGCAATCGCCAGGTACACCTCCAGCGAGCGGTACGACACGCTGATGATCTTCTGCCCTTCGTGCATCAGGTCGTGGATGGTGAGCAGCGACACCAGCGCCGAGTTCTTGATCAGCGCGATGAACTCATTGCCCAGTGGCGGAATCATGCGCACCACGGCCTGCGGCAGCACCACGGTGCGCATGGCCAGGCCCGAGGACATGCCGATGGAACGCGCCGCCTCCATCTGTCCCTTGTCAATGGACTGGATGGCGCCGCGCACCACCTCGGACACATAGGCGCCCGAATAGATGCCCAGGCCGATCACGCCGCACACAAAAGCGGGCAGCAGGATGCCGAACTGCGGCAGGCCAAAGAACAGGATGAACAGCTGCACCAGCAGCGGCGTGCCCCGGATGGCGGCCACGTAGGCGGTGCACAGGGCGTAGACCACGCGGCGCTTGGGGTTCAGGCGGCCAATGCCCACCAGCAGGCCCATGACGCAGCCCAGCAGCAGCGAGGCAGCCGTGATTTCCACAGTGACCAGCGCACCCGCCAGCAACTGGGGGAGTCCGGCCCAGACAGGAGAAAAATCGAGTTCCATGGCTCAGTTCGGCAACGTGTGGCTGCGGTTTACTTGGCAGCGCTGTTGCTGAACCACTTCTTGACGATGGCCGCATAGGTGCCATCGGCCTTGAGCTTGGTGATGGCACCGTTGACGGCCTTCGTCAGCTCAGGCGTGTCCTTGCGCAGGGCCATGCCGTACTCTTCGGTGGTGAGCTGCTCGTCGAGCACGCGCAGGCCGGGACGGGTGCGCACATACTGGAACGCGGCGGGCTTGCCGGTCACGGCAGCGTCGGCGCGGCCGATGTCCACCAGGTTGAACATCTCCTGGTTCTTCTCGACCTCGACACGCTGCACCTTGGGGAATTTCTCGGTCAGGTACGCCACCGACTTGGTGCCCACCTGCACGCTGACCTTCTTGCCGTCCAGGTCGGCCAGCTTGTTGATGGCCTTGTTGTCGGCCTTCACCATCACCACCAGGCCGCCGGCATAGTAGGAGTCGGTGAAGTCCACCACCTTCTTGCGCTCGTCGGTGATGTAGATGGCCGAGACCGCCATGTCAAAACGCTTCGAGATCAGGCCGGGAATCAGGCCCTTGAAGTCGATGTCCACCCACTCGACCTGCTTGCCCATGGTCTTGGCGATGGCCTCCACCAGCTCGATGTCGAAGCCCGTGCGTTTTCCGTTTTCGACAAACTCCATGGGCGGGAAAGTGGCATCAGTGCCCACACGCAGGACGTTGTCCTGGGCCTGTGCACCCGTGGTGCAGAAGACTGCGGCGGCCAGGCTGGCCAGAAGAAGGTTGCGGCGAAGGTTCATGGGGAAAGCTCTTGAGGAGGGGTGAGGGAAATCAGGGAGAAGTGAGTTGGCGGGAGATGCGCGCTGCAGCGACGACGGCCATGCCGGTGAGTGCGGTCTCCTGCCCCTGGGCCCGCAAGATCGGGGCCATCAGGGTGATGGCTCCGGCGGCCTGCCGGGGAGAACCGAACACGGGCACGCTGACGCCCCAGACACCGGCATCCACTTCGCCGGAGCTGACGGCGTAACCCGCCTTGGCAATGCCTTCCAGCTCGGTCAGCGCCGCCTGGCGCTCAGCAGTGTCTGCGCCGTAGTGCAGGTCCAGAATGGCATTGCGCGTGGCCGGGGCCACGTGGGCAAGCAGGCACTTGGCGGAGGCCCCCGCGCGCAGCGGCACGCTGCGCCCTTTTTCAAACGAGCAGCGCAGGGCCTGCGTGCTGTCCACCATGTCCAGGCACACCACGCTGTCATTCACGGCCACCACCAGCCCCACGCTCTCGTGGGACTGCCGGGCCAGGGCCTGCATGTCCGGCCGCGCGTGGTGCACCAGATGCGACGCCATGTCAAAGCCCAGCGCCAGTTGCAGGCTGAGCGGCCCGGGCGCGTAGTGCCCGCTGCTCTCCAGCACAAAGCCCCACAGCTTGAGCCGCGCCAGCTGCCGGTACAGCGTGCTGCGCGCCAGGCCCGTGGCCTCCACCAGCTCGACAGCCGACATGGGCTGCCCGTGCTGTGCCAGCACCGCCAGCACGTGCAGAACACGGTCGGCGGCGGCAACGGAGGTGGGTCCACGGGTGGGCATGGACTCAGTATCAAAGGATTGCAGCGGCATTCAAACCCAACATTCCCAACGAATGGGAATGCAGTTCCCTTTTTTCACATTCCTGTCATTCCCTCCCTCGCCCCTTCACTTCACCATGGGCAGCTTCAGGCCCTGCTTCTTGGCCGTTTCCACCGCCAGCTCGTAGCCCGCGTCGGCATGGCGCATCACGCCGCTGCCGCAGTCGTTGACCAGCACATTGGCAAGGCGCTGGGCCGCGGCTTCAGTGCCGTCGGCCACGATGACCATGCCCGAGTGCTGCGAGTAACCCATGCCCACGCCCCCGCCGTGGTGCAGGCTGACCCAGGTGGCGCCGCCCGAGGTGTTGAGCAGCGCGTTGAGCAGCGGCCAGTCGCTCACGGCGTCGGTGCCGTCGCGCATGCCCTCGGTCTCACGGTTGGGGCTGGCCACGCTGCCGGTGTCCAGGTGGTCGCGGCCGATGACGATGGGGGCCTTGAGCTCGCCGTTCTTCACCATCTCATTGAAGGCCAGGCCCGCAATGTGGCGCTCGCCCAGGCCCAGCCAGCAGATGCGCGCCGGCAGGCCCTGGAAGGCAATGCGCTCGCCCGCCATGTCGAGCCAGCGGTGCACGTGTTTGTTCTCGGGGAACAGCTCCTTGATCTTGGCGTCGGTCTTGCGGATGTCTTCCGGGTCGCCCGACAGGGCCACCCAGCGGAATGGGCCCTTGCCTTCGCAGAACAGCGGACGGATGTAGGCGGGCACAAAGCCGGGGAAGTCGAACGCGTCCTTCACGCCTTCGTCAAACGCCACCTGGCGGATGTTGTTGCCGTAGTCCACCACGGGGATACCCATGTGCTGGAAGTCGAGCATGGCTTGCACATGCGCCGCACAGGACTTGGCGGCGGCCTTTTTCAGCACCTCATGCTGGGTCACATCCTGCTGCGCAGCGCGCCACTGCGCCACCGTCCAGCCGGCGGGCAGGTAGCCGTTGACGAGGTCGTGTGCCGAGGTCTGGTCGGTGACCAAGTCGGGCTTCAAGCCACCGGCCTTGGCGCGGCGCACCAGCTCGGGCAGGATCTCTGCGGCGTTGCCCAGCAGGGCAATCGACACGGCCTCTTTGGCCGCCGTGTGCTGCTGGATCAGCTCGAACGCATGGTCGATGTCACGCGCCTGCTTGTCCACATAGCGTGTGCGCAGGCGGAAGTCGATGCTGCTTTGCTGGCATTCGATGTTGAGCGACACCGCGCCCGCAAAGGTAGCGGCCAGCGGCTGCGCGCCGCCCATGCCGCCCAGGCCAGCGGTCAAGATCCAGCGCCCTTCGAGCGAGCCGCCAAAGTGCTTGCGACCCGCCTCGGCAAAGGTCTCGTACGTGCCTTGCACGATGCCTTGCGTGCCGATGTAGATCCAGCTGCCGGCCGTCATCTGGCCGTACATGAACAGGCCCTTCTGGTCCAGCTCGCTGAAGTGTTCCCAGTTGGCCCACTTGGGCACCAGGTTGGAGTTGGCCAGCAGCACGCGCGGCGCGTTGGCATGGGTCTTGAACACGCCCACGGGCTTGCCGGACTGAATGAGCAGGGTCTCGTCGTCATTCAGGTCCTTGAGCGAGGCGAGGATCTGGTCAAAACACTCCCAGTTGCGCGCGGCACGGCCAATGCCGCCGTACACCACCAGGTCCTGCGGGCGCTCGGCCACCTCGGGGTCGAGGTTGTTCTGGATCATGCGGTAGGCGGCCTCGGTGAGCCAGCTTTTGCAAGTGAGCTGGCTGCCGCGCGGCGCGCGGATCACGCGGCTGGCGTCGTGGCGGGGGTCAGTGTTGGAGGCGGCGGCGATGATGGCGTCGTTGGCGTTCATGGTGGGCTCCTGTGAATCAATGGGGTACGCGTAGAGAAAATCAGGCGAAGCTGGGCAGGCACTGGGTGAGCGCTGCAGGCCAGGTGGACTGCTGGGCCCATGCGCGCATGGCTTCGATGTCGGGGGCGAGGTAACGGTCCTGCTCCAGGTAGGCCACGCGCTCGCGGATGGCGGCGAATTGCGCTTCGATGAGCGGAGAGGATTTCAGGGTGCGGTCGAATTCCATGCCCTGCGCAGCGGCCATGGCCTCGATGCCGACCATCACCGCCGCATTGCGCACCATGTCGCCCAGGCGCCGCGCGCCGTAGGTGGCCATGGAGACATGGTCCTCCTGGTTAGCCGATGTCGGCAGGCTGGTCACGCTGCTGGGGTTGGCCAGGCACTGGTTCTCGGCCGCCAATGCGGCGGCGGTGACCTGGGCGATCATGAAGCCCGAGTTCACGCCGCTGTCGAGGATCAGGAAGGCGGGCAGACCCGAGAGGCCCGGGTCCAGCAGCAGCGACAGGCGGCGCTCGGAAATGGCGCCGATCTCGGCCACGGCCAGCGCGATGATGTCGGCCACAAAGGCCACGGGCTCGGCGTGGAAGTTGCCGCCGGAAATCACGTCCCCGTTGTCGAACACCAGGGGGTTGTCGGATGCCGCATTGGCCTCAATGGTCAGCACGCGCGCAGCGTGGTGCAGGTTGTCCAGGCACGCGCCCATCACCTGTGGCACGCAGCGGATGGAATACGGGTCTTGCACGCGGCCACAGTTGGGGTGCGAGGGGTCGATGGCGCTGCCGTCCAGCAGCGCGCGCACGGCGGCAGCCACTGCGATCTGCCCGGCCTGGCCGCGTGCTTCGTGGATGCGTGCATCAAACGGCTTGACCGAGCCCTTGATGGCTTCAAGCGAAAGGCAACCGGCAACCAGTGCGGCAGCAAACACGCTCTCGGCGCCGAACAACCCGGCCAGCGCCAGCGCGGTGGACACCTGTGTGCCGTTGAGCAGCGCCAGCCCTTCCTTGGGGCCCAGCACAAAGGGCTGCAGGCCGATGGAACGCATGGCCTCGGCACCGGGCACCACCTTGCCATCTACCTTGGCCTGCCCTTCCCCAATCAGCACGCAGGCCATGTGCGCCAGCGGCGCCAGGTCGCCGGATGCCCCCACCGAGCCCTTGGCCGGGATCACCGGCAGCACGTTGGCGTTGGCCAGGGCCAGCAGCGCATCCACCAGCTCGGGCCGCACGCCCGAGTGGCCGCGCGCCAGGCTCACGGCCTTGGTCGCGAGGATGAGGCGCACCACATCGTCGGGCAGCGGGTCCCCCGTGCCCACGCTGTGCGACAGCACCAGGTTGCGCTGCAGTTCGGCCAAGCGCTCGTGCGCAATCTTGGTGCTGGCCAGCTTGCCAAAGCCGGTGTTGATGCCATAGACGACCTGGTCTTCATCAACAATGCGCTGCACCGTGGCCAGGGACTTCTGCAAACCCGCGCGGGCCGACGCATCGAGCACCAGTTGCACAGGGCCCGCGTGGATGCGGCGCAGCTCGGCCAGCGTGACGCGGCCGGGGTGCAGGGTGAGGGATGAAGCGTTGTGTGTCATGGCGTTGATCCTGTATATACAAGTAGGTACAAGCAAAAAATAAACAGCGTTAATTTGTTCTTCAAATCCTATTAGCCAATCCCGCAACGGGTGAAACTGTCAGGGCACCCGCGAGAGACGCCGAGCAAGGGCCGCCCCGCAGCGAAGGTGTCGTCCCCCTTGAGGGGGAAGGCGCGAAGCGACTTGTATCTTCCATCCGACCCTCGCGGTAAAGTTTGATTGCCCTTTTGGGGGTAGCCAGACCGGTCCGTGCAGTTTGGTAGCGACTGGGGTGTTCGAGCCCGTCCCTGAGTACATAACGCACGGCTGCCGCGCTGGTCTTCATGAAGCCCGAACGGTTACGCGCGCCGCCTTCGAGCGCGCATGTACAAGCATGGGAGCTGAAGATCATGTCTGCTTTTTCACTGACGGTAGGCATCGACGTGGCCAAGGCCCACGTGGATGTCTGTGTGCTGGGCGCCGACAGCGGTGCGCAGCGGTTTTCCAATGACCCCGATGGACACTCGGCACTGGCGGCCAGTTTGTTGCCCTTGGGGGTTGACCTGGTGGTCATGGAGGCTACCGGTGGCTATGAGGCTGCCCTGGCCTGTGCGTTGCAAGCCTCGGGCCTGCCTGTGGCCGTGCTGAACCCGCGCCAGGCGCGTGACTTTGCCAGGAGCATGGGCCGTCTGGCAAAGACCGATGCCGTGGATGCGCGCATGCTGGCCGAGATGGCAGCGGTGTTGGTGCGCCGCGAGGATTTGGCGCGCTTTCTGCGCCCTGTGGCCGATGAGTGTCAGCAGTGGCTGGCGGCTTTGGTCACGCGCCGCCGTCAGTTGCTGGCCATGCTGGGCAGCGAACGCCAGCGTCTGCAGATCACGCCCACAAAACTGCACCCCAGCATCGAGGCCATCATTGCCGCCATCAAGGCCCAACTCCATGATCTGGAGGCACAGATGGTGGGCCATGTGCGCGAGCACTTCAGCGAACTCGACGGGTTGCTGCAATCGACCAACGGCATAGGTCCTGTGGCCAGCGCAACGCTGATTGCCCAGTTGCCTGAACTGGGTCGGCTCAATCGCCGCGAGATAGCGGCTTTGGTGGGCGTGGCCCCTATGTCCAACGACTCGGGCAACCGTAAAGGCAGGCGCAGGGTGCAGGGCGGGCGTTTTGAAATTCGGCGTGCGCTGTACATGGCGACCCTGACCGCCACGCGCTACAACCCCGTCATCCGGGCGTTCTACGAGCGCCTCAAAGCCGCAGGCAAACTGCCCAAGGTAGCCTTGGTCGCTTGCATGCGCAAGCTGCTGACCATGCTCAACGCCATGGTCAGAACCGGGAAACCTTGGGATGCTTCGCTTCATCGCGCTTGACTTTGAAGACGGTTACTCAGGGGGTGCTTCATATTCAACCGGCGACGGGATTGCCGTCGGCGCGGAAGCGGCTGCCCAGGCGGTAACGGGTGGCGGGGTGCAGGCAGCGCACCACGGTGATGGGAACGCCGCGCGACCAGGTGCGGCGGGTGAGCAGCAGGCAGGGCTCCTGCGGCGACATCTCCAGCAGCGCGGCCTGCTCGGCGGTGGGCATGACGGCATCGACCACATGCTCGATCTGGTCAAAGGGCACGTTGCGCACCAGGTATTCGGAGGGTTGCAGCAGTGTGAAGTCCTGCGCGACGAACTGGGGCACCTGGCGCGGGTTTACGTGGCGGTCTTCCAGTTGTACGGGCAGGCCGTCCTCGCGGTGGATGCACAGCGAGTGAAACACCGACTCGCCCGTCCGCAGGTCCAGCGCGGCGGCCACTTCCAGCGTGGCGGAGGTGCGTTCCACCGTGAGCACGTCACAGCGGTAGTCGTGCCCGCGCTGGCGGATTTCGCTGGCCAAATTAGCAATCTGCAACAACGTGGACTGGGGCTTGTCCTCGGCCACAAAACTGCCCACGCCCGCCACGCGCACGATGCGGCCCTGCTCCACCAGTTCGCGCAGCGCGCGGTTCACGGTCATGCGCGAGATGCCGAACTGGGTGACCAGCTCGTTCTCGGATGGCAGGCGGTCGCCCGCGCGCCAGATGCCTTCCTGGATTTTACGCGAGATGTGGTCCTTGACCTGCTCGTACAGCGCCATGGCTTGCGCGGGTGCAGCCACGGCGACCACCGCCTTGGCGGGCGTGGCGCTGCGCGGGGCAGTGACTGCAGTGCGGCGGGAAGGACGGGCGCTCATGTGTGGATGCGGGGCTGGTGCAGGTTCAGATCAGTGCAGGTCCGCCGCCATGGATTCAGCGCGGATCTCTTCGGTGAGGCGCGCCTTGAGGTCCATGAACTCGGGGCTGGTCTTGATCGTGTAATGGCGCGGGTGCGGCAGGTCCACCGCCAGCTCGGTCTTGATGCGGCCGGGCCGGGCGCTGAACACGGCCACGCGGTTGGCCATGAAGATGGCTTCGTCGATGTCGTGGGTGACGAAGAGCACCGTCTTGCGCTCGGCCTCCCAGATGCCCAGCAGCAGCTCTTGCATGAGCACGCGGGTCTGGTTGTCGAGCGCGCCGAAGGGCTCATCCATCAGCAAAATCTTGGGGTCGTTGGCCAGTGCGCGCGCAATGGCGGTGCGCTGCTGCATGCCGCCCGACAGCTGCTTGGGAAAGTGCTGCTCAAAGCCGCGCAGGCCGACCTTGGCGATGAAGTACGCAGCGCGTTCCTTTTGCTGTGACTCGGGCATACCGCGTTCGCGCAGGCCAAAGCGGATGTTCTGCTCGATGGTGAGCCAGGGGAACAGCGTGTAGCTCTGGAACACCATGCCGCGGTCGGCGCCGGGGCCTTCGACGGGCACCCCATCCAGCAGCACGCGGCCGCTGGTGGCATGGTCCAGCCCCGCCACAATGCGCAGCAGCGTGGACTTGCCACAGCCCGAGGGGCCCAGGATGGTCACGAAGTCGTTGTCCTTCACCTCGAAATCGACCGGCTGCAGCGCCTGCGTGCGCTGGCCTTTGGCAGTCTCGAAGACACGCGAGACGGCTTGAATGGAAACAGAGCTCATCGCACGAAACTCCAGGCAAACAGACGGTGGTTGAGCGCCTTGAAGGCGAAGTCGGACACCAGCCCGATGAGGCCGATGATGATGATGCCGAAGATGATCTGCCCTGTGTTGAGCAGCGACTGGCTGTCGGTAATCATGTGGCCGATACCGCTGGACGAGCCGATCAGCTCGGCCACGATCACATAGGTCCAGGCCCAGCCCAGCACCAGGCGCAGGGTCTCGGCGATCTCGGGCGCCGCGCCAGGGATGAGCACGCGCGTGACGATGCCCTTGTGGCCCGCGCCCAGGGTGTAGGCGGCCTCGACCAGATCGCGCCGCGCGCCGCCCACAGTGACGGCGACCATCAGCGTGATCTGGAAGACCGAGCCGATGAAGATGACCAAGATCTTCTGCGCCTCGCCGATACCGGCCCACAGGATCAACAGCGGGATGAAGGCCGACGCAGGCAGGTAGCGGCAAAACGAGACGAAGGGCTCAAAGAACGCCTCGATGCCCTTGTACGCGCCCATCGCAATGCCCAGCGGCACGGCAATGACGGCGGCCAGGATGAAGCCGCCGACCACACGCCAGATGGTCATGCCGATGTCTTTGATGAAGCCGTATTCGGTGAACAACAGCCAGCCTTCCTTCACCATGGTGACGGGGCTGGCCAGGAAGGTGGGCGACACGAAGCCGCCCAATGTGAAGAACGCCCACACCGCCATGAACACGACGAAGAAGGCCAGCCCGAGCATCCAGCGGGCGCTGCTGCTCACAGGCTCCAGCGGGGCCAGCGAGCGCCGGCGCGCGGGGGCATGCGGTCCGGCTTTTTGCTCGGGTTTTGGCTCGGTAACGGACAGGGGTTGCACGGCGGACATGGAGCGCTCTTCTTCCGTCTATTTACTTGATGAAGCTCGCGTCGAAGGTGACGGCCAGGTCTTCAGGCGCCTTGCGGATGATGCCGGCCTCCAGCAGGATGGCCGTGGCGTCCTTCATGAACGTGGTCAGCTCGCCCGCGAAGAACTTCTGGTTGGCGGCCTTGTCCTGCCAGCGCAGGAAGGACGACGACTTGGCAAACTGCTCGCCCGTCTGCTTGACGGCGGCGCCCATGATCTCGTTGGACTTGGTCGGGTCGGCCTTGATCATGTCCAGCGCCTGGAAGTAGGAGTTGGCCAGTGCCTGTGCGGCCTTGCCGTTGGCCTTGAGCCAGGCGGGGTCGCAGCCCACGGTGTCCATCACCATGGGGTAGTCGAGCGTGGTGGCCAAAATTTTGCCGGCCGCAGGGTTGTCGCGCACGGTAGAGAGGTAGGGCTCGTACGTCATGGCGGCGTCGTTCTGGCCCGCCACGAAGGCCTGCGCGGCCGCCTGGGGCGACAGCGTGGTGGTCTTAACGTCCTTGAGGCTCATGCCGTTCTTGCTCAGCATCCAGGCAAGGCCGAAGTACGGGGCGGTGCCGGGCGCATCCACGCCGATGGTCTTGCCCTTGAGGTCGGCAAAGCCCTTGATGTCGCCGCGCACCGCAATGCCGTCGGCGCCGTAGGACTTGTCCATCTGGAAGATCTGCACGATGGGCACGCCGTTGGCGTTCCAGGCGACATGTGTTTCGACCGTGGTGGCGGCGCACTGGATGGACTTGGAGGCCAGGGCCAGGTGGCGGTCCTTCTGCGGAATCATCTTGATCTCCACATCCAGGCCGTTCTTCTTGAAGATGCCAGCCTTGTCGGCCAGCGTGAGCGGTGCAAAACCTGTCCAGCCGGACATGCCCAGCACAATCTTGGTGTCCTGCGCCTGGGCCGGTGCGGCCAGGGCCATCATGCATGCTGCTGCCGCTGCCAGCGACGTCCATTTCACAACCGATCGAGTCATCATCTGCTCCTGTTTGAAGAAAGTACCTTGGCCCTGCCCACCGGAACGCACCTGCGTACCGGAAGCCATGATGACAGTTTCAGCATACCTGTATATACAGGGTAAACACTGAAAAATCCGACTCATGCGAGGGGGTGTCGATCTTCAGCAAGAACGGGGCCAGGGAGGATGGTGTGTTCTCTGGTGGTCCAAGGCACCAGAAATAACTCCTGATTTGATAGCTATCAGGGCAATAAACACCTGCGCCACAGCGCAAAAAAGCCATCAATTTGCGTTGAGAAGCCGGACATGGCCGCTTGTAGGTCCACTTCCCCATTGCACCAGACCTGTGCGCTGGCCTGGCCGCGTCGGTGCGACGCCACCTGCCAGCGCAGAGGCCAACCTGTCTATGCCACCGGCTCGCGACCTATTCCACCACCGGCAAGCGCACGGTGACCGACAGGCCGGGCTCGGCATTGCGCATGTGCAATTGTCCGTCGTGCGCCTGCGCCACCAGGCGGCAGAGGTACAAGCCCAGCCCCACGCCACCGGTGGCACGTTGGCGTGCGGTGTCCGGGCGGTAGAACGCCTGGGCCAGGTGTGGCAGGTGCTCGGGGGGCACACCGCGCCCATGGTCACGCACCTCCAGTTCCAGCACCCTCCCCTCATCCGCCAGCCGCAAATGCAGCTCAGGGGGAAAGGCACCCGACTCACTGTGGCGAAGGCTGTTGTCCAGCAGGTTGCGCAGCAAAAGCCGCAGGCGGGATCGGTCCAACCGCACCGAGGGCAAGTCCGGCGCCACGTGCAAGGCAATGTCGGCGGCCCCGGCATGGCGGGAACACAGGTCGGCCACCACTTCGCGCGCCAGCTCGGTGACATCGGTGGGCTCGCGGTGCAGCGCCGCATGGCGGCCCGCCAAGCGCTCGCTTTCCAGCAGGTCCGTGATGAGGCCCGCCATTTCACCCAGGTCGCGCATCAGCGCCAGGCGCTGCGGCTGCACATCGGTCGTTTCGGGCAGCAGCTCCGTGTTCAGGCGGGCCCGCGTGAGCGGGCTGCGCAGCTCATGGCTCATCGCCAACAACAGTGCACGCTTGGCCTCCAGCATCTGGTGGATATCATCCCCCATGGTGTTGATGGTCTCGGCCAGCTGGCCCAGCTCGTCCGGCCGGTGGGCATGCCGCACCGGTATGGGCTGGGCAAAGTTGCCGTTGCCAAAGCGCTGCGCGCCCTGGCGGATGTCGTCCAGCGGACGCAACAGATGCCGCACATATACATAGGCCAGCGCCGTGAGCAGCAGCAGCACGGTCAGCGTGCCCCACGCAATGCGCGGGCGCTTGTCCCAGGACAGCGCGTTCAGGCCGAACTCGATATGGTGCCCATCTGCCGTCGTGCGGCGCAGCAGGCTGTGCCCGTTCTCGTCCCCGGTCCAGCGGTCTTCCTGGCGGACCTTGTCGCTTACCCAGTCGGGGTTCTGCTGGTCGGGGTGCGATGCCCAGTGGATCTGCGGCCCGTCGATGCGCAAGGTCAGTGGCAGGCGATTGGCAATCGCCTGCGCGCGCTCAATGCTCGGCGGGCTGCCAATCTCGGCGGCAAGGCGGTCCACATAGTCCATCAGCAGCGGCCGCGCAGCCTCGCGCCAGCCTACGGACACGGCCTTTTGCACCCCGCCCATGAACGTGACCGCCACAGTCACGGCCAGTGCCATGAACACCAGCACCAGCCGAATGCGCAGCGAATGCCCTACCGCGTGGCGCGCCCGGCGGTGCCAGGGGCAGTTCGGGTCGTGAATGGGAGAACAAATCTGCTTCATGGGGCAGCGCGGCGCAAAGCCAGGGAGTAGCCCACGTTGCGCAATGTCTTGATGCAGTCCAGCGGCTCCAGCTTCTTGCGCAACCGGCTCACTACGATGTCCACCGCGCGGGTGTACAGCTCGGCCTCATGACCACGCAGCTGGTTCAGGATGTCGTCGCGGCTGAAGACCTTGCCGGGCTCGCGCGCCAACAGGTGCAACAGGTCGAACTCCGTGCCGGTCAGCTCCACCACCACACCATGGCGCTGCACACTGCGGCGCGCTGCGTCGATGGACAGGCCCTCGAACTCAAGCGCGCCCACGGCAACGCCCTGCCCCGGCGCCCTGCGCCGGCGCAACACCGTCTGGAGGCGCGCCACCAGTTCACGTGGCTCAAAGGGCTTGGGCAGGTAATCGTCAGCCCCCAGCTCCAGCCCCACCACCCGGTCCATCACTTCGCCGCGCGCGGTCAGCATCACGATGGGCAGGTCGCCCTGCTTGCGGATGGTGCGGCACAGCTCAAACCCGTCCATTTCGGGCAGCATCACGTCGAGGATGGCAGCGTCAAACCCGCCGGCCGTCAGCTGTGCCAAGCCATCGCTCGGCCGAAGTGCATGAACGAGTTCCAGTTCAAAACGCTGGAAGTAAGTGGCCAGGGGAGCGCCTAACTGCGCGTCGTCGTCAATCAACAATATGCGGTGCATGAGCAATTCTCACACCGTCAGGCGCGCTCCCCAAGGGCGGTATCGACAGAAGCGCCAGCCGCACACAATGCGCGGTGTCGCACGATGAGTCGCCGCAAACGGCCCTGCGCACCGGCATGGAGCGCATCAAAATGGTCGGCAGCTGCCAGCAGGGCAGGCAGCGTGTGGGCCGCCACCGAGGGCTGGCGGGCGACCAGGCCCATCGCATGCTCGCGGTCAAAGCGCGGCCCCCAGACCAGCGACATCAGCTCATCGTGAGGCTCCGGCATGCCCGACAGCAGCGCGGGCCCGTGCACACGAACGCCCTGGGCGAGGCGGTGGATAGGTTCCAGCGTGGGTGACATGCAATGCTCCCCACCCATCACCCGCGGGCCATCCAGCCCTTGCGACGCTGCATCAGCTCCCGCACTTTTTGCTGCTGGTCAGGGTTCAGGCTGTCATAGAAGTCGGCCATCGCATTGACCACTGCGGGACTGTGGGCCTGCACCGCACGCGTTTTGTCTTCGAGCAGGGACTGCGCCCGCACCCGATCAAACTTGTCGCCCGCCACAATGGCCTGCACCTCGGCTCGGGGGTCTGCCGTCTTGCCGACGAACGCTGCGCGCTGGGCTTCCAGTTGATCGGCCAAGGCATTGAGCTTGGTCTTTTGTGCCTCGTTCAAATCCAGCTTGCTGCTCACCCGGTCCACCATCTTGCCGCGCACTTCCGCCATCTTTTCCGCAGTCATCGGGCCGCGCTGGTGGTGCCCGCTGGAGCAGGCCGTCAGCCCACCCACCGCGATGGACGCACCAAAAATGCCCATCAGCGTTTTTTTGATCCAGGGTTTCATGATGCTGTCCTTTCAAAGACGGTATGGAACATGACCCTGATGGTGCGCGCAGCGGCTTGGAACGTGGTCTCGAGCCAGTTTCGGTTTATTTCATTTTGTTTCTTGGGCGGTGTTGGCGAAGCACGTTGACAGGTGTTTGACTGCGCGGACGGCAGGGTGTTAGTCGATTTTGTCTTGGGTTTACAGCGCGAAGCGGAGGATATCCAGCCACGCGGATTGCCGTTGCCCTACCGCAACCCTTACCAGGTCCGACACACCCATGCGTCAACCCTACTGACGGCCAGTCAGAACCCTTGGTAAGTTGCCCAGCAGCTGAGGCACGAGGACGTGGAAATGGTGTTCAGCACCTACGGCAAGTTCATCCGCGAGGATTACCAGAAGCCCAAGGCTGAATTGCGTATCGTGGGATGAATTGGATCGGTGCGATTCGCGTGCGAAATCGGTGCGATTTTCTGGACACCGCCAGACCCCGAAAGGCAAATAAAAACCGCCACAGACTGTGGGTTTCCAGTGTGTGGCGGTATCTTGAGTGGTGGAGCTGGCGGGAATTGAACCCGCGTCCGCAAGCCTTCGTCAGGCAGATCTACATGTTTAGCGGTCTGATTTGGATCTCGCTACCCAGGTCGCGCAGTCGCACGCTACATGGGCCGCCAGCACCCTATTTTCTCGCCTCCACCCAAGGTACCCGGATGGAAGCCAGCCCATGTAATTATCCTTGCAGCCGGGAGGCACTGATTGCTCAGAACCCCCTTGCCCAGCCCATCGGCCAACTGTTGCAAGGCTCACTGGCAATTAAGCAGCGAGTGCGAAACGTTCGTCGTTTGCAGTTAGTTTGTTAAATCGAGATTTACGAGCGTGACTCAAGCTCGACATGCACCACACTGATCCCGAACCCACGTCGAAACCAGGACAGCCCCTAGACTCCTTATTTTAGGCGTTCGCGAGCAATTGCAAGAGCTCGCTGGGAGATTTAATTGCAGCGTGCGCGCCCCATTCTGCAGGGTCGGTCTTGGCGCCCAAATAGCCGTAGATGGCGGCCACTGTACCCATGCCTGCCGCCAGACCTGCCACGATGTCACGCTCGTCATCACCCACGTAAATGCACTGCTCCGGCGGCACACACAACCGCGCAGCCGCTTCCAGCAGGGGCGCGGGATGGGGCTTGGCGTGTGGCGTGGTGTCGCCACTGACCACTGCCGAAGCGGTAGCAAACAGCGGAATGGCCTGGGTCAGGGGTTCGGTAAAGCGGGCAGCCTTGTTGGTGACCACACCCCACGTCATGTTACGTTCGAGAATCTGGCGCACCAATTCAGGCACACCTTCAAAAATGGTGGTCTGCTCGGTCATGCGAGTTTCATAGTTCACGAAAAACTCTTCGCGCATGACGGCAAAGTCTGGGTGATCTGGCCCCATGCCAAAGGCTTCTGCCAGCATGCCACGGGCCCCTGCTCCCGCCATGGGGCGATATCGGGCCGGGGGCAGCGAAGGCAGACCTCGGTCGGTGCGCATTTTGTCTGCGGCCGCCCCCAAGTCTGGTGCGCTGTCGATCAGAGTTCCATCCAAATCAAAAAGGACTGCGCGAATGCCATGAAAAACGGTAGCCATATCAGCCCAGGCGACGCGCGGCAAACAGGTAATTGACGCTGGTGTTGGCGCTGAGCCAATAGCGACGCGTGAGGGGGTTGTATTCCAGGCCCTTGGTGTGCAGAACATCCAAGCCCGCACTGCGGCAATGCCCTGCAAGCTCGCTGGGGCGGATCATCTTGGCGTATTCGTGGGTGCCGCGCGGCAGCATGTTAAGCACATATTCCGCACCCACAATGGCCAGCATAAACGCCTTGGCGTTGCGATTGATGGTGGAGAAAAAGACCCAGCCCCCGGGTTTTACCAACGTGGCGCACGCGCGGACCACCGAGGCGGGATCCGGAACATGCTCCAGCATTTCCATGCAGGTCACCACATCAAAACCAGCAGGTTGCTCCAAGGCCATCGCTTCAGCGCTGATTTCACGGTACTGCACGTTTTGGGTTCCAGCCTCCAGAGCATGCAACTGCGCCACGCGCAACGCCTTGGTTGCCAGGTCAATACCCAGCACATCTGCACCCTTGCGCGCCATGGAGTCGGCCAAAATGCCACCGCCACAACCCACATCCAGCACGCGTTTGCCGGTCAAGGCGCTCAGGCCGTGAATCCAGTCAAGCCGCAGCGGGTTGATCTGGTGCAAGGGACGAAATTCACTTTCAGGGTCCCACCACCGGTGGGCCAATTCGGAAAACTTGGCCAATTCGGCCGGATCTGCATTGACGGTTTCGATCATGTCGCTGATTGTCCATGAAGGGAGAGCGCGAAAAGCCCCAGACGCAAAAAAGCCCCGCAAGCGGGGCTTTTTTGTGAAGCAATCCGAAGATTACTGAGCGGCGCGGGTGCCAACCACTTCGATTTCCACGCGACGGTTCTTCGCACGGCCTTCGGCGGTCTTGTTGTCAGCCACGGGTTGCTTTTCGCCCTTGCCTTCGGTGTACACGCGGTTCTTTTCGATGCCCTTGGACACCAAGTAAGCCTTCACGGCTTCAGAACGACGCACCGACAGCTTCTGGTTGTAAGCATCAGAGCCGACGGAGTCAGTGTGACCCACAGCAATGATCACTTCCAGATTGATGCCCTTGACCTTGGAAACCAGGTCGTCCAGCTTGGCCTTGCCTTCTGGCTTGAGCACCGACTTGTCGAAGTCGAAGAAGGCGTCAGCAGCGTAGGTCACCTTGGTGGCGACTGCAGGAGCTGGTGCGGGAGCAGGTGCAGGGGCGGCAGCGGGTGCTGGAGCAGCAGCAGGAGCTGGTGCAGCGGCAGGAGCGGGAGCAGCGATTGCGCCGTCGCAGCCAGGAGCTGCCGTAGCAGGCGTCCAGTTGGCATCGCGCCAGCAGTATTCGTTGGTACCGTTCTTCCAGACCAGTTGGCCAGAAGCATCGCGCCAGTTGTCAACGGTTTGTGCGCCAGCGGCGGTTGCGAGCGCTGCAGAGGCAAACAACATCGCCACTTTGTTCAGTTTCTTCATGGTTCTCCTCTTGGGGAAAAAGCCGCAGCCGCGCTGCGAATCAGGACGCCTGGGGTGACCACCACCCTAAGCGTTCAAACGATTGTGCCATACGTAACAGGGCAAAAGCTGCGCGCGCTGGTCGGGGCCCGTAGGACAAAACCTGAATTGCTTCGATATGTTGCGCCGTCGCTACACGGTCTTACGCCTAAAATGGCTCTCCTTTGCCGCCCCCGCCGTCCCAATGACCCAGTTTGCCAAAGAAACCCTGCCGATCAGCCTCGAAGAAGAGATGCGGCGCAGTTACCTCGATTACGCGATGAGCGTGATTGTGGGTCGTGCACTGCCCGACGCGCGTGACGGCTTGAAGCCTGTGCACCGCCGCGTTCTTTTCGCCATGCATGAGCTCAATAACGACTGGAACCGGCCTTATAAAAAGTCGGCTCGTATCGTGGGCGACGTGATCGGCAAATACCACCCGCACGGTGACTCAGCGGTGTACGACACCATTGTGCGGATGGCGCAGGACTTCTCGTTACGCCACATGCTGGTGGATGGACAAGGTAATTTCGGATCCGTGGACGGCGACAACGCTGCGGCCATGCGATACACCGAAATCCGCCTGGCCAAAATCGCCCATGAAATGCTGGGAGATATTGACAAGGAAACTGTCGATTTCGGCCCCAACTACGACGGCAGCGAGAAAGAGCCGCTGGTATTGCCCAGCAAGCTGCCCAACTTGCTGGTGAATGGATCGGCAGGTATTGCGGTGGGTATGGCCACCAACATTCCGCCGCATAACCTCAACGAAGTGGTCGATGCGTGCCTGCACATGCTGCGCAATCCCGAAACGACCATCGATGAGTTGATGGAAATCATCCCGGCCCCAGACTTCCCCACCGCTGGCATCATCTACGGCATCAACGGCGTGAAGGATGGCTACCGCACCGGACGCGGCAAGGTGGTGATGCGTGCCAAGTGCCACTTTGAGGACATCGACCGCGGCCAGCGCCAGGCGATCATCGTGGACGAGCTGCCCTACCAGGTCAACAAGAAGACGCTGCAGGAGCGTATGGCCGAGCTGGTGCACGAAAAGAAGATCGAAGGCATCAGCCACATCCAGGACGAGTCGGACAAATCCGGCATGCGCCTGGTGATCGAACTCAAGCGCGGTGAAGTGCCCGAGGTGGTACTCAACAACCTGTACAAGCAGACGCAGCTGCAGGACACGTTCGGCATGAACATGGTGGCGCTGATTGACGGCCAGCCCCGCCTGTGCAACCTGAAGGATCTGATCAGCGTCTTCCTGCAGCACCGCCGCGAAGTGGTGACTCGCCGCACGGTGTTCGAGCTGCGCAAGGCACGCGACCGTGGCCATGTGCTGGAAGGCTTGGCCGTGGCCTTGGCCAACATCGACGACTTCATCGCCATCATTCGCAACGCGCCCACGCCGCCTGTGGCCAAGGCTGAGCTGATGGCCCGCCCCTGGGACAGCAAGCTGGTGCGCGAGATGCTCACGCGCACGCGTGCCGATGGCGGTGTGATCAACGCCGACGACTATCGCCCCGACGGCCTGGAAAAGGAATTCGGCATGGGCCAGGACGGCCTGTACCGGTTGTCGGAAACGCAGGCCCAGGAAATCCTGCAGATGCGCCTGCAACGCCTCACGGGCCTGGAGCAGGACAAGATCGTCGCCGAGTACAAGGAAGTTATGGCGGTCATCGAAGACCTGCTGGACATCCTGGCCAAGCCCGAGCGCGTGTCGGTCATCATCGGCGACGAACTCACCTCCCTCAAGCAGGAGTTCGGCCAGCACAAGCTGGGCGCACGTCGCTCCATCGTTGAATACAGCGCACAGGATCTCTCCACCGAAGACCTGATCACCCCCACCGACATGGTGGTGACGCTGTCCCACACCGGCTACATCAAGAGCCAGCCTCTGTCCGAATACCGTGCCCAAAAGCGTGGCGGACGCGGCAAGCAGGCGACCGCGACAAAGGAAGACGACTGGATCGACCAGCTCTTCATCGCCAACACACACGACTACATCCTGTGCTTCTCCAACCGTGGCCGCCTGTATTGGCTCAAGGTGTGGGAAGTGCCGGCAGGCTCGCGCGGCTCGCGTGGACGCCCCATCGTCAACATGTTCCCGCTGCAGGACGGCGAAAAGATCAACGTGGTACTGCCACTCACCGGCGACATGCGCAGCTTCCCTGCGGACCGCTACGTGTTCATGGCCACCAGCATGGGCACCGTGAAGAAGACGGCACTGGACGAGTTCAGCAACCCGCGCAAGGGCGGCATCATTGCCGTGAACCTGGATGACGGCGACTACCTGATCGGTGCCGCCCTCACCGATGGCAAACACGACGTGATGTTGTTCAGCGACGGTGGCAAGGCCGTGCGCTTCGACGAAAACGATGTGCGTCCCCTGGGCCGTGCGGCACGTGGCGTGCGCGGCATGATGCTGGAAGACGGTCAGAGCGTGATCGCCATGCTGGTCGCCGAAGACGAAACGCAGAGTGTGTTGACTGCTACAGAAAACGGCTACGGCAAGCGCACCAGCATCGTCGAGTACACCCGCCATGGCCGTGGCACCAAGGGCATGATCGCCATCCAGCAGAGCGAGCGCAACGGCAAGGTCGTTGCCGCCACGCTGGTGCACGCGGACGACGAGATCATGCTGATCACCGACAAGGGCGTGTTGGTGCGCACCCGCGTGAGCGAGATCCGCGAACTGGGTCGTGCCACGCAGGGCGTGACGTTGATCGCACTGGACGAAGGCTCCAAGCTCAGTGGCTTGCAGCGCATTGTTGAGAACGACGCCAATGTGACGGATGCAGAAGCTGACGGGGATGCAAGCCCGGACGGTGGCACTTCCTCCGCACCTGAAGCCCCCGACGCCTGACCACCGCAGGGCGTGAAGACGCCCCGCTAATGCTATCAAAAGCGAAGCATCAGGCGCTTATTGAATAAGCGCCTGATGCATTTTTAGCCCCTAACATGACACGCCCTTACAACTTCTCCGCAGGCCCCGCCGCCATCCCCTCCGAAGTCCTGCAACAAGCCGCCGCCGAGATGCTGGACTGGCACGGCAGCGGCATGGGCGTGATGGAAATGAGCCACCGCGGCAAGGAGTTTCTGTCCATCTACGAAAAGGCGGAAGCCGACCTGCGCGAGCTGCTGGCCGTGCCGTCGCATTTCAAGATCCTCTTCATGCAAGGTGGTGGCTTGGCCGAAAACGCCATCGTTCCGCTCAACCTGTCGCGTGCCGGCGTGGTCGATTTTGTGGTGACCGGCAGTTGGAGCCAGAAGTCGCAAAAGGAAGCGCGCAAATATGCGTCAGAAGTCAACATCGTCGCCACGGGCGAAGAGACGGGCTATACCACCGTGCCGGACCCAGCTTCGTGGACGGTGAGTCGGGGCGCGAGCTACCTGCACCTGTGCAGCAACGAAACCATCCACGGCACCGAATTCCAGCAGCTGCCCGACCTCAAGGCGCTGGGCAGCGATGCGCCGCTGGTGATCGATTTCTCCTCGCACGTGGCCTCGCGGCCCGTGGACTGGAGCCGCGTGGGTCTTGCCTTTGGCGGAGCGCAAAAGAACCTGGGGCCCGCAGGCCTCACGCTGGTGATCGTGCGCGACGACCTGCTGGGCCATGCCCTGCCCGCCTGCCCCAGCGCCTTCGACTACAAAATCGTGGCCGACAACCAGTCCATGTACAACACGCCGCCCACCTGGGGCATCTACGTCGCCGGGCTGACCTTCCAGTGGCTCAAGCGCCAGACCGAAGGCAGCCTGACTGGCGTGGCCGCCATGGAGCAGCGCAACATTGCCAAGGCCACGCTGCTGTACAACGCCATCGACCAATCGCAGCTGTACGTCAACAAGGTGGCGGCCAACTGCCGCTCGCGCATGAACGTCCCGTTCTTCCTGCGTGACGAAAGCCGTAACGACGCCTTCCTGGCCGGTGCCAAGGAGCGCGGGCTGCTGCAGCTCAAAGGCCACAAGTCCGTGGGAGGCATGCGCGCCAGCATCTACAACGCCATGCCATTGGCGGGCGTGCAGGCGCTGGTGGACTACATGCGAGAATTTGAGCAAAAGCACGCCTGAGCGCGCACCCCACACGACAGCAACAGAAAACGGCTCCCAGAGCACGCACCGCTACCCCACCGTCCATGAACAATCCGCAAGCCTCACCCGACCTCGCCAGCCTGCGCGTGCAGATCGACAGCATCGACCAGCAACTGCTCACGCTGCTGAACCAGAGGGCGCTGGTGGCTGAACAGGTGGGTGAAGTCAAGAAACGTGAGGGCACGCCCTTCTTCCGCCCCGACCGTGTGGCGCAGGTCATCGACAAGATCACCAACGCCAACCCGGGCCCGCTCAAGGGTGCGCACGTGGCGGCGATCTGGCGCGAGATCATGTCTGCCTGCCTGGCCCTCGAATCACCCCAGCGTGTGGCCGTGCTGGGCCCCGAGGGCACGTTCTGCGAGCAGGCCGCGATTGAATTCTTCGGCGGTGCCGCCGACCTGATGTACTGCGCCAACTTCGACGAGGTGTTCCACGCCACGGCGGCGGGCAGTGCCCAATATGGCGTGGTGGGCGTAGAGAACTCCACCGAGGGCGTGGTCACCCGCTCTCTGGACCTGTTCCTGCACACCCCTACGCATGTGGTGGGCGAGGTCAGCCTGCTGGTGCGCCACAACCTGCTGCGCACCAGCAACTCGCTCGATGGCATCGAAGTGGTGCTGGCCCATCCGCAAGCACTCGCACAGTGCCAGGCGTGGTTGTCCAAGCACCTGCCGCATGCCGAGCGCCGCCCGGTGTCCAGCAATGCCGAAGGCGCGCGACTGGCCACCACCAACCCGGCCTGGGCAGCACTCTCCAGCGAGCGTGCGGCCACCCAGTTTGGCTTGCACATCGTCTCCCACGCCATCCAGGACGACGCCTACAACCGTACCCGCTTCGCCATCATCTGCCTGCCCCACACGCTGCAGACGCCGCCTCCTTCGGGCAAGGATTGCACCAGCCTCGTGGTGTCGGTGCCCAACCGCCCCGGCGCCGTGCACGACCTGCTGGTGCCACTCAAGACGCACGGCGTGTCCATGACGCGCTTTGAGTCGCGCCCTGCCCGCACGGGCCAGTGGGAGTACTACTTCTACATCGATCTCGACGGCCACCCCGCCCAGCCCCACGTGGCACGGGCGCTGGAAGAACTGCGCAGCCTGTGTGCGTTCTACAAGGTCCTGGGCACCTACCCCGTGTCATCCTGAGGAGCAGCCGCCATGTTTGAACAATTGGGACTGATCGGCTGTGGGCTCATGGGAGGCTCATTCGCCCTGGCCATGAAGAAGGCCGGGTTGGTCAAACGCGTGGTGGGCTACAGCAAGTCGCCCTCCACCACCGACCGCGCCCGCCAGCTGGGCGTGATCGACGTCGAGGCGCCTTCCGCGCTACTGGCCGTGGCGGGCGCAGACATTGTGCTGGTGGCAGTCCCCGTGGCAGCCACCGAGGCCACCCTCAAGGCCATCAAGCACCTTGTCACCCCCCAGATGCTCATCATGGACGTGGGATCGACCAAGTCCGATGTGGTGCAGGCCGCACAGCGTTCGCTGCGGGACCAGGTGGGCTCCTTTGTGCCCGCACACCCCATCACCGGGCGCGAGGTGTCGGGCGTGGAACACGCCGAAGCCGACCTGTACAGCGGGCGCCAGGTGATCCTGACCCCCACCGAGCGCACCCTGACGGCCCAGCTGCAGGACGCCGAAAAGATCTGGACTGCGCTGGGCTGCCGCGTGACCAGCATGTCGCCGGAGTCGCACGACGCGGCCTTTGCCGCCGTCAGCCACCTGCCCCATTTGCTCGCGTTTGCAATGATGAACAGCATCACGGGCCAGACGCACGGTGACGACTTTCTGTCCCTCGCAGGCCCCGGGTTCCGCGACTTCACCCGCATTGCCGCCAGCGACCCCAAGGTGTGGCGCGACATCCTGCTGTCCAACCGGGACGAGCTGATTGCCCAGTCCAAGCTGTTCCAGCAGGCCCTGCGCAACATCGAGCAGGCCATGGAAAAAGGCAATGCCCAGGCGCTTGAAGACATGCTGACCCTGGCCAGCGAAACCCGTGCGCATTGGCGCATGGGCGCGAAGCGGAAGTAACCCCCGGAAGTAATCCCCCCTGAGTCGCCTATGGCGCCTTCCCCCAAGGGGGACGCACCCGGTGGCCTGGTCAAGCCAGTTCCACGGGTGCCCTCGCCTGGGGCGCGCCAGTTTTTGAGGCCCCGGCTGAAAGATATCGATCGATGTACAGCACCGCATTCCTTGATCTGCCCCCTCTGCAAGCCGCTGCAGGCGAAGTCCACCTGCCGGGCTCCAAGAGCATCTCCAACCGGGTGCTGCTGCTGGCAGCGCTGAGCAACGGCACCACCACCGTGCACGACCTGCTGGCGTCCGACGACACGCGCGTGATGCTGGACGCTCTGCGCCAGATCGGGTGCACGGTGGATGAGGCCGGAAGCACGGTGCGCATCACGGGCCTGGGTGGCCGCCTGCCCCAATCCCCCGCCAAGCTGTTCCTGGGCAATGCGGGCACGGCCATGCGCCCACTCACGGCAGCGCTGGCACTGCTGGGTGGCGAGTTCGAGCTGTCGGGCGTGCCACGCATGCACGAGCGCCCGATTGGCGACCTGATTGATGCCCTGCGCCAGCTGGGCTGCCAGATCGACTACCTGGGCAACGACGGTTACCCACCGCTGCGCATCGCCCATGCCCAGGGGGTTCCTGCCCTGGCGCTGACAGAGCCCATCCGCGTTCGCGGCGATGTGTCCAGCCAGTTCCTCACTGCCCTGCTCATGGCGCTGCCGCTGGCGGCTGGCGCGCAGGCCATCGTGATCGAGGTGGTGGGCGAGCTGATCTCCAAGCCCTACATCGCCATCACGCTGCAGCTGCTGGCGCGGTTTGGCATCGTGGTCGAGCACCAGAACTGGCAGCGCTTCACCATCGCGGCGGGTAGCCGCTACCAGTCGCCCGGCAGTATTCATGTGGAGGCGGACGCCTCATCCGCTAGCTATTTCATAGCACTTGGAACAATAGCGACTAGCGCTACTGGCCAAAAAGATGCCAAATCCGGCATCAAGATACAAGGCGTGGGCCTCGACTCGATCCAGGGCGATATTCGCTTTGTCGAAGCGGCCCGGGCCATGGGCGCGGTGATCACCGGGGGCCCCAACTGGCTGCAGATCGAACGCGGCGCCTGGCCCCTCAAGGCCATTGACCTGGACTGCAACCACATCCCTGATGCGGCCATGACGCTGGCCGTGATGGCCCTGTATGCCGAGGGCACGACCACGCTGACCAACATCGCCAGCTGGCGCGTGAAGGAAACCGACCGCATCGCCGCCATGGCCACCGAGCTGCGCAAGCTCGGCGCCACGGTGGAGGAAGGTGCGGACTACATCCGCGTGACGCCTCCGGCGCAGGCAGCGGACTGGAAAGCCGCCAGCATCCACACCTACGACGACCACCGCGTGGCCATGTGCTTCTCGCTGGCCGCCTTCAACCCGGCGCGTCTGCCGGTGCGCATCGAAGACCCCAAGTGCGTAGCCAAGACCTTTCCGGACTATTTCGAAGCGCTGTTCTCGGTCGCACTGGTCGACACCGCCCACATCCCGGTGATCTGTATTGACGGCCCCACAGCCTCGGGCAAGGGCACGGTGGCGGCGGCGGTGGCGCAGCGGCTGGGCTATCGCTTTTTGGATTCCGGCGCGATGTACCGCATCACCGCCCTCGCCGCGCTGCGGGCGGGTTTCGCCATCGATGCGGACCACGAAGCCCGTATCGCCACCCTGGCCCAAACTCTGCCGGTGCGGTTTGAGGTCGGCAAGGTGTGGCTGGGCAGCGACGACGTGACCGAGGCCATCCGCACCGAAGAAGCCGGTATGAACGCGTCCCGTGTGTCCGCCCTGCCTGCCGTGCGCACGGCGCTGGTGGACCTGCAACACAGCTTCCAGCGCCTGCCGGGGCTGGTGGCCGACGGCCGCGACATGGGCACCGTGATCTTCCCCGAGGCACCGTTGAAGGTGTATCTCACGGCCAGCGCCGCCTGCCGCGCAGAGCGCCGTTATAAGCAGTTGATTTCTAAGGGTTTTTCGGCTAGTATCGAAGACCTTCGCGCAGATTTGGAGGCGCGCGACGCCCGGGACAGTTCCCGCAGCGTTGCTCCCTTGAAGCCCGCGCAGGACGCTCTGGTCCTGGACAACTCCGATTTGACGATTGAACAAGCCGTCGAAAAGGTCTTGGCCTGGTGGCAGGAGCGCCAGCCCTTCGCAGCTTCTGCGCAGCGCTGACAACGTGGAGCCCTCGGGCTCCAGGCAGTGCCGAAAGGCCTTGCCACAGGCCCACGCAGCCCCCATCGCGCGTCAGCGCACAGGTTGTGTGGATCGATAACCTAACCCGCGGCTCTGCCGCAAAAAACCACCGCAAGCAGCTATAAAAACGGTAGCAATGGTGCTGCCGGAATCCTGTTTGTGGCAAGGAAACACATGTCCGAATCTTTTGCCGCCCTTTTTGAAGAATCCTTGCAGCGCACGGAAATGCGCCCAGGCGAAGTCATCACCGCTGAAGTCGTGCGCGTTGAGCACAACTTCGTGGTTGTGAACGCTGGCCTCAAGTCCGAAGCCTACGTGCCGCTGGAAGAGTTCAAGAACGACAAGGGCGAAGTCGAAGTCCAAGTGGGTGACTTCGTGTCGGTGGCCATTGGCTCCATCGAAAACGGCTACGGCGACACCATCCTGTCGCGCGACACCGCCAAGCGTCTGGCTTCCTGGATGAGCCTGGAAAAGGCCCTGGAATCCGGCGAATTCGTCACTGGCACGACCAGCGGCAAGGTCAAGGGCGGTCTGACCGTTCTGGTCAACGGCATCCGCGCATTCCTGCCCGGTTCGCTGATCGATACCCGTCCGATCAAGGATCTGACGCCGTACGAAAACAAGACCATGGAATTCAAGGTCATCAAGCTGGACCGCAAGCGCAACAACGTGGTGCTGAGCCGCCGCGCTGTGGTGGAAGCCTCCATGGGCGAAGAGCGCGCCAAGCTGATGGAAACCCTGAAGGAAGGCTCCATCGTTCAAGGCGTGGTCAAGAACATCACCGAATACGGTGCGTTCGTGGACCTGGGCGGCATCGACGGCCTGCTGCACATCACCGACATGGCATGGCGCCGCGTGCGTCACCCCTCCGAAGTGGTGACCGCTGGCCAGGAAATCACTGCCAAGATCCTGAAGTTCGACACCGAAAAGAACCGTGTCTCGCTGGGTCTGAAGCAAATGGGCGACGACCCATGGATGGGCGTGAACCGCCGCTACCCCCAAGGTACGCGTCTGTTCGGCAAGATCACGAACATTGCCGACTACGGTGCGTTCGTCGAACTCGAACCCGGCATCGAAGGCCTGGTGCACGTGTCTGAAATGGACTGGACCAACAAGAACATCGCTCCTGCCAAGCTGGTTTCGCTGGGCGACGAAGTCGAAGTCATGGTTCTGGAAATCGACGAAGACAAGCGCCGTATCAGCCTGGGCATGAAGCAGTGCAAGGCCAACCCATGGCAAGAATTCGCACAGGACACGAAGCGCGGCGACCGCGTGAAGGGTCCGATCAAGTCGATCACCGACTTCGGCGTCTTCGTGGGCCTGGCTGCCGGCATCGACGGCCTGGTGCACCTGTCTGACCTGTCGTGGAACGAACCCGGCGAAGCCGCTGTTCGCAACTACAAGAAGGGCCAGGAAGTGGAAGCGATCGTGCTGGCCGTGGACGTGGACCGCGAACGCATCTCGCTGGGCATCAAGCAGCTCGACGGCGACCCATTCACGACCTTCGTGACCGTGAACGACAAGGGCCAGACGGTGACCGGCAAGGTCAAGACCGTGGACGCCCGTGGCGCTGAAATCGACCTCGGCGAAGACATCGTGGGCTACCTGCGCGCTTCGGAAATCTCCCGCGACCGCGTGGAAGATGCCCGCAACGTGCTCAAGGAAGGCGACGAAGTCACGGCCGTGGTGGTGAACGTGGATCGCAAGACCCGCAACATCCAGCTGTCGATCAAGCAAAAGGACATGGCTGACGAACAAGGCGCCATGGCCAACCTGAGCCAGCAATCGAGCCGCGAAAGCGCCGGCACGACCAGCCTGGGCGCCCTGCTGCGCGCCAAGCTGGACAACTCGGAAAAGTAAAGCGCTGACCCGTTAAACGGTCAGACAGCGGGCGCCTCGGCGCCCGCTCTTTTTTCAGCCAAGACTGCCTATGTCCCAAGATTCCATGACCCGCTCAGACCTCGTCGAAGAACTGGCCGCCCGTTTCGGCCAGCTCACCCACCGCGATGCCGAATACGCCGTCAAGACCATTCTGGACGCCGTGGGCGAGGCCTTGGTGCGCGGGCACCGCATCGAGATCCGGGGCTTTGGCAGCTTCTCGGTCAACCACCGCCCTCCCCGCATGGGCCGCAATCCACGCAGCGGCGAGGCCGTGGCCATTCCCGAAAAGCGTGTGCCCCATTTCAAGCCGGGCAAGGCCCTGCGCGAAGCCGTCGACAAACGCACGGCCGAAATGGAAGAAAAGGCACCGCCCGCAACGGGTACCCTGGGCAACTGATATCAAATTGATAGCAGCAAGCGCATGATTCACTAGCACCTGCTGCCGTTTTGGCTTGTATTGACCTGAGAGAAGGCATCCACAGGCCCCCTGCGCCAAGCTCTTAGAATCGCCCCACCACTGGGGAGACCGATGAAATACCTCCTGTGGCTGCTCAAGGCAGCCATTTTTTTTACGCTCTTCGCCTTCGCGCTGAACAACCAGCAGGATGCGACCGTGCATTTCTTCTTTGGCACGCAATGGCGCGCGCCGCTGGTGCTGGTGGTGCTGACCGCATTTGCCGCAGGTCTGGTCGTTGGGGCCTTGGGCATGGTGCCGCGCTGGTGGCGCCACCGCAACGCTGCACGCCGCGCCCAGGCAGCAGTCGTGGTGGCACCAACGCCCGTAACGGCCCCCGCCGCCAGCGCCACCCCGGCAGCGCCCCCACCACCTCCTGACCTGCCTTCGATCCATGGAATTTGACCTGAGCTGGATACTGCTGGGCCTGCCCCTGGCCTTTGTGCTGGGCTGGCTGGCGTCGCGTTTTGACCTGCGCCAGCTGCGCGCCGAAAACCGCCGCGCCCCCAAGGCCTACTTCAAGGGCCTGAACTTCCTGCTCAACGAGCAGCAGGACCAAGCCATCGACGCCTTCATCGAGGCCGTGCAGAACGACCCCGACACCTCCGAGCTGCACTTCGCCCTGGGCAACCTGTTTCGCCGACGGGGCGAGTACGACCGTGCCGTGCGTGTGCATGAGCACCTGCTCTCGCGCGGCGACCTGAGCCGTACTGACCGCGAACGCGCCCAGCATGCGCTGGCGCTCGACTTCCTCAAGGCCGGGTTGCTCGACCGCGCCGAAGATGCGCTGCAGCGCCTGGAGGGCACCCCGTTCGAGGCCCAGGCCCGCCTGGCGCTGCTGGCCATCTACGAACGTTCGCGCGACTGGCCGCATGCCGCCACCATTGCCCGCAAGATGCACGACGCCGATCAGGGCGACTTCAGCACCCGGCAAGCCCACTACCTGTGCGAGCAGGCGCTGGCGCTGAGCGCGCAAGGCGACCTGCCGGGCGCTCAGGCCCTGCTGGACCAGGCAGTGGCCGCGGCTCCCGAGGCCGCGCGCGCGCGCATTGAACTGGCGCGCCTGCAACGCCTGATGGGTCAGCCGGCTGCCGTGCTGTCCACACTCAAGGCGCTGGGCGAGCGCAACCCCGCAGCGCTGCCCCTGGCCGCCCCGCTGATGGTCGAGGCTGCCACCGCTACCGGCCGCACCCAGGAAGTACATGCCCTTTTGCAGGCGCACTATGCGCAAGCGCCTTCGCTGGACGTGCTGGAAAGCATCGTGGCCATGGAAGCCGCCGACGAGGCCACCCGCCCATCCGCCCGCCAGCGTTATGTGGAGCACCTGGACAAGGAGCGCTCCCTGGTCGCTGCTGCCAAATGGCTGGCCACCGAAAAGCTGGAACACGAAGAATTCCACCCCCAGGTTCAACGTGCCCTGGACCATGCCGTCAAGCCCCTGACCCGCTACCGCTGCGCGGCCTGTGGCTTCGAGGCGCGCCAGCATTTCTGGCAATGCCCCGGCTGCCAGACCTGGGACAGCTACCCCGCACGCCGGGTCGAAGAACTCTGACCCAAGCCTTCATCCACAACGCTGTAAGACCCTTGCCATGCTGAAGAAACTGCTGACCCTGCTGGTTGCCACGCTGCTCGCCACCGCCACCTGGGCCGCCGTGGATGTGAACACCGCCACCGAGGCCGAACTGGACGGCATCAAGGGCATCGGGCCCGGCCTGTCGGGCCGCATCCTCCAGGAGCGCCAGAGTGCCCCCTTCAAGGACTGGGCCGACTTCATCGGCCGTGTGGGTGGCGTGGGCAACAAAAGTGCCGTCAACTTCTCCAAAGAGGGCCTGACCGTCAACGGCAAGAAGTACAGCGCAGCAGCCGCTGCCAAGGCCGAAGCCAAATCCGGCAAAAAGCACAGCAGCTCTCAGGCAGCAGACCGCAAGGCCCGTGGCAGCGCTGACAAAGAGGCTGCAACGGCAACCACGCCAGCCACACCACCCGCCACTGCGACTGCGACTGCGACTGCGACTGCGGCACCGGCCGCGCCAGCACCGGCAACCGGCGCTAGCAAAAACTAAGCACGCTTCACAAGCAGCAACCCCGCTCCAGCGGGCTTGTTTTTTTGCGGCAGGGCATGCGCGACAGCAAGGGGCGGGCAGGGTTTTTAGGCGCTGCCCCCAGGGCGTGTCCCCCTTCAATTCCCCCACGCGAAAGCCATCCAGGCCGTGCAGTGCCAGGCGCCCTGAGCGCCGTGTAGCTTGGCTACACAAGCGAAGGGCAACGACGCAATGTGCGGCTTGGCTGGCTTTCCCTTCGGGCTGGCGGCGCAATGCGGCGTCTGCTTTGTCGGGCATCCATCCGCATTGCACCGCCAGCGCGTGGGGGAATTGAAGGGGGACACGCCCTAGAATCAATCGCGCATGCCCCTGATCACGCTCATCCTTCTCCCCTTCATCGGCAGCCTGCTGGCAGCGGTTCTGCCCTCCAACGCCCGCAATACCGAGTCCACCCTGGCAGGACTCATCGCCCTGTTCTGCACCGTGCAGGCGGCGCTCTACTTCCCGCAGATTGCAGACGGCGGCGTGATCCGGCAAGAGCTGGCCTGGCTGCCCGCGCTGGGCCTGAACCTCGTCATCCGCATGGACGGCTTTGCCTGGATGTTCTGCATGCTGGTGCTGGGCGTGGGCAGCCTGGTGGTGCTGTATGCGCGCTACTACATGTCTGCGGCCGACCCGGTGCCGCGCTTCTTCTCGTTTTTTCTGGCCTTCATGGGTGCGATGGCAGGCGTGGTGCTGTCGGGCAACATCATCCAGATCGCGTTCTTCTGGGAGCTGACCAGCCTGTTTTCCTTCCTGCTGATCGGCTACTGGCACCACCGCAAGGATGCGCGGCGCGGCGCGCGCATGGCGCTCACCGTCACCGGCACGGGCGGCCTGGCCATGCTGGCGGGCATGCTGGTGCTGGGGCACATCGTTGGCAGCTACGACCTCGATCATGTGCTCGCCGCCGGCCAGCTCATCCAGAACCACGCGCTGTACACCACCGCGCTCGTCTTGATTCTGCTGGGCGCGCTCACCAAAAGCGCGCAGTTCCCGTTCCACTTCTGGCTGCCCCACGCCATGGCCGCGCCCACGCCTGTGTCGGCGTACCTGCACTCGGCCACCATGGTCAAGGCGGGCGTGTTTCTGCTGGCGCGCCTGTGGCCCGCGCTGGCGGGCACCGAGCAGTGGTTCTGGCTGGTGGGCGGCGCGGGCCTAGCCACCTTGCTGGTGGGCGGCTACGCGGCCATGTTTCAGAACGACCTCAAGGGGCTGCTGGCCTACTCGACCATCTCGCACCTGGGCCTCATCACCCTGCTGCTGGGCCTGAACAGCCCGCTGGCCGCCGTGGCGGCCGTTTTCCACATCATGAACCACGCCACCTTCAAGGCCTCGCTGTTCATGGCCGTGGGCATCGTGGACCATGAAAGCGGCACGCGGGACATCCGGCGCCTGTCGGGCCTGCGCACCATGATGCCGATCACCGCCACCCTGGCCATGGTGGCCAGCGCGGCCATGGCGGGCGTGCCGCTGCTCAATGGCTTCCTGTCCAAGGAAATGTTCTTTGCCGAGACGGTGTACGTGAACACCACGCCATTGCTCGAGTGGCTGCTGCCGGTGGCCGCCACGGTGGCCGGCATGTTCAGCGTGGCGTACTCGCTGCGCTTCACGGTGGATGTGTTCTTTGGCCCGCCCGCCACCGACCTGCCGCGCCCGCCCCATGAGCCGCCGCACTGGATGCGCGTTCCGGTCGAACTGCTGGTGCTGGCCTGCCTCGTGGTGGGCACGTTGCCCGCATGGTCGGTGGGGGCCTACCTGGCCGCTGCCGCACGGCCCGTGGTGGGAGGCGAGCTGCCCACCTACAGCCTGGCGGTCTGGCATGGGTTCAACACCCCCTTTGTGATGAGCCTGGTGGCTTTGGGCGGGGGCATCGCGCTCTACGCACTGCTGCGCTGGCAGCGCGAAAAGGGTGCCATCGATGCGCCACCCGTCATGCGCCGCATCAGCGGCCAGCGGGCCTTCGAGGCCACGCTGGCCGTGCTCAGCCTGATGGGCCGCAATGGCCGCCGCCTGCTGGGCACCGGTCGCCTGCAGTGGCAAATGCTGTGGCTGGTGTGCGCTGCGCTGGTGGCAGGCATCCTGCCCCTGTGGGCGCGGGGCTTGCCCATTGGCGACCGGGTGCAGCTGCCGCTGTCCCCCGCCTTTGCGCTGCTGTGGTTGCTGGGTGCCGTGTGCGCCGTGGCGGCAGCATGGCAGGCCAAGTACCACCGGCTGGCCGCCCTGACGCTGGTGGGTGGCTCCGGGCTGTGCGTGTGCCTGACCTTCCTGTGGTTCTCGGCGCCCGACCTGGCGCTCACGCAGATCGTGGTGGAGGTGGTCACCACCATCCTCATCCTGCTGGGCCTGCGCTGGCTGCCGCGGCGCGACGAGAGCCTGCGCGTGCCCACGCTGGCCGAAGAGCGCCGCACCCAGCTGCGCCGCTACCGCGACATGGCGCTGACGTTGGCCGCAGGGGGTGGCATGGCCCTGCTGTCGTTCGCGATGATGAGCCGCCCCTTCCCCGACAGCACCTCCACATTCTTCCTGGAGCGTGCGCTTACTGAAGGGGGCGGCACCAACGTGGTCAACGTCATGCTGGTGGACTTCCGGGGCTTTGACACCTTTGGCGAGATCGTGGTGCTCGGCATCGTGGCCCTCACGGTCTATGCGCTGCTGCGGCGCTTTCGGCCCGCGCGCGAGGTGATGGACCTGCCGCCCCAGCAGCGCGCACTGCCCGCCGATGTGGACACCGACCTCGCCAACCCACGCCAGACTGCCGACACCGCCGTGGGCTACCTGATGGTGCCCGCCGTGCTGGTGCGGCTGATGCTGCCGTTTGCCACGCTGGTCGCGGTCTACCTGTTCATGCGCGGCCACAACGAGCCCGGCGGCGGCTTTGTGGCGGGGCTGGTGTTCTCGGTGGCCCTGCTGCTGCAGTACATCGTCTCGGGCACCTCGTGGGTCGAGGCACATCTGCCGCTGTACCCGCGCCGCTGGATCGGTGTGGGCCTGCTCGCCGCACTGGCCACGGGCCTGGGTGCACTGGCCTGGGGCTATCCGTTTTTGACCAGCCACACGGCGCATTTTTCGCTGCCCGTGGTGGGTGAGATCCACGTGGCCAGCGCGCTGTTCTTCGACATCGGCGTGTTCACCCTGGTGGTGGGCTCCACCATGCTCATCCTCACCGGCATTGCCCACCAGTCGGTGCGCAGCCACCGCTACAACAACGCACGCGCGGCCGAAGAAGCCCAGGCCGCCGCCACACCGGGAGAAGGTCCATGGAACTGATACTGGCCCTGGCCATCGGCGTGCTCACCGGCTCCGGCGTGTGGCTGCTTCTGCGGCCCCGTACCTTCCAGGTCATCATGGGACTGTCGCTGCTGTCGTACGCGGTCAACCTCTTCATTTTCAGCATGGGCCGCCTGGGCCTCGCGATTGACAAGGAGCCCGTGCTGCAGCCCGGGGTGCCGCAAGACCTTGCCCACTATGCCGACCCCATGCCCCAGGCGCTCACCCTCACGGCCATCGTGATCGGCTTTGCCATGACCGCCCTCTTCCTGGTGGTGCTCCTGGCATCGCGCGGCATGGCCGGCACCGACCATGTGGACGGCACCCGCGCCAAAGATGCGCAAGAAATGCCATGACGGGAGGCACGAGCATCACCGCATCGATCACCGCGTGGCTCATGCCGCACCTGATCCTCGCGCCCATTGCGCTGCCCCTGCTCACGGCCGGGCTCATGCTGCTGCTGCGCGAGGAACGCCAGCGCACCAAGGTCACGCTCAACATCACATCGACCCTGGTCGGCCTGGTGGTGGCTGTGTTGCTGCTGGTGCAGGCCAAGGAGCCCAGCGTGCAGACCAGCCTGGGCGTGTACCTGCCGGGCAACTGGCCGGCGCCGTTCGGCATCGTGCTGGTCATCGACCGCCTGTCGGCCATGATGCTGGTGCTGACCAGCACAGTGGCGCTCGCCACGGTGCTGTTCTCGGCCGCGCGCTGGCACCGGGCGGGTGTGCACTTTCACCCGCTGTTCCAGTTCCAGCTCATGGGGCTGGCCGGTGCGTTCCTCACGGCCGACCTGTTCAACCTGTTTGTGTTCTTCGAGATCATGCTGGCGGCGTCCTACGGGCTGCTGCTGCACGGCTCGGGCCGCCCGCGCGTGTCGGCGGGGCTGCACTACATCGCCATCAACCTCGCCGCCTCTTCGCTGTTCCTCATCGGGGTGTCGATGCTCTACGGCATCACCGGCACGCTCAACATGGCCGACCTGGCCCAGAGCATTGCGGGTGTGGCCGTGGCAGACCGGGGGCTGCTGCATGCGGCCGCGGCCATTCTGGCGGTCGCGTTCCTCATCAAGGCCGCCGTGTGGCCGCTCAACTTCTGGCTGGTGCCTGCCTACAGCGCGGCCACGGCGCCCGTGGGTGCGCTTTTCGCGCTCATGACCAAGGTGGGCGTGTACAGCGTGCTGCGGCTGTGGACGCTGCTGTTTGGCGCCGAGGCCGGTGAATCCGCGCTGTTTGGCAGCCAGTGGCTCATTGGCGGTGGCATGCTGACCATGGCCTTTGGTGCCATTGGCATGCTGGGCTCGCAGCGGCTGGGGCACCTGGCCGGGTTCAGCGCCGTGCTGTCCTCGGGCACGCTGCTGGCCGCCGTGGGCTTTGGGCAAAACCTGCTCACGGGCGGGCTGCTGTACTACCTGCTCAGCTCTACCCTGGCCGTGAGTGCGCTGTTCCTGCTCACCGACCTGATCGACCGCTGGCGCAACAACGGTGCCAATCTGGCTCCGTATGAGCAGACCGACGACGCACCCTTTCTGTCGGCCGACCTGGTGCCCACCGAGGGCATGAACCTGGACGACAAGGAACAGGCGCTGATCGGCCAGGTCATCCCTGCCGCTGCGGCCTTTCTCGGCCTGGCGTTCATGGCCTGCACGCTGGTCATTGCGGGCCTGCCGCCCTTGCCCGGTTTTGTGGGCAAGTTCGCCATGATCCACGCACTGCTCAACCCTCTGGGGCTGGGCGCGGCCCAGGGCTTCCGCCTGGGCGCTGCGGGCTGGACGCTGGTGGCGCTGCTGGTGGGCTCGGGGCTGCTGGCACTGCTGGCGCTCACGCGCGCAGGCATTCGCCATTTCTGGTCGGCCCAGGGCCGGGCTTCACCGCAACTGCTGGTGCTGGAGGGACTGCCCATTGCCCTGCTGCTGCTGGCCTGCGTGGCGCTGGTGTGGCAAGCCGGTGCAGTGATGCGCTACACCCAGGCTACGGCCGATGCCCTGCATGCGCCCGGCACCTACGTGCGTGCGGTGATGACCGCGGCGCCCGTCGCACCTTCGCCTGCAGCAGCGCCTGAAACCCTGCCACCGGGGAGCAAGCCATGACCCAACCAGGCCCATCGACGGCATCCAACGCCCCAGCCGTTCCCCCGCGCCCCGGTCTGTTGCGGCGCCTGGTGCCCGCCCCGCTGCTCTCGCTGGCGTTGCTGGGCCTGTGGCTGCTGCTCAACCGCAGCCTGAGTGCAGGTCACCTGGTACTGGGCTCCGTGCTGGCACTGGCCATCCCGCTGCTGACAGCCGGGCTGCGCCCGCTGCCGGTGCGCATTCGCAAGCCAGGCACCGTCTTGCGCTTGGCACTCACGGTGGTGGCAGATACCACCCGGTCCAACCTGGCCGTGGCCCGCCTGCTGCTGGCGCCCGGCCGCAGGCGCCACCCAGCGGGCTTTGTGCACATCCCGCTGGACGTGCGGGACCCCAACGCACTGGCCGTGCTGGCGATGATCGTGTGCATCACGCCCGGTACCGCCTGGGCCGAGATTTCGCTGGACCGCAGCATGCTGCTGCTGCACGTGCTGGAGCTGGACGACCCCGCCACGGTAATCGCTGAGGTGAAGCAGCGCTACGAGGCCCCCTTGATGGAGATTTTTGAATGACCCCCGTGCTGGACTGGGCCCTGCCGGCCGCCCTGCTGATGCTCGCGCTGGCCATGGGCTGTGCGTTGATCCGACTGCTCAAGGGCCCGTCCGCGCAAGACCGTGTGCTGGCGCTGGACTGCATGTACCTGAGCGGCATGCTGGTGATGCTGGTGCTGGGGCTGCTCTACGGCAGCAAGAACTACTTCGAGGCCGCGCTGCTGCTGGCGCTGTTCAGCTTTGTCGGCTCCATGGCCATGGCCAAGTTTTTGCTGCGCGGCGAGGTGATCGAATGACCGAAGCCGCCACCACCGCCACCGCTGTTCTTCCGCTGTGGCTGGAAATCATCGTGGCCGTGCTGGTGCTGGCCGGTGCCGCGCTGGCCCTGCTGGGCTCCATCGGGTTGCTGCGGCTGCCCACGTTTTTTGAACGGGTACACGCCCCCTCCATCATCGCCACGCTGGGCTGCTGGCTGATCATGCACGGCACGGTGCTGTACTTCTCGGTGGCCGACAGCAGCCTGGCCCTCCATGCGCTGCTGATTGCCGTGTTCGTGGCGATCACGGTGCCCATCATGTCGATTTTTCTGATGCGTGCGGCGTTATTCCGCGCCCGCCAGGCTGGGCGTGATGTGCCACCCAGCCTGAGCCAGCCCAAGGTGGATGGCGGCACAGAAGCCAAAGACTCCTGATCAGAAACTCCTGATTTGATAGCTGCAGGCGCATATAAAACATGCGCCTGCAGCATTTTTGGCCCTTATTTCGTCCTTGGCGCACCAAACCCGCCGCCACCGGGGGTGTGAATCTCGAACACATCGCCCGGCGCCATCTCGGCCTGGCCGATGTGGTCCAGCAGCTCCACCCGGCCATCGCTGCGCACCACCTTGTTGATACCCATGGCCCCCGGCTGACCACCCGCCATGCCAAACGCGCCATGGTGGCGGCCGTTCGACAAGATGCTGGCCGTCATCGGCTCCAGAAAGCGCACACGGCGCACGCCGCCGTCGCCACCTTTCCACTGCCCGGCGCCGCCCGAGCCCTTGCGGATCTCGTAGCCCTCCAGCCGCACCGGAAAGCGGAACTCCAGCACCTCGGGGTCCGTCAGGCGCGAGTTGGTCATGTGGCACTGCACGACGCTGGTGCCGTCAAAACCGCCCGCCAGTTGCCCGTTGGCATCCCACACACCGCCCGCGCCGCTGCCGCCCGAGATGGTCTCGTAGTACTGGTAGCGCGTGCTGCCAAACGTGAAGTTGTTCATCGTGCACTGTCCCGCCGCCATCAGGCCCAAGGCGCCATACAGCGCGTTGGTGATGCAGGTGGACGTTTCCACATTGCCCGCCACCACCGAGGCTGGCGGGTTGGGGTTGAGCATGCTGCCGGGCGGGATGATGACGTTGAGCGGCTTGAGGCACCCCGCGTTCAGCGGAATGTCGTCATCCACCAGCGTGCGGAACACATACAGCACCGCCGCCATGCACACCGCCGTGGGCGCGTTGAAGTTGTTCGTCTGCTGCGGGCTGGTGCCGGTGAAGTCGATGGTGGCGCTGCGGCTTTGCGCATCCACCTTCACCGCCACGCTGATCTGCGCGCCGTTGTCCAGAGGCAGCGTGAACGCACCATCCTTGAGCCGTGTGATGACACGGCGCACGGACTCTTCGGCGTTGTCCTGCACATGACGCATATAGGCCTGCACCACGTCCAACCCAAACTCGGCCACCATGCGGCGCAGCTCCTGCTGGCCTTTCTCGTTGGCGGCGATCTGCGCGCGCAGGTCGGCCATGTTCTGCTGCGGGTTGCGGGATGGATATTCGCCGCTTTCCAGCAGCGCAATCATCTCGCGTTCCCGCAAGGTGCCGCGTTCCACCAGCTTCACGTTGTTGATCTGCACGCCCTCTTCTTCAATGCGCGTGGAGAACGGCGGCATGGAGCCCGGCGTGGTGCCGCCCACATCGGCGTGGTGGCCCCGGCTGCCCACATAGAACGTGGGCTCGGCCTCGTTGGCGATGTAGACCGGCGTGATGACCGTGATGTCCGGCAGGTGCGTGCCACCGTGGTACGGGTCGTTGAGCACGAACACATCGCCAGGCTGCATGCGACCCGCGTTCTCGCGGATCACCGTCTTGATGCTCTCGCCCATCGAGCCCAGGTGCACCGGCATATGCGGCGCGTTGGCGATGAGGTTGCCTGCGGTGTCAAACAGCGCGCAACTGAAGTCCAGCCGCTCCTTGATGTTCACCGAGTACGCCGTGTTCTGCAGCTGCAGCCCCATCTGTTCGGCAATGTTTATGAACAGGTTGTTGAACACTTCGAGCAGCACCGGGTCCACCGTGGTGCCCACGGCGTGCTGCACGGCACGGGCCACACGGCGGTTGAGCAGCAGGTGGTCCAGATCGGTCAGTGCTGCTTCCCAGCCGGGCTCCACGATGGTGGTGGCGTTCTTCTCGGCAATGATGGCCGGGCCGGGGATCACATCGCCGGGGCGCAGGTCCTCGCGCACCACCAGGGCGGCGTCGTGCCATGCAGGCACGCCATCGATGCCACCGGTGTACATGCGCACGGTGCTGCGGCGCGGCACCTCGCGCGCGGGCTGTAGCGTGTGGCGTGGCTCCACGGGCGCGTCGCCGGGCACCACGGCCTCGACCGACACAGCCTCCACCACCAGGCCCTTGCCCTGCATGAGGAATGCAAAACGCTGGCGGTAAGCGTTCTCGAACGCGGCGGTGATTTCGGTCAGCGAGCCAAACGGTACGATGAGTGCCGAGTCGCTGCCCTCGTAGCGCACATGCACGCGGCGGTGCACCACGGCAGTGCCCGCGCCCACCTGCTGGCGCTCCAGCTCGGTGCGCGCGGTGGTGGCGAGTTGGTCCAGCGTGGCCTCGATGCCTGCGAGCGCTTCGGGCGCGAGCTTGGTTTCCACCGCCTGTTCACGGATCACGTTCTGGTCCGCCAGGCCCATGCCGTAAGCACTGAGCACGCCCGCCAGCGGGTGCACAAACACGCGCGTCATGCCCAACGCATCGGCCACCAAACAGGCGTGCTGACCGCCCGCGCCGCCAAAGCACTGCAGCGTGTAGCGCGTCACGTCGTAGCCGCGCGCCACGCTGATCTTCTTGATCGCATTGGCCATTTGCTGCACGGCAATCTGAATGAAGCCGTGGGCCACATCCTCGGCCTTGCGTCCGGTCTGTGTGGCGAGGCCTTCAAACTTCTGTGCCACCGCATCGCCATCCAGCGCCTCGTTCGCAGCGTGGCCAAACACCTTGGGGAAGTGCGCGGGCTGGATCTTGCCCACCATCACGTTCGCATCGGTCACGGCCAGCGGGCCGCCCCGGCGGTAGCTGGCGGGGCCGGGGTTGGCGCCCGCGCTTTCGGGGCCGACGCGGAAGCGTGCGCCATCAAAGCCGAGGATGGAGCCGCCACCGGCCGCCACGGTGTGGATACTCATCATCGGGGCGCGCATGCGCACGCCCGCCACCTGGGTCTCGAATTCGCGCTCGAACTCGCCCGCGTAATGGCTCACGTCGGTGCTGGTGCCCCCCATGTCAAAGCCGATGACCTTGTGGTGGCCTGCCAAACCGGCGGTGCGGGCCATGCCGACGATGCCGCCTGCGGGGCCCGACAGGATCGCGTCCTTACCCTGGAACACCTGCGCATCCGTGAGGCCGCCCGACGACTGCATGAAGAACAACTTCACGCCCGGCATTTCGCTCGCCACCTGGTCCACATAGCGGCGCAGGATGGGCGACAGGTACGCATCCACCACCGTGGTGTCACCCCGGCTCACCAGCTTCATCATGGGGCTGGTGGCGTGCGAGGCGCTCACCTGCGTAAAGCCGATTTCGCGCGCAATGCGGGCGGCGGCTTCTTCATGGGCGGTGTAGCGGTAGCCGTGCATGAACACGATGGCCGCGCTGCGCAGGCCCGCGTCGTAGGCGGCCCACAGGCGTTCCTTCAAATGCGCTTCGTCCAGCGGCTCAATGACTTCGCCCTGCGCGCCCATGCGCTCCTGCGCCTCGACCACGCGCTCGTACAGCAGCTCGGGCAGCACGATGTGGCGGTCAAACAAACGGGGGCGGTTCTGGTACGCAATGCGCAGCGCGTCCTTGAAGCCCTTGGTGGTGATGAGCAGCGTGGGCTCGCCCTTGCGCTCCAGCAGCGCGTTGGTGGCCACGGTAGTGCCCATCTTCACGCACTCCACCAGCGCGGGCGTCACCGGCTCGCCCAGCTGCAAGCCCAGCAGGTGGCGGATGCCGGCCACCGCCGCGTCCTTGTACTGCTCGGGGTTCTCGGACAGCAGCTTGTGCGTGACCAAGGTGCCGTCCGGGCGCTTTCCCACCACGTCGGTGAAGGTGCCGCCCCGGTCGATCCAGAACTGCCAGCGGGACAAAGGAGAAACTTGTTGGGACATGATGATGCTATCTAATCAATAGCTGCCAGCGCATTGAATACCTGCGCTACAGCTGCATTTCATTCAAAAAACCAGAAACCAGGGGCAGGTTGTCATAGCGACGCTGCGGAGCGCGCTGCCTGGTCATACATGCCCGAGAGCACACGCAGCAAACGGGCCAGTTCGCCGATGTCGCGGTTGAGCGCGTCATCGGCATTCAATGCATCGATGAGGCAGCTCTCGCGGATCTCGCGGTAGCGCTGCACATAGGCGCGGCCGGTGTCGGTGGCGGCGTAGGTGACTTCCTTGCCGTTCTTCTGCGAGGCGACCACGCCCAGGGTCTGCAGCTTTTTGAGCGAGTAGTTCACCAGGTGCGTGTCTTCCACGTTCATGATGAAGCAGATGTCGGCCAGTCGCTTGTCGCGCGCGCGATGCGTGACATGGTGCAGCACCACCACGTCGAGCGGCGTCAGGTCCTTGAGACCCGCCGCCGCCATGCAGTGCACCACCCAGCGGTGGAAAGCGTTGCCCGCCACGATGAGGCCGAACTCGAACTCGCTCATCTCTGCACTCTGCGCCGACACCAGATGCGCCGAAGACACGATGGGACCGGAGTCGGTTTTGGCCTTGGGCTTGGCGTCAGATTTCATGGCTGGTTCAGGCCTGCGGGTTCTGTCATTGGCACGGGATATGCATGGGGCATTGTAGGCAAGTCGATGGTAATTTGTTGGCAATTTGTCAGCGTTTAGGCAAAACACCTATCGCAATCGGATCGGCTTCCGATACAGTGATTTGTTACATCCAATCTTGTACATACAACCCTGCGGAGCAATATCCATGAAGCGTCGAATCTTCCCCGTGACCGCACTCGCCCTGACCCTGGCTGCGGGCCTGTCTGCCACCTCGGCATTCGCCCAGACCAAGTGGGACCTGGCCGCCGCCTACCCCGCCACCAACTTCCACACCGAGAACATGGTGCAGCTGGCCAGCGATGTGGACAAGGCCACGGGCGGCAAGCTCAAGATCACGGTGCATGCCAACGCCGCGCTGTTCAAGGCCCCTGAAATCAAGCGCGCTGTGCAAGGCGGCCAGGCGCAGATGGGCGAGATCCTGCTGGCCAACTTCCAGAACGAATGGCAGCTGTTTGGCGTGGATGGCCTGCCCTTCCTGGCCGATAGCTACGACGCCTCCAAGAAGCTCTACGCCGCCCAAAAGCCCTTCCTGGAAAAGAAGCTGGCTGAGCAGGGAATGATGCTGCTGTACGCCGTGGCCTGGCCTCCACAAGGCATCTACACCAAGAAGCCGCTGGCCTCTGCCGCCGACCTCAAGGGCATCAAGTGGCGCGCCTACAGCCCTGCCACCGCCCGCATTGCCGAGCTGGTCGGCGCCCAGCCCGTGACGGTGCAGGCCGCAGAGTTCTCGCAGGCGCTGGCCACGGGCGTGGTCGAATCGACGATGACCTCGGGCGCCACCGGTGTGGACAGCAAGCTGTACGAACACCTCAAGTTCTACTACGACACCCAGGCCTGGCTGCCCAAGAACGCCGTGCTGGTGAACAAGAAGGCGTTTGACGCCCTCGACAAGCCCAGCCAGGACGCGCTGCTGAAGGCCGGAGCCGACGCCGAAGCACGCGGCTGGGCCAACAGTGCCAAGGTCAACACCGACACCGTCGCCAAGCTCAAGGCCAATGGCATGGATGTGGTGGCCCCACCGGCCGCCCTGAAGGCCGACATGGCCAAGGTGGGCGACACCATGCTCAAGGAATGGCTGGACAAGGCCGGCCCCGAAGGCAAGGCGCTCATCGACGCCTACCGCAAGTAAGCCCAGGCGCCCACGCACATGCGTCGTCTGCTGGACTTTCTGTACGACAGCGCCGCCGCCCTGGCGGCGCTTTTCATGGTCGGCTTGTTGGGGATGGTGCTGCTGTCCATCGCCAGCCGCCAGTTCCACTTCCACGTGCCGGGCACGGATGCCTATGCGGGCTATCTGATGGCCGCATCGGGCTTTCTGGCGCTCGCCCACACCTTGAAGCGCGGCGAGCACATCCGCGTCACACTGCTGCTCAACTTTCTGAAGGGCGGCGCCAAGAAGGCGTTCGAGATCTGGGCTTTGGCCATTGCCACCCTGCTGGCCGTACTGTTCGCGGTGTACAGCTGCAAGCTGGCCTGGCAGTCGCACGAGTTCCACGACATCTCCACCAGCAGCGACGCCACGCCTCTGTGGATTCCGCAGATCGCCATGGCCTTGGGCACGGTGATTCTGGCGATCGCGTTCCTGGACGAGCTGGTGCTGGAGATGATGGGCAAGCGTGTGGATGCCTCCTCTGGCGAAGCATTGCGCAATGAATAAACCCGGCACGACCTACCATGAGTGACCTCGCCATAACCGGCCTGCTCGTACTGTCGCTGTTCCTGATTCTGGGCAGCGGCGTATGGATCGGGCTCACCCTCTCCGGCGTCGCCTGGATCGCCATGCAGCTGTTCTCCGCCCGCCCGGCGGGCGATGCGATGGCCGTGACCATCTGGGGCAGCGCCTCCAGCTGGACCCTCACCGCCCTGCCCCTGTTCATCTGGATGGGCGAAATCCTGTTCCGCACCCGTTTGTCGCAAGACATGTTCAAGGGCCTGGCCCCGTGGGTGCAGGCGCTGCCGGGCCGGCTGCTGCACACCAACGTGGTGGGCTGCACCATCTTTGCCGCTGTGTCGGGGTCCAGCGCTGCCACCTGCGCCACCATCGGCAAGATGACGCTGCCCGAGCTGACGCGCCGCGGCTATCCCGAGCACATGGTGGTGGGCACGCTGGCGGGCGCGAGCACGCTGGGTCTGTTGATCCCGCCGTCCATCATCATGATCGTGTACGGCGTGTCGGCCGAGGTGTCGATCTCGCAGCTGTTCATTGCGGGTGTGCTGCCGGGCATCTTGCTGGCGGCACTTTTCTCGGGCTACATCATGCTGTGGGCGCTCCGCCATCCCGAGCAGGTGCCTGCCGCCGACGTGAGCATGAGCTTCATGCAAAAGCTGTCGGAATCGCGCAGCCTGATCCCCGTGGTGCTGCTGATTGCAGCCGTGCTGGGCTCCATCTACACCGGCTTTGCCACCGCCACCGAGGCAGCGGCCGTGGGCGTGGTGGGCTCGCTGGTGCTGTCGGCCGTTCAGGGCTCGATGACCTGGGGCACGTTCAAGGACTCGCTGATGGGCGCCACGCGCCTGTACTGCATGATCGCGCTGATCCTCGCGGGTGCTGCCTTCCTCACGCTGGCCATGGGCTACATCGGCCTGCCGCGCCACCTGGCGGAGTGGATCGCGTCGCTGGGCTTGAACCAGGCGCAGCTCATCGTGGCGCTGGCGGTTTTCTACATCATCCTGGGCTGCTTTCTCGACGGTATCTCGATGGTGGTGCTGACCATGGGAGTGCTCATGCCCACGGTGCAGGCGGCTGGCATCGACACCATCTGGTTCGGCATCTTCATCGTGCTGGTGGTCGAGATGGCGCAGATCACGCCGCCTGTGGGCTTCAACCTGTTTGTGCTGCAGGGCATGACGGGGCGCCAGCTGCCCTGGATTGCCAAGGTGGCCATGCCCATGTTCTTCCTGATGTGTGGCGCTGTGGCGTTGATCTATGTCTTCCCCGGCATCGTGACCTGGTTGCCACAGCAGATGTCGGCGCGCTGAACACACCTGCCACCAGCAGGCACCGCCAAGCGGGGCGCCCCCACCGGGGACGCCCCGCTTGGCGTTTTGGGGGCTGGAGAGCCGCCCGTCCGACGCCTCAAAATACAGCGACAATGGCCCGATGTTGAACGTTCTTGCCATCTGCATCGGCGCCTGTGTGGGCGCGCTGGCGCGCTGGCGCCTGAGCCTGTGGCTCAGCCCCGGCGGGCTGATTCCTTGGGGCACACTTGCCGCCAATCTGGTGGGCGGCTACCTCATTGGCGTGTGTGTGGCCGTGTTCCACGCCATGCCCCAGCTGGACCCCGTGTGGCGGCTGGCACTCGTCACCGGGTTTCTGGGCGCACTCACCACCTTCTCCAGCTTCTCGGCCGAAGTCGTTGAGATGCTGATGGTGCAGCGCTACGCCCTGGCACTGGGCACCACCGCACTGCATCTGTTGGGCTCCCTGGGCCTTACGGTACTTGGCATGCAAAGTGCTTCGTATTTCATAGCATCTCGCGCTTGATATTCCGGCACTAGCACGTCATTTCGTCATCAATCCACGCCACACTGCATGGGCCCTCACCTGCTGCTGCCGGTGCTGTCCCGCTCTTCTCTGTTCACCTATCGATACGCGAGCCCCTCATGGAAGCCAACACCCAACTCAACGAACGCCGCCTGGCCGATGCCTGGGCCGAGCTGCACAACCACGCCCACAACGGCAACCCCCTGCAGGCCGATGCCAACCGCATGGCCTTTGCCGACCCCGAATTCATGTTCCGCCGTGAAACGCGCGGCATCCGCTTTCAGCTCGAAATGCTCAAGCCCGACCTGGGTCAGGCCGAACAAGGCATTGAAAGCACCGTGGTGGTGTACGGCAGTGCGCGCTTTGTGGCGCCCGACGAAGCCGCAGCCCAGCTGACCGACGCCGAAGCCAGTGGCGATGCCGAGCGCGTGCGCCGCGCGCGCCTGGCCGTGCGCAACGCGGGCTATTACGACCTGGCCCGCCAGTTCGCCAAGCTGGTGGCCGACTACAGCGAGCGCCAGCGCCCTGCCGACCGCATCTACATCTGCACCGGCGGCGGCCCCGGCATCATGGAGGCCGCCAACCGGGGCGCCCACGATGCCGGCGCACTGAACGTGGGCCTGAACATCGCCCTGCCCCACGAGCAAAGCGGCAACCGATTCATCTCGCCCTCGCTGTCCTTCAAGTTCCACTACTTCGCGCTGCGCAAGATGCATTTCATGATGCGTGCGAAGGCGCTGGTGGCCTTCCCTGGCGGCTTTGGCACGCTGGACGAGCTGTTCGAAGTGCTGACCCTGGTTCAGACCAAAAAGGCCAAGCCTGTACCCATCGTGCTGTTCGGCACCGACTACTGGAAGCGCCTCATCAACTTCGACGTACTGGTGGAAGAAGGCACCATCTCTGCGCAGGACCTCAACCTGTTTCACTACACCGATGACCCTCAGGAGGCCTGGGACCTGATCCGGGCGTTTTACAAGCTCTGAAAGTTAACCCTCCACCGACGCACGCGCGTGTCGGTGGAGTGTTGAGGCCTCTTTCTGCTACCTGATGACAGGCGGTGGCGGCGGAGGTGGCGGGCGCAGGATGATGGGTAGGACGGGGATGAACACGATAGGCGGCCGCACTGTCGGCGGCGGTGGCGCCGTCGTCGCAGGCGGCGGTGCCGTTGTCACCGGCGGTGCCGTAGGCCGCGTGGGTGGCGGTGGCGTAGTCGGTGTCGGGGCGGGCGGCGCTGGAGTACCCGGCTGTGGTGTACCCGTGGGAGGTGGTGGGGGCACGGGCACGGGCGCTGGGGGCGGCGCGGTCTCTGGCGGCGGTGGAACGGGCACAGGGACCGGCGCCGGAACGATGTAGACAAAGGCGCGGCGCCCCTGCACATCCAGCTGGTCGCCCGCCAGCAAGGGTGTCTGAACCTGGGGCACCGGCAACAACGCACGGGTATGGGTATAGACAGGCAAGTCCTGGTCTGAGACCACCAGCACGGCCTCGCCCGCCGTCACACCCACACAACCCGCCTGGGTGCAGACCTCGATCTCGTCCTGCTCCCCTGAGACGAACACCTGGCCGTTGGCATCGATGGCCAGTAAGAAAGCGGAACCCCGGATGCCCACCACCGCCGTCGGTGTGACCACCTTGTAGTTGGCGGGATTGCGTTTGCCGATGAGCCCCGTGAGGGCGCGCATCCCCCCCCGCAGCAGGTTCACCACAAAGTGGTCTTCGCCCGCTCCTGCACCGTCGGCATATCGGGTGACGGTGAATTGCGAGTCTGGGTACAAGGCCACCAGCCCCCCGTCGGAGAACCGTATCTGTGCCCTTCCTTCGGTGCCGGTGAGCACCACATCTCCACCATCGAGTTCGGCACCTTTGGACAGGCGGGACAAGGTCTCGCCCCGCCGCAGCTGCACGTCTCCAGCCGCGAACTGCACCAGCCCCGCAGCGGCCAGCCCGGTCAGGGGCCAGACTGCCACCATGCCCATCAGCAGCGCCAGCCGCGCGTATTTTTGGTCTGACGTCATAGACAACTCCCAGGTGCGTCGGCACAGGACCAGCCATGTAACAGCATTCAGAACTCCCGGCGCACGGTGATGGAGAACACCCGGCGCTCATAGTCGGTGATGGGCAGTGTGGATGCGTTGCGCGTGAACGACCATTGCGGCGTGACCCGCCACCCCGGCGATGGAGTCCAGTTCAGCCCCAGAGCCACCTGGGCCTGCCGGTCGGTACGGGTGACCGCAAAAAACGGGTCCTGCCCGCCGTAGCGCCGGTGTTCCCAGTCCGCACTGGCAAACACCGACCACTGAGGCGCCAGGGGCCACTGCCCCCCCGCCCTCAGGCCCCACAGCCGGTGGCCCAGCGCGTCGGCGCCGCTGGCCTGCGCGCGCTCCTGACCACCGTATACGCCACCGTAGGCCGACGAACCGTTTCGGAACAAATGGGAATACGACGTGCCCACCACGCTGCGGCGCACATTGCGCAGCGCCTGGTCGGGGTAACGCACATCGAGCACCTGCACAAAGCTGCCCCACTGGCGAAAACCGTCTATGCGGTAAATCCATTCGCCCAGCACACCGCCCATGGTCCGCAGCCGCGTGCCGTCCAGCGCGTAGTAAGACCCTTGGCCAGACACAATCAGTTCATGGCGCTCTGCCCGCCAGGCCAGCCCCAGGGTGCCATCCAGTGCCGTGTGGTCAAACCGGTCTGCGCCGCCCCCATAGTGCCGGGCAGCCCCGACGGCTGTGCCCACCACCGACCAGCGCGCGTTGAGCACTGCCCGCCCCCGCAGCCCCGCTTGCGCCACCACATAGTTGCCGGAGGTTGCCAGCGCCTCAGGCAGCAGCGCCCACGCCGGGGTGCCGGGCACAGGCGACTGCAGGTCGCCCACCACAGGCGCTGCGTTGGCATTGGAGTCGTGGCCGACGCCCAGCTCCACATAGCCCTTGAGCGAAGAGCGTCCTCCGGCATCGAGCCGATCGTAGGAATACAAAAACTGATCGAGCGTGTGCCCGGCATCCACCGGAATCAGTGCGGCCTGCACGGGTGCAGGCAAAGCCATCACGCCCCGGCGGTCGCCCACAGCCTGCAAGGATTGCCCGAGCGCCACCTGGGCCTCCATGTTGCCGGGTTGTGCAGCCAGCCAACGCTCGCGCGCCATGATGGCCCGCGTGTACTGCCCGGCGGCATGCGCAGCATCGCCCATGGCGGCGTCGAACGCCGGGTCGCCCGCCCGCTGGGCCTCCTGGGCATCCAGCAAGCGGAACGCCTGAAGTGCCTGGCCTTGTTGCACCAGCGCCAGCGCTTGCTGTACCAGCTCATCAGCCCGCGCCGCGCATGACAAACCACCGCCCCAGGCCAGAACCGCGCACCATGGCAGCACGCGCCGTGACCAAATTCGCAGGTACATGAACGCCCCCTCTCGAAACCCGCTGCCGGGTGGAGGCAATTTACACCTGTTTACCCTTTTTGGGGGACTCAGGAGGGTGGTTTTCACCCATGCGCCACGCTGTGCGTGCACCCGTGCCCACGGCGCAGCCGACCACCCAGAACAGCCCTCCCACGCCAATCACGGCCCCGGCCGATCCAAACAGCATGGGCATGAGCACGCTGGATGCATTGATGGCCATGAGCCGCAGGCCCAGTGCCTCGCCGTGGCGCGCTGGCGGCGTGATCTGGTGCAGCAGGCTCATCACCATGGGCTGCACTGAGCCCAGCGCAAACCCGAGCAGCACCGAACAAACGCCCATGGCCAGCGCGCTGTGCAGCAGCGGGTACACACCAAACAGCACGGCGGTTGCCACCATGGCCCCCGCCACCACCACCCGCTCGCGCAGCCGCTCGGCCACGATGGGCATGAGCACGCGGATGACGGCAGCGGCAATCGCAAACGCCCCCAGGATGGAGCCGATGACGGACGCCGACAGGCCCCGCTCGTGCCCCAGCAGCGGGACCACGAAGGTGTGCACGTCCCAGCACGAGGACAAGATCCAGTTGACCAGCAGCAGGCGGCGAAACGGAGGTTCGTTCATCAGGTCCCACGCGCGCTGCGGGGGGCCGCCCGCGGCGGCAATAACGGGCGGCAGCTCGACCGTGTCTCGCACCCAGAACCAGGTGAGCAGGGGCAACACCGCCATCAGGGCAAAGGCGGCGCGATAGCCCTCGGTACTGCCCGCAGCACTGCCCGCGTTGTCGATCATGAGCCCCGCGCAGAACGGCCCGATGAAATTGGACACCGCAGGCCCGATGGCCAGCCAGCTGAACACCTGCTTGAGTTGCGTGGCGTCGTGCGCAGCGCGCCCCACGTGGCGCTGCAGTGCAATGGTGGCGGCCCCGGTGGCGCCACCGGTCATCAACGCAGCCACACACAACACCGGAAAGACGGGAAACACCAGCGCCAGCGCAGCCCCTGCCGATGCAAGGGCCACCGCGTAGCCCACGGGGCGCTTCAAGCCGTGCCGGTCCGCATAGCGCCCTGCGGGCAAGGCCAGAAAAACCTGCGTGAGTGCGAACAACGCCAGCAACACCCCCACGGCTGCTGCACTGTGGCCTTCGCGCAGCGCCAGCAGTGGCGCCGCCAGTCGCATGCCCGCCATGCAGGCGTGCACGCAGATCTGCCCCGCAATCAGGCGCGCCAGGGCCCAGTTCACGGCAGGTCGTCCTCGGAATCCAAACCAGGCAATGCCGATGGACTGGCCCCTGCCAGCGGCACGGCTGTGTCGGGCGCAGGCAGGTCCTGCACATCCCGCAGCTTGCGCTGGATGGCACGGGTGCGCACACCTACCTCGTCAAACTTCTTGGCGGCGGCGTCAATGGACTTTTTGGTGGCCTCGACCACGTCGCCAAACTTGGCGAACTCGGTCTTGACCATGCCCAAGAGGCTCCACACCTCGGACGAGCGCTTTTCAATCGCCAGTGTCTTGAAGCCCATTTGCAGGCTGTTGAGCATGGCGGCCAGGTTGGCCGGGCCGGTGATCATCACGCGGCACTCGTTCTGCACGGATTCGACCAGGCCGGGGCGGCGCATCACCTCGGCAAACAGGCCCTCGGTGGGCAGGTAGAGCACGGCGAAGTCGGTGGTGTGTGGGGGCGACACATACTTGGCAAAGATTTTCTTGGCCTCCAGCTTGATCGACGTCTCGAACGCATTGCCTGCAGACAGGATGGCTGCCTTGTCGACCGCGTCCTGCGCGTCCAGCAGGCGCTGGTACTGCTCCACGGGGTACTTGGAGTCGATGGGCAGCCACACCGGGTGCTCGTCGCTCTTGCCAGGCAGGCGGATCGCAAACTCCACCAGCTCGTCGCTGCCCGGCACCGTCTTGACGTTGCGCGCGAACTGGTCGGGCGTGAGCACGTTGTCGATGATGGCGCCCAGCTGCATTTCGCCCCAGGTGCCGCGCGACTTCACGTTGGTCATCACGCGCTTCAAGTCGCCCACGCTGCCCGCCAGGGTCTGCATTTCACCCAGGCCCTTGTGCACTTGTTCGAGCCGGTCGCTCACCAGCTTGAACGACTCGCCCAGGCGCTGCTCCAGCGTGGCGTGCAGCTTTTCGTCCACCGTGCGGCGCATTTCTTCAAGCTTGGTGGCGTTGTCGGCCTGGATGGCGGCCAGCCGCTCGTTGAGCGCGGTGCGCAGTTGCTCGGCGTTGTGCTGGCTGCCCTGCACCAGCCCGGTGAGCTGCTGCGACACGGCGTCTTGCAGCACCGCAAACTGGTTCTTGATCTGAAAGCCGTTGGCTTCGAGCTGGTCCTTGAGCGCTTGCGACATCACTCCCAGCTGCGACTGGGTATCGCCCTTGAGCGAATCGAGCGTGAGGCGTGTGGCCGCATCCAGGGCCGTGAGGCGCTGCTCCAGCCGCGCCTCGAATACGCCAAAGGCAGCCAACAGCTCGGCGCGGCCGTTGCGGGATTCGGCCACGGCCTGGGCCAGGCGTTCGTCCACGGCTTGGCGCAGTGTTTCCAGCGTGGACTGTGTGGTCTGGGTAAAGCCACGCAGCTGCTGGCCCATGCCGTCCAGCGCGCCGTCATTCTTGGCCACCGCAATCTGCGTCGCCTGTGTGGTTTGCTCCAGCGACTGCAGGCGTGCCAGCCACTCGGGCGGCAGGTCCACGCGGGGACGGCGCAACAAGAGCACCACCAGAAGGACCAGCGCCAGTGCCAGCGCCGCCAAGAGAACAAGTGTGTCAGTGGCCAAGATTTACTATATTTTTGATAGCTATCAGCGCATGATTGACTAGCGCATCCGGTCGATTGGACCCAGAATCCCGCATCAACGGAGAGTGGAGGGCTGATTCACCGGCGTGAGCGGCCCCCGCCCGTCAAAGAAGGCAATCAGGTTATCCGCCGCCAGGTTGGCCATGGCGCGCCGGGTAGGCACCGTGGCGCTGGCAATGTGCGGGGTGAGCACCACGTTGGGCACGGTCAGCAGATCGGGGTGCACGCTGGGTTCGCCTTCAAACACATCCAGCCCCGCCGCCGCAATGCGACGCTCGCGCAGGGCCACAGCCAGCGCAGCGTCGTCCACGATGCCGCCACGCGCAATGTTGACCAGCGTGGCCGTGGGCTTCATCAACGCCAGCTCGGCCGCGCCGATGGTGTGGTGCGAAGCGGGCGTGTAGGGCACCACCAGCACCACATGGTCTGCGGTGCGCAGCAACTCATCCTTGCCCACGTAGGTGGCCTTGCATTCGGCCTCCAGCTCGGCCGACAGGCGCGAACGGTTGTGGTAGACCACCTTCATGCCAAAACCATGCGCCCCGCGCTTGGCAACGCCCTGCCCGATGCGGCCCATGCCGATGATGCCCAGCGTGCTGCCGTGGATGTCGCTGCCCGCGAACATGTCGTAGCTCCACTTGGTCCACTTCCCGGCTCGCAGGTAATGCTCGCTCTCGGTCATGCGGCGGGCCGTGGCCATCAGCAGCGCAAAGCCAAAGTCGGCCGTGGTCTCGGTCAGCACATCGGGCGTGTTGGTGCCCAACACACCAGCGGCGGTCATGGCATCCACGTCAAAGTTGTTGTAGCCCACGGCCATGTTGGCGCAGACCTTGAGACGCGGCGCAGCGGACAGCAGCGCGGCGTCGATGCGCTGGCTGCCGGTGGTCAGCACCCCGTCCTTGTCAGCCAGGCGCGCGGCCAGCTCTTGCGGAGTCCAGATCACGTCGTCGGGGTTGTCTTCCACATCGAAATGCTGGCGCAGGCGGTCCACGATGTCAGGAAAGATCGCGCGGGCGACCAGGATGCGAGGTTTGCTCATAGCGCTCAAAACTCCAATCAACGGAACCAGATAAACGTCATCACCACAAATAGCGGCACCAGAATGCTGCCGGACCACAGCATGTAACCAAAGAAGCTGGGCATCTTCACGCCCCGGTCTTCGGCAATGGCCTTGACCATCATGTTGGGCGCGTTGCCGATGTAGCTGTTGGCACCCATGAACACCGAGCCCGCTGAGATGGCGGCCAGCGTGGGGGCCAGGGTGGTCATCAGCACGGCCGGGTCGCCCCCGGCGGTGTTGAAGAAGACCAGGTAGGTCGGCGCGTTGTCGAGGAACGAGCTGAGCAGCCCGGACGCCCAGAAGTACATGGCCGGATCGGGTGTGCCGTCCGGCCGCGTGACGGCGGACACCACGGCACCAAAGGGGCCATTGACGCCCGCCTTGAGCATCGCGATCACCGGGATGATGGTGAGGAAGATGCCCGCAAACAGCTTGGCCACTTCCTGCATGGGGCCCCAGCTGAACTGGTTGTCTTCATGCACCTGCCTGGGCGTGATGCGCAGGGACACCAGTGCCACCAGAATCAGGCCCACGTCCCGCACGATGCCGGGCAGCCCCACCTCGGCCCCGGCGATGGTGAACGCCACCTGCGACTTCCACAGGCCACTCAGCAGCACCAGCACCACCACCACGCCCAGCAGCGCAAAGTTGGCCTTGCCGTCAAAGCCGATGGCTTTGGTGTCGGGCGAGGGGTCGGCCCTGAGCACCTCTTCGCGCCGGTGGTAGTACCAGGAATCCATCACGAAAAAGATGGCCAGCAGCGAGCCCACCAGAAACAGGGTCTCGGGGAAAATGTGGCTCACAGTCCAGAAGAAGTCCACGCCCTTCAGGAAGCCCAGGAACAGCGGTGGGTCACCCAAGGGCGTGAGCGAGCCCCCGGCGTTGGACACGATGAAGATGAAAAACACCACCACATGCGCTGTGTGCTTGCGGTTGTCATTGGCGCGGATCAACGGGCGGATGAGCAGCATCGACGCCCCCGTGGTGCCCATGACGCTGGCGAGCACCGCGCCAATAGCGAGGATGGCCGTGTTGAGCGCCGGGCTGCCATGCAGGTTGCCCCGGATGTAGATGCCCCCCGCCACGGTGAACAGCGCGGTGAGCAGGATGACGAACGGAATGTATTCGGCCACCAGCGCATGCACAAAACTCGCGCCCGCCGCGCCGGGGCCAAACACCAGCGCAAACGGCACCAGAAAAGCCAGCGCCCAACCGGCTGCGACCTTGCCAAAGTGGTGGTGCCAGAAGATGGGCGCCAACAGCGGCATCAAGGCAATCGACAGCAGAATACCGGCAAAGGGCACGCCCCACAGCACTGACAACGCACTGCCATCAATATCGGCCGCCAGTGCCAGACCCGGCAACGCCGCCAGTAGGCCGGCCACTGCCAGCCCGCGCGAAAATTTCATGGTTCTTGTCTCCGTCTCATTGCTAAAAATCAGGGGACGCAGGGCCATGGCACCTGCGGGGCACGGTCACACCGGCGAAGGGATATCAAACACCTGGCGCAGGTAGGCCAGGTACTTCTCGTCATCACACATGCCCTTACCCGGCGTGTCCGACAGCTTGGCCACAGGCTGGTCATTGCAGCGCGTCATCTTGATGACGACCTGCAAAGGCTCATGGGCAGGCGGGCTGCCGAGGTCATTGGTCAGATTGGTGCCGATACCAAACGCGAGCTGGCAGCGACCCCGGAACTGCTGGTACAGCTCGATGGTGCGCGGGATGGTGAGCGCATCGCTGAAGATCAGCGTCTTGGTCAGCGGGTCCACGCGGTTCTTGCGGTAGTGGTCCAGCAAGCGTTCGCCCCAGGCGAACGGGTCGCCGCTGTCATGGCGGGCGCCATCGAACAGCTTGCAAAAATACAGGTCGAAGTCGCGCAGGAAGGCGCTCATGCCGTACACGTCCGACAGCGCAATGCCCAGGTCACCCCGGTATTCCTTGGCCCACATCTCGAAGCCAAACACCTGGCTATCGCGCAGCCGCGGGCCCAGCGCCTGGCAGGCCTGCAGATATTCGTGCGCCATGGTGCCCAGGGGGGTCACGCCCAGCTTCATCGCGTACAGCACGTTGCTGGTGCCCGCAAACTGCCCGGGACCTGCGGGCGCACCTGGGCGGCGGTCCCCGGTGCCGAGGCGTGCCACCAGCACGCGCAGCACTTCCTCGTGCCAGGCGCGCGAGAAGCGGCGGCGCGTGCCGTAGTCGGCAATCTTGAGGTCGGACAGGCCCTCGCCCTGAAGCAGCGCAATCTTGGCATCGAGACGGCGGCGGCCTTCCGGAAAGTCGGGCACCTTCTGCGTGTTGCGAAAGTACACCTCGTTGATGATGGCCAGCACCGGGATCTCGAACAGGATGGTGTGCAGCCAGGGCCCGCGGATGGTGATGTCGATCTCGCCGTTGTGCTGGGGCACGACGGTGATGTATTTCTCGTTGAGCCTGAACAGCCCCAGAAAGTCCACGAAGTCGCTCTTGATGAACCGCAGCGACCGCAGGTAGGCCAGTTCGGCGTCCTGAAAATGCAGGCTGCACAGCGAACGGATCTCGTCGCGGATCTCGTTGGCAAACGGCGCCAGCTGCACGCCGGGGTTGCGGCACTTGAACTTGTATTCGACCTGCGCGCCCGGAAACTGGTGCAGCACCACCTGCATCATGGTGAACTTGTACAGGTCGGTGTCGAGCAGGCTGGTGATGATCATGGACAGGGCACGCCTCAGAAACCGCGCACGCTGGGCACGCGATGCTCCGGCCGCAGACCGGACAATAAAGCCGCAAAGTGTAGGCCATCACGGCACTCGGTGCGCGGCCTGGGGGCGGCTTCAGCCGATGCTCTGCCGCCACCCGCTATTCAGGCTGTTCAGGGCTCGGGCGCACATTCCACCTGAGCCTTTTGCTATCAAATCAGTGACAACGGTATGCAACCACTCATGCGCTGGGTACGGCCAGCGCCTGCAAGACCTTGCGCAACGCGTCTGGCACGGCCACTGGGCGACGGGTCTCGCGGTCCACATACACGTGGATGAAGTGTCCTGCCGCCGCCGTCAGTGACTCACCCTGCGCAAACAGGCCCACCTCGTAGCGCACGCTGGAGCCACCCAGCCGCGCGACGCGGATGCCAGCCTCCACTGTCTGCGGGAACGCCAGTGGCGCGAAGTAATTGCATTGGGTCTCGATGACCAGGCCAATGGTCTGGCCCGCATGGATGTCCAGCACGCCCTGGTCGATCAGGTGGGCATTCACGGCGGTGTCAAACCAGCTGTAGTACACGACGTTGTTCACATGGCCATACACATCGTTGTCGGCCCAGCGCGTGGTGATGGGACGGAACAAGGGGTAGGCACTGCGCGGCTGCGGAGCCGGGCGGACCGGTGCGGAAGAAGCGACGGGAGAGGGGCTGGCGGCAGAGGTCATGGCCGCACATTCTGCCAGCGCTGGTGGTACTGCCAGGCCACGCGCCAGGTGGTGAGCTGCGCCTGCAGTGTGTCCTCCAGGTCGTTGCCGTAGCCGCCCGCCATCACGAACACCGTGGGAATGCGCCGCTGCCAGGCCCAGTCAAACACCCGCCGGTCGCGTGCCTCCAGCCCGTCGTGGGTGACGGCGAGACGACCCAGGCGGTCGCCCACGTGGGGGTCGGCCCCCGCTAGATAAAACACCAGGTCCGGTTTGCAGCGATGGTCCAGCGCCTCCAGGGCCTGGTCCAGGGCGTGCAGGTAGTCGTCGTCTGCGCATCCGTCTGGCAGTTCCACGTCCAGGTCACTCGGCTCCTTGCGAAAAGGAAAGTTGCGTGCACCATGCAGCGACAGGGTGAACACGCTGTCGTCGCCCTGAAAGATATGGGCCGTGCCATTGCCCTGGTGCACATCCAGGTCGATCACCGCCACCTGCAGCGGCCAGCCCGATCCATCGTTCAGGTGATCGGCCTGTGCCTGCCGGGCAGCCACCGCCACATCGTTGAACACACAAAAACCACTGCCCTTGTCGGCATACGAGTGGTGGGTGCCACCAGCCAGGTTGCCGGCCACACCCTCGCGCCAGGCGGCGCGGGTGGCCGCCAGAGTAGCGCCCACCGAGCGGCGAGCGCGCTCTGCCATGGCAGGACTCCAGGGAAACCCGATCTCCCGCTGCGCGGCGGGCGCCAGCGTGCCCTGGGCGATGGCGTCGATGTACTGCGGGCTGTGCACCCGCACCAGTGCCTCATACGATGCTGGCAGGGCTTCTTTCAACAGCACGTCAGGCAGGTGCTGGGCGATCCGGTCGCGCAGCATGCGGTATTTGGCCATGGGGAAGCGGTGACCATCCGGCAAAGGCAACACGAAGTGGTCGGCGTAGTAGGCGTGCATGACGCAATTGTGGCAAGCCGGGGATTTCTGGGTGATCGTGTCTAATTTGCTGCAGTGCAACAAAAAGCCCTTGCAATAGCGCTGCAAGTCCCTAAAATTCAACCCATGCTGCACTGCAACATGACCCAACAGGTCAAGGTCAGCGCAGATGTCTGTGAACCACCCGGCCCCCTGGGCCCTCATTTTTAGGAGATATGACATGTCGCTGACCGCAGAACAAATCCTGGCATCCCACAAGGCCAACATCGAAACCCTGTTTGGCTTGACCACCAAGGCTTTCGAAGGCGTGGAAAAGCTGGTCGAACTGAACGTGACCGCTTCGCGCGCTGCCCTGTCCGAAGCCGCCAACCACACGCAAGCCGTGCTGGGCGTGAAGGACGCACAAGAACTGCTGGCCCTGCAAGCTGGCCTGTTCCAGCCCCTGGCTGAAAAGACCGCCGCTTACAGCCGCCACCTGTACGACATCGCTTCGGGCACGGGCGCTGAGTTCGGCAAGGCTTTCGAAGCCCAGGCCACCGACGCACAGAAGGCTTTCACCAATCTGGTGGACAGCGCCGCCAAGAACGCCCCCGCCGGTTCCGAAACCGCTGTGGCCGTGATGAAGAGCGCCGTGTCTGCCGCCAACAACGCGTTTGAGTCGGTACAAAAGGCTGTGAAGCAAGCGTCTGATGTGGCTGAAGCCAACTTCAACGCCGTGGCCAACACCGCTGCCAACGCTGCCAAGACCGCCGCTCCCCGCAAGCGTTAATCGCCCTACCTGCGGTCTGGAGTGCAACCTCTAGGCCGTGTTCAGGGAATACCCTGATAATTCAACCCATGCGCTGCTGACCTTGTCTACAGCGCCTCAGTTGTCTCCTTGGATCCTCTCGAAACCCCCGTTTCAAGGATCCTTTTAAAGCCCGGTTTTACGACCGGGCTTTTTTTTGGCCTGACCACCCACAGGCCGCAAGCGTGGGAACGGGCCCGCGCGGCGAACCGATCTTTTTGCGGTGTTCCGGCATCCGCGGCATGCGGCCCTTGCGCCACCTCAAACCCGGACCCGAAATCCGGCCTTTGCACAAGACATTGATCAAGAATAATTCGCGTTTGCTTTATCATTGACGCAGTTTCAACCCCGAAAGACGCAACCCATGTCGAAGACTGTGAAAGCCTTGCTGAGCGCTTGTGCCCTGGCCGCCGCTGCAGGCGCCGTGCACGCCCAGGAACAAGTGGTCAACCTCTACTCGGCCCGCCACTACTCCACCGACGAAGCGCTGTACACCGGCTTTACCAAGGCCACGGGCATCAAGATCAACCGCGTGGACGCGGACGATGCCGGCATCCTGGCCCGGCTGAAGGCCGAAGGCACCGCCTCGCCCGCCGACGTGATCCTGCTGGTGGACGCAGCCCGCCTGTACAAGGGGGAGGTCGATGGCCTGTTTCAGCCCATCCAGTCCAAGGTACTGAACGATGCCATCCCCTCTAATCTGCGCAGCCAGCCGGCAGCGGACGGCGGCATCTCGTGGTTTGGCCTGTCCACCCGCGCGCGCGTGATCGTCTACAACAAGGTCAAGATGCAGAAGGCCGATGTGGACACCTACGAAGAACTGGGTGACCCCAAGAACAAGGGCAAGCTGTGCATCCGCTCCGGCTCGCACCCCTACAACCTGAGCCTGTTCGGCGCTGTGACGGAACACATGGGCGAGCAGAAGGCCGAAGCCTGGCTCAAGGGCATGGTGGCCAACCTGGCCCGCCCACCCAAGGGCGGCGACACCGACCAGATCAAGGCCGTGGCTGCGGGTGAGTGCGACATCGCCGTGACCAACACCTACTACCTGGCGCGCATGATGCGCTCCAACAAGCCCGAAGACGTGGCTGTGGTCAACAAGGTGGGCGTGGTGTTCCCCAACCAGGAATCCTGGGGCACGCACCTGAACATCGCCGGCGGCGCGGTGGCCAAGCACTCCAAGAACCAGGCCAACGCCATCAAATTCCTTGAATATCTGGCCAGCCCCGAGGCACAGAACTATTTTGCAAACGGCAACAACGAGTGGCCTGCTGCCAAGGGCGTGGCACTGGACAACCCGGCCCTCAAGGCCATGACCGGCGGCAAGCCTTTCAAGAGCGAGACCATCCCGATCAGCGCGGTGGGCGCCAACACGACCAAGGTGCAGCAGATGCTGGACCGCGTGGGCTTCCAGTAAGCTGCCCCTGCCCTCACCCACCACAAGCCCGGCCTGGTCCGGGCTTTTTTTCGCGTTCAGCACGGTGAGGAGATGCGCCATAATTGACGTTTACGTTAACGTCACTTACTGGAGACAACCATGGACATCCAAGGCAAGGTATTCATCGTCACCGGCGGCGCTTCGGGCCTGGGCGAAGGCACGGCACGCATGCTGGCCGCCCAGGGCGGCACCGTGGTCATTGCCGACATGCAGGCAGAAAAAGGCGAAGCCGTGGTCAAGGAAATCGGCGGCGCGTTCGTGAAATGCGATGTGAGCAACGAGGCAGACGGCCAGGCCGTGGTGGCCAAGGCCGTGTCGCTGGGCAAACTGGTGGGCCTGGTGAACTGCGCCGGCATCGCCCCCGCCGAGAAGACGGTGGGCAAGAACGGTGCGCATGCGCTGGCCTTGTTCAGCAAGACCATCACTGTCAACCTGATCGGCAGCTTCAACATGATCCGCCTGGCCGCCGAGGCCATGAGCAAGAACGAGCCGGAATCCACCGGCGAACGTGGCGTGCTGATCTCCACGGCCAGCGTGGCCGCCTATGACGGCCAGATCGGCCAGGCCGCCTACGCAGCCTCCAAGGGCGGCGTGGTCGGCATGACCCTGCCGATTGCCCGTGACCTGGCACGCAACGGCATCCGCAACATGACCATTGCGCCCGGCATCTTCGGCACCCCCATGCTGTTTGGCATGCCGCAAGAAGTGCAGGACGCGCTGGCCGCTGGCGTGCCCTTCCCCAGCCGACTGGGCACCCCGCAGGACTACGCCAAGCTGGTGCGCCACATCCTCGAAAACGACATGCTCAATGGCGAGGTGATCCGTCTGGACGGTGCCATTCGCCTGGCACCACGCTGAGCTGGGGATTGAGTTAAAGAGGCATGTCTGAATGCTACTCTTTCAATAGCACCTCAGGCACATTCCTCTAGCGCATGGTGCCTATTTGGCACAAAAAGTCGTCCACAAGGGGCCCGGAAAGGCCGCAGGGCTACCAAGAGCCAAACACTTTGCTGATGCCCACCCGACCGCCGCGCTCACAACGCGGCGGTTTCGTTGTGGCGGTGGCTTACCTCGGTCTCCCGCCTCCTCAACCCAAGACTGCGTGGCCTTGGGTGAGAAGCTCCTCCAAGTCGGCAGCTGGCACTGGGCGGCTGAAGTGGTAGCCCTGCCCGGTGTCGCAGCCCAGTCCCCAAAGCACGTCACGCTGCGCAGCCGTCTCCACGCCCTCGGCAATGGTTTCCAGGCCCAGGCTTTGTGCCAGACCAATGATGGCCCGCACGATATGGGGAGCGCTGGGGTCGTCGCCCAAATGCCGCACAAACGACTGGTCGATCTTGAGCTTGTGCACCTTGAGGCGCTGGATATAGCTGAACGACGAGTACCCGGTCCCAAAGTCGTCAATGGACAGCTGAACACCCAGGTCATACAGCTGCCGCACGATGGCAATCACCTGCTCTGGCGCATCCATGGCGATGCTCTCGGTCAGCTCCAGCTCCAGCATTTGCGACGGCACCCCGCTGTCGGCCAGCGTCCGGCCCACCATGTCCACCAGACCCGGATGGCGAAACTGCACCATCGACAGGTTCACCGCCACCACCAGCTCGGTGTGGCCAGCATCGCGCCATTGCCGGGCCTGGGCCAGCGCAGTGCGCAGCACCCATTCACCGATGCCCAGAATCTGGCCGCTGCTCTCGGCGACCGGTATGAACTCGGCCGGGCTGACGGCGCCCAGCTCGGGGTGGGTCCAGCGCAGCAGGGCCTCCACCCCCACCAGTTGACGGTCCTTCAGCCGGATTTGCGGCTGGTAGTGCAGCGTCAGCTGGCCCTGCACCAGGGCGCTGCGCAGAGCGTTCTCGATGTGCAACACCCTGAGCGACCGTGCCTGCATGTCCGCCCAGAAGAACCGGTAGGTGTCGCGCCCCGACTCTTTGGCGCGGAACATTGCTGCGTCGGCGCGCTGCGCCAGGGTTTCAAAGTCACCACCATCTTCGGGGTACATCGCAATACCGATCGATGACGTGACCACCAGCTCGTGATGCTCCAGCTTGCAGATGCGGCGCACCTGTGCCTGTAGCTCGTAGGCCACGTGGGCTGCCTGCTGGGCATCGGTGAGCGGCAGCACGATGACAAACTCGTCCCCGCCCTGTCGGGACACCGTGTCCTCCTCGCGCACCACCGACTGCAAACGGTGCGCAATCTCGATCAGCAACCCATCGCCCACCTGGTGACCCAGCGAGTCGTTCACGTTCTTGAAGTGGTCCAGGTCCAGATACAACAAGGCAAGCTGATGGCCGCTGCGTTGGGTCAGTGCAAGGGCCTGGCTGAAACGGGAGGCGAACATTATGCGATTGGGCAAGCCTGTCAGCGCATCAAAGTTGATCAGCTTGCGGATGCGCTCCTCGTCACGCCGACGTTCCGTCACGTCCTCTTGCACGGCCAAGTAGTGGGTGATTCGGCCCTGCTCGTCGTGCAGTGGCGAGATGATGGCGGACTCGTTGTATTCGCCCCCGCCCTTGCGCCGGTTCACGAACTCGCCGCGCCACGGACGGCCTGACGTCAAATGCGCCCACAGGTCAGCATACACGCTGGCTGGCGTGGCCCCTGCGCTGAGCAGGCGCGGGTTGCGGCCTATCGCCTCCTCGGGGCTGTAGCCCGTCGTGGCGGTGAACGCAGGGTTCACGTATTCGATGTTGCCATCAGCGCCCGCAATGAAGATGGAATTGGGCGCCTGCTCCACGGCATGGCGAAGCTTGCGCAAAGTATCGAGCGTCTGAACGCGCTGTGTGATGTCACGCGACAGCACCACAAAGTGATCGTCCGCTTCATCGTCCATCACCTTGCGCGCCACAGACAGCTCAAACCAGTGCTTGCCATCGGGCAAGTCCAGCGCGTACTGGAAGTCACGGGCCAGGCCCTGTTTAGCCGCCGTATTGATCGCAGCTTGGGCTACCGCTGCGGCCGCTGGGGGCTAGATGTCGTGGATAGAGCGGCCCACCACCTCGCTGGCTGGCATCAGCAACAGCTCGGGCTGGCGGGTATGGATCTGCACGTAGTGGCCATCGCGGGTCACTTCGAACATCAGGTCGGGCACTGCATCCAGCACAGCGCGCATGGCTTTGTCGGACTGCTTGAGCACCCGATACGGCGCCTCGATGGTGCCCACAAAGATGGCCCGGTAGAGGTAGTAGTACCCCACCACCTTGTATATGTGGCCCAGCAGATTGAATGGATCGGTAGCGATGATGTAGAACGTGAAAAAGAATTCGCTCAGGGCCATCACCCACACGGCCGCGAAGAGTCTGGCCACATCAAAGGCAGCACGCTCCCGCGCCCAGTGCAGCAGCGCGCCCAGCGATGCTGCATACAAGGCCACCACGCCGTACTCGGAGGCGATCTTGAACCGCGTGAGCCCCTGGGCGTCATAGGTCTGCGGGTACCACTGAGGAAACCAGAAGAAAACAGCATGAATGGCGGCCACTGCAGCCAATACCAGCATCAGCACCACAAATCTGCCAGGGCCGGGTGCGGCCGCATCGCCAGGCACGCGCCAGTGCAGCGTCACCGCAGCCAGGAGCGTCAGCGCCCCCAGGTATCTGGCGGGTAACCAGAAATTGATGCCTTTGGCTACCGAGTTGGGCGTGATGTAGTCGGGCATGCCGGCGAATGACAGCATGTGCGAAAAATCCAGGATCGCCACGCCCAGGAAGCCGCAGGCCAGGATGAGCACGTTGCGCTGCGGATTGAGACTGTGCGCCTTCCACCCCACCGCAAACACCAGGGCAGACACTGCAATGGACAGCGTCTCCAGCACTTGGTGCAACGTGAGGTAATGCCCCACCCGCTGTGGGCTGGCCACCGAAAAATAGACCCACGCTGCGATCACCCCACCGGTTAACAGGGAAAGCACCGGCGCCACGGCTTTGAAGCTGGCCAGGTGCTGTGAGTGGATCTGCAGCCGAATAAGGTTCATGGGCGCTGGATGGATCTGTGAGGACCGCCTGAGCGGCATGGCGGCGCGGCCGGGTACCAACGATTCTTGCACAGGCCCCACCACTTGTAACAGGTCGAATCCCAATAGCGGCCCCGCCTCACGCTGCCTGCACAGCCTGCCAGCGCAGGGCGTATCAAAACAAGGCATAAAAAAACCGCTGCAGCCTTGCGACTGCAGCGGTTGATATCTGGCGGAGTGGACGGGACTCGAACCCGCGACCCCCGGCGTGACAGGCCGGTATTCTAACCAACTGAACTACCACTCCTGGCAGGCAGCTTTTCGCTTGTATTTATCAACACAAGCCAAGTGCTACAAACTTGGCGACCCCACGGGGATTCGAACCCCGGTACTCACCGTGAAAGGGTGATGTCCTAGGCCTCTAGACGATGGGGTCAAAACCTTGGAACTAACCGAACTACCACTAACAAATTTGGTGGAGGTAAACGGGATCGAACCGATGACCTCTTGCATGCCATGCAAGCGCTCTCCCAGCTGAGCTATACCCCCAAACTTCTTTGGCTAATGCCAAAGAAAAAACCAGTGCACCCAAAAGAACTGCAAAGGCTTATGACTGGCGGAGTGGACGGGACTCGAACCCGCGACCCCCGGCGTGACAGGCCGGTATTCTAACCAACTGAACTACCACTCCTGGCAGGCAGCTTTTCGCTTGTATTTATCAACACAAGCCAAGTGCTACAAACTTGGCGACCCTACGGGGATTCGAACCCCGGTACTCACCGTGAAAGGGTGATGTCCTAGGCCTCTAGACGATAGGGTCAAAACCTTGGAACTAACCGTTATCAAGCGACGTGGTGGAGGTAAACGGGATCGAACCGATGACCTCTTGCATGCCATGCAAGCGCTCTCCCAGCTGAGCTATACCCCCACTGAATGACTTCAAACACTTTGTATTTGTTGTCATCACCTGAGCCTTGAATTATAGACAGATTTTTAGCGGTTTCGCAAACGCGCTATAACTTTTTCACGTCCGACCAGTTCCAGCACAGCATCGACCGATGGCGTGTGGGCGGTTCCGACCGTCAGGACACGCGCAGGCATTGCCAGCTGGGGCATCTTCAGACCCTGAGCGGTAAGCACCTGCTTGAATGCCACGCTGATGGATGCCTTGTCCCACTCGCAGGCGGACAGCGCTTCAGCCAGTGCGTCCAGAGCGGGCGCAATGGCATCCGTGACATGCTGAGCGCGCTCTGCATCCACCGGAGTCACGTCGCCATAGAACACCTGCGCCCAGTTGGCAAGCACGACGGTGGTGTCACACCGGTCTTTGAACAGCGCACAGATCCGGGGCAGACGCCCGTCGGCCAGCGCCTCAGCCGAAACACCGCGCGCCTGCAATTGCGGAGCAACCAGCGCGGCCAAAGCGTCGTCAGCCATGGCTTTCAGGTGCTGGGCATTCACCCAGCGCAGCTTGGCTTCATCGAACTGCGCAGCGCTGCGGCCCAGATGGTCGAGGTTGAACCACTGCAGAAACTGCTCGCGGCTGAAGATCTCATCGTCGCCGTGACTCCAGCCCAGGCGCGCCAGATAGTTCACCATGGCATCGGGCAGATAACCTTCATCGCGGTATTGCGTCACCGGCTTGGCACCATTGCGCTTGCTCATCTTCTCGCCCTGCTCGTTGAGCACAGTGGGCAAGTGGGCATACACCGGGGGTTCCTTACCCAGGGCGCGGAAGATGTTGATCTGGCGCGGCGTGTTGTTCACATGGTCATCGCCTCGGATCACGTGCGTGATCGCCATGTCGATATCGTCGACCACCACGCAGAAGTTGTAGGTGGGCGTGCCATCGGGCCGTGCGATGACCAGGTCATCCAGCTCATCATTGCTGATCTCAATGCGGCCCTTGACCTTGTCGTCCCAGGCCACAACGCCGCCCTGTGGGTTCTTGAAGCGCAGCACCGGCTGTACGCCTTCAGGAATGGCTGGCAAGGTCTTGCCGACTTCAGGACGCCATGTGCCGTCGTAGCGAGGCTTCTCCTTGGCAGCCATCTGCCGCTCGCGCAGCGCATCCAGCTCAGCCACGCTCATGTAGCAGGGATACACGTGACCGGCGGCCTGCAACTCTGCCAGGACCGCCTTGTAGCGATCCATGCGCTGCATCTGATAGAACGGGCCTTCGTCGTGGTTCAGACCCAACCAGGCCATGCCCTCGATGATGACGTCCACCGCCGCCTGGCTGGAGCGCTCCAGGTCGGTGTCCTCGATGCGCAAAATGAAATCCCCCCCCGTGGCACGGGCAAACGCCCAGGGATACAGCGCCGAGCGGATATTGCCCAGGTGGATGAAGCCGGTGGGAGACGGAGCAAAACGGGTGCGTATGCGGCCCGTGCTGGTGGCAGTGGTGTCAGTCATAACAATCAATGCTGGCCCTCCATGGGGCCAGTTCAAACTAGGATCAATCCGTGGGGCGCAGCCAGACCCGGCTAGGGCATCACGCGCACAACCGGGGGCACAGCATCGCGTGCGATGGTCTGCGGTGGCTGGGCAAGCCCTTGGCTACGCTTCCTGCGCATTGGGTAAAGCAAGGCGCGAGGTATCTTCCTCGCCCTCCTCTGCACCTACACGCCCCTCATTCAGGCTGGCAATCCCTTCCGCAGTGATGTCACCCGTCACGTACACGCCGTCAAAACACGACGCATCGAACCCGACAATCGCACTGTTGAGCGCACCCACAGCCCTCTTCATGCCATCTACATCCTGATAGATGAGAGCGTCGCAGCCGATGGCCTGGCGAATCTCTTCCACCGTGCGGCCATGGGCCACCAGTTCGCTGCTGGTGGGCATGTCGATGCCATACACGTTGGGGTAGCGCACGGGCGGCGCCGCACTGGCCAAGTACACCTTGCGGGCCCCCGCGTCGCGTGCCATCTGCACGATCTCGCGGCTGGTGGTGCCGCGCACAATAGAGTCATCCACCAGCAGCACGTTGCGGCCTTTGAATTCGCTGCCAATCACATTGAGCTTCTGGCGCACCGACTTTTTGCGCACGCCCTGCCCGGGCATGATGAAGGTGCGGCCCACGTACCGGTTCTTGACGAAACCTTCCCGGTACGGGACGCCAAGCAGATGTGCCAGCTGGGTAGCGCTGGGGCGGCTGGACTCGGGGATGGGGATGATCACATCGATCTCGTTGGGCGGCACGGTGGACACCACGCGCTTGGCCAAGGCTTCACCCAGGTTCAGACGGGCCTGGTAGACCGAGATGCCGTCAAGCACCGAATCGGGCCGCGCGAGGTACACAAACTCGAAGATGCAAGGGTTGAGCTGCGGGTTCTCTGCGCACTGGCTGGCGTGAACCTGTCCGTCCAGCGTGATGAAAATCGCTTCGCCCGGATTGATGTTGCGTTCGAACACGTGGGAGGTGCCCTCCAGCGCCACCGACTCACTGCCCACCATCACGGTGCCGTCCTGGCTGCGGCCCATGGCCAGCGGGCGGATGCCGTGCGGGTCGCGGAAGGCCAGCAGACCGTGGCCTGCGATCAGCGCGATCACAGCATAGGAACCCTTGATGCGCTTGTGCACCGCACGCACGGCAGTGAAAACGTCCTCGGGCTGCAGAGGCACGCCCCGCGTGGCGCGTTCCAGTTCGTGCGCAAACACGTTCAGCAGGACTTCCGAATCACTTTCCGTGTTGGTGTGGCGGTGGTCCGTCTGGAACAGCTCGGTGCGCAGTTCGCGGGCGTTCGTCAGATTGCCGTTGTGCACCAACACGATGCCGAACGGGGCATTGACGTAAAACGGTTGCGCCTCTTCTTCGCTGTAGGCGTTGCCGGCGGTGGGGTAACGCACCTGGCCCAGCCCCACATTGCCCGGCAGAGCGCGCATGTTGCGCGTGCGAAAAACGTCGCGCACCATGCCCTTGGCCTTGTGCATGAAGAATTTGCGGCCCTGCTGGGTCACGATGCCAGCAGCATCCTGGCCACGATGCTGCAAAAGCAGCAAAGCGTCATAAATCAGCTGATTGACGGGCGCAGGACTGACGACGCCGACGATTCCACACATAGTTGTATTCCATCCGTTTGCGGGAACAGCCCCGCGGTCATCCAACGGCAGCAGCTTCTGGCCGCTGCCGCTTCGATCTCACGAAGGCAGATGCCTTCCAAATTCGTCCGGCAGCGCCGGTTTCAACCCCTTGAGCACTTCGGCCAAGACCGGCGCGCCCCGCGACTCTTGCCACCACTGTGCCTCTTGCACGGGGGTGATGCCAGCCACCACGGCCACAGCAAGCAACAAAACGAGGCCGCGCAACACACCAAAGACGGCGCCGAGGGTGCGGTCCGCCGGGCGCAGCCCTACAGCTTCCACCAGCTTCTTGGCCAGCCATGCCAGAAAACCACAGGCAAAAACCGAAGCCACAAACACCACGACAAAACCGGCTGCATACCGCAGCGACTCGCCCGACCCACCCATGGGCAACAAGGCCGCTGCATCGGCCGCAAACCATTGCGCCACAAAAAAAGACGCCACCCAGCCCAACACCGACAGCACTTCAAACACCAGTCCGCGCCACGCACCTATCAGCATGGAGGCCAGCAACACGGCCACAAACACCCAATCCAACGCAGCCATGGACAAGCGGCAGCCTGATGAATGTTTACAGGGTGAGCACCGACGCCGACAGGTCCAGCGACTTGATGCGCGCCGCCGCCTTGTCTGCCTCTGCCCGGTTGGTGAACGGACCCACACGCACCCGGGTGCGCTTTCCGTCCTTGGTGTCCACCACCTGCGTATAGGTCTTGAGACCCGCCCGTTCCACCTTGGTGCGTGCTTCGCGGGCCTTTTCGGCATCTGCAAAGGCCCCCACCTGCACAATGAAGCGCGCCTCCTCGGCACTGACGACGGCTGGCGCCTCGGTGCTGCGGCCTTCCAACAGGGCGCGGGCACGTGCCGAATCGTCAGCACGTGCAGGCTTGGGTTCAGGGACGGGAGAAGGTGCGGGAGCAGCAGGCGGCTTGGCCTCGTGTTTCACCTCGGGCTTTGGGGGGGCAACCGCTGGGGCTGGCGCAGGTTTGGCCGCTGCAGTACGAGCGCTAGGCACCAGTTCTTCACCATCCGCCAAGCCATTGGCTGCGGCAGTGCGCGAGGGCGCAGGCCGCTGCGCAGCAGCCGTCGGCGCTGGCTCTGGGGTGGAGGGCGCAGCAGGCTTGGCCGCGGTAGTTTCAGCCACTGGAGCAGGCACCACCAGGGGAGCCACCTTGTTGCGGTCTGGGATCTCGATGGGAATGTCCACAGGGATAGGCCGTGGCTGGGTATCAAACAGCAACGGAAACCCGATGACCCCCACCAGTACCAGCACTGCAGCGCCGATCAAACGGTGCCGGGCGCGGCGGCGCATCACTTCGATGCTCTCAGCCTGTGGTGTGCGCGGGCGCTTGGACGGCTTTTCGGCCTGTTGCTGCTCACCCTGACCGGGCCACCGGAACTTGAAAAATGCCATGGACTAAGGACTCGTGAGGCGCTCAAGCGCCCATATGTTTGGCGTGCAAGCGGGGTGTTCCATTGATCAACACCCCCCCCACCGTGTAGAACGAGCCAAAGACCATGATTCTATCAGCGGGGTCTGCGGCGGCCACCGCCGCCTGCAAGGCCTGCAGTGGGTCGGCATGCAAGCTGGATGCAACGTCCCGGCGACCGCCCGCCACCATATGCACGGCATTCCACTTCTGCTGCAACACGGCGGCCGACTCAGCGCGCGGAGTGGGCAGATCGGTGAAATACCAACGGTCCACCAGAGGCCCGACCTTGGCCAGCATGGGCGCCAGATCCTTGTCCGCCATGGCGCCAAACACCGCGTGGGTGACGGGGAAGAACCCCATCGCATCCAGGTTGGCCGTGAGCGCCGCCACGGAGTGCGGGTTGTGCGCCACATCCAGCACCAGGGTCGGTTGCCCCGGCACAATCTGAAAGCGTCCCGGCAACTCCACCATGGCCATGCCGTTGCGCACGGCCTGGGCGGTCACCGGCAGCCGATCGCGCAATGCCTCAAAAGCGGCGAGCACGCCCGAGGCGTTCACCAGCTGGTTGGCCCCCGCAACGATGGGTAGGCCAGCCCGGCATAGCGCCGCCCCCGGCCAGCCCAGCTCCACTGCTGCTTGTCGCCCGAGAAATTGAAATCGCGCCCGAAACTCCACAAATCGGCGCCGATCTCCCGCGCGTGGTCGACCACGCTCTGCGGCGCCATGGGATCGCTCACGATGGCTGGGCGCCCCGTGCGCATGATGCCCGCCTTTTCGCGGCCAATGCTCTCGCGGTCCGGGCCCAGAAATTCTGTGTGGTCGATATCGATGCTGGTGATGATGGCGCAGTCGGTGTCGATCGCGTTCGTGGCATCCAGGCGCCCTCCGAGGCCGACTTCGAGAATTGCCACATCCAGCAACGCATGGCTCATCAATCGCAGGATGGCCAGGGTGGTGAACTCAAAGTAGGTGAGAGACACCTCGTTGCCGTTCTGGGTTCTGGCGCTCTCCACCGCCTCGAAATGGGGTACCAGGTCCGCCGCCGACACGATTTCGCCATGCACACGGCAGCGCTCCTCAAAGTGCACCAAATGCGGTGAGGTGTACACGCCGGTGCGATAACCCGCCTGCAGCGCCACCGCTTCGAGCATGGCGCAGGTCGATCCTTTTCCGTTGGTGCCCGCCACCGTGATCACCGGGCACTCGAACCGCAGCGCCATGCGGCGGGCGACTTCGGCGACCCGATCCAGGCCCATATCAATGTTGCGGGGGTGCAGCTGCTCGCAATGGCGCAGCCAGCCTTCCAGGGTGTGGGGTTTGGTTTGCATACAGCCGGGGATTGTCGCCGAGCCAGCATTCACCCCGCGATTTCGAGGATGATGCGCGGCATGAATACCGCCATCACCGTCTACGGCATCCCCAATTGCGATACCGTCAAAAAATCCCGCGCCTGGTTTGCAGAACAAGGGCTGGAAGTCCAGTTTCATGACTTCAAAAAGCAAGGCGTTCCCACCTGAGCTGCTCCCTGGCTGGTTGAAGGCAGTCGGCTGGCAAAAGCTGGTCAATCCGTCAAGGGACCACCTGGCGCAAGCTGGACTCAGCCACACAGGCATCGGTGCAGGACGACGCGAGCGCCAGTGCGCTGATGCAGCAACAACCCAGTGTGATCAAGCGCCCCGTGGTGCAGTGGCAGGACGCCCCCATGGCCTGCATGTGACCGTCGGATTTGTGCCGGAGCAGTGGCCTGGCGGGCCGAATGGCGCATCCAAGGGCTGACTTGGGACGGGGAACGCGGGAAAATCGCACAAATCTTTACGCAGATTTACGGCGTCCGGGCCCCGAATTGACCTTGCGGGCCCTAAACTTTTCCGCAGTCTGGTGCGTTATGTACCGACCCGAAAGGAGTTTCTCCATGAAAAAGATCGTCATTTTTTCTGCCCTGGCAGCCGTCGCCGTCGTGGCCAGCGCTCAGGAACAAGGCCGTGTGCTGTCTGCCACGCCCATCATTCAGCAGGTCGGCGTTCCGCAGCAGGTGTGTGGCAACGAGACCGTCTACAACGGCAACCGCACGACGGGCGCCGGCGCTGTGATTGGCGCGATTGCCGGGGGCGCTGTGGGCAACACCATCGGCAAGGGCAGCGGTCGCGCAGCAGCCACCGCCATCGGGGTGCTGGGTGGCGCCGTAGTAGGCAACCAGATCGAGGGCAACGGCCAGCCGCAGTACCAGAACGTGCAGCGTTGCTCCACCGAGACGTACTACGAAAACCGTACCGTAGGCTACAACGTGGTGTATGAATACGCAGGCCGCCAGTACACCACCCGCACCCAGAACGACCCAGGCCGCTGGATCCCGGTGAATGTGCAGCCCGCTGGCCAGACCTATTCCACACAACCCGACCCGTATGCGGCCCAGGGTGTTTACAAGTGCAACCGGGTGACCCACGGTTGTACCAGACCTACCCTGGTTTGGGATCCCCCCACGGTGATTGCGAATAGGGCGGCGAGCCCCTACCGGCGTGCACCACCCCCCGGGGGACGGCTGCTGTTCCCTTGTCGACACCCAACAACAAACACGGAAATGCGTGGCCGGCATCACCTTCCCGGACGGCATCGGTGCGTGGTGCTGCCCGCAACGCTCACGTTCAACACCGGCGCCCCTGAAATCATGGAATGCGTGGCGGGCTCGTGCGAATACAAGCTGGCCGGTACCGATGCATGGGTGAAATCGTCCGCAGGCGAGAAGTTCAGCGTGCCCGGCAATTCCAAGTTCGACATCCGCGTGACCGAGGCCTACCACTACATCTGCCATTTCGGCTGAGATGTTCGGGCTGAAATTTGATTGATTTTGGCCTCTAGCGTTAGTCCACAATGCGCTGGCAGCTATCATTTTTGAAGAAGACTCCATGGCAACCATCCTCCAGAACCTCCCCCTCGGCCAAAAGGTCGGCATCGCCTTCTCCGGCGGCCTGGACACCAGCGCCGCACTGCACTGGATGAAGCTCAAGGGCGCCGTGCCCTACGCCTACACCGCCAACCTGGGCCAGCCCGACGAGCCCGACTACGACGCCATCCCGCGCAAGGCCATGGAATACGGCGCCGAGAAGGCCCGCCTGGTGGACTGCCGCACGCAACTGGCCCACGAAGGCATTGCCGCCCTGCAGGCTGGCGCCTTCCACATCAGCACCGGCGGCCTGACCTACTTCAACACCACCCCCCTGGGCCGCGCCGTGACCGGCACCATGCTGGTGGCCGCGATGAAGGAGGACGACGTCAACATCTGGGGCGACGGATCGACCTTCAAGGGCAACGACATCGAGCGCTTCTACCGCTACGGCCTGCTGACCAACCCCTCGCTCAAGATCTACAAGCCGTGGCTGGACCAACTGTTCATCGACGAGCTGGGCGGCCGCGCCGAAATGTCGGCGTTCATGACGCAGGCCGGCTTTGGCTACAAGATGAGCGCCGAGAAGGCCTACAGCACCGACAGCAACATGCTGGGCGCCACACACGAGGCCAAGGACCTGGAGTTCCTGTCCAGCGGCATCCGCATCGTCAACCCCATCATGGGCGTGGCGTTCTGGAAGCCCGAGGTCGAAGTGAAGGCCGAGGAAGTGTCCGTGACCTTTAACGAAGGCCAGCCCGTGGCGCTGAACGGCAAGGAGTTCAACGACCCCGTCGAGCTGATCCTTGAAGCCAACCGCATCGGCGGCCGCCATGGCCTGGGCATGAGCGACCAGATCGAAAACCGCATCATCGAAGCCAAGAGCCGCGGCATCTACGAAGCCCCTGGCCTCGCGCTGCTGCACATCGCCTACGAGCGCCTGGTGACCGGCATCCACAACGAAGACACCATCGAGCAGTACCGCATGAATGGCCTGAAGCTGGGCCGCCTGCTGTACCAGGGCCGCTGGTTCGACCCCCAGGCCATCATGCTGCGCGAAACCGCCCAGCGCTGGGTGGCCCGCGCCGTGACCGGCACCGTGACGCTGGAACTGCGCCGTGGCAACGACTATTCGCTGCTGAATACCGAGTCGCCCAACCTGACCTACGCCCCGAGCGCCTGTCGATGGAAAAGGTGGAAGACGCGCCGTTCAGCCCGCTGGACCGCATTGGCCAGCTGACCATGCGCAACCTGGACATCTCGGACACGCGCGGCAAGCTGGGCGTGTACTCGCGCGCGGGCCTGCTGTCGCTGGGAGGCAATGCAGCCCTGGCGCAGCTGGACAACGACCGCAAGTAAGGCGGTACTCGCCCCATGGGCCCCAAGCCTCCCGGGTTGCCACCGGAAGCTGCTTGGCGGCTCATTGGGAGCAAAAATGGCTGGTAGCGCTAGTGCAATTGCCTCTTCAGCTATCAATAGATGAGCAAAAGCCACCCTTGGGGTGGCTTTTTCATTGGGGTCTCGTACCAGGCGCGACACCGGCCCTTTCGAGGCGCAGGGGTCGCCTCTGACTTCGCGCTACACGACCACCGGCTCGGGCTCCAGCCGGATGCCAAAGCGCTCGTACACACTCGTCTGGATGGCCTTGGCCAGGGTCATGACCTCGCCCCCTGTCACGCTGTCAGCGCCCTGCCCCCGGTTGACCAGCACGAGGGCCTGCTTCTCGTACACCCCGGCCTTGCCGATGGATTTACCCTTCCAGCCGCAGGCATCGATCAGCCAGCCCGCCGCCAGCTTGATGCTGCCATCGGGCATGGGGTAGTGCACGATCTTGGGCTCGCGGGCGATGATGTCGGCGCACTGGTCGGGCGACACGGTGGGGGTTCTTGAAGAAGCTGCCCGCGTTGCCCACCACGGCAGGGTCGGGTAGTTTCGCGCGGCGGATGTCGCAGACCCAGTCAAAAATTTGCTGGGCACTGGGGTGTTCCACCCCCGCCTCGGCGCGGCGGCGCTCCAGGTCCAGGTAGCCCAGCACCGGCTTCCAGGGCTTGGGCAGTCGAAAGCGCACATGGGTGATCACCGCCCGGCCTGCCAGACCCATGCCGCGCGGCAGCCCGCTGCCGTCCTGCGCTTCGGAAGGCGCATGCTTGAAAACGGAATCACGGTAGCCAAACCGCATTGCGCAGCATCCAGGCTGAACGACTGGCCCGTAGCCAGGTCGATGGCGTCGAGAGACTCAAAACGGTCCTGCAGCTCCACGCCATACGCGCCAATGTTCTGGACGGGCGATGCCCCCACCGTGCCGGGATAAGGGCCAGGTTCTCCAACCCGGGATAGCCGTGCGCCAGCGTCCAGGCCACGGCGTCGTGCCAGACCTCGCCAGCACCCGCCTCCACGATCCAGGCCTTGGGCGTTTCACCCACCAGGCGCAGGCCCTTGATTTCCATCTTGAGCACGACGGACTTCACGTCACCGGTCAGGATGATGTTGCTGCCGCCGCCCAGCACAAATTTCGGTGCGGGCGCGAGCTGGGGGTCTGCCAGCACAGCCCGCAGGTCGTCCACCGAATGCACTCGCACCAGGGTTTGGGCGCGCGCGGCAATGCCGAAGGTGTTGCAGGGCTGTAAAGGGGCGTTTTTCTCGACTACCATTGGCCCGATTGTCGCACCCGGCCTTTTGGCTCCCTGCGATCCGCACCCATATCTGCACCTGTTTTCCCCGAGATAGAGACCCACCATGCCATCTTTTGACACCGTCTGCGAAGCCAATCTGGTTGAAGTGAAAAACGCCGTCGAGAACACCGCCAAGGAAATCGCCACCCGTTTCGACTTCAAGGGCACCTCTGCCAGCATCGAGATCAAGGACAAGGACATCACGCTGATCGGCGATGCTGATTTCCAGCTCACCCAGATTGAAGATGTTCTGCGCAACAAGCTCACCAAACGCAGCGTGGATGTGCGTTTTCTGGACATGGGCGATGTGCAGAAAATGGGCGGCGACAAAGTCAAGCAGGTCATCAAGGTGCGCAACGGCATCGAGAGCGAGCTGGCCAAGAAGATCCAGAAGCTGCTCAAGGAAAGCAAGCTCAAGGTGCAAGGCGCTATTCAGGAAGACAAGGTGCGCGTGACTGGTGCCAAGCGCGACGACCTGCAGGCCGCCATGGCCTTGATCCGCAAGGATGTG
>NZ_QEKU01000002.1:0-130939 GCF_003096455.1 Acidovorax sp. 99
CCCTGCGCGTAAGTGCCAGCGCCCGATCAGGATTGAGTGGACTTGAGGCCAAGGCCGTGGCTTGGGCAGATCCGTGCAAAGGCGCTCTACGTCGCGGACAATCGCCAGAAGATCAGTGAGCTGGGTTTGTATCGCAGCAACTGAGAGCCTTCAACAGCCGGGAATTGGCATTCATGGATAAAAACACGTTCTCAAAGATGATCCCCTCGAATTCTTTTTCGAACATTCATCAAGAGTATTTGGCAGCGATGAAGTGGATGACCGATCTGGGGATTGACCTGCAGGTTGGACGCACTTCCAACTTTGAAAAGGTCATTGGCTACTGGAAGGATGCGTACCTCACCGCTTCTATCGAGGATAGCGGATCAAGCGTTCCCAGACTTTGTGAGTTCACTGCTTGAAATCGTAGAGTTCACAAGAATCCATCAGGCCTTGCAAGGGGTTGCGCCACTGCAACTGATTTCCGTGACAGAGAAGCTGAAAAAGGCCGTCAATGGCCCGATCAATGCAGCCAATGAAACCCCCAAAACCACCGCCGCACGCAACTACTTGTTCGAAGCCACGGTAGCTGCAATGGCCCATCGGCCGGCTCGCCGCGTGGAGGCGATCTTGAATGCGCGCAGCGACACCGGAATCAAGATTGAGGGACGCAAGATCTGGGTTGAATGTAAGCGCGTGACAACTGAACATGCGCTGGAGCGCAATCTGCGCAAAGCCTGCTCGCAACTTCAGGATACTTTTAATGCAGAGATTGGGTCAGGCCATCGGGGCATCATTGCGATGGACGTGTCAAAGATACTCAATCCCAAGGGAGAGCTTCTCGTTGCGAAAGACGATACCGAGTTAAAAAGGGGGCTGGTGCGCCTGCTGCAGGATTTCAGCGACAAACACTCAAACCTCTGGCAGCGTATTTATGCCGAGAAAAGCCGAAAAATCATTGGGACAGTCTTCCGGCTGTCATGCTTGGCGACATCGGAGGTAAGGAAGATGTCTGTTCAGTGCTCTCAATGGGCGGTAATCCCAAGAGCAGACGCAACAGCAGCAGATGTTCAGCTTCAGGAGCGACTGGTGGAAGCGTTGTCGCAAGATCTGTGAAGCATGTGCTGGCGCGTCACTTCACATAGCAATAGGAGTTTGCATTGCCAAAGACACTTGCTCAGATGAAGAGGCGGCTTGAAGACGCAATGACCGAGGCAAGTGCAGCGGAGGAGATCATCCCGCTGATAAAGCAGGCCATTGCTCGATTTGGATTGGAACCAGAGGATTTGTTCGACGGGGACAACACGGAGACGACCACTGCCTTGTATCGGGACGCAAATGGCAACACGTGGGGCGGGCGCGGGCGACGTCCCACTTGGTTGAGTGAAGCGCTTGCGCTCGGCAAAACGCTTGAAGACTTTCAGGTTGGCGCGGCGTTGGGGAAAACTTCTAAGTAGTTGATTTAGAAATTATTTTGTTCAAAACTTTCTGCTTTTGCCAGAAAACCGAGATCACCCCGATCCGGTGAGTTCTCGTGGCAAGGACGATCAACGCTTGTTGGGCCTGCTCAAGCACGCGTGGCTGGAGAGTGGCGGCGTCTATGGCTATCGCAAGCTCACGATGGACATGCGCGACCTGGCAGAGCGCTGCGGCAAGCACCGCGTGGCCCGATTGCTCAAGCTTGAAGGCCTGCGTTCACAGACTGGCTATCGACGCCGACCTGGCCCGCGTGGCGCCAAGCCAGCGGTGGTGGCACCAAACCATCTGCAGCGCCAGTTCAATGTCAGCGAGCCCAATCAGTCATGGGTGACCGACATCACCTACATCCGCACCCATGAAGGCTGGTTGTACCTGAGCGCCGTCATCGACCTGTTCTCCAGGCAGGTGATCGGCTGGTCCATGGGGCACCGCATCGACACTGAGTTAGTGCTCAACGCGCTGCTGATGGCATTGTGGCGCCGGCAACCCAAAGCCGCTGTCACCGTCCACTCTGATCAGGGCAGTCAGTTCACTGGGCATGCATGGCAAGACTTCCTGCGCGCTCACAACCTGGTTTCCAGCATGAGCCGTCGGGGCAATTGCCATGACAACGCCGTGGCCGAAAGCTTCTTCCAACTTTTGAAACGAGAGCGAATCCGCCGCCAGATCTACCCAACCCGCGATCAAGCCAGAGCCGATGTCTTCAATTACATCGAGATGTTTTACAACCCTAAGCGACGCCACGGCACTGCCGGAGATACTTCACCGGTAGAGTTCGAAAGACGCCATTTCCAACGGCTCAAAAGTGTCTAGGGAATCCGGGGCGATTCAACCAGGCGCGCGGTGGGACGCTCGATGTGGCCGGCATGCTGTTCGCGAACCGTTGCACTTGGGCGCACGTGGCGGCCGAGGCGGCTCAAGGGCTCGGTGTCGATCCGGCGAGCTTGCTGAGCGTCGAGGAGTTGGCGGCCGTGCAGGGGCATGGAGACCCGCGCGTGGTGATGGCCCCGGCTTGACCCCCCTTTCGGTCACATGGCGCGACCGGATTTATCGGCGGTCTGCGGCGACAGACCGCCCTGCCGCTGGTCGCCGTCTTGTGGAATGGGTGTGGTCGGATGTCGCGGCGGCCCATGCTGGATTCGCAAGACCGCCATTGTCCCGTTGCTCCTGGCATTCCGTCAGGTCAGGGCCAAGGCGACTGCAAAGCCAACCGCAGCCATTGCCGCATACGACGGGAACACTCTCCACGCAAGCGCCTTTCCGTCCAACGACGTCAACAGGACAAGTTTGGTGGCTTGATTGACGGACGCCGCGATGAACAACGCCAGGGTGGCCGATGCGGCGGTGACGGCGCCTTCGTCTACCAGACGGCCAATCGAGAGCGTGATCGCATCGACGTCCACAAGACCCGAGGCGGCGGCGGTGAGCATGACTCCGGCATCCCCGAAGCGATCGGCAAGAAAGCGGCCTGCCAGCATCACCGCGGCCAAGAACGCCGCGAAATGTAGCGCGGAGCGCAGTTGCAACGGGTTTCCAAGTTGCAGTTCGGGCAAGTCTTCGGCGGACGACCGCGCCGCCAAGAACGTCCCCACAACGCCGCCAACTGCGGCCATGGCCACAAAGATGACCACCGGGCCCCAGCCGATGCCGGGGGCCGCGATGGCGACGAGGGCCGCCATGCGGGCAAACATGGCTGCGCACGCGAGCGCCGCACCCGCCGCTGCCAGTGGACGCCACCCTGGCGTCTGCCCGGCCCACCGAGCCAACGTGGCCGTGGTGGCGGTGCTCGACACGATCCCCCCGAGCAGCGCTGTGAATACCAGCCCTCGCTTCCTGCCGAGCGAGCGCATCAGGACGAACCCAGTGAACGACAGCACAGCCAGCAGGACAACGGCCCACCAAAGGCGATAGGGATTCAGCGCCTCATAGGGGCCAAAGCCACGGTCAGGGAGCACAGGCAGCACGACCACGCTGATCAACAGCAACTGCGTGCCGCTGCTGATCTCCGCCTCCGACAGCTTGCCGACGCCGGCGTGCAAGAACTGCTTGAAACGCAGCAGTGCCAGCACGACCACGGCCGCGACCGCCGAGACTTGCCAAGCGCCGCTCGTCGCCAGCGCCCCGATGGCGAATGTCGCAAGGGCGGCGACGGATGTGGTCAGTCCCATCACGGCATGCATATGCGCCGTCACCAGGTAGCCGACCGCCAGATACAACCCGACGAGTACCAGCAGCGCGATGAGCATGCCGGCTCCCCAGCGCTGGGCCAGCAGGCCACCAAGGCCGCCGAGCAGGCCGATCAGCGCGAAGGTGCGAACGCCCGCGACCCGATGCCCCTCGGGCCGCTCACGTTGCTGCCAACCCCGTTCCAGGCCGATCAGGAGCCCCGAAGCGAGCGCCAGCCCAAGCCCGACCAGCATGGGATCATTGAGTTCACTCATCGCCGAACCGGGACGCGATCGCGGATGAAATCGCGCCGCAGTCCCAGGGAAGAGTCGGTCCGCGCCATCGACACCAGGGGATCGGCCTCGATGCCGCTCAACGCACGAATCGCATCGATGGTTTCGGGAATCACGATCGCTTGGTTGAAGACCTGGTAGGTGTAGTACACCTGATCGCCATCGACCGAAAGGACGTCCTCCCACAAGGCGACCTCCCACAGGTCGCCGCGCGGGCGGCCAAGATCGGCCATGAGTTCCACCGTGCTGTTGAGGGCGACCAGACCATCGGAGGAACGCACGAACGCGATCCGTGGTGCCGCGCGAAAGGCCGCCAGCACCTCGTCGCGCGTCGCCGGCCTCGTCAGTTCGACCCACCAGGTATGCAGGTGGCTGCTGTTGTGCGGCGCCTTGACCGCGATCGTGACGACGTCCAGGTCCGGGATCACCGTACGCGCGTCCGGTCCCTGATGGCTGGGAATCGTCTTCTCCGGCACGAGCGTGTTGATGATGCCCTCCGCATGCGCCTCCCACGGGTCGGAAGCCCGGCGGATTAGCGTCCCGCGGGCACGCTTGAGCAGGCCCGCTGTCCGAAGCGCCCCCAGGGTGCGCACGATCGACGTCGTGTTGCAGGACACCACCCGGGTGGAGGTGCGGCCGATCGCGGTTGCGTAGTTCTCCTGCGCGACGAACGAATGACCGGTCAACGCATGGGACTCGCCGCCATGGAAGATGGACTTCACGCCGGCAGCGTCGTACACACCCTTGTTGACCGCGGCGACTTTCTTAGGTGTGCAGTCGACCACGACGTCCGCGTGGGCGAGCAGGTCGGCCAGGTCGCCCGCCACAGGAAGTCCAGCAGCACGCATCGATTCTCGTGCTTCAGCGGTCGCCGCGTGTATCGGGAACTCGCGCTGCGCGGCGACCTGCAGGCGATAGTCGTGCACCACGTCCGCGACGCCAGCCAGGGCCATGTCCTCCTGGAGCGCGACCGCATCCGCCACCCTCTTGCCGATCACGCCGTATCCGTTCACCGCCACTCTGACCTTGTTCATGCCTGACTCCTTGCTTGATGAGGCGCCTCAGCCGCGGCTGCGCGCGATGGAAAACGTGAACCGGATCGCCAGCGCATAGCCCAGCAGTGCGAGTACCAGCATGTCGCCCCAGCGCGGGCCCACGCCGTGCTGCATCAGCAAGCTCGAAGCGATGTACAGGCCCAGCGTCACGAGCGCCAGCGCGATGCGCCGGCCGAGGCGGTCGATGCCGCTCAGCATCCTGGCGTCGGGCTTGATCGAGAGTTGCAGCAGCTCGCGCTGCCGCAGGACGCTGTGCAGTCGCCGGGCCAGCAGCGTGGGCAGGGCGTTGGCTGCGTTCCCCAGCTCGTAGGGCAGACGCTGCGATGCCGCAGACTTGCGCTCATCGAAGACGCCCGTGGTCGTGTGGCGCGAGATGGCCTTGATGATGGAAAACTCTGGTGCCAGCAGCCGCACCGTCCCTTCCAGCAACAGCAGGGTACGGGTGAGCACCAGGAGGTCCCTGGGCAGCCGGACCTCCTGGGTCCGGCCGGCTGCCACGAGTTGCGCGAGCGCACCGGAGAGCGACCAGTCCTTCAGCGGCCGCTGCGCGCAGTCCGCGACCAGGGCACGCACCACAGGCACGAACACGGCCCGATCGGTGCCGTCGCCGAGCAGGCCCAGGTCGAGCCAGGCATCGATCACCCATTCGGCATCCTGCTCGACGAAGGCCAGGGCGAACGCCACCAGCGCGCGCCGCATGTTGCCATCGACCCGCCCCACGATGCCGAAGTCGTGCAGGCAGATGCGGCCATCGTCCATCACGAAGACGTTGCCGGGATGGGGGTCGCCGTGGAAGAAGCCATCGCGGAAGATCTGGGCGACGTAGCTGTCCACGAGTTTGCCCGCGGCCGCCACCGCGGTGGGCGAAGGCAGACCGTGCAGGTGGGCACCGTGGCTGAACTGCTGGACCATGACGGTCGGCGTGCACAGGCCGTCCACCACGTCGGGGATCACGATGTCGGCAGAGCCCCGCCACGCGTCGGCAAACCGCCGCACGGAAGCTGCCTCGCGAGACAAATCCATCTCGTAGCGGAAGTTGGCCGCGACCTCGTCCACGATGGCTGCCAGCCCCCAGCGACGCAGCGAGGGAATGAACCACTGCATGGCCAGCACGAGCCGGCGCAGGATGCGCATGTCGGTCTCGGCCTGCTCGGCGGCGCCGGGACGGCGGATCTTCACCACCACTTGCGTCCCGTCGGGCAGGGCTGCACGATGGATCTGGGCGATAGAGGCCGCGGCGAGCGCGTGCATGTCGAAGCGCGCGAAGACTTGCTGCCAGGGGCAGCCGAGCGCCGCCTCGATCTCCTGGACAGCCTGTTCGGGAGGAAACGGCGCCACATGCGCCTGCAGGCTGGCCAGAGCCTCTTGCGCATCGGGCGGAAGAATGTCTGCCCGCAGGCTGAGGTGTTGGCCCAGCTTCACGAAGGTCGTGCCCAATCGCTGCAACACTTCGGCGAAGCGGTCGGCCGCCCGGTGGGTGTCGCAGCGCATCAGTCCCCGGTGCCAGGCCACCCAGAGCAGGAAACCCGTCAGGGCCATCGCGATCTGCGTCGCCCGGCGCAGCGCCGAACGTTGCGGTGTATGGCCCGGAAGGCGTGCGGCGGAAACGGGGCGGTCCGGGCGCGTCATGGCTCATCCACCCTGTTGCGCAGCCGACCCGCATGCCAGGCGGCGATGTTCGAGACGGTCTCGTCAAGGATGCGCGCGATCGCCTCGGATGTGTTGAACCCGACATGCGGTGTCACGAGCACACGCGGATGGATCAGCAGCGGGCTGGATGCCGTCCAGCCGGTATCGCAACCCAGTCCGCCGCAGCCCGTGGGCACTTCGGGAGACAGTGCCCCTTCCTGTTCCAGCACGTCCAGTCCTGCTGCCGCGACGGCACCTTCTTCCAGTGCGTGCAGCAAGGCGGCCTCGTCGATGAGCGCTCCCCGTGCCGTGTTGATCACTACCATGCCCGGCTTCATGCGCGCGAAGGCCTGGCCATCGAGGAGGTGGTGCGTGGCCTGCGTGGCCGGAACATGGAGGCTCAGGACATCGCTGCTTTGCAGGATCTGCTCCCACGTCACCAAACGGATGCCGGCGATAGGCTCTGCCGTGGCGTCGAGGGATGGGTCGTGGGCGAGAACGTCCATGCCGAAGCCCAGGGCGATACGGGCCACGTGGCGCCCGATGCGACCCAGCCCGACGATGCCCAGCGTTTTGCCGTCCAGCTCGAAGCCGGTGAGGCCGCGGTAGGCGAACGAGCCCTGGCGCGCCCGCTCGTGGGCCTGTGTCAGATGGCGGGTCACGCCCAGCAGCAGCGCGAAGGCATGTTCGGCGACACTGGCAGACCCATAATCCGGCACGTGGCACACGGCAATGCCGCGTCGGCGGCAAGCCTGCAGATCGATGTGATCGAAGCCCGCGGAGCGCGTTGCCACGAGCCGCAAGCGCGGCAGCAACCGGAGCACCGATTCGTCCACGCGCGTGCGCACGAAGACGCACAGGACCTCGATTGCTTCATCGCCGGCGTCGGACGCCACGAGGCGTTCGCTTTGGACGAAATGCGCGTGCCAGCGGGGCGGAAGACGCAGCTGCAGCGCGGCCTGGTCCGCTGACGCGATGTCGGAGAACAGAACGGTGAGACGGCTTTGGGCGCTCATGAGGCATCCTTGGTGGCGCGGTACAGGGACAGGATGCCGAAGGCGGTGATGAAGTGCCGTGTCTCGGCGACTTGCGCGAATCCCGCCTGCGCGAGCACCGTCGGCAACCGGCCGGCGACCGCATCGCGCGTGGTCTCGAATCCGTCGAGCAACTGAACCGCGAAAAACGCCGCGCGGCTGACCGGTCCGTGCGCGTGGCCCCAGTCCGCGACGTGCAGTTGGCCGCCTGAGCGCAGCACACGATGCATCTGCCGGGCCGTGGTCCGCTTGTCGGCGGGTCTCAGGTGGTGGAAGAAGAGGCTCGACACGACCCGATCGAAGGCGCCATTGCCGTAGGGAAGCGCCGTTGACAGGCCTTCATCGAACCGGACGCACGCCGACGCGCCCGCGGCCTTCCGGCGGGCTATTGCCAGGATGGCGGGGTCGGCATCGAGCCCAATGACACGGGCCAGTGGGCACGTGGAAGCCGCAAGGAGGGCAAGCGTTCCCGTCCCGCACCCCACATCCAGCACGTCGTGCCCCGGCTGGATCGACGCCTGTGCCACAAGAGCCGGCTTGAACGCGTGCTCCCGCGTGGTCAGCGTGACCACCCGGTCGTACAGGGGGGTGAGCGCGTGGTAAGCGAGTGCGGGCTTGAATCCGGCCGGGCGGTCTGTCATGGCACGGCCAGCCTCGTTCGGGGTACATGGAACTGCCACAGCACGATGATGCTGAGCACGGCGGCGAAGAAGCACCACACCGAGATGAACCAGGTTGCATAGAACAGGTAGGCGGCGACTGCGGAGACAAAGGCGGCCACCCCGAAGGCCGCCACGCGCCGGTGGCTGGAAACCATCAGACTTGCGCAGGTGCCGATCAAGTACAGGGCCATCGTGGTGAGCACGTAGAAGTGCGGCGAGTCGTAGAGGATGTGCTGGCCGACCACGCGGGCCGTGATAGGCAGCTTCACCAGCATCGCCAGCAGGTACAGCCCGACGAGCGCGCCCGCGACTGCAATGGCCACAAGCACCCGGCGGCGCCAACGGACGGTCTCCAGCGCCAGGGCGGCCAGCGGCACGTAGATCGGCCACAGGACATGTGAGAAGAACGAGTAGAGATGCGTCAGTCCCGCGTTCAGCAAGGGCGCGCGGTCGGGGAATGTCAGCCACAGCATGCCTTCGAGCAGTTGCTGGATCCCGAACAGCAGCGGGATGGCGGCATAGGGCAACTCGCGCCGTGAGCGGGCTCGGCGCATGGTGACGGTCCCCAGGCCCAGCAGAACCGCTGCGGCCGTGAAACTGGCGGGTGCAGAAAAGCACATGGGCGGTCATCTCCCCTCGATCGTGAACGTCATGGCGAGCGCGGCGCAGCGGCTCATGGCGCGCCGGCTTCCATCAGTTCCTGCACCGCTGTCGCCAGCGGTGCCACCACGCTGATGCCGTTGGAAACATGCGGCACGGTGTCGCAGGTCACCACCCGCTGGGGCCCTGCCGCAAGAAGTGCGTGGTACGCGTCGGCGGCGAACAGGGCGTGCACCCCGATGCACACCGGTGGCGGCAATCCCACGCTGCGCACACTGGCGATTGCCTGGATCATCGTGCGCGCGCTGGACACGATGTCATCGATGAGCACGGGCTCGCGGTCTGCCAGGGCCGCGGTGTCGGGAAGGCTGACCTCCACGTCCTTGTCGCCCCGGCGGATCTTCTGCAACACCGTGAACGGCGCGCCAGCCAAGCGCGCGACTTCCTGGACCCATTGCTCGCTTTCCGCATCGGGTCCGATCAACACGGGACGGTCCACATGGGCTGCGACCCAGGCCGCGATGGCGGGCGCGGACTGGACCACACGGGTCGGCACCCGGTAGACCTCGCCGAGCGAGCGGTAGCGGTGCAGATGGGGATCGACGGTGACGATACCGTCGAACACCGTCGACACCAGCGCAGCGAACGTGCGGGACGTGATGGCTTCGCCCGTGTTGAAGCGCCGGTCCTGACGCAGGTACGCCAGGTACGGGGCAGCCAGCAATACGCGGGTGGCGCCGAGGTCGCGCGCTGCGTCCGCGGCGAACAACAAGGGCAGCGCCTTGGCGTCCGGCTGTGCCAGGCTGGCCACGATCACGACGGTGCGGCCGGTGACGTCGGCGTCCAGCCGCACCAGCGACTCGCCGTCCGGGAACCGGTGCAGTTGCAGGGCAGCCCGCTGCGCGCCCAACGCCCGGATCAGTCCATCGGCGAAGTCTTCGTCGCCCGGCAGGTGAAAAACGAGAGGTTTCATAGGTTCTCCGAAATCTGGAAGATCGGTGGGCGCGAGCGGACGAACTGCAGCGCATAGGCCAGCTCGCCCGGCGCCTGGGCGTGCAGCGTGAAGAGCGGCTGTCCCGCTTCGACCTGGTCGCCCAGGCGCGCATGCACGTCGATGCCGGCGGCAGCGGCGGTCGGTGCTCCGGCGAGCTTGGCCGCCCGCGCGAGCAGCCGGTTGTCGATTCGGGAGACCCGTCCCGTGGACGGCGATGCGACGGTGTGCCGATGCGTTGCCACCGGGATGCTGCGCAGGCCGCCCTGCTCAGCGCAGATCGCCTGGAACGTGGCCCAGGCGCGGCCGTCGGCCAGCACCAGCGTGGCGAGCGTCAGGCCGCCGCCGGCGGGCGCTGCACCGCCCATTTCGAGGATGTCCGCCGCCAGCCGCAACGCTCGCTCCCGCAGGTCGGCCGGGGCCTCGGGCGTCCCTTGTAGGACGGCCAGCACGTCGCGGGCCTCCAGTGCCGGGCCGATCCCGCGGCCGACCGGCTGCTCACCATCGGTGACGCGCAAGGCCACGTGCAGGCCGATGGCGCTGCCCACCTCCTGCAGGCGCCGACCGAGCGCCGCCGCGGCCTGCGCGCTGCGCACTTTGGCGGTGGCACCCACGGGCAGGTCGATCAGCACATGGGTCGAGCCCGCAGCGGCCTTCTTGGACAGGACCGAGGCGACGAGCTGGCCCTCGCTGTCCAGGTCCAGCGGCCGCTCGACGCGGATGAGGATGTCGTCGGCGGGGCTGAGCCGTACCGAGCCGCCCCAGACGATGCAGCCGCCCGTGCGTTCGACCACGCGCCGCATGCTCCGCACATCCAGGTTCACCGGCGCCAGCACCTCCATTGTGTCGGCCGTCCCGGCCGGCGAGGTGATGGCGCGCGAGGAGGTCTTGGGCATCGTGAGGCCGCAGGCGGCCACGATGGGCACCACGAGCAGGGTCGTGCGGTTGCCGGGCAGGCCGCCGACGCAATGCTTGTCCACCACCAGCGGGCGCCCCCAATCGATGCGGTCACCGACGCCAATCATGGCTTTCGTGAGCGAGACGGTCTCCGCGAGGTCCAGGCGATCGCCGGCGCAGGCGGTGATGAAGGTGGCCAGATGCAGGTCAGAGTAATGGCCCGCCGCGACGTCGGAGATGATGGCGCTGAACTCGGCATCGCCCAGGGCATTGCCGTAGACCTTGGCCCGGACATGGCTGAGCGAATCCAGCGGCGGTGCATGGGTCACCGTGACCAGCTGGCCCGGCTGCGCCCCCAGCGACGCCCATGCCGATTCGGACAGGCCAGCGACGTTCTCGGCCAGCCAATCCCCATCGACGACGCTGAGCGTCGCCACGATGCTGCGGCGGCCGGCCGTCAGCTGCACGCGCGCCTGGGTCGTGAAACCCTCCGACCGGCAGACAGGGCAGTCGCGCCGCATGTAGACCACCGGCTCCTGATGGGTGTCGATGCCGGTGCGCCACGCCTGCAGCGTGTTCACGCCATCCTCTCCGGTGCCGGTCCCGGTCTCGTGCAGGTGCGCCGTCATACCAGATCCACCGTCTGCAGGTACTCGGGCACGGCAACCGACCAGCCCAGTTCATGGTCGATCCGCGCGCGCAGCGCATCGGCCGCCTCCGGCTCGCCGTGGGTCACGAAGGTTCGGCGCGGTGTTTGCGTGAAGCCGCGCATCCACGCGAGGATCTCGTCGGCATCGGCGTGGGCGGAAAGGTTGTCGAGCGAGGCCACCTCGGCGCGGATCGGCACGTCCTGGCCATGGATGCGGACGGTGGACGCGCCGTGCACGATCGCGGCGCCACGGGTGCCGCCCGCCTGGTAGCCGGCGAACAGGATGGTGTTGCGATGGTCGGGCGCGAATGACTTGAGGTGGTGCACCACGCGTCCTCCCGTGGCCATGCCACTGGCGGAGATGATGACCATCGGTCCACGACCGGCGCTGAGCGCCTTGGACTCCTCGACCTTGTTGACGATCTTCGCGGCATGGCACATGCCCTCGCATTCCTCGGGCGAGAGCCGGTGCTCGTCGCGATGGGCGTGGTACAGCCGTGTGGCATCGATGGCCATCGGGCTGTCCAGGTACACGGGCAGGTGCTGGTGGATGCGCCCTTGCTTCTTGAGCTGGTAGATGCCGTACATCAGGCTCTGCGCTCGGCCGACAGCGAACGCTGGGATGACCACGACCCCTCCACGGGCGGCCGTCTTGTTGATGACAGTCTCCAGCTGCGCCAGTGCGTCGGACGCTTCATGCTTGCGGTTGCCGTAGGTGGATTCCACCAGCAGGTAGTCGGCGCCGGGGACCTGCACCGGCGGGCGCAGCACCGGGTCGTTGGGCCGGCCGATGTCGCCGGAGAAGAGCACGGATCGCCGGCCGTCGTTGAGGTGCACGAAGGCCGAGCCGAGCATGTGCCCGGAAGGCGTCAACCGCGCGGTGAGTCCGGGCAGCGCCTCGAAGTCCTGAGAGAACGGACGTGGCGCGAACAGCTTCAGGCAGCGCTCGGCGTCCTCACGGGTGTACAGCGGCAGCGCGGGCTGGTGTTTGGAGAAACCGTGCCGGTTGGCGAACTTCGCCTCTTCCTCCTGCAGATGGCCGCTGTCGGTGAGCAGGATCTTGCACAGCTCGTGCGTCGCGGACGTGCAGTAAACCCGGCCGCGAAAGCCTTGTCGCGCCAGCAGTGGCAGGTAGCCGCTGTGGTCGATGTGGGCGTGGGTGAGCACGACCGCGTCGACAATCTTGGGCGCGACCGGCAGCGGCTCCCAGTTGCGCAGGCGCAGTTGCTTGAATCCTTGGAACAGGCCGCAGTCCACCAGAATGGTCGCGTCGCCATGGCGCAGCAGGTATTTGGAACCGGTCACGGTGCCGGTGGCACCCAGAAATTGAAGTTGCATGGTAGGTCTCCAAGGATGTTGTCGTTCAAAGAAGGACCGGCCGATCCGGCAACTCGTTGCCGTGGTCCGCGCCCCGCGGAAAGTGCTGCACCAGCAGGTGGCTGACGGCCACGATGCCTTCCAGGGCTCCGGCCTCGAAGCGTCCCTGCGCAAACTGGGCTTCCATGCGCTGGCACACAGCCGACCACCTTTCGGCACCGCAACAGGCATGGATGCCGCGATCGGCCACGATCTCCACGGCCCGGTCGGCCAGCAGCACGTAGATCAGGACGCCGCTGTTGTGCGCCGTATCCCACACACCCAGGCGTGCGAACAGGTCCAGCGCCCGCTCGCCCGGCGATTGGTTGCGCCACAGTGGCGATCCGTCCAGCGCACCCTCGACCACGAAGCGCAGTTGGCCCCCATGCTGGAACTCTCCAGTGCGGATGGCCTGCTCGATCGCATCCAGGGCACGCGGGGGGAAGGCGCGGCGGACTGCGCGATCCGTGGTCGCAAGGTGGCGAAGAAGTCGTTGCATGTTCATCTCACCACCGTCCTGACGCGCCGCCGCCACCGAAGCCGCCGCCGCCGCCGCGGAATCCACCGCCACCACCGCCCAATCCTCCGCCCGGCCAGCCGCCTCCCCGGTGGCGCCCGTGCAGGCCGCCGTGGCCACCCATGCCGATGCCCAGCAGCGTGACGAGGAATCCCGCCAGTCCAGCCACCGCGGCCACCGCGAAGGTGCCCACCAACAGCCACGCAGCGGCACCCAGCACGCCAGCCGTGACCAGGGAGCCTGGAAGGCGGCCGAGGGCGTTGCGCAGCACTCCGCCCAGCATCAGGGCCGCGACGAACAGGAAGGGCCAGGCCTGCCCGATGTCGTTGGTCTGCCCCTGCCGCCGTGGGTCCGCCGCAGGCAGGGCCTCGCCATCGATCACCCGCATGATCTGTTCGGCGCCTGCGGCGATGCCGCCGTCGAAATCGCCCTGGCGCAGGCGCGGCGTGATCACCTCGTCGATGATGCGCCGCGATACCACGTCGCTCAGCGCACCCTCGATGCCGTATCCGACTTCGATGCGCACGGTGCGGTCGTCCTTGGCCACCAGGAGCAACGCGCCGTCGTCCACCTTGCGACGGCCGAGCTTCCATTGCTCTACCACCCGCAGGGCGTACTGCTCGACGGGTTCGGGCCGCGTCGAGCGGACCATCAGCACGGCGATCTGCACGCCCTTGCGTTGCTCGAAGGCCCGAAGCTGCGCATCCAGCGCGGCGACACGATCGGCGGCGAGCGTTCCCGTGAGATCGGTGACGCGCGCCTGCAGCGGGGGAACGGCGACCAACTCCTGCGCGGACGCGACCGAAAGGAACAGGCTCAGCAGCAGCCAGGCCAGAGCGTGGGCCAGCCGAAGAGGGGCCGCCGGAGAGAGCACCGCTGTTCTGGGCGTTCTCATGTCAGGGGCGCGCCGCCGGCGCCGAGGCGCCGAAATCGACCTGTGGCGGCGCCGCCATGGCCTTCTCGTCGGCGACCGAGAAATTGGGCTTGACGACGTAGCTGAACAGCTTGGCCGTGATGTTGGTCGGGAAGCTGCGCGTGAGCACGTTGTAATCCTGCACCGCCTTCACGTAGCGCCCACGCGCCACGGTGATGCGGTTCTCCGTGCCCTCAAGTTGGGCACGCAGGTCTTGAAAAGCCTGGTTCGCCTTGAGTTGCGGGTAGTTCTCGCTCACCACCAGCAGCCGGCTCAGCGCGCCGGACAGTTCGCCCTGTGCCGCCTGGAACTTCTGGAACGCCTCGGGGTTGTTGACGAGTTCCGGCGTGGCCTGGATCGAGGTCGCCTTCGCGCGGGCCTCGACCACCCGGGTCAGCGTCTCCTGCTCGAAGTTGGTCTCGCCCTTGACGGTCGCGACGATGTTGGGGATCAGGTCGGCGCGCCGCTGGTACTGGTTCAGCACCTCGGACCAGGCGGACTTGGTCTGCTCGTCCAGCCGCTGGAAGTCGTTGTAGCCGCATCCGCTCAGCGACAGGGCAAGCGCTGCGAGCAGGGACATCAGGATCAGTCTCATGGTTCGGTTTCCGTGGAAGTGAGAAAAGTGCGGGACGGTGAAGCGCTCACCAGGACGGGGTTGGCTGGCCACCAATGCCGCGGAATGAGCAGCAGCGCGAGGGTGGCGGCCAGTGGAATCGACAGCCACACAAAGGTGCTCTGCATCACAGCGCCGAATAGCCATCCGGTGGCGGCCGATCCCAGTGTTTGTCCGAGGCCGGCTGCCGCGGCGAGCCCTCCCATCGCGATACCGAGCCGCCGCGCCGAGGTGCCGGCAGCGAGGTAGGCCAGGGTGGGGAGCACGAGACCCGTGCCCGCAGCCGTGAAACTCACGCCGACGTACAGCCACATCTCGCTGCCATGGCGGGCCAGCATCAGGAGCCCGGCGATGCCCAGGACCATGCCGCAGGCCAGTACGCGGCGTGGGTCGGCGCGCTCCAGCAGGCCGGTGAAGAACAGCACCGCGTTGACGCCCAGCATCACCAGACTGCACTCGGCGAACATCAACGACACCTCTCGGGAGGAGAGATCGGGGTGGCGCTGGCCCTGCAGCACGATGCCGAGTTCAAAGCCGGCAAGCACGAACATGACCACACCGTTGAGAATCCAGAGCGCCAGGGAGCGGCTCCGGGGTGCTCCGTCGTGATCGGCTGCGTCCGCCTCTCCACGGGAGGAAGGTGCGGGAAGCGTTGCGGCCAGGCCCAGCATCATCAGCGCGCCGAGCGCGGCCGAGAGTGCGATCACGAGCGTGGTCGATGAGCCCTGTACCAGCACGCTCAAGAAGCCCAGGCCGACAAGCCGTTCTGCAGCGGCGTTCAGGCCGGGGCCGAACAGGAACCCGAGCAGCGACATCGCACCCAGCCATGCAAAGCGCCTGGCGCGAATCGATTCTGGGGTGTACTGCGCGACGAGCGCCGGCACCACCGGCACGACCGCGGCCACAAAAAAGCCCGTCGCGCCGCGCAGCGCATAGATGCCGACCACGCCCAGGGCCTCGGGGCGCAGCAGCGGGAGCAGGCTGGCCACGTAGCCGATCAGGCCCACCAGCAACACGCGGGCACGCCCCAGCCTGTCCGCCAGCATGCCCCACAGGGGCGCACCCAGCAGGATGCCCGCCGTGTAGATGCCGCTGAGGTAGCCGACATGGCGCGCAAGCGTCGCAGGATCCGCGTCGCCCATCAAGGGCCGCAGCCAGTCGGGGATCAAGGGCATCAGTGCCCCATATCCGGCCGAGACGACGAATACGGCCGCAGCGAGCCAACCCAGCTGCGCGACGCCGAGGTCTTGCTGGCGGGTGGGCTCGGATTCGCGCGGTGATCGCATGGCGCGGCTCTCTACCATGGTGGCCCGCCGCTCAGGCTGACGCGGCCGCTGGGACCCTGGCACGCGACGTCACGCGCTTGATCCCCGGCAGGCGCGTGCGCTTGAGCATCAGCGCATTGATCGCGACGATCGCGGAACTGCCCGACATGGACAATGCAGCGACCTCGGGCGACAAGGTGAACGGATACAGCACCCCGGCGGCCAGCGGGAAGGCGATCACGTTGTAGGCCACGGCCCACCAGAGGTTCTGGTGCATCTTGCGCAGCGTCGCCCGGGACAGTTCGATGGCCCCGACCACATCGTAGGGGTCACTCTTCATCAACACCACCTGGGCGCTTTCCATCGCCACGTCCGTCCCCGCGCCAATCGCAAAGCCCACGTCGGCCTGCGTCAGCGCCGGAGCGTCGTTGATGCCGTCGCCGACCATGCCGACCTTGTGACCCTGCTGCTGCAGTTCCTTGATCTTGGAGGCCTTCTGCCCGGGCAACACATCCGCAAGCACGATGTCGATACCCAGTTCCTTGCCGATGCGCTCGGCGGTCGCCTGGTTGTCCCCGGTCAGCATCGCGACCTTCACGCCGCGTGCCTGCAGCTTGGCGATCGTCTCGCGCGAGGTCGGCCGCACGGCATCGGCGATCGCGATGAGGCCGATCAGCCGGCCACCGCGCGCGACGTGGACCACAGTGCGCCCCCCGCCTTGCAGCCGCGCCGCCTCGCTGGCAAGGGGGGCCAGATCCACCTGTTCCGACTGCATCAGCAGCCGGTTGCCCAGGAGCACCGTCTCGCCCCCGATAGTGGCCCGTGCGCCTTGCCCATCGATGTTGGTGAAGTTCTCGGTGACCTCCGTCGGCATGTCTCCCGCACGCTTGAGCACTGCGAGCGCGAGGGGGTGCTCGGAGAACTTCTCCACCGCGGCGGCCGTCGCCAGAAGCCGCGTCTCCTCGACACCGGGCGCGGCCACCATCTCGACGACATCGGGCTGCCCCAGTGTCAAGGTGCCGGTCTTGTCGAACACCACGACCGTCAACTTGGTGGCGTTCTCCAATGCGGCCGCATTCTTGAAGAGAATGCCGTTCATTGCGCCCAACCCGGTCCCGACCATGATGGCCATCGGGGTGGCCAGCCCCAGCGCATCAGGGCATGCGATCACGAACACGGTGATGGTCAAGGTGAGTGCGAACAGCAATGTCTGTCCCATCACCCAGTACCAGACGCTGAAGGTCAGCAGGCCAATCACGATCGCCGCCAGCACCAGCCACTGGGATGCGTGGTCGGCCAGCAGCTGGCCGGGGGCCTTCGAGTTCTGGGCCTCCTGGACCAGCTTGACAATCTGCGCCAAGGCCGTGTCCGCGCCGACCTTCGTGGCCTTGTAGCGAAAGCTCCCGCTCTTGTTGATGCTGGCGCCTACGACGGTGCTGCCCACGCCCTTCTTGACCGGCATGGACTCGCCCGTCAGCATCGACTCGTCCACTTGCGACGCGCCCTCGACGATCTCGCCATCCACCGGGATCTTGTCGCCGGGCTTGATCACGACCAGTTCCCCGGCTGCAACCTCGGCGGTCGGTACCTTGGTCTCCACCCCGTTGCGCACGACCGTGGCCATGGGCGGGGCGAGATCCATCAACGCGCGAATCGCGTCGGATGCGCCCGCGCGGGCGCGCATCTCCAGCCAGTGCCCCAGCAGGATGAAGACCAGCAGCACCGATGCCGCTTCATAGAACACCTCACCCTCGTAGAAGAAGGTCGCGCCGATGCTGAACAGGTAGCCGGTGCCCACCGACAGCACGACCAACGTGGCCATGTTGGCGACGCCGTTGCGCAGCGCGCGCCACGCCGCCACGTAGAAAGGCCAACCTGGATAGATGATCGCGGCACTCGCGAGGAAGAAAAGAAAGAGCTTGTCGTCCAGCCCGAACGGCGTCTGGAAGTCGCCGAACATCTTCCCCATCGGGGAATAGAAGAACACGGGAATGGCGAAGACCAGGGCCACGAAGAAGCGATTGCGCATGTCCCGGGCCATGTCCTGCATCGAGCCCGACCCGTGGCCCATGTCGTGCATCATGTCTGCCATCGCAGGGTCGCCTGCGTGGGCCTGGTGCGCAGCATGGGCGGCGGGCGTGGTGGCCGCAGCCTTCGCGCGTGCGGCCGTGGCGGGGGCATGCGCGTGGTGCCCCTCATGCCCCATCTCTTGCGCCTGACGTGCGGGTGCGCCGTGATGGCCGTGCACCGCATGGCTGGGGTCGGCAGAGACGCCAGCGGCGGGCGCGCACACGTGCTTGGGCGTCTGCTCGCCACGGCAGTGATAGCCGCATTCGGCGATGCGCTGGCGCAGATCCTCGACACTGAGTTGTCCCTCATCGAGATGGACCGTTGCGCTTCCCGCAACATAGTTGACATCTGCATGATGGACGCCGGGAAGCTGCAGCAGCTTGCGGCGTACTCCCTCCGCGCTCAGGCTCGATACGAGCCCTCCGACTTCAACGTTGATCGACTTCATGGATGTTCTTCCTGTTCGCTGTGTACGTGGTCTCAACGAGCGAGTCGGCCCGAGTCCAGGCAGTCCTGCGAGAACTCGAAGACGATCTCCCGGTCGGGAGCGATGACCTTGTGCTTCTTGCCGGCGTAGTGCAGCCGGGAGAGGATGTCTCTGATCAGGTTGAGCCTCGCCAACCGTTTGTTGTCGCCGTGCACGACAGACCAGGGCGCTGCGGCCGTATGGGTGCGCATGAACATCTCGTCGCGCGCCCGTGTATAGCCGTCCCAGTGCTTCAGCGCGACGGCATCCACCGGGCTCGACTTCCACTGTTTGAGGGGATCACGGCGGCGTTCCCCGAGCCGGCGGCTCTGCTCCTTCTTGCCGATGTCGAGGTAATACTTCAGCAGCTTGATGCCGGAGTTGACCAGCATCTCCTCGAACTTGGGCACTGAGTTCATGAATTCCTCGTGCTCCTCGGCGGTACAGAAGCCCATCACCGGTTCCACGCCCGCACGGTTGTACCAACTGCGGTTGAACACCACGAGCTCTTCGCCAACCGGCAGGTGCGGGACGTAGCGCTGGAAGTACCAGCCCGTGCGATCCCGGTCGGAGGGCTTTCCTAGCGCGACGACCCGTGTTTCCCGAGGACTCAGGTGTTCGACCAGCCGCTTGATGCTGCCGTCCTTGCCTGCGCCGTCCCTTCCCTCCAAGAGGATCAGGATACGGTCGTTGCATTTGATGAAATGCCGCTGCAGTTTCACCAGTTCGATCTGCAGCATGTGCAACTGTGCTTCGTAGTCCTCGCGGCCGATCGAGCGTGTCGCTGTCTCGTCGCGCGCTGAGCCGTGGGCAGTGCCGGTACCGTCCACATCGGCCTTGTGCTTGGCGCCTTTGGCACCCTTCTTGTTCTTTGCCATGGGTTCTCCGTTAGGTCTGGTCGCAGGCGATCAGCATTGCGTGTGTCGACGCCCGGCGGGGCGCGGCGCTCATGTCCGCATCCGAGCGGGAGCCGCAGCCATCGCCTTGTCCGTAGGCTGCAGCCAGGTACGGTCGATTGATGAGCTGACGCCAGCGGGTCTTCTTCATGTCAGCCTCGCTGGCGCGTGTCCGAGAGGGAGGGAACGAAGCGCGGCGTGCGCGCGGCATAGGCGTCGAACTCGGCGCCGAACTGCTTGCGCATGTCCTTCTCCTCGTTGACTGCCAGCCTCGAATACATCACGACGAGGAAGGGGAACATCAGCAGCGTCAACAGCGTCGGCCACTGCAGCAGAAAGCCGAAAAGGATCGCCACGAAGGCCACATACTGCGGGTGCCGAATCCTGGCGTATGGGCCGCTCACGGCAAGTTGGGCGTGCCGTTGCGCGTGGTAGAGCACCGTCCAGGCGCTCGACAGAAGCCAGAAGCCGCCCCCGATGAAGATGTAGCTTGCGATATGAAGCGGGCTGAAGTGAGGGTCGCCGCTCTCGCCCAGCAGGGTCGACCATAGATGGCCGCTGTTGTGCGACAGCAAGTCCAGACTGGGATACTTGGTCTGAAGCCAGCCGGACAGCACGTACAGCGTCAGCGGAAAGCCGTACATCTCGACGAACAAGGCAACAATGAACGCTGCGAATGTCCCGAAGGTTCTCCAGTCGCGCGAGGTCTGCGGTTTGAAGAAGCTGAAGGCGAACATGATGAAGACCGCCGAGTTCACGAGGACGAGCAGCCAAAGCCCATAAGCGGGCGCATCGTGGTTCATTTGCGCTCTCCCGGGTACGGTGGATTCGCCTTGCTACCGTCGCCTGGTACGGCATGGCGATGCATCAGCACATGAGCGATGACGCAAGTCGCCAGGAGGACCAGTGGCAGCGCGGCCAGGTAGTGCCCGCGGTGTTCCGTCAGCAGCATGTAGATGCTCACGGCCAGGAAGACCAGAAAGCCCAGGAACCATCGCGAGCGCGAAAACCTTGGACCGGTGCGGTGAGAAGTTGTCATGGTTGTCCTCCTCACATCGCCGGCTCAGGCATCCGGTCCATCATCATCTGCATCATGGATTGGCACATGTCCATGCGCATTTCGAGCATTTGCTGCCGCTCAGCTGTCGGCGCCGACTCGGCTCCATCCTTCATTGCGCCCATCATCGCCATGCCAGCCCGCATGGCCTGCATGTGTTCGGCCATGAGCGCCTTGCGCTGCGCAGGCGTCTTCGCAGCCACCATCCGTTCGTGCATGGCCTGCATCGACTTCAGTTGCGCATCCATGCCCTCGGTGGTCGGCGCCCTTGGCGTCTCGGCCGCAGTCGGACTCGCACCTGCGGGGTGATGGGCCTGATGGTTGTCCTGCGCGAACGCAGACAAGGTGACCAGTGCGGCGCCAACGATGGCCGCGATCGAACGCTTGAATTTCATTTCTCTCTCCTTTAGCCGCGGGTGCCTGCCAGTGGGGCGGACCAGATGTCGCCGCAAGCGGACAAATCCCTATGAAAACTCCGTAGTCGGGTACAGAGTCAAGGCATATGAGGCGCGCGCCGGGTGTGACCGACACGGCAACTCAAAGGAGGCGCTACAGCGCGAGACGCTCAAACAGCAGCCAGGAAGGCTGCTTTGGAGGAGGCCGCTCGTGCCCCCTCGATGGGATGGCTTGAAGAGCCAACGTCGGAGCCAGCAGTTGGTCTGCATAAGAGGGAGGCGCCAAACCGACGAGGTCGAACGCGAAGGCTGGCGCTTTCTGAATGGCGGACTGGTTGACCTCGCCGCACAGCTTCAGGCAAGGAGCCTTAGACGGGTCGTGGGTCCTTTCTTCGTGCTGACCATGGCCGCCCTCATGCTTTCCATGCACGGACGCTGGGGCGTACTCATATCCGGCAGCATGATGGTGTTGCTGCGGCGATTCCAGAAGGCAGGCATTGGCCACCCCGGCCCCGAGAGCGAACAGCCATACCCCCAGCACCATCCACGCGATGGCGCGAATCCTTCGGTGGTTGAGAAGTGTGCGCATGTGCGGCCTATTGACCCATTGACACCGGTCATCCTATGCCCAACTGAGCTGCGGGATATTGATTTGGATCAAATGGACGCAGGGGTCAACTACGCGGTACTGCGTTATTCTGTCTTGGTCATGAATAAGACAGTGGATCCCTCAATGAACGAAGGTCCGGGTGACTGGATGACGGTCGGCAGGCTGGCGAAGGTCGCCGGTGTCGGCGTGGAGACAATCCGCTACTACCAGGGACGTGGGCTCTTGCCGGTCCCGAAGACCGCCGGCAGCTTCCGGCGCTACCCCGCTTCGATGATCCAGCGGATTGGTTTCATCAAGCGCGCTCAGAGCCTTGGGTTCTCGCTGGACGAGGTGAAATCCCTCTTGGACCTGGAGGATGGACGGAATCGCCGAGCCATTCAAACTGTGACGCGGCGGCGCCTTGACCAGATCGACGAGAAGGTCGGCGATCTTGAGCGCATGCGAGGCGCTCTGCGGGACATGCTGGTGAGGTGCGAAGAGACGGGAGAGACGCTGCCTTGTCCCATCATCGCTGCGCTGATGGCGCCTTTGACTCCGTCCGAATGAAGGTATGGCGTGGGAGCCAGCGCGCCGGCCTCCGGGTGTTCCTGCGCATAGCGTTGGAACACGCCCGGGCTGACGAGATAGGCCGTGTCGCTCACCGTATGCACCAGCGCCTTCGCGTCGTTGATGATGAGCCTGCGAGATTTCGAGTGTGCCAAGCCGCGCGAAGCGCGGCTCACGTGCGCCCTAGCCGCGGAGGTGTTGGCGATAGAAGATGGTGAGCTTGTCCACCGCCGGGCCGACATACTTGGGCTTGTCGTACATGTCCACGTGCGAAGCGCCCGGAACGACGAACAGTTCCTTGGGACTCTGCGCCTTGGCCAGCACCTCGTCGCTCAAGAACTTGGTGTCGGCGTTGCCACCCACGATCAGTAGGAGCGGGCGCGGCGAGATCGTCTCGACCTGGGCCATGGGGAAGAACGCCATCTGCTGTGCCAGGCTGGTGAACACGTAGTTGCCCGGCGCGTTGGGGTGCTGGCCGCGCGGGGTGCGGTAGTACTCGTAGCCCTCGCGGTACAGGGGTGGGGTCTTGTCGGTGAAGTCCGCACTAGAGGCAGGCACGGCCAACGCCATTTGCAGGGGCGCCCCTTGCACTTCCTTGCTGCGCTGCTCGGCCACCTCCTTCAAGCGCTGCATGCGCGCCTCGTAGGACAGCGACCCCATCGCGCGGCGCCGTGCATCGCCCAGGTCGAAGAGACTGACTGTCGCAACCGCTTTCACGCGCATCTCGGTGGGCGCGTTGCCCAGCGCGTAACTGCCGCCGGCGCACACACCCAGCGAGCCGATGTTGCCAACATCCACGCCCGGTTGCTGGATCAGATAAAGACACCAAACTGGAATTGTTAGATCTTGCTTGGTACTTCAGCGCATATAGCGTTGACGATGGAATGATTGACGACCTGGAAGCTTTGATGGTGAGGAGCTTCGCCAATAACCTGCTCAACGTGCGTATGGAAACCTTTGCCCATTCAAAAGCATAGGCACTAGAAGGCATCCGAATCAGTATCCACGCCAGTATCCGAAGGTGGGATTTGCTTGCATCCATTGGCATGCAAGAGACCAATACCTCACTTGAATACACCTTGGTTCACTGGGTACAGGAATAGGTCATCACCATCGGTGACCTCATTGCAATCACAGAGAGCCTTATCACCCAATAGGGACTCAAACAAATAGCCCTTGCGTGCTCTCATCCAGCGAATGGCTGTTCGCTTGCTGCATCACAGCACATCACTAATTTTCTACTGCGAACCTCCCTATGTTATGGAGAAGAACAAGTAGGTATAGAGCAGTGCATGTAGGAGTGGAAGACTCATTGGACCTGCGGTCATGAGATCACACATCGAAAAAGCAGAGGAATAAACACGCGCACTTACCGTTTCTCTTGGTATTGAGTGTTGATTTCCATCCAACCGTAACCCACCATTTCCATCTCGATCTGACCCACCCTTGTTCGTGAACTTCACGCTCACGTTGTGGATAAGTTCTTGGTCGCCTTCTCCTTCTTGGTGGTCTGTGGTGGTTGCTGTGCGGAGCTGTTCTTGAACCTGTAGCTGTCGTTGCCGGTTTCCAGAATATGGCAGTGATGCGTGAGCCGGTCCAGCAGTGCCGTGGTCATCTTCGCATCTCCGAACACATTGGCCCACTCGCTGAAACTCAGGTTGGTGGTGATCACGACGCTCGTGCGCTCGTACAGTTTGGACAGCAGGTGGAACAGCAAGGCTCCTCCAGAGGCACTGAATGGCAGGTAGCCCAGCTCGTCCAGAATCACCAGATCGGCATAGGCCAACCGGTGGGCCAACTGTCCGGGCTTGCCGTTGGCCTTCTCCTCCTCCAACGCATTGACCAGTTCCACCGTGGAGAAGAACCGCACCCTGCGGTGATGGTGCTCGATGGCTTGCACCCCGAGGGCTGTGGCGATGTGGGTCTTGCCCGTCCCCGGTCCACCCACCAGCACCACGTTGTTGGCGTCCTCCAAGAATTCACAGCGGTGCAGCTGGCGCACCAGCGCCTCGTTCACCTCACTGTGGCCGAAGTCAAACCCAGCCAGGTCCCTGTACGCCGGGAACCTGGCCACCTTCAATTGGTAGGCCACCGAGCGCACCTCCCGCTCGGCGGTCTCGGCCTTGAGCAGTTGGGACAGGATGGGCTGCGCCGCATCGAAGGCCGGTGCACCTTGCTCAGCCAGTTCTGCAACTGCCTGGGCCATGCCGTGCATCTTGAGCTCGCGCAGCATGATCACGATGGAAGCGATGGCAGGGTCATGACGCATAGCGCACCTCCCTCAATTGGTCGTAACGAAGCACATTGGCTTGGGGTTCCACCGCCAGCTTGAGGGCCTGCGGCGATGTGACCGGTGCTGGGGCGGGCTTACCGTCCAGCAGGCGGTGGAGCACGTTCAGGATGTGGGTCTTGCTGGCAGCCCCTGACTCCAGTGCCAACTCCACTGCAGCGAGCACAGCCTGTTCATCGTGGTGCAGCACCAGTGCCAGTACCTCCACCATCTCCCGGTCGCCGCCGGGTTGCTTGAGCAAGGTGGCCTGCAGTCGCTTGAAGGCCGCTGGCAGTTCCAGGAACGGCGCGCCATTGCGCAAGGCCCCGGGCTTACGCTGCAGCACCGCCAGGTAGTGGCGCCAGTCGTACACTGTCTGTCCCGCACCATGGTGGTTACGCTCGATCAAGCGCTGGTGCTCGCACACGATCTGGCCTTCGGCGGCAATCACCAAGCGATCCGCGTAGACCCGCAGGCTCACGGGTCGGTTGGCGAATGGCGCCGGCACGCTGTAGCGGTTGCGCTCGAAGTGGATCAGGCAGGTGGGAGAGACTCGCTTCGTGTGCTCAACAAAGCCATCGAAGGGACGCGGTACCGGCATCAAGGCAGCCCGCTCCGCGGCCCAGACATCCGCAACGGTACCCGGCAGCTTGCCGTGCTCGATCTCGTGCCACAGGGCCACACAACGCTCCTGAAGCCAATCATTGAGCTCCACAAGGCCAGGGAATGGCGGCACGACCTGCCACAGGCGATGGCGGGCATCGCGCACGTTCTTCTCCACTTGGCCCTTCTCCCAGCCCGACGCGGGATTGCAGAACTCGGCCTCGAACAGGAAGTGGCTGACCATGGCCGCAAAGCGCGCATTGACGTCGCGCTCCTTGCCACGGCGCACCCGGTCTACGGCGGTGCGCATGTTGTCGTAGATGCCACGGCGGGGCACGCCACCCAGGACTACGAATGCATGGTTGTGGGCATCGAACAGCATCTCGTGCGTCTGCAGGGGGTAGGCGCGCAGGTAGAACGCTCGGCTGTGGCTGAGCTTGAAGTGGGCTACCTGCAGCTTGGTGCGCACGCCAGCGAGAACAGCCCAGTCCTCGCTCCAGTCGAACTGGAAGGCCTCACCCGGACCGAAAGTCAGGGGAACGAAGGTGCCACGGCCAGTGGTCTGCTGTGCCACAAGGCGCTGCTCGTGCCAGAGGCGCGCAAAGGCCGCCACACGGTTGTAGGAGCCGCCATAACCGAGCGCCTGCAGATCCACGTACATCTGCTTGATGGTGCGCCGCTGCTTGCGGGATCGGCCAGCTTCCGTCTTGAGCCAGCCGGCGAGCTTCAAGGCGAAGGGATCGAGCTTGGATGGACTGACCCGCTTGGCATAGTGCGGCTCGGCCTCGCCTGAGCGCAGGTACTTGCGGATGGTGTTGCGCGAGAGGCCCGTGCAGCGGGCGATCTCCCGGATGGACAACTGCTCTCGCAGGGCCCAGCGCCTGATGACACTCAGTGTTGCCACGTCTATCACTCCTGGTCTCCTGCTGCTCAACAAAGCAGCAGGTTAGGGTTAGTACGTGGATCAGATTTGGATGGAAATCCTGGGGGTTAGTGGGTCACTTCTGCGTGGAAATCAACAGCCAGCGGGCTCTTCTGAGCGCCCTCCTCCCCCTCGGGATGGCAAAAGCGCCTTTTTGCTCAAGTGCGAAGCACTCACGAGTGAGAAAAGCGGTTGAACTCAACAGTCGGTTGTAGGGGGCAGAGCGCACGCAGCCTGACCCCGCTTTCGGGCGGGGCATGTAATCCAAACAAATCACACTTTTTGCCCTCGGTCCTGCGCGATATACTTGCAAGGCCACCCCTGGGCGCGCGCCGCTTGCGGCGTTGGGGGTCTATTGAGACCATGGCCTGATCACCATTTACAAACCCTCGATCCTCTTTCTGGACCGGTGGAGCTTTGCGAATGCGCCCTCCCAAGCTTTGGCCCGAAAGCGCCAAGGCAGCTCCATCGTGAATGAAGGAGTTCGAATGAAGTTGTATGTCAACGATGGCGCCGTTTTTGCCGCCAATGTCAACCTTAGCCAAGCTGCCAAGAAGGCAAAATCCCTGAAGTACGTCGAAACCGTTGAGGAGGGCGAGAATCTGATCGCCCAGCTGCTCGGACACCGCGACTTTTTCGAGGTGCGACATCTCGCCAAGAAGGGCGCAGCCAGCCGCAACATTGCGCACCTCGACGAATTTGCTATCTACGACCTGTTGCACAAGAAGTCCGTGACCAAGGGCGAACCGTTCCCTAGCGATCTGCCCCGCCAGTTCAATCGTCCCTGGAAGGATCAAGCCCTGCAGCTTCTGGATGTGGCGCTGGCCAACTGCAAGCCAGACGAACTGGATTTCGTGGCTCTTATGGGTAGTCCTGGATCTGGCAAGACGATCCTCGCAAAAGCCCACAGCCTCAAGACAGGTGGCTACTTCATCGACGCGGACCTGTACGCGTGGTGGGCAAAACTCTCACCTCCGCGTAACGTTGCGCCGGCAAACTATCTGGACCGCCCAGCGAAAACGCCCACAACGACCGGCACCAACGCGCGTTTCGTTGCTGCCCGCGAGTGGCAGGCAACCGGTATGGACCAGCGCACCGAGGCCAAGGCCTCAGGAGTCTTTCGTGTCCCTGAACTCGGCTTCCCGATGGATGAGATTGAGGTCATGGAAAGCAATTCTCCGGCTCGGGCACTGGTGCGCAGCAGCCCAACGGTGATCGCCTTCGGGTCTCTAGATGCCGTACAGAAAGCTCTTGACAACGCTTGGCATGCGTACATGGGCGACCCAGCCAAAACCGCCCGTCTGAACTGGGGTGTAGCCCACGTGGTTTGCTTGGACGACATGACAACGCACACGCTGCGCCGTAAGTCGGGATAAGCATTCTGGGGGTCCGGCATATGCCCGAGCCCCCTCCTCAGCTCCAAGGGTCCAGCTTCACTTAGCTGTCTGCCGCGTGCCTGATGAGCATGCAAACCGCCTTGTAGCTCTCCATCACCAGAAGCGTGCGGGCCCCTTGATGCACTCCGTGACCAGAGCAGGTTTCATTGAGCGTCAACTTCGTCTTCACACCCGCCGCGTAATTGGCGCTTGCCACATCGACCACCGTGGCGATCAGGTCCACCTGCACCAGCGCGCTACGCGGTACTACCAGGTCATCGCTGGAATCGTTGACGACAGTCAGGTCGATGCGGGGAGTCGGCATGTTGGGGCGCTGTCAGACCATCAAGGTCTTGCCAGTCTTGTTGGCCATATCGCCCATGCTACTTGATGGCCCTGAAGGAAGTCACACACGGGCATGCCCTGGCGCTCCCCCGAATAACACACGGGCCCATGGCCCGCAGTCTCACTTTCCGGTTGCTGGAACGGGTGCATAAACGCAAACCAGAGGCCGGAGGAAAGTGAGCCCGTTGAACAGATGACAGTGGCAACTCTCGGGGATGTGGCCATCATCTCCGACGGGGGGGAGCAGTATCTACGCGCAATCAACACAAAGGGCATGAACCGCGACACGCTGGCAGACAACTTCATTGGTGCAATCCAGGCTGAGCCTTCACGGCATCCCCTGACCTTCCAAAACCCATATCCCGGTGGTCATACGCTGGCTTGTCTCGCAACACACGACTGTTTGCTGAGCCACGTTGTGCTTTTCGGGGTCTTCTACGCCACGTTCATAACGCGCAATCCATCGGGTTATGGCGGCGACTCCAGGGTGTTCTTCATCAACCCGGCATCTAGGGAGGACAACGCCAGCGACTTCAGCCGCGAGGTTGCCGCAGGGCGAATCAAGGGCTTGGGGAGACCTACTTCGCCCAGCGCTTGATGCGGGCTACCAGTCGCGCGATTTCTGGAGGCTCCAGTGGCATTGAGGGAGCAAGTTCGAGACACCTTTCAAGGGTCACATACCCTCGACGCAAGAGCCCCGTGCAATACTCCTGATCCTTCGGCCTGGCTGCAGCCGCCTTCGACATGAAAAGGTCTTCAACGTCCAAGCACCAGCCAATGAAGCTGTCGGTATTCCCGTTCTGCACCTTCCATAGCCGTTCCTCCCACCCCTGGGGCAGGACTGCAGTCTCTGGGCCCACGCCTTGGGCATAAAACCCGTTCGCAAGGTGAAACTCGGAACCCTCGCCCAGCACCCCTTCGATCTTCTCCGCAAGCTCAGGCGCGTACCTGGGATAAATGTCAGCCTCTGCAGACATCTTGAACTCGGGGTCTGGGTAGGGAATCTTGCCCAGAATGGACTGGCTCCCGATCACAACGAATTCGTACTCTTCGGTGATCGCACCGCTCGCCCGGATCAGATGCTCCAGTTCGTGGCGATTCATGGAAGGGGCCCTTCCGCACCGAGAACAATCCCCTTCTTGAGAGTTGAAACATGACTCAAGATGCTTTCGCGATCCTCTTTCGAGAGCAACGTGGGCAAAGGAGACGCCTGGCGTAGCTCCTGCGCATGTCTCGAACGGCCCAAAACCTTGCTCCACTTCTTCGCCATGAGGATCTTGAGCCACTCTGCGTAAAGGGTGTGCGAATGCGTATTGCCACTTTTCATCCAGCGATTAACAGTCTCCTTGGCTTCCTCGATCAGCTCGGGATTGGCCCGCACCCGCTCCACCGCCTTTTCGTGAAGAACCAGGCTCAACAGATCCTGCGCCTGATGCCGCTTATTGTCCGCGCTGACCATGATTTGAACCTGAGGCGCTGGTCGATGTGACCGGGCCGCCGCCGTACCAGGCTGCGCTGGATAAACCATATCTCCCGCCAAAAATGCCAAGTCAGCGGCCACGCCTAGAACACCCATCACCCGCAGATAGGTGCCCATGGATGGGCCTGGATCGCCAGCTTCCACCGAAGCGAGTGTCATGCGGGAAATGCCAGCGCGTTCAGCCATCTCGACCGTGGTGAGCTTTCGCGCCTTGCGCAGTCGGCGCAGGCGATCACCCAGCTGCAATAGCAACTGCCGGTGAAGGACGAGAGAATCAGAAGGATCGGGTTTCATTTGGCTAGAATTTTATACAAACTAACTATCAATGTCCATATTTCTAGCCACATGAAAAGGCGCGACCACATAGCTAATGCGACGACAAAGGCTCCTGCTCAATCAACCTTTTGTCATGACATACCAACGCACATGGCCCTCAGGCGGCTGGGGCGCGTCTGGTAACTCGACTGCAGCCACAAGGCGCTGGACCAGCCACATGACCTTCCGGCCCGAGCAAGAGGACCCTTGGCAAGCTTATCCACCACACCATCGTCCCGAATGCCCAAAAGCGGCTGCGGGCACCGCACTGAGCCCCCAACCATGGCGATCTGGGTTCCCAGCGAAGATCGCCCTTGCCCTGCCCTTATCCATGTGGGGCCTCACAAAGATGGCCTCGAAGTCCTCCACAGCCTTCGGACTTGGGGCCATGCGCGTAACGGGCACCTGCGGCTGTGGGCCCGACACAGAGGTACCACAAATGGCCGTCCAGCAGCGCAACGGCAATAGGGGGTCGCCTCAGAAAACGGAAAATAAAGCACGTTAAGCCGGTTGCAGCGGTCGTAATGGCCTGAACTTGCCCGCGCCGATCTTGGCGCTGTTGCGCCACAGGTAATCGCCGGTCAAGTTGATGTGCTCCCAACCCAGTGGGGACAGGTACTGCAAAAGCCCATCATCGACGGCATAACCATTACCATGCAGCGCATGCGCTGCGCGCTCCAGATAGACCGTGTTCCACAACACGACAGCCGCCGTCACCAAGTTGAGGCCGCTGGCCCGGTAGCGCTGCTGCTCAAAGCTGCGGTCGCGGATTTCGCCCAGACGGTTGAAGAACACGGCGCGGGCCAGTGCATTGCGCGCCTCGCCCTTATTCAGTCCTGCATGGACACGGCGGCGCAGCTCCACGCTTTGCAGCCAGTCCAGAATGAATAGCGTGCGCTCGATGCGCCCCAGCTCGCGCAGGGCGACAGCCAAGCCGTTCTGGCGTGGGTAGCTGCCGAGCTTGCGCAGCATCAGCGAGGCCGTCACCGTGCCCTGCTTGATCGAGGTAGCCAGCCGCAGGATTTCATCCCAGTGGGCACGGACGTGCTTGATGTTGAGTGTGCCGCCGATCATCGGCTTCAGAGCGTCATAGACGGTTTCGCCCTTTGGAATATAGAGTTTGGTGTCGCCCAGGTCGCGGATGCGCGGCGCAAAGCGGAAGCCTAGCAGGTGCATCAAGGCGAAGACGTGATCGGTGAAGCCCGCCGTGTCCGTGTAGTGCTCCTCGATGCGCAAGTCGGACTCGTGGTACAGCAGACCGTCAAGCACGTAGGTCGAGTCGCGCACGCCGACATTGACCACCTTGGTATGGAATGGCGCGTACTGGTCGGAGATGTGAGTGTAAAAAGTCCGTCCTGGGCTGCTGCCGTACTTCGGGTTGATGTGCCCAGTGCTCTCCGCCTTGCTGCCCGTTCGGAAGTTCTGGCCGTCCGACGATGACGTGGTGCCGTCGCCCCAGTGCCCGGCGAAGGGATGCCGGAATTGGGCGTTGACCAATTCAGCCAACGCTGTCGAATAGGTTTCGTCGCGGGTATGCCAGGCTTGCAGCCAAGCGAGCTTGGCGTAGGTCGTGCCGGGGCACGACTCGGCCATCTTGGTCAGGCCCAGGTTGATCGCGTCGGCCAGTATGGTGGTCAACAGCAGGTTCTTGTCCTTGGCCGGGTCGCCTGATTTCAAGTGCGTAAAGTGCCGGGTGAAGCCCGTCCACTCATCGACTTCGAGCAGCAGCTCGGTGATCTTGACGTGCGGCAGAATCATCGCCGTCTGATCGATCAATGCCTGCGCGGTGTCGGGCACCGCAGCATCCAGCGGCGTGATCTTCAAGCCCGTTTCGGTGATGATGGCGTCCGGCAGGTCGTTGGCTGCCGCCATTCGGTTGACCGTGGCAAGTTGCGCTTCCAGCAGTTCCAAGCGCTCGCTCAGGTACTGGTCGCAATCGGTGGCCACGGCCAGCGGCAATTCGCTGGACCGCTTGAGGCTGGCGAATTTTTCGGGAGGCTCCAGGTAGTCCTCGAAGTCTTTGAACTGCCGTGAACCTTGCACCCAGATGTCGCCCGAGCGCAGCAAGTTTTTCAACTCCGACAGCGCACACAGTTCGTAGTAGCGTCGGTCGATGCCGGCGTCGGTCATCACCAGCTTTTCCCAGCGTTTCTTGATGAAGTCGGTCGGTGCATCAGCGGGCACCTTACGGGCGTTGTCGGTGTTCATGCCGCGCAGCACCTCAATGGCGTCGAGCACGTTCTTGGCAGCGGGCGCGGCTCGCAGTTTAAGAACAGCGAGGAATTCCGGCGCGTAGCGGCGCAAGGTAGCGTAACTCTCGCCGATGCGGTGAAGGAAATCGAAGTCCTCGGGCTGGGCGAGCGTCTGCGCTTCGGTGACGCTTACAGCGAACGCATCCCAGGACATGACGGCCTCAATGGCAGCGAATGGGTCGCCACCCGATTGCTTGGCGTCGATCAGCGCCTGGCCGATGCGTCCGTACAAGCGCACCTTGGCGTTGATGGCTTTGCCGGATGCCTGGAACAGCTGCTGATGCTTGTTCTTGGCCGCATTGAACAGCTTGCCCAGGATGCGATCGTGCAGGTCGATGATTTCATCGGTGACGGTGGCCATGCCCTCAATGGCCAGTGCCACGAGGGTGGCGTAACGTCGTTGCGGCTCAAACTTGGCTAGGTCGGCGGGCGTCATCTGGCCGCCCTCGCGGGCGATTTTGAGTAGCCGGTTCTGGTGAACCAGCCGCTCGATGCCGGTAGGCAGGTCGAGCGCCTGCCAGGCTTTCAGGCGCTCGATGTGTTCCAGCATGTGCCGGGAATTCGGTTTGGCGGGCGACTGGCGCAGCCATGCCAGCCAGGTCGTTTTGCCGTTGTCGCGGCGTTTCAGCAGTTCATCGAGTCTATGGCGATGCCCGTTAGACAACGGTTCGGACAAGGTTTCGTAGATGTGCCGATTGGCGCGGGTGATGGCCTCGGCGCTGGCGCGCTCAATGGCGTTGAGCACGGGCAGAATGATCGACTGTCGCCGTAGATGCTCAATCAAGGCGCTGGCCAGCACAATGCCCTTGTCGGTTTGCATGGCCAGCTCGGTCAGCGTGTGGACGGCCTGCCGGTAGTGGCTCATGGTGAACGGCTGGAAGCTGAACACCGTTTGCAACTCGACCAGGTGTTCGCGCCGGGTCTGCTCACGCCGCCCGTAGTCGTCCCAGCTTTCGATTGGCACTTTGAGCTGCGACGCCACGATGCGCAGCAAAGGCGGAAATGGCAGCTCATCAGCGCCCAGGATGACGCCGGGGAATCGCAGGTAGCAAAGCTGAACGGCGAAGCCCAGCCGGTTCGCAGGCCCGCGCCGCTGACGGATCACCGACAGGTCGGTTTCGCTGAACGTGTAGTACCGGATTAGATCGTCTTTGGCATCGGGCAATGCCAGCAGGCTTTCGCGCTCAGTGGCGGACAGAATGGAACGACGCGGCATGCTCAGGACTCGCGCAGGTACTGGTACAACGTTTCACGGCTGATGCCGAAATCTCTGGCGATCAGGGCCTTTTGCTCGCCCGCTGCGACACGCCGTTTCAGTTCGGCAATCTGCTCATCATTCAGTGACTTTTTGCGGCCCCGGTACGCACCCCGCTGCCGGGCGAGCGCGATCCCTTCACGCTGCCGCTCGCGGATCAAGGCTCGCTCGAACTCAGCAAACGCGCCCATCACCGACAGCATCAAATTCGCCATTGGCGAGTCCTCGCCGGTGAAAGCCAGGCTTTCCTTGACGAATTCGATGCGCACGCCGCGCTTAGTCAGACCCTGTACGATGCGGCGCAAGTCATCCAGGTTGCGTGCCAGCCGATCCATGCTGTGCACCACTACGGTGTCGCTTTCGCGCACGAAGGCGAGCAACCTTTCCAGCTCAGGACGCTGGGTGTCCTTCCCGGATGCCTTGTCGGTGAACACCCGCGCCACCTGAACCCCCTCCAATTGCCGTTCCGGGTTCTGGTCGAAGCTGCTGACGCGAACGTAGCCGATGCGTTGACCGTACAAAGTGTCTCCAAGGGGTGATGTGTCAAGTTGAAATCTATTACTCTTGACTGATGATGTCAATAAATAGAGTATTGGACTCTATCCTGACGTGATTCCAGTCTCTCCCTGACGTTGCGTTAGGGTATAGCTCAAACTGACACTGTTTGCGAGATAGGCAAGCGCCTTGAATCAGCTTCGCCGCGTTGCCCTCTGCCGCGTCGAACGCAAATTGATAGTGAAAGCCACCACAGTGGTGAGCAGAACGACAAACTGCGCTAGGACCGTTTGCCACGACGGATAGATACCAAGCAAATCAATCCGAGGGATTGCAATCGGACTGGTATGCAGGAGTCCGGCCTCTTGCAGACCCGCAATGCCCTTGCCAGCCAGGATCACCGCGAGCACTGCTACCAGCATGGAACTCGCCGCAAAAAACTGCCCGATCGGCAATCGCGCACTGGTGCGCAGCAGTAACACTGCAAGCAACGCCAAAAGCGCCATGCCCGTACTCAGGCCAGCGAGCAGAGGCCATCCATTACCCTCTGTCCAAAGGGCGGCGTAGAACAGTACCGTCTCAAACACCTCGCGGTACACCGCGACGAATGCCAGCGAGAACAAGAACCACGCCGTGCGCTTGTTGAGGGCCGAGGATAGCTTTTCCTTGAGGTAAATCTGCCAGCGACCGGCGACGCTCTTTTGGTGCATCCACATTCCGACGCCGAGCAGGACCACAGCCGCAAACAGTGAAGAAAAGCCTTCCGTCAATTCCCGGCTCGCACCGCTGACGCCGACCAGATAGGTCGCCACGCCCCAAGTGATGCCACCTGCCGCCAGTGCGGCCATCCATCCTGCATGCACATAGACCGCGACATCCCGGCGTTCGGCCTTCTTGAGAAATGCCAGCATGGCGACGACTACTAGCAACGCTTCTAAGCCCTCCCGCAGCAAAATAGTCAATGCCCCGATAAAGGCCGCGACGGCATCGTTCTCCGAAGGGGCAAGAACTTTGTCTGCCTCATCGAGCAAGCCATGTAACCGTTGGTGCGCAGCCTGCACGTCGGCGGCAGTACCGTTTGCCACCAATGCTCGGTAGGACACCATTGCAGCTTCGATCTGCTCGAACAACGGGCGGTTGCGGGTGGCGAGCGCCGGTTCAACGGGCTCGAAACCATCAAGGTAAGCGGACAAGGCCAACTTGGCTGCGGTCGCACGATCCCCGTTTTGCAATGCAACCACGCTCTCGCCAAGCTTGGCCTTGGCTATTGCCGTGCCTTTCGGCTTGTTTGCGTCCAACGCACTCGGGTTAGCGCGAAGATATGCGGTCAGCGCTTTAGCTGAGGGTTCATCCAGCTTGTCCGCCAAGACATGCTCGGAGGTTTGCGTCAATGCTTCCAGATTGGCAACCGTTTGACGGGCTTGCCCATTCGTTTGCCAAAGCTTTGCCCCTGCGGTCTTGTCGCTCTGTACATAGGGCAACGTACCGACAAAGAATGCCAGCGCCCAGCGATCCTCGTCCGATAATGAGCCAAAGCCTTGCATGGCAGTCCCTGGGACGCCGTTGCTGATGATCTGATGTAGTGCGAACAAGCTGCGCTCCCGCGCCCGCAAGTGCTCGGCCAGCGCGGTTGGTTTGGGGTTCAGGGAGGTAGCCAAGGGGCCATCACCGTGCCCTTGCATGCCATGACAGGCCGCGCATTGCGCCTGAAACAACTGCGCACCCCGGGCCAAGTCCGGTACGGCGGCTGGGGCCACCGGGAATGGATACGCTTTTTGCACGGCGCTGGATAGCGCATGCGCCAGTTGCGCCACGATGGCTGGATCAGCTTTATTCGCTACTGCGCGGCGAAGCTCCGTAGCTTGTTGCAGCAAGCGCGCCTTGTCGGTCTTACTTGGTAGCTCGCCCAATTGACGCTCGGCGGTGGCGACGAACTCCTGCATCTCTGCATATTCCGACGCCTTCAGCACCGTGCCATTGGCTACGGCACCGCCGTAATCGACAGCCACATAGTCCAGAAGCTGCCAAATTTGCTTGGCTTTGGTTTCGGTGCTGTCGGCTGCGAGTGCTGGCCCGCTGATAAGCGCATAAGTCGCGAGCAACAGCGCCATCAACCAGCGATAAGGTGTTCGGCAAGGCATAGGAGAGTGCCAGAATAATTTATTGCAAATGATTATAGTTCTCAATTGGCTTTGCGTCCACCGCCCTGCCTTGGATCAGCCCGTTTATGATGAGCAAGACCGCCCCTGAGGTGATGGCAACATCAGCGAGATTGAAGGCAGGCCAGTGCGAGTGCCGCCAATGGAAGTCGAGAAAGTCCACGACCTGCCCGCGCAATAGGCGATCCGCGACGTTTCCAAGCGCCCCGCCGAGAATCAGGCTGTATCCCAGTGCTTCAAGGCTTGGCAACCGCTGTTTCAGCATGCGTGCCAGCCAAGCCGAGACTGCCAAACCAAGAGCGATGAAGAAGTAGCGTTGCCAACCGCCCGCACCTGCCAGAAAGCTGAACGCGGCCCCCGGATTCAGTACATGGACGAAATTGAAGAACGGCGTGACTTCGACCTGTTCGCCATAGGCATACGTGCGGACGATGGCGAGCTTGGCGAACTGGTCGGCCATGAAGGCGCAAACGGCCACCACGTACCAGACCGAGGCCGACGTGTGGCGAGCCGTCTGCCACGTGGGAGCGACAAGCGGTATCAGCCGTCCGGCAAGAACGGTGCTGCCCAATCCTAGACACCAGCCCGCCAGCACATCAGCCGGGAAGTGCATTCCAGCAGCAATGCGCGACCATCCGACCAAGACGGCATAAAGCACCAAACCGACGCGGCCACGGCGACCCATCAAAGGCCAAAGCGCGCCGATAACTAACGCCGAATAGGTAGCATGCCCACTGGGCAGGCTGTAGTGCCGCTCATGCTCACCGATGCGCACTAACTCGCCGAAAACGGCAGGCGGACGTGGGAAGTCGAGCCACAGCTTCAAGACAGTGGCGGCCAGCAAGGCCAGCAGGAAGGCGGTGCCAAAAACAATGAGCCGATGCCAAACTGCATCAGCGCGGGCTGAATTGGTTGCTGACTTCGACCACCACCCCAGACCCAGCAGCGTCAAGGGCGCTGTCCAGTAATTGCCCACGAGGCTGAAGAACCACGCCAGCGGCCCCAGCGTGGCAGGCGTCCCCGCATTGATGACCTGGAACAACGCGACGTTCAGACCATACCAGTCATAGAGAATGAATTTCCAGTTCATCGGCGCAACAGCCTCAAGCCATTGCCCACGACAAGCAAGCTGGCTCCCATGTCGGCAAACACGGCCATCCACATGGTCGCGTGACCGGTAAAAGTTAGCACGAGAAACACCGCTTTAATGCCCAGTGCCAGCACGATGTTTTGCATCAGTACCTGAGCCGTCGCACGTGACAGGCGCACAAAAGTTGGAATCTTGCGCAGGTCATCATCCATCAGGGCGACGTCCGCCGTCTCAATGGCCGTGTCGGTGCCAGCGGCCCCCATTGCAAAACCGATGTCAGCACGTGCCAACGCCGGGGCATCGTTGATACCGTCGCCGACCATGCCGACCTTGCCAGTCTGCGCCAGTTGTTCGACCTCGCGCAGTTTGTCCTCTGGCAGCAAATTGCCCTGCGCCCGATCAATCCCGGCTTGTGTGGCAATTGCCTGCGCGGTGTGCGGGTTGTCGCCAGTCAGCATCATGGTGTTGATGCCGAGCGCATGCAGCTCGCCGATAGCGCTCCTGCTGCTGTCCTTGATGGTGTCTGCCACCGCGATCAGGGCTTGCGCACTCTTTGTACTCACCAGGATCACTACAGTTTTGCCTTCGCGCTCCATCGCAGCGATGCGCTGCTCCAATTCAGGTGGACAATGCCCCAGCTCTTCGAGCATCCGATGGTTGCCAAGGTGATAGGTCACACCGTCAATGCTGCCTCGCACGCCACGACCGGGCAGTGCAACGAACTCGGCAACATCGTGTAGCGCAACCCCTTCGGCATGCGCTGCCTGCGCTATGGCTTTGGACACGGGATGGTCAGAGCGAGCCGCGAGACTGGCGGCAATGCTCCGGCTGCTGGCAGGTGACGCATCGCCCCACGCGACGAAATCGGTTTGCGCAGGTTTGCCGTGCGTGATCGTGCCGGTCTTGTCCAGTGCCAGCCAGCGCAGCTTGCGGCCTTCTTCCAGATAGACGCCACCCTTGATAAGAATGCCGTGCCGCGCCGCCGCCGCCAAGCCGCTAACGATGCTGACCGGTGTGGAGATTACCAGCGCGCACGGGCAGGCGACGACCAGCAAAACCAGCGAGCGGTAAATCCAGTCCAGCCACGCTGCGCCCATGAATAGCGGGGGCATCAGTGCGACCGCAACCGCCACACCGAACACGATTGGCGTGTACCAACGTGCAAACTGATCGACAAAGCGTTGTGTGGGTGCGCGGCTACCTTGGGCAGCTTCCACCGCGTGGATAATGCGGGCCAATGTGGAGTTGCTGGCCGTGGCCGTAACGCGATACTCAAACGAGCCGGATTCGTTGATGGTGGCGGCGAACACCAGATCACCAGGCGCTTTTTCAACCGGCAGGCTTTCACCAGTGATCGGCGCTTGGTTGACCGTAGAGCGTCCTTCCAGCACTTCGCCATCGAGAGCGATACGCTCACCCGGCTTGACCCGAACCCGGCTGCCGATGGCGACCTGCTTGGCATCCTCTTCGCGCCACGAGCCATCCGGCTGCTGCACCGTGGCTTGTTCCGGGGCAAGGTCGAGCAGGCCACGAATGGCGTTGCGAGCACGGTCCAGCGACTTTGCCTCGATCACTTCAGCGAGTGCAAACAGCACCATCACCATCGCTGCTTCCGGCCAGTGACCGATCAACATGGCGCCCGTGACGGCTATTGACATCAGGGCGTTCATGTTGAGATTGCGGTTCTTGAGCGCAATCCAGCCCTTCTTGTAGGTGGGAAGGCCGCCCGCGAAGATGGCGACGAGCGCCAGAACGACGACCGACCAATGGTTGCCGTTGTGGAACCAGTAGACGGCTTCCGCAGCCAATGCAGCCGCCAAGGAGATGCCAAGCGGCCCCCAGTTGGTAGATGCGAGCGTCGATATCGCCGGTGAGGCGTTGGCTTCCTCCGCATTGAGCACTTGCGCCTCGAAGTTCAGAAATTTCAGCGCGGCCAATACTTCCGGCAGGGTGTGGGCAGCATGGCGCACCGACAGGGTGCGCTGCATCAGGTTGAAATCGAGATTGGTCACCCCGGCTACCGTGGCAAGCTTGTTGCGGATCAGCGCTTCTTCGGTTGGACAATCCATCTTGGCGATGACCAGCTTGGTCGTCTGCTCGCCAGAAGCTTTATCCATGCGCACGGCCTGCATGCCGATGGCCTTCAAGGCTTGCTCGACCGGAGTCAACGATGGCAGTTCATGCCGCACGGCCAAGGTGCGCTGCATCAGGTTGAAGTCAAGCCCGACCACGCCCGCCAGCGCGGCCAGCTTGCTTCGGATCAGCGCCTCTTCCGTGGGGCAATCCATGTTCTCGATGCGGTAGACCGCTTGGGCCGATTCAGCCGTTAGCTGGGCTTGCGCAGGGGGCTGGCTGATCGGCACGGTCGAGCAGCCGCACCCTTTTGAACCGCATTCGCTCATGACAATTCCTTTACGTTGATTTCTGTATTGCGCATTAAAGACCCTATAGCTACTATAGAGTCAAGTTTTAAATGAGGATGAAATATGGAAATCAGGATTGGTGAACTTGCCAAGCGGACAAGGTGCGAGATCGTCACCATCCGCTATTACGAGAAGGAGGGGCTATTGCCAAAGCCAGCGCGCAGCGGCGGCAACTTCCGGCTATACGGTGACGCTCACGTCGAGCGCTTGCAGTTCATCCGCCATTGCCGTTCGCTCGATATGACGCTGGGAGAAATCCAGGCATTACTGGACCTGCGAGATAACCCGAATCAGGATTGCGGCGAGGTCAATGCGCTACTGGATGGCCATATCCAACAAGTAGAGGCCCGCGTGGAAGCGTTGTTACAGTTGAAGAAACACTTGGCCATTTTGCGCGAGAGGTGCTCAGGCGCTCGACAGGTAGAAGCATGCGGCATCTTACAAGGGCTGGCAGATTGTTGTAGCCAGGCCGTTTCCGCCTCAAATGCGCCTGTGGCGTGATCTGCCAACTGCATGATCGAGCTTTCGCTTAGCGTGCTTTATTTTCCGTTTTCTGAGGCGACCCCTTCATGTCCATAGCCATTGGGCCGCCTGGCCCGCAAACCACCGCAAGTAGTCCTGCGACACCCCCTTGCTGCACTCCCCTGAGGATGCAATGGAGGCACCGATGAAAAGGACCTCATTGCTGCTTCTAGCCGCCTGGTTGACCGCTGTTGTGGCAACTGGCTGCGCGCTGTTCATCGGCGAGGTGATGGGCATGGCCCCCTGCGTGCTGTGTTGGTATCAGCGCATTGCCATGTTCCCCTTGGCATTGGTGCTGGGCATGGCCTTTTACAGCGATGACCGCCGGGGAGCGGTCTATGCCTTGCCCCTGGCGATTGCAGGCGCGGCCGTAGCGGGGTACCACAGCCTTCTGGCTGCAGGCCTGGTTCCCAGGGCATGGGTTCCATGCGCTGTAGGAGTGTCCTGCGCCGATCAGAAGCTCGACTTTTTCTATGGCATTGAACTGCCCTGGCTTTCCTTGACGGCGTTCATTGTTATCGCCGTTTCACTCTGCCTTTATCTGCGCAAAACAGCAAAATGATCCACCGCAAATACATCATCGCCCTCGTGCTGGGCGTCGCACTTGCCGCCTTCGGGGTAGGTGCGAGTCTCTACCAGAGCCGTGTGCACAGCAAGCAAGAGCAGCAGGCCTCCGAGCAGTCTGAGCGGCTGGTGCGCATGCATTCGCCGGTCATCGGTCCCCGCGAGGCGCCCGTGACAATTGTCGAATTCTTCGATCCCGCGTGTGAAACCTGCCGCGCTTTCTATCCGGTCGTGAAAGATCTCATGAAGCAGTATCCTACCCGGGTACGGTTGGTCATTCGGTATGCGCCGTTTCACCAGGGCTCGGGAGAGGTGGTCAAGCTGCTGGAGTCCGCCCGGCGGCAGGACAAGTACCTCCTGGTCTTGGAGTCCCTGCTGGCGGCACAGCCACAGTGGGCAGACCATGGAAGTCCCAATCTGGCATTGGCCTACAGTGCGGCCGAGCAGGCAGGTCTGGACATGGCGAGAGCTCGGGCCGACATGGCATCGCCCACGCTGGAAGCGATGCTGCAGCAGGATGTGCAGGACCTGACTGCCCTCAAGGTCGACAAGACCCCGACCTTCTTTGTGAATGGGCGGCCATTGCCCAGCTTTGGCGCCAAGCAACTGGCTGAGCTGGTAGCCCAGGAGGTCTCCAAGGCGGGCAAATAGGCATCGTGCGTCCCGGGTAATCGCTAGTGGGAATGGGCATGCTCCTTGGGCTGCGCAGGCTGGGCCTTGGCGGCAGGCTCGACCCGCGTGCCGCGAAGCAGGCGCAGTCCATTGCCCACGACCAGCAAGCTGGCCCCCATGTCCGCAAAAACGGCCATCCACATGGTCGCAGTGCCCACCACCGCCATCACCAGAAAAACGCTCTTGATACCCAGCGCCAAGGTGATGTTCTGCCAGAGAACGGCATGGGTGCGCTTGGACAGGCGCACGGTCTCGGCGACGCGCTGCAGGTCATCGTTCATGATGACCACGTCGGCCGCTTCCATCGCTGTGTCGGTTCCCGCACCGCCCATGGCAAAGCCGATGTCGGCCTGCGCCAGCGCCGGCGCGTCATTGATGCCATCGCCGGTCATACCGGTGGCGCCATAGCGCTTTTGCATCTCCTTGATAGCATCAAGCTTGGCTTCGGGCAGCAGATCTCCGCGGGCATCATCAATGCCGGCCTGCGCTGCGATGGCCTTTGCAGTGGCCGTGTTATCGCCTGTCAGCATGACCGAAGTCACTCCCAGTGCCTTGAGATCGGCGATGGCCTGTTTTGAGGTCTCGCGAATGGTGTCCGCTACCGCGAAGAGCGCCAGGACGCGCGATTCGTCTGCAAGAAGGGTGACCGTGCGACCTTGCTTTTCGTGGATGGCCAGCTCCGCCTCCAGTTCCGGCCCGCACAATCCCTGCTCGTGAATCAGCCGGTGATTGCCCAGCACCAGGCGCGCACCATTGACCCAGCCCTCGACACCGCGCCCCGGCAAGGCCTTGAAGCTCTCAGCCTCTGGGCCTTGCGCCTCCAGGCCCTGAACAATCGCCTTCGAGACCGGGTGATCGGATCGGGCCGCCAGGCTGGCCGCCATCAGCTGGATTGCGGACTCATCGCCGGCACCCCACACCTGCCACTTCACCAACTTGGGTTTGCCCTCGGTGATGGTGCCCGTCTTGTCCAGCGCAACGGCCTTCAGGAGCCGGGCGTCTTCCAGGTAGGTTCCGCCCTTGATCAGGATCCCGCGGCGCGCTCCCGCGGCCAATCCGCTGACCACTGTGACGGGTGTGGAAATGACCAGAGCACATGGACAGGCGATCACCAGCAGCACCAAGGCCTTATAGAGCGCCTCCAGCCAGGTCAGGCCCATCAGGAAAGGGGTCAGCACCGCTACCGCCACGGCAATGGCGAAGACAGCCGGGGTGTAGATCGAGGCAAAGCGGTCGACGAAGCGCTGCGTCGGTGCACGCGTGCCCTGCGCCTGCTCCACGGCCTGGATGATCCTGGCCAGGGTGGTGTTGCTGGACAAGGCAGTAACCTCAAACTCCAGTTCACCAGTTTCGTTGATGGTCCCTGCGAACACCTGGTCGCCAGGCGCTTTGTCCACTGGAATGCTCTCTCCAGTCACCGGCGCCTGGTTGATGGCCCCGTTGCCCTTGGTCACCTTGCCGTCCAGGGGCACCCTCTCGCCTGGCTTGATGCGCACGGTTGCTCCAATGGCCACCGAAGCCACCGGTGTAGCAGACCACGACCCATTTGCTCCCAGAACCAGTGCCTCTTCCGGCGCCAGTTCCAGCAAGCCCTTGATGGCGTTGCGGGCCCGGTCCACTGCCTTGGCCTCGATGAGTTCGGCAATCGCATACAGGGCCATCACCATGGCGGCCTCGGGCCACTGACCGATCAGGAATGCCCCGGTGACTGCCACCGACATCAGCGCATTGATGTTGAGCTTGCCGCGCAAAAGTGCCGCAATGCCTTTTTTGTAGGTGTCGATCCCCGCCAGCCAGATCGCCACGGCGGCGATGGCCATGCCCGCCACCTTCCAGACCATTTGGTCCGGTGCAAAGAACGACAAGACCTCTGCCCCAGTCGCGAACACCAGCGCAGCCACCAACCGGGTAATGCCACCTGCAAAACCATGTCCATGGTCGTGGTCGTCGGCTGCTCCGCCCGCCTGTCCACCCTCGGAGCTGGCCACAGGCTGCGGATCGAAGCCCGCTTTCCGGATAGCGTCGAGTGCCAACGGGAAGGTGCTTTCCTCTGCGTCGATCTTCAGCGTCCGTGCGCCCAGCTGAAAACCCAGGGAGCGGATTCCACCCAGAGGTTCCAGCGCCCGGCGAATCTCCGCCTCCTCGGCACTGCAGTCCATGGTCGCTATGCGAAACACCCGGCCCTGGCCACCCTGAGTGTGTGCCGCAGTAGACACCGGCTGTGGATCGAAACCCGCCTTGCGGATGGCATCCAGCGCCAAGGGCAAGACACCATCCTCTGCATCGATCTTCAGCGTGCGCGCGCCCAGTTGGAAGCCCAATGACCGGATTCCCTCTAGAGGTTCCAGCGCCCGGCGGATCTCTGACTCCTCGGCGCTGCAGTCCATGGTGGCGATGCGCAACAGCGTGCCTTTGCCTGGGCTGCTTGCGGCGGCAGGAGGCGAGGCAACGGTACTGGAGCAGCCCGAGGAGCAGCAGGTGTCATTAACGCTAGAGGAAGTGCTGGTTTCTGATTTCATGGCCTAATTGGAAACCCTGTAGTGACCTTAAAGTCAAGCGACTCCCCAAATCTCGCCGCCTTGTCCTACGGAAACCAGATTTTGCAAAGGACGCTTTATGAAAATCGGCGAACTTGCCAAGGCCACCGGCACGCAGACTGAGACCATCCGCTACTACGAGCGCGAGAACCTGCTGCCGATCGCGATGCGCACAGAAAGCAACTACAGGGTCTACGACAGCAGTCATGTCGAGCGTCTGGCCTTCATCCGCCATTGCCGATGCCTGGATATGACCCTCGATGAGATCAGGGTGCTGTTGCATTTCAAGGACGCTCCGGATGAAAACTGCGGCGCGGTGGACGCACTTCTTCAGGAGCACATCGGGCACGTGGTGTCTCGCATCCGGGAACTCCAGGCACTGGAGTCGGAATTGCGCAGCTTGCAGCAGCAGTGCTCACCAGGCCACCTCGCCGGTGAGTGCGGCATCTTGGGCGGCTTGGCCACTGCGGCACTTCAACACAATCACATGCAGCCCAGCGAGGCCCACCCGCCAGGTGCTCATCATGATATTGGCGTGGCTCCGAGGCAGCGGGCCAACAAACGACGCTGATTTTCAGTGAGCGCGAATTTCTAACCCGACACTTGTCACCCCATTCTCTGACTTGGCCACCGGCTTGCCCTGGTGCATGCGGGCAATCGCGCCCACGATGGCCAGACCCAGGCCGTGGTTGCTCTGCCCATGGCTGCGAGCAGGATCTGCCCGGAAAAACCGGTCAAACAGCTGGGGAAGTATTTCGGGATCGATGGTGTTGCCGTAGTTGGTGACGCTGATCAACACGCGGTCCTCGTCACCAGTTCTCAAGTTGATCTGAACGATGGAGCCGGTGCTCGCGTAGCGGGTTGCGTTTCCCAGCAGGTTGGACAATGCCCGGCGCAACAACGGCACATCGAAGGTGCCATGCGCATCGCCGACCACTTTCGCGGTGAGACCCGCCTCGGCCAGCGCTGCCTCGTGGTAGTCCAGCACGTCGGCCGCCACCGATGCCAGGCTAGCCACGGGCGCGCGACGCGCTCCCACGCCCCGATCTGCCTGGGACAGGAACAACATGTCGTTGACGATACCGGTCAGGCGATGCAGCTCCTCCAGATTGGACGCCAGCACCTCGCGAATATCCGCTTGCTCGGGGCGCCGCAGCGCCAGTTCATTGTTGGCAATGAGCGTGGCCAAAGGCGTGCACAACTCGTGCGCCACGTCCGCATTGAAGCCCTCCATCTGGGAGTAGGCCTTTTCAATGCGAGCCAGGAGTGCATTGAACTGGTCGATCAGCGGCACGAGTTCAAGGGGCTGCTCCGCGCCATCGAGCCGCTGGTGGAGGTTGTCCGCCGAAACGGCGCGCGTCTGGCTGGCCAGTCTTCGAACGGGCGCCAGGCCCAGGTTGACCAGGGAGAAGCCGCCCAGCGAAACCACGACGGCCCCGCCAATGGCTGCCACCAGCAATGTGACCGCAAGACGGTGCAGCAACTGGTTGTCGGTCTGGATGTCCAGCGACAGCTGGACGCGCAAACTCTTTGAGGCCGTCTGGCCCGAAGCCAGTGCCACTTCGAACTGCCGCTGGCGCCAGACCGTCTTCGCATTCTGGTTGCGGGTATGGGCGTAGAGGATGGCCCCATCGGCCTGCGCGACTTCAAGCGAAAGATCTCCGTGCCCTACCAGGAAATCATCGAGCTTGTGAGCAAGGTCTTCCGAATCCCCGTGCTCCTTGCCGTCCACCAGCAAGTGCCGGATGACGTTTTCCTTTTGCGCCAGCGTTTCCTCCTGTCGATCTCGGAAGTTGAATTCGGTCACCAGGTAGACGGCCAGACAGACCAGCCCGAGCCCGGCAAAGCTCTGAAGTGCCAGCCACCACGACAACCGCTGGCGCAATGAGCGATGTTGGATCAGGGCCTTCATCCGTTGCGCTCTTCCATGACGTACCCCATACCGCGGATGGTGTGCAGAAGCGCGGTGTCAAAGGGCACATCGATCTTGGTACGCAGGCGCCGTATGGCGACCTCCACCACGTTGGTATCGCTGTCGAAGTTCATGTCCCAGACCTGCTCGGCGATCTCCGTGCGGGACAGCACTTCTCCCTTCCTTCTCAGAAAAAGGGTCAACAGCAGGAACTCCTTGGCAGTTAACTCCAAGCGCTGACCGCCTCGGGACGCCTTGCGCCGCACCAGGTCGACATCCAGGTCGGCCAAACGCAGTTGCGTGGGCTCTGCCGCGACCCGCGCACCTTGGGTGCGCCTGAGCAGAACCTGGATGCGGGCGCTCAACTCGGAAAACGCAAAGGGCTTGACCAGATAGTCATCCGCACCCGTCTGAAGTCCGAGCACCCGATCCTCGACACTGACCCTGGCTGTGAGCATCAAGACAGGGGTCTGCCTGGTCTTGCGAAAGGCCGTCAGCAGGCTGAAGCCGTCGATCCCTGGGAGCATCGCGTCCAGCACCAGCAGATCGTGGCCGCCTTCAAGGGCCATGTGTAGGCCGTCCACCCCGTTATGGGCGACGTCCACCACATAACCGACCTCTCCGAGGCCCTTGCGCAGGTACTCGGCCAGCTTGACCTCGTCTTCAATGAGCAGAATTTTCATGGTGCCATTCTCGAAGAATGCCGCCTGTTCGTAGATTACGAATTTGTCATCTGGCTGTTGGCGCCTTGTCGAGGTCCGATTTTTACAGTACCCCCTGTGTCGAAAGGCATAGCCGCGGTAGATCGCCGCTGGCTCATTCGAATCAAGGGACCACACCATGACCGTTCGCAAACCCCTCGCACTCTCCCTGATTGCCCTGGCCATTGCGGCCCCAGGCTTGGCATCTGCTTCGGCGCTCTACCATCCAGCCGGTGGCGAAGTGGGAATGACCACCCATCCCGACCACGTCCAAAGCAACGTGTCCCGTGGCGAAGTGCTTCAGTCTGTAGAAGCCGCGCGCAAGGACGGTACGCTGGCGATCTTGTCTCGCGGTGGTGCACTGCCTGTCAAAGCAACGGGTGGCTCCAAGACGCGTGAGCAGGTGCAGCAGGAGTACCTGAACATGTCAGCCGCTGAGAAGCAGCGCAACCAGGAACTGTACGGCGCGGGCGGCTGATCGGCACACGAAGTCTTCTTGACCGCGTGCTAGACTCAAAAAATGCGCCGCCTGATCGTCGTTTTTATGCTTGCATTGCTCCCGTTCCAGTTCAGCTGGTCCGCGGTGGCTGCTTATTGCATGCACGAGAACTCGACCGACCAGGCCCAGCACCTTGGGCATCACGAGCACAAGCACGAAGCCAAAAGCGGGGTCGGCCAAGCCGACAAGACCAGCCAAGGCACCGACATGTCCGATGTCGACTGCTCGGTTTGCCATGGTGCCGGCATCGGGGCCCTCAACTGGTCCTGCGCCAAACATCGCGTCTCCCATGACAGCCGCGTGGACTCACCGTCGGGCGAGCGCCTGGCGGCTGTAACGCCCACACCTCCCGACCGCCCACAGTGGCCCGTCCTCGCCTGATCGGCGGGGGCATCTCTCCTTCTTTCAGTCAGTCGTGACCGCCCCTTGGCGGCTGCAGTTGTGCGTGTCGCGGCTGCACTGACTGACGAGTTGCCAGGCAGCTGCACGGTTGCCACCCCGCCGATTCCCTCGTGTTTTGAAATCACTGGAGAATCGGATGTTCAAGGGTATTTACCTTCAAGGAAAGCCGCACGCATGGGGCGGCCGCACGAAATTCAGGCTCGCAGCAGGTGCCGCGGCCATATTGCTGACCTTCTCGGGCGGGGCCTTTTCTCAGGGCATGTCGCAAGGTCCAGTCGTTGGAGTACAGGCACCCCAGACTGCCGCGGTGTCTCCCGCTGAGCCTCTGTCACTGGCCAAGGCCATCGAGTTGGCCCTGGAAGGGAATCCAGAGGTGGCTGCCGCTACGCGCCAGTTGGAGGCAACAGAGGGGCAGATTCTTCAAGGGCGCTCACGCCCTAATCCCGAGCTCGCTTACTCACTGGAAGACGCACGGTCCAAAACGCGTACGCAAAGCTGGCAGCTCAACCTTCCCGTGGAATTGGGTGGAAAGCGTGCAGCGCGCACCAAGGCGGCCGAAAAATCACGCGAGCAGGCGCAGGCCCAACTCGCTGAGCTGAAGGCGACCGTGCGGGCCAATGTGGCCGCAGCCTACTTCGATGTCCTGACGGCGCAGGAGCGATTGGCGCTTGCCAAAGACAGCGTGGCATTGGCCAAGTCGTCGACGGATACCGTGGCCAAGCGCGTAGCCGCTGGCAAGGTGTCACCTGTGGAAGAGTCCAAGGCCCGCGTTGCGGAAGCCGGCGTTCGCGTCGAGCTCGCCCAGGCAGCCAGCGAACAACGCAATGCACTGTCTCGCCTGTTTGCGCTGTTGGGACAGATCAACGCGCCGTTCACCGTCCTCGAGGGCAAAGCCGACAACCTCCCCGCGGTACCGCCCCTCGCCGATCTTCAGCCCTTGATTTCTTCTTCGCCGGGCGTTGTCCTCGCCCGGATCGAGGTGGATCGGCGCCAGGCCCTGACCGAGCTGGAGCAAAGCAAGCGCGTGCCCGATGTCACCGTCAGCGTCGGCATGCAGCGCAGCAACGAGACCCAACGCAACGTCCTTCTGTTTGGTGTCTCTGTGCCTCTGCCTGTGTTTGACCGCAACCAGGGCAACCTGCTGGAAGCGCTCAAGCTTGAGGACAAGGCCCGTGACGAGCTGCAAGGGGCCACGGTGCGCCTGCACAGCGAAGTGGCGCAGGCGCGCGAACGCCTTTCCACGATCACCGCGGAGATCCAGTCGCTGCAACAGGACGTCTTGCCCGGCGCAAAGTCGGCCTATGACGCGGCCACCATTGGCTTTGAGAACGGAAAGTTCAACTTCCTGGAGGTGCTCGATGCCCAGCGCACCTACTTCACCGCCAAGTCCCAGTACCTCAAAGCCCTGGGCGAGGCACACCGCGCGGCGGCAGATGTCGACCGCCTGCTCGGGGCCAGCACGGTTTCCGGCCTGATCGCAACGCACAACTGAGCATGACCATGAACACCAGCACATCCACCATCAGCAAAAAGCATCTCATCGCTATTGCCGTTGTCCTCGCGCTAGGGGTCGGGGCAGGAGCCTTCATCCTGCAGGGCGGCGGCAAGCCCAAAGCAGTCGCCGCCGAGGGCGACGGCCACGGCCACGGCAGCCATACCGAGGCCAAGGGGCACGGTGATGGAGAACACCAAGGCAAGGGCGGCGAAAAAGGCCACGACGACGACAAGGGCCATGCCGATGGCGAGCACCATGAAAAGAGCGAAGCCAAGGGCCCCCACGGTGGTACCGTGTTCAAGGAAGGCGACTTTAGCCTGGAAGCGTTGCTGTCCGAAGACGGTGGCGAGCCTCGGCTGCGGATCTGGCTGTCCGACAAGGACAAGCCGCTCCCCCTGACCGCTGTAACGGTCACGGCAACAGTGACCCGCCCGACAGACGACAAGCAGAAGCTGACGTTTGCCGCTGAAAAAGACAGCTTGGTCAGCCGCGAGATCGTCGCCGAACCCCACGCGTTCGACATCGAGATCATTGCGCAGACGGCCACCGAACCTTTCATGTTCGTGATGAGCAAGGAAGAGGGAAAGATCGAGCTGACCGACGCCCAGATCAAGGCCGCATCCATCACGGTGGACTCTGCGTCGGCAGCCAACATCAAGACGGCGCTGCTTTTGCCCGGCGAGATCCGGCTGAACGAGGACCGCACCTCGCACGTGGTTCCCCGCCTGGCGGGGGTCGTGGAGAGTGTCAGCGCCAGCCTGGGCCAGGTCGTCAAGAAGGGGCAGGTTCTTGCCGCCATCGCGAGCCCGACCGCTTCGGAGCAGCGCAGCGAGCTGCAGACCGCGCAAAAGCGCCTGGCACTGGCCAAGACCACCTACGAGCGGGAAAAGAAGCTGTGGGAGCAGAAGGTCTCCGCCGAACAGGACTACCTGCAGGCCAGGCAGGCGTTGAGCGAAGCGGAGGTCGCTGTTGCCAACGCCAATCAGAAGCTCAGTGCGCTGGGCCTGTCCACCTCGTCCGTGTCCGGACTGAACCGTATCGAACTGCGCGCGCCCTTTGACGGCATCGTCATCGAGAAGCACCTGAGTCTTGGCGAGGCCGTCAAGGAAGATGCGGCGGTGTTCACCATCTCGGACCTTGCCACGGTGTGGGCTGAGATCAATGTTCCTGCAAAGGATCTGCCGTCGGTGCGGGTGGGCGAGAAGGTCACCATCAAGGCCACCGCCTTCGATGCCTCCGCCACGGGTACTGTCGCTTTCGTGGGCGCGTTGATCGGTGAGCAGACCCGTACCGCCAAGGCCCGCGTCGTTCTTGATAACCCCAAGGGCGCCTGGCGCCCCGGCCTGTTCGTCAACGTCGAGGTGGTGTCCGAAGAAACGGCAGCGCCTGTGACCATCTCGGCCGACGCAGTCCAGAACGTCGGAGAAAAGCCCGTGGTCTTCCTCAAGGTCGACGGCGGCTTCATCGCCCAACCTGTGAAGCTGGGCCGAAGCGATGGCAAGCGCATCGAGGTCCTGTCGGGCCTCAAGCCCGGCATGCCCTACGCCTCGACAGGCAGCTTCGTCGTGAAGTCCGAACTCGGCAAGGGATCTGCCGAACACACGCACTGATCCCGGAGCCCATACATGTTTGAAAAACTTATCCGATTCTCGATCGAGCAGCGATGGCTGGTGCTGCTGGCGGCCCTGGGCATGGCGGCGCTGGGCGTCTTCAGCTACCAGAAGCTGCCCATCGACGCGGTCCCCGACATCACCAACGTCCAGGTTCAGATCAACACCCAGGCCGCCGGTTATTCGCCTCTGGAGACCGAGCAGCGGGTCACGTATCCCATCGAGACAGTCATGGCCGGCCTGCCGAACCTGGAGCAGACCAGGTCGCTGTCACGGTACGGACTGTCGCAAGTGACCGTCATCTTCAAAGACGGAACCGACATCTATTTCGCGCGCCAGTTGGTCAATGAGCGCATCCAGGAAGCCAGAGACCGGCTGCCCGCCGGCATCACGCCAGCCCTGGGGCCCATCTCAACCGGTTTGGGCGAGATCTATCTGTGGACCGTCGAAACCAAGGATGGGGCCAAGAAGCCCGATGGCAGTCCCTACACCCCGACCGACCTGCGCGAGATCCAGGACTGGATCATCAAGCCGCAGCTGCGAAACGTTCCTGGCGTGACCGAAATCAACTCCATTGGCGGCTTTGCCAAGGAGTACCAGATCGCCCCCATCCCGGAACGACTGGCCTCGCTGGGCGTGACGCTGCAAGACGTCGTCACGGCACTGGACCGCAACAACGGCAACGTGGGCGCTGGGTATATCGAAAAGCGCGGCGAGCAGTACCTGATTCGCGCCCCTGGACAGGTCAAGTCGCTGGAGGACATCGGCAACGTGATCCTCAGCAGTGCCAACGGTGTTCCTGTGCGCGTGCGCGACGTGGCCGACGTGGGCATTGGCCGGGAGCTGCGAACGGGTGCCGCAACCGACAACGGGCGCGAGGTGGTTCTCGGCACGGTGTTCATGCTGATCGGAGAAAACAGCCGGACCGTCTCGCAGGCAGTGGACAAGAAGATGCTGGAGGTCAACAAGAGCCTCCCAGAGGGCGTGCACGCGGTGACGGTCTATGACCGCACCGTGCTCGTCGACAAGGCCATCAATACCGTCAAGAAGAACTTGCTGGAAGGCGCGGTACTGGTGATCGTGATCCTGTTCCTCTTTCTGGGCAATATCAGGGCCGCAGTCATCACGGCAATGGTCATCCCCTTGTCGATGCTCTTCACGTTCACCGGGATGGTCCACTACAAGGTGAGTGCCAACCTGATGAGCCTGGGGGCCCTGGACTTCGGCATCATCATTGACGGAGCTGTGGTGATCGTGGAGAACTGCGTTCGGCGGCTCGCCCATGCGCAGGCGCACCACGGCCGGCCGTTGACGCGGGCCGAGCGCTTTCATGAAGTGTTCCTGGCATCCCAGGAGTCGCGCCGCCCATTGCTGTTCGGACAGCTCATCATCATGGTGGTGTACCTGCCCATCTTCGCGCTGACGGGCGTGGAAGGGAAGATGTTCCACCCCATGGCCTTCACGGTGGTTGCCGCTTTGGTGGGCGCGATGATCCTTTCTGTGACCTTCATCCCGGCAGCTGTGGCCCTCTTCATCGGCAATCGGGTCAGCGAGAAGGAGAACTTTTTGCTGGGCCACGCCAAGCGCCTGTACGGCCCCATGCTTGATCGCGTGATGGGCGCCAAAACGCTGGTTCTCACCATTGCCGCGGTTGCCGTGGTCCTGTGCGGACTGATCGCGACCCGCATGGGCAGCGAGTTTGTACCCAACCTCAATGAAGGCGACTTCGCGATCCAGGCACTGCGCATTCCGGGCACCAGCCTTTCCCAGTCGGTGGCGATGCAGCAGCAGATCGAAAAGACGCTGAAAGCGAAGTTCCCCGAAATCGAGCGCATCTTCGCCAGAACCGGTACTGCGGAGATTGCTTCGGACCCCATGCCGCCGAACATTTCGGACGGGTACATCATGCTCAAGCCGATGGATGAATGGCCCGAGCCTCGAAAGACCCGTGATGAGCTGCTCGCGGCGATCCAGGAAGTCATTGGCAAGATCCCCGGCAACAACTACGAGTTCTCCCAGCCCATTCAGCTGCGATTCAACGAGCTGATCTCAGGGGTGCGCAGTGACGTGGCCGTGAAGATTTTCGGTGACGACATGGACGTGTTGAACAAGTCCGCTGAAGAAGTCTCCGCCATGCTGCAAAAGATCCAGGGCTCCTCCGAGGTCAAGGTCGAGCAGACGACGGGCCTTCCGATGCTCACGGTGAACATCGACCGCCAGAAGGCAGCGCGCTACGGGCTGAACGTTGCCGACATCCAGGACACCGTGGCCACGGCCATCGGTGGTCGTGAGGCCGGCACCATGTTCGAGGGGGACCGCCGGTTCGACATCCTGGTTCGCCTGCCTGAGGCGCTTCGCAATGACCTGGAAGGCATGAAGCGGCTACCCATACCGTTGCCGCGGTCTGCCGGTGGCACGGAAGCCAAGACGAATTTCATCCCATTGGGTGAGGTCGCATCGTTCGAGCTGGCACCCGGCCCCAACCAGGTCAGCCGAGAGAACGGCAAGCGCCGCATTGTCGTGAGCACCAACGTGCGCGGACGGGATGTGGGCTCGTTCGTTGCAGAGGCCGAGCAAGGCCTGGCGCAGATCAAGATCCCCACCGGCTACTGGACGAGCTGGGGTGGCACCTTTGAGAACCTGCAGTCAGCCACCAAGCGCCTGCAGATCGTTGTACCGGTCTCCCTGCTGCTGGTCTTCGTGCTGCTGTTCGCGATGTTCGGCAATGCCAAGGACGGTTTGCTGGTCTTCACCGGCATCCCATTCGCATTGACAGGGGGCATCCTGGCGCTGTGGCTTCGGGACATTCCGATGTCCATCTCCGCGGCCGTTGGCTTCATCGCGCTCTCTGGGGTGGCAGTGCTCAACGGCCTGGTGATGATTTCCTACATCCGCAGCCTGAGGGAAGGCGGTGTCGGCCTGGACGAAGCGATCAGGGATGGCGCCCTGACCCGCTTGCGCCCGGTGCTGATGACCGCCCTGGTGGCCTCGCTGGGATTCATTCCCATGGCCATCGCCACAGGCACCGGCGCGGAAGTCCAGCGTCCTCTGGCCACCGTGGTGATCGGTGGAATTCTTTCATCCACGCTGCTCACGCTGCTCGTGCTGCCGATTCTTTACCGGCTGGCCCACAGGCCCGATGAAGAAGCCGAGGACGTGTCTGCCGAGCCCTCCCACCCGGACGCACCGAAGCCTGTGTAGTCAAAGGCGGTCCCGCTGATCGCGGGACCTTCCCATTTCTCCAACCCCAAAGGAACTGCCATGAAACTCTCCCACCTCTTTCTCGCCCTCACGGTATCGAACTCTGGCGCAGCCATCGCGGCTGACAACCACGGCCACGACGTCAAGCCGATGCATGGTGGTGCTGTGGCGGAAGCCAAGGACGTCGAGTACGAATTCGTCGCCAGTGCCGACAAGCTGCAGCTCTTCATGCGCGACCACGGAAAACCCGTTGCCGTGGCGGGGATGACCGCCAAGGTCACCCTGCTGGCCGGCAGCGAGAAGCAGGAGGTTCAACTCCAAGCCGGTGAGGGCAAGTTGGAAGCCGCGGGTAGCTTCAAGGTCCCCGCCGGTACCAAAGCCGTGGTCGCCGTCTCGAAGGCCGGCAAGTCGGTCGCCTCGGTCCGCTTCACGCTGAAGTAACACCAACGCCGCCCGAAGCATCGCTCCAGTCCATGCGAACGACACCGCAGTGGCGGGTCCGTACCGCCCCTCGGCGCTGTGCATGTCCTTGCCCTTAGAGGCAAAAAGGAGCGATCCATGTCAATGCAGGCGGCCCAGGGTGGGCTTTTCGCCAAGCTGTTCTGGATCTGGATCAGCTTGTTGGTCTCTGTGTTTGTGTTCTGGCGGCTGCGGCACATGTGGCTCAAGCGCCATCCCCCGATGGACGTTCGAACCAAGTACAGCCGGCGACTGGCCAAGAGACTGAGGGACCGGCAAATAACGCGCTTGAAGTGCCGGACCACGGGTAAGCCTCGGCACCGGCGACGTCACTGAGCGCCAAGGCCGGACGAGGACCGCGGACTGAACGCGGTCGATGACATCACCAGACTGAATCTGAGGAGACAGACCATGGGAAAAGGTTCCGACCACGCTTTGCCAGCGGCAGGAAACGAAAAGGCTTTGCGCTACGCGCTGATGCTCACCGGCGGTTTCATGCTGGCAGAGGTCATTGGCGGCGTCATGCTCAACAGCCTGGCTCTGCTGTCCGATGCCGCACACATGTTCACCGACGTGGCGGCGCTGGCCATTGCGCTGGCGGCCATTCGGGTCGGGCGCCGGGATGTCGACGACCGGCGCACCTTTGGCTACCACCGATTTGAGATCCTGGCCGCCGCGTTCAATGCCTTACTCCTGTTTGGCGTTGCGGCGTACATCCTTTATGAGGCGTGGCAACGCTGGAGCAACCCGCCGGCAGTCCAGACCACTGGGGTGCTGGTGATCGCTGTACTGGGCACGATCGTCAACCTCGTGAGCATGCGCCTTCTGTCCTCAGGCAAGGATTCCAGCCTCAACGTCAAAGGAGCCTACCTTGAAGTCTGGAGCGACCTGCTCGGCTCGATTGGGGTCATCGTGGGGGCGCTGGTCATTCTGTTCACAGGGTGGAACTGGGTCGACACCGTCATTGCCGTGGCCATCGGCTTGTGGGTGCTGCCGCGCACCTGGATCCTCCTGAAAGAGACGCTCAACATCCTGCTCGAAGGCGTCCCCGAAGGCATCGATCTGCCTCAGCTCAAGCGTGCGCTCCTGGACCTGCCAGGGGTGGTGTCCTTGCATGAACTGCATGTCTGGGCGGTCAGCAGCGCCAAGACCAGCCTGAGCGCTCACGTCGTGTACAACCCGCAAGCGGCAGACCCTGGCACCATGCTGGCCGCCGTCAACCAGTTGCTGGCGAAGCAATTCGAGATCACCCACACCACCATTCAGTTGGAAACCCAAGCCTGCGGTACGGCTGCCGCCGGCACTTCGAATGCTGGTGCGGATCACTGGAAAGCACCCGTGTGATTTCCGCGTGGACGACCACCCTCCGTTCCTGCTTTGCACAGCGCTGGGCAAACAGGTGGCGCCTGCCAGCGCTGTGTGTCGTGGCCATGCTCGCCGCCGGCTGCGCCACCCCCGTGTATGAAAACTCCCTACCGTGGGCGGAGGGTTGGCGCGTGGGCAAAGTCAGCAGGGTTGAAGCCACTGCTCAGGACCTGGCGTTCTACAAGCGCCGGTGCAAGGCCGATCAGTTAGATCGTGCGCAAGAGCGGTTCGCCATTGTTCAGTGGAGAGAGGTGGGTCGGTCGCGCTGGACCGTTGCGCGTCTGCCTGCAGATGTAGCCGTGGTTGCTGGAGAGCCGGTCTACGTCAAGGTTTGGGATTGCTCGGCAGCCCTCGTCAAACGTGAGATGAACTAGAGCACAGGCGAGCTCAAGTCGGCCGATTCAGATACCTCACCGGTCGCACCCGGTGTGCACGAGTGAACGGCGCTGGTGCCCACCACCACGGAGCGTGAGGGCGGGCCAGCCCAGCGCGACTGGGCTCTGGATCTGATGTTCAGAGATCGCGGCCATTGGAGTGGCCCGATTGCGCGGCCGTCGAGCCCGCGTGGTGCTGGTGGTATTGGCCAGGGTAGATTTCATTGAGCTTGCGGCCGTCCTCGCCGGCGGCCATCAGGTCCCCGGTGTGGATAGCCTCTGCCAGTTCCTCCTTGACCTGCTCGCGTGTCTTGCCTGCTTGCGCCATCTTGGACGGATACAGGTTGGGCTGCAGTTCATTGAGCCGTGATCCGGATTCCCCGGCGGCAAGCATGTCACCGCTGCGAACAGCCTGCTCCAGTTCCGCGCGCACCTGGTCCCGGGTCTTGCCCAGCACCGGGGTCTTCAACTGGTAGCCACCGGAGTTGAGCTCACTGACTTTGGCGCCGATTTCCCCGCCGGCCATGATGTCGCCGCTGCGCAGGGCTTGCGAGAGCTCGGCTTTGACCTCCTCGCGTGTCTTGGACTGGGCGCCATGGCTGGCATCGAAAGCGAATGCAGGGGCTGCGCTCAGCGCGAGGATGATGAGGGTGGTCTTGAGTTTCATGTTGGTCCTTAAGGTCAATGGTTGGAAGCGAAAATTTGTGCCTTGGATGGGCGGAGTCGATTGCATTGCGTGTGCCAGGCCCGAGGGCCCTCAGCCGGTCACGGCGCCTGGTGGGCTTCGACCCAGCCGATCTCGCCGCCCAGGTCGCGCACGCCATTCGTAGTGGCGGGGCCCTTTTGAGCAGCTTGAAGTTCATCCAGAACCTGTTGCCTGCTCTTGTTTGACACCGGTGCTTTGACCAGTGGATAGGTGGCGGGGTAGCCGCGGCTGATCCAGTGCAACGAACCGTTTTGCTGCGCAACGAGCACGTTTTGCTGGACGTCTTCACGGCTGACGGTGCGGCCCAGGTGAGATGGCACGAAAGTGGCACCTTCTTCCTGGCTAGGACTGGTGTGAAACGCGGTCGAAGCGAAAGACGCCGTAGCAGTGGCTGCCAGGCTGAATGCGATGAGGGCGAAACGAGCTTTCATGGGGTCTCCTTGAGCACTGAACGCCCGGGTGGGAATTCAGGAGGCACAACCTTCTTGCACCTCGGAGACAAGTCTAGAAATCCGGCACCCACATGCCGCTGACCGCAGCATTACAGTTTTGACAGCACTGTGTCTAAGCGTAGCCACGGAGGTTCACAAAGGCCTATGCCGCAAAGCCTGCGGCGGAGAAGCGCCTTCCCGAGGCGATTCGCGCAAGTCCGTCCCTCAGCCAGTCATGCCCGACTTCCACCAATACCAGGCGCCCAAGCAGGCAGCGAGCCACAGTAGTACAACAACGACTGCGCCGACTTTGCTGGTCGGCTTTGCTGCTTTGGAAGCCATCCACTCATCGGCTTGTGTTCTGCATTCAGCCAGGACGTCCGCCGGCAAAAGTTTGATAGCGACCCATATCAGGCCGGGGAGCAGCAATACATCATCCAAGTACCCCAGCACTGGTATGAAATCCGGAATCAGGTCGATCGGGCTGAGCGCGTACGCCACGACAAACACTCCAAGGGCCTTTGCGTACCAGGGGGTGCGTGGATTCTTTCCTGCAAACCACAGCGTCACTCCATCGCGTTTGATCCGCCTTGCCCAGGTTCTTAGATCGCATGTGATGCTCATATCGATAGCATGCCACGGCCCCATGTCTGATTTTTAACGCGCGACCGCGCAACTGAAAAACCACCCCTCCCATCGCGTTACATGCTGCGGCCCCCCCATTTTTGCGGGCTTTGAAGTGATCACAACAGATAAACCCTTATTAACTAGTCTGAATTTTTCGTGAAATCCCAATTTTTCATTGCCACACCCAGTATGTAATATCATGGTATGTAATACGGTACGAAAAAATCGGAGGATGCCATGGCCAGAGCCGGAATCTACAAGTCTGAGGTGCTGCGAGCCAGGGATAGGCTGATCAGCCAAGGCAAGTACCCGTCCATCGATGCGGTGCGCGTCGAGTTGGGCAATACCGGCTCCAAGGTGACCATCCACAGGTACCTCAAGGAAATCGAGGACGAGGAAGCCGCCGCTACGGCACCGAAAATCAGCATCAGCGATGAGCTCGCGGAATTGGTAGGCCGCCTGTCCACCAGGTTGGAGTTTGATGCCAATGCGAGGGTCGTTGCACTGATGGAGGAGTTCAACGCCAAGGAAGCGCAGTACAAGGCCAGCCTGGAGACCTCCAAGAGCGAAACAGCCGCGGCCAGGCGGCAGCTGGAGCAGACCCAACTGGAGTTGGCCAGGGAACGCGAATCCCTCGAGCACGCCAACAGGGAGTTGGCCCTCAAGGCGATCGAGCAGGCCCAACTGGTCGAGCAAACGACCCAGCTGCAGACCCGGCTTGAGAGTGCCCAAGCACACAGCCAGTCCCTGGAAGAGAAGCACACCCATGCAAGGGAGGCTCTGGAGCATTTCCGCGAAGCGTCCAAGGAGCAGCGCGAGCGCGAGCTACGCCAGCACGAGCAGCAACTGCAGTACCTGCAGACGGAACTGACTAAGGCCAATGCGGCTGTCTCGGCCAATCAGCAGCAGATGCGCAACGACCACCAGCAGAACCAGGCACTCGCGCGGGAGTTGGGTCAGGCCAGGTCGCAACTCCAGAGCCTGGAAACGCAGCTGCAGGCGGCGCAGCAAACTGCCCTCGGCCTTGCCGAAGTACCCCAGCAACTTGAAGATTTGACTGCGAAGGCCTTGAGTCGAGAGCAAGACCTCGCCCGTCTGCAGGCGGATCTGCTTCAGGCCACTCAGCGCAATCTGGAGCTGGAGCGGCAACTCGCAGCAACAAGCGCGGCTGACGCGGCGCGCCAGCAGCTGACGGCGGATCTGATGCGCCGCCTGGATACGTTGCAGGCGCCGCAAAGCCACACCAACGCATGACCGCAAGACTGTGTTGAAGACTGCCAGAGGCGGTCTATCTCTCATCGGCGCTCCCCATCACAATGGAGAAAGTTGCGTCCAAGCTTCCGTTATGGAGATCCCAGTGCCCAAGACACTCACTCAAATGAAGAAACGCCTTGAAGAGGCGATGAGCGAAGTCCGTGAAGCCGAGGAAATCATTCCACTGTTGAAAGAGGTAATCGCCAAGTTCGAATTGGAGCCAGCCGATCTGTTCGAAGCAACCACTGCCAACGCAAGAAAGATTCAATCTTTGACCTCAGAGACCGGGAGACCCCCAGCCGGCAAACCTGTCCTGTACGAGGATGCAGTTGGGAATACTTGGGCAGGAAAGGGGCGGCGACCCTCTTGGTTGAACGAAGCCATCGCGCGCGGGAAAACGCTGGAAGAATTTCGAACTCGCGGAACACCTTTGCGCAACGCTAAGTAGTTGTTCTAAAAAGAGATTTCTCCATAACCTTCCGATCCGTAAACGACCGGGCATCCCATCTTGACCGAGCGACCGCAATCGGATGTCTGCGCTAGACTTCTCAAATCGGCCAGGAGCGGACAGTGGGGAGGTTGAAAGCGGACGCTTAGCGCTTGACATGAGAGGCAGACGGTCAGTGGAGCCGTTTGGCTTTCCCCTCGATGAAATCAGTAGACCTTATCTGCATTCTTTGAGCAGGGATGCAAGGAGAAGAAGAGCCTCCTGGTAGTTCGTCGCTCGTCTCTGGTGCGCGGTGCTTCGACAGACAATTCCCGAGGTTTTGTGTCTCAGCCTGACGCAACTCGTCGTTTTCGCAATCATGCGGCTTGGCCTGGAGAACTCATGCAAGAAGTACTCGAGCTCCAGCTCGTCGATGGGTATCGCGGCCTCGCCCCACTGGGCGGCTGGCACCAACTGAAAACTGATACCTTCAGCAAGTCTTCGCCGAAGGGCCTGAGGCAAAGCGCGGATCGCTTCGTTCGAAAGTGACCCCGACAGTTTCAGCACTGCCGCTGATAAGTCGCCATCCCCGTTGCGCCTTTTCTCATCAAGGATTTCGGTCATTGATATGTCAATCCCCGCATCAACACAGGCCTTGAGAGCCTCTGCAATCCACGCTTTGTTGGGGATATCTTCACTCAGAAGAATGTAAAGCTCAGGGGAAACGACCGCTCTTGTCAGTGAATCAAACACTGGCGCTTCGGCCGGTACCGGTTCCGCGGTTATGAATTCACCCAACGCACCGACTCTCTCACATAGCGGCGCGACCGAGGAACTTGCCTGTCGCTGAGACAAGGGGTGTTCAGGATGCCGTTCCAGGTAGGCGTCGACCGCAAGCTTTGCCTCGTAGAGACCAAGTCCATTGAGACGTTGAAGCGTCTTAATTGCCAAAACTGCGCTGATCTCTAGAGCCTGTAGCACTTCTGCCGGAAGGCCATCTGGGTACGCCATATTTGATCGTTCAAATGTCATCGCATGAAGCATAAAGCCCGAAAAACCTGCGGGATGAACTGGATTGCCGGGGATATTCTTCGCACAGAGTCCTCCTGAAAGTGTCATTCAGCAGAGTTTGCAATCGGGTGCCTGTTTAACTATCCAACTATCAAAAATCCGAGAATCCAAACAAGCGATAAATCAACAAACAATAGCGTGCTCGCGGACTGGGCCGGGCCGGCCGACTGTACGTTTGGAGCAGCGATCAATCCGTTTTGAATCAAGGGCCATTTTTTGTTAAGGGTGCCAATAGTCGGCTCAAGGCGCCGCTAGCGCACTTCGCCGTGGGGCAGAATCCGGCCAGTAGCAGCCAGTCGCTGAAAACTAATGCAGACACTCATCGCACAGTTTCCATGGCGATCACGGACCGCCAGAGGCGTTATTCAATCGTTTAGATACCCACTTACTTGGTCTGCCTCTTCGCACTGGCAAGCACTCTCCAAGCACCGAATAGCATGAGCAACGCCAGCGAAGCGCTGACAAGTGCGTACCCAAGATGGTCACGCTGTGGGCCAAAGAGCAATGTACCAACCGTTCTCCCTGCGGCGCACAAGGTGCCTGAGAAGAGACCGTCGCACTGAATTCCAACCATTGAACCTGATGAAAGTACAGACCACACCTCCCACACCGGTAGCAATGCAAGAAGAGCGGTGCCTATCGCCACTGAGCGAGCTTGCGAGGGAGAGGGGCTGTGCTGCATCTGTGTTGTCCCATCAAGCCGCTTGCCAAATTCGGCGCTTATGCTTTGCGGTCTGAATTGTGTGGCAATGGTGCTTTAGAGAAGCTCACAATTTTGCCGTGCAGTGCATTGTGAGGACTTACCTGAATTCGTCAAACGATTATCGATCCCCATTAAGACAGCTCAGGGCCCGCTGCTTGACGGAAAGGCTAGGCTGCATGCTTCCGCTCCTGACGCCACATGAAAATGGTGTAGCAGCTCGAGATAATGGTAATGAGTGGAGCCCAACTGTTCATCTGCAGGCGAAGAGCGGGTATCGCGATGAGAATTGCTATATAGCCTGCTGCGAGCATGAAATTGGCCAGAGCGAAGGATCGCACGAGTGCCTTTGCATTACGCAGCGGCTTGCCTGAAAGTGACTTTACAAGGCGCTCGTCTCGTCGGACTCCAAGTCGATAGCTTCTCCACAACAGCCACATCGCGACACCCGAGAGTAGAAGATAGAGGAACACGGGCAGCATCCGAATTACGCCCGGTGGCGCAAGTAAGAGGAGATACGTCCCGGCCAGAACGAATGGGAGAGAAATTAGAGTCCACCGGAACGTTTTGCGAGCACGCTCTTGATCTGCGGGCGGTTGTTGCTTGAATTCCTTCGAGGACTGGGCCAGTCTTGTCACGAGAAATACAAATGCATAGACGCTGAGCGCGATGAGTACAAATGATGAGAGGGTTGGCATGACAGTTCCGATGCGACCTAAGGAATGAAAGCGACCTCCCCGTCCCAAGTGAACCGCGCACTTGCGGGATAAGGCATCCAGGGACCACGATGGGAATGCCGATCTCTCATCAACTCACCTGTTTGTAGGAAGGGGAAGACCATGGATTTCATTGTCACCATCGCAATCAATCCGGCAAAGAATTTCTTTCCAGTGCATGGTGTCGTATCCAAAGGAACCCCGGTACCTTTCTGTGCCAGCGTGCCCCGTACCGAGCTACGAGAACTCATCGCCGCGGTGTCGACATTAGCCGTTGAAATGGGAGCGTGCATTGGTGAGCGGCAGCTTCGCGGTAGGGTTGCAAAGGTCCGCTCAGGGCCCGTTCCTGCCGGTCGCGACGTCACGAAGCAGCCATTACAGCCCAACTCAAGTCAGGCTATTGCCGATGTCGCGTCGAACTAGCCAGCGGGCACCCAGCGATGCGGCAACAGCTCATGTACCAAGCTGGCCCGCTGGGTTGGCAGGCGCGTCAGCACATCTTTGAGATACGCGTACGGGTCATGCCCATTGAGCCGGGCACTTTGAATCAGGCTCATCACAGCGGCACCGCACTGGCCCGCCCGTAGCGAACCGGCGAACAGCCAGTTGTTGCGCCCGATGGCAATCGGTCGGATTTGGTTCTCGATGTGGTTGTTGTCCACAGGCAGTTGCCCGTCATCCACAAAGCGGGTTAGCGCCTGCCATCGCCGCAGACTGTAGTCCAGCGCTTTGGCCGTGGCCGTGCCATCCGTGACCTTCTGTCGGGTCAACAGCAGCCATGCGTGTAACGCGTCGAGCAACGGTTTTGAGCGTTCCTGACGTCCACGTTGGCGCTCGTCAGCGCTGCAGGCTTTGAGCTCTCGTTCAATCTCATAGACCTGCGCGATGTGCTCCAACGCTCGCTGCGCCACCGGGCTTTTGTGAGCGGTGTGCAGGTCAAAGAACTTGCGCCGGGCATGGGCCAGGCAACCGACTTCGGTGACGCCCTCCAGCATGAGCTGTTTGTAGCCACTGAAGTCGTCACAAACCAGGCTGCCGCGCCAGGGGCCCAAGAAGGCTTTGGCGTTTTCTCCGGCGCGTGAGGCGCAGAAGTCATACACCACCGCCTTGGTGTCTTCGAACGCACCGGCGGCGTAGGCCCACAGGTAGGCGCGGTGGGTCTTGCCCTGTCCTGGTTGGAGCATCTGCACCGGCGTCTCATCGGCGTGCACCACACGGTGCGTCAGGATGTCTGCTTTCAACGCGGCCACCAGCGGCTGGAGTTGCACCCCGCAACTGCCCACCCAAGCCCCCAGCGTGGAGCGAGGGATGGCCAAGCCGGCCCGACCGAAGATGGCCTCCTGCCGGTACAGCGGCAAGTGGTCGGCGAACTTGGCCACCAGCACCTGAGCCAGCAATCCAGTGGTCGGGATGCCTTTGTCGATGACGTGTGCCGCCACGGGGGCCTGCACCAAGGTCTCGCACTGGGCGCAAGCCCACTTGCCACGCACGTGGCGTTCGACACTGAAGACACCTGGCTGGTAGTCCAGCTTCTCAGCCACATCCTCGCCCACACGCTTCATCTGGCAACCACAGCGGCAGGTGGTGGCCTCTGGCTCGTGGTGGATGTCGATGCGTGGCAGGTGCGCTGGCAGGGGTTGGCGTTTGGGTTGGTCTTTGACGCGCGCCGGGATAGGTTCGGCGTTGAGCTCGGCCATCTCGTCATGAACGGCCTGCGTGTCTTCGTCCAGCGTCTCTTCCAGCAGGCTTCGCTGCTCGGCACTGAAGCGCTCAGACTGCGCCGCAAACTTCAGCCGCTTGAGCAGCGCGTTCTCATGCGTGAGTTTGTCGATGGTGATTTGCTTGAAAGAGACCGTCTGGCGCAGCGACTGCACCATCTCACGCAGTTCTTCTGCATTCAGATGGGAGAGCGTGTCGGTGGCAACGTCCATGGGGCAAAGTCTGCCCAGCCAGCATCGGTCACGCCATCGGCACATCTCCCGATTGATGGCCTCCGCCACGTCACGCGTCAGATGAGGGTAATGACCCCGGCCTCACCAACACGCTGCCACGGCAGGCCCAGCACGAGGGCGTCGAGTTGCTCACGTTGAAGAGATTGCTGCGCTGTGCCGCCAGGCGACGGCCAATGGAAGCGGCCTTGGTGCAGTCGGCGTGCGGCCAGCCAGATGCCCATGCCGTCGTGTACCAGTACCTTCAAACGTGTGCCGCGCTTGTTGGCAAACAGGTAAGCGGTATGTGGATGTGCCGCACCAAACACCGTTACCACACGCGCCAGTGCTGTCTCAGTGCCCGCACGCATGTCCATGGGGGTGATGGCCAGCCACACGGCATCGATGCGAATCACTTGAGCACCGCCGCAGCCCAGTTCGCAAATTCGGCCGCAGCATGTATAGGCCAAGTGACGGTCATGGACAAGGGCCCCTTGCGCAGTTCGACTTTGAGCTCGACCGGGACGGCCTCAGGGGCGGAGTTGGGCAGGCGCAGCGGGATGAACTCTGGCATCGAAGGTGATGGCGTCGGCGCGATGGGCTGGTGGCAACCAGTGCGCTCATGCTCCTTGAGCCAGCGGTGCAGCACGTTGGCATTCATGCCATGACTGCTGGCCAAGGCCGCGATGGAAGTTCCGGGTTGCAGGCAAGTGGCAACTAGTTCTGCCTTGAAGGCTGGAGTGTAGGTCCGGTGGGTGCGCCGAGCGGTGTAGCTCGTAATGTCTGGGTCTTTGAGCATGGTGTGCACGATGGGTTGCGTGCACACGATGTTGCGAGAAGGAGAGAGTCACATCAAGATGGGTTTACCGCGCGCTTACTCCGATCCGGCACAAAAACCGAGATCACCCCTGTTCCTGGGTGTTCAGGTAAGGGACATTGATGGTGCTGCCCTCCACGAGCTGGCACAGCAATGCGTCCTCATCCATGTTCAGGAGAAGCCTGCATTGAAGGGGGCGGCTTGAGTAGATACCACAGACATCATCCTTCAGGAAGGTACAGGGCTTGCCAAACGCTTCCTGCGTCGCCGCCTTGTAGCTCTCGCTGTCCTCATCCACGTTGGCCATCGTGTACTTCCCTGCCAACGGGTTCATCGGCGCACCGGTTTCCTTGGCGATGACCAGTGCCTCGGCTCTGGAGATCATCACGGCGATATGGCAGCAATGTGAGCAACCCTTGCGGCATGCGGCCAACGGCGCAGCACTGCCCGTGACGCTATCAGCCGCCTTGCGCAGCCATGTCACCCGCTTGGCCACTGTGCCGGCCTTGGCAGCTTGGTCGAGGAGCCGGGATTCCTGCCTGCGATCCACACCTTTGAGCGTCTGCAGCTTGGCCTCCACGCGTTCGCGCAAGCCTTCCCATCGGCGCTCGATGCGCCCCATGACCTCGGGGGCGGAGGTTTGAACCTGCCCACCGGGCACGACGAAGTCACTGTCGGTCTTCATGGCTTTACCCCAGCTCCAATGGGTTCGATGCCTTCATCCAGCGCGGCACAGCCAACATGACGGTGAAGGGGCAAGTTGGGGGCTCATGTGCGGATACTTGGAGTAGTTGGCGCGACTGATGCCAAGAACTGGCCTTCCACCGCTCCAGGATCAGTTTTCGATGAGAAAGTAGCTATCAACCTCCCGACTGCCGTCTCTTCCTTGAGGTGAGCGAACAATTGGAGATCTACAGCATGTTCACGCTGCTCGGCTTCAAGGCGTAGCTTTAGATCCTGTTGCAGCTCGCCCAGGCCATCCAGCACATTGAGCTCATACGGCACGTAGGCGCAGTCGTCCTCGCTGCCCAGGAAGGCACGCGCGCACCGAGTGTCGCATATCGACAGGGCCGACAGGTCCTTGGGGGACACACTACCTTGCTCCATACAAATTCATCAATCTGGCCATTCACGCATACGGTGAAGGTTTCCTGAGCGTAACCAAATTGGGCCATAGCCACATTGGCGTTAGGGAGAAATAGCTCTGACTGGTTGACTGGTCGCGAGCCCTGCAAGCACGCTTTAGAACCCGTTAGCCCCCAGACTTTCCGCTTCCATTGCCGCCATAGACGGTCGTCAAGCCCTTGGCTCCAACTTCCAACTGCTGGTTTTCAGCGTTGACGTTGCGCAAATTCTTGATGACGAGCAACTGGATCCCGATCTCAGCCTGGATCGGTACCGGTATCTGGCCTTCGGCAAGAGGCAAGGGCTCCTGTTTCTCTGGATCAGGTATGCCATGTGCCACCTTGAGCAGCGCATGAAGGTCATCTTAATCAGCGGGCGTAAGCACATTCTTTACCAGCAAGAGCGCCGCTCCACCAGGCCTGGAGCCCTTTTGTCCAAGCCCATAGTTTCCGCGTCGTCAACATGACCTCTCCTGACTTGTCAGTCATACGATTTCAGTTAATCCATTGAGGCTGGATCTATTGGGTGCTCAATGGCGTTCTCAAACGTGAGAAATTGCCAAGGGGGCGGACATAGAGAAGACTGGCACGCTGGACGGGGAAAGCATCTTCGTGAGGACCGCCTGAATAGAGTCGCCGCGTCCGCTGCGCTCCACAATCTGCTGAAGCTCGCCCACCATGGTCAGCCCCCAAGAAGCCGCCTTCCCCTGATGGGTCAATAGCGTTGGTTACTTCGAGCCCCACGGGGTCGGGGCCCATCGCATCACTAAGCGTGCTCGTACCCTCCTTGGGTCGATGCAATCTGGTTCCTCGGTCAGTTCAATGCACATGATGACCTGAGTTACAGACGATCGTGGATGTCTCGAGCGCCGGGGCTTTGCCTCAATGATGCTCTTCCCTTGAGCCACCGCAAGCTCTCAATTTCGACGTTATCCAAACAACATTTCAAAAAAGCCAGCTCTGCATTGAACATAGCCACATAACCACAATGCCCAGAACTTTCAGCGCTGAAAGTTCACCCTCGCACCCGCACCCGCACCCGCACTCAATAAAACACACAAATTAAAAATTTTACAAAAATACAATGCACGATTAATAAATTTTACGCACCAACAAAACCGCGACACCCCACCGATCACGCACTCCCCCACGGGGTCCAACCTTCAACCCTCAGCACCAAAAGCCCCGCAACCAATCGCACCAAAACATCGCCGCCCAAACATAGCGCGCACCAGGCAACACAACACCAAAAGGCCGATCAACAACCACCCCTGACTCAACTTTCAGCGCTGAAAGTCAAGCCATAGCAACGATTAAAGCAACACAGAAGTCGTTTTGCAAAAACGTATACTCTATAAAAATAAACAACATTTTCATTAATTTGTTATTGATTTTCATCTGAGTTTGATACAATTCCCTTCGCGGAGAATCCGGCAAGACTTTCAGCGCTGAAAGTCTGCCAACCTATCAGGAGCAGGCAATGACAGCAAAAGTGGTCACCGTGTTTAACCAAAAGGGCGGGTGTGGAAAAACAACCATTGCGATGAGCCTCGCTGGATCATTCGGGCTTCGCGGATATTCATCACTTGTCGTAGATATGGACCCGCAGGGGACTGCAAGCCGCTGGGCAAGTGCCGCCCCCGAAGAGCGGCCATTTCCAGCTTCTGTGATTAGTCTTGCTCCTATGGAAGGAAAGATGCACAGAGAAGTAAAAAATCACATAGATAAATTCGATGTGATTTTTGTAGATTGCCCACCGGCAATGAATTCTGCAGCCCCCACGTCGGCCATGTTGATCTCTGACTTGGCTCTCATACCGCTGGTCCCGAGTCCGGCGGATATCTGGGCGGCGGAGTCTGCCAAAAAATTGGCGGAGGCAGCACAGGCCAACAACGAAGAGCTCGTTGCACGAGTCGTTGCTAACATGGTCCAGCGCTCGACTTCGCTAGCCAAAGAGCTAATTGAATTATTGGAGGAAGATAAAGAATTTCCTCTTTTAAAAACGTCCCTAGGTTCGCGAGCGGCGTTTAGAGAAGCCCAGATTCTGGGGTCAACCGTTCATCAAGTGCCACGCGCCACAGTTGCAATGGAAGAGGTGGAGTTGATGGCAGAGGAAGTGCTTCACCTTTTGCACCTTCCTTCGCGCAAAAAATAAGGACAAAAGATGATTTCCAAAGTCGACCGCAAAGCTGCAATGCGAGCGTCCCTTTCGGCAGAAAAGCGGGATGTAAATGCGCGGTTTGCAGCGGCAGATGCCGTGCTTTCCGAGCGTCCAGGTGGCCTTGGAGGTGTGCCCCCCCCCCAAGTCGTCCTCGATGAGGCACAGGCTGGTCGGACTTTCAGCGCTGAAAATACTGGTCCAGCGCAGCAGCGAATTGTGGCAGCTCCTCTTGATAGAGTGCACGAAAACCCACTGAATGCCCGTCACATCTATGACCCTGACATCGTCAAGGAGCTGGCGGCGTCAATTGCAACTCGTGGTCAACTCGTTCCAGCGTCTGCGATCGCGCATCCGACCATACCAGGTGACTACTTGCTGATCGATGGTCACTATCGGAAGAAGGCGCTCGCTGCAGCTGGTCAGCACAGCATCGACCTGGTGATTCGCCCACACGAGGGTGATCTCGAACTCTATCGCGTGAGTTGGGTGCTCAATGAGGAGCGTAGCGCGCAAAGTCCCTTAGACAATGCATTCGCGTGGAGAAAATTGCTTGATAAAGGCTTAGTGCAAACTGAGTTGCAAATCGCTGAGCTCTTGGGAGTGTCGCTCTCGACGGTGAACAAGACCATTGCGTTGCTAAGCCTTCCGACTGCTGTGCTCGACCGAATGCGCGATCGGCCAGAGAAGTTCGGCGTATTCGTTGGGTATGAGATCACGCTTGCCGCCAAGAAGGTGAGCGAGATAGAAGTGCTTGCATTGGTAAATCGCATCATCGAAGAAGATCTGTCGTCGCGTGAGGTCGGCGCCATACGCGCAAAACTCGATACTGGCGATAAGCGCAAGCCTAAAGAAACATCGCGCCAATACAAGATCCAACACACTGGCCAACAGATCGGGTTCCTCAAGGAATGGGACTCGGGAAAGGTCTCACTTGAGGTCGTGCTTGCCGATCCAAAGGAGAGGGCAGCACTCGTTGCCGAACTCAGAAGCCGTTTCGGTCTGGTTGACTGATCAAGATATCGGACAAAGGTGAGCCTCTACAGGGAGCGAACAATGCTCCCGAAGAGGACTAAGGGCCCATAGAACGGACTGGAGACTCTCTAGGGACGCGAAAAGTGGGTGACTGTCCTTCCCGCCTTAAACCGAGACCTTTGATAGCCCGTGTCGGTCCCTTCTTCTTTCTAAGGTGAGTCTTTACGGGGAGTGCCGCTCCACCGTTGTTTCAGCAGTCGGCCTACAAATCCGTCTCCACCGCCGAAGTGCAGTGCCAGAGCTGACCTGCGCTTGCCAATCCTCAAAAGGTGAGCCTTTTCAGGGACCCGTCTCAATCGTCAGCGCGAAGGACCGGGGGAGGCATTCGGACACCCCGATATGTATTAAGGTGAGCTTTTACGGGGGCTAAAGCCAGGCCCGGAAACCGGAGCGAAATGTTTGCAGTCTGCATTCGGCGGATCATCACACTGCAACTCCCAAAAGCGCCATATGGATGCCTACTTCATCGAGCCAAAGGGCGTGTAAAGGCTCAAAGGTGAGACTCCACAGGGACTAGAAATGGCGACCCAATAAAATTTCAGCATCTAGGATGTGTGCACTCACACATCGGGATGAGTATTTAAAAGCTATCTTGCAAACAAAGGTGAGCCTCATCAGGGACCAGCGCGGATGAGGTTCCACTATGCGTAGCCCGCACGGCTTCCTGTAAAGATTGGGTATAGGTGAGCCTTTACGGGGGGGGGTGGGGGGCCTGATGAATCTAGGCGATTCTGATTGTGGCTGGGGAAAGAGACAGGAGTCGTCTTCGATTGGACCTCGTCTGGTGAGCTTTTACAGGGAGCAAGGGAGAGATGCTCTACTGATGGGCAATCGGGCATGGCCAGAATTCCTTCTGGACTCTGGTGAACTGGCTGTTTGGGATTGGAATTCACTCGCTAGGCATCCACGCTATTGAGGATTCTTTGTATTGAACATCCTTGGAAACCTTAAATACAATTTGAACATCGCAAAACCTAAGCCCCACGCGGTTTTCCGCCTAATGAGGTGAGTGGATTCGGGGACCAAGGTGAGCCAATACGGGGAGAGAGGTGAGTGCCCCCGGGGACAGGCAACATCTATGGTGAGAATTAACAGGGACTATAAGTGAGTGGATTCAGGGGCAAAGTGCGCAAAGGTGAGCTTCTACGGGGAGTGGGCGACTCGGTAGCTCCTTGAACTCGCCTAGAGCTCATGATCTTTTTCTTGGCGAGTTAGCTTCCACCTAATGATCGGGTTGGCCGAATGAGCGGTCTGCAGCCAAGCGTAGGCTTGCCTCATCACCTACGAAAAGGTGAATCAGCCACAAACCGATACAAAGGTGAACCCTCGACGCTTCCATCGAAAGGTGAGAGAATCGCGCCAAAATTTCACCGATAGATCCGGTCGCATGGCAGCGCGCACCAAGCACTGGTCAGGAAAGGTCGATGCCAATGGCGAGGAAGAGCAAGGCGAAACCTGGGGAGGTCATCACGATCGACGCCAGCGATGTGAGGGAGTTTCGCAAGACCAATGAGGCTATTGGATTGAGGGTCGTAGAAGGCAATCTCTCGCTGCTCTCTCGTAAGGTATTCAATGTGATGATGTACCACGCCCAGGAGATGAAGGTTCCTGGGCTCAATGCACCGATCAACACCGCTGCAGCCAAGAAGTACTTCTGGATTCCGCTTTCTGACCTCGCCCGGGATGCGGCCTACGACAGCAAGGATGTGCAGTACCTGAAGAAGCAGCTTGAGGAAATGCAGAACATTAAGCTGCTCATGGAGAACGAGCGACAGTGGACGAGTGAGCGACTGGTCTCTTCGGTCACCTTGGTTAATCCCGCTGGGCTGAACAAGCATGCAGGGCAGGTGTGGTTTGGATTCGCTTTTCCTCCTGAGGTGCACGAGCAGGTGATGGCGCCTAGCACTTACACACGGCTTTCGATCGTGTACCAAAGCTCACTCAAGTCAGGGTCTGCCCTTGCTTTGTACGAAATCTGCCGTCGTTACGCGACTAATCCATCCAAGGTGACTTTCATCCAGACTTATGAGCACTGGTACGGTGTGATCACAGGCAATCCTATATCTGAGTCGACACCGCCCGTCTACAAGTACTTCAAACGGGACACCCTGAGGCCCGCCATCGCTGAAATCAACGCGCTCACTGACATCAACATCGAACTGATTGAGCACAAGAACGGCCGGCGCGTCGAGAAGCTGCAGTTCAAGGTCGAGCAGACGAAGCAAGCCCAGCTTGAGTTCCCGGCGCCGCCCATCATCGACACGGAACTCATGACGAGGGTGATGAAATTCGGTTTCAGCCAAGCGGACGCCAGCGACTTGGTCGCGCAACACAGTGACGACCTCCTGCGCACAGCCATTTCTCGGGTGGAGGCACGCGCAGAGTCGAAGGGAATGACCCCGCTGGAGACCCCCGCAGGCTACTTCCGCTGGACGCTCCAGGACTTGGTGCGTAACCCAACTCCTGTACCTGCACTGGCATCACCCAAGGCTGCCTCCTCGTCTAGCAAGGCGAGCGGTCGCAGTGTGATGGAGCGATTTCTTGCCGCCAGGGCTGTTGAGGCCCTTGGGGTCTACAAAGAACTTGACGATAGCGAGCGCAAGGCTCTATTCGAGGCGTTCAAGTCACAGAACGCCAACAAGACGTTAAAGCTGGACAAGGGGCTTGATAGCGCTGCAGTCCGTGGCATTTTTGCGCCTTGGTACGCCAAACAGTTGTGGGGAGAGCCGACGGCCCAAGCGCTTGCTCAGTTTATCGAGGAGTATGGAGCTGCGTCCAGTTAGCCAGCGCTGGCTGGCGTCGTACGTTGTAGCCGGAGAGGAACCAATTTCTGCCGCTTCAACTCAATACCCTAGCTGGAAAATGATTGCATTCTTATGTTGTTCGCATATTAATTATTTCCACGTAAAGTGGGCATTCAAAAAATGGACGACAAAGGCATCTTTGAGAGTGCTGTAGAAGCAATAGCGCCAGTAATGCAGTTCGAGGTGAATCGTTCCGGGATTCTCGGAGGCTGTTTGGTTTAAGTCATGCCGTCCCTTTGGCGGCCAGATTGGCGAGTTGCCGGTAGTGGTTTGCCTCAGCTTCTGCCGGTGGGATGTACCCGATGGGTTCGAGCAGGCGATGGTGGTTAAACCATGACACCCATTCGAGCGTGGCGAACTCCACGGCTTCCTTTGTTTTCCATGGCGCGCGGCGATGGATTAACTCGGCCTTGTAGAGACCGTTGATGGTCTCTGCCAAGGCGTTGTCATAGCTGGCGCCCTTGCTGCACACGGAAGTCTCTATGCTCGCTTCAGCCAGTCTTTCAGAGTACCGAATGCTGGCGCATTGCGACCCGCGGTCACTGTGGCAAATCAAGCTTCCATCGCGCTCAGGCTGCCAGGCGTAAAGGGCTTGCTCCAGTGCATCGATCACGAAGTCCGTGCGCATTGAACTGCTTACCCGCCAGCCCACGATACGGCGGGCAACACGTCAATCACGAAGGCTACCTGCCGTTCCGTACGTGAGGAGAAGCTTTGCTGTTCCACCTGCTGTCCAAAGCTGTACGAGTGCACGAGCGTCGTGATCACCACCAACCTGAGCTTCAGTGAGTGGGCCAATGTGTTCGGAGATACCAAGATGACCACGGCGCTGCTGGACCGCATCACGCATCACTGCCATATTCTGGAAACCGGTAACGACAGCTACCGGTTCAAGAACAGTTCGGCACAGCAGCCACAGACCCACCAAAAAGGAGAAGACAACCAAGAACTTATCCACAACGTGAGCATGAAGTTCACGAACCAGGGTGGGTCAGATCGAGATGGAAATGGCGGGTTAGTTTTGGGGAAATCAACAGTCAGCCACCGCCCCCGCTAGGCAGATCAAGCGCAGCGACTTCTTTCTGGACTTCAGCCAAAACAACCGAGACGTCATCTAGCGATGGAGAAGTGGCAAATGAAATTGCGAGCAGGGTCAGGGGATGGACGTTCAAAGCGGTGGCGATCTGCTCCACTTTTCCCAACGTGGGACTTTTGGTGCCTCGCTCTAGACTGCTGATGTAGGTTCGACTTGAAACAGAGGAGAAGTCCTCTTGGGTGTACCCCCGTGCGCGACGGATTACCCGCAGAGCCATGGCGATATTGTTCAACGCATTTGAATGAGCTTCCATCTCCGCGATTAGGAGACTTTGAACACAATAGGGCTACAATCTATAGTGTTCAAATTTTGCTTGACCAATGATTTCTTACTTTCGCAGTGTGCTTGCTGGGCTAGCTAGAGTCTCCCGCCGAAGAGCCCCAATAGCTAGTCTAAGTTTTGTACGACCATACTTCTTTGTTGAGTACCGTACAGAAAGCATTGGCGGAGGCATGAAGAACATTTTTTTGTCGAATGAAGACCTACTGCTCGACTTTGTGAAGCAAGGTTCTTTGCAAGGCTATATTGTGGTTCGCGTGAGGGTAATGTCACCTGGATACATGCATGATTCAAAATTTTGGCATTTTGAAGATCTCATAGCTTTATGGGAGGCTGAAGAACCTAATATGTATGAGCCGGCTCTGCTGTACACGCTGTCAACTGGTGTCGAGTTGGTAAAATCAGCTTCCTTCACGCCAATAGAGCATTTGGGAAAGCGCAAGTTGATATATCGGGCCCCTTAATGCTAGGCAGTAGCAGCTATATGTTCCATTTCTCTCAAAAACTGCTGAGCAGAGCCTCCTGAAACGTGTTTTCTCTACAGTCGATTGCGGATATGACGATGACCGAGTTCTTTAATAATCCTGTTGCTGTCGGAATGAGCCTGTTCGGTCTGCTTCTGCTAGTGGGCTCCACATTTTCAAAAATGCAGGCTCGTTGGGAGCGGAAACACTTTCGCAATGACGTTCTTTGATTGAAGGCTGAGCCTCGTTGTTATTGGGAATCAAATTGAATCGACAGGAGGAGCAAAAGAACGCTTTTCTCATCCCCTCATAGGTTCTGTGATTGATTTAGTATCAGTCCTAAATTATTTAATTGCGCATATCACCATCGGATTATTTACCTCATACAAGCGCTAGCATAATTTATTGGTGTACGTCTCTGCGCAGGACGTAAAAACTGAAATAATAGGAATAGCCTTGACTGCGTTGTACCAACGACATAAGCTGCACTGTGTGAATAAAGCGCATTCGTTAGCCTTCGGCCTGACTACCGCCCAACTGCAAGAGCTGGCCAAACAGGCTGTCCGTGACGCCCTAACCAAGAACGTTCAGGCGGGTGTTTCAACAACCGTTCTGCTCAACGGGCGTGTGCAATCGCTCGATGCAAGTGATCTACGACTGCAGTCGCTCTTGAACGGACGGGGCGCGACTGGCCACGAGTCGTAGTGCAACGGAACTCCATCTGGGCTGCAGTGCCCGTCATCGAAATCTCGAACTTCGTGGGGGTCATGGAGGCCGACCCGCTTTGACAATGAGGTTGGCTCTGCGGGGGAAGCGTCCCGCGACTCCGAATTGCGGAATAAATGCTCCTATTTAGGCGGTTCATATATCGGAGCATATAGGGGCAGCGGGCTACTTCAGGCTGGTTGCAGTCGCTCATTTTGAAAAATTCAATGGCCGCTTTCTCCGAAAGCTGACTTTCCACTTCTCCTGCAGTCACCTTTTTCAGTCTCGGAATCTCCTGCCTCGTCCAGTTTTGAGATCGCCGGGATCCGTTATGTCATGGTGAAATCCCCACCTATGAACCGAGACCCCTTGCACCTCCCCGCCTTGCGCGGTGGCTTGCTGACACTGCTAGCAGCGGTACTGTTTGGCATCAGCATGCCGATCCAGCACCCGAATCTAGTTCATGTGCCGCTGCCTCGGGAAGACCCGGGAGTGCCCGGTGATAGGGCCACAGCCGACGCTCGCGCCGCGGGGGCGAGTGACTGAAACCAGCCTGAAGCAGCCCACCCAACCCTTGGCATTCTTCTGAGCCTCACCATCCAGGGCGAGAGCACTTGAACGATTGATGACGTCCAACAGCTCAACACGTTTCGAAACCATGTTTATTTTTTGAGACTTTTTTCAGCTCCCCTCTGTGGACGCCGTGTTAAATTTGGATATAGTGAATATTTGGATTACATGCATTGGCTAATACAGAAATTAATAAGGTCACCAGCGATAAGCTTCTACAGATCATTCAATAGCCTATGCATGCGGTAGGGAAATTGCATTGCAACCGCAAAGGCTCATAACGCAACAAGCTACGACAATTCAATTGATCATGAATTCCACCGTTGAATTGAGCGCTGACGAGTTTTTTGAGCAATGGCTAGAACATTGCTCAAATGATGACCAGCGGGCCATCAACGACTTTGATTTTTTCAGGTACTTTTGGATCTCGTGGACCAAATTTTTGGCAAAAGGTGGGGACCCTGATAACCCAAGATGGGTTCACTGGACCGATGCAGACCCAGTGTTGGTCAAAGGCTATCTGACCGGTGGAATCAAAGTGCGCGGGAGTGGCGTCAAAATCAGCGAGATCACCAAACGCAGGTACTGGCGCCTGCTGGAACGGGTGTATGACTACGCCATGGAGCGCGGTTTGGTCGCTACAAATCCAGCAGCAGGCATTGCCGACAAGGAAAAGCCTCCTTCCGAAGATCCGAAGGGGGCCATCCTTTCACCTGTGGTCTGGGAGCAGTGCATCAAGATGCTTCGGGAAGACTCGGGTGAAGCCTTGAATCTGAAGGCCAGCGACATCCGCAACCGCGCGCTCTTGCTGGTCCTTTTTGAGCTGGGGTTGACCTCGGCGGAAGTCCGCGCGCTCTCGCACGAATCCTTCGTGGACGGCAGGGGAGGGAAGGGTGCCTCGATCCGCATCACTTCGGGTGGCGTCAACCAACTGCGCACGATGGTCGTGTCGGATGAGGTGCGTTCGGCCGTGGCATCGTGGCTGCAGGTGCGCGCGACGGCTGGCAAACACGCGATGACGCCAGCTCTTTTCAGCTCGCAGACTGGCAAACCGATGACGGACGAAAACCTGTTGGTGCTGGTGCGCGCGCACCTGCTGGCCGCCAGTCGGGCCGCTGGCCAGGGTGACCCGGTTCGCGCTGGGCCACAGATCGTCAGGAACACCAGGCTGGTGCAATGGATGCTGTCTGGCATGCCCCAGCCGGAAGTGGCACTTCGCGCCGGTCTCAAGAACGTCCGGGGGCTCTTGCATTTGCGTCAGCATTTGCCGGATGGACCGCGCCTGGAACTCGCGCGCGCGTCCAGCCGAAAGGACGACGAACCGCTGCGCCCAGCCTACGCGTAGCTGCTCTCGGGGTGATCCGCTGGGGCTCAACCATGGGTCTTCACCCTGAGCACGGGCAACACGCCCGATCTCGGCATTCAGTCATCCTGGAAACGCTGGCGCCAACTGGACTATCCCTTCGTCCTCTGGGCCCAGTCAATTTCGACATAGGATCACCACCATGGTTCGCGGGCCAAAGCCTGCACTTGGCATTGATCGGGAGACTTGAGTGAGTGCAAGAGAGAGGGTAACGCGCAACACGCACGAGTTCTGGAAGGCGACGTGCGGCATCGACACCCACGCCAGGGGCTCTGGGAATGCTCGCAACGACACACCGTGGGTCGCCTTCACGGCGGATCGGAAAGCTCTGGTTTGCACGGTCTGGGAAGACCAGATCGCCAAAGTCGTTGATCCCATCGACAACCGGACCCGCAGCTTCGTGATGCTCGGCGGGAAATCAGCAAAGTGGAAGGGCGGGGCGGTCAAGCGGGGCCGCGAAGCGGAAGCCGCCATAAGCGAGGCGGTGAAGTCTCGCGTGCCGATATTTGGCTTTCGTGCAGTGGCGTCTGGCGACGATCCCGCCCACATGACCCGCCATGTGAAGCACATCAACCTCGATCATGTCTCCGTCCTCAAGCCTCAGTTCGGACGCGCCCCCGATGACCCACGGCAACGCCTGGGCCTGGAAAAGGAGCTTCGGGACCGTTGGAAGAGCCCGGACGTTGATGCGCTCAATACGGCGACTCTCTTCGAATTGGTGGATGCCACTGGCAATGTGCCCGGTGCCGACTGGAACCCTTTGCTTGCGCCTGCTACAGGGACCGACGACGCTGCTGAGCTTCGTGGCAATGCGCTGGCCGCGCGCATCGTGCTGCCCTACCTGGTAGAGCACGTCCGCAGACAGACCGATGGCATCATCGAGCCTCTGACCTACTCCGACCTGGCGACGATGCTGGGCCGGGTCAAGGCCGATGGAAATGCCTTTGCTCAGGGGATGGGGAAAGTCCTGGGTCTAGTGACCCGTCTGGTGGAGGCAGGCACGCGCGATTGGCCTGAGGAACTTCGCCCCCCTCACATCACATGCATTGTGGTCGCCAAATCGGGTGCCACTGCCGGTCTTCCCAGCGATGGCGTCAAGGACTACTGGCCCGGATTCGAGGTGCTGACACCGGCTGAAAAGCGGGCCAAGGTGCGATATGAATTCGACCGCATCCTCGCCTACGGTGATCGATGGCTCCAGGTCCTCGAAAGTGTGGGCCTTGGCTCCGCAGCAACGCCGGCAGACCTCGATTCAGCCAACGGCAAAGACAAACGCTACTACGGCTGGGGTGGCGGCGAGTCCGAGGAGCACAAGCAGCTGCGCCTCAATGTCATGGCCAGGCCGGAGCTGTTCGGCCTGAAGAACACGCTCCACGCGGAGACGGAGTATCCGCTCCTGTCGGGTGATCGCTTGGATGTATTTTTCCGAACGGAGGCACGTTTGGTCGGCGTCGAGGTCAAATCCATCCGGTCGGCTGACGATGACCTGGAACGTGGCATCTACCAGTGCGTGAAGTACCTGGCCGTCATGCGCGCTCAGGCGTTCATCAACGAACCTGCGGGCGCATTGATCCAAGTCATGGCGTTACTGGTGGTGCAAAAGCAGCTCCCAGCTGCCCTGGAGGAACTCGCCACGAAGCTGGGCGTGAAATGGATGGTGCTGCCCCCAGGGCATTTTGCGCAGGAAATACAAGCTTGAACTTCAAGTCGATCCATGTCGCGATCACGCGAAGCTCATAGAGCGCATAAAACTTGATCTGGGTAGTTCCATACAGCGACAATGGATTTCAACATAACCTGCGGTTTCTACGATAATGTTGTCCAGTCAGATATTGTTGTAATGTCGATAATGAATGGCATACACGACAAAAACAGGCGACCTTGAATGGCCAATAGCGAGCGACATCAAAAGCTGTATGAAGCAATTAAGGACAAGCATGGGCTACCTGCGAGCATAGCAATGACTCTTGCGATCTCATCAGGTGCCGGTTCAGTTGATGAAATCCGGTTTCTTGCTGACCTGATACTGTCATTTCGAAATATACGATTCCAGGGCTACGCCAATGGCGCCAAAGGGGTTATTCTTCGGGCAGATTATTCTGATGGTGGTTTAGACGCAAACTATTACATCGACTTTTCGTTTCAACAGAGATTTAGGAATGCAGCTCCAAAAACGACGGACTGGAGAGTTGACTTAGCCATTTACGTGTATTCAAAGTTCCCAAAAGAAGCGCAACTCATTCATTCGCTTGCTCTCGAATACGATGGGCACCCATCACACTACTTAGAGACAAAAGTTAAAAGTCAAATGGTAAGAGATGCGTACATCCTGAAGGATCAGTGTATGCAGGTTTCCAGAATCAGTGCAGATATGGCGAAGGACGACCCCGGCCTAATCAAGAAAGCAATTAGAAGCAGCATTCGCTTCCACGTCAAAACACATAAAATGACGGTCGCCGAAACCGCTCGATTAGCCAAAAACGGCGTCGCAATATTACGAACCGATTTTCCAGAGAACAAGATCACGGGTCGCAAGACCCGAGATCCATGGGTTGACTGCCCCATATGCAAGGGCAAAGGCGAATTCGGTTATTATCCATGCAAATTATGCGAAAGCCATGGAACCCTTCCCACGAGCAAGCTTAGTTCTATCAACATCGCAGATTTTTTTGAAGTAAGATGCCCTGCCTGCGGATTGACCCCTCGAAAATCGTGCACACAATGTAATGGCAGGGGCACCATGGATCACTTAAAAGCTCTTCAGTACACCATCAAGCACTACAGGGATAATTGACGGTATTAGCTGCAAGCCGAGACCTCAGACGCTCGACTTGAGTTTTTCCGCCACCCTGATCCGCTCGGACATGTCGGCTTTCACATAGATGGCGGTGGTGTTGATGTTCTTGTGTCCCAGCAGCCCTTGCACCACGCTGAGATCACCTTCTGACGACTTCAGCGCCTTGTGCGCATAGGTGTGGCGAAGCCAGTGGGTAGAGGCCCGCATGAAAGGCCCCTTGCCCTCGCCCGGTTTTTCACCAGCGGTGGCAGAGCACATCGCAAAGAATCCTTTGAGGATCTGATACAGCATGTGGGCGGACAAGGCACCGTTCTCGTTGACGGTGTACTTGAGCTGGCCTGCCACGGATATGCCTTCGATCTCAATCGTCGGCAGCGCTTTGACCTGTGATGCCAGGGCTTTCTCGTCCCGTTCCTTTTTCAGCTTCTTGTCCTTCGCCCAGATCCACCGGTCATCCAGCACCCCGATCAGCGGCTCATCCTCGGGCTTGACGTGAGAGAAGTATTTCAGCCTGCCCTGGATCACCAGCTCCTCACGATCCCTCCGGTGCTCGCGCAAGGCCTCCATGGTCTCTGCGTTCAAGGGCACTTGCCGTTTGCGCTTGCCCTTGCCCAGCACCTGCAGCACACGCGCTTCAGAACCAGGTTCCAGCGCTCGGTCGGTCTGTACGTGGGACCACCGGGCCTGCGCCACCTCCGCACGGCGAAGACCCGCGTTTTCGAGGAGCCGGAACAGGGCGCGCAGCCGCCGCTTGGGAGCACCATCGGGCAGTTCTGCGAACGTGTTCCCCACCACCTCCAGGTCGGCTTTGGTGAACGAGCGGAACACATCCAACGTCTCTTCCTCGCGCTTTTTGCCGTGGACGGCCTGTGCAGCGTTGCCGTCGATGTATCCCGATTCTTTCCAGTGCGTGTACATCTTGCGCACTGCGGCGAACGTCACATTCAGGCTCACAGAATTGAGGGGCCCGCGCAGTGGCCTCCAGCCCGTGGTCTTTTTCTTGGGCGAGCCTTTGTCTGATTGAACCCAGTGAGGAGGCGGGGCGATCAAAAAATCCTTGAAGGCAAAGAAGTCGGCCTCGTCCAATGAAGAGAGCGCCTTCTTGCGCTCATGGACGGACCAGAGGATCAAGCGCTCGATGGAGCGCTGGTACGCCTCCTGGGTGAATGGCGACAGGTCCTTGATCTTGAGAAACCACCCCCTCACAGCCTCCAGGTCGTTGGTGGCACTCATCGTGTTGACCCCGTGCTTGCGAAACGTGCCCTTGGTTCCCATCAGATCTGCAGGCCACTTCATGGAGGTCAGCGGCTGCAGGGCGTTTTCATCCGAAACTTGGACTTCGGTGGCGTTGGCGGCGACCAGGGCAGGGAGCTGGGACAGGCCTTCGGCGGGCGCCAGGTTCCAGCGCAGAATCCACGCCAACAGGTTGTCTGCCCGCTTGACCCCATAGCCAGGCAGGGCGTCGTACCAGGTGGCGCCTTGCAGCGACATCCAGTCCACCAGGTTCCCCAGCGTGATCACACCGGCTTTGCGCAGCGCCTGCATCTGGGCGGCCGACATGATCACCCACTGCTCCACGCGATGGGCGCGCTCGGGCTTGGTGCCCAGATGTTCATCCAGCCAGTTGATCGCGTGCAGCACGTCCTTCATGCGCTCGGCCGCGCTGCGGGCCTGCTCCGGCTCGACCGGGATCACTGCCGGCGCGTTGGCCAAGGCGAACTCTGCCTGTGCGGGCAAAGCAGTGGCCACGGGAGGGGTGAGGGCGGGAAGTGAGGCTTGGGCGGCTTGGGCGGCAGCTTCTGCTTCCTGCAGCGCCTCCTGGTACCGCTCGATCAGCTCCGCTTCAGAAAACATGCCTTCGTCAAACTGCGCCGCAAACTCCTCCAGCGTCGGCGGCTGGGGCGCCTGGGCTGCCACCGGCTCGGCAACGGACTGCGCTGCAGGGGCCGATGGCTGGGCACCGGGCTCACTGGCCGGAATCCGCGGTGCCTCCAGCACAATGGTCTGGTGGTCCCTGAGAACCCTCACCATAGCGCGGGCCTCGTGCGACTGCGCTATGCCGTTGGCTGCAGCCTCGATCCGGTCCAAAAGCTCCTGGTATCTCTTGATCAGCGCTGGGCGCTCGGGCGCGCGGCCTGGCCAGAGCATGTACTGGCGGGCGGCGACCGTGAGATCCACCCCTTGGGCAACCGCCCGCAGCATGGCAAACTCATCGGCCGTGGCGCTGCTGTCGTGGGCGATCTTGGTGCGCGAACCGGGTGGCCGACCGCGCCGCCGCGCTGTCTTGGCGGGTTGCGCGGGCTCCAGCGGCTGGCCACCGTCAAAATCCGCGACCGCGAGATTTCCGGGGCCGTCGATGGGGCCGGTGTCGGCGGGCGATTGACCCGCAGGAATTTCGGGCGTAGAGTGGGCCATGACTTTGAAAAAACCGATTGTCTTGAACGTTGGCCAGCGGGTCCAGCACCGGGCCAAAAGGTACAACTAAGCGTCAGAGGAGCCGGGAAATCCCCCTCCTCTTTTTTTATGACTCATTTGCTAGACGTTAATGGATATTATGGGACAGTACACATTAAATGTAAATCGATTCCGAAGCGTCAAAAACTTAACGAACTTAACGGATTGATCTAACGCACTCGACTCAACGTAGCTATCTAACCTTGCGAAGTTTTCAGGGGCGATGTACAGTTCCCCTCGGAAGCACCGGCCTGGACGAGCGATGTCCAGCCAGCGACCACAGGAGAACGAGATGCTTGTTTGCTTGAACAGCCCCAGCGGGGACAGTGGGATCGAGAGTTACGGCGAAGGCGCGATCACGATTCTTGAATCACTTCCGTATGCCAGGACGGTCAGGGAAGTCATCGTCTTCGGGTTCACCGTGACGGACGCCCACCAACCGTTCGCCAATCTGGTTAGCGCTCTGTCTGCCTACATGACCCAATGGCGCAGCCTTTTGCTCTTGGCAGTCAGCAGCCCCAAGGTGGGTTGTGTCGCACGCATCGGCGCACGGCGCCGCGACATCACTGTCCTTTGCGACGGATCTACTTCCGGCTTCTTCTCGGCGGCAAAGCCCAACCTGCGCAACGCGCCATAAGCGCACCACGGTTTGAAATCCCCATGAACACCCTGTCCATTTCCTCACCGTTTGCCCACCGCAATGCCCCAGACCTCTCGCAGGCGTCTTCTGATCCCTACGCGACAGCGGCCCAGTCTGCCGCTGTCTTGCGCTCGGGTGCGCAGTACCGCCGCGAGCGCATGGAAGCCGACGACATGATCACTACCGACGACGCTGCACTGCTGGCGGGCGCCAGCCGGGTGACCATCAACGCCTGGATCAAGTCGCGCCGATGCATTGGGGTTTCCCACCTGCGCCGGGGTTTCAAATTGCCACGCTGGCAGTTCGAACCCAACCTGTGGCCCATCCTGCAGCCCTTGGCATCGGCCCTTGGCGCGTCCGATGGCTGGCAGGTGCTCACCTTCCTGGAGACGCCGGCATCGGCCCTGGACGGCCAGACACCGCGCGCCGCACTTGAGCAGGGCGTCCCAGCGAAACACATCCTGGCATTGGCAACGGCTGAGGCTCACTGAATGACCTCGCCCCATGAACCTGACAGACCTCAATCCGCCATTCATTGAACTTCCCGACCGCCAAACCTGGCACCGCATCCAGCGCACCAGCTGGCGCAAAGACAGCGTGCGCACGCGCGGGTTCATCCTCCCGCCCTTCGGTGTTCCCACCGGCCGCTTCGATCTGTCCGACGAACCCACCGCCTACCTCGCCGATAGCGAGTTGACCTCGTGCTACGAGGCGCTTTTTAGGCGGGACACGCGCAGCTACACCCTGGATCAACTCCGGCAACGCTCACTGGTCGCCTTTCGCACGGCTGCAGGCATGCGCCTTGCCGATCTGCGCGGGCTGGAGGAGAACTACCCTGTGCTGCAATCTCTGCGTTACGAGACCACGCAGGCCTTTGCCGCCGACGCCCGGAAGGCCGGTGCCCATGGTGTCATGTACGCATCCGCCCAACACCCGTACCACGCCTGCATCTGCCTGTTCGAACGCGGCGTGGCCAGCATGACCAAGGTATCAAGCACACCCCTCGCACTGATCGCCTCCACCTCAGCGTTCTGCGCGCAGCACTGGGCTCTCAAGTGGCCATCGTCTCGTGAATCAGGAGCGCAACCCATGCCCATGACCGCCAAACCGTCAGTTGTCCGCACCGATGCCGCTGGCCTCGCCGCCTTTGAGGGTGACGCGTTGCTGGTGCTGGAGATCTCCAAGCGCGAGATTGAAACCGCCAACATCGCCAGCGCTTTGGAACGTCTCCATGCAATCGCGGAGTCCAGAGAGACCGCCCTTCGCTACCAGGAGTGCCTGGTCATCCAGGTGGTGGGTTACGACGCTGACCCGCGCGAGCTGGCGGAAATCCCCGAGGTGCGCGGCTTTTTTGCCCGACTCGCCAAAGAGTGGCCCCACTGGTTGTGGTTCCTGCACAGGCGTGTAGGCGCGATCCATCTGCTGATGGCACTGCTTTGCAAGGTCAAAATCCATCGCCGGGGGACCAGTACAGGGACCGAGTTTCTTGACCGCTACGAGCTTGCCGCCCAAATGGCAGACCTGTTTCAGCGCGGCAACGCCATGTTCGAGGCGTTCGGAATCAGCGAAGGTGAGGCCGAAGCTTCTTGCGAGAGCGCTTGCGCTGAATTGGTCCCCTAGAGGACACCTGCCCAGGCTTCAGTAGATGATCAACCCAACAGGATCGCAGGGACACCAGACCTCGCGTGATATCAGCGGATTTTCTGGGCTCGTGTGCCCACTACCTTTCCCAAAAGATTGAACCGCCCATGGCAACTAAACCCGACTTGTCGCCTGAATCGGAACCCGCAAAGGCCGACAACAGCAGCTCCTTTGGGCGGCGACTGAAATTGGAGAGGCTCAGGCGACAGCTATCTCAGCAGGAAGTGGCGACACATTGCGGCGTCGCGAGGACAACGCAGAACAGCTATGAAAAAGACAAACGCTCACCAGGCTTGGACTACGTGGAAAAACTTGGAGAGCTAGGATTCAATCTCCCCTACGCGCTCCGCAGAAACAGGCCTGCCTACGACGACTTGGCGCGCTTGCTGGCGAGTCCCACGGCCAGGTCTGTCAAGACCGCAACTTGCAGGTTCTGCAGTAAATCCTCAGGCACTCTGGTCCAGGCCAGAATGGAATTGGGATATGCGCCTACTGGCATTCCGTGTTCATTGAGGATGCAAGTGGTATTCCCCTGTGTAAAAACACTGCCATAAATGACGGTAACCGATGGCTTCATCATCATTTCCAGGCCGAGGGACTCAAGGTACATCGAAGGGTCGTGGGCAATGACCTCCACATACCGCTCGTTGTGCATACCGAACCACTTACGGCAAGCCATGGCGACTCGGACTCCCTCCGGGGGGGTGCCCACAGTCCAGGAGCCAAGACTTGCGGACTGAGTGTTTTTCAGATCTTCATTCAATTAACCCAAAGAACGTGCAAAGCTTCGAACGCCTTTGCCAACCCTATTACTGGCGTCGGTCGTAGGCGATGCAACTGGAGGCAATTCGGTACTGCTTGGACTACCTGCAATCTCCTTTACCGGGTCAACAGGCTTCGGAAGAGACTCCACGTCAGCTACATTCGTCGGTAGCGCAGGTTGTCTTGAGCGTGGGCTGTCCGACGAAATCTGAGATCCAGGCTCCGCCGCCATAGATGCTTGTATTGCTGGCTTACTCCCGTCTACTACGAGTTTCCCCGTCTCTGAATAGAGCGCCAGAAGTGCCAATATCCTCAAACGTTCGGCTCTAGCGCGCTTAGAAATACTGCTCAACTGATCTAGCAACTTGGGTTGTGTTTCGCCAATAAACACTGCGAACTGGATCGGTTCGAGCTGCCCGTCAACAACCCCCATGTTGACCGGAATGCCCCTGAAAGTTTCTGATCCGCTTTCAAGGTACATACCGATCATTGCCAAAGCCCTAAGCCGTTCTGATCTGACATTAGCCGGAATCCGCGCAAAAGCACTATGCAAAATCGGGTATGCCTCGTTAATTTCGACAACGACTTTCAGGCTTTTGCCGCTCATACAGAAGCACCGCCGAGCAGCCAAAATCCACGCGCATTCGAAAGCACAGGATTTTTAGGCGATACCACTTTCAGGCGCGGGAATGCCTCCTGAATTGCCTGCTGGAAGAAGGAAGATCCACCGCCGACCAGAACAATAACGTCAGGAGACATACTTTCCACGCGGAGAGCCTTTTGAATCGAAGTGGCTTCGACAGAGGAAAGAGTTTCACTTGCCTTCTTGAGGAAAGGAGCAAGTTCGACACGCTCACCCATGAGCAAGATGCTTTCCTTGCCGGAGTGAATTGCATTTCCGAGCGTTTCGACACTCACTTTTGCTCCGTGCTCTTCGGAAATAAAAGTTCCCGCTTGCGCTCCCACCTTCATTACATAAACTTCACAATTAATCGCACTCCATTAGACACTTAATGCAATTACGTGCAATTCTTGTCGCCGGTCAACCGCAGCGTAGTCGCAGCAAATACGCCTGGCGTCGGACGGTCTCGTAGCAGTACAGAGTGACTAATGACTCACTTCAACGAATTGCGCAGACAAAACGACGTTTTCATCATTTTACGCCTCTTGATCCTAATAGGATGAATTCACACCCCTCTTTATGCGGACTGCAAGATCAGCTGTTCCAGCGGCTCTTTGACCTAGTGGATTCATCCTATTAGGATGGAACGGCAAATAATGGATCATAAAGAGACCCAACCCCCTCCGCTCCCTGCGACATGAAAAGTCCAAAAAGCTGTGCATCCTAATAGGATGGATTGGCACCCTGAATCCATCCTATTGGGATTGACACTTTTTCAAGCCTACACCTGAGGATGCTGTAGGATGGGTGGATTCATCCAACTAGGATGGACCAGACCGGCATCTCCATCCCGAAAAAAGTGTGTTTTGAGCAGTACGGCCCCGTGGATGGATGTACCGGGTATCTCCATACACGGTAAAGAGATGGATCTACCCCCCGAAATGAACAAAGACGAACTAGCCCTCTATGAAGATGCAATCCAAGGCCTTGAGCGATGCATCGAGGTGCTCTATGGCCAAGCCATGGTCGCAGCAGACGAGTACATGAGCTTTGTGGATCGGGTTGAGGCGAAGGCGACAGGCTGGGAGTCCAGGTCAACACTGCAACTGTCGTGTACCAGAAAGGGCAACCACTTGGATCTCAAATGGACGGGAATCCGTTGGTTTGGTCAAAAGAACAACCGCCAGTCCATTCGAGTGAGGATTGCGATCAATGAAGAGTCAATGACCTATGCAAAGGATCGGTTGAATACCTTTGCCAAAGAATGGGAAATTGATGAAGTGATGAAGACAGAAAAAAAGCTTCAATCCATCAGACGAAAGTCAAAACACATTGTCAAAGCCATCATCAATACTCGTAACGCCATTCGTGTGTTGAAAGCGCAGAAGGGGGATGAGGTTGAGGCCGAGGAAGAGGCGGTCGGCTAGGCCCTATGTAAAAGCAATTAAACCCGCAGCTAGACCCACAATCGTCTTTTTCACTTGCACTTAAACCTGGGCCCTATGTAGATGCACATGGGGCCTTTTACATTTCAGGCGTGGATTGATGTGCTCGCCGGGTATTTCCCTCGCGGCTTTTGTGCTCTTCAGGCCCCGTGCTTTGTCCCCTGTCTTCTTTCCCCCGAAGAAATAGGCGCTCCGTAGTTTGACTCCATGGATCTCGGGGTTAGGCGCTGACACTGGCTCTTCCTCTATACCCATTGTGGGCTTTCGAGGCTTTTATTGAGGGGACGAATCGCCCCTCGCGGAATCGCCTCAATCGCGGCGATAGCTGAGGCCCTATGTAGATGCATTTCTATGTAGTTGCGCATCGATTTTGATGAAAGCCCTCGGCGCCCAATCAGCCCGACAGCGTTTAGTGTTCGCCCCGCACTTCCGTAGCCTTAATTTCCCCCCGGAACCGGTATCTTCACCATTTGGTGCTCGGTATTTGTCCTGTTTCCAGGCTTTGCCTTGCAGCGCCCTGGTTCCCGGATGGTATTGGCATATGGATTCGCAGGCCGCACTTACGACAACAGTAGGATTAGAATGGCGGGCGCTGGATACGACGAGCTACGCGGAAGCCATATGGCCTTTGGCGGTTCTGGCGGTGGTCCGCGTCGGGTTTTGATTCAGTGGTATCCCAAGGAGAATTCCGCTCTCTGGGCCCGGTGACGCGCGGCGGTGCAGAAATCGCTCTTGTGACCTTTTCACCGTCAAGCCGCCTTTTGCCGGTCTCAGTGGCGCAACCCCCCAAGGCGCGACCATATAAAGCGGGATTTGCTCACCGCTGCTTTATGGTATCTCTGCGAGCTGTGGGTTTTCCGTCTCCCGTAATAGAACCCCAAGATTCTCCGATGGGGCTCCTAGCTCCCAAACCGCCCTCAGAGCCCCAAAGTAATTCTCCCCCCGGTGGAGTTTGGAAGCTTGTTTTTGGGGCCTCCTGCGCCTCATTACATGGCCCTCCCCCGTTTGGTTAGATCCGCTCTATTTCGGAGTGTTTTCAAAAGGTGGCAGCAGTTTTCTAGCGTAGCCTGCGGAAAGCTGCTGCGAAAAATGCGGTTGCAGCCGCTGAGCAGGTTCCGGACGCACGGGAGTATTTCAGCAGCCTGTTAGTCCCGTTCGAGACCGTGGCGTGCAAAGATAGCTGACTGGAATGCCATTTTTGTTTTCCAAGTGTGCCCGTCTCCCAATGGAAATAAACCGGTTGCCCAGATCTGCTTAAAGAGGCAACCAGTCTGTTGCCTCATGCGTTTGCCCCCTTGAAAAACCGCCTGGATCTCACCCGCTTGGCCGAACTTGACCGGCAGTTTTGCGATTTTGCGAAGCTGCAGCGGAATGCCACGCCCAGATGTGGTTGGGCAAAGACGGTTAGGTTGGCCTTGGGCATGAGTTCTAAAGCGCTGGGTGAGCGTTTGGGCATGACGGCACAGGGAGTCCGCAAACTGGAGCATGCCGAGGCCAACGGCACTATCACGCTGAATACGCTTGCACGTTTGGCTCATGGCCTGGACTGTGAAGTGCACTACATGTTTGTTCCCCGGACCAGTCTGGTGGAGCAGGTGCTCAACCGTACTCAAGAGATCGCTGGAAAATGCGTTGCCGTCCACGTTGATGGGGGCGGAGGCGCTGACAGATGCAGAAACGCTGATGGCCCTTACCAGCGCACTGGTAAAAGTGAGTAAGCGGGGCCTTTGGTGAGTCAGCGCTGGTTCTCCTGCCGATACAACCCCGCGATGAGTTTGAACATCGTTGCTATCATCAGCGCAAAGCAAGCCCCCGGTGCGACCTCTGCGAAAGCATGCCCCCGGGGGCGACGTTTTTCTGAGGGGTACTTTGATGAAATCTCTCTCCGAAGCTCGCGACAGCTCTTGAGAGATCCCATCGCCGTGGAATTGCACTGCACAGGTCAAGCGGCCTGGAAGGCGAAGCGCGTCATCACAATCAAGGTCAAGCACGCTCTTCCTGTCATCACCGCAAGGGAATATGCGCGCTCGGGCGATGCAACCGAAGATCCGACGCTCCGGCGACGCCGCTACGCCATTGTTAGCGGGACTGATCGGTAAATCATGGCCGCAGATTCTGCCCTCATCGCCCTGGAAGACCACATCGCTATTCTCACTATGCTTGTGCAGCGCATGGTTGACGAGTGTGGCGACCCAACTGGTTTCGACGCAAAGGACTGGCTTCATCACTGGCTCGTGGGGGCGGTCCCGGCATTGGGCGATCGAAGGCCTCTCGATGTACTCAAAGAACCCGGCGGCCTTGAGGTGGTGCGGAGCTTGCTCATGCGTGTCCAGTCTGGTGCGTTCTCGTAGGAATACGCACGTGGTTGGCGAGTTCTGAATCCGCCCTGGCCCTGCCGTCGTCCTTGGCTAAATCGCCACCCAGCGCAATCCCAACATACGGCTATGTCCTCTGGCCAAAATTCCCCATATCTCCATGCGTCCACTCCACGCAGCGCGGACGTCGTCCTGTACCTCGATCTCGATGGTGTTGTTCACCATGAAAAAGTGCTCTGGCATCCCCGCAAGGGTATCTACATGAGCCCGTATGAGGCTGCAGGGCATTCGCTGTTCGAATGGATTCCAATCCTGGAGTCAGTGCTCCAACCCCACCCGGCAGTCGCTCTGGTACTGAGTAGCACGTGGTGCATTCGCCCCGGATACAGCGCGACACTCAAACGCCTTCCGGCCTCATTGCGTGCCCGGTTTATTGGTGGGACGTACCACAGGCGTGTCCATGGCGTGGATCCCTGGAACCTGACCATGTTTCGCACCACACCCCGGGGCGTGCAAGTTCAAGAAGACGCTCAGCGCAGAAAACCCCAGCAGTGGATAGCGCTCGATGACGATCTGGAAGATTGGCCTGACTCCTGTCGGCAAAACCTGGTCGCATGCGAGGGAACTACGGGCTTGTCAAACCCCGAGGTACAACACGAACTGAGGGAAAAATTGCGCAGCTGTCATGTGGCCTTGTCGGCCAGAACCCCATAGCAGCTCGCGGGGCACGGTGCACTTAAAAACGGTCTAACTATCGAACCTTCATTCGAGAAATCCCCTGCCGCAAGTGTCTTGGATGCAAGGTTGGACGCATCCTGAATGTACATTTGGACGAGCCCTCAATGTACATTTGGACGGTAAACGCATCATTGCTTTCCCATGCATAGTCCGACCATCCCGTTTCGCCTAGTCTCCACTCAGCGCGAAGAGCAATTGGCTCAATTCAACGCCAGGAAAGAAATTGCTTGGTTTGGGTTTAGGGGGGCGTTCAAAGAGCCGGGCTTGGCGATCATCAATTTCACCAAAATCGAATCTGGCCTTCAGGGAGGTGGAGGAACCTCCGCAATCAATGGCGGCGTTATCGCCGCAGGTTTTGATGCAGCCTTCGTGCTTGCCGGTCTCGGTCACTACGATTCCAAGGTCGTCGTCACCCTTGAGTTGTCGGTCAAATTTTTGTCCCTTGCACTTGTCAGCGAGTCGCTTGCATTCCAAGCGCATCTCGTTCGATCAGCTAAGAACTTCTCGTTCGCCGAGGGCTTTCTCTCTCAGGTAGGTACAGGACCAGCCCGGCATTTGGCAATTGCCACCGCTATGGTGGCGCCTGCGCGCTAGGCACGCGGCGGGAAGGCGCAAGGCGCCAAAGGTATCTTTCCCCTCGGCTTAGATGACGACTTTCGAAAGTCGTTGACCCAAGGCGTGATCGTTCTAACTCTCAGAGACACCACCAGCACTGGGTGCTTTTGCTGCTTTCCGATCTTCTATGCCGGTTGAATTCCGTGATACCTTGACCTTGCCACCGTGGCAAGGTTCATAGTCAAAACGTGAATCAACCAAAGGAGGCTCACATGGTCCATTTCAATGTTCCTGATCTGACGTGCGGCGGTTGTGCTCAGCGTATTCGTCGAGCAATAGCTCAGTCCCAACTGCCAGCAGGCGTCGGAGTAGAAATCGATGTGGCCACGCGGCAGGTCCGCGTTCCTGGGCAAGTCGAAGACGACACTGTGGAGCTTGTCCGCTCCGCAATTGAGCGTGCCGGATACAAAGCAGACGCCGTGGCGGGGACTTCATCGCGCCGAACAACCGGTGGCTGCTGCTGTGCGTCTCGGTCCACAACCTCTGTTGATGTGAATCAAGGCGCTGCGAACCGTACGTCGTCATGCTGCAGTTGAACCTACAAGGAGACCATCATGCGTCTGAATATCGTCGCTGGGCTGTTGACAACCCTTTTCGTGGCGGGCTGTGCCGTCGCGCAATCTCCAAAACCTGCGGACGAACACGCAGGCCACCACCCCGGTGATGCGCAGAGCGGGGGCGTAACCACCCAGTCTGCCCCGGCAGCTACCACCCAGCCAACACCGGACGCCTTTGATCGTCAGATGAAGGCGATGCAGGAAATGCACAAAAAAATGCAGGCGGCCAAGACTCCCCCCGAACGTTCTGCTCTGATGGACGAGCACATGAAGCTCATGCAGTCCGGCATGGCCATGATGGGTGCTGGTAATTCTGGTGGCATGGGTATGGGGATGATGCAGCAAGGGGCGCAGGCCAAACCTGCCGCACCTGCAGCATCTGGAAACTCGGGCATGGGAGGCGGCATGATGGGCATGCACGCTCAAATGGAGCGCCGCATGGCCATGATGGAACAAATGATGCAAATGATGGTGGACCGCCAGGCGGCCATGCCATCCAGGTAGCCTCCCCCGCGAGCGTCCTGAGGGGCGCTCGCCACAAAATCTCATTGAGATTCTGTAAACCACCTTCCTGAATCGACCAGCGCAAGGCGCGTTCCCCCTGAGCCCGTTACTGCCGCCCGCAAGCACCACGCATTTCAGAAGTGGGAATGTGTTCGGTTCCTTTGCATCCATGCTTGATCGATAGCTCAATTGGGTGCCATTGATGGCGGCGACGGTGCTCTTATCGGATCTTCAGTTTTCAGCGATAGCGACAGGGGGGGCGCCGCTGACCTGGTACCCACCCGTCGAAGTCAGACCCCACCTGGCTCGCCGAAACATTGACGGCCAGCCGGAACGGTTGCCATGCCAGCGCCTGCCAGTCGCGCATCTGACGGCAGGCTGCGCCCAGCACCCAAGCACCGATTTCATGCATCAGGCCAGACGATTCGGTCACGGGCAGGAACTGGCCCGGCGGCAACAGTCCGAGCATCGGGTGACGCCAGCGCAACAGGGCTTCCGCGCCGACAATCTGGTCACTACGCAAATCGACAATCGGCTGGTAGTGCAGATCAAGCTGACCGCCCGCAACCGCAACCGCAACCGCAACCGCCAGCGCCAGCGCCAGTTGCGCCACCGTCCATTCAATGGGTTGGGAAGCGCTCATGATCGCCCCCTGAAGGCCCGCAGCAGCCGCGTCACAGACAGGACAAACAAACCGGTCAGCGTGAGGGCTGCAATACCCCAATACTCCCCGATGAACGCGCCGGCCGTTGTTCCCGCGAGCACAATGGCGAGAATCGGCAAATGGCAGGGACAGGTGAGCACGGCCAGCGTGCCCCACAGGTAGCCGGTGAACGGCTTGTGTGTCTCGGTCGGCAAGCGCTCGGGGCTGTTCATGGCAGACTCTCCGCGTGCTGGGCCGGCTCGGTCGGCAGGGTGGCCAACTGCACTTCCAGATCGGCCAGCGCTTCGCGCCGACGTTCGACGAACTGGCGCAGCACGGCAAGCTGCGTGGCCGCTTCGTTGGCGTCCGCAGCATCCAGCGCCCGATACAGCCGCGTCAGTGCGTCCAGGCTAATGCCCGCCTCGAAGGCGGCCCGCACGAAGCACAGGCGTTGCAAGGCGGCGTCATCGAACGCCTGGGGTGCACGCCACCGGCCGCAGCAGTCCGCGCAGCAGGTAGTCGCGCACGATATGCACGCTCACCCCGGCATCAAGGGCCAGCCGGGACACTGTGTAGGCGTTCATTGAACACCTCCTTTTTCCCTCATCCGGCGCAGCAGGAAAGCTGCTTCACGTCCTTGCTGAACGTCTGCGCCGCGAGCTTCAAGCCCTCGACCATCGTCAGGTAGGGGAACAACTGGTCGGCCAGTTCCTGCACCGTCATGCGGTTGCGAATTGCGAGAACAGCCGTCTGGATCAGTTCGCCTGCTTCCGGGGCCACCGCCTGCACACCGATGAGCCTTCCGCTACCTTCCTCAATGACCAGCTTGATAAAGCCGCGTGTGTCGAAATTGGCAAGCGCACGCGGCACGTTGTCCAAGGTCAGGGTGCGACTGTCGGTCTCGATCCCGTCGTGATGCGCTTCCGCTTCGCTGTAGCCCACGGTCGCCACTTGCGGATCGGTGAACACCACGGCCGGCATCGCGGTCAAGTCGAGGGCCGCATCTCCGCCCGTCATGTTGATCGCGGCACGGGTGCCGGCCGCTGCCGCCACATAGACGAACTGCGGCTGGTCAGCGCAGTCGCCAGCCGCATAAATGTGCGGCGTGCTGGTGCGCATGCCCTTGTCGATGACGATGGCCCCTTGCGCATTGACGGTGACCCCCGCCGCGTCCAGTGCCAGGCTGCGCGTGTTCGGTGTCCGTCCGGTAGCGACCAGCAGCTTGTCGGCGCGTATTTCACCGTGCCCCGTGGTCAGCACGAATTCGCGGTTCACATGCGCGACCTGGCTGGCTTGCGTGTGTTCCAACACCGTGATCCCTTCGGCACGGAAAGCGTCGGTAACGGCCTCGCCGATGGCCGGGTCTTCGCGGAAGAACAGCGTTCTGCGCGCCAGGATCGTGACCTGGCTGCCCAGCCGGGCAAAGGCTTGCGCCAGTTCCAGCGCCACCACCGACGAGCCGATCACGGCCAGGCGTTCGGGAACGGTCTCGCTGACCAGCGCCTCGGTCGACGTCCAGTACGGTGACTCTTTCAGGCCCGGAATCGGCGGCACGGCCGGACTGGCACCCGTGGCGACCAGGCAGCGGTCGAACATCACGACGCGCTCACCACCCTCGTTCAAACGGACGACAACGCTCTGGTCGTCCTTGAAACGAGCTTCACCATGCAGAACGGTGATGGCTGAATTGCTGTCCAGGATGCCTTCGTACTTGGCATGGCGGAGTTCATCGACGAGGGCCTGCTGCTGGGCCAGTAGTTTGCTGCGATCAATCGCAGGCACAGTCGCGGTGATACCGCCGTCGAATGGGCTTTCCCGGCGTAAATGGGCGATGTGAGCGGCGCGGATCATGATCTTGGACGGCACACAACCGATATTGACGCAGGTGCCGCCGATGGTGCCGCGCTCGATCAGCGTGACGTGCGCGCCTTGCTCGACGGCCTTCAGCGCCGCGGCCATCGCGGCTCCACCGCTGCCGATCACCGCGATCTGCAACTGGTGTTCACCGTCACTGCGCTCATCAGCGGCCCCCATCCAGCCGCTCACCTTGTCGAGCAGCCCGGTGCAGTTGTCCGTCGGTGGCGCATCGGCGAGCGTTGCTTTGTAGCCCAGTCCGACCACGGCGGCAGTCAGCGCATCCGGTGACGTGCCCGCCTCGGTGGCGAGTTGCGCTGTGCCCTTCGGATAGGACACCAGCGCCGACTGCACGCCGGGCACTTTTTCCAGCGCTTCCTTGACGTGCGCCGCGCACGAGTCGCAGGTCATGCCGGTGATTTTTAGATGGGTCATGCAACAGATCCTTTATCGTTTGTGGCGCCAGGCAATGACGTCAAATGTGCTGCGGTGCCGTTTTCAGTGACTCACTGCTTGACGCTGGACGGATAGCCCGCGTCCCCGGTGGCCTTGGTCAGCTTCTGCACGCTGGTCTTGGCATCATCGAAGGTGACGACGGCTTCGCGCGTCTCGAAGGTCACATCAACTTTGCTGACGCCTTCGACCTTGGAAATCGCCTTCTTGACGGTGATCGGGCAAGCGGAGCAAGTCATGCCCGGTACGGACAGCGTGACGGTCTGGGTGGCGGCCCACACGGGGGCAACAACGGCAACGAGGGCGAGGGAGGCAAACAGTTTTTTCATAGTGAACTCCTGTGATTAATAGAAAAATGGCATGACGTAGGGAAATCCGAGCGCGACCAGAACCAGCGCGGCCACGACCCAGAAAATGAGCTTGTAAGTAGCGCGCACTTGGGGAATCGCGCAGACCTCACCCAGTTTGCAGGCTTGCGCCGGGCGGTAGATGCGCCGCCAGGCGAAGAAAAGCGCCACCAGCGCCACGCCGATAAAGATGGGGCGATAGGGTTCCAACACCGTCAAGTTGCCGATCCAAGCGCCGCTGAACCCCAAGGCGATCAGAACCAGCGGCCCGAGGCAGCAAGCCGAGGCGAGGATGGCGGCCAGCCCTCCAGTGAAGAGGGCGCCGCGCCCGTTTTGAGGTTCAGGCATACGCTTGTCCTTTCGAATCTGAATTGGATAGCTTAAGCTTACTTCCGTACCAATGTACGGAGTCAAGCAATATGGAGAACAATTTGAAGGATCTGACCATCGGCCTTTTCGCCAAGGCGGCCGGGGTCAACGTGGAGACCATCCGCTTCTATCAGCGCAAGGGCTTGTTGCTGGAGCCGGACAAGCCCTATGGCAGCATCCGCCGCTATGGCGAGGCGGATGTAACGCGGGTGCGCTTCGTGAAATCAGCCCAGCGGCTGGGCTTCAGCTTGGACGAGGTCGCCGAGCTGCTACGGCTGGATGACGGCACCCACTGCGAGGAAGCCAGCAGCCTGGCCGAGCACAAACTTCAGGATGTGCGCGAGAAGATGGCCGACTTGGCTCGCATGGAAAGCGTGCTGTCTGAACTGGTGTGCGCCTGTCATGCGCGGCAAGGGAACGTTTCATGTCCGCTGATTGCTGCGCTGCAAGGGGAGAAAGAACCGCGCAGTGCCAACGCGGTGTAGCCGAGGGAGCTACGCCTTAGCGTGCTTTATTTTCCGTTTTCTGAGGTGCTTCAACGTCAGAAAAGACCGTGCGGCCGACTTTTGATATTTCGTGCTGTTGTCTTTTGAAAATGACAGCCACGCAGCCTCTCGATCAGCAAACTCGACGCCCCTAAGGGGGCCGCCCTAAGCCTGCCTCACGAAGCCTCAGTGTCAGGCTGATCGCGTTTTCTCGGCTTTCTCATCAGCACATAGGCCGCAGGAATCACAAACAAGGACAGCAGCGGCGCTGTCACCATACCGCCCAGCATGGGGGCCGCGATGCGGCTCATGACCTCCGAGCCTGTCCCGCTGCTCCACACGATGGGCACCAGGCCCGCTAGGATGACAGCCACGGTCATGGCCTTGGGGCGCACGCGCAGCACAGCACCTTCCCGGATCGCATCCAGCAGCTCTTCCAGCGTGGGCTGCCTGCCGTCTGGACATCTCTCTGCGAGTGCCTGCTTGAGGTAGATGAGCATGACCACCCCGAACTCTGCCGCGACCCCCGCCAGAGCGATGAAGCCCACACCGGTGGCGATGGACAGGTTGTAGTTCATCAGGTACAGGAACCAGATGCCCCCGGTCAACGCAAATGGCAGTGTCGCCATGATCAGTCCCGCCTCGCCCATGCGCGAGAAGGTCAAGTACAACAGCACGAAGATGATCAGCAAGGTGGCAGGCACCACTACTTTCAGGCGGGCATTGGCCCGCTCCAGGTACTCGAACTGGCCTGAGTACGTGATGCTGACCCCGGGCTCCAGCTTGATCTGGCGGCTCACCGCATCGCGCAGGTCATTGGCCACCGATGCCAGATCGCGCCCCCGCACATCGACATACACCCAGCCCGATGGGCGGGCGTTCTCGCTCTTGAGCATGGGCGGCCCATCGGTGATGGAGATGCTGGCCACCGTACCCAGCGTGATCTGCTGACCCATGGGGGTGGAGATGGGCAACTGGGCCAGGCGTTCTGGCGAGTCTCTCCACTCACGCGGATAGCGCAGGTTGATCGGGAAGCGGGCCAGGCCCTCGACCGTTTCAGACACGTTTTCACCACCGATGGCCCCGGAAACCACGGACTGGATTTCGCTCACGTTCAGTCCGTAGCGCCCTGCGGCTGTGCGGTCGATGCGGACATCGACATAGCGCCCTCCGGTCAGGCGCTCGGCCAGTGACGAAGTCACTCCCGGAATGCCCTTGGCGACCTGCTCGACTTGGGCAGCGATCCCGTCGATCACCTTCAGGTCGTTGCCGGTCACCTTGACCCCGATGGGACTCTTGATGCCGGTGGCCAGCATGTCAATCCGGTTGCGGATGGGTGGAATCCAGATGTTGGACAGGCCAGGAATCTTGACGGCCTTGTCCAGCTCCTCGATCAGACCCTCGGGCGTCATTCCTGGACGCCATTGGTCTCTGGGCTTGAGCTTCACCGTGGTCTCGAACATTTCCAGCGGGGCCGGATCCGTGGCGGTCTCCGCGCGGCCCGCCTTGCCGAAGACGCGCTCGACCTCGGGCACCGTCTTGATCATCCGGTTGCTCAGTTGCAGAAGCTCCGTCGCCCGCTGGGCCGACAGGCCCGGGAGCGCCGACGGCATGTACAGCAGATCGCCTTCGTCCAGCCTGGGCAGGAACTCGCCCCCCAGCCGCGAGAGGGGCCAGATCGTGGTCGTCAGCGCCAGCACGGCGATGACCAGTGTGGATTTGGGGCGGTGCAGAACCCATTCCAGGCAAGGCCGGTACACGGCAATCAGCGCGCGCGTGATCGGGTTTTTCTGCTCGTCAGGGATACGCCCTCGGATCCAGTAGCCCATGAGGACGGGGATCAGCGTGACCGAGAGAGCCGCTGCTGCGGCCATCGCATAGGTCTTGGTGAACGCCAGCGGTCCGAACAGGCGACCTTCCTGCGCTTCCAGCGTGAAGACAGGCACGAAGGACAAGGTGATGATCAGCAGCGAGAAGAACAGCGCGGGGCCCACCTCCACGGCGGCTTCGGTGATCACCTTCCAGCGCTCTTCCCCGACCAACTGCCGGTCGGGATGCTTGTGCTGCCAGGCCTCCAGCTTCTTGTGGGCGTTCTCAATCATCACCACGGCTGCATCGACCATGGCGCCCACGGCGATGGCAATCCCGCCCAGGGACATGATGTTGGCGTTGATGCCCTGGTAGCGCATCACCAGAAACGCCGCCATGATCCCCAGCGGCAGAGAAATGATGGCGACCAGTGCCGAGCGCAAGTGCCAGAGGAACAAGACGCAGACCACAGCCACCACGATGAACTCCTCCACGAGTTTGGTGGTGAGGTTCTGGATCGCCCGCTCAATGAGTGCGCTGCGGTCGTAGGTGGTGACGATCTCCACGCCCGGGGGCAGGCTGCTTTGTAGCTCGCTGAGCTTGGCCTTGACGGCTTTGATGGTTTCCTGGGCATTCTTGCCCGAGCGCAGAACCACCACGCCACCGGCCACCTCGCCATCGCCGTCGAGTTCGGCGATACCGCGCCGCATCTCTGGCCCGATCTGGAGCGTGGCGACATCGCCCAGACGCACGGGAATCCCGGCGCGCGATACCAGCGGGATGGAACGAAAGTCGTCCAGCGTCTTGAGGTAGCCGCTGGCCCGCACCATGTATTCGGCCCCGGACAACTCCAGCACCGACCCTCCCGTTTCCTGGTTCGCTCCCAGGATGGCATCACGCACCTGCCCCTGGGTCAGCCCTTGGGCTGCGAGCTTGATCGGATCGAGCACCACCTGGTACTGCTTGACCATGCCGCCCACCGACGCCACTTCCGCGACATTGGGCAGGCTCTTGAGTTCGAATTTCAGGAACCAGTCCTGCAGGGCCCGCAGCTGGGCGAGATCGTTCTTGCCGGTGCGGTCCACCAGCGCATATTGGTAGATCCAGCCGACCCCGGTGGCGTCGGGGCCGAGCGACGATTTGGCCGTGGCGGGTAGTCGCCCCTGCACCTGGTTCATGTACTCCAGCACCCGGGAACGTGCCCAGTACAGGTCCGTGCCGTCCTCGAACAGGATGTAGACAAACGAGTCGCCAAAGAACGAGAAGCCGCGCACCGTCTTGGCGCCCGGGACGGACAGCATGGTGGTGGCCAGCGGGTAGGTCACCTGGTTTTCCACGATCTGCGGCGCCTGGCCGGGGTAGGAGGTGCGGATGATGACCTGGACATCCGACAAATCGGGGAGCGCGTCCACGGGGGTGCTGCGCACGCCCCACACGCCCCAGGCCGTGAGCATCACGGTCGCCAGCAGAACCAGGAGTCGGTTCGCCACCGACCAGCGGATCAGACGTGCGATCATGGCTTGATCCTTTCCACGGCAGTGATCACGAAGTCCTTGCCTTGCTGCTGGAAGGTGAACTTGACCTGCTGCTCCGGTTTCAGGGCCTTGGCCAGCTCTGGGTTTGCCAGCTTGAATGGCATGGTCATGCCGGGCCACTTCAGTTCAGGCACGGCCTCGTGGGTAAGGGTCAGCTCGGTTGGCGTGACCTCATCGACCACCCCTCGCACCGTAAAGCTCTTGGACGCCGGAGCCGCAGAGGCCGAGGAACCCTGTTCAGCGATGGGTTGTGCGCTGCTGCCGGGAGGTTGAGCGGGCATGATGCCTCGCAGGCTGGCTTCCGAGTCGATCAGGAACTGCGCCGAGGCGACCACCTGCTGCCCTGCGGTGAGTCCGCTTTGAATGACGAGTCGGTCATCGATTTCCGCGCCAAGTTGTACCTGGACGGGGTGGTACTTGCCGGGGCCGTCCACCACGTAAACCAGTGCCCGCTTACCGGTTCGGATCACTGCTTCGCTGGGCACCAGCAGCGCTGGTTGCATACGTCCGGCCAGGGCAATCTGCCCGGACATGCCCGCCTTCAGGCGCTGGGTGGGGTTGGGAAGCTCCAGGCGCACGCGCACCGTGCGGGTGTCCCGGTTGGCCTCTGGGAGGATGCTCACGACACGGGCTTTGAGGGTTTCGCCCGGAAACGCGGCCAGGCGCACCTGGGCGTCCTGCCCCAGTTGCAAGGGACCGCTTTGCGCTTCGGGAACGGCCGCTTCGATCCAGACGCTGGCCAGACCGTTTACGCGTACGAGACTGGCACCCGCAGAGACCGTCATGCCCTGGCGCACCATCAGTTCGGCCACCATCCCTGCTTGTGGGAAGGTCACCGTGTAGCGGCCCTGAGGTTCGCCCGTGCGCTCCACCTGGGCCACGAGCGAGGCAGGCATGCCCAGCAGTGACAACCGATGACGCGAAGCGGCCGTCAGCGACTCTTCCTTGAGCGCCCGGACAGCGAGGAACTCGCGCTGCGCAGCCACCCACTCAGGCAGCAGTAAATCGGCCAATGGCGCGCCTGCGGCCACCACGTCACCCGGGGCCCGGGCATAGACACGCTCCACAAATCCTGCAGAACGCGCCTGGACGATACTCACATCCCGGTCATTGAGCTGGACCGTGCCCAGCACGTCCACATCGGATCCAATGTCGCGCTGCTCCACCGTGGCGGTGCGCAGGCCGAGGGCTTGCACCGCTTGTGCCGAGACATTCAAACCGGTGCTTTGTTGTGCGTCCTCATCGGCGTACTTGGGAACCAGCGCCATGTCCATGTAGGGCGACTTGCCTGGCTTGTCGAACTTCTGCGTTGGCACCATGGGGTCGTACCAGTACAGCACCTTGCGGTCGGCCTTCGCCGCTTCTGCCGATGGAGGGGTAGCGCCAGATGGATGACTGCTCGCAATGCGCCATTGGGAGACGCCCCAACCGAGGGCAATGCCAGCAGCCACCAGTGCCACGGCCACAGTGGTCTTCTTGAAAACGGTATTGGTCATGTGGTTCTCCCTTCAGTCCGCGATCAGGCTGTTCAGACGGGCAATCACGGTGTCCCGCTGCGCCTGCAGATCAATGAGCCGCCAGTGCGTCTCCCGCACTTGGGCCCTGGCCGCCAGCACGGCGCTCAAGTCGCCTTTGGCAGACTGGTAATTGGCCAACGCGAGTTCGGCACGCCCCTGTGCCAAGCCCATGCCCGCCGATTGCAGCCGCTCGATCTGACTGTTCAGTGCCGCCAGCTCTGAGGCGCTGTCCTCCAGCTCCTGCAGGTGCCTGCGGGTCACGTCTTCCTGCTCGGCGTCCAGGCGCTGCAGCTCCAGCTGCTTGGCCTTGATCTGGGGTCCCTGGCGCCGCTCCTGTTGCCAGGGAAGGTCAAAGGTCACCTGGAAGGACACCATGTCGCCCCAGCGTCGGTCGCGGCGGCTGTAGGCGACTTCCCAGGACCAATCACCCTTGGTTTCTGCTTGGGCTTCGCGCGTTTCCGCCAAGGCCATGGCCTGCATGGCGGGGTACTGCGCAAGTTCCGCGTGGCGGTGTACCTCAGACCGCAGTTGATCCAAGGGGCGGCTCAGCGGCCCAGGAGTTCCCTGTAGCGCCTCGTCGGCGCGAGCGCCAACCCAGCGCCGCAACATCGCCCTGGCCTTGGATCGGTCCCGCTGCAGATCGTCCCTGCGATCCGACAGCGCAAGCGCCTCCTGCCTGGCCATCAGCAGGTCTGCGGCCTGGGCCGTGCCTCCGGCGATGCGGGCGGGCAGGCTGTCCTGCAGGCGCTGGTTCTCACTCAGTAGACCGGTGAGTACCTGGTCACGTTGCTCGATAGCCTGGGCCAGGATCCACGCTTGACTCAGTTCCTGGCGGATCTGCAGGCGCTGGACCGCCAGGGTGGCGCGTTCGCGTTCCACCTTGGCCTCGGCACCGGCGATCTGGGCATCGCGCTTGGCCCGGTTGGGCACCTCCTGCATCAGCGCCAGGCGCTGCATGGTCATGGACTCACGCGTGAGGCTGAAGCGGTCCATGCCGCTGATGGGAAAGTTCTCGATCCCGACTGAGAGCTTGGGGTCCGGCAGGGTTCCCGCCGACTTCTGGGAACTGCTGGCCGCGTCAATCTGCAGCCGCTGGGCCGTGATGCGAGGGCTGTGCTGCTCGGCCAGGTCCAACGCTTCGGAAAAGCCCAGTGCGTGTGCCTGGTTGCCAGCCAAGCCAATGCTGGCCAACAGGACCCCGAGAGCGCCCAGGCGCAGATGGTGGAGGTTGCGCACCTGGATGCGCTCAGAGATGGGATGAATGCGCTGGTGCGCAGACAGGCGCTCGCAGGGAGCGCCAAAGGAGGTGATGGGCATGATGGTCCTCGAAATGAAGGGGCACGAAGTCAGACTTGCGCAAACGCTGCAAGGCAGCGCGCAAGGCGTGCACGATCAATTCCGAAAGACCTGATGGGTTAGATAGATGGGGGGAGCGCCCGCTCGACTGTCCAGCTCCGCGTAGACAGCCCGAGGGTCAATGTGGCGCTCGGAGTCCAGGATCACAGGCAGCACATAGGCGACCCAGATGGCGTGCGCCGCGAGCGCCTGCAGATCGAGACCTTGGAGCGAGGGGGAGGACAAACTTTCGCCATCACAATGGGCTCGACACAGCTGAGGATCTTGCTCATCCATGGTACCCGCCATCGCGTGGCAATCGGGCATGGAGGGCATGCCGACGGCATCTTCCATGGCCATGCTCGCTTTTTGCATCGATGCCGCATGGGCTGCAGAGTCCAACTTGGGACAGGCATAGGCGGCCAACGCGAACTGCATCAGAAGCAATGCCGCGACCAGAACGCTGGCTATCCAGCGTCCTTGGCGCGATACGGTGCTTCTGGCGAAGATCATGGTGCGAATGGTATCCCCAGCGATGGCCACGGACTTAACCTAGATCAAATCCGGGCCTGCCGAGCCATCTCAGCCCTTGCGAAGTCGCAGGGCATTGGCGATCACGGACGCCGAACTCAGGCTCATTGCCAAGGCCGCGATCATTGGCGACAACAGCCAGCCGGTGAAGGGATACAGCAGCCCTGCAGCAATCGGTATGCCCAGCGCGTTGTAGAGGAAGGCGAACATGAGGTTCTGTTTCATGTTGCCCACCGTTGCCTCCGACAGTTCCCGCGCCGTGGAAATCCCTCGCAGATCGCCCTTGACCAAGGTGACCTGTGCGCTGTTCATCGCCACATCGGTGCCAGTACCCATCGCGATCCCCACGTCTGCCTTGGCAAGGGCGGGCGCGTCATTGATCCCGTCACCCGCCATGGCAACAACACGGCCTTCGGCCTGCAGCCGGGACACCAGGGCCAGCTTGTCCGCAGGCTTGACCTCGCCATGAACCTCATCAATCCCCAGCTTTGCCCCCACCGCCTTGGCGGTGGTCATGCCGTCGCCCGTGGCCATGACAATGCGCAGCCCCGCCGCATGCAAGGTCGCCAGCGCTTCCGGCGTGCTGGCCTTGATGGCATCCGAGACCGCAAGCAGGCCTTGAAGCTGGCCATCGGCCGCCAGGTACATCACGCTGGCGCCTGTGGCGCGCAAGGCCTCTGCCTGCGCAAGCAGCGGGTTCGCAGAAACCCCGACCTGCTCCATGAGGACTGTGTTGCCCAGGGCGAGCTGGCGTCCAGCGACCTGTCCGCGCACCCCGATGCCAGACCCGGACTCAAAGTCCTCGGGCTTGTCCAGGGCCAGCCCCTTGGCGCGGGCCGCTTGGACAATGGCATCGGCCAGCGGATGCTCGCTGCCTTGATCCAGACTGGCTGCCAGGCGCAGAACCTCATCCTCGGACAGACCGGGCATGGCAACAACCCGCTCGAAGGAAGGCTTGCCCTCTGTGAGCGTGCCAGTCTTGTCCACGATCAGCGTATCCACCTTGCGCAGGTTCTCGATGGCTGCCGCGTCCCTGAACAGCACGCCGCTGGTCGCCCCCCGACCAGTAGCCACCATGATCGACATAGGAGTCGCGAGGCCCAACGCACAAGGACACGCGATGATCAGCACCGCAACTGCATTGACCAAGCCGTAGACCCAGCGTGGCTCTGGACCGAACAGGCCCCACGCGAACAGCGTAAGCAACGCGATACCGACTACTGCCATCACGAAGTAACCCGCTACTTGGTCGGCCATGCGCTGCATGGGAGCCCGTGAGCGCTGTGCCTGCGCAACCATCTGAACAATCTGGGACAGCATGGTGGCGGAGCCCACCCGCTCGGACCGGATCACCAGTGCCCCGTTGGTATTGAGCGTGGCACCGATGACGGCATCGCCAGGCCCCTTGACGATGGGCACCGGCTCGCCAGTGAGCATGGCTTCGTCCACCGCGCTGCTCCCCTCGACCACCACGCCATCCACCGGCACCTTCTCACCGGGACGTACGCGCAAGAGGTCTCCCACATGGACATGGGACAAGGGAACATCACTCTCCTGACCGTTGGCGTCGATACGCCGTGCGGTCTTGGGGGCCAGGCCCAGCAGCGATTTGATGGCGGCTGAGGTCTGGGAGCGTGCTTTCAGCTCCAGCATCTGGCCCAGCAGCGTGAGCGAGATGATGACAGCTGCGGCTTCGAAGTACACCGCCACGCGGCCCATGGCCTGGAACGAGGCTGGAAATACCCCAGGCGCCACGGTGGCAACCACGCTGTAGACAAATGCGGCGCCCGTGCCCAGGCCGATCAAGGTCCACATGTTGGGACTGCGGTTCGCGATGGACTGGGCACCACGCACAAAGAAGGGCCAGCCAGCCCACAGCACGATGGGTACCGTCAGCACCAGCTCAATCCAGCTCTGGGTGGCCATTTCGAACCACTGCAGCCTGTGCCCCACCATGGCCAGAACAGTGACCACCACGGTCAGTGGCAACGTCCACCAGAAGCGATGCCGGAAATCCACGAGTTCGGCGTTTTCTCCCTCATCCAGCGTGGGGAGCATGGGCTCCAGCGTCATGCCGCATTTGGGGCAGTTCCCGGGGTGGTCCTGCTGCACCTCAGGGTGCATGGGACAGGTGTAGATGGTGCCGGGCTGAGTTGCTTCAGGCCCGGCCCCAGACTTGCCTTGAGAGCCCGGTGCGTACTTCTGTGGCGCCTCAACAAAGCGCCCCTGGCACTTGGCGCTGCAAAAGTAGTAGTTGTGGCCTTCGTGGAGGGCGGTGTATTGGGACTCGGTCGTCACCGGCATACCGCAGACGGGATCCTTCAACGCCGCCTTAGACGGATGAGCGTGTCCTTCATGGCCTTCATGAGGCTGATGCCCGTGATGAGCATGTTCGTGGGGCGCTGCTGTAGCCATGGTTGCAATTCCTGAAGGTGTGTCGTGTAGCGCGGGATTAGTTGCGACCGGATCCGCCGCCATGAGAACCGTGGCCCCCATGTCCATGGAAGAGGTGCATTAGTGGGCAGGCCAGCAAGAGTAGGTAAGGCCAATAGCCAGCGATGTGCGACCAGTGCTCTCTCAGCAGAAAGAAAGCACCAATCAGTCCAAGCATGATCACTGCGCCGATCAACTTTTTGCGGCTTCCAGACGGATTTGTAGCCTTCGAATGCTCTGTGGTGTGGTCGTGGTTCATGGTGTTATCCAACAAAAGTCATCAGTGGTAGACCTTGGGGGAACGATAAGGCTTAACACAGTGGGAGTGTCAAGCAGGAACATCCGCCGACCTTGATCTCAATCAAGGGCCCGCACTGCAACAAGCATCCGACCGCACAGCCCTGGATTTCGACGATCCAAAAACCCAGGGCTGCGAAATCGGTCCACCAGGACTACTTGGCGGGAGCGGCAGGTGTCTTGCCACTGCGGGCCAGAAATGCATCCAGTTCAGCGATTTCCTTTTTCTGCGCCGCAACGATGTCCTTGGCCATCTTGAGCATTTTGGGATCCTTGCCATCCCGCAACTGGGCCTGGGCCATGTCAATCGCACCCTGGTGGTGGACCCGCATCATCTGGGCAAAATCCACATCAGGGTTGCCCGACATTGGCACGGATGCCATCTTGTCGCTGTTCTCCTTCATCATGGCCTTCATGTCCATCTTGCCCTGAGGCATCGATTGATCCATGCCGGCCCCCTTCATGCCCGAATGGGGCGCGGTCTGGGCCTGGACAGACAGGGGCGACAACAAGCTGCAAGCAACGAAGGCGGCAGCGGTGAGCGAGTGGGAAGTCGGGAATTTCTTCATGGTGTCTCCAAGTGTTGAGCAACGTGATCAAGCGACACGCGCCATGGCGTCGCACTCTTGGGCACACTTGAGGCAAGCCTGCGCACAGGCCTTGCAGTGGTCAGCTTCATGCTTGGCGCACTCATCGGCGCAGGCCTTGCAGATCTGAGCACACAGCGCGCAAATTGCAGCTGCATGCTCGCTGTTGCGCGCCATGGCGTCGGCTGCCAAGCCGCAGATCGCAGCACAGTCTGCGTCCAGGGCAATGCAGCGCGCCATCATTTTCACGTCGGCTTCTTTCAGACAAGCTGCGAAGCACACATGGCAGGCCGTCGCGCACGACTGGCAAGCCTTGATGCAAGACATATATGGGTTCGGGGGGTGGTTCATTTGGATCTCCTGATAGGTAATAGCTCGAAAGGTGAGCAGGGACCTGCGCAGGTAGCTGCGAGGAGCAACCATCTTTTGTCGTTTGGGGCATTCGGCGCTGTAGGCTGGCACCGCCTATTGGCGCGGCTTTCGAACGATCTACCCCCGATATGGGTCAAAAATTACGGGGAGATTTCATGACTGTTATCAATGTGTCACTTTTGCGCAAGGAACAGCTGCAAGAGCCGCTTGCTTTTCTGCTTCGCACAGCAGACTTTCGATCAGAGAAGATGATGCTGAAGCATCATCTTCATGGCGAGCCAGATGCATCGATAGCGTGCTTCACACACCACCAGGACACATCAACGCCCACGCGACGAAGGGCTCCCAGAAGGGGCAGCGGATCGTGCTGCGTCGTCTGCGATCGATCGCGGCGTGAGCATGCGGCCTGCGGCATCGACCTTGACCAAGCCCAACCTAGGATGGCTCCAGTAGCGCGTCTTGCCATCCTCTGGTTGCGCCCGGGTGGTCAACACTTGGGAACGCACGTCCTCGCCGCCAGGCGCTGCAAAAGTGATCCCAGAAGCCAGCGTTGCAGCAGCGACCAGGATGGACACAATCATTTTTTTGGACATCGTCTTTCTTTCCTCATCGGTGATTAAAACGTCAGCCCAGCTGACGGCCTCACGCGGCTCGAAGAATCGGTGCACGTCGTGGTGAAGAGGAGTTTGGGATACAGGGACCGACCGGAAGATGAGGTGTGGATGACGTTTCTGAAATAAAGGAAGCCTGCGCATGGGTCGCGCCCACGTCGTCATCAAAATTCCCGAATGACCGAAGATGGACATGAGAGGGGCACAAGACTCGTGACTGCGCCGGCTGGCTTGTGATGGGCCCGTGTGACTGTGCGCCTACCGAGGGAGAACATCTGAACGTGCAACTGGATGTACGTCGCAGCCCAGAGCGTTGAAATAGACCTCGTCTCCCGGAGCAATGTTTGTTCCTGTGTGCAACAACGCGAAGTGCCACCGGGTGCGGTTTACTTGCCGCCATTTAATTACCACGATCCGGCCTGCCGGGCTTTTGCTCGCACCCGGACAGCGAACGCCACGTATTTCTGCGGCTTCGTCTGCTGATAGCAGTCTGCTCACTTTTCCGATACGCCAGCCATCGGACCATGCGTACCGGCCCTCGTAGATGGGCGTGCTGCAACCCGCGACGTTCAAGAGCGCCAGGATGGCGACAGACCAGCTCATTGCCCTCTTCGTCATGACAGTTCCTTCGGAGTACCTTGTCGTGGTGGTGTGAAACCAGGTGGCCTCCTGCACGATAACCAATTACCCCTTTCCTCGCAGGCATTGCGTGTGGCTATCAAAAGCGTAATCGGAAGGTCACTGTCAGGTAGGGGTGGAATTTCTAGACTTCTCTCCGTGGTGCAGAAATCGCCACCTGGATGAACCATATCGGGCATCCGGCGCCACAGGAGACCATCATGAAAGTTCGTACCGTAATCCTCGTCGCCAGCCTTGCCGTGTCCACTACTGCGTCCTTCGCCACTTCCGTTTACCACGCAAGCCCTAGCCAGGAAGAAGGCGTCAGCCTGGCCGCTGACCATTTGGGCAATGCGGTGAGCCGCCAAGCGGTTGAAAGCACCGTGCTGGCGGCTCAAAAAGACGGTTCGCTGTACTGGATCAGCCGTGGCTACCCGGCCACTTATCCACTCGTCCCGGGCCCCAAGCTGACCAAGACCCGCCAGCAGGTCCTGGATGAGTTGCAGACCGCCAAGCGCAACCCCGTGACCAGCGATGGCATGCGCGATTTGGGCGGCGAGGCAGGTTGGGTCAACGCCCGCCAACTGCCCTGAACCCTCTCAACGATCACCTGCAACTGCGCGCCCTCCCAAACCGGCCTGCGGTTGCACCTGAACCATTGCCATTTAACCCAAAAGGAAATTCCATCATGAAACTGAAGACCACCCTCATCGTCCTTTCCCTCATCGCAGCTCCCGCATTCGCATCAGACCAAACGGTCAGCAAGACGCGCGAACAAGTGCTGGCTGAATTGGCGCAGGCTCAGCAAAGCGGCGAGATGCTTGCTGCTGGCGACTCTGGGATGACTCTCAAGCAAATCAACCCCGGAGCCTATCGCTCGGCTACTTCAACTCAGGCTAGCAAATCCCGCGAGCAAGTGCGTGAAGAATTGGAGCAGGCTATCCGTACGGGTGACATCATGGTGGCCGGTGAATTCGGAGTCAAACGCAATGAGTTGATGTCTGGTCGCTATCCGATCGTGGCAGGCAAGTCGTTGAAGACTCGGGAACAAGTCAAGAGTGAGTTGGCACGCGCCATCCGCGAAGGAGAAATCGTCGGTGTGGGCGAAGACGGCCGCAAGCTCAACGAAATCTATCCTGACCGCTACCACGCAGCGCACCATGCTGCCGTGGCCGCCACCTCGGATGAATCTGCCAAGGTTCAGTAAAATTACCCCAGTGGCCGGAGCCGAACCGTATGAGCCGTGCGGGACTGGTTAGCGCGATGTCTCCCTGTCAATGATCGAATGTGCGGACAGGCCAATTCCAGTCGTAAAAGTGGCGGGTGCTGATTAGCCACAACGATCGGACCGACAAAGACCGGCACCGGCCCGCATTCTTTACTTTCGTTTTCGAGTGGCCGCTGAAGAGGCCTATCGCAGACCTTACCGGCGCTCGACTAGACGTTAACCGCTTGCTTCGGAGTGCGGAGAACAGGGCACTACGAAGCAAAGCTGTCGCTATGTCAATCAAGACTTGCTGCGTATTAGTGGCGGCTGTTCTCAGCGCTTTTGACTTTTGCCATGGCTATTGTTCGAGGCATCTTGCGCCACGACTCGAACTTTACCGACCATCCCGGCTTGATAGTGACCGGCGATTAGACAAGCGAAGTCAAACTCACCTGGTCGGTTGAAATTCCACACCAATTCACCCTTTTTTCCGGGTGATACGTGTGCCATGTACGGCTCTTCATGCTCCATGTTGGGGAACTTGGCCATCAATGCGGCATGCTCGTCCAACTCCTTCTTGGTTCCGATCACGATCTCATGCATCACCTTTCCAGCGTTCGTCACCACAAACCTCACTGTTTCGCCTTCTTTGACTTCGATGCGATCCGGCGTGAACCGCATGTTGTCCATCATCGAAACCTCAATCGTGCGTGTTGATGCTTTGACATCGCCAGCGATACCCCACGCTTTCTGCTCCTTTTTGACTGTACCGGGGGTGGTCTTCTTACTGTGATCCTCGCCTTCGTGCGCCTGCGAACCAAAGGACGCACTAATGAGAACAGTGGAGATGAGTGCAGTAATTATTTTCATAGAAAAGTCCTTTCAGATGGAGAGACGTACTAACAGCCGTTAACGAGCGGCATCTTCAACACATTTTCGGAATCCTCGACGCCCGCGTCATGGTGTTGCCATTCGCTCACATCGACTACGGCGGCTTCAGAGGCGGCGGTGCTGGCAAATGGTGTTACGTGCCATCAACATTGCGACCTCGACCGATGCATATCGCCCAGTCGTGATCGGGCGCATTTAGCGGTGCCCTGCACAAGACTGGTGACGCTAGTCTGATGCATGTACTCAGTGCAAACAATACACTGCCCTTGAGCGCCGTTAGCCTTCCGGCAGCCGCGCCTACTCTTCAAGCGAAGAAGCGACATCGGCGCGGATGGAACTTGTTTTTTCGGTCGTTTATTGCGCACTGAGCTACGCTTTAATGCTTGTTGCGTCGTCACGCTGAGATGCGCTGTCAACCCACCGAGGTTTGAAATCAACGGGGTGGCTCACCTATTCGGGTTTCACACCCGCCTGGCGCGCAATATTTCCCCAACGCGCGACCTCATCGCGCATGAAACTGCGCAGTTCGTCTCGCGTGGACGCTTTAAGTTCAATGCCCAAAGTGCTAAGCCGCTCTTTAGTGGATGGATGGGCAAGTGCCGCCGTGATCTCGGATCGAATCCGCTCGACAATCTCAATAGGTGTTGTGGCTGGTGCCACTACTGCCCACCACTGATTGAAGTCCATCCCCTCAATTCCCGCCTCTCTTGCCGTAGGTACTCCTGGCAACGCGGATAGCCTATTTGGACCGGTCACCATCAATGCCGAGAGCTTTCCGGCACCATATAACGAACTCCCGCTTGCAAGTGTGGCAAAGTGACCGGTCACCTGGCCTGCTGCCACATCTGTAAGCGCTGGAGCAGAGCCGCGATATGGGATGGGGGTGTATTTGAAACCACTTCGAGAGGCGAGAACTTCGGCCGCGAGATGGCTACTTGAGCCTGTGCCGCTGTTAGCCAGGGACACCAGTTCGCCAGCCGCTTTGGCTTTATTCAAAAAGGTTTTCATGTCGCCCGTCTTGATATTGTTTGGCGCGGCAAACAACACCAGCGGTGACGTGCCAACCAAGCTGACTGGAGTGAAGTCGCGCAGCAGATCGTAAGGCAACTTGGCAACCACTGCCGGTTGAATGGCATGAGGCAACTCAACAATTGCAAACGTATAGCCGTCCGGTGCAGCCTTAGCAGCTGCGTCCGTCCCGATCTGTCCTGAGGCGCCGGAGCGGTTGTCGACTACCACGCTTTGGCCCATCGTTGCACTCATACGCTGAGCGATGGCTCGGGCGATAGCGTCAGTACTTCCACCGGCAGCCCATGGAACAATGAGTCGTATCGGCTTGTCTGGGTATGCAGCATGCACTGCGGTGACTGCGAAGAACAAGCTAGTAACTAGTACTACGAAAGCGCGTCTGGACATAGGAATATCTTTCAAATAAGCAAAGCGGCTAAAATGGGTAACTGTAGGCGGGGCGACTGACACGCCTTCAATGGATATACGACCCAGGGTAAGGGTCAGATTACGAAGGAATTGCCTTTTCGAAAGCTTGAAGAGCTGTATCGAGTTCCTCAATCAAATCATTGGCATTCTCAAGTCCGATAGATAAGCGCACTAAAGGTCCATCGCAAGGCCGATATCTGCGCGCTGAAATTTCTTCTTTGGGGTAAAAAGCAGCGATGCTATGGACGCCGCCCCAACTGGCACCAATTGCAAAATGTCGGAATTCTCCAAACATGGCCGTATATGCCGATAGCGGTGCTGTTGTAAGTTCCACTGAAAAAAGCGATCCTGAGCCTGAAAAATCGCGCTCCCAGATAAGGCGATCCGGAGAAGTATTGAGCGAAGGCAACAGCACCTTTTTGACCAGTGGATGACCTTGCAAAAACTTGGCGATCTGATTCGTAGAGTCCACTTGGTGTCGTAATCGAACGCTCAGCGTGTCCATTCCGCGAGATATCAGGAAGCAATCCTCAGCGCTTACCGCTTGACCCATCACTGCCTGCAACTGACGTATCGCACGATATAAATCCGCATCCCTTGTGCTGATACTTCCCATCAGCACGTCTGAATGTCCACCCAGATACTTGGTACAGGCCTGCACGCTGATATTTACGCCAAGTTCAAGCGGTTTCATGCCTAGTGCACTTGCCCAGGTGTTGTCAATCGCCGTTGTGATCTTTCGGCTAGCCGCTGCTTCAACGATTGCTGGGATGTCTTGTAACTCCATCGTGACCGACCCTGGCGACTCAAGCCACACAAGTCTGGTGTTCTCGCGAAACAACGATTCGATGTTTTTGCCAACCCGCGGCTCATACAACTCCACGTCCACACCGAGCGCCGTCAGATGCTGAAGTGCGAATGTCTTTGCAGGGCCATAGGCAGACTCAGTCATCAGCAGGTGGTCTCCACTGCGCACAGTGGCCAGCAAAACCATGCAGATCGCCGCTTGGCCCGATGGCGTGACCACACAATGCTGAGCGCTATCCAGCGCTGCAATTCTGGATTCCAACTGGCGCTGAGTAGGCGTTCCCGTAGTCCCGTAGGTGAATCCATCAGGCAACCGGGACTTGCGGCTGACGAAGTCTTCCAGCGTCTTGAACACGACCGTCGAGGCACGCCAGACCGGCGGTGACAAACTTACAAAATCGAGCGCATCTTGCTCGTGCGAGGTATCGTCTTTCATATTTGAGCCGCAGCTCCTCCTAAAAAGCGGAGGGAAAGAACACTCCTTCCCTCCTAAGGCATCTGGCTGCGTCACCGAAGCTCCAATGCCACCCTGGAAACTCAAAATCGATGCCGTACTCCGACGACTACAGATGAAGGCGACGCCCCATTGATCCCGTTGTCCAAGCCGAATGTGCCTCCGTTTTCGTTACGAAGCTTGGCGTAGCGCATGTACACATCAGATCGCTTGGACAGCAAATACTCGGCGCCAACGCTGTATCCTTTGGCACTGCGCTTGGCTCCCGTCTTGTCATCAACGCGTCCCATGGTGGCCTGTAAAGTCAAGGCGCCAATGGGCACTCCGACGCCGACCCAGTAGTTGGCTTCATCCAATTTGGCGGCAGCCTCCTCACGGATGCGGTAGGCGCCATACAGCTTGGCTACTTTAAAGTCATAGGAGCCACCCAAGGAGTGCCAGTTGCGCCGGTCGGTGGCAGCTGCGTTGCGTCTGCTGTCATAGCCATAGGCCGCATAAATGGGACCGTTGTAGTACTGCAGCGACGCTCCGACGTCGTCCAGAGCGCCAGAAATATCGCCGGCGCGCTCGCCAAACGCATACATAACCCGTCCAACAAAGCCAGCCAGTTGCGGGGTCTCGTAGACAATCGCGTTGTCCGCGCGGAATATCGTGTTGGCATAAGTGTTGGGGGGAGACGCAACGGAACCCGCGTCAAACGGGTCCATGCCGAAGACCGCGCGCGCTTCAGGTCTGAATTGCCGCCCAAGGGTTACCTGCCCCCACTTGCCGGCCAAGCCCACCCAGCTTTGACGGTTAAATGCCAGCCCCCCGCCAGTTGCTCCACCGGTGCCGTTGTCCGCGTTCAGCGCGGCTTCCAAACTAAATATGGCGCGGAGTCCACCACCCAGATCTTCTGTCCCGCGAAAGCCCAGCCTGGAGGCAGATCCCTGACCAGACACGAGGCGCGTTACCGAACTACCAGACCCGCTGTCGGCACGCTCTACGGCCGCATCAACGATGCCATAAATAGTCACAGACGACTGAGCCCACACCACAGTGGTGGCGAGCGCAAGCATGGTCGCAGCCAGAAGTTTTGCTATTTGCTTTGTACTGTTCATCATGGTGAGAAGCCATAACTTATTTAACCGGCGCAGCTTCGATCAGCTTGATCGCCTGCTTCATGTTCTCGACGGCTTCTGCCTCAAGCGCCTCGTAAACCGGCTTCTCATGGGAAAGCTGCGCAAAGATCTCCCGCGCCTTAGCAAGCTTGGCTGGATCATTAGTCTTCGGGTTCGCCAGTGCGGCCTCAAGTCGCTTGTACTCGCTGGAGAGAAATGCAGGTTGTTCACCGAGTTCGCGAAGGCCATTATTGGTCAGGCTGCGTATGCGCAAAAGCATCTTGATGTCGGCTTGATCCATCTGCCCTTGAGCTCTTTCCAGTGCCAGACGCGCTTGAATCGCCTCGTTGCTGTCAAGCTTTTTAGTGGCAGCTAGGTTCTGATAGCGGGCAATGTCTGGCCCGAAATCATGGGCTTGTGCACTGGCTCCGAATGCCAGGATGAGGGAAATGGCTGCGATGCGAAAGTTCATGGTCGTCGTCTCCTTTGTTGTTCCGCAGCCAAGTCTAGGTATAAGTTGATAGAAAAAGTAATAGAGTTGTGATCGGTTGATTATTTGGGGTTATATGCGGGCTAACGAGATAGAAACATTCAGGGCGTTGATGGTGAGCGGTTCAGCCAGAAAGGCTGCTGTGCTTCTCGGTGTCTCCCAGCCGGCGGTCAGCCAATCACTCAAGCGTCTGGAATCTGAAGCCGGATTTGATCTTTTTCAGCGGTTGCGAGGACGACTGCACCCCACGCCTGAGGCAAAGGCATTGCTGGTAGAGGTTGAACGGAGTTTTGTCGGTATGGGCGCTATCGAGCATCGCCTCAAGAGCTTGCGGGACTTCGGAGTGAACCAACTCAATATCGCCAGTTACCCCGCATTTGGGCTAGGTTTCATGCCGAGATGCCTCGCGAGGCTGATGACTGCCAAGACTCCTGAAAGGCGTCCTCACGTGTCATTGCAGGTTCTGAGCTCTCGGGATGTCCGTGAGCGAGTGGTTTCAGGGCATGCAGACTTCGGACTGATGGCCGATGAAATACCGACAAGCGGCTTGGATGCTACCCTTTTCGCGCGGTTTCCAGGAGTGGTTGTCATGAAGGGAGACCATCCATTGGCCCGCCATCAGCGAGTGCAGCCACAGCAGCTAGCCGAAATCCCATTCCTTGCGTTGAACCCAGAAGATGCTTCCCGTCGCCGCTTGGAGGAAAAACTTGCGGAGCATGGTGTCCACTTGAGCGTGTCCATCCACACTCCCTACGCAGCAAGTGTGTGTGAGATGGCATTACGTGGATTAGGGGTGGGGATTGTCAATCCTATAACGGCGCTCGATTACGCTGAACGCGGATTGGTGGTGCGTCGGCTATCGGTCGATGTAGGCTTCTCTTGCTTACTTGCAGTCCCTGTGGGACAGGTTTTATCAGGTGTTGCAAGGAATTTTCTTGCACTCATGAGAAGCCAATTGCATCAAGACGAATGTGCGCTGCGATCACATCTGGGGGAAACAACCTGAAGGTGTATCCTTCGCAGCCCTGCAGTTGCTAAACGTATGACAGACCTGTCTAACGTCATCAAAGGCTGAGACGCCCATCTACATTGATGAAGGCGCAACGCGTGGCGTTGCCACCCCGACAGGAGAAAGTGCTTTACGTCCGCTTTTTCGTTCGACCATGTGCCTCATGGTTAATCCCCGGAACTTATCTCTACCTGAAGCTGGGATGAACTTCAAGGTGGGTCCCAGCTGATAGCGACTCCGAGGCAAAGCATGTGCGCCGATCAGTGCGTCATCCACGAACCTTGTACTCCCTAGGGCAATTCACACCTGCATGTTCATCACATCGGTGTAGGCCTGGACAATGCGGTTGCGGCTCTGAAGCGTGGCCTGAAACGCGATGTTCGACTTGACGCCAGCGAGCATCGTTTCTTCGAGACTGACCGTGGGATTGCCGAGTGTGACCTCGCGGCTCAGGCGACCAGACTCACTCTGCAACTGGCTTGTAGTTGAAAGCGCCTGCTTCATCGCGTCCAGAAAACCGCCTCCCTGGATGCTCGGTGCTTTGGGCACAGAGTTTCCCAGCGAACTGACAGGCAATAGTGCATCCAATGGCTTTGTCGTGACGTTCATGCCGAGGCTTTCTGGGGCGAAGAGTTTGCGAAGTTCTGCCTCGAAATCTGTGCCGAGGCGATGCCCAATCGTAGAGATTGGAGTTCGATCTGTGGCTTTCGCAACGCAAGGCGCTACCCGTCAATCCCGCCGTTCGGGATTACAGAAACTTCATCTTGCCGACATCGCCGTGGGTTGCCGCATCCCTGGGGCCCAAAAAGCCGCGCGCAGCGAAGCGCGCCGCACGAAATAGCCGTGGCTCACAGCCGCTGCGAAATCTCCAGCAACGGCTTGATGCTGGACCCAAAGCGGCTCATGGAGGCATGGTTCTGCTCCAGCTGGCTGTAAGGCAGGTACCGGATTCCCAGCTCTGACACCCTGGAGAAGGCAGGCCTTTGAAGTTGCTCAGCGACCTTGTCTCTGCGATTGTCTGGAGCCACCAGAAACAATGCACAGTTGCCTGCAACCGGCGTGCCCAGGGCCAGATCGAGCATGCGCACAATCCCCGAGTAGATGGACGTGGTGTGTTCGACTTCGAATGCGGCGGCGAATTGCGAGGTCTGGGGATCAACCCATACAACATCGATCAGTCGCACGGACTCCAATCCTCGGTCCAGGCTGGCTGGCAGCTGCGAGAGGCATCCGTCTCCCAGCACCCCCCCGCCATAGGCGCGGCCCCGGTCGTTGGACGCTATCCAGACTTCGAACCCGAGGGCCTTGCCCAGGTCGCGCAGTGAAGCCTGGACACCCGTGTGGGTCGCATCGCTCTCGGTCGCTTGGGACAGTTCCCGTTGCAATGCGGCGGATTCCTGCCGCACACGCTCAAGGTCTTCTTGCCAGAGAGCTGTCGCCGCAGCATCCATGGCCGGTGGCGGCGCTGCATATCGGCCGCCGCCAATGTCAAACATGAGTCCCGCGATTGCACCCAGATCATTCGATAGCTTCAGCCGGTACTGCGCGTTCAAGCGCAGCAAGCCTTCTCGCATCGAAAGATAGTGGTCCCAGCGCCCGAGCTTCACGCGCCCCCCGGTCACCGCGTTGAAACCATTGACGATGGCCGTGTTGAAGGGGGAGACCAGCGTTGGGTGGATGAAGTAGAGCAAGTTGGCGACTGCTGGGCCCAAGCCTTTGATGCCAATTGCATCAATGCGCTGTATGGCGGCCACCACGTCTTCCGCGCAGTCGCAGTGATCGCAAGTGTGAAGAAGATCTGCGAAGGCGAGCTGGTTGCTCGTGTTCTCGTAGATGTCCGGAATCCGCAGCTTGGGTTTCCAGAGGAACGCGTGGTCCGCTCCCTTGAAAATCTGGCGCTGCTCTGCCACGGAACCCACGATCGTCTCCAGCGAGGAGCCTCGGTAGGCGTTGCCAAACGTTCCGCCCCGGATGTCCTGCACCACCTGCGCGATGCCTCGGCGGATGGAGCGGAAGTTCTTGATCCTCTGATCCCACAGGAACCAGGTGTTGTAGGTGCTGCTCGGGTCTGCCTTCCAGCAGTCTATGAGGGTTGCCAGGGGGTCATGCATCTGTCGTGAGGTGCTTGCCAATGCTCTGTGCACTGGGGAAATACATCGAAAAACAAGTTCTGCCATCAGCCGAGCTCACGGAAATCCGTCCCCGGTGCGCATGAACAATCGCCTGGGTGATGGACAAGCCCAAGCCCGCACCATCGGAGTCCAGCTGCTTGCGCGACTTGTCTGCCCGAAAGAAGCGGTCGAACAGGCGGGGGATCATCTGCGCATCGATGGAAGGTCCGGTGTTGACGACATCCACGGTGGTTCCGTGCAGGTCCCCTTGGATGTCCACGACCACCCGCTCGCCTGGTGGGGTGTAGCGAATGGCGTTGGACAGGAGATTGCTCAGCGCCCGGCGCAGCATCAACCGGTCGCCAGCGATCTCCGCTGCCCCGACCAATTGCAGTCGGACCTGCTTTTCTTCTGCAAGGGCCTCGTAGAAATCAAACAGGGCCTGTGCTTCATCGTGAACAGCGATCTTCTCCGTGCTGGGAAGAATGAGACCGTGGTCAGCCTTGGCCAGGAACAACATGTCAGCCACCATGCGGGCCAGGCGCTGGTACTCCTCGGCGTTGGAAGCCAGTATGTCCTGGTACTCCTCGGAAGAACGAGCCTGGCTGAGCGTGACCTGGGTCTGTGTCATCAGATTGTTGATGGGCGTACGCAGCTCGTGGGCCAGGTCCGAAGAAAACTCGGACAACCGGTCGAACTCCTCCTTCAGACGCCGGAGCATCTCGTTGAGGGTGGTCGCCAGGTCGGCCATCTCCACCGGAAACTCCTGGGTTGGCATCCGCTCGTCCAGTCGCTGTGCCGTGATGGCCATGGCGCGGGACCGCATGGCGCGAAGGGGGGCCAAGCCATTCTTTGCGGCCCACCAGCCCAGGATCCCAGCCACCAGCGTTGCCAATGCCACGTAGCTCACAAGTACCCAAATCAATTCGTACATGAAGTGCTTGTGGTGAGCAATGTCCACGGCCACCCAGACCTGCAGCGGCGGCTCTGCGGAATCAGGCAGCGTCACGGCTTCGGACATTCCCCGGTACTCACGGTCCTTGATTCGCCACGAGGCGACCCCCAAGCGGGAATGCTGGGTCCGCACGCTCAAGTCCGCAGGAAACTCAAAGTCTTCCGTCGAGTACAGCGATTGACCATTGCGAAGCACGGTGACGAAGAGGCCCTCATGGCTGTGCAAAACGTCATCCAGCCGCGTCTTCAGATCCTGCGGCGACTTCGATTTGCCGATGACTTCACGCGTCAGGTGAACCTTGTCACGCAATGCATCGCGGTCAAGCTCCACAAAATGTCGGTCGATGGAAATTGCCACGAGAGTCCCCAGTCCAATTAGCACCAGCCCGGAAGCCAAAGTAAAAAAGACCGTCAGCCGTGTCGTGAGCGAGTACCTTGCCTTCACGCACTCTCCTCGGGAGCCTCAAGCACATACCCCATGCCTCGGACCGTCTGGATCAGCTTGACTTCGTAGGCATCATCCACTTTGGCGCGCAGCCTACGCATCGCCACCTCGATCACATTGGAATCGCTGTCGAAATTCATATCCCACACCTGCGACGCGATCAGAGAGCGCGGCAGAACTTCCCCTTGGCGGCGCATCAGCAGCTCCAGGAGTCCGAACTCCTTGGCCGTGAGGTCGATGCGTTTGCCAGATCTGCTGACTCGCCGCCGCAAGAGGTCTAGTTCTAGATCGGCCACCTGGAGGACCGTCACCTCGGTGCCATTGCGACCACGCCTGAGGATGGTGCGCGCTCGCGCCAATAGCTCGGCAAAGGAAAACGGTTTGACCAGGTAGTCGTCCGCCCCCAGTTCCAACCCTTTGATCCGGTCTTGCACCTGATCCTTGGCCGTGAGAAACAGTACGGGCATCTCCAGGCCCCGGCGACGCAGATTGGTGAGCACCTGCCAGCCATCCATCCCAGGAAGCATCACATCCAGGATCACCAGGTCGTAGTCACCTTCCTGGGCCAGATGCAGGCCATCGACTCCGTTGTGAACCAGATCGGCGTTGAACCCTGCCTCACGCAAGCCTTGGCGCAGGTATTCGCCGGTTTTGATTTCATCCTCGACGATCAATATCTTCACGGGATCTCCCTGTCTGCGAATGACGGCAAGTGTGCCTGCAGATCGCGGGCTTTCTTTCAGATGACAAAGATGTAATTAAGCCGTTATGTCGGCGGAAGCCTTGGGATCACACAATGCGTTGCATCAAGAACGCATGGTGAACCTATGAAAATTTCCTGGCTTTCACGACCTATATCAACCCCCTGGCTGGCCGCCGCGCTAATAGCGCCGTCCCTGGCTCTGGCTCAGATGCCAGAGGGCGAATCCGCCAAGGTGGACTATCAGCTTTCGTACCGATCAGCCCTCTCGGGCTACGAAGCCTACAAAGAGCAATCCGTCCAGCCCTGGAAAGCGGCCAATGACAAGGTGGGCGAGATCGGAGGCTGGCGCACCTATGCCAAGGAAATTCGCCAGACGGCACCCACAACCGGCCAGGACCAACCCGCGCAGGGCCATGACGCACACCACGGGGGCAAACAATGAACCGCCCCTTGCACACGCCCCGCGCCAAACTCGTGATCGCCATGGCCGCAGTGGCGGTCTTGTCTGGTTGCGCCAGCGTGAATCTGGAGCAGAACCTCACCAGCGCCAATACAGCCGCAAGCGGTTTCACGGACGGCCAGCTTACCTTGGCCCGGGACCAGAGCGAGCGGGACGCCTTGCGCCAGCGCGCTTCGGATCTGCTGGCCAAGCCGCTCAGTCAGAAGGATGCCGTTCAACTCGCACTCGTCAATAGCCCATCCCTGCAGGCCATCGTGGCTCAAAACTGGGCGGACGCTTCCACGGCAGCCCAGTCCGGCCGCATCGCCAACCCCATCCTGAGCCTGGAGCGCGTTCGCCTGGGCAGCGAGACGGAGATCGGCCGCCTCCTGTCCTTCGGGCTGCTGGACCTGCTGACCTTGCCGACGCGCAAAGGCATCGCCGAGCAGCGCATCAAGCAGACCCAGTTGCGCCTGAGCAGCGAGGTAGTGGACCAAGTCACGCAGGTACGTCAGGCATGGGTACGCGCCGTTGCCGCGCAACAAACGCTGGCCTACACCCAACAGGTCGTTGCCAGCGCCCAAGCCAGTGCCGAACTGGCCAAGCGCATGCAGGCGGTGGGCAATTTCAACAAGCTTGACCGTGCACGCCAGCAAGCGTTCTATGCCGACACAGCGACCCAGCTGGCCAGTGCCCAGCACCAAGTCACGGCAGCCCGTGAGGAACTGGTCCGGCTGCTGGGTCTGGACGACAGCCAAGCCCAACAGCTCAAGTTGCCTGAGCGCCTGCCCACACTGCCCAAGGAGCCGCTGTCCCCATCGGACGCTGGCCGCCAAGCGTCTAAGGGGCGGCTGGATCTGCAGATCGCGAAGGCTGACTACGACGCAGCCGCACGCGCGCAAGGCTGGAACACGATCACGACCTTCACGGACATCGAGTTGGGCGTGCGGCGCGACTCAGTCTTTGATGCCGCCGAGAACACCCACTCCACGCGGCGCGGCTTCGAGATCAGCTTGCAGTTACCCATCTTCGATTGGGGTGGAATGCGGCGCGACGCCATGAATGCGCAGACCCTGGCTGCGGCCAACCGCCTGGAAGCAACCGCACGCGCGGCGGGTTCGAACCTTAGGGAGAGCTACTCCGCGTACCGCACTGCATATGACATCGCGCGTCACCACCGCGACGAGGTGATTCCCCTGCGAAAAACCATCTCCGAAGAAAACCAGCTTCGCTACAACGGGATGCTGATCAGCGTTTTCGAATTGCTGGCGGACTCCCGCGATCAGGTCAGCTCGGTAATGGCTGCTCTGAATGCAGAACAACAGTTTTGGCTGGCGGACGCGGCGCTACAAGCCTCTCTCATCGGAAAACCCACGAGCGCTGGCGTCGCGGGTAGCGGCGGCGCCGCTGCTGCAGAAGCTGGTGCCGGCCACTGATCCCCCAAGGAAACCAACATGAATTCAAGACGAGATTTTTTCCGGTTTGCTGGCATTGCCGGAGGGGCAGTGGCCGCAGCGAGTGTGAGCCGCGTGGCGATGGCCGCACTGCCAGAGCCCATTTTCCAGGGCAGCGCCGACACCATGGCCCCCTTGGTGCCCAACTCCGGGCGCCCCTACAACCCGGTGGTCACGCTCAACGGCTGGACGCTGCCCTGGCGCATGAACCAGGGGGTCAAGGAGTTCCACCTGGTGGCAGAACCCGTTGTGCGCGAAATGGCCCCTGGCTTCAAGGCCCACCTGTGGGGATACAACGGCCAGAGTCCTGGTCCCACCATTGAAGTGGTGGAAGGCGACCGCATTCGCATTTTTGTGACCAACAAGCTGCCCGAGCACACCAGCATCCACTGGCATGGACAGCGTTTGCCCAATGGCATGGACGGTGTGGCTGGATTGAACCAGCCCGCAATCCAGTCGGGCAAGACCTTCGTCTACGAGTTCGTGGCACGCCGCCCGGGCACCTTCATGTACCACCCGCATGCCGATGAAATGACCCAGATGGCCATGGGCATGATGGGCTTCTGGATCACGCATCCGAAGACCAAGCATCCGCTGATTGATGAAGTGAATCGAGACTTTTGCTTCCTGCTCAGTGCGTATGACATTGAGCCCGGGGCCGCGACGCCCAAGGTTGCAGAGATGACGAACTTCAATCTGTGGACATGGAACAGCCGCATCTTTCCTGGCATCGACTCCTTGAACGTCCGGCTCAACGACAAGGTGCGTATTCGCATTGGCAACCTCACCATGACCAACCACCCGATGCACCTGCACGGTCACGAGTTTTTGGTAACGGGAACGGATGGCGGCCCCACACCCAAGAGCACCCGTCTCTACGAAGTGACCACCGACGTGGCCGTAGGCCAGATGCGCCAGATCGAGTTCCTCGCAGACGAAGAAGGTGACTGGGCATTCCACTGCCACAAGAGCCACCACACCATGAACGCGATGGGTCACGACATTCCCACCATGATCGGCGTGGACCACCGGGGTGTGGCCAAGAAGATCAACAACCTGATCCCCGACTACATGGTCATGGGCGAGCGGGGCATGGCAGACATGACCGAGATGGAGATGCCCATTCCGGACAACACCATCCCCATGATGACGGGGGAAGGCCCCTTCGGTTCGGTGGAGATGGGTGGCATGTTCAGTGTCCTGAAGGTGCGCCGCGACCAGAAGCCGGGCGACTACAAGAACCCGGGTTGGTACAAGAACCCGGAGGGCACGGTGGCGTACGAATACACCGGCCCGATGGCGGAGCCAGCCCGCTTCAAAGCCGAAGGTGGCCAATCCATGCCCCGCAAAGAGAAGTCCAGCTCGGACACTGTCGTCAAGGTCAAAAAGCCGTCTTCGCACAGCGGCCACTGATCGCCTCCTTTCCTCATCCACAACCCAAGGTAACTATGAAACGCACTCTTTCCCTGATCGCCGCCTCCGCCCTGGTGGCCCTGTCCTTCAACAGCTTTGCGGGCGGTACCCACAGCGGCGGTCACGGCCATGGAAGCGAGGAGTCAGCCATCGGCGAACCAGGCAAAGCCTCCAAAGTCAGTCGCACAATCAACGTGGACATGGCTGACACCATGCGCTTCACGCCCGCCGCGATCTCCGTCAAGCAGGGCGAAACGGTCAAGTTCGTGATCAAGAACAGTGGCCAGGTCAAGCATGAGTTCAGCCTGGGCACCGATGCCGAACTCAAGGAGCACTACGAGACGATGAAGAAGTTCCCGGACATGGAGCATGACGAGCCCAGCAAGGTGTCGCTGGCCCCCGGCAAGCAAGGCGAAATCATCTGGCAGTTCACCAAGGCTGGCGAAGTGAAGTTCGCCTGCCTGTACCCAGGCCACTACGACGCAGGCATGAAGGGCCAGGTCACGGTGGTCAAGAAGTAATCGGGGAATCCCTGCACGCAATTGAACAAGGAGCTCGTATGAAAAACGCAAACACTTTATTGATCGGCGCTATGTTGTCGCTGGTCACTCTCATGCCGCTGTCGGCCGTGGCGCAGGCCGCTGGAGACGCCGGAAAAGCCGCATCCACGACCGCAGCCTCCATGACCGATGGAGAGGTGCGCAAGATCGACAAGGACGCCGGCAAGATCACCATCAAGCATGGCGACATCAAGCACTTGGAGATGCCGGGGATGACCATGGTGTTTGCTGCCAAGGACAAGGCCCTGCTCGACAAGACGCAGGTCGGCGACAAGATCCGCTTCATGGTGATCAACGAGGGCGGAAAGATGGTCGTCACCGCCATCGAGCCTGCCAAGTAAGCACAAGGAGTGTCTCGCCGCGCCCTCAAGAAAGGGGGCGCTCTTCTGTTCGCACGTCAACCCACCAAGGAAAAATCATGAAAACTCTCCTTATCGCCCTGGCCATGACCGCCGCATCGTCCGCATTCGCTGCTGGCGACACCCAAGAGGCCACGCCCTACACCAACTCCAAGGCGCAAGCGCATGGCGAGGAACACAAAAACGCCCGCCCTGCGACCGGTGTGAAGCGGACCAAGGATGGCAGTACGGCGCGGGGTGAAGGCTCTGGCATCGCCGACACCAGCAAGGCCGAAGCCCGTGGTCAGGAAAAGGCCAATGCGCGTGAAGCCATGCCGCACAAGGAAGCCACTCCGGGCTCCACGCCCAAGTAGTTCCGAGACAGAGAGGTGGCAAAAAAGTAGCAACCGCCCAAAGACCTCAGGCCGACCATCGCTGCGTCAAGGCGATGGTCGGCGGCTCCAAGGCGGTGTCAATGCCCGCCGCGATGAACGTGTGCCGGAGCAGATCTTTTGCGGTACGGACGCGTAGTCAAGAGGGCGGGTAGCCCGCCTCGGTGAGCGCTTCCGCAAGCGTCAGGCGGTCTTCAGCACTCTGCACCGTAACCAAGCGCTTGGACATGTCCACCTGCACCTTGCAATCGGGATCTGCCATCTGCAGTGTCTGGTTCACCATCCCGGCACAGTGTCCACAGGTCATGTTGGGAAGCTGGAATTCATGCATCTTTAGCCTCATGGCGAAAAGTTAAGAAGAATCCAGTCTCCTGCTTGCCATGGTGGCAAGGTCAATCGTTTTAGCCTCCATGGCAGAGACACCTCTCGCCAAAGGCAGCTGCGATAAGCTCGTGGCGAATTCCACAGCTCTGATTTGCATGCGAATGTGATCGGCATCGACCTGAGACCCAAGATCACGCCCATCGGCACTTTGGCCACGCTACTGTGGCTTCACGTGTTGACGCGCAAGGGCATCCGCATCAGCTGGGGGCACTACTTCCGGGTGGGGATGGTGATCACGGTGCCCGTTTTGATCATCACACTTGCGGCGCTGGCGGTTGGGCTGTCGTTTCGATAGCTGTGATTTCGTTCCCCAAAGTGGGTACCGGCCACACGTAGACCAGCTCGCTCAACAACTTCACCAGCGTCTGCGTGACGATGACCGCCGGCAGGCTCGGAATTGCCCTCGAGGCGGCGACGGCGAAAACGGTAAAACAACAGTGCGTTGCGTGTGCTGGCACTGAGCGTGGCCGCACGGCCGGCCACCGCTTCCAGCCCAAAAAATTACGCAATCATCTGCCCCAAGCGGGGGCACGAAGATTACAAACGCGACGTGCAAGGCGCGGGGATTGGCTTCGGGTGCTTGACATTGCCACCGTGTCAAGGTCTATCGTGCATTGCTAGGGCGAGGCGCCACTGCACCGTTGATCCAGTGAGTTGGTCATACGCTGCACCACCGGACACGCACAAGAAAGCGACATCATGGACACTCAAAAGCACCAGGACCATTTTGCACATCATTGCGCGGCCGCAGAATCGCCCATCACAGGCCTGAAAGAACCTGTCTTTGGAATGTCGTTGACTGAGCCGTTTTCTTGCCGCATGGGATATGAGAATCAGCCGTACTACTTCTGCAGTGCGAAACGCCAGGGGCGCTTTGGTGCAGATCGTGTCCGATATGCCCATGGAGCTGCACACGCCAAGACGGATTCTCTACCTACGCTATCACAGCCGAAGGCCCCGTCGCTCGGACGCACCGCGCTGATTGCGCAGCAAAGGTTGATGTCTCGCCGCCGGCGGCTCAGGAGGATGAGTTGTGCACGCAAGGTGCCAGCGTAGTGAGCGGAACCTTTGCCGGACTGCCGGCAGTCTCTGACCCCTTCAAAGACTCTCGCGCCCCTTGCAACACAAATGCTCGCGAGCTGCGCGGGGCGGCAATTCGGGAGACTGAACTGTGACAACACTTGAGCAAGACCTGTCCAAACTGTTCAAGCGCGCTTGCCGGGAGCGCGACTGGCTTGTCGCCGAATACCTGATGCAGGCGCTGGAAGCGCTGGCCAAGAGGGAGGGACGGCGCACCCATGCCGACGCGGCGCTTCTCGATTGGGTGGCACAGATGTCAGAACGCGAATTGCACTGATCGGCAAGCTTGAATACCTGCAGCAACACCTGCAACCAATTCCCGATGAAGTGCCTTTTTAAGGCACCTCACGCATCTGATGGACAGGATCGACGCTTCGCTCCGTCAAACTGACCACCCCAGCTTGTGAGCTTTCGTGGTCTGGTCATGGCGCGCATCATCTTCCGTGTGCACATAAATGCTGGTTGTAGCGATGTTTGCATGGCCCAGGTTGTCCCGGACAGATTTGAGATCCATGTTGTCGCTCTGATGGGTCCCCGCCGTGTGACGCATCCAGTGTGCGGAGGCCTGTTCAACATGAGAGGCTGCGGCCTCATGGTCAGGACTCAGGGCTCGCAGGCGAACTGCGGTTTTCTTAAAAATGTCCTTGATCAATTCGTGCACGCCACTGCGTCCCATGGGGCGAACTCCACCAATGAGGGGCAACAAAAGCGGAAGAGTGTCCCCCTCACGCGGCAACGGTGTCAGGTTGTTTGATTTCCGGTAGCGCATCAGTTCCGTTACCAGTTCGTCGGTTGCGGGGATCACGCGAGCTTTGTCTCCCTTGCCCCGAATCTCCAGCCACCAGCGTTCACGGCCGTCCGCCCCCCGACGCCAGTAAAAGTCGCCCATAGAGTTGTTGCAGACCTCCGAAATCCGCAGGCCACCGATGTAGAGAAGAGAGAAGAGCCATCGGTATCGAGCCGCTTGGAGGGCAAGCCGAGGCGTGCCCGTGGGAAGGGACTCAATCGTTGCGCGCACTTGCGCCCAGTGCTCGTGGGGCAGGAACCTGCTGGTCTTGGCGGGTCGAGCCACAGATTTGCGGCGGCGCAGAGCTAACGGGTTGCCAGCCAGATACCCGGCTTGAACCAGCCAGTTGAAGAGGCTGTTGAGGATCGACAGTGCCTGGCGCTGGCTCTGCCGGTCCAGCGGCTTGGCGAACGGACGCCAGTGGGGCGAGGACCTCGGAGCCTTCTGTGCGACCTGCATGATCCATCGACCGGCCGGTTGGGGATCTTCCAAAAAGGACTCGTAGGCCAGAAAGTCCTCGTGGGTCAAATCGGACAGGGCCTTGCCATGCTGGTGCACACACCAAAGCAGCAGCCTTTCCGCCTCCTTGCGATAGCTGGCCAGCGTGGCCGGTGAATCCTTGTAGCGCGCCAGCCAGGCCAACACCGCAGAGCGATCGTCATTGGCCGCGACCTGGGGCAAGCCCTGGGCCCGATTGCGTCCCCGCTCGCCGGACAGGTGAAGGGGGAGCACCAAGCCCTCCAAAGGCTCAAGATGCGCCAAAACGGCAGGTGCGACGGTCAAGCTGCTCATGGAGCAAATTCTATGGACATTAGAGTAATTATGTCCATAGATAAGAAATTAATTCATTGATTCTTACGTTATACGTTGTATTAATTAAGAATGAGCGAAGAATCCGAAATCCAAGCCGAAGTTGAGGCCCTGCGGGAGCGTTTTAGCGATACGAAAGCGCTGTACCGCGAGGTGTGCGCGTTGCTGTTCTTCCGATACGGCATCACGCCCACAGCCAGCAAGCTCTATCAGCATGTGCGCAAGGGCTCCATGAGCGCCCCGGCCGAAGCGCTGGCCAAGTTCTGGGAGGATCTGCGCGGCAAGGCTCGGGTGGAGATCGATCACCCCGATTTGCCGGAGGCGCTTAAAGAGGCCGCAGGCCAAGCTGTCAGCGTGCTGTGGACCCAGGCAACGGAGTTGGCACGCGAGGAGTTAGCGGTCCTGCGCATCGAGGCGCACGCAGAGGCCCAGATTGCACAGACAGCCTTGCAGGAGGCTCTGCAGCGTAGCGCTGTCCTGGAGACCCAAATGGAGACCGCACAGACCAAATTCACCGAACTGGAGGTCCGCGTTCAGACCCTTGCTGTCGAGCTTGAACAAGAGCGGCGTGCGCACGCTGCGAGCACAGCGAGAGGCGAGGCGCTGTCCAGGCAGGTGGATGAGCTGAAGCTGGAGCAATCGAAGAGCAGGCAGCATTTCAGCGCTGAACTTGACAAGGGGCGTGCGGCCATCGACGAGGCGGCCTCCCGTGCGGCCGAGGCCGAGCGCCGCGCGCTTCGTGAAATTGATCGGGAGCGCACCGCTCGAATGCAGGTAGACAAGCACCTGGAGCAGCTGCGGGGCAAGCTCGCAGAAGTGGAGCGCGATCACCATGCCAAGGTCCTGGAGGCCAACGCAGCCCAGACACGATTGGCCGCAGACTTGGAGAGCGCACGGGCTTCGCTGGCCGAGAGCGCCCGCGTGAACCAACTGCAAGGCGTTGAGCTACAGCAGGCACTTCAGGCAGTGGCGCAGCACAAAGCGGAGGCTGACACCTTGCGCGCATTGGTGGCGCAGTTTCAACCGCCACCCAGGCCCGCTCGCAAGAAAAAACCGATGGACGGCCATTGATTGCTTGCACGCCGGCCGGCAGTGGGCGAAAAAGCTCCACACATACAGTATCTGCATACAACCAAGCGACGATCCCATGGCACGCGACGACTTCACGAAACCGACCAAGAATCAGGCTTATCAGCGGGTGGCAGGTCGTTGCTCCAATCCCGATTGCCGTGCCACCACCTCCGCACCAGTGGGCGAAGTTGACTTCTCCAATGTGGGGGTCGGCGCGCATATTCATGCGGCATCGCCTGGGGGGCCGCGTTATCTCGCTGCGATGACCGCAGAAGATCGGCGCGGATTTGGCAACATCATCTGGCTATGCCAGACCTGCTCGACAATCATAGACCGGGATCCAGACTCGTACCCCGCAGAAACGCTCAAAGTATGGAAAACATCGGCTGAGGCAAGGGCTCTGATGGAGCAGGGCAAACGGCTTCCCGATGAAAAGGATATCTATCGCATGGCGGCCATGGCCATGGGCACCCGAACGCCTGGGTTTTATCCAGAAGCCATAGGCAACGTGCACAAGGCCTTGGTCGATCAATTGGAAGCAGTGGATCCGAGGTTCACTGTTTCAACGACGTACTCGGGCGGCAATACAACGATTACCGTGGGCGCGAAAGAGACCGTGTCTTTTTCCATCAAGATTGGACAAGAGTCGGCTGATCTCTGGCGCAAGGGCCTTCAGGCGTCCATTGACGAGGGCCGTGAAGCGACGCTGCCACTCGATGGGGTCGTGTTTGAAGGATCAAAACTCTTCGATGTGCTGCACAAAGATGCCGACCTGGCATCGATAACGATCATGCCGATGGCACGTCCAGCCGTGTTGAAGATACTTGCGCCCCAGATCGAACCGGCAATTTTTGAAACCATTAGTGGTCAACTAACAGCTGGGCGCAAGCAAATCCGATTTGCAGGCGCTGGATGTGGCGGTCTTCTGGACGTGGAATTAGCTTTCACTCCAACGAATGGCAATGATGTTCACTCGGTATCGACTCTGACTACCAACTTAAAAGCGTGGCAAGGAAAAGAGGCTGCCAACCCTCCCTACTTGGACGTCTTTATCAACCTGCTTGAAGCAATTCTTGATCCATTCGCGTCTGTTTCATTCGTCTTGGACGTCGATGGAAATCAAGCTGCAGCGGGGAAGTTTCACATACCAAAGCATATAGAGGCGATGAACGAAACCCTCGCATTTGCTCACTACGCAAGACGAGCCAGAAATGTGCTTAGATTCCTCAGGAAAAGTGCGCCAATCGATATTTTCGAGAGCATCTCCACAGACGATCATCGGGCCCTGGCGCGAGTCAGCGATATCGTTGAGGGCAAGCTCTCCTACCAGCGCTCTCAGATCACCGGTTCACCGACGATGACTGTCGCGTGTGCTGATGGGGGTAAGTCACTGATGGAGGTCGTGCGCAACGGAGAGTTTTCAGTTCTGCAGCAGAAGGAACCCGCATCCATGGTCTCCATCTATGGGAAGCAATACGAAGTCCCTCCGACCACAAGCTATTACTCGCCTGTGAAACTGCATATCCTGAGCAAGAAGAAAAAGAAGGAGAGCATTGACTTTCGTCTGCGAATCGAAATGGCGGACAACTTCACAAGCCAAACTTTCTTCGAAGAACAGCAGTGATACGCCAGAAGCCTAGGCAGTAGGGCCCCTGGTAAGGCGATTGGTGGCGCGCCGTTCAAATCAGCGAGACGGGATAGAAAGCGGTTCATTAATAACCAAAAGGCTTATGAGTCTAAACTGGCCGTATCCCGGTTTGGCCTCTAAAAACCAGCGAACTTTCACGGGAATGCAATTCTGCGCCAAGTTTGTACACCGCTGGCAATTAAGCTGCTGACAGGGACACTTCCGGTCGAATTTACCCAAGCGATGAACTGATCGACGCTATGAGTGGGATTCATACTCTTGTAGACGGCTGCAAACCCAGAGATTTGAGCTGCAGCGAGAGATGTGCCCCAGCCTGCAAGCAAATCGGTATCTGAAACGCGTCCTGCTCCATTGACACCAATAGTATTTTCGTCTCCACCAGGCGCCAAAAAAATTGGATACGTATACTGACTTAAAGCCGCGATATTCGACTTTGTTGCGAGCGTATATCCAATTTCATCGTTCAGCACAGAAGCAGCTTTTATTGAGTATTCACTACAAGCAGGATGCGAAAGCGCAGTTTGAATCTGGTAATTTCCTGTTGATGCAATAACAGGGACGCCTGCGGTCCTAAGTTGTCGAATAAGATTTCTGATGGCGATGCTGACATTGGCATCGCAGTCGGACGGGTAACTGGCAACGGTGCCGATACTCAGATTGACAACCAGTGCTGCAGGCGAGGTGGGCGTAGTCCCGCCGGCCCTCAGAAGCACCGACGAGAGCCCTTTTTCCAAGTCGTTCAAATAATATGTTTTTTTATTATTGATGCGATCATATGAGAAAATATTTATCGAAATGAGTTGGGCGTCTGGCGCAACCCCTTGCAATATTCCGCTGGCCACGTTCGGTGATGCGCGACCCGCAGCAACCGAAGCCATTAGCGTACCATGCCCGCACCGCTGCTGATCAATCAGCTGGCATCCGATGAGATCACTGTTTGGCTCACCCGCATTTGGCGTCCCCGCTGGGCTATCACCGAACAAATCCTTGTTCGGACATATAGACTTAAAGCCTCCGGAGTTTGATCCAAAACAATCTTCGCCGACCACTTTCGTAGTGCCGTTAAAGAGAAACATCTCGTGAGTTTTTCGAATGCCGTCATCTAACACGGCAATCGCTACACCACTCCCCTTATTTCCAGAAGCCCATGCAACAGGCATGTTAATAGTCGGCATGCTCCTTTGTAGTTGCGACACACCCAGTGGGCGGTTTTCACGCAACTCCAAAATTCGCGGATCATTTTTTGCGCGGAGTCTAGACAGCTGGTCCTTGGTAAGAATCATCTGAAACGACCCAATCGAATCCCCGACAGGATCGCTTTGTGGCATTTTTATATTGGCATCAGCAAGAATTTTTGTCATGGCTTCTCGATTTGCCATTGCCTGATTTTTTCCTCCACGGGAATTCCAATTTAAATCAGGAGAGAAAAGTAACCCACCGCGCAACGAAATACTCACCTCTACCTGCCCCTCTTTTTCGGCTATATCGGATGCTCCTGCAGACCAGTAGGTGGTCCGAGGATCTTGATAGCCGATAGGCCGAATTCCTCGCACATCAGGATGATTCTGCAGGAGGAGTAGCTTTTTCTTGTTAATAGAGGTCGTTATTTTTATTGGTAGCGCATTGTCTAATATCAGGGTAGATTCGGAGTGGCCTGATTTTTGCAAATTTTCCCGGATTTTCTCAATCAGGGAATTGGCCTCAATGATCACTTCGCCAACATTTGTTATGCGTGTCGAGCCATCTTGCAATAGTTGATACTTCGCACTCTGAGTGTCAAGAATTATTTCGGCATCTACCTCTGATCTAGTGCGCAAAACTTTCCGGAGGGCTGTAAGGCTGCCATCCAGGTCCATAGCAGTAATGCGCGATTTGTCAGTGGGATCTATTGTAAAGGCCAGTGCATTCTGACTGTTTTGAAGGATGCTAATGCCTGCTGCTTTTATATACATCCCGATCTGCCCACTCTCGCTCTCCCAACTACCTTCTGTAAATGCTGCGATTCCTAATTCCGCCTTTAACGCACGTATGGCATTTGCATCTTTTTTTAAGTTATCATTTTTTTGCTCTTGCGATAATTTTTCAAGTTTCTGATGGCGTAGGGTGATCATCACTCGTACCTCGCCTTCCTCATTCACCGCATCTCTCATCCGCTTCAGGCTATCAGGATCAACAGTCGCCGCTTGCAACATTCCCATGCCAAAAGTTAGTGCAATGGCTGACATCACAGATAGCAGGTGTCGCATCTATCGCTCCAGAGAAGTTTGTGGTCTACGAAAATCGTAGCTGCCGATCCTGGGATGGCAAGTTTTAAATGAGCGAGTTCACGAGGCTACTTTGCAGGTGTTCCTTGTTCGCA